>NZ_CP136682.1:0-3786239 GCF_047716895.1 Alcaligenes sp. SJTW-7 | reverse complement strand
CGGTCATCACTTCTGTAAACCTCGATTCTACCCTGAGCTGTGCCAAGTTATCCACAGGCTAACAAATTTAGTTGCGTAATATCGGGCTAAATAATTGACACAACAGAAAGAATTTGCTGAAATGACGGGCTTAACACGATTTTCTGTTGCCAGATCCCAAGCCTTTGTGCTGTCGGGGTGGAGATTTTCTGCGATTTCTGGCGGCTCATTTTTTTGGATACACCATGAAACGCACCTACCAACCCTCTGTTACCCGTCGCAAGCGTACCCACGGTTTTCGCGTTCGCATGAAAACTCGCGGTGGTCGCGCTGTTTTGAACGCACGTCGCGCCAAAGGTCGCAAACGTCTGGCTGTATAAGCCATGTCGGGATGCGTGGCCCAGGGCAATAGATCTTTCTAAAGCCCGGCTCCCACGTTACGCATCATGCGTGCCTCCTTTCCAGCTACGGCTCGCTTACATAGCCCCACCGAATACGCGCTGTCACTTAAGGGACAACGCGTAGGTCGCGGGGCTTTGTTCGTGGTCACTCGCTCTCGTGGCGAAGATCCACAGCAAACCGAAGGCGCCCGTTTGGGACTGATCGTCCCCAAGCGCTTTGCCAATCGCGCCGTCACCCGCAATACCATCAAACGTATCTTGCGTGAAACCTTCCGCCACAAACGCGCAGGTTTGCCTAATGCCGCCTATGTCTTTCGGCTGCACAGCAAGGTACCCCAGGTGTCGCTGACCGCCTTAAAGCAACTGGTTCGCACCGAAGCCGACACCTTGTTTGCCAAGGTACGGCCATGATGCGCAAGTTGGCGTCAGCGCCGATCCGCTTTTACCAGTTTTTCCTGAGCCCCTGGATCGGACGAAACTGCCGCTTTACTCCCAGCTGCTCGAACTACGCCTTACAGGCCATTGACATTCATGGCCCGCTCAAAGGGCTCTGGCTCGGTGGTGTGCGTATCTGCCGCTGTAATCCCTGGTGCAAGGGAGGGCATGATCCCGTGCCCGCTCGCACGCCCGAAGACCGCAACACTTTCTAGAATCGTCCTGGTCTGCGCCTTGTTTTTCAAGGCAACCCCCTGTTTGCAGACCAGCTACGTTAAACTGCTAAGCTTTTGCTCAGCTTTATAAATGTGATACAGGCGCTATGGATATCCGACGCACCATCCTTTGGATGATCTTCTCCTTTGCACTGCTGCTGCTGTGGAACAACTGGCAGGAATATAACGGCAAGCCATCGCTGTTTGCCTCTACCCCGGCCACCACACAAGCGCCAGCAGCTTCCGACGAACCTGCCCAAAATGGGGGTGTTCCCGCTGCTCAAGAGCCCACTGCGTCTGCTGCCTTGCCATCGAGCAACAGCGCGGTGTCCGCGAAAGCGCAAACCATCGACATTACAACGGACGTCTACAAGCTTGGCTTTAGCACCGAAGGTGCCCAGCTGGTCAAAGCGGAACTGTTGAAATATGGCTCGCCCGAGAATCCTGAACAACCCATGGTGTTGCTGGACAACTCGCCGGCCTCCATCTACCTGGCCCAATCCGGTATTGTGGGCGCCGCCGGGCAGACCCTGCCCAATCACCTGACCCCGTTCACCTTGGTCTCGACCCAGCACAACATGACCGGCGACACGCTGGATGTAGTGTTCGAAGCCACCTCGGACGATGTGAAGGTCACCAAAACCTACACCCTGCACAAGGGTCGCTACGACATTCAGGTTCGTCACGACATCCAGAACAATAGCGGCGCTGCCATTGACCCGCGCCTGTATCTGCAGTTGACCCGCGACGGCAATAACCCACCTGATTCGTCCCGCCTGTACAGCACCTTCACCGGTCCTGTGGTCTATTCCAGCGGCGACAAGTTTCAGAAAATCACCTTCTCGGACATCGACAAGAACAAGGCCAGCTACGCGCGCAACGTCGATAACGGCTGGATCGGGATGGTGCAGCATTACTTTGCAACCGCCTGGGTTCCGGTCCAGGACGTGCAGCGCACCAACGAGATCCTGAAGCTGGGCAACAACCTGTACGCCGTGCGCACGCTGGAATCGGTCGGTTCGATTGATGCCGGCCAAAGCAAGGCTGTGGACGCCTCCCTGTGGGTCGGCCCACAAGACCAGAAAGCCATGTCGCAACTGGCAACCGGCCTGGATCTGGTCGTCGACTACGGCTGGCTGACCATCATCTCCAAGCCTTTGTTCAAACTGCTGACCTGGCTGCACTCCTTGCTGGGTAACTGGGGCTGGGCCATTGTGGCGCTGACCGTGCTGATCAAGCTGGTTTTCTTCCCGCTGTCGGCCGCCAGCTACCGCTCCATGGCCAAGATGAAGCAATTTGCTCCTCGCATGCAAGCGCTGCGCGAGAAGTATGGCGACGACAAGGCCAAGCTGAATGCCGCCATGATGGAGATGTACCGCACCGAGAAGATCAACCCGCTGGGCGGCTGTTTGCCCATGCTGGTTCAGATCCCTGTGTTCATTGCGCTGTACTGGGTGCTGCTGGGCAGCGTCGAGATGCGCGGTGCGCCGTGGATTCTGTGGATTCACGACTTGGCCGCGCGCGACCCCTGGATGATTCTGCCCGCCATCATGATGGGTACCATGTTCTTGCAGATCAAGCTGAATCCAACACCGCCTGATCCAATGCAAGCCAAGGTCATGATGCTGATGCCTCTGGTCTTTGGTGGCATGATGTTCTTCTTCCCCGCCGGTCTGGTTCTGTACTGGTGCGTGAACAACATCTTGTCCATCGCCCAGCAGCGCTACATCATGGTGCAGATCGAAAAGAACAGCGCGAAAGCCGCCAATAGCTAATTCGTTCTGGCCCAGAAAACCCCGCTACCCTTAGCGGGGTTTTTTTTCGCCTGTTGCTTATACCTGATTGCACTAAACGCGACGGCCTGCCAATAATGCTTTGTCACACCGCACTAAAAACCCGTCTTTGGTCATTTATTAACGTTCCTTGTCTGGCCCGTTCGTAGAAATGTCATTTTCTGTGTTTCTACTTACCGCTATGATCGGGAGGAAAGCCCGTCAATATAGCGAAAAACTATGCGTTCACTAAAATCATTTGATTTAACTATTTCGACCAAGGCCAGTAGACTGATCTCAACTTCTTAAAACGACCCGCCCCCTCAGGTCGGGTCAGCTTCAACGGAGAATCACAATGAGTAAGAAAACCCTGACGACCGCCGCCGGCCGTCCTGTTGAGGAGAACCAGAACTCCATGACGGCAGGCCCCCGTGGTCCCGTCCTGATGCAGGATTATTGGCTGTTGGAGAAGCTGGCTCACTTTGACCGTGAACGCATCCCGGAACGCGTGGTGCACGCCAAAGGCTCGGGCGCGTTCGGCACCTTTACCGTGACGCACGACATCACTCAGTACAGCATGGCCAAGGTTTTCAAGCCAGGCAGCAGCACCCCCGTTTTCTTACGTTTTTCCACCGTAGCTGGTGAAGCAGGAGCCGCCGATGCAGAACGCGACGTTCGAGGATTTGCCATCAAGTTCTATACGGAAGACGGAAACTGGGACCTCGTGGGCAATAACACTCCTGTCTTCTTTATACGGGATCCATTGAAATTCCCTGACTTCATCCATACACAGAAACGCGACCCGCGCAGCCACCTGCGCAATATGAGCGCTGCCTGGGATTTCTGGTCCTTGTCGCCTGAATCCTTGCATCAGGTCACTATTTTGATGAGCGATCGGGGCCTGCCCTGTAACCTTCGCCAACAACACGGTTTTGGTTCCCACACCTACAGCCTGATCAATGACAAGGGTGTGCGCCACTGGGTGAAGTTCCACTTCAAATCCCAGCAAGGCATTGCCAACTACACCAATGAAGAAGCGGCCAAGGTAGTGGGCCAGGATCGTGAAAGCTCGCAACGCGATCTGTACGAGAACATCGAAAAGGGCAACTTCCCACGCTGGGCGCTGCGTATTCAGGTCATGACCGAAGAGCAGGCGCGCAACTACCACATCAACCCTTTTGACGTGACCAAGGTCTGGCCACATGGCGACTTCCCGCTCATCGATGTGGGCATGCTGGAACTGAACGAGAACCCCACCAACTACTTCGCCCAGGTTGAACAAGCCGCCTTTACGCCGGCCAATCTGGTCCCCGGCATTGGGCACTCGCCTGACCGCATGCTGCAAGGCCGTATCTTTTCCTACGGCGACACCCAGCGCTACCGCTTGGGCGTAAACCACGGCCTGCTGCCGGTGAACGCCCCCCGTTGCCCGTTTCACAGCTACCACCGCGATGGCGCCATGCGTACTGGCGACAATAACGGCGGCACGATCAACTACGAGCCCAACAGCCAAGGTGAATGGCAACAGGCTCCCCGCAGCGAACCGCCCCTGGCGCTGGACGGCCAGCCTGCAGACCACTGGGATCACCGGGTAGACGACGATTACTACTCGCAGCCTGGCAATCTGTTTCGCCTGTTCAACGACGAGGAAAAGCAACGTCTGTTCAGCAATATTGCCGATGCCATGGCAGGCGTGCCGACAGAAATCATCGAGCGTCAGCTGGGCCACTTCACCAAGGCAGACCCCGCCTATGGCGCAGGTGTGCGAGCGGAACTGAGCAGACGCGGACAGCTTTAAACCCTGGCCGGGTCTGTAAAGCCCTAAAAAGATTGGCCCCCCGCTCTACAATCGGGGGGCCGATCTTATTTGCACTGGCCCTGCGTTTTCCTACCGAGTCCCACCATGAAATTTGGCTACACCATCATCTATGTTCCTGACGTCGGCCAGGCACTGGACTACTTTAATCGCGCCTTTGGCCTGTCCACCAAAATGTTGCATGAGACCGGGCTGTACGGCGAGCTGGAAACCGGCCAAACGACCTTGTCCTTTGCGGCGGAAATGCTGGCGTACATGAATTATCCAAAGGGTCATTTATCACCGCACGCGTCAGAAGTACCGCTGGGTATCGAAATCGCCCTGGTGTGTGACGACGTACCTGCCGCTCATGCCAAAGCGCTGGCAGAAGGGGGCACAGAACTGGCGCCACCACAGGAAAAGCCTTGGGGGCAGATGGTGTCTTACGTACAGACGCCCGAGCGCATCGTGGTGGAGTTGTGTACGCCGGTGAAATAAACCCGTTGCACGCAAAAACGCCCTACACAAAGGCAGGGCGTTTTTTGTTGTGCCTGGTCTGGCACCTTACTGCTGCAAATACCCCGACTCCTTGATGATCGGTCCCCAGGTATCCAGATCCGCCTGAACCGTACGGGCCAGTTCCTGCGCATCGCCCGACTCGGGTCGAAAGCCGATCGGCACAATCGCGCTTTCAATTTTAGGCAGCTTGGCCACTTCATTGAACGCATCCTGGAACTGCTTGACCATTTCCGGCTCCATACCCAGGGGCGCAAAGATTCCCATCCAGCCCGAAGCCTTCAGGTCTCCGTAGCCCATTTCTGCAAAGGTAGGCACATCCTTGAGAATAGGCAGACGTTGCTCGCCTGTAATTCCCAACACGCGAACTGAACCGGCGGCAACATGTTCAGTAATCATGCCCACGGCATCCACCCCAGCAGGGATATGATCGCCCAGCAGGTCATTAATCAAAGGGGCGCCGCCTTTATAAGGCACAGGAGACATCTGGATATCATTCTTTTTGGCGATGCTGTAACCCATGAACTGGGGGGCACTGCCAGGGGCGGGAATACCGTAGTGGCCGTATTTTTCCGGCTCCTTGCGCACCAGCTCTACATACTCTGCCAAGGTATTGGCGGGCGTGGTTTTGCCCACCACAAAGATATGCTCGAATTTGGCGATCACGGCTACCGGCACAAAATCCTTCATGGGATCGTAGCTGACTGTTTTCACGGTCAGGGGCAGGGTGGTCATCATGTGATTGTTCGCCACCAAAAGCACCGAACCATCCGTGGGCGAGCGCAAGAAGCCTTGAGCCGCAACCTGCCCACCCGCGCCTGCGCGGTTGTCCACCACCACATTGACACCCAGTTTTTCACGCAGTTGTTCGGCATATACACGAGCCACGGCATCTGCCGTTCCTCCGGCCGGGTAACCCACGACCAAACGTATGGTGTCGGGCAACTTGCTGGCCACCGACAGGCCTGACGCCAATGCCAACGCTGTTCCCAGCAAAACCTGCGCCCATTGCTTTTTCATCACTTGTCTCCCTACCTCTAGTTGACGCTATTAAAGTGCTACTACTCGTCCCTTGCCCTGGGCGGCATGGCGGCTTAGCAAAGCAGCTGCCGTCAGCACATCCTCAAATGCCAGTCCCAAAGACTTGAAAATCGTGATCTCTTCATCGTTCATGCGCCCGGCGGCTTCTCCCTGCAAGACAGCACCCAGCTCGTTCAACTCTGTATCCGCGGACAGATAACCCTGCTTGCAGGCATTCAAAAATTCACCCGATTCATTACGGGTCGATTGGGCGCGGTCCACAAACAAGCGTCCTGCCGTCATGGTGGGGCCATCCAGCTCACTGCTGGCCGGCGTACTGGAGCCCATGGCGGTGACATGAGTGCCGGGGCGCAGCCATTCACGCTGCAAAACAGGTGTGGCCGAACTGGTGGCCGTCAGCACCAGATCAGACTGGGAGACGGCTTGCGCGGCCGACACCTCAGCAATCAAGGGACAGTCCAGATAAGCCTGGGCCTCTTCAATAAAATGCTGGGCCGACTGGGGCGAACGCGTAATCACAAAGACCTTGCTCAGACGGCGCACCTGCGCGACGGCTCGCAACTGCCATAAAGCCTGATGGCCGCCGCCAAACAAAGTCAGCACGCTGGCATCGGGGCGCGCCAGCAAATCGGTTGCCAGGCCGCTGACCGCTGCAGTCCGTAACGCCGTTACGCTGCTGGCATCGACAATGGCACGCGTCTCGCCGGTCAAACCGCTCATCAAAAGTACACAGCCTTGATGAGGGTCTTTGCCCAGGCGAACATTGTCAGGAAACAGCGTACCCATCTTGGCGCCGTACAAGGGCTCGGGATAGATCTCGGGCATATTGATGCAGGCGGGCATCATGCCCAGAAACCCACAGGACAAATCGCTGCGCACAATGGTGCGTAAAGGCTGATCAATACGCCCTTGCTGCAGGGCAATAAAGCCTTGGCGCATCAGGTCAATGGCAGCGCCCATCTCCAGCCCCTCATACACTTCCTGAGCTTTTGCGACATACACATTCAGCGTCATGATTAACCTTGAGCCACAGGCGTAGTGATGTGGCGGACAAAGGTGTCGGTATCCGTATTGGAGCCGCAAAACAGCACGCCCACCCGTTGCCCGGCCAGATGTTTGCGCAAGGGAAACATCAAGGCGGCGGTTGCCACGGCACAGGCCGGCTCGGTGGCCATTTTGAACTCATTGAACAGAAAGTGCATTCCAGCGCGGATCTGGTCGTCGTTGACGGTGACCAGCGTATCGATATTGTCCTGACACACGCGGAAGCTGAATTCGTCAGTATGCGGAGCCATCAGACTATCTGCGATGGAGTGCATCGCGCCAATTTTTTGCGGCTCGCCCGCCTGGCGACTAAGTGCCATAACGTTCGCACCCACAGGTTCAATGCCATAAACCACACAATCAGGCTGCCATAGCTTGACGGCGGCCGAGACACCCGCGGCCAACCCACCACCACCAATCGGCACCAGGACCGCATCCAGCTTGCCCGCTTGCTGCAACCACTCATAGCCCAGCGTCGCAGTTCCCAGTACCGTCGGGTAGGTGCTGAAGGGATGAATGAAGGTCTTTTGTTCGTCCCTTTCAATCTGGCGCACCAGCTCGAACGCCTGCTCGCCGTTATCGGCAAAGACAATCTCGGCCCCATATTCGCGGCACAGGGCTACGCGCGCCGGGCTGGCTGTCTTGATCATGACGGTCTTAGCTTTCACACCCATTTGATGGGCCGCATAGGCCACCGCCACCGCATGGTTGCCGGCCGACACGCAGGTCACTCCTTGCTGGCGTGCGTCTTCGGACAGGCTCAGCAAATTGTTGAACGCCCCCCGTGCTTTGAACGTGCCCGAGGCCTGCAAATGCTCAAATTTGAAATTAACGCCGCTCTCCAGACGCCCGGTCTGATAATCGAACACGGGCGTCTGGCGCACATAGGGGCGCAGACGCTCATGCGCCTGCACCACGTTTTCCTGGGTAACTTTGTCTGTTGTCATGGATTGTCGTTGAAACCGGTTTGTCTGTTTTTTTAAGAAGCGACGGCCTGGCTGCGGATCAAGGCGCGCAAAAACTGCTCGCACTGCTCCACTTGAGCCAGTTCCACGTACTCATCCGGGCGGTGAGCCTGCTCAATATTGCCGGGCCCACAAATAATCGAAGGAATACCGGCCTGTTGAAACAGGCCTGCCTCGGTGCCATAGGCTACTTTGCGCACGGTGTCATCACGTGTCAGTTCCCGTACCAGCTTGGTAATGGCCGCTTGCTCCTCGGGATTCAGCCCGGGGGCGCTGGCCAGCTTTTCCAGCTCTACCAAGGCATCCGGATGCTCGCGGCGCATGGCAGGCAAAACCTTCAGATCGATAAACTCACGGATTTCCTGCAGGATCGGCTCGGGGTCTACGCCAGGCAGGTTGCGATATTCAAATTCAAACTCACACAAATCGGGCACGGTGTTCAATGCAATACCGCCGCGAATCATGCTGGTTTGCAAGGTCGTGAAAGGCACATCGAAATCATGATCGTACGGACCCATACTTTTGTAATCATCGGCCAGATCGCGGATAGCGGTAATGATGCGCGCCGCATGCTCAATCGCGTTCACGCCCTTGGGAGTGAGCGAAGAATGCGCGGCGCGACCATGCACACGGCAACGATAGGCATTAATGCCTTTATGCGCAACGATGGTACGCATGCTGGTTGGCTCCCCCACCACGCAACCTTCGGGATTGACTCCACGACGCACCAGATCGTCAATCATCACCGGGGCGCCTACGCAACCCACCTCCTCATCATAGGAGTACGCAAGGTGAATCGGCTTGGACAGCCTGGTCGCCAGCATCTCGGGAACCAGTTGCAGGGTGACGCCGACAAAACCCTTCATGTCGCAGGTGCCACGACCATACAGCCGCCCATCACGCACTTCGGCCTTGAAAGGATCGCTGCTCCAGTTCTGCCCATCTACCGGCACCACATCCGTATGGCCGGACAAAACAATGCCGCCGGTGCGGGTGCCATCGGCGGCGGCAATGGTGGCAAACAGATTGGCCTTGCGACCACTGGCGTCATGCGTCAGCACCGTTTCCAAGCCTTGCTGCTGCAAATAAGCTTGCACGTCGTGAATCAGTTCCAGGTTAGATTCCCGGCTTGTCGTATCATAAGCAATCAGTTTTTTTATCCATTCCACCGAGGTAGAGGGATAAGCAGTAGGATCAAACATCGCAGTCATGCCTTCTTTCTCCAGCGTAAAGCGTGTAGTTCTATACAATAGGACAGAGTTTTCTTATAAGAAAATTAATAATATCTATAAGAAAACCGTTTATTACTTCTTTAGGTTATGACAAAAGACTTAGCCAACCCCGCTCCCAATTTATTAAGCAAAACCGCCATGGGGGCTCGCATACGCGATGAACGCAAACGACAGGGTTTGACCCTGCTTATGTTGGCACGATTGTCCAATGTATCCCTATCCACCCTATCCAAGGCAGAACGTGGCCTGATTGGTCTGAGCTACGAGAAGTTTCTGGCCGTCAGCCGGGCCTTGAAAATGGATCTGTCGGATTTGTTCAAAACGCCGCGCGACCAGAACGAATCGGGGATGGATATTTTGGTAGGACGGGCTTCGCGCACGGTCACCTACCATGCACACCGCTATGAATACGGCATGCTGGCCTCAGAATGGATCAACAAGAAAATGACACCCATGCATGGGCGCGTGCTCGCCGGCAAACCTCGTGATGCCAGTGACTTCAGTCAGCACGAAGGCGAAGAGTTTATTTTTGTCATTGAAGGGCAGTTGACCATGCAGTTTCAGGACGGTCGCCGTCATGTACTGCAAGCGCGCGACAGTATCTACTTCAAGAGCAACCTGGGACACCTGTACTTGTGTGAACACGGAGAAAGCGTGGAAATTCTGGTGGTGTGTGTCAACAACCATTAAGGACCCAGGCGCAGACGACAGGCCACAGCCGCGGTGATGACACTGCCCATCGCTTTTTCAATGGCCTTGAGCTCTGCCAAGTGATCCCAATAGTGGCCTGATTGCCTGATTGCCTGATTGCCTGATTGCCTGATTGCCTGATTGCCTGATTGCCTGATTCTCAAGAGCCTAGGCCACTCCCCCTAAACGCACGTATTTCAACCACCTGCACAGGCCTTAGCTCCAAGCCCGAACCGTCCGTCGCCTCCATTACAATACGGTTCTGTTCCGCCTCTTTGATCGATCTGACCATGTCCAGCTCTTCCCCTATTGTGGCTATTGCCACCGCCCCCGGCCGGGGTGGTATTGGTGTTATCCGTGTATCCGGCAAGGAGCTTGATACGCTGATTCAAACCTTGTTTGGTCGTACGCTGCAAGCGCGTCATGCGCACTTTTTGCCCTTCAAGGATGCACAAGGCCAGGCCATCGACGAGGGCATCGCGCTTTTTTTCAAAGGCCCGCACTCCTACACCGGTGAAGACGTCTTGGAACTGCAAGGACATGGCGGACCCGCTGTACTGCGCCGCTTGCTGGATCGCTGCCTGGAAGCCGGCAAGGAGATGGGCCTGCGACTGGCCGAACCCGGCGAGTTTACCCAGCGCGCTTTCCTGAACGACAGACTGGATCTGGCCCAGGCTGAAGCCGTGGCAGACCTGATTGACGCCTCTTCGGAAGCCGCTGCCCGCAGTGCGGTGGCCTCACTGTCCGGCGTGTTCTCCAACAAGGTCAACGCCCTGGCCGACCGGATTATCCATCTTCGCATGCTGGTGGAAGCCACCCTGGATTTTCCCGAGGAAGAAATCGACTTTCTGGAAAAATACCAGGCCGCCGCCACGCTGCAAGGCATTCAGGACGAGCTGGAAAGCATCCTGCAGCATTCGCGCCAGGGGGCGATTCTGCGCGAGGGCCTGCACGTCGTACTGGCAGGCCAGCCCAATGTGGGCAAATCCAGCCTGCTCAATGCGCTGGCAGGCGAAGACGTGGCCATCGTGACCGATATTGCGGGCACCACCCGCGACCGCGTCATGCAGTTGATCCACATTGATGGCATTCCCCTGCATATCGTGGATACCGCCGGTCTGCGTGAAACCGAGGATACGGTCGAGCGCATCGGCATTGCCCGAACCTGGGATGAAATCGCCAAGGCCAACGTGATCGTGCATCTGCTCGATGCACGCAACCCACAAGACGAACTGGATAGTGCCATTACCACTCGTCTGCCATCGCACGTACCCGTGCTGCGCGTCTATAACAAGATAGACCTGCTGAGCGCCGAGCAACAGGCTGCCTTGCCTGCCCAGGAAAGCGGCGCCACCGTGCTGCCCATTTCTGCCCGTAAAGATGTCGGTCTGGACACACTGCGCCGCACCTTGCTGGATATCGCAGGCTGGAACCCCGGCAGTGAATCCCCCTGGCTGGCACGTGAACGACATCTGCGGGCCCTGGAACGGGCGGAGTACCACCTGAGCCTGGCCGCAGAACATGCCACCCACAGCGATCAGGTGCTGGATCTGTTTGCAGAGGAACTGCGTCTGGCCCACCTGGACCTGTGCTCGATTACCGGCGAGTTCAGCAGCGACGATTTGCTAGGGGAGATTTTTTCCAGTTTCTGCATCGGGAAGTAATACTGGACCTGCCCCCGGTCGCTCCTGTCCCTATCTGGCATCAGCCTGCGAACTCAGCGCTGTACGAAGCATCTTGGTCCGCTTGAGCCACCCCAGCAGGGCACAGGGGCGAAACACCTGCAACGGTCTTGTTCCATCCCTGTCACTGAACGTCCCGTTTTTGCCTCAGTAAAAACCCGACTTTCCCGCTGAATTACACGCTGTCAAAGCCTGTCCTTATCAATCAGGTCTATGCTGAACGTTCCATCGTCTCCTGCGGGAGGACATCATGTGCACAGTCAGCAAATGGGTTTTGATGGCCGCATTACTGCAGGGCGCCTGGACGGCACACGCCCAGCACCTGCACCCTCTGGAGCTGGAGGCCGAGCAGCGCTCCATCTCCCGCCTAAGCGTAGCCCAGTGTGTGGATACCGTCAGACAGACGGCTGCAGGGGAGGGGTACCATCAGCGCACTGATCCGAGCATCAGCGACGAATTGGGCGTGTATATTGGCGCTGCCCCTTTAGGAGGCGGCTCGCTGGTCGTGTATTGCATTGACCTGAAACCGTCGACCGCCTACATCATTCATACCCGGGCTCAGGTCAGCGCCGAACTCATGTCGCCTCACCAGCTCAATCACAAGATCGCACAGGCATTGACGGTAGCGGCCCAGCCCTGAACACGTGCTGGGCCGGGTCACCGATGCTCGGAACCCGTGAAGAATGCAGCAACGGGATCATGCTGTTCCACTGGCACTGCGGGTGGCGCTTCAAGCCGCCCCCCAGAGCCAGTGGATTGACCTTTATTTCATCAATAAATCCCCGACCTCCATACGAGCTTCGCCACCTAGCTCAATGTCGTCCATGACCTTGTTCAACATGGCATGCGCACTGGACAAGGCACCGTTCAGGCTGGTCAGCTCCGCTTGCACACGTTCCAATTCCTGTTTTTTCTGCGCTTCGCTCAATTTGTCATTGGCCTGAATTCGCTGCAGCTCCATCAATTTTTGTTGAATCTGCTCTTTCAAATCACGAATTCGTTTAAGAATCTCTTTAATGCCATCGGGCAGGGAGCTGTCATCAATATCTTTGTCGCGCTCTATCTTGCTGGCCTGCTGACTCGTCAGGGACAGCTCTTTTCCCAAAGGTGACAAGCTCACAGTAATACGCACCGATGAGTCTACAGCTGCATTTTCATTCTGCCCGGATACTGCCGGGGGCGTCATGGCGGTCGCGTGCAAAGGCTCGGTCACAGGCATAGTTTGTTGATGTATCAACCCCTGCCCACTGATTTCTATCGACATAGTTTCCTCTCTTTAACACTTTATCCCTTAGAGGTTACGGCTGACCGAGCGTAAATCTTTACCGTCAGGGTCCAATCAGATGTTGCGCCATTTACTCAATCGCCTCCGTCGTCAGCGAAATAAGTAGCAAAACAAGACACTTTTATTTACTTTTATACGGAAAGTGCCTTCTACCTTTCGTCCCCCTTTCCTTGGATCCAATGAACTTCAAAATCAAAGCACTACTGGGCCACACCCTGTTGGCCTTGAGCTGGGCCAGCAGCACGCATGCCTACGAAACAGAATTCATTTTGAACAAGCAAGGCCAGCAGGCCTTTGAGTTACGAATCTACGGGCCTGATGATGGGGGCTACGATACGACTGAACAAACAGACCCCCGTGTTTCCCCCCGCGATATTGACGAGAATGGCAGACTGAAAATCCGGGCTGCGCTGGAACGCTGGGCTGAGATCATCGATCTGCCGGCCAACTACACGCCAGCAGTCATCAATCTTGGCACCATGAACGGCAAGAACGCCAACGCATATGGCGCATCTCTGACCAGCCCCTCCAACCCTCATTTCACCTTATCGGCCTTGCAGGCACGCTTACAAGGCATCTTCCCGGGCTCTCCCGACAACCCCGACGCTGTTATCGGTGTTGGAGAACTGGATCTGGATACCGCCCCCGTCACCCCCAGCCAATTGCCCATCACGGGCAAAGTGGACTACAACGCCGTGATTTTCCACGAGTTGGCCCACGCTTTAGGGATCAGCAACACGGTGGCGGACAACTTGGCTGAAAACAGCAACGACCCGCCCGACCCCTATTTTCTGAACGATCTGAGCCCATGGGCCTTGGGTTTGCGCGACGATCAGGGCCGCGCACCCACCCCAGGGCAAAAAATCCTGTGCTCCGTGTGCAGCAATCCTTACGAGCCCGATGCCTTTGATCTGCGCCAGGACAACGGGTATTTCACCGGCAGCCATGTGCAAGAGGTGCTCAACGGCGCTATGCCGGGCATCCCCGTCAGCATCCTGAACTACCATGACAAACCGCAGTACGGGGTAGACCGCAACTACATGAGCCACACGGAGCTGCGCAACAGCCTGATGAGCCACCAGACTTATCGCAACTACGTGAATCTGATGGAAGCCGAAATCGCTGCCTTGCAGGATATTGGTTTGAATATTGATCGCCGCAATTTCTTTGGTTATTCGGTCTACGGCAACGACATCACCCTGACCAACACGCAGGGCTACTTTGCACGTAACCAAGCAGGCACTGCCTACCTGCCTGGCCAATACAACAGGGCCACGCAGGGTCTGGGCCTGCATATTTATGGCGAACGCAACACCATCACCCAGGCAGCGGACCTGCTCAGTGCGGGACCCGGGGGCGTAGGTGTACGTGTCGATGGCAGCGAAAACACCCTTATCATCCCGGACGCTACCCGAATTCATGCGCTGGGAGCGTATGGGCGTGGCCTGCAATTTAGCTATGGACGTCATCACCATATTGTCCAGAAAGGCGAAGTCCGGGCAGACGGTCAGGATGGCATCGGGACCTTGTTTGATTTTGGCCAGAATGCCATGGGAAGCGACGATGAGTATCACGGCTCCTGGCTCGTCGAGTCGGAAGGGCAAGGTCTTGCTGTACCAACGATTTTGCAAGGCGCGTTGATTAAGCGGTATGACCTGTCGGGCACCTTGTCGGGCCGGAAGGCGGCCATCCATATCGCGGACAATGCCTGGGTGCAAAACATCCATGTTCTGCAGGGCGCAACCATTACAGGCGACATTACTTCTGATTACAATCGCCGTGACGCCAATGGGGACCTGTTGCTGACCCGTATCAGCTTTGGACAGAAGGCCGATGAGAACGGCCGCGCTACCGCCAATGCCGACCCCGATTTCCAGATGCGCTATGACGGCAATATCAAAGGCCTGAACAATCTGGCGGTCGTCATCGCCGGGGGCGCCACATCCTTGAATGGAGAACATGAGCTGTATGGCCTGCGTGTCGATCAAGGTGCGACCTTGTACGGCCATAGCCAATTTATCCTCAATCCCGAATACAACTTCACGAATAACGGCACGCTCAGTCCAGGTAACTCTTACGGGACCATGACGATCAAGGGCAATTTTGTCCAAGGTGCCCAGGGCCGGATTCTGGCGGAAGCATCCACCACCCAGAACGACCGTATTAACGTACAGGGTGTGGCTCAGCTCGATGGTGAACTGCAGGTGGACTTGCAACCGGACTGGTATCAGAACGGCTGGACGCTGGATCAGAACAAGGTGTTCACCGCCAGTCAGACGCAAGGGCAGTTTGCCGTGTACAGCGCAACCCTGGCCTCTCCCTCCTTGCAGGTACAAAGCACCGACACGGGCTGGACCGTCAGCCGTCATCAAGATGCCTATTCGCAATATGCAGCCTCGCCCAATGCTGCCGCAGTGGGCCTCAGCCTGGCACAGGCCTCCTCAGACACGCAAGCTCTAGCAGCCGTGTATCAGGCCATGGACTTCTCGCGTGCAGATGGCAGCGATATTGGACTGGCATTGGATCAGTTAAGCGCAGGTGCCTACGCCGCTCAAACCGCTGCCTCCTTGCGCCGTGAACAGCTGGTGTCCGAACAACTGCGTCAAACCAGGGGCAACACCCACAGTGGCTGGCAAAGCTTCATCCACACGTACGGCGGTCGCTATCACTGGCAATTAGGCAGCAACGATGTGGACCACCGCAGCGAAACCTATGGCGTCATGCTGGGGGCTGAACATCGTGCTGAAGGCAGTGACTGGAGCCTGGGCATACACGGCAATGCCAACGAGCAACACGTGAATATCGACGCCCCCTTCCAAGCCAAGAGCAAGTTGACCGGCCTGGGTCTGGGCATCCATGCCCGCTACCGTGACGATACTCAGCCAGGCTGGAACGGCCTGGCTAACGTACGAGTGGGCATGGAGCAGGGCAAGATGAACCGCACTATCAGCGTTGCGGGCTATCAAGCGCGCCCCGCGGCGGATTGGACCGGTCATGCCCTCTCGGCAGGCATACAGACCGGATACAACTGGGCTCTGGGCGAGAGCGGCAGCATCGGCCCCGTTCTGGCCCTGGATTACATCCATTACCGTCGTCCCGGTCTGGAAGAAGAGGGGGATGCCGCCAGCCGTCTACGTCTGGATTCCAGCCGTCAGCAAGCCTTGCAGGCCTCAATCGGGCTGACCTTGCGTCAAAACTGGGACCTCAGACAGGATCGCCAACTGCACACGTCCGTCTCGCTGGCCTGGGAACAGGCCTTGCTGCACCGCCATCAAACCCAGCAGGCCGCTTTTGCCAGTGCTCCGGCCGTCGACTTTGAGGGTCGCTATGCACGGGTGGATCGCCATGCCTTGTCACTGGGAGCCAGCGTCAGCCTGCAGCAAACCGAACGCTTGCGTGTAGGACTGTCGGCCCAGACCCGTTTATGGGGTGACAGCCGTGCCGATATAAACGGCAAACTGTTCCTGAACTGGATGTTCTAGGCTCGCCAAAATGTAAGAGGCCGACTATTAGTCGGCCTTATTCAACGCTATGGGAGCGGGTTGAACCCGTTTCATCCCAGACCATCGATCCACAAAGACATGTTGACCGGGAATCAGCACCCGCGTCTGGCGACGCCACCAGGTCCCGCTGGACACCTCGATCGATCCAGCCATGACCGTAAACTTCATCTGATTATTATCCAGCCAGGCAGAAAACTGCGCCTGATTACTACGTGCCTGCGCAAAACTGGTAAATACCGTTACACTTTTCTGGGCTTGATCCGCCAATTGCAAGGTGAGCTGACCACGCAGCAACTGCACATTCAAGCGGTCCTCATACTCTCGCAGCTCAAGTGCGGAGTCGGGCCCCAATAACAGCACCAGTCCATCCGCACGCTGCTCCAGCGCTTGCTCGCCCGACACCAGATGCGCTTGTCGCAGCACCCGCTCGGGCCAGGAAAAAAAGACCGTCAACACCAGCGCCAACAATAGCAAAGCGCTCAGTAAGACCCGGTGATAGGGCTTGAGTACGATGACCTTATCCGCCGAGCTTGCCAATAAACGACGGATTTCATGCTCAGGGGCATCCAGACTGGCGTCACAAAAGTAACAAATATAGCGATAAGAACGTTCGTTTTCTGGATTGTCACGGCGCCAATCCTCAAACTCACGTAATTCGGCCGCCGTCGCTTCACCCGAGTTCAAGCGAGTAAACCAGTAAGCAGCTTGGGCGTGAGCCTGCGTATGCTCCAGCAGATCTCCCTGATATGTCGTCATAGCGGCATCTAACCTTGTCCAGTTAAGCCAGCAATAGGGTGGGCCGGGGTCGGCAGATTCGCTCCTGCTCAAAACACCACGACCGCCAAAGCGAAACAATCGTCACCACCTCTGTGACTGTTCATTTTGAAAACGATACGTTTTTATTTTATACAAACGCTTCAAAAGCTTACAGTAACTCAAATTTGAGGCAGGCAAAACGAATTCGCCTTATTTAATTGCACTGACAGCCGAAAAAATGACACTTAAAGCTAAAAAAAATCGAACTGCTGCCGTTACTTAATGAAATTCGTCCAAAATTTCTCCACCCGGCAACGCATGAATGCGCTCCTGTGTCGGGACTGAATCCCCTTGGGCGGGCACTACCGCCTTCAATAAAAGCGGCCATTGCGGAAAAAGCCGATAGTTGGGGCTGGAAAACTGCGTTCCCACCGGATAGGTGAAACCACCCCATTGTGTTTCCTGTGCCAATTGGGCATGCGACAAATAAAGCAGTTTTTGATGTTCATCGACTGCCAAGTAGGCACGCTCCAGGGGCAGACTCCAGGCGCTGAGCTGCAACCCTTCCGCCTCCACACGAAGCAACCAGCGATCCTGATCTCGCTCTCCATTGGTATACCGTGTCCCTTCAGGTCTGGCTTGCACCCGAGTCCCCTTGGGCAAAGCCAGAACCAAATCCGGCGCTGAACTCAGATTGGACGCGGCGGCGTAGGGACTCCAGGCAGTAATCCGGTTACCTTCGGCCAAGGCACAACTAGCAAGTCGAAACCCATCCTCAGCCAGTGGATCTTGTTGCATTTCAACGACTTGGCTACTGTCACAAAGCCACCCCTCCAACTCCACGTCCCGCGCCAGCTGCATATGCCAATGGGAATCAGCCAGATCCGGTCGGGGGCGCTCAAAAGACAGGACGGGAGCCTTGGCCACCCCCACCGCCTCCGGGAAACGGGCCCAGGCCACGCTATCCGGGTCTCCCCATACCGCCAGCTCCAACTGGGTACCAGCAGGCATCAGAAGACCAGCAAAGCGACCGGTCTCTTTTAAAACATGTTGACGGCTGGCCAGCTCACGTTCCTGCTCTTTTTTGTATTGATACACCGTCCATTGGAAAAAACCGTAGTAAGCGGCCAAGGCTATCAGGGCGATCCAGCACAAAAGGCGCGGCCAGGGATTACTTTTGAAATTAACCCGACGCCGGGGCTGGACTACGAGCAAAACACCCCAAACCAGTACGATCCCCCACGCAAGCGGCCCGAGCGTAATAATCACCAAAAGAAATAGAGAAATTGGTGCAACAGGAATCATAAGAGCTCAGAAATATAAAAGCCGCCCCTCAAGGCGGTCTACGAAATAGGGGACCTTATGCTGATAAGCACAATACCAGCTCAACAGACATTCGACCGGCGCTCCAACAGGCCGGTCGAATAAGCTCATGCCACGAGACGGCCACTTACTTTCCTTCAGGCCACATTAATATGCCCTTCCAGATACATAACGGCCTGACCTTTCAAAAACACACGATCTCCATTCAAGGAGCAATCGAGTACCCCACCGCGTGCAGAAGCCTGGTAAGCCATCAACTGCGTTTTACCCAGGATAGGCGCCCAATAGGGCAACAGGGCGCAGTGAGCCGAACCCGTCACCGGGTCCTCATCAATGCCATGACCTGGGGCGAAAAAGCGGCTGACAATATCAAATCGCCCCGACCCTTTTGCGGTCACAATACAGCCGTCCAATCCGCAAGCGAGCAGAGCACCAGCATCCACCTGCAATTGGCGAACCTGCTCCTCGGACTCAAGAACAGCCAAATGGGTAAAGTCATTGCGCCATAACTCGATAACCCTGGCTCCCAATGCCCGCTCCAAATCAGGGCTATCTGGCACACGGGTGACCGGGCGTGCTGGCAAATCCATCACATAGCTGGACGCATCACGACGCACGGTCAACGCACCACTTTGAGTATGAAACACGACCTGGCTGTCATTTGGACGCAGACTGCGCAGCACAACCGCCGCACTGGCCAAAGTGGCGTGCCCACATAAAGGCACCTCTACCGTAGGAGTAAACCAGCGCAAACGGAAATCCTCGCCTTGTGGCGCCAAAAAAGCGGTTTCAGCCAGATTGTTTTCCTGCGCAATCGACTGCAGCAGGGCGTCGTCGGGAAACTCAGAGAGCAACACCACGGCAGCGGGGTTACCCGCAAACAATGTGTCGGTAAAAGCATCAAGCTGATATATGGGTAAGCGCATCCCGCCTCCAGTCATGGAATCGACAATGAGCTTACTGTATAGAAAAAAGGGCTTCTTGGAAGCTGGGCAGGACAAGCAATAGGGATATTGTTTTTAAACCGTCTATTTCTCTTATTGATGTACTGACCCTGAGACCTGCAGCTGTTTGGGTTCCATAAGCGGAACACACTAGCCAAAAAACTTAGCGGTTCGCTATTGCCAGCCTATTTTTTGTTATCGAGCTGTATCGCGCAGACTGCGACACAACCTCACCTGATCCCTTAAACATTTGCCGCTTCCAGCAGGCAGGCGGAAAGGCGATCAAAGTGCAATAAAGCAGCCTGGCTCAAATCCACTTGCTTGCGACGCGTATCCTCGGTGTCACTCAGGACGATCCAGCCCTTCTCGCGCATGGACTTAAGGCGTGTGTGAATGGTCGCGGGCGAACCCAGCCTTTCTACGGCCATGACATCGCGCACCGACAAGCGCAAAGAGTCTTTGGATGCCTTGGCAACCAGCACCAGAATACGCTCTTCGAGCGGGTCCAGGCAGGGCAGGCAGGGCAAGGTATGCAGCGAATCGGCGAGCTGCAAAAAACGCATATAAATATCAGCAGGTCTGGTGGCAGTTTTCATAACAAAATCGTTATTCCTTTAAGAGCCGCTACCACAGCGTCTTTTCTAGAAATAAGTTCTGGTTATTATTGTTTTTATTCCGATCAGGCAAAGCAAAAAACAAGCCTGCTTTATGGCCCGAATGATTGGAATGAGTTTCCGTGCTTATCACGCACATAAAATTAAACGCTTAAGACCGAACCGGAGCTTCAGCCGGAAAAAGGTCTTGAGTCGGGCGATTTAACAGGAATTTTATCAGATCAGCCTTTGATTTAGCCTGAACGAGCAAGGACGGAGCACACGAAATTGTAAGAAGGTGCAGTCGAGTATGAACTTCGTAAGCCGCCTCACATTAAACGGCATTAAGAGACTTAACTTCACAGATAAAGATAGTTACAAAATACAGAGCTGGCGATATAAACCTCGATTTCAAACCTACTTCTCCTCCCGTGAGTGGACCGCCCACAGACAGTAGCCAAGATCTTTGGCCACAAAACTTTCAGACCGATAAAATGGGACGAGCAGGCTGCTGAGCGCCTCCCGTGCCCCCTCAGATCACTATAAAATCTGGAACGATAAGAAATGATTCTTCACCTTGAGACGCCCCTTATTTATTCACACGCCTTAAGCGATCAGCTCGGCAAGCAGATCTGGTTAAAAATGGACGCCTTGCAGCCGAGTGGATCTTTCAAGATTCGGGGTATCGGTCATTTATGCCAGCACCACGCCCAACAAGGCAAACAACGCTTCGTCATTGCCTCTGGTGGCAATGCGGGCATTGCGGTAGCTTATGCCGGGCGTAGGCTGACCATCCCCACGCTGGTCATCGTCCCAGAAAGCACCAGTGAACACGCCAGACGGTTGATTCAACGGGAAAAAGCCGAGCTGCATGTCGTGGGCAAGAACTGGCAGGAAGCTCATGACTACGCCTTGACCCTGGCTCAAGAAGGCGACGCATTTATACATCCCTTCGACGATCCTTTACTGTGGCAGGGACACGCCAGCATGATCGCAGAGGTGGCGCAGATGGGTATACAGCCCGATGCCGTGTTGCTGGCCGTAGGCGGCGGTGGCCTGCTAAGCGGGGTTGCTCAGGGCCTGCAGGAACAAGGCTGGGACAAGACCACGATCATTGCAGTCGAAACTCAGGGCACAGCAAGCCTAGGAGAGTCCGTGCGACAACGTCAACACATCACCCTAAATGAAGTAAGTGGTGTAGCGACCTCGCTAGCCGCCCCCAGGGTCTGCGATCAGGCCTATGCCGTCAGCCAATCCCATCCCACCACCTGCGTCCAGGTCAGTGACGCACAGGCTGTCAGCGCGTGCCTGCGCTTTCTGACTGACCATCGGGTCCTGGTGGAACCAGCATGTGGCGCGGCCCTGTCCACGCTGTATCTGGACCACGAAGCACTGGCTCCTTACAACAACATTCTGGTGGTGGTATGCGGCGGGAACACCATGACGCTGGAGCAACTGGTGCAATGGCGAGCAACCCCCTGAGCCGGCACCAAGCACCCTCAAAAAAGTATTAGAACGAGGACAAGAAGAGCCCATTTAAAAAACAATCATTTTTTTATAAAAAAATCCCACTCCATGATTTCTCGCAGAGTGGGATTTTATTTTTTAGGCAATTTACAAATTCGCTCTAATTTTAAGATCGAAATGAATAAAACGTATGTTTCACGTGGAACAAAAACGTCAAAAACAGCCTTAAATAGGGCTTACAAGGGGTAAACCCCGTCGAATCAGAGCAGAAAAATCTTCTCCGGGCTGTTCAGCCAACGCCCGGGGGTTGATATAACCCAATTGCTGCAATTCCTTGAAAGTATGGCCTGGAGCCAGGGCATTCAAACCATACACATACTGTGCCAGATAGCCCGAAGCCAACACCCGCCAGTCCCATGGCACCCCATCCACAATCTTGGACACCATGTCATAAACAATCGTGGTGCAGTTAGCCGTCAAGGTGTTGTAGAAGCGGGGCGCGGTTTGCAGTTGTCGGCCCTGCTCCACGTAAGACAGGAAAAGTGCCTGCATGGCCGGCTTGGCCAATTCCACACTGTACATGTACACGTCCTCGCCTCGAACATTGCTGCGTGTGCGGACAATATCCTGCTCTGTTGCAGCGATCAGGCTCAACTCAAACTCTTTGAAAAATCCGCCTATCGCAGAAAAGGCTTCACCTCGCTCTTTGCGAATCTCTACCGAGAACACCACATGGCGACCATCCTCAAAGCCAAACGACACCAAAGTATGTGCTATGACCGGTCCCATCCAGTAGGAAAGAAACATATCAACCGATTTAAGCGTTTGCAGGTCATAGTCCTGCGTAATCCAGCGCTCATCGAAATCGGTTTCACTGCGCCAATTAAAATCCCGCACATTATGCAAAGTCACCACCGAACCATGGATCTCGCCATAGCTCATTCTGTTTACATCGGTGGCCCACAGTCGCTCATTGCTCGGGACGATACTGCCCCACCAGCCAAGCAATAGCACCAGTCCCAGGCCCTGGGGCACAAAAAAAACGTTCTTGCCGTTGCTCAAGGCATACAGGCTCAGCAAGGCCATCCCCACCCAAACAGACACGAGCATCCAGCGTCCTGCGCCTGCCGGCCATTGAAACAGCAGCGCCAACGCCCCCCAGACAGTCACCATCAAGACCAATAACAGAATCAGTATCTTGATCACCCTCGCCCCCCACCTTTTCATACACACTCCACAAACCACCTGATTTCAAATCACGCTTACCCTGAAAAAAGGGGTAAAAAAAAACCTGTGCCCACTTGAACACAGGTTCTACTCTCAAGAAAACAGGGTTTAGCCCTGATAGCCCATGGCCTGCCCCTGACGAATGACCCCTTGCGGCTGCCAGCTCGGCTCAAAACGATATCCGCTTTCCTTGGGAAACAGCATGACCACAGTGGAACCTAGCAGAAAGCGGCCCATTTCCTGTCCTTTTTCCAGAACAATATTCTGGCCCTCATAATTCCATTCGCGAATCTTGCCGTCACGCGCCGCATTGACAACGCCATGCCAGACCGTAACCATGCTGCCCACCACGGTCGCTCCTACCAGCACCAGCACAAATGGGCCCTGCTCAGAGTCGAAAAAACAAACCACCCGTTCGTTACGAGCAAACAGTCCTGGCACACCACGCGCAGTCGTAGGATTGACCGAGAACAAATCGCCCGGCACATGAATCATGCGCTTGAGTACACCCTGACAAGGCATATGCACCCGATGATAGTCGCTGGGGCTTAGGTACAGGGTCGCAAACAGCCCATCCTGATAACGGGCAGCCTCTTGGACATCGCCCCCAATCAAGGCCGTCGTCGAGTAGCTATGGCCCTTGGCCTGGAACACTTCCGCGCCCTGGATCACGCCCAGTTGGCTAATGGCTCCATCAACAGGGCTGACCAGTGCCGCATCGGCAATAGGTCGGGCCCCGGGGCGCAACGCTCGGCCAAAGAACTCGTTAAACGTCGCATAGCTGGCTGGATCGGAGTTTTCTGCCTCGCTCATATCGACCTGGTAACGATCAATAAAACGCTTGATGACCCAGGTCGTACGTCCGCCCATGGGCCTGGAGGCCAGGCCGCCCAAAAACTCGGTCAATGCCTGTTTAGGAAGTAGATACTGGGGGAAAACAGCCAAACGGGGATGCATAAAATCAGCTCGCAAACAAATCTTGCCTTGGCCATCAGCCAACGCGTTTATGCCATTCAATGTAGTGGGACCCGAGGCCGCTCTTAAGCCGGAGCGGCGTCCTCATGAAACAGCCTTAGGTCAACAGCAAGCCACAAAACGTAGGCAAAAACAAAACAATACGCACTTGTAGCACAGGTTGCCGCCATACGACATAAAAGAGCGGACAGGCTTGTCCTGTCAAACGTACACGACCCGGTCGCGCCCTTCCTCTTTAGCCTGATACAAGGCACGATCAACACGGCGCAGTGTACGTTCATAATCCGGATGACCATCGTACAAGGCCACGCCGATGCTGGCGGTAATAGCCATGCTCTCCCCATCCACGACCCGAAAGGTCTCAGCATGAATGCGAAGACGCAAATTACGGGCAGCACGCATCGCCCCGTCCGCATCCACGTCCACCAGCACCAGGAGAAACTCCTCGCCGCCGAGACGAAATACATAATCACCAGCTCGGGCACTATTGCTGAGTAATTCAGCAAACTGACGCAAGACACGATCGCCGGCATCATGCCCATGCGTGTCATTGACCCGTTTGAAGTAGTCAATATCAACTGCCAACAACGCGAATCGTGATCCACGTTGCTGGGCATAGCCCACCTCACGGCTCAGTACGACGGGCAGATACTTGCGGCTAAGCAGGCGGGTAAGCACATCCCGCCCCGACTCCAGTTCATTTTGCTGCTCAAACAGACGATCCAGGTGCAAACCAATTGCTCGGGTTCGATCACGCAGCTCATGCAAAAGCAGTACCTGACCCTTCGCATCACCTTTCTCAAAGGCCGGCATCAGCTGTGTATCAATCAAATTCATCAGATCCAGGATCTCGCGGCTCTCTACCGTACCCTGAAATGCATGGGCGCCTTTATGTTTGAACCAGATACCGAAATCCGAGTCCCCGATTCGCGGGGCAGGGGTGACGCCATTGTTGACCGCCATTGCGAACATGAACAGGTTCTCCCAATCCAGCAGGGCAGCCCGCTGTCGACCGCGCTCGGCGGCTACGTTCTGCACAATCGCAAACAAACGGTACGACTCCTCCGCGCGAGACTTGCGCTCACGTGAGTTGGCGTAGGCATGGCTCATCAGCTCCATCGCCAGATCAATAAAGTTCTGTACGTACCGAAAACACTCCCAGGCCTGCTCGGAGCTGATGTCCGAGGACTCAAACAAAAAGCGGGCATAGCGCCCCTTGAGCAAACGGGCTCCCCGCAACACCAGGTGCACGGGCACCCCGACCCGGGCATGGACCTCCCCCACCTGGTTCTGCAGCTTGACCTGATCTTGCATGTCACTGTGTTCATCTACGGAGAACAGCTGCACCAACCAACTGCGCAAGGAGCGATGCAAACGCTTGTGTACCTGATCATGCGACAGGTACACCTGCGCGGCAGGGTGCTTGAGCATATGGGTATAAAAGTGGGTCGCAAGCTCGTCCTGGTTATCTTGGGTGATAGTCAGTACGTGAGCGCGAACCGCCGGGGGCACTTTCTGGAGCAAGCCGTGCCAATCCTGAGCGGCTTCTTCGATATTCGGTTGAGACATGAAGTACGGGAAGAGTAGCGAGACGATACTTAAGGATTAAACAGCCTTGGCGGCAATTGTTACATGAGGGCAGATTTCGCGCTATTTCTTATAGCGGTCTGGGCTCCTGGCCAGCAGGAGAATACCCTTGCCTGGTTCAAGGAAAAAACATACCCCTTAAAGATAAGTGGGTGATTCCGCCGAGCAAGAGGGACGCCACCTGTTCACGCACTCGGGCAATCGCCTGTTTCGCCTTACCTTGACGGCGATCTGCGATTCAAACTCAAGAGTTTGTTGGCTGAAACATCTTGAAAGTTCCAACATGGACAGATTGTCCTATCAAAGTAGAGCGTCGACCAAACGAAATTGCCACTTTCGCCAAAAAGCCACGGTTACTGCCCTGGTCCGGATCACGCAATAAAAAAACGCCAGGATTAGGACTGCCTGCCCAGAACAAACACTGATTTTATAATCAGCACTGAATAAATAAACAGATTTATACGGCAAAATAGCCTGTTCCTCGACAACTTATCAGATCGGTCCTCTCGGGTCGGGTCAGGTCAGGTCGGGTCGGGTCGGGTCGGGTCGGGTCGGGTCGGGTCGGGTCGGGTCGGGTCGGGTCGGGTCGGGTCGGGTCGGGTCGGCAAGTAGTTTCCTGCGCAAAACCCAGCCTTCCAACATTTTTATTTGTACTTCAGAATTTTTGCTAATGAGAACAGGTGCTCTCATTAAAAATTTGAAATTTTGAAATTTTGAAAATTAAAAAATAAAAATTCGTTTTCTATAAAAAAATAGAAAACATGAAGACATCTATAAAAATCCTTCTTATTGATTAGCAAGAACATTCACTTTCATAACACGGGAAATAAGATTCTTGACCTAAAAGAAGTCGATTAATAAAAATAAAGCTGAAGAAAAATAACAAAAGACGATACCGGTTCAATAAAAAAAGACCGCACAAGAACTTCGGTTTGATTAACAAAACAACGATCTTGTTTTGAACAAAACCAATAACAATCGTGATATATGAACTTATCCACAGAATGGGATTAAAAAGTAATTCACAATCTTATTAACAAATTCGATTAAACCAAAAATGAAAATATCGTTTCCGACAAAATGGTCGGTTAATAAGAAAGTGAATAGTTTGTGGATATTATAAAGGCTTAATCAGTCCCAGAACATGATGCTGTTGATGGGGGTGGTCTCGTTCACCCCGGCACTTCTCGCCAGGGTGGATTCTGCTTAGAAAACCGGTCGAGGACTGAACAAAAAAGCTATATTTAAGGCTGGGACAGGCGTCTGGCCCCTGTGGATAAGCTCCAAGAGGGGTTGCTGTGGACGCGCTGTGGATGAAAGGGGGATAAGTCGCCTGTTTTTCCAGACCCCAAATGTTGTCCAGTTTCGCTCCACCGTCTTCCTCGGGATGGTGCACAGGTAAAAACAGTCGCTAAGTGGATGAAATTAAAGATAAATTTTAGGCTATGCCACTTATCCACAGACACCCATTATCCATTACCAGTTATATATATAGTTATTGTTAAATAAAGAAGCTTTCGCCCATGCCCAACTTTCTTGTACAAACTTTACCTACTGGTTCCTTAGACATCATTGGTGATGTACATGGAGAGTTCCAGGCTCTACTGCAACTGATCGAAAATTTAGGTTATGAGCCTGATGGCTCTCATCCTGAAAACCGTCATTTAATATTCGTTGGAGATTATTGTGACAGAGGGCCAGATAGCCCAGCCGTAATTGATTATCTTAAGTCATTGATTACAAATAAAAAAGCAAAAGGAATTTTAGGTAATCATGAGATCAACCTGCTGATTGATGATGCAAAAGATGGTTCTGGATGGTTTTTTGAAGAACGGTACCGATCAGACTTAAGAAATTACTCTCCATTCAAACGGGTAAAACCTGAAAATAGAGACGAAATTAAAGAATTTCTACGTACATTACCCATTGTTTTGGAGAGAGATGATCTTAGAATCGTGCATGCAGCGTGGAGTAATCCAGCAATTGATACTCTTAGAGCCGTAAAAAGTGACGATTTTCTTGATTATTTCTTTGAATGCGAACATAAAGCGGATAATTATGCAGAAAAAAAAGGAATTCTAGATAAATATCTGCGTGCAAAACAGGACTGGAAAGAAAAAATTGAAGATCCACACGTTTTGATGCCCTTATTGCAGTCCTATATTGACTACGATTTGCTCAAAAATGAGTTCAACCCCATCCGTTTGCTGACCTCCGGAACCGAAGGCCCTGCTAAACAAGCTTTTTTTGCAGGAAATCGATGGCGTTTTTCGGATCGTACCGCCTGGTGGGACAGCTACCTGGACGACGTTCCTGTGGTTTTTGGCCATTACTGGCGTCAGCTGTTTCCTCAGCCAGTTGCGAAAATGTCTAAATATTCCTTATTATTCAAAGATATAGATCCTTTTTCATGGCACGGAGCGAAGAAAAATACGTTTTGCATCGATTACTCCGTAGGGGCACGCTGGCGCGATCGGCATAAAGCCCAGGCGCCTGAAGACTCCGCTTTTCATCTGGCAGCGTTGCGCTGGCCTGAAAAAATCATCATGACCGACACCGGTTTTACTTACCCCACGCGATAAATAAGGCTTTCCGTGCGCTGTTACAATTTTCTTTTCTGTGGATAAGCTCTAGGAAGGTGATTGTGCACAGCGTGTGGATACATAAGGCATAAGTAGGTACTTCTTCGCGCTCTCTAAAAGTTGTTCCTAAACCATCCACTGACAAGCGTCAGATCTATCCCCGTTAAAAAACAGGCTAAGTACTTGTTTTACCACTCTTAAAAGCACTTGTTCGACTTATCAACAGGCTTTCATCCAATCATCTTAATAAAAAATTTAAGTGCTTGTTATATAAGATAAGTTCAGCGGTACCCTGACCAGGCTCTTACCCTTTGCAAGTCAAAAGTTCTCGACTAAGATGCAGTCCATGAATAAAAATCACGATCTCGCTCAAGACTGGCTTATGCATGTTTTGCATACAGAAAACTGAGCCAACAGGGCTGAAAAATATTTTTCAAGCCTGTTGAGGATCGGCTTTGTTGTTGCCTTCTGAGGCTTTACTGCAGTATGAGAAAAGCTCAAGGAAAGGGTGTTGGCAGCAAAAAGACCTGTTCTACCGATAAAAATTGTTTAGCCAAGTATTTGCTTTGGCTTAGGGAGTTGTTGTGCCTGGAGCTTGTACTAGGTCAATCGTGTTTAGACTTTTGACTTATCCACAATTTGTGGGTAAAGCGTCAGTGGCGGTTTGTCACTTGTCACCTGTGTTCGCTTGAGGTCAGTAGGCTGTTTTTTTACACAGTTACGTAGTTGTGAATGTTCTTTCAATATCGAAATAAGTCATTGTTTTATATCTATATTTTTCTTTTTTGTGTTTATTGCTCCGGTTTCATTCGTAAAGCTTGGACTCGACACGAAAAAGCGACTGTATAGCTTAGTTTGCTTTTTTCTCGGTGAAAGAAAGGCCATAACTGGAGAAAAAATCAGGTTTACCCCCAAAGTTATCAACAGGGGGCTCGTTTGAAGGCTGAGAGGGCTGTTTTACGTTTCTTTATGCATGTGCCACAAAGCGGTGATTTTGTGTTGCGCGCACGAGGTTTTGTGCTTCAAGTGGGGAAGCATGTTTCACAAGGCCTGAGCCGCTCCTCTGCATTTGAAGAGATGAGATTTACTGATGTGTACTTGTCCACAAAAATGGGATAAAAAAAACCGCCTGGCGGCGGTTGGTGGTACGGAATAGTTAACGGAGTGCTAGACCTTCTTTAATCGTTCGATTGCTTGGTCCAGGGTGCTGGGCTGTTTGGCAAAGCAAAAGCGCAGCAAACGATGATTAGCCTGTTCGGAGTGTGGATTCAGGTAAAAGGCAGAGACCGGTATTGCGCCTACACCATAGTGTTGGTTCAAGTATTTGGCAAAATCCAACTCAGGTAGATCTGAAATATTGTCATAGCTGGCCAACAGAAAAAACGTACCTTCGCTGGGCATGGGTTTGAAACGGGTGTGCTGTAAGCCTTGGTGTAAATGGTCGCGTTTTTCCTGGTAGAAAGAGGGCAGGCTCTCCCAGGTAGCAGGTTCTTGCATATAAGTCGCTAGACCCGCCTGTAAAGGGCTGGGAACGGTAAAAACTGTGTATTGATGGATTTTTCTAATCTCTGCACTTAGTTTGGCTGGGGCGCAGCAATAGCCAACCTTCCAGCCTGTGGCATGGAAGGTCTTGCCAAAGGAAGAGACGATCACTGCTCGTTCGGCCAGAGAGGGACGGGTCGCCAAGCTTAAATGTTCTCTCTGATCAAAGGTCAGGTGCTCATAAACCTCATCAGACAAAATAATCAAAGGATGCTTTTCTACAATCTGCTCCAGAGCATCCAGATCCTCTGCTCGCAAAATAGTGCAAGTGGGATTGTGTGGAAAGTTGATCACCAACATGCGTGTCTTACTGCTGATTGCAGATTCGACGCGATCCCAATCTACCCGGTAGTAAGGTACAGCTTCACTTGGTGGTGTCATGGGGACGGCGACAGGAATCCCTCCCGCTAGTTCAATGGCAGGGATATAGAGATCGTAGAACGGCTCGATCACAATGACTTCGTCGCCAGGGTGTACGAAAGCCTGGAAACTGGCCATCAATGCTTCGGTGGCACCGCTGGTAACGGTAATTTCTGTCTCTACGTCATAGCGACGGCCATAGCGTGATTGCGTCTTGCTGGCGATAGCGTTGCGTAAAGGCAGGTAACCTGCCATTGCAGGGTATTGGTTAAGACCATCGAGCATGGCCTGGTGGACGGCCTCAATAAGCGCGGGATCAGGATTGAAATCTGGAAAACCTTGTCCCAGATTGATAGCCTTATGTTCCAGAGCCAGCTGACTCATGGTGGTGAAGATAGTGGTGCCCACAGAGGGGAGCTTGGAGGTAATCTGCATGGGTCTACTGATATAAATAATAAGAATGCACCCGCCCTTTAAATTTTCTGGAAAAAGTGGGGTGGCGACGTATCAGACGAATTCCTGAGGAAAATACCACAGATTTCGTATGGTTCCGTTGATCGTGGAACGGCTTGGCTGAGCTGTTTTTACACATGAATATAGCGGGTGCCTATATAGGCCCTGCTTTTCGCTTCTTCACGTTTTTACTGCCTCTTGCAAAGTCCTAGATAACGCTCCTTTTTTTTTGGGATTTTTTCAGCATCGCCGTGCCCCACGGATATGACAAGGAGAATAAATCTGTGTACCCGCTTTGTCTGTTTCCCTTTTTGCTTGCTCATAGGACGTTTCACAGTGAGCTGTTGGAGCGGGAGAAAGGGAGTAGCGGTAGTGCCGTTTCGTTCAACAATTGCCGAGATTTTATGGTTGTTTCACGTTGGAAGCACTTAGGAAGACATCAGGCGATATTTCATCTTAGGGTTCTGTTATCCACAATTTTGCCACCTGACAGTCAAGCTTCTATACCCATGAGCTGGAGTAGCTGCTCAGATAGCTACTTTTAAGAGATTTAAGAGTGACAAGCCCGCCTTTTATGGCTTCGCTCCATAGCGTCATCCCCTCGAGGATTGGCTTTGGAGCGTTGCTCCGCGTCTCTTGGTCAAGTCCGACTTGAAAAAACGGCCTCTTTCTCCACAAAGTTATCCACAGTGGTATTTACGCAAAAAAGTGTGTTCCACGTGGAACAGATCCAGATTCCATGTGTTTCACGTGGAACATACCTCGCTGGTAATCGTATAATTGATTTTTATTTTTTAGCTGTTCTGACATGATTTATCCCGAAGAGTTTGACGTTATTGTCATAGGCGGCGGACATGCTGGTACCGAAGCGGCTTTAGCGGCAGCTCGAACCGGCGTGTCTACCTTATTGCTAACCCATAATATGGATACCTTGGGACAGATGTCCTGCAATCCTTCCATCGGCGGGATTGGTAAGGGCCATTTGGTTAAGGAAGTAGATGCATTGGGCGGGGCAATGGCTTTGGCTACCGACCGCGCAGGTATTCAATTTCGCACCCTGAATAGCTCCAAAGGCCCAGCGGTGCGTGCTACTCGTGCACAGGCGGATCGTTCCCTGTACCGCAAGGCTATTCGGGAGGTTCTGCAGAATCAACCCAATTTGATGGTGTTCCAACAGTCGGTCGAGGACCTGATTGTGGAAGGAGATCGGGTGGTCGGTGCCGTGACCAAGATTGGCTTGGAGTTCAAGGCCAAGTCCGTGGTTCTGACGGCAGGTACTTTTTTGAATGGTCTGGTCCATGTGGGCCTGAATAACTATTCTGCCGGTCGGGCAGGGGACCCCCCTTCCATCAGCCTGGCGCATCGCTTGCAGGAACTGCAACTGCCCCAAGGGCGATTGAAGACAGGAACCCCTCCGCGTATTGATGCCAATACCATCGATTTTTCCCGTCTGGAAGTTCAGCCCGGCGATAGTGATCCCATTCCGGTGTTCTCTTATATGGGGGATGTTTCCATGCATCCCCAACAGATGCCGTGCTGGATTACGCATACCAACGAGCGTACTCACGACATTATTCGCTCGGGTCTGGATCGTTCGCCTATGTATAGCGACCAGGGAACGATTGAGGGAATTGGTCCACGCTACTGTCCATCGATCGAAGACAAAATTCATCGCTTTGCGGACAAAAGCAGTCATCAAGTATTTCTGGAGCCCGAAGGGCTGAGCACCACCGAGATTTATCCAAATGGTGTTTCAACTAGCTTGCCATTTGATATTCAGTTAGCTATGGTGCGCAGTCTGCCTGGCTTGGAGAATGCCCGCATCATGCGCCCAGGCTACGCGATTGAGTACGATTATTTCGACCCTCGATCCCTGTATCCCACGCTGGAGACCAAGCAGATTCGTGGCTTGTTCTTTGCCGGTCAGATCAATGGTACGACAGGTTACGAGGAAGCCGCCGCTCAGGGCTTGTTGGCGGGGGTGAACGCGGCCCGTTTAGCCCAGGATAAAGAGCAATGGTACCCTCGTCGTAATGAGGCTTATCTTGGCGTCTTGGTTGACGACCTGATCACTCGCGGTGTCACCGAGCCTTACCGCATGTTCACTTCACGTGCTGAATACCGGTTGAGCTTACGGGAAGATAATGCCGACCAGCGGCTGACCGAAATTGGTCGTGAACTGGGCCTGGTGGATGATGCTCGGTGGGACCATTTCAACCGCAAGCGTGACGCTGTCGCACGTGAAATTGAGCGTTTGAAGGGAACTTGGGTGAACCCTCGCAGTCTGCCTTCTGAGCAAGCCCAAGCACTGTTAGGTAAAAATATCGAACGGGAATATTCCTTTTTTGATTTGCTCAAGCGGCCTGAAGTGGACTATGGGAAGTTGATGGCCGTACTGAACGACCAAGGACTACCCGTAGCGGGACCAGGCTTAGAAGATCCAGTTCATATTGAACAGGTGGAGATTCAGGTTAAGTACGCCGGCTATGTAGCGCGCCAGCAGGATGAGGTGACGCGACAGGCAGCCCTGGAAGAGCAGGGTATTCCAGAGGATCTGGATTATGACGATATCAAAGGCTTGTCGATCGAAGTTCGCCAACGGTTGAAGGCGGCTAAGCCATTGACGATTGGACAGGCCGGACGGGTTCAAGGTGTGACTCCCGCCGCGGTTTCATTATTGTTGGTACACCTGAAACGCAAGCAGAAAAGCAAGCAATCGGCATGAGTGATATGTATTCAAAACGTCTGAATCAGGCCCTGGTAGATCTGGGGCTTGATCAGGACCCCGTACTGGTGCGCAAGCTGCTCGACTACATCAAGCAATTGCAGCGCTGGAACCGTACCTATAATCTGACCGCCTTGCGTGACCCAGATCAAATGCTGGTGCAACATATTTTTGATAGCCTGTCGATTGTTCGACCGTTTCAGAATTATCTGGCCAGTAAAAATCTTCCGACTCAGGAAGCGGTTCGGATTGTAGATGTGGGATCGGGGGCAGGCTTGCCAGGGGTAGTTTTGGCTGCCTCATGTTCCACGTGGAACATTACCTGCATTGATGCGGTCGAGAAAAAAATGGCATTTGTCCAGCAAATGGTTGGGGCATTGGGTTTGCCCAATTTATCAGCCATGCATGTACGGGTAGAGCAGCAGGAACCTTTGCAAGCAGATATCGTAGTTTCCCGAGCTTTTTCTTCGCTGCTTGATTTTGTGAATTTGGCAGGTAGGCATGTTCGTCCAGGTGGGCGCATTGCGGCTATGAAGGGTAAAGAACCCGATCTGGAGATAGCTGCCTTGCAATCCGAAAGCAACTGGCAGGTCGAACGAATTGAATCATTAACCGTACCGGAGCTAGAGGCACAGCGTTGTCTAGTGTGGTTGGTGCAGCAAGGATAATCATGAGTAAAAACGACGTAAAAACTCCCCGTGCCTATGTGTTTTGTATTGCAAACCAGAAAGGTGGGGTAGGCAAGACAACCACAGCCATTAACTTGGCCGCTGCACTTGCTGCCTTGAAGAAAAAAGTTTTATTGATCGACCTGGACCCCCAAGGCAACGCCACCATGGGCAGCGGCATTGATAAAAACAGCCTATCGGGTAATTTGTATCAAGTGCTGATTGGCGATGAAAGCATTGCTAATGTAAAGATACATTCAGAAACAGGTGGTTACGATGTCCTGCCTTCCAACAGGGAGCTCTCGGGGGCTGAAATTGACCTGATTCAGATGCAAGAGCGTGAGCAACAGCTCAAACAAGCGCTGGCACAGGTCCTGGACGATTATGATTTTGTGTTGATTGACTGCCCGCCTACCTTGTCGCTGCTGACACTGAATGGTCTGGCCAGCGCGCACGGCGTGATTATCCCCATGCAGTGTGAGTACTTTGCATTGGAAGGGCTGTCGGACCTGGTCAATACGGTCAAGCGGGTCTATCGCAATATCAACCCGGATTTGCAGTTGATTGGTTTGCTGCGAGTGATGTTTGATGGGCGCGTTACCTTGCAGCAGCAGGTGTCCAACCAGATCGAGACACACTTTGGCGATAAGGTGTTCAAGACAGTAGTGCCACGTAACGTGCGTTTGGCGGAAGCGCCAAGTCACGGCATGCCAGGTATTGTTTATGACAAGAATTCCCGGGGCGCCAAGGCCTATATGGATTTTGGCAAAGAGCTGATCAAACGCTTGAAAAAAGAATCCCGCAGCGACAAGGCATAAGGCACATAAGAATCAATAGGAATGTAAGCATGGCTACACGAAAACCCAAAGGTCTAGGTCGAGGCTTGGATGCCTTGCTCGGCGCAGACGCAGGCGCTATCGCAAGCATAGGAAAGAAAGGCGAAGCGGCAGTGAGCGATGGCCCGCCTTCCACGTTGCCGGTCAAGCTGCTCAAGGCCGGGGTGTATCAGCCACGTACCCGCATGGACGAAGGCGCCCTGAATGAGCTGGCTGAATCCATTCGCGCACAAGGCGTGATGCAACCTATTTTGGTGCGTCCTTTATCCGGTAAGGACAAAGGCAAGTACGAGATCATCGCCGGTGAACGCCGTTTTCGGGCCTCCCAGATTGCGGGCTTGGAAGAAGTGCCGGTTCTGGTTCGGGAAGTGGGCGATGAAAACGCCGCTATCATGGCCCTGATCGAGAACATTCAGCGTGAAGACCTTAATCCGCTTGAAGAAGCACAAGGTGTGAAGCGTCTGCTGGATGAGTTCGGGTTGACCCATGAGCAGGCCGCCCAGGCCATTGGTCGATCGCGTTCGACGACCAGCAATCTGTTGCGCCTGATCAACCTGGCCGAACCTGTTCAGATCATGTTGCTGGCAGGGGATATTGACATGGGGCATGCTCGTGCCTTGCTGGCGGTGGATGCAGCACGACAGATCATGCTGGCCAATGAAGTGATCGCTCGACGACTGTCGGTGCGTGAAACCGAGAAGCTGGTCGCGCGCGCCTTGCATGAGGATGATGAGCCGGCCAGCAAGCAGGCGAACAACAAAGCAAGTCGCAGTGGCGATGTTCAGCGGTTTGAAAAGGTGTTGTCGGACCACCTGGGCACAAAAGTGACCCTGAAGGTGGGGGCCAAGGATAAGGGTCAACTGCAAATCGCTTTTCATGGCTGGGAGCATTTGAATGCCTTGCTGGAAAAGCAGGGCTTGTCGTCCTTGTTGGATCAGACTGACGATTAAGTCTGGCCCGGGCAATGTCGCCATATTTAAAAGCCGACCGCAGGTCGGCTTTTTCTTTGTCTTGTATGTCGTTTGCTCCTGTCTTGCCGGATCAATGGCAGCACGCTTTTGTCGGAAAGGGCTATTCAAGGACGATGAGGTTGGAAGGGCCGTGGAACTGCTGACAGACCAGGTGACTTATCCAATGCCAGGGGCAACTGCTTGCAGAGCGCAGACAGCGCTGAGTCCAAAAGCTTGGGCGCAGCGGTAGTTGGAACTAAAAATCTAAAAACAGGCTACAGTATCTTTTGCTTACAAAAAAAAGAGTAAAAATACGAAGAAAATGCGGTGTTTACCCGGATTTCACACCGATTTCCCTTTTTCCAATACGCTCGAAATGAGCCGAAAAGTCACCCTGAAAACGGAGCAGAACCAGAGGAAAAGGGACTTGAATCGCCATTTTTTAAAAAAATTCCGTGAATTATTCAGTTTTCTTGTCAAAAGACTTGACGACATCCTAAAACATGTCCATAATTCGATTTTCGCTTCGGGTGGGATGTCCGAGTGGTTAAAGGAGGCAGACTGTAAATCTGTTGGCCCTGCGCCTACGTTGGTTCGAATCCAACTCCCACCACCAGCACTTTTCTAAAGTTAGCCAGCAAGGCAACTTTAGGAGAGGGTGAAGAAAAGTCTGCGGGTGTAGCTCAATGGTAGAGCAGAAGCCTTCCAAGCTTAAGACGAGGGTTCGATCCCCTTCACCCGCTCCAGGTTTAAAATCTTTAGCCACGCTCGGCTGAAGTTGAATGCCCATGTGGCTCAGTGGTAGAGCACTCCCTTGGTAAGGGAGAGGTCACGCGTTCGATCCGCGTCATGGGCACCACATCTCTCTTCTCTCTATCGTTCTATCCCTTCAGGAGTCTGCCATGGCTAAAGGCAAGTTTGAACGGACTAAACCGCACGTCAACGTCGGTACTATCGGTCACGTTGACCACGGTAAAACCACTCTGACCGCTGCAATCTGCACGGTTCTGTCCAAGGCATACGGCGGCGAAGCACGCGATTACTCGCAGATCGATAACGCCCCTGAAGAAAAAGCACGTGGTATCACCATCAGCACGTCGCACGTTGAGTACGAAACGCCTAACCGTCACTACGCTCACGTTGACTGCCCCGGCCACGCTGACTACGTCAAGAACATGATTACCGGTGCTGCCCAGATGGACGGCGCTATCTTGGTTTGCTCGGCCGCTGACGGCCCAATGCCCCAGACTCGCGAGCACATCCTGCTGAGCCGTCAGGTTGGCGTTCCTTACATCATCGTGTTCCTGAACAAGGCCGACATGGTTGATGACGAAGAGCTGATCGAACTGGTTGAAATGGAAGTTCGTGAGCTGTTGTCCAAGTACGACTTCCCTGGCGACGACACCCCGATCATCAAGGGTTCGGCCAAACTGGCTCTGGAAGGCGACGAAGGCCCACTGGGCAGCCAAGCTGTTCTGGCTCTGGCCGAAGCGCTGGACACCTACATTCCTACGCCTGAGCGTGCCGTTGACGGTACCTTCTTGATGCCTGTTGAAGACGTGTTCTCGATCTCCGGCCGTGGTACGGTTGTGACCGGTCGTATTGAGCGCGGCATCATCAAAGTCGGCGAAGAAATCGAAATCGTGGGTATCAAAGACACGGTCAAGACCATTTGTACCGGCGTTGAAATGTTCCGCAAACTGCTGGACCAAGGCGAAGCTGGCGATAACGTCGGTCTGTTGCTGCGTGGTACCAAGCGTGAAGACGTGGAACGTGGTCAAGTTCTGGCCAAACCTGGTTCGATCAAGCCACACACGGACTTCGACGCCGAGGTGTACATTCTGTCCAAAGAAGAAGGTGGTCGTCACACGCCTTTCTTCAAGGGCTACCGTCCTCAGTTCTACTTCCGTACAACTGACGTGACCGGCACGATCGAGCTGCCAGAAGACAAGGAAATGGTTCTGCCAGGCGACAACATTTCGATGAAAGTGTCCCTGATCGCTCCTATCGCCATGGAAGAAGGTCTGCGCTTCGCTATTCGCGAAGGCGGCCGTACCGTTGGCGCTGGCGTGGTGGCAAAAATCATCAAGTAAAAAAAGAGTAGTAATTTTGGGCGAAAGAGGTTAATATCCTCTTTTGCCTAAAAGCCAAACATAGCAATTTAACGCGCTATGATTTGTCACGGTATAGGGGTATAGCTCAATTGGCAGAGCGTCGGTCTCCAAAACCGAAGGTTGAGGGTTCGATTCCTTCTGCCCCTGCCACCACAGTCACTCGCCACCATCTCGCGTGGCGTCACTCGTCGGAATATGTCGAATACCAACGTAGAAACCGTTAACCGAGGTTCCGAGCGCATCAAGCTGGGCCTAGCGGTCCTAGTCGTCGCCGCCGGTATTGTTGGCTATTCCGTTCTGGATGGCCAAAATTCACTGGTTCGCGCTGGGGTATTTGTAGCCAGCTTAATCGTTGCCGCATTGATCATCTGGTTTAGCGATACAGGCCGTCGTCTGGTCGCTTTTTCTCGTGATGCCTACACGGAAGTGCGACGCGTCCACTGGCCATCTCGTAAAGAAGCAACGCAAATGACGGGCATCGTCTTTGTGTTTGTTTCCGTTATGGCCATTTTGTTGTGGCTGATTGACAAAGGGCTCGGCTGGATCATTTATGGCCTGTTGCTGGGCTGGAAATAAAGGGCACACATGAGCAAACGCTGGTATGTGGTTCACGTTTATTCCGGCATGGAAAAAAGCGTGCACAAAGCTCTGGTGGAGCGCATTGAACGCGCTGAACTCCAAGAAGCGTTTGGTCGCATTCTGGTTCCATCGGAAGAAGTCGTTGAAGTAAAGAACGGCAAGAAATCAATTACAGAGCGACGTATTTACCCTGGTTACGTCCTGGTCGAGATGGCCTTGACCGACGAAACCTGGCACTTGGTAAAAAGTACGCCGCGAGTCACCGGCTTTTTGGGCGGTTCCGGTAACCGTCCCGCTCCTATCTCCGAGCGCGAAGTGGAAAAAATCCTGTCGCAAATGGAAGAGGGCGTTGAGAAGCCACGGCACAAAGTGCTGTTTGAGGTTGGCGAACTGGTACGCGTCAAGGACGGTCCGTTTGCAGATTTCAACGGTAACGTCGAAGAAGTTAACTACGAGAAAAACAAGGTTCGTGTCACCGTTACCATTTTCGGCCGCGCTACCCCTGTCGAACTCGATTTCGATCAAGTCGAAAAGACCTGATTAATTACAACCCCCGGGAAGCCTGTCGCAGCCTGCGTCAGGCGTCATCACCCGCAAGGAGCTAAGCATGGCGAAGAAAATCGTCGGCTTTATCAAGCTGCAAGTCCCAGCTGGTAAGGCAAACCCATCCCCTCCAATCGGTCCAGCGCTGGGTCAGCGCGGTCTGAACATCATGGAATTCTGCAAGGCGTTCAACGCCCAGACACAGGGTCTGGAACCCGGTCTGCCTATTCCTGTGGTGATCACCGCTTTTGCTGACAAGAGCTTCACGTTCATCATGAAGACTCCTCCAGCAACCATCCTGATCAAAAAGGCTGCTGGCATCAAATCCGGTTCTGCACGTCCTAACGCGGACAAAGTCGGTACGCTGACTCGCGCTCAGGCTGAAGAAATCGCCAAGACCAAACAACCCGACCTGACCGCCGCCGATCTGGACGCCGCTGTGCGTACCATCGCTGGCAGCGCTCGCAGCATGGGCATCAACGTTGAAGGGGTGGTGTAAATCATGGCTAAAGTAAGCAAACGCGCAGCCGCTATTGCTGCCAAGATCGACCGCAACAAGTTCTACCCTGTGGCCGAAGCTCTGGCCCTGGTAAAAGAAACGGCCACTGCCAAGTTTGACGAGTCCATCGATATCGCTGTTCAGCTGGGCATCGATCCCCGTAAGTCCGACCAACTGGTTCGTGGCTCGGTGGTTCTGCCTGCTGGTACCGGCAAGACCGTTCGTGTTGCCGTTTTCGCCCAAGGTGAAAAAGCTGACGCCGCTCGTGAAGCTGGCGCCGACATCGTCGGTCTGGACGACCTGGCCGAACAGATCAAAGCCGGTCAAATGGACTTTGATGTTGTGATCGCCTCGCCCGACACGATGCGTGTTGTGGGTACCCTGGGTCAGGTTCTGGGTCCTCGCGGCCTGATGCCAAACCCCAAAGTGGGTACGGTAACGCCTGACGTTGCTACCGCTGTCAAGAATGCCAAGGCTGGTCAGGTTCAGTACCGTACTGACAAGGCCGGTATCATTCACAGCACCATCGGTCGTGCCTCGTTCAATGTTGAACAGCTGCAGACCAACCTGGTTGCTCTGGTTGATGCCTTGAACAAGGCTCGTCCAGCCGCTGCCAAGGGTGTTTACCTGCGCAAGGTTGCCGTGTCCTCCACCATGGGTGGCGGTGCACGTGTTGAAATTGCATCTCTGACTGCTTAATCCACAGTTAGAAAAAAAGAACTTTGGGCTGTGACCCTGTTTACAGGGTCATTGCTGTCAAAGACCGTTGGAGCAGTCAGGCTGACATAGCTGGCTACTTAATCAGGGCAAATGTCCTATCCAGCGTAGACGGCGCCCGTGGAAGAATTCGTTATAGAACTCGTCCAGGTGCGCCGCATTCGGTTGATGTTGGGAAGCCTTCCCGACATCGTTTGAAGGAGTGTTCAACCGTGAGTCTCAATCGTGAAGAGAAAGCGGTAGTCATCGAAGAAGTCACTGCCGAACTGGCAAAGGCCCAATCGATCATTATCGCCGAGTACCGTGGTCTGGACGTCGCTTCTGCTACCGTATTGCGCAAAAAAGCGCGTGAGTCTGGCGTGTACCTGCGTGTGTTGAAAAACACGCTGGTTCGTCGTTCGCTGACAGGTACCTCGTTTGACGGTATCTCCAGCCAGCTCGTGGGTCCTCTGATGTACGCCATCAGTGAAGATCCTGTGGCTGCGGCGAAAGTCGTTGCAGATTTTGCCAAGACCAATGACAAATTGGTCATCATGGGCGGTGCGCTGCCCAATAGCGTTCTGAGTGCTGATGGTGTTAAGGCTCTGGCCACAATGCCCTCGCGTGACGAATTGCTGGCGAAACTGCTGGGCACCATGCAAGCACCTATCGCTACTTTTGTGCGTACGCTTAACGAAGTTCCCACCAAGTTTGTTCGCGGCCTGGCGGCTGTGCGCGATCAGAAAGAAGCTGCGTAAGCTGTTTTCTTTCAGGAAACTTCGTCGTTGCGAACGACAACCAAACCTGGCATTTACCTAATATCTGGAGTTCTTAAAAATGGCTACTAAAGCTGAAATCCTTGACGCCATCGGCGCAATGTCCGTGCTCGAACTGTCCGAGCTGATCAAAGAAATGGAAGAAAAATTCGGTGTGTCGGCTGCTGCCGCCGCTGTTGCTGTTGCAGCTCCTGCTGCTGGTGGCGCTGCTGCTGCCGCTGAAGAGCAAACCGAATTTACCGTGTTCCTGGCTGACGTTGGCGCAAACAAAGTTAGCGTCATTAAAGTCGTGCGCGAAATCACCGGTCTGGGCCTGAAAGAAGCCAAAGATCTGGTTGACGGTGCTCCTAAGGCTGTTAAAGAAGGCCTGTCCAAAGCTGATGCTGAAGACGCTCAGAAGAAGCTGGAAGAAGCTGGCGCCAAGATCGAGCTCAAGTAAGAGTATCGATAGATGCCCGGGAATGCGTTTCAAGCCTTCCCGGGCTTTTGCGTTTCCAGAAAACCCACGATTTTTAATTAGTATTGTAGAAAGTCGGGTTTTTTAGAGTCGTAAACCAGGGCCGTGGTTGACGGTCCGTGTAACCCTTGAGTCGGAGTGCTCATGCCTTATTCGTACACCGAAAAAAAGCGCATACGCAAGAGCTTCGCCAAACGTGAAGACGTACAGCAGGTTCCTTACCTGTTGGCTACCCAGCTGCATTCTTTCAGAACCTTCTTGCAGAAGGACACGCCGCCTTCGCAGCGTAAGGTTGAAGGCCTGCAGGAAGCTTTCAGTTCCATATTTCCAATAGTAAGCCATAACCAAATGGCGCGGCTAGAGTTCGTGAGCTATACGCTCGGCGAACCGGTGTTCGACGTCAAAGAGTGTCAACTTCGTGGTTTGACCTATGCCTCCCCCTTGCGGGCGAAGGTTCGTCTGGTCCTGATGGACCGCGAGGTGAGCAAGCCTACCGTCAAGGAAGTAAAAGAGCAAGAGGTCTACATGGGCGAAATGCCCCTGATGACCGATAACGGCTCTTTTGTGATCAACGGTACCGAACGAGTCATCGTTTCCCAGCTGCACCGTTCTCCCGGTGTGTTCTTTGAACACGACCGCGGTAAAACGCACAGCTCGGGCAAGTTGCTGTTCTCGGCTCGCGTGATTCCTTACCGTGGTTCCTGGCTGGACTTCGAGTTCGATCCTAAGGACATTCTGTTCTTCCGTATCGACCGTCGTCGCAAAATGCCTGTGACCATCTTGCTAAAGGCCATTGGCCTGACGCCAGAACAGATCCTGGCGCACTTCTTCGAGTTCGATCACATCGAACTGCATCAGGAAGGCGGCAAGCTGCAATTCGTTCCAGAACACTGGAAGGGCGAGGTTGCCCGTTTCGACATTACCGATCGTGATGGTCGCGTACTGGTTGAAAAGGACAAGCGCATCAATGCCAAGCATTTGCGCGACCTGCAAGCAGCCAAGATCGAATACATTTCCATCCCGGAAGATTTCCTTCTGGGTCGTGTGCTGGCCAAGAACATCATCAACGCCGAAACCGGCGAGGTGATTGCCAACGCCAACGACGAAATCACCGAATCCATTCTGGCCGAAATGCGCGCAGCCAATGTGCGTGACTTCGAGACCCTGTACATCAATGAACTGGATCAGGGCGGCTTTATCTCCCTGACCCTGCGCACTGACGAGACGGCGGATTCCAATGCAGCCCGTATCGCGATCTATCGCATGATGCGTCCCGGCGAGCCACCAACCGAAGAAGCGGTTGAGGCCCTGTTCAACCGTCTGTTCTACAGCGAAGAGTCCTACGACTTGTCGCGTGTGGGTCGCATGAAGGTCAACAGCCGTCTGGGTCGTGGTGACAGCATTGAAGGTCCCATGACCCTGACCGACGAAGATATTCTGGACACCATTCAGGTGCTGGTGAATCTGCGTAACGGCCGCGGTCAGATCGACGATATCGATCACCTGGGTAACCGTCGTGTTCGTTGCGTGGGCGAATTGGCCGAGAACCAGTTCCGCGCCGGTCTGGTGCGTGTGGAGCGTGCTGTTAAGGAACGTCTGGGCCAGGCCGAGACCGAAAACCTGATGCCGCACGATCTGATCAACTCCAAGCCTATCTCTGCGGCCGTCAAGGAGTTCTTCGGTTCCAGCCAGCTGTCGCAATTTATGGACCAAACCAACCCGCTGTCCGAAATCACGCACAAGCGTCGTGTTTCGGCTCTGGGCCCTGGTGGTCTGACGCGTGAACGTGCGGGCTTTGAGGTGCGCGACGTGCACCCCACCCACTACGGTCGCGTGTGCCCGATTGAAACGCCTGAAGGTCCAAACATTGGTCTGATCAACTCCATGGCGCTGTACGCTCGTCTGAACGAGTACGGCTTTCTGGAAACACCGTACCGCAAGATTGTTGACGGTAAGGTCAGTGAGCAGATCGATTACCTGTCGGCCATTGAAGAAAGCAATTACGTTATCGCTCAGGCTAACGCCGAGTTGACCGAAGACGGTGCTTTTGCAGATGATCTGGTTGCCTGCCGTGAGGCGGGTGAAACCATGATGACGGCGCCAGAGAACATCCATTACATGGATGTGGCTCCGTCGCAGATCGTGTCTGTGGCTGCGTCGCTGATTCCGTTCCTGGAGCACGATGACGCCAACCGAGCACTGATGGGCGCCAACATGCAGCGTCAGGCAGTTCCTTGCCTGCGCCCTGAGAAGCCTCTGGTCGGTACCGGTATCGAACGTACGGTAGCAGTTGACTCGGGTACGACCGTACAAGCCCGTCGTGGCGGTGTGGTGGTGGACGTTGATGCACAACGCGTGGTTATTCGCGTGCACGATGACGAGAACGTGGCAGGTGAAGTCGGTGTAGATATCTACAACATGACCAAATACACCCGTTCCAACCAGAACACCAACATCAACCAGCGTCCTATCGTCAAACGTGGCGATATCGTGGCGCGTGGTGACGTGCTGGCTGACGGCGCATCGACTGACCTGGGCGAATTGGCGCTGGGTCAGAACATGCTGATCGCCTTTATGCCCTGGAACGGCTACAACTTCGAGGACTCGATTCTGATCTCCGAGAAGGTCGTGGCTGACGATCGCTACACGTCGGTTCACATTGAAGAACTGACGGTGGTTGCCCGTGACACGAAGCTGGGACCTGAGGATATCACTCGCGATATCAGCAACCTGTCCGAAATTCAGCTGAACCGTCTGGACGATTCCGGCATTGTGTACATCGGCGCCGAAGTGCGTGCCGACGACGTGCTGGTCGGTAAAGTGACACCCAAGGGTGAAACTCAGCTGACCCCAGAAGAAAAGCTGCTGCGCGCCATTTTTGGTGAAAAAGCCTCCGACGTTAAAGACACCTCCCTGCGCGTGCCTTCGGGTATGGTCGGTACGGTGATCGACGTCCAAGTCTTTACCCGTGAAGGTATCGAGCGTGACAAGCGCGCCCAGTCCATCATTGACGATGAACTGCGTCGCTACCGTCAGGACCTGAACGACCAGCTGCAAATCGTTGAAGACGACGCCTTTGACCGTGCCTTGAAGTTCCTGGTCGGTAAAACCGTCAACGGTGGTCCCCGCAAGCTGCCCAAGGGCACTGAGCTGACCGCTGAATACCTGAACGATCTGGATCGCTGGCAGTGGTTCGACATCCGTCTGGCTGACGAGCAGCATGCACTGGTGCTGGAGCACACCAAGGAATCCTTGGAGCAGAAGCGTCACCAGTTCGACTTGGCTTTTGAAGAAAAGCGCAAGAAGCTGACCCAAGGCGACGAACTGCCTCCTGGCGTGCTGAAAATGGTCAAGGTATACCTGGCTGTGAAGCGTCGTCTGCAGCCTGGTGACAAGATGGCCGGTCGTCACGGTAACAAGGGTGTGGTTTCCCGCATCGTTCCCGTGGAAGACATGCCGCACATGGCTGACGGTACCCCCGTGGACATCGTGCTGAACCCGCTGGGCGTGCCTTCGCGTATGAACGTGGGTCAGGTTCTGGAAGTGCACCTGGGTTGGGCTGCCAAGGGTATTGGCCACCGCATCAACGACATGATGCAAGAGGAAAAGAACGTGCAGGTTTCCGAACTGCGTGCGTTCCTGGACAAGGTCTACAACACGACCGGCAAGAAAACTCGTATTAACGAGTTGACTGACGAGGAAGTGATGAACCTGGCCACCAACTTGCAAAAAGGTCTGCCTCTGGCCACCCCTGTGTTCGACGGTGCCACCGAACAGGAAATCGACCAGATGTTGCGTCTGGCCTATCCTGACGATATCGCCGAGAAGCTGCAGCTGGCACCCCACCGCACCCAGGTCCGCCTGTTTGACGGTCGTACCGGCGAAGCCTTTGAACGCATGGTCACCGTAGGCTACATGCACTACCTGAAGCTGCATCACCTGGTCGATGACAAGATGCACGCCCGTTCCACCGGCCCATACTCGCTGGTTACTCAGCAGCCGCTGGGTGGTAAGGCGCAGTTTGGTGGTCAGCGCTTCGGGGAGATGGAAGTCTGGGCGCTGGAAGCTTATGGCGCCGCCTACACCCTGCAGGAAATGCTCACGGTTAAATCCGACGACATCGCCGGCCGTACCAAGGTCTACGAGAATATTGTCAAGGGTGACCACGTGATCGACGCCGGTATGCCGGAGTCCTTTAACGTTCTGGTCAAGGAAATCCGTTCCTTGTCCCTGGACATGGATTTGGAGCGTAAATAATGAAAGCGCTACTCGATCTCTTTAAACAAGTCACTCAGGACGAGCAGTTCGATGCCATCAAGATCGGCATCGCCTCGCCCGAGAAAATCCGGTCCTGGTCTTTCGGCGAAGTCCGCAAGCCAGAGACCATCAACTATCGCACTTTCAAACCTGAGCGTGATGGTCTGTTTTGCGCCAAGATTTTTGGTCCCATCAAGGACTACGAATGTTTGTGCGGCAAGTACAAGCGTCTGAAGCATCGTGGCGTCATTTGCGAGAAGTGTGGCGTTGAAGTCACCGTCTCCAAAGTACGTCGCGAGCGTATGGGTCACATTGAACTGGCCTGCCCGGTTGCTCACATCTGGTTCCTGAAGAGCCTGCCATCCCGTCTGGGCATGGTGCTGGACATGACCCTGCGTGACATCGAGCGCGTGCTGTACTTTGAAGCCTGGTGCGTGATCGAACCTGGTATGACCCCGCTCAAGCGCGGTCAGATCATGTCCGACGACGATTTCCTGGCCAAGACCGAAGAATACGGTGACGACTTCCACGCCCTGATGGGTGCGGAAGCCGTGCGCGAACTGCTGCGTACCATCGACATCGATCGCGAAGTCGAGCGCCTGCGTGCCGAACTGAAAGCCACTGGCTCGGATGCCAAGATCAAGAAGATCTCCAAGCGTCTGAAAGTGCTGGAAGGCTTCCAGAAATCCGGCATCAAGCCAGACTGGATGATCATGGAAGTGCTGCCCGTGCTGCCACCGGACCTGCGTCCGCTGGTACCACTGGACGGCGGCCGTTTTGCGACTTCCGACCTGAACGATCTGTACCGCCGCGTCATCAACCGTAATAACCGTTTGAAGCGTCTGCTGGAACTGAAGGCTCCGGACATCATCTTGCGCAACGAAAAACGTATGCTGCAAGAGTCCGTTGACTCCTTGCTGGATAACGGTCGTCGCGGCAAAGCCATGACCGGCGCCAACAAGCGTCAACTCAAGTCCCTGGCCGACATGATCAAGGGCAAGAGCGGTCGTTTCCGTCAGAACCTGCTGGGCAAGCGCGTGGACTACTCCGGTCGTTCCGTGATTGTGGTGGGTCCTCAGTTGAAGCTGCACCAGTGCGGTCTGCCCAAGCTGATGGCGCTGGAACTGTTCAAGCCTTTCATTTTCAATCGTCTGGAATTGATGGGTCTGGCTACGACCATCAAGGCAGCCAAGAAGCTGGTGGAAAGCCAGGAACCGGTCGTGTGGGACATCCTCGAAGAGGTGATCCGCGAGCATCCCGTGATGCTGAACCGTGCGCCTACGCTGCACCGTTTGGGTATTCAGGCTTTTGAACCGGTCCTGATTGAAGGTAAAGCGATTCAGCTGCACCCCCTGGTGTGTGCCGCCTTTAACGCTGACTTTGACGGTGACCAGATGGCCGTTCACGTGCCGCTGTCGCTGGAAGCCCAGCTGGAAGCGCGCACCCTGATGCTGGCCTCCAACAATGTGCTGTTCCCCGCCAACGGCGAACCTTCCATTGTTCCTTCCCAGGATATCGTGTTGGGTCTGTACTATGCGACCCGCGAACTGGTGAACGGCAAGGGCGAAGGCTTGTTCATGGCCGACGTGGCTGAAGTTCAGCGCGCCTATGACAACAAGGAAGTCGAGCTGCAAACTCGTCTGACCGTCCGTATCGAAGAATTCGAGAAGGGCGAAGACGGTGAGTGGGTCAAGACCATCAAGCGTTACGAGACGACGGCTGGCCGTGCCTTGCTGTCCGAAATTCTGCCCAAGGGCATGCCTTTCAGCGCCTTGAATCGTGCGTTGAAAAAGAAAGAAATTTCGCGCCTGATCAACCAGTCTTTCCGTCGCTGCGGCCTGCGTGCCACTGTGATTTTTGCCGACAAGTTGATGCAGTCCGGTTTCCGTCTGGCAACCCGTGGCGGCATTTCCATCGCCATGAACGACATGGTGGTGCCTGCTGTCAAGGAAAGCATCCTGGCCCAGGCGAGCAACGAGGTCAAAGAAATTGACAAGCAGTACTCCTCGGGTCTGGTGACCGCTCAGGAACGCTACAACAACGTGGTGGACATCTGGGGTAAAGCCGGTGACCGCGTGGGCAAGGCCATGATGGAGCAACTGGCTTCCGAGCCAGTGATCAACCGTTTTGGTGAAGAAGTACGTCAAGAGTCCTTCAACTCCATCTACATGATGGCGGACTCCGGTGCTCGTGGTTCGGCTGCACAGATTCGTCAGCTGGCCGGTATGCGTGGTCTGATGGCCAAGCCTGATGGCTCCATTATTGAAACGCCTATTACCGCGAACTTCCGTGAAGGTCTGAACGTACTGCAGTACTTTATTTCGACTCACGGTGCGCGTAAGGGTCTGGCCGACACGGCCTTGAAGACGGCTAACTCCGGTTACCTGACGCGTCGTCTGGTCGACGTGACGCAAGATCTGGTCATTACCGAAGACGATTGCGGCACCAAGGGCGGCTACACCATGAAAGCCATCCTGGATGGTGGTGAGGTTATCGAGCCCCTGCGCGATCTGATTCTGGGCCGTGTCGCTTCGACCGATATCGTCAATCCTGACAATCAGGAACTGGTCATCCCCGCCGGCACCTTGCTGAACGAGGACCTGGTCGACCTGATCGACAATCTGGGTATTGATGAAGTCAAGATCCGTACTCCGCTGACTTGCGAAACCCGTCACGGTTTGTGCGCAAGCTGCTACGGTCGTGATCTGGGCCGCGGTATGCTGGTTAACCGTGGTGAAGCTATCGGTGTTATTGCTGCTCAGTCCATCGGTGAACCGGGTACCCAGCTGACCATGCGTACGTTCCACATTGGTGGTGCGGCTTCGCGTGCAGCGCTGGCAAGCTCGGTGGAAACCAAGACGGCTGGTACGGTCGGCTTTGAAATCGGTCTGCGCTACGTGACCAACGCCAAGGGCGAACGTGTTGCGATCTCCCGTTCCGGTGAAATCGTCATTTTTGACGACAACCGCCGCGAGCGCGAACGCCACAAAGTGCCTTACGGTGCCACCATTACGGTGGGCGATGGCGAAGCGATCAAGGCTGGTCAGCGCCTGGCTAGCTGGGACCCGCTGACCCGTCCTATCGTGTCCGAGTACACAGGTACCGTTCGCTTCGAGAACATCGAAGAAGGCGTGACCGTGGCTCGTCAGGTGGACGAAGTAACCGGTCTGTCGACTCTGGTTGTGATCACTCCCAAGACACGTGGTGGCAAGATCACCATGCGTCCACAGATCAAGCTGCTGAATGAGCAAGGTCAGGAGATCAAGATCGCGGGTACCGATCACATGGTCAATATCTCCTTCCCGGTGGGCGCGCTGATTACCGTTCGCGACGGTCAGCAAGTGTCCGTGGGTGAGATTCTGGCGCGTATTCCTCAGGAATCGCAAAAGACTCGGGATATTACCGGTGGTCTGCCACGTGTGGCCGAACTGTTCGAAGCTCGTTCGCCCAAGGACGCCGGTCTGCTGGCTGAAGTTACGGGTACGGTTTCCTTCGGTAAAGACACCAAGGGCAAACAGCGTCTGGTCATTACCGACCTGGACGGCGTCAGCCACGAGTTCCTGATTCCGAAGGAAAAACAGGTCCTGGCTCACGACGGTCAAGTGGTGAACAAGGGCGAGATGATTGTGGACGGCCCAGCCGATCCGCACGACATCCTGCGCTTGAAGGGTATCGAGAAGCTGGCTAACTACATTGTTAACGAAGTGCAGGACGTCTACCGTCTGCAAGGTGTGAAGATCAACGACAAGCACATTGAAGTGATTGTTCGTCAGATGCTGCGCCGCGTGAACATTGTGGATGCCGGTGATACCAACTTCATCACGGGTGAACAGGTTGAACGCTCCGAACTGCTGAACGAGAACGATCGCGTCCTGGCTGAAAACGGTATCCCTGCTACGTACGAAAACGTACTGCTGGGTATTACCAAGGCTTCGCTGTCGACCGACTCCTTCATCTCGGCGGCTTCCTTCCAGGAAACCACTCGCGTGTTGACCGAAGCGGCCATTATGGGCAAAACCGACGATCTGCGTGGTCTGAAAGAAAACGTGATCGTGGGCCGTCTGATTCCTGCTGGTACCGGTATGGCTTTCCATTCCGCTCGCAAGGAAAAAGAAGCCTTTGAAATGGCAGAGCGCAAAGCAGCCCGTGAACTGGAGAACCCATTCGCGTCGGCTCCTGAGCCTTCGGACGATCCCGTCTTTGTGTCGGGTGCGACCGAGCCTGAGCAGCAGCCTCAAGCCCCTGAAGGCGAACAGGAATAAACGACCATGCAGGATTCCCACCCGGCTTACACAGGGGGTGGGGAACCAGCAGGATAGTCGGCATATAACTGGATCGCCCAGTAAAAAACCCCACGTGGCTTTGCCACGTGGGGTTTTTTTATGGCCGTCTAGCGGCTGCAAGCAACGTATTTATTAGCTGCCCAGCTTGATTTCGCCAGTCATGATGCTCCAGTGGCCGGGGAAAGAGCAGAAGAACGCGTAGTCTTCGCCTTCTTTCAGCTTGGAGACGTCAAAAGTGACGGAGGTGCTTTCGCCACCACCGATCACGTCGGTGTGAGCGATAACGCGCTCGTCACCCGCTTTGACGTAGTTGTTGTCCAGGCCGGCTTTCATCCCGTCAGTGGCAACTGCGCTTTCGTCGGATTTTTTCGAGACAACCACGTTGTGGCCCATGGCTGCTTTGGGCAGCTTGCCGGTGTGTTTCAGGTTGATCGTGAATTCCTTGCATGTCTTGTCAACAACGATGCTCTTGGTGTTGAACTGCATGGAGTCATTGCCTTCAATGCTGACGTCGCACGCAGCAAAAGCAGGCACGCTAGCCAATCCAAGAACGGCTGTAAAAGCGATTTTGGCAAACATTCTAGTAACTCCTCGAAAACAGACTTAAAAATGGAACGGGACACCCAAGTGTTGTTCCGGTCTTACAGCATAGACTGTCGCGCACTCAAGGTGCTTAACAAAACGTAGACCCGGACTATTTTACCGGCTTATGTTGCTCCGTCAGAGCTCGCAAATGATTTGTTTTCTCATCGTTTGATGTGGCTCTAACAGCTTTGCTCTATCGCCTCCTGGGTGCTTGACGGCTGGCGTGGACTGGCTTGTGCTTTTTGCAAGCTCAGGCTCCACCCAAGTGCGTAATGACATTTAGCAATGCGGCTGCTGCAATCAGGCACAGCAGCAGGCCGCAGAGCCGTTGCACATAGGGAAGATATTTTTCAATGTGGTGTTGCCAATGGGGATGTCCGATTAGTAGGGTCAGGAACAAGTCCCAGATCAGCACGGTCAGAAACATCCACAAACCCAGTAGCATCTGCACATGGGTGTCGGTATGGCGACTGGCCAGCACGGAGGCCAGGCTGGCATAGAACAGGGCGTTCTTTGAGTTCAGTAGCCCTGATAGCAGACCTAGCAGAGCTTGGCGCCACCACCCGCCTGGGCAAGAAGCCGTGGCGGGGAGCCGATGCCGCGACGAGGGGCGACGGGCTGCCTGCAGAAATTTCACGCCTAAATACAGCAGATACAGTCCACCGGTGGTTTGCATCAGCAAAAAGAGCGGACTGTTGAGGCTGAGTCGGGCAAAGCCGGTCAGGGCCAGAGCGATATAAATCCCATTAGCCAGGGCGACGCCGGCGCAGACACCGCTTGCGACTCGTCGTCCATGGGTCAAGGTACTGTGGGTAATCAGGAAAAAATCTGGGCCTGGCGAAAGAAGTGCCAGAAAATGGGTGCTGGCGATCAGCAAGAACAGGGACACGGCGGTATATCCATACAAAAAATGCAGTGTGCCCGGACAGGAAAGGCGCCGTATTGAATAAAAGTGCGTCTGTCTCCTCGTTGCGGTGGCGGGAAGAGCGGAATTAGCCGCGATATTGCCCGGGGGTGACGCCGGTATAGAGTTTGAAAACGCGCTGAAAATGGCTTTGATCGGCAAAACCCAGACGATAGGCAATGTCTGCCAGCCCGTCCCCTTCCCGTAAGGCATGGCGAGCCAGATTGACACGTTGATTCAGTTGCCAGCGCTGCGGCGTCAGACCCGTGTGGCGACGAAAGGCTCGAATGAGCTGATAGCGGCTCAGCCCTGTTTCCTGAGCCAGCTCGTGCAGGGGCACAGTGGCTAGCTGGCCTTCAATCCAGCGTTTCAGGGTTTTTTGCAACAGGGGGCTGGGCGGAGGAGAAGGCACCAGGAGTTGGGCCTGATCTGGCCAGTGATGGAGCAAAAAGTCGATCAGTGCCGCCTCTTTGTTCAGTACGGGGGCCTCAGAGAACAAGACTGTGTTCAGCTCACAGTAGGCGGCATAAAGCGAGGGCTGGTGACTGACACGAACAGGCTCTGCGGTCTTGGGCCTGAACCCTGTGCTTTCTTGCCATAACTGTTCCAGCCATGTCGCGTCCAGGTGCAGCATCTGGTAGCTCCAGGTCTGGTCAGGTCTAGGGTTGCAGGCGTGGCTGCGATGGGCCGGGATCAAGACGACTGAACCCGGAGCAAGCGGCACGGGGCCGCCAGGTGCTCCGCTAAAGATACTGCCACCTGCGTCGACTGCGCCAATCGAATAGGTGGGGTGGCTGTGTTGCTGGTAACAGACCCGGCTGTCGCAGGCACGGCGACTTTCCACATAAGGCAAGGCCGGGTCACGCCAGAACTCAGCCTTCATCGCTACTATCCAGGCGGGGCAGGGAGACGATAAAGGTACAGCCCTGTTCACGCGTGCTATCGAGCACGATATCGCCATCATGTTTGTTGATTACGGTTTTTACAAACGCCAGGCCCAGTCCGCTACCCGAAGGGGCGCCTGCTGTATTTTCATGGGCCCGGTGATAAGGCTCAAAAATACTTGCCCGTTTATCTGCCGGTACACCCCAGCCTTGGTCCATGACCCGGACCTGCACGGTTTGCGGTTCGGCAATCAGGTCTATGTCGATCCGATTGCCGTCTGGCCCGTATTTGATGGCGTTTTGAATCAGATTGGTAAAAGCGCGGCGCAGCATGGGAGCATTGCCCTTTATCCATATCAGATCCGAATCATTCAGATTCAGACTGATGGAGCGTTTGTTGGCGCTGGCCCAGGCATCATCCAGACAGTCTGCCAGCAAATCAGGCAGGCTCAAGGGGCTCAGCACCATTTCCATGGCTTCGGCTCGCGCCAGGCTGATGAAGTTGTCGACCAGTTCCAGGGTCTGCTCGGCATAACCTTCCATCTTGTGCAGGAATTGATCGGGTGGCAGTTTACTTTCATCCTGACGCTGTAAGCTGGTCAAGGCCAGAATAGAGTTTTGAGGCGCCCGCATATCATGTGAAATGAAGCGCAATGTCTCTTCCCGCTTGGTTTGTGCCTGACGCAACAAATTAATGGACTTGTGCAGCTGGGTCAGTCGATGGGGAAGGTTGCGCGTACTTAGACCGGACAGGCGCTCGTTCAGCGCTGTCCTGACATCGGGGTACTCCAGTTGCAGCTTGTTCAGTTCCTCGGTCACCTGATTGAGCGCCGCTTCCTGACTGCGCCAGTGCCAAAGGGGATAGGCCAGCAGGACAGTCATCAGACTGGCCAAGGGTGGAATCCACAGATCAAAGGTGTGCATGGCCACCCAGTTCACCAGCAAAATGGCAATGACCAAGCCGATCAGGCCCAGCAAGGTTGCGCGCGGTGACAGATAAAACAGCACCTGACAAGCCAGCAGAACGGGCAGGCAACTGGCCAGGGCGATGAACCAGGCCGGGGGAGTGCGTATCCAGTTGTCGCTGCGGACGGCCTGTAAGGTATTGGCTAGAATTTCCACCCCGGACATGCTGCTCAGGCCGGCTTTGGATAAGGGAGTGGGGAAGGTGTCGCCCAGCCCACTCCCCCATGCTCCAACCAATACATATTTGTCCTTGAAAAAGGAGGGCGGGATATCGCCATTGAGGACATTAAAGTAAGGGACGGTTTGAAAGTGCCCGCTGCGGCCCAGGAAAGGAATGTGGGGCGTGTCGGATTGGCTGGCGTTCAGGGCGTGCAGGGCCAGATCCACATCGTCGCCCGTCATCAACATGGCGATCGTGAAGTGCGGCAGAATCTGGTCAGAAGGGGTGAGTCGCTGCAGGGCGACGCGTCGTACCACCCCATCCGAATCGGGTTCGATGTTGATGTAGCCTGCCGCTTTTGCGGCCAGGCTCAGCATAGGAATCGCGGTATTGACTTCCTGGCGCTGGGTGTCATAAATCAAGGGCAGTACAACGCGCCCGTGTTGCTCAATCGCTTGGGCCAAGGCACGGTCATCACTGGGGTAGACAGGGTTGGGTTCCTGAAACACCAGATCGATGCCAACCGCGCGTGCCTGTGCAAGACGGCCGAGCAGTTGCGCATGATGGATACGTCGCCAAGGCCAGAATCCCAGTTGGGAAATGCTGTAGTCGTCGATGGCGACGATAACAATATCTGACGGGGCGGGCTGCGTGAATGCAGCCGCCATGGTGAAGTCGTAGATCAGGTTATTAAGTTTGCCCAGCGCACCATCATCACGCACGACGCTGAACAGCAGGGTCAGTAACATGAGCAAACCCGACACCAGATGCCACTCTTTCCGAATCCGGTCCGAGAGGAGCTTGTTGTTTTCAGGGGCCGGGCTGCTCATGCCGTCTGCCGTTCAGGTTCTAGAACTGCGTCAAGAGAATGGGGTCGCCAAAACGGTTGACCACGGCTTGGCCATCCGAGCTGGTCAGGCTGGCGGCGCCTTCAAAGCTTTCGATCGTGTCCGGGCCCATCAGCCCGTGGCGGTCAATGGCACGTACGGTGACGTAGTAGGTGCCGGGGCGTGAGGCACCGAACTGTATCTCCGTATCTGTTGTAATGTCGCGCCACAGCAGCTTGGCGCCTTGCGGGTCGGTGGAGGTCTGGACCAGATAGGCCTGAGCACCGGGCACAGCTTGAATCGTACTGTTCCATTGACCACCGCGACGCTCAGGCTTGGAAATCTGCGGGGCAGGCAACAACGGCTGCAATGCCAGAATACTGCCGTCCGTGCCCACTGCAGCACCCTGATTCTGTTTCAAACTTGTGGGAGTGTCGCGCTGCTGCGTGCCCAGCTCGGCACGGCCCGTCAGCACTTCGCTGTGTGCCATGCCACGCTGGGTGCGAACGCGCATCTCGGTCCCACGTACCCCCGTAATGCTGACTGGGGTGCGCACTTCAAAGCGGCCCACTCCATTTTTTTCAGGTGAAACCCGCGATTCCACATCGCCGTCGTCCAGGGCAATGATCGAATCGGTCAGGCCCGTCCCCTCAAAGGCCCGCAGACGCGTCACATTTAGTGAAGCCTGAGCAGGCACACTGAGTTGACTGCCATCTTGCAGTTCCAGTGTCAGGTAGCCATTGCTGCCCGTCTGGATCAGATCTCCTTCCTGTAAATGCGTGGTCCCCGCGGCCAGAGTCTGACCATTGACCAGGATATGGCCGGTCTGATGGGTGATGCGGGCTGGGGCGTCCACTTCCGGGATCATGCGAAACGGAATATGCAGCTCCTTGCCAATGGGTAGGCGATACGGATCGGCCACCGCATTCAAGCGCTGGATCTCGGACCAGTTGCGCCCTTGGCGTGTGTATGTCTGGGAAATGTCCAGCAGGGTGTCTCCGGCCAGAACTTTGTAGACAAAATTTTCGCCACGAGCGCCCGAAGGCTGGGCGGACACAAGACCGCCCCAGATCAAGCCGCAGACAAGGGGGGCGGCGATACGCAGATTAATCATAAAAAGTGGACTAGCTAGGGTCGGTCAAAAGTTCAAGGCGATAGCCCAGGGCGTAGGACGCGGTCAGGCGTACCCCGTTTTCAGGGCGCAGCTGGAGCTTGCGGCGTATATTGGACAAATGCGTGTCCAGCGTACGGGAGGTGGCCGGAATCTCCCGATTCCAGACGGCGGAGCTTAAAACATCACGCGAGAACAAACGGCCAGGATTGCGAAACAGCAAAAGAGCCAACTCGAACTCTTTGGGGGCCAGGGTAACAGTCTCACCGGCCAGCATGATCTGACCTTGCTCGGGGAAAATATCGTAACCGGCAAACGAGAAGCGGCTGTCCTGTGTGACGGTGGTGTTCAAATCCAGACGTCGTACAGCGGCGTTGACGCGCGCCACCAGCTCTCCCTTGCGCACGGGCTTATTAATATAGTCGTCGGCACCGGCTTGCAAGCCGGTGACCAGATCCTCTTCCTGGGTACGGCTGGTCAGAAACAGAACGGGCATAGCATGACCCAGTGTGGTGCGAACCCAACGCAACACATCTAGGCCGCTGACATCCGGCAGTTCCCAGTCCAGCAGCAGTAAACCGAAATCGTGTGGCTTGGCCAGGGCGGCCAGCAGGTCTTTTCCTTGATGAAAGGAGCGACACTCATAGCCAGCCTCGGTCAAGATCCGGGCAATCAGTTCAGCCTGGACGAGGTCGTCTTCCAGGGAAGCGATGATCATGGGTATTGTCCTTGTCGCAGAAGTGCAATAGCCCTGCAGTATAACGATATGTAGATAGCGAGTGACCAAGTGCTTCCATGCGTGTGCCCTGACAACGGGAAAGAGCCGGATTGGCGCCCAAATCGTTGACCTATAAGGGTTTACTGTGGTAAATTTTAGAGCTTACTTTAAGGATCCTTTGCCGGTACACCTTGCAGTAATTTGATGGCAGCCCTGAATTTAGGGGCTGCGGGCACTTTTTTGGTGTCTGAAATCAAGCCCAAGCCATGTGCAAGACCGCTCTTTTTCGTGTTTTATGGGGAGTGGTATTGCGCAATGCCGCTTCCGGTCCGGGGTTTCAATACCCGCCAACTGGACGGCGTTTTTCAAAACATATACGTCAACCAGTACGTAAAGTACGTTATAGGATACGTAAAGGTCATGCCAACCATTAGCCAGCTCGTGCGTAAACCGCGCGAAGTCAGCCGCGTTAGCAGCAAGAGCCCCGCGCTCGAGAACTGCCCACAGCGCCGCGGTGTTTGCACACGTGTATACACCACGACCCCCAAGAAGCCTAACTCCGCTCTGCGTAAAGTCGCCAAAGTGCGCCTGACCAACGGCTTCGAAGTCATTTCTTACATCGGTGGTGAAGGCCACAACCTGCAAGAGCACTCGGTCGTTCTCGTCCGCGGTGGTCGTGTTAAAGACTTGCCAGGTGTGCGTTACCACATTGTTCGCGGTGCTCTTGACCTGCAAGGCGTCAAGGACCGTAAGCAAGCCCGCTCCAAGTACGGCGCCAAGCGTCCCAAGTAATCCATGTATCCATTGATCAGTTCTCTGATCTGGATCCGTGCAACCGTGGCCTGAGCGCCATGGTAGGTAAGTGGTCATTTGTCATGAATGGCCGAGACCGCATAACGCGGTTCAACTGAATAGTCACAAGGAAATAAAAATGCCTCGCCGTCGCGAAGTACCCAAACGTGAAATCCTACCTGACCCAAAATTTGGCAGCGTTGAGCTGGCCAAGTTCATGAACGTGGTCATGCTGTCCGGCAAGAAAGCTGTTGCCGAACGTATTGTTTATGGCGCGCTGGAACAAATTGCGCAGAAAACCGGCAAAGATCCGCTCGAAGTGTTTAATGCTGCCATCAATAATGTAAAACCTGTTGTTGAAGTGAAGAGCCGCCGTGTTGGTGGCGCTAACTACCAGGTACCTGTCGAAGTGCGTCCCGTGCGTCGTTTGGCTCTGGCCATGCGCTGGGTGCGTGAAGCCGCCAAGAAACGCGGTGAAAAATCGATGGACTTGCGCCTGGCCGGCGAATTGTCCGATGCGGCTGAAGGCCGTGGCGGTGCAATGAAAAAGCGTGAAGACACGCACAAGATGGCCGATGCTAACAAAGCATTCAGCCATTTCCGTTGGTAATCTGAGGACATATAATCATGGCCCGCAAAACCCCTATTCAGCGCTATCGCAACATCGGTATCTCGGCTCACATCGACGCCGGGAAAACGACCACTACCGAGCGCATCCTGTTCTACACCGGTGTGAACCACAAGCTGGGCGAAACCCACGAAGGTTCGGCCACCATGGACTGGATGGAGCAAGAGCAAGAGCGCGGGATCACCATTACCTCGGCTGCTACCACTGCTTTCTGGCGTGGTATGGCGGGCAATTATCCAGAGCACCGTATCAACATCATTGATACCCCCGGCCACGTTGACTTCACCATTGAAGTTGAGCGTTCCATGCGTGTGCTGGACGGCGCTTGCATGGTTTACTGCGCGGTGGGTGGTGTTCAGCCTCAGTCGGAAACCGTATGGCGTCAAGCCAACAAGTACGGTGTGCCTCGTCTGGCCTTCATCAACAAGATGGACCGCACGGGCGCAAACTTCTTCAAGGTTTACGACCAGCTCAAGCTGCGTCTGAAAGCCCATCCTGTGCCTGTCGTTATCCCGATTGGTGCTGAAGAAGATTTCCAAGGCGTGGTTGACCTGATCAAGATGAAAGCCATCATCTGGGATCAAGCCAGCAACGGCGTGAAATTTGAATACACCGACATTCCTGCTGAGCTGCAAGCTTCGGCTGAAGAATGGCGTGAAAAAATGGTCGAGTCGGCTGCCGAAGCCAGCGAAGACCTGATGAACAAGTACCTGGAAAACGGTGACCTCTCCGAAGAGGACATCAACCTGGGTCTGCGTACACGTACCATTGCCTGCGAAATTCAGCCAATGCTGTGCGGTACCGCGTTCAAGAACAAAGGTGTGCAGCGTATGCTGGACGCCGTGATCGACTACCTGCCATCGCCAGTGGATATTCCTCCTGTCGAAGGTTCGGATGACGAAGGTAATGTCATTCATCGTAAAGCCAACGACGAAGAGCCGATGTCCGCTCTGGCGTTCAAGCTAATGACTGACCCCTTTGTTGGTCAATTGACCTTCGTGCGCGTTTACTCGGGCGTTCTGCGTTCGGGCGATACGGTCTACAACCCTATCAAGGGCAAGAAAGAGCGTATTGGCCGTATTTTGCAGATGCACGCAAACAACCGTGCCGAACTGAAAGAGCTGGTGGCCGGTGACATCGCCTCCGTGGTGGGCTTGAAAGACGTGACCACGGGTGAAACCCTGTGTGACGCCAGCCAGCACATCATTCTGGAACGCATGGAGTTCCCCGAGCCCGTGATTTCGCAGGCTGTGGAACCAAAGACCAAGTCCGACCAGGAAAAAATGGGCGTGGCCTTGTCCCGTCTGGCTCAGGAAGATCCATCTTTCCGCGTCAGCAGCGACGAAGAGTCCGGCCAGACCATTATTTCCGGTATGGGCGAGCTGCACCTGGAAGTTCTGGTCGACCGCATGCGCCGTGAATTCGGCGTGGAAGCCAACGTGGGCAAACCCCAAGTGGCTTACCGCGAAACCATCCGCAAGACTTGCGACGAAATCGAAGGTAAGTTCGTCAAACAGTCCGGTGGTCGTGGTCAGTACGGTCACGTGGTCCTCAAGCTGGAGCCCCTGGAAGCAGGCGGTGGCTTTGAGTTCGTTGACGCCATCAAGGGCGGTGTGGTTCCTCGCGAATACATTCCTGCTGTTGAAAAAGGTATTCGCGAAACCCTGTCCGCAGGTGTGGTCGCTGGTTACCCAGTGGTGGACGTCAAAGCTACGCTGTTCTTCGGTTCGTACCACGATGTGGACTCGAACGAAAACGCCTTCCGCATGGCCGCTTCGATGGCCTTCAAGGATGGTATGCGTAAGGCTGCCCCTGTTCTGCTGGAGCCAACCATGGCTGTTGAGGTTGAAACTCCTGAGGAATACGCCGGTACTGTGATGGGTGACTTGTCCTCTCGTCGCGGTATGGTTCAGGGCATGGACGATATCGTTGGTGGTGGCAAGATCATCAAGGCCGAGGTTCCTCTGGCCGAGATGTTCGGTTACTCGACCAGCCTGCGTTCGCAAACACAAGGTCGCGCTACGTACACGATGGAATTCAAGCAATATGCTGAAGCTCCAAAGAACGTAGCGGAAGAAGTGATCAGCGCTCGCGGTAAGTAATAGCAATATCAGCCCGCCTCATGGCGGGCTGCTCAACAATTTTTTTGTTTTCCTGTAAAACATAATTGGGATAAATCATGGCAAAAGGTAAGTTTGAACGGACTAAACCGCACGTCAACGTCGGTACTATCGGTCACGTTGACCACGGTAAAACCACTCTGACCGCTGCAATCTGCACGGTTCTGTCCAAGGCATACGGCGGCGAAGCACGCGATTACTCGCAGATCGACAACGCCCCTGAAGAAAAAGCACGTGGTATCACCATCAGCACGTCGCACGTTGAGTACGAAACGCCTAACCGTCACTACGCTCACGTTGACTGCCCCGGCCACGCTGACTACGTCAAGAACATGATTACCGGTGCTGCCCAGATGGACGGCGCTATCTTGGTTTGCTCGGCCGCTGACGGCCCAATGCCCCAGACTCGCGAGCACATCCTGCTGAGCCGTCAGGTTGGCGTTCCTTACATCATCGTGTTCCTGAACAAGGCCGACATGGTTGATGACGAAGAGCTGATCGAACTGGTTGAAATGGAAGTTCGTGAGCTGTTGTCCAAGTACGACTTCCCTGGCGACGACACCCCGATCATCAAGGGTTCGGCCAAACTGGCTCTGGAAGGCGACGAAGGCCCACTGGGCAGCCAAGCTGTTCTGGCTCTGGCCGAAGCGTTGGACACCTACATTCCTACGCCTGAGCGTGCCGTTGACGGTACCTTCTTGATGCCTGTTGAAGACGTGTTCTCGATCTCCGGCCGTGGTACGGTTGTGACCGGTCGTATTGAGCGCGGCATCATCAAAGTCGGCGAAGAAATCGAAATCGTGGGTATCAAAGACACGGTCAAGACCATTTGTACCGGCGTTGAAATGTTCCGCAAACTGCTGGACCAAGGCGAAGCTGGCGATAACGTCGGTCTGCTGCTGCGTGGTACCAAGCGTGAAGACGTGGAACGTGGTCAAGTTCTGGCCAAGCCCGGTTCGATCAAGCCACACACGGACTTCGACGCCGAGGTGTACATTCTGTCCAAAGAAGAAGGTGGTCGTCACACGCCTTTCTTCAAGGGCTACCGTCCTCAGTTCTACTTCCGTACAACTGACGTGACCGGCACGATCGAGCTGCCAGAAGACAAGGAAATGGTTCTGCCAGGCGACAACATTTCGATGAAAGTGTCCCTGATCGCTCCTATCGCCATGGAAGAAGGTCTGCGCTTCGCTATTCGCGAAGGCGGCCGTACCGTTGGCGCTGGCGTGGTGGCAAAAATCATCAAGTAATAAGCCTTGATCGCGGTGTGAAGGTGCAAACCTTCCCGCCGCGTCTTTGCTACCCCCAAAAGGGGTGCTTTTTAGTCAGAGTTTCTTCGAGCAATCGGTAAGCCCAGTCAAAAAGCCCCCACTTATATCGTTCTTTAGGATTACCCATGAAAAACCAGAAAATCCGCATCCGTCTGAAGGCTTACGATTACAAGTTGATCGATCAGTCTGCTGCTGAGATCGTAGAAACCGCCAAGCGCACCGGCGCTGTTGTTCGTGGTCCAGTACCACTGCCAACACGTATCCGTCGCTACGACATTCTGCGTTCGCCGCACGTCAACAAGACATCGCGCGATCAGTTTGAAATGCGTACCCACCAGCGCTTGATGGACATTGTCGATCCTACCGACAAGACCGTCGACGCTCTGATGCGTCTGGATTTGCCAGCCGGTGTTGACGTCGAAATCGCTCTGCAGTAATTCTGCCTAGCAGTTCGAGCTTCATCGAAAGAAACGCCATGCAACTGCATGGCGTTTTTTTTCGTCCGTAAGCAGCGGTCTGACTCAGACGATAGGGTGACTAGCCGCCATTTTTTCTGAGCAGGGGTTTTGTCTCTCGTCCTTGACCCTGTTGTGAGCGATGCACGCTGATGCCGCCGTGGAGTAAAACCTGTTTTTAGTTTGTTTTTACGACCGGACACACTTTCACCCGGAAACAAATGCGACGATGAGCGGGGTGAAGGAGGACGAGAATGAAAAATCAGATACGAAAGCCATTTCTGGCCCTGTGGTACTGCCTGGGCCTATGGCTTTGCCTGTGGGGAGGTCATGCATACGCGCAAGCTTGTCAGCCGGACAAACCAATACGTCTGGCTGACTTGAGCTGGGAGAGTGCCGCGTTCAGCACGGAGCTGTATCAACAGATTCTGGAAAGGGCGTATGGCTGCAAGACTGAACGGGTGCCGGGCTCCTCGGCTGCCTTGGAAAGTGCGTTGGCACAGAATGATATCCAGGTAATCGGCGAGATCTGGTCCGGGCGTACCGAGATCATCGAGAAAGCCATTGAAGCCGGACAGGTTCAGGTTCTGGGCAGTACGCTGAAGGGTGGGGCCGAGCAGGGGTGGTACGTTCCGGACTATGTGGTCGAGGGTGATCCTGACAAGGGAATCAAGCCAATTGCCCCCGATCTCCAGAAAGTTGAAGATTTGGGGCGCTACGCCCCTATTTTCAGCGACCCGGAACAGCCCCATAAAGGTCGCTTCTATAACTGTCCCTCCGGTTGGGTCTGTGAAACCTTCAATAGCCGTCTGTTCGATCTCTATGGTCTGGGCGAACACTATCAGAATTTCCGACCCGGTACGGGTGCGGCTCTGGATGCGGCCATCAGTGCTGCTTATGACAGGCGTGAGCCTATCCTGTTCTATTACTGGCAGCCAGCAGGCCTCATGGCCAAGTATTCCTTCAAAAAGCTGGCCAGCGCGCCTTTCAATGAACGCTGCTGGGAAGCGGCGGTGTCTGGCAAAGGCCAGGTTTGCCCCACAGACTTCATCCTGGCCCATATTGGTGTGGCGGCCTCCACGCCTTTCGTACAGTCGCATCCTGATCTGGTGGATCTGTTCGAAAAAATCCAGCTTGAGCCTGAGCAGATGAACAAGATCATTCTGGGTATGACGGAAGGCGGACAGAATGCCCGTACACAGGTGCAGAAATTCTTGAAAGAGAACCCTGAGCAATGGCGCCAGTGGATGCCTGCGGCACAGGCAGAGCGGCTGCTGGCCTCCCTGGAGCCGCAGTCAACAGGGAAGGTCGCTGTCTCGCAGCCGTCATTTTTTGCACAGTGGTCGGCGGCGGATTGGGTGAATCGCCAATTGCTGGTAGCCGTGCGGGATTGGGGCACAGGTTTTCGTCAGATCAGCGCCTGGATTCTGACGAACGCCATCTTGCCGGTGGAGCGGGTCTTGCAGCAGGTGCCCGCCTGGGTCATCCTGGCCTTGACCGGTTTGCTGGCCTGGTGGGGACAGCGACGTTTCCTGCCGGTCCTGCTCTATGTGGCCGGTCTGTACCTGATAGGCGCCATGGGTTTGTGGGACAAGCTGATGCAAACCTTCACTCTGGTGCTGGTGGCCACCGTTTTTTCGATTCTGATCGGTGTCCCGCTTGGCATTCTTAGCGCCCGAAGTCGTCTGCTTAGAAAAGTGCTGACGCCCGTGCTGGATGTGATGCAAACCATGCCTAGCTTTGTGTACCTGATTCCGGTGCTGATGCTGTTTGGCCTGGGTAAAGTCCCCGCCGTCCTGGCCACCGTTGTCTATGCTGTCCCTCCCTTGATTCGCCTGACCAGTCTGGGACTGCGACAGGTGGACAAGCATGTGATGGAAGCGGCACAGGCGTATGGGGTCACGCGCTGGCAAATGTTGACCAAGGTCACCTTGCCTCTGGCCCGTCCCAGCATCATGGCGGGCATTAATCAAACCACCATGATGGCCTTGTCCATGGTGGTGGTGGCCTCCATGATTGGGGCTCAGGGTTTGGGTGAAGACGTGCTGGCGGGGATTCAGACCCTGGATATCGGTCGTGGCTTGCAGGCAGGGGTAGCGATTGTGATCCTGGCGATTGTCATTGATCGGATCACTCAATCCTTTGGTCGTTCTCAGCGTCACCGTCGTAAGGTCAGGAGGCAAGCATGACGACGATACCTACTTCCCACCATGACTCCGACTGCAAGATCGAGCTGCGGGATGTGTATAAGGTTTTTGGTAATCGGGCGACCGAAGCCATCGATTTGCTAAAGCAGGGGGTCGACAAGCAGGCCGTGCAAAAGCAGACGGACTGCATTGTGGGGCTGGCGGGGGTAGATGCCTGCTTTCCCGCGCAGCAGATATCCTGCGTGATGGGCTTGTCCGGTTCGGGCAAATCCACGCTGGTGCGCCACATCAACCGTTTGATCGACCCCAGCGCCGGACAGGTGCTGGTGGATGGGCAGGACATCTTGCAGCTGGACATGGCCAGCCTGCGACAATTCCGCCGCTATGGAATCAGCATGGTCTTCCAGGCCTTTGGCTTGCTGCCCCATTTGACCGTGTTGGAGAATGTCGCCTTCGGTCTTGAGGTGCGTGGAGACAAGCGTTCGCAAGCCCGGGAGCAAGCTCGGCAATGGCTGGAGCGCGTGGGTCTGCATGATTATGCCGATAACTACCCTGACGAATTGTCAGGCGGGATGCAGCAACGCGTAGGCCTGGCGCGAGCGTTGGCTGTCGATGCCGATATTTTGCTGATGGACGAGGCCTTCTCGGCCCTGGACCCCTTGATTCGCTACGAGATGCAGGATGAGCTTTTGCGTTTGCAGAGCAGCCTGAACAAAACCATTATCTTCATTACGCACGATATCGATGAGGCATTGCGGCTGGGGCAGCATATTGTGGTGTTGCGTGAGGGGAGGGTGGAGCAAAGCGGGACGCCGGCGCAAATTCGGGATGAACCGGTCAATGAGTACGTCGCTCGATTCGTGAATAAGGCACATCAATAAATGGCGGGGGTGGAATCCGTTTTCTTGATGGCGCCCTGATGGCGTGCAGGGGCAAATGGGAAAAAACTGTTGTCAATCAAGCAGTTTCGGGCCATTTTTTGCAGTAAATCTTGCTTGGCTTTACAGCACCGTGCTATATTTACTAGCTTAGCCAAAAAGTTTTGGCTATGGTCGTCGCGCAAATTATTGCGTGTACTCTCAGTTAGCCCTGACCAATCGTAGTCAGGAATGGAGAAAACGATGTCGAACTCGACACCTACGCCTGCCGCGTGGCGGCTGGGCCTTGTTGGGCGTAAAGTTGGCATGACCCGTGTGTTTACAGAGGAAGGCGAGTCCATCCCTGTGACCGTGCTGGACGTGTCCAACAACCGCATCACCCAGGTCAAGACGCCCGCAGTTGACGGTTACGCTGCTGTACAGGTTGCCTTTGGCACCCGTCGTGCAACACGCGTTACCAAGCCCCAGGCAGGGCATTATGCAAAAGCTGGCGTTGAAGCTGGCAGCATCCTGAAAGAATTCCGCCTCGACCCCGCTGCTATCGCCGAGCTTTCCGCCGGTTCCGTAGTTGCTGTGGAAAGCATTTTCGAAGCGGGTCAGAAGGTTGACGTTACGGGCACCACGATCGGTAAAGGCTTTGCCGGTACCATCAAACGCCACAATTTTGGCGGCCAGCGTAACAGCCACGGTAACTCGCGCTCGCACCGCGTACCCGGTTCCATTGGTCAAGCCCAGGATCCAGGCCGTGTGTTCAAAGGTAAAAAAATGTCGGGCCATATGGGTGACGTTACCCGTACGGTTCAGAATCTTGACGTGATCCGCGTCGACGCCGAGCGTGGCTTGTTGTTGGTCCGGGGCGCTGTCCCAGGTCACAAGAACGCCAATATCGTTGTGCGCCCTGCTGTGAAAGGAGCCTAAACCATGGAACTGAAGCTCCTGAACGAACAAGGCCAAGCTGCATCCACATTGCAGGCCAACGAAAACGTTTTCGGTCGTGAATTCAACGAAGCTCTGGTTCACCAGATCGTTGTTGCTTACCAAGCCAATGCTCGCAGCGGCAACAGCAAGCAATTGACACGCGCTGAAGTCAACCACAGCACCAAAAAGCCATGGCGCCAAAAAGGCACCGGTCGCGCTCGTGCTGGTATGACATCCTCGCCCGTGTGGCGTGGAGGCGGTCGTGCATTCCCCAACACCGGTGAAGAAAACTACGCACACAAGGTCAACAAGAAGATGTACCGCGCCGGTATCAGCGCGATTCTGTCTCAGTTGGTCCGCGACGAGCGTCTGTTGGTTGTTGATTCCTTCACTCTGGAAGCACCCAAGACCCGTCTGGCAGCCAACAAGCTGAAAGACCTGGGCCTGGAATCCGTGTTGATCATCACCGACGCGCTGGACGAGAACGTGTACCTGGCTACGCGTAACCTGCCTCACGTTGCTGTGGTTGAGCCACGCTACGCCGACCCGCTGTCCCTGATCCACTACAAAAAAGTGTTGGTCACCAAAGCGGCTGTCGCTCAGTTTGAGGAGATGTTGGGATGAACGCCGAACGTCTATTGCAAGTCATTCTGGCACCTGTCGTGACTGAAAAAGCCACGTACGTTGCCGAAAAAAATCAGCAAATCGCTTTCCGCGTCGCTCCTGATGCCACCAAGCCCGAAATCAAAGCTGCTATTGAACTGCTGTTCAAGGTAGAAGTTGAGTCGGTTCAGGTGCTCAATCAGAAGGGCAAAGAAAAGCGCTTTGGCCGTTTCATGGGTCGCCGCCGCAGTGTGCGCAAGGCATATGTCTCGCTCAAGCCCGGTCAGGAACTCGACTTTTCTGAGGTGAACTAATATGGCATTGGTAAAAGTAAAACCAACGTCGCCAGGTCGCCGTGGCATGATCAAAGTGGTTCACCCTGAACTGCACAAAGGCGCTCCTTACGCGGCTTTGCTGGAAAAGAAATCCAGCAGTGCTGGCCGTAACAACAACGGCCACATCACGGTTCGTCACCGTGGCGGCGGTCACAAGCAGCATTACCGTATTGTCGACTTCCGTCGCAACAAGGACGGTATTCCTGCGAAAGTAGAACGTCTGGAATACGACCCTAACCGCAGCGCTCACATCGCATTGGTGTGCTACGCGGACGGCGAGCGTCGTTACATCATCGCCCCTCGTGGTCTGGAAGTGGGTGCAACGGTTGTGTCTGGCGCGGAAGCTCCTATCCGTTCCGGCAACACTTTGCCTATCCGCAACATTCCTGTGGGTCAAACCATTCACTGCATCGAGATGCTGCCTGGTAAGGGTGCTCAAATCGCTCGTTCCGCTGGTGGTTCCGCTGTGTTGCTGGCTCGTGAAGGCACGTACGCTCAAGTGCGTCTGCGTTCCGGTGAAGTTCGCCGCATTCACATCGACTGCCGCGCCACGATTGGCGAAGTCAGCAACCACGATCACAGCCTGCGTCAGATCGGTAAAGCCGGTGCTGTTCGCTGGCGTGGTATTCGTCCTACCGTTCGCGGTGTGGCGATGAACCCAGTCGATCACCCGCACGGTGGTGGTGAAGGTCGTACGGGTGAAGGCCGTGAGCCAGTCAGCCCATGGGGTACGCCTGCCAAGGGCTACCGCACCCGTCGTAACAAGCGCACAGACAACATGATTGTTTCGCGCCGTAAGCGCAAGTAAGGGGCGAACACTATGTCACGTTCGATCAAAAAAGGCCCATTCGTTGATGCTCACCTGATCAAAAAGGTTGATGCAGCCGTTGTGGGTAACGACAAGCGACCAATCAAGACCTGGTCGCGCCGCTCGACCATCCTGCCCGAGTTCATTGGGCTGACGATTGCCGTTCACAATGGTCGTCAACATATTCCCGTTTACATTAACGAGAACATGGTTGGCCACAAGCTCGGCGAGTTCGCCTTGACCCGTACTTTCAAGGGTCACGCTGCGGACAAAAAGGCCCGGAGATAAGTGATGGAAACTACAGCAATTATTCGTGGAGTCCATATTTCGGCGCAAAAAGCACGTCTGGTTGCGGATATGATCCGCGGCAAGTCCGTTGCTCACGCTCTGAATACGCTGACTTTCACTCCCAAGAAAGCCGCTGGCATCATCAAGAAAGCTCTGGAATCGGCTATTGCCAACGCTGAGCACAATGACGGCGCCGATATCGACGAACTGAAAGTTACGTCCATTTACGTGGACAAGGCTCAGTCGTTGAAGCGTTTTTCTGCACGAGCCAAAGGCCGCGGTAACCGTATTGAGAAGCAGACTTGCCACATTGTGGTCAAAGTCGGCGCTTAAGGAGTCACAATGGGACAGAAAATCCACCCAATTGGGTTCCGCCTGGCTGTTAACCGTAACTGGAGCTCGCGTTGGTACGCTGACGGTGCTGAGTTCGGTACGATGTTGGCTGACGACATCCGTGTGCGCGAATACCTGAAACGCAAGCTGAAAAGCGCGTCCGTTGGCCGTGTGGTCATCGAGCGTCCTGCCAAAAATGCTCGCATCACCATTTACTCGGCTCGTCCAGGTGTGGTGATCGGCAAGCGCGGTGAGGATATCGAAAGCCTGAAGGCTGACCTGCAGCGCCTGTTGGGCGTGCCCGTGCACGTTAACATCGAAGAAATTCGCAAACCTGAAACCGACGCTCAACTGATCGCCGATTCCATTGCCCAGCAATTGGAAAAGCGCATCATGTTCCGTCGTGCGATGAAGCGTTCCATGCAAAACGCCATGCGTCTGGGTGCCCAAGGCATCAAGATCATGAGCTCGGGTCGCTTGAACGGCATCGAAATCGCTCGTACCGAATGGTACCGCGAAGGCCGTGTGCCTCTGCACACCCTGCGCGCTAACATCGATTACGGTACTTCCGAAGCGCACACGACGTACGGGATCATCGGTATCAAGGTCTGGGTCTACAAGGGCGACATGCTGCCTAACGGCGAAATGCCTGTTGACACCGTAGCCCCTGAAGAGCGCCGCCCACGTCGTCCACGTGGTGACCGCCCTGAAAACCGCCGTCCAGGTGGTCGTGGTCGCGGTCCTCGTAAAGACGCTGCTCCTGCTGCGTCCGAAGGAGAATAAACATGCTGCAACCTTCTCGCAGAAAGTATCGCAAAGAGCACAAAGGCCGTAATACCGGTCTGGCGACTCGCGGTGCGCAAGTTTCGTTTGGCGAATTTGGTCTGAAAGCCACTGACCGTGGCCGTCTGACTGCTCGCCAGATCGAAGCAGCACGTCGTGCAATTAACCGTCACATCAAACGTGGTGGCCGCATCTGGATCCGTATCTTCCCCGATAAGCCAATTTCGCAGAAACCTGCCGAAGTTCGTATGGGTAACGGTAAGGGTAATCCAGAGTTCTGGGTCGCTGAGATTCAACCAGGCAAGGTCCTGTACGAAATGGAAGGTGTTAGCGAAGAGCTGGCACGCGAGGCATTCCGTCTGGCCGCTGCCAAGCTGCCTATCTCGACGACGTTCGTAACGCGTCAGATCGGTGCTTAAGGAGACGTCATGAAAGCCAGCGAACTCCGTACTAAAGATGCCGCCGAGCTCCAGAAAGAGCTCGAGAGCCTGTTGAAAGCACAATTTAACCTGCGCATGCAGCGTGCTACTCAACAGCTTTCCAACACCAGCCAATTGGGCAAAGTACGCCGCGACATCGCTCGCGTGCGCACTGTCATGGCTGAGACCGCAGGAAAGTAAGATGAGCGAAACTCAAACTACCGAAAAACGTCAACGTACCCTGATTGGTCAAGTTGTCAGCAACAAGATGGACAAAACTGTCGTCGTTCTGGTTGAACGCCGCGTTAAACATCCTCTGTATGGCAAGATCATCGTGCGCTCCAATAAATACAAAGCACACGACGAGACCAACCAGTACAACGAAGGCGATACCGTTGAGATTTCCGAAGGCCGTCCTATCAGCCGCAGCAAGTCCTGGACTGTTGTGCGTCTGATCGAAGCAGCCCGCGTGATCTAAACGCTTGCTCAGATGTCAGGCCTTGGCCTGGCTCTGGTAGGTCAAAAAAACCCCAATCTGTTTACAGATTGGGGTTTTTTTTATGCCCCGCTGTCTGCCCCTCTGTGGCGGGAGAAGGCTGGGAAATCAGGGAGGTAAGGGGCGAACAGGGCTCAGGATGATTACCAGAGTCCGTATTTGAGTCTGAACGGGTGGGACAAGCCTTTTGTCTGACCGGCGTGGTAGGCCGCTCGCGGCATCACAATGATCACCTTGGGGCTGATTGTCTGCACGGATGAGCCGCGTGATGACAGGGTTGGACTGTCGTTCGTGGCTGGCGGTGTGGCCGCTCAGGTGCGTGGCTCTTGCTTACGCCATTGAGCCGGGCTGACACCGACACTGCGCCTGAATGCCGCACTGAATGCCGCCGCGGAACTGTAGCCGATGCGCTCGGCGATCTGTTCCATGGTGAGCCCCTGTTCCAGCTGCCGTTTGGCCAGTTGCATGCGTAGTTGCAACAGTATCTGGGCCGGTGCCATCCCGCATAGCAGGGTAAAGCGTCGGTGAAAGGCGGCGCGTGACATGTTCAGATAGGCCGCCATGTCATCGACTGACCAGGCCTTGGCCGGTTCCCGCAGCAGTTGTTCGATCAGACCACCAAAAGCAGAGTCGCTGGCAAGATGGATCAGGCCCGCTGGCAAGGCTCCTTCGGAGGGCGTTTGACCAATTTGCCGCCGCAAAGTGTAGAACAGCAAAAGCTCCACCAGTTTCTCCAACAGGCTGGGGTTGGCCTGTGGGTGGCGCTGCATTTCCGCCTGGATCAAGTCCAGCAAAGGACGGCCCGTATCGGCATCAGCCTGCGAACCGTCAATCAGCAAAACATCAGGCACCGTTGCCAGAAGCAATTCACTCAAACCCCGACCCAAATTCAGAAAGCCGCAGAGCAGGCCGGTGCTCTGGGGCACTTGAGGCTCCAGACCTTGCATGTTTTGCCGCTGCAACGCCGCATTCCAGTTTGGGGGCTGTGGCGATGAGCTCAGCCGGTGAGGAATGTCACGCAGAAAAAACACGGCGTCGCCTGCTTGCAGGGCCAGGGTGTCCTGATGCGGGATGTGTAGCCAGCACGGTCCATGCAAGACCACATGAAAGCCGGCCCGTTGATGCCCGTGCAGGCTGCTTTCCCATTGATTGCAATACTGGCCCAAATGAAACAGGCTGGCCGAGATCTCCAGCCCCGACAAGAGCAGCTCTTCCACAGGGCGCCCTGTGTCGTGGGAGTTGAGGGCGCAATGGCCGTCAGGAAAGGCAGAATCACTCATGTGGAAAATATGCTTATTTCTTTTCGTGGATATTTTTAATATGAATACCGCTATGTTCGCACATGGAGATCAGGCGCCAGTCAATCGACAATAAAACCTTCTCGGATTAACTAAGGAATTGTCGCGATCATGACCCGCTTAACGTTGCATACTGTGGACTCCGCCCCTGAGGCCGTCAAACCAGCCCTGGAAAAAGCTGTGCGTGGTAGTGGCTTTCTCTCTAACCTGCTGGCTATTTTGGCGAACGCCCCCGTTGCCTTGCAAGCCTACCAGGACATGTCTGCCTTGAATGCCACCGCCAGCCTGTCGCTGGTCGAGCGCGAGGTGGTGCAGCTGGTTGCCGCTTCTGCGTGGCCGGTCATACCGCCATCGCGACGAACAAAGCCAAGCTGGACCCCGAGATTCTGGCCGCCTTGCGTGCTCGTGGTTTTGATCAGATCAATGATGAACGTCTCCAGGCCCTGGCCCTGTTCAGCCGCGCGGTGATTGACACCCGTGGTCAGGTATCGGATCAGGATCTGGCCGCCTTCCGTGCTGCGGGCTATGGCGATCAGCAGGCTCTGGAGGTCATTACCGGCATTGGTTTGGCGACCATCTGCAACTTTGCCAATAATCTGGCTCGTACGCCGCTCAATAGCCAGTTGGAGGCCTACGCATGGGAAACGCCTTAACACGCGCCGAACAGGCTGTGCTGGCCTCAGAGCGTTCGGTTTTATCGCCTGCTCTGGCCCAGTGGCTCGAAGAGCACGCCCTGTCGCTGGATAGTGAGGCCTCCCAGTCGCAGGCCTTGTTGCCTCGCCTGGCGCAAGACGGTTTGTTGAGCCTGGGTCTGCAAGCGGACTTTTCCGATTTTGGTGATGCCGTTCAGTCTATTGTGGAAGTGGCTGAGCATTCGCTGACGGCGGGTTTTGTCCTGTGGAGTCAGCGCACCTTTATTGAATATCTGCGTGAGGTTCAGGACCCTGCCATGCGAGAGCGTTACCTGCCCGGTTTGCTGGACGGCAGTATTGCAGGTGCGACCGGACTGTCCAATGCCATCAAGTTCCTGGGTGGCATTGAAGAGCTGCAAGTGCGCGCCCGGCCCGAGCAAGGTCAGTGGCAGTTTGATGGCCGTTTACCGTGGATTACCAATCTGCGTCCCGGTAATTGTCTGGTTGCTATTGTGGCCGCCATGCCCGGCGATCAGGCGGGTATATGGGTGGCCCAGTTGGGTGATTCAGGGCTGGAGCGTTCGGAGGACCTGGATTTGGTCGGCTTGCGCGGCAGCAATACCGCCGCCTTGACCTTTAATGCCGTGCGCCTGGAACAAGAGCGTTTGTTGCATCCTGATGCCGGCCTGTTTGTGCGTTCGGTGCGACCTCGATTCATGGCGTTGCAGTGCGGCATGGCGATGGGGCTGGCGCGTCGCTCCTTAAAGCAGGTACTCAAGGCGCCACGCTGCCAATGGGTGCAGGAACAGCCCGCCCGCCGCTTGTTGGATCGCGTGCAGGAATTGTCGGATGTGCTGCTGGATGCCGTGCGCAAGCCAGACTCGGCCACGCCGCCTGATCTGTTCAAAGTTCGTATCGAGCTCAGCAGTCTGGCGTTGCAGGCCGTGGCCTTGGAAAGCTCCGCGATTGGCGGGGCGACCTATATGCAAGGCAAGCACCCCCAACTGCTGCGCCGTTACCGCGAAGCCATGTTGGTGCCTTTGATATCGCCTACTGTAGCGCAACTGAAAGCTGAACTTGGACAGGATGCCCTATGAGTTCCGCCACCCCCTTGCCGTCTGATTCTGAAGGGGTCGCGCTCTTGTCCGCGCGGGGTATCAGTCTGGCCTACGGTGGCCAGACTATCTTGCAGAACCTGGACCTGAACGTAGGCGCGGGCGAGATCGTCGCGCTGCTCGGTCCCAGCGGAGTCGGTAAATCCTCGTTGCTGCGGGTGCTGGCGGGTTTGCAAAGGCCTACGCAGGGTGAGGTGTCATTTCTAGGGCAGGCTGTGCGAGGGGTTCACCCTGCCTTGGCCATGGCCTTCCAGGAGGCCATCCTCTTGCCGTGGCTGAACGTGCAGGCCAATACGGGTTTTGGTTTGGGCTTTGCTCGTCAGCCCTGCGTCTCTGCAGCAGAGCGCCGCCTGCGAGTGGAACAAGCACTGCGTCAGGTCGGTTTATATGACAGCCGCCACCAGCGTCCCGGTGCCTTGTCGGGCGGTATGGCACAGCGTGTGGCGATTGCCCGCTGTCTGGCACGACGTCCACAGGTCTTGTTGATGGATGAACCCTTTGGGGCGCTGGATGAGGTAACTCGTCGTCAGATGCAGGAGTTGATTCTGTCGATTCGCGGTCAGACCGGCTGCGCCATTGTTCTGGTCACTCACGATATCGATGAGGCGCTGTTGCTGGCTGACCGTGTGCTGCTCTTAGGCGGCCGTCCGGCCGGACTGCAGCGTGAGTGGAGCTGCCCGGCACATCCCCGATCTCATTTGGATAACTGGCTTCAGGCCATACGCCTGGAAATTGTGGCCAGCCTGGAGCAAAGCCTCTCCCAGGCGGTTCACGCTTCTGTTTTGTAAGGTGCACTTCATGATTGAATCTCCTACCTCCCGTACCCGTCGTGACTTGCTGAAACTGGCATCCCTGCTGACAGTCGCGGGCGCTGCACCTTTGCTGGCCCAAGGGGCTGCCCGTGCGCAAAGTGAGTCAAATGCGCCTTTGCGTATCGGCTACTTGCCAATCACGGATGCTACCGCCATGTTGGTGGCGCATCACAATGGGTACTTTGAAGAAGCGGGCATTGCTGTTGAAAAGCCTGTCATGGTGCGTAGCTGGGCCCAGTTGATCGAAGCCTTTATCTCCGGGCAGGTCAATCTGGTGCATTTGCTCTCGCCCATGACGGTGTGGGCACGTTATGGCAGCAAGGTGCCTGCCAAAGTGGTCGCCTGGAATCATATGAGTGGCTCGGCCATTACCGTGGCGCAAAATATCAGTTCTGCTGAGCAACTGGGTGGGCAGACGGTAGCGATTCCCTTCTGGTATTCCATCCATAATGTGGTTTTGCAGCATGTGCTCAAGGCCCATGGCCTGACGCCGGTGGTGAAGAACTCGGGCGCGCTGGCTCCCAACGAGGTCAATCTGGTGGTGATGGCGCCGGCCGACATGCCGCCGGCGCTGGCATCAGGACGGATTGCGGGTTTCACTGTCGCTGAACCGTTCAATGCGTTGGCGGAGACCCAGGGCATGGGCCGCATCTTGCGCTTTACCGGCGATGTCTGGCGCGATCATGCCTGTTGCGTGGCCTTTATGCATGAGCAGGATTTGCAGGCGCGACCGCAGTGGTCGCAGGCGGTCGTCGATGGCTTGGTCAAGGCGCAGATCTGGATTCGGGATAACCGTGCCGACGCGGCTCGTATCCTGTCGCGTGAGGGTGGGAATCGCTATACCCCGCACACCCAGGAAAATCTGTTGAAAGTTTTGGCTCCGGACTCGAGCGACCGTGCCCAGTATGTGAAGTCCGGCGTCATTCGTCATCCGGACTGGGATGACCAGCGCATTGACTTCCAGCCTTACCCATTCCCCAGCTATACCGAATCCCTGGTGCACCTGTTGCAGGGCACGCTGATTCAGGGCGAGCGTGGTTTTCTGGAGGGTTTGTCGCCACAACAGGTGGCTAAAGATCTTGTGGACGACCGCTTTGTGCGTGCGGCCTTGGAAAAGCAGGGCGGGCTGACCCAGTTTGGCTTGTCCGAGCAATACACCCGCAATGAGAGCATCGTGGTATGAGTTTGACTGCGTCTGCCCCCCCATCCAGCGTGCCGTCTTTGACGCAGCCCCCTCAGCGAGCGACTGTCAGGCCCAAAATGAACGCCTGGGTAGCCAGCACCTTGTGGGGCCTGGGCGGTCTGGCCGCCGGGGTCCTGCTGTGGTGGTTGGCCACCGCGTGGTCCAGCAGCCCCCTTATGCAGCAGTTCGGGCCTGCGGCTGCGTTTCATAGCCTGCTGGAGATACTGGGCTGGTCAGAGACCTGGATGCATGTGGGTGCCAGCTTGCAGCGTATCTTTGTTGGTCTGGCTATCTCCCTGGGCGTGGGTGTGCCCGCGGGTCTGCTGCTGGGTTTGTCTGCCCGTGCCCATGCCGCCTTGACGCCCTTATTTCAGTTCCTGCGCATGATCTCGCCCCTGTCCTGGATGCCGATTGCCGTGATGGCTTTCGGGATTGGGGACGCACCGATTTATTTTCTGCTGGGGGTGGCCGGTGTTTGGCCGGTCCTGCTCAATACCGCTTCGGGTGTACGGCATTTGAATCCGCGCTGGTTGATGTTGGGCCGTAGTTTGGCCGCGACCAGGCTGGAGACGCTGTTGTATCTGATTTTGCCGGGTATTGTCGGGTCTGTGCTGACAGGCAGCCGACTGGCTATTGGTGTGTTATGGATTGTGCTGGTGCCGTGCGAAATGCTGGGTGTGTCCGCTGGTTTGGGTTACCTGATTCTGGATACGCGTGATCGTATGGCTTATTCCGAACTGATGGCGGTGATCGTTCTGATTGGCCTGATTGGCTATTTGCTCGATAGCGCCTTGCGTGCCCTGTTTTCGGCTGTTGCGCAGCGCTGAATGATCAGGCCCTTCAAGGCTGGCCAAGGGCTTGAGTCTATCCGCGTGCTCCCGCCTTTGGTGTGTGCAGAAGCATGAGGAATTGCTCAGTGATGAGTGTTTCCAGACTGTCAGCATCTCTCAAGCCAAGAGCCTTAAGAAAAAAGCCCTCAACGTTTTTGAATGTTGAGGGCTTTGGCGATTTTTTTCTCAAACCATGCCGGTCAGTGACCTCGTCAGCCGCGAGCGCCGCCGGTTGAGTTTGTCGTCCTTCTGCCTGTCTTGCTGGTGATTCCCTGTTCAGAGACGTAACCTTGTGTCTGAATTGCTCGCCATAACGGCCCGGCGCGGCGAGAAAACCTGCTTTGAGATCGAGGCCCGTGTCTGGGCTGGCAATCAGGCTGCGGCAAGCGCCTTGTCCAACGTTGGTTCAATGACGGCACGGGGACTTAATTGATCAATCAACTCGCCATACCAGGACAAGGTACTGCCCAGGGTCACGACCTGACCAATTACCAAAATGCACGGACTGGCAAACTGATGTTGCTGGGCATCTTGGGCAATGGTGTCCAGGGTGGACAACAAGGTGCGCTGCTCCGGGCGTGAGCCGTTTTCAATCAGGGCGCAGGGTGTGGAGGCACTGCGGCCACGCTGTACCAGCTCATGGCTAAAGCCCAGGATTTGCTGCAAGCCCATGTAGACAGCGACTGTTTGGCTAGTATCGAGCAAGGGATTCCAATCCTCGATTCCGTGCCCGCTTTTGCGATGTGCCGTTACGAACTGCACGGACTGTGCGTGCTCACGGTGCGTCAGCGGGATGCCGCTATAGGCGGCACATGCGATGGCAGCCGTGATGCCGGGCACCACCTCAAACGCGATACCATGCTCGGCCAGATGCTCCAGTTCTTCGCCGCCCCGGCCAAAAATAAAGCCATCGCCGCCTTTCAGGCGCACGACGGTCTGGCCAGCGCGGGCGTAGTCAATCATCAGCTGATGAATGCGGTGCTGGGTTTGATGATGGTCCTCGCCCAACTGTTTGCCCACAAAAATACGATGGGCGTCACGGCGGGCCAGTTCCATCACCTGATCGGATACCAGGCGATCGTACAGAATCACGTCGGCACGGTTCAGCGCGCGCAAGGCGTGCAGGGTCAACAGTCCGGGATCGCCTGGGCCGGCGCCCACCAGAATGACACGACCTTGAGAGGCACGGGGGGCTTCAGGCTCTTGCAGCGCGTTTTCCAGGCTAAGACGTGCCTGTTCATCCTGGTGGCTGCGAAGGGCGGCGCCCACCGGGCCATCCAGCAACCAGTCGTAAAACCGGCGGCGCGCACCCAGCTCGGGGCGGGCGCGTCGAATGGCGCTGCGGTACTCTTGCGCCAGACGGCTGATCGCCCCCAGACTGTGGTCCAACATGGTTTCCAATTGCTCCCTGACTCGTCGTGCCAGCATGGGGGCCGAACCGGCCGAGGAAATGGCAATAATCAGGGGGGAACGATCCACGATAGCAGGCACTTGAAAGCTGGACAGCTCGGGGTCGTCCACCACATTGACCAGAATGCGCGCTTCCTGGGCGTCCTGGGCGATCACCTGGTTTACTTCCCGCTTGTCGGTTGCGGCAATGATCAACCAAGCCCCCTGCAGGTGCAGGGCCTGGTAGCGTTCCCGGATCAGGGTAATGCGTCCCTGACGAGCCAGAGCTTCCAGGCTGTCCACCACATAAGGGGCGACTAGCGTGACCTGAGCTCCGGCAGCCAGGACCAGACGTACTTTGCGCTCGGCAATTTCGCCACCGCCGATCACCAGTACTGCACGTTGTTTCAAGTTGGCGAATAGAGGAAAGAGGTTCATGTCAGGCCGGCTGTAAAACCAGGGGAATCAGACGGCTCGTGGGTTCGGCAATGACGCCGACGCGCACCAGGAAATCTCCGAAGTGCTCATCTGGCAGACGCTCGGCTGCGAAACGGCCAAACAGCTCGTCCAGAATGCTCAGGATTTCCGGTTCGGCAATATTCTGACGATAGATCACGTTCAGACGTTCGCCGCTGAAGTTGGCTCCCAGGCGCAAGTCATAGCGGCCCAGTGCGCGTCCAACCAGTGCAATTTCACCCAGGTAAGGGCGGGCGCAGCCGTTGGGGCAACCGGAAATGCGCAGCACAATGCGCTCATTACGCAGCTGGTATTTGTCCAGCAGGGTTTCCAGCTTGGGCAACAGGATGGGGGCGTAGCGTTCGCTTTCGGCCATGGCCAGACCGCAGGTGGGCAAAGAGACGCAGGCAATCGTGCTGCTGCGTATGCCACTTTGCGTTTGATATACGTCCAGCTTGTGGTCGGCCACCAGTTTGTCGATAGCGGTTTTATCCGCCTCGGGAACGTCGGCAATAATCAGGTTCTGGTTGCAGGTCAGCCGGAAATGGCCTTGATGAATCTTGGCGATTTCACGCATGCCGCTTAGCCAGGGACCTGTTTCGGTATCCATGAGGCGTCCCGAATCCACCCGCAGGGTCAGGTGCCAGCGGCCATTGTTGCCTTGAATCCAGCCAAAACGGTCGCCATTGTGGTCAAAGTGATAGGGCCTTGAAGGCTCCAGAGTATGACCACTGCGGTTTTGTACCTCTTCCAGAAACCAGTCTGCCCCCAGCTTGTCCACGGTGTACTTGAGACGGGCATGACGACGTTCATCTCGATTACCGTGGTCCCGTTGGGTGGTGATGATGGCCTCGCATACCGCCAATATCTGTTCGGGGCGCGCAAAGCCGATCACGCTGCCCAGGCGCGGATACGTGGTTTCATCTCCGTGGGTGGCGCCCATACCGCCGCCGATCGCCACGTTAAAGCCCTGCAATTGATTGTTGTCGATAATGGCGATCAGGCCGATGTCCTGCGCAAATACGTCCACATCATTCAAAGGCGGCACGGCAATACCAATCTTGAACTTGCGAGGCAGGTAGGTTTTGCCGTAAAGCGGCTCGAAATCCTCGCCGTCAATGGCGTCTTCGACTTTTTTGCCATCCAGCCAGATTTCGGCGTACGCGCGGGTTTTGGGCAGGAAGGTTTCAGAAATCTTGTCAGCCCACTCTTGTACCAGGCCGTGCTGCTCGGACAGCAGGGGGTTGGTTGCGCTGACAACCTGGCGGTTCACATCGCCGCAGGTTGCCAGGGTGGTGGACAAGGCGTCGTTAATGGCGCGCAGGGTGGGTTTTAAAAATGGCTTGCGTACGCCGTGCCATTGAAAGGTCTGACGGGTGGTAATGCGCAGGCCGAACTGGGCCCAGTCACAGGCGATCTTGTCAAATGCCAGCCACTGGGCAGGCGTCACCACGCCACCGGGCAAGCGGGCGCGAATCATGAAGCTAAAGGCCGGCTCCAGCTTTTGCTTGCGGCGTTCTTCGCGCTGGTCGCGATCGTCTTGCTGATAGCTGCCGTGAAATTTCAGCAGTTTGTTGTCGTCTTCGCTGATGGCGCCGGTAATGGGATCGGCCAAACCCTCGGTAATGCTACCGCGCAGATAGTGGCTATCAATCTTGACCTGTTCGATAGCGGCGATTTTCTTTGTTGTCATGTCCTTGCTTCTCAGTAAACGTCGCGGGCGTAGCGGCCCTGCGCCGAGAGTTCTTCCAACCAGCTGCGAGCCTGGTCTGCATCCAGTCCGCCTTCCTGCTGCGCTATTTTTTGCAGGGTCTGGTGAACGTCTTTAGCCATTTGTGTGGCATCGCCGCATACATAAATATGGGCACCGCCCTGAATCCAGGCATAGACTTCGGCCGCTTTTTCCAGCAGGCGATGTTGAACGTATATCTTGTTTTCCTGATCCCGCGAGAAAGCCAGATCCAGGTGCTGCAACTGCCCATCCTGCAAGGCGCGCTGCCATTCGGTCTGATAGAGGAAATCAGAGTGAAAGTGCGGATTGCCAAAAAAGAGCCAGTTGCGGCCTTTACCGCCCTGGATGCCGCGTTCCTGTACAAAGGCCCGGAAGGGAGCAACCCCAGTGCCGGGGCCAATCATGATGACGTCCCGGTCGTTGTCCTCAGGCAGGCGAAAACGCGTATTGGGATCGATAAAGACCGGCACGGTATCGCCTTCGCTGCGGCTGGCCAGATAGTCCGAGGCGACGCCCCACCGATCCTGTCCGTTGAACTGGTAGTGCACATTGGCGACGGTCAGATGTACTTCCTCGTCCACTTCGGACTGGCTTGATGCGATGGAGTACATGCGCGGTGCCAAAGGGCGCAAGGCTTGTACCAGCTCGGCGGCGCTCCAGGTGGCCGGGAAGCGTTCCAGTACGTCCAGCACTTGGTGGGTCTTCAGCAACGCTTGCAAGGTGTTCAAACCGTCTGGGCCCACGGCTGTTTGCAGCACGGTATCGCTGTTGCGTTTGGCCAGTTCCACCAGGAAAGGTTTGGTCAGTTGGGTGAGTTCGCGGTAGTGGCTGAGCCATGCTTGCAGCGTGTGCGAGGTGCCCTGAATGGTGACGGTTTCCGTCGGGTCCAGCTTCAAGGTTTGAATGACGGCTTCAACCAGCTTGGCATTTTGTGTAGGCCAGACACCCAGGGCATCACCGGGTTGGTACTGCAGGCCACTGCCTTCCAATGACAGCTCATAGTGATAGATAGTGCGGGTGCTGTCACGGCCCGTGATGCTTTGACTTTGCAGGATGGTGGCCTGGAAGGGATTATCACGGGTATAGCTGCTACGCGCTGGGGTTTCCAGTACGGTGACGTTACTCGATTGCGCAGCAGGCGAGGCTGCTGCAGCGTGGGCCTGGTGATCCGTTTCCAGAAAAGCAAAAGCCTTGTCCTGCCACGGGGCGGCTACCGTATCAATATCCAGATCGGCCAGGCCAGTATCCAGGATGCGCTCTGCCCCCAGAGCGACCAGACGTTGATCGATTTTTTCCGCGATTCCACAGAACAAGGGGTAGCTGGAGTCGCCCAGACCCAGCACGCCAAACTTCAATCCGGGCAGCTTGGGAGCGCGGGCACCGGAGAGGAATTCGAAAAATCCGATGGAGTCGTCGGGCGGGTCGCCTTCGCCCTGCGTGCTGATAATGACATACAGCAAACGCTCTTCTTTCAGCTCGCGCGTGGGGTAGCGGTCGGCGCGCAGCAGGCGCACGGCAATACCGGCCGCCTCACACCGTTGAGCAAAAGCTTCGGCGACGCGTTGAGCATTGCCCGTTTGACTGCCAAACACAATGGTGGCAGGACGTTGGGCGGGGGCAGCGGCGGCCGGTACCAAAGACAGTTCAGGAGCGGCCGGCACCTGAACGGGAAGCCCGTTATGGCGTATTTGTGCGACCCCTGCGAGATAACCGGACAGCCAGTTCAGGGACAGCGGATCGAGCTCTTCGGTGATTTGGGCAATCGCGGTGCGATTCGTTTCCGAGAGGCGGGACAGGGCGTGCATTCTGACACTCGCTTATATGAATAGTTTGTCCCATTCTAAAGAGCGGTATCAGGGTGACGAACGATCTGATTCTTATTTGTTTATGAATACGCCGGTTAATGAAAAAGGGGCATAAGCCCCTTTCATCTTCGTCTAAGCCTGCGCCAAATACGTGCTAGGGACGCAGTTCCCGTCGCAGGATTTTGCCAACGTTGGTGCGTGGCAAGTCGTCGCGGAATTCAACATAGCGTGGCGCCTTGTACCCGGTCAGGTTCTTGCGGCAAAAGGCAATGACCTCTTTTTCAGTCAGCGCGGGATTACGGCTGATGACATAGAGCTTGACCACTTCTCCGGCTTTCTCGTCGGGAACCCCAACGGCGGCAGCCTCGACAATATCCGGGTGCTGCGCGGCAACCGCTTCGACTTCATTGGGATAGACATTAAAGCCCGAAACCAAAATCATGTCTTTTTTACGGTCAAGCAAAAACACGTATCCGTGCTCATCCATATAGCCGATGTCACCCGTGCGCAAAAAGCCGTCCCGGTCAAAGACCTTGGCGGTCTCATCGGGGCGCTGCCAATAGCCAGGGGTCACTTGCGGGCCGCGAATGCACAGTTCGCCTGTTTCTCCCAAAGGCAGGTCGTTCTGGTTTTCATCACGGATGCGGATGTCGGTCGAGGGTACGGGCAGACCAATTGATCCGGTAAATTCCAGCTTATCCAGGGGGTTGATGGTGGCGGCTGGCGAAGTTTCTGTCAGGCCATACGCCTGTGCCAGGGGTTTACCGGTTGCTTCCAGCCAACGCTTGGCGACGACTTCCTGTACTGCCATACCGCCGCCCAGCGTAAAGCGAAGCGAGGAAAAATCCAGTTTGCGGAACTCGGCATTGTTCAGCATGGCGTTGAACAAGGTATTTACGCCGGTAATGGCGGTAAAGCGCAGCTTGGCCATGTCCTTGATCATGGACGGAATATCGCGTGCATTGATGATCAGCAGGTTCTCCGCCCCCAGGCGAAGAAACACCAGCAGGTTCGCGGTGAAGGCGAAGATATGGTAGAGCGGCAGGGCGGTCACCACGCAGTCGATCTGGCCTTCTTTGAGGTAGGGGCGAATCCAGGCCAGGGCCTGGCTCAGGTTCGAGACCAGATTACCGTGCGTCAGAATGGCGCCTTTGGCTACGCCCGTGGTGCCACCGGTGTACTGCAGACATGCAATGTCGTCATGGGTCAGGGTGACCGGGGCAGGGGGGCGGGTACGGCCCTTTGCCAGCACCGATTTAAAGGACAGGGAACCGGGCAAGGACCAGGCAGGCACCCCCTTCTTGATATGGCGCACCACTTGGTTGACCAGCCACCCTTTAACGCTGCCCAGGCAGTCTCCCACACTGGTCACAATAATTCGCTTGATGGGAGTCTCGTGCAGGATTTCTTGCAGTACGTGCGCAAAGTTTTCAGCAATGATGATGGTCTCTGCGCCGCTGTCCTGCAGTTGGTGACGCAACTCCCGGGCGGTATACAGTGGGTTGGTATTGATAATGGTGGCCCCGCTGCGCAATACGCCATACAGGCTGATGGGGTACTGCAGCATATTGGGCATCATCAGGGCGACTCGGTCGCCTTTTTTCACACCCTGGCTTTGCAGCCAACTGGCCAGCGCCAGGGCATTTTCAGACAGTTCACGAAAGCTCATGCGCTTGCCCATGCTGATATAGGCCGTGCGCTGCGCGAACTCGGTGCAGCTTTGTTCAAATACATCCAGCAGGGATGAGTACTGCTGGGCCTGATCTTCGATCGTGGCAGGAATACCGGCGGGGTAGCTCTGCAGCCAGACTTTATCCATGAAGCGCTCCGAGGCGTGTAGGTTCAAGACAATCCCAGCAGGGCCTTTTTGAGCGATTCTTGGGCAGGTTTCTTGCCTAACCAGATTTTCAACAAGGCAGGGGTCAGCCCCGGGTGAGAGAGCTCGCCCAGCATTTTGTCGTTAAACAGGATTCTGACCTGGGGGGAGTTCATGTCCAGAATCACGATATCGCCCTCTTTGGCTTGCCCCACCTGGCGCATCAGATCCTCAAACTGTTTAAGGACCGGGTCCAGGTCCTGTTTTTCAGGATCGGTCAGGTTGTTGTGAATGCCTTCTTTCAGTGCATCGATCAGGGTTTGGGCATCCAGATCGCGTTTGAGAACCAAGCGAACCTGATGCGGCCCGGGGGACTGGATGATGGCTTGGGCATCCTGCGACGGGGAGGCGGTATACAAGGCGGCGACGTACACATCAAAAACAACTTTCTTGCGCAGGCCTGCCCCATTGAGTGTCAGGCTTTGTTGGTCCACCATGACGGCATCAGGCACGGAGACCTGCGCGACGGTGGCCGCCTGAACGGCGGGTAGCCCAAGGGACAGACTTAAAATCAGGGCGGCACAGCGGGGGGTAAACATGAAGCGGTCCTCCTGCAAATTAGCGTGATTGTGATTTCTGCTTGTAAAAGTGGGCGTCGGCAATGTAGATGGTGCGTTCCACCGTGGTGTAGACCTGTCCTTGCGGGTCCTGGATGTGTACGGTGAAGGTGGCTTCAGCCTCGTGATACTGGTCTAGCTGTCCTCGTATTGCGTCCAGTTCTTCCGGACGGATTTGAAAATCGGCATACAGAGTCTGATAACCGGGACGGCGATACTGGATCTCTGCATTTTTGTCCCACACGATCACAGGGCGTTGCAGGCCGGCCAGCAGCATGGTGGCGTGTACGCCGTCCGTGATGGCAAACAGGGAACCGCCAAATAAGGAGCCATTGATATTGCGGGTGCGTCGACGCAATGGCAGGCGTACGACGATGTGCTGCAGGTTTGGGGAAACTTTATGGACCCGCCCCCCGGTTGCCCGGAAGGCGGGGTGCCAGTTAAAGCCCAGCTGCAAAAAGCGGGCACGCCAGGTGGGAGGCAGGCGTGCGAGCAGCTCCATGCGGCGACTGCGGGCCATGGTGCATCCTTAGAAGCGGTAGGTGAACTGCACGCCCAGAATGTCGCCACTGTTTTTATAGGTACCGCGAGTCAGGCCGCGATTGACGACATCGGTGTTGTTGTTCATATCTGTATTTTTCAGGAACAAGTGGGTGTAGCCGATATCCCAGGTGGCGTTTTTGCTGGGGCGGTATTGCGCACCCAGAGACACCCAGTAACGATCGCTGTCAGGCAACGCAGTGGGGCGGTAGTTTTCATCACGTACTGGCGATTGGTCCCAGGCCACCCCCCCTTTGAGGGTCCATTGCTCGTTGTAATGGTAATTGGCGCCCAGGGCGACGCGCCAGGCGTCCTTGAATTTCAGTTCCAGACCGGAATCCCGGGCGCCGGGGCCGCTGTTTTCGATAGTCAGGCGCGGAATGCTGCTCCAGCCGGTCCAGGATACGTCGGCCAACAATTGCCAGCGCGAGTTCAGGTCGTGTACCAGACTGACAATGGCAGTGTCAGGCAGCTTGATGGTGGCTTCGGCATCCCAGTTGATATTGGGTGCAGGAATGCCGGCGGGGACATTGCGATTGCGCAGCTTGGTGTCACCATCAGCCGTGATCTTAATCTGGGAGCGGTAGGACACGCCCAAACGTGTGCTGGGGGTCAGTTGATAGAGTAAGCCGGCGTTCCAACCCCATGCGTCGCCCTTCATCTTGACGCGGGTGTCCATATCCAGGGGGCCCAGTGCAGGATGGTAGCCGACCGGCGTGGCCAGGCGGTAGTCCGCGTCAATGTGCAGCCAGTTCACCCCCACACCGAACGACAATTGGTCGTTGACCTTGTAGGCCACCGAAGGGTTGACGTTGACGGTTTCAATGGCGAATTTTTCGGAGTGATAACGACCAATCCAGCCTTCATCGTATTCGGTAGTCAGACCAAACGGTACGCCAATCCCCAGACCCACCCACCATTTGGGCGAGAGCTGGTGAGACAGATAAATATTGGGAACTGCCGCTACTTTACCCGCATCGCCGCCCGAGCCGCCGGTTGCCGGACGGCTGGCGCCACCGGTCAGGGCCAGGGGATCGGTACTGCCTTTATCGGAGAATTTGAACGTGGGTTTGATGACATTCAAGCCGGCCGAGAAGTTGTTGTCGGGCAGCAGGGTCATGCCAGCCGGGTTGAAGTAGATCGTGCTGGCATTTTCACCAATGGCAGCCGAGCCTGCGTAGGCATTGCCCAGGCCGCTCGCATTTTGTTCGAGCAAGTTGAAACCAGCCGCATGGGCCTGGCCCATGCCCACGCTCATTCCCAGAGGAATGAGCAAGGCAGGAATGGTACGCAAAGCTACAACCGTCTTTTTCATGTCTCTTCTCCAAGGTATAGGTGCGACGTCTGACAGAGGCTTATGACAAGTTTTAAAACACCTGTTTGTTTTCTATGGTGCATGACCTAGGCCAATCGGCGTATAGGTATTTGTGCCAATTCGAGCTAATTGCGTTGTTTTTGTGTTGCTTTGTAATGCAGTGGCCCTCCCCGGAAGGGGGCAAAGCCTGTACCGAAAATGACGCCTGCATCGGCCAGATCTTCGTTTTGCACCACCCCGATGCGCACCTGGTGCTCCGTCTGTTCGATCAGGGGCTTGATCAGGCGATCTGCCAGACCGCTGGGTATCGTTCCTGCGGGTGGCTTCTGGGCTTTGCCATCTTTCCAGGTATAGAAACCCTGGCCCGTTTTACGACCCAGCTCCTGGCGATCCAAATGGCTTTTCAGGCAGGCGGGCATGACGGCCTGCTGGCTAAGTTGCGCACCGGCATCCCGGGCAATGTCCAGACCTACCGTGTCGGCCAGTTCAAGTGGTCCCATCGGCATGCCGAACTGGACCATGGCTTTGTCCACGGTGGCCGGCTCCAGTCCTTCGTCCACACAGCGCATGGCCTCGAGCATGTAGGGCGCCAAGACGGCATTGACTAAAAACCCCGGGCTGTCTTTGACGGGCAAAGGCAACTTGCCGATCTGGTTCACAAAGGCGTAGGCGGTGCTGCGTACGTCAGGTGCGAGCAATTCGCTTTCCACGACCTCAACCAACGGCATGCGAGAGACCGGGTTAAAGAAGTGAATGCCCACCAGCCGCTGCGGATTGATCAGATTCAGGCTGAGTTCGGACAAAGGCAAACTGGAGGTATTGGTCGCCAGAATGGCCCCCGGCTTCAACAACGGCTCTATCGTGGTGTACAGGCTGCGCTTGGCGTCGGCGTTCTCGAAGATTGCCTCGAGCACCAGATCCGCTGAAGCGATGCCATGACCGTTCGGGTCCGGGATCAAACGATCCAGCGCCGCCTGCACCAGCTTGCGGTCTTTCAGACGGCGCTGGAACAACTTGGCGGCCCGCCCCTGAGCCTGTGCGATCCGCTCTCGGTCCTGATCCTGCAAGGTCACTCGCAGGCCTTTGAGAGCACATACTGCAGCAATATCGCCGCCCATGACGCCCGCACCTACGACATGAATATGACTGAGCACTTGTGATGAGGCGTGTTTTCCGATGCTCTTTAGCCGCTCCTGCAGGTGAAAGACACGCAGCAGGTTGGCTGCGGTGTCAGAGCGGGTGATCTGTTCAATCAGCTCGGGTGCTTTCAGCGCGTTGCCATTGTGTTTCTCCCAAATTTCCAAAATGGCGCGAGGGGCTTGATAGTGTTGATACGGATCACGTTTTTCCAGTTGCTGGCGTACCTGGCGAGCCACCAGGGGACGTAGCAGCTTGCTGTTCATCAGACGGGGCAAGCCCTGGGCACGACGAGGTTTTTTACCGCTGAGAACCTGCTTGACGGCCGCTTGCCGGGCCAGACGCACCGGGACGCAGGCATCGACGATGCCCATACGGGCTGCCTTGCGCGCATCGACGCTTTTGCCACTGAGCATCAGGTCCATGGCGGCAGCCGGGCCGATGTATTCAGGCAGGCGCAACATTCCTCCCCAGCCTGGGAAGATACCCAGCATGACTTCGGGCAGAGCCAGGCGCGTGTCGTCCTGATCCACGGCCAGGGAATAGCGACACGCCAGGGCCAGCTCCAGTCCCCCGCCCAGGCAGTGGCCTTGTACCAGTGCCAGGGTCGGATAGGTTTGCTTGGCCAGTTTGTTGAACACCGTCCAGCCGCGCGTGACCAATGCCAGACCCTTTTCAGGATTGTTGCCGTGTTCGGAAAACTCGTCGATATCAGCCCCCGCGATAAATCCGGCGGCTTTGCCTGAGTAAATGATCAACGCTTTTGGGGGATGGCCGCTCAGGTAATCCAGGGCCTGATTCAGTTCTTGCAACACGAGTGCAGAGAGTCGATTGACCGAACTGCCCACACAGTCGATTTTCAGCCAGGCAATGTGCTGATCGTCCGTATGCAGGGTGAAGTTTTGCAAATCCAAGGTAGCGACAGGCATCATGATTCAGTTCCTTGCAGCGATTCGATCAACATGGCGCCGCCCTGGCCACCGCCAATACAAATGGCGGCCATGCCCAGACGCAAGTTGCGACGACGCAGGGCATGCAGGCAATGCAGTACGATTCGGGCGCCAGAGGCGCCCACCGGGTGGCCGATCGCAATTGCGCCACCGTCCACGTTGAGCTTGTCCATGTCCAGCAAGCCCAGGGCATCACGTCCCAGATGCGTCTGGCACCATTGCTGATCGTCCCATGCAGCGCGACATGCCAGCACTTGCGCCGCAAAGGCTTCGTTGATTTCCCACAAGTCCGGGCCATTCAAGGCCAAACGATTGCGTTCCAGAATCGGTGTGGCCGCAAATACCGGCCCCAAACCCATGGTGGCCGGGTCCAGTCCCGCCCACTGGGCATCCACAATTCGGCCTATCGGTTTGAGCTGGTGCTCTTTGACGGCTGTCTCGCTGGCCAGAATCAACAACGCAGCGCCATCGGTGACCTGTGAGCTGTTGCCCGCTGTGATGTTGCCCCAGGGCGGGTCAAAGACCGGACGCAGCTTGGCCAGCTTGTCAGGTGTGGAGTCCGCACGTACGCCATCATCGTTCGGGTAGCTGTTGCCGCGCGTATCGCTGAGCGGCACGATTTCTTCAAACGCGTGTTCGTGTTGCGCACGCAGAGCCAGACGATGGCTGCGAGCGGCAAATTCGTCCATGTCCTGACGGCTGATGCCAAATTGATGGGCCAGAATTTCTGCGGTCTGCCCCATGGATAAGCCGACTACGGGGTCTGTCAGCCCCTTGAGCAATCCGATGACGGGTTTCAGGTAAGACAGCCGCAGGCTGCCCAGTGCTTTCAGACGTGCGCCCATGCTGCGAGCTTTGCCCCAGCCTGCCAGCCAGCGAACCATATCGTCGCTGAACAGGATGGGGGCGTGAGACAGGGCATCTACGCCGCCGGCCAGTACCAGTTGCGAGCGACCGGTTTGGATGGCCTGCACACCTGAATCGAGCGCTTGCATGCCCGAAGCGCAGTTGCGCATCACGGTCCAGCCCGGCACTTTGTGGCCGGTGCCCAGACGCAGACCCAGCACCCGGCCAATATTGGTTTCATCGGGCGACGGAGCCGCGCAACCCAGAATGACTTCGCTGAGCTGCGACGCCTCAAAGGGTTGGCGTAGCAAAAGCTCGCGGCCGGTTTGTACCGCCAGGTCTCCCGCTGAGAACGGGCCGGGCGCGTTACGCGCTTTCAGAAACGGGCTGCGTGCGCCGTCAATAATATAGACCGGTTGAAAACTCATGCTTGGCTCCCACTGGTGGTTTCAGTGGCGGCGCGTTCCCGGCGCAGATCGAAAGGGAAATCGTCCACGGCGATCACTCGGTCGCGCAGGACATCGCGCGCCTGAATTTGCTCGAACTCTTGAGCGCTGATTCCGCCTGCCTGGAAGACCGCTTCGGCTATATCACGTACGTTGGCCTTGGGGTTGTCCTGCAACTGACCGCTCTTTTCGAACTGACGGATTTTCGCGTCAATATCGCGAGTATTCAGAGCCGCCAGCAATGCCGCTTCGATAGCGCCCACGGGCTCCTTGTCATCGTTGGGCAGATAGGTGTCGTAGGTCAGGCGGTCACGAGTGGGGCCGGGTCGGGTCAACAGTTTGGCGACGGCATGATCCAGCTTGTCATTGGGCCCCAGGCGGCGCAGGCCTAGCGGAAAGACCAGCAGGCGCAGCAGGCCAGCCAAAGGTCGGTTCGGAAAGTTTTTCAGCACCTTGTCCAGGGCATGCTGTGTGCGCATCAAGGCATCCTGGGCCGCCCAGTGAGCTAAAGGCGCATCTTCTTGTTGACGGCCTTCGTCCTGGTAACGCTTGAGGACCGCGCTGAGCATATAGAGTTCGGACAGTGCATCTCCCAGACGAGATGACAGGCGCTCGCGCATTTTCAGAGAGCCGCCCAGCACCAGCATGGAAGCATCGGCCAACAAGGAAAAGGCTGCGCTGTAACGGCTGGCCTGACCGTAGTAGGGATGCATGGACTTGGCTGTGCCCGTGGGGCCACTTAGCAAACGCCAGCCACCCAGGCCTAGCCAGAAAGAACGGCCCGTGTTGGCCAGAGTGTAACGAACGTGAGCCCAGAAGGCTTGGTCAAACTTGCGCAGTCCAGCTTCACGATCCGGGTCCAGCGCAGCAGTCATTTCTTCCAGAATGAAAGGATGGCAACGGATCGCGCCCTGACCAAAAATAATCAGGCTGCGCGTCAGAATATTGGCGCCTTCTACCGTGATGCCGACTGGTATTTGTTGGTAGGCGCGACCCAGGAAATTGGAGGGGCCAAGGCAAATGCCTTTGCCGCCGATCACATCCATCCCGTCGTTAACCACCATGCGGCCCCGCTCGGTCACATGGTATTTGACGATGGCTGAGACGACGGATGGCTTTTCGCCCAGGTCCACCGCCGCGGCTGTCATGGTGCGGGCGGCATCCATGGCATAGGTGTGGCCAGCAATGCGAGCCAGCGCTTCTTCCACACCTTCAAACTTGCTGATGGCGCTGCGAAACTGGGTGCGTACGGCGGAATACCCGCCTACCGCGCGGCTGGTTAACTTGGCCATGCCGGTAAACGAGGAGGGCAAGGAGATGGAGCGCCCTGCCGCCAGACACTCCATCAGCATGCGCCAGCCTTGCCCGGCCATGGCAGGGCCACCAATAATGAATTCCAGTGGCATGAAGACATCGTTACCGCGGGTCGGGCCATTCATGAACATGGCGTTCAAAGGGAAGTGACGACGACCGGTCTCTACCCCTGGGTGATCGCTGGGGACCAGGGCGCAGGTGATGCCAATGTCTTTCTCTCCCCCGAGCAAGCCGTCCGGGTCATAGAGGCGAAAGGCCAGTCCCAGCAAGGTGCATACCGGGGCCAGAGTGATGTAGCGCTTGTCCCAGGTGACGCGCATGCCCAGTACTTCCTGACCTTCCCATTCGCCTTTGCAGACAATCCCTACATCGGGAATGGCCGCCGCATCGGAACCGGCCCATGGGCTGGTCAGGGCGAAAGCGGGGATGTCACGGCCATCAGCCAGACGGGGCAGATAGTGTTGCTTTTGCTCATCGGTGCCGTAATGCAGTAGCAGCTCGGCCGGGCCTAGTGAGTTGGGCACCATGACCGACACGGACAGGGCCGAGTTGCGTGTCGAGAGCTTGGCCACCACGGCCGAGTGCGCCTGTGCCGAGAAACCGCGACCACCGTATTCCTTGGGAATAATCAGACTGAAAAAGCGGTTTTCTTTCAGGTAGTTCCAGACTTCGACGGGCATGTCGAAGTCTTCCTGGCTGACTTGCCAGTCATCAATCATGGCGCAGGCCACATTGACTTCATTGTCCAGAAACTGACGCTCTTCCTCGGTGAGCCGATAGGCGGGGTAAGCGCTCAAGGTATTCCAGTTGGGTTTTCCACGAAACAGCTCACTTTCCCACCAGACTGTCCCTGCCTCCAGCGCATCGCGCTCAGTTTGGGACATGGCGGGCAAAACACTGGAAAAGGCACGGTAAATTGGGCGACTGAGCCACTTAGTGCGTAGATTCCGGTTTTTGAGAACGTAGACGCAGCCAAGCACCAGCAGTATCAATAGCAAGGTCAGAAACATAGCAACTCCGGACTAGCTCAAAAAGAAAAAGAATGCCCCCATGCAGCCCCTTCAGCGTGCTGCCCCCTGAGGGGGCGCTTTGTACCGTGGGACGGCTTGGCGGTAGGAAAATTACCCCCATGCTGCGCCGCTGGCTTGTTGCCCCCTTGGGGGGCGTTTTGTCCCTCGGGACGGCTCAGCGGCAAAAACACCTTCATGCTTACCTGAGGCTTGTCGTTCCCTAACAGTACGGTTCGCCTCGGTGCAGCCCGACTGCCAGGACCTCGCAGATCAGCTGCTGGCCGGCAAAGGGGCCCGTAATCCACCCAGCAGAAAACTCATCAGACGCTGTTGCAATTGCTGCTCACTTTCAGGAGAGTCGTTAAGGGGCAATTGCAAGGCCCGACGCAATGATTGGGTGCCCATCAGGGCATACGAAGTAGCACCCAGCATGAAATGGAATCGCCAGATGATTTCTTCTTCCGGTACGGTGGGCAGCGCCTCGTGCAAAGCCTGCTTGAAAGGAAGAAAGATGGCGACTTGTTCGTCCCAGCAGATGGACTGAATGAAGTCTTGTGGCGCTGGACGATCCTGTCCTGGCAAAGGAATGAACGAGCGTGGAGCGCCCTTGCCTGAACCGGCTAGACGTATCAGCGGGCCAAAAAAGGCATCGACCACCTGAGATGCTTTCAACGGTCCATCACCGGCTTGCTGGCGATAAAAAGCCAGCTTTTCCAGCCGCTCTTGATTGATGCTGTTCAGGCGGCGTTGAAATACAGCCTGTGTCAGTCCGTCTTTACTGCCGAAGTGATAATTGACAGCCGACAGGTTCACCTTGGCCTGCGCTGTAATCTGGCGCATGGAGGTGTTTTCGTGGCCATACAGCGCGAAAAGATGCTCGGCTGCGTCGAGAATGGCGGACTGTGTCCGATCAGAGCGTTTCACCGTTATTTCCTAATTTCAAACGAGTGTTTGAATAATTTAACGGGAATACACAATTAGTACAGTAGGGGTTCACCCTAGCCCCGTAAAGCGGGGCCAGGAGCCATTCTTAGATCTGTGTCACAAATTTGGTGACTAAGTATCCGTCAAAGGTTTCAGTCCCGCCTTCACTGCCAATGCCACTGTCTTTGACTCCTCCGAAGGGAGTTTCGGGCAAAGAGCTGCCAAAGTGATTGATGTTGACCATACCCGATTCCAGTTCTGTGCCCAAGCGATGCGCAGCCTGTAAGGATTGCGTAAAGGCGTAGGCCGATAAACCGTAAGGCAGGCTGTTGGCGCGGGCGATGGCATCGTCCAGATCATGATAGCGGGTCAGGGGGGCGATGGGGCCGAAGGGCTCTTCGGTCATGACCAGTGCATCGTCAGGTAAGTCGGTCAGTACCGTAGGCGAGAAAAAGAAACCGTCGCGTTTGATCTGCTCGCCTCCCAGCACGACTTTGCCGCCCAGCGAACGGGCGTTGTCGACAAACTTTTGCATCATGGGAATACGGCGTTCGTGGGCCAAGGGGCCCATCTGTGTATCCGGGTCCAGGCCGTCTCCCACCTTCACATTCGCCAATTCTTCGGTAAAGCGGTCCACGAACTGGGTATAGATGTCGTCGTGAATATAAAAGCGTGTGGGTGAAATGCACACCTGCCCGGCATTGCGTATTTTGAACCGGGCGAGCTGACGAGCAGCGCGGGCGACATCGGCATCGGGCAGGACCAGAACGGGCGAGTGCCCTCCCAGTTCCATGGTGATGCGTTTCATATGAGCGCCGGCCAGCGCTGCCAACTGCTTGCCAACGGGGACTGAGCCGGTAAACGAGACTTTACGCACGATGGGGGAGCGGATCAGATAATCCGAGACCTCTTGTGGAATGCCCCAGACAATATTCAATACGCCCGGTGGCAAGCCCGCATCGTGAAAGGCCTGGGCAATGGCCATGACTGCGCTGGGGGAGTCCTCCGGGCCTTTCAGAATAATGGTGCAGCCCGCTCCGATGGCGGCGCAGATTTTCCGAATGGCCTGGTTATAGGGGAAGTTCCAGGGTGTGAACGCAGCGCAGACACCGATAGGCTCGCGCAGCACCAGTTGCTGCACTTTTGAATTGCGGGCAGGGATGACGCGACCATAAATCCGGCGGCACTCTTCGGCGTGCCAATCCGCATGGTCGGCGCAGGACATGATCTCGCCGACGGCCTCGGCCAAAGGCTTGCCTTGATCCAGCGTCAAATTGCGGCCAATCTCCTGCGCGCGTTCACGGGACAGTTCCGCCACCTTGCGCAAGATGGCACTGCGGTCCATCGGGGAACTGTGACGCCAGCTTTTGAATGCGGCTTGGGCGGCGCTCAGTGCGGCATCCAGATCGGCCTGTGACGCCAGCGGCAGTTGGCCTAGCGTGCTGCCGTTGGCCGGGTTGATGACGGCCTGGGTCTGGCGACCTTGTCCATCCAGAAATTGACCATTGATATACAGGGCCAGGTGTTGATACATGTGCGGCCTCCAAGTTGAGTGTTGCTCACTGAATACGTATCTTCCGATGGTATCGGGCAGGCAGAGGTGGGACAAGCGCCAGGGAGTGGACAACTGGTAAGCGATGGTTCTAAGAAGCGACCAAAGGGGCCTGGCACAGGGGGGAACGCGCGATTGCTATAAGTTTTTGATTACAAGTATTTTTTTCAATTCCTTGTACAAGGAAGTAAAAAGAAACCAAACTGCAATGGGAAACGGTTACAAGTGAGTTATTGTCGACAATAAAGAAAGTTATATGTTGGCCCCGTAAATTCCTTTTACCGACAGATGAGATTTAGATCGGCAGACGATGTAACCCAAATGCTTATTAAGGTGAAAGTTTTTTGTAGATTATTACCAACGGTGCTGAGCGTGACTTATGACACAATGGTTTGTCGTTAAGCGCCTAATATCTTGGAGTCGTTTAATTTCATGGCGTTATTGCTGATTTTGTCACAGGCTATTTATCATTTTTAACATTGTGATCGACGAAGAGCTTTGTAATTTAAGATACAATTTGTCCTGTGATCGACGTAGAGAGTTTCACCTTTCTCTACACGAAAAGTCACAAATAGACACAAGGTTATGCTCCAAGAATACAGGTCAGAAGCCTGTAGCTCCGCCTTGTCTTGCCCCGGTCCATTATGAACATACTGCTGCGGCTGGCGTCAGGTTTGCCAGCCTTAGATGTAAATCCTATGTGCAATACATAGGTGTTGGGCCCTCGGGTGGTGTTCCTTTCGCTTATCTTAAGTGGCACACCGATCCCACTCTTCTTTCATTTTTGTACTTAAATATGATCCGGCCATGCGTTGCAACGCTGACGCGAGGACGTCTGTTGCGGACGCGGCTCAGGATCTTACGGAGGCCGACGTGCGTGGTAAGAAAACTCTAACGGTAAGTTCGCTGCTGACAGCGTTACTACTGGCGCAGCCAGCGCTTGCCCAGCAGGAAAACAGCTTGAGCTTCAAGGACAGTATTGAGCGGGCAATTATGTCCAATCCTGAACTTGGCGCTCGCTTTCAGGATTTCCAGTCGGCGCTGGAAGGCCAGAATGTGGGCCGGGGTGCCTTGATGCCCGAAATCAATGCTCAGGGCTGGGTCGGTAAAGAATGGCGGGGCGGTACATCGAGTGCGCCATCGGTCAACTGGACCCGTAATGGCTACAGCCTGCAATTGCGTCAATTGATCTTTGATGGTTTCTCCTCGATCAATCAAGTGCGTCAATTGGGCTACGAAAAACTGGCTACTTACTATGAGTTGCTGGCGTCGGTAGATTCGCTGGCCCTGGAAGCGGCCAATGCGCACATTGATGTGTTGCGTTACCGCGAAATGGAAAAGCTTGCCCGTGAAAACTATGGCATGCACCTGAACATTCTGAGCCAGATTCAGGAGCGCTCCGAATCGGGCGTAGGCCGTGGTGTGGATCTGGAACAGGCCTATGGTCGCCAAGCCCTGGCCCAAAGCAATATGATGACCGAAGCGGGCAATCTGAATGACGTGTTGCAGCGTTACCGTCGTATTGTGGGCGTGCCTGCGCCGGAAGTATTGCAGGCCGCACCCAGCCTGAGCGAGTCCATCCCTGCCAAGACCGTGGACTTCCTGCCTTCTTTGCGTACCAGCCCGGTAATTCTGGCTAAACAAGCTTTGTACCAGGCCGCCGAGTCGGGCAAGCATGTAGCCCAAGGTCGTCTGTCGCCAACGCTGGAGTTGCGCGCTGCCACTGGTAAAGACAAGACTGACCCCCCAGGTGCATCTGCCTACCGTGATTCACAAAGCAGCAATGTGCAGTTGATGCTGTCGTACAACCTGTTCCGAGGTGGTGCTGATGCCGCCCGCATCCGTCAAACCACGGCTCAACAGTATGCTGCCCGCGATGTGCGCGACTACACCTGCCGCAACGTACAGCAGGATCTGGCAGTGGCTTGGAACAATATCGAGCGTCTGCGTGCCCAGTTGCCTTTCCTGAAGCAGCACGAACTGGCGACCTCCAAGGTGCGAGTTGCCTATATGCAGCAGTTCCAGATTGGTCAACGCTCTTTGCTGGACTTGCTGGATACGGAAAACGAGCTGTTTGATGCCCGTCGCGCGCTGGCCAATGCCACTTACGATCTCCAGCAAGCTGAATACCGTTGGTTGACTTTGTCGCACCGCCTGGTGTCGTCCGTAGGCCTGTCCCAGCCCTACTCGGAGCAACCTGAAGAAGCGGCCAAGCTCGATTTTCCTGAAGAAGCGTTCAAGGCATGTATGACACCGGTTCCAGATACGTCTAACCTGACGCCAGTCTCTGTTGATTATCGCGACGGCATGGCCCCGCCTGTCCTGCGCGAGAAGGCAGCCGGACTTTAATATCTGCCTGATGGCGTACTAGATAGAAAAAGGAGGCATGGATGAGTCAGAACGAAGACGATTACAAACAAGAGCTTTCGGCCTCGGATGCGAGTTTTATCCGGGTACTGGAAGATTTGATTGACGCACTGGTTGCAAACGGTGTGCTTCGCATGACTGATCTGCCTCCCCAGGCTTTGGCCAAGTTGAATGAGCGCAAACTGACCCGCCAGCGCCTGCGGGATTCGTTGGATTTGATTAATGACGATGAACCACTCATCTGATAGCACGGCACCAACAAGCGGGGAATTCAGTGTCCCGCCTCATCTGACTCATGATGATCCCCTTCTAACCTGCCTGGCGGAGATTACCCGTATACACGGTAATCCCTGCACGCCCCAGCACTTGTCTGCGGGCTTGCCTTTGCAGCGGGGGCGCTTGACGCCTGCACTGTTGAATCGGGCGGCGGCACGCGGTCATTGCACGGCGCGGATCTGGCGCCGGGTATTTACCGAGCTGGACGCCAGCTTGTTCCCGGTCATTTTGTTGTTGAAGAACAACCGGGCATGTGTCTTGCTGGGGCTGGAAGAAGACCGTGCGCACGTGCATTTCCCCGAAAGCGGGAGCCCCAGCGAAATCAGTCTGGATGATCTGCAAGCGCAGTATTCCGGGCTGTTGGTCGTTGTCAAACCCGATTTCCGGGTTGAGGCGCGTGCCAAGGATGGTGTAGCCCCTATGAAGGGCAAGCACTGGTTCTGGACCGCCGTGGTGCAGAACTGGCGACTGTATCGCGATGCGCTTGGCGCTGCCTTGTTGATCAATCTGTTTGCCTTGGCCCTTCCGCTCTATACCATGAACGTGTACGACCGGGTGGTTCCCAACAAGGCGCTTGAAACCTTGTGGGTGCTGTCGATCGGGATCGGACTGGTGCTGATCATGAACATGGTGCTCAGTACAGTGCGTGCCTACGTGGTCGATGTCGCGAGTAAACGGGTGGACATCCAGCTGTCCGCGCGGATTATGGAGCGGGTGCTGGACTTGCGGATGGAAAACCGGCCGCCGTCGGTGGGCTCTTTCGCGGCCAATCTGCGCTCTTTTGAATCAGTGCGCGACTTTATCGCTTCGGCCAGTCTGACCACGCTGGTCGACTTGCCGTTTGTGCTGCTGTTTTTGGCGGTGCTGGCCTGGATTTCGCCTTGGATGCTGATCCCGCCCGTGGTGGCCATTGTGGTCATCTTGGGCATCTCCTGGTTTGCTCAGGCGCGTATGGAACGTCTGACCAAGCAAACCTTTCAGGCAGCTGCCCAGCGTAACGCCGGCCTCATCGAATCCCTGGCCGGTATGGAAACTCTGAAGGTTCTGAACGCGCAAAGCAATGCCCAGCGCGATTGGGAACAGTCCACCGAGTATCTGGCGCGACAGGGCGCACGCATCAAGATGACTTCGACCTTGACCGTCAACACGGTACAGATGCTGCAGCAAATGGTCACTATCAGCGTGGTCATTATTGGTGTGTATCTGGTTCAGGAGACGAAATTGTCCATGGGGGGCATCATTGCTGCGTCCATGATTGCGGGACGCTGCCTTGCCCCCTTGGGGCAGGTCGCCGGCCTGATGATGCAATACCAGAATGCCCGAACGTCATTGGGGTCGGTGGATACCTACATGACGATGCCCATCGAGCATCCGGAAGATCGACATTTTGTGCCGCGGCCTTACCTGGAAGGTTCTATCGAGTTTCGTAGCGTCAGTTTTGCGTATCCGGGTGCAAGCCAGAACGTGCTTGATAAAGTCAGCTTCTCTTTGAAGGCGGGCGAGAAGGTCGGCATTATTGGTCGCATCGGCTCTGGTAAAACCACCTTGTCCAAGCTGATTCTGGGCTTGTACAAGCCTACGGGTGGGACCGTGGTGCTGGATGGTATCGATAGCCAGCAGATCGACCCGGCAGACGTACGTCGCTCCATGGGTTATGTCTCGCAGGATCCCATGCTGTTTTACGGTAGCCTCAAACACAATCTGATGATGGGTACTCCTTACGCGACCGATGATCAGATGCTGGCGGCCGCCCGCCAGGCAGGGGTAGATGATTTCGCCCGACTCCATCCCGATGGATACGACATGATGATTGGCGAGCGGGGTGATTCCCTGTCTGGAGGCCAGCGTCAGGCCATTGCCGTGGCCCGTGCCTTGATCGGCAACCCGTCCATATTGCTGCTCGATGAGCCCAGCAGCAATATGGATAACCAGAGCGAGTCTGCCTTGCGTCGCAGCTTGCAGAAGGAATGTGAAGGCAAGACCGTGGTGCTGGTGACACACCGCACAGCGTTGCTGGAATTGGTCGATCGTCTGATCGTGATGGATATGGGGCGCATTGTGGCGGATGGCCCTAAAGATCAGGTGATTGCCGCTTTGCGTAGCGGGCAGATTGGCAAGGCCCGGAGTGCAGCATGAAGATACAGAACCTGATCAATTGGGTGCGTGCGCAGCTTCAAGATACCACTTCGCCGCCGCCGGGCAGCAATATGCTCAAAAATGCATCGTGGACCGCCCGATACCAGGACGTCAGAGGTTCCACGCTGCTGATCTGGCTGACCTTGCTGGCCATCTGCTTGCTGATCGTCTGGGCAAGTCTGGCCAGTATTGATGAAGTGGTACGTGGCGAGGGTAAAGTGGTCCCATCTCGCCAGGTTCAGGTCGTGCAGAGTCTGGATGGCGGGGTAGTAGAAGAAATTCTGGTGCGCCCCGGCCAGTCTGTGGAAGCCGGTGAGGTGCTGTTGCGTATTGACCCCACGCGCGCCTCCTCCTCGTTGGGGGAGAACGAAGCAGAATCCTTGTCCTTGAAGGCCAAGGCGGCTCGTTTGGAAGCCATTGCCGCCGACCAGCCCCTGGACATGCCTGCCGAAGTTCTGGAAAAGGCCCCGGATCTGGCCGAGGGGGAGCGCCGCGTCTGGCTGGCTCGCACTGAGGAGCTGCGTTCCAATATTTCCGTGGCTCAGGAACAGTTGAATCAGCGCCAGCAGGAATTGCGCGAAACACAAGCTAATCGTGATCAGGCGGCGTCCAGTTGCGGTTTGACCTCGCAAGAGTTGCAAATGACCCGTCCTTTGCTCAAAAGCGGAGCGGTGTCCGAGGTGGATTTGCTGCGCCTTCAGCGCGATGTGGCTCGTTACTGTGGTGAGCAAAAAGCGGCCACGGCTCAGATCAGTCGTATTCAGGCTTCGATTCAGGAAGCTCAAAACCGGATCGGTGAGGTGGAAATTACGTTCCGCAATCAGGCTCGTACCGAGCTGGCGGAAACACGCGCCAAGCTGGCTTCTTTGGAACAGGGCCAACGTGCCTTGGCCGATCGGGTACGACTGGCTGAAGTGCGTTCGCCCGTGCGTGGCACCATCAAAACCTTGTCGGCCAATACCGTAGGTGGAGTGGTTCAACCTGGCAAGGACATCCTGGAGATCGTGCCTACCGATGACACCTTGTTGCTGGAAGTGCGCATCAACCCACGCGATATCGGGTTTTTGCACGCTGGTCAAAGTGCCGAAGTGAAGTTCACTGCCTATGACTTTGCCATTTACGGCGGGCTGCCCGGCGTGCTGGAGCAGACCAGTGCTGACACCATTACCGATGAAAAAGGCAATTCATTTTATATAGCTAAAGTACGTACTGACACGGTGTATGTCGGTGACGATAACCGTCCGATCCTGCCTGGCATGGTGGCCGAAGTGCACATTCTGACGGGTAAGCGGACCGTTATGCAGTACTTACTCAAACCTATTCTCAGGGCCAGATCCAACGCATTCAGGGAGCGTTAAGGCCGATTGGTCCGTTGGGGGAGTAGCGCTGACGATAGAGGTGTAACACCCGAGTCAGACCAAGAGCTGATGGCTTATAGCTCGTGTTACCAGTAAGGGAAAAGCGGTATGCGACAAGTAAATTCGGTTTTATTTCTGACGGCCGATGAGGCGTTGTGGCAGCATTGGCGTCATCTGGATTCCGTCACCTGGCTGCCTGCCAGAGGACACGGGATGGACGATTTGTTGCGTTGGAAACAACAGCATCGAGATCTGGTGGTGGTCGATAGCGCCTTGGCATTGTGGAACCATCCACAATGGGCTCAGGCGGTGCAGGGCATGAAAATTATTGTCGCCAGCCCCCGTCCTTCGGATACCGAAGGTCAGGCCGTTCTGGCTCAGGGCGCTCGTGGCTATATTCACGCTTACAGCTCGTCGCCTTTACTGATTCAGGCTTTGGATCATGTTGCAAGCGGTCAGGTCTGGGTGGGCGAGTCGCTGTTGAGCCGTTTGCTCAGTGACGTGACCCGCCGTCTGGAACCCAAGTCGGGCTGGGAAAGCTCGCTGACCAGTCGGGAAATCGAGGTTGCGCAACGTGCCTCTCTGGGCCATTCCAATCAATTGATTGCAGATGATCTGGGTATCACTGAAAGGACGGTTCGTGCCCACCTTCAGGCTGTTTTCGAAAAACTAAATGTAACAGATCGTTTGATGTTGGCGCTAAAAGTACACGGCATAGCCTAACAAGCTGCTTGCCGTCTTGTTCGCATTGTTAAGTTCAGTCAATAACTATAAATAAAACAGCGAACTGGCGGCGACGCCAATACCGAGTAGCGACCCAACTCGCTATTCTCTAAACAAAGAAAGTCCATTTCTGACTGCTGCGTTGCGGCAGTCTTTTTTTAGGAATCAGACAGTCATGGCACTGGATACAGTTTTAGTGACACGAGTTGAAGGTACGGCATGGATTCGTACCAGCGATGGCTCCAAAGTAGCTGTTAAAGAAGGGATGCGCGTCCCTGTGAATGCCGAGATCATCACCGAGACCGGTGCGACCGTTGAACTAGAAATTCCGGGCAGCCCGCCCATGACTATTTCTGACAACCGCTCCTTCCTGGTGAGCGGCGATATTGCAGAAACGGATGTAGACCCTGTTGCAGCCGCCTTGGCCAATCCCGACGATCCAGCCATTACGGCTGTGTTGGCCGCTTTGGAAGCCGGCGATGACCCATTTTCCCAACTTGATCCTACCGCTGCGGTCTTGACCGGTGGTGGCGAAGGCGGTGGCAGCAGCTTTACCCGTCTGGTCAGCATTGTGGAAACTACCCGTCCCTTGGCGTTGGAATATCCACGTCCTGGCGTGCCCACTGTTGAAAACGTGCGCTTGGGCGGTTACAGCGGTACAGGCGAAGAGGAAGCCGGCCCCCTGGTTCCTCCCTCTGTTACGGTCAAGATCAATGATGACGGCACGGTTACCTTCACCTTCACTGAAGTGCCATTTGGCTTCGATGTTGGAGACATTGTGGTCACTGGCGGCGGTCGCATTGAAGGCCTGACGCCCGATAACAATGATCCAAAAAACTGGACGGGTACGCTGGTTCCTCCACCGAACTACGAAGGCGACATTACCATCACAGTGCCTGATGGCAGCTACACCAACGAAGCTGGGACCCCTGGTAACGGCGGTCAGGACACGACGACGGTTGACACTCTGCCTCCCGAGGCTGAAATCACGCTCGACCCCATCACGGGCGACGGCGTGGTTAATAAAGAGGAGTCTGACGGCGACGTAACCATCACTGGCACCGTTGGTAAAGACGTTAAACCGGGTGACAAAGTCACCGTTACGGTTGGCGGCAAAGAATACGAAACCACGGTTAATCCGGACGGTAAGACCTGGAGCGTGGACGTTCCTGGCTCCGAGCTGGTCAACAACGACAAGGTTGAGGCCAAGGTCACCACCACGGACGACGCAGGGAACACGACAACTGCGACTGACGAGAAGCCTTACGGCGTAGACGTCACATCTCCTGAAGCCGAGATCACGATTGATCCGATTACGGATGACGATGTGATCAACAAGGATGAATCGGGCGGTGACGTCACGATCACCGGTACGGTTGGTAAAGACGTTAAACCCGGTGACAAAGTCACCGTTACGGTTGGCGGCAAAGAATACGAAACCACGGTTAATCCGGACGGTAAGACCTGGAACGTGGACGTTCCAGGCTCCGAGCTGGTCAACAACGACAAGGTTGAGGCCAAGGTCACCACCACGGACGACGCAGGGAACACTGTTACCGTGGGTACTGAGCGTGACTATGATGTTCAGACCGAGACGCCCGTGGCCACGATCGAGATTGATCAGCCGTTTGTTGACGGTGTTCTGAATCAGGACGAGTCCAAGGTTGAGCAGACGATCACCGGTAGCGTGGGCGGTGCCGCGAAAGCAGGCGATGCTGTTGTCGTGACGATTGGCGGTAAAGAGTACCCCGCGACCGTGCAGCCAGGTAACACCTGGAGTGTGACGGTGCCTGCCGATGCGGTGAAAGATCTGCAGCCGGGCGATATCACGGCCGAGGTGACGGGTAAGGATCAGTACGGTAATGCGTATGACGCCGATACGAGCCGTGACTATGATGTTCAGACCGAGACGCCAGTGGCCACGATCGAGATTGATCAGCCGTTTGTTGACGGTGTTCTGAATCAGGACGAGTCCAAGGTTGAGCAGACGATCACCGGTAGCGTGGGCGGTGCCGCGAAAGCAGGCGATGCTGTTGTCGTGACGATTGGCGGTAAAGAATACCCCGCGACCGTGCAGCCAGGTAACACCTGGAGTGTGACGGTGCCTGCCGATGCGGTGAAAGATCTGCAGCCGGGCGATATCACGGCCGAGGTGACGGGTAAGGATCAGTACGGTAATGCGTATGACGCCGATACGAGCCGTGACTATGATGTTCAGACCGAGACGCCCGTGGCCACGATCGAGATTGATCAGCCGTTTGTTGACGGTGTTCTGAATCAGGACGAGTCCAAGGTTGAGCAGACGATCACCGGTAGCGTGGGCGGTGCCGCGAAAGCAGGCGATGCTGTTGTCGTGACGATTGGCGGTAAAGAGTACCCCGCGACCGTGCAGCCAGGTAACACCTGGAGTGTGACGGTGCCTGCCGATGCGGTGAAAGATCTGCAGCCGGGCGATATCACGGCCGAGGTGACGGGTAAGGATCAGTACGGTAATGCGTACGACGCCGATACGAGCCGTGACTATGATGTTCAGACCGAGACGCCCGTGGCCACGATCGAGATTGATCAGCCGTTTGTTGACGGTGTTCTGAATCAGGACGAGTCCAAGGTTGAGCAGACGATCACCGGTAGCGTGGGCGGTGCCGCGAAAGCAGGCGATGCTGTTGTCGTGACGATTGGCGGTAAAGAGTACCCCGCGACCGTGCAGCCAGGTAACACCTGGAGTGTGACGGTGCCTGCCGATGCGGTGAAAGATCTGCAGCCGGGCGATATCACGGCCGAGGTGACGGGTAAGGATCAGTACGGTAATGCGTACGACGCCGATACGAGCCGTGACTATGATGTTCAGACCGAGACGCCAGTGGCCACGATCGAGATTGATCAGCCGTTTGTTGACGGTGTTCTGAATCAGGACGAGTCCAAGGTTGAGCAGACGATCACCGGTAGCGTGGGCGGTGCCGCGAAAGCAGGCGATGCGGTTGTCGTGACGATTGGCGGTAAAGAGTACCCCGCGACCGTGCAGCCAGGTAACACCTGGAGTGTGACGGTGCCTGCCGATGCGGTGAAAGATCTGCAGCCGGGCGATATCACGGCCGAGGTGACGGGTAAGGATCAGTACGGTAATGCGTACGACGCCGATACGAGCCGTGACTATGATGTTCAGACCGAGACGCCCGTGGCCACGATCGAGATTGATCAGCCGTTTGTTGACGGTGTTCTGAATCAGGACGAGTCCAAGGTTGAGCAGACGATCACCGGTAGCGTGGGCGGTGCCGCACAAGTAGGCGATGCTGTTGTCGTGACGATTGGCGGTAAAGAGTACCCCGCGACCGTGCAGCCAGGTAACACCTGGAGTGTGACGGTGCCTGCCGATGCGGTGAAAGATCTGCAGCCGGGCGATATCACGGCCGAGGTGACGGGTAAGGATCAGTACGGTAATGCGTACGACGCCGATACGAGCCGTGACTATGATGTTCAGACCGAGACGCCCGTGGCCACGATCGAGATTGATCAGCCGTTTGTTGACGGTGTTCTGAATCAGGACGAGTCCAAGGTTGAGCAGACGATCACCGGTAGCGTGGGCGGTGCCGCACAAGTAGGCGATGCTGTTGTCGTGACGATTGGCGGTAAAGAGTACCCCGCGACCGTGCAGCCAGGTAACACCTGGAGTGTGACGGTGCCTGCCGATGCGGTGAAAGATCTGCAGCCGGGCGATATCACGGCCGAGGTGACGGGTAAGGATCAGTACGGTAATGCGTACGACGCCGATACGAGCCGTGACTATGATGTTCAGACCGAGACGCCCGTGGCCACGATCGAGATTGATCAGCCGTTTGTTGACGGTGTTCTGAATCAGGACGAGTCCAAGGTTGAGCAGACGATCACCGGTAGCGTGGGCGGTGCCGCGAAAGCAGGCGATGCTGTTGTCGTGACGATTGGCGGTAAAGAGTACCCCGCGACCGTGCAGCCAGGTAACACCTGGAGTGTGACGGTGCCTGCCGATGCGGTGAAAGATCTGCAGCCGGGCGATATCACGGCCGAGGTGACGGGTAAGGATCAGTACGGTAATGCGTACGACGCCGATACGAGCCGTGACTATGATGTTCAGACCGAGACGCCCGTGGCCACGATCGAGATTGATCAGCCGTTTGTTGACGGTGTTCTGAATCAGGACGAGTCCAAGGTTGAGCAGACGATCACCGGTAGCGTGGGCGGTGCCGCGAAAGCAGGCGATGCGGTTGTCGTGACGATTGGCGGTAAAGAGTACCCCGCGACCGTGCAGCCAGGTAACACCTGGAGTGTGACGGTGCCTGCCGATGCGGTGAAAGATCTGCAGCCGGGCGATATCACGGCCGAGGTGACGGGTAAGGATCAGTACGGTAATGCGTATGACGCCGATACGAGCCGTGACTATGATGTTCAGACCGAGACGCCCGTGGCCACGATCGAGATTGATCAGCCGTTTGTTGACGGTGTTCTGAATCAGGACGAGTCCAAGGTTGAGCAGACGATCACCGGTAGCGTGGGCGGTGCCGCGAAAGCAGGCGATGCTGTTGTCGTGACGATTGGCGGTAAAGAGTACCCCGCGACCGTGCAGCCAGGTAACACCTGGAGTGTGACGGTGCCTGCCGATGCGGTGAAAGATCTGCAGCCGGGCGATATCACGGCCGAGGTGACGGGTAAGGATCAGTACGGTAATGCGTACGACGCCGATACGAGCCGTGACTATGATGTTCAGACCGAGACGCCCGTGGCCACGATCGAGATTGATCAGCCGTTTGTTGACGGTGTTCTGAATCAGGACGAGTCCAAGGTTGAGCAGACGATCACCGGTAGCGTGGGCGGTGCCGCGAAAGCAGGCGATGCGGTTGTCGTGACGATTGGCGGTAAAGAGTACCCCGCGACCGTGCAGCCAGGTAACACCTGGAGTGTGACGGTGCCTGCCGATGCGGTGAAAGATCTGCAGCCGGGCGATATCACGGCCGAGGTGACGGGTAAGGATCAGTACGGTAATGCGTACGACGCCGATACGAGCCGTGACTATGATGTTCAGACCGAGACGCCCGTGGCCACGATCGAGATTGATCAGCCGTTTGTTGACGGTGTTCTGAATCAGGACGAGTCCAAGGTTGAGCAGACGATCACCGGTAGCGTGGGCGGTGCCGCGAAAGCAGGCGATGCGGTTGTCGTGACGATTGGCGGTAAAGAATACCCCGCGACCGTGCAGCCAGGTAACACCTGGAGTGTGACGGTGCCTGCCGATGCGGTGAAAGATCTGCAGCCGGGCGATATCACGGCCGAGGTGACGGGTAAGGATCAGTACGGTAATGCGTACGACGCCGATACGAGCCGTGACTATGATGTTCAGACCGAGACGCCAGTGGCCACGATCGAGATTGATCAGCCGTTTGTTGACGGTGTTCTGAATCAGGACGAGTCCAAGGTTGAGCAGACGATCACCGGTAGCGTGGGCGGTGCCGCGAAAGCAGGCGATGCGGTTGTCGTGACGATTGGCGGTAAAGAGTACCCCGCGACCGTGCAGCCAGGTAACACCTGGAGTGTGACGGTGCCTGCCGATGCGGTGAAAGATCTGCAGCCGGGCGATATCACGGCCGAGGTGACGGGTAAGGATCAGTACGGTAATGCGTACGACGCCGATACGAGCCGTGACTATGATGTTCAGACCGAGACGCCCGTGGCCACGATCGAGATTGATCAGCCGTTTGTTGACGGTGTTCTGAATCAGGACGAGTCCAAGGTTGAGCAGACGATCACCGGTAGCGTGGGCGGTGCCGCACAAGTAGGCGATGCTGTTGTCGTGACGATTGGCGGTAAAGAGTACCCCGCGACCGTGCAGCCAGGTAACACCTGGAGTGTGACGGTGCCTGCCGATGCGGTGAAAGATCTGCAGCCGGGCGATATCACGGCCGAGGTGACGGGTAAGGATCAGTACGGTAATGCGTACGACGCCGATACGAGCCGTGACTATGATGTTCAGACCGAGACGCCCGTGGCCACGATCGAGATTGATCAGCCGTTTGTTGACGGTGTTCTGAATCAGGACGAGTCCAAGGTTGAGCAGACGATCACCGGTAGCGTGGGCGGTGCCGCGAAAGCAGGCGATGCGGTTGTCGTGACGATTGGCGGTAAAGAGTACCCCGCGACCGTGCAGCCAGGTAACACCTGGAGTGTGACGGTGCCTGCCGATGCGGTGAAAGATCTGCAGCCGGGCGATATCACGGCCGAGGTGACGGGTAAGGATCAGTACGGTAATGCGTACGACGCCGATACGAGCCGTGACTATGATGTTCAGACCGAGACGCCCGTGGCCACGATCGAGATTGATCAGCCGTTTGTTGACGGTGTTCTGAATCAGGACGAGTCCAAGGTTGAGCAGACGATCACCGGTAGCGTGGGCGGTGCCGCACAAGTAGGCGATGCTGTTGTCGTGACGATTGGCGGTAAAGAGTACCCCGCGACCGTGCAGCCAGGTAACACCTGGAGTGTGACGGTGCCTGCCGATGCGGTGAAAGATCTGCAGCCGGGCGATATCACGGCCGAGGTGACGGGTAAGGATCAGTACGGTAATGCGTACGACGCCGATACGAGCCGTGACTATGATGTTCAGACCGAGACGCCCGTGGCCACGATCGAGATTGATCAGCCGTTTGTTGACGGTGTTCTGAATCAGGACGAGTCCAAGGTTGAGCAGACGATCACCGGTAGCGTGGGCGGTGCCGCACAAGTAGGCGATGCTGTTGTCGTGACGATTGGCGGTAAAGAGTACCCCGCGACCGTGCAGCCAGGTAACACCTGGAGTGTGACGGTGCCTGCCGATGCGGTGAAAGATCTGCAGCCGGGCGATATCACGGCCGAGGTGACGGGTAAGGATCAGTACGGTAATGCGTATGACGCCGATACGAGCCGTGACTATGATGTTCAGACCGAGACGCCCGTGGCCACGATCGAGATTGATCAGCCGTTTGTTGACGGTGTTCTGAATCAGGACGAGTCCAAGGTTGAGCAGACGATCACCGGTAGCGTGGGCGGTGCCGCGAAAGCAGGCGATGCTGTTGTCGTGACGATTGGCGGTAAAGAGTACCCCGCGACCGTGCAGCCAGGTAACACCTGGAGTGTGACGGTGCCTGCCGATGCGGTGAAAGATCTGCAGCCGGGCGATATCACGGCCGAGGTGACGGGTAAGGATCAGTACGGTAATGCGTACGACGCCGATACGAGCCGTGACTATGATGTTCAGACCGAGACGCCCGTGGCCACGATCGAGATTGATCAGCCGTTTGTTGACGGTGTTCTGAATCAGGACGAGTCCAAGGTTGAGCAGACGATCACCGGTAGCGTGGGCGGTGCCGCGAAAGCAGGCGATGCTGTTGTCGTGACGATTGGCGGTAAAGAATACCCCGCGACCGTGCAGCCAGGTAACACCTGGAGTGTGACGGTGCCTGCCGATGCGGTGAAAGATCTGCAGCCGGGCGATATCACGGCCGAGGTGACGGGTAAGGATCAGTACGGTAATGCGTACGACGCCGATACGAGCCGTGACTATGATGTTCAGACCGAGACGCCAGTGGCCACGATCGAGATTGATCAGCCGTTTGTTGACGGTGTTCTGAATCAGGACGAGTCCAAGGTTGAGCAGACGATCACCGGTAGCGTGGGCGGTGCCGCGAAAGCAGGCGATGCTGTTGTCGTGACGATTGGCGGTAAAGAGTACCCCGCGACCGTGCAGCCAGGTAACACCTGGAGTGTGACGGTGCCTGCCGATGCGGTGAAAGATCTGCAGCCGGGCGATATCACGGCCGAGGTGACGGGTAAGGATCAGTACGGTAATGCGTACGAAGCGGATGATGTCGTAGAGTTTGATGTCCAGACCACGCCGCCCGAGGCTGAGATCACTTTGGACCCGATCGCAGGCAACAATGTGATTGATCACGATGAGGCAGGTGATGGTACAGGTACGATCAATATGACCGGTACGGTTGGCAAGGATGTTCAACCTGGCGACACCGTTATTCTGACGATTGGCGGTAAGGAGTACCCCGGCACCGTTGGTAGCGACTTGACCTTCAAGATTCCTGTGCCTGTGAAGGATCTGCTGAATAACGATAAGGTTGATGCCAAAGTAACGATCACAGACTCCGCTGGCAACAGCGCGTCCGCAGAAGATTCAGGTGCTTACACCCTGGATTTGGATCAACTGATTGTTGACGGTAACGGCGGTGGCAACCCGAACGGTGGCGTGGGTGATGATGTCATTATTGGTGACCGCGGCGGTGTCCAGGAAAATATCGTTCATGGGCAGAGCTACAACATTGCCATTCTGGTTGACCGTTCCAACAGCATGAAGGAAGCCTCTGGTACGGATGGTCTGAACCGTATGCAGTTGCTCAAGGCTGCGCTGACGACGTTGGCTACCAGCCTGGCCAACCACGAAGGTGGTACGGTGAACCTGAGCATCATCGGCTTTGGTACCTACGCGGATCAGCCTATGATATTTAAGGATCTGACTCATGCTGATTTGTTGAGCCTGATCAATTCGATCGACACCTTGAACGGTTACAACGCGGACTGGAGTGCGAAGCAGGGTGGTACCAACTATGAAGCCGCCTTTAAAGCGGCCGAAGCATGGTTCAAGACGAGCGATGCGCCTGCTGTGGACAAGAACGGCAACGCGTATGAAAACGTCACCTACTTCCTGACTGACGGGAATCCTACTCAGTATGGTAATGCACAGGGTGCTGGCAATAGTTACGACGCCACTGCTGATGCGCGTGGTAAGAGTGCGTATGACAGCCTGGTGAGTTCTTCAGGCAGCAAGGTTTACGCTGTCGGTATTGGTAATGATGTCAGCGTGGATATTCTGCGTAAGTATGACAATACCGGTACCGAGGTCATTGATGTGTTAGGTGGTACCCGGGCCGTTACTGACTTTGAGAATGGCCGTCACGACGGTTGGGCTAAGGTTAATGGTCAAGGCACAGTCCAAGTCAAAGATTTGGGTAAATATGTAGGCTGGCCATGGAATCAGCGCTGGGAAGCCGACAAGCGTCTGGAAATTACCGATACTTACAGCAAGGGGAACGATACCTCTACGACGATTCGTGGCCCAGGCATGACTGTGGCTGCTGGACACTACGGCAAACTGAGCTTTTATTACTCGGAAGACGGTCGTAACAGCCAAGATGTGTTTAAGTGGCAGTTGCAGAAGTACAACGAGAAGACAGGTAACTGGGAAGTTGTGCAGGAAGGCGGTCGTCCAGGTAGCTCCGGCACCATCACGACCAAGCCCGTGGGCGAAGGCCAATACCGCTTCGAGTTCCTGGTGGACGATCGTTCCAGCAGCAGTAACTACAAGGTCTACATTGATGACGTAACGCTGTTGTCCTCCGGCAATCCTCAGGATTGGACAGAGGTTAACAAGGTCGACATCGTCAATACCAAGGAAGACCTGGATGCTGCCCTGAAGGGTGGTTCGGTAACGAACGATCCAGCACCAGTAGGTAATGACACCATTCTGGGCGGTGATGGTAATGACATCATCTTCGGTGACACGATTAACACCGATGGTTCCGTCTTGCCATGGGATGAAGTGGGTGGTCGTCCGGATAATCTGCCAGAAGGTTCCGGCCTGAAGGCACTGGAAGTGTTCCTGCAGATGAAAAACGGCGGTACACCCGCAACCGGCGTTGAGTTGTACGAGTACATCAAGCAGAATCACACCGCCTTTAATGTGGCAGGTGACCAGCGTGGCGGCGACGATACGCTGGATGGCGGTAAAGGCAATGACATCCTGTACGGCCAAGGTGGCACCGACACCCTGATCGGCGGTGCGGGTGACGACATCCTGTTCGGCGGCGAGGGCAATGACACCTTCGTGTGGAACAAGGGGGATGAAGGCACTGTCAGCAAGCCGGCTGTGGATTACGTGATGGACTTCGGTGACTCCGGCACCGATACGCTGGATATCACCGATCTGTTGTCGGGCCATAACCTCAATAATGGTGATTTGAGCCAGTACTTGACGGTAGGCCGTTCGGATAGCGGCAAGATGGAGATCGGTATCAGCTCTCAAGGCAACGGTCAGATTGATCAGAAGATCATTCTGGACAATATCGCCTTTGACGCAGAGAAGGCAGCCCAAATTGCCAACTCGCTGAAAGACGGTACTTTGAAGTCATCCGATTTCTAAATCGTTAGCTGACACGGCGCTATCTCATCGATAGCGCTACGCCCCACAAATCCGCATGGGTTTGTGGGGTTTTTTGTCTGTGGCTTGTCGTCAGCGCCAATAGCAGATGTCTGACTTTTCTGCCTATGATCCTGGAGTATCGAGCGAATCAGCCAGTGAAATCAGACGGGATGAAGCCCCTGGTCGCTTCAGATCCTTTTGTATGCCTGTCTGTGCGTGGTCGTCCGACCGGTTTGCCGACTTGCTTCCTGATTCGATAGTATGACGGGGCAGGTAGACTGATTTTGCGTCCGAAATACGCTGCCGATGCGGTATTCAGGTGTTATGGCAATTGCCAGGCTCTCGCTAAATAGGCAAGCTGTAAGGCCGTTATAAGGGTTTGCTTATTTGGGACTGACGTGTTCTTGTCTTTTGCCTGGCTACGCCTTTTTCTTCGATCTAGGGTTGCGCTGCTTGTGCTGGTCACACTGCTGGTTGGAGTGTGGCTGCCTTTGTCAGTGCCAGCCTTGCAGTTCGAGGCCAGCAAGATTCGACAGACGGCGGTCGCCCGCTTTGGTGCCCGGGCCGGAACAGCGATTGACCGGTGGATGGCTAATCTGGAGTCTGCGCGGGGCTTAAGCGAGCGCCGCCAGCTCGATGCCGTCAATGATTTCTGGAACATGACGGCAATGGCAGGTGAGGACATCCATATTTGGGGACAACTCGATTATTGGGCAACCCCCGTCGAGACTCTGGGAAAAGGGGCCGCTGATTGTGAAGACTTTGTGATTGGCAAATATTTTTCCTTGTTGCATCTGGGTGTGCCCAATGAAAAACTCCGATTGATTTATGTCAGGGCGCAAGTGGGTGGCCAAAGCATTGCCCATATGGTGTTGGGCTATTACCCTACGCCGCAGTCCGAGCCTTTGCTGCTGGACAACTTAAGCGGCTCGATCCGTCCCGCCAGCCAGCGTCCCGATTTAACGCCTGTGTTCAGTTTTAACTCGCAAGGCGTGTATGTCGGTAATGCCCAAAAGGGCTCGGTAGACAGCATCAGTCGTTGGCGTGGCTTGCTGGACAAAATGCGTAAGGAAGGCTTTGTGCCATGATGATGAGCCCCAGGCTGTGCGGGTCGGGGCGCCGATCAGAAACAACGACCAGGGTGGCCTTTCAAGGCGGACTAGACAAGAATTTATGGAATATACGGAAGCGCTATGTCTTTACTTAAACAGCTACTGCTAAGTGTCTCGTGCGCGATTCTTGCTATTTTGGTGGGCACGCTGTGGTTTAGCGTCGATTCGGCACGTCAATACCTGAGCAGCCAGTTGCAGGCCCAGGCAGAGTCGGCGGCGACTTCGCTGGCCTTGACCTTGTCGCAGCCCAGCAACCAGGACCCGGTCACCCAAGAGCTGTTGATTGCTGCTTTGTACGACACCGGGCAGTTTGAGCGTATCCGCTTCTCTGATACCGCCAACGCCGTATTGGTTGAGCGCAGCACGCAGCAGGAAACGCAGGTCAGCACGTCCTCACCGGCATGGTTTGCCAACTCCTTGCCCATTGAGGTGCCTGTGGCGCTAGCGCATGTCAGTAATGGCTGGAACCAGATTGGTACGGTTGAGGTCAAGCCTGCCGATGAGTATGCCCGCGCCAGTTTATGGAAAAGCTTTGTGCGCGTGACCTTGCTGGTGCTGGGCGCTGGGATTGCGTGGGGCGTGTTTGTATTGATGGTCATGGCCTGGTTGCGTCGGGCCTTGCGTGACCATGTGCAGTTCGAATTGCAGCAGATGGATCAAAGTGACTCTGCGCCCGGTCGCAAGAAAGTACGTCTCATTCCTGAGTTGGAAGAGGTCGCCCATACTTTAAGTACCGTGCAAAAGCGGATACGGGTCAGCAGTCAGGAACAAAATGCCCGGATCGAACAGTTGCAGCTGGAGCTCAATTGCGACCCCGTCACTGGTCTGGCTAACCGTAAGTACTTTGTCAATCTGTTCCGGCAAGTGCTGCAGCAAGAGCAGGGTGGTCATGTCTTGCTGTTTCGACAGCGAGATTTGTTGCCATTGAATACCTCCTTGTCGCGCGATGCAGTGGATGCCTGGTTGAAATTGGTGACCCAGCGTTGCGCTGAGCTGTTGCGGGAAAATGGTATGGACGTGGGTGATCTGGCGCGCTTGAATGGCTCTGACTTTATTGTGCTGCTCAAGGGGCAGACGGGCCCTCAGGTGATGGGTTTTGCCCAGGAGCTACGCACGGCCTTGCAGGAATTGCGCCAACCCTTGCCGGACGGCAGCCTGTGTCGCTGGTCCATGGCGATGACGAACTATGAGGCTCACGATTCGCTCAGCGCTGTGATGACACGCCTGGATAATGCGCTGATGCGCGCTGAAGGGGCGGGGCACCAGGAGGTGGAGTACCGACCTTCGGAAGGGGGGCATCACGAGGCGGGTTCTTCAATCGGCGAGCAGGAGTGGCATTCACGCATTGAACGCGGCCTGGAGCAGGGGCGTATTGAGCTGAGCGTGAAACCGGGTGTCGAAGTCTGGGGTCAGGCAGGCCAGATTTACGATGCCACCCTGAACTTGCTGCCCGAGCAGCCAGGGCAGGCCAGTTTGCCCGCTTATCTCTTCATTCCCGTGGCGGTGCGCCTGGGTCTTTCGGCGCAATGTGATTTGCGTACCATGCAATTGGCCAGCGACTGGCTGGCCACGCATGAAGGCAGTCTGAGCGTGCGAGTGTCATGGGCCTCCGTGGTCAAGCCGGACTTTGCGCAGCAGGTGGCCGATGTGCTGTCCAAGACGGGTGACAAGGCCCAGCGTCTGATCATTGAACTGGATGCCTACTGTCTCAGTGAACACGATGCGGAAACGGTCGCGTTTGTGGATAAGTTGCGTCCTTTGGGCGTGCAGTTTGGCTTGCGTCGCGTTCTGGAGCAGCCCGAATCCATTTTGTGGTTGCACATGATGGCCCTCAAGTACATCGTTCTGGATGACGAACGGGCACAGACCTTGCAGGCTGAGGTGGGAGGACGTCATTTGCTGATGGCGTTTCTGCAAAGCTTGCAGGAACTGGGTATTGGCTTGCGTCGGGTTACACGTGCCAGCAATAGCGCCCAACTGGACGAGTTGTTGCGCGAAAACGCCGTGCTGCCAAGGCCTTAGCAAATAAATCCTTGTTTTTCTGGGGCTTATTTGCTAGTATATGTGGCTTACCTCTTTATTTTGACCGGAGAGGCTTTAGTCGCCTATCCGGATTGAAGTTGGTAATACAACGTTTTGTCTCTCGCAAGATTTCAACCTAGGGTTCGGCTTGCCGGACCAGATCGAGATCGGGTTTACGGTATCGAACTGGCTGGATCCGAATCTGACGGGACCAAAACTGGTTGTGTGACCCAGTCATTTTGGCTGGATCGTTGCAATTAAGTTGGAACAGGAAAAATCATGATTCAAATGCAGACCACGCTGGACGTGGCCGACAACACAGGTGCGCGTTCCGTAATGTGCATCAAGGTGCTGGGCGGCTCGAAGCGCCGTTATGCCGCAATTGGTGACATCATCAAAGTTACCGTTAAAGAAGCGGCCCCGCGCGGACGCGTCAAAAAAGGCGAAATCTACAACGCTGTAGTGGTTCGTACCGCTAAGGGCGTGCGCCGTAAAGACGGTTCGCTGATTCGTTTCGGTGGCAATGCTGCCGTATTGCTCAATGCCAAGCTGGAACCCATCGGCACCCGTATCTTCGGACCCGTTACGCGTGAACTGCGTACCGAGAAGTTCATGAAGATCGTGTCCTTGGCTCCCGAAGTGCTGTAAGGAGCGCGAAAAAATGCAAAAAATTCGTAAAGGCGACGAAGTTATTGTGCTGACCGGCCGTGATAAAAAACGCCGTGGCACAGTACTGCAACGCGTCGATGCAGACCACGTTATCGTGGAAGGCATCAACGTAGTCAAAAAACACGTTAAAGCCAATCCTATGGCTGGCACGCAGGGTGGTATCGTCGACAAGACCATGCCTATCCACATCTCGAACGTTGCACTGTTCAACCCAGAAACCGGCAAGGGCGACCGCGTTGGTATCCAGGTGATCGACGGTCAGAAAACGCGTGTTTATCGTTCCAGCGGCAAGGCCGTTGGCGCCAAGGCTTAAGGGGCGGATAACATGGCACGTTTACAAGATTTCTACCGCGAAAAAGTGGTTGCCGACCTGCAAAAGCAGTTCGAGTACAAGAGCATCATGGAAGTACCGCGCATCACCAAGATCACTCTGAACATGGGTGTCTCGGAAGCGGTTGCTGACAAGAAGATTATCGAGAACGCGGTATCGGACATGACCAAAATTGCTGGTCAAAAACCCGTTATCACGAAAACCCGCAAAGCTATTGCCGGTTTTAAGATTCGCGAAGATTACCCGATCGGTTGTATGGTGACCCTGCGCGGTCAACGCATGTACGAATTCCTGGATCGTCTGGTCGCTGTGGCTCTGCCACGCGTACGTGACTTCCGTGGTGTGTCGGGTCGTGCGTTTGACGGCCGTGGCAACTACAACATGGGGGTTAAAGAGCAAATCATTTTCCCCGAAATCGAGTACGACAAAATCGACGCAGTGCGTGGTCTGAACATCAGCATCACTACAACTGCCAAGACGGACGAAGAGGCCAAGGCGCTGCTTAGCGCGTTCAGCTTCCCGTTCCGCAACTAAGGGGCGCAACGTGGCTAAACTTTCCCTCATCAATCGCGACATCAAGCGCGCCAAGCTGGCTGAGAAATTCGCCGCCAAGCGTGCAGCACTGAAAGCGATCATTGACGACCAGTCCAAGTCTGACGAAGAGCGCTACGAGGCTCGTTTGCAGTTGCAACAATTGCCACGCAACGCGAACCCGACCCGTCAACGCAACCGTTGCGTTATCACCGGTCGCCCCCGTGGTGTTTTCAAGAAATTCGGTTTGACTCGCCATAAAGTGCGCGAAATGGCAATGCGCGGCGAGATCCCCGGTATGACCAAGGCCAGCTGGTAGGAGAAATACACATGAGCATGAGCGATCCAATCGCCGATATGTTGACCCGCGTGCGTAACGCGCAAATGGTCAACAAGACATCGGTTAGCATGCCCTCCTCGAAGCTGAAAGCAGCTATTGCTGCTGTGCTGAAAGACGAAGGCTACATCGAAGATTTCCGTATCGTTGGCGAAAAAGCCAAGCCAGAACTGGAAGTCACCCTGAAATACTATGCCGGCCAGCCAGTCATCGAGCGCATCGACCGCGTTTCGCGTCCTGGACTGCGCATCTACAAAAGCAGCACAAGCATCCCTCAAGTCATGAACGGCTTGGGTGTTGCCATCGTGTCCACGTCTCGCGGCGTGATGACCGATCGCAAAGCACGTGCAGCTGGCGTCGGTGGCGAAGTGCTGTGCTACGTGGCATAAGGAGAACATCATATGTCACGTATCGCTAAGTATCCCGTTTCCTTGCCCAAGGGCGTAGAAACGACTATTGCCGCTGATCAGATCACTGTCAAAGGCCCTCTGGGCACTTTGGTTCAATCTCTGACTGGCGACGTCACCATCGAACTTCAAGACGGTCAGCTGTCTTTTGCCGCTGCGAACGAAACTCGTCACGCAAACGCAATGTCCGGCACCGTGCGCCAACTGGTCAACAACATGGTTGTTGGCGTGAGCGCCGGTTTCGAACGCAAGCTGAGTCTGGTTGGCGTGGGTTTCCGTGCCTCCGTCCAGGGTAATGCCTTGAAGTTGCAACTGGGTTTCTCGCACGACATCGTGCACGACCTGCCTGAAGGCATCAAAGCCGAGTGTCCTACTCCGACTGAAATCGTGATCAAGGGCTCGAACAAACAGGTGGTTGGTCAGGTTGCCGCTGAAATTCGTGGCTATCGTCCACCAGAGCCTTACAAAGGCAAGGGTGTACGTTACGTCGGCGAACGCGTCATCCTCAAGGAAACCAAGAAGAAATAAGCCCGCAGGCAAGGACGAATCATGGACAAGAAACAATCCCGTATGCGTCGTGCAGTGGCTACTCGCCGCAAGATCGCCGAACTGCGCGTACACCGCCTGTCGGTGCATCGCACGAATACGCATATTTACGCGAGCATCATCTCGCCCGAAGGCGACCGCGTTCTGGTCAGTGCTTCCACTGTCGAGAGCGAAGTTCGCAAAGAATTGGCCGTTGGCAGCAACGTAGCGGCAGCCAGCCTGGTTGGCAAGCGCGTCGCCGAAAAGGCGAAGGCTGCGGGCATCGAGACGGTTGCTTTCGACCGCTCGGGCTTCCGTTACCATGGCCGCGTGAAAGCGCTGGCCGAGGCCGCGCGTGAAGCCGGCTTGAAATTCTAAAGGAATTATCAAATGGCTAAAGCACAAGGCAGACAGGCTCCAGAGCAAGAGCGCGATGATGGCCTGAAAGAAAAAATGATTGCGGTCAACCGCGTCAGCAAAGTGGTTAAGGGTGGTCGCACCATGAGCTTTGCTTCGCTGGCCGTGGTCGGTGACGGCGATGGTCGTATCGGCATGGGTAAGGGCAAAGCCCGCGAAGTACCCGTTGCTGTTCAGAAGGCAATGGAACAGGCCCGTCGCGGCCTGATCAAAGTGCCTCTGAAAAACGGCACCTTGCATCACACCGTAGTTGGTAAGCACGGTGCAGCCACCGTTCTGATCTCTCCCGCAGCTGAAGGTACTGGTGTTATCGCCGGTGGCCCAATGCGCGCTATCTTCGAAGTGATGGGCGTGCGCAACGTCGTAGCCAAGAGCCTGGGTTCCAGCAACCCATACAACATGGTTCGCGCTACATTGAACGGTTTGCGTGCTTGCTCGACACCTGCTGACATTGCTGCCAAGCGCGGCAAGACAGTTGAAGAAATTCTGGGGTAAGTCATGGCACAGAAACAAATCAAAGTTACGTTGGTGCGTTCGGTCATCGGCACAAAGCAAAGCCACCGCGACACCGTTCGCGGCCTGGGTCTGCGCCGAGTCAACACCAGCCGTGTATTGGTTGATACTCCTGAGGTTCGTGGGATGATCCGCAAGGTGGATTATCTGGTTACGGTCTCGGAAGCCTGAAAGGAATCGGGATGTCTGAATTGCAATTGAACAATCTCAAGCCCGCCGCTGGCGCCAAACACGCAGCACGCCGTGTTGGTCGCGGTGTCGGTTCCGGCTTGGGTAAAACCGGCGGACGTGGTCATAAAGGCCAGAAATCGCGCTCGGGTGGTTTTCATAAAGTCGGTTTCGAAGGCGGTCAAATGCCTTTGCAACGTCGTTTGCCCAAGCGTGGTTTCACCACCCTGGACGACCACCTGTACGCAGAAGTACGTCTGTCCGAACTGCAAAAAATGGATGCCGAAGTTATCGACGTCCAGGCACTGAAGCAGGCTGGCGTGGTTGGCCAAATGGTGCGTTACGCTAAAGTCATCAAGTCCGGTGAGCTTTCCCGTAAAGTTGCGCTGAAAGGCATTAATGCAACGGCCGGCGCTCGCGCCGCGATCGAAGCAGCCGGCGGCTCGCTGGAATAAAAAGGGGTCACGGTGGCAAAAGCTCAGGCACAGAGTAAGTCGGGTCCGCGCTACGGCGATTTAAAACGTCGTCTCGTTTTCCTGTTGCTCGCCCTGATTGTCTACCGCTTGGGTACGCACATTCCGGTACCAGGCATCAATCCTGATGCCTTGTCCGAACTGTTTACTCAAAACCAGAGTGGTATTCTGGGTTTGTTTAATATGTTCTCCGGTGGTGCTTTAGAGCGATTCTCAGTGTTCGCACTGGGAATCATGCCCTACATCTCTGCGTCCATCATCATGCAATTGATGACCGCTGTGGTGCCCACGCTGGAAGCAATCAAGAAAGAGGGTGAGTCGGGTCGTCGCAAGATCACGCAATACACCCGTTACGGAACGGTCTTTTTGGCTTTGTTCCAGGGAGTTGGGATTTCCATCGCTCTAGAATCGCAGCCCGGTCTGGTTATCGACCCAGGGATGCTGTTTCGCTTCACGACAGTGGTAACACTGGTCACTGGCACCATGTTCGTCATGTGGCTCGGTGAGCAGATTACTGAACGTGGATTGGGCAATGGTATTTCCATACTGATCTTCGCCGGTATCGTAGCGGGTCTGCCTAATGCTTTGGGCGGTATGCTTGATCTGGTGCGTACGGATTCCATGTCGATTCTATCGGCACTGTTTATCCTCGTTTTAGTAGCCGCCGTCACGTACTTCGTCGTCTTTGTCGAGCGTGGTCAGCGTCGTATCACGGTGAACTACGCCAAACGGCAAGTAGGCAACCGTATCTATGGTGGTCAAAGCTCGCATTTGCCGCTGAAACTGAACATGGCTGGCGTGATCCCTCCGATCTTCGCTTCGTCCATCATTCTGTTGCCAGCGACAATTGCTAATTGGTTCTCCAGCACGCCCGGTTTGGGTTGGTTGCGTGAAATCGAGGCTGCTTTGTCGCCGCGTCAGCCGCTTTACATTACTTTGTTCTCCGCGCTGATCATCTTGTTCTGCTTTTTCTACACGGCCCTGGTGTTTAACAGCCGCGAAACTGCAGACAACCTGAAAAAGAGTGGAGCTTTCGTACCAGGTATTCGTCCCGGTGACCAAACAGCGCGTTATATCGACAAGATCTTGATGCGTTTGACCTTGGCCGGTGCGATCTATATTACCTTGGTGTGTCTGGTACCAGAGTTCTTGCAAATGCGCTGGAATGTACCGTTCTATTTTGGCGGCACATCCTTGCTGATTATTGTTGTAGTAACCATGGACTTCATGGCGCAGGCCCAGGCCTATGTCATGTCACAACAATACGACTCGCTGCTCAAGAAGGCTAACTTCAAAGGCTCGAGCTTGCCGATGCGGTAATTCACGAAAATGGCAAAGGACGACGTCATTCAAATGCAGGGACAGGTTCTTGAGAACCTTCCCAACGCAACTTTTCGCGTCAAGCTGGAAAATGGTCACGTAGTGCTCGGATACATTTCAGGCAAAATGCGTATGCACTATATCCGGATTCTGCCGGGCGATAAGGTCACTGTGGAGCTCACGCCCTATGATCTATCCCGAGCACGAATTGTGTTCCGCTCCAAATAAGCGGCCGGTTACAGGAAACTAGGAGTCAAACCATGAAGGTAATGGCATCAGTAAAGCGGATCTGCCGCAACTGCAAAATCATTAAACGTCATGGCGTGGTGCGTGTCATCTGCACCGATCCACGCCATAAGCAGCGTCAAGGCTAAGTTGCCGAAACGCAACCGATTTAACAAGGAATAACCATGGCCCGTATTGCCGGCATTAACATCCCGCCGCATCAACACGCCGAAATCGGTCTTACCGCGATTTTCGGCATCGGTCGCACCCGCGCTCGCAAGATTTGCGAAGCATCGGGTATTGAATACTCCAAGAAGGTCAAAGATCTGACCGACGCGGAACTCGAGCGCATTCGCGAACAGATCGGCTTGTTCACCGTTGAAGGTGACCTGCGTCGTGAAGTTCAGCTCTCGATCAAGCGTTTGGCTGACTTGGGAACTTACCGTGGCATGCGTCATCGTCGCGGTCTGCCAGTGCGCGGCCAACGTACACGCACTAACGCTCGCACCCGTAAAGGTCCGCGTCGCGCCGCCGCGTCCCTGAAGAAATAATCGAGGAATAGAAGATGGCCAAAGCTTCTAGCAGCGCTTCACGCGCACGCAAGAAAGTCAAAAAAAGCGTGTCGGACGGGATTGCTCACGTCCACGCTTCTTTTAACAACACGATCATCACCATTACTGACCGTCAGGGCAACGCATTGTCCTGGGCTACGTCGGGTGGCGCTGGCTTTAAAGGCTCGCGTAAATCCACGCCGTTTGCCGCGCAGGTTGCCGCTGAAACAGCCGGCCGTACTGCCATGGAATACGGTATTAAAAATCTTGAAGTTCGCATCAAGGGCCCCGGTCCAGGCCGTGAATCGTCTGTGCGTGCTCTGAATGCTCTGGGTATCAAGATCACCAGCATTGCAGACATCACACCGGTTCCGCATAACGGCTGCCGTCCGCCCAAGCGTCGTCGCATCTAAGGGGAAGCGAAGTGGCTCGTTATATTGGACCAAAATGCAAGCTCTCGCGTCGCGAGGGTACCGATCTGTTTTTGAAGAGCGCTCGTCGTTCGCTGGATTCCAAGTGCAAACTGGAATCGCGTCCTGGTCAGCACGGCCGCACCTCGGGTGCCCGTACGTCTGACTTCGGTCTGCAGCTGCGCGAAAAGCAAAAGCTCAAGCGCATGTACGGCGTGCTGGAAAAGCAATTCCGCAAATACTACGTTGAAGCTGACCGCCGCCGTGGCAACACCGGTGAAACGCTGATTCAATTGCTGGAATCGCGTCTGGACAACGTGGTGTACCGCATGGGTTTCGGCTCCACACGTGCCGAAGCTCGCCAGCTGGTTAACCACCGTGCTATCGAAGTCAACGGTCACACCGCTGACATCGCTTCCATGCTGATCAAAGCCGGTGACGTGGTTGCCGTGCGTGAGAAAGCCAAATCCCAAAGCCGTATCAAGGAATCCTTGGAACTGGCGACCGGTATTGGCCTGCCTCAGTGGGTGGAAGTGGACGCTGCCAAGCTGTCCGGCGTGTTCAAGCAAGTTCCTGACCGCGCTGACGTCGCTCAAGACGTTAACGAATCGCTGGTTGTTGAGTTGTACTCGCGTTAATTTTTTACGCGAAGACCACTTATACAATGCAGTAAAGCAGGCCCACTTCCCGTTTTTCGGCAAGTGGGCTTTGCGATACTTTCTGCTGGCTTAGGCCAGTTTCCGTCAGCCTTATCGGTGTAACGAGCCGAGGGTATTGAAAAGGAAATCGAATGTCTCAAGGTTTTTTGAAACCCCGTTCCATCGAAGTTGAACCGATCAGCAAAAATCACGCCAAGGTGATCATGGAGCCTTTCGAGCGCGGCTACGGCCACACTCTGGGCAACGCACTGCGTCGTATCTTGCTGTCCTCCATGACCGGCTATGCACCGACTGAAGTGCAGATTACCGGTGTGGTGCACGAGTACTCCACGCTGCCAGGCGTGGGCGAGGACGTGGTTGATATCTTGATGAACCTGAAGGGCGTGGTCTTCAAGCTGCACAGCCGTGAAGAAGTTACGCTGATCCTGCGCAAAGAAGGCGCGGGTCAAGTTCTGGCCAGCGACATTGAATTGCCGCACGACGTTGAAATCATCAACCCCAATCATGTGATTGCCACCTTGACCGACGACGGCAAGCTGGAAATGCAAATCAAGGTTGAGCAAGGCCGTGGCTACGTTCCTGGTAACGTGCGCGCCCTGGCCGATGATCGCACCCACACGATCGGTCGTATCGTGCTGGACGCATCTTACAGCCCCGTGCGTCGTGTGAGCTACGCGGTCGAAAACGCCCGTGTGGAACAGCGTACTGACCTGGACAAGCTGGTTCTGGACATCGAAACCAACGGCGTGATCTCGCCCGAGGAAGCCGTGCGCCAGTCTGCTCGTATCCTGATGGATCAGATCTCTGTGTTTGCTGCTCTGGAAGGTGTGGGCGATGCCTACGAAGCTCCAGTGCGTGGCGCTCCACAGATCGATCCCGTGTTGCTGCGTCCTGTCGACGATCTGGAACTGACGGTTCGTTCCGCCAACTGCCTGAAAGCCGAAAATATTTACTACATCGGCGATCTGATCCAGCGTACCGAAAACGAACTGTTGAAGACACCAAACCTGGGCCGCAAGTCCTTGAACGAAATCAAGGAAGTGTTGGCCGCACGTGGTCTGACTTTGGGCATGAAGCTCGAAAACTGGCCGCCACTGGGTCTTGAGCGTCCATAAGTAGTAAGCAAGACAGTCATTTCTTAGACGCTGCTTACACTTTTTCTGGTGTGGTACACCTGCAAAAAGTGTAGGTGGCGGCTAAAAATGTGCTATTGTTTTGCGCTGTCCATCTGGTCCGCAGCTTAGCTGATAGAAGAGCCGGATTTACGCATGTCGCATACGCGGCGTGCCAACTAAGATTCATTATTTAGGAAAATCATCATGCGTCACCGTCACGGTCTACGTAAACTGAATCGTACCAGCAGCCACCGTTTGGCCATGTTCCGCAACATGTCCGTGTCCCTGCTGACCCACGAAGCCATCAAAACCACCCTGCCTAAAGCTAAAGAGCTGCGCCGCGTGGTTGAGCCCCTGATCACTTTGGCTAAAAACCCAACCTTGGCAAACCGTCGTCTGGCTTTCGCCCGTCTGCGCGACCGCGATGCAGTGACCAAGCTGTTTGAAGTTTTCGGCCCACGTTACCAAGAGCGTAACGGTGGCTACACCCGCATCCTGAAAATGGGTTTCCGTCAGGGCGACAACGCTCCTATGGCATTCATGGAGCTGGTGGATCGTCCAGAAGTTCAGGAAGAAGCCGCTGCTGAATAAGCATCGCTTGTTTCTCTCGTAGTATTGAAAACGGACTCTCAGGAGTCCGTTTTTTTATTCCCACGGTCTTTCTTGCACCCTGAGAAGAAGGCTCTGGATGTTCCAGACGCGGGCATGGGGTTCCGGCCTCACCCGTATTTGTTTTTAGTTTGCCCGCGCAGCAGCCCCCCTTTAGACCAGGAAGTTTGAGGCCCAGCCTGATGCTCATTCGGTGCCCCGCCTGCCTTCGCAAGCTTTCCGAGACTGTTTTCAAATTCCTGAACCCATTGATCACACGTTCAGCGTAAAGGCCTGCTTACTGGTTTCGTGATACGGAGAACGCTGCTTCGATTGACAGCAAGGCGCTGTTATGTAAGGGTTTTTACTGATATGGGTGCTGTGTATCGCTTTATGGTTCAAATAATTGCAGGCAATTGATAGAACCCGCAGTGATTCGATAGTAGGGCTGACGGCCGCTCCCTAAAATCTGCGCTATATCAGCTTTGCCATGGTGGCGGGCTGCAAAGAACGACGATTTTTCAGGAGACTGGCGATGGCACAGAATACATTGCTGACACACGATAAGTTTCTGCTGGGTACGTTTGCCACCAATTGTGGCGGCGGCATGACGGTATCGACCTTGCCGGATCGCTGGCAGGCTACTTGGGAAAACAATCTGAAGCTGGGCAAGCTGCTGGATGAGGCTGGCATCGACTTCATGCTGCCCATTGCCCGTTGGATCGGTTACGGCGGCGAAACCGATTTTCATGGTTATGTGCTGGAAACCGTGACCTGGGCGACGGCCTTGCTGGCTAACACTCGCAATATCAGCGTGTTTGCCACTGTGCATACCGTTGCCAACCACCCCGTGGTGATTGCCAAACAGATCGCCACCATGGCGCAGATGAGTGGCAATCGGGTTGGTCTAAATATTGTGGCGGGCTGGAACAAGCCTGAATACGACGCCTTGGGAGTCACGTTGCCGGACGATCATGAAACCCGGTATGGCTATGCTCAGGAATGGTTCGACCTGATCAAGAAGATCTGGCACCACGATGGCCGTTTCGATTGGGACGGCAAGTATTTCCAGGCCAAGGGAGTGTATGGCAATCCTCGCCCTGAGTTTGACCCGCCTATCTTTAATGCTGCCGGTTCCGGTCAGGGACGTGAGTTCGCCAGTCGTAATGCCAATTTCCTGTTCACCCCGGCCATGGAGCTGGACCGTTCCGCCAAGGAAGTGGCTGAACTGAAGGCGTTGGGCGAGTCGCAAGGTCGCAAGGTCGATGTGATGACCTTTTCGCATGTGGTGTGCCGTCCCACCGAAGCTGAAGCCAAGGCTGAGTGGGAGCGCATCATGGGCAACATCGACAATGGCGCGGTCGACAATCTGATGCGCCTGCAGTTTGCCCATGCGCACTCCTTCCCGCATGAGCTGCTGGAACAGATTCGCGAACGTATGGCAGCCGGTCATGGCGGCTTCCCGCTGGTGGGTACGCCCGAGCAAGTGGCTGATGGTTTGTGTGCACTGCACGCGGCCGGTTTCCGGGGAACAACCTTGTCCTTTGTGGACTATGTTCAGGAATTCCCGTATTTCCGTGATACTGTGCTGCCTTTGTTGCAGCAGCGCGGCATTCGCTAAGAGCGATCGGCTGGCTATCGGGCAGGGGCTGACTTGCCGGGGGAATAGCCAGTACATGTGCGCCCTGCAGGCGGCGCTGTTCGGATGACAGCGCTGCCCCTACGATTAGAAAAGGTGAATCATGCCTGTGGAATTGGCTTTCTTACCGACAGAACAAGCGCTTGAGGCGCCGGGAGTTTCTGCCGATCAGTTCAAACGTGCTATGCGCCATCTGGGCGGCACAGCCAGTGTGATTACGGTTGAACATCAAGGTCAGCGCAGTGGTCTGACGGCGACCTCGGTGACCTCGGTAGCGGCGGATCCTGCAGAGGTGCTGGTTTGCGTCAATCAAAGCTCCTCGTCCTGGCCTTTGATGCGCGACAGCGGTTTGTTTGGTGTAAATATGCTGGGTGCCCAACAGGCTGACCTGGCTCTGCAGTTTGCCGGTTTCAAAGGCGAGCAAGGTGATGCACGTTATGCCGGGCACGATTGGCTGTGTACCGAGCATGGTATTTGGCTGGCTCGACAGGCCCCTGCCGCTTTGGCTTGCCAGATTGTGGAGGTCATCGAGCGTCACAGCCACGCCTTGGTGCTGGGCCGTGTGCTGCAGGTGCATCATGCCGAGCAAGAGCAGGATTCGCCCCTGCTGTATTGGCAGGGGCGGTTTGGACGGTTTCAGGGGCAGTAGCTCGTCGACGTAGCGACCTTTGGCCGGCCCTGTGAGCCCGGCCTAGGGATTGTCTCGATGTTGCAGTGCGGGAGGCTGTGTCACACTAGGGCACAGCTTTTTTTATCGCTTGTTGCGACGCTCATGACCACCATACTGAATCGCTATGCCCAGCTGCATTCGCAGGATGTGGACTGCGTTCAGCACTATATCTCCCAGGTTTTCTGTCCGCACAGCCTGACCCTGGCGGATACGCGTCAGCGCCTGAACGCCCGACTGTATTTACGCCAAGGCCAGGATGTGGCCTATGGCCGTTTGCGCTATGGGGCGCAGGTGCAGATTGAGCCTCAGCCGCTGGATGACTTCTATCTCTTGCAGATTCCCCTGTCGGGGCAAGAGCAGATCCATACGGAACATGGACGCTTTGCCTCCACATCACGTCTGGCTTCCATCATCAGCCCGACGCAAGCTTTCAGCATGGAACACAGCCTGGAAGCCGACAAGTTGTTCGTCCGTATAGGTCGCCAAGGGCTGGAGCGTCATTATCAGGACTATTTTGCGCAGCCCGTGCGTGGCCCATTGGAGTTTCAGCCCTCCATTCCTTTTGATGCGCCCGGTGGTGCCAGCCTGCGTCGCCTGCTGGACTGGCAGTTTGCCGAAGTGTCCGATGGCACCTTGTTCGACCAGCCCCGTCAGGTGCGCCAGTTTGAGCAGACCCTGATTTATGCCTTGTTCGAACTGCATCAGCACAATCAGCCTGCGCACAAGACGCCGGCCGCTTTGCCCCATGTTTTGCGGCGTGCCCTAGACTTCATGGAAAGCCAGGCCGGTCAGCCTATCACCATTGGCGATATTGCCCAGGCGGCCGGTGTGAGCGTGCGCAGTCTGTACGCAGGGTTCCGGGAGCATCTGGGCGTAGCACCCATGGCACGTTTGAAACAAATGCGTTTGGAGGCAGCCCGGCGTTACTTGCAACAAGGCGGGATGTCGGTCACCGAGGTTGCCTTGGCTTGCGGTTTTACGCATTTGGGGCAGTTTTCCGCGGATTACCGGCATAGCTTTGGCGAGCGCCCGTCTGAAACATTGAGCGGCTTGAGTCGTCCCCGGGCTGGCAGCTAAGCATTGCCATCCGGCGCTACACTAAGGGCTCTGACTAGGAGCCCCGCATGTCCGCTGATACTCCCCCTAATTCCAAAACGCCCTTAGCCTTGACCTTGTCCGATCTGGACGCGCAGCAGCTGGTGCTGGCGCAAACCACGGTGCCGGATATGATGCTGGCCAAATATCTGGCTCATCATCTGGTTGAGGACGGAATTGCCGCTTGTGCGAACCTTGCGCCCAGCAGCTTGTCCATGTACATGTGGCAAGGGGAGTTGCAAGGCGATGAGGAAATCACGCTGACTTTCAAAACCACAGTGGCCCGGCTACCGGAATTGGCAGATCGCTTGCGTGAGCAGCATCCTTACGAGCTGCCTGAATTGATTGTGCTTCCGGTTGTTGGTGGTTTCACCGCTTATCTGGATTGGGTTCGTACCCAGACACGCCCTGCGTGAGTGCAGATAGCCCAGCCTAATAAATCGGAATAGATTTGTGCCTTTGTCTTTAAAGCGTTCTCCATTTTCCGCCCATGGCCCTGGGGCCTGGTTTGCTGTTTTTTTTGCCCTGATGCTGGCCTGGCTGGCAACGCCCTTGGCGGCGCAGGCAGAAGAAGAGTTTCTGAACCCTGAGCAGGCGTTTGTGTTGACGGCGGCCATGAGTCAGCCCGATCAGCTGGATATCCACTTTCAGATTGCGCCTGAATACTATATGTATCGCAAGCGTTTCGCCGTCTCGACCGAGAAGGCGGAGCAGGTAGGCAAGCTTCAACTGCCCGAAGGAGAGCGGGTTTACGATCCTACCTTTGACGAGGTCATGGAGGTCTACCGCCATTCGGTTACGTTGCGCGTACCGGTCCTGGCAGACAGCTCCATAGGACACGATCTGACGGTCGATGTGGTCAGTCAGGGTTGTGCCGACGCAGGTCTATGCTATTCCCCGTCGACTCAAACGCTGACCTTGATCCCCACCGGGCAGGGCTGGGAAGTGGCCGGGCCTTTTGGCGTGGTGTCGGTGCCGGCCCCAGGAGAGGGGGCAAGCCAGAATCCGGCCCAGGCGAACCCCGATTCCACGGTCGCCCCTTCCCGTAGTGCGGGGGTGGCCTCGGCATTGAGCCTGAGTGATGTGGGTCTGGCCGACTACCTCAAGCAGGCTGGGTGGGGTCAGATCGTGCTGCTGAGCTTTGTGTTTGGCTTGCTGCTGTCCTTTACGCCCTGCGTCCTGCCGATGGTGCCGATTTTGCTGTCCATCATTGCTGGACGGAATCAGCCTGCGCCATCGCGCTGGCACGGCCTGAAGATGGCGTTTGCCTTTGTGCTGGGTCTGTCCCTGGTCTACACCTTGCTGGGTGTGGCCGCCGGCTTGCTGGGAGCCGGTTTGGCGAGCTGGTTGCAGAACCCGTGGGTATTGGGTCTGTTCGCCTTGATCCTGGTGGTGCTGGCCTTGTCCATGCTGGATGTCTTCACGGTACAGGCTCCGGCGGCGCTGCAAAATCGTTTGAATAAAACCATGAACCGTTTGCCGGGCGGGCAGATGGGTGGCGTGTTCCTGATGGGCATGCTGTCTGCGCTGATTGTCGGTCCTTGCGTGGCAGCGCCTCTGGCGGGCGTGCTGCTGTTTATCTCGCAGACGGGGGATGTGGTCCTGGGTGGTTCGGCCCTGTTTGCCTTGGCCTGGGGTTCAGGCGTCTTGCTGCTGATTGTGGGTGCGGGTTCGGGCAGTGTCTTGCCCAAGGCCGGCGCCTGGATGGAAAGCGTCAAGACCGCTTTTGGTGTCTTGTTGCTGGCTACCGCCTGGTGGATGGTCTCGCCCCTGATGTCTGGCACGATGGCTGTCTTTGGCTGGGTTGTCCTGGCTTTGTGGGCGGCTGCCTTGCTGGGCGCGTTTGGGCGCGGCACGGCTGCACGTACGCCGTGGTCGGGCTTGCGACAGGGTGTGGGCATGATGCTGGCGGTCTGGGCCATCATGATGATGATCAGCATTGCCCTGGGTCGCCCCAGCGTGATTCGTCCTTTGGAAGGGCTGAAATCCTCGGGTACGGTGACGGCAGCCCAAAGCCAGGTTGAGTTCCAGCGCGTACTGACCCTGCAGGAGCTGGAAGGGCGTCTGGCCAAGACCACTCGCCCCGTAATGCTGGATTTCTACGCAGACTGGTGTGTGTCCTGCATTGAAATGGAGAATTTCACGTTTAGCGATCCCGCCGTTGCGCAACGCATGGCGCAGTTTGAGTTGCTGCAGGTGGATGTGACGGCCAACACCCCTGAGGATCGGGCATTGCTGAAACATTTCCGCTTGTTTGGACCTCCCGGCATCCTGTTTTTTGATTCCAAAGGGAAACAGCTGGAGCAATTGCGCGTGATTGGTTTTCAGGATGCCAGCCGCTTTTCCAAAGTGTTGGATGAGGCTCTGGCCGGTGCTTGAAGACGTTGATTTTTTCGAAACCGGGCTTATCGGTGCCTAACAGTCGGTAGATCGTCGCGTACAAGCAACAAAAAACGCAGCTCATGGGCTGCGTTTTTTGCGTTCTGATTGATGTGAATCAGCAGTTCTGTTCGCGCATCAGCTTGGCCGCTTCGATGGCGAAATAGGTCAGAATGCCATCCCCACCGGCACGCTTGAATGCCAGCAGCGATTCCATCATGACCTTGTCGTGATCCAGCCAGCCGTTCTGGGCAGCGGCCTTGATCATCGCGTATTCGCCACTGACTTGGTAGGCGTAGGTCGGCATGCCAAACGCGTCTTTGACGTCGCGCAGAATGTCCAGATAAGGCAGGCCGGGCTTGACCATGACCATATCGGCACCTTCGCGGATGTCGGCCGCCACTTCGCGCAGCGCTTCATTACGGTTGGCCGGGTCCATCTGGTAGGTGTTCTTGTTGGAGCGGCCCAGATTGGCCGCTGAACCCACCGCCTCGCGGAACGGGCCGTAGAAGGCACTGGCGTACTTGGCCGAGTAGGCCATGATGCGGGTGTGGATGAACTGGTCCTTGTCCAAGGCGGCGCGGATGGAGCCGATACGGCCATCCATCATGTCGCTGGGAGCCACAATGTCTACGCCTGCCTGAGCCTGCGTGTGAGCCTGACGGATCAGCATGGCCACCGTCTCGTCATTCAGGATGTGGCCAGCATCGTCCAAAATGCCGTCCTGGCCGTGGCTGGTATAGGGGTCCAGAGCGACATCAGTCAGCACGCCCAGCTCGGGAAACTGCTGCTTGAGCATGCCCACCACCCGGGGGATCAGGCCATTCGGGTTGGCGGCCTCGCTGCCATCGGGCGTTTTCAGCGACGGGTCGATGGAAGGGAACAGGGACAGCACGGGGATGCCCAGTTCCAGACACTGTTCGGCCACGCGCATCAGTTCGTCAGGCGAGTAGCGCATGACGCCCGGCATGGAGCCGACCTGCTCCTGCACTTTCTCGCCTTCACGCACAAAGACCGGATAGATCAGGTCGTCAGTGGACAGGCGGTTTTCGCGCACCAGACGGCGGGAAAACTCGTCGCGGCGGTTACGGCGCAGGCGAGTATTAGGAAAGTCGGCAGGAGGAATAAAACGAGTCATGGAACAACCTTCGGAGAAATCCAGTTTTCGATGCATTCGGTCGCTTCGGGCAAGCCGATACGATCAGTGGAGGAGAAGGGCAGCGCGTGAAGGGCGCCAATTTCCCGGAGCTGGCGACGTACTTCGGCTACCGCCTTGATACGTTGACCATAAGGCAGTTTGTCGGCCTTGGTCAAAAGCACCAGTACGGGCTTGCCAGTCGGTGCAATCCAATCGACCAGGCGCAAGTCCAGGTCGGTCACGCCGCGCCGGATGTCGATCAGCAACACAATGCCGGCAATCGAGGGACGGGTGGCCAGGTAGTCGCCCAGAATCTCGGCCCAGTCCTGCTTTTCGTGGCGGGCCACGGCGGCGTAGCCATAGCCGGGCAAGTCCACCAGGTGGCCCAGATAGTCGCCCGGCGAGAGCGGATCGGGGATGCCGAACATGTTGATCAGACGTGTTCGCCCTGGCGTTTTACTGGAAAAAGCCAGTTTTCGTTGGTTGGCCAACACATTGATGGCGGAGGATTTGCCCGCATTGGAGCGCCCCACAAAACAGACCTCTGGCGGTCCGGGAGGAGGCAGCTGATCGATCTGAGCAGCTGAAATCGTGAAGTGAGCGCGGTGCAGTATCGACATGGTTGCAGCGTAATTCCATATTGGTTCAGCGCCTATTGTATAATCTCTCGATTTGAAACAGTAATGTCGTAGTCCACTGGGTACTGACCAGCGGCTTACGGTGGCTTTTGCGGGGCGCATGCGGCACCCCGATTGATTCGCGATTATCGAGGTCCAAATGAAGCGTGCGCTTTCCCGAGTCGTTATCGCAAGCAGCCTGACGATGGCTTGCTCTGTGGTTTTTACCGCTAACGTGGCCAATGCAGCTGGTCTGCCCGAGCCAGATGCCGCCAAAGGCGAGCAGCTCTACCTGCAAGGTGAGATGTCGCGTGGCGTGCTGGCCTGTGTGACCTGTCACGGGGATGGCGGCAACAGTATTATTCCGGTCAACCCGTCGCTGGCTCACCAGCCGTACGAGTACCTGGTCAAGCAGCTGCACGACTTCCGTGCCAAGGACGAGAAGTCCGTTCCTGCCCGCCGTGGTCCTGATGGCGCGAACAGCCTGATGACTGCCATTGCTGCCGGTATGACTGAAGACGATATCAAGAACGTGGCGTTTTACCTGTCTCAGCAAGCGGTGAACTGGGACCAGGCCGCTAACGCGACCAAGGAAGACACCATGGTACGTGGCCAGAAGATCTGGCGGGGTGGTTTGCCCGAGCGCGGTGTTCCTGCCTGTGCGGCTTGCCATTCGCCCGATGGCGCCGGCATGCCCGGCCAGTACCCCCGTCTGGCCGGTCAGCACCCCGCCTATATTGCGGATCAGCTCAAGTTGTTCCGTAGTGGCGACCGTGCCAACAGCCCGATGATGTATGACATCGCAGACCGTTTGTCGGATGCCGACATTGCGGCCGTATCCGATTTCGCAGCTGGCCTGCGTTAATCCGTCAAAGGGGGCCAATGGCCCCCTGACTGTCTGAAACCTGTATTCGCTGCGGCTTCGAGTCCTGACGGCCGCAGTGTTTGGGTGCCGTAACAACGGGCAGTGCCGCTTCAGGCCAGGTCTCGTGTTGGTGTTTTGTCCAGTAATCGAACTTTGGGCGTGTTCTGCGTTCCAAGTCTGGATGTTTCCGGTGAACCCCCCACACCTCCTAAGCTAGCCCTTGTGAAAAAAGTATCTCCCGTGCGTCGCTTTGCGGCCGATTTCCTGGAATTGCTCGGTTCGATGCGCTTTGCCATCAGCTTGCTGATGTTCATTTGCGTAGCCAGTCTGATCGGCACCGTTCTGGCACAAAATCAGCCTGCCAATACCTATATTGATCAATTTGGACCTTACTGGTTTGAGTTGTTCGATCATTTCTCGATCTGGTCTGTCTACAACAGTGGATGGTTCATGGTCATTATGGCGTTTCTGGTGGTATCGACCACGCTGTGCGTCATCCGCAATGCGCCCAAGATGATCCGTGAAATGCGCACGTTCAAGGAGCACGTGCGCGGTGGCAGCCTGAAAGCCTTCCCTCACCGCGTCGAGCTGGAGAGCGCAGGTGGCCCTGAGCATAATCGTGAACAGGTTCAGGGCTGGCTGCAGTCGCAAGGCTATGCGGTGCGTGTGCGTCATGATAATGACGGCAGCATGATGATGGCGGCCAAAAAAGGGAGCGCCAACAAGCTGGGATACATTTTTGCGCACCTGGCCATCGTGGTGATTTGTGTCGGCGGTTTGCTTGACAGCGAATTGCCCGTGCGTTTGCAGGTGTGGTTGGGTGGCAAACAACCGATTACCGAAAATATGCTGATTTCCCAGGTGCCCGAGTCGGGACGACTGGGTCTGGGCAATCCCAGCTTCCGTGCCAACATGCTGGTGCCAGAAGGGGCGCGCACGGCGACAGCAGTAGTCAATTCCGGTGAAGGGGTGCTGATTCAGCCGTTGCCGTTCGCCTTGGAGTTGAAGCGTTTTCTGGTGGAGTACTACTCCACGGGGATGCCCAGCAGTTTCAAGAGCGAAGTGGAAGTAACCGATCCCGTGACGGGCGATACCTTCGAGCGCACGATCGAGGTCAACGAACCGTTACGCTACAAGGGTGTGACGGTTTACCAGTCCGGTTTTGACGATGGCGGCAGTATGTTGAGTCTGAAGGGCTATCCGCTGGTGGGTCCGAGTGCCGCACCCTTTGAGTTGAATGGGAAAGTGGGTGAGAGCATGGGCATTACTGCCCAGCAAAGTCCCAGCGAGCATGCTCTGACTGTTCAGTTGACTGAACTGCGTCCCATTAATGTGGAAAACCTGTCCGAGGGCGACCCTCAGCCCAAGGCCATGATTGAGCACGTGGCGGCGGTCACCGGTAGCGCTGCCAACAAGAAAGACCAGAATTTGAAGAACGTCGGCCCCAGTGTGAACTATCGTTTGATTGACGACCAGGGGCAGTCTCGCGAGTTTGTGAATTACATGCTGCCGGTGGAACTGGATGACACCCTGGTGTTTCTGGCCGGGATGCGTTTTTCGCCCGCCGAGCCGTTTCGTTATGTGCGTCTGCCGGCTGACGACAAGGGTTCTTTAAAAGAATTCATGGATTTGCGGGCGGCCACGCAGAATGAGGCCTTGGTCAGCCAGGCGGCTGAACGCTTTGCCGAGCGCAACTCCTCGTCACCCGAGCAAAAAGAGTTGATGTTGTCGGCGTCCAAAACGGCATTGCAAACCTTTGTACGTGCTGGTTTTGATGGTTTGATCAGCCGTGTCCCCGAAGCTGAACGGGAACGTATCCTGGGTTTTGCTATCCCCATGATTCAGTTCACCTTGTCGGAATTGCGTGATTTGGTCAGGCAGCAACAAGGCTTGCCAGAACTGGATTACAGCCAGGAAAATAATGAGGCCAACCGTTGGATTCAATCTGCCGTGCTGGCGTTTGCCAATCTGCCGGATTACCCGGCACCGGTGATGTTGACCCTGGACAGTTTTGAACAGGTTCAGGCCAGTGTATTCCAGGTGGCACGCAGCCCAGGCATGTACATTGTGTACTTGGGTTGTCTGTTTTTGATTATTGGCGTGTTCTCGATGTTCTATATCCGGGATCGCCGCGTGTGGGTTTGGATTCGCCCTCACAACCAAGGCAGTCGCGTAATGGCTGCCATGACTTCTCAACGTCGCAACTTGGACTTTAACCTCGAGTTTGAACGCCTGAAAGCGGCGTTCAATCGGCTATCTGTCTGACAAGGTGTAGCTATGGCGCAGACCCTTTCTTCGGCCACTCCAACGATGTGGCAAGACAATATCGCTTCCAGCGGTGACCGGCGAGGCATTCGTGGTCGTCCTGACTGGACGGATGTGTTGTATCTGGTGGTACTGGCCTTGGGCGCGGCTTATGCGCTTAACGTCTACAGCACCAGCATGGATTACTACGAGAAGATCATTCTGGTCGCTTTCGTGCCTTTTGTGGCCTGGTTGGGGTGGCTGTGGCGTCCGCTGCGTACCTTGACACTGGCATGTGGCGTGACAGCTTTGCTGGCGATCTGGCTCTACAGCACCGGTAATGGCCTTGGCACCGGCGACATTGAAAAAGCCGATTCGGTTTTCCTGCTGAAATATCTGTTTTCGTCCCAGTCTGCCATCTTGTGGATGTGTGCGCTGTTTATTCTGGCCACCGTCATGTATTGGGCGGGCTTTTTCAGTAATACAGCAGCCTGGATGGGTTCTGGGCTGACGTGGGCGGCCGTGTATGCAGGTACGACGGGGTTGCTGGTGCGCTGGCGCGAAGGCCATTTGCTGGGCCCGGATATCGGCCATATTCCAGTCAGTAATTTGTACGAAGTGTTCGTGTTGCTGGCGCTGGTTACTGCCTTGTTCTATCTGTACTACGAACGTCGTTACAACACCCGTGCCTTGGGTGGCTTTGTGCTGCTGGCAATCAGTTCGCTGGTGATCTTTTTGCTGTGGTACTCCTTTACGCGTGATGCCCATCAGATTCAACCGCTGGTGCCAGCACTCAAAAGCTGGTGGATGAAGTTGCACGTGCCTGCCAACTTTATTGGTTACGGTACGTTCTCCTTGGCAGCCATGGTCGGGTTTGCGTATCTGGTCAAGGAAAATGGCGAAACCCGTTCGCGTGCCAAGCTGATTCCGGTGTTTTTGCTGGGTGCCATTCTGTGTGCCGAGCCCATGATTTTTGGTTCTCGGGAGCTCTCGCCGACCTGGATGCTGTATTTCGGTATCGGTAGCGTGATCGTGGGCACGATTCTGTATTTCCGGGGTCCGATTTCACGCAAGCTGCCGTCGCTGGAAGTGCTCGATGACATCATGTACCGCGCGATTGCGGTGGGTTTTGCCTTCTTTACGGTAGCAACCGTGCTGGGCGCTTTGTGGGCTGCTGACGCCTGGGGTACGTATTGGCAGTGGGACCCGAAAGAGACCTGGGCCCTGATCGTGTGGCTGAATTATGCGGCCTGGTTGCACTTGCGTTTGCTCAAAGGTCTGCGTGGCACGATGGCAGCGTACTGGGCTCTGGCGGGTTTGCTCATTACCAGCTTTGCCTTCCTGGGCGTGAATATGTTCCTGTCGGGGCTGCACTCCTACGGGGAACTATAAGTTTTTTCTTGTTCTGAGGCTGGGGGATCGGTCTCAGAATGCGAGCTTGAGAATGGGAAACCCGAGTTTGGCTGGATGCCGGACTCGGGTTTTTTTGTGACCAGACTGTTTGGTGAGGCGTTCTTTGCAGGGAAGTAGTCTCTGGGGGCGCCGCTGATGTTCCGGGCCAGGTGTTGATCGGAAGCCTGTTGTATCGAGATGACTCGATTGAGCCATAGCCAGACTCAGGTCAGGACTTAGGCCCCAGACCCAGACCATCAAAGCCAAAGCTAGCGGGATGTCTGTATCGACCTTCAGGTCTATCCGTTCTATTTACTGTTTCTGTCTTAGATACGCGCCTGCACCTGCAGCAGTATCCGCTCCGAAGTGCAAATTTTAGAGCTGGGTATCACGCCGTAATAAGGGGTGCGACAGGGCTTGGCTGGGTATGTGCGTGACGGCGATGGTGTCAGGAAAGCACTCATAGCTTCCCCATGGCATTTGAGACGAGTGCGCGTCCACAGGTGGTGGCAGGCCCTGTCATTTGCCACCCAGGCTCTCTGCGGGCCTTGGGTGGCTATTGGTTTACATGGTTGGCGGGAATTTTTCCTGGGAGTCCAGTAGAAACTGTCGGGCGGCGGCGTCATGGACCAGGTCCGGCATGGATTTGGCTTTGAGCAGCTCTGCCGGAGTGCAGGCTTTGGAAATGATGAAGCCTTGTACGTAATCTACGCCTAATTCCTGTAGGGCTCTGAGCGTCGGGACGTCTTCTACCCATTCGGCAATGCTGATCATGCCCAGGTTGTTGGCAAGCTCGACGATGGTGCGTACGATCGCGACGTTGGTTTCTTTCTTTAGCATGTCGCAAATCAGCGCACCATCGATCTTGATGGCGTCGGCGGGTAATTCGCGCAGGTAAGAAAAAGACGTGTAGCCCGCTCCAAAGTCGTCCAGCGCGATGCGCACACCCATTTTTTGCAGTCGCCGCATGAAGTTGCGGGTATGCTCCAGGTCGTCCAGTGCTACGCCCTCAGTGATTTCCACGCACAGGCGGCGGGCCAGATGTTCAAAACGCGCCAGGATGTCAAAGAACCATTGAATGAAAGTGTCGTCATTCAGGGACACACCGCTCAGGTTGATGGTGACCCACTGGGTTTTGCTTAACTGGGCCTCATGCTTGGCCATCCACTCCAGCGTGGCCGAGAACACCCATTTGTCGATGATGGTGATGGTGCCGCTTTCTTCGGCGGCGGCAATAATGCGGCCAGTGGGAATCAATTGACCGGAGGAGTCCCGCACGCGTAGCAGAGCCTCGAAGTTCAGGCTGTCCATGGGGCGGCGCAAGGCCGCAATCGGTTGCATTTCCAGGTACAGGGCGCGCGAGGAGCCCCCTTCCAGCTCTTCAAACAGGCGCAGTTCTTCAGCGTGTTCCTGCAGGGCATTGGAGTCCTGCCCGTAGATAATCATGTCCTGATGCAGGCGGCGGGCATCGCGGGCTGCACGGCTGGCAGCGGAGATGGCTTCCTGAGGCGCCATGCCGGGAGCGACTTCGACCAGACCCAGTGTACTGCGCAGGTTAAAGCTGCGGTTTCCGGCCAGCAGGGGGCTTTTGTTCAGTGATTCGAGTACGCCATTGGCCAGCACGCGCGCCTGCTCTGGCTCGCAGTCTTCAAAGATAATTACGAATTCGTCGCTGCCGATGCGGCCTATTTTGTCTTTACTGCGCAGAACCGATTCCAGCTGTTCGCATACTTTCAGCAGCAGCGCATCCCCTGACGAGTGTCCGAAGGTGCCGTTTACGTACTTGATGTGGTTCAGGTCCAGATAGGCCAGCAGACAGGGCTTGTCGTTCTGGCTACGATTGAGCAGACCTTCCAGTGCCTTTTCGATACCGCGCTGGTTCAGCACATTGGTGACCGGATCGTTGTCAGCCATCAGGCGCAGTTGACGGTACGTCTCGGCCCGGGCGGTGATATCTTGCAAGGATCCTTCAATACATTGATTGACAATCGCTACACGCAAGGCGAACTGACATGGTTGAGCGTCTGCGTCGTAATAAGTGATGGTCACATCCTGACCGTTCTGGGTGCTTTGTGCGACCGCTTTCCAGTCTTGCTCGGGAAAAAAGTTGGTCCAGTGGATGGGGCTCTCGCTCGGATCGGCATCGATGTTCAACATGCGGGCCAGAATGGGGCTGATGCGCAAGAACATCCCCGCTTCATTGAGGGTGAACATGCCAACGGGGGTAAGCAGATAATGCGCCATCAATTCATTGCGGGCGCGCAGGGATTCACTACGGTCTTCACGCAGGCGCTCGCCTACCGCCAGGGCCACCATCAGATTGGACAACAGGAAAGCGATGACGCCGTTGAAATTCTCGACAAAGCTGGAGCGGCCAAACGCCACCAGAAAAATGGCTGAAATCAGCATGCACAGCGCCATGCTCAGCAGCACCAGTTGCCAGAGCAAGATGCGCGAGCGGGTGTGCAGGAGAATGGACAGCAGCACGGCGGATACGCAGCACAGTGCGTAGATAGTGCTGATCCACATGAGGGGCTGGAATATCGAGGCCGGCGCCAGCAGGGAGACCGGCAGCAGGATCAGACCCAGGATGCCGACGGTAGGGAGCAGGCGCTGCAGGCGGGCAGTAGTGATGGAGTTGCCCAGCAGGACGGTAAACAGGGAATAGCTCAGAATGAAGTAGCAGGCAATCGTGAGCTGGCGCAGTACGGGCATGTACTGGGCGGGCAGGATCTGCCCTAGCCATTGCGTATCCCAACCCATGGCCATCGCGCCCAGGCGCAGGTTGCCAATCAGCCAGACCGATAGCAGCAGATAGATCCAGGCACGGTTGGTGGCTGCCAGAACCAGCATGAACATGGCCATGGTCAGTAAGCCGCCCTCCAGTAGCCCGATGCCCCGGCTGAGTCGAATCGAGGAATGGCTGATGTCAGCACTGGCCCAAAGCTGGGCTTGCAAGAGGGCAGGTCGCGAAGTCTCGACGCGGCATAGCACGCTGTCAGGGTGGTCGACCTGACCCAGCTCCAGGGTATAGCTTTTGACCGGCGCTGGTGATAGAGGCGTCGGCGGGTCCAGCTCGCTGTTGCGCAGGGGCCGTCCACTGCGAGCATCCACGCAGTGCAGCGAGGAAATGGGAGAGGCAGGAAAGTGCAGGACCTGCTCCTGCTGGGGGAAGGGAGCAGGCAAGGTCAACAGGAGCCAATGGGGCTCGCTCAGGTGAAGCCGCTGCCGGGACGGAGCGTTCTCCAATTGCGTCAGTAACTCTGCGTCCGCCTGCTCTTGCTGGCTGGCCAGTGCCTGAATGCTCAAACTTTGACCGGGCACGGAAGGGTAGCGATTCGGCAGGAACAGTAATGCCCATACCGTGAGCATGATCAGAAACAAAGGGATGACGTAAAGACTTAAGCCGCGAATCAGGCGTTCGCTGGCCGAAGTAACCGGCTCGAAGCCGTGTGTCGGTATCCCGGGGGTGGTCATGATGGTGGTACAGTCTCCAGCGCTTACCATCGAACTGTCTGGCCACTGACAGCGAAATCTGTGCTTTCCCGGCAAGGATGCAACAGGCCGGGACTGCTGCGCCTGATAAGGGCAGTACAGTCCCGGCCTGTTTTACGGTCAGATTCGAGAGTTCTTTAAGGCTGAATGGTTATGATCTGCCATCCAGACCCGACTTAGGGAAGTAAACGTTCGGTGGCAAACAAACTGTCCACGGTCTCACGGGGGCGGATCAGGTGAACCTGATCGCCATCGACCAGAATCTCAGCCGCGCGGGGGCGGGTGTTGTACTGGCTGGCCATCGTAAAGGCATAGGCGCCAGCGGACATGATGGCAATTAAATCGCCCTGTTTCAGTTCCAGCTGGCGGTCGCGGGCCAGCCAGTCGCCGCTTTCGCAGATAGGGCCAACCAGATCATAGCGGGGAGTGGTCTCGGTCACTGGGCGAGGCTCTACCGCTTCCACGCTGTGCCAGGCATCGTACAGCGTGGGGCGAATCAGGTCGTTCATGGCGGCATCAATAATGGCGAAATTTTTAGTCTCGCCATGCTTGAGATATTCCACGCGGCTTAGCAGCACCCCTGCATTACCCACCATGGAGCGGCCGGGTTCCAGCACGATCTCCAGATGGCCCAGGCCATTGGTGTCCAGGGCGGAAAAGACTTCGGTCAGCAGTTGGGTGGGGGTCACCAGTGTCTCGTCGGTATAGCGAATCCCCAGACCACCGCCCAAATCCAGATGAGTCAGGTTCACCCCTTGTTCCTTCAGGGCCAAGATCAGCTTGATCAGTTTGTCCAGCGCATCCAGATAGGGGCTGACTTCGGTAATCTGCGAGCCGATATGACAGTCCACACCCACAATGTTCAGGCTAGGCAGCGCTTGGGCGCGTGCGTAGATGCGGGGAGCCTGGTCAATGGGCACGCCGAACTTGTTGTCTTTCAGGCCCGTGGAGATGTAAGGGTGGGTGCGTGCGTCCACGTCTGGATTGACGCGCAAGGAAACAGGCGCTTTCACATTCATGCGTTCCGCAACCTGTGCTACACGTTCCAGCTCCGCTTCGGACTCGACGTTAAAACACTTCACGCCTGCTTTCAGAGCCGCTTCGATTTCCCAAACCTGTTTGCCCACACCTGAGAACACCACTTTGCCAGGGTCGCCGCCGGCAGCGATGACACGGGCCAGCTCGCCGCCCGAGACGATATCAAAACCGGTACCCAAGCGGGCAAATTCTTGCAAAATGGCCAGATTGGAGTTGGCCTTCATGCCATAGCACACCAACAACTTGCGGTCCTGGCCAGCCACTCGGTAGGACTCCCAAGCATCGCGCAAGGCTTGGCGGGAATACACATACAGAGGGGTGCCGAATTCTTCAGCCAGCTTGCTCAGGGGAATTTGCTCGGCGTGTAGCGTGTTGTTCTGAAATTGAAAGTGAGGTGCAACGGTCATGGTGTCGACAAATAACAGAGGTTAGGCGAGCAGGGCGGGAATCAGCGCGGCGCTGTCTGGGCGTCCGCTGATTCCTGCGCTGGGGGATGGTACAAGGGGCCTTTGTAACCGCAGGCGCCCAGCAAGGCGCTCAGTGCCAACAAGGCCAGCAAACGGGAGGAACGTAGTTTGTTCATGTAGGTATGAAACCAGTGCGGACAATGCAGAGCATTATGCCATTGTGAAGGACAAAGCAAAAAAACGCCGGCTAGGCCGGCGTTTGGGTAGGTGATTTAAAAGGGAACAAAGGGTTGCGCGGCAGCGCCCGAGGGGCTGGCATCAGAATCCAGCTGCCGCAGCAGGTCACCAATTCCATCGTTCTGATCCCCGCCGCCCTGTTGCAAGGCGCCGTCACCGGGAGCAGGTAAACCAACGCGAGCAATGGCCTGACCGGGTGGGAACTCGTCAAAGTAAAAGTCCCCATTGATGCGTGACAGGCCAGAGGGCACAGGGCCAGGAGGCACCACAGGCTTGTCTTTGAGGGCAGTGCGCATGTAATTGATCCAGATGGGCATGGAGGCACCGCCGCCGGTTTCCCCGGAGCCCAGACTGCGCGGTTTGTCAAAGCCCATCCAGGCGATGCCGACCAGCTCGGGGGTGTAGCCAGCAAACCAGGCATCCTGAGAATCGTTGGTAGTGCCTGTTTTACCGCCAATATCGGTACGCTTCAATTCGCGTGACGCGCGCGCACCCGTCCCGGAGGTCGCCACGCCACGCAGCAGATCGTTCATGACGTAAGCCGTACGGGCATCAATAGCCCGGGCGGCGGCATCGCCGGCCACCACTGGCTTGGCGCGCATGATGACCTTGTTGCTGCTGTCAGTGACGTAGTCGATCAGGTAAGGCTCGACACGGTAACCACCATTGGCAAAGACCGAGTAGGCACCCGCCATTTGCAAGGGCGTTACGCTGCCCGCGCCCAGAGCCAAAGGTAGAACGGCGGGTTGGCGTGCCTTGTCGAAACCAAAGCGGGTCACATACTCCTGTACATACTTGGGCCCGACGGCCTGCATGATACGGATAGACACCATGTTTTTGGATTTGTACAAACCTTGACGCATGGTCAACATGGGCTCGTACGTGCGCCCGTAGTTCTTGGGCGTCCAGGGCTTGGAGCCGGTCTGGGCCGCGGTCAGCACAAAAGGCTCATCTGAAATCTGGGTGGCGGGGGTCAGGCCGCGCTCCAGCGAGGACGCGTAGATGAAGGGCTTGAAGGCCGAGCCAGGCTGACGCCAGGCTTGGGTGACGCGGTTGAACTTCCCATCGGAGAAGTGAAAGCCGCCCACCATGGCCTGAATCGCGCCGTCTTGCGGGCGGACCGACACAAAAGCCGCTTGTACCGCCGGCATATTGATTACTTCCCAGTAATCGCCATTGCGGAACAGATAGACTACCGAGCCGCGCTGAATGCGCACGTCTGCCTTGGCATTGTTCACCAGGCCCCGCGCAACGATCTTCAAGGCACGTTTGTCGTTGACATCAATAATTTGCTGGGCGGTCCGGGCAACCCGGATCAGATTGGGGTTGGCATCGAGCACCACACCGGTCAACAGATCGCCGGTATCGGGGTACTTGTCCTGCAAGTCGTCCAAAATGGCATCCAACTGGGCATGGTCGTTTTCAATGCCTGCAGGCAGATCCACCTGACCTTGCGGGCCTGTGTAGGGGGCGCGACGGGTGTAATCCAAAATACCGTTGCGCACAGCCAGGTAGGCAGCTTCCTGGTCGGTGGAGTTGATGGTGGTGTAGATGTTGAAGCCGCGCGAATACACATTGTCCTGATAGACACCGTACAGCAGTTGGCGGGCCAGTTCAGCCGCGTATTCGCCATGAATGGCGTAACCGCCAGCAGGGGTGCCCAAGGCTGACTTCACCACGATTTCCTGTGCCATCGCATCCTGGTATTCCTGCTCCGTGATGTAGCCCAGTGAGCGCATGCGGCCCAGCACGTAGGCCTGGCGAGTTTTGGCGCGTTCAAAGTTGGCGATCGGGTTAAAGCGCGAAGGCGCTTTGGGAATGCCGGCTAGCATGGCGGCTTCAGCGGTGGTGATCTCACCCAGGGGCTTGCCCAGATAGGTTCGTGACGCCGCCGCAAATCCGTAGGCACGATGACCCAGATAAATCTGGTTCATGTACAGATCCAGAATCTGGTCTTTAGTCAGCGTCGCTTCAATCTTGAAGGTCAGCAGCAGTTCATAGAACTTGCGGGTATAGGTTTTTTCCGAAGACAGGTAGAAGTTGCGGGCCACCTGCATGGTGATCGTACTGGCCCCTTGTGTCTTGGACATATGGGTCATGTTGGCCAGGGCCGCGCGACCGACCCCCATCCAGTCAATACCACCGTGCTGGTAGAAACGGTCGTCCTCGGCCGCCAGAATGGCCGATTTCATGACATCGGGGATTTCGTCAAAACGCAGCACATTGCGGCGTTCTTCGCCAAATTCACCGATCAAGACCTTGTCCGCCGTATAAATGCGCAGCGGCACTCGGGGGCGGTAGTCGATCATGGCGCTAAGATCGGGCAGGTTGGGCCAAGCCAGAGCTAGCGCAAGTGACCCGAGCAGGGCGGCACACAGACCAAGCCCCACAAAAAAGACCGAGGTCTTGATGATGAGGCGGGCAAGCCAGGAACCGGAGCTTTGCTCGGGCTTAGAATTGGGGGAGCGGGAAGAAGAACTCATTAGGGCTGATTTTAAAGTCCAAACGCAGCAGGACTGGGCCTCATACCAAGTATCAATGTAACAAAATAATACTAAGCAAGCGGACTGTGCTTAGGGAAGGCTAATGGGATAATACACAAATGAACCACTCTTTACCCGCCGAGCTGATGCCTGTAGAACATCCTGATCCCTTAACAGACGCCGAGCTGCTCCATTTACAACAAACTGGCCCTCGACCCATTATTTTGGTGGGCATGATGGGGGCCGGTAAAACGACCATTGGCCGTCAATTGGCGCGGGAACTCAAACGCGAGTTTATGGACCTGGACCACGAGCTGGAAGCCCGAAGCGGGGTGCGAGTGTCCACTATCTTTGAGTTCGAAGGTGAGCAAGGGTTCCGCAAACGTGAATCTGCAGTGCTCGATATTTGTTCGCGCCAGAGCGGAATTGTGCTGGCAACGGGTGGTGGGGCTATTTTGTCCGAGGCCAATCGCCAGATCATCAAAGATCGCGGTATCGTAGTGTACTTGTGCGCCACTGTAGATGAACTGTACCGTCGCGTGGCCCGAGATCGTAACCGGCCACTGCTGCAAACGGCGGACCCTCGGGCTCGCATTCAGGAGTTGCTGCAGGCGCGCGAACCCCTCTATGAAGAAGTGGCCGACATCCGCTTTGAGACCGGCTCGGCGCCGGTGCATCATGCGGTGCGCCATTTATTGTCTCTGTTGAAAGAACGAGGTTGCTAAATGTCCGTAGTGCATGTTGACGCCCAGGGTGGCGCTTATCCCATCCATATCGCTGCCGGACGTCTGGCGCAGCTTGCAGACACCGTGCCCGCTGATACCTCCGCCATTGCAATTGTCACCAATCCTACCGTAGCGGCCTTGTATCTGGCGCCGGTCAAGGAAGCTCTGGTCACCACTGGCAAACCGGTTCACGTGATTGAACTGCCCGATGGCGAAGCTTACAAGACCTGGGAGTCCCTGAACCTGATTTTTGACGCACTGCTGGGCAGTCATCTGGATCGCAAAGCTCTGATCGTGGCATTGGGTGGCGGGGTTATTGGTGATATGGCCGGTTTTGCCGCAGCTTGCTTTATGCGGGGCGTGCGCTTTGTGCAGGTCCCCACGACCTTGCTGGCGCAGGTGGATTCTTCAGTCGGTGGCAAGACAGCCATCAACCATCCGCTGGGCAAGAATATGGTGGGCGCCTTCTACCAGCCCATCGCGGTGGAAATAGACACCGATGTACTCAGGACGCTGCCCGCTCGCGAAATTTCCGCCGGTCTGGCTGAAGTCATCAAGTACGGCATGATTTACGATCTGGATTTCTTCAACTGGTGTGAGGAGCAGATCGCCGCCATGCGCCGTCTGGATCAGGAGCAGATTGCTCATGCGATCCGCCGCTCCTGCGAAGTGAAGGCCGAGGTGGTCTCGCAGGACGAACGCGAGTCTGGTCTGCGCGCTATCTTGAACTTTGGCCACACTTTTGGTCACGCAATTGAGTCCGGTATGGGCTATGGTCAATGGCTGCATGGTGAAGCCGTCGGCTGCGGCATGATCATGGCCGCTGAACTGTCCCATTTAGTTTGTGGCCTGCCGGCTCAGGATGTGGCCCGTATCAAGGCCCTGGTTCAAGCCAGCGGATGTCCGGTCACGCCACCACAATGGCCTGCGGACCGTTGGCTGCAGCTGATGCAGGTGGACAAGAAAAATGAAGGTGGCCAGCTGCGCTTTGTGCTGCTGGATAAATTAGCTCATGCCAAGGTTCAGGCGGTAGCGCCTGATGTGGTGCGCCAGGCCTTGGCCCGCTTTACAACGGTGGAACAGGAGTAAAACCCATGCAAATGCTTGCCGCTTATGCCTGTCACCCTGAACAGTCCCGCGGTCGGCGTTATGCAGAGGCAGCGCCCCAAGGCCGGAATGCCTTTCAGCGGGACCGCGACCGGATTATTCACTGCAATGCGTTTCGTTTGCTGGAATACAAGACCCAGGTTTTCATTAACCACGAAGGTGATTTGTTTCGGACACGTTTGACGCATAGTCTGGAAGTGGCCCAGCTGGCGCGGGCCATCGCCCGCAATCTGGGCTTGCACGAAGACCTGATTGAAGCGATCTCCCTGGCTCATGATCTGGGCCATACCCCTTTTGGCCATGCGGGTCAGGATACCTTGAATAGTTGCATGCAAAGCCTGCGGCCCGAGGCCGGGGGCTTTGAGCACAATCTGCAAAGCCTGCGGGTAGTGGACGAGCTCGAAGAGCGCTATGCCGCCTTCAATGGTCTGAACCTGTGCTTTGAAACCCGCGAAGGGATTTTGAAGCACTGCTCACTAAAACATGCGCGGGAATTGGGCGAGGTCGGCCAGCGCTTCATTGATCGCACCCAGCCGTCGTTGGAAGCGCAAATGGCCAATCTGGCTGATGAAATTGCTTACAACAATCATGATATTGATGACGGTTTGCGCTCCGGCCTGATTCGTCTGGAGCAATTGCTGGAGCTGCGTCTGTTTCGTGATCATTACGAGCATGTGCAGACTCAGTACCCGGGCTTGAGTGGTCAGCGTCTGGTAGCTGAAATTATCCGTGGCATGATCAATACCCTGGTGGTCGATTTAACCGAAACCACGCGTGCCAGGCTGGAGGAGCACCGTCCTGATAGTGTGGAGGCGATTCGTCAGTTACCGCGCCTGGCTGGGTTCTCGCCGGAACTACGCGCTCAGGCTGATGAGCTCAAGCGGTTTTTGCATGCCAACTTATACCGTCATTACAAAGTGGTGCGCATGATGAGCAAGGCACAGAATATTGTGCGCGAACTGTTTCACGCTTTTTTGGATGATCCGCGCCTGCTGGCGGCCGAGCATCGTCGTGAAGACCCCATTGCCCAGGCCCGGGCCATCGCCGACTACATTGCGGGGATGACGGACCGCCATGCCATTCGCGAACATGACGCGATATTCAAGATGTAGGCCTGATAGATCGACCTCACCAGGAGGCACGGCCGTAGAAACCGCTTTAATGGCCCAGGATGCGGCGAATGAGCGGTCTTTAAGCCTGGATCTCTGGTGGTAGCGTCCTGCGAAGCAGGACCTTAGCGCTGCAACAAAGGCTTCAGATAGCGCCCGGTATGGCTTTGTTCACAGGCGGCAACCGTTTCCGGGGTGCCTTGCACCACAATCTGTCCACCGCCCTGGCCGCCTTCCGGCCCCATGTCCACAAGCCAGTCAGCGGTCTTGATGACATCCAGGTTGTGTTCAATGACAACCACGCTATTGCCAGACTCGACCAGCTTGTCCAACACGTCCAACAAGACGGCAATATCCTGAAAGTGCAGGCCGGTGGTCGGCTCGTCCAGCACGTACAAGGTTTGGCCGGTACTGCGTTTGGACAGCTCCAGTGACAATTTCACTCGTTGAGCCTCACCCCCGGACAGAGTGGTCGCGCTTTGACCCAGACGTATATAGGACAGCCCTACATCGATCAGAGTGCTTAGTTTGCGGGCCACTGCGGGGACCGCATCAAAATACTCCAGCGCCTGCTCAACGGTCAGATCCAGCACTTCGCTGATATTGCGACCCCGGTAGCGGATATCCAGGGTTTCGCGGTTGTAGCGACGGCCCTGGCAGACATCACAAGGCACGTAGACGTCGGGCAGAAAGTGCATCTCGACCTTGACCACGCCATCGCCCTGGCAAGCCTCGCAGCGACCGCCCTTGACGTTAAAAGAGAAGCGACCCGGGTCGTAGCCGCGCAGGCGAGCCTCGGGCACACTGGCAAACAGCTCGCGAATAGCGGTGAACATGCCGGTGTACGTGGCTGGGTTACTGCGCGGAGTACGGCCAATCGGTGTTTGGTCCACCGTGATGATCTTGTCGAAATGTTCCAGCCCTTCCATGCGGTCATAGGGGGCAGGTTCGGCGTGGGCGCGATGCAGCAGATGCGAGAAAGCCGTGGCCAGGGTGTCGTTGATGAGGGTGGATTTGCCGGAGCCGGATACCCCGGTAATGCAAACCAGCCGGCCTGCAGGAATCGCCAGATCCACCGATTTCAGATTATTGCCGCTGGCGCCGTACAAGCGCAGCCAGTTCAGGCTGTCATCCACTGGACGGCGTTTGGGAATGGCAATTTTCCGTTGCCCGGACAGGTACTGCCCGGTCATCGAGGCCGGGTTGCTGGCCAGCTCTGTGGGAGAGCCCTGAGCGGTGATCTGTCCGCCGTGTTCGCCTGCGCCCGGGCCCATATCAATGACGTAGTCGGCGCTGCGGATCATGTCCTCGTCGTGTTCGACCACAATCACGCTATTGCCCAGGTCCCGCAGGTGTTGCAGGGTCTGGATCAGCTTGTCGTTATCGCGCTGATGCAGGCCAATCGAGGGCTCATCCAAAACGTACATTACCCCGGTCAGGCCGGAGCCGATCTGGCTGGCCAGACGAATACGCTGCGCCTCGCCACCCGAGATGGTGTCGGCACTGCGGTCCAGAGACAGGTAGTTCAGACCCACATTGTTCAGAAACTCCAGCCGCAGGCGGATTTCACGCACGATACGGTCGGCAATCTCTTTTTTTGCCCCTGTTAACGAAAGGTGCTCGAACCAGGCCAGGCAGTCAGACAAAGCCAGGGCTTCGACTTCATAGATGGCCAGACCCTTGGCCTGTCCTTGAGTTGTGGCGCTTGCCTGTGCGCACTGCGCAGTATTTTCAGGCAATTTGTCGACGTTGCGGGCTGCTGGGCTGGCAGGCGCGGCGCCTGCCTGATGCTTGCATTCTGTGGGATGGTGAACCGGGTCGTCCCCAATACGGACGTGACGCGCTTCCAGACGCAGGCGTGCACCATGGCAGGCTGGGCAGGTCTGGGTGCGACGCAGCTTGTTCAGTTCCTCGCGCACAGCGCTGGAATCGGTTTCCGCCCAGCGACGTTGCAGATTGGGAATCACACCTTCAAAGGGGTGAGTTTTCACCGTGGTGCGACCTTTCTCGTTCAAATAGAGAAAAGGAATTTCCTCAGCGCCGGAGCCATACAGCACGGTGTGGCGCAGTTCGTCGGGCAGGGACTCGAAGGGTGCGTCGATATCAAAGTGATAATGGGCTGCCAGGCTGGTCAGCAGGGTATAGGTAAAGGCATTGCGTCTATCCCAGCCCGCTATCGCACCGCCGGCCAGGCTCAGTTCCGGGAAAGCGACAACGCGTTCCGGGTCGAACACATCGACTTGACCCAAACCGTTGCATTCCGGGCAGGCGCCGGCCGGATTGTTGAAGCTGAACAGGCGCGGTTCCAGCTCGGGCAGGGAGTAAACACAGACCGGGCAGGCGTAGTGGCTGGAATAGGGCTGTTCCCGACCGGTGTCCAGATTGACCACCAGGCAGCGCCCATTGCTGGTGGACAGGGCGGTTTCCAGGCTTTCTGCCAGACGTTGCTGGCTGTCGGGCCGGATACGCAGCCGGTCTATCACCAGGTCCAGATCATGAGCCTGCTCAGCATCGAGCGCCGGCAGATCTTCAATGCTGGAGATTTCCCCATCGACCCGTACCCGCACAAAGCCTTGGGCCTGCAAGCCACGCAGTTCCAGTTGCAAATCGCCTACCCGGGCGCGGTGCAGGGGAGCCAGCACAGCGATACGGGTTTCTGGTTCCCATTGCAGAATCTGGTCTACCATCTGGCTCACGCTATGGGCCTGCAGTGCCAGATGGTGGTCCGGGCAGTAAGGTGTGCCGACGCGCGCGTACAATAGGCGCAAATAATCGTGGATCTCGGTTGTGGTACCGACTGTCGAGCGCGGGTTATGGCCCGCCGCCTTTTGTTCGATGGCAATGGCCGGCGATAAGCCTTCGATCAGGTCGACATCGGGTTTGTCCATCAGTTGCAGAAACTGGCGTGCATAAGCGGACAGGCTTTCCACATAGCGCCGCTGGCCCTCGGCATACAAAGTGTCGAAGGCAAGAGAGGATTTCCCAGAACCGGACAGCCCCGTCAGCACGACCAACTGGTGGCGTGGCAGGTCTACGGAGACATTTTTCAGGTTGTGGGTACGGGCACCACGAATGCGGATGGCTTCCATCGCTTTATTTAGGCTTGTCAAAAGGCAACTTGCTACTATAGCGCGTTGCGTCAGAATTTATGTGAATGGGTAACGGGGCTCCTTGGCAGCCCAGTTGTGACAGAGTATTAAATGAGTACACATCAAACCATGAATACGGCCGGCTCGCGCCCAGCACGCCTGAGTCTGACCCGGCAGGAACGCAAGGCCAGCATCCTGCTTGCTTTGTTGTTTGCCTCTCGGATGCTGGGCCTGTTTTTGCTTACCCCCGTGTTCGCTGTTGCCGCGCACGCGTTGCCAGGCGGCAATGATGCCGCCCGCGTCGGCCTTGCTCTGGGGGCCTATGGCCTGACACAGGCCGTGTTGCAGATTCCCTTGGGCATGGCTTCGGACCGCTTTGGCCGTCGTCCGGTGATTGTCATTGGCATGGCGCTGTTTGTGATTGGCGGGGTGATCTCGGCCCTGGCGCAACATATCGACTGGGTGACAGTCGGGCGGTGTATCCAGGGTTTGGGGGCGGTTTCGGCCGCTATTTCCGCTTGGGTGGCTGACTCCACGCGCCCTGAGGTACGGACGCGTGCAATGGCCATGGTGGGCGGCTCGATTGGTCTGTCTTTTGCCGTATCGCTGGTTCTTTCCCCAGTTCTGGTGGGACAATTCGGACTGTCAGGCTTGTTCTGGGCGATCAGTTTGCTGGGTTTTGTCTGTCTGTTGATCGCGGCTTTTGCTGTGCCCAGCGCCCCTAAAGCGCCCGCTTCGATTGTGCGGGTCACGGCTGGGCAGGTCTTGCGTCATATGGATTTGTTACGCCTGAATTTTGGGGTGTTCTGTCTGCACTTTATCCTGATGTCTTTGTTCATCGTGGTGCCGGGTATTCTGGCTACCTTGGGCGGTTATGGAACGCAGGATTTATGGAAGGTGTACCTGCCCGTCATCCTGGTGTCCTTTGTACTGATGGTGCCGGCGGTGTTCTGGACCGAGACTCGCAAGCGCCATAAGCAAGCGTTGGAACTGGCTGTGTTGCTGTTGATCGTGGTACTGGCTGTCATGCCGTGGGCACGCGATGCGTTGGTGCCCATGGTGGCTGCATTGACCTTGTTTTTCATTGGTTTTAACGTGCTGGAAGCCTTGCAGCCGTCTTTGGTCTCGCGTGTGGCACCGCCCGAATATAAGGGCTTGGCGCTGGGTTTTTACAACACCTCTCAGTCCCTGGGCGTATTTGCGGGTGGGCTGGTCGGGGGCGTCCTGGCGGGTCGTGGGCAAATCCAATGGGTGTTGTGGACGGGTGCCGCCCTGGCCGTGCTCTGGCTACTGACGGCGCGTGGGTTCAAAGACAAATACTGAAAGGCGGTGTTGGTTACGCCTGTGCAACAAGCGGGCGGGCAGGCGCCTGTAAGGTGACCGGATGGGCCCAGGTAGCAAGAGCTGGGCATGGCAGCGACAGGGTTGGGCTGCAGAGCCTGACAGGCCTTTCAAGGTGTCGTACGGGGATGGTCGGCATGGGCAAAACAGTCTCGCCGGCAGCCGCGTGGGAGTGTTAATTAAGGCACGAATCCACGATAATACGGCTTGATATTGAAATTTTGACTACAGGATTTTTTCATGGCATCGGTAAATAAAGTCATTCTGGTGGGCAATCTTGGCCGTGACCCAGAAGTACGCTACAGCGCGGAAGGTTCGGCCATCTGCAATATTTCCATTGCCACGACTTCGCAGTGGAAAGACCGTACCTCCGGCGAACGCCGCGAGGAAACGGAATGGCACCGCGTGGTGTTCTACAACCGCCTGGCTGAAATTGCCGGTGAGTACCTTCGCAAAGGCCGTCCCGTCTACGTGGAAGGTCGTCTGCGTACCCGTAAATGGACGGGTCAGGACGGACAGGAACGCTTCACGACTGAAATCATTGCCGAGCAAATGCAAATGCTGGGTGGTCGTGATGGTGGCGGCGAGATGGGTGGTGGCAGCATGGGCGGTGGCGAATATGGCGGTGGTGCGCCGGCTCCTCAGCGCGCTCAGCGTCCTGCTCCTGCGCAGCAGGCACCGCAACAGGCCCCCCGCAACCCCGCACCCATGTCGGATAATCTGGCCGATATGGATGACGACATTCCGTTCTAATTCCCAGCAGCCTTCAGGCTCAGAAACCCTGGTTAGCAGCGTGCGGGCCAGGGTTTTTTTGTGGGTCGTCGTCGACGAGGTCGACGGTTCGCAATGAGGCAGGGCCCCGTTTGACGCCCTGGCTGCGCAGTCCCGACTCGCGTGGCGAAAACCAGTGAGCCGTTGAGGGTAGGTAGCTAGCTCCAACCCGTTGGGCGGCACGGTGGGCAGAACCCGAGTCTGCGTTTGCTGCATCGTCTCAGGCGGCGTTTTAAAAGTGTCCTTGGGCAGAGCGCCGTAGGGCGATCAGACCAGCTCCCGTCAAGACGGCAAAGAGTGCGCCAGCGGCAAATGTCCCCTGAAAGCCGATGGAGTCCCACAGCAGGCCCGCAATCACACTGGCCAGCAGCAGTGCAATGCCGGTTAGCAGGTGGAACAGGCCAAAGGCAGTGCCGCGTAGTTCGGCGGGGGCGCTGTCAGCGATCAGTACATTGAACAGGCCCTGAGTAAATCCCATGTGCAGCCCCCACAGCGCTACCCCTAAACCGAGGCCAAACAGGCCGGGGACGAAGGCTAGAATCAGGTCTGCTGCAATCAGCAAGGCCACGCCGATCAGGAGCAGATCGGTTTTACGCATGCGGTCGGACAGGACACCGGCAGGGTAGGCAGACAGCGAGAAGGCCACACTCATCAGGACCAGCACGGCTGGGGCCCACATGGGTGGCAGTCCGCTGGATTCGCCGCGCAGAATCAGGAAGGCTTCGCTAAAACGGGCCAGGGTAAAGGCCAGACCAATCACGATTACCCACCAGTAACGGGAGCCCAGGCGGCCTAACTCTTGCCGGTTCAGCGGCAGTGTGCGGGGGCGGTTTGTGGCGGGTAGTTTGGGTTCGCGTACAAAGAACACCAAAATAGCAAGGGCCGTAAAGGCGGGCAGGACTGCGACCCAGAAGATTAGCTGGTAGTTATTGGCCGTCCACCACATCAGTCCGATTGCCAGTAAAGGGCCGATAAATGCGCCAATGGTATCGAGCGTTTGCCGTAGGCCATAGGCTGCGCCGCGCAGTTCGGGTGGAGTGACATCGGCAACCAGAGCGTCGCGGGGGGCGCCGCGTATGCCTTTGCCAATGCGATCGACAAAACGGGCGCCGACCAGCCAGTCCAAGGAGTTCGCCAGGGGGAAAATCGGTTTGGTCAGGGCAGCCAGGCCATAGCCAATGACGGCCAGCAGCTTGCGCTTGCCAAAACGGTCGCTGAGGGCGCCGGAAAACACTTTCATGATGGAGGCTGTGGCTTCGGCAATACCTTCGATCAGGCCCACTGCCAGTACCGAGGTGCCAAGGACCGTAACCATGTAGATAGGCAGCAGGGCATGGATCAGCTCGGAGGAAATGTCCATGAACATGGACACGAAACCCAGCGCCCAGACGCTACGGTGAATGTTGGCTCGGGAGGCGAGGGCCTGGGCAGGCATGGGATCAGCGGTTTTCTTCATGGGCGTCGTAGACCATTTGGGCATAGGCTTCCAGTCGGGCCCTGCACGCTTGCAGACGCTCTTGAGCAATCTGTGCCAGGGGAGCGCCATAAAAATCCAGTTTCTGGATTTTTTCGTACCAGCTCTCCAGTTTCTTCAGGTCGGTTTCCTCTTCGTCGAGCTCGGCATAGGTGAATTTCTGAATCGATATTTCCTTGTCGATCTCGGCTTCGAAGTCCCGGCAGCGACCCAGCAGTTCCTGGTATTGATCGTTGCGCTCGTGCGTGAAGCGGGCGATCACTTTATCCTCCTGGGCTTTGTCCAGGGCAACCGTCTCTAGCAGGACACACTCGCCTTGCATGGTCGCGATGTCATTTTCCAGCACTTTCAGGCGACGCACATGCTCATCCGTTTTGGGCAGGACGCACACACCGTTTTGCAGATAAACCGCCCCCAGGCTTTTCAAGCGTCGCCACAGTGCCAGACGTTTGGCACTGGGTTCCGCAGGGACTTTGTAAATCAGTAGTATCCAGCTTCTTGAAGTCATTGTCCGCAATAAAAGTAACGGTCGATTCATATTAATAGAATCCATTGATTCTTAAAATAGGCATCGGCCTTATCTGGCCCACGAGGCCAAGGGACGCTTCCACCCTGAAAACAGCGTGCGCCTGTATCCAAGTGTTTGGTCTTGTATCTCGGCTTGAACACAATGAGGGCGTGTTCCGGCCTCTTGTGCCGGCACCCCATGTCCTGGCTAAGCCGCATGGCTCGTCAGTTTTCCGTGTTTTAGGGGTGAGTGCTTGCCAGCCCTGCTGCGTAAATCTGCCTGTGTGTCGGCTGACGCCTGCCGCCGTTTTCAGCTTTTCAAGCGCGAGAGCAGTCGCTACTATGAAACAGCCTATCCACTTTGTTCAGTTTCTTGCACGACCGGTCTCAACCACAAGCAGCGTGCAGACTTCAAACCCAGGCTTAGGTAACGTGCTTGTTCTTAACGCAAGCTCTGGTTGGTTCTGAAGTCCGTGTGTTCGTTTCCGGTTGTTGCGTGATACGGCGCCGCGCGTTCGCGGTGGGAATCAATACGGAGGAATGCAATGAGTAAGCATAAAGTTGTGACACCAAACCACGGTCCCTTTGATGTTGCCGCTATTCGCGCGGCTGCCAAGAAGTTTGTGGACGATGGGGCGGTGGCGTCCGGCTATAAGGGCAATCGCGAAGAAATCATTCAGATGCTCAATGAAGCTCTGGCCACCGAGCTAGTCTGTGTGATGCGCTACAAGCGCCACTATTTCACCGCCACCGGTTTGAACAATGAACCTATCAAAGCCGAGTTTCTGGAGCATGCCCGGCAAGAAGCCGAGCATGCCGACCGTATTGCCGAGCGGATCGTACAACTGAACGGCGAGCCAGACTTCAATCCTCAGAATCTGGTTGAACGCAGCCACGCGGAATATGACGACAGCAGTGATATTAAATCCATGATCCGTGCCAATCTGATTGCCGAGCGTATTGCCATTGAGTCCTACCGGCAGATGATTGAACGTATCGGCGACACCGACCCCACGACCCGCCAGATGCTGATTGAGATTATGGCTGTTGAGGAAGAACACGCAGATGATATGGGAGATCTGCTGGACATTTAACTGAGCTGATCATAGCCCAGCCAACCCCGGTCATTGCCGGGGTTTTTATTGTCTAATTCTGAAAAAGCAAGGCAGCGATGGGGCGAGTGGCGAGCCATGGCCGGGGAGGTGGGCACCGTCGTGACGAAGCCCCTGTGCAAGGCCAGCCTGGCACGTCGTGTGACTCAAGAGTAGGGCGTGCAGGCTGCCCACGGCACGCGCGCTGCGACTTTCAACAGTCAAATCAATGCGGACGCTGGGGCACGCGTCTTTCAGGGTCGACGAACCCTGTGCACGGGCTCAGGTCCAGCGCTGGAGGTGGAGCACGCCGACTTGATCGATCAGGGTTTCTCGCCGCTTTGGGCGTCCTGATACGCTTTGGCCGCATTATGGACATGCTGGGTGGCCAGCAGGTTGGCCAGATCACCATTGCCGGCTACGACGGCATTCAGAATCTGAGCGTGATCTTCCCAGTTTTGGCGGATGCGTTGCAAATTGCTGGGCGCAAAGAGCAATGCGGTGCGATCACGCAAGGAGCGCATCAGTTCGGTTAGCACGATATTGCCCGACATGGTGGCCAGGGTTTCATGAAATTGCCGGTTCAGGGATTTGAGCAAGTCCAGATTGCCGGCGTCCATCGCGTCGTGGCCTTGGGTCAGAATAGCTTGCAGCTTCTCGATATTGGCGGGATCGCGACGCTGGGCAGCCAGCTTTGCGTTGAGGCCTTCCAAGGTGGCGCGTACTTCAGCCATGTTGTAGGCGATCTCTGCCGACAGCACGGCCACCGAGGCACCACGGCGTGGCTCAATAGTGACCAGCCCTTCTGAGGCCAGTTCTCGCAGGGCTTCTCGTACCGGTATGCGCGAGACGCCCAGCTCGGTAGCCAGCTTGCCCTCCACCAGTCGGTCACCGGGGTGAAATTCGCCACTCAGAATGCGTTCGCGTAATTGATCACGGATGACGGCAAACAATGACGCATGCTGATCACCCAGACGACGGTTGTCTGAGCCGGTCAAGGAATGAGGAAGGCTGAAGCTGGGGATATTCATGGTACGACCTGTGCAATCGGGCAAAAGGGCCAGGCATGATTATACGGCGTGAGCGTGCTTTTCTGAATATGGTATACAGTTTGGCCCCTAAGCAATCAATTCCATAAAGTCCGTGCAATCAACGCGAGTGCGCTGAGCGAGCAGATGCCCAACAGCAGCCTGCGCATCAAGCTCAGGCTGACTTTATGGCGTAGCTGTCCTGACAACGCAAAGCCCAGCAGCATGAACGGATACAGCACGATGCTGAGCATGGCCTGCTGCAGGGTGAACAGGCCTGCCAGAATAAGCAGTAGCAGTGACAGGCTGGCGCCTAAAAATAAAATCAGACCCAGAGAAGCGCGTAGCTGTGCAGGAGCCAGATTTTGCATGGCCATGGCCAGGGCAGGGGCGCCCACCGAGGTCAGTGTGCCCATGATGCCCGATGCAATGCCGGCCAGAATCATGTTGCGCAGGGAGGGCAGGATGCGCAGGCCCCAGGCGCTCAGTGCGACGGCGGCCAGGATAGCGACCGCAAAACCCAGGTTAACGGCTTCCAGAGGCAGCTGTGTCATGCCCAGTACGGCGATGACCGAACCCACAGCACGTCCCCCTAGCGCGCAGGTCACGACATGCGGCACGATATAGGTGCGCTCTCGCAGCGCGGCCAGCAAGGAGACACTGCCACCCAGAGCCAGTAAGGGGCCAGGAACCAGTTGCGGGAAGATCAGTGCTGCAATGGGGGCCACCAGCATGGCAAAGCCAATCCCGCCTACTCCTTGCAGAAAAGCGGCCAGAACCACCAGACACGCCATCAGCAACCAGGATAGCGGGTCCACAAGATCGATTAAAGCCGCCATACCCATCCTTTTATTTGTATAAGGTATTCAATCCGGAAGTTTTACTCTTCAAACTCTCAGAGTTTTCCCCAATTTCCGGTAGATTTTTCTGATATGAAATAAAGATTGAAGATAGTATACCGTTTCAGGTGTGCTCGATAGTCAGAAAAAAGAGAAGGAAAGGGGGATACATGCAAAGCGACGTGGTGCTCAGTGCGGCGCACTGGGCTTATTTGATCAGCGTTCTGGTGATCATCATTACGATGATCTTCCGGGCCAACGTGGTGGTGCCATCCGTGATTGGCACCTTGGCCGTTGTTACCGCCATAACAGGCAGCCCGATTCAGGGCTTCATCAGCATTTTTTCAGCCAGTTTTGTGGCGGCCCAGGAACTGTTCAATATTTTCCTGGTAATTACCTTCATGACGGCGCTGCTCAATTCCTTGAAGCGCCTGGAAGCCGATGTAAAGATGGTGGCCCCCTTTCGTAAGGTCATGGTCAATAGTGGATCGTCGTTTTTGATGATTGCGGCGGCTACCTATTTCATTTCCTTGTTTTTCTGGCCTACACCTGCGGTGCCACTGGTCTCGGCCATTCTGCTTCCCGCTGCCATCGCCGCAGGCCTGCCGCCCCTGGTGGGGGCCATGGCCATTGCCATTTGCGGGCAGGGTATGGCCTTGTCGTCAGATTACATTATCGGCGTGGCTCCCGGTATCAGCGCCAAGGCGGCCGGTGTCGGTGCGGATGTGGCTGTCCTGGCAGATCGTGCGCTGGTCTTGTCCTGGATTACGGGTGGGGTCGCCCTGAGTCTGGCGTTTTTGCTGATGCGGCGTCATTTCAAACCGGCAGACAGTCGTTTGCTGGATGCCTGGATGCGACAGGCCCCGGACAGTACCTTGGATGAGGTCGAGTCCCAAGGAACGTATGACAAGGCAGAGATTGCCCGTGGCACCGCCGGGAATGAGCATACGGTGCATGTGGGGCTGACAGCCAAGGAAGAGCGTTATTCGCGCATCCTCGCCTGGGCCACGCCGCTGGCCTTTCTGGGTGTCATTGGCATCATGCTTTTGCCGCGCTTTATTCCATCCCTGCCGGTGCTGCGGGGCGGGGATGCTGCCGGTCTGGTGGGTGGCGTGGCCTTTGTGCTGATGATGATTGCCACCTGTATGGCCGAAGGCCCGCGACGTATGCTGGATACCTGCCCGGATCATATGACCGATGGTTTTGTGTTCGCGTTTCGCGCCATGGGTTCGGTCTTGCCCATTGCCGGCTTCTTCTTTCTGGGGGCTAGTGAAGCAACGTCCGCTATTTTGGGTACGCCGCTGGATCAGACGCCCAGCTTGCTGTTCGAGCTGATTTCAGCCGGTCAGCACCTGATTCCGGACAATCATTTCCTGGTGGCTTTTGGTGTGCTGCTGGTCGGTATGATCTCGGGCATTGATGGTTCGGGCTTTTCGGGCTTGCCTTTGACCGGCACCCTGGCCTCGGCTTTGAGCCCGGTCTCCGGCCTGGAAGTGGAAACCTTGGCTGCAGTAGGACAGATCGGCGCTATCTGGACGGGAGGAGGCACTCTGATTGCCTGGTCGTCATTGATTGCCGTGGCGGGTTTCGCCCGTGTACACATTCTGGATCTGGTGCGCGCGTTGACGATACCCGTGCTAAGTGGGATGGCGCTCTCGACGATCTGCGCAGTGCTGATATTTGGATGAGCGATATGGAGACGACAGCCTATCGTGCGGGCGAAAAGCAAGGGCTGGGACAGCAGTGGGCGGTGGCGGCGGGTCATCCTCTGGCTGTACGGGCAGCGCAGCGCATGCTGGAGCTCAAGGGCACTGCGGTCGATGCCGCGATTGCTGCCGATGCCGTGATGGGGGTGGTCGAACCCATGGCCACGGGTATAGGGGGCGATCTGTTGGCCATGATTGCGCCGCCAGACAGTACGCCTGTGGCCTATAACGGCAGCGGAGCAGCCCCTTTGCTGCTGACGGCTCAGCAGGTTCAGGCCTTGCCAGGAGAACGTATTCCCGAGCGCCATGTCTTGTCGATCACCACGCCGGGACTGGTGCGGGGTTGGTGGGATATGCATCAGCGTTATGGGCGCCTGGCTTGGGCAAGCCTGTTCCAGCCGGCTATCGAGGCCGCGCGGGAGGGTTTTGCCGTGGCGCCCGTGGCAGCCCGGGAATGGCACATCTTTGACTTTGTTCTACACCGTGATCCGGCCTGTGCCGCCTTATATCGTGCTGGCAATCCCCCCAAGGCGGGTGAGCGCTATGTGAATCCCGAGTTGGCGCTTGTGCTCCAAGAGATTGCCGAGCAGGGGCCAGATGCTTTTTATCTGGGGCGTCCCGCCCAGCAGGCGGAACGGGCCATGAAGCAGGTACGGGGCTTATTGCGTGCCCAGGACTTTCAGCGGCATCAGGGCTTTTTCTGTGAACCGGTGAGCACGGCTCTTGGTGAATTCAGTCTTTTTGAGTGTCCTCCCAATACACATGGCGTCGCCGTGCTGGAGGCGGTTCAGGCTGCCTGGCATCGGCCGGCCGACGAGGCGGCTGCTGAACTGGCGCTGGTTCAAGCCACTGAAGCGGCCATGGCTCAGGCTTCCCGGGTGGTGTGCGATCCGGCAGGCAACACCGTCTGCACGGTAGTGGTGGATGGACAGGGTCTGGCGGTCACGTTCATGTCCAGTATTTTCAAACGGTTTGGCTCGGGCTATGCGGTGCCCGGTTGTGGATTTGTGTTGCAAAACCGGGGGTTCGGGTTTTCCGGGCCGGGGCATGTCAATGGGCCAGGGCCAGGAAAACGGCCTTATCACACCGTCGTGCCTTCCGTAGCTTTGCGCTCCGGCCGCTTTCATATGGGCTTGGGTGTGGTGGGCGGTTTGATGCAGCCGCAGGGCCAGATCCAGATCTGGACACGTGTGCTGCGCGACGGCTGGCCGCTAGAGCGCGCTTTGTTTGCCCCACGCTGGCGTCTGGAGGCAGCGGGCAGACTGGCTTTGGAAGAGGGGTTTGATGCACATTGCGCCGCTTTCTTGCGTGGTTCGGCGTATGGACCGCCTGATAAGGGAGTCGGCGAGCTGGCAGGTCGCAGCGATTTCGGTGGCGCCCAGGCGGTCGAACGTTTGGCGGACGGCCGTTTGAAGGCCGTTTCCGATCCGCGCAAAGATGGTTGTGTCGCGCTGGGCTGAGAGCCAGGCAGGGTTATTCCCTACTTTCTAAAATAGTAGACGGTATACAATATACTTAAATAGTCCAAACCTCATCTTTCGTCGACTGCAGCAAAGGGCGACGTCTTTCAACAAGGAAACAGTCATGGAAAAACTGCTGAATCGCGATGAATTTCGCACCGCACTGGAAACCGCCATCAAGGGTAAAAGTGCCAACACCTCTCCTTTCAGCATTGCCTGGGCAACTGGCAAATTAAGCCGTGAGCATCTGGCTCGCTGGGCTGAAAACCACTATCACTATGTGGGCCCTTTTGCCGATTACCTGGGTTATCTGTATGCCCGCACTCCCGCCGAATACGTGGAAGCCAAAGACTTCTTGCTGGCCAATATGTACGAAGAGGAAATTGGTGGTGACCGCCACACCGATCTGCTGATCCGCTTTGGCGAGGCTTGCGGCACGACACGGGCCCGTATTGAAAACCCTGACAATATGAATGCCACCACGCGTGCGCTGCAGGCCTGGTGCTACGCCATTGCCATGCGTGAAGATCCGGTGGTGGCGGTTGCTGGTCTGGTGGTGGGCCTGGAGTCCCAGGTGCCTTCGATTTATCGCAAGCAAACGCCCACATTGCGCGAAAAGTACGGCTTTACCGACGAAGAGGTGGAGTTTTTCGACCTGCATATCGTGTCCGACGAGATTCATGGCGAACGCGGCTACCAGATCGTGCTGGAGCACGCCAACACCGTGGAACTGCAGCAGCGCTGCCTGCGTATCTGTGAAATTGGCGCCGAAATGCGTCTACTGTATACAACTTCCTTGTACAACGACTACGTCAAAGACGAGATCAGCCTGCAGGAATTGCAACTGGAAGCGGCCTGAGCCGGAAAGTCGGGCGGGCAGATGGGCTGCCCGCCAATCTAGAGACAAGGAAGTACAGCGGTGGAAAATCTCAAGGACGTCGTTTTCGACAATTTTATTGATGGGCAATGGCAACCCAGCCAGAGCGGACGTACGCAGCCCAATCTGAATCCGGCTGATCGGGACGATGTAGTGGGCATTTTCCCGCTGTCCACAGCGCAGGATGCGCAGGCCGCCGTGGCTGCTGCCCAGGCTGCCTTTGCCGGATGGCGGGCCACGCCGATCACCACTCGGGCACGTATCTTGAATGCAGCGGCCACGTGGCTCGATGCCAATGTGGAGCGCATTGCGCAAGGCTTGACGCGGGAAGAAGGCAAGACGCTGGCGCAAAGCAAGATGGAAGTCGGGCGCTCGGCCCAGACCCTGCGCTTTTATGCGGTTGAAGGCCAGACTTACACCGGCGAGACATTTCCCCAGGATGATGCGCAGCAACTGGTCTATACCCAGCGCGAGCCATTGGGTGTGGTGTCAGTGATTGCGCCCTGGAATTTCCCCATCTCCATCCCGGCACGCAAGATTGCCCCCGCTCTGATCACCGGGAATACCGTTGTGTTCAAGCCGTCGTCTGATACGCCCTTGACCGGCTACTACCTGTGTGAAGCCTTTGCACAAGCGGGGATTCCGGCTGGTGTGCTGAATCTGGTGCATGGCAGGGCCAGTGAAGTAGGGCCCACGCTGGTGCAATCCCCTCAGGTACGCGCTATTTCGTTTACTGGCTCGACCCAGGCGGGTGAAGACATTTGTCGTCAGGCACGTATGAGCACCCGGACCCAAATGGAGCTGGGTGGCAAGAACCCCTTGATTGTCATGGAGGACGCCGACCTGGATCTGGCCGTCAAGCTGGTGGTGCAGGGTGGCTTTTCTCTGAGTGGGCAAGCCTGCACAGGGACCAGCCGTGTGCTGGTGCATCGTCAGGTCAAAGCAGAATTCACGCGGCGCTTGGTAGAGAAAGTCAGCGCCTTGACCGTGGGTAATGGTTTGAATAGCAATCCCGATCTGGGGCCTATTGCCACCGAAAGCCAGTTGGAAAGCATTCTGGAATATGTGGCCATTGGCAAGCAGGAAGCCACCCATTTACTGGGCGGCGAACGTTTGACCGAAGGCGACTACGCACGCGGCCTGTTCATGCGCCCGGCTTTGTTTACGGACGTGACCCAGCAGATGCGTATTGCCCGTGAAGAAATTTTTGGACCCGTGATTGCCTTGCTGGAAATCGATTCCTATGAGCAGGCGTTGGCCATGGCCAACGATACCGAATACGGCTTGTCGGCTGCCATCGTGACACGCAGTGCCGAGTATGCGCATCGCTTTGCCAATGATATCGAGGCCGGGACCGTCAAGATTAACCGCACGACAACCGGCAATCTGATCAATGCTCCGTTTGGCGGGCTGAAACAGTCCAGCACGTCTACCTTCCGTGAATCCGGTCGTGCGGGTCTGGAGTTCTACACCCAGATCAAGACCGTGTATCGCGGCATCTGAATTTTATTAACCCGATTTACCGAGAAGCATTATGAAAAAGATCCTACGTCTGGAACAGCGCGAAGCGCGCTTGATGGTGGACGCGGCGATTGCCAAATCCAAAGAGATTGGTGTGCTGGAGACAGTGTGTGTGGTCGATGAGGGCGGTTATCCCATTGTGATGGAACGCATGGACGGCGCGCGTATCACGGGTGCCCAGATTGCCTGGAACAAGGCATTTACAGCGTCGGGCCATAAGCGCTCGACCCATTTGTTCACTACCGCGCCCAATGGTCCGGCCTTGCCCGGCAATGAGGCTTTCGGTATTCAGCTGAGCTTTGAGGGGCGTTTTGCCGCCTTTGTGGGTGGCTACCCCATTGTGGTCAATGGCGAAGTGATTGGGGGCATAGGCCTGAGTGGTGGTAATGGCGAGCAGGACACGGCAGCCGGGGTTGCTGGCTTGCAGGCGCTGGCCGAGGCCTTGAAGGATGAGGGTCTGGATGTATTGGTTCAGGCCGATATCAAGAAATAGTGGCATCAGGAGGACGGGTCATGGCCCATCGTGTCGATATCAAGGAAACGGGCGAGCAGTTTTGGGTAGAACCGCAGGAGACCCTCTTGCAGGCCGCCCAGCGCCAAGGCGTACGTATTTACAGCGACTGCGAGTTCGGTGGCTGTGGCACATGCCGCATTCAGGTCACTCGCGGAAAGGTGTGTTACGAGGATGACAGCCTGCCCATGAGCATTACTGATGAAGAACACGAGCAGGGCCATGCCGCCGCCTGCCAGGCTCGACTGGATGCCGATATTGAAATCAGTCTGGCTGCCCATCGTGATGAGCTGCCAGAAACTCGGCAAGTCAGGGCGCAGGTTCATCGCGTGGAGCGGGCGTGCCAGGGAATCTGGCGCTTGACCTTGCAGTTGCCCCAGGACGTGCAAGTGCAGTTTCGTCCGGGTCAGTATCTGAACATCCTGCTCGAGGACGGGCGTGCGCGCAGTTTTTCCATGGCCAATGCCGATGCGGCACAGGGTCGGATTGAACTGCATGTGCGGGAAGTGGAAGGCGGTCGTTTTACCCAGGTGCATCTGCCAGCCTTGAAGGCTGGAGACGAACTGCGACTGGAACTGCCCTTGGGCGTGTTCTATTGGCGTGAGCGAGATTGGAGGCCCATGGTCATGGTGGCCACCGGTACGGGTATTGCACCGATCAAGGCAATTCTGGAGTCCTTGCTGGACAAGGAAGATTGCCCGCCCGTGAGCCTGTACTGGGGGATGAACCGACCCGAGGATTTGTATCTGGCCCAGGAAATCGAGTCTTGGGCGGACCGCTTGTGCGAGTTCCGTTTTGTCCCGGTGCTCTCCCATGCTGACGAGAGCTGGCAAGGCGCTCGGGGCTATGTGCAACAACAGGTATGCCGGGATGAACCCGACCTGTCAGAGCATGCCATCTACTTGTGCGGCTCGCCCGTGATGATTGAGCAGGCACGTGGCCTGTTCAAGGAACATGGTGCCAATGAGCAGTTCATGTATGCCGATGCCTTCAACTTTCAGTCCGATACCCGTGCGGCAGAGCCTTCTCTTGCCTAGGCGCTGTGCGGGAGCTGATCGTGGGCCGCTTTGGGGTCGCGCTTCTTTCGGCTACCAAACAGCTCAGTGAGCGAGGGCAGATTGATGAGTGGAATACGACGGCGCAGATGCTTGCGCTGAGCCAAATGAGGCAGCAACTGCTCGCCGACGGGACGCTGCAAATAGCGACGTTCGACGGGGGTTTTCATGACAATCTCGTTTAAGGTTTTAATTGAATTAAGTATACCGCAATAGGGGTTTCTACTCAAATTGAAAGAAATTTGTGTTTAAAACTAAGGAAATCTGTTGCGGAGAAAGCGCATTTTTTGACTTGGTATACCGTTCTTGGTTTTTCAGGCGGTCAGGGCTCGCAATCCGGTCGCATCATTGGCAGCAAGCAGGAGGTCTTATGCCAACCATTACTTTTCATAAAAACGGCCAGACTCATGTGGGCGAAGTGCAGGAGAACACGAATTTGGTGGTCAGGGCGGGCATCAAGCAATTCCCCTTTCCTCATTTGACCTACGGTTGCGGCATGGGCAAGTGCGCCAAATGCGCGTGTCGTGTGCTGGACGGGGCCGAGCATCTGCCTGCCGCCAACTGGAAAGAGAAAAAGCAATTGGGTGAACGCCTGGATCAGGGCTGGCGGCTGGCCTGCCAGTTGTGGATTACGCAGGACATTGTTCTGGAGCAGGCTGAAATGCAGGAGGTGCAGTGATGTATGTGGTACTGACCAGCAAGCCGGGGGAATATCGCACGGAGCCGGGTGTGGGTGTGGAGACGGTGGCAGCGTATGAATACCATTTTCAGGGACGTTTCAAAGCGGTGTTTGCCATCGCGCGCATTCAGGAAGGGTCGCGCGTGCGTATTGTGGAAGAGACGCCCAACGGCACGATCAATGACATTCCTACCCGGCAAATGGAAAAGTTTGCAACCGCCGAGCAGGCTTATGAAGAGCTGGCCGGGCTGACGCAGTTTGGCAGCATCCAGGCCGAGTTGCGTCAGTGTCAGGCCGTCGGTCACCAGGCTGGGGACCAGACCCCGGCACAGCAGCAATCCTGAGGTAGCAGAATATGGTTCAGATTACATTTGCATCGAACAATGACTTAGTGGTGTCCGCCGCAGAAAACAGCAACTTGCTGCGGGTCTCAATCCGGGAGCGGGGCGGTATACCGTTCAAGTGCGGAGGAGGCATTTGCGGGACTTGCAAATGCCGTATTACCGAAGGACTGGACAATACGGATGAGGTCAAGGCCAAAGAACACAAGCATTTGTCGGAGCAGGACCTGGCAGAGGGCTTTCGCATGGCGTGCCAGACCTTTGTTCGTGGCGATGTCACGGTGAGCTGGTAAGAGGAGTCGCCCATGCTGCATTTGACCGATCAGCAACTCCATGAACTGCTTGACGCTGCCGCCGTGCAGGGTGTGCTGGAGCAGGCCTTTCTGGAGTTTGGACAGGGGCGCGCGGCCCAGCAGCGTCGTGTGCGCACGCAGGTGGGGGAGACGCGTCTGTCCACCCTGGGGGCGGTCATACCAAGCCAACAGGTGGCAGGGGCCAAGATCTACACGACGGTGCGGGGCGCGTTCAACTTTGTCATCGTGTTGTTTGATGCACTCAGTGGTCAGGCCTTGGCCACGCTGGAGGCCGGTGCGATTACGCAATGGCGCACAGCAGCCTGTTCGGTGTTGGCGGCGCGTCGGGGTGCCAACCCTCAAGCCCAAACCCTGGGCGTGCTGGGTCTGGGCGCTCAAGGGATCGCGCATGCCATGCAGTTTTGTCAGGCTTTTGACGTGCGTCGGCTTCTGGTCTGGAGCCCGAATGTGAACGAGGAGCGTTGTCGCAAGCTGGAGCTGGAATGCGGTGTACCGGTGCGTGCCATGCGTCCTGAGGAGATCGCCGTACAGGCGGACATTCTGGTGACGGCCAGCCGGAGTCGGGAGCCCCTGTTTGATGGACGCACACTCAAGCCCGGCTGCTTTGTGGCGGCGGTCGGTTCCAGTTTGCCGGTTGCGCGGGAGCTGGACGATGCCTGTCTGGAGCGGGCGGGCACGGTTGTGGTGGAGTGGGGGGAGCAGACACTGGCTGAGGCTGGAGACTTGATTCTGGCGGCACCGGACTGTGGTATCCACGGCAAGTTGTGCGAGCTCAGCGATTGGTTGCAATTAGACCCGGGTCAGGGCTACGACGCACAGGGTATTTGCGTGTATAAATCAGTGGGTGTGGCAATTGAGGATATTGCGGTCGCTGGCCTGGCGTATCGCCGTTATCAGCTTGGCAAGGCGGCCCAGGAGGTCGTTGCTGCACACTGAAAAACGACAATAATTCAAGCATGTTGGGGGTAGGCAATGGGAATGGCAGGCTTTTCTTCTATAGGCGAATTCAAGCAGGCGCTGACCCGGGATTACAACCGCATCAATAGCAGTATTTTTGCATCTGGTGTCGTGACACTGAAAATAGATGTAACGGATGACAGGATCAGCATGTTGGCGGTGCACAAGCGTCAGCCCGCTTTGCAGACCCTGAGCCGGGAAAATGCGCATATTGCGGATCTGGCCGATCTGTATTTGATCAAGGCCTTCAAAAAGGAGATGAAGCAGGTTTTGGTGGAAGAGTACGGGTTGGATGTTGTGGCCATCTTCAAGGACTACGATGCCGTCGCGCAGTTGTCTTCCACCATGGTGTTGTTGCAAAAAGGAGTGTGAATGCAGTGGCGGTGGTGTGAGCTGCCGCCCTGAATTCCAAATCGATAAAAAGAAGCTGACTGGTAGACAGTCTTGTTGTCCTTCCTTCTGAAGCCGGATGTTCTGTGTGCATCGGGCTGTGGAGCCGGGTTCAGGCCGTGACAGGCCTGCTTCGGGGAAGTTGCCGACAGGAAGTGCTTGCATACCGCCGGCCTCGGGCACTGGGAATTCCCAGGGCCGGAGGCCGGCTTTTTATTTGGAGACAAAATCATGGCCTATGTAGCCGATTTGCTAGATGCATTGAATGTAATCACAGGGGGACGCATGGTGTCCTGTATGGATGAGGTCAAGTGCGGCCATCATCCCTTCGTGATCTGGAAGTCCTCGGGGATTTACGGTAAGGAAGTCTTGGAGATACCCGGCTTGATTCATGGTGATCCCAACAAGGAAGTGCGCAAGGTGGCAGTGTGCATGACCATGTCCGAGCTAAGTATTGAGCTGGCTGGCGCTACGGGTGTGGATGCCATTGTCGCGCACCACCCGATTGCCGATGCGGCCAGTTGTGGGGGCGTGACCTTGAAGGATTATCTGGACCTGTACGGCGTGGCGGCGCTGGAATGCCACGAGGCGTTTCACGGCCTGCATCCGGGTATTGCGTATCTGCATGGTCACAAAGTCGTAAAAAGCGATATCGCCTACGGGGCCATTCATGGCAATGTCATGTTCGTGGGTGAACCCTTGGAGGAGGTCAGCACCTTGGGCGATATGCTCGATCGCCTGGACGGATTCATGGGTCTGGATCTGGAGGATCAACTATTGCAGGCGGAACGTCGCATCAAGGGCAACGAGAGCATTCTGGAGACCAGCACCCTGACCCGCGGCGCGATTCGTCTGGGGGAACGCAGCAGCCGGGTGGGTCGCATTTTGCATATTTTCCCCCATACCGGTTTCAGCCCCGAACATTTGCGCCAGGCGGTGGCCGAGAATCCGGGGGTGGATACGGTACTGGCGTCGATCAGCCGGGTTTATGACGGTCATGCACTGATTGAGTGTGCTCGGGAGCTGGGCCTGAATTTCCTGGTGGGTAACAGTCATGTGCTGGAAATTCTGGAAAATGGGCTGCCGCTGGCTTATGCCTTGAGCGCCTTGCTCGAGGGTGTCGAGGTGGTGATGTTCCGTGACCGGGTCACCTCCACACCCGTGCATCAGGTAGGAGGCGCCCGCTTGCGCGACTACGCCCAGCACTTTTCGACCGCCCATCTGATGGGCAAGAACGTGTTGAGCTTCCAGTAGGTCCAGCTTCCTGAACGGAGAGAGACATGGATAACAAAACAATAGAAATCGACAAAGTAGTGCATGTAGCGCCTGCGGGACGTCGTCCTTTGGAGCGTATTGAGGCAGTCGGCCTGGGCTTGTTGATCCTGGCCATGCTGACGCTGTTTTTCTATCCCGCTACCTTGTCCGGTGCCTTTGATACCGTGCTCAACAAGGTCAAACCGGTCGTGGTGGATGTGTTCTTGACCGGACAGGTGGGGGTGGCGGTCATTATCAGCGTCATCATTGGACGCCTGCTGGAGCGCCTGGGTTTTACCGACGCCATGATGCGGGTCTTTATGCCCGCCATGCGCGCTATCGGGATCAATCCAGCGGTGATTATTCCCAGTGTGTACAACATTTTTGGCGACATCAACGCGGCTGGCCGTATCTCGGGACCTTTGTTGCGCCAGGCCGGAGCCACCAAGGACGAGCAGAAGATTGCAGTGGCCACGATGGTGCAGTCCCAACAGTCGTTCTCGACCTTCATGTTGGGCATGATGGCGCTGACCTTTGCGGGGGTCAATGTCTTTGCCGTGGTGCTGATTGCGATCTTCGGTCCTTTGCTGCTGTCCCCCCTGCTGTTGTCACGCCTGGTCTACCGCAATGTTCGTTCGGTGGATTTACTCGCGGCCCCCCGCTTTACGCCGAATATCGATTTTGCGCCCATGTTGTTCAAGGCGGCCCGGGAAGGGGTAGAGCTCTTGCTGTTGATTCTGATCCCGGCAGTGGCTCTGGTGTTTTGCGTCATTGGCCTGCTTGAGCATATCGGCGTCTGGGCGCCGATCAGTGCGGTGCTTGAGCGTGGTTTGCTGGCCTTGAACATTCACCCTGAAACCGGTTTGCTGGCCATGCTGGTCAGCCCTACCCTGGCGATGGGCAAATTGCAGGCGATTGCCTCGACCCTGGACCCGTCGTTGGTGGTGGGCTCGTTTGTACTGGCGTCCTCCGGCTTGCCCTTGTCTGCGGTCTTTGGGCAGATTCCCGTGGTCTGGGCCGAATGCTCGGATCTGAATGAAAAGGAGGTCATGGTAGCGGCTGTTTTGGGCATCGTGATGCGCTTGCTGACTGCGGTGGTGCTGGCTGTGTTCCTGACGCCTTTGATTGTCTGAAATCCTGTTTGTTGTTCCCCCACTTTCGGAGCGCTGATGTTGGCGCTCTTTTTTTATTTTTGCCGGTTTTGTCCGCGAGCCCACACTGCCATCGAACTGCCATAAAACTGTAACAGGGCTGAAAGAACTCTTGTTTAACCTGAGCCTGTCGTAGTCTTTTTAAGGCAGGGCACTTCGGTGACTCTGGTTCTTTAAGTTGATGCCTTTTTCTGTCCGGCAGCCTGTGCTGCGGCCTATTGCGCTAATCGATGCTTTGCCTGTGTGCCCGGTGCTTAGCCCTGCGACACAGCAGGATGCCGGGTGTGGCTTGGCGATGTGTGGATCACACGGCCTTGTGGGGGAAGGACCATGAACCAGACCCAGGTGACGGTGTTGAGCGGTTATGGAGGCAAGGCGCCCGCCGCTATCCTTGTACAGGCCTGTGGCCTGCGACTCCTGCTGGATGCAGGCGGCCCGCTGTATCCCGGGCAGGCGTGCGACTGGTATCACGGACTGGAGGTGGATGCCATCCTGGTCACCCATGATCACCAGGACCATATCGGCGCGCTGTCCCAGCTGCCCGAGCATATTCCTGTCTATGCCACCGCCTCCACCGCACGCAGTTTGCCTGCCGGGCGAACCTGGCGCGAGCTGCCCACGCGCGGCACGACCTATATCGGTGATATTGCTGTGCGTACCGGCTTGTCCGGCCACGCGCTGGGAGGTGTCTGGCTGCATCTGGATGTGGGGGGCGGGCTATTTTATAGCGGGGATTTTTCCTGCGAATCCCTGCTGTTTCCGTTTGACTTGCCACCACCTGCGCATCTGGCTTTACTGGACGCCTCTTACGGTTTGTACGACCAGTCGCATCATGTGGCCTGGAGCATTCTGGAATCCTTGTTACAGTCTCATCCCGCCTTGTTGCCGGTGCCGCCTTCGGGCCGGGCAATAGAGATTGCCCTGTGGCGTCAGCAGCAAGGATACGAGGACTGGAGCATGGATGCGTCCTGCTATGAAAACCTGACCCGCATGATCAGTCAGAGCAGTGACCTGTTATTGCCTGGGGTGCAACAGGCGTTGCGCGAGCTCATGCCGCGTGCTGCCGCCTTTGATCCGCATGCTCACCTGGTGCTGGCCGGCGAACCGGACGGGTGTCAGGGCAAAGCGGGCGAGCTGATCCGGGAGCATCGGCTGCACTCCCTGGACCCGGAGGCAGCGCCCGGCAGCCGCTTGCTGATACACACCGGCTATGTCGCCCCGCACGCGCCGCGCGGCACTCACACCTTGTGCTGGAATGTGCATCCCCGTCTGTCCGATTTGCGCTGGCTGGTGGATATGGTGCAGCCGCGTTATTGCATGCCCTTGTTCACGCAAATGCATGATCTGCCAACCTGGCGCAATGTGCTGGGACCGGCCTTGAGTCTGGAAGGTCACTGGGAACTGCCCGCGACCTCCGTGAGGGTGGTTTAGGCGACGTAGCGTTCCAGCAGGGCCTCGCGTCGGGCGGGGCTGAGCTGTAAGGCATCCTGGAAAAACCGATCCAGGCTGCCGTGGGTAGCATCAATCGTCTTGAAGGCGGTTTCCAAAAACTCGGGCTGAACACCCCACAGAATATCCAGTACTTCGTCGCGGATACCCCGGTTATCAGGCAGATCGGGGCGGCGGAAGAACTGCTTGGTCAGCAGATAGTCATGCATGACATCATCTGGATGGACGCCAGCGGCGCGGTGCAACAAGGCCACGGCAAAGCCAGTCCGGTCTTTCCCGGCCGTACAGTGCATCACCACGGGCGTATCGGCTTGCAGCAGTTGATCAAAGACCTGGGCAAAGGTGCGGGCATGGGTGGTTACGAACTCGGTGTAGGTCTTGTTCATCGTGGCGTGCGCAGCCTGCACATCCCCCTGGCCTTGAGCCAGCATGTCCAGAAAATCGGGTAAGACGGTGGGTTCGACTGTCAGGGCGTGACTGGTCAAAAAGCTGTACTGGTAAGGCGAACGTTTGCGCTCGTGCGCCCCGCGAAAATCCAGGGAGCGCGCAATGCCCAGCTCCTTGAGGATGTCCAGATCCTGCTGGCTTAAATCTGCCAGATGGTCCGAGCGGTAGACACGACCTTTACGAAAAGAGCCGGAGTCCGTGGCATAGCCGCCAATATCACGGAAATTGCTGGCCCCTTTTAAAGGGCAGGATACGGGACTGGGCAGCGACGATACGGGCACGGCGGACTCCTGTGTGGAAACGATGAAAGTCTCATGTTAACGGTCTTGAGCAGGATCTGCATATGACAATACGGTGACATAGGAACGGCAGGTCGGGCAAAACCCCGCCCAGCGCTGACGAGGCTTCCTGCATCGCGAAAAAGCCATGTATATTCTTTGCTGGCAAGGCCCGGGCAACGCGACCGCCATCATGCCTTCATGTCCCTTGAATCCGACTGACCCAAGGCGAGATAGGGAGGCGCGCGATGCGTTGCCTGCACCGACTAGACAAGAACAGGTGCGGTGCCTGGTCAGGGGGGACAAGTCTGATGAGGCATTCACGCATCGCTCGCATGTTCAGGTGCTGCCAAAAGATCCCCGATATAGTGGCTAAAGCAGGCCCAAGGTATAAGGTCAATGCATATTTGGACAGACCGTCGACCAACCGGACGGCCCAGAACCGTAATTTTTCAAGGAACAAGCATGTTTGAGCATTTGCAGGCCTATGGTGGCGATCCGATTTTCCGCTTGAATGAGGCATTTCACGCCGATCCGCGCGATCGCAAGGTTAACCTGACCATTGGTCTGTATTACGACGAGCAAGGCCGTCTGCCCCTGCTGGACGTGGCTCGCCGCGCTGAAGAGCAATGGGCCGCCAAGGGCCAGCCACGTGGCTATCTGCCTATTGAAGGCTTGGCTTCTTACCGCAGCGCTGTACAGAAGCTGGTGTTTGGTGCCGACAGCAAGGTGCTGCAGGAAGGACGTGTGGCGACCATTCAGACACTGGGTGGCTCCGGCGCCTTGAAAGTCGGGGGCGACTTTTTGCACGAAGCCTACCCCGAGAGTGAAATGTGGATCAGTGACCCGGCCTGGGATAACCACCACTCCATTTTCCGGGGATCGGGCATTCGTACCCATACCTATCGCTACTACGATCCAGCCACTCGCGGTCTGGACTTCACTGGGTTGATGGAGGACATTTCCGTGCTGTCCGAGTACAGCATTGTCTTGTTGCATCCTTGTTGTCATAACCCCACCGGGGCCGATCTGAGCGATGAGCAGTGGCTGCAACTGATTCCTGTGCTGCAGCAGCGCAAGCTGATTCCTTTCCTGGATATGGCCTATCAAGGGTTTGGTCGTAGTCTGGATGAAGACGCCTTTGCCGTACGTGCCATGGTGGATGCCGGGTTGAGCTTCCTGCTGGCAAACTCGTTTTCCAAGAACTTTTCCTATTACTCCGAGCGTTGCGGCGGGTTGTCGGTGGTGTGCCAGAGCGCCGATGAAGCAGATCGTGTTCTGGGGCAGTTGAAAGCGGTGGTACGTCGCATTTACTCCAATCCTCCCTCGCATGGTGGTCAGGCGATTGCCTCGGTCTTGTCGGATGAAACCTTGCTGGCGGAATGGTCGGCTGACGTGGAAACCATGCGTCAGCGTATCGCTGCCATGCGCAAGCGTGTACATGAGCGTTTGAAAGAACTGGCGCCCCAGTACGACAGCAGCTATTTCGTCAAACAACAAGGCATGTTCTGCTACACCGGGCTGAGCAAAGAGCAGATTCAGAAGCTGCGTGACGATTATGGCGTGTACGTGCTGGAATCGGGCCGCATCAGCGTGCCTGGCCTGAATCAGTCCAACGTTGATTATTTTGCGGAGTCGATGGCGGCAGTCGTGGCCTAAACCGTACCGTCGTTGCTGACGAAGCCAAGAACGTGTTGCCAGCCTTTGTGGGGCCGGCAACACGTTTTTTTTCGGTGAATTGGAGGAAAGGAAGTCTACCCAGACTGAGCGGCAACGCAGCCCGACCCGTCCATCCAGATCAGGCCGCTGGATCACCCCGCATCCTGGCCGGTAAGTCGCTTGCCTATATTGGGCCGGTTCAACCCAGCCCTCTTGAAACCGTCTGTCGGCGGCGGACTTAGGCTAACGCCCGGGACAGAATCTCCTGATTGATCTGCTCCTGTTGTCGAGCCCGGTTTAGTAAATAGCGGTGAAAGTCCTGACTATGGGGCGATTCAAAGGCGCCTGCCCGTCGAGTCAACACGTAGGGCCAGGGCAGGGGTAAGGAATGGGAGAAGGGCAGGATAAGCTGCCCGTGGCGGACTTCTTTTTCTATCATCGAGCATTGGGCTAAAACAAACCCTTGACCGGCGACAGCGCATTCCAAAGCCATATGCGAGAGCGAAAAAACGCGGAAGCGATCCAAGGGCAGCTCGCCGGGGTCGACGCTCAGCGATTCAAACCAGTCTCGCCAGGACGGTGGCGAGGTAAAGCGCGGCTGCCAGTCCGAGGACAGCAACGGATAGTTCAGCAGATCACGTGGATGCCGCAACGGAGCCTGCCCTTGCAGCAGAAGCGGGCTGCAGGCGGGGACGACTCGATCGGTATACAGTTCGGTAAAGCTGCGGGGGCGGGCGGCTGCTTGCCCATAGGTAATCCGAAAATCAATCTGTTCTGCTTCCAGATCAGGCTCGGCATGGCTGCCTTTCAGATGCAGCGTCAGTTCTGGGTCATAGTGCTCTTGCCATCGAAATGCCAGCGGGGCCATCCAGGTTTTCAGCATGGATGGCAGGGCGCTGATGGATAACAGGCTGGTATTGCGCGACCGCTCCATTTCTTGCCGGCCGTCACGCAGGAGCTCAAAAGCCTGGGTGCAAATTTCGTGAAAGCGTACCCCGGCCGCCGTCAGCCGCAGGCGCTTGCCTTCCTTGTAGGTCAAGCTGCAGCCCAGCGACTGTTCCAGCAACCGTAATTGCTGGCTGATCGCACCGGGTGTAATTTTTAGACGTCGGGCGGCTTCTTGCAGGCTTTGGCTATGGCCCAGCGTTTCAAAGACTTGCAAGGCACGTAGGGGAGGCAAAGTATCCATGATCGGTAGGCCCCGTTCAGAACAGTCATTTAGGTTTAGAAATTCTAAACGAAATGGATAGTAGCCTGAATTTAATTGCGTTTATGATGATCCTGGGCCTTGGCTCGGCATTCTTCAAAGACACATAGAGCATGGGTGGATGCGTTTCGCCTTCATGCGTCGCATTCAGAGTTGGGAGTAAACCATGTTTGTACGTAATGCTTGGTATGTTGGCGCTTTAGCTGCGCAGCTTGGCCGCAGCTTGCTGCCCGTGCGTATGCTTAGCGAAAATCTGGTGCTGTACCGTCGAGAAGACGGCCAGCCGGTTGCTTTGGAAGATTCCTGTCCGCACCGTCGTCTGCCCTTGTCCAAAGGTCGCTTGATTGGTGATCAGGTGGAGTGTGGCTATCACGGCCTGACCTTTGATTGCAGCGGCTCCTGTACCAAGGCGCCCGGCGTGGCGCAAATTCCTAAAAGTGCGGTGGTACGTAGTTATCCTTGTGCGGAGCGTTATGGTCTGGTCTGGGTCTGGATGGGGGACCCTGCGCTGGCAGACCCGTCCAAATTGATTGATATCCCCGAGTGGGACAATCCCGAATGGGGCGTGAATCGTGGCGATGCCATGGAACTGGACTGCAATTACTTGTACGTCACCGACAATTTGCTGGACCCCTCGCACGTATCCTGGGTACACCAAAGCTCGTTTGGTAGCCCCGACATCATCGGCCTGCCCCTGACGGTGAAGGTTGAGGACAATGGCGTGACGGTCTCGCGCTGGTCAAAAAACGTGGAAGTTGCGCCGTTTTACAAGCAGTTTGTGAAATTTGAAGGCAATTGCGACCGCAAGCAGCAATACGAAGTACGCTTCCCGTCGCTGGCCGTTATCAAGGCCATCTTCCTGCCTGCCGGTGCCGCCACCGAGCAGCCCAGCGAGTACCACCCAGACGTTTTCCTGATGGACTCCTATAACTTCCTGACCCCTATCGACGAGGAACACACCCGCTACTTCTGGTTCCAGCTGCGCAACTTCAGCCCGGATGACGAGGCCATTTCCAAGATTTTCAACGAAGACGTGCGCCATGCGTTCCTGGAAGACAAAGTGGTTCTGGAAGAGGTGCATAAAGCCCTGAAAGAGCGTCCCGCTGCCTTGGACTTGCCGTTGGATTCCGGCCCCTTGCGCTTCCGTCGCAAGATCAGCCAGCTGATTCAGGCCGAGCAGACGGTCGCCAGCGAGACCCCGGCGGCTTGAGCGTCATGAGCCCGACTGCCTCATCTGCGTCCACTGCATCCCCGGCCAGCCGCCGTTTTCGGGATTACCGTGTTCTGGAAAAACAGCGTGAAAGCGATGTGATTACCTCCTTTGTGCTGGCCCCGGTGGACGGTGTGATGCCGCCTTATCAGCCAGGCCAGTATCTGGTGTTTCGTCTGGAAATTGACGGACAAACCGTGTTGCGTAATTACAGTCTGTCGGGGGACCCCGACAGCACGGACCGCTTGCGTATTTCCGTCAAACACGAGAAGGCCCCGGTAGGGTTAAGCGTGGCCGATGGTCTGGCCTCCTCCTATCTGCATCAACAGGTGCAGCCAGGTGATGTGCTGAGCGCGGCAGGGCCACTTGGCGAGTTTGTGCTGGACGAGAGCAGCCAGCGGCCTGTGGTGCTGCTAAGTGGCGGCGTGGGCCAGACTCCCTTGCTGGCCATGCTGCATCGTTTGCTGAAACGCAGTCAGCGTAAGGTCTACGTGATTCACGCCTGCGATAACGGCTCGGTTCATGCCTTTGCGGATGAAATGCGTGAACTGGCCACACAGCGTGACGGCGTGCAACTTTACTTCTGCTATCGCAACCCGACTGAAGATGACGTACAAGCCGGTTTGCACCATGTGGCGGGACTGATTACCCGTGAGCATTTGCAGCGTTGGCTACCGCTGGATGATTACGAGTTTTACCTGTGTGGGCCTGGTGCCTTCATGCAGAGCAATTACGGCGTTCTGCGTAGTCTGGGAGTGACGCGAGAGCGCATTCACTACGAGTTTTTTGGCCCGGCCACGGTGCTGGAAAACACCCTGGCTGGCGATACTGCCGCCAGCACGGTTCAGCCTGAGGGGCAAACGGCCGTGGTCTCCAGCGCCGCAGGGGTGAACGCAGAGCAGGCGTTGCTCCCCGCCATCACTGAAGCTGCTGCGCAAACCAGTGCGGAAACCGCCGTGGATGCGACGCAAACCGTGACGTTCCTGCCCGACGGTCGTCAGGCCCAATGGCATGAGGACTGTCCTTCCCTGCTGGATCTGGCTGAGGAAACGGGCTTGAGTCCGGACTTTAATTGCCGGGCCGGCCTGTGCAATACCTGTATGTGCACCCTGGTATCGGGCGAGGTCGATTATTTTGAAGAGCCTCTGGACCCTGTGCCAGAGGGCAAAGTCTTGCTGTGCTGTTCCCGTCCCCGTGGTCCGGTGGCCGTGGAATTGCCTTAAGAGTTTTTCAATTGCTTGTTGAGGTTGGCCCCGTCCTTTTGGGACGGGGTTTTTTTTCAAAAAAAATCATATGCTTCCTTGTTGGAAGTCAGGCAGATTTTCAATGTCTGGAGCCGGGGGACGTGGCCATGAGGGCTGTTGACGTGGGGGTCCTACAGAGACTGGATTGGGAAGCGATGAGGTGCTGTCTGTATCTCCCTACCGCTGTGCGATAGCGGTCATTGTTACCACCACAGCAGCAGCAGGAAGAAGCTTGGTTACCTTGCTATGAATGGGCTTGCTCGCTTATCCAATCACTAAAGGCACGGACCTCTGTTTTTTGCCTCGTATCGGGCAAGGTCACCAGGTAGTAGGCAAAGCGGGCTGGCCAGGGCTTGTCCAACACTTGCACCAAGCGGCCTGCGGCTATTTCATCCTGCGCATATTCTTGCGGTATCAAAGCCAGTCCCAGGCCCGCAATCGCGCCGCGTATCAGCAGGTAATCATCCTCAAAAGCTGTGCCTCTATCGGCGCGCGCATCGTCCTCCACCCCGTGGGCAGACAGCCAAAGCGCCCAGTCGGCCCGGTCGGCATCTTGTAGCAGTGGCCACTCCAGACAATCTGCTGGCTCCTGAATGACTGGCTTGTCTTGCAGCAACGCAGGGCTGGCTACAGGCAGCAAGACAGGAGCCATCAAGGGCTCGGCCTGCAAGCCGGGGTATACGCCCAAGCCGTGGCGAATGGCGATATCCACTTTGTCGCGACGCAGGTCCACCAGCGTGGGGGACGCCTCCACACGGATTTCGATATCGGGATGGCGTTGCTTGAAATCGGCCAGCCGGGGAATCAGCCAGGAAGCGGCAAAGGAAGGCACGGTGCTGATCGTCAGTGTCTTCCTGTGCTTGGTGGCTTCCAGCGTATGCATGGCCTGTTCGATCTGGTCAAACGCCGTCAGCAGGGCAGGGTAGACCTGTTCACCTGCTTGACTCAGGCTCATTTTGTGGTGGCTGCGCACAAACAGTGTCACGCCCAAGCGGTCTTCCAGCAGCCGGATTTGCTGGCTGACTGCGCCCGAGGTTACGCCTAGTGCCTGGGCGGCCAGCTTGATGCTGCCGTAGCGTCCGACTTCGGTAAAGGCGCGCAGAGCTTGTAAAGGAAAGACAGGATTCATGGTTTAGTTTATCTAAATCTATCAAGCAGATTTAATCGTTTTTCTTTGGCTATATAAACGGGGAAAATGGGCTTCTGGATCATTTTTAAAGTTTAGCTTATCTATATCAAAAAGAAGAGCGAACTTTCTGTTTGGGAGCCACGCCATGATTGATCTGTACACCGATAGTTCGCCTAACGGCTTTAAGGTGACCATCGCCCTGGAAGAGCTGGCACTTCCGTATCGCCTGCATCACGTGCGTATCGAAGCGAATGAGCATAAGCAGCCGGAGTTTCTGGCCCTGAATCCACATGGGCGTATCCCGGTGATGACGGATGATGAAACAGCTGTTGTTCTGTTCGAGTCCGCCGCGATCCTGCTGTATCTGGCGGGAAAAACCGGCCAATTGCTTTCAAAAGATCCTGTTCAGCGCTGGAAAACGATCAAATGGCTGCAATTTCATTCCTCCAGCGTGGGGCCGATTCTGGGCCAGCGCGTGCATTTCGAGCTGTTCGCGCAAGAGAAGATTCCGGCCGCCATCGAGCGCTACCGCCGTCTGGTGAATGATCTGTTCACCGTGCTGGATACACGCTTGGCAGACCATCCTTATCTGGCGGGACAGGACTATTCCATTGCCGATATTGCGCATTTTGGCTGGATGCATATTGCGCGGATTATCGACTTTGATTTCAGCCAGTACCCGCACATGAGTGCCTGGCATGATCGCGTGGCCCAACGCCCCGCAGTCCGTAAAGGCATCACCTTGCCTGAACCTGCTACTGGCGCCTGAGGGGAAAACAGCATGACGATTGAAACAAGCCTGACTCAAGGCGCATCTTTCCCTGCCTTTGCCAATCACCCTGGCTATAGCCGCATGTTTGCGCCGGGTCGTCTGACCATGGGGATCTTTCTGCCTCTGCGTTTTTATCAAGGCGATATGAGTGTGCTGGCCGGGCAGGCAGCGCTGGTAGAGGAGATAGACCGCCAGGATTTTGCAGCGGTGTGGGTACGTGATGTGCCCTTGCATGATCCAAGTTTCGGAGATGCGGGGCAGGTGTTCGATCCCTTTACTTACCTGGCTTTTCTGGCTGCTCGCACCAAGCGGGTGGCCTTGGCCACGGGCAGCACGATTTTCTCCCTGCGTCACCCGATCGACCTGGCGAAATCCGCTTTCACCATTGATCAGTTGTCCGGTGGACGCTTGGTGCTGGGTATTGCTTCCGGGGACAGGCCCGTGGAGTTTCCCGCCTATGGCGTGGAGCGGGCCGAACGGGCAGAGCGTTTTGCGCAGGCTGTCAGCTATTTCCGTCAGCTAACGCAAGCGGGGCAACTGGATATCGACTCTCCGCTAGGTCGCTTCGATACCGCAGAGCTGTTACCCAAGCCTGTGCATGGCTCCATTCCCTTGATTGTCACCAGCTCCTCGGGGCAGTCGCCCGAATGGATCGCCGAACATGCCGATGGCTGGCTGACCTATCCGGAAGCCACACATACACCGCTAGGTCCGCAAAAGCTGGCTGCCAAAATTCGGGCTTGGCGCGCCCGGATTCCAGATGGCGGTTTCCGTCCGCACATGACCAATGAATGGCTGGATTTGGTGGATGACCCCGATTACCCACGCACACCGTTGCGCGGTGGTTTTACACTGCGTACCGGGCGCAAGGGGCTGATCACCTTGCTGGAAGAATGGCAGGCAGCCGGTGTGAATCATGCTGCTTTGGGTATTCAGTTTGCGCAGCGACCGGCGGCGGAAATTATCCAGGAGTTGGCTGAGTATGTGCTGCCACATTTTGCCTCTCACCAGGCGCAGCCTGCCCTTGCAACAGCATGGTAAGCGACAGGGGAACACAAGCATGACTAGCCGTGCAGAACAGCCGATAGCCGGTGGTATTCAGATCCGGGATTTGCAGCCGCAAGACCGGGTCGCTTGGGAGCTACTGTATCGGCAGTACGCCGAGTTTTACAAAGAGCCCATGAATGAAGAGATCCTGGCTCGTACCTGGTCCTGGCTGCTGGATGCGCAGCATCCTTTGCAGGGGAAGGTGGTAGCTACGGCGAATGGTGTGCTGCTGGGTTTGGCGCATTACCGTCCTTTCCCGGAGCCCTTGCTGGGCAAGGAGGCTGGTTTTCTGGATGACTTGTTTGTGTTGCCGGAACAGCGAGGCGGCGGGCTGGGCCGCCGTTTGATTGAGGCAGTCTCCCAGGCAGGTAAGGAGCAAGGCTGGCCGTTCCTGCGCTGGATTACGGCGCAGGACAATGCCCAGGCGCGAAGGCTATACGATGGTCTGGCTCAGGCAACCGCTTGGGTGACGTATGACTTGAGTTTGGGGACGGCTTGCTGACTTAATGCCCGTAATCCCAGTCCTTATGTGTTCTTGGAACTGGGATTACGGACATGGGGACGCTTGATTGCATTGTTGTCCGCCGTAGCTCGCTCCTGAGATTACTCATGAACAGTGGCGGCGGGTGATCCAAATGGAGGGAAGGCATACCGAAAACCTTCCCTTTTTTATCTTCAAACCTCGCGTTTGCTCTTTGCCTCCAGCAACATCAAAGCAAGCAACACCACACTGCTCATCCCTAGTCCAAACACCACCAGCGGCCACGCCGTATCCCCATCCAATAAGGTCACTGCCAACGTACCGATCACGCTAACGATCAGGCTTTCCACGCAAAAGTAGATCGCCACGGCGGAGCCGGCCACGTCGTTGAATTGAGCCAAGGCGCCATTGGCGGTGACGGATACGGTCATCACAATGCCGATGGCGGCCAGCCACATGGGCAGGATAAAGCTGGCAAAGGAAGGTTCCAGCAAGATCTGCCCGGTTGCCAGCAAGAGGGTGGCAAGAAGGATCACGCCCATGCCGCGCTTCAGGCTCCCGGCGGTTCCCCAGCGGGCCACAAAGGTTTTGGACAGGCGGGTGGTGGCAATCATCACCAGGGCAACACTGGCAAAGGCCAGGCTGAAGCTCATTTCTGAGTAACCCGCTTGTCCGATCAGGACGCGTGGGGCCGTGGAGAAGTAGACGAAAAATGTCCCCATCCCGGTGGAGAAACCCAGGGTATAGACCCAAAAGGCTGGGCTTTTGAAGACGGCCAGCGCGGACTGTTGTGAATGCAGTGGTTTGGCAGGCCGAGTTTCCTGCCAACGGAACAGCGCGTGGAGCCAGGCCAGCAGACCCATTCCGGCCAGGCTCAGGAAGATGGCCTGCCACCCGCCCGCACGGGCAATCAGAGCACCTGCAATAGGCCCCAAGGCGGGTACGAATGCCAGGATGGCGCTAAACAGGCCGTAGATCACCACCCCTTCGGCACGATCGGCGTAGACATCGCGTACGGTGGCAAACAAGGCCACCAGGGTGGCCGAGGCCCCCAGTGCTTGCAGCACTCTGAAACCTACAAAAGCCCAGGCGGTGCTGGATAAGGCGGCGGCGATTGAGGCCAGCACGAACAGCGCGGCTCCGGCCAGCAAAACTGGTCGTCGGCCTATGCGGTCCGACAGAGGGCCAAAGATCAGTTGCCCCGCACCCAATAGCAGCATGTACAGGCTAAGGGTCAGCTGGATGAGGGCTGGGGTCGTGCCCAGAAGCTCCGGCATGGCCGGTACGACGGGCAAGTAGATATCCATCCCCAGGGACGCGAGGATGTCAAAAGGCGCCATCAACAGCAAGGCGGCTGGCAGCGTATGAGCCCAGGAAGAGCGTGAGCAAGACATAACAAAATTACCACTCGAAAAAAGGAATCGGGCGGCGTCTGTTTGTTATCAATCAGCGGGATTGGAAGTACAGAGCGCCGCAACAAGACAAGAGCTTGTTGCGGCTTACTCAGTTGCTGACTTTGTGCTCGTCATTCAGACGGCTCCTCACAGAAATAGCTTGAAGATGTGTCGCGGGGGAAACGCTGCATGGCGGCATCTGCCCAGTTGAAAGGGATGTGGCGCGACAGTTGCTCATTATAGGGGGAGGCTTTTACGGTCTTGAAGCCTCAGCTTGTGATGGCTGGTGGTTTTTTGCCCGGCAAAGGTTTGGCCAGACGCGACACTGCCTCGCTGGGGCTGCCGGTCTTGTTCTTCCTGACCCGGATCGCAGCGGCTTTCAGCAAGCGCGGGAATGTCGGACATTGCGTATGGTTGGCGGCGGGGCATTGGCTGCGTCGCGTACCCCTACGCCTTGGACCCATCGTTTGCATAGTTTGCTGACACACGCGATTTTCGGTTTGGGCATGTACCTTGCGGCCTTGCTGACCCAGCAAGTGGCCTAAGGCGATGTAATTTGTTGGGGCATCTGTCATGAGTAATCTGAAAACTACCGGCACCTTCCCGTCGGCTGTCTCTCTGCTTGCCCTGAGTCTGTTTGCCATGGGCAGTGTCGTGTTTCTGATGGGCGACATCCTGGGCTGAGTGCTTGCAGTCACGATTGGGTCTGACATTGAGCATCGAAGAAGTCCAGGAGCTGTTCTCGTGTGTAAGTCAGTCCCAGGATGCCGATTCCAGCTGACCGGAGGGTGGTGGCTGGGATTAGGCCTGTTGTTTGGGCAAGGCCAGCCATTCCTGGGCCGTAATGCGGCTGATGTGTTCAGTCCGGTAGTCTCGCAGGAACGGGTTGTATTTGTTTTCCTCGGTGCGGTGATGGCGAAACCCGCATTTGGCCTGCACACGGTGTGATTGGGTATTGTTGGCAAAGTAGCCGCACCACAGTGCGTTCAGTTTCAGCGTTTCAAACGCGTGTCGCATCACTTCGCGCACGGCCTCGGGGATCAAGCCCTGACCCCAGTAGGGGACGCCAATCCAATAGGCAATTTCACCTTCTTCTTCACTGAGCTTGAAGTTGCTGTTCTTGCCGATCAGTATGCCAATGCATCCAATAGCCCGGCCATTGTCTCTGTGTTCGACGGCATACACTTCGGGCATATTGAAAACTGTGCGGATAATTTCGGCACTTTCCTCAACGCTGGTATGAGCAGGCCAACCGGCAATCGGGCCGACTCGCTCGTCTTTGGCGTATACATACAAATCCTCGGCGTCGCTGTTCTGCCAGGGGCGTAAAATGAGTCTTTCTGTTTGAAGTGTCATTTTCTTTACTCACAATGAAGCAGAAAACAGAATAGAAGCGGGCGGCGTGAGCGAACAGAGCAGGACCTTGGTAGTTTCGGTACTTTTAGCAAGTCTTGCAGGGTGCCGAGTGCTAAAGAGCAGGACAACATCATGCATCACACTCCACAATTACTCAGCACCCAAGACGGCTGGCTGACGGGCGAGACAACGCTGGCTGACAGCATGGGCATGCCGTTGTCTTTTGGTCATGCCTATATGACCTTGATGATCTGCCTGTCGGGCCACGCTCTGATCAGCCTGAACTTCAAGGATCAGCCTGTACGGCCTCATGATGTGCTGGTTTTGGCGGAGGACACGATTGCGCTGCTGAAAAAGCGTTCGCGCGGTTTCAAGGTGTTTTTCCTGTTGATGCCCAAGAGCCTGGCGTCAGAAGTGGCGTATCAATTGCCTAATGCCTTGTTTGTGTTCCTGCATGACCATCCACTGTGCGTGCCCCCGCAACAAGACCGGGCCTTGCTGGCGGCTTGGCTGGTGCAACTGCGCGAGATTGTGCGAACCCGCACGCTGTATCAGCACATCATGCTGCGCAATCAGTTGCAGAATTTCTTTCTGCGGATTGCCGATCAGATTCCGCCCGAGTATCAAGGCGGAAAGACGTTCAGCCGCAAGGAGCAGATCAGTTGGCGGTTCTGGGAACGGGTTGGACAGCAGTGCAGGCAGCATCGTGAGGTCAAGTTTTACGCGGATGCGCTCAATATCACCCCGTTTTACCTGTCCCAGCTGACCAAAGAGTTTTTCAACGACAGTCCCAAGGCCTTGATCGACAGGCAAGTGGTGCTGGAAATCAAGGCGCTGCTTTCCTACAGCCAGTTGGCGATGGGGCAGATCGCCGATCAGCTCAACTTTGGGGACCCCTCGTATCTGTGTCGCTACTTCAAGCGCCACACCGGGCTGTCTTTGAGCCGTTATCGCCAGCATGCGCAAGGTGAACGCACGCCGGGCTGATCGAGAGTGTGAGCAGGCCCGCTCTGGCGTGGTTCGCAAGCGAACAGGCCAGTGGTGCGGGTCGTGTCAGGTCCGTGCGGCACGAACATGGCGGTGTTGTGTGGCCCGGAAGGCGAGGTGCCGCTGCGCTTGAGAGTTATGTTTGGGAAGCAAACTCGAAGCGGCGCCGGTTTGGGGCCTACATCCGTCCCGTGAATTTGTAGCGATCGCCAGGATGCCAGAGCCTAGCGTGAGTAGTGAACTGCTCACTGGAAAACGTGCGGCGGTCCATCACCAAACAGGGCTGCTGCTCTTTCATATGCAGGGCGTGTGCGATTCCGGTGGGTGGCACCAGCACTTCAATGCTGTAAAAGCCGGTTGGCAAGGGGGCGACCCGCACCAGATATTCGTTAGGCGTGATCTGACTCCAGTCCTGCTCCATATAGTCGGGTGCCATGCGCGCATCCACCAGACGATCTTCGTACTGGATAGGCAGGCCGTTCTCGGCATGCACAATAATGGAATGAAACAGCGCCGCGCCCGGAGCAATGCCGTACAGGCGTGCCTGTGCCGGGCTGGCCTGCAGCCGCTCCATGCTCAGCACTTGACAGCTATGTTGATGACCGCGCTCGCGTATGTCTTGTGCAATGCTGCGTATCTCGATCAGCGTGGACTGGAATTTGGGTTGGGCTACATACGTGCCCGAACCCTTGATGCGGATCAGCAGTCCATCGTTGGTCAGTTCGCGCAGGGCCCGGTTGACCGTCATGCGTGATACGCCAAACTGCTCACATAAGGCTAGCTCTGTGGGAATCAGATCGCCTTCCCGCCATTGTCCGGTCTGAATCTTTTCCACGACATAGTTCTTGATCTGTACATAGACGGGGAGAGCCGATTCGGAGGACGAGTTGCTCGTCAAAGGGGCAACCATGCTGATGCTTTCCTGTAGGGACGTGTTCACACTCAAGGGTTTGTGCAGGCAACCATCGGGGGTGCTGCACCGGCCATGATTCTAATACCCCGACAGTGTCCCTGGCCGTCTGTTTTCGCGGCGCTGCCAGGGCAGGCATATGTATAGACAACTATTGGAAATGACTATACATTGGTAAAAGCTTACAAGAAAACCGTTGTTTTGTCGGCGCTTGGACCTGCCTTCCCTGGGTGGAAACAGTCTGCCAGATAGAACCAGCGCGTATCCAGAGACACCTCAGATGGAGGACAGCACCATGCCTGATCATCACACTTCGACGGCCAGCCAGGACCCCCGTTTCGATCCTGCGCGGGAGATTCATGCCCCCACGGGTACACAGCTCAGTTGCAAGAACTGGGTGGCAGAAGCCGCGTACCGCATGATTCAGAACAATCTGGACCCGGCCGTGGCCGAGAACCCCCAACATCTGGTGGTGTACGGTGGCATCGGGCGTGCGGCTCGAAACTGGGCGTGCTATGACCAGATTCTGGCCAGTCTGCGCCAACTCGAGGATGACCAGACCTTGCTGATTCAGTCCGGCAAGCCGGTGGGCGTGTTCCGTACCCACCGTGATGCGCCGCGCGTGCTGCTGGCCAACTCGAATCTGGTGCCCAAATGGGCCACGTGGGAGAAGTTTCACGAGCTGGATCAGGCCGGGTTGTTCATGTACGGACAGATGACGGCGGGCAGCTGGATCTACATCGGCAGCCAGGGCATTGTGCAAGGCACGTACGAGACTTTTGCTGAAGCAGGTCGTCAGCATTTTGGTGGTTCGCTGGCCGGGCGCTGGATTCTGACTGCTGGCCTGGGTGGCATGGGTGGCGCACAGCCCTTGGCTGCCAGCTTTGCCGGGGCGGTATCGCTGACGATTGAATGCAAGCAAAGCAGTATCGACTTCCGTTTGCAGACTCGTTATCTGGATAAGCAGGCGCGCGATCTGGGCCATGCGTTGGAGCTGATTGCCCAGCACACGGCCGCCAAGGAGGCTGTGTCGATTAGCTTGCTGGGTAATGCCGCCGATATATTGCCCGAACTGGTGCGACGCGCCCAAGCCGGTGGTTTGAAACCTGATCTGGTGACGGACCAGACATCCGCCCACGATCTGCTCAATGGCTATTTGCCTTCGGGGTGGACGGTGGAGCAGTGGCAGGCGGCGCAGAAAGACCCGGCGCAACACGCCCGCATTCAGCAAGCCGCAGCCAAGTCTTGCGCCGTTCATGTACAAGCCATGCTGGATTTTCAGAAAATGGGTATTCCGGTTGTGGACTACGGCAATAACATTCGCCAGGTCGCGTTTGATGAAGGCGTGGCCAATGCCTTCGATTTTCCCGGTTTTGTACCTGCCTATATTCGCCCCTTGTTTTGCGAGGGCAAAGGCCCGTTCCGTTGGGTGGCCTTGTCGGGCGACCCGGAAGATATCTATAAAACCGACCAGAAAATCAAAGAGCTGTTCCCCGACAATGAGCACGTGCATCGCTGGCTGGACATGGCACAGGAACGTATCGCTTTCCAGGGTCTGCCAGCTCGAATTTGTTGGCTGGGGCTGGGCGAGCGTCATCGTGCCGGTTTGGCCTTTAACGAAATGGTGCGCAAGGGCGAGCTGAAAGCGCCGATTGTGATTGGACGTGACCATCTGGACACCGGTTCGGTAGCCAGTCCGAACCGCGAAACCGAAAGCATGCGGGACGGCACGGATGCCGTGTCGGACTGGCCTTTGCTCAATGCGCTCTTGAACACAGCTGGGGGGGCCAGCTGGGTGTCGCTGCATCACGGCGGCGGCGTGGGCATGGGCTACAGCCAGCACGCGGGGATGGTGATCGTGGCCGATGGCAGCGAGCAGGCTGCGGCCCGTCTGGAGCGGGTCTTGATTAACGATTGCGCCAGTGGTGTGATGCGTCATGCGGATGCAGGTTACGAGCTGGCGATTCAAACGGCCAAGAATTTCGGGCTGACACTGCCCATGATCAAGTAAGAAAAACAGGACAGATAAATGAGCAAGAGTATCGAGCTTTCTCCCGGCGCACTGACTTTGGCGCAACTGCGCCAGATCTGGCAGAAACCGACTGTTCTGACTCTGCCGGCAGAGGCGGTGGGGGCGATGGACGCGTCCTCGGCCATTGTGGCCAAGATCATCCGTGCAGGTCATCCTGCCTATGGCATCAATACCGGCTTTGGCAAGCTGGCCCAGCAACGCATTCCCGACCACGATCTGGAACAGCTGCAAAAGAACCTGATTCTGTCGCATTCCGTAGGGGTGGGTGAGCCGGTTTCCGATGCGGTGGCACGGCTGATTATGGCCATGAAGATTGCCAGTCTGGCGCGTGGCTTTTCGGGCATACGCTCGCATGTGGTCACGACCTTGCTGGATATTCTGAATGCGGGCGTGGTGCCTTTCATTCCGTCCAAAGGTTCGGTGGGCGCATCGGGTGATTTGGCACCCTTGTCGCACATGACCTTGACGCTGATCGGGGAAGGGCAGGCCAAGTGGCACGGCGAATGGATGCCTGCCCAGCAGGCTTTGGCCAAGGCTGGTATCACCCCGATTGTGCTGGCCGCCAAGGAGGGGCTAGCCCTGATCAATGGCACGCAAGTGTCTACGGCCCTGGCATTGCATGGCTTGTTCCGCACCCAGACCTTGTTCCGCAATGCGATTTTGGCCGGAGCCTTGAGTGTGGACGCCGCCAAAGGCAGTGATGCGCCTTTTGATGCGCGTATCCATGAGGTGCGTGGACAGCCAGGACAGATTTACGCGGCCCGCTTGTATAGGGAGCTGCTGGCTGGCAGCCAGATTCGCCAGTCGCATCGGGACAATGACAACAAGGTGCAGGACCCCTACAGCTTGCGTTGCCAGCCCCAGGTGATGGGCGCGATCCACGATCTCATCACGCAAAATGAGCGCAGCTTGCTGATCGAGTCCAATGCCGTCACGGACAACCCGCTGGTATTCCCCGGCAAGAACGGTGAGCCCGATCAGGTGATTTCCGGCGGCAACTTCCACGCCGAGCCGGTGGCCTTCGCCGCCGACGGCCTGGCCCTGGCGATTGCCGAAATGGGTGCCTTGGCAGAGCGTCGAGTCGCGTTGTTGATTGATGCCAGCATTTCCGGTTTGCCACCGTTTCTGGTGCCTTCTGCCGGTTTGAATTCGGGCTTCATGATTGCCCATGTGACCGCGGCGGCGCTGGCTTCGGAAAACAAGTCCTTGGCACATCCTGCCAGCGTGGATAGCCTGCCTACGTCGGCTAACCAGGAAGACCACGTCAGCATGGCGACCTTTGCAGCGCGCAGACTGGAGGATATGGCACAAAATACCGCTGCAATTGTGGCGATTGAATTGCTGTGTGCGGCGCAGGGCATTGATTTTCATGCTCCTTTGCTGACTTCCGAGCGCTTGAGAAAGGTGCAGGACGCGATTCGTCAGGCCGTGCCTTTTTACGATCAGGATCGTTATCTGGCTCCCGATATCGAGGCCCTGAAAGCCCTGGTGCTGGACGAGAGTCTGGCTGACACGGCGGCCGACCTGTTTTAGGGTCCAGGGCGTACTCCCGAGCCTTGTTGTCTCCATGCCAGTGGCCCTGGCCCGGATGGGCGGAGCCAGGTTTTTTGCATAATGACGTGGCGGACAACCCAGTGAAAAACGACTGCGCCAGGCTTTGTTGACCGCGATGGCGAGCCAAGGACTGTCGGGCCGAGCGCGGACTAGGGCCTGCCGGGTAAGGCTTTCAGGCTCGTTTTTTCAGGCGCGGTCCAACAGCTGGCTCAGTGTGTCTTGATAGGCGGCAAACGCCGTTTCCTCCTGGGGGTGCTGGCCGTCGATCACACAGGCTTTGCCACTGACGAATACGTCGCGAATCGGATTGGTGTGGGCGCGCTCTGAAAAGACCAGGGCGGAGAGCCAATGTGATTGATCCAGTCCCGCCAAACTGGGGTGAGCCAGATCAATCACCATCAGGTCGGCCTGATGCTCGGGGGCAAGCTGCCCCGTGGCCCGCCCTGACGCCTGCGCCCCACCGCGGGCGCAGGTCCCAAATAAATAGTCTGCGACATAGGGCTGTCGAGGCGAAGCCAACACGTTGCGTTGCTGACGGCTTAAACGTTGGCCATATTCGAGCAGACGCAGTTCGGCGCGCCAGTCCACGCAGATGTGGCTGTCTGATCCGATGCCCAAGTGGCCATGGTCGGCCAGAAAAGCAGCGGCCGGAAACAGGCCGTCCCCCAGATTGGCTTCGGTTGTCGGGCATAGGCCCGCCACTGCGCCACTGCGGGCAATTTGCTGACGCTCCGGCTCGCCAATGTGAGTGGCATGAACCAGGCACCAGCGCTCGTCCACATTGAAGTTATCGTACAGGTAGGCGACCGGACTGCAACCCTTGAGCTCCTGGCACGCCAGCACTTCGGCCATCTGCTCGGCAATATGGATGTGAATCGGATGGCGGGAGGGCAGGCTATGCAGGCCGTCGAGCAGCGTGCTGATGGAACCCACATCGGTGGCACGCAGGGAATGGGGCGCCACGCCATAGCGCCGGTCCACGTTCAAAGGGTGGCTGCTGTGCAAGGATTCCAGCAGGTACAGCAGTTGCGTGGGGCTGTTCAGGAAGCGCGCTTGGTCCGGTCGCGGTGCTTTGCGGCTGAAATCGCTGTACTGATACAACACCGGCAGCAGGGTGATCGCCAGTCCGCTGGCGCTGGCCGCCTCCAGAATCCCTTGGGCCAGCAGACCCGATGGCCTGTATCGGCCTCCCTCACGCGGGTGATGCAGGTAGTGAAACTCGCAGACGCTGGTATAGCCGGCCTTGAGCATTTGTATGTAAAGCCAGTGGGCAATCGCATACAGGTGTTCAGGCTCCAGACGGGCGGCGAAACGGTACATCAGGTCGCGCCAGCTCCAAAAGCTGTCCTGGTCTTGTCCCCGAAATTCCGTCAAGCCTGCCATGGCACTTTGAAAAGCGTGCGAATGCAGATTGGGCATCCCTGGCAGCACGGCGCCCTGTGCCCGATACACCTTATCGCTCGCGTCCTTGGCGGGCGGGCAGGTTCCAGGCAGAACCTGCGTCAGCGTGCCGTGCATGTCCCAGCGCATCAGCACATCGGCTTGCCAGTGGCCGTCCAAATAGGCCCAGGGCGCCCACAGGGCTTCATGCTGTTGGACAGGGTTCATGATGACTCCTTGCGCAGATCGCGGCTGATGGCGCCTTGGTACACCACCAGGGCGCAGCGGGGCAGGCCCAGCCAGTAGACCAGTTCCGACAGTGACTCGATATCCCAGGCGACAAAATCGGCGCGGGACCCAATGCTCAGTTCGCCGGTGATGTCCGGGGCTCCCAGGGCCTGGGCGGCATGATGGGTGACGGCGGCCAGGGCCTCAGGCACCGTTAGCCTGAATAAGGTGCTGCCCATGTTCAGCATCAACAGAAGGGAGGTGCAGGGAGAGGTGCCGGGGTTGCTGTCGGTGGACAAGGCCATGGGTACGCCGTGCTTGCGCAGCAGCTCGATCGGGGGCAACTGGGTTTCACGCAGGAAGTAATAGGCGCCGGGCAGCAGTACGGCAACCGTTCCGGCTTCTTTCATGGCGATCACCCCTGCTTCATCCAGATACTCCAGATGATCGGTGGACAGGGCGCGGTAGCGTGTCGCCATTGCCGTGCCCCCTAGATTGGAGAGCTGCTCGGCATGCATTTTTACAGGTAGTTTTAGGGCTTGGGCCGCTTTCAGTACGTGCTCGGACTGTCTCAGATCAAAGGCGATGCGTTCACAAAATACATCCACAGCGTCAATCAACCCCTCTTGTGCCAGGGTGGGCATCATCTGGCTGCAGACCTGATCCACATAGGCGTCGGTTTGACCTGCGAACTCCGGGGGCAGGGCATGAGCACCTAAAAAGGTAGTGCGCACTGTGACCGGGCGCAACTCTCCTAAACGCCGGGCCACGCGCAGCATTTTTCGCTCGCTGTCCAGATCCAGGCCGTAGCCCGACTTGATTTCGATTGCGGTCACGCCTTCGTCCAACAAAGCATCCAGACGACGCAGGGACTGGGCCAGCAGTTGCTCCTCGCTCAGGCAACGGGTGGCCTGAACCGTTGAAACAATACCGCCTCCCTGGCGGGCTATTTCCTCATAGGAGGCTCCGGCCAGCCGCAAAGCGAATTCCTGGGCTCGGGTGCCACCGTAAACCAGGTGAGTGTGACAGTCGATCAGGCCGGGGGTGACCCAGCGATTGTCCAGCTTGTGTACGTGTTTGGCCTGTTGCCATTGGGGGGGGAGTGCATGCCGGGGCCCCATCCAGACGATGCGGCCCGCTTGTTCGACCAGGCAGGCATCCTCAATGACGTGTTCGGGGTCGGCGCGGGGAGCCAGACGTAAATCAGTCCAGAGTGTGTAGTTCATCAGTCATTCCGTAGGGGCGATATACGCGTAGACCAGCGGGGCCGCGGCATGATCGGCGGTCAGTTGCAAGGAGACGGAGACAGGGGTGGAGCCGATCAGGGCCTGCTCTGCGGTCAGAGCCCAGCTTGCGGTTCCAGCCTGACATGTATAGCCGCCGCGTGGTGCGTACAGAAAGTGCGTGCCTGCCTCCAGCTGCACAGGAGTGTCGCGTCCCGCCCATGCCTGCAGACGGCCCTGGGCCCGGCCCCGGCGCACCATCAGATTCAAATCCTGGGTAGGGCCCTGCGCCAAGAAGCAGCTAACCTTGTCCTCACCCGCAAAGACATAGGGTTGGAAGGGATGCAGTGCATGGCGCTGTTCGTTGTGAATCAACTGCATGTGCTCGCCTTCGATGAGCAGGATATGGCGCTCTATACCGGGAAAACGGGAAAAATCACCGGAGGTTTGCACATGGGCCAGGCTAAGGCGCCAGTCAAAGCTTTCATATCCTGCTTGGGGGGGATGGCACAGGATCTCGCGTGTGGTGCCGCCCCCATTTTTCCAGTTTTGCACGGGCAGCTTGCTGATGGTTAGCAGGCCAAACAAAGTGCTTGGGTGGGGCTGGCTCATGGTGGCAGGGCTCCATGCGGATTTTAAATTGTATATACAATAACGAAGTATAGATAAAGCGCGACGTTTGTCTGGGCCGAGAGCTTGTTTTTTCAGGGTAAATCCGGAGCGGATGCGCGTTGGCTACTTGCGCTGCAAGCCGCTTGGTGGCAAGGTATACGCTAATAAACCCGCGTCATAATTCATTCAAAGGTGCAGGATGCCTGGTTTTCCGGCATCCTGCGTTCATTGTTGCAAGCTATAAAGTTTGCATATGAAGTATTTAATCGTTCTTCTTCAGGACTTTTCCGAATCATGGATACCCTCTCGCAGCCTTTTACCTTTTCCCAACGTGCCCAGAAACTGAGTGGCTCCGCAATTCGTGAAATTCTCAAGGTCACGGCGCGACCCGAGATTATTTCCTTTGCGGGCGGTCTGCCCACTCCAGTCGGCTTTCCTGTCGAGGAAATGCAAAGCGCGTTCAACAAGGTATTGAGCGAGCAGGGGCGGACTGCGCTGCAATACACCACGACTGAAGGATATCTGCCGCTGCGCCAATGGTTGGCCGAGCAAATGAGCGCCGAAGGCGCGCCCGTTCAGGCCGATGAGATTTTGCTGGTGAACGGTTCCCAGCAGGCGCTGGACATGCTGGGCAAGCTGTTCATTGACGAGGGTAGCAAGGTATTGGTGGAGTCCCCGACCTATCTGGGCGCTTTGCAAGCTTTGTCGGTCTACGATCCTTCTTTCGTCGCCATTCCGACTGACGGTCAGGGCATGATTCCCGAATATGTCTCGGCACCGGAGGCCATGGGCGCTCGTCTGTTGTACGCCTTGCCCAATTTCCAGAATCCGACTGGCTTGCGTCTGCCGTTGGAACGCCGCCAGGATCTGGTGGAGCGCTGCGCTGCGGCCCATATTCCTATTATCGAGGACGATCCCTACGGCGAGTTGCGTTATGCCGGCGAGCGCCTGCCCAGCCTGCTGTCCCTGGGGCGCAAGGCAGGCGCGACTGTGGTGCGTTTGGGCACGTTCTCCAAAGTGCTGGCTCCCGGCCTGCGCCTGGGTTACATCGTGGCCCCTGCCAAAATCATCGACAAACTGGTGCAGATCAAGCAGGCCACGGACTTGCACACGTCCACACTGACACAGATGGCGGTTTACGAAGCCGTACATAACGGTTTCCTGGAACAGCACCTGCCCAAAGTGCGCGATATTTACCAGAAACAGTGCGCCATCATGCTGGACGCCATGGACAAGAACTTCCCGGACACGGCCCAATGGACCCGTCCTGAGGGTGGCATGTTCATTTGGGTGACCTTGCCCGAGCACGTGGATGCCACGGCCCTGTTGCAAAAAGCCATTGAAAATCTGGTGGCCTTTGTGCCTGGTGAGCCGTTCTACGCGGGCAATGGCGTCAAGCGCAACACATTGCGCCTGAGCTTTGCGACCGTACCCGAGGAAAAAATTCGCGAAGGCATTGCCATCTTGGGTAAACTCATCAAAGAAGCCTGATCGCTATCTGACGGGCATGGGGCGCAGCCAGACGGGTTTGCGCCTTTTCAAGCGCTGGCTCAGCCAGCGTTGTGGTTTTCAGCGCCGCTTATTGCACTTTCTTGGCTCCCAGAGCGTGAACGGGTTTCTGGAATCCACCGCATACCCTCTGTCAGAGGGTATGCTTGTTTTCGGTCTATGGCCCAGGGCCTGGATTTGGGTTTTACCTCTATGACATCTCCATCCGCTTCGAAAGCCCCCCCGCGTCCAGATCTGTCGGATATGCGCCCCAACAATGATTGGGTAGCCCGCTATCTGCCTGCCTCCTGGGGGCCGTATGCCCGGCTGTGCCGCTTGGATAGGCCAGTAGGCACCTGGTTGACTCTGCTGCCCGCGCTTGCCGCTCTGGTGCAGGCCGCGGACGGACTGCCCACCTTGTGGCGTCTGGTGATCTTTTCCCTGGGCGCTTTGCTGATGCGCGGTATTGGCTGCTGCTTTAACGATATGGCGGATCGCAATTTCGACCATCAGGTCGAGCGTACCCGTTTTCGTCCCTTGACCAGTGGCCAGATCACCATGCGTCAGGCCGTGCTCTTCGTGCTGGCGCAAATGGCCGTGTGTGCCTTGCTGCTGTTGGCGATCAATGAATACAGCCGGTGGCTGGCGCTGGCCTTGTTCCCGATTGTGATGATTTATCCCCTGTGCAAGCGTTTTACCTATTGGCCGCAAGTGGTCCTGGGCATCTGCTTTAACTGGGGCATGTTGATGGCCTGGTCGGACACCCAGAACATGGTGCCTTTTGGTGCCATCCTGATGTGGGTGGGCGCGATTTTGTGGCAGGTTGGCTACGACTCCATCTATGCCTATATCGACATGGCTGACGATACCAAGCTGGGTCTGCACTCCACGGCGCTGCGTTTTCGCGAGGCAGGCAAGACCTGGATCAGCGGTTTTTACATTGCCGCCATGTTGTGCTGGCTGATCGGCGGTTATCTGCTGAACGAGCGTATTCTGTATTACGCGGTCATGGCGCTGATTGCGCTGCATCTGCTGTGGCAAATGCGGCATTTTGACGTGCGCTATCCCGAACGAGGCCTGCGCCTTTTCCGTGCCAACATCTGGGTTGGTGTCTTGCTGGTGGTGGCTGCTTTGGCCGGCACTCTCCGTTTGGCTTGATACGTATTCAAGCAATTTACGTAAAGTTTTAAAGGTTTGAAAAATGGCCTCTCCTCTTGAGTATGTTGCAACGGCGCTGTTTGCCATTGCCATCGTCCACACCTTTTCGGTTCCGGTGTTTGCACGCTTGGCCAATAAAGGCGGCAGCCATGCAGGGCTGTGGCACATGTTGTCCGAGGTTGAGGCGGTGTTTGGCGTGTGGGCCTGTGTGCTGGTGGCCTATATGGCTGTTTTTGTGGATTTACAGTCGGCGATTGAGTATCTGGAAGGGCGCAACTTTACCGAACCCATGTTCGTGTTTGCGATCATGGTGGTCGCGGCCAGCCGTCCCATTTTAGAGCTGGTGAACAAGACGGTGTCCGTCCTGGCCCGTGCGCTTCCCATGTCTGACAAGATTTCCACGTATTTCATTACGATTTCCGTGGTGCCTCTGGCCGGTTCGCTGATTACCGAGCCGGCCGCCATGACCCTGGCGGCGCTCCTGCTGCATAAAGCCTATTTCCGTCATCAAGGCCATGCCGGCTTCAAGTATTTGACCGTGGGTGTTCTGTTTGTGAACGTCTCCATCGGCGGCGTCCTGACGGCCTATGCGGCCCCGCCCGTCCTGATGGTGGCCAGTACCTTTGGCTGGGATACAGCCTATATGTCCACCCACTTCGGGTGGCGTGCGGTCGTCGCGGTGCTGATCAATGCCACGTTGGTCACGCTGGTGTGCCGCAAGGCCTTGCTGGAAATGGGCCAGGGCATGCCCCAGGAAGCCAAGACGCAGCGTTCCGTGCCTGTGACCGTCATGGCCATTCATGTGGCTTTTCTGGTTGCGATTGTCTTGGGCGCGCATCATCCAATTGTGTTCATGGCCTTGTTGATGCTGTTCATCGGCTATGCCCACTCGTACAAACACTACCAAAGCCCCTTGCTGGTGCGTGAAGGTTTGATGGTCGGCTTTTTCCTGGCAGGGCTGGTGGTGCTGGGTGGACTACAAAAATGGTGGCTTCAGGATCTGCTGGGTGGTCTGTCGCCCACGGTGCTGTTCTGGGGGGCTACCGCCTTGACGGCTGTCACCGACAACGCGGCCTTGACTTACCTGGGCTCCCTGGTTGAGGGGACCTCGGAAATCTGGCGTTACATGTTGGTCGCGGGTGCGGTCACAGGGGGCGGTTTGACAGTGATCGCCAATGCGCCCAATCCAGCCGGTTTCTCCATTTTGAAAGGCAGTTTCCCGGACGGCGCCATCTCGCCGTTGCGCTTGTTGCTCAGTGCGGCCGCGCCCACCCTGGTTGCTGCCTGCCTGTTTCTGATCTGAACCTGGTGCCCACCTTGCGCGGTGACTCTGGCGGGGTGCAAGTTCAGTGCGATTGAACGCCAAAAGGGCTAAAATCAAGCCAGAAGCGCTCCCGTGACGTGTTTGCGGGGGCCCGTTGAGCGGGGCGCCGGCTTGAAATGGGCAGGTGCCGTCCCCATTTACTGGTATCTCGAAATTTGTTTCGGCTTTTTTTAGTTAGGATGAGTCGTGCCAATCTATGCGTATAAATGCAGCTCGTGCCAATACGAAAAAGATGTGCTGCAAAAAATGTCGGACCCCGTTTTAGAGGTTTGTCCAGAATGCAATCAGCCCACCTTTACCAAACAGGTAACGGCGGCCGGGTTCCAGCTCAAGGGTACGGGCTGGTATGTAACGGACTTCCGTAACCAGGGTGGCAGCAAGCCTGCGGACAGCGGCTCGGCATCCACGCCAGCTGCTTCGTCGGCGCCTGCGCCTTCAACGTCCAGTTAACACTATTTCTTATGCGCCCCTTCAAGCGTTATTTCGTCACTGGTCTGCTCATTTGGGTGCCCCTGGTCATTACAGTCTGGGTGCTGACCTTGCTGATCGAGACGCTGGAGAGCGTTGTGCCGGAGTTCCTGTCTTCGCAGGCCTTGTTTGGCCTGCGGATTCCCGGCTTTAGAATTTTGCTGGTGCTGGCGGTCTTGTTCGGCACGGGTTTGCTGGCGGCCAATTACCTGGGCCGTGCGATGGTGGATCGTTGGGAATTGCTACTTGGGCGTATTCCTTTGGTTCGTTCCATTTATAATTCGGTCAAGCAAGTCAGCGATACGGTGTTGGCACCCGACGGTCAGGCTTTTCGCGAGGCTGTCTTGGTGCAGTATCCCAGGGCCGGCTCCTGGACCATTGCCTTTTTAACCGGTACACCGGGCGGACAAGTGGCGCAGATACTGGGAGACGACTTTGTCAGTGTCTACGTGCCCACGACGCCCAACCCGACCTCCGGTTTTTTCCTGATGATGCCTCGGGCGGACGTTCACAAGCTCGACATGACGGTGGATGCAGCGCTTAAATACATCGTATCCATGGGCGTGGTCAGCCCTGTCGAGCCCATAGCCCTACCCCCAGTTTCTGACCAGCCTGCGGGCCCTGAAGGGACGCCCCCTTTGGCTGGAACCTGAATTTTCCAATTTGCAGTTTTTACTATTTCGGAGTCATCCTAGATGCGTACGTGTTATACCGGCGAGGTTTCCAAAGAATACCTGGGCCAGACGGTCAATTTGTTTGGCTGGGTACATCGTCGCCGCGACCACGGGGGTGTGATTTTCATTGATCTGCGCGACCGTGAGGGTCTGGCGCAGGTTGTGGTCAATCCTGACAACGTGCAGGCCTTTGAAGTGGCTGAGCGCATCCGTAATGAGTACTGCCTGCGCATTACCGGTCGCGTTCAGGCTCGTCCCGAAGGCACGGTCAATTCGGATCTGCGCTCGGGCGAAATCGAGATCGTCTGTGACGAAATCGAGATCCTGAACGCTTCGGTCACACCCGCTTTCCAGCTTGATGATGACAATCTGTCCGAAACCACCCGTTTGACGCACCGTGTCCTGGATTTGCGCCGTCCGCAAATGCAGAACAACCTGATGCTGCGCTACAAAGTGTCCATGCAGGCCCGTCGCTACCTGGACGACCTGGGGTTCATCGATATTGAAACGCCCATGTTGACCAAGAGCACCCCCGAAGGCGCTCGCGACTATCTGGTGCCTTCGCGTGTGAACGCCGGCGAATTTTTTGCGCTGCCCCAGTCGCCCCAACTGTTCAAGCAGATGCTGATGGTGTCGGGCTTTGACCGCTACTACCAGATCACCAAGTGCTTTCGCGATGAGGACTTGCGTGCGGACCGCCAGCCCGAATTTACCCAGATCGACTGCGAAACCTCTTTCCTGAACGAAGAGCAGATTCGCGAGATTTTCGAGGGCATGGTCACACATATTTTCCGCACGGTGCAAAATGTGGAGCTGCCCAAGTTCCCCACCATGAGCTGGACTGAAGCCATGCAGCGCTACGGCTCGGACAAGCCTGATCTGCGCGTCAAGCTGGAGTTCGTGGATGTGGCTGACCTGATGCGTGAAGTGGATTTCAAGGTCTTTTCCGCACCGGCCAACGACCCAAGCTGCCGTGTGGTTGCCTTGCGCATTCCTGGCGGTGGCGCCATGCCCCGCAGCGAAATCGACGCCTACACCAAGTTTGTCGGTATTTACGGCGCCAAGGGCCTGGCCTACATCAAGGTCAACGATGTGACCTCGATTCCTGAGGGCCTGCAGTCGCCCATCGTCAAGAACATCAATGTAGAGGTTCTGAAGCAGTTGATGGAGCGCACAGGTGCTCAGAATGGTGACCTGATCTTCTTTGGTGCCGACAAGGCCAAGATCGTCAACGACGCGATCGGCGCGCTGCGTATCAAGATCGGTCACAGCGAGTTCGGCAAGGAAAACGGCCTATTCGAAGAAGGCTGGAAACCTCTGTGGGTGGTGGACTTCCCCATGTTCGAGTACGACGAGGGCGAGAACCGCTACTTCGCCGCTCACCACCCGTTCACCAGCCCCAAAGATGGTCACGAAGATCTGTTGGAAACCGATCCCGGCAAGGCCTTTGCCAAGGCCTACGACATGGTGCTGAACGGTTGGGAAGTGGGTGGCGGCTCGGTCCGTATCCACCGCGCCGATGTTCAAAGCAAAGTATTCAATGCCTTGAAGATTGGCCCTGAAGAAGCTCAGCTCAAATTTGGCTTCCTGCTCGATGCCTTGCAATACGGTGCGCCTCCACACGGCGGTCTGGCCATGGGTCTGGACCGACTGGTTACCCTGATGGCGGGCGCGGATTCGATCCGTGACGTGATCGCGTTCCCCAAGACGCAGCGTGCTCAGTGTTTGCTGACTCAGGCCCCCTCGGCGGTGGATGAGCAGCAACTGCGCGAGTTGCATATCCGTCTGCGGGCCGTGGACAACAAATAAGTCAAATCGGGGGACGGCGTGTCAGTGATTCGGGTAGTCAGCTACAACATTCACAAAGGACGCTCGGCTTCTGGCAAACGAGAGTCCTTGGCGGATTTGCGCCTGGGACTGTACGGACTGTCTCCCGACTTGCTGTTTTTGCAGGAAGTGCAGGGGCGCAACCAGCTGCAAAGCAGTCTGGACGCCCAGCATGAGTCTTTGGCTGCGGCCTTGCGCATGAATACGGCCTATGGCTGCAATGTGGTTCGTCCGTATACGGACCACGGCAATGCCTTGCTATCGCGTTTTCCTATCCTGCAGTATGAAAACCAGGATATTTCGGATCACCGCATGGAGCAGCGTGGTCTACTCCATGCGGTCATTGATATTGATGGCCGCCCGGTGCATTGCATTGTGGTCCACCTGGGACTGTTTAACAGTGGCCGGGTTCGTCAGGTGCAGGCGCTGCTCGATCGCATCAAGCGCATTGTCCCGGCCGATGAGCCGTTGCTGATTGCGGGCGACTTCAATGACTGGAATAACCGGCTGGCCCCGATTTTTGTGCAGCAATTGAACCTGTACGAAGTGTTTTCTTTCTCGCCTCGCGGACAGGTTGATAACCGTTTCCGCTTGCGCCAGCCCATCAAGTGGCTGCGTACCCGGCGTAAAAGCGGGTTGGTGGTGCCTGAGCAGGGCATACAACTGGGTGTGAACGGCGCAGCGCGCATGACGCCTCCTCCCCGCACGTTCCCAGCGGCATTCCCCTGGCTACGACTGGATCGGGTTTATCAGCGTGGTTTCGCGGTCCGTAATGCCCGTGTGCTGGTGGGGGACCCCTGGAAGCAGTTGTCTGATCATGCCCCTATCCTGACTGAGCTGGAGCTGCCCTGAAGGAGCTTTGCCGTTCAGTGGTTTCTTAACGCATAGGCCTTGCAAACATGCCGAGTCTGAAGCGCGATCCACTTTGGCACGATGGTAATCAGATCACCTTGCTGCAAAATGGGCAGGAGTTTTTTCCGGCTATTTGTCAGGCGATCGATCAGGCCACCAAGCGCCTGCATCTGGAAACCTATATCTTCAACCTGGATGATAGCGGTCACAGTGTTCTGGACGCCTTGCGTCGGGCCTGTGAGCGAGGGGTACGCGTGCGTGTGGTGATCGACGGCTTTGGCAGTGATGTCTATGCCTTGCAGATCGCTGAGCAGTTAAAGGCCATGCGAGCGCGTTATCGAATTTACCGACCCAAGCCCAAAGGATGGCGGGAGCCGCGTCTATCCCTACGACGTTTGCGCCGGTTGCACCGCAAGATGCTGGTGGTTGATGAGCGCATTGGTTTTGTGGGCGGCATCAATATCCTGGATGATTTTGATGAGGTGCCGCTAATCGATGGGAAGGGCAGGCCACGTTTTGATTTTGCCGTGCGCTGCGAGGGGCCGATCGTCGATGATATGGTGCGCGCCCAACAGGCCTTGTGGCTGCGCATGGCCTGGCGCAGACGCAAGGACTGGGACAGTTTTACGCAACGCTTCACCACCTGGCGCGAGTGGCGCAAACGGCGTCAGGCTCGCAAGAAAGCGCAGCAGGCCGGAGAGGTGTTCGAGGGGGTCCGGGCCACCTTGTTGCTGCGGGATAATGTGCGCTATCGTCAGCAGATTGAGCAGGCTTACTTGCACCTGCTGGGCAAGGCGCAGCAACAGGTGATTTTGGCCAATGCTTACTTTTTCCCGGGCCGCAGCCTGCGGCGACGCATTGAGCAGACGGCACAGCGGGGCGTGCGGGTGCGTTTGTTGCTGCAAGGTCATGCCGAGTATTTTCTGCAATATCGGGCCTGTAGATTTATGTACGGGCAGTTGCTGGACCACGGCATCGAGCTGTACGAGTACAAGGCCAGTTACTTGCACGCCAAAGTGGCGGTCATTGATGATTACTCCATGGTGGGCTCATCCAATCTGGACCCGTTCAGCCTGTTGCTGGCGCGTGAGGCCAATGTCCTGATTCAGGATGCGCCGTTCACCCGGGATTTGCAGGCCAAGCTGGAATACGAAATCGAGCACAATGCCACGCGGGTTCATCAGGAACACTATCAGCGTCTGGGTTGGCTGAGCAGGCTGGTCGATTATCTGGCATATGGTATGTTGCGTCTGGGTGTGCTCTTGACGGGCAAATCGTCCTTGTACTGAGGTCGGTGCGGCTTTGCTCAGGCGGGGCTTTACCCATACAAGGAGTCGGCCGACAGGCCGCGCCTTATAAAATATTTCTTATACTTTAATAGTTTGGTCCCGAAGGACCGAGTTGACCGTAACCATAATTACTTTTACCCGGAGGGTGGACCACATGAAAACACGTGCAGCTGTTGCCTGGAAAGCGGGCGCGCCGCTAACGATTGAAGAGGTCGATCTGGCAGGCCCCAAAGCAGGCGAAGTGTTGGTCGAGATCAAGGCGACAGGCATTTGCCATACTGATTACTACACCCTGTCGGGCGCTGACCCGGAAGGTTTGTTTCCCGCCATTTTGGGCCATGAAGGTGCAGGCGTGGTGTTGGATGTCGGCGCGGGTGTCACCAGCCTGCGCCCTGGCGATCATGTAATCCCCCTGTACACGCCCGAATGTCGTCAGTGCAAATCCTGCCTGTCGCGCAAGACCAATCTGTGTACAGCCATTCGCTCTACCCAGGGCAAGGGTTTGATGCCCGATGGCACCTCGCGTTTCTCCATCGGCGGCAAACCGGTTCACCATTACATGGGCACATCGACCTTCGCCAACCATATCGTGGTGCCTGAAATTGCGCTGGCCAAGATCCGTAGTGATGCTCCGTTCGACAAGGTGTGCTACATCGGCTGTGGCGTGACCACCGGCCTGGGCGCTGTCCTGTTTACTGCCAAGGTGGAAGCGGGCGCCAACGTGGTGGTGTTTGGTTTGGGCGGAATTGGCCTGAACGTGATCCAGGGCGCCAAGATGGTGGGTGCGGACAAGATCATTGGCGTGGATATCAACCCCGAGCGCGAAGCCATGGCCCGCCAGTTCGGCATGACGGATTTTGTGAACCCCAATGACGTTGAAAACGTGGTGGACCACATTATTCAACTGACTGATGGCGGTGCGGATTATTCGTTTGAATGTATCGGCAACACCAAGGTCATGCGCCAAGCCCTGGAATGCTGTCACCGCGGTTGGGGCCAGTCCATCATTATCGGCGTAGCCGAGGCCGGCGCTGAAATCGCTACCCGTCCGTTCCAACTGGTGACGGGCCGTGAATGGAAAGGCTCTGCATTTGGCGGCGCTCGTGGTCGTACCGATGTCCCCAAGATTGTGGACTGGTACATGGATGGCAAGATCAATATCGACGACCTGATCACCCACACCTTGCCGCTGGAGCGTATCAATGAAGGCTTTGACCTGATGAACGCAGGCAAGTCCATTCGTTCGGTGGTGATGTACTGATTGCGATCGTCATGAGGGGGCAGGCGTGCGCCCGCACCCTTTATCCCGGTCCAGGAGCGGTGGGAGGCCTTCGGGTGCTTTCACTGATCCTGGGCCGGATTTGCTATTGAGAACACGAGGGGGCTATGACTCAGACACTGGAACTGCTTAACGAACATCGCTGTTTTAATGGTTGGCAGCGCTACTACCAACACGCGTCGCAGACGATCGGTTTGCCCATGCGTTTTTCTGTGTACCTGCCGCCTCAGTTGCAGGCCCATGCCCAAAAGGGTGCGACCAATCTGGCCGAGGCCGTCGGCCAAGGCCGTGTGCCTGTCCTGTTTTTCCTGGCTGGGCTGACCTGCACAGAAGAAACCTTCATGATCAAGGCCGGTGCTCAGCGCTATGCTGCCGAGCACGGCATCATGCTCGTTGCTCCCGACACCAGCCCGCGTGGCGCTGGCGTGGAAGGAGAGAACGATGGCTGGGACCTGGGAACCGGGGCCGGTTTCTATCTGGATGCCACAGAACCTGGCTGGAGCACGCATTACCGCATGGAAAGCTATGTGAGCCAGGAGCTCTTTGATCTGGTCACGACCCTCTTGCCCGGCGATGCCAGTCGTGTGGGTATTTTTGGCCACTCCATGGGGGGCCATGGTGCCTTGACCTTGGCCCTGCGCCATCCCGGTAAATATCGCTCTGTATCGGCTTTCGCTCCTATTGCGGCCCCCAGCCGTTGTCCGTGGGGCGAAAAAGCCTTCGGTGCCTATCTCGGTCAGGACCGTCAGGCCTGGGAGCAGCACGACGCCAGTGCCTTGATGAGCAAGCGCAGCACCCCTTATCCGGCTGGTATTTTGGTGGACCAGGGCTTGAGCGATGGCTTTCTGGCCGAGCAACTGTATCCGGACGTCTTTGAGCAGGCCTGTGAACAGGCCAAGCAGCCTTTGACCTTGCGTCGCCACGAAGGCTATGACCACGGCTACTACTTCATTTCGACCTTCATTCAGGACCACCTGGACTTTCACGCCGAGCGCCTGTGATTGGCGGATAAACCAGGTCGCACTTTGTTGTTTTCAGGTGGGCGTAAAGGCGTTACTCTCAGGCTGCCACGGTTTTCAGCTTGTTTGTGGTGTTCTGCCCACCGATTTATTGCAGTTTGACGCTAAAGAGTGAACTTTTTCTTGCTGCGACGCTCTTATTCCTGTATCTGAAATTTTTAGCACTCCAGAGCATCGAGTGCTAAACTCAATCATTGATGAAATGCGTTTTCCGCGGTTTGAGAGCCTTGCTCAGTGTTCTCGCCGGCTGACTTTTTAAGGATTTTCCATGACACAACAAGCGAACGCTTTGGCCCTGGCGTCTGGTAATGAACTGGTCGCCGCCGTGTCTAATCCAGGCGCACTGGGGACGATCGAAGCGTATATCTCTGCCGTTAACCGCCTGCCCATGCTCAGCGCCGAGCGCGAAACCGAGCTGGGTCAGCGCCTGCGCGACCAGGATGATCTGGATGCCGCGCGTGAATTGATTTTGTCGCATCTGCGTCTGGTGGTCTCCATTGCCCGTCAATATCTGGGTTATGGATTGCCCCATGCCGACCTGATCCAGGAGGGCAATGTGGGCCTGATGAAAGCCGTCAAGCGCTTTGATCCCGATCGCGGGGTGCGTTTGGTGTCGTTTGCCGTGCATTGGATCAAGGCCGAGATTCATGAATACGTCGTGCGCAACTGGCGCATGGTGAAAGTGGCCACGACCAAAGCCCAACGCAAACTGTTTTTCAACCTGCGTCGTATGCGTCCGGACGGACAAACCTTGGATACCGCGCAGGTCGATGCGATTGCGCGTGAGTTGGACGTGCGCCCACAGGACGTCAGCGAGATGGAAGTGCGCCTGTCGGGTCACGATATGGCTCTGGAGGCCCCGACCAACGACGATGATGACAATTTCGCGCCTATTTCCTATCTGTCCGATGAAGGACACGAGGAGCCGAGCCGCGTGTTGGAGCGCCGCGCTCAGGACATGTTGGAAGGCAGTGGCCTGGAAGAGGCGATCGACACGTTGGACGAGCGTTCGCAGCGGATTGTGCGCGCACGCTGGTTGCAGGATGATGGCGGTGCCACTTTGCACGATCTGGCTGCTGAGTTTGGCGTGTCGGCCGAGCGTATCCGTCAGATTGAAGTGGCCGCGTTCAAAAAGCTGCGCGTGGCGCTGTCTGCTGCCGTGTAAGCCGTTTTAAAGAGTTACAACTTTTCAGGGAAAAGGGCTGAACTTACGCTGATCTTCGCGGACTAAACAATACATTTGCTGATTTTTGCCACCTACGCATATCGGCATTTGCACGTCCGCTTCGGCTTCTCCTCTTCCCCTCCCTTTTGAAGCGGATGTTTACGGGACACCGACCAGGTGTCCCTTTTTTTGTCCTGATGCTGCTGCCGTTTGCCCAGCCGGGTCGGTCAGACCCGGATAGGGCTTATACGGAAGGCTCAGAAGGACAGGGCTGCGCGTAGCCAGAGGGTGCGGCCAGGGTCATTAAAGCGCGTGGCGGCGCCAAAGCCAAAACCGCTGTTACCGGCCAGATTCAAGTGTTCACCATAGGTTTTGTTGAACAGATTGTCGACACCGGCTGTCAGGGACAGATTACGGTTGATTTTGTAGCCTCCGTACAGCGACACCGTGCTAAATCCTCCGGTAGGCCCGAAGTCATAACCAACCACATTTCCCTGATCTTGAGCGTAGCGCGTCTGCTTGGCCACAATGCGCCAGATACCGCCTGCAGACCAAGGGCCGTGTACATAGTCCGCCGTTAAACGCAGATCCAGAGGGGGCATTTGTGGCAGAGCCCGACTGTCTGTGCGGTTGCTGCCCCAGGCATAGGCCAGGCTGCTGCCCAGCGTCCAACTGGGGGAGACTTTCCAGTCGGCACCCAATTCGCCACCCATAATACGAGCATTGACGTTGCGAGCCTGCGTTTTTCTGCCCATCATGCCGCCAGGCAGGTAGTCGAACAGGATGTAGTCCTGAATCTGGCCGAGGTAAGCTGAGGCCCAGGCCGAGACCGTGTCATCCTTGTACTGTGCGCCAATATCCAGTTGCGTGGTTTTTTCTGGTTGAATGCCCAGGAAGGCGCTGGGACTTCCCTGTGGGCCGCTGGCTGGAGAAATGAGCTCCCAGTAGTCTGGCATGCGCTGTACATGGCCGATACCGGCGTACAGGCTCAAGGGCAGGCTTGGCAGATCATGCTCAATACGTATAAAGGCGCTGGGCAGGGTTTCTTTGCGACGTTCGTTGGCACCGGGGTTGGGCTTGCTCATCATGCCGCTGCCCAGACTGGGACGCAGGTCCCGGGCGCTGGCCCAGTCCAGACGTGCGCCACCAATCAGACGACTGTTATCGTTCAGATCCCAACGCGCCTCGGTAAAGAGGCCGATATTGTCGAACTCCGCATCTTTTATCCAATCCTGATCACGGTAATCCTGCATACCCATACCGCTGCGCTTGCGATGGCGGCTGCGCATCACATCGGTACCGGTCGTCAGGGTCAAATCGTCGCGTAACGCCCAATCCACACTGATGCGTCCGCCCCAGGTCAGGCGATCCACATTGGAGGCCATGGGCATGGACATGCCAGCGCTGGGTTTGAAGGGGCGCAGCTCATAGTTGTCCATAACGTGATCGGCGTAGTTGTAGTAGAGCTGGGCCTCCACCTGGCGCACAGCCCCTTCCTGCATCTCTTTCTTGAAGCGTAGCCCCAGGTTTTCGCGCTTGAACTTCGTGCCGTCCATGCCACGTCCTGCGTAGCGGGCATACCCGTCGCCCGTACCGGCGCTAAGCTCCAGTAAAGTGTCGCTATCGGGTGTCAGCCCAATGGCGACATCGGTATTCCATTTTTTCCAGCGTGAGGGGACGCGCTCGCCGTCCCCATCCTTGTAGTCCTGCGCGCGGTCCTGGTTGGCGGTCAGGCGGGCATAGTAAGAGGCATTGCCGGCCGCGAAATCCACGTTTCCGGCGTGGCGTCCTGCCGACCCGCCTAGCAGGCTGGCTTCCAGCGTGGCATCGTTCTCGGTGAAACCGGGTGCTGTGCGCTCGAAACGTATCGTTCCGGCAGAAGCGCCCGGCCCCCAGCGTACGCTTTGTGGGCCTTTGATGATGGTCAGCTCATCAAAGGACTGGGGCGAAATGTAGGAGGTAGGCGCATCCATCCGGGACGGGCAGGCACCGGGCATGGCGCTGCCGTTGGTCAGTATGTTCAGACGCGAACCAAACATGCCGCGCAGTACTGGATCACCATTGCTGCCGCCATTGCGGATGGCGGCAAAACCCGGAATTGTTTTCAGGTAGTCGGTGCCGTCGCTGGCCGGCAAGGGCAGGCGGGGCAGCTTGGGGTTGGTACTAAATTGCAGGGGCGACTCGGGGGCCACACCTGTCACCACAATGGGGCTCAGTTGATCAATAACGGTGGCTTGGGCCAGGGCCATAGAGGGCAGGCAGGCCAGAACACCGGCGCGGATCAGGCCGGGGCTTACTAGGTTCTTCATGACTAAATTCCAAAGCGCAGCCATCGTCCAGCGGCATACCCGCTTGGTCGAGAGCTGCAGGGCAGAGAAAGCGTAGCGGCAGCGCCGAACGCGAGGAATCAGGCAGGAAGAAGGAAGGGAGGAGCGCGTGGCCCCACGGGTGGGCCGCGAATAAAGGTTTGGGCCAGGGCCGGGTGGAGTGCCGGAAGCAACAAGGGCCGGAAATGGCCCAGGCTCAAGGGCGTCACGAGCGCGACAGGCGCGGGTGTCAGAGCCGCTTGCAGCATGACGCAGAATGGGCAGGTGGCGCTGGTGGTGGCCTGATCGGAGTGCGCTGTGGCGTCCTCGCCTAACAGGGCGGCCCAGTGTTGCGCCATTTCAGGTGGCAGGCTCTGTCCGGAAGGCAGACAAAAGGCCAGGGCATAGCCTTGATCGCCCTGTTTAGGCATATAGCCGGTTGGCACGACTCCGCGCAACACCACAGCCAGCAGCAACAGACACAGGCCCAGTCGATGGGGCCAGGCATGGGCGGCGAGGAAGGAGCGCGGAAAACTCATGATGCGAAAGTATAACCAGTTATGTCAGGGGCGAATTTGCGCTGGCGCAGGTTTTGAGTTGCCGCTTTACGGATGAGTGTGTGCCCCGGCACAGGCCAAAAAACGTAAATTTTGCGAGAAAAAGATAATTTGGCGGCTGTGGGCCGGGGAAAAAGCGCTATTCTGATTCCTGCGGAAAGCGGGGGGATTTTCCGTGCCGATCTGGCTTGCCCATGTCTGAATGCGTAGGCACATGCCAATCGGGTCAATGCCGATGACAAAGGATGTCGCGATGCACATTGGGCAGTTTGTTTTTGGACTGGCAGGCCTGTTGGGGTTGGTCGCCTTTATGCCGCCTTTGGCTGGACGCCTGCGACTACCGTATTCCGTACTACTGGCCTTGATCGGCTTTGCGCTGGGCATCCTGCTGCATTTGCATGCCTGGGCGCCCAAGATGGTGTCGGACTTTCTCAATACCCTGCAGGCCTTCGACATCTCGTCCGAGACTTTTCTATACGCCTTTTTGCCCATCTTGTTGTTCGAGACATCGCTGGCCATGAACTTGCGCCGCTTGCTCGATGATATCGGTGCCATTTTGATGATGGCAATTGTGGCCGTGGTGGTCTGTACCTTTGCCGTGGGTTACGCCTTGAACGCGGCGTCGTCTTATGGACTGGTAGTCTGTTTGATGTTGGGCGCGATTGTGGCCACGACAGACCCTGTCGCCGTGGTGGGCATCTTCCGTGAAGTGGGCGCACCCAAACGGTTGTCCACGCTGGTCGAAGGGGAGGCCCTGTTTAACGACGCCGCTTCCATTGCTCTGTATTCCGTGCTGCTGGCGGTGCTGACCGGAGGTGGTGAGTTAAGTGGTAGTACGGTGCTGGGCAGCTTCCTGTTCAGTTTTCTGGGTGGGGGGATCTCGGGCTTCTTAATGGGACGGCTGGCCAGTGGTCTGTTTGTGCTCTTGCGGGGTTGGCCCGCTGCTGAAGTAACCCTGACCATTGCCTTGGCGTACCTGGCCTTTTTTGTATCCGAACACTATCTGGGTGTGTCGGGAGTGGTCGCTACCGTCATTTCCGGTTTGGTGGTGGGTTCCACGGGTCGCACCCGCATGTCGCCCGCGACTTTCGAACTGTTAAGCAGCTCCTGGACCCAGATGGGGTTTCTGGCCAATTCCCTAATTTTTCTGTTCGCCGCCATGTTGATTCCGCGCCTGATGGCAGAAATCACCTGGATGCAGATTGGTCTGGTTGTATTGCTGTTTGGGGTGACGCTTCTGGCACGTGCTGCGATGGTGTTTGGCGTGCTGCCTCTGTTGGGCCGTACTCGCTTTGGCACTCGGGTCAGTCGACCTTACCGGGTGGTGATTTTATGGGGCGGGCTGCGCGGAGCAGTCTCCCTGGCGCTGGCCTTGGCGGTTACGGAACAACACGCCATTCCGCATGATGTGCGCCAGTTCATCGGTGTGGCCACCACGGGCTTTGTGCTGCTGACCCTGTTTGTGAACGGGATCAGCTTGCGGCCCTTGATTCGTCGTTTGGGTTTGAATCAGTTGACACCGCTGGAGCGCCATTTGCGCGATCAGGCGGTGAGTCTGGCGCTGGAAGAGCTGCGCGACAAGACCGAGGAACTGGGTCGGCAAGAGCAGATCAAGCCACAAGTGATCGAGCGCCTTTGTACGGTTTTTGAGGCCAGTCAGGCCGGTGTGGCGTCGGGCCAGATTCAAAGCCTGACCGAGGCACAGAAAATCAAAATGGGCATGGCGATTTTATCGGCCCGCGAGGTGGAGCTGTTTTACGAGCTGCTGAAATCGCAGATTGTGGATTGGAAAACAGCCGAGGCCCTATTGAGCCGGGCCGAACGCATGAACGATACAGTGAGGCTGGCCGGTTTGGCCGGTTTTGAGGCGGCGATTGCAACAGACTTGCGCTATTCGCGTGGTTTTCGTACCGCTTTGCGTCTGCATTATCTGTTTGGTTTGCAAGGCTGGCTGGTACGCGAACTGGATAAACGCTTCTCCAATCTGATCGCCAAACGCTCGGTTGCGCAGCGTCTGATTCGTTTTGCCGAGACTGAATTGGCGCCCTTATTGGGGAAACAGGCGACCGGTACGATTGTGCAGGCCCATAAGTTACGTTTGTCTCAGCTGGAAGAGGCCCTGCACTCCCTGACCCTGCAATACCCGGTGTTTGCGCAATGGTTGCAGGAATCCTATCTGGCGCGTGTGGCAGCCTCGCAAGAGCGGGCGCACTATCGCACCATGCTGTCGCATTCCCTGATTACCAGCGAGATGTATGCGGATCTGGTCAAACAGATTACGCAACGCTGGCGCTATCTGGATGAGCGTCCCACTCTGGACATGACCATGAGCGCCATGGAGCTGATTGCGCAGGTGCCCATGTTCGACGGCATCTCCGAGCAAGCCAAAAAAGAGCTGGCTCGACGCTTGCGTCCACGTCTGGCGCTGCCAGATCAAAAGATCCATTTGCGCTATGGCGGCATGCGTGCCATGTTCTTTGTGGCGTCCGGGGCGCTGGAGTTGACCTTGCCTGATGGCAGCCTGGTGGAACTGGGGACAGGGCAGACGATTGGTGAGGTCAATGTTGTGGAGCACAGCGACCACGTTGGTGAAGTGCGCTCCCTGGGCTATAGCCGCCTGCTGATGCTGACCGAGCGTGATTTCGATACCTTGCGTGGCAAAGATCCCATCTTCAGTGAAAAGATCGAGGCCGTGGTGCGACAGCGCCAACGCGCGTATCAGGTCTGGCAGGAATTCGAGTCCGGCCAGCGTCAGCACGAAGAATTGCCACCCTTGTTTGGTTTGGCGCATGCCTTGAGCGAGGCAGAAAACTTTGTGGGCCCGCCCTTGCCACCTGATTGGGAACGGCCGGCAGAAGCCTAGTCGAAAAAAAACGGGTCTGCTGTGACCCGTTTTTTTGGCGGACGGTTAAATAAGCCGCACCCAATGATCTATCAGCAAGGCCCCAAACAGAACCGCCAGATAAATAATGGAGAAGCGGAACAGCTTGCGGGACAGTTCATCGCTGTAGTTGCGGTGCAGTTGATGGGCATATTGAATGAAACGTGCGCCCAGCACGATGGCAGCCACCAGATACAGCACGCCGCTCATGCGGATGACGAAGGGCAGCAGGCTGGAGGCCATCAGGATGTAGCTGTAGAGCAGCACATGCAGCGTCGTAAAAGTCTTGCCGTGGGTGACGGGCAGCATGGGCAGCCCCGAACGCTGGTAGTCGTGCTGGCGATACAAGGCCAATGCCCAGAAGTGGGGGGGCGTCCAGATGAAGATAATCAGCACCAGCAGCCAGGCTTCTGCCGGTACGGCGTTGGCAATCGCTGCCCACCCCAGAGCGGGGGGCATGGCACCGGACAAACCGCCGATCACGATGTTTTGTGGGGTCAGGGGTTTGAGGATCACGGTATAAATCACCGCGTAACCGATGAAGGTGGCCAAGGTCAGCCACATGGTCAGCGGATTCACCCAGTAATACAGCACCAGCATGCCTATGCCACCCAGCAAACCGGACATGGCCAGGACTTGAGGTGGGGTAATGGTGCCGCGGGCAGTACCGCGACGGGCAGTGCGCAGCATGCGGGCATCAATCTGGCTTTCGATCAGGCAGTTGATGGCAAAGGCGGCGGCAGCCAACATCCATATGCCCAGTGTGCCGGCTACGACTGTGCCGGGATCGGGCAGGCCGGGAGCAGCCAGAAACATGCCGATAACGGCACAGAAAACAGCCAACTGGGTGACGCGCGGTTTAGTCAGTACCAGATATTGGCGCAGGAGCGAGGCGGGAGCCAGGGTGGCGGTGTTTGTCATACTGTATTCCTTGGGGGACAGTCGACTTGCGGGAAAGCCGTACCAACAGGGTGACGCAGCATAAAACGAGACCGGCAGCTCCCCCATTATGCAGGACGGCAATCAAAAGAGGCCATTGAAAAAAGATCGTGGTTAACCCCGTGACGAGCTGGGCCAGCAAGAGCAACAGCACCCCGGTGGCGGGGCGACGCAAGACAGGATCGGCGCGCAATTTCCAGGCGACCGATCCCAGAACCAGAAAGACAAGAAAGGCCATATTGCGATGAACCCAGTGAATGGCAGTCAGTGCGGCCTGGGAAATCATTTCACCGGATGGCAGCTCGCCCAGCGCACGAAACAGTGAAAATCCGCCGTGCAGGTCCATGTCGGGAATCCATTGGCCGTGGCATTGCGGAAAGTCCATGCAGGCCAGTGCCGCGTAATTGGTGCTGACCCAGCCGCCCAGCCCAATCTGAATGGTCAGAAGGAGAAAGGCACCGATCAGCCAGGGTCGCCAACGACGGGTGGACGACAAGACAGGTGGGCCAGGATTCTCGCGGGCAGCCAGCCAGGTCATCAAGGCCAGTACGCTCATGCCGCCCAGCAAATGGGTGGTGACGATAAGGGGCATTAGCTTGTGGGTAACCGTCCAGGCGCCAAATGCTCCTTGCACGCACACCGCCAGCAAGGTGAACAGAGCCAGCCGGGCGGAGTGCCCCAGGGCGTGACGATGTCGCCAAGCCATCCAGACGATGGCAATAATCAGCATGCCCAAGGCCGCGCCTACATAACGGTGAATCATCTCGATCCACGCCTTGCCCCAGCTGACTGGGCCATAGGGCATGGCTTGATAAGCTTGTTCGATATGTGCACCTGCGCCCAGCGGCGTGAGCTTGCCATAGCAGCCAGGCCAGTCCGGGCAGCCCAGGCCGGAATCGGTCAGGCGCACAAAGGCGCCGAACATGATCAGGTCCAGGGTCAGAAACCAGGTCAGGTAGACCAGCTTGCGGTAGCGATGGCGGATATCGGTCATGCGTTTATCCGATGCGTGAATTGTTCAGCAGTTTGCGTATATCGGTACGAACCTTGAGTGGGTCGGCATCACCGGGAAAGGCCATCATCAGGTTGCCATTGGGGTCGATGATCCACATGCCGTTTTTGACGGCTTGCTCGGGGGCCTGGCCTGGGGCGCCAGGTGCCAGAAACGGGGCCAGTTGCTGTGGGTCGGCCCGTAGCATGTGGGTGCCTTTATAAGCCTCCAGAATTTGCTCGGAGGGTTGGCCGGAGTCGGTCACAAACCAGACGCGGGCCAGTCGATCCACGTTCTTGCCCTGGCTGGCGTGGGAGTTGCGCAGGATGAACAGCTTGCGCACGCAACTTTCGGGACAGGCGCTGTCATCGGCACTGACCAGCACCCAGCGGCCGCGCAGCGATTGCAGATCAAAGGCCTGACCATCCAGCGTCTGCAGCGGCAATAAGGCTTGCGCAGGCACGCTGCGTTGTGGCTCGATCAACTGACCATAGGCATTGCTTTCAGCAGGTCGCAGTCCCAAGGCCGGAATGTAATAGGCGGCCAGTGCAAACAGCACGGGTGCCAGGCTGACCGCCAGCAGCAGGTACAGCGGAGTCAGGGAACGCGGGCGGGCAGGGGCTTGAGTCGTGTCCACGTCAGGTCTTCCTTGTAGAGGCGAAATGGGGCCTGGAGCGTCGCAGCCATTTCCACGCTACACCGATCCAGGCACACAGGGCAATCAGGGCAAAGCCGAACCATTGCAGGGCGTAGCCGCGGTTTTTCTCAAAATCGATATTGGGGTCGGGCCATTGGGTTTGCAGCGAGGAGGCGGGCGCGGTCTGGGCCAGTACACGCGGCAGCAACGGCACGTCAATGCGGCTGCGCAACTGCTCCAGGCTCAGGTTTTGCACGACAGGTGGTGTGCGCGACGAGGTGGGCAACTGCTCGGGCAGGGGGCTGTTGCCCAATTCGAACAGACGCGGCACTCGTTCCAGCAGTTCGCCGACAAGGGTTTGGGAGCCAGTGGGGGCAGGTGGGACCTCGGGGGCTTGACCAGGTTCGCGCGGCAGCCATCCGCGTAGCACCAGCAGACTGGAGCCCGTCAGATCGCCTTCATCCAGTACAAAAGGAGTCGCCACCCAGTAGCCCGGCTTACCTTTGAAATTGCGATTATCCAGGAGTACAGTTAACTCACTGCGCCAGGAGCCGTGCACGGCGACCGACTGCCACAAAGCGCCTTTGTCCAGGCTGGCTTTGGAATCGATGTGCAAAGGGGCTTGCTGGCGGCCTTGAGCGATTTGTTGTGCCAGGTTTTGACGCTCCTGTGCGCGGCTCAATTGCCAGCGTCCCAGGTTCATGAACAGCAGCATCAGCAAACCCAGACAGAGCAGGGCAAGCAGAGGACGAGTCGAAGAAGAACGAGAATTGTTGCTGGACATCCATTCAACCTGAAGCGGGGGAGACGTAATGCGTGTGCTAGTCCTGATCGTGTTTCTGGGGATTATTGTTTCGTTGGGGTCTGCCTTGGTGTACCTGATGCGGGACCGGGGCAATTCCAGTCGTATGGCTTATGCCCTGACCTGGCGTGTGGGTTTGTCCGTGGCCCTGTTCCTGTTTGTCTTGCTGGCCCATTATCTGGGCTGGATTGAAAGCACTGGCGTACCCTTGGCATGAAAGAACACACCAGGCCCGTACAGACAGGCCTGGTGCATGCATTGCTAGAACCAGTACACGTACAGATACAGACCCAGCCAGACCACGTCCACAAAGTGCCAGTACCAGGCGGCACCCTCAAAGCCAAAATGATGCTCGGCAGTAAAGTGACCGCGTATCAACCGTATCAGCATCACCGTTAGCATGGTGGCGCCGATAATCACGTGAAACCCGTGAAAGCCCGTCAACATGTAGAACAAGGCCCCGTAGGCGCCGGAGGTGAACTTCAGGTTCAGCTCAGCGTAGGCGTGCAGGTATTCGTATGCCTGGCAGGCCACAAACGCAACCCCCAGGGCAACGGTCATGAACAACCAGAAAATCGCGCTGCTGCGCTTGCTGGCACGCAAGGCATGATGAGCAATGGTCAGCGTCACGCCCGAGGTCAGCAGCAGGGTCGTGTTGATGGTGGGCAGCCACAGTGGGCCTACGGTCTGAAAGGGGGCAATGGTGCCTGCCGGGCCCTGGTTGGGCCAGGTGCCCGTGAAGTCGGGCCAGAGCAGGGCGCGGTGATCCAGGTCACTTAACAGGGGGGTGGCAATTTCACGGGTATACCAAAGAGCCCCGAAAAAAGCCGCAAAAAACATGACTTCTGAAAAGATGAACCAAGACATGCTCCAGCGGTAGGAGACATCGACACGGGCACTGTTCAGGCCAGTTTCGGATTCGCGTATGGCATCACTGAACCAGAAATACAGGACCAGCAAGAAGCTGAGAATCCCGACCAGAAACACCCAGAAGCCACCTGGCCAGTCATTGATCCAGGTCGCCGCCCCCAGTAGTGTCAGGCACAGAGAAAGACTGGCGCGTACCGGATGTCCCGACAAGCCGGGGACGTAGTAATACGGCGCCTTGGACGGGTGAGCCGTAGTCTCGACATGCATAGTGTTCTCCTTCGGGTCAGGTGCCCGGGGGGCGCCGTCTTCGGCCAGGGTTCAGCTGGCCTGACCAATGAACCAGCGGGCCACCATAATCAGGCCCACAACGAAAACAACCGTGGCGATCAAGGCGGCAATAATCAGATAGACCGGATTGATCTTGGCAATGTCCTGTTCATGGTCGCGACCACGACGGACTCCAAAAAAACCCCAGGCAATGGCTTTCAAGGTCTGGAAAAAGCTGAGCTTGCGCCGTGTGAGGTCCCGAAAATCGTCATCCATATCACTGTCCTAAAAATTGACTGCCTTTCAGAAAGGTCCAGGCCATGATGGCAATGACGAACGCAGCCAGGAGCAGTCCCAGACGGCGGTTGCGACGGCGTTGTTCGGGAGTCATAGGGCGTTCCTCCAGCTCATTTGACGACAGGGGGGATTTCAAACGTGTGATGCGGTGCGGGCGAGGGAACGGTCCACTCCAGCCCCTCCGCGCCTTCCCAGGGCTTGGCACTGGCCGCTTCGCCTTTGCCGCGAGCCGCCTGAATCACGATGTAGATCAGCAGCAGTTGCGACAGCCCAAACCAGAAGGCGCCAATGGTGGCAATCTGGTGAAAGTCCGTGAATTGGCCAGCGTAGTCCACATAACGACGCGGCATGCCCGCCAGACCCAGAAAATGCATGGGAAAGAAGGTCACGTTGAACGAGATCATGGTGGACCAGAAATGAATCTTGCCCAGGCGTTCGTTGTACATGCGGCCCGTCCACTTGGGCAGCCAGTAGTAGGCGCCGCCAAACAAGGCAAACAGCGATCCGGCAACCAGCACATAGTGAAAATGAGCCACTACGTAATAGGTGTCGTGGACCGCAATATCAATCGGCGCCACGGCCAGGATCAGGCCTGTAAAACCGCCAATCGTGAACACGAAGATAAAGCCGATGGCAAACAGCATGGGCGTTTCAAAGGACAGCGAGCCACGCCACATGGTAGCCACCCAGTTAAAGATCTTCACCCCGGTAGGGATGGAGATCAACATAGTGGCGTACATGAAATACAGTTGCCCGGTCACGGGCATTCCGGTGGTGAACATGTGGTGAGCCCACACCAGAAACGACAAGATGGCGATGGCGGCCGTGGCATACACCATGGAGGCATAGCCGAACAAGGGTTTGCGCGAGAAGGCCGGAACAATGGCCGACACAATCCCGAAGGCCGGCAAGATCATGATGTAGACCTCGGGGTGGCCAAAGAACCAGAAGATGTGCTGGTACAGAACCGGGTCGCCGCCGCCGGCCGCGTTAAAGAAATGGGTGCCAAAGTGGCGATCGGTCAGCAGCATGGTCACGGCTGCGGCCAGTACGGGCATGACGGCAATCAGCAGATAAGCGGTAATCAGCCAGGTCCAGCAAAACAGCGGCATTTTCATCAGGGTCATGCCGGGGGCGCGCATGTTCAGGACCGTCACCACAATATTGATGGCCCCCATGATGGACGATGCCCCCAGAATGTGGACTGCAAAAATGGTGAAGTCCATGCCTGGACCCATTTGCAAGGACAGGGGGGCATACATGGTCCAGCCGCCGGCCGGGGCGCCGCCAGGTACAAAGAATGAAGCAGTGAACAGGATCGCGCCGACTGGCAAAAGCCAGAAGCTAAAGTTGTTCATGCGGGCAAAGGCCATGTCCGAAGCACCAATCTGCAGCGGAATCATCCAGTTGGCAAAGCCCACAAAGGCCGGCATGATCGCGCCGAAAATCATGATCAGGCCGTGCATGGTGGTGAACTGATTGAACAGCTCGGGCCGGAAAAACTGGAGACCGGGCTGAAATAGTTCGGTCCGCAGCAGCAGAGCCAGCACGCCGCCTTCGAGCAACATCACAAACGAGAAGATCAGGTACATGGTCCCGATGTCTTTGTGGTTGGTGGCGAATAACCAGCGACGCCAGCCGCTAGGGGTGGCATGGGCATGATGGTGATCCTCATGTCCGCTCGGGTTCGCTACATGGTCGACGGTGACGCTACTCATGCTTGACTCCTTGCTGCACTCCCCCTGGCCGTAGTCAGGGATAGATTGATGGTGTGATGGGCGACGGGCGCTAAATCAGCGCTGTGCCTTGACGTCGGCGGGCGTGACGACAGGGTCCGGCCCTTTGTCTGCGTTGCCCCAGGCGTTGCGTGTGTAGGTGATGACCGCGGCAATCTGCACATCATTGAGCTGATCGCGAAAGGCAGCCATAGCCGTGCCGGGATGGCCATTGAGCACGGTGTCTATCTGACCTTTCATGGGAGCGAGCACAAACTTCGTGTTGCCCTCCAACGCCGGGAAGGTGCCGGGTACGCCTTTGCCATTGGCCTGGTGACACGCGACGCAGTTTTGCGCAAAGACTTGTTGACCACGTTCGATCAGCTCGTCTTTGCTCCAGTCCTTGTTGGGGTCATCGGCCTGGGCAGTGAGCAGGTCGGTCTGCTCTTTGGCCCACCGGTTGTAATCATCCTGCTCCATCACTTGCACGACGATGGGCATATAGGCGTGGTCCTTGCCGCACAGCTCGGCACATTGGCCACGGTAAATACCCACCTTGTCTGCACGGAACCAGGTATCACGCAAAAAGCCGGGAATGGCGTCTTGCTTGACACCGAATTCGGGCACCATCCACGAGTGAATGACGTCTTCTGCGGTCAGCATGACACGCACTTTCTTGTTCACAGGAACGACCAGGGGCTTGTCTACTTCCATCAAATAGTTGGGCCCGATGGGCTCGCGTCCTTCGATCTGGGCACGGGGGGTGGACAGGTTGGACAGGTATTTGACGCCGCTGGCTGGGCCGTCCAGATATTCGTAGCCCCATTTCCACTGATAGCCGGTGACCTTGACGGTCAGATCCGCACTGCTGGTGTCTTTCATGGCCACCACGGTTTTGGTGGCGGGCAGGGCCATGCCGATCACAATCAAAAAGGGAATGACTGTCCAGGCAACCTCGACACCCAGATGCTCGTGAAAGCGTGCCGCAATGGCGCCCTTGGACTTGCGGTGCCGGATGATGGAGTAGAACATCACGCCGAACACGCCAATGAAGATGATGGTACAGATAATCAGCATCATCCAGTGCAGCCAGGCGATGTCCTGGGCTATGGGGGTGACCCCATTGGGCAAATTGAGCTGATTGACACGGGGTCCACCTTCCATATTGGTGGTCTGAGCCAGGCTAGGACCTGCCATCGAACAGGCGGTCAGAGCAAATAAACTTCTCCACATCTTCATTGTTGTCCCTCTTTTGGTGTTGCCATGCCAAACCGGGGTTCGGCTGCGTCAACGCTCCGAAAAATCCAACGCTGGAAGAAACTGCGGTGTTGCAGTGGCGGGCTTGTAGCAGCTAAGTGCTGGCCCGCTCGAAGTTTTTAGTCGCTTATCTGTTCACGGAAATTATATAGAACTTGCTTTAGCCTTCAAGGGCAGGGTATGTCCCTAGAAGACAAGGTTGGACTAAACGCTACAAAAGCCGTAATGGGTCAAGGCTTGAATTACAATCGCCGACTATGACTTTGTTCCAAAACCGATCGCTTACTCAGGCCCTGCGACAGCGCATGCTCAGCCTGACCAGTCAGTTGCAACAACTGCCCCCGCCGGGCAGCCGCCCAGTCACGGTTGACGGGCGTGTTGCCGGCTGGATCACGCCCAAGGCCGCCCGTTGCATTGAGCCCCTGCCGGGGGTGACGATTGAAGAGGATGTCTTGCGTCTGAGCGATTGCCCGAGCCAGGACCTGAGCCTGGCTCAGGTCCTGGATCAGGTTGCCTTGCGTTTGCAGGAAGGCGGCTGCATCCGGGCCTGGCGTGATGAGCTGCTGGATGTGGTCGGTGAAGGGCAATGCCTGTCCCGTATTGAGCGTGGTGCGGTGCGGCCCTTGGGGTTTCTCACGCAGGCAGTGCATTTGAATGGCTGGTCCACGGATGGCCGTATCTGGGCCGCGCGCCGTTCCCCAACCAAATCCACAGACCCGAACATGTGGGATACGCTGGTGGGCGGATTGGCGGTCAGTGGAGAGTCGCTGCAGTCATCCCTGATTCGTGAAAGCTACGAAGAGGCTGGTTTGCCAGAGTCGGTGCTGGCCCATAGCAGCCCTTTGCGTGTGTCCTTGCGCATGCACCGTCGGCTGCCTGAAGGCTATCAGGTGGAAAATGCCCTGGTCAGTGACTGCGTGCTGGCTGACGAGGTACGGCCCTGCAATATGGACGGCGAGGTTAGTGAATTTCGCTTATTGACGCTGGATGAAGCCTGGCAAATGATAGAAGCAGACATGTTCACCCTGGAAGCGCAAGTGGTGCTGATTGACAGCATCAAGCAGCATCTGGAACAGCTGGCCTGAGCCTGGGATACGCCGGGCAGCCATCAACCCCATGGGAGCTAAGCATGAACCCGAATCCTTTTGGTATACCTGATTTCAATGCCCTGGGCGGCAGCAACAACCCCTTGCTACGTAGCATGGACATGATGGCCCAAGCCTGGAAAAACATGGCAGGCGGTGGGGCAGGTGACGTGAGCTCGGGCATGATGCCCAGTCTGTCCCCCGATGATCTGGACCGCCGCATTCGTGACTTGCGTGCCGTGGAAAGCTGGTTGCAGTTAAACCTGTCCATGTTGAGCACCACCATTCAGGGCCTGGAGATTCAGCGCTCCACCCTGGCGGCCATCAAGACCATGGCCCAGCAAGGGACGCAGGCGGCTGGCGGGAAAAATCCCTTTGAGGCCTTCATGGCTTTTAATCCTCTGGCTGCGGGAGCGGCGGGAGTAGCGAGCAGTGTGGCAGAGGCCAAGGCGCAGGCCTGCCCACCTGAGACTGGTTCGCACACGGCAGCGCAGCCTGCATCCATGCCGTCACCGTCCTCGCCGCCCCAGTCTGAAGCGGCTGCCAGCCAGAACAGCCCCGGCGACAAACAGCCTGGCGCTCAGCAGGACGCCGACGCAGGTGCAGGCAATCCCGCTGCCCAAGCCTGGTGGAACATGTTGCAACAGCAGTTTGATGCCATGGCCACGGCTACCGCTGCCTCGATGCAGCAGGTGGAAAACTATCGTCAGCAGGCAAGCAAGGCTAAAGCGGCTGGTTCGTCAAAGCCCGCTAAACCGGCGGCTGCCAATGCCCATACTTCTGCCAAAACCAGTGCTCCGGCCGCGGCCAGGACCGTAAAACCGTCCGCGAAAGCAGCCACTAAAAGCGCGGCCAAGGTGGCCACCAAAACGGCGGCTAAAAAAACCGCCACGCGCAGCACTACACGCAGTACCAAAAAGAACTGATCGACCAACCTAGTAGGTAAATTTTTATGCTTAATATCGTGATTCTGGCAGCAGGCATGGGCAAGCGTATGCAGTCTGACCTGCCCAAAGTACTGCATCCTATCGCCGGCAAATCCATGCTGGCCCACGTGCTCGACAGCGCACGTGAATTGGAGCCGGAAAAAGTTGTGGTCGTGGTAGGTCATGGCGCCGAGCGCGTTCAGCAAACCTTCGCCCAGGCCGAGCTGGCCTTTGCCCTGCAGCAACCCCAGCACGGTACGGGTCATGCGGTGCAACAGGCTGTGCCGGAGCTAGTCGGTGGCGATAAGGACGATGATGCCACTCTGGTGCTATACGGCGACGTCCCTCTGGTTCAGGCCGACACCTTGCGCCGCTTGCTGCAGGCACGTGGCCAAGGCGTGGCCGTGTTGACTGAAACACTGGCCGATTCCACCGGCTACGGTCGCATCATTCGGGGTGCGGACGGTTCCGTGCAGCGTATTGTGGAACACAAGGATGCCAATGAAGCTGAACGTGCCGTAAAAGAAGTGAATACCGGTATTCTGGTTGCTCCTACGGCCCGTCTGAAAGACTGGTTGACCCGTATTACGAATGATAACGCTCAGGGCGAGTATTACCTGACCGACATCATCGCCTTGGCGGTGGCCGATGGCGTGTCGGTGCAGGCGGCCCAGCCGGCGGCTGGGTGGGAAACCCTGGGGGTGAACAGCCGTATTCAACAAGCCGAACTGGAACGCTTGTGGCAAGCCGAGCAGGCTCGTCGCTTGCTGGAAAAAGGCGTGACACTGGCTGACCCGGCTCGCTTCGATGTGCGCGGCACCCTGGAATGCGGTCGTGATGTGTTCATTGATGTGGGTTGCGTGTTTGAAGGCAAGGTTGTGCTGCAGGATGGCGTGCGCGTGGGCCCGCACAGCGTGCTGCGTGACGTGACTATCGGCGCCGGTACCCAGATCGAGGCCTTCAGCCATCTGCAGCAAGCCCAGGTAGGCGAAGACGCCCGTATCGGCCCTTACGCCCGCCTGCGTCCTGGTGCTGTTCTGGCCAATCGCACCCACGTGGGCAACTTCGTGGAAATCAAGAACACCCAGCTGGGCGAGGGCTCCAAGGCCAATCATCTGGCCTATATCGGTGATGCCGATGTGGGCCAGCGCGTGAACATTGGTGCAGGCACCATCACCTGCAATTACGACGGCGTGAACAAATTCCGTACCGTGATTGGTGACGATGCCTTCATCGGTTCGGATACGCAGTTGGTGGCTCCGGTGACCGTAGGCCGAGGCGCAACAATTGGCGCGGGTACGACCCTGGTGCGCAATGCGCCGGATGATCAACTGACCTTGTCGCGTTCGGAACAGCGCAGCGTGTCCGGCTGGAAGCGCCCCGTTCGTAAGTCCTGATGGGTGTCAGCCTATCTTTGACCTCCCTGGCTTTGCCTGACAAGGGCAGGGAGGCAAGGCGTACGTCGGGCATACCCGGCTCCAACGGATTGACCCTGGATCAATGCCATGCGCATTTTGCAGCTTAATTTCGAGCGCGGTTGGCGCGGTGGCGAACGGCAAACCTTGCTGAGCGTCCAGCAGATGCAGCAGGCAGGCCATCAGGTCAGCCTCTTGGCCCGGCGCGGTGAAGCACTGGCTGCTCGGGCCAAGGAACAGGGGTTGAGTGTGGTGGAATGCGCCTCTGTGGGTGCCGCGCTGCGCTATCTGCTGGTGCATGGACGTGGTTTTGACATCGTCCATTCCCAAACCGCGTCCTGCATGAGCTGGCTGGCCTTATTGCATTTCTGGCTGCCCAAGCGGCTTGTTTTTACACGGCGCACGGCTTTTCCCGTTGACCGCAAACGTATCGAACAACGTAGTGGTGGGCGACAGTCAAACAGTCCCTTGAGCGTGAAAGAGCGCCGGACGCGCTGGAAATGGCGCAAGGCGGACCGGCTGGTTGCCATCAGCCAGGCAGCGGCGGCAGAGCCGCGACGTCTGGGTTTGTCTGTCGAGGTGATTCCCAGCGCCATTGAGTATGTGGCGTCGGATGAGGCCTATGTGAACCACTTGCGTCAGCGCTGGAACCCAAATGGACTGCGTGTTCTGGGGACGATGGCCGCATTGTCGGCCGAGAAGGACCCCTTGACCCTGATTCGGGCGGTTCACGCCCTGTCTCAGCGTCGCCAGGACTTTGTGTTTCTGCATTTTGGTGCGCCCGGCTCCGAGTCCGCGGTGGCACAGGATTTGATTGCGCAATTAGGTCTGGAGTCTTGCTATAAGCTGAGCGGTTTTGAAGCCCGCCCCGAACAGGCTTACCGTCTGATGGATGGCTTTGTCCTCAGTTCCCGGCATGAAGCGCTCGGGTCCAGTGTGCTGGATGCGTTCGTGTATGGCGTGCCGGTCACTGCCACGATGGCGGGCGGCTTGACGGAGTTGCTGGGTAATGGACGTGGGAAGTTATGTGCGGTCGGGGACGCACAGGCTATTGCTCAGGCTTTGGATGACACCTTGAGCAATCCGGCAGCAGCGCGTCAACAAGCCGCGCTGGCGCAACGCTGGGTGCAGCAGGAGCATGACCCTGCCGTTATGGTGCAGCGTTATTTGCGTTTGTATCAACAACTGGTACTGCAACGTGTGCAAACCTGAGCGCGGCTGATTCACGCGGTTTTTGCGCGTTCCACACGCTGCGCTTGTGCGGGTCCTGACGCATGTTTTAATACCTGCCATCGCCATCGCCATCGCCATCGCCATCGCCATCGCCATCGCCATCGCCCGCCGTTCGTATCTTATTCACGGCTGGTGGCGTTTCGGCTCTAAAACTTGGTCTGGCTCAGATTTTGGGTGCAGGCAACGGTACACGTGTTTCGAATTTGGCCTGATGAATGGAAAAAAAACTGCGGATATTACGTATGTTCGCCTGGCTGGTGAACAGGGCATGAGCCAGCTTGTGATAGGCCGTCATATCGCTGACTTGCAAAATCACAATGAAATCCACCCCGGTTGAGACGCGATAGCACTGCGTCACCGCCGCTTCGGGGGCCATCAGGCGCTCGAACTGCTGCAAATATTCTTCACCCTGACGGTCCAGCGTAATCTCCACAATCGCCGTCAAACTGGAGCCCAGTTGCTCCGGGTCCAGCAAGGCGACCTGCCTGCGAATCACCCCTTGTTCACTTAAACGACGCACTCGCCGCAAACAGGTTGGGGGAGAGGCATGCACGAGCAAAGCCAGTTCCTGATTGCTGATGGAAGCATCATTTTGCAGCTGCTCCAGAATGCGTAAATCCAGCTCGTCTAGTTCAATCATGACAATGTTTATCTAATCGTATTGAAATAAAATTCCAGAAAATCAGAATTTTTATTTATTTATTTTGTTTTTATTATTAAGTGAAATTTTAATTCATTTCAAAAGAAAAATAGACATAAAATTTTATGTGTTTCAGATCAGAATAAGCAGATTGCATTGATTAGTCGGCCGACCGAAAGGGGCCATGAACAGGAGTTGGCTATGTGTGGAATTGTTGGCGCTGTGGCGCAACGCGATATTGTTCCCGTGCTGCTGGAAGGTCTGAAACGTCTGGAGTACCGGGGCTACGATTCTTGTGGCGTTGCTGTTCATGCGCAGGGCCAGTTGTTGCGGGCGCGCAGTACTCAGCGCGTGGCCGAGCTGCAAGAACAGGTTAAGGCAGACCATCTGCAAGGCTTTACCGGTATTGCTCATACCCGTTGGGCAACCCATGGCGCGCCGGCTACTCATAATGCACACCCGCATTTTTCGGGCAAAGGTAAGGCCCGCATTGCGCTGGTGCATAACGGCATCATTGAAAACCACGACGAGCTGCGCGCCGAGCTGCAAGCCATAGGCTATGTGTTCGAGAGCCAGACCGACACCGAAGTGATCGCTCACCTGATTGACCACCTGTACAACGGTGATCTGTTCGAGGCTGTGCAGCAGGTTATTCGCCGTTTGACCGGCGCTTATGCGATTGCGGTGTTCTGTCAGGATGAACCGCACCGTGTGGTGGGCGCGCGCCACGGCTCGCCCCTGGTGGTGGGTGTGGGTCAGAACGAGAACTTTCTGGCCTCGGATGCGCTGGCACTGGCCGGAACGACCGATCAGATCATTTATCTGGAAGACGGTGACGTGATTGATCTGCAAATCAGTAAAGTATGGATCATGGACAAGGAGGGGCGCTCTGTAGACCGTCCCGTCCACACCGTTCATTTGCACACCGCTGCGGCTGAATTGGGCCCCTATCGTCACTTTATGCAAAAGGAGATCTTTGAGCAGCCCCGCGCGGTGGGTGACACCTTGCAAGATATCGAAAGCGTCACCCCCGAGCTGTTTGGCGATCAGGCCTACAAGGTGTTCCAGGACATTGACAATGTGCTGATTCTGGCTTGTGGCACCAGCTACTATGCTGGTCTGACTGCTCGTTACTGGATCGAATCGCTGGCCAAAATCCCCGTCAACGTGGAAATTGCCAGCGAATACCGCTACCGCGACAGCGTTCCTAATCCCCGCACGCTGGTCGTGACTATTTCCCAGTCCGGCGAAACGGCTGACACGCTGGCTGCCTTGAAGCATGCCCGCAGTCTGGGCATGGAGCAGACCTTGACCATCTGCAACGTCGCCACCAGTGCCATGGTGCGCGAGTGCAAGCTGTCCTATATCACTCGTGCTGGCGTTGAAATTGGCGTGGCTTCCACCAAAGCCTTCACGACTCAGCTGACGGCCTTGTTTCTGTTGACCATCGCACTGGCGCAGGTCAAGGGCCACCTGAATCAGGAGCAGGAAGGCGACTACCTGAAAGCCTTGCGTCACTTGCCTACCGCTATCGCGGCCGTGCTGGCTCTGGAGCCGCAAATCATGGCCTGGGCGGACCGTTTTGCCAGCAAGGAAAACGCCTTGTTCCTGGGCCGTGGCATGCATTACCCCATCGCCATGGAAGGTGCGCTGAAGCTGAAAGAAATCAGCTACATCCACGCTGAAGGCTATCCGGCTGGTGAACTGAAACATGGCCCGCTGGCCCTGGTCACCGAAGCCATGCCCGTGGTCACTATCGCTCCACGCGATGAGTTGCTGGAAAAGCTGAAATCCAATATTGAAGAAGTCCATGCTCGTGGGGGTGAGCTGTATGTGTTTGCCGACGCCGATACCCGTATCGGCAGCAGTGAACGTGTGCATGTAATCCGTATGCCAGAGCACTACGGCAAACTGTCCCCTATCCTGCACACCGTGACCCTGCAATTGCTGGCCTATCACACGGCTTGCTCGCGCGGCACGGACGTGGATAAGCCACGTAATCTGGCCAAGAGTGTGACCGTCGAATAAACCTTGATTCAAGGTGCCAAAAATGAAGAGCCGCTGCGGCGGCTCTTTTGGTATTTCGTTTCGGATGGCCGTTTGTGGTCGGTTTTTATCGAGAAACATGCCTCATGAGTGAGAGTAGGCTTTACCGCTAAGCCGCTGTAAATAATGGATCTGGCTCTGCCCCCTGACAACAGGGTCTATATCCCGGCAGAACATACCTTGCACGTGTTCCGGAAGGATGTGAGTCACGGCAAAGTCAAAAAGATCAAACAGTGTCTGGGACGTATCTCGTTTACAAGGAATGCACGGGGGAAGCTGTAAGGTGTCGTACAGGCTGACAAGGTGAGACTCAAGGCCCGGATTGGGCGTAAAGCTGAATTCGGGCTTTTTCACAGCTTTGAATTGCTTGCGGGATTTATAATCAAACTACAAGATTAGTAATCTAACTAAATGGTTGGCGCTCAGAGTTACGAGCGTGAAAAGTCTTTGCCCCGGATGCGTGTGCAGGTGCTGATGCTGGGGTGGTAATGCATCCGCGTCGTGTTGTCTGCTCAGCTTAGCGAGCAGGTCTTGGAAAGCGATGTCTGGGCAGCAGCGCCAACACTTTCTGGCCGGGCTGCAAGAGGCAATGGCTGGTTTATCCAGCCAGGGTATTGAGGTTCTGACCCTGAGCGTTACGGAGCCTCATATCGATCAAGCCAGCAGCCATCACTTTATGGGTGTGTGGCGCTTCCCGGATCAGCGGGCTTGCCAGGCTCTGCTGGCGGGTATCCAAGCCAGCGGTTGGTATGAGTACTTCGATCACATAAACGCGGCGGGCGCGCAGGGTGAGTTTGCTCAACACCTGCTTGATCTGGCGAATGTTTGATGGAGTGGTAGGGCACGAGTTGCTTATTTTTCCGGCCCTCGGTGCTGGCTATTTATATGGTGTAGGCATGGAGCCTGGTTACGAGCCCATGCCACTGATGGCTTGATCGGGAAAGAAAGGAAGGCAATCACTTCATTTGCTGCACCGCATCTCAAGGAAAACCTCCATGTACGGCAGCTAAGCATGGCGGCACACTGGAAGAGAGGCCGCGCCCGCCCGGGGGTGGTCTGTTTTCGGGATGAGCGCAACTATGCAGTCTTCACATGTGGCACACGTCCAAGAGATCACGGCTGTTTGGCAGGGCAGCCTGTCCCGGCGCGATCAGGCTGTGGTCCATAGCTGGCGGCGGTGTATTGAGCATCACAGGCTGGACCCGGCACAGGCTTGCGAGGCCTATATCGTGCCCGATTCCCAGCTGCGTGAGCACCGTCAACAGTCCGAAGCCCTGATCAATATTGCGCGCTCCGGGCTGGAGCGTCTTTATCAACAGGTGTCCGGGCTCAATTACGTACTGCTGTTGTCCGATAACAAGGGCGTTACGGTGGATTTTCTGGGTTCGGAAGGCCAGCGCGATGCCTTGCGGCAGGCCGGCCTGTATATGGGCTCGGAATGGTCTGAAGAGCGTGCGGGAACGTGCGCGGTGGGCACTTGCCTGCACACGGGCGAGGCCCTGACCATTCATCAAAATGATCATTTCGATCATATGCATGCGCCTTTATCCTGCACGGCGGCGCCTATCTATCACTATGACGGCAAGCTGGCCGCAGTACTGGATTTGTCCTTGTTGCAGTCGCCGGAGGCCAAGGCCAGCCAGGGCTTGGCCCTGCACCTTGCCAATGCGGCGACCCGTCGTATTGAATTGGCTAATTTGATGGCCTGCCACCGTCAGGAATGGATTCTATGTTTGTCGCAGTCGCCGGAGTTTCTGGATATTGATCCGGAAGCGGCTATTGCGATTGATGGCTCTGGCCGTATCAAGGGCATGACGCATACGGGTGCCCGAATTCTGGCGCGGGCAGCGGGGGTGGACTGGCGTAATCCTGCGGATTTGCTGGGGCAGAGTTTGATGCGCTTTCTGCATCTGGAAGTGGATCAGTTACCGACCTTGATGCGCTATCGCCCCACGCAGGAGCGAGTCGTCATGGCCCGGGATGGGAGTGTGCTGTTTGCCCATGCCATTGAGCCCAGGCGTGTATTGAACAATCGGTCTGTGGGGATGGATGGGGCAGCCGTGGATGCGGCCTTGCCACAGGCATTGCGAGGCTTGGCAGGCACGGATGCGGCCATGCAGTCCATGCTGCTGAAAGCTGCCCGTTTGGCAACGCGGGAAATGCCGGTACTGTTGCAGGGCGAGACGGGTTCGGGCAAAGAATATCTGGCCCGTGCGATTCACACGGCTAGTGGTCGTCGCGGGAGTTTTGTGGCCGTCAATTGTGCGGCCTTGCCCGAGAGTCTGATTGAAAGCGAATTGTTCGGCTATTTAGCTGGCACGTATACCGGCGGTGCTGCACGAGGTCGCACGGGTTTGATCGAGGCGGCTGATGGAGGCACTCTATTCCTGGACGAGATTGGCGACATGCCGCTGGCTTTGCAAAGTCGTTTGCTGCGAGTGCTGGCCGAGTCCGAGGTCATGCCCTTGGGCGCACGCACAAGCAAGCGCGTGGACCTGCGCGTGATTTCAGCCAGCCACCATGATTTAAGCGCCCTGGTAGAGCAAGGCCGCTTCCGTGCGGATTTGCTGTATCGCTTGAATGCGGCGGTGTTGACCCTGCCTGCCTTGCGTCAGCGCAGTGATCTGGAGTGGCTGGTGCAGCAGATATTGCATCGGCGTAACAAAGGCGATGTACCCGGCTTGTCTCCCGAGGCCTGGCAAGCGTTGCAAGCGTATGAGTGGCCAGGTAATTTGCGCGAACTGGACAATGCGCTGGTGCTGGCACTGGCCTTGGCGGAAGGTTCCTGCATTGAGGTACAGGATTTACCAGAGGCGTTGCGCGAGCGGCGTCTGGCCACATCTACAAGTAGCCCGACGTCAGTTATCTGCGCCGGGGAACCCTCCTGGCGGCAGGTTTTGCAGGCCTGCGACGGTAATGTCAGTGCGGCAGCGCGGCAGCTTGGAATCAGCCGGTCCACCTTGCATCGTTATATCAAACGAGCAGGTCTGACTCAGCAAGACTCGGCCCCTGACACAGGCTGCGACACCTGATGCACCACCTGTGTCACCACTGGCACAGTTTCACCGCTTTAAAACAAGCGATACCCCTTTAAAACAAGCCGTTCCCGGTTTGGCACGGTGTTTGCTATGTATTCCATAGCTGGGCAGCAAAAGCCCGGCGCATCATTAAAACGATATGGAGACAAATCATGCAAACACAGCAGCAACTGCAGCCGTCTGCGCAACAGTTGGACACGGTTCTTGACCAGTTGACCCATGCGCTTGCCAGCAATGCACCGGACGATGCGGCAGCCCTGTTTGCCGAAGAATGCTTTTGGCGTGATCTGGTCATGTTCACCTGGAATATCCGAACCATGGAGGGGCGCGATCAGATCCGCGACATGCTGACGCAGCAGCAACAAGGTGCCGTGTCAGCCAGGTTCGAGCGCGACAGTGCCGAGCCGGTCAGTGACGATGGCCAAGGTCTGGTGGAGGGCTGGTTCCATGTGGAAACCGATGTGGCGCGTGGCTATGGCCATATTCGCGTCAAGGACGGCAAGATCTGGACCTTTCTGACCACCATGTCTGAATTGAAAGGCTATGAGGAGCCGTTAGGCGTGCGTCGTCCCATGGGGGCCGAGCACGGCATCCGGCGCGGCCGTCAGACCTGGCAGGAGCGTCGTCAACAGGAGCAGGCAACATTAGGTACGTCTGAACAGCCCTATGTATTGATCATTGGGGGCGGACAGGGCGGCATTGCCCTGGGCGCACGTTTGCGGCAGTTGAATGTGCCCACGCTCATCATTGATCAACATGCTCGACCCGGCGATAGCTGGCGCAAGCGTTACAAGTCTCTGTGCCTGCATGACCCCGTCTGGTACGACCACCTGCCTTATATGCCTTTCCCCGACAACTGGCCTGTCTTTGCGCCCAAGGACAAGATTGGCGACTGGCTGGAAATGTACGTCAAGGTGATGGAGCTGAATTACTGGAGCAGCACCGTGTGCAAGAAGGTGCGCTACGACGAGCCCAGCCAGACCTGGGAAGTGGAGATCGAGCGTGATGGCAAGCCCATGACGCTACGGCCACAGCAACTGGTCTTTGCCACGGGCATGTCCGGCAAGGCGAATGTGCCCAGTATCAAGGGACAGGAGGTGTTCAAGGGTGAGCAGCAGCACTCCTCGCAGCACCCTGGGCCGCAAGCGTATGCGGGCAAGAAAGTAGTCGTGATCGGGGCCAATAACTCGGCGCACGATATTTGCGCGGCGTTGTGGGAGGCGGGGGCGGACGTCACCATGGTGCAACGTTCGTCCACCCATATTGTGCGATCCGACTCCTTGATGGAGATCGGCTTGGGAGATCTGTATTCTGAACGGGCGCTGGCTTCGGGAGTCACCACGCGCAAGGCAGACTTGCTCTTTGCGTCCCTGCCCTATCGCATCATGGCGGACTTCCAGATTCCTGTGTACGACAAGATCCGCGAGCGTGATGCAGAGTTCTACCAGAAGCTGGAGGCGGCAGGCTTCATGCTGGATTGGGGTGACGATGGTTCGGGCTTGTTCATGAAATACCTGCGACGTGCTTCGGGCTACTACATCGACGTAGGCGCTTGCGAGCTGATCATCGACGGCAGCATCAAGCTGAAATCCCGGACCGACATCAGCCATCTGACCGAGAACGCTGTGGTACTGACAGACGGCACGCAATTGCCTGCGGATCTGGTGGTGTACGCCACGGGCTACGGTTCCATGAACGGCTGGGTAGCGGATCTGGCCGGCCAGGAAATGGCGGACCGGGTGGGTAAATGCTGGGGCCTGGGTTCGGAAACCACGAAAGATCCGGGGCCATGGGAGGGCGAGCAGCGCAATATGTGGAAACCCACCCAGCAGCCAAATCTGTGGTTTCACGGCGGCAACCTGCATCAGTCGCGGCATTACTCACAATATCTGGCCTTGCAGCTGAAAGCGCGTCAAGCGGGTTTGCCGGTGCAGGTCTATGGGCTGCAGCAAGTGCATCATTTGCGGTAATTGACCGGCTCACGGTGTCGCGTTTGTTAGTGGCACTGCTAAATTTCTTACCTTATGTATCCGCCCTGTCTTGCCTCTTCATGGGCAGGACAGGGTCTGTGGTCGTCCCGGCCCTTGGGTAAATTATTGCTCGTGCGAACAGCCTTCTGGTCAACGTTGTCCCCTACGTGAAAACCAGTCTCGATGCCGGGTAGGGCGGTTTGGGGCCAACTGGTACAGGGTCAGAAAAACAGGGTCAGGGACATCTGCTTATTCAGGTCGAAGAAGCTGCCTTGAGCAATTTGAAGGGAAATTATTATAAGGAAATTGCTTGTAGCATTTCGTAGTTGTCGCCCTGGTCGGGAATGTTACGGTGGAACCATCCATTGCAAACAACGAAATTTTTGTTGATTGAATTGGACTCCTTTTAATAGCAGGGATAAGGGAATTTTTAATTCTAAAAATACTCTTTCTGATATTGGAGAAAATCTATGAAAAAATCCGCCATCCTATCCAGTTTTCTAATGGCCTCGGCTTTGAGTTTTGGCCTGCAAGGCGGCGCACTGGCTAATGAGCCTGCCGTTAATCAGGATCATTCCGCAACAGCGGGCGAAGCCGTCAGCGATACCTGGATTACCACCAAGATCAAGGCTGATCTGGCCAGTACCAAGGATTTGAAGAGCACGGATATCTCTGTTGAGACCAATAACGGGGTTGCAACATTGACCGGTACCGTGCCTAGCGAAATCGAGCTTAAAAAAGCGGTGGCAGCCACCGAAAGCGTGAAAGGTGTTGTGAAAGTCGACTCGTCGGGATTGAAAGTGAAGCCGGAATAATTATTCCCTGATCAATCTCTGTAATGAAATTCCTTTGTAAATAGGAGAACGACTATGAATGAAGATACGATCAAAGGCAAATGGAAGCAGCTGACTGGTAAAATCCAGGCGAAATGGGGCAAGCTGACCAATGACGATATGGATGTTGCCGAGGGCAATACCGAGTATCTGGTCGGTAAGATTCAGGAGCGCTACGGTATTGCACGTGAAGAGGCTGAAAAGCAGGTTCACGATTTTAATCGCGGCATCTGATCCCCGGCTTGATGGCCCGTTCAGAGAAAACGCCCTGCATATGCAGGGCGTTTTTGTTTTCTGAAACCGATCGCACACTCCATGACCGGGTTTCTAAACCTGCCAGGCTCAGAATGGCGCTTAGTCCTCGTCCATGGCTTGGTAGCGTTCGACCAGATAGTCCAGCAGGGCCCGTACGGCGGGCATTTGACCACGGCGCGAGGAAAACACCGCATGAATGATCTCGCGGCGCGGCGCCCAGTCCGGGATCAGTTTGACTAAAGCGCCTTGTGCCAATTGATCGCAAACCACCAGTGTAGGCAGTTGGACGATTCCCACTCCAGCCAGGGCCGCGGCGCGCAGGGCGGTCATGTCCGTCGTGATCAGACGGGGTGTGTGGTGCAGTACGGCTTGCGCTCCATTGGGTCCGAACAAGGTCCAGGTATGGGTTTGCTGAGGCACACCCAGGCCCAGGCTGGGATAGTCGGCCAGATCCGCCGGCGAACCGGGCATTCCGTAACGGGCAATCAGCGCCGGGCTGGCTGTCAGACATTGGCTACGATCGGATAAAACACGCATCACCAGATCACTGTCCTGCAGGGGCGGGGGGCGGACGCGGATTGCGATATCCAGTGCTTCTCCGATGAGATCCACCTTCCGGTTGGTGGCCTCCAGCTGAACCGTCACATGCGGATAGCGGACCATGAAATCAGCCAACATCGTGCTGACATGCGCGTTCAGCAAGGTGATGGGGCAACTGAGACGTACCACGCCACGTGGCTCGTCATGCGTCATTTCAATGGCGGCTTGTGCCGCTTCAGCCTCTACCAGCATGGCCTTGCAGTGTTCGTAATAGGTCTGGCCGATTTCGGTCACCGTAAAGCGCCGGGTAGAACGTTGTATCAGCCGAACCCCCAGGCGCTCTTCCAAAGCGGCCAGTCGGCGGCTCAGGGTGGATTTGGGCAAGCCCAGTGCGCGACCGGCCGGGGCAAAGCCGCCGTGATCCACAATCTGAACATAAAAGTACAAGTCATTTAAATCGTGCATAGCGCTTTTATCGTTCCATAAATGGAACAGAGATGACCGTTTTAGGGGGCTACTGACTTCATCGTTCCGAGTTTATTCTGTCTCCTATGTTGAAACAAGGAGATGGACATGAAGAACATTCTTGGTATTTATAGTGCGCCCCGTCCCCATTGGGTGGGCGACGGCTTTCCCGTTCGCTCCCTGTTTTCGTACCACACGCACGCAAAACAGCTGAGTCCTTTTCTGTTGCTTGACTATGCCGGCCCGGCCGAGTTCGCGCCCAGCGAGCACAAGCGCGGTGTAGGTCAGCATCCGCACCGGGGGTTTGAAACGGTCACCATCGTCTACAAGGGGGAAGTGTCGCACCACGACTCCACCGGCCAGGGGGGCACGATCGGACCGGGCGATGTGCAGTGGATGACGGCGGGTTCGGGCATCTTGCACGAGGAGTACCACTCTGATGCCTTTGCCCGTTCGGGCGGCACCTTGGAGATGGTGCAGTTGTGGGTCAACCTGCCAGCCAAAGACAAAGGCACGCCTGCCGGTTATCAGGCTATTACTGACAAGCAGATCCCTGTCGTGCCTCTGCCCGATGCTGCCGGCAAGGTGCGCATTATTGCCGGTGAAAAAGACGGCGCTACAGGCCCTGCCAGAACCTTCACCCCCATGAATGTATGGGATTTGCGCCTGAATCAGGGGGGGATTGTCGAGCTGGAAAGTCCGCAAGGCTGGACGGCCGCCTTGGTGGTCCTGCATGGCACGGTGCTGGTCAATGGGCAAAGTGTGGCGCGTGAAGGGCAATTGGTAGTGCTGGATCGCGCCGGTAGCCAGTTCATGGTGGAAGCCAATAACGATGCTGTGGTCTTGCTGATCAGTGGTCAACCGATTGATGAGCCCATCGTGGGTCATGGGCCGTTTGTCATGAATAGCCAGCAGGAAATCTTGCAGGCGATGGACGATTTTAACAATGGCCGCTTTGGCTCCATGCCTTCTGGCGCGACTTCCTAAGGCTGGTCGGTGAAGGCGGGCCGGTCCGCTCTCACTGGCTGGGTTGAAACAGCTCAACGCTTTGTTTTTGCAGCGCGATTTCCCAGAAGCGCTTTAGCCGTGCCGGGTGCCGGATTGGCACCCACCCTTTCTTACTCATTCTTAAGGAGAACTGAAATGACTACGCCTTATAAACGTCTTGATAAAGACCAGGCCGCTGTATTACTGGTCGATCACCAAACCGGGCTGCTGTCTCTGGTCCGTGATATTGATCCGGACAAGTTCAAGAACAATGTGCTGGCTTTGGCTGATCTGGCCAAGTACTTCAAGCTGCCCACGATTTTGACTACCAGCTTTGAAGAAGGCCCTAATGGCCCCTTGGTTCCCGAACTGAAAGAAATTTTTCCCGATGCGCCTTACATCGCACGTCCTGGTCAGATCAACGCCTGGGACAACGACGAGTTCGTCAAGGCTATCGAGGCAAGCGGCAAGAAGCAACTGATTATTGCGGGAGTTGTCACGGAAGTGTGCGTGGCATTTCCGGCCCTGTCGGCCCTGGAAGCCGGGTTTGATGTGTTTGTGGTAACTGACGCCTCGGGGACATTCAATGAAATTACCCGCCACTCAGCGTGGGATCGCATGTCGGCGGCTGGCGCGCAGTTGATGACCTGGTTTGGGGTGGCCTGCGAGCTACACCGCGATTGGCGTAACGATGTGGAAGGTCTGGGTGCCTTGTTCTCTGCCCATATTCCTGACTATCGCAATCTGATCCACAGTCACAGCAAGTTTACTTCTGGCAAGTAAGCGTTTGTTTGCCCTGCTGCCCAGCTTGATGGGCAGCATTTCTTTCGTTTTCGTCGCCCGCGAGGAGCAGGCAGACATGGATAAAATTTGCTCATCTTGACTGGCGGAAGGCGGACGAACGGAGTAAAAAACCAGGTGCTGGTGTGAACGGGTAAATAGACCATGGTCTGTGTGGATGCGGTAAAAACCTGGGTTTGCATGACAGCGTGGAGCGATTTTTAAAAGGTAGCTGGAATGCGATTGAAAGATAAGGTGGCGCTTGTAACCGGATCGGCAGCCGGTATAGGTTTGGCAACGGCCAGAAAGTTTGCCCAGGAAGGCGCGGTGGTGGTCTTGTGTGACCGGGATGCCCAAGCCCTTGAGTCGGCCGCACAGTCCTTGCACGCCCCGGGCGTGACAGTCGTGGCCTATACCGTGGATGTCACCGACCGTGCCCAGATTGATGCGATGGTGGCGGATGTAAAGCACCGGTTCGGCCGTATCGATGTATTGGTGAACAATGCCGGGATCACCAAAGACGCCAAGCTGCTGCGCATGACGGAACAGCAGTTTGACGATGTCATTGATGTCAATTTGAAAGCGGTATTCAATTTCACTCAGGCAGTGGCCGCGGTGATGCTGGAGCAGGAAAGCGGCGCTATCCTCAATGCGTCCAGTGTGGTGGGGCTGTATGGCAATTATGGTCAGACCAATTACGCGGCTAGCAAGTTTGGTGTGATTGGGTTTACCAAGACCTGGGCCCGTGAACTGGGCCCCAAAGGGATTCGCGTCAATGCCGTTTGCCCTGGTTTCATCGAGACGGACATTTTGAAATCCATCCCTGAAAAAGTGCTGCAAGGCTTTCGCGATCATTGCTGGCTGCGCCGTATGGGCAAGCCGGAGGAAGTGGCCAATGTATACGCGTTCCTGGCTTCGGACGAGGCCAGCTTTATCAATGGCACGACCTTAGAAGTATCAGGTGGCCTGACGATTTGATGTTGCGTCTGCAGCGGCGCCTGAATCGGGGCCCCGCCAAGGCCTGGAGCGTAAGTTACAAGCCCGATCCCGCCTGGATACGGGATCGGGTTTTTTGATGCAGGCTTTCAGCGGGGATGCCGCGGCGTGAGAACTGTTTGCCGATTTCCCGGCCCGCGCCAACGGGCTTGGCAGCAGAGACAGGATTTAATCCAACTCGGGGTGACGGTCCACCAGACCTTGGCGTTTCTGTTTCAGGCTTTCCAACTCGGCCTCGGCCTTGGCAATGGCTTCTTCCACCTCCTGGACGCTTTGCTCGATGTGATCGTAGGCTTGTTGGAGCAGTTCTTTGGCTTCCTTGGGGTTGGAGGCGGTCGGCGTATCGCCGCGCAAGGGGCGGTTAGCCGTTTCAGGCAGGAACACGGCCGTAATCAAACCGATGACACTGGCAAACATCAGGTAATAGGCAGGGATCAGAAGGTTATTGCTTTGCTCCACCAGCCAGGCAGCGATGGTTGGTGTCAGGCCCGCCACAATAATCGCAATATTGAAAGAGGCGGCCAGGGCACTGTAGCGTAGTCGGGTCGGGAACAGGGCGGGCAGGGTAGAGGCCATGACCCCGGTCAGGCAGTTCAGTAAAACGGCCAGAATCAGCAGTCCCAGAAAGATCTGCACATTGCTGTCGCTGCCAATAAAGTGGAAGGCGGGAATGGCAAAGATCAGCAGTCCCAGACTGCCGGCCAGCAAGAAGGGCTTGCGCCCGATCTTGTCGCTGACAAAGCCCACCACCGGTTGCACAAACAGCATCCCGATCATCACCACCACAATAATGAAGACACCGTGTTCTTCGGCATAGCCCAGACTGCTGGACAGATAGGTCGGCATGTAGGTCAGCAACATGTAGTAGGTAATGTTGGTGACCAGCACCATGCCAATACAGATCAGCAGGGCTTTACGGTATTTGGAGAAGATCTCGCCAAAGGAAATCGTCGGGCGCTCTTGCAGGGCGGCACGGTCCTCTTTTTCCATCTTTTCCAGTTGCTCGGTAAAGGCTGGCGTCTCTTCGGCCGCATGGCGCAGATACAGGCCCAAAATGCCCAGTGGGCCGGCTATCAGGAAGGGAATGCGCCAGCCCCAGTCCTGAAAACTGGCTTCGCTCAGGGATGTTTGCAGCAACACCACCAGACCAGCGCCCAGCACAAAGCCTGCAATGGAGCCAAAGTCCAGCCAGCTTCCCAGAAACCCGCGTTGCCGGTCAGGTGCATATTCGGCCACAAAGACCGCGGCGCCGGTGTATTCGCCGCCCACGGAAAAACCCTGGGCCAGTTTGCACAGCAACAGCAAGATGGGGGCCCAGATACCAATCGCGAGGTAGGAGGGAATCAGGCCTATCAGGAAGGTGCTGATCGCCATGATGATGATGGTCAGGGACAGCACCTTCTGACGACCGAACTTGTCCCCCATCAGCCCGAAGAATACGCCGCCCAATGGTCGCACCAAAAAAGGCACGGAAAAGGTGCCCAGCGCCGCAATGGTTTGCACGGCGGGCGAGGCGTCGGGGAAAAAGACTTTACCCAAGGTGGCGGCCACAAAGCCGTAGACACCAAAATCAAACCATTCCATGGCGTTGCCCAGCGCAGCGGCAGTCACGGCCTTTTTGAGCTTGGTGTTGTCTACGACGGTGATGTCGTCAAGATGAAGCGGCTTGGCGTTGCTGGAGGTCGCGGAAGACTGCGTCATGGTGCTTCTCCTGGTGAGCAGGACGATGACGCGCTGGGTCGCCTTGTGGGCCATCAACACCCGGAAAGCAGCACGGGCATGATGGCAGGGTGATCAGGCGAGCCTGAACGGTGCTACGTCCGGCTTTGCTGTTCGTCTATTCATGGAAAGGGTCGAGCAGACTGGGCCAGGTCGCGTCATCCTGCGCACGCGACTAGCGGTCCTTATTGTTACCGAGGCCGCGCGCCCCTCCCATGATTTTTGCATATGCTTACAGAGCGCGGCATCCAGGCGGTAATGCTGCTTTTTTCACATAGGCCCGCAGCTCATCCACCAAGGCGGCCGCTGCAGGTGTCAAATCATGTTCCTGATGGAACATCAGGCATAAGGTGCGAACCAGTGTGGGGGCTTGCAGCAGCGAAAAACTCAGGCCGGGCATGAGAACCCGTTGAGCGGCCAGGGCCGGCAGCAGGGCAATGGCCAGACCACTTTGTACCAACGCCGCTTGTGAGGTGGTGCTGGACGCTTCATAAAAAGGGGCTGAGGCCTCAATGGGTAAATCCGGTCGCGATTGCAGCACTGCCATGATGCCTGTTTCGTCCACCACACCGACCAGTTTGCGCTCCTCCAGCGCCGACCAACTGACCGTGTTGTTGGCATCGGGTTTGATCTGCGTGTCGTCGCTGCGATAGAGCACGCCGAATTGATCTTCCAGCAGGGGTTGACTGTCCAGCCCTTGGACATCTGCCCAGGGACTGGTCAGACCAAAGTCGATTTCTCCTGCCACGATCTGGCGCTGAATGCGGCCTGAGTTGTCATCACGCAGATACAGCCGTACCGCAGGGTGCTGCTGCGAGAAATGAGCGGCAGCCGGTGCAATCAGATCCGTGATGGCCGAAGGGGCGGCCGCCACACTGACCCGCCCGCTTTTCAATTCTCCGTAACGCATGACATCACTGATGGCCCCATCAAAGTCCGCCAGCAATCGCGTGATGCGCGGCAGGAACTCCAGGCCAATAGGCGTCAGGGATACGCGCCGACTGGTGCGATTGAACAGAGTGGTATTCAAGGCAACTTCCAACTGCTGAATCAGGCCCGTGACCGAGGACTGGGTTTGAAAAAGTCGCCGGGCGGCGTGGGTGAAGCTGGCCTCCTGGGCGACGGCGACAAAGGCATTCAGGTGCTTGAGCGTGATGTGCTTGGGAAGTCTGTCCATTTCATTTTCTGATTAATCAATTAACTTAAACAATTTTTCATATTAATAATACCTTTGGATAATGCGGTCAACTCCCCTTTTTGTGGGAGGGTAAGTGGAGACGTAAATGCAGACAGACGACCGCAGCTTGGACGTCAAGATCAGCAATGGCTGGATTATTGATGGCTTGGCCACCCCGCGCTGGCGCGGTGATGTGGGTATTCGGTCGGGGCGTATTGTGGCCCTGGGCGATTTGAGCGCCTGGCATGCCGATCAAGTGGTGGATGCCAGCGGCCATGTGGTGGCCCCCGGATTTATCGACACCCACGGTCATGATGACTTGATGTTCATCGAGCGGCCCGCTCTGGACTGGAAAACCAGTCAGGGCATTACGACGGTGGTGGTTGGCAATTGTGGCGTCAGCGCCTTTCCGGCTCCCTTGCCCGACAATTCGGCGGCTGCCTTGGCCTTGCTGGGCGACTCGCCCTTGTTTAAGGACATGGCGCAGTATGCACAGGCGGTGCGCCAGTTAACGCCCATGATCAATGTGGCAGCCTTGGTCGGCCATGCGAATTTGCGCATGGCTGTCATGCAGGACCCGCTCGCTCAGCCTGACGCCGATGAGCAGCAGGCCATGCAAGCCCTGTTGGCCCAGGCTCTGCAGGATGGGGCGGTGGGCTTTAGTACTGGCTTGGCCTATGAGCCTGGCTGCATGGCCGAACCGGCCGAACTGGAAGGCCTGGCCCGTGTTGCCGCTTCCCAGGGCTCCTTGCATACCAGTCATATTCGCAATGAAGGCGATACGGTGCAGGAGTCGGTAGAAGAAGTGCTGGCGATAGGCCGCCAGACGCAGTGCGCCACCCTGGTGTCGCATCACAAGTGCATGATGCCGGCCAACTGGGGCCGCAGTAGTGAGACCTTGGCCAATATTGATCGAGCGCGCGCCGATGGCGTACAGGCCACCCTCGATATCTACCCCTATTCGGGCAGCTCCACGATCCTGATTCCTGAGCGCGCCCACACCATAGACCAGATTCGTATTACCTGGTCCGAGCCTCACCCGGAATGCAATGGCCTGTATCTGGCCGAGATTGCCGAACAGTGGGGCTGCGACCGTGAAACTGCCGCACGGCGTTTGCTGCCGGCCGGCGCGATTTATTTTGCGATGGACGAGAAAGAAGTCCAGCGTATTTTCAGCCACCCATGTTGCATGGTGGGCTCGGACGGATTGCCTGCGGATGCGCATCCCCACCCTCGGTTGTGGGGCAGTTTTACGCGCATTTTAGGGCGGTACGTACGCGAAGATGGCCTGATGTCCCTGGAGCAGGCGGTCGCCAAAATGACGGCCCTGCCTGCTTCGGTTTTCGGGCTGGAAAACCGCGGCGTGTTGCAAGTCGGCGCCTGGGCGGATCTGGTGGTGTTTAATCCCGAAACGGTGCAAGATTGCGCCACCTGGGAGCAGCCCACCTTACCGTCTCAAGGTGTGCAGACTGTGTTTGTCAATGGTGTACAGGTTCATCCTGTCGCTCCGGAGCAGCGGCCCGGACAGGTGCTTAAACGCGCCTTTGCCGCTCAGGCACAAAGCCTGGATGCGCCGATTATTTCGGTTTAAGCGGCGCATCGGACAAGAAACCAGTTGCCCGGATCTGGGGCCGTCAACCAGGGCAGGGTGATTGCATCACATGCAAAGGCCGGACTTATGAAAAGCCGGCCAGGAAGGATCGTTAAGGAGACGACATGAGTGTCATTCAGCAAGCAATGCCAACGGGCAAGCGCAATGCAGCCATGGTGGTGTTTTTAATTGGCATGGCGATTGCCTTGTACACCCATTTTTACATGCCGGGTGAAAGCTCCCTGTGGGGCTTGACGCCGGTAGTGGTGTTCGCGCTTATCGCCCTGCTGGGTGTGGACATTGTGTTGGCCACGATTGGAGCCATTGTTTTGGGCGCCATCATGACCAGCACGACGCCGATTGCGATGGGTAAACTGCTGGCCGAGTCCCTGGGCTCGTTCATTGCGGTGGTGGGTTTGATTATTGTGCTGGGCGCCGGGGTTGGCGAGGTCGCCGCCCGTACGGGTGCCGCTGAGCAATTGGTGCGAGCCATTGTGAAGCGTATCGGCTTGTCCAATCCGGTGCGTGTGCGTTTGGGCATCATGGTGGCGTCCACCCTGATCTGTGGCGCTCTGGGCACGTTGGCGGGCGGTAACGCCATTATCGCTGCGGTGGTGATCCCGATTGCCGCGGCCGTGCGTCTGTCTCCCCCCGCCGTGGCTGCCTTGTTCCAAAGCGCCGGCTCCGCAGGTCTGGTGCTGGGCCCATTCACTCCTAATGTGGTGACGGTAACGGGTCTGACCGGTTTGAGCTACACCGACTATTTGCTGGTGGCCGGCCTGCCGATGGCGGCGGCAACCTTGCTGACGGGCTGGTTCATGTCCGGCCGCATCCAGAAAATCACCAAAGACCAGTTCCAGTACGAAGAAGCCTCGCAAGGCCAGGCGGCTTTTGATGTGAATGCCAAGGCGTCGCCTAAAGCGGTACGTGCAGCCTGGGCTTTCTGCATCACGATTGTGGGTCTGGCGGCGGTGGGTATTGCCTCCAAGGCCGGCTTTGCGTACGCCATTATTGTGATGGTGTCCCTGGGAGCGGCAACCGGTCTGGCCGGCGGCATGAACCCACGCGAGATTTTGCAGGCCATGTATGCCGGGGCGGGCAAGCTGATCTGGATTTTCTTCTTGTTCTGGCTGTTCAATCCCGTGCTGGTGCTGGTGGATCAGCTCAATGCCTATCACGCCTTGCTCGATTCGGTACAACCGTATCTGGTCGGCATCAGTGGCGCGGTACTGTGCATGTTGATTGTGGCCTTTAACGTGGTGGGCCATATTCCGGGAGCCGCCGTCGCACAGATGACCTTTACCGCCAAGATTTTTGGCCCCCTCCTGGCAGCAGCAGGCGTGGGTCCTGCCGCAACGGCCGCCGTCATTCTGGGTAGCTCGCAAATTGACTGGTTCGGTCCCTTTCCTTCTTCGGATATGTTCGGCCAGATGGGGCTGGCGCGTTCCACTCAGCTTAAATACATGTTGTATAACGGCTGGGCGGTGATGATCGTCAACTTGTTGATGTTCGCCGGTCTATTCCTGATTTTGGTCTGAGTGCGGAAGGAGAGTGTGTATGTTTGCCTTGGGAAGCGCGTTGTTGGATGCGCCACGGGTTCGTGAGCGTCTGCAAGAAAGACTGGAGCCTGTGCTGGCCCAGGAAGCCGCCCGCATTTCGATGGCGGTCTACGCGACCGACGGTACCTCCTTGTTTGAGTGGCATGCGCAGCGCGTCATGCCCTCGGCCAGCTTGATCAAGACGCCCATGCTGCTGTGTCTGCTGGAACAGGTTGCCCAGGGCAGATTGTCGCTGGATACGGTCTATCCCTTGCCCGAGGGAGACCGTACGCCAGGCACCGGTATTTTGAGCCAGTTGCCTGGCGTGACCAGCCTGAGCTTGCGTGAGCTGGCCCTGCTGATGATCATTTTGAGCGACAACGTCGCCACCAATGCGCTGATCGACTTGCTGGGCATGGCTAACATCAACGCCTGGTGCGCGCAGGCTGGCCTGCAGCAGACCCAGTTGCAGCGTCACATGATGGACATGAAGGCGCGGGAGGCTGGTAAAGACAACTGGACTACCGCCCAGGATGCCTGCTCGACCTTGCTCTACCTGCTTGGCTCGCCTGCTTTGCCGGAAAGCCTGCGTCAGCAGGGTCTGGACATGCTGGCTGACCAGCGTGAACGAGGACATTTTGCGGCAATTTTGCCTTCCATCGCTCAACTGGCTCACAAGACCGGCTCTTTGCCCGGCTTGCGCCACGATGCCGGAATCTTGACCATGGGTGAGCGCAGTGTGGTGCTGGCGGTGATGGCCGATGGCTTTACGGACGGGCGCACCAGCACGTCTCTTTACGGGGGGCAGGGGGCGGGGGTGTTGTCCCGTCTGGCCTTGGAAACTGCTCGCGCCTTGCAGTACTGAGCCGGGCTGAAAGGATAAAAGTATGTCTACGACACGTGTGGCCCTGGTTCAGCTAGATAGTGGCCGCGACCGCCAGACCAATCTGGATCAGCTGGAGCATTGGGTGCTGGCCGCCGCCAGGGACGGGGCAAAACTCATTGTGACCCCCGAGTACAGCGATGTACGCGGCGATACGCCATGGCTGCAGCAAAACGCCACGCCTATCCCAGGCTTGGTAACCGAGCATATGGCCAGCCTGGCGCGGAGCACCGGTGCCTGGATTCATCTGGGTTCCATGCATGAGCGCCGTCCGGACGATCCTCGCCTGGGCAATACCAGTGTGACTTTCTCGCCCGATGGACAGATCGTGGCTCAGTATCGCAAAGTGCATTTATACGATGCGGTGGTCAACGGCCTGGAATACCGCGAGTCCGACGATTTTTGTCCTGGTGAGGAGGTTCAGAATGTGCAGGTCGGGGAACTGAACCTGGGTCTGAGCATTTGCTATGACATGCGCTTTGCCGAGCTCTTTCGTACCTTGCGGGCCCGGGGCGCGAATGTCCTGGTGGTGCCGGCTGCCTTTAATGTGCATACCGGCCGCGACCATTGGGAAGTGCTGTTGCGTGCCCGTGCCATTGAGAACCAATGCTATGTGCTGGCCGCCGCCCAAATTGGGGGGCCTGGTCCTGCCCTGCCCTGTCTGGGTCGCAGTATGATTATTGACCCTTGGGGGACGGTACTGGCCTGCATGCCGGATCATCCTGGCTATATCTGTGCCGATCTGGACCCCGCTCGTGTGCAGCGCATGCGCGAATCACTGCCGGCCTGGCAGCACCGCCGGGGTGATCTGTATCCTATTCCCTCTTGATTGTGTGCTGAAACCGACCGGAGCCCGTCATGACTGTTCCTGCTGCTTTTGAGTTTTACCCGGGCACTGTCCCCTTGCTGATCTCCATGCCGCATTCGGGCACCTACGTGCCCTCGGATTTGCTGACGCGTTTCACGGAATCGGCTCGTCAGGTGCCTGATACGGACTGGCATATTCCCCGCCTTTATGAATGCGCGCGCACATTGGGGGCTTCGGTTCTGGCAGCGACCTATTCACGCTTTGTCGTGGACCAGAACCGCCCGCCGGACAATAGCAGCCTGTATCCGGGTCAAAGTGTCACCGGCCTATGTCCAGTGGACATGTTTGACGATGCGCCCATTTATCAGCCCGGCCAGGAGCCGGACGAGCGAGAGGTTGCCCAGCGGCGCGAAACCATCTGGTTGCCTTATCACCAGAAACTGGAAGAAGAGCTCACCCGCCTGCTGGCGCTGCATGGTCGTGTGGTCCTATGGGATGCGCACTCGATTCGTTCGGTAGTGCCGCGTTTTTTTGAAGGCCGCCTGCCCGATCTGAATTTTGGCACCGCCAATGGTCAGAGCTGTGATCCTGCCTTGAGCGAACGTCTGATGAAAACGGCCTTGGCCAACCAGGACTACAGCAGCGTGTTGAATGGCCGTTTCAAAGGTGGCTACATTACTCGCCATTACGGACGTCCTGAACAGAACATCCATGCGGTCCAACTGGAAATGGCGCAGTGCTGTTATATGCAAGAGCAATGGCCTTTTGCCTACAACGAAGAGGCGGCCGGTCGGATCCAGCCCCTGATCGAGGCTTTGCTGCGCGACGCGCTGGCCTTTGCCACGCAAGCGTAAACGCCTTGTCGGCCCCGGCACAGACTGTCCGGGGCGCTACACTATCGCCTTGGCCACGGTGGCCGTAGAGCGATTCATCCATGTCCGACTTTTCCCCCCCCCTGTTCGAGAAGCTGTGCTGTCCCTTGGATGGCTTGCCGCTCACATTTGAATCACCCAGCTGGCGTTGCGCCTCGGGTCATTGCTTTGACACCGCCAGTCAGGGCTATATCAATCTCCTGCCGGTACAGAACAAGCGTTCTCGCGATCCGGGCGATAGCAAGGAAATGGTAGCGGCACGCCGTCGCTATCTGGAGTCGGGGGTGTATGAACCTATTGCCGCCGGTGTGTGGCGTGCCTTGATGGATGGTCTGGAAGGGGAGGCTCCTTATGCCTGTCTGGATGCGGGCTGTGGTGAAGGCTATTACCCGCGTTACTTGCGTCAGCAGGATCAAGATGGGCAGTTGGCCCTGATTGGTCTGGATATTTCCAAATGGGCCGTTATGGCGGCGGCACGCAGCTCCTCGGACATCCGTTGGCTGGTGGGCAGCAATGCGCAACTGCCAGTGCCCGATGGTGCCTTGGATGCGGTCTTATGCCTGTTTGGGTTTGCAGTGCCCGAGGAATTTTGGCGGGCTTTAAAGCCAGGTGGCATCTGGGTTCAGGTTGAGGCCGGGCCGGAGCATCTGCTGGAGCTGCGTCGCATTATTTATCCGACGCTGAAAGCCGATAAGGAAGAGAATCTGGTGCCCCCGACCGGCTTTAGCCTGGAAACCACCGAACGCGTCCGTGCCCAGATCCGGCTCGACTCACAGGAACAGATTGCAGACCTGCTGTTGATGACACCTCACCTGTTTCGAGCCAGTGCCCAGGGGCGGGAACAAGCGCGTCAATTGACGAGCCTGCCCGTTCAGCTGGATGTGCGTATCAAGGTGCTGCGCCGTCTTTAAGCGCTCTGCTTGTCTGTTTCGTCTACGCCAGGATCGCACAGCTCGACGCGGTTGCGACCATTGCGCTTGGCTTTATACAGGGCTTCGTCCGCCAGTTTCAGGACGGTACTGTGGTCGCGGGCGTGAATCGGCCAGTGGGCCAGCCCGATTGAAATGGTGATGGGCGAGCCCGCAGGACTGCTAGTCTCGCTGATCAGAATGCGCAAGCGCTCGGCCAGTTGCAACGCCTGATCGATATCCTGATCGGGCAGGAAAATACAGAACTCCTCACCGCCGACCCGGCAGATCAGATCCGTGTCGCGGGTGCAGGCCCGCATGGTGTCGGCCAGAAAGCTCAATACCAGATCGCCGACATCGTGGCCGTAGGTATCGTTGACCCGTTTGAAGTGGTCAATATCCACGGTCAGTACGGAAAAGGGGGTGTCCATTTCCTTCCATTGCTGCAGCACCGTCGTCATGCCGCGCCGGTTGTTCAGACCGGTCAGGGGGTCGGTATTGCGTTCCACATTCATGACGCCCATCTTGCGGTTGACACGTTTCAAACCCAGCAGCATGGCCAGCTTGATCTGGCGGGACTCAAAGTACCAGGCGTGAACCTGGGCAATACGGGAGCTGGCATTGGCCGAATCCAGGTGTGGAGCCTGCCGGGCCAGCTGACGCAGGGGTTTGGCGATCAGCATGGCCAGCATCCAGATCAGAATCTGTACGGCCAGAAAAAAGGGAATGGAGTTGCGCAATACTTTTCCCAGCAAGACGGTCAACTCGTCCAGAACGACTTTTGTGGGGCTTTGTACCACCACCCCCCATTTCACATCGCTGCTGGGGGCGAAACCGGCCAGCATGTCCACGCCCTTGATGTTGCGCAAGGACAAGGCGTCACTTTCGCCCTGGCTGACGGCATCAATGGCCGGGTTGCCGTGTATGACTTCGCCAATACGCGCGACATCCCGGTGGAAAATCAGGCGTTTGTGTTGATCAACCACATAGATGTAGGAGCCATCACGGTAAAAATGTTCACCTAGCAGGGTATTGAGGCTATTGGGCTCGTGCAGATAAATAGAGCCGCCCACCAGACCTTTGTAGTTTCCCTGGGCGTCAAAAAGAGGGTGGGACAGAAAAATCAGCAAGCGCCCCGTTGCGGACAGATAGGGCGGGCTGACGACGGGTTTACGCGTTTTCAAGGCCAGTTGAGTGCCTTCGCCGCGCAAGGTTGTGCCCAACAAGCTGAGCTTTTCAGGAGCATTGGCCAGGACCCGTCCCTCGGCATCGAGAATCAGCACCGAGTTAAAACTGTTGTTTTGTTCTTTCAGCCGTTGTACTTCGTCGATCAGTAATTGTTCGTCGATATACCTGGATCGCTCGAGCACGCCAGCGCTATAGCTCAGTTGCTGCAACAGGTTGGCGATAAATGCATCTGTACTGCTGGCCAGTTTCAGCGCGTAGGCGCGGTTTTTTTCCAGAGCTTGCTCGATCAGCAAGGAACGTTCCGCTGAGTAGGCCCCATACAAGGTGTAGCCCATGGTCAGCAGACTGCTGGCAGTAGCCAGCAAGAGAATCAGCCGGCGCAGATCAACAAAAAACATGAGGAAGGGCGAGTGCTCGAAATAAAGGGAGGAAAGGGGGCACAAGACAGGCGGGAGGCACCTAAATGATTATACGTAAAGAATGTTTCCGGGTTTGTGTAGGTGTGTCGGAAGGCCACAGGGGGGACGTCACGCGGGGCAGGGGGTGGCGCCAGCGTGTAAGATGTGAAATGGTCTAGACCCATAGACAATTACCCGATGTGTTTTGCTGGCTGGGTGAATTGGGTGGTATCGGCCGGCACTTTTCCATGGAGATCCCGATATGAAAAGCGTAGATAGTTTTAAAGCTTTGCACCAGTTGGATGTCGGCGGGCAGTCCTACGACTACTATCGGTTGGATGCGGTTCGTGGAGATGGTCTGGATGTTGCCAGTCTGCCTTATGGCCTGAAGATCCTGCTGGAAAACTTGCTGCGCACCGAAGATGGTGGGGATGTGACGGCCGATGACATTCGCGCCCTGGCGGCCTGGGACCCGGCGGCCGAGCCTGACCGCGAAATTGCTTTTACCCCCGCTCGCGTCGTGTTGCAGGATTTTACGGGCGTGCCTGCCGTGGTGGATTTGGCTGCCATGCGCGAAGCGATGCAGGCATTGGGCGGCGACCCGCAAAAAATCAATCCTCTGGCGCCAGTAGAGCTGGTGATTGACCATTCGGTGATCGTGGACGATTTTGGCAAGCCCAGCTCGTTTGAACGCAACGTGCAGATTGAGTACGAACGCAATATGGAGCGTTATCAGTTTCTGCGCTGGGGCCAAAGCGCGTTTAACAATTTCAAGGTCGTTCCCCCCGGTACGGGGATTGTGCATCAGGTCAACCTGGAGCATCTGGCCCGTGTGGTCTTTACACGCGACGAGCAAGGCCGTCAGCTGGCCTATCCCGATACCTGTGTCGGTACGGACTCGCACACGCCCATGGTGAACGGTTTGGGCGTGGTGGCCTGGGGGGTAGGCGGGATTGAGGCTGAAGCGGCCATGTTGGGTCAGCCTATTTCCATGCTGATCCCGCGTGTCGTTGGCTTTAAGCTGACCGGTCAAATGCCCGAAGGCACAACGGCCACGGATCTGGTGCTGACCATCACCGACATGCTGCGCCAGCACGGCGTAGTCGGCAAGTTTGTCGAGTTCTATGGCCCAGGCGTCAGTGCCGTGCCTTTGGCCAATCGTGCCACCATCGGCAATATGAGCCCCGAATACGGCTCCACCATCTCCATGTTCCCGATTGACGAGGAAACACTGCGTTATATGGAGCTGACCGGACGTAGCAAAGAGCAGATCGAGCTGGTGCGTGCCTATGCGCAGGCTCAGGGGCTGTGGCACGACCCCGAGCACGAGCCACGTTATTCCGAACGTCTGGAGCTGGACCTGTCCACGGTGGTGCCCTCGATCGCCGGACCTAAGCGTCCCCAGGACCGTATCGCACTGTCGTCCTCCAAACCGGCCTTCCGTACTGCGGTGCGTGATTTGCTGGGCGATGATGTCGCCACCTACGACGAGGCCGTCGAAGAGAGCTTTCCTGCCTCGGACGTGCCCTCGCATAAACCGCCAGCACCCCGGAAAGCGGCGGTGGAGTTCACGCTGGCCGATGGCAGCCCATGCACGCTGGATCATGGCTCGGTCGTTATTGCTGCGATTACTTCATGTACCAACACCTCTAACCCCAGCGTCATGATGGCGGCGGGGCTGCTGGCCAAGAAGGCCGTGGAAAAGGGCCTGAGCCGCAAGCCTTGGGTGAAAACCAGTCTGGCTCCGGGATCGCGCGTGGTCACGGATTACTACCAGCGTGCAGGTCTGACCCCTTATCTGGACAAGCTGGGCTTTGATCTGGTTGGCTACGGTTGCACCACATGTATCGGTAACTCCGGTCCCTTGATTCCGGAAGTCAGCCAGGCCATTAATCAGAACGATCTGGCGGTGGTGTCCACGCTGTCCGGCAATCGTAACTTCGAAGGGCGCATTCACCCCGAAGTGAAAATGAACTACCTGATGTCGCCCCCGCTGGTGGTGGCTTATGCCCTGGCCGGCACCATGGATATCGACCTGTACCACGAACCGTTGGGGCAGGGCAGCGATGGTCAGGACGTCTATCTGAAAGACATCTGGCCTTCCGCGGCGGAAGTACAGGAGGTGATTGGCAAAGCCATTGCCTCCGAGATGTACCGTGACGGCTACGCGGATGTATTTGCCGGTGATGAGCGCTGGCGCTCCCTGCCTACGCCCAAAGGGGATCGTTTCGAGTGGCAGGACGATTCCACCTACGTGCGAAAACCGCCTTATTTCATTGACCTGAAGCGTGAGCCCAGCCCTGTGGCGGACATACGGGGGGCCCGCGTACTGGCCAAGCTGGGCGATTCGGTGACGACAGACCATATCAGCCCTGCCGGTTCCATTGCCCGCACGTCGCCGGCTGCCACTTACTTGATGGACCACGGTGTCAAACCCCAGGATTTCAACTCCTATGGCTCTCGTCGCGGCAACCATGAGGTCATGATTCGCGGCACGTTTGCCAATGTGCGTTTGCGTAATCAACTGGCACCTGGCACAGAAGGCGGTTATACGCGCGACTTTACGCAGGACGGCGCGCCGGTAGCCACGATTTACGATGCCTCGCGTCATTACCTCAATGCCGGTGTTCCGCTGGTGATTCTGGCAGGCAAGGAATACGGCTCGGGTTCTTCTCGTGACTGGGCGGCCAAGGGCACCGTGCTTTTGGGCGTGCGTGCGGTGATTGCCGAATCCTACGAGCGCATTCACCGCAGTAACCTGTTGGGGATGGGGGTGATGCCCTTGCAGTTCCTGGCTGGTCAAAATGCTGCCACGCTGGGTCTGACCGGGGATGAGGTGTTTGATATTGAAGGCATCACGGCGCTGAACCAGGACCGCATTCCGGAAAAAGTCACTGTGCGGGCCGGTGATATCGAGTTCGAGGCGCTGGTTCGAATCGATACGCCCAGCGAAGCGCATTACTACCGTCATGGGGGTATCATGCAATACGTTTTGCGAGGCTTGCTAAAGGCATAAGCGCTGCGGCAGGCCAGAGCGTGTTGTGCGCCAGCAGGTGCGCCAGTGACTTGAGGGGACTGGCGCACTGGTGGATGAGAGGGCCGGCATGTCTGCCGGTTTTTTTGCTTGGATAAAGAAAAAATGACACATACCCAGGAAGCTTCTTGGTCTGAGTTACTGTCGGGCCGCAATGGCTTGCGCTCCTTGGCCCTGGCCGGAGGGGTGGCTGTTCATGCCATTAACGTATACGTGGCCACCACCATTCTTCCTTCGGTCGTGGAGGATATTGGCGGGCTGGAGTACTACGCCTGGAATACCACGTTGTTTGTGGTGGCCTCGATTCTGGGCTCGGCCCTGTCACCGCAGGTTCTGGAGAAGTGGGGCCTGCGACACAGCTTTCTGATGTCGCTGTTGTTTTTTGCCATTGGCACGACCTTGTGCGCGGCAGCGCCCTCCATGCTGTTTTTGCTGTTTGCCCGCACGATTCAGGGTTTAGGGGGCGGCTTGCTGCTGGGTCTGAGCTATTCCTCCATCCGGCTGGTGTTTGAGGAGCGGCTCTGGCCGCGTGTCATGGCCCTGGTCTCCAGCATGTGGGGGGTGGCTACCCTGTCGGGCCCGGCCATTGGCGGCGTTTTTGCCCAGATGGGACAGTGGCGTCTGGCCTTCTGGAGTGTCTTGCCCTGTGCGGCCTTGCTGGCGGTGCTGGTCTGGACACAGCTGCGCGATGCGCGGGCTCCAGAATCACGACAATCAGGCTCGACCCTGGGCAAGGTATTGTTGTTGACGGCTTCGGTGCTGGTAATGTCGGCGGGCAGCTTGTCCACCTCCTGGGTGATCAATCTGGCCGGTGTGGCGGGCGGTACTGCCTTGGTTTACGGGATGGCACGCTCAGACCGTCAATCTACCAGTCGTCTGTTTCCCCAAGGCACCTATTCGATTCGTACTGCTTTGGGCAGTCTCTATGCCGGTATTGGTCTGGTCAGCGTGGCCGTAGCGACCGAAATCTTCATTCCGTATTTCTTGCAGATCATTCACCACATGAGTCCCCTGAAGGCGGGCTATCTGACCGCCTTGATGTCAGGGGGGTGGACCTTGGGGTCGATTGCCAGCTCCAGCCGTGGGCTGGAAACCGGCGACAGACTGATTATTGTCGGGCCGGTGCTCTCGGGCCTGTCCCTGGCTGCTTTGGGAGTCCTCATCCCATGGGTGGGCTTGAGTGAGGGGACAGACTATTCCTGGGCCCTGTATCTGGCTTTGCTGGGCGTGGGGGTAGGGATTGGGCTGGCCTGGCCGCACTTGTTGACGCGGGTTTTTCATTCGGCCCCCAAGGGGCAGGAGAATATCGCCTCGGCCGCCATTACCACCTTGCAGTTGTACACGATGGCATTGGGGGCGGCCTTGGCAGGGATAATTACCACGGCAACCGGGTTTGTGGACCCTGGCGGCATGCAGGGCGCGCGTCAGTCGGCACAGGCTTTGCTGTGGTTGTTTGCCCTGGCGCCCCTTTTAGCTGCCTTTCTGTCCGGACCGGCGCGCCGTGTGCGTCCTGGCGCTTAGTCCTGGACGGTGCTTTTGGGCAGGCGAAACAGTTCCGGGTCTGGGCCAAGACGGCCATCGGGCCGGTCCAGACTGGCGATATCGGCCATATCCTGTTCGCTTAGCTCGAAGCTGAAGATGTCCATATTGGCGCGCTGACGCTCGGGGGAGTTGGACTTGGTAATCACCATATTGCCCAGTTGAGTCTGCCAGCGCAGCATGACTTGAGCCACGGAACGGCCATGCTGCTTGGCAATCTTGTTCAGCACCGGGTTGTCCCACAGCGTGCCCAGCCCCAGGGGGCTCCAGGCTTGAGTCTGAATGGCATGATCTTCATGATAGTGGCGCGATTCAGCCTGCTGGAAACCGGGGTGCAGTTCGATCTGGTTCAATACGGGCAGAACGCCGGTCTTGTCCAGCAGGGTTTGCAGGTGCTGCGGCAGAAAATTGCATACCCCAATCGATTTCACACGGCCCTCGTTGCGCAGATTGATCAGCGTCTCCCAGGTCTGGATGTACTGGCGGTTTTTGGGCACGGGCCAGTGAATCAGGTACAGATCTACATAATCGAGCTGCAGCTTGTCCATGCTTTCCTCAAAGCCTGCACGGGTATTGTCGTGGCCATGCATGTCATTCCACAGCTTGGTGGTCACAAACAGCTCTTCGCGGGGCACCTTGGACTGGCGAATCCCTTGGCCGACTTCGGCTTCGTTGCCGTAAATGGCGGCAGTATCGATCAGGCGGTAGCCCGCTTCGATGCCACTGCACACCACATCGGCCGTTTGCTCGGCAGGTACCTGCCAGACGCCCAGGCCCAGTTGCGGGGCGCGGTTACCATCATGGAAGGTGATTGTTGGGGGGGTAGTCGACATGGGTCTCTCCTCGGTTGAGTGCACGGCAAAACAGCCTGGATACGACTGATGAAACCACCGCGCATTGGGAACAATCGGGTTCTAGAGTACAAGCGCTGACTCTGTAAAAGTCCTTAAAAGGACCGGAATCCGCATGGGGTGGACACGCGAGGCTTGTACGCAGGCAGGAAATTAGCTTATTGTTTTTTGTCCTGCGGCGATTATAGAGGCGTCGACTGGTTTTTTTCTTAAGATGTTGCAATCTGCATCATTCACAATCCTATATAAGCAATCCTATATAAGCGTTTGCGCTATGGGATTCCAGCTGGAGTAAGTATGAGCGTACATACCACGCAGGTTCGCGTTAGCGTTCCCACTTTGATCGCCTGCAAGGGCAAACAAAAAATTGCTGCCTTGACTGCGTACATCGCGCCCGTTGCACGGATGCTGGACGAGCACCTGGACATGATTCTGGTGGGTGACTCGACCGCCATGGTGGGCTATGCGATGCCTGACACCTTAAGCATTACGGTCGATATGATGGCTGCCCATGCAGCGGCAGTGGTGCGCGCGACGCAGCATGCTTGCATTGTCGTGGATATGCCGTTTGGCAGCTATCAGGAATCACCCCAGCAGGCTTTTGCCAATGCCTCGCGCATGCTGGCGGCCAGCGGTGCGCAGGCGGTCAAGCTCGAAGGTGGGCATGTCATGGCGGAAACCACCCGTTTCCTGGTGGAGCGGGGTGTTCCGGTGCTGGCGCACGTCGGCCTGATGCCTCAGTACGTCAATACCATGGGCGGCTATAAGGCGCAGGGGATGACCGATGCCGCTGCACAGCGTGTTCTGGAAGATGCGGTCGCCCACGCCCAGGCCGGAGCCTGGGGAGTCGTGCTGGAAGGTGTGGCGGAAAGTTTGGGTCGCCGCATTACGGAAAGCATTGCGATTCCCACCATCGGCATTGGCGCCTCGCCCGCCTGCGATGGACAAGTGCTGGTGACTGAGGACATTCTGGGCCTGACCAATGGCAAGATTCCCAAGTTCGCCAAACCGTATGCGGATGTGGGGGCCTTGATCTCGCAAGCGGCCGCCCAATACGCGGCCGAAGTGCGGGATGGGACTTTCCCTACGCTCGATCAATGTTTCGGTGTTAAACGCTAGTCCGGCCAACTATTCCGCACTAGAATATTCCATGTTGATAAATGCGGCATTCACATAGAACGACATGGAAATTCGCCAATTAGAAGCTTTTGCAGCTGTGATGTCCGCAGGCAGTGTGACTGCTGCCGGTCGACTGTTGGATCGCTCACAGCCTGTAGTCAGCCGTCAGATCCAGGAGCTGGAGCAGGAGTTGGGCTTCCGGCTCTTTACCCGTACCCGCCCGCAGGTCACCCTGACGGAACAGGGACGGGAGTTTTATCTGGAAGCCCGGCCTGTGCTGATGAACCTGGAAGTGCTGCAAAGCCGTGCGCTGGAAATCGCCCGCGGGGGACTGCGGCCCCTGCGTATCGTGGCCACTCATGCCATGGCGATGGGTTTGTTGCCTCAGGTCTTGGGCATCATGGAGCAGCACGATCCGGCCTTCAAGCAAAAGCTGATGATTGATACCGTCAAGCCGGAGGAAGTTGTTCAAGCCATCGACGAAGGGCGGGCCGATCTGGCCGTGACCAGCCTGCCTTTGGATATTGATGGCTGTACCCTGCATTGGTCAGGGCAAAGCCCCTGTTTGCTGGGCATGGCGGTGAACCATGCATTGGCCAGTCAAGACCTGGTCCGGCTCAGCGATATTCAGGGCACTCCCCTGATTTCCGTTCAGAATCGTCATCGCTTACGCCATACCCTGGCGACCGCTTTGTTGCGTGCCAGTCCGGAGGCTCCCGAAGATATTCGTCATATTGAGGTGGCGTCCTCGCTGGAAGGACTGGTGTTGGCCAGCCAAGGGGTGGGAGTGTCCCTGATTGATCCGTTCACTGCGCATGGCCTGCCTCTGCCCAACGTCGTGCTGCGCCCGATTGATATTCACGTGCCCTACATGGTTGGTGTGGTGTCTTTGCGGTCGCGGGAGTTGCGCCCCGATGCACAGCGCCTGGTTGAAGCCATGCGGCAATATGTGCTGCAGTTCATCCCGCGTTTTGTGCTGGGGGACGATACGGGCCTGCCAAGCACGCAGGACCCCTTTGATTCACTGTAATCAGCTGCGTAGCGCGGGCAGGCAGATCCGCCTGCTGCGCGTCCGGCTGCCATGGCATTAGCAAGCCATCGCGTACGACAACGCTTTCAGCTTCATGCCCAGACCGACCTTAGCCTTCACCCAACGCTGGCGTTGTAGTGAAGGGCGTGCGGCGAAACTGGCGATGTAGCGCGTCGGCGGCGGCCGTGTCTGCCCCGTGTTCCCTTATGTGCTTCCGGTAGAGGTGACTGGCAGCGATGCAAAAAGCGCGTGTGTTGCTGCGCCCAAGCGGGTGTCGGGACGAGCCTGGTCAAAAATGACATCGAAGTGATTGCGTCCTGGCATTTCGATGGGCGGCAGATATTGGGCGCCCTGTGCTTTCAGCAAGTCAGCAAACGCTTGGCTCTGGCGCTTGAACTCCGAGGTTTCGATTTCTCCCCAGCCGATGAGGGTGGGTGGAAAACCTGTCAGATCAAGCAACTGGGGGCTGACCGCCCGTGCGCTTGCCGCGTCCAGGGACAGTGCATCATTGATGCTGGTGCCTATCAAGGGTTGAAGGTCGTAAATGCCAGACACCAACACGGCCGCTGCCGGCGTTCCCAAAGGCAAATCAGCATCATCCTCCCACCCACGCAGACAGCACATGGCTGCCAGATGCGCGCCGGCAGAACTGCCGGAAACGACCATGCGTTGCGGGTCAAAGCCCAGTTTGTTGCCATGTTGATGCAGCCAGCGCAGTGCCTTGCGGCATTCCAGCACCATGTCATGGACGCAGGCTTGTGGTGCCAAGGTGTAATCAAGGGCGGCAAAGGCGATGCCAGCTGCCGTGCAGTCTGGGGCCGAGAACAAGGAGGATGCTTTGGAAAGCTCCTGCCAGTAGCCGCCATGTATAAATAGCAGCAGGGGCGGGAGCGATTCCGAGTGCGTGCCCGCAGGCAGAAAGAGGTCGAGCTTATGCGCAGCAGCGTCGCCATAAGCGAGCTCGACATGGTGGGCACTGCCGACCAGAGCGGCTTTGCTCAGTGTGGCGTACTGCTCAATGTACGGCGCATAGTTGCCACCGATACAAGAGCTGGGCGAGTATTCACGCTCGCGATCTTGCGGCGAAAAAACGGGGTTGGGTATCTGTGTCACAGCGCAGTCCGCACAGTCCAGATTTCGGGGAACAACACGACATCCAGCATTTTGCGCAGGTAGCTGACCCCTCCCGTCCCACCTGTGCCGCGCTTGAAGCCGATAACGCGTTCAACCGTGGTGACATGACGGAAACGCCAAAGCCGGAAGGCGTCTTCAATGTCGGTCAGTTTCTCACCGAGCTGGTACAGATCCCAATGCGCATGAGGGTCACGGTAAACCTGTAACCAGGCGGCTTCCACTTCCGCATTGGCCAGGTAGGGCTGGGTCCAGTCGCGGTCCAGGTAGTTGGCGGGGATAGCAAAGCCCTGACGGGCCAATAGTCGCAATGACTCGTCATAAAGCGAGGGGGCGCGATAGGCAGCATCCACCTGGCGGAGCAGATCCGGCCGGTGTGCATGCGGTTTGAGCATGGCGGCGTTCTTGTTGCCCAGGGCAAACTCAATGCAGCGATACTGCGCGCTTTGAAAGCCGCTGGAGCTGGCCAGATAGGGCCGCATGGCGGTGTACTCCGGCGGGGTCATGGTCGAGAGCACGGTCCAGGCGCTAACCAACTGCTCCATGATGCGCGAGACACGTGCCAGCATCTTGAAGCTGTCGGCATAGCGGTCGGCAGCGACCGCTGCGGTAGCGGCGTTCAGTTCGTGCAGCATCAGTTTCATCCAGAGCTCGCTGGTCTGATGCTGAATGATGAACAGCATTTCATCGTGGGCGGGCGAGAGCGGGTGCTGGGCGCCGAGCACCTCATCCAGATGCAGGTAGTCGCCGTAGCTCATGGACTGGCTGAAATCCAACTGCGCTTTTTCTTCCGCAACAATGCGTTCTGTCTCGCCGACTCCCTTGTCAGCCGATGCGTTGGAGGCATTCATGTGTTCTGTTCCCGGTATGTTAATAATGACCCGAGCGACAGTGTGATCAAGTCGCCTGAGTCGGCAGAAAACCAAAGTCGCGTTGCGCGCCAGGGGGAGTGGGCCCCGCATCATGCCCGAAAGTCTCCATGAGCGGCAGGATGCGCTTACCCGAACAAGCGGGCTTAGGGGCAGAGACGCAAAGTGTCTGTGGTTTCATTATTTCATCCCACTTAGATTTATGCGTTGATCTTATTTATTTAAGAGGGTTGCGCCAAGCGGTTTTTTATACAAGCATAATTTTTTCAGTAAAAATTAAAAAACAGGTTTTTTTATGCATATAGAACTGGATGAGGTGGACTACCTTTTGTTGGCCGAGCTGCAGGCAAACGCCAGGCTTACCACGAGCGAGCTGGCGCAAAAGGTGGGGATATCCCAATCGCCTTGCTGGCGTCGGATTCGGCGCATGGAAGAGGCGGGACTTATTGCCGGCTATCAGGCGCGGCTGGACCGTCGTGGCCTGGGTTACGGGGTGGTGGCGTTTGTCAGTATCAGTGTCGACTTTCAGAACGAAGCGCGTTCGGTGCAGTTTGTGGAGGCGGTACGCGACATACCGGAGGTGGTGATGTGCCATGGCATTGCCGGACCGGCTGACTTTTTGCTCATGGTGGTGGCCAAAGACCTGGATAGCTACTCGGAGCTGCTGCAGCGCAAGCTGCATCGCCTGCCTGGGGTTCGGCAGGCGCAGACCAGCTTTTCCCTGCAGGAATTCAAAGGACTTAACGAGCTGCCGATTCCGTTATTGACGCGCCCCTCGGTCTGAGGCAAGTACCCCCCTTATCGAGGCAAGCCTGTCTGCCCATTTTGCTTGTTCTGCCTGCTTGGGCGATGCGCCTCTGGCCGGATGCCGCATTTCCAGGCATATACTTGATGCTTAAACAATTAACTTGAATAGGGCGTGAAAGCTCGACCTTACGTGGGAGGCAGCCTGCATCATGCGGCTCAATGTTCAGGATTTTCAGCTAGCGGCCCGGCGCCGTCTGCCCGGTTTTGTGTATGACTATGTTGCCGGCGGGGCAGAGGATGAGCTGTGTCTGGCTCGTAATCAAGCGGATTTGCAGACGATGACCTTATCGCCGCGCAGTTTGCGGGACACATCGGCCATCTCGACCAGCATAGAGGTTTTTGGACGGCGGTGGTCGGCTCCTTTTGGGGTGGCGCCGGTGGGCCTGATTGATGTGGTGCGTCCTGGCGGGGACGTGCTGGCAGCGCGCGCCGCTGGCAAGGCAGGCTTGCCCTACATTTTGTCTACGGCCTCCAACAGCGCCCTGGAACACGTGCGAGAGGCTTGTGACGGGCCGTGCTGGATGCAGTTATATGTCATGCAAGACAGGGGGATGGCCAATTCCATTTTGGATCGTGCTCGTCAAGCTGGTTTTGAGGCGCTGGTGTTGACGGTAGACGTGCCGGTCGGTGGGTACCGGGAGAAAGATATACGTCATGGCTTTAAGCTACCTTTTCGCCCCGGTCCCCGTTTACTGCTGGATATGGCTTTGCAGCCACGTTGGTTGTGGCGGCAGGCATTAGCCGGACAGCCCCAGTTCGTCAATCTGATGCCGACGGAAGGGGCCAGCTCCGCCCAGGCGCAGGCAGCCCTGTTGGCTAGAAGCATGGACCGCAGCCTGGTGTGGAGCGACGTAGCGTGGCTGCGCTCCAAATGGGATGGCCCTGTACTGGTCAAAGGCGTGCTACATCCAGAAGACGCGCGTCAGGCGCTGCGTCATGGTGTGGATGGCTTGATTGTCTCCAATCACGGTGGCCGCCAATTGGACTGTGCGCCATCCACAATCAGTGTGCTCCCGCAGATCATGGCGATCGTCAACTCGCAGATCCCGGTGTTCATCGACAGTGGTTTCCGGCGGGGTTCGGATGTTGCCAAAGCGCTTGCCTGCGGTGCGACGGGCGCTTTTTTTGGCCGAGCGATTGCCTACGGCTTGGCCCAAAATGGTGAGCAAGGGGTTGCGACCGTGCTCAGCCTGCTGACTCAGGAGCTGGAGCGAACCATGACATTGCTGGGAGCGGGGTGTCCCGCGGATCTGGCCGAGTGTCTGGTCCCGACGGCAGAGTAAGGCAGGATAGGGCGGCATACAGGAATCACTGCCGATTCACCTCGAGAAGTTTGTTTTCCTGGCGAAAGTTGGTCACCACAGTCAGGTCTTGTTTGCGGAAGATCTCCTGCCCAAGCAGCCAGAGAATACCGAGCATGCCCCCTGATAAGCCCCCCAGAATGACAATTAGCGCACGCATAGGCTTGTCACGCTTTAAGGGAAGGGTAGGGGGACGTTGAGTGAAATATAAAAGGCTGTTGACTTTATAGTGTCGCAGCGGTTCAAGTTGCTCAAGCTCCCGCTTGATCTCAAAGTAATTAGGCGGGTAAATAATAGGTGATCTGGCCCAGGTCTCAAGTTCAGCGCTCAGGTACTTTTCACCGAGCATGAATAGGCGTTTGCTATCGCTAAGCTCAATGACGGTGGCCCCTTCCGTCTGTCTGGCAACGATATAGTCCTTGATGCCGGCAAGTTTGGCTGTATGCAGGGCGGCCTCCAGATTTTCAATGCTGTGCTGGCGGTCCGTCATCAGCTTGAATTCAATGTTGTGAAGATCCGTTTGTCGAGACAGTATCTGGGCATTGAGCTGGTCGTTGAATTCTTTATCGACTTGTTCAAATGCCAGTGCGTTTACCCAGTCCAGATAGCCGTTCAGCACTTCCTGGGCCTGCTCTGCGCTGGTCGCACTAAAGGAGAACCTGTAATAGGGCGCAATGACATCATGCTCAGGGGCCTTGATCTTGAGCTGATCTACCAGTTCCAGCAGTAAGAGGCGGTCGGCTCTCTGGTCGCCTGTCAGCTGTTGTTTGTAGTAATCGGTCTCACTCAGGTAGGCCCATTGGTTTCTGGAAATGGCAGCTTGTGTGACAAATGCACTAAATAGCAAGGAGCTCAGTGCATGCGTGTCAATGGTCTGGTTGCCTGTCACTCGCGCCATGGCGCGACGTTGGTCCAGGTAAGCGCTGATTTGTTCTACGCGTGGTGCGCTGACGTACGCCACGGATGTCCATTGTTCTTTGGCAACAAGGGCATAAATGGTGGCTAGTACGACACCGGCGAAGAAGAAACGCAGAAATAGGGCGCGCTTTTCCCAAAACCTTCGAAGAAGCTGTACCAGATCTAGCTGGCCGTTATGTTGAGTGCTGCGTGCGTGGAGTTCTGACATTAGAAAGCAATCCTGGACTGTTTAACATTAGAAGCATTCACTGCTTTAAATTTATATAAAGGCGAACCTAATGAGGACCTATGGATGAACTTGCTATCAATAGCAGCAGGTTTTATTAGGGGTACAAACAGATGAAAAGAATGTTATTCCTATAGAGCGTGCTGCATGCTGCCTGAAATAGCCGGTCCCCTTTTCCTAAGCAAAAATAGCGGGGCTGGGTGTGGGTCAAGCCTGGCATTTTTTTGCTTGTGAGTTTTGATGGGGATTCTTAAGTAGCTGATAGTAAAGGTTTAAAACGTAGCGGTTTGAATGTCGAGACAGCAGAACAAGTAGGGCTTAAGAGCAGCAAGATGAGCTCTGTGTACTGAATCGAGAAAAGCATTGCTGGGATGAGGACGTAAGAAACTTTCACTAAGATTCCCAGAGGTTATTTTGAGATCTGTGAATTAATCAATAAGGACGCTATTTTTGCGTGATTGAATAATAACTCACCGTGCAAAAAAGTTGCATAAAACATTGAGTTTGTCAATTGCCTTATTATGCGGTGGCTAATAAATAAAAATGATTTAAAAGTAAAAACTGCGCATGGTTTTTATTGGTTTAATTATTGATATAAGAAATTATTAATAAATGATAAATCATTAATCATAAGTAAAAACTTAATAATAAAAATGAGTGATAAATGTCAGCTATAGACATATATCCAAATTGAAGGCGCTGCAGTAATGAAATGGTATGGCGGACTGGGCTCGTGGCCAGGCCCAACAGACGCCCTATGAGGGCGTCGGCCTCTTTTCTTCTGGTGACTGCAGGGTGGGGGCGAGCTGAGTGGTGTCGCTTCGAGAGACAGGCTGATGGTGCCCGTAAACTATGATTGCTGTTGCTGTTGCTGGGCTGCTTGCCAGGCGGCGAGCCACGCCCTGCCTGGAAGTGCCGACCTAACCATCGGGGCCAGGTACTCTGGTCAGGCGCTTTGTCTGCCCGTCAGAACCAACAGCAGGCAAGAAGTAGGCAGAAAAACAGCATAAAAAAAGGGCCACCATTTCTGGTGACCCTTTTTATGCGGTAAACCGCTGATATTCGTGGTGCCGGCTAAAGGAGTTGAACCCTCGACCTTCGCATTACAAGTGCGCTGCTCTACCAACTGAGCTAAGCCGGCGAATTGATGATTATAGCCGTATTTTTTCCAAAGAAGCAATCACCAGGCACAGATTGCTAGGAGCCGAAGTGTGAAAACGGGGTGCATAGATAGGTTCTGGTTATAAGGGCATGATGAAAATGTCGTTTTAAATGCCTTTTTCCCTACTCATAATTTGATCTATCCAAGCTGTGCTTATATAGATAGCACGCGATTGAACATGAATGCCGCGCCTGGAAGGTTGCGTCAGGAAACTGTGGGGAACACCATGAAATTGAAGTCTGTCGTTGGCTCTGCCTTGTTGTTGGCCTCGTTGCTGGGAGGTACAGCCAGTGCCCAGGTGACGTTGTTGAACGCCTCGTTTGACGTGGCGCGCGAAACCTTTGTGGCGATCAACCCCAAGTTTGTCGAGCACTGGAAAGCGACTACAGGCCAAGACATCAAGATTGACCAGTCGTTTGCCGGCACCTCCCGTCAGGCCCAAGACATTATTCAAGGCAAGAAAGTTGATACCGTCACCTTTAACCAGGTAACCGATATTGAGTTCCTGGCCGAGCGCGGCGCAGTAGCCAAGGATTGGGCCCAGCAGTTCCCCAACAACAGCTCCCCTTACTACAGCACCATCGCCTTTTTGGTGCGCAAGGGCAATCCCAAGAACATTCAGTCTTGGGATGATCTGGTGCGCGATGATGTGAAACTGGTATTCCCTAACCCCAAGACCTCGGGCAATGCACGCTATACCTATCTGGCTTCCTGGCTGTATGCCAACGAGGCGTTCGGTGGCGATGAGGCCAAGATCAAGCAGTTCGTGGCCAAGGTGTTGGGCAATGTAGAGAGTTTTCCCACTGGCGGTCGGGGTGCGACTGTGGCTTTCGCCCAGAACGGCCAGGGCGATGTGCTGCTGACTTTTGAGTCCGAAGTGCTCAACATTGCTGGCAGCGAAGAGTTCAAGGGCAGCGAGCTGGAAGTGGTGGTGCCTCCTGTCAGTGTTCTGGCCGAGTTTCCCGTGGCGGTGGTTGATCGGGTAGTGGATCAGAAAGGCACGCGCAAGGAAGCGACCGAGTACCTGAAGTTTCAGTACACCCCCGAAATTCAGCGCTTGCTGGCCGGCTTTAACTATCGGGTGACGGACCCGGCGGTTGCCAAGGAATTCGAATCTAAATATGCGCCCGTCAAGCTGATCAATCCCACCGACGTTCTGGGCCCCTGGACTGAGATTCAAAGCCGTCACTTTGCCGCTAACGGGGTATTGGATCAGTTGCTGGCGAAATAATTCATGAGCCGTACTCTTGTGGGCGAAGCGCAGGCTTCCGGGGTGAAGACTGCGCTAAAGCCCCTCTTTTTTTTGCATCGCCCCATTATGCCGGGTTTTGGGCTGAGCTTTGGCTTTAGCGTCCTGTACCTGTCCATTATCGTGCTTTTGCCTTTGTCGGCCCTGTTCATGTACGTCAGCGACATGAGCCTGGCCGATTATTGGCGCGCAATCACTGACAAGCGCGTTGTCAGCAGTTACCAGGTCACGGTCAGTGCCGCCTTTTATTCCACCGTGATCGCCAGTGTGGTGGGCTTTATCATCGCCTGGATCATTACGCGCTTTGAGTTTCCAGGGCGTCGGCTGATCGACGCCTTGGTGGATTTGCCCTTTGCGCTGCCGACGTCTGTGGCTGGCTTGACCCTGGCAACCCTGTTTGTGCCGGGCGGCTGGTTTGGCCAGTTCCTGCCGGAGGGCTGGAAGGTCGCTTATCAATACCCCGGTATTGTTCTGGCCATGACTTTTACCAGTTTGCCCTTTGTGGTGCGCATTGTGCAGCCTGTCATTGAGGAACTGGGTGCGGAGTACGAGGAAGTCGCCCATACACTGGGTGCGAGCGGGTGGCAGACCTTTAGCAAAGTCGTGTTTCCGCCTTTGATTCCTGCCTTGGTGACGGGAGCCTCGCAAGCTTTTATCCGTAGCCTGGGAGAGTTTGGCGCCGTCATTATGATTGCGGGTAATATTCCTTTCAAAACCGAAGTTTCATCTTTGATGATTTTTGTGCGCTTGCAAGAGTTCAATTACCCGGCGGCAGCGGCGATTGCCTCGGTGATCTTGATCGCTTCCCTGCTGCTGCTGTTTAGCCTGCAGCTGGTGCAGAATCGCCTGTTAGGCTGGCAGCGGAGGGCGTCATGAGAAAACCACCTAAGAGCCTGGCAGACCGCTTGATCCTGACGGTGGGCATCGGGCTGGTGCTCGGCCTGCTTGTTGTTCCCTTGGTGCTGATTTTCTCCAAAGCGCTGGGTGATGGCTTGCCCGCTTTGTGGAGCAATCTGCAAGAGGACTATATGCTCCACGCCATCGGGCTGACCTTGTTCGTGGCGGTGCTGACGGTACCGCTGAACATGGTGTTTGGCATCTTGCTGGCCTGGTGTCTGACGCACTACCAGTTTCGTGGCCGTCGCTTGTTAAGTACCCTGGTGGACCTGCCTTATGCGGTTTCCCCGGTGGTAGCAGGTTTGTGTTACCTCGTGGTCTATGGGGTAGAGTCGTCGCTGGGGCAGTGGTTAAGCGCACGGGATATTCAGTTGATGTTTGCCTGGCCCGGGATCTTGATGGTGACCATCTTCGTGACGACCCCGTATGTCGCCCGTATTCTGATCCCTGTCATGCAGGCTCAAGGTTCGGATGCACAGGCGGCCGCCTTAAGTCTGGGGGCCAATGGTTGGCAAATCTTCTGGCACGTTACCTTGCCGGATATCAAATGGGCGCTGCTGTACGGCGTCGTGCTGACCAATGCGCGAGCTATTGGCGAATTTGGTGCGGTATCTGTTGTGTCGGGCACCATCATGAACCAGACCTTGACCCTTTCCTTGCTGGTCGATCAGCTCAACAATGATAACAAGGCGGCTGCGGCCTTTACCGCGGCTGCACTGCTGGCGGTATTCGCTATTGTGTCAGTGATGCTCAAGAGCCTTCTGGAGTGGCGTGTGGCCGCTGGACGCCGTCGTAATCAGGCTGAGGCGGTGCAGCAAGGCTAAGGGGCGAGCGTGGCGGTCGTAGCGTCTAACCGGACGTAGTGCCAAAAACATAGAGCCCCATGCGGGGCTCTATGTTTTTCTGCGTCGACCTCGCCTTACTTGACGATCTTGAGGTGCGAAACCTTGTCAGCGTCTTTTTTGGCAGTGGGTGCTTCTGTTGTCGTTTCAGGAGCGACAGCAGTTGGTGCGTCGCCTTGTGGGTAGGGCTCGGACTCCATGACTTCAAAACCCATGCCGGCACCGGTTTCACGTGCGTAAATGGCCGAGACGGCGGCTACAGGCACGAATATGTCTTCCGTCACGCCGCCAAAGCGTGCCTGAAATTCAATGTACTCGTTGCCCAGAATCAGGCCGTTGGTGGCCAGATGGCCAATATTCAGGGTGATTTGACCATCCTGAATATGGCCTCGCGGGACGACGGTATTAGCATCCACCGTCACCACGATATGAGGAGTGTACCCGTGGTCTGAACACCATTCGTGCAGCGCGCGCAACAGGTAAGGCTTGGTCGAGGTTTCTTGCATAATCGATTAGCGACGCATGACTTTTTCGGAGGGAGTCAGTGCTTCAATGTAGGCCGGACGCGAGAACACGCGTTCGGCATACTTTTGCACCGGAGCAGCGCTCTTGGGCAGTTCAATGCCGTAGTGGTCCAGACGCCAGAGCAAAGGAGCGATCGCCACGTCCAGCATGGAGAACTCTTCACCCAGCATGTACTTGTTCTTGAGCAAGATGGGCGCCAGTTGGGACAGGTGATTGCGGATTTGCTGACGGGCCTGTTCCTGGGCCTTGGCATCGGCATTGCGACGATCCTCCAGAGCCGCCACATGCACAAACAGTTCCTTTTCAAAGTTGTACAGGAACAAGCGTGTGCGGGCACGCATGGTGGGATCTGCGGGCATTAGCTGTGGATGGGGGAAGCGCTCATCAATGTATTCATTGATGATGTTCGATTCGTACAAGATCAGGTCACGTTCTACCAGGATTGGCACCTGTCCGTAGGGGTTCATGACGGCGATATCTTCAGGCTTGTTGTACAAGTCGATGTCGCGGATCTCGAAATCCATGCCTTTTTCAAACAACACGAAACGGCAGCGCTGTGAGAATGGGCAAGTTGTTCCAGAGTAGAGCACCATCATGGTAGGAGATTCCAGTCGTAGAAATAAAAACAAGAGCCTCACGGCTCAGGATTCAAAACCCTGCAAGGGGTTTTAACAATAAAGAGCCGGGCAGACTAGTCAAGCCTGCCCGTCTAGCATAGCGTTTTACTTGATGTCTTTCCAGAAAACGCTGTTCAGTCGCCATGCAACGGCAAAGAACAAGAGCAGGAACAGCATCACGCCCACACCGATCTTTTTGCGCTCCAGTTGCACAGGTTCGGCCATCCAGTCCATAAAGTTGGCCAGGTCAGCCACATCGCTGTCGTATTTGGCAGCGGCCTTGGCGTTAACGGGCTCAAGCTTGACGGTGTCAGTCGCGTGGCCCGTGTAGTCGGCCAACACTTCTTTCTTGACGTTGGAGAAGCCGGCAGGATCGTAGGTGGCGGTGGTCTTGACCCATTCCTTGCTGCCGTCATCCTTGGCTTCCTGAGCCACGGTAGTGCGGTTCATGGTTACCCCACCCTGGCGCTCCCACAGTGCGTGAGGCATCCCCACGCTTGGGAAAACCAGGTTGTCCCAGCCTGTTGGGCGCGAGACGTCACGGTAGAATGTGCGCAAGTAGGTGTAGATGTAGTCTGCGCCGCTGGGGCCCAGGTTGGTGGACTTGGCACGGGCAATCACGGACAGGTCTGGTGGGGCTGCGCCAAACCATTTCTTGCCCATTTCAGGGGTCATGGCGATCTTCATCAGATCACCCACCTTGTCCGAGGAGAACAGCAGGTTCTTTTTGATGTCCTCTTCAGTCAGGCCGATCTCTGTCAGCTTGTTGTAGCGCATGGAGTTGGCGCTATGACAGTTCAGACAGTAGTTCACAAACAGTTTTGCGCCATTTTGCAAGGCCGCCATGTCATTCATGCGGTCGGGCGCGCGCTCCAGGGCATAGCCACCTCCGGCGGCACCAGCCACCGTGCAGGTAAGGGACAAGGCCAGAGCGCCAAGCAGTTTTTTAATCATGGTCATTCCGTTTCGTGTTGGGGGCCTAGTGAGGGCGGAAAGTCACGCGATCAGGTTCGGGTTTGAACGTACCCATGCGGCTCCATACTGGCATCAGCAGGAAGAAAGCGAGGTAGATCACCGTACCGATCTGGCTCAGCAGGTTGAACAGGTCGTTCGGGGCCTGCGTGCCCAGGTAACCCAAGATCAGGAAGTTGATGATGAAAATCGCGTACAGCACTTTATGCCAGGTAGGACGGTAGCGAATCGACTTCACAGGCGATTTATCCAGCCAAGGCAGGAAGAACAGGATCACGACCGTACCGCCCATGGCCACCACACCCCAGAACTTGGCGTCAATGACACGCAGCAAAACGGCAACAGCAATCAGGATGGCCGGTACGGCCAGGCGCCAGATACCGGGCAGCTTGCCCTTGACGAACAGCACCAGAGCGCCCAGCACGGAAGCACCGGCCAGAACCCAGGTAAAGTCGGCGGTCGTTGCGCGCAGCATGGAGTAGAAAGGCGTGAAATACCAGACCGGTGCAATGTGCGGAGGCGTCTTCAGTGCGTCGGCGGGGCTGAAGTTGTTGAACTCCAGGAAGTAGCCGCCCATTTCAGGGGCAAAGAACACGATCGCAGCGAACACGATCAGAAAGCCTGCCACGCCCAGAATGTCATGGACGGTGTAGTAGGGGTGGAAGGGAATGCCATCCAAAGGACGACCTTGAGCGTCTTTGGGGCCTTTCTTGATTTCCACGCCGTCGGGGTTGTTGGAGCCGACTTCGTGCAGGGCGATCAGGTGAGCGACCACCAGACCCAGCAGGACCAGAGGCACAGCAATCACGTGCAGAGCAAAGAAGCGGTTCAGGGTGGCGTCGGAGACCACGTAGTCGCCACGGATGAAAATAGCCAGGTCAGGACCAATGAATGGAATGGCCGAGAACAGGTTAACAATCACCTGGGCACCCCAGTAGGACATCTGGCCCCAGGGCAGCAGGTAGCCCATGAAGGCTTCAGCCATCAGACAGAGGAAAATGGCGACGCCAAAAATCCAGACCAGCTCACGTGGTTTGCGGTACGAGCCGTAGAACAGGCCGCGCAGCATGTGCAGGTACACCACCACGAAGAACATGGAAGCGCCGGTGGAGTGCATGTAGCGGATGATCCAGCCGCCCGGCACTTCACGCATGATGTATTCGACCGATTCAAACGCCAGCTTGGCATCGGGCTTGTAGTTCATGACCAGGAAAATACCGGTCACGATCTGAATAACCAGCACCAGCAGTGCCAGAGAGCCAAAGAAGTACCAGAAGTTGAAGTTCTTCGGCGCGTAGTATTCTGACATGTGCTCTTTGTACATGGATGTCAGGGGGAAGCGCCTGTCAATCCATCCCAAGAGTCCTGTCGTTTCGACGGTTTTCTCGCCAGCCATGAAACGGCTCCTTTATCTTTTTAAATAGTACGTATTGGGTTGCAGCCGCCTTAGGCCTTGTTGTTTTCGTCCACGCCGATGGTGACCATCATGCCGTCGGCCGAGAACTCATAAGGCGGGATCTCCAGATTGTCTGGAGCGGGCTTGTTGCTGTAGACGCGGCCGGCCAGGTCAAACGTGGAACCGTGGCAGGGGCACAGAAAACCACCTTCCCAACCACCAGGCAGACCCGGGCCAGCGCCGGCGGCCAGATGCGGAGTAGGGGAGCAGCCCAGGTGGGTGCAAATACCGATACAGATAAAGATTTCGGGGCGACGCGAACGGTATTCGTTCTTGGCGTACGCGGGGGTGTAACCGGGGCGATCCGAGTCAGGGTCGGCCAGCTGGCTGTCCAGCTTGGGCAAGGCGTCCAGCTGCTCTTGGGTACGGTGCAGAATCCAGACCGGTTTCCCGCGCCATTCCACGGTGCGCATCTCACCGGGGGCGATGCTGGAAATATCGACCTCTACGGGAGCGCCGGCCGCTTTTGCTTTCTCGGAAGGAGCAAAGGAGCTGACAAAGGGAACAGCTGTCGCCACACCAGCGACACCACCTAATGCACAGGCGGTGGCGACCCAGGTGCGGCGCGAAGGATCGGGCGGAAGGTTGAGATCAACCGCGCCTCTGGCATCGGGCTGTGTCGTATTCTGACTCATTCTAGTATCCTTATTCCTGCCCGACTCGGGCAATACCACAATTTACGGATTTGGGCCTGGGTATATTATTCAACCGCACATTATACGCTTTACCCAGCGCAGCATAACTTGATCAAAGGTGAACATATGAACAAGGCTCGAGGTTTTCTTAACGAATTCCGGGAGTTCGCCGTTAAGGGCAACATGATGGACCTGGCGGTCGGTGTCATTATCGGCGCTGCCTTCGGCAAGATTATCGACTCGCTGGTAAAAGACATCGTCATGCCCGTCATCAGTTTCATCCTTGGCGGCGAGGTGGATTTTACCAACCAGTTCACGGTCTTGCGTACACCAGAGGGCTATACCGGTCCTCAAACCCTGGAAGCTTTGAATGCGGCGGGGGCCGTTGTTTTGTCCTGGGGTAACTTCCTGACCATTTTCATCAACTTCATCTTGCTGGCCTTCGTGGTGTTTTGCATGGTCAAGATGGTTAACCGCATGCGTGCCACGGTGGCCAAGGCTGAGGCTGCTGAGGCCGTACCCGAGCCAACCCCTGAAGACGTGCTGTTGCTGCGCGAGATCAGGGATTCGCTGAAAAAATAAAAGCCCAAACTTATCAAAGCTTTAAGGTGCCTTTCGGCACCTTTTTGTTTATGTAAACCGACCGGCGGGGTCAAGTTCGCCCGCGCCGGTTGCCTGATTTTAGCCTTTCATGGGCTGGGCTTGTCTAGCCATGCGAGTCTTTAAAGCTTGTTCAAAGTCATATGTACCGGTTTTTGCTCCGGTCAGATCGGGTTGTCCAGGTCGATGAACTCTACGGCGATGCCAAACTGACGGGCAATTTCCTCTCCCAGGGCTTTAGCACCATACCGTTCGGTCGCATGATGCCCTGCGGCCATGAAGGCAATATCGTTTTCCTGAGCACTATGGAAGGTTTGTTCCGACGCCTCGCCGCTGATGTAAAGATCGGCTTGTGCTGCCACGGCGCTTTCAATAAAACCTTGCGCACCCCCAGTACACCAGGCCACGCGGCGTATTTTCCGTTGTAAATCACCAACAATCAGAGGTTTGCGTTGTAAATTATTGCAAACTGTCAGGCCGAATGTTTCCAATGAAACGGGGGTTGGCAATTCGCCCAGCCAGACCAGTCCATCTGGACCACAGGTTTGGGGCAGGCCGTTTGCGTCACGCAGGACCTCAATACCCAATTGCCGGGCTAATTGAGCGTTGTTGCCGAACTGGGGATGGGCGTCCAGGGGCAAGTGGTAGCCCAAGAGGTTAAGCTGATGCGACAGGACGCGTTCGATACGAGTTTTTCGAGTGCCCACAATGCACGGATTTTCGTTTTTCCAGAACCAGCCGTGGTGCACCAGAATAGCGTCCGCCTGGCGGGCAATAGCGGCGTCAATCAGCGCCAGCGAGGCTGTCACCCCCGTGACGAGTTTGCCAATATAGGGCTTGCCTTCGACCTGGAGTCCATTGGGACAGTAGTCCTTGAAGCGGGCGATATCCAAGGTGCTGTTGAGCCAGTCGGTCAGCTCGGCCGTTGAAACCTGAGTCATGGAATTCCTTATCTGAAAGAGTGCTATGCGTCGATTGTGGCTAGTGTTTGCTCAAGCGGTAACGATCTGTCTGGCGGGCTTTTTTATTGTGGTGACGCTGCGACCTCAATGGCTGGGAGCCCCACAGACACCGGCCCGTGATACGAGCAGGGCGGTGCTGCCTGCGCCGGCCCCCGTCGTTCAGGCGCCTGTTGCTCAGGAAGGCCGCGTGTCGTATGCCTTGGCGGTAACCCGTGCCGCGCCTGCTGTCGTTAATGTGTACACCAGCAAGCATTTGGAAGGCAATTCTCCCTTGTTGGAAGACCCTGATTTGCAGCGTCTGTTCCGTGAACTGCCTGATCTGATGGGACGACGTTCCACCATCAACCTGGGTTCGGGCGTGATCGTACACGAACAGGGCTATATCCTGACCAATTACCACGTGATCGAGGCGGCGGATGCGATAGAGGTGGCTTTGTCCGATGGCCGTCAGGCCAAGGCCCGCCTGATTGGTTCGGACCCGGAAAGTGATCTGGCCGTGCTTAAGGTCGATCTGCCCAAGCTGGCGGTGATTCGCGCCCGGTCTCAGGATCAGTTGCAGGTGGGAGATGTTGTACTGGCGATTGGCAATCCCTTTGGAGTGGGGCAAACCACTACGATGGGCATTGTGTCGGGACTGGGCCGCAATCGCCTGGGCATCAATATTTACGAGAACTTTATCCAGACAGACGCGGCGATCAATCCGGGCAATTCCGGTGGGGCCCTGGTGGATGCGGCAGGTCGCTTGGTGGGCATCAATACCGCCATTTATTCCGAAACGGGTGGGTCGCTGGGAATCGGCTTTGCCATTCCCGCTTCGACAGCGCTGGCCATTATGGACGAGATCATTCGTAATGGCGAAGTGACGCGGGGTTGGCTGGGGCTGGAGCCGCAGGACATCACCCCCGATCTGGTCAAGAGCTTCAAGCTGAAAAATGATGCGGGGGTAATTATCGCCAGCGTGCAGCGTCATGGACCGGCTGCCGAGGCGCATTTGTTGGTGGGGGATATTGTGCTGCGCTTGAATGGTCAGCCTGTGGCTGATTCGATTGATCTGCTCAACCAGATCGGTCCGGTGCAGCCCGGGCAAATCGTGACCTTGAGTGTGCTGCGCGAGGGCAAGGAACTGGATGTCCCCGTCAAGGTTGGTATGCGGCCGCAAGTGCGCAAATAAGGAGGGAGGCTACGGCTCCCCTTGCATGAGGGGCGCTTAGGCCAGAGGGGAGTCGCTCAGAACGTCTGGGCGCTGCTTTCCTGGTGGAGACTGGGTCGCCGCGGCTTTGCCATGATGCATACGGGCTGCCCATCGGCCTGACGCTCCGGTGTGGGTATGAGGTGGCTATAAAAAAATGGCTCTCTTGCCTTGCCCTGTCCGGGGCCGCACGGAGAGCCATATTTTTGGGTCGGGGTGATGCAGGGATGTACTGTGGTACGCCTAGGGGCTTACAGGTCCAGCTCCCGACTTTCACTACTTTCTGTTTCCCGTTTCTTGATCAGGCTGGCGGCCAGGATGCCTAATTCGTAGAGCAGGCACAGTGGCGCTGCCAACAGAAGTTGACTGACCACATCGGGAGGCGTCACGATGGCGGCAATCACGAAGGCGCCCACGATGACGTAGCCACGGATTTCACGCAGCTTGGCCACCGTGACCACCCCGGTTTTTACCAGCAGGATAACGGCGATAGGCACTTCAAACGTAATGCCAAAGGCCAGGAACATCGTCATGACAAAGCCCAGGTAGGCTTCGATGTCAGGGGCGGGCGTGATCGATTGCGGGGCAAACGACGCGATGAAGTGAAAGACCGTGCGAAATACGACGAAATAGCAAAAGGCCATCCCGGCGATGAACAGCAGCGTGCTGGTCATGATCAGGGGCAGAGCCAGTTTCTTCTCGTGGTTATAGAGGCCAGGGGCGATAAAAGCCCAGGCCTGGTACAGCACGATGGGCAAGGCCAGCACAAAAGCGGCCATCAAGGTGACCTTGACCGGCACCATAAAGGGGGTGATGACCCCGGTGGCGATCATGCGGGTCCCTTCTGGCAGGGAGCTCATCATGGGCTGGGCCAGCACATCATAAATGGCTGAGGCGCCCGGATAAGTGAACAACACAATAAATATCCCTACCACGGCGATGACTGCGCGCAACAAACGTGTGCGCAGCTCGACCAGGTGGGAGATAAACGTATCTTCTTGAGGCGTTTCGGTGCTCATGCCGTTGGTCCTTTAGAGGGTTGGGCGGGAGCATCCGTAGGACGGGGAGCGTCGTCACTGGCCGGCGCATGAGGCGCTGGCTGGGCGGCTGCATCCGGGGCCGGCGGCTTGATGGCCGGTTCTGCCAAAGGAGCGTCGGGCGTGGCAGGGGCGCTTTCGGACGTATCCGAAAAGGCCTTGCGTGCCGATTCCGACGCATTGTGCAGGGTATCGCGTGCTTCGGTCAGAGGCTGGCTGATGCTTTTGCCCGTGTCTTCGACCGAACTGCGTACCGAGCGGGCAGCTTCCTCCATCTGGTCTTTGAGTTTATTGACCTCATCCAGATTGATTTCGCGTTGGATATCGGTCTTGACCTCGTTGACGTAGCGCTGCGCGCGGCCAAGCAAATGGCCTACGGTGCGCGCTACTTTGGGCAGACGTTCGGGACCGATGACGATCAGGGCGACCACTCCAATCAGGAGCAGCTCGCTAAAGCTGACATCAAACATTCAGACTCACACAAGAAGGGGGTCAGGCGCGATCGGACTTTTCCTTGGCCTGAACGTCGATCGTTTGAGGATCTGCAGCACGCTGGCTGACGCTTTCGGGTGTTTTTTCTTCTTCACCCACGTCTTTCATGCCTTCTTTAAAACCCTTGACTGCGCCGCCCAGGTCCGAGCCGATGTTGCGCAGTTTTTTGGTGCCGAAAACCAGGGCGACGATGACCAGAACGATCAGCCAGTGCCAAATGCTAAAGCTACCCATAATGTATCTCCCTTAAGCAGCCATGGCTGCGCGTTGTTGCCATGGGCGCTCACCGCCCAAGATGTGCATGTGTAAATGGTTGATTTCCTGTCCGCCATCCAAACCGTTGTTAATGACAATACGGAAACCGCCTTCGGGGCCGGGGCGACAACCAGCCTGTGCGGCCAGGGAAGGTGCCAAAGCCATCATTTTACCCAACCATTCGCTATCCTGGTTCGAGACGTCCTGCATGGAGACGACGTGTTTTTTGGGAATGACCAGAATATGAACTGGAGCGGCGGGGTTGATGTCGTGAAATGCCAGAAAGTCTTCGTCCTCGTACACTTTTTTGGACGGAATCTGACCGGCAGCAATTTTACAAAACAGACAGTTCTCGCTCATAGCAACCTCGGTAGCGAAACATTCGCCAGGCGAATGCTGAAAATCTAGGTGTTCGGACAGTGTAGCGCGACTAGATGACAGGATTACACCTGATCCTTAGGTCGCGAAGCTTTTTCTTCCAGGCCCGATGTGCCCTCGCGGCGCAACAGCTCTGTGAGTACATCGCGAGGCTCCAGACCATAATAGGTCAGCGCCACCAGACTATGAAACCACAGATCTGCCGTTTCGTAGACAATACGCTCGCGCTCCTGATCCTTGGCGGCCATGACCAGCTCGGTTGCCTCTTCGCCAATCTTTTTCAAGAATGCATCCGGACCTTTGGCCAGCAATTTGGCGGCGTAGGATGAGGACGGGTCACCCCCTTGAGCAGGTAAACGGGATTTCAAGGTCCGGCCAAGGTGGTCGAGAATGGTCTCGACGGTAGGTTGTTCGCTCATCGGTAAATATGCTCCGGGTCTTTCAGTACGGGATCGACCGTTACCCATTGTGCCTGATCGCTCTGGCCTTGCAGCTGACGATAAAAGCAGCTTTCCCGCCCGGTATGGCAGGCAATCTGGCCAAGTTGTTCCACGCTGAGCAAAATAACGTCGCCATCGCAATCCAGGCGCAAGTCGCTGACATGTTGAACATGACCGGACTCCTCGCCCTTGCGCCACAGACGCTGGCGGGAGCGCGACCAATACACGGCACGACCCGTGCTGACGGTCTCTTGCAAGGACTCCTGGTTCATCCAGGCGACCATCAGGATTTTGCCCGTTGCCTGGTCTTGCGCAATGGCGGGGATCAAGCCGTGTTCATCAAAGCGAATTTCAGCCAGCCAAGCCGGTAAGTCAGCCATTAGCGTCGCACCTGAATACCCTGCGCAGCCATGAACGCTTTGGCTTCGGCAATAGTGTGTTGACCATAGTGGAAAATGCTGGCGGCCAGTACGGCGCTGGCGCCGCCCTTGATCACCCCATCGGCCAGATCCTGCAGTCCACCGACTCCGCCCGAGGCAATGACGGGCACAGAGACGGCATCGGCCACGGCACGAGTCAGCTCAAGGTCAAATCCGGACTTGGTGCCGTCGCGATCCATGCTGGTCAGCAGCAGTTCGCCGGCACCGTATTCGGCCATTTTCGCGGCCCATTCCACCACATCCAGTCCGGTCCCGCGACGTCCGCCGTGGGTAAAGACTTCCCAGCGGGGAGCCTCATTGCCGGTACTGACACGACGTGCATCGATGGCGACAACCATGCACTGCTTGCCATGATGGTCACTGGCTGCACGTACCAGATCAGGGTTGCTGATGGCAGCGCTGTTGATGGAAACCTTGTCCGCACCGGCATTGAGCAAGCGCTGGATATCAGCCACTTCGCGAACACCGCCACCGACCGTCAAAGGGATGAAGATCTGGCTGGCCACCTGTTCGATGATGGGCAAAATCAGATCGCGGTTATCCGAGGTGGCGGTAATGTCCAGGAAAGTCAGCTCGTCGGCACCCTGATCGTTGTATTTGCGGGCGATCTCGACCGGATCACCTGCATCGACCAGATCCACAAAGTTGATCCCCTTGACCACCCGACCGGCGGTGACATCCAGACAGGGGATAATGCGGCAGGCTAATTCGTTGGCAGCAACCTGGCTCATGCCGGGTACTCGTCAGCAAATGTCTGTGCCTCGGCAAAATCCAGGGTGCCTTCGTAGATGCTGCGTCCCAAAATGACGCCTTCAATCCCTTCGTGCTCGACCGCGCACAGCTCTTCGATGTCTTTCAGATTGGTGACACCACCCGAAGCGATGACGGGAATCTTGACATGCTGGGACAGCTTGACAGTGGCTTCGATGTTCACGCCGCTCAGCATGCCATCACGGCCAATATCGGTATAAATAATGGATTCGCAGCCGTAGTCTTCAAATTTCTTGGCCAGGTCCAGTACGTCGTGGCGGGTCAGCTTGCTCCAGCCGTCGGTGGCGATTTTGCCATCACGGGCGTCCAGACCAACAATGATGCTGCCGGGAAAGGCGCTGCAGGCATCCTGCAGGAAACCGGGGCTTTTGACCGCGGCGGTGCCGATAATGACGTAGCTCATGCCGGCGTCCAGGTAGCGCTCGATGGTGTCCAGGTCGCGGATGCCGCCACCGATCTGCACGGGAATCTCACCGTCGACGGCTGCAATAATGGACTTGATGGCCTCGCTGTTCTTGGGTTTTCCGGCAAAGGCGCCGTTCAGATCCACCAGATGCAGGCGTCGGGCCCCTTGCTCTAGCCACTGTGTTGCTATTTTGGCCGGATCATCCGAGAAAATAGTGGCGTCGTCCAGGTCACCCTGGCGAAGGCGCACACAACGCCCGTCTTTAAGGTCGATGGCGGGAATCAAAAGCATGGTCTTTAGCCGTAAAAAACGTAAGAAATACTGGGTCGGAAAAAGTCAGAAAAACGCCAGGAAGCTTTCTTGAAAAATCATGGCTTCCAGTGGGCGAAATTCCGGAACAGTTGCAGGCCGTTGTCTGCGCTTTTCTCAGGATGGCATTGCAACGCAAAAATATTAGCGTTTGCGATCGCCGAGGTAAAGCATTGGCCGTAGTGCGTCGAACCACAAGTTTGATCTATATGCAGCGGATCGACAAAGTAGCTGTGTACAAAGTAAAAGAACGCACCATCCTCAATGCCCGCCCATAAGGGATGATCCCGAGTCTGGTGGACTCGGTTCCAGCCAATATGAGGCACTTTCAATGCGGAGCCGCCGGTGTGCTCGCTGCTTTTGTAATTCGGACCTTCAAAGCGGCGTACCTGTCCGGGAATCAGGCCCAGGCAGGGAACATTGCCTTCCTGGCTGGAATCGAACAGCATCTGTTCGCCTACGCAGATACCCAGCAAGGGTTTGCTGCGGGCGGCGGTCAGCAAGGCATCACGCAAGCCGGACTGGTCCAGATGGGCCATGCAGTCGGGCATGGCGCCCTGACCGGGTAATACGACCCGGTCCGCATCCAGAATGGCTTGAGGGGTTTGAGCAAGAACAACGCGCGCCTCGGGCGAGGCGGCATGCAGTGCCCGGGCAACTGAGAAGATGTTGCCCGAACCGTAATCGACAATAGCGATAGTGGTCACGATGTGTGTCCGAAGGACGTTTACAGAACCCCTTTGGTCGAAGGCACCACGCCTTCGCTACGTGGGTCCAGCTCCAGAGCCATGCGCAATGCTCGGCCAAAGGCTTTGAACACGGTTTCGCACTGATGGTGTGCGTTTTCACCGCGCAGGTTATCGATGTGCAAGGATACCAGGGCGTGATTGACAAAGCCCTGGAAAAACTCGCGTGCCAAGTCTACATCGAACTGGCCGATTCGTGCGCGGGTGAAGGGCACAAAATAAAACAGGCCGGGACGACCGGAGAAGTCCACCACCACGCGCGAGAGCGCTTCGTCCAGCGGAACATAGGAATGTCCGTAGCGGCGCAGACCGGCCTTGCTGCCCACAGCTTTGGCAAAGGCCTGGCCAAGCGCAATGCCGATATCCTCGACGGTATGATGGTCGTCGATGTGAGTATCGCCTTCACAATGCACGTCCAGATCGATCAGGCCGTGTCGGGCGATCTGGTCCAGCATGTGGTCCAGAAAAGGCACGCCACTGTTGAGCGAGTGACGGCCGGTGCCGTCCAGGTTTACAGCCACGCGGATGCGGGTTTCGTTGGTATTGCGGGTAATCTCGGCGGTACGCATGTCAGAGCCGGCGGCAAGGCCGGTATCAGGATTGGTTCAATCGGAATTGCGCGCTGGCAGCGTGGGCGTACAGCCCCTCGCCTTGTGCCAGCGTAGCGGCTATGGGTCCCAGTGTCTGGGCGCCTGATTCTGAAACCTGAATAATGCTGCTGCGTTTCTGGAAATCGTAGACGCCCAACGGTGACGAGAAACGCGCAGTGCGTGCCGTCGGCAGGACATGATTGGGCCCGGCACAGTAATCGCCCAGCGATTCGGAACTGTAGGGGCCCAGGAAAATGGCGCCAGCATGGCGGATTTTGCTCAACAGGTCCTGGGCATTCCGGGTAGAGACTTCCAGGTGTTCTGGCGCGATATGGTTGCTGATCTTACAGGCCTCGTCCAGATCGCGGACATGGATCAGGGCGCCGCGACCGGACAGGCTGCGGCGAATGATGTCCGCACGTGGCATGGTGGGCAACAGGCGTTCGATAGCTGCCTCAACCTGGTCCAGGAAGTCGGCATCGGGACACAGCAAGATGGCCTGAGCCAGCTCGTCGTGTTCAGCCTGGGAGAACAGGTCCATGGCTACCCAGTCTGCGGGCGCGCTGCCGTCGCTGATGATCAGGATCTCGGACGGGCCGGCAATCATGTCGATGCCCACGACCCCAAACACCCGGCGTTTGGCAGCGGCGACGTAGGCATTGCCGGGGCCGACAATCTTGTCGACCGCCGGGATGGTGTCTGTGCCGTAGGCCAGAGCGCCCACGGCTTGCGCGCCACCAATGGTGAACACGCGGTCTACACCACCCAGAGCGGCCGCAGCCAGCACGATGGGGTTGCGCACGCCATCGGGTGTAGGCGTGACCATGATCAACTCTGGAACGCCGGCCACTTTGGCGGGAATGGCGTTCATCAGGACTGAGGAGGGGTAAGCGGCCTTGCCACCGGGAACATACAGTCCCACGCGATCCAGGGGGGTGACTTGCTGACCCAGCACCGTGCCGTCAGGCTCTGTATAGGTCCAGGTTTCGCTGCGTTGGTGCTCGTGGTAGCGACGCACACGTTCGGCAGCCTGCTCCAGCGCCTTGCGCTGGTCGGCCGGCAAACTCTCCAAAGCGGCCAATAGTTCCGCCTTGGGGATTTCCAGCGCGCTGGCCTGTTCAACAGTCAGCCGGTCAAAGCGTTGCGTGTAGTCCAGCAAGGCCGTGTCTCCCTCATGCTGGATACGATGCAGGATCTGGGCACAGGCGTGCTCGATCGATTCGTCTTCGGACGCTTCGTAAGCCAGTAGGGTGCGCAGCTCAGCATCGAACTGGGCGGATTGGGAGGTTAGGCGATGGATCAGTGACATGTCGCAACAGGAAAAGGCTAAGGTTCAAAGGCCAGTGTATAACATTTCGCCCAGGCAAAAGGCGGTCTGCGCCTTTTGCACAAGCAAGATTGACAGACGTTTTGCCCCTTATGGGAAGAAGAGGTGGGTTTACTCGTCCAGGGAAGCACGCGAGAAGGCGTCGATCAGGGGTTGCAATTGCGCGCCACGGTTTTTCATGGCGGCCTGATTGACGATCAAACGCGAGGAAATGGGGGTGATGTCTTCCACTTCTACCAGCTTGTTAGCGCGCAGGGTGCCGCCGCTGGAGACCAGATCCACAATCGCATCGGCCAGGCCGACCAGCGGGGCCAGTTCCATGGAGCCATACAGCTTGATCAGGTCCACATACACGCCCTTGCTGGCGAAGTGTTCACGAGCCGCACGCGTGTATTTTGTGGCGATGCGCAGGCGCGAGCCCTGTTTGACGGCCGAGTGGTAGTCAAAGCCTTCGGCCACGGCCACACACAGACGGCATCGGGCGATGTTCAGATCCACCGGTTGGTACAGGCCGCCAGGGTGCTGTTCCATGTGCTCGTACAACACATCCTTGCCGGCAATCCCGATATGGGCGGCGCCGTATTGCACATAGGTGGGCACGTCGGTAGCACGCACAATAATCAGACGCAGGTCCGGATTGTTGGTGGGCAGGATGAGTTTGCGCGACGTCTCCGGGCTTTCCAGTACCTTGATGCCCGCCTCTTCCAGCAAAGGCAGGGTTTCGTCAAAAATCCGGCCTTTGGACAAGGCCAGCGTCAGAGGTTGATTTAAACCGGCGGGACTCATTAGGTTTCCTTGCTGCTGATTCGCTCGATATTGGCGCCGACGGCTTGAAGCTTGGCTTCCATACGGTCGTAGCCACGGTCCAGATGGTAGATGCGTTCGACGGTGGTGTCACCCCGGGCCGCCAGGCCCGCAATGACCAGGCTGGCTGACGCACGCAGATCGGTTGCCATGACGTTGGCGCCGGTCAGGAAGGGAGCGCCGGTAACGACGGCCATATGACCTTCGATATCGATCTGCGCGCCCAGGCGGTTGAGCTCCTGCACATGCATGTAGCGATTTTCAAAGATGGTTTCCACGACCGAGGCGGTGCCCTCGGCAATGGTATTCAAGGCCATCAGTTGAGCCTGCATGTCAGTGGGAAAGCCGGGGTATTCGCTGGTGCGAAAGCTAACGGCTTTGGGACGACCCTCCATGCTGGCCTTGATCCAGTCCGGGCCGGTTTCAATATGCAGACCGGCTTCACGCAACTTATCGAGCGTGGCGCCCATGGCGTCGGCATCGGTATTGCGCAAGGTCAGTTCGCCACCGGTGGCGGCCACGGCGCACAGGAAAGTTCCTGCTTCGATACGATCTGGGCAGATGGTGTGCTTGGCACCGTGCAGGCGTTCGATCCCGTCAATCACGATGCGGTCGGTACCGTGGCCCTGAATCTTGGCGCCCATTTTGATCAGCAGTTCGGCCAGATCGATAATTTCGGGCTCGCGCGCTGCGTTCTCAAGAATGGTTTGGCCTTCAGCCAGAACGGCCGCCATCATCAGGTTTTCTGTGCCGGTGACCGTCACCATATCGGTACGCACCACTGCACCGCGCAAACGTTTGGCACGGGCATTTACAAAGCCGTGTTCGACATGGATTTCCGCACCCATGGCAGCCAGGCCTTTGATGTGCTGATCCACCGGGCGCTGGCCAATGGCGCAACCACCGGGCAGGCTGACGCGGGCCTCGCCAAAGCGGGCCAGCAGGGGACCCAGCACCAGAATGGAGGCGCGCATGGTTTTCACCAGTTCGTAGGGTGCTTCCAGTTTGGTGATGTTGGCTGCGTTCAGCTCCAAGGTGCCATTGCGTTCCTGCCTGACCCCTAACTGACCCAAAAGCTTCAGGGTAGTGTCAATGTCGCGCAGACGCGGGACATTGTCCAGATAGACCGTGTCGGCAGTCAGTAAACTGGCGCACAGAATAGGCAGGGCGGCGTTTTTGGCGCCAGAGACGGTGATCTCGCCATGCAGGCGCTGGCCACCTGTGATGCGTAATTTATCCATTCGGATTGGCCTTGTATTCGTCGGGGGTAAGCGTGCGCATGGACAAGGCGTGGATCTCGGCCTTCATCCGGTCGCCCAGCGCCTTGTAGACCAGTTGGTGACGGGCAATCAGGCGTTTGCCTTCAAAGGCGGGGCTGACGATCAGGGCTTCAAAGTGCGAACCATCGCCTTGTACTTGCAGGTGTTCACAGGGCAGGTTGTCGGCAATGTATTGGTGAACTTGTTCGGGAGTCGGCAACATGAAATCAATTCCGTAATTTATAGCCTGAGGCAAGCAGGCGTAGCGAAATCAGACACAGCGCAACAAAGACGCTGGCGACAACGGTCAGGCTGAACCAGGGAGAAATATCCGAGGCGGCGAAAAAACCGTAGCGGAACCCGTCAATGGTATAGAGCAACGGATTCCAGTGTGAAACAGTTTGCCAGAAGGGCGGCAGGCTATGGATCGAATAGAACACGCCCGACAGAAAGGTGGCCGGCATGATCAGAAAGTTCTGAAACGCGGCCAGCTGGTCGAATTTTTCGGACCACAAACCAGCGATCAGACCCAAGGCGCCCATGATGCCGCAAGACATGATGGCAAAGACCAATACCCACATCGGCTTGGCAATGGGCAAGGAGACAAAGAACAGGGAAACCAGCCAGACACATAGCCCCACACAGATGCCACGTGCGATGGAGGCAAGCAGGTAGGCGGCAAAAATTTCGCGGTGCGAGAGCGGCGGCAGCAGAATAAAGACCAGATTGCCGGTGATGCGACTTTGAATCAAGGACGATGAGGGGTTGGCAAAGGCGTTTTGCAGCATGCTCATCATCATCAGGCCCGGGATCAGGAAAGCAGTGTAGGGCACGGAGTCATAGACGGTGACGCGGCCTTCCAGCACATGGGCGAAAATCAGCAGATACATCAGCGCCGTCAGTACCGGGGCGGCAATCGTCTGAAAGCCCACTTTCCAAAAGCGCATCAGCTCCTTGCGCAACAGGGTGGGAAAGCCCGAGCCCATCTTGGGTTGTGGAGGCAGACTCAGGGTACCGGTTTTGGGTCTGGGCGTATCACTGTGTTGGGGAACGCCCCAGTGTTTGGGAGAGTGGTTTGGGTTCACAGGGCGACTCCCATTTTTCCTTCGTTGTGCATGATGCGCACAAATGCATCCTCCAGATCATGGCCGCCGGCGCGCTCCATGATGGCTTGCGTGGTGTCTAGTGCCACGATTTTGCCACTTTTGAGCATGGCCAGCCGGCCACAGAGCGCCTGGGCTTCTTCCAGGTAGTGGGTGGTCAGCAAGATGGTGTGACCTTGCTGGTTCAGACGGATGATGAACTCCCACAAGGTGCGGCGCAGGTCCACGTCCACGCCGGCAGTGGGCTCGTCCAGAATGATGACCGGAGGGCGATGCACCAGCGCCTGGGCTACCAGCACGCGACGCTTCATGCCACCGGACAAGGCGCGCATATTGGTGTCGGCTTTGTCACTCAGGGCCAGATTGGCCAGAATCTCGTCAATCCAGTCGTCATTGTTTTTCAGGCCGAAGTAGCCTGATTGCAGCCGCAGGGTTTCCCGGACTGTGAAGAAAGGATCGTACACAATTTCCTGCGGCACCACGCCCAGTGACTGGCGTGCCTTCTGGTATTGGGTACGCACATCGTAACCACAGACGCTGACCTGACCGCTGGTGGGACGGGTCAGACCGGCCAGCATGGAAATCAAGGTAGTCTTGCCGGCCCCATTGGGTCCGAGCAAACCGAAAAATTCGCCATGTTCGATAGTCAGGCTGACCTGATCGACGGCCAGAAAACCGGCATCGGCACGGGGTTGTGAAAACAGGCTTTTGAGCCCCCGTCGTTGGGGGGCAAAGCGTTTGCTGACGTTATCAAGTTTGAAGGCGGACATGGCAAATTGAGTTGGCCTGACGCGGGTGGTGCGAAGCGGGACGTCGCCGTGGCGTCTTTGTTAACTAAACAGGCCTACGCGCTGGCGTAGACCTGTTGGGGGGTGGTCAGGCTCTTTATTATAGAGTACGACGCTGGTCTGCTTAACAATGCCCCAGCCCAGGCGCCGTGTTTGCCACGGCTGGGCTTAACTGTTCTGCTTGTTCAGCGCATCAATCAGACCGTCAATACCACCTTGCTCAATTTGCTGGGCGAACTGGTTGCGGTAGTTCTGGATCAGCCAGATGCCTTCCACGTTCAGGTCGTAAATCTTCCAGCCGTCGGCCGTTTTTTCCAGGCGGTAGTCCACACCCACAGGGCCGCCATTGGGCTGGGTCAGTGACGAGCGCACGACGACGTCGTCGGCACTGGCATCCCCACGGAAGGGCAAAATAGTCAGCTGGGTGTTGTCATCCACGCGGGACAAGGCGCCGCTGTACGTGCGAACCAGGGTGCCCTTGAACGCGTCGACCAGTTTCTGACGCTGTTCGGGGCTGGCTTGACGCCAGTAGCGACCGGCGGAAAGACGGGTCGTTTTTTCCAGGTTCACGTAAGGCATGATGTTTTCATTCACAGCCGCCAGAATGGCAGTCCGGTCCCCTTTGCGGATGGACTCGCTTTGTTTGACGACCTTCAATGCTTGATTGCCGACCGTTTCAACAAATTTGTTGGGCTCGCCTTTGGGATCAGCTGCTTGTGCTTGTGCGCCTGGCGAGGACAAACACAGGGCCAGGGCCGCACAGACGGTCAGAATCCAGGAAAACAGGCGGGAGGGAGAGGACTGCAAAGCAGTCCCGCCCGGGGCGGGACGGGAAATCATAAAAAACTCCAGATGAATGGTCGGCGGGCAGGGCGTTTTTATTCGTCTGCGTCCGAGTAGTCAGGCAAATCCTGGCTGGTGTCACCGCCGGTGCGGCGGGCTTGCACCATCGCATGACGTCGCTGCAGGTAAGCGTCGCGTATGAAGCTGTAGCGGTCAAGGGCGATGTCGTTAACAAGTTTTTCTGTGTCCAGGAGCCCGGCGCGAGCATCCACAGCCCACAGGCCCATGATGCTGTTGCGTACGGGGACATCCTTGATGGCCATGATCGGGCCAGTGGACGAGAAACCTTCCAGGAAGCTGGTGCCGCGTGCCACACCGTCACGGACGGTGCTGGGCCCGAAGAAGGGCAGCATGACGTAGGGGCCGGATTTGACACCCCATACACCCAGCGTTACGCCAAAGTCGTTAGGGATGCGCTTGGAGCCGTTCATGGTGGCAACGTCGATACAGCCGCCCAGACCCATGGTGGAGTTAAACAGTACCCGACCCAGGGTATTGAAGAAGTCGACGTGCTCGCCTTGCAGGAAGCTGTTGACTGCTGACCAGGCATCACCCATGTTGTTGAAAATGTTACTGATACATGTGCGTACAGGTTGGGGCGTCAGTGCCGTATAGCCTTCCGCAATTGGTTTGATCAGCGCGCCGTCCACGTTTTCGTTAAAGGCGTAGATGCCGCGGTTCATGCTCTCCCAGGGGTCCTGGGGATTGGGGTTGGGCACACTGGCGCAACCGGCCACAAGTGCTGCGCTGGCACCGATCAGGCTCAAACGGACTGCACGGGGCAGGGAGTAGGAGCGGTGGGTGGTTGTATTCATGGTTGTGTCGTCTGTAATGAGCATGAGGCAGCGTTGTATCACTCCGATTTGGAGCCGCCGTCCTTGGAGGCTGTGTTGTAGAGGAACTTGCTGATCAGTTCTTCAAGCACAACCGCGCTTTGGGTATAGGTAATGGTGCTGCCGCTTTGCAGATCCTTGTCGTCACCGCCTGCGGTCAGGCCAATGTACTGCTCGCCCAGCAGGCCCGATGTCAGAATCGAGGCCGAGGTATCGACAGGGAACTTGTAATGTTCATCCATATCCAGGGTGACGACCGCCTTGAAGTCCTGATTGTCAAAACCGATCGAACCCACCCGGCCAACAACCACGCCGCTGGCCTTGATAGGCGCGCGGGGTTTCAAGCCCCCAAGATTATCGAACTTGGCCGAGACCTGGTAGGTCTTGGCAAAGGAAAAAGAATTGAGGTTACCCGCACGCAGGGCCAGGAATGCCAGTGCGACCAGCCCCAGCAAGACAAACAGGCCAACCCAGAAATCGGTTTTGTCGCGATTCATAACTGAGTAATTCCTAAATAGTTAACTGAACATAAGGGCGGTGAGCAGGAAGTCCGTGCCCAATACCGCCAACGCACCACTGACGACTGTGCGTGTGGTCGCGCGAGATACGCCTTCAGGTGTGGCCTTGGCATGCCAGCCCATATAGAGCGCAATCAAGGTGACGATCAGGCCAAAGACCAGGCTTTTGATCACCCCATTAAGAACGTCGTCAATTACATCGACGCCGTTTTGCATTTGTGACCAGAAAGCGCCCGCATCGATGCCGATCATTTGCACGCCGACAATATAGCCGCCCAGCACACCCACCATGGAAAAGACGGCCGCCAAGATGGGCATGGCAATGATGCCGCCCCAAAAGCGCGGTACCAGCAAGCGGCGCAAGGGGTCCACGGCCATCACTTCCATGGCGGCAATCTGTTCGCCAGCCTTCATCAGGCCAATTTCGGCGGTCAAAGAGGTGCCCGCCCGGCCAGCAAACAGCAGGGCGGTAACGACCGGTCCCAGCTCACGCACCAGGGACAAGGCCACCAGCAGGCCCAAGGCCTCTTCGGAGCCATAACGGTTCAGCGTGTAATAGCCTTGTAAACCCAGTACAAAACCCACAAACAGCCCGGAAACGGCAATGATCAGCAGCGAATAGTTGCCAATGAAGTGGATTTGCTGGGACACCAGGCGTGGGCGACGCCACAGCAGCGATGAACGCAGCAGCAAAGCAGCAAACAGGCGACTGAATGCGCCCAAGCCGTAAATGCTGTTGCGTATGGCAGCGCCAAGCGCGCTAATCGGGGCGGTAATGAAGTTCATGAGCGCGTCGTCCGATTCTGCAACCAGGCCTCAAAAGCCGGGGTGACAGGGTAATTGAAGGCGATGGGGCCATCGGGCTGACCACGCAAAAACTGTTGTACGTAGGGGTCTTGGGAAGCGCGCAGTTCAGCGGGCGTGCCCTGTGTCAGCAAACGCCCCTGGCCAACCATGTAGACCTGGTCGGCAATCGCAAAGGATTCGGCCACATCGTGTGTGATCAGTACCGAGGCACAGTTCAGGCGGTCGGTCAGGTTGCGAATCAGTTGTGCGGTAATGCCCATGGAAATGGGGTCCAGCCCGGCGAAAGGTTCGTCGTACAGAATCAGCTCGGGTTCCAGCACAATGGCGCGAGCCAGAGCAACCCGGCGAGCCATGCCTCCGGAGATTTCATTCACACCTAAATGAGCGGCGGCGCGCAGACCCACGGCGTCCAGCTTGGCCAGCACCCGTTCCTGTATGGCAGCTTCGGAGTCGTTGCTCAGTTCGCGAAGGGGGAACGCGACGTTTTCAAACACGTTCAGGTCGGTGAACAGGGCGCCTTGCTGAAACAGGACACCCATGCGCTGACGCGTCTGGCGCAGGGCCTCGCCGTCCAGCTTGGCCAGATCCTGACCAAACACCGTAACAGTCCCCTTCTGAGCACGGATTTGCCCGGTGGCAGCCCGTAGAAGTGTTGTTTTTCCGGAACCTGACCCCCCCATCATGGCGACGACCTGGCCTTTCTGGACGGTCATGGACACATCCGCCAGGACGGTGAAAGCGCCATAGCCCAGCGAAGCGGAATCCAGATTTAGTACGGCTTGGTCAGTATTTACAGCCATGTCGTGGGTAAAAGGGGGTAAAAAGACCTGCTATTGTACCGCTTGCCGGTCTGGCGGCTCAATGTATTGCGCTTAATCAAGGTGGAAATACAGCGTTTATTGAAAGAGACAGGCGCTCTGGGATACCGTTATCGACTTTAGAACGAAGCGGCGACCAAAAAAAGACGTATTGACGGGGCCAGGTAGGTTCAGGTCACAGCGTGTGTCAACGCAAAAAGCAGACCACCACCCGCCAATAGCCATAAGGGATTGATGCGGGTGAGCAGCAGGACGGTGGCGCAGGCCAACGCCGTCCCCCAAGCCCACACTCCGCCTTGGGCTGCTTTCAGAATCGTGCCGCTGGCCGCCAGGATCATGCCGGCGGCAATAGGCAGCAGGCCGATTTCGATGGCGCGGATCAGGCGGCTGCCTTCATAGCGCTTCCAGATGGTGGCCAGATAATAAATCAGCACCGCTGAAGGCAGAAAAATGGCGATCGATGCCACCAGGGCGCCGGCCCAGCCCGCTGCTTTCCAGCCCACCAGCGTGACCAGCAGGGATTTTGGGCCGGGTGTCAGGCGTGACAGGGCAAACAAATCCAGAAATTCCTGATCGCTGAGCCAGCCATGAATATCGACCGATTGCCGATGTATTTCGGGAATGATGCTTTGCCCACCGCCAATGGTCAGGAAGGACAGGGGGGCAAAGACACGGATAAGTTGCAAGAGGATGGGGATCATGGTTGCTTCGTCGCAGCGTCTTCCAATTGCAGCCAGGCGTACCCGACCGACAGGGGAGCACAGATCACAATGACGGCGATCAGGTTCCATTCCATGACAAATATGCCGATAAAGACCGCCATCATCAGGGCAATGGGTATGGCGCCGGTGGCCGCGCTGCGTGCCGAGCGCACCCCCATTTCAAGGGACAGGCCCAGGGCGGCAGCCGCAATGCCCGCCATGATCTGGGGAACCAGCACAGAGTCCGTCAACTGCTCCAGCCCGATCAGCATCAGAATGGCCACAAGCAGTGGGGGGAGAACCATGCCCAGCGAGGCGACCAAAGCGCCTGGGCCGGCCTGAAGGCGGTAGCCAATCCAGATAGATAAATTGACGACGTTTATGCCGGGCAGCGCTTGGGACAGAGCCAGACCGCTCAAAAAATCCGCCTGACTCATTAATCGTCGCTGCATGACAAATTCACGCATGAGCCAAGCACTTAAGCCCCCGCCGAAGCTGGTCAGGCCAATGCGAGCAAAGATCAGAAAGAGGGTGCCCAAGGATAAGGGGGGCGCGTCTTGAGGCCGGATCATAGGGTCATAAAGCGCGATAGGGTTCGCCAAGATGAAAGTGTGGTCGTTTCTGGCCTACAAAGTACGCCGTTTTTGTCTTCTTGTGGGCGCTACGCTGCCAGTCCTTCGTCGGCGTTGCTGCTTCTCAAGCCCGGATGCTGCGCAAAGTATCCGTTCAGGCGGGAGAAGGATGCGCCATTTTGTAGTCTCCGGGTCATTATTCGTTTGAAATATTTAAAATGAATAATTAATTAAATTAAATGAAAATTTAAATAGAAACCGGATTGAAAAAAATAAAAAAGAAATAATAAAAACCAGGCCGGGACAGGCGTGCTGCGCACCTGGGGAGAGTAATCCTATTCGGAATGAATGGCGCAAGAAAAGAGCATGATGCTGGTTCAATCTATTGAAATAAAAGAGATTGAAACGATCGTTTGAATTTTTGCGGATGCAGGTAAGGCCACGGAAACATACGCTGACACGCCACGGTAGACCGGTTGATGAAGATGGATTTGATCTACGCCCCGCTTTGAATGAAAATAAAAAAGACTTTATGGTCTTAAAGCCGCTGGTACGTGTACGATTATCCGATCGCCTCACATCGTAGAGCCCCGTTTGGGATCTTGCGCGGCGTGGGGGTTCAGTTTCCTGGAGACAAACCTATGACATCTAGTTCAGCCAGTGCAGTGACGGGCAGTGCCCGAACCTTACGTCGGGTCGCCGTGTGCGGTGCCGGCGTTATGGGCGCGCAAATTGCCGCCCATTGCGTGAATGCAGGCATACCCGTCGTTTTGTTTGATCTGCCCGCGCGTGAAGGGCCAAAAAATGGCATTGTCACTCGTGCCATCGCCCATCTTCGAAAAATGAATCCCGCTCCCCTAGGTACGCCCGATCTGGCTGACCTGATTGAGCCGGCCAACTATGAAGACAATCTGGATCGTCTGGCCGATTGCGACTTGGTGATTGAGGCGATTGCCGAGCGCCTGGACTGGAAACAGGATCTGTACCGCAAGATCGGGCCAGCACTGAACCCTAACGCCATCATCGCCAGCAATACTTCGGGCCTGTCCATCACCTCGTTGGCAGAGGTGTTGCCGGAAGCGCTGCGCCCACGTTTTTGCGGCGTGCACTTTTTCAACCCTCCACGCTACATGAGCCTGGTGGAGCTGATCCCCACGAAATACACCCAGCCAGCCCTGCTGGATATTCTGGAAACCTTCCTGGTCTCGCAACTAGGCAAGGGCGTGGTTCGCGCCAAAGATACTCCCAACTTCATTGGCAATCGCATCGGTGTTTTCGGCATTCTGTCCGTGTTCGAGCAGGCACGCCGTTTCTCCCTGACGTATGAGCAGGTTGATGAATTGACGGGCACTCGCCTGGGACGCGCCAAATCGGGTACCTACCGGACGGCTGACGTGGTGGGTCTGGACACCCTGGCACACGTGATTCGTACCATGCAGGATCAACTGCCTGATGACAGCTTCAAAGCACACTTTGGCCTGCCGCCCGAAGTGCAGGGTCTGATTGACGCAGGCGCTTTGGGTCAAAAGACCGGCGCCGGTTTCTTCCGCAAGAAGGGGCGTGAAATCCAGCGGTTCGATGCACATCAGCGCGATTACGTGGCGGCTGACCAGAAAATCGATCCCGATGTCGCCGCCATTTTGGCCGTACGTGACCCGGCCGAAAGGCTGCGTCAACTGCGCGAGTCCGACAAGCCTCAGGCTCAATTCGTGTGGGCGGTGTTGCGCGACACCTTCCATTACAGCGCCATTCACCTGCAAGACATTGCAGACAACGCCCGTCAGCTGGATCTGGCCCTGAAGTGGGGGTTTGGTCATAAGCAGGGGCCGTTCGAGATCTGGCAATCGGCGGGATGGCGTCAGGTTGCTGAGTGGATCACTCAGGATATTCAGGACGGCAAGACACTGAGTAATCAGCCGCTGCCCGATTGGGCGACACGCGGCCCGGTATGGGAAGCCCAGGGTGTCCACACTGCCGCCGGTTCCTGGAATCCATCGCAAAGTCGCTTTGAAGGTCGCAGCGAACTGCCGGTTTATCAGCGTCACATCGGCACCCCTTTGCTGGTCGGCGAAGTCGAGTCCCTGGAAACCACGACGGTGTTTGAGGATGAATCGGTACGCTGCTGGACGTTACCCGCGCCGCATCCCCAGGATGTGCTGATTGTGTCCTTCAAGACCAAGATGCACACGCTCAGCCCCGGCGTAGTCAATGGCGTGTTCAAGGCGGTTGAGCTGGCCGAAGCGTCGTATCAGGCGTTGGTCATTGCGCAGGATGGCGACCCGTTCTCCGCGGGTGCCGACCTGAAGGCCATTTTGCCGCTGTTCGAGAAAGAGGGGGTGGCGGCGGTCGAGCCGGTGGAACGCGCCATGCAGGACATGGTGCTGCGTATCCGTTACGCCCAAGTGCCAGTGGTGGCTGCGGTGGCCGGTCTGGCTCTGGGTGGCGGTTGCGAACTGGCTGTCCATTGTGCGCACCGGGTTGCCCATTTCGAGTCTTATATCGGTTTAGTGGAGGTCGGTGTGGGACTGGTGCCGGGTGCCGGTGGTCTGGCGTACTCGGCACGCCGCGCGGCCGAACTGCAGGCCATGGGGGCGCCCGACGCCCCACTGCTGGCGTATCTGAAGCGCTTTGCGCTGGCAATTGCCAGCGCCCAGGTGTCGCGTTCTGCGCTGGATGCCCGCCAGCTTGGTTTTCTGAAGGAGTCCGACACCATCGTGATGAACCGTCAGGAACTGGTGTATGTGGCCGTTCGTCAGGCTCAGGCTTTGGCCAGCGCCGGCTGGCGTGCGCCGCTGCCACGTCGCTTCCCGGTGGCCGGTCGCGATGGCATTGCCACACTGAAAGCTCAACTGGTGAATATGAAAGAAGGTGGTTTTATCTCGGAGTATGACTTCCATATCGCCGAGAAGGTCGTAACCGTGATCTGCGGGGGCGATGTAGATCCAGGCTCGCTGGTGGATGAGGCATGGATGATGACGCAAGAGCGGCAGGCTTTCATGGCGCTGCTCAATTCCCCCAAGACCCAGGAGCGTATTGCTGGGATGTTGAGCACTGGCAAGCCCGTGCGTAACTAGAGCGGATCAAGGAGTGGACATGACTGTACAACAAGCTTATATCGTCGCTGCCAAGCGTACACCCATCGGAAAAGCGCCTCGTGGCGTGTTTTCGTCCTATCGCCCTGACGAGCTGCTGGCGTATGCCATTCGCGGCATGCTGGCTGATGTACCCAAGCTGGACCCGGCCGCCATTGAAGAAGTGGTGGCCGGCTGCGCCCTGCCTGAAGGCCCACAGGGTTTTAACGTCGCGCGCATCTCCGCCTTGCTGGCAGGGTTGCCGCACACCGTGGCCGGCATGACCGTCAACCGTTTCTGCGCCTCGGGTCTGAGTGCCATCGCCATTGCGGCCGATCGTATCCGTACTGGTCAGGCAGACATTATCGTGGCCTCCGGCGTGGAATCCATGAGTCAGGTGCCGGTGATGGGCGTGAACACCAGTTTCAGTCCCGAGATCTTTACCTCGGACGAAAACTACGGGATTGCCTACGGTATGGGCCTGACGGCTGAAGAGGTCGCTCGTCAGTGGAAGGTGTCTCGCGAAGACCAGGACGCGTTTGCTCTGGCCTCGCACCAGAAAGCCGTCAAGGCCTGGGAGTCGGGCGAATTTACGGGTGAAGTCTTGCCGGTTACGGTGACCCGTCGTCAGCCTGACCTGAACACTCAGGAAATCTCCGTTAAAACCCAAGTGGTCGAACGGGACGAAGGCCCACGCCCGGATACCAGTCTGGAAGCCTTGGGTAAATTGCGCCCCGTGTTTGCGGCGCGTGGTTCGGTCACGGCCGGCAACAGCTCGCAGACCTCGGACGGGGCCGGTGCCTTGCTGCTTGTCTCCGAGCGTGCCTTGCGGGAGCACAATCTGACGCCCCTGGCACGCTTTGTGACCTTCTCGGTGCGTGGCGTACCGCCTGCCATTATGGGGATTGGGCCTAAAGAAGCCGTCCCGCATGCGCTGGCCCTGGCAGGCTTGAAGCGAGACCAGATGGACTGGATCGAGCTGAACGAAGCCTTTGCGGCTCAGTCGCTGGCAGTGATTCGGGATCTGGGTCTGGACCCTGAGCGGGTCAATCCGCTGGGTGGCGCCATTGCCATGGGCCACCCGCTGGGTGCGACCGGTGCCATGCGTGCTGCTACGGTGGTTCATGCCTTGCAGCGTCGTCAGTTGAAATACGGCATGCTCACCATGTGTATTGGTACCGGCATGGGTGCAGCCGGGATTTTCGAGCGGACATAATTTCCGATCTGCTGCTTCTATCGTTGCTGGACAAAGCCGCCTTCGGGCGGCTTTTTATTGGTCTATCCCCGGCAGGGAGGGGCAAGAGCGCGATACGTGTAAGCAAATTTGCTTAAAACCCGCTAAATGTCAAAAAAGTAAAGGTTTGTTGTTGTCATAGAGTAGACATAGGCCCGCGCCATAGTCCTTTTTATTGTGTTGAACAGCTCACACGGAGGATGTATGGGATTGCCCTCGCGCATGGTGTCCAGCCTGCATGTGCCCCCCCTGTTCTGGCAGGGGTGGGTCAAGGCCCGTCTGGAGTCGGGGCAGTTTGAGGTCGACTGCGGCGAGCGCTGCTGGATTGTGCCGCAGGCCGTCAGTTGCCTGGTGCAGCCGCAAGTGGGTGACAAGGTATGGGTAGGCGGGGCCGATGGCGAGCAGGCCTATGTGTTTGCCGTGCTGGAGCGCCCTCAGGGCGGGGCCTTGCATTTGGTGGCTGAGCAAGGGTTGCATGTGCAGGCTGCGCAGGGAGGGGTACATATTCAGTCCGAGGCCGATTTGACGTTGCAGGCCGGTGCGCATTTGCGCCAGTCGGGCCGAGAAGTGAGCCTGACGGCAGGCACGCTGCGGATCTTGTCGCGGGTCCAGGAAACGGTGTCCGATCGCTTGTCTCAAGTCTGTCATCACGTATTTCGTCTGACTGAAAAAGAAGAGCGTTGGCGTGGTGGCCGACTGGACGTACAAGCCCAGCATCAAATGCGTTTGCATGCCCGCCATACCTTGATGAGCGCACGTGAGCTGGTCAAAGTTGACGCTGACCAAATACACATGGGGTAGGCATGCTGACAGAACGTCTTGTGCAAGTGCATAGCCCCTTGGGCCCGGAGGTCCTGCTGTTTCAGGCCTTGCAAGGCCGAGAAGGGTTGTCTCAGCCCTTTGAGTTGCAGGTGGATGTGGTGTGCAACACACCCTTGCTGGATTTACGCAGCTTGCTGGGTGAGTCCCTGAGTCTGGAGATCAGGACGCCGCTTGCCGTTCCGCGTTTCCTGGACGGGCGCATCAGCGCGTTTCGTCTGCTGGGCAAAACAGGTCGTAGCGACCGCTTTTACACCTACAGGGCCACCTTGCGTCCCTGGCTCTGGTTCTTGAGCCAGAACATGGACAGCCGGATTTTTCAGGAAAAAACAGTGCCTGAGGTCTTGCAGGACGTACTGGGCCGTTACCCCTTTGCCTGGGAATCTCGGCTGACGCAGGATTATCCACGTCAGACTTATTGCGTTCAGTATCAGGAGAGCGATTTTCAGTTTGTCAGCCGCTTGATGGAGCGCGAAGGGATTTACTACTGGTTCGAACATCGTAACGGGGCTCATACGCTGGTGATGGCGGATGATGCCGGCCAGCATGCGGCTGCGCCCTGGTTGACTGAACTACCCTTTGTGTCCCCCGACCGGGTAGCGCATCCCGATGTCGAGCATATCCATGCCTGGCACCCGTATGAGCAAGTCACTCCGGGCCGTTACGCGACGGCCGATTACGACTATTGCAAGCCGGGGGCCAGCCTGGACGCCACGCGCAGCAACCCCGCTGAACACGCCTTGGGTGATCTGGAAGTGTACGAATGGGCGGGTGGCTACACCGAGCCTCACCACGGTGAGCATTACTCTCGCTTGCGGCTCGAAGCCTTGCAGGCGGTACGCAGTCAGGCGCAAGCCCAGACCAATGCGCGCGGGGTCGCGCCAGGGTATGTGTTGTCCGTGCGCAATCATCCGCGTCTGGAGGACAATCGCGATTACCTGGTGACCCAGGTTGATTACGATTTTCTCGATGTCAGCCATACCGGTGAGAGTGGCATGGCCAGCCACTACTTTATTGATTTTCGGGTGATGCCATCCAGCCAGCCTTACCGTCCTTTGCGGCTTACGCCGGTTCCACGCACCTACGGCCCTCAAACCGCCAAGGTGGTGGGCAAGAGCGGCGAGCAACTGTGGACCGATCAGTATGGTCGCATCAAGGTTCAGTTTTTGTGGGACCGCTATGGGCAGGCCAATGAAAACAGCTCCTGCTGGCTGCGCGTCTCCAGCCCGTGGGCAGGCGGCGGCTTTGGGGGCATTCAATTGCCCCGCGTGGGCGACGAAGTGATTGTGGACTTTCTGGGGGGCGACCCGGATCGGCCCATTGCGGTCGGACGCGTGTATAACGCCAGCAATATGCCACCCTGGAACCTGCCGGACAATGCGACGCAAAGCGGCTTTTTGAGCCGCTCCAAAGACGGTGACCCCAGCAACGCCAACGCCTTCATGTTCGAGGACAGGGCCGGTCAGGAGCGTATCTGGCTACATGCCGAGCGCAATCTGGACACGGAAGTTGAAGGGGACGAAACCCATACCGTCGATGGCAACCGGACTACCGTGATTACTGGCCACGATACCTTGAGCGTTATGGCGACCCGCACCACCACGGTGCAGGATTTGGAAACCGAGACCTTCAATAGCGGGGTTGTACGCACAGTCATCGGAGATCTGGTCGAAACCATAGAGGGCGAGCAGACGCGCACTCACACCGGTGATGTGACGCGCACGGTGACAGGCAATGTGACCGATACGCTGACCGGGGATCTGAGCAGAACGATTACCGGCGATGTCACCCATACCGTCACGGGCGAGGTCACGGACGCCATCACCGGCACCCGCAACTCCACTCAAACCGGCGACTACACCCGCACGATTACTGGCGCGGTGGACTACACCGTGACCGGCGATGTTAAAGAAACCGTTACGGGTAATGTGGACCTGACTACCACTGGCAATGTCACTGACACCCTGACCGGCAATCTGACCAAAAGCATTTCCGGGCCCGTGGACATTACCGCCTCAACAGGGGTGAACATCACCACGCCCAGCTGGAAGGTCAATGTCACGAGTCTGGAGCGCTTCTGGGTGCCTCACACCGAAAGGGTGACGGGGTTTCGCCTGAACGGGACAGGCGCTTCCCTGGATGCCTGGGGCATGCGGGCACAGGCGTATGGGCTGAACTATCAGTGGGCCTATTACAAGATCGATAAGGCGACCTTCAAAAACGATGAGGTCATGCTCGATATCAAGAAGAAAGGCTTGGCCTTGAAGAAGATAGGCATGGAAACGCACAAATCGATGATGAGTTTGCGTAAGGCCATCCTGCATTTGTTCATGTAATCAAGGAGGGGCAGATTCACGATGGCAACGGCGGTACGCACAGGCTTAATGCTCCTGTTCCTGACGGCGATGATTACCTACGTGGGCGTGATGACCCAGTGGGAAGGGCCGGGCTTTTATATCTCTATTTTCTTGTACCTGTTTTTCCTGATAGCGCTGGAGACGACGCGCCGCGATTTCATGCAGCATTACCGCGCCTGGCCGGAGCAGGCCAGATACAGAAAGCTGGTCCGGGGAAATGCAGTGCGGGTCCAGGCGGAGATTGTGGAGTGCACCCCATTGCGGGAAGGGCGCACACATGCTTATCCATTGGTACGCCTGGTTTTGGATGTGCAGGGAACACGCGTTGATCTGGATGTGCTGATGCAGCCTGAACTGGGGTACAGATTCAGGCCGGGTAATACGGTGGCGGTGCTCTGTGACGCGACTGATCCACGCCAATGCGCCATTGATCGTGAGCAGGTGGCTTTGCAGCTCAAACCTGTGCACAGCCCGTATGTGGATTAGTGTCAGGTTCCGGCTTTGGGAAAAAGGGCTGAGATGCTAGGGCTGCTTCTTTGGATGTTTCTGGCGCTGAGTCTGGCGGCGATGATGGTACGTATCGGCATGGCTTTGGAATGGAGTGGTTTTTTACCATATCTGGTCGCCATCGTGCTGGTGGTGCCGGTGGGCTTCTTGGTGGCTGGTGCTCGAGCGCTTGTGCGTTATTGGCGTGCCTGGCCCGAGCAACGCGTGTATCAGCGGCTGCGCTCCAGGAAGGCGCTGCGATGCCAGGCGCGCATCGTGGCTCAAGAGGAGTTGCTGCCGGGTGTATTCAAGCTGGTTTATCCCTTGTTGCGTCTTAGTCTGGACGTCGAGGGGCGCAGGACGTTTATAGAGGTGTTGATTCAACCCGAATTGCACAGCCGGTTTGAGCCAGGTCAGGTGGTGGCCGTGCTGGGCGACCTCCATGAACCGACACGTTGCGCGCTTGATCGTGAACAGGTCGTATTGCAATTGCGGCCTGTCTTCACTTCCTATGGTGATTGACCTTATGCGGCAGGATGAACAGAAACAATGATCGGACCAGCAAACATGGCTAAGGAGTTCATATGCGCCTAGTCAAGCCATTGCGCTTGGGTGTTTTGGCGCGTCCCTGGAGCTGGCGTGGTCAGCATGCGTTGGGTGTTTCAGTCCAGGCCTGGTGCTCGATGGATGCGCCGCATTTATTAAGCACTGATGCACGCATGTGGCAGGGGGTGTCGAGCCTGATCTTGGACGATGAGGTGGTGGATCTGGCTTTACCCAAGCCTTGCGCGGAGTTTCTGGTATCGGGACATGCCTGTGCTCCGCAGGGGCAAGAGGTCTCGCAACTGGTGGTTCAAGCCCGTGTCGGCCCCATTGAAAAGAGGCTGGCCGTGTTCGGGCGACGCCAATGGCGTCAAGGCAGGCCCGGCGAGGCAGCGCCTTTTACGCGTGTGCCCTTGGATGGTAGCCGTAGCTGGGGAGGGCCGCAGTATCCCGATAATCCGGCAGGCATGGGGATGGAGCTTGCCGCTCCTGGAGAGCCGCTGACGTTGCCTCAGGTCGAACCCTGGGAGGGGCGTTTGCATCGTTCTGGTCAGCAAGGCAGCCCGGCCGGTTTGGGGCCCGTCTCTCCGTTGCGACCACGACGTTTTCGTTTGGCCGGTCATTATGATCCCGCCTGGTTGCAACATGATCCGGGCATGATGCTCGACAGCCTGGACCCGCATTTTTTCAACACGGCGGAGCCAGATCAGTGGTGGCCCAGGCAGAGCCACTGGCCTGCAGACAGTACGTGGGAGCTACACCATCTGCATGCACAACGACCCCAGTGGTGCGGCACCTTGCCGCAGTGGCAAGCCATGTGCTGGTATCAGGATCGTCGGGTCCCCGGATTGCAAAAGCTGGATCTGCTGCACACCACAGTCTGGTTTTTTCCGGACCTGGGCCACATGTTGCTGCTGTATCAGGGAAGTGTGTCCGTGCAGGATGCGCAGGCTCAAGATGTAAGTTTGTTAATGCCCGCAGTGGAGCTGGCAGGACAAGCTCGCGGCCAGGATCATTATGAGCGCGTGCTGCACTTGCGCAGCGAAGGAGATCAGGCTGGCCTGTTTGCCTTGCGCGATCAAGACTTGCTGCCCCAGGCTTGCTGTGCCCCCCTGGGTGAGGTGCTGAGCAGCCCGGACGATCCCTTGTCACTGACGATGCGCACGCGTCTGGAGCGGTGGGCGCAGGAGGCGGCGCAAGCTCACCCCGCCTGGCAAGATGACTTTTTTTCGCTGACACAGGCAGGGCCTCCCAAGCCTATGGATATAGACCGGACAGACTGGGTGCAGGAAGTGCGTCAGTCCAATCGTCAGCTGTGGGATGCGCGTCAGAAACTGGCTGCGGGCATGGAGCAGGTGCAGGATATGCAGCGCCAATCCCCTTTTCAGGACAAGGCGGCTTATCGGGTTGCTGCCCGGGAAACCCAACACCTTTTAGATGAACTCGATAGGATGGGTAGTGATAACGCTGCGGTATCCGGGGTGCTGGCCAAGCCTGTCGAACAGGCCAGGCAGGCCATGCAAGCCTATGGCGATGCCATGCTGGTCTCCGAGCTGAGGCAACAGCGTTTGCGCAGGCGCGTGGAACTGATTTTGGCAGGAACGCGGAATCTTTCCGGTCTGGATTTGAGCGGCCTGCATTTGCAGGGTTTCGACTTTTCCGGTGTGCGCTGTGTGGGCACCTGCTTTAACGATGCCGTTCTGACAGAAGGCACATTTGCGGGGGCGGATTGCTCAGGGGCGAGTTTTGTGCGGGCTCGCCTGGAGCAGGTGCAGTTCACCCAGTCCCAGTTGGATGATGTGGATTTCAGCGCAGCGGTCTTGCAGTCGGTGCAGTTTCGTCACGTGCAGGCGATACGTTGGCAACCCCGCGAATCCAGTTGGCAGGATGTGCTGTTTCAGCAGTCCCATTTGCAGGAACAGGAATGGCTGGATGTGGATATGCTGCGCTGTACGTTCGAGTCCTCCCAGTTGCAGGAAGTGCAGTATTTGATGCGCTCGCGCTTGTCTGGGGTGAGGTATCAGGATTGCCAGCTGCAGCAATGCCTCTGGCTGGATTGTGATCTGCGTGGGCTGTCCTTGCGCGGCTCCACGCTGAAAGAGTCGTCCTGGCTGTTGGGTTTGCTCGATGGTGTGGCAGATTGCAGTGCGAGTACATGGCACCAAAGTGTGGTGTCCGGCCTGGATATGCCAGGGTCAAACTGGCAGGGGGCGCGTCTGGAAGAGAGCAATCTGCGAGGCGTGGATTTATCCCAGTCCTGCTTTGAACAAGCTCAGCTCCAGTGTTGCGATTTATCCCGTGCCAATCTGCACGGTTCGCAATGGAGTCAGGCCGTTTTGCGAGAGTGCATTTTGATTGATGCGGACTTCAGTCAAGCCGTGCTGAGCAAGGTTGATATGAGCAACAGTCTGGCCGGCGGAGCGAATGTGCGCGGAGCCTTGCTGGATACGGTGAATCTGTTTCGGGCTGATCTGCAAGGATGGCAAACCGACATGCGTACTCGTAGCCGGAATGTCTACCTGCGCACCGCACGTCGTGGACCGGCGGGAGGCCCGGTCTGATGGACGCTCATGTTTTGCGTTTGCGCATCCGCCAGGGTGAGCCATTGCAAGGTCTGGATTTAAGTGACTTGTATCTGCCGCCAGGTGATTACTCCGGGGCCGTGTTCCTGTCCTGCCGCTTGCCACGCGTGAAGGCATTAGGTGTCAATCTGGCGGGTAGCCATTTTCACCAGTGCGATCTGAGCGGGGCCGTCTTGGATGCCAGTACCCTGGACGGCTGCGTTTTTATGGACAGTGTACTCAAGGAGCTGTCTTGCAAACATGTACAGGCAAGTGAGGTGACCTGGCAGGACTGCGATTTGCAGGGTGCTCTTTGGCAAGGCGGTGCCTGGATCGAGACGCATTGGGGGCATTGTGTGCTGCGGTCAGGAAATTTCGATCAGGCTTTGTTGCAAGCCTGTACCTGGACAGGTTGCCGGGCTGGCGAGCTGTCCTTGCGGTCAACCCGGCTGGAAGAGGTGGCGGTGATGGAACTGGATTGGCGCGGCAGCCTGCTGGCAGGCAGTCGCTGGAGCCGGGTCACCGCGATTGACTGCAATTTCCAAGGCATGAACTTGTCCGGGCTGGATCTGGGTGGCAGTGTTTTGATGGGGTCCGACTTTACTCAGGCGGACCTAAGCCACGCCCGCCTTTGCAGCACCAATTTCAAGTCTGCCATCCTGAATCAGGCCGTGCTGAACCAGGTGCAGGCCGAGCAGGCGTTGTTTGTTCAGGCGCAAGCCCAAGGCTTGCAAATGCGGCAAGCCAATTTGACGCAAAGCCTGTGGGCTCAAGCCCATGCCCCCGAGGCGGATTTTCGCGGTTCGGTTTTACAGCAAGCCTACTTCGCGCAGGCGGTACTGGAGCAGGCCCGTTTCGAGCATAGCCAGCTGCGTTATGCGGATTTCTCGTATGCAGATTGCCGCCGGGCCCGTTGGGATGGCGCGCATTTTGAACGCACCCAGTTTCATCGTTGCCTGCTGGACAAGGCCGGACAGGAGCAGGTTGCAGGCTGCCTGCCCAATGATCCGGCTTTGCACGAATCCGAAAGCTGGACGGCGCGTTATATGAATCTTGAGTAAGGAGCCCGGATGTTTGCCAATTGCCAACGGGGCGGTATGGACATCGCCTTTCCCGACATCTGCAAGACGCCACCGGCTCTGTTGCCCATTCCTTACCCCAATTTTGCGACGGGGCTGATGGGCATCCCCAATGCCTGGAACATCTTGTTGCAGGGCGGCCCTGCCCATAATCTGCTCACGACGATACCCTTGAGTAATGGCGACAATCCGGGTGTAGCCTTGGGCTTGATCTCGCAAACCGTGATGTCGCGTTCGCGCTCCATTACCTGTGTGCCCAATGTGCTGTGGAAGGGAATTCCAGCCACCCGCCTGACCAGCCTGAGCATGCAAAATACCGTCAACACAGTGGGCATGCGGGTGGTGCCCAGCCAGTTCAAAGTGCTGTTGCTAGGTGGCGGTGGTGCCGGTGGCGGAGTCGGTAAAGGCGGCAAAGGCGTCTCGGGCAGCGGGCCGGAGGCGGCGCGCAAGGCGGCGGCACGGGAGGCCAAGCGGGCGCAGCTTAAACGCAACCGGCGTCGTGGCGCGCAGCGGGAACGCGAGGTTGAGGCCGAGCTGAAGCAGGAAGGCCATGAGGTGATGGGTACGCAGGTATCTGCAAAAACACCGCTGACCCGCCGTGTGATCGATATACTGATCAAGGACAAGAACACGGGCAAAATCCGGGCGGTCGAAGTCAAAAGTGGGGGAGCACGCCGGTCCGCAACCCAGAAGGCCAAGGACAAGGCGATGGAGAGCAGGGGAGCAGAATTGATTGGCAAGAATGCGCCCCGCCAGCCCCTTCCCAAGAACCTACGCATACCTACGGAGGTACGACATTGAAAACGCACACTGATCCCGTTAAATATGACGCTGTGGACTGGCATGTCGGTGGGGACTATCCTGCTGGTCTGGGCCCGCAGGGCGGGCGCACCCATATTGGCATGTACCTGGCCTGGCTGGTGGAAAAAGGTTTGCTGGCCGATACCTTTGTCGATCGCTATCCCAACGAGGTGCGCCAGTGCCGCGATCACATGCTCAAAGGCTCGCAATTGTTGCAAGACTGCTGCGACGACGTGCTGGTCAGCGAAGATATGTCCGAGTTGGGCAAGGCTTTCAGCGATTTTTATTACGACGAGCTGTATCTGGACGATTACGTGGATACGCTGGACGACGAGGTGCTGCCCTCTATCTACCATGTGCCCGACGACTGGGACAGTTACGAGACCCTGCGACCGGTTCTGGAGCAACGTTATCAGCATTGGCGACAGGAGCAGGGGCTGGATAGCTGATTTTGTCCGCTCTCTGTGTTGGTTTGAAAAGCGCTGCCTGCGGGCGGCGCTTTTGCGTTTATATGCTTCAAAAAGAGCGTAAATACATCTATTTTGCAAAATAAGTAAGGAAAAATTTTAGTCAAAAAGGTGTCACCTTCGCTTCCTAGACTGGCTGCGTAATCAGTTTTTCGAGACGACAGCTATGGTCGAAGGCATGCAGGAACCGTGGCAGCCAGCCTGGAGCGTGGCGCCTGACAAGGCTCTTTACGGGGAGAACCTGGAGTACGAGGCAGATTTTCTGGCCTTGATGCAGGCGCTGCACGTACAGGGTGAACAGCAGTTTGGCCAAACCATCATTCCGGCCCAGGTTCCCGATTGGACGCGCATCGTCCGTCTGGTGCAGGATTTGCTGGATCGCTCGGCCGATATCCGCTTGCTGGTGGTTCTGGCCCAGGCGCGTTTGCAGACCGGTGGACTGCCTGCCTTGGTGGACGTATGCCAATGGCTGTTAGGTGCGTTGCGAAAGGGCTGGGAGTACGTCCACCCACGCCTGTATGAGGATGGCGAGCTGGACCCGTTGCCCCGTGTCAATGCCCTGGCGGGTTTGTCGGCGATTGATGGGCTGGGGCGGTTGATGCGTGAAGCCCCTGTGGTCAGCCTGGGGCACCGTCAATTGAATTTGCGCGAAGTCGGATACGTACTGGATGGGGGGCAGAAAGACTCTGGCCTGCCTGGGCGAGACCGACTGGTAGAAGAATTGCGTCGTGCTTTTGCCGCCGGCCAGAGTCAGACCCAGGCCTTGCGTCGTCTACGCCAGTTCCGCCAGGAGCTGGAGGCCTTGGTGCGGCAGCATCTGGAGACGGAATGGGCGCTGCGGCTCGATGGGGCCTGGGATACCGTGGAAGCGGCCAGCGCGGTCCTGGATGCAGCGACCTCCCCGTCTGCGCCGCTGGCTCCTGAACCCATACAGGAAAGTGCGACGAGTACGGTGACATTGTCGTCTGGCCGTCCGTCAGTCCCCCCCATGGATTTGCTCAACTGGCAGAGCCTGCATGTTTCATCGCGCGAAGAAGTGGTGCTGCTGCTGGACAAGCTGGTGGCGTATTTCGAGCAGTACGAACCTAGTCATCCCGCCCCTTTGCTGTTGCGGCGCGCCCAGCAACTGGTGCCTATGGGCTTTCACGAGCTGATTCGTGATCTGGCTCCCGGTGCCTGGGAACAGATCCAGGTTTTCATGCCTCGATCCGATGCGGCCTCGGCGGCCTCTTAATTCCATCAATCAACTGGAGAAGACCTGATGTCTGTGAAATCCAATTCGGGTAGTGGACAGAAATTCCTTGGGCGCAATCGGGCTCCGCGTGTGCAAATTGAATATGACGTCGAACTGTACGGTGCCGAGCACCGTGTGCAACTGCCTTTTGTGATGGGCGTTCTGGCCGATCTGGCTGGACACAACACGGAGAGCCTGCCGGATCTGGGCGAGCGCAAGTTTATGGAAATTGACGTGGATAACTTCGATGACCGCATGAAGTCCATCGCGCCCAAGCTGAACATGCAGGTCCCCAATAGTTTGACGGGGGACGGAGTGCTGGGCGTGGAAGTCTCTTTTGATTCCATGGACAGTTTTTCTCCTGCCGAACTGGCCCGTCAGATCGAGCCTTTGGCACGCCTGCTCGAAGCCCGTACCCAACTGGCCAATTTGCTGACTTATATGGATGGCAAAAGCGGGGCGGAAGCGCTGCTGTCGCGTTTGCTTGAGCAGCCGGAGCTCTTGCGCGCCCTGGCTGGCCGCCCACCCCAGGCCCTGACAATGAACGAGTCTCAAGGCGATCAGGACAGCGATCCCCACGCATAAGGAGCCCTACCTCATGACTTCCCCCCAGACCTTGACCGCTACCCGTGACACGGCCCAGCTCGATGAGCTGTCCCGTCTGTTGCAGCAGGAATTTCGTCCCAAGACCGAGCAGGCCCAGCAAGCGGTTGAGTTTGCTGTGTCCACCTTGGCCGAGCAGGCCCTGGACCAGTCCGTGACCTTGAGTGAGGACGCCTATCAAACCATTCAAGCCGTGATTGCCCAGATCGACCAGAAGATGACCGAGCAGATCAATCACATCCTGCATCACCCCGAGTTTCAGCGCCTGGAAGGGGCATGGCGTGGCCTTCATTATCTGGTCAGCAATACGGAAACGGATGAGCTGCTGCGTATCCGCGTGCTTCCTGCGACCAAAAAAGAGCTGGCTCGCAATCTGAAGCGCTACAAAGGTGTGGCCTGGGATCAAAGCCCCTTGTTCAAAAAAGTCTATGAGCAGGAATACGGACAGTTTGGTGGTGAGCCTTTTGGTTGTCTGGTGGGGGATTATCACTTTGATCACAGCCCGCCCGATGTGGAAATGCTTGGCGAGCTGGCGCGCATTGGGGCTGCGGCGCATAGCCCCTTTATCGCCGGGGCTGCGCCGTCGGTCATGCAGATGGAGTCCTGGCAGGAGCTGGCCAATCCGCGGGATCTGACCAAGATTTTTTCCAATACCGAATACGCGGCCTGGCAAAGCTTGCGTGAGTCGGAGGATGCCCGTTATCTCGGCCTGGCCATGCCGCGTTTTCTGGCGCGGCTCCCCTATGGCGCACGCACCAACCCCGTCGATGAGTTCGATTTCGAGGAAGACACGGACGGCGCGAATCATGATCGGTATACCTGGGCCAACTCGGCCTATGCCATGGCGGTAAACATCAATCGCTCCTTCAAGCATTTTGGCTGGTGTACGGCGATCCGGGGTGTAGAGTCGGGAGGCGCTGTCGAGAATCTGCCCTGCCACACATTCCCGACGGACGATGGGGGCGTGGACATCAAGTGTCCCACCGAAATTGCGATCAGCGACCGTCGCGAGGCCGAGCTGGCCAAGAACGGCTTTATGCCGCTGGTCCATCGCAAGAACTCGGATTTTGCCGCCTTCATCGGTGCGCAGTCTTTGCAAAAACCTCAGGAATACTACGATGCCGATGCCACGGCCAACGCCCGTCTGGCAGCGCGTCTGCCTTATCTGTTTGCCTGCTGCCGGTTCGCGCATTACCTCAAATGCATCGTGCGTGACAAGATCGGCTCCTTTCGCGAACGTGATGATATGGAGCGTTGGCTGAACGGATGGATCATGAATTATGTAGATGGCGATCCCACCAACTCCTCGCAGGAAACCAAGGCGCGCAAGCCATTGGCGGCAGCTGAAGTGTCGGTGCAGGAGGTCCCCGATAACCCCGGTTACTACGCCGCCAAGTTCTTCTTGCGCCCGCATTACCAACTGGAAGGCCTGACGGTTTCGTTGCGACTGGTATCGCGCTTGCCGTCATTGAAAGGCGAGCAGAACTGATTTCCATCCTGGCCTTTGATGGCCTTATTCGACCTCCAAGGAGAAAAGCGTGTCTGTTGATATGTTCATGAAGATTGAAGGCGCCAATGGCGAGTCCAAAGATGCCAACCACAAAGACTGGACCGATATTCTGTCGTTCTCATGGGGCGCCTCCCAGCCCGGCAGCATGAGCTCGGGCGGGGGCGGCGGTCAGGGCAAAGCCAACTTCAATGATCTGCATGTGCTCGCCCGCATTGACAAGGCCGCCCCAGCGGTGATGAAGCATTGCGCCAGTGGCAAACATCTGGGCAAGGTGGAGCTGTCGGTGTGCAAGGCCGGTGGCGAGCAGGTGGAATACAGCAAAATTACGCTGGAAGAAGTCCTGGTGACTTCGGTTCAGCTCAATGCCGAGCGTGATGTGGAAACTGTGATGGTCAACTATTCCTTTCAGGCCGCGCGCGTCAAGCAGCAATATTGGGAGCAGTCCGAGCGCGGCAGCAAAGGGGCTGAAACCCTGGTGGCCTGGGATATCAAGCAGAATAAAGAGGCCTGATCGGGCCGGCTTCTAGAGGTAGGGCCGCCATGGACCGCTTTCGCCTACCGGGACGCCGCGGGGCCGCGCTGATGCGCGGTCAGGCAGATCGCTTGCAACCGTGTCTGCTGGACCGGTTGACCGACGAGCGGCCCGATCAGATTTGGGAGCCACCCCAGCCCATGAGCCAGTACCAGATGCGCCAGGCGGTGTTGCGCGATCTGGGTCATTTGCTCAATACCCCCAATCAGGGGGCGACTCCCTTGATGCAGGCCTTGGTCCATGTGCGTCGCTCCTGCCTGAATTATGGTTTGAGCCCGCTGGCCGGCAAGACCATGAGCGAGGTGGAGTGGCTGGATGTGGAACAGGCGCTGCGCACCGCGATTTTGCATTTCGAGCCCCGCATTTTGCCCGATACCTTGCAGGTGCATTGTCTGGATCACCGCTCCCAGCAGGATCTGCATAACGTGCTAAGTCTGCGTATTCAGGGCCATGTCTGGTGTGAACCGTATCCGCAGGAATTTCTACTGCGCACCAGCATTGATCTGGAAAGCGGGCAACTGGATCTTGAAGAGAGTGACGCATCGGGATGAATCCGGAGCTTTTGCATTACTACAATCGTGAACTGGCGTATCTGCGCGAGCTGGGCGCCGAGTTTGCGCAAGCCTACCCGAAGGTGGCTGCCCGTCTGGGTGTCCACGATACGGCGGTCGCTGATCCCTATGTCGAGCGCCTTCTGGAGGGGTTCAGCTTTCTGACGGCCCGCATCCAGCTGAAGATGGACGCGGAGTTTCCCCGCCTGAGCCAGCAATTGCTGGATGTGATCCAGCCTTCCTGGCTGATGCCCACTCCCAGCATGGGCTTGGTGCAGTTTTGTCCCAGCATGAGCGAAGGGGCGCTGGCCAAAGGTTTTACGGTGCCGCGTCACACCACCTTGCGCTCCCGTATTCCGGCTGGAGAGCAAACCGCCTGTGAGTTTTCCACCTGTCATACCGTCTCTTTGTGGCCCATGGCCTTGACGCATGTGCAACTGGGAGATGTCGCTGCTGATCTGCCGCTGGCGGCGCTGGGTAGTCGACAGGCGGCACAGGCTCGTTCGGCCTTGCGGTTGGACTTTTCGGTACAAGGCGGCCTGACACTGGAAGAATTGGCGGTAGAAGAGCTGAGCCTGCATCTGGCTGGCCCGGAGTCTGACAGCAGCGTGTTGCTCGATGCCTTGTTGCGTCAGGCCTTGGGGGTATTCGTGCAGATGGAGGACGAGGCGCCGCAGTTTCTAGCGATGTCCGATTGCCTGACACACGATGGCCTGGAAGATGATCAAGCCATCTTGCCCATGGTGTCCCAGGAGTTCTCCGGCCATCGCTTGTTGCGGGAGTACTTTGCCTTGCCGGGGCGATTTGCTTTCGTGCGGCTACGGGGTTTGCAAGCCGCAATTGCCAGAGCGCGGGCGCAGGCGCTGAAAAGCCGTCGCTGGAGTGTGCACATTGTGTTGAAACAGGCCTGGCCTGATCTGACCGCTCGAGTCGGGCCTGGCCATGTGCGTTTGTATTGCACGCCCGTCGTGAATTTGTTTCGTCGACGCAGTGAACGTATGGCCTTGCGTCCCCAGGCAAGCGATCATCACGTGGTCATGGACAGAACCCGTCCCATGGACTTTGAAGTTTGCCTGATGGAGCGGGTGCAAGGCCATGGCCGACGAGGAACAGACGATGTTGTGTTTCGCCCCTTGTATGCCAGTACGGCTCAGGATGGAGGGGCATATGGCCGCTATTACACGTTGCGCCGTGAACCGCGCCTCGTGTCCGATGCCCAGAAGCGTTGGGGGGGACGCAGCAGTTACGTAGGCAGTGAAGTCTATGTCTCGCTGGTCAATCAGCATGAGCAGTCCGAGTTTTTTGGCATGAATCAGATCAGTGTGACCGCCTGGTGCAGTAACCGTGATTTACCTTTGCTGCTGCCTCGTTCGCCTGAGTCGGATTTCAGTTTGCAGGTGTCGGCCCCTGTGGCCGGTATCCGCCTGTTGGGTGGACTGACCCGACCGCGAGCGGCCTCGACGGGAGGCCGCCAGGCCTGGGAGCTGATCGCGCAGATGAGCTTGGCCCAGTTGGGTGTGGCGCAGTCAGACCCGATACAGGCGGCGGATCGCTGGCGTGTCTTGCTGGCTCCGCATGTGGACAGCGCTGATGCGGGTGCTCTGCGCCAGCTGGCGTCCCTTATGGCGGTTCAGGCGCGGCCCGTGCAGCGGGCCATGCCTGGGCCAGGGCCGTTGGTGATGGCGCGTGGCGTGCATTTTGAGGTCACGCTGGATCAGAGTGGTTTTCCCGGTGGCCGTCCGTTTGTTCTGGCCGCTGTGCTCAGTCGTTACCTGGCCCGCCATGTCAGTCTGAACAGTTTTGTTTCTACCCAATTTCGTTCCGAAGCAGGAGTGGAACTGGGCGCCTGGGGGCCGCAAGCAGGTACGCGGGCGGTGCTGTGAACCGGGCCGAGCAAGAGCAGCTCAAGCCACAGGCTTCCTTGGAGGAGCTGGGTCGGATCATTCAGCAATGGCCTTTTGGGCATGATCTGTTTCGGGTCTTGCGGGCCGTTGATGCCTTGCAGGCAGCCCAGGGCCAGCCTCGCTTGGGAACCGCGCCTACGCCGCGTCAGGAAGAGGTGCGGGTAGGCCAGCCGCCGAGTCTGGCGTTTGCGGCTTCCAGCGTGCAAACCGCGCGCTGGGAAGATGAACAACTGCATCTGGATGTGCAAGGCTTTGGCTTGTGGGGGCCCAATGGCCCTTTGCCACTGCACATGACAGAGTACTTTTTCCAGCGGAGCCGCAACTTTGGTGACCATGCCGGTGTGGCCTTTCTGGACCAGTTTCATCACCGTCTGTTTTTGCTGTTTTTCAGAGCATGGGCACAAGCGCAGGCGGTCTGTGACCTGGAACATGATCAGGATGGTTTCACGCGTTGGCTGGCCAGTCTGGCTGGAGTAGGGAGTCAGGGCGAATCGGCTCCCATGAGCGATCATGCCGTGTATTTTCAGGCGCCTGCGCTGGCGTCCCAAACTCGCAGTGCGCCTGCCCTGCAAGCGCTTCTGGCCAGCTATTTTCAAGTGCCCGTCAGCATTCAGCAGAACGTGCCGGTTTGGGTCGCGCTGGATGATCAAACCCAGGTCTGTCTGGGCCGCAGCTGTTCGGGGCTGGGGAAAAATGCCGTGCTGGGGGCGCGTATTCTGGACGTGCAGCAAACCATACGCATACGGATTGGCCCCTTGAGTCGGCAGGATTATGGGCGCTTTTTGCCGGGCCGTCCGGCGTGGCGGCAATTGCGCTATTGCCTGGCTCTGTATCTGGGGCTGGAGTGGTCGGTTCAACTGCAACTGGTGCTGCATGCCAGTGAACAGCCTGATCTGGGCCTGGGGGCGGGAGTGGGGCTGGGCCAGGAAACCTGGCTGGGAAAACCCGGCACGCAGGACCGAGCGGATCTGTGCCTGTTTCTGGACAGCCGCCCCGATTGGCACGATCCGCGGCGCTAAGGCTTAGGCCTGACGCATTCCCTGCAAAAGATCGAACGCATTTTCCTTGTCCGACAAGGTGCTGACCCATTCCGGCGCGTGGCCCAATTCGGGCTGCCAGCTGACTGCCGGAATCGGGCTGTCGGTGCTGGTCGAGCGGCCCGGTTGGGCGGCGGCCTCAAAGGGATGCTTGTCCGAAGGGGCCGGCATGGGGCCGCCCACCGGGACCATGCCGGGAACATGCAGGTCTGCGAAAGGATCGGCCATGGGCGCCGCAGCCAAAGGCGTTTCAGGCTGCGTGCCAGGATGGGCACCCGACTCCACCCGGTAGTGCATGTCTCCTAAGGTCAGGCGATCCCCATTGTGCAAGGTCTGGACCTGCTCCAGTGCCAGCTCGATGCCATTGACGGCGACCTGACCGTCTGCGCTGGCTCGTTGAATCGTCAGCACATTTTGCTGACGTCGCAGGTAAGACAGGACGGGCGGTGTCTGATTGTTGTCGGGTAAGACCAGATCAGCCTGCGTCCAGGAGCCACACACCAGACCGGGTTCAGGCACTGGGCGGGGAGGGCCACCGGATTCGGCTTGTAAACGCCAGTCTAACGACGTGCTCATGGCTGGGCTCCCGCCACTTTTTCATAAACCGGCCCCCAGATGGGGTGACCGCGCTCGGCCTGGGCCAAGCTAAAACCAGGGTCCACCACCCGTGCCTGCTTGAAACGCTCTTCACACAAAAAGGTGTAGTCGCGCACACAAAAGCTGAAGGCCTGCAGTTTCAAGGCTTCGCTGTATTGATGGGACGCGGCAGCAGGCAAGGTGCTGGAGCGTCCTACTTGCCGGATCACGGCGGTGTAGTCGCCTTCGTGAAAGGCAGAGCGGATCTGCTCCAGCTCAGCTTCGGCAGCCGGGCTGAATACAGCCACCGGTTTGTTCGGGGTCTGGGCGCAGGCCGCCAGCAACAAGGCCAGAGCCGGTGAAATCAGGCGGGCAGGTAAATACATGGCAGAAAAAAGAAAAGTTGAACTTGCCACCAAGACTAGGAAAGGAAAAAGACAGCCAGATGACATGACGCGGATGCTTTTGTAAGAGTTGTTGCGCAAGGGTAAGCACCGAAACACCCCGTGTCCTTAACAAAGTTGTCGCATTCATGCTTTTAGATGGGGCGCATTGTCATTCAAGGAGACGTCGTGACCGGTTGCCGATTGCTTCGTTTGTGTTCGCTGCTGATGTTGGGCGTGTTGACCGCGTGCGCGTCCACCTCCAGTCGCATGGCCGTGCCTTATGAAATCGTTCTGACTGCGGACGATCAGCTCAACCCCGATACCACGGGTCGGCCTTCTCCGGTCCAGGTGCTGGTGTTCGAGCTGCGCTCGGGAAGTGCTTTTGAGTCGCGGGATTTCTTTGCCTTGCAGTCCGACCCGCAACAAGCCTTGCAAGCCGACCTGCTCAATGTCGCGCAGATCGTGCTGCGTCCCGGCCAGACCCATACCTTCAAAAGGCCGGGCGATCTGCAGGCCACCGCCGTCGGCGTGGTCGTGGGCTATCGCGAGTTGGATGCCAGTGTGTGGCGAGTGTTGCTGCCGCTGCCCGAGTCGCGCACCACCAATATTTACAAGTTCTGGCAATCGGCTCCCGATGCCGTCCAGGTCAGTCTGCAATTACGCAAAAACGCCATTCAAGTGCTTGATTGATAGGTGTGGAACGGATTAATTCAATGGATAAAGTGATTTGGACCGAAGGGCTTTTTTTACGGCCCCAGCATTTTCAGCAGATGGAGCGGTATCTGGAGCATTACGCCCAGGCTGGACGGCGTGCCACACAGCCCTTTTTTTGGGGCTTTGAAGCCTTGATTCTGGACGAGCAGGCCCTGAGCATGGGCAGTGTAGCGCTGCGTGAAGCGCGTGGCCTGCTGCCCGACGGGACGCCATTTGACAGCAGGCCGGGCGCCATGCAGATCGCGGCCTGGACCGCCCCTGAGCTTGTGCGTCCCGAGCGACTGATGTTGGTGTTGCCTCGGCCTCAGGCAGGTCGAGCAGAAGTTCAGTTTGACGTGAGCAGCGCACGTCGTTCGCGCTATGTGGTCAGCGAGCAGGACTTGTATGACAGCAGCGGCCTGTCCCCCGAGCCTTGTCTGTCTCAATTGGGGCGTTTGCAGCCTGTGCTCTTGCCGGAGTCCGAGGTCTATGAAGACAGCGTTGCCATGCCGGTGGCGCGCATTCTGGAACGCCGGTCTGATCGGTCCTTGGTGCTGGACCCTGATTTTATTGCTCCTGTCCTGTCCATTCAGGCGCACGCGCGGCTGAGCGTGTTGAGCGCTGATGTACAGGCCTTGTTGCAGGCCCGCGCCCAGGCGTTGGCCCAGCGTCTGGGGCCGGGAGGGCGGGGGCAGGGCGATGTGGCTGACTTCATGATGCTGGAGCTGGTCAACCGTTATCGGGCGGCCCTATGGGCCATGGAACAGCGCGCTCATGTACACCCCAGCGAGCTGTTTCAGATCTGGATGGAGCTGTATGGCGCTTTGGCCACCTACACCCAGGATGGGCGACAGCCGCTGGTCTGGCCTCCCTATCTGCATGACGATCTGGCCCAGTCCTTCTTGCCCCTGGTACTGGAGTTACGCCGGGCCTTGGCCGTAGTGCTGGAGCAGCAGGCCGTGTCGATTGCGCTGGAGGATAAAGGCCAGGGCGTGCGCCTGGCTCACATTGCCGATCGTTCGCTCTTGCAGCAGGCAGGTTTCATTCTGGCCGTACAGGCTGACTTGCCTGCTCAGACAGTACGCCAGCATTTTGCAGCGCAAGTGAAACTGGGGCCGGTGGAGCGCATTCGCGATCTGGTCCATCTGCAATTGCCCGGTATCGGTTTGCAGCCCTTGTCTGTTGCGCCGCGTGCTTTGCCCTATCACGCCGGGTTCACCTACTTCGAGCTGGAAAAAGGTGGCGAGTTATGGCGTCAGCTTGAGCACAACGGCGCCTTGGCCCTGCATCTGGCCGGAGATTTTCCTGGTCTGCAACTTGAGTTTTGGGCGATACGCCGCTGAACCGGAGCATGGCTATGAACGAGACAGTTTCCTGGGGCGCGGGCTCGGTGCCCGAACCGCGCCCATCGTGCGCGGACGCACCGCGCTTTATCGCTCAAGGCGCCAATCCCCTGTTGGAGGCCGCCAACCCCTTGTTGGTCATGGTGTCGGATATTCGTCGTAGCACCCACCATGCAGACCCGGCGGGCTTGCGTGCCAAGCTGGTGGCTGAAATCCGTCAGTTCGAGTTGCGCGCACAGGCGGTACCCGTAGCCAATGAGACCATTTTGGCGGCCCGTTATTGCTTGTGTACGACCTTGGACGAGGCAGCCGCCTTGACGCCTTGGGGGCAGGCGGGCGTCTGGTCCTCGCATACTTTGCTAGTCACTTTTCACAACGAGACCTGGGGGGGAGAGAAGTTCTTCCAGCTTCTGGACAAGCTGATGCAAAGCCCGGCTGCGCATTTGCACTTGCTGGAGCTGATGTATTTTTGCCTGGCCTTGGGGTTTCAAGGCCGCTACCGCGTCCATGAGCAGGGAGCGAGCCAACTGGAGACGGTGCGTCAGCGTCTTTACCTGAGCTTGCGTCAGTACGGTCCCACAGTGGCGGCAGCCCTGTCTCCACATTGGCGGGACAAACCGGCGCAAAAAGTGGGCAAACCCTTACCGGTGCCGATCTGGGTTGCGGTTTGCGTGGCGCTGCTGCTGTGCATGCTGATGTATCTGGGCGCAAACCTGTTGCTCAACCGGCAATCGGATCAGGTCTTTGAGGACATCGTGGCCCTGCGCTTGCCAGCCTTGCAGACACAAGGGCTGACCGAACCAGCCGGTGTGACGCCACCTGCGCCTTTGGCCTTGGCAGAGCTGCTGGCTCCTGAGATTGCCGAGGGGCTGCTGACCGTCAGGGACCAGGCCGACCGCAGTGTCATTGTCTTGCGCGGAGACGGTTTGTTTGACTCCGGAGCGGACCAGGTCCGCGCACCGCTGCTGCCTGTCATTGCACGCATTGCCGATGGCGTGGAGGCCGCGCCGGGGCTGGTGTTGGTAGAAGGTTATACCGATAACGTGCCCATACGCAGTGTGCGCTTTCCATCTAATTTTCATCTTTCGCAGGCGCGCGCCGACTCGGTAAAAGCCGTGCTGCAGGAGCGGTTGAGCCAGCCTGAACGCGTGCGTGCTCAAGGCCGGGCCGATGCCGCGCCCGTGGCCGACAATCGCAGCGCTCAGGGTCGTGCCCAGAATCGCCGGGTGGAAATCACCATCGTGCCCTTGAGCAAGGAGCCCGGGCAATGACACGTCTGTTGAATCTGGTCTTTAGCCGCGGCGTCTGGACCTTTGTGGGCGTCGTGATCCTGCTGGTGCTGATCTGGGTACTGGGGCCCTTGCTGGCGGTGGGTCAGACCCGGCCGCTGGAAACCGAGCTGTCACGCTGGATAGCAATGGCGGCAGTGTTGCTGTTCTGGCTGGTGCGTCTGCTTTGGCGCAGTTGGCGCGAAGGCCGCTTGAACGCGCAGTTGCTGGGACAACTGAGCCGTCCCGCGCCAAAGGCGGCGGCCGCGGCTGCGAGCGTCACTTCCCATCCATTACAAAGCCAGTTTGACGAAGCGATCGAATTGCTCAAGCGGATTCGTTTCGGCTCGCATGTGGGCGGGCGCCTGCGCTCCCTTTTGTCACGTCAGTACGTGTACCAGTTGCCCTGGTACGTCTTTATCGGGGCGCCAGGTGCCGGTAAAACAACGGCACTGGTCAATTCGGGACTGCAGTTTCCCTTGTCGGAACGCTATGGGAAAACCTCCTTGCGCGGGGTGGGCGGGACGCGTAACTGTGACTGGTGGTTTACCGACGAAGCGGTGTTGCTGGATACGGCAGGCCGCTACACCACCCATGAGAGTGATCCGGTGGGTGATGAGCAGGAGTGGCGGGGGTTTCTGGGTCTGCTCAAGCGCTACCGTCGCCGCCAACCGATCAATGGCACCTTGCTGACAATCAGTGTGCCGGACCTGTTGTCCAGTACCCCGGAGCAACGTCACGACCACGCACAGGTATTGCGCCAGCGTCTGGCTGAGCTGCGCGAGCGGCTCGGGATTCAGTTCCCTATTTATGTGCTGGTCACCAAGATGGATTTGCTCCAGGGTTTTCAGGAGTATTTCGATCATTGCAGCCGCCAGGAGCTGGAACAGGTCTGGGGCTTTACCCTGCCGTATGAGCGTGCGCGGGAGGCGGGGTTTTCCTTGTCTCACACCTATGGGCGCGAGTATGAGGCCTTGCATCAGCGCCTGGAGCGTGGCCTTGTCGCAGTAATGGCCGAGCAACCTGATGAACGTGTACGCGCCGAGGCGTATCTGCTTCCGCAACAGTTTGCCCGCCTGGGGCCGGTGCTGGAAGAGTTTCTGGAACAGGTATTTAGCCAGTCCCGATTCGAGGCACCGCTTTTGCTGCGCGGCGTGTACTTCACCAGTGGGCGTCAAGGCGGGGTGCGCCTGGACCAGGTGCGTGATCCCCTGCGTGAATATCTGGAGGTGGATGTACAGGCGGATCACGCTCAGCCTGTGGCGAACCAGGGCCGCAGCTACTTTCTGACCCAGTTGCTCAAAGAACTGATTTTTCAGGAGGCTGGCGTGGCGGGCCGGGACGAGCGCTGGGAGCGCCGCGTGCGCCTGCGACATTTTCTGGTTTACGGTCTGGTGGCGGCCGGTGTGCTGCTGTTGGGGCTGGCCTGGGGCCGCAGCGTTCTCCTGAATCGCGCTTACGTGGAACAGGTAGAGACTCGTATCCCCCAGGCCCAGCAACAAGCGGATCAGACACAGGTGCTGGACACCACGCCGGCAGTAGGGTTGCTGCCTTTGCTCGATATGTTGTCGCTGTTGCCGCAAAGCGATCAGTTTTCTCTGGATGCACCGGGGCTGGAGCGGCGCATGGGTTTATATCAGGGCCAGAAGATGAAAGCCGCTGCGGATACGGTGTATCAGCGGGCCTTGGAAAAGCTGCTGGCTCCCTTGCTGGCACGTCGTATTGAAACTGTGCTGCGCAGCGAACAGGCCCAGGACCTGGAGTATGGTTACGAGGCCTTGCGCGCTTACCTGATGCTCTACGACACGCGACGCTATGACGCTGTCCATTTGCAGACCTGGTTGCTGGGCAGTTTGAAGCAGGACTTGCCAGCCGGTTTTACCCAGTCGCAGTACGACAGGCTGGAGGGCCACGTTCGCGCGGTAACCCAGGCCGGTCTGCTACTGAATCCCTTTCCTCGTAATGAGGCTTTGATCGCGCAAAGTCGGGAGCGGCTGGCGCGCATCAGCCTGGAGCAGCGCACGTACAGCCGCATGCGTCGCATGTTGGCGGCCACGCCCGGCTTGTTGCCGATGTCGGTCGCGGGGATGGCGGGGCCTTATGCCGCTTCCGTGTTCCAGCGTGCCAGCGGCAAGCCCTTAACCGAAGGGGTGGACGGCTTGTACACCTACGAAGGGTACTGGACGGTGGTCGAACCGCGCATTGACAGCGAGTTGCGACAGATGCGCGAGGATGATCGCTGGATTCTGGGCTTGGACACGGGCGCCGCCCAATCCGAGGCGGCGCGCCGGGCCGCCAGCCAGGAATTGCGCCGCCTGTATCTGCTCGATTATGTGCGTGTGTGGGATGACTATCTGGCGGATTTGCGTCTGCTGCAAGGCGGCAGTTTGCTGGAAAACATTCAGTTGGCCCGTACCTTGTCCATGGCCGACTCGCCCTTGAAACAGCTGGTGCAGCAAGTGGCATTGCAAACCCGTTTGTTGCGCGAGGATGCTCAGCAAGGAGCATCGCTGGGTGCGCAGGCCAAGGTGAGATTGGACGATACGCGCCAGGCCTTGGAACAGATGTTCGGTCCGGTCGGTCTGGAGGGGAGCCGTCGTAATGAGCCTCATGCCAAACAGGTGGAGGCGATTGTGGATCAGCACTTTGAGCCTTATCACCGCCTGGCCTCCAGCACGGGGGGCGCGCCTGCACCCATTGATGGCACGTTGGAGCTGCTCGATGATTTCTATGCCTTTCTGACCTCCTCGGATGCTGCTTTGCGCAGTGCAGGAACTCCGCCGCCGTCCAATGTGCTGACCAAGTTGCAGGCCGAGGCAGGGCGTTTGCCCGGACCTTTGCGTGATGCGCTGGACCAGTTCTCGGTAGGCGCCTCTGCCGAGATTGCCTCACGCACGCAAGCGAGTCTGGGGCAGTTGCTCGATGCCACCTTGGGCCAGTTTTGCCGTAGCGCGATCGCAGGGCGTTATCCCTTTGCGGGGCAATCCAGCCAGGATGTTGCTCCTAACGACTTTGCTCGTCTGTTCGCACCGGGTGGCTTGATGGATGCTTTCTTTCAAGAGCATTTGATGCATCAGGTGGATATGTCGGGCGGACGCTGGCGTTTCAAGCCGGGAATAGACGGGCAGGCGGCGGCCAGCTTCCGTTATCTGGATGCGTTTCAGCGTGCCGCCGTGATTCGTGACGTGTTTTTTCCAGCCGGAAGCACTCAGCCACGTATTGATCTGGCATTCACCCCGGTGCAACTGGATGCGGCACTGTCGCAAGTGCTTCTGGATGTGGATGGGCAGGTGTTGCGGTACGCGCATGGCCCCCAGGTAGCGATGGGAGTGCAGTGGCCTGGGCCGCGAGGAGGCCGTCAGGTCAGCCTGGAGGCCCAACCGCAGTCCGAGGGGTCGGGTATAAGGGCCACTGGCGCGTGGGCGCTGTTGCGCTTGCTGGACAAGGCGCAAGTCGTGCCAGGAGCACCAGCAGGTGCCCAGCGCCTGTCCTTTGCCCTGGGCGGACGTCAGTTTGTCGTGGATGTGGTGGCCAACAGTTCCAAAAATCCATGGCGTCTGGCGGAAATGCGAGGGTTTACTTGTCCGGGGAGCCAGTGAGATGCTCAACGATGAGTTGGACGCGAACCTTGCCGTGATGTGGTACGGCAAGATTCCAGCAATGGGCGATTTCGTGCGCAGACGCATGCCCGACTCGATTCTGCTGCCGTGGGAGCGCTGGTTCAGTAGTGGGGTCAGTCAGATTCGTCCGTTCACTAAGCCGGCTGGTGTCAATCTAGCGGGCTCAGCCGTTCCGGTCTGGGGGTTTGTCAGGTCCTTGCCTCAGGGCGGGGTGCAGGCGGGCGCGGTCATGCCCAGTCAGGATCGGGTTGGACGGGAGTATCTGGTCTGTGCCCTGGTGGCCTTGGATCTGGAGCAATGTCAGCGCGTTCGTCTGCCGGTTCTTGCCAGTCTGGTTGAGCAACTGGGGCTGGTCTTGCAGCAAGGGGTGCGGTTTTGCTGGGCCGCGACGCAGGTAGACCAGACCTTGTGCCGTGCGCTGCCGGTTGCTGGCTTGTTGGCTGACAGTGCTGCCGCCCGGCTGGAACAACGCGAGGCAGGTCAGGACATTCTGGATGTGTTGTATGGCACGCGTGGGGGAGCTGTGCCGCAAGACCCATGGGCGGTGTTACAGCCTTGTCTGGAACCCGGCTCTCAACGCAGCTACTGGTGGTGTTTGGGGATGAACAACCCCAACTGGCGTAGCGTGACCCATCGTGGTGAGTTGAGCCTTGCCCTGTTTCGACGCTTGTTTACCTCAGTTACAGCGGCCGATCTTGATGGCCGTCTCTCTCAATCCTGGTGAGAACTTTCATGAAACGAACGACTTCTGCCCATGATGGACAGGGCCGTCCTTTGGGGCAGGTTCTGGATTCTTTGTCGCTGGACCAGCGGCTGCTTATTCTGGAGCATTTGGCCTTGCAACTGGCCCAATTGCATGAGCGGCAGGAATGGTATGGCGCGTTAGGTTTGGATACGGTGATATTGACCGACGAGGGCCTGGTTCAGTTACAAGCGCTGGCGCAGGTCCTGCACAAGCGTAACCTGACTCAGGCCCGTGCTCACGGCATGGCGTTTGATGAGCCTTGTGCGGCCCCTGAACAGTATGTGGACGACCCGACCCGGCCTGCCGGGCCGTGGACAGATGTCTACGGCTATGCCGCGTTGCGCTGGCACTTGACGACGGGCACGCCCTTGACGGCCGCACCCTGGCGACAGCTAAGGGACCCGGTGGGGATGGATGAGGAGGCGGATGGCCCCACCCAGGCCATGTTGCAGGGCTTGGCATTGGACTGGGTTCAGCGCCCGCAATCCATGCTGTCGTATCGACGACTGGAAAGGTTAGGACAGGTGTCTGACTCTGTCTCTGAGCAGACAGCGCTGGCGCGGCCCGTGTTGCCCATACGAACCGAACGCCGCGCCTTTGGCTGGCGTTGGCTGGGCGGCTTGGCCTTGCTGCTGGTGGTAGGGCTGGCAGTAGGGTACTGGAGCACAGGCAGTGAGGAGTCAGGATCGCTTGTTGCCACCACAGAGAGCGGCCAGGCCTTGATGGCCGAAACCCCTTCCAGAGGGGCGGCTCCCAAAGGGCAGGAGGGCCAGGCGGATCTACGGGGTTTGCCGACGGCAGAGGGGTCCGTACAGGCCGTTTCAGAGCCAGTCGCGGCGCTCCCGAACACCTCGAGCGAGGGTGAGCCGTCTTCCCCGTCAGGGTTATCCGCTGCCGTGTCCGGGCAGGGGCCGGAAGGCGGACCAGTCGCGCTTCAGGCGGTGCAACCCGTTACGACCGATGCCATTCCATCGTTGGCGCCCATGTCGGCTCAAGCCAGCGTGTTAGCCGGGCAGGCACGGGTTCAGGCTGTGGAGCCGGCTGCCGAGGCGGTACAGGTATCAGACATGTCGGCTGGGTTGGATGCCCTGCCATCGCAGCCAGCCCAGCCAGAGCAAGCGTCCGATGAGCCGAGCCGTCTACCGCGGGTTGAGCCGACCCCTGCGGATACTGCCAAGCCTGAAGCCGTTGCACCGACGCAAGCGGCGCCCACGGCCAAAGGTACCGTCGTGCTGGATGTGCGGCCGTGGGGCGAGATCTACGTCAATGGACGCAAGCAGGGAGTCAGTCCGCCGTTGAAGTCCTTGTCCTTGCCGGCCGGCACACACCGCATCCTGATTAAAAATGCCGGCCTGCCGCCGTTTAGCAGCACGGTACGGGTGCGATCAGGACAGACAGCCAGCGTCAAACACGCGTTCAACTAGCTGACGAGTGGGGTAAGGCGGTGGGGGCTGACTTAGACCGCCTTGCGTCTGCCAATCAGACCGGTGGCCAGCAATGTACCCAACAAGACCGTGCTCATGCCGATCAACATTTGCGCGGTCAGCGCTTCGTCCAACAGCAAGGCGCCCCAGAGCACTCCGAAAGGCGGCACCAGAAATGTGACTGTGATGGTTTTGGAGGGACCGACGTTGGCGAGCAGACGATAGAAAATCAGGTAGGCAACGGCGGTACATAACAGGGATAGGGACAGCGCCGCGCCCCAGGCGGGCAAGCCTGGCGTTTGAGCCGGCCACCAGTACATGGCGGCGGGCAGCAAAACCAGGGTGGCGCTGACCATGCTGCCAGCCGCGACCGCCTGGGGTTGGACTCCGCGCAGATAGCGCGCGGTGAAGTTGGCGGCAATGCCGTAAAACACAGTGGCCAGCAAAGACGCCAGGACAGCCCAGCCTTCGGCCCCTTTGTTAAAGCTGAGCTTGTCGTACACCAGAATCAGAATGCCTAAAAAGCCGACGCACAGGCCCAGAATGCGGCTGGGCGTCAGGCGTTCTTTGAGCCAGACCCGGGCAACCAGTGCGCCAAACAGGGGTGCCATGGCATTGAGGACCGCCAGCAGGCCCGATTCCAGCCGCAATGCCGCAAAGGCATACAGGGAAAAAGGCGCGGCGGCATTGAGGACCCCGAGCGCAAAAATGGGCTTCCAGTTCGCCAGGAACACTGGCAGGCGGCCCGTGACGGTGATATAGCTCATCAGGGCCAGGGCGCTGACACCGACGCGCACGGCGGTCAGCGGGAAAGGGCCAAAGTCGGGAACCGCCTGCAGGGTAAATAAAAATGAGCCGCCCCAGATGGCGGCCAGCAGGAATAAATCGCGTAAGTCTTTGGGGGACATGGGAATGGGATCGGTGGCGGCGGTCCGCATGGGCCGCCCAACAGAACAGATTGTAATCCCCCACCCCCGGCAGAGCATCATTGCCCGTTTCCGTGGCAAGAGAGCGAACACTGTTCAAGGGCTTAATCGGGTCGCGCTTGATCAAGCGCGTTCTTGAGCACCGTAAAAATACGCGTGTCGCTGCATTGGGCAACATTAAATCGCAAGAACTGAGCGGCATCCGCTGCTTGACTGAACACGGGGCCAGGAGCCAGGATCACGCCATGAGGCAGGCAGGCGCGAGCCAGACTCAGGGCGTCGTGGCCTTCGGGCAGACGGGCCCAGAGAAACATGCCTTCGCGCGGGCGTAGCCATGGACTGAGGCCGAGCTGCTCCAGGCGTGTCAGGGTCACGTCCATGGCCTTGGACAGCCGGTATCGAATGTGCTCAAGATGTTTACGATAGCCGCTGTCGCCCAGCGCACTGTTCAGAATATGCGAAGCCAGGCGGTTGCTGCTGAAACTGGTTGCCGTGCGCAAATCCACCAGACTTTCTATCCAGGGCGCCTGTGCGGCGATGTAGCCGCAACGCAGCGACGCCGACAGGGTTTTGGAAAAACTGCCTATTTGCACGACGCGGGACAAGCCATCCAGTGCCGCCAGACGGGTTGCCGGGCGCGTTTCCAGATCGCCGAAAATGTCGTCCTCGATAATGTAGAGGTCGGCACGCTGCGCCATGGCCAGAACACTGTGCGCTGTAGCGGCCGAAAGCCGTGCTCCGGTCGGGTTGTGGATCCCCGAATTACTGATGTAGAGGCGGGGCTTGTGCTGTTGAAGTGCCGCTTCAAAAGCGGTCAGATCCGGCCCCTGGTGGGTGTAGGGCACACTGACGACGTTGGCCCTGTGCGCCCGTAGCAAAGCGTGAAAATTGAAGTAGCAAGGGTCGTCCACCAGCACGGTATCGCCTGCTTCCAGAAGAAATCGGCAAATCAGGTCAATAGCCTGAGTGCCCGAATCGGTCAGCATGATTTGATGCGGCCCAACTTCAATATCAGATTGCACAAGACGGCGGGCCAGTCGTTGTCGCAGAGACTCCAGACCGAGGGGTGAGCCATAGTCCGTCAGGTCCTGGCTGGCACTGCGTGCTGCTTTGCGCAGCCCCCGCCGCACGCCTTGTTCATACATCCAGTCCGAGGGCAGCCAGCCACAGCCGGGCATGAGTGCATCGTCGTCGGCCTCCAGAGACTGACGAGAGATCCACAAAGGGTCTATATCCCTGTCCAGTGCAGGTTCCAGGGCCGTCAGGCTCAGGGGGGCCAAAGGGGCCGTCACATAAAAGCCGGAGCCGGGCCGGGCTTCGATCAGCCCTTCTGCCGCCAGCCGGCCGTACGCCTCCACAATCGTAGAGACCGAGACGCCGGATGAACGGGCGTGTGCCCGCACAGAAGGTAGGCGTGTGCCCGGCGGATAGGTCCGTGCGGCGATGCGTTCACGCACGGATTGCATGAGGTGGTCGATACGGGTCAAGGCAGGCATGAGGCAGGGTTAGGCACGGTGTATGGGGATAAAGGCCAATACAGTTTTTTAAAACTGTACTGGACTGTGCCTGGGTATCCTGGCATAGCTGTGTTGTACTGACAAGCTTCTTTGGGGGAGAAAAAGCGATGGATAGCAAGGCGGTCAGCTGGCTGAATGGTTTTATGGGGGTGGCGATTTTTGCTGGTTCTTTACCGGCTACACGGGTCGCTGTGCTGGGTATGGACCCATTTTTCCTGACGGGTGCGCGAGCCGTCGTGGCTGCGTTGCTGGCCAGCGTCTGGTTGCTGCTGGGGCGCGTGACACGGCCACAGCGATCGGATCTGTTGTCCCTGGCCGTGGTCGGTTTTGGTGTCGTGCTGGGATTCCCCTTGTTGACCGCGCTGGCCCTGCAGTACATCACTTCGGCGCATTCTATTGTGTATGTCGCCTTGTTGCCTTTGTGCACTGCGCTCTTTGGGGTGGTCTTGGCCGGTGAACGGCATAAACCCGTGTTCTGGTTATGCTCTGTTTTGGGCTGCCTGCTGGTGATGAGCTATGCCGCGCAGCAAGGGCTGGAAGCGGTCTGGCAAGGCGATCTGTATATGCTGGCAGCGGTGGTGGTCTGTGGCATGGGCTACGCCGAAGGTGGGCGTCTGTCGCGCCGCCAGGGAGGCTGGCAAGTAATTTGCTGGGCGTTGGTGCTGTCCTTGCCCTTGATGTTCCTCATGATGATCTGGTTCTGGCCCGCCAGCTTTGACACGGTCACCCTCTCGGCCTGGCTGGGGTTTGGCTACGTGTCGGTCTTCAGTATGTTTTTGGGCTTTGTGTTCTGGTATCGAGGACTGGCGCAGGGGGGCATCGCGGCAGTCGGACAGTTGCAGTTGCTGCAACCTTTTATGGGCTTGGCATTGGCTGCGGTCCTGCTGGGCGAGGCCGTCAATGCCAGCATGATCTGGGTCACGATGGGGGCCGCCTTGTGTGTGGCGGGTGCGCGGCGTTTTGCTTCCTGAGACAAGCGCTGTTCGCCGTATGGCCCGTTTGGCCTTGAGCGGTGGCCCCCAGACCCCAGGGCACCTGTGTCGATCAAACCGGCCTGTTTTTCATCATGACAACAAACAGGCCGGTTTTCAATCATGCCGGGCGTTAACTACGCTTCGGCGTGTTTGGCGGCTTCTACCGCTGCGTGGGTGTCTTCTTTGGCGCCATTAAAGAACAGGTTTAGTAAAACGGCGGCCATCGAGGTCAGCAAAATACCCGATTCGATCAGCGGATGGATGGCGTGGGGCATCCACTGCATGTAATTGGGCGCCACCAGCGGGATCATGCCCACGCCAATCGAGATGGCGACAATCATGGAGTTGTTGCGGTTGGTCTTGTAGTCCACGCCGGACAGAATACGGATGCCGGTGGCGGTGACCATACCGAACATCACAATGCCGGCACCGCCCAGAACCACGGTAGGCAAGGATTCCACCAGGGCGGCCATCTTGGGCAGCAGGCCCAGAATAATCAGAATCACGCCGCCTGCCACGCACACAAAGCGACTGCGCACACCCGTTACGGCGACCAGACCCACGTTCTGCGAGAAGCTGGAGTAGGGGAAGGTATTGAAGATACCGCCCAGCAAGGTGCCCAGACCATCGGTACGCAGACCACGCGCCAGATCCTTCTGATCCACCTTCTTGCCCGTCATGTCGCTCAGCGCCAGGAACATGCCGGTCGATTCAATCAGCACCACAATCATGACCAGGGTCATGGTCGCAATGTGCAAAATGTTGAACTTGGGCATGCCAAAGTGAAACGGCAGAACCAGATCAACCCAGGCCGCGTTGGCCACTTTTTCGTAAGTCATGATGCCCATGGCCGAGGCCACAACCGCGCCAATGACAATACCCAGCAAGACAGCCACGTTAGCCAGAAAGCCTTTTGCGAATTTGGCAATCAACAGAATCGATGTCAGTACGATGGCCGCAATGCCCAGACCTGTCAGGTTGGCGTAACGGGGGTTGGGAACGGTGGCTTTCAAGGCCAGTCCTTCCGGGGGCGGTGGCAGGGCGGAGCCGGGCATGGCGGCAGCGGATTGGGCGTGCTGTATCCAGGCCAGATGGTCGGGGTTGATGACGCTGGGCGCAGTCGGGCCGACAGGATTGCCGAAAATCCAGTTGATGCCCACACGCATCAGCGTAATGCCGATCATGGCAATAATCGTGCCAGTGACCACCGGCGGGAAAAAACGCAGCATCCGGCTCACGGCAGGGGCAATGATCATGGTGATGATCCCGGCCCCGATGACGGTGCCAAACAGCATTTGAGCGCCCTCATGACCGGGGTTGGACTGGGCCATGGACACCATGGGACCCACGGCAGCGAAGGTAACGCCCATCATGACAGGCAGCTTGATGCCAAAGTACTGCGTAAAACCCATCGATTGAATGATGGATACGATGCCGCAGACAAACAGGTCTGCGGCGATCAGGATAGATACTTCTTCAGACGACAGATTTAAAGCCCGGCCCACAATTAGTGGAACCGCGACGGCACCGGCGTACATTACCAAAACGTGCTGCAGGCCCAATGCAGCCAGCCTGCCATTCGGTAATCGTTCGTCGACGGGTGCGGTGGTCGCGTTCGTACCCATGAGATGTCTCCAGAGTGGATTAATTATTAGATGTAGCCATCTCAATGTAACGGCGTGCGACAGGCGCGCCATAAGACAATTCGTATAGCGCCTAGGCGAACCAGCCTATAGATGAGGGATAACCCCGAAAAAAAACGCCCTGATTCGGGCGTTTTTGTACAGGCTAAGGGAAAACACTGCTTTGGTCACATATTTTCAGGCGTAAGCCCGCAATCCTTGTTGCGCGGCCATGGTAAAGGTATTGCACCCGTCACGAGGCGGTCGAGTTTGTATCAAAAATGAGTACATTGGATACGACTGGTTGGTTTTATCTGGTCTGAGCCGTTGTTCTACAGTCACACCGAGGCCGAGTCTATAAGCCGCCTGACAGGCTTCGGCGCCGAGTAATTTGAGAAAATTATACACTCTGAAATTGACAAGCCTTGTTCCTGTTGCTAAGTTTTTTTAGCGGAATTCAAGTCCTCGTTTTCACTCGTACAGTGTTCTGGAGTATATGGCGTTCCCGTCATTGCTGTAAAATCAGTAGATTTTAAAAATCCTTCAAAGCGGTTGTGTTAACAACTAGTAAACCGGGAGCAGCCCGTTAAACCGTTTACGACTATCATTCCGGATACGTGGTCTATCTTCTTCAAGATCATATTTTTTGCTTCTGGGACCGCAACTATGTCCCTTTGCATAGGGTTGTACGTTTTCTCAGCTGACGCGAAAATCCAAACTGTCATGAGTAAGAATAATGAACGGTTTTTTTGATCTGCTTCAGTCTACAAAGCCGAACGTAGCCGGTTTATTTAGCATATGCTTCGATTGTGTGTTGGACTGACAAAGAGGCGTCAGCATTGGCTCATCGCTAGATAAATATGTCGCTTGACTGCACTCGATTCTGTGATTTCCATTGAGTGCAGATAGAGTGCTAAAAAAGTGCGTGTTCAGACATGGGGAAAATGCTGATAAGTTGTTGAAGCTAGCTTGTTGGGGATGCAGATTGCCTACCTTGAAGCCAGTTAGTTGCTGTCTAATGATCGTTACAATTGACGGGATAACACATCCCCCCGGTTGAGTTAATACCTGCAATAGTTGCATGGTCATCAAAGGCGATCCAGAGCCGGTTCCATAACTTACGATATCCCGTATAGTGAAAAATTAACGCCGCAGTGTGTATGGCACCAGTGCCGTCTGGAATGCCGTAATCATTAATTGGATGAGTTTGCAATGAGGATTCGGGGCTTAGTAAATATGGCCGACCCGCCATATGCAAATTCGCGAGTTGCTCACTTCAGGCTTGTGTTAGCTCGATGACCCTAGCATCCAGCTTTTTATACATAGTCTCAACAGGACCTAGGGCGCAGATAGGACAGTGAGCAAGGTTAACTCTTGAAAGTCTCTATCCAATGCCGGGTAGACGCATCATGGATGGCAGAGATCTCTTTTTCTCCAGACAGCTCCTGCAAAATCCCATTGGCCAATACTTTGCCGTATTCCACGCCCCACTGATCGAAGGGATTGATACCCCAGATCAGGGCCTGCACGAAAATCTTGTGTTCGTACAAGGCCAGCAAGGCGCCCAGTGAGAACGGGTTCAGACGTGGCAGCACGATCAGCGTGTTGGGGCGTCCGCCCGAGTGGACACGGTGGTGGGCAAGCTCGGCGGCCTGTTCGCCCAGGCCCTGCTGCTCGCATTCGGCCAGGGCCTGTTCGTAGGTTTTGCCGCGCATCAGCGCCTCGCGCTGGGCCAGACAATTGGCCAACAACAGATGATGGTGCTCGGCCTGATGGTGATCCGCCTGCTGGCACACAATAAAGTCAACGGGAGCGCCGTCGCTGCCCTGGTGCAGCCACTGGTAAAAGGTGTGCTGCGCGTCGGTTCCTGCCAGACCCCAGACGGCTGCGCCCGTGGCGACGCCTACGGGCTCTCCGCCGGTGGTGACGGATTTGCCCAGGGACTCCATATCCAATTGCTGGATGTAGGGGACCAGATTGCCAAGGCGAAAATCGTAGGGCGAAATATTCAGTGAGCCATAGCCCAGTACACTGCGATTGACCACCCCCGCCAGAGCCATTTGCACGGGCACGTTGGAGGCAATGGGGGCTTCCTGGAAATGTTGATCCATGGCAGCCGCGCCTGACAGCATCCCGGCCACCACATCACTGCTGACGGCCAGGGCAGTGGTCAGACTGACGGCAGACCAGAGTGAAAAGCGCCCACCGACCCAATCCCAGAACTGAAAGATTTGTTTTTGCGGCACGCCCCAGCGTGCGGCGGTGTCCGGACGGGCGGTAACGGCCACAATCTGTTCATAGGGGTTGGCGACGCCGGCAGCCTGCAGCCATTCCAGGGCGCGTTGCCCGTTTTTCAAGGTCTCTGTGGTGGTGAAGGATTTGGAAGCAATGACAATCAGGGTGTCATGCGGGTCCATGCCCGATAGGGCATGTTCTAGCGCATGGCCATCGATATTGGCCAGAAAGCGCACATTGCGCCAGCTGTGACGATAGCCAAAGGCAGCCAAGGACAGCCGCACGCCCCAGTCGCTGCCGCCAATGCCGATATGGATGATGTTGCGCCAGCGGCGCTCGGAGTCAGCGACACGCACGAATTCGTTCATGCGTTCACGTTCCTTGGCCACGTCTGCGATGGGGGCAGGGGCGCGTAGGGCGCTATGCCAGGCGGCGCGCTGCTCGGTATTGTTGACGATGCCACCGCTCAGCAATTGTGTGCGAGCCTGATCGAAATGGCGGGCGGCCAGTAGTGCGGCTCCGGCCGCCTGTAGTTCTGGCGAGTGCCGTTGCCCACTCAAGTCCACTTGCAGGCCCGCTGCCTTCAGGCAGTGCAGGTCCAGTGCGTAGCGATCGGATTGACGCGCCGCCTCACAAAACCCGGTCCATTCTGGCAGACCGGGCAAAGGGGCAGCAGAGGGAAGGCTTGGACAGTTCACGGACATGGGGATTAGGCCTGCGGTAGACGAAACCGCCATTGTACGAGGCTTTGTCGGGCTTGAGCGCCCCCTGGTAAGCGGGTTTGACGGGGTGTTTACGAATGGATCGGCATCAGATGTTTGCCATCATAGGGTAGGACCCATGCCTGCAAACCGGGGTCGCTGGCCAGAACCCGCGCAATCGCTGGGGGCGACATCCATGAGAACGCCGTGGACAAGGCATCGGCAATGGTGGCGTTGCCCGCCACGACCGAGACACTGCGATACAAGGGTCGAGCCTGTCCATTGGCCGGGTTGAACAGATGAGTGACAGAGCCATCACGGCTCAGTGCGGTTCCCGCGCCCGACGAAGTGCTGACGGCCTGATTGCGTACGTCCAGATTCAAGAGGCGGGTTGGCTCTGCCGGGTCCCCTGTCAGACCAACCCGCCAGGGACGATTGCCCGGAGCCAGGCCGACGCTGCGTATCTCTCCCATGTCGATCAGGGCGTGTTCCAGCCCTGCCTGTTTGAGCTGCTCGGTGATGCGGTCGGTAATATAGCCTTGGGCAATACCGTTCAGGGTTAAGGCCATGCCTGGCCGCTGCAGCCAGATGGAGTCCTCCTGAATAAGTATGGCCTGGTGGCCGACTTGTTGCAGTGTCTGACTGATCTGGGCTGCGTCTGGGACAGCCGCCTGATTGCCCTTGCCTTGGGCCGCTTGGCTATACAGTTCCCAGAGTACTTGCACCGTCGGGTCAAAAGCCCCGTCGGTCAGCGCGCTAAGTCGTTGTGATTCCTGTAGCAGACGCGTCAGATCACCGGGGGCTTGCTTCAGATAGCCGTCGCGGTTCAGGCGTCGCAAGGCGCTGTCTTCCTGATACAGGCTGAATATTCGCTCCAGTCGTCGCACTTCGGACAAGGCTTGATCGATCAAGGTCTGTGCAAAAACCGGGTCGGGGTGGTGGATATGCAGTTGTGCGTCCGCACCCAAAGCCACACCTTGCCAGGAGCTGAGCGGGGTAGGGACCGCTTGCATCGCTTTGACGGCCCAGGGCACGCAAGTCAGTGCGCTGGTCGCGGCCACGATACCGATAAAACGACGACGGGAAACTGGAGTAGAAGTCATGGCAAATACCTGGGATCAGGAAGATAAGCGTTTCAAGGCAGCGCGACCGCACCGAAGATGTAGTTCTCCGGCATGTCGGCAAAGCGAACCAATTGGCCGCCATGTTGTTGCTGGAAGTCCTTGGCGGCCTGCTCCTGGCTAAAGGGCAGGGCATCGATGGTGCCCATGCCGCCGGTATAGCGGCTGTAGATAAGATACCAGGCATCTTGTGCCGGTATCCAGGCTTGTTCGGGGAACTGACCGTCCTGATCGCGCTGGGCCATGTCTTGGACATAAGTAGCGGCGATGGCTTTGGATTCTTCAGGCAGCATGGTGTAGGCAAAGACCTCGCGTATGGTGGTGAACCAGAGCGGCGCTTCGCGTTCGCGCAGAAGAATTTGCCCTTTGGGGCCTTGGTGCTCGAACAGGTACATGCCGCAATAGTGGCCTACGGCGGTGTGGGGGATCTGGACGACGGGCGGCGGTGGGGCCTGTATAGGCTCAGGCTGGCCACAAGCGGCCAGTATCAGTCCCAGGCACAGCAACAGAAAAGTGCGCAGTTTTTTCATAATGCTTTTCTTTTGAATACCAGGCTTGCCAGACCAAAAGGCACAGCGATCCATAGCAGCAGAACGCCCATCAGCACGCTGGCGGGCAGACGAGCCTGTTCACTTAAACCGGCCATGCCGGCAAACATGGCGACATTCTCATAGCCGGTCAGATTTAGCAGGCGGTACACGTCGGTGGGGTTGAACAGCAGAATGATGTTCAGCCAGGACGCGGTGATCATGGCGCCTTGATCGGCAACCAGAATGCCTAGCAGAGCCATGTCATAAATCACCACGAAGAACAGCCAGATACCGATGGCCAGACCTGCTGCCGTTGCACGTTCTCTGACCAGGGTGCTGATGAAATAGCCCATGGACAGGAAACTGGCGCCGAGCAGAACGCTGGCCCCCATCATGGCCAGAAAGGGCGTCCAGACGCTGAAGTCCAGGCCTCCATGCGCCACTTGCAAGGTGATGCCTGCCAGGCCGTAGCCCACCACCGTGGACAGGCTCAGGATCAGGGCATGGCCCAGGAATTTACCGACCAGAACCTGCCAGCGATGGACGGGGTAGCTCAGCAGCAAGGACATGGTGCCGCGCTCGATCTCGCCCACAATGGCATCGTAGGACAGCAGCATGGCGATGAGCGGGATCAGGAAAATAGACAGACTGGACAGGCTGACCACCGTCACAGTCAACGGGTCGACCTTGACGCTGCCGGTGGGGGCGCTGCCCAGAAAGCCGAGCGACAAGGCCAGGGTGGCCAGCAAGAGGGTGACTGCCAGTACCCAGCGGTTGCGCAGCCCGTCGCGCACTTCCTTTTGGATGATGATCAGGACAGGGTTCATGGCTCAGTAATCCTCGCGCTTTAAAAAGTGCGCATAAAGCTCGTCCAAACCGGGGGACTCCAGCTCCAGATCCTTCAAGCCAGGCAGGGTGTGCGCCTCACGCAGGATCTGGATTTTTTCCGCTTCAGTGCAATGACGCTCCAGGCGGTTTGTGCCTATGGGTTTCCAGTGCGGTGGCACAGGGTCCGGTATGCGTTCCACGGTCAGGCGAATGCGTACCGGCAAGCCGGCATGCTGGCGCAGGTCGGACAAGGTGCCATCGGCAATCTTGCGTCCTTGTTGCATCACGATGATGCGGTCTGCCAGACGTTCCATCTCTGCCAGAGCGTGGGTGCTGAGCAGGATGGTGGCCCCGGCATCGCGCAGTTCTTGCACGATCTCGTAGAACAGCAGACGGGAGGCCGGGTCCAGTCCGGTTGTGGGTTCATCCAGCAAAAGCACACGGGGTTTGCCCAGCAGGGTTTGGGCCAGTGCCAGCCGTTGGCGCATGCCTTTGGAGTACGTGCCTACGCGTTTGTGAGCCGCTTGGGCAATGCCGACACGTGCCAGTAAAGCCTGGTTGTCACTGGTCGGCAGCCCTTTGAGGCGGGCGTAAAACGCCAGTGTTTCGGTGCCGGTCAAGGCAGGGTGCAAGGCGACGGTTTCAGGCAGGTAGCCGATATGGGCTCGCAGCCGGGCAGCCTGGGATGAACCCGCATCGTGGTCCAGCAAGGTGACCTTGCCTTCATCGGCACGGATCAGGCCCAGAATCAGTTTGATGACAGTACTTTTGCCTGCGCCATTGTGGCCAGCCAGCACCGTGCATTGGCCGGGGTAAAGCTCGAAGTTCACCGCGTTGGTAGCGCGCTGCTGGCCATACAGTTTGCTGACATTGGACAGCGAGACAGGGGCCGGGCGGTTATTGGATGGAGTCATGATGGGCCTTGTAGCGCTCCCAGACGGGATTGTCGGGCGCACGCATCAGCGGTGCGCTATCGATGATGCCGCCGGGCAAAATGGCAGGAAATTGGGTTTGCGCCCAGCGCACAATGGAAACGGCGGGGCTGTTCAAGAGCACGCGGGCCGAAGGGGCTCGCCACACCAGTTGTTCAATCAGGCCATTGGGGCGATAAGCGGTGTCACCGATGCCGTCACCGTTCAGGTCAAAGGCGCTGTGATCGCTCCAGTAATTGCCCCGGTCCTTGCTGGACCACTCCAGGTAGCGGGTGCCCACATACTTCACCTGATTCTGGTTCTGGATGAAGGCGTTTTCCGTGATCTCATTGCCTTCGGAACCGGCGGTGTAGTGCACCCCGATCTGGGTGTTCTGAATCAGGTTGCCGGAGATCTTGTTGAAGTTGGCGTTGTAGAGAAAAACGCCTTTCTCGGCCCCGTCCACGATATTGTCGGTAATGGTCGATTGCTGGGCGGCGTTGAGCATCAAGCCTTGATGTGTGCTGTTGATGCTGATGTTTTCACGTACCGTCAGGAACTGCGAAAACATCAGGGCATAAGCAATGTCATTGCCTATGGAGACATTGCTGCTGACCTCGCTGTTATTGGTGTACATGTAGTGCACCGCATAGCGTAGCTGGGTAAAGCGGTTGTGGCTGAACACATTGTCGCGGCTGGTATTGGAAAAAATCCCGTCGCGACCCCAGGAAATATCGTTGTACAAGATGCGTGAGCCGGGGGAGTTCCAGACGGTCACGCCATTGCCACGCTCATTCAGACGCAGCTCTTTATTGCCCACGATAGTGTTGTGCTGCACCAGCGCGTTGTGGGGCCCCCAGACATATACCCCCACCAGATTGTCGAGGATGTCGTTGTTTTCGATCAGGGCGTTATGGGCGGGCTTGTCCAGGAAGATGCCCGCATCCATATCCGGCAGGCTCAAGCCGGAATTGCGCACGGTGATCTGACGTATCTGCACATCTTCCGCCTGGACCCACACCGTGCGACCTTCACGTTCGCCCATCAACACGGCTTGCCGGTTGCTGGGGCCTTGAAGCGTCAAAGGTTTGTTCACGATGATATTGCCCTGATACGTGCCGGGAGCCAGCATCAGGATGTCGCCGGCTTGGGCGGCATCGATAACGGCTTGCAGCGCGGTATCGGCAGGCACCTCAATGGTGGCCGCTTGAGCAGCCAGACCACTGGCCGCAAGGGCCAGGATCGTAAGCGGCTTGAAGGCCAGCCTCAGCACCAGGGTTGGGCTGAGGCATCGTGCACGGGCGGGGAGCAGGCGGAAAGGCTTCATGTCACCGTCAGGCTTTGGGTTTCACATTCATCTGACCGGACATTTCCATGTGCAAGGCGTGGCAGAACCACTGGCAGTAGTACCAATGCACACCGGGGCGAGAGGCCGTGAAGGTGACCGAGCTGGTTTGCTGCGGTCCAATTTCCATGGCCACGCCATAGCCAGACAGGGTGAAGCCGTGGGTCAAGTCTTCGATCATTTCCATATTGGTGACTACGACGGTGACTTCATCGCCCTGATTGACCTCAAAGCTGGGCACGGAGAACACGGGTGCCACGGCAGTCATGTAGACCCGAACCTTGTTGCCATCCCGGATGACCTTGGAGGCACCTTCCAGGGTGACGCCATCTTTCTCGGCCATCTTCCGTGCGCTGTCCCACCATGGATCGTCGCGAGTCCAGACGCGCTTGGGTCGTACTTTTTCGGCGGCAACCAGCAGCATGTCGTGCGGTTCGGCAAAACTTGGGCCATCGTGGACCAGCTTCATCACATCGCCTGAAATGTCGATCAACTGATCGTTCTCGGGTTTGAGCGGGCCTACGTTCAGGAAGCGGTCTTTGGAGAACTTGTTCAGCGACACTAGCCATTTGCCATCGGCCTCTTTGGTCTCGCCCATGGTGGTGTGGTTGTGGCCGGGCTGGTAGTGCACGTCCAGTTTCTGGATGATGGGGTCTACGTCCTTGCCCTGATACGCCTCGATGGCCTTGGCAATGTTCCACTTCACGATCTGGCTGTCGATAAACAGCGTGGTGTAGGCATTACCGCGGCCGTCATAGGCCGTGTGCAGTGGGCCTAGGCCCAGTTGAGGTTCTGCCACTACGCAGTCGCGTGGTTTGATCTTGTCGGCAAACAAGTCATCCAGGCGGCGCACGTCGATCATGGTGACGGTGGGCGAGAGCTTGCCGTTAAAGACCACGTGGATGCCATCGGGGGAGGCATTGCAACCGTGGGGGGAGTTGGGTACGGGGATGTAGCGGGTGTAGCGCGAGCCTTTGCGGCCATCCAGCACTTTGACGCCCTGCATTTCTTTGAAGTCGCCTTTCTTGACGCCGTCTTCAATGGCTTTCAGGTTGAACACCACGGCCCAGTCCTGCTCGTTGGCGCTCATCTCGCCTACATCTATTCCCTTTTCGGAGTTGTAGCAGGTGGAGAACGCGTACTTGCCCTGGTAGTCGGCGTCGCAATTGTCCAGGTTGCCGTCCACGATCACCTGCCAGGCGATTTCCATGGTGTCGCCATCAATGGCGGTAAACACCGAGAAATAGTTTTCCTTGGGGTTGCCAAAGATTGTGCCGTTATTGGGCAGGGGGACGATGTGCTCGCCGTTGCAGAACACATAGCCGGTGCGTGGGTAGCGTTGCGGGCGCAGGCCGTGGATACCGTCGGCATTGGGAATCTCAATGATCTTGTCGCACTTCATGACATCGCAGCGCACGCGAGCCACGCGGTTATTGGCCTTGTCGTTGATGTAGATGAAGCGCCCGTCATAGGTCCCGTCGGTAAAGGACATATGGGGGTGGTGAGCATCGCCATTGGGCAAAATGCCGCCCAGGGAGTCTGCAAACGCCAGGGTTTCAGGCGTCAGATTGGCGCGCATGATCTGGCGGCTTTCGTTGGTAATCCCCCAGCCGGTGGCACTACAAATATTGAAGATCGGGATGCGCATCAGTTCGCGCATGGAGGGCAGACCCATGATGCGGATCTCGCCGGACTGACCACCGGAATTAAAGGCGTAGTACTGGTCCAGCTCGCCCGGCTCAATATGGGCGCTTTGCCCGTTCGGCGCCTTTTTGGTATCGGCCAAGGCATTGCCAATGTGGGTGGCGCTGACCACAGCAGCGCCGGATAAGGCGGCGGTGCCCAAAAAGGCGCGGCGGCTCAGACCCTGTTTATCCTGCTTGTTCTCGGACATGGTGTGATTTTCCTTGTGTGTGATGACGTGACCGACTTGGCGCTGGGGCGCGCCCAGGCGTCTCACGGCGTGGCGGGGGTGGAATCGGTACTGTCTACGCTGCGTGGACGCACGGTAGGGCGGGCAGCAGCATCGTCTTGCAGCGAGCTGGCAACGGCAACGGGGGCCGGTTTATCTCGCTTGCGCTTGGCGATCTTTTGAATCAGGTGCGGGCATTTTTTCTCGTGGTGATACAGCATCTGGCAATTCAGACACTGGATACATTCGTTGGGGTTGATGGGGCCTTCGGGCTCGATGGCTTGTACGGGACAGTCGGTCGCACAGCGCTGACAGGGGTTGCCACACATGGGGTAGCGACGCAGCCAGTCAAAAATGCGCAGGCGGGCGGGGATGGCCAGGGCAGCGCCCAGGGCACAGAGATAGCGGCAGTAAAAACGCTCGATGAACAGGCTGGCAATCAGCAGCAGTACGGCAAAGATCGTGAAGGGCCAGTCGCGGATGAATTTCAGGATGATGGCGGTCTTGAAGGGTTCGACTTCGGCCATCTTTTCGGCCACGGCCATGTCGTACAGGGCAAAGCCAAACAGCAGAATGAAGGTCACGTACTTGATGGCTACCAGCCGTTTATGGGCGCTGTAGGCCACCTTGATCTGGGGAATGCGCAGGAAGCGGGCCAGCTTGTTGGCCAGCTCTTGCAGTGCTCCGAAAGGACAGAGCCAGCCACAGAAGGCGCCCCGGTTCCAGAAAATCAGGGAAATGGCGGTAGCAATCCACAGAATGAAGACCAGTGGATCCATCAGGAAGTATTCCCAGCGGAAATCGGTGCGCAGGGCGTGGGAGAACGTCAGTACATTCACCACGGACAATTGGGCCGAGGCGTACCAGCCAATCCAGACCAGGGAGAACAGCAGAAAGCCAATACGAAAGCGTCGGTAGAACACCTCGTGTTTTGTCAGCGTGTCCTGGAAGAAGAAGACTCCGCCCAAGGTCAGCAAAGACACCAGCAGCACGGCAATTTGTACCTTCTTGCCAGCCCAGATTTGCTTGTACAAAGGCTCGCTGGCGGTTTCCAGGTCATCGTGCTCTGCGGCTTCGGGGGCCGCTGCAGCGGCTGCTGGAGGGGGCGCCGTCAAATAGGAGTCAGGAAGCTGGTAATTCAGGTTCAGCGTGACAAAGGCTTTGTCTTTGACACTCAGGACGCGCTGCACCAGCAATTGCAAGCGCCAGGGCAGAACCGGATCAAAGGTGGCGGTGGCAGGGATCTTGAACAGGGCGGCTTCTTTGAAATCCGGAGCGCCTGCGGCTTTCACGCCGGGCAGACGTTGGTGATCCAGGTCGGTGAAGTGAAAGCTGTCCAGATCCTGCACGATTTCGATGCGGTCAAAGATACCGCCACGTACATAACCCGATCCTTTGAAGGAATACAGGCCATTGCCTAACACCAGCATGGCCTGCTGGCCGGGTTTCAATTCTTGCTGCAGATAGTTGTAATCGGCCCCTCCCAGCAGGCTTTGACCGATGCTGGGCACGCTTACCAGGGCAACGTATAAATCGATAAAGGTGTCTTGCGGGTCGCCCTCCTGGGGGTGGGCAGCGGCCTCGCTGCGGCCGCTGTCCTTAAAGGCCTGGTTGATATCGGCCACACTGACATGCAGGCCTTGGACAGCGCCGCTTTGGAGCAGCTCGTCCCAGCTGGACAGGGTGCGGTTGCGGGTGTCTATGCTGCGTTTGACGGTGGCCTGCGCCACGGCGGGAGCGGCAGGCTGGCCTATGCCTTCTTGCCGGCCGAGCAGTTGGGAGGAGCGCATGATGCTGTCGCCCACCACCATCAGGGTCACGGTAGCGCCACTGATGATGTCAACAGGAGGCGGTGCGCCCGGTTTAGGCCGGTTCTTGATGTAGTTCTGGCCGATATAGCCTTGAATGAACGCCTCTACCCGGGACTCGGGGATGCCGATCAAGACAATGGGTTCGTGGTGTTCCAGCAGTCTGGCAGCGACGATGCTGCCTTCCATGTCCAGAGCAACCAGGGTATCGATGGGAAAGCTGGAGTAGCCGCGGGTGTTGACGATATCGGTCGTCACATACACATACCCTAGTTGTTCCTGATCCTTAAAGACTTTGGATACAGGCAGCTTGCCTTCCGGCTCGCTGGCATGTGTGGCGGCGGGGAAAATCTCATTGAGGGCAATGTCCGGCAGAAAATGGGCAATGCGCGAAGTGGAGTGGGCTGCGGGACTGCTTAAACAGGCGGCCAGAACAAAGAGAAGGAGCCACAGCGTGCGCAACTGGACATGCCGGACCAAGCATTTGAGGGACTTCATTTCGTACCACCTGCAACAAGATTCTTGCAAGATGGTAGGGGTTACCCTTTGTTTACTCGTTGTGTCAGCGCAAGGACAGATTCTGACAAGCGTGGGCGCAGGCCCCGCTCAGGCTGCCTGCGCTTGCGTGAAAGGATGGACGGCCTTGCTGTGGACGGGGCGGGCACCTGGATCAGGCCGGGTGACGCAAATAATTCAGCACTGCCTCGGCGTCGCCCTGAAAAATGACGCGCTCGGCTTTCTGTTGGCGTTGATAACTGTACATAGGGTCGTAATATTGCGTCAGCAAGCCGCCAATCCAATCGCGGTGCCCATCCAGTGCGCCACTGCGTTCCTGCTCTTGCAAGGCAGCGTCCATGATGGCGGAGAGCTGCTGGTAGCGTTGATGCCCCAGTCGTTTGGTGATGCGCGACAGGCTTTGGCGCAACTGCGCCGCAAACAGGGCAAAGCCCGTTTGCGGGTCGTGTTCTTGGGTGAACTCGGCATGCAGGTTCTGAACATAGTCGCGCACAATGCGCGTGATCCGGTTTTCCAGACTGTCTTCCAGCCAGATGATCGGCCAGTGCTGCATCCCGCGATACAGGCTGAGCGGCAGGCTGCAACGTCCTATGGTTTGACTTTCATCTTCCAGTACAAAGCGCTGATGTCCTTGGTTTGTCTTTTTCAGCATGGCGATGGACAGACGATGTTCAAAGTCGATCTGACTGGGCTGGCCGGTGGCATGTTTGCCAAAGCTGGAGCCCCGATGATGCGCATAGCCTTCGAGGTCCAGGCTGTGTTCAAGCTGTAGCAGCACATCGGTCTTGCCGGTGCCTGTCATGCCGCCCAGCACCTGGAACTGGGCCTTGCTGACGGTTTGTTCCAGATTGTTCAGTAAAAAGCCGCGCATGGCTTTATAGCCCCCTACCACACGGGGGTAGAGGATGCCTGCCTCTTCGCGTAGCCAGGTTTGTGTGATCTGGCTACGCAGGCCGCCCCGAAAGCAATAGAGGTAGCCTTCAGGGTGCGTCTGTGCAAACTGCACCCAGGCTTGCAGACGGGCTGCTTTAATGGAACCGCTGACCAGTTTGTTACCCAGGGCGATGGCCGCTTGCTGACCATGCTGCTTGTAGCAAATCCCGACTTGATGACGTTCCTCATCGTTCATCAGGGGCAGGTTCAGTGCGCCGGGAAAGGCCCCTTTGCTAAATTCGACCGGAGCGCGAGCGTCCATCAAAGGTACATCATTCAGGAACAGCTCGCGGTAGTCGTGGCTGTCAGGGCGCATCAAGCAATTTCAACAGCGTAGGTGTTGGCGGGGATGAATTCCCCGATGGCGTCCAGTTTCAAACCCAGTTCGGCCGCCATGGTCATGAATTCGGCCGTGGCAGAAGGCTCCACAGCGATCAGCAACCCACCGCTGGTTTGCGGATCGCACAGAATGTTGATCTGGTCCTGGCTGATGGGGGCAATGCGGTGGCCGTAGCTGTCAAAGTTACGTTGGGTTCCGCCGGGGACGCAGCCTTGTTCCAGATAGTATTCAATGCCGGGCAACAAAGGGACGCGGTCCAGATTCAAACGGGCAGTCAGGCCGCTGCCATCGGCCATTTCAATCAGGTGACCCAGCAGACCAAAGCCCGTTACGTCCGTCATGGCTTTCACGCCGGCCAGTTGGGCAAAGCGGCTACCGGGCTTGTTCAGCGTACACATCCAGTCGCGAGCCAGATTCTGGTCTTCGGGGCGCAGCTTGGCCTTTTTTTCGGCTGTGGTCAGAACACCGATGCCCAAAGGCTTGGTCAGATAAAGCTGACAGCCCTCGGTAGCGGTGTCGTTGCGCTTTAACTGTGCTTTATCCACGACGCCTGTAACGGCCAGACCAAAAATAGGTTCGGGCGCGTCAATGGAGTGGCCCCCCGCCAGGGCAATGCCGGCAGCATCGCAGGCGGCGCGTCCGCCACGCACCACTTCGCGCGCGATTTCCGGAGACAGCACGTTGATGGGCCAGCCCAGAATCGCAATCGCCATGATCGGCTTGCCACCCATGGCATAGATATCGCTGATGGCGTTGGTAGCGGCGATGCGCCCGAAGTCGTACGGGTCATCCACGATGGGCATGAAAAAATCAGTGGTCGAGACGACGCCTGTTTCCTCGTTCAGGCCGTACACGGCGGCATCATCGCGGGAGGTATTGCCCACCCACAGATTCGGGTCCAGATTCTGGGCGCCACTGCCGGCCAGGATAATGTCCAGTACCTTGGGAGAGATTTTGCAGCCGCAACCGGCTCCATGGCTGTATTGGGTCAGACGAACGGGGGTATCCATGAGCACGCACCAGGAAATAGGTTGAAGGTGAAATGATACTAAATTGCCTGTGGGTCCTGCAGGCTTTTAGCTAGGGGAAGAGGAGCGGACGGACACGCTGCGCGAGCTGGTCGGTGGCCACCCATTGAGCAAACTGCTCGCCCAGGCGCTGGCTTTGTTCCACCGAGTTTTGCCAAGCCTGACGCCGGTCTGCATCCGATAAACGCTTGTAGTCGGACCGGCTGGGAATTTTGCACTCGTTCAGCCGCTGATAAAAGCGGGGTGTGGGACAGAGCAAAACCAGCTTGTCCAGGCTATGTGGCCGACGTGCCTTTTGCCAGCGTGGCAGGTATTTGTCGAACCAGCTGGCACTGATGTTCTGGGTGAAATGGGGAAACAGGCTCAGGCCGGGGCCCTCCAGATCCAGTGCGCAAAAGTTGTAATCGACCAGACCGCCATCCCGGTAGAGCCCGGCAGGCCAGTTGTGAGCGGCATCCACCCCGTCAATCACAAGTGGTATCGCGGTGCTGGCTGCCAGGGTCTCGAACAGATTGTGTTCGTCCAGCGCGGCATAGCGAGCCTGTTTTCGATGCTTGTCCTCAATCGGCAAGGGGCTGCGGGTGTCATGCACAATGACCCGCTCAAAAAACCAGTGAGGGATGGCAGGATGGACATAGTTTCCGACCATGCAGCCCAGCAAGGCTGCGCCGAGCTGCCTGGGGTTCCGAGAGCTGGCCCAGCCTTTGCTGCGTGCAACGGTGATGGCAAAGCGATAACGTGGGTGGTTCAGGATGGCCGCCTGGGCGTCCGCGTTCCCCAGCAAGGTTCGGAGCATGCCCTGCGTCGAGCGCGTAATGTCCGCCACGGTGGATTGGGGCATAAACGGGCTGTGTATGTAAAGCTGGGCAAAGTCCGCAAAGGCTTTGTAGGGATCGTTCTGGGCGGAGCAGGCAAAGCGCCAGGAGGCAATCGAGCTGCCAAACAGCCAGAGCGGCTCGTCATGAGTGTTGAGCCAGTCTCCAAACAGATACTGATCCAGCCCGGTCAGTGCCAGGGCCTTGGGCCCTCCGGCGCTGCCAATCAGCGTGCTGATGTCTTTGGCATGCAAGCCATGGTTTTGAATGTGACGATAGGCGTGAGGGCCAGCATAGATCGCAAGATCAGGCTCGACGGACGACAAGGTCAGCTCCCGACTGTGGTGACTCAGGCGCCAGAAAACTGGCGAACAAGGCTTTAGTCTAGCGCTGTTGGGGCGCAAGGAAACGCTTATCTGTCGGGTGAGAGGTGCGAATGCCGTGGAGAAATAAAAATGGCCGGCACCCGAGGTGCCGGCCATTGGCGGGGGGCAAGGTTTTTAGAAACGCAGGCCTACGCCCAGCCAGTAACGGCGGCCATCTTCCACGTAGCTGTAGTCTTCATAACGGACTTGTTTATCCAGTACGTTGTAGATGCCTGCGTACAGGTCTACGTTCTTGTTCAGCTTGTAGGTGCCGCCCAAGTCCACGAAGGTATAGGACGGAGCGCGTGTGCTGGAAGAGGAAGCCGAGCTGACTGGCTCGCTTTCTTTGCCACGGTAGTTCACGCGTGCCCATGTGCTGATCTTCTCGGTCGGGCGCCAGTCCAGGCTGACATTGGCCATGTGCTTGGGCATCTGATTCAGAGGCTGACCTTCGTTAGGACCGCTCTTTTGCTTGGAGTCGGTGTAGGTATAGTTGGCCTTCAAGGTCCAGTCCTTGGCCAGATCCCACGTGAAATTGGTTTCAATGCCGCGAGTGACTGCCTTGTCCACGTTTTCGTAGGTGGTTGGGTTGGAACCAAACTGGTTGGGACCGTCAGTGCATTTGGTGCTCGGGCACGACACGCGGGTGATCTTGTCCTTGAAGTCGTTGTTGAACAGGGTCACGCCGGCAGAAAAGCCTTCCAGCGTGTCATACATCACCCCAAATTCCTGGGACAGCGATTTTTCTGGCTTCAGATCAGGATTGCCGTACATATTGCCACCGCGGCTGACCTGGCCCCAACCGGGGATGGTTTGCCGCAAGTCGGGGGCACGAAAGCCTGTGGACACCCCGCCTTTGATCGTCCAGTTGTCGGTGGCCGACCACACACCATAAATACGAGGGCTGACGTGCTTGCCAAAGTTTTCGTCGTGGTCGTAGCGCAGGCCGCCAGTCAGGGCAAAGCGGTTGGTTAGGCTCCACTCATCTTCCATGAACAGCGCCCACTGGGTGCGTTTGATGCGGCTGATGCCCGTGGTGAGCTGGTTACCGGTTTCATCGTTCAGCTTCTGATGCTGGTAAGAAGCACCGATAGTCAGCAAATGATCCCCCAATGGAGCGACCCAGGCGGTACGTGCATCGGTGTTTTTGATGCGCATATCCCGTGACTTGTTGTTGAAGTCTTCCTGCTGCACGTAGGTGTCGGACGTGGCAAAGCCCCAGTTGCCGTTGTGGGTCAAGGATACTTTTTCACCGCGGTAATCCGTTTCGGAGCTGGCGGGGCAGCCAAAGCGACCGCAAGCGGTACCCGGAGCCACGGGTTCGACGGTTTTACCCAGCGTGGAGTTGTATTTTTGACGCTTGCTGCTGCCTTCCAGCACAAAGCTGTGGTTGTCCGAAGGAGTCAGGCTCAGCTTGGCCCCGACTTCAAAGGACTCACGCTTGCGATAGCCGTTGTAGATATCGTCTTCTTGACGATTGGTCTGCTGACCATAGACTTGCAAACCCAGCAGGCCGTCTTTGATCGGCCCGCCCAGCATGAAGTTGCCTTGGAAGATATCGCCGGAGCGGCTATGCGATTGCAAGGTGCTGTCCAGGCGGACGGCTCCCCCCCATTGCTTGGGCACCTTGCGGGTAATGATGTTGACTACACCGCCCATGGCGTCGGAGCCATACAGTGAGGACATAGGGCCACGCACCACTTCGATACGTTCAATTTCGGTCAGGGGAGGGGTCCAGCCGCCTTCCACACCGGAAGAGTCCGAGTTGGTCCGTGTTTCGGTAGAGCTTTGGCGTTTGCCGTCGATGAGGATCAGCGTGTACTTGGAGCTCATGCCGCGAATCGTAATGTCACGACGGTCGCCACCGCCCGTCACAATCACGCCGGGTACATCTGACAGGGCGTCGTAGGCATCGCGGTAAAACTTGTTTTCCAGGTCCTCGCGGGTAATGACGGTAATCGAAGCCGGAGCTTCTTTAATATCCTGCTCAAAGCCCGAAGCGGTTACGACAACAGGGCTAAGTTGAACGGGTGTGCTGTCTTGAGCAACTGCAACACTGGCAGCAAAAACGCTTGCCAGAACGAGCGGCAAGCGCTTTACGGTAAAGAGAGATTTCATTGACGACTTCCAATTTGTGTCTGTTTTTAGCGTGTGCTGCGGTTGCCTTGCTCTTACTGGCCGTATTCCCCGTACAGCGACATTAATGATACCCATTCTCATTTCCAAATCAAAAGCAAAATGCAGCATTGGTATTGAAAATGAGAATAATTGCTAAACGCGTTGCTGGGTTGCAACATAACTGTAACGTCAACGGCGGAAGGCGGAGAGCACCACGGTCAAGCGGTCAGCGTTGGCAGCCCGAAATCAGTCTTGAAAGCCTATGGTTCGTATGGAAATAGGGTTTCCTGATTGACAGGATTTGGCTTTAAAGGAAACATGCTTGCTTGAAGAAGTAGTCAGAACAATTCCAAACAACACGCTCTTCATCTCGTGGATACGGCCCATGCTGTATCAGCCTTCACAGCAGTTCTTGGCCTGGGCCAGGATCGCCATCACTGAAGCGACTTCTTTTCAATTGCGCAGGGGCCTGGTTCAAGCACGAGGCTCTGTGTCTTTGGATGCTCCAGGCTGTTCACAAGGAATACTCATGACTACGACGATGGATTTGTCCAAATCAACGTTGATCGCTCGCGCGCAGGAACAGATGCAGGCTCAGTTTCAGGTTCCGGAACGCAGTGTTAAAGAAAAGTTGGCCCTGACCTGTCGAATTCTGTTTGACGGCGGGCATGACTCCGGCTTGGCTGGACAAATTACAGGGCGGGGCAAGCAGGAAGGTACCTATTTCACCCAGCAGCTAGGCTTGGGCTTCGATGAGATCAGTGTGTCCAATATTTTGCTGGTGGATGAGGACCTGAGGGTTCTGGAAGGGCAGGGCATGCCTAATCCGGCGAACCGCTTTCACTCCTGGGTGTATCGCGCACGACCCGACGTCAATTGCATTATCCATACCCATCCTTTGCATGTGGCGTCCTTATCCATGTTGGGCGTGCCTTTAGAAGTCTCTCATATGGATAACTGCACGTTGTACGAGGACTGTGCTTTCCTGAAAGACTGGCCTGGCGTGCCTGTCGGCAATGAAGAAGGGCAGATCATCTCCCAGGCCTTGGGTAACAAGCGTGCGATTTTGCTGGCGCATCACGGCATGTTGATTGCGGCCGGCTCCATCGAAGAAGCCTGTGTGCTGGCCTTGCAGTTCGAGCGTGCCGCGCGGATGCAGTTGCTGGCTATGTCTGCCGGGCAGATCAAGCCGATTCTTCCGGAGCTGGGGCGAGAGGCACATGACTGGATCTTGCGCCCTCGCCGGTCCGAGATTGGCTTCGAGTATTACGTGCGCAAGGCTTTAAAGCATCATGCCGATGCACTTGAGTAAAACCCAGGGGTGAATAGTCTTGGGGGCGTTTGAGATCGCAGGCGATCTCTCGCTCAAAGGCAGGTGGCGGAAAGCAGCAGGAGTCGAACCTACCTGGGAACGTCTGACGCCCCCAACCGGGTTTGAAGCCCGGCCGTGCCACCGGGCACGGATGCTTTCCTTCAAGAGGCCCTATCATACGTTAGGGCCGGTCAGGCTTCAACGATCGGGGAGCCGTCTGCTTCGGCACCCACTTCGCGCTTTTGGTTCAATCCGCTGCTGCCCAGGCCTCGCCTCGTAAAACATGGCGATCACGCACCCGTCGTGTATAGCCGATACGATCAAAAAACTCCAGAATCTGAATGGCCCGTTTGCGGCCCAATCCGGTTGCGTCCCGAAACTGGGCGGCGCTGACTCCTTGACCCGTGTGCAGTTCCTCGACGATGTGGGCCAGAGCCGCAATCTGACGACGGTGGTAGAACAGATCATGCACGACCTGAAACAGTTCGCCTTGGCGGACCAGTCGGCGCAGCACGTTGCGCGTCCGCTCCTCGGGCGCCTCGGTTTCTTTGGCCAGATCGCGTGTCCAGGGTGGATCGAAGCGGCCAGCGTCGATTAACGGCAGCAGGGCTGCGGCCAGGATTTGATCATCGGGACTGAGCGTGACGCGGTGCCCTGGGGTATGCAGCCAGGCACCCTGTCGAGCCAGGCGCTGTTCTGCCAGCAGATGCTCGCTTAAGAGTTGCCAGACCGCGTCGGGCATGGTGGGTGCCGCCATGCGGCGCAAGCGGCTGACGGACAGGCCCGGTTCGTCCGGATAGCGCTCATGAAACTGCAGCATCACGCTTTCTACGTGTTGGCAGAGTGCTTCTAGGCGTGCATCACCGAGCAAAATAGGCTGACTTTGTGGGCGGGGCCCGGTGTGCCAGCGGGCGTTTGCAGGAGCGATCAAGCGGTGCTGCGTTCCACCCGACAGACGTAGGAGCGTTGCTTCGTCCAAGCCGTAAGGTGCGTGGGCCAGCAGGCCTTCCAGTGGTCCGCCGCGCGCCCATTGTGCCAGGGCGTCCAGCCAGGACAGTCGTGTCGTAGAGCGTCGTTTGCGGTCTGGTGCATTCGGGTCCAGCACAATCCCACCACCGACTGTTTCGCTGGCCTGTGCGTTGCGCAAGATAAAGCGTTCACCGGTCATGGAGCAGATAGGTCGGTCAAAGACCAGTTGAACCTTAGCGGTCTGACCGGCTTGCAAAGCGTCGCCCTCCAAAGGCACGGCATGGGCTGTCAGGTGCGCGGCGCCCAGGTGCACATGCCAGGGCGACCAGGTACGCAAGGCGGGCATGTCCTTGTCCAGCAGGCTCAGTTCCACGTCGATACGTGTAGAGGGGATAAAACAGCGGGCGTCGGCCAGCCAGTCGCCACGCTCGATATCCTGCACATCGATCCCACCCAGGTTCAGGGCGCAACGCTGTCCGGCGCGGGCCTGGCGTGAGGCCCGGTTCTGAGCATGAATACTGCGTACCCGTACCGGCGTGCCGCGTGGCATCAGGTGCAGGTCCACCGGGGGGCCATCCAGATCCAGCGTACCGTCATGCACGGTGCCGGTCACTACTGTCCCGTGGCCCTGCAAGGTGAACACACGATCAATGGCCAGACGGAAATAACCTTGCCCTTCCTGCCGGGTCGATTGCATGGCCTGCGTATGCAGATGCTGGCGCAGCGCTTGCAGGCCGGAATGCTCCTCACTCAAGGCATCCACCACAAAGACAGGTGCCTGTTCCAGAAAGGTGCCGTGAGCAAGCGCTCGTAGTTCCGCCTTGACCGATTCAAGGCGAGCGGTATCGGCCCGATCGGCCTTGCTCAGTACGAGGGCTCCGGCATTCAAGCCCAGCAATTGCAGCACGGCCAGATGTTCGCGGGTCTGTGGCATGACACCATCATCTGCCGCCACGATCAGCAAGCCAAAATCAATGCCCGTGGCACCTGCAACCATGGTGTGTACCAGGCGCTCGTGGCCGGGCACATCAATAAAGCCCAGGATCTGGCCGTCGGGCAGAGGCGTGTAGGCATAGCCCAACTGGATGGAGATGCCGCGCTTTTTTTCCTCCTCCAGACGATCGGTATCCACGCCCGTCAAGGCGCGGATCAAAGTGGTTTTGCCGTGATCGATATGGCCTGCAGTACCAACAATCATGCTTGCTCGGGATTCAGTTGTGCGCTGAGCAACGGTTCAGCGTGTTCTTCCAGACAGCGCAGGTCGAGCCAGAAGGCATCTTGCGCAATGCGTCCGATGACGGGCTGGGGCAAACTGCGCAGGCGTTCTTCCAGTTGGGTCAGATGGCGGCCCGGACGGCCCGGCCCTTTGTAGGCAAAGCGCAGCCCGAAGCTGGGCAGCACATCTTCGGGCAACGCCCCGCTGCCAATCTGGCTCAACATGGCAGTGGGTTCGACAGCAAATTGTGTGCCCACCCATTGCTGCAGGACTGGTGCCAAACGCAGTGCCTGGGCGCGCATTTCAGCCGCAGGTCGGGTCAGCAGACGCAGGGTAGTCAGGTGCTCGGGCAAGCGCTCTGGCGAACGGTATAAGGCCAGCACGGGCTCCAGTGCTGCCAGCGTGATTTTGCCTACACGCAAGGCGCGTTTGAACGGGTTCTTCTTGATCTTGGCGATCAGATCGGCGCGGCCTACGATCAGGCCTGCCTGTGGGCCACCCAACAGCTTGTCACCGCTGAAAGTCACGATATCGGCGCCCGCTTCGATGGTTTCGCGCACGGTAGGCTCGGGTGGCAGGCCCCATTGGCTTAAATCAACCAAGGTGCCACTGCCCAGATCGACGCTGGTGGGCAGGCCGTGCTTCTTGGCGATCTGTGCCACTTCCCTTACCGAAACGCTTTTGGTGAAACCTTTGACGGCGTAGTTGCTGCAATGCACCTTCATTAACATGGCGGTGCGCTCGTTGACGGCGTTGTCGTAATCGGCCGCATGGGTACGGTTGGTGGTGCCGACTTCATGTAAAAGCGCCCCGGCGCGTTTCATGATGTCGGGAATGCGAAAGGCTCCGCCAATTTCAACCAGCTCGCCGCGTGACACCACGGTTTCGCATTGGGGACTCAGGGTGCTGAGCATCAGCAGCACGGCAGCTGCATTATTGTTTACGACAGTAGCGGCCTCGGCGCCAGTCAGTTCGCACAGCAAGGGGCTGATCAGGTCATCACGGTCGCCTCGCCCCCCGGTTGCCAGATCAAATTCCAGATTGGCGGGTGAGCGCATGGCCTGGACAACGGCCTGAATGGCGTCCTCCGGCAACATGGCACGCCCCAGATTGGTGTGTAGCACGGTGCCGGTCAGATTAAAGACCGGGCGCAGCTTTAAGCGGGACTTTGCTTGCAACTGTGCTTGCAGGGCTTTGGCGAGCTGCGCGGGCTCCAGATCCTGGGGGCTTAGCGCACCCTTTAACACCGCTTCCCGCAGTGCCTGCAAATGACCGCGAGTGTGTTGACTGAGGCGGGAGTGGCCAAACTGGCGCAGCAAAGGCTGGAACTCTGACGAGCGCAGCAGGCGGTCCAGGGAGGGGATGTGGGCGGGGGAGAGTTCGGGAGTGGGGCTCATCATTCAAAGGCAGGCAAAGTCTGTGGGCAAGGTCTCTCGGCTACGCCTTGCGTGCACGACAGCAAGGCGTAGGGGAATCTTAGCTTAAGACTGCTGCCAAAGAAGGGGATTGCCGCTGGCACGGGAATAACCTGCTTCGCCCATCAAGACATCCAGAGCCAGAGTGGCCAGATCATCGGCAACCGGGTCAATGCCCAGCTGTTTTTCCTGATAGAAGATTTTGCGGTAGGTGTGGCAGTTGTCACAGGACTCGGCCTTGATTCCTTCCGGGCCATCCTCGATCGCGTGGTAAGCCACGCCTTTGGTGCTTTCGCAGTGCGAGCAGGTGACTCGCACCAGATGCCATTCCACGCTGCAGCGAGGGCAACACATATAACGGCAACCGTCTTCACGACCACCGACACGCACCACACTGGATACGGGCAGGCTGCCGCAGGACGGGCACACGCCAAAGGGGCTGGTGACCGACAGTTGGCCTTCGGTCAGCGAGCAGGCCAGGTGCGTCCAGTACACCTGCAAGGCGGCCATGACAAAAGGGGCCGCGGCGCCCTCTTGTTCCGGCAGTTGTTCGGCCAGAATCGCGTCAGCCAGGTCTTCCAGCTTTTGCGGATCGGACTGGGCTGCTTTCAGCAGGCCCTGGCAGACCTCTTGCGCGGGAGCGGGCACGTCCGGGTTCTGGATCATGTGATTGAGCAGGTTGCTCAAGATGCTGAGCCACTGCGGATCGCGCTTCCAGCCCGAGGCCAACAAAGGCGGCATGCCGTGCCGTTGGGCCGTTTCCAGCACATCAGCGGGCAGCTCAGTGGGGGAAAGGGCGCTTAGTTGCGTGTGTTGGCCGTCCACCAGGTGCGCCAGCAACTGCAGATAGGCGCCGACGGGGTTGTCGGCAGCCAGTTGACGCAGACGCGCCGCCCGGTCCGCAAAAACGCTGGCTCGCACAGGCAGACGCAGTCGGGGGATGGAGGTGTGGTCCAGACTTTCAATTTCGCCGCGCGGAAGGATGCGTTGCAAGACAGACTCCTGAAAACAAGGCTGCCATGCCCGAAATGGCGCATGGCAGCCGGGTTACTGATAAAGCAGATTACCGCTTATTTGGCGGAACGGCGTTGACCTTTTTCCATTTCCTCACGGAACCAGGCGCGGTGGTGTTTCCAGGCCCAGGCGCGGGTCACCGTGCCGCGGGTCATGGCCTTGACCGAACCCTTGACCCAGATCCCGGCGTAGATGTGCACGATAATCGCGCAAATCATCAGCAAGGCGCAGGCCGCGTGCAGCACGGAGGCCAGACGGATGGCCCAGATGGGGAAGAAGGCGGAAAAGTATTCGCGCCACATCACCACACCGGTTGCCAGCAGGCCAATCATGAAGATTACCAATGCAAAAAACAGGATTTTTTGCCCGGCGTTGTAGCGCCCAACCTCGGGGATACGCTCGTCCTTGGCGTCCAGTACGTCCTTGAAGTGACGCAGCCAGGCTGCGTCACCCTTGGAGAACATATTGTGCCGCACCATGCGAGCCGCAAACAGGAAAAAGCACACAAACATCACCACGCCAATGAATGGGTGAAGAATGCGTGTCCAGGGCCCGCCGCCTAGCAGATGGCTCAGCCAGAACATGGACGGATGAAACAGCGCCAGACCGGACAAGGCCAGCAGCACAAAGCTGATGGCAATGATCCAGTGATTGATGCGCTGACTGGTGGTGTAGCGCTGAATCAGGTCCTTGCGGTTGTGATCAGTCATGGTGGGCCTCCTGGATCTTGCGTGCTTCCTCGTCGGCGCGGCGCTCGTCTTCCTCGTCAGTCTCGTTAGGACCGGTTCGGATGTAGTGGAAGAAACCAATCAGGGCGGTCAGTGCCATGGCCGCGACCCCCAGGGGCTTGGCCACGCCCTTCCACAACGAGACCATCGGGCTGATTTGCGGATCTTTGGGCAGATCGCTGTACAGCTCGGGCTTGTCGGCGTGGTGCAGCACGTACATGACGTGGGTGCCGCCCACGCCGGCCGGATCGTACAGGCCGGCATTGTCAAAGCCACGCGATTTCAGGTCTTCGATACGCTCGGCCGCGTGCTGCTGCATGTCTTCTTTGGTTCCGAAGACAATTGCGCCAGTCGGACAGGTCTTGGCACAGGCCGGCTCCTGACCAACAGCGACACGGTCCGAACACAAGGTGCACTTGTAGGCCTTCTTGTCCTTTTCCGAAATGCGAGGCACATCGAAGGGACAGCCGGTTACGCAATAGCCGCAGCCAATGCAGTTTTCCTCGTGGAAATCGACGATGCCGTTGGTGTACTGCACGATGGCGCCCGGCGAGGGGCAGGCCTTCAGACAGCCCGGGTCCTCGCAGTGCATGCAGCCATCTTTGCGAATCAGCCATTCCAGATCGCCAGCGGGGTTCTCATACTCCGCAAAACGCATGATGGTCCAGGACTTGTCGGTCAGGTCGGCCGGGTTGTCATACACCCCGACGTTGTGGCCGATTTCGTCACGCGTATCGTTCCATTCCATGCAGGCGACCTGACAGGCCTTACAGCCAATGCACTTACTGGTGTCGATCAGCTTGGCCACCTCTCCGCCCACGGGCTCGCGCACGCTGGGCGATGGGGTGGTGGTTGCGGAGAGCCGTTTGATATCAAGTGATTGCAAGGCCATGGCTTACTCCTTAACCTTTTCAAGTTGAACCAGGAAGGCCTTGGTCTCCGGCGTTTGCGAGTTGCCATCGCCTACTGGCGGGGTCAGCGCATTAATCAGGAAACCGGGTCGGGCCAGACCCACAAAGCCCCAGTGCAGCGGGATTCCCACCTGATGGACGATCTTGCCATCCACGTTCAGGGCCTTGATGCGTTTGGTCACCACCGCCACGGCCTTGATGTAGCCACGGTTGGAGGACACCTTGACGCGGTCGCCCTGCACAATGCCCACTTCCTTGGCCAGTTCCTCGCCAATTTCCACAAACTGTTCGGGCTGCACGATGGCGTTGAGCTTGACGTGCTTGGTCCAGTAGTGGAAGTGCTCGGTCAGGCGGTAGGTGGTACCCACATAGGGGAACTTGTCTACCGTACCCATGGCGGCCAGGTCGTCCTTGAAGATACGGGCTGCCGGGTTGGTGATGGCACGAGGCTCATCAGGGCTGAGCGGGTTGTAGCTCAAGGGGCTTTCAAAGGGCTCGTAATGCTCGGGGAATGGGCCTTCCGCCATGCCTTTACGGGCAAAGAAGCGGGCTACCCCTTCGGGGTTCATGATGAACGGCCCCATGCCGTCAGCCGGGTTCTCATCGGCCTTGTAGTCAGGGATATCCGCCCCCACCCAGCGCTTGCCGTCCCAGTGAATCAGCTTGCGGCGCGGGTCAAACGGTTTGCCGTTCAGGTCACAGGAAGCCCGGTTGTAGAGCACCCGGCGGTTCGCTGGCCAGGCCCAGGCCCAGTTCAGCGTCTGGCCGATGCCGGTCGGGTCGCTATTGTCGCGGCGAGCCATCAGGTTGCCTTGCTGCGTCCAGGCGCCGGCATAGATCCAGCAACCGCTCAGCGTGCTGCCGTCGTCGCGCAGTTCGCCAAAACCATCGAGCTGCTCGCCGGCCTTGCGCGTGATCTTGGTCGGGTCCTTGGGATCGACCAGATCGACCAGGGCACGTCCGGAATACTCCTTGGCCAGTTCAGCGGCGGTCGGATCGTCCGGATTGGAGTAGGGCCAGGACAGGTTCAGGATCGGATCAGGGAAGGCGCCGCCTTCTTTCTCGTACAGCGAGCGGATACGCGTGAACAGCGTACTCATGATTTCAATATCGCTCTTGGCCTCGCCCGGTGGGTTGGCGGCCTTCCAGTGCCATTGCAGCCAACGACCCGAGTTCACCAGTGCGCCTTCTTCCTCGGCAAAACAGGTGGTGGGCAGTCGGAAGACTTCGGTCTGGATGGAGGCGGTATCGACATCATTGTGCTCGCCGTAGTTACGCCAGAACTCCGACGTTTCCGTGACCAGCGGGTCCATGATGACCATGTACTTGAGCTTGGAGAACGCACGCAGCAGCTTGGCCTTGTAGGGCGCTGCCGCCAGGGGGTTGAAGCCCTGACAGATATAGCCTGTCATCTTGCCTTCGTCCATCAGCTCGAACACCTGCAGCATGTCGTAGAGCTTGTCTAGCTTGGGCAGGTAATCGTAGGCCCAGTTGTTGTCGGCCTGGGCGGCATCACCGAACCAGGCTTTCATCAGGCTGACATGGAACTTCTTGTAGTTGCGCCAGTAGCTGAGCTGATTGGGACGTAGTGGCTGTTGGGCGCGCGCGCCAATATAGCCGTCAAAATCCTTCTCGGCCTGGTTGGGCAAGGTCAGATAGCCAGGCAGCAGGTTGGACATCAAACCCAGGTCCGTCAGGCCCTGAATGTTGGAGTGCCCGCGCAGCGCGTTCATGCCACCGCCGGCAATACCAATATTGCCCAGCAGCAACTGCACCATGGCGCCGGTACGGATGATCTGCGAACCAATACTGTGTTGCGTCCAGCCCAGTGCATACAGAATGGTGCCTGCACGACCGGGCTCTGCGGTCGAGGCCAGCATCTCACAGACTTTCAGGAATTTGTCCTTGGGCGTGCCGCAGACGCGTTCCACCATCTCGGGCGTGTAGCGCTCGTAGTGTTTGCGCAGCAACTGGTAGACCGAGCGGGGGTGCTGCAAGGTGGGATCGGTCTTGACGTAGCCGTCCTCGCCCAGCTCGTAGTCCCAGGAGGACTTGTCGTAGCTGCGTTTTTCTTCGTTGTAGCCCGAATACAGCCCCTGCTCGAAGTCAAAGTCCTCGCGCACGATAAAGGGCATATCGGTGTAGTTGCGCACGTACTCATGCTGGATCTTGTCGTTATCCAACAGGTACTTGATGACGCCACCCAGGAAGGTGATGTCGCTGCCAGTACGTATAGGCGCGTAAAAATCCGCCACGGATGCCGAACGCGTAAAGCGTGGATCCACGACGATCAGTTTTGCATTGTTGTGTGCTTTGGCCTCGGTTACCCATTTGAAACCACAGGGGTGCGCCTCGGCTGCGTTGCCGCCCATAATCAGCACAATATCCGCGTTCTTGATGTCGACCCAATGGTTCGTCATCGCTCCACGGCCAAACGTCGGGGCAAGACCTGCCACCGTCGGGCCGTGTCAGACACGTGCTTGGTTATCGAACGCCAGAACACCCATGCTGCGGATGACTTTATGGGTGACGTAACCCACTTCGTTACTGCTTGCCGAGGCAGCCAGCATGCCCGTGGTCAGCCAGCGGTTCACCACGGTGCCATCGTCGGCAGTGGTCTGGAAGTTGGCGTCGCGGTCTTCCTTCATCAGCTTGGCAATACGCGAGAAAGCGTCTTCCCAGGAGATGCGTTCCCACTTGTCCGAGCCGGGGGCACGGTATTCCGGATATTTGAGTCGGTTGGGGCTCTTGATGAAATCCACCAGGCCAGCGCCTTTGGGACAGAGTGTGCCGCGATTGACGGGGTGATCGGCATCGCCTTCGATGTGAACCACGCTGGGCTCGGCATTCATGGCGCCGTCACCGCGAGAGTACAGCAGTACCCCACAGGCAACAGAACAATAAGGACAGGTATTTCGCGTCTCTGTCATGCGGGTCAGTTTGTACTGCCTGACTTCCGCCATGGCGGGGGTGGGCGCAGCGCCCAGCAAGACCATGCTGGAGCTGGCCAGCGAGGCCCCCGTCACTTTGAAGAACTGACGCCGATTCATGTTAACCATGCGGCTCTCCAATAGGATGTGTTTTCGTGTTTGAAATCTGCAGGGGGTGGCCTTGTGAGCGTTGCCCCTGTTTTATAGTTGAACAGTATAAGCGTTGAGCGTATGCCTTACTGTCCAAAGCGCGTACCAAATTGATCAAGGACAATCTTGATTCTATTGAGGTTTTCACGCCGAAGCCGCAAGTGTAGTCGGTGATGCGGGTATTCACCTACTATTTGCATGGGATTTTTTAAATTCGGCCTTGTGTTTGAAGGACTCGGTCTGAACACCGTTAGATAGTCAACGCGCCCGAGGAGCAGAAGCGGGGGCTCAGTGACCTCACCGGAGCTTGCGGTCGGCAAAGCGCCGTTAAAGAACCCCTGGCCCAGCGTACAGCGCAGACGATTTGTGTTGTGTCCCGCAGGCCCGACCCCATCACCTGACAGGCGCGATGGGGCCGCTTTCTCTTACGACGCAGGGCGTCGCGGCTTTACTCGTCTGAGTTTTCGGTTTGCAGCCTTACTACCTGTTTGGCACGGGTGTCCACATGCAGGGAGAAGATATCGGGGCGCGAGTAGTGGCCGTAGACATCAAAGTCCAGATTGGCCTGCTTGAGCAAATCCATGTCCAGCTCGGCGTACAGCTCGGTTTCTTCGTCGAATACCGGGCCGGCCAGCACTTGGCCGGTAGGGCTGACGATCATGCTGCCGCCATGCATGACGTAGCTGTCCGGTGCAAATTCGCCGGGCAGAGCAAATTCCTTCTGAAAGGCGTCGGGATAGGCGTTCAGGCGGATGGCCTGGCAGGCGGACAGCACAAACACGCGGCCTTCGACGGCAATGTGGATCATGGACGAGGCCCAGGTGGGGCGATCGTCAGCAGTAGGCGCGCAGTAGATTTCAGTACCCTGCGCGTACATGGTCTGACGCAGGGCCGGCATATAGTTTTCCCAGCAGATCACACTGCCAAGACGGCCCAGTGGCGTGTCGACTGTCCCCATGGTGGAGCCATCGCCAAACCCCCATACCAGACGTTCCTGTCCGGTAGGCATCAGCTTGCGGTGAATGCCCACCACGCCTTTGCCGGGAGCCAGCGTCAAGGCGGTGCAGTACAGGGTGCGACCCATTTTTTCGATTACGCCCATCACGGTGTAGACACCGGTCTGGGTGACCGCCTCGGCCAGGGCTTCCAGTTCAGGGCCGCCCAAGGTGACGGCACCCTCCACGTACCGTTGATACAGGGCGCGGCCTTCGGGACGACGATTGCCGATCACGCTGCCAAAGCTGATGCCTTTGGGGTAGCCCCCCAGAAAGGCCTCGGGAAAGACCGCCAGTGTGGCGCCGTTGGCCGCAACGCGCTGCAAGATAGTGGCGGCTTTGTCGACACTGCTGGCAGAGTCAAAGGGAATGGATGCCGCTTGTATAACAGCAACTTTGCTCATAACTACTCTCCTTTAGGGGTTAGCCCGCGGACAGGTCCACATGTTGAGTTTCGGGCAGGCGGGTATACAGAATCAGCAAGCTCGCCAGGGATACCGCGGCCAGATACCAGGCCGGTACGTTGGGGTTGCCGGTGTACTGGATCAGAGCCGCGGCAATGAAGGGGCCCGGTCCGGCCAACAGAGCCGATGAAACGTTGTGGCCCAAGGCGGCGCCGGTGGAGCGGATTGACGCCGGGAACACTTCCACCAGCAGCACCACGTTCATGACGGCGGAGATGGCTACCAGAAAGGCCAGAATGGTCAGGCCAAGCAGGATCAGGGCCGGTTTACCTGTGTTCATCAAGAGGAAAATCGGGTAGGCCATGACGGTCAGGCCAGCGGCGGCAAACAAGGCCAGCTTGCGACGTCCGTAGCGGTCCGAGAAACGGCCAACCAGCGGGTGCAGGATGCAATACACCACCAGGGACGCACTGCACAGCCACAGGGCATTTGTCTTGCTCAGCCCCAAAACGGAGACCAGGTGGTTATTGGCGTAGGTGATGAAGAAATACAGCGACACCAGGAACAGGGCCGAAAATGCGAAGGACAGGACAAAGGCATTGAACTTGTCTTTGGGCGAAACCCGCTCCAGGGTGTGGTTGGCCTTCTTTTCCTGCAGCTCGTGATAGACCGGCGTGTCATTGAGCTTGCGACGGATAAAGACGGCAATGAACGTCATCACAATGGACAGCACAAAAGGTACACGCCAGCCCCAGCTGTAGACTTGCTCATCGCTCAGGTTGGCATTGATGGCGGCTGCTGTGGCGGTCCCCACCAGAAAAGCGATACCGGCGGTAAAGGTGACCACGCTGGCGGCACTGGCGCGACGATGGGCGGGGGCACTTTCCACCAGGAAAATACCGGCTGCCGACCATTCTCCGCCCACCATCATGCCTTGCAAAAAACGCAGGATGACCAGCAGGATAGGCGCTGTGATACCCAGGGTGGCGTAACCGGGCAGCAGGCCAATCAAGGTGGTAAAGACGCCCATGCCAAAGACGGTAATCATCAGCACGGTCTTGCGCCCGAAGCGGTCACCAATGGGACCCAGAATCAGTGCACCAAAGGGACGTGAGACAAAGCCCACCGCAAATACGGCCAGGGACGACAACAGGGAAACCCCGGCGGCGTCGGATGGAAAATAGATGCTGCCAATGACGGCTGCAAAGTAGCCGTAAATCGCGAAATCAAACCATTCCATAAAGTTGCCGATACCTACGGCAAGCACTTGTTTTCGGCTCAGACCCGGCTGGCCTGGGGGGGCCGGTTTGGCGTGGGAAGGGGCGGTGGTAGCAGTGCCCATAACAATCTCCTCGAGTGGGGCAGGTATGTACCTGGCCCTTATTGTGGTTGTGGCTGATTTTTAGTCTAATCAAGCCAAATAATTATTCAAACTAATTAGAAAAATGGCTTCGATTAATATCGCTAATATCAGGCGCATGGATTTGAACCTGTTGCTGGTGTTTCAGTGTTTGATGAATGAGCGCAGCGTCACCAAGGCCGCCAATGCCTTGTTTCTGACCCAGGGAGCGGTCAGCGCGTCCTTGCGCAAGTTGCGGGTGGTCTTTAATGACGAGTTGTTCACGCGGGGCTCGCATGGCATGACTCCCACGCATCGCGCCTTGGAGATTGCTCCGCAGATATCCGAAGCCCTGAAAAGCATTTCGACGCTGCTGACCTCCGATCAGGACTTCGACCCCACTCGTTCCAGTCGGGTGTTTCGCATTGCCTTATCGGATGATCTGGAGAATATGCTGGCCAAACGCATGATCCGCACGGCCAACGAGCAAGGCTGGACCATCAGTTTTTCCTTCTATCAGACCAACAGCTATTTGTGGCCGCAAAGCATGCAGGAGCACGGGGCGGATCTGGCCATCTGCTCCAGTCCCAAGTTCCTGAGCACCATGCACAAATCACAGGTCCTGTTTTCGGCTTCTTATATCTGCATTTATGATCGCCATTCGGTGCAGTTCTCCAGTCCCATCAGCAAGCAGGAGTACCTTCATGCTCATCACGGCCGGGTGTCTTTTGACGGGCTGCGTGGTTTTGTAGATGAACTGTTTGATGCCGAGCGCCTGCAGCGCAAGGTCAAGGCCTCATTTACCCACTTTTCGGGGGCGATCAATGCGATTGTCGGCAGTCCTTTGGTGTTGACCATGCCGGACTATGCCGCCCGCTCCTTCGTGGAATGCAATAGCCGTCTGGCTGTCTCGCCAGTGCCACTGCGTGTGCCCTCGTTTGTAGTGTCCATGATCTGGGATATCAACAAGGAGCACGATGAGGAAAGCCGGTGGCTGCGTCGTTTTGTGCTGGAGTTGACCGAGCCGGCGGATCATTGAAACGCGGGCCGTGCCCTTTGGCGGCTTATTATTGTTGCTGTCCTGTTTTGTTTTTTACTTTCCGCCATGCGTATTTTACTGATCGAAGACGAGCCTGATTTGGCCTTGTGGCTGACGCGCAGCTTGCAAAAGAAAGGATTTACGGTTGAATGGTCCAACGACGGAATGGTGGCCTATCACCGCTTGCGGATCGAGGAATTTGATGCCCTGGTACTGGACCTGGGGTTGCCGGGCATGGATGGTCGTGCTTTGCTGGCGCGCCTGCGCTCCGAGGACAACCGCACGCCCGTCCTGATTTTGACCGCGCGCGACTCGCTTCAGGAACGCGTGGGGGCGCTCGAGTGTGGGGCAGATGATTTTTTGCCCAAACCTTTCCGGATTGAAGAACTGGTGGCACGCGTCAATGCGCTCATACGCCGCAGCCGCGGCAAGGAAAAGCCCCGTATGGCCTGTGCGAGCCTGGCCTACGACCTGTCCACACAGCGCTTCACGCTGGATGGCGCTCTTTTGTCCGTGTCGCCGCGTGAGGCGGAGGTGTTGCGCATTCTGGTGCAGCGCAGCGGAGAGCCAGTCAATAAGCAGTTCATTTTGGACCGGCTCAACGACAAGGATGAGGATGAAATCAATATCGAGGCTATCGAAGTGTTGGTGCACCGTCTGCGCAAGAAACTGCAGGACTCGGATGTGCATATCGTGACCTTGCGCGGGGTCGGTTATTGCCTGGAGCCTGTCACGGATGACGAGCCCTAACGTGGCTTTCTGTCGGGAGCGACCATGGCCCTGAGCAGCTTGCGTCGTACTTTGCTGTGCATGTTGATCCCCGTGGCATTGCTGACATCGGGCGTGTCCTTGTTCGTGTCCAGTATGATGCTCAAGGATCAGGTGAACGCGGCCTTTGATCGGGCTCTGGCCGGGGCGCTCAAGTCCATGGCGGCCAATGTGACCACCATCAGTGGCGGCTTGGCGATGGAGCAGTCCTACTACATGATGGAGTACATGGAGTACACCATCAGCAGCCAGGTGTATTTTCGGATCGCCACCGAAGATGGGCTGTCGGAGATTGGGTTTACGGGCATGCCGTTGCCCGCCAAGCGATTACAGAGTAATCAGCCGGTTTTTTATGATGCCCAGTATTTGGGCGAACCCTTGCGAATCGCGGCGGTCGCACTGGAGTCGGACGGGCGACTGCAGACCTATCAGCACAGTCGGGTTTTGATACAGGCCGGTGAGAATCTCAGTGAGCGCGATGCCTTCATTCGCAAGGTGATTTTTCAGAATCTGATTCAGGATCTGGCCGTGTTGAGCCTGTTTATTGTGCTCATTCTGGTCGGCACCTTGCTGGCCTTGCGCCCTTTGCGCAAGCTCAGCGCCGAGGTCAGGAGCCGCTCTCCCGACAATCTGGAGCCGATCAGTGATGTCAGTCTGCCGCGCGAGGTACGGCCCTTGGTGCAGACCATCAACCTGCATATGGAGCGTTATGCCCGCAAGTCGCGAGAGCAGCAGCAGTTTCTGGATGATGCCTCTCATCAGTTGAAAACGCCTTTGGCGGTCTTGTTGACCCAGGTGGATTTTGCCTTGTCGCTGGCCAAGACCGAAGAGATGAAAGAGGTGCTCGATGCCATCCAGCAGCGTTTGAACAATACGGCGCAGATGACGCATCAGATGGTGGCCTTATCACGAGTGCGGGATGCGGCGGATCAACTACGGGTTCGGGCTGCATTGGGAACCGTGGATCTGTGTCAGCAGGCGGCACAGGTGGTCGATGAGTTATGGAGTCTGGCGCGGTCGCGCCGTCAGGACCTGGGGCTGGAAGCGCCTTCCCGACCGGTGCGGGTAGTAGGCGAGGCGTGGCTGGTGCAGCAGGCCCTCAGCAATATGGTCAGCAACGCGATCAAGTATTGTCCAAAAGGTGCTCGCATCACCGTGTCGGTACAGCAAGAGGGAAACGTGTGCCGTATACAGGTCGAGGATGATGGGCCGGGCATGAGTGCCGATGATATGGCCAAGGCGGGGCATCGCTTTCGTCGTGGCGAGGCGGGCAAGGCTTTGCAAGGGTCGGGGTTGGGGCTGGCCATCGTGCAGGCGATTGCCCAGATTCACGATGCCCGGATGAGCCTTCAGCCAGGGCCGGGCCAGCGTGGTCTGATCGTGCGCCTGGAGTTCAATGCCCTGGACTCTTGAACCTCTGATTCAGGGTATACCCTTGAAAATATCGTTTTTTGGCAGAACTGAAAGGTAGGCGAAAGCTTCGCTCCGGTAAGGTCGCAACCATTACAACGACGACGATCCTCTTGGAGGCGATTCAATGACTATCCACATGAAACTACGGGTGCTGCTGGCAGGCAGCCTTTTGGGCCTGAGCAGCTTGAGCGGTGTGAGCGCCCAGCAACCACCTAAACCCGAGTGCATCGCGCCTGCTCAGCCGGGCGGCGGGTTTGATTTGACCTGTCGTGTAGCTGTGAATGGTTTTCTGGAAACCAAGCTGCTGGACAACCCCATGCGTACCGTTTACATGCCTGGTGGCGTAGGGGCGGTGGCCTATAACCACATCGTTGCGCAGCGCCCGGGTGACGGCAATGCAATCGCGGCGTTTTCGGGAGGCTCCTTGCTGAATCTGGCGCAGGGCAAATTTGGCAAGTATTCCGTAGACGATGTGCGCTGGCTGGCATCGATTGGCAGTGATTACGGGGTGGCCATTGTGCGTGACGACTCGCCCTACCAGGATCTGAAGGCGCTGATGGAGGCGTTCAAGGCCGACCCCAGCAAGATTGTGCTGGGTGCAGGTGGCTCGGTCGGTGGGCAGGACTGGATGAAAGCCGCGCTGACGGCGCGAGCAGCCAATGTGGATTTCCGCAAAATGCGCTTTGTCGCTTTTGAGGGCGGCGGTGAGGCCATGACAGCGTTGCGTGGCGGCCATATTCAGGCTTACATGGGCGATGCGGCCGAGGCTCACACCATGCTGGAGGGCGGCGCGCCCATCCGGGTCCTGGCGGTGTTCAATGACAAGCGGCTTGACGGCGCGATGGCCAGCATCCCTACCGCCAAAGAGCAGGGCTTTGATATCGAATGGCCGATTATCCGTGGCTTTTACGTCGGCCCCAAGGTTTCTGACGAGCAATATCAATGGTGGGTTCAAGCTTTTGACAAGCTCATGAAAACCCCGGAGTTTGCGCGTCTGCAGACTCAACAAGGCCTGTTTCCGTTCAATATGAGTGGCCAGGAACTGGATACCTACGTCAAGCAACAGGTGGTTCAGTACCGCGAATTGGCCGACTCGTTTGGTTTGATCAAGAAGTAAGTCTTTACGGCGCTCCCGGCTGCTGCGCGTCGGGAGCCCACTGTCTGCCCCGCCGCTTCCGGCGGGAAAATCCGGAGAATTCCATCATGACGCTAAATGATCGCGTGCTTGGCGTGGGCGCGCTGGTGTTTGCCGCCCTCATCACCGCTTTTGGCTATGACCTAGAGCCCCCCTTTTCGTACGAGCCCGTGGGGCCCAAGGCCTTTCCGTTGTTGCTGGCCCTGATCATCGCCCTGTGCGGATTGCGCCTGATTCTCAAGGGCGGTGGGCAAGTTGCCGCCAATCCGCCCGGCGCGAACGGGCGCATTTTGATGATGGTGGCCTATTTGGCTGCCTATGCCTGGCTGTTTCAGTGGTTGGGCTTTATTGTCGCCACCACGATGATGGCCACCTTGGTGGGGCGTTTGTTTGGCGGCTCCTGGAAGCAGGCCCTGATCGGGGGGCTGGCGATGGGAGTGGGGCTGTTTGTCTTGTTTGACCTGGGCCTGGATGTGGTCCTGCCACATGGCATTCTGGGAGCGTGGTTATGAGCTCGATATTGGAATATTTGAGTGTCGGTTTTGGCGTCGCCTTTTCCGCGCAGAATCTGCTGGTGGCGGCGATCGGCGCCTTTATTGGCACGATTGTCGGCGTCTTGCCAGGCCTGGGGCCTATCAATGGCGTGGCCATGTTGGTGCCCATTGCTTTTGCGATGAAATTGCCGCCCGAATCGGCCCTGATTCTGCTGGCGGCCGTCTATGTGGGGGCCGAGTATGGTGGGCGGATTACCTCTATTCTGATCAACGTGCCCGGTGAGGCGGCTGCGGTCATGACCACCCTGGATGGTTATCCTTTGGCTCGCAAAGGGATGGCCAGTGTGGCCTTGTCCTTGTCGGCATTTGCCTCCTTTATTGGCTCCACAATTGCTATTTGCGGCATCGTGCTGCTGGCCCCGATGCTGGCTGGCTGGGCCGTGGCCTTTGGCCCCGCCGAGTACTTTGTGCTGATGGTGTTCGCTTTTTGCGCCCTGACCAGTCTGTTGGGTGATGAGCCGGTCAAGGGTATTCTGGCGGCCATGCTGGGGCTGTTTATCTCCACGGTGGGCGTGGATGCCAACTCAGGGGTGTATCGCTACAGTTTCGATATCCCGAATCTGGCCGATGGCATAGATTTTGTGGTTGTCGTGATCGGTTTGTTTGCGGTGGCCGAGATGCTGCAGATGCTGGAAAACCTGCTGGGTGGCGTGTCGATTGAAGTGCCTAAAAGCAAGCGCAAGCTCTTTAATCTGAAAGAGCTGGGCCTGACCTGGTGGAGCACGGTGCGCGGTGGCCTGATGGGATTTTTCATTGGCATTTTGCCCGGAGCCGGGGCAAGCGTGGCCTCTGCGGTGGCTTACGCCAATGAGAAGAAATATATCGAAGGCAGGGACCCTAACGCCATGTTTGGTCAGGGTGATATGCGAGGTCTGGCTGCGCCGGAAGCGGCCAACAACAGTGCCGCCACGGGTTCTTTTATTCCCATGCTGACTTTGGGAGTGCCCGGCTCGGGGACGACGGCGGTCATGATGGGGGCCTTGACCTTGTATAACATCACGCCCGGGCCGGTACTGTTTGAGTCGCAGCCACAGATAGTCTGGGGCCTGATCGCTTCCTTGATGGTCGCCAACGTCATGCTGTTTCTGATGAACGTGCCCATGGTTCGGGTCTTTGCGTCCATGCTGGCCATTCCACCGCGCCTGCTGGTGCCTGGCATTTTGGCCATCAGTTATATCGGCGTGTATGCCATCAATGGCACGACTTTTGATCTACTGCTGGTGGTTGGCATTGGGGTGCTGGGTTATTTCCTGCGCAAAATGAATGTGCCTATGGCGCCGATGGTGTTGGGTGTGGTCTTGGGCAATATGATGGAACAGAATTTGCGTCGGGCCTTGTCCATTACCGACGGCCAGCTTGGCATTCTGTTCGAGAGCCCGGTATCGATCGCCTTGTGGATCGCAGCACTTTTGGTTAGTGTGGGTCCGATCCTGCTGCGTCGCATCGCTGCACGCAGAGCAGGGGCATAAGAAAACACCATGAGGAAGTCCCCACCTCTGCGGTGGGGCGTTTATGAGGAGAAAGTGCCAGGCTGCGGCCTGGCCTTGTTGTTTCGGTTATGGCGATCTGGATACGAATTGTCCTGGGCTTTGGGGTAGCGTTGGTCGGTGCGATGGGGGCGACATATCTGAGCATGCCCTTGCCCTGGATGTTGGGTGCCCTGATTCTGACCGCGGCCACCAAGATGGCCGGCAGCCCGGCAGTGTGTCTGCCATTGGCGCGCAATGCCGGACAGTGGGTGATCGGGGCCTCGTTGGGCTTGTATTTCACGCCATCCATGGTGCAGCTGATTGGCAGCAATGCCCTGTTTATTGTGATGGGCATGGTATTTGCCTTGCTTTTGTGCTGCATAGGGACCTTCATGCTGACCCGTTTTGCGGGTACGGATTTGCGCACCGCCTGGTTTGCCAGCGCGGTAGGCGGAGCCAGTGAGATGACCGGGCTGGCCGAGCGTTATGGTGCACGCCCAGATCTGGTCGCTTCGGCGCATGGGTTGCGGGTGTTGATGGTGGTGCTCATCATCCCCTTTGCGTTCGAAGCCCTGGGGTTTTCGGGTGAGCAGGCCGGAGCCGTGCTGCGACCGGATTTTTTGAATCTGCCCGGACTGGCTTTGTTAGTGGTGTTAAGCAGTGCGGCAGGCTTGATCTTTCAGATCCTGCGTCTTCCCAACCCCTGGGTGCTGGGCCCCCTGCTGGTGGTGGCCGTTCTGACCTATCAGGACATTGTTCTGTCGGGCTTGCCGGTGCAGATTTCCAATCTGGGGCAACTGTGCATTGGCTGGGCCTTGGGCGATAAGTTCGGCCCCGATTTTTTCCGACGTGCTCCTCGCTACCTGGGGGTAGCGGCTGTCAGCAACCTCATTAATCTGGCGTTGGCATTCGGTTTTGCTTACGGCTTGTATCGTTTGTCTGACATTGCCTATCCCACGCTGGTGCTGGGCGTCAGCCCGGGGGGCATAGCCGAGATGGCGATTACGGCCAAAGTGCTTCAGCTGGGGGCGCCGATGGTAACGTCCTTTCAGGTGGCGCGGATGGTGTGCGTACTGGTACTGACCGGGCCTTTATATACTCGTCTTGCCCGTTGGCTCAAACAGGCCTGATAGTGGGCAAATCGACACTACTGCCAACGAGTCCATGTAAACCAATGTGCGACCCTGTGCATCTGCTCAGCAGCCCAACAGGCTGCGGCCCAGCCACTCCTGCAAGCAGCTCGCTCCCCTTTGATCCACCCAATCAGCCTTTTGGCTGGTACTTCATCCCCTCAAACAGTCAAGGAACCAGCGTCCTTAAGACGTCTGTCAAATAAAGCCCGGTGCATGACCGGGCTTTGTGCTTTGGCCTTAAGGCTGGCCGGGTGGGGACGTCTCTTTAGCGGTGGGGGGTGACTTTACCGTGCTCACCCATCTCGGTTAAGCGCTCACCCATCAGGGTGGCTTTGAGCATTTTGCCAGCCTGGGCCAGCTTGCCCTCCTGCACGCTCCAGTACTCTGCGCTGTCAATGTGTACGCAGATCAGGGCCAGGTCTGGGTCGGTAATTCCTTCTTTGAACCAGGCTTCCGTCATGGTGTTCCAGAAACGTTCTTTCTGGTTCATGGAGTCAACCAGACGAGCCATACCGGACACCGATACATAGGTATCACTTTTGGGATCGGCATAGCTCACATTCACATGTGGGTTGGCCAGAAGGTTGGCCACTGGATCGCTGCTGCGCGACATGAAGAACCAGAGCTTGTCATGCTCGTAGTCTTCTTGATTCGACCCCATTTTTGCCTTTTGGGTTGTCATGGGCCAGGCGTGCAACTGGCCGTTTTCAGCATGTGTGACGAACATCGCAAAGCGAATGTCCTTGATCATCTCTTGCAGTTGTTCAAAGGAAGACTCAATCGTGGTGTTCATGGTATCTCCTTGAAAAAGTGACAGAGGTGAAGGCCGTTACTTGATCACTCCGCAAGCAAAGCGTCCGGCGCCACCACCGAGGGGAGCAGGATGGTCGGAGTGGTTGTCACCGCCTTCGTGGATCATCAGCGATCGACCTTTGATCTGATCCAGAGACTTCAGGCGCGGTGCCAGAACCGGTGTGCTGGCGGTGCCGTCTGCCTGCACATACAGGGCGGGCAGGTCACCCAGGTGGCCATTGCCCCAAGGGAAACCATGCTTGCCGGTCTTGTCCGGGTCCAGATGGCCGCCAGCCGCCCCAGCAGGCGTGACTTTGCCATCTTTGTTGCTCGGAGCGCAGCTGGGGTTCTCATGCACGTGGAAACCGTGCACGCCCGGCTTAAGATTCTTTAGCTCTGGCGTAAAAACCAGCCCATGTTCGGTCTGTCGTACGCTTACCTGACCAATCTGCTCGCCAGCACCACTCTCGGTCGCCAGATTCATGGGAATGATGACATCGGCAAGTGAGGGGGCAGATAAAGCAAGGGTAGCGCTCACGGTGGCCAGAGCCATTGCGCATCGGGATTTAAGAGAAGAAAAACGCATAAGGCTGACTCCTTTGCTGGGTAAACAGGGGTTAGATCAGCCTAGCATTGCAGAGACAATTGGGCGTTAAGAGACGTTTCCTTTTGTCAACAAGATGTGAGCGCTGCCAGGACGTGGCCAGGGTAGGGAGGCGGGTAGGTCAGCCTTCTTCTTCGACCGATAGCAGTTCCTGATGGCCAAAGTACAGCGTAGAGATGATGATAGGCGAGGCGCCGTCTGCCTGGACGCTCAGATTCAGGCAATCACCGCACAGATGAAGGTCGATCAATCGGGCTGGCTTGCCATTCATCCAGATTTTTCCGCTGACATCTCGATAGCGCTGTTTGAGCTTCAGACGGTAATCGGTTCCGTCCAACCCCTCCCATTCCCATTCTCCGCTCACCTGTGCGGGCACAATCCATTTGTAGATTTTGATGCCGCCGACATGCAAGGTTTCGTCTGCTTTCCAGTCCCCCATGTCAAAAGCATGAGAGACAATGCGGGCGCCTGGGCGTAGTTCTTGCAACAGGCGCGGGCGCAGGATGGCATTGATGGTGTCCATCAGGTAAAGCGTCACGATGGTGGCCTGGCTGAAGTCAACGGTAAACAGGTCCTCTTCAATAAAATCCACCAGGTATTCCACGCCTGCATGACCGGCTTGCTCCATCGCGTCTGCAATCCGCAAAGGGTTCAGCTCCACGCCGACGCCAGAACAGCGGTATTTTTTGGCAGCGGCAATGACAATGCGCCCATCCCCGCATCCCAGGTCATACAGCAGGTCTTTGTGTCCTGCCTGGGCCAGTTGCAACATGGTGTCGATGACTCGATCGTCGCTGGGAACGAAGGGCACGTCCAAAAAGATGTCGGGCTCTACAATTGATTGGTCGTTGAGGTCTTTAATCAAGTCTTTGAACAAGAGTGATCCTTGGTGGCGGCGTGATGCAAAATTGTGTGTAAATTCGGTTATTTATAGTTTAAGCCACGGTAAATTCTGGCAAAATTCGCTTTTTTGTCGGATATGGACGATCATCGGTCTATGTCAGACTTATATGGCTCTACCTCATCTTCATCCGCTACCTTAAAAACCCGTCTCCAGCATATACGAATCTCGGCCGCAGAATCCTTGCGTATTCGTTCCTTGGCTGATCATATGCAGTATGCCGACCCGCAGGGCCATGCCCAGGCCCTGGGTATAGGGCCTGCGGTCTGGCCCTTGTTCGGCCTCGTCTGGCCTTCCAGCATCCAGTTGGCACGCAAGCTCAAGAACCGACCCATCCGGGCAGGGGAAACGATATTGGAGTTGGGCTGTGGCCTGGGCTTGACCAGCTTGCTCATGCACAAACGGGGGGCGCACATTCACGCCAGCGATTGTCACCCCATGGTGCCGCATTTTCTGAAGCTGAATCAGGCTCTTAATGGTTTGTCCGACCTGCCGTATGTCCATGCGCAGTGGGGGGAGCAAACCTGCCCTGATTTGCTGGCCTCCCTGGGCCTGACTCCCGCCAGGCAGCGTTACGACCTGATTGTGGGCAGTGATCTGCTGTATGAAGGCAATACGCCCGCTCAATTGGCCACGTTGGTCAATCAGCATGCAAAATCACAGGCCGAAGTCTGGGTGGTAGACCCGGATCGGGGGCATCGCAATAAATTTACCCAGGAAATGCAGCGCCACGGTTTTGAGCTGGTGCGGCAAGTGTGTTTGCGGGATCGGCCTATCGTGATGCCCGAGGGTAAGGAAGTATCGTATAAGGGCCGTTGTTTGCAGTATCAGCGCGGCTAAGTACGAATTGGCATCGGACGGCACAAAAATCGAGCCCGAGTCGGGCCAGCCTCAGCACGTTGCGCACGGACGTCTCTGGTTTTTTAGACGTCTTGCCGGCTGCGGGTACCAGACTGAGCCAAAGAGATGGAAATTCGTCGGCTGAGGCGATAGGAGCAGAACGGGCCTCCTACCGTTGATCGGATATCCAGCGCAGGCAATGCAACCGTTACCCCAGCAGCAACTGTAAGAGTGGGCGGTATCGGGCCAAGAAATGAGGAGCAAGCCGCGCAGACAGGGCATTTAGCCAGGCGCAACTGGAATGGAAAAACAAAAAGCCCAGTCGTTTGACTGGGCTTTTGCTTGAATTCTTGGTGGCCTGGGGCGGAATCGAACCACCGACACAAGGATTTTCAATCCTCTGCTCTACCGACTGAGCTACCAGGCCAACGTGTACTGCTCGGTAAAAATAGAACTATACCACGTTTTTTTATTTGTGCGCATAGTACAACAAAAATTTTATGCATCTTTTGAACTTCAAATGTGCCGTACCCCTAGGGGAGGGCCCTTTTCAAGCAAAAGCAGGCTGCATAAAGGAGTGCAATTGTAATCACAAAACGGCAATTCAAGTAACATTTTTGGCAAAAATCCGGCTTGCGGCGTAAAATCACTTATCTTTCATGCGTTTTGCGTCTGCGAAACTGCTTGTCTCGGTCTTTTTCGGGGCTATAGCCTGTACTGCTCATGTCTGTAGATGTTCTAACCTTCGGTCTGAATCATGTGTCCGCGCCGGTTGCCGTGCGCGAACGCGTTGCGTTTCCGATCGATGTGTTAAAGCCTGCGCTTGATACCTTGCGTGCCACTTTTGGCACCGGGGTCCGTGAAGCAGCTATTCTGTCTACCTGTAATCGTACCGAAATTTACTGTGCGGCCGAACCCCATGTGGCCGAGCGTCTTCCTGAGTGGATGGCGGACTTCAACAGCCTGCGTTCTGCCGAACTCACCCCGCACCTGTATCGCTACAACCAGAACGAGGCTGTGCGTCATGCGTTTCGCGTAGCCAGTGGCCTGGATTCCATGGTGCTGGGCGAGCCCCAGATTCTGGGGCAGATGAAAGATGCCGTGCGGGCCGCCAACGAGGCTGGTTCGCTGGGTACCTTGCTGCATCAATTGTTCCAGCGCACCTTCTCGGTGGCTAAGGAAGTCCGTACACAAACGGCGATTGGTGCTCATTCGGTATCGATGGCTGCGGCAGCCGTGCGTTTGGCGGAGCGTGTGTTTGGCGATCTGAGCCAGGCCAAGGTGCTGTTTATTGGTGCAGGCGAAATGATCGAGCTGTGCGCCACGCACTTTGCGGCGGTGAACCCCTGTAGCATTGTGGTTGCCAACCGCACTCAGGAGCGTGCGGAAAGCCTGGCTTCGCGCTTTATGGGCAACACCATGAAGCTGGCAGATGTGCCCGACCGCTTGGCCGATTTTGATGTCGTCGTATCCTGTACGGCTAGTACCTTGCCCATTTTGGGCTTGGGCATGGTGGAGCGGGCCGTGCGCTCGCGTCGTCACCGTCCGGTGGTCATGGTCGACCTGGCTGTGCCCCGCGATATTGAAACTGAAGTGGGTCGCCTGGACGACGTGTACCTGTACACCGTGGATGATCTGGGCCGCTTTGTGCAGCGGGGGGCCGATGCCCGACAGGCCGCGGTGGTTCAGGCTGAGGCGATTATCGACACCCAGGTGCAGCACTATATGCACTGGCTCAGCAATCGTGCGATTGTGCCTGCTATTTTGAATGTGCAGGAATCGGTCGAAAAAGTGCGTCAGCACGAGCTGGAGCGTGCGCGCCGCATGCTGGCCCGTGGCGACGATCCGGCCGACGTCATTGAAATGCTGGCTCATGGGCTGACGCAGAAGTATATGCATGGTCCCATGGCTGAATTGACGCGCAGCGAAGGTGCTGAGCGCGAACAACTGCTGAATCTGTTGCCTCGCCTGCTGCCATCGACAACTCGCCGGCGTTAGCGTCCAGGCTGCTTTCTGTCCACCGACTTTTCTGCGGTGCAGCCTGATTGCTTTGAACTGCGCCCAGACCTTCTGATTTTCCCTTTAGGCTATTCCCTATGAAAGACTCTATGCGCAGTCGGCTTGAGCAATTGGCTCGTCGTCTGCATGAAGTGGATGCCATGCTTGCCGAGCCTGAAATTGCCGGCAATATGGACGAATTTCGCAAACTGTCGCGTGAGCGTGCCGAGCTGGACCCGGTTGTGACGGCGTTCAAAAGCTACGAAGCGGCCGAGGGTGATTTGCAGGCAGCCCAGGACATGATGACCGACCCCGAGCTGAAAGAAATGGGCGAGGAAGAATACAAGCTGGGTAAAGAGCGCATCGCTCAACTGGAAGACGAATTGCAGATTCTGCTTTTGCCTCGTGATCCGGACGATACCCGCAACGTGTTCATTGAAATTCGTGCCGGTGCCGGTGGTGATGAAAGCGCCCTGTTTGCGGGTGATTTGTTGCGCATGTACATGCGTTACGCCGAAAACTCCGGCTGGCGCACAGAAATCATGTCCGCCAGCGACTCGGAAGTGGGTGGCTACAAAGAAGTTATCGTGCGTATTGAAGGCCAGGATGTCTATGGTCGTCTGAAGTTCGAATCTGGTGCGCACCGTGTGCAGCGCGTGCCTGAAACCGAAGCCCAGGGACGCATTCATACCTCGACGTGTACGGTGGCCGTGCTGCCCGAAGCCGAAGGCTTGGCTGAAATCACCATCAACCCCGCGGATTTGCGCGTGGATACCTTCCGCGCCAGCGGTGCCGGTGGTCAGCACGTGAACAAGACGGACTCGGCCGTGCGTCTGACCCACTTGCCGACGGGCCTGGTGGTGGAGTGTCAGGATGACCGCTCCCAACACCGCAATCGCGAGAAAGCCTTGCAGGTGCTGGCTGCGCGTCTGAAAGACAAGCAGCAGCGCGAGCAATCCGACAAAGAAGCCGCTGAGCGTAAAAGCCTGGTCGGTACGGGTGATCGCTCCGAGCGCATCCGCACCTACAACTTCCCGCAAGGCCGCATGACCGATCACCGTATCAACCTGACCTTGTACAAGTTGGGCTACATCATGGACGGCGACCTGGATGAGCTGATCAAGGCCTTGCTATCCGAACATCAGGCTGGCCAGCTGGCTGCCCTGGCGCAGGCGTGAGCATGAGCCTGCCCGGTGAGCCGGTCATGTCGCCTTTGGTCTTGCCTGCCGATATTCCCCGTACGCTGCGTGCCTTGCAGCGGCTCAGTCCTTTGCCGCGCCTTGAGCGCGACATGTTGTGGACGCAGGTGCTGGGGGTGAGCCGCTCTTGGTTGATCGCGCATGACACGGATGAGTTGCCGTTGGAAAAAATACAGGCTTATCAGGCGCTGGAGGCTCGCCGCCTGGCGGGTGAACCCATGGCGTATATCGTCGGGGTCCGTGAGTTTATGGGGCATGATTTTTTGGTGTCGCCGTCGGTGCTGATCCCGCGCCCTGATACGGAAATACTGGTTGAACGTGCGCTTGAGCGGGTGCGTGATATTCCATCTCCTCGCATTTTGGATATGGGTTGCGGCAGTGGCGCCATTGCCGTATCGCTGGCTCTGGCCCGTCCCGATGCCCATGTGGTGGCCAGTGATATCAGCACGCTGGTGTTGGCGCAGGCGGGCTTAAATGCGCAGCGTTTGTGTGGGAAAGTCGAGTTTTGTCTGGGGAGTTGGTACGATGCCGTGACAGGCCAGGAACCTTTTGACCTGATCGTGTCCAACCCTCCATACATTGCAGTGGATGACGAACATCTGGCGCAGGGCGATGTGCGGTTCGAGCCGCGTCAGGCACTGACCGATGGCTCAGACGGCTTGACGGATTTGCGTACAATAGTTCAGGGGGCCGGGCCGTATCTACGTCCGGGTGCTAGTCTTCTCATGGAACACGGCTGGGATCAGGCCGACCATGTGCAAAATATGCTGCGGCAGGCGGGGTTCAAACAGGTCATCAGCTATGAGGATCTGGCAGGAATCCGGCGCGTCACAGGTGGACAGTGTTAATTCTTTTCTTAAGAGAACATCATGAGTGAAGTTCAAGATTTCATCCGCGAAACCGTAACGGAAAACCCTGTTGTGCTGTTTATGAAGGGCACGGCTCAAGCGCCTCAGTGCGGTTTTTCCGCCCGTACCGTGCAGATTTTGCGTGCGGTCGGCCTGAGCCAGGTGGTTGTGGTTAACGTGCTGGACGACGCCGAAGTGCGTCAGGGCATCAAGGATTTCTCCAACTGGCCCACTATCCCTCAGCTGTATATCAAGGGCGAGTTCGTTGGTGGCTCGGATATTGTTTCTGAAATGTACGAGAACGGCGAACTGGAAACCATGTTGCGTGAGGCCGGGGCTCTGGAGTGAGAGCCAAGCGACGCCTGGTCATTGGCATGACCGGGGCCACGGGGGCCGTCTATACCGTGCGCCTGCTGCAAGTGTTGCAGTCCTGTCCGGATGTGGAAACCCATTTGGTGATCTCTCCCTCTGGGGTGCTGAACATTCAATACGAGCTGGATATCGACAAAAACGAGATCCAGTCTCTGGCCGATCAGGTGCATAACTTTCGCGATGTGGGCGCAACCTTGGCCAGCGGCAGTTTTCCGACTGCAGGCATGGTGGTTGTGCCCTGTTCGATGCGGACTTTGGCAGCGGTGGCGCATGGTTTGTCCGATAACCTGATTACCCGGGCGGCCGACGTCACCTTGAAAGAGCGTCGCCGTCTGGTGATGCTGGTTCGGGAAACGCCGTTTAATCTGGCGCATCTGCGTAATATGACGGCTGTGACAGAAATGGGCGGGATCATTTTTCCGCCTATGCCTGCGTTTTATCTGCGTCCCAAAAGTATTGACGATATTGTCGATCACACGGTGATGCGGGTGCTGGAATTGTTTGATATTCAGGTACCCGGTGAGCGCTGGGATGGCACGCAAAAGCCGAACTAAAGCCAAATAGCTGGACAGTAGGTACGAAAAGCCCCGTTCGAAACCGCCAGGACCTGGACGTCATTCCAGATGCCGGCGGTTTCGATCGGGGCTTTTTATTGTCCGTCGCTTGTGTATTTGCGGACGGCAAGCAGATCAACAAGATGGGATGTCGGCTCTGCCGGCGCCGAGGGCCGCGCTGGCCCTGGGTTTCGAGAGATAAAACGATGGTCTGCTGTGCTACGTGGGTGCGAACTTCAGCCTGATCGCCCAGAAGGCGGCCGGTTTGGGAGCGCCGACCACTCGCGTTACTGTCCGGAGCGCCTTTTGCTCATGAACACAATCTGTTGCTCACCGGATGCTGCGGGCTTGGCAGGGGTGAAGGCATCCTGACGTACGGTAGGTGCGGCGTCGTCGGCATCCTCTTCAAATCCAGCGGCCAGCAGACTCTCTGGCAGATGATCGTCAAAATAATCCTGATCAAAGCCTTTATCGCCCTCCGGGTCAGCCTGGCCAGTCACCTTCAAGTCCGCAAAGTTATGCAGCTTGGGGTCCATCAGGTGGGATGGCACTACACGGGTCAAGGCGCCAAACACGTTCCAGGATCGGTGTGGGAATTTCTTGTCCCAGTCCGCAATCATGCGGTTGATTTCCTGCCGTTTCAGGTTCTCTTGTGAGCCGCACAGATTACAGGGGATGATGGGAAACTCTTTGAGCTTGGCGTAGGCGATCAAATCCTTTTCGGGCACATAGGCCAGTGGTCGGATCACGATGTGCTCGCCGTTATCCGACATCAGCTTGGGCGGCATGCCTTTCATGCGACCGCCATAAAACAGATTCAGAAAGAAGGTGGCCAGGATGTCATCGCGGTGGTGTCCCAGGGCAATCTTGGTGGCGCCCAGCTCCTTGGCAACGCGGTACAAAATGCCGCGACGCAGGCGTGAGCACAGCGAACACATCGTTTTGCCTTCGGCAATCACGCGCGTCACTACCGAGTACGTGTCCTGGGTTTCGATGTGATAGGGCACGCCCAGTTTTTCCAGGTACTCGGGCAGGATGTGGTCAGGAAAGCCAGGTTGCTTCTGGTCCAGGTTCACGGCCACGATGTCGAACTTGATGGGCGCGCGTTTTTGCAGGGTCATCAGTACGTCCAGCAGGCCGTAGGAATCCTTGCCGCCGGACAGGCAGACCATGACCTTGTCGCCTTCTTCGATCATGTTGAAATCACCGATGGCGCGGCCCACTTCACGCATGATGCGTTTGCTCAACTTGTTGTCATTGACGCGCTGTTTGCGTTCGGCCTTGCTGGCAAACACGGGGATGTCGGTTTCGGAAGAAGGCAGGGGGCTGGTGTCTTGGGACATAAGGGAAAGCGAAAGAGAGGTCATCGTGGCCCCGGCAAGAGGCGGGGCAAGGGCAGGGGCTTAGCGGCTACGCTCGATTTCAATGCCCACGGCATCGCAGTCGGCAAAGGCCTCGGGCTTGCTGGCGCGGATTTTAACGCGTTCCACGCTTGGGAATTCATTTTGGATGCGCTCGGCCAGCCGTTCGACCAGCGTTTCCAGCAGGTTCGTGTGCTCCAGGGTGCTGACCTCGATCAGCGCCTGGCGCAACTGCCGGTAATCCAGCACCGTGCCAATATCGTGGTCCTGGACGTCTTGGGTGATGGTGGTGTCGAACTCGGCGTCAATATGCAGCGGCTGGCGGTGAACCAGCTCGTGCTCGAGCATGCCAATCGAGGCTTGCACCACCAGATTGTTGATGAAAATACGGCGTGTGGTCATGGCAAAGACAAAGTATCAGGCCCGCCGTCAGCGGCAGGCCCAGAAAAGAGGTCAGGAGGGGCGGCTCAGGACGCACTCGTCCAAAGCAGGGCGCGCCAGTTGCAGTGTGAAGCAGTGTAGTTCATCGCGGCGGAAGGCGTGGATCTGAACGGTCTGACCGGGCTCATACGCTGCAAGCAGACGCTCCAGACTGGCAGTGTCGCTGACACGCAAGCCGTCAATGGCCACCAGAGTATCCCCCGCGGATAGTCCGGCTTGATGCGCTGCACCCTCTGTAAAGACGGTAGCGAGCTGGCACTGCCCTGCGCTTTGACGCACACGGGCGCCCAGGTTGGGCAACTTGGAAGCGGCCTGCCATTCCAGCTTCAAGCCTTGCTCGGCCAGCCATGGCTTGAGGGGCAGGTCCTCGCAGCCTTCCACGTAGCGGGCGATAAAGTCTGTGGCGTCGTAACCGGTGGCTTCCAGAATCAGGGCGGGCATGGCGTCTTCGGGGATGCCGTGTGGCTTGCCCTGATAGAAGTCACGGCCATAACGTGCCCACATCAACAGCATGACATCGTCCAGGCTCTTGGTGTGCTGGGTATGACTGCGAATGCGCAAATCCAGGCCCAGTGCGATCAGGGCGCCCTTGCTGTAATAGCTGACCAGCGCATTAGGGGAGTTTTCATCCTGTTTGTAATAGCGCGTCCAGGCATCAAACGAGCTTTGCGCGGCGGACTGCTTGAAGCGTCCAGGGGCGCGCACAACGGCATTGATGTTTTTGGCCAGCAGTTTCAGGTAGTCTGCCTCGCTCAACACGCCCGAGCGCAACAGCATCAGATCATCGTAGTACGAGGTGAAACCTTCAAAGACCCACAGCAGACGGGTGTGGTTCTCGCGGCTCAGGTCATAGGGCGCAAAGGCTGCAGGTTTGATGCGTTTGACATTCCAGGTATGAAAATACTCATGGCTGACCAGTCCCAGAAAAGTCTGGTAGCCGGGGCTTTTTACCGACTTGTCCTGGCCTTGGGTGGGCAGATCGCTGCGCGAGGCGACTAGAGCAGTCGAGGCGCGGTGTTCCAGGCCACCGTACCCGTCCTCGGTCACCATGGTCATGAATACATAGCGCGAGCTGCAATCCAGAAAGGGGGCGCGTCGGGTGTCTGGTTCGAAGAAGGCGATCTGTTCGGCACAGATTTTTTCGACATCACGGGCGATACGCGGCAAATCCAGATTGGGGATGCGGCCGGTAAAGACCAGTTCATGCTCTGCGCCGTGCGCAAAGAAACTGATGACCTGGGGGGTGCCCATTTCAATGGGGTGATCGATCAGCTCGTCATAATTGCTGGCACGGTACACGCCAAATCCATAGCGTTGCGCGGCTCCCGGCACGCCAATGGCTTCGGGCAGGCTGGTGTAGACCTGCCAATCTTCCATGTCCTCATTGGCTACCAGTTCCAGCAGACAAGGCTGTTCAGTCTGACCCTCAACGGCCAGCAGGGCGCTGGTGCCATTAAAGAAGGCATGGGTCTGATCAATATGCGCGCCGCGTACGGACAGGTCCCAGGCGTAGACCTGGTACTGCACACTCAAGGGGCCTTGGCAGGGTTCGCATTGCCAGCGGTGATTGTCCAGCTTGCGGATGGAAACCGGTTCGTCGCCAGAGAAGGCGGCTATGCTTTCGATCTGACGCGAGAAGTCGCGGATCAGGTAGCTGCCGGGAATCCAGGCCGGAAGGCTCAGGATCTGGCCATCTGTTTGGGGGGAAGTGATCTGTATCTGGACAGTCAGGCGGTGGCCGGCGAGATCGGTCGGCTCGGCACGGTAAAGTACGGGTGTAGGTTCCATTCCCCTATTCTATTTAATTTTTCTGGGAGTCAGCATGAACGAACCCTTAGTCAAAGCAGAGGTGCATGGTCGTGTTGCTTTATTGACATTAAATCGGCCCAAGGCTTTGAATGCGCTCAATAACGAGCTGATCGCCGAGTTGTATGCCCTGTTGAAAAAATACGATGCCGACAACGAAATCGGTTGTATCGTGCTGACCGGTAACGAAAAAGCGTTTGCGGCCGGTGCTGACATTGGCGCCATGAAAGACTGGAATTACCACGATGTCAGCTCCCAGGATTATCTGGGAGGCCATTGGGAAGAGCTGCGCCGTTTCCGCAAACCTATCATTGCGGCCGTAGCCGGTTATGCCTTGGGCGGCGGCTGCGAGCTGGCCATGTTGTGTGATTTCATTATTGCGGCCGACTCGGCCCGGTTTGGCCAGCCCGAGATCAAGCTGGGGGTCATCCCCGGCTTTGGTGGGACACAGCGTTTGCCTCGCGCCGTAGGCAAGGCCAAGGCCATGGATCTGATTCTGACCGCTCGCATGATGAATGCCGAAGAGGCCGAGCGCTCGGGTCTGGTATCCCGTGTGGTGCCGGCCGACAAATTGCTGGAAGAGGCACTGGACGCCGCAACCGTTATTGCCAGCATGTCTTTGCCTTCGGTTCTGATGGCCAAGGAATGCGTGAACCGTGCTTTCGAGTCCTCGCTGGAAGAGGGTTTGCTGTTCGAGCGTCGCAATTTCCACGGCCTGTTTGCCACTGACGATCAGAAAGAGGGCATGCGTGCGTTTGTCGAGAAGCGCAAGCCTGAGTTCAAGCACCGCTAAATTTCTCAAGAACCGGTAAAACGGGGGGGTGTGTTGTAAAATTGCTGCACTGCAATGTTACAAAATAAGCGTACCCCTTGATGTCATTGAGATTGCGAATATCAGCCTTGCATTAAGTATCAAACAAGCAAGGCTGAATTTGCTTACAACAAAAAAAAGACGCTATACTTTATGGGTTTGACGACAGCGGCTTTTAAAAGGGGCCGATAATATTGCGCGGATGGATTGGCTAGAAGCCTTTGCAGTGCATCCACCCACACAACGTTATCTGATTGTTTCCTACTATGAGCGAGCCGATTGATCAGCAAACAGGCACCCCAGCCAAGGTGCACCCAGCAGGAGATATGTCGCCCATTCCTGAACCCGTTGTACTGACGCCTGAGCAACGTAGCCGTATGGCTCGCCGGGCAGGGCAAGGAATTGTGCGTACACTTGCTGCCCAGGCTTTTATGGGCCTGTTGGCTATTGTTCTGTCGGCATGGATTTCCGGCGCATCTGCAGCAGCCTCAGCACTGATTGGTGCGGCTGCTTATTTTGTGCCTAACGCATTGTTCGCATTGCGTCTTTTGCTGGGTTTGATGGGCGGCGGCAACGCCGGAGCGCTCTCCTTTTTCTGGGGAGAGGCCTTCAAGCTTGGTTTTGCGGTATTGACACTGGCAACTGCTGCCATGGCAAATACAGGCTGGCTGGTCTGGCCTGCCTTGCTGTTTGGCCTGCTGTGTGTCTTGAAGGGATATGTGCTGCTGCTGTTTTTTCGCAAGCTGCCATAAGGGATTTTTGTTTCACGGGCTTGTCCCATAACGTATACATCACAGGGTAAATACAGATGGCTGCTGCTAGTGATATTTCGCCTCAGTCAGGGTACATCCAGCATCACTTGGTTCACTTGAACAACTTGGGTGAAAAACAGGATGTTCTGGCCAACTTCGGTGTCATCAACTACGACTCCATGTTCTGGTCCCTGCTGATGGGTCTGGTTGTGGTTTTCTTTATGTGGCGTGCTGCTTCGGCCGCTACAGCTGGTGTGCCAGGCCGCTTGCAGTCTTTTGTTGAAATGCTGGTTGACTGGGTTGAAGACCAGGCCAAATCCATTGTTCCCAATGCCGAGTCCCGCAAGTTCGTCTCGCCTCTGGCGCTGACGGTATTCCTGTGGATCGTCATGATGAACGTGCTGGACTTGTTGCCCGTTGACGGTCTGGGCTGGATTTTCATTCAGACTGGTCTGGCTTCCGAGCATGGCGACCCGCTGTACTACCACCGTATTTTGCCAACCGCCGACTTGAACGTGCCTATGGGTATGTCTCTGGGCGTGCTGCTGCTGATGTTCTACTACGGCATCAAGATCAAGCACCCCGGCGGTTTTGTCAAAGAGCTGTTTACTGCACCGTTCACCGCAAGCGGCCTGATGGCTGTCGTGCTTGCACCTTTCAACTTCTTGCTGAACTGCATCGAATACGCGGCCAAGTCTGTGTCTTTGGGTATGCGGTTGTTCGGCAATATGTTTGCCGGTGAACTGGTTTTCATGTTGATCGCTCTGCTGGGTGGCGCATGGACAGGGTTTAATGGCGCCAGCCTGGGACTGGGTATCGGTCACATTCTGGCCGGTTCTGTGTGGGCAATTTTCCACATTCTGATTGTGTTGCTCCAGGCGTTCATCTTCATGATGCTCACCCTTGTCTATATCGGACAAGCACACGAAGGCCATTAATCCGATTCCGACCGGGCAATGGTGTCTGGTTGGGGGGAGCAGGCCTGGCCTGCTAACGCTTTGATTTTTTTGAATTACACCTGATTTTTAACCAAGGAGTTGTCATGACCAACGTAGCTTTCGTTGCTCTTGCTTGCGGTATCATCATCGGTCTGGGCGCTTTTGGCGCTTGCATTGGTATCGCCCTGATGGGTGGTAAATATCTGGAAGCATCGGCTCGTCAGCCTGAACTGATGAACGCTCTGCAAACCAAGATGTTCCTGTTGGCCGGTCTGATCGATGCTGCTTTCCTGATCGGTGTCGGTATCGCCATGTTGTTTGCATTCGCCAACCCATTTGTTGGGTAATAAGGCGAGTCCGTTGCCATTCCTGGCAGACGGGCAGGCAGTCGTCGTTAGCGGTGTGTTGCTCGGTTTGATCATGCACCGCTTGTCGACTTGAACATACATGTGTCAGGACGCTAGCGCCTCCTACACACGTGGTATTGAAGGGATACGACCGTGAATTTAAACGCGACTCTCTTTTTTCAGATGATCGTGTTTTTCGTTTTGGCCTGGTTTACGATGAAATTCGTATGGCCGCCACTGACGAAAGCAATCGATGATCGTCGTCAGAAAATCGCTGATGGTTTGGCTGCTGCTGACAAAGGCAAGGCCGATCTGGCACAGGCCCAAGCGCGTATCAGCCTGATGGAAGCCTCGGCCAAGTCCGACAACCATCAACGTATTGTCGACGCTGAAAAACAAGCGACTGCTCTTTTGGAGCAAGCTCGTCGTGAAGCTGAAGCCGAAAAAGCCCGCATTATTGCGCAGGCCCAGCAAGACGCTAACCAGGAAGTGCAACGCGTACGTGAAGGTCTGCGTAGCGAAGTGGCTGCCTTGGCTGTCAAGGGTGCCGAGCAAATCTTGCGACGCGAAGTTGACGCGAATGCGCACGCCCAGCTGCTCGAGCAGCTCAAGGCAGAACTTTAACATCAAGGCAGGCCATGGCTGAACTATCGACTATTGCCAGACCTTACGCCGAAGCCCTGTTCGCCGCGGTACGCGACGACAGCCAGGGCCTCGAATCGTGGTCGGCCCTGTTGTCCGAAATGGCTCAGGTGGCCGGTCTCCACGATGTGCGCGAGGCACTGAACGATCCGCGCCTGAATAACGGGCAGCGACTCGAACTCTTTACGGGCCTGGTTAAGTCACAGGTCACCGAAAAGGCTCGCAACTTTCTTCAATTGTTGGTGGATAACCAGCGCATCTTGCTGCTGCCACAGATTGCAGAACAGTTTGATCTATTGAAACACCAACTCGAAGGCACGGCGCAGGCACAAATTATCAGTGCTTTCCCGATGGCTGAGGCTCAGGTTGCTGAGCTGACCGCTGGGCTGGAGAAAAAGTTTGGCCTGAAGCTAAAACCGACTGTGACCGTCGACGCTGACCTTATCGGCGGTATTCGGGTAATTGTTGGTGACCAGGTGCTCGACACTTCCGTGCAGGCCCGGCTGGCCAGCATGCGCGATACGCTGACCGCATAGCGCGAGTCAGTAAACAGGATTTCAGGAGTCTGAACATGCAACTTAATCCGTCCGAGATCAGCGAACTGCTCAAGAGCCGCATCGAAGGCCTGGGTGCGTCGACTGACGTTCGTACACAAGGCACGGTCGTATCCGTGACCGACGGTATTACGCGCATCCACGGTTTGTCCGATGTGATGCAGGGCGAAATGCTCGAATTTCCGAACAACACGTTCGGTCTGGCCCTTAACCTCGAGCGCGACTCTGTCGGCGCCGTGATTCTGGGTGAATACACCGGTGTTTCCGAAGGCGACGCAGTTAAAACAACTGGCCGCATTCTGGAAGTACCTGTTGGCCCCGAACTGCTGGGTCGTGTGGTTGATACCCTGGGTATGCCTATCGACGGCAAGGGCCCGATCAACGCCAAGATGACTGACGTCATCGAGAAAGTGGCTCCTGGCGTTATTGCCCGTGAGTCCGTCTCCCAGCCCATGCAGACCGGCACCAAAGCCGTGGACTCCATGGTGCCAATCGGCCGTGGTCAGCGCGAACTGATCATTGGTGACCGTCAGACCGGTAAAACTGCCGTGGCTGTGGACACCATCATTGCTCAAAAGGGCAATGGCGTTAAATGTATCTACGTTGCCGTGGGCCAAAAAGCCTCCACGATCAACAACGTGGTGCGCAAGCTCGAAGAGCACGGTGCTCTGGAGTACACGATTGTTGTGGCCGCCTCGGCTTCCGAGTCCGCCGCCATGCAATACCTGGCTCCTTACTCCGGTTGCACCATGGGCGAATACTTCCGTGATCGTGGCGAAGACGCCCTGATCATTTATGACGACTTGACCAAGCAAGCTTGGGCCTACCGTCAAGTATCCCTGTTGCTGCGTCGCCCACCAGGCCGTGAAGCCTACCCTGGCGACGTGTTCTACCTGCACTCCCGTCTGCTCGAGCGTGCTGCTCGTGTGAACGCTGAGTACGTGGAAAAATTCACCAACGGTGAAGTGAAAGGCAAGACCGGTTCTCTGACCGCACTGCCCATCATTGAAACGCAAGCCGGTGACGTTTCCGCTTTCGTTCCAACCAACGTGATTTCGATTACTGACGGTCAGATCTTCCTGGAGTCCGACCTGTTCAACGCTGGTGTACGTCCCGCTATTAACGCCGGTATTTCGGTGTCCCGTGTGGGTGGCGCTGCTCAAACCAAGGTCATCAAGAAACTGTCCGGCGGTATTCGTACCGACTTGGCTCAGTACCGTGAATTGGCTGCGTTTGCTCAGTTTGCTTCCGACCTGGACGACGCAACCCGTCGCCAGCTGGAGCGTGGTAAGCGCGTGGTCGAACTGCTCAAGCAGCCCCAGTACCAGCCTCTGGCGGTGTGGGAACTGGCCGTGAGCCTGTACGCTGTGAACAACGGTTACTTCGACGATCTGGAAGTCGCTCAGGTTCTGCCTTTCGAAAAAGGCCTGAAAGATCACCTGCGCAGCAAGTTCGCTGCTCTGGTTGAGCGTATCGAAAGCAAGAAGGAACTGGTTAAAGAAGACGAGGCTGAGTTGGTTACAGCCATCCAGGACTTCAAAAAGCACGGCGCTTTCTAATCATTGTTGGCAGGCGCCGGAAACCCCGGCGTCATGATTAGCGGGAGTCGACAACCTAGTCGGGCTCCCGATAATGCCCTTACAGGAAAGTGTGATGGCCGGAATCAAGGAAATTCGTACTAAGATCAAGAGCGTGCAAAACACGTCCAAGATCACCAAAGCCATGGAGATGGTGGCGGCATCCAAGATGCGCAAGGCGCAAGAGCGGATGCGTGCTGGCCGTCCCTATGCAGATAAGGTGCGCGAGATTGCTTCGCATCTGATGCAGGCGCACCCCGACTACACTCACCCCTACATGGTTGAGCCCGCCGAAGTCAAATCGGTAGGTATCGTGGTTGTCAGCACGGACAAAGGTCTGTGTGGCGGCCTGAACACCAATATTCTGCGTCTGGTACTTGCGCGTGTTCGCGAGTTTGAAGACAAAGGTATTAAAGTTCAGACGACGGCTCTGGGTGGTAAAGCCGCGGGAACATTGGCGCGTGTGGGTGCCAATCTGGTTTCTCAGGAAGTGGGTTTGGGCGATGCGCCTAACCTGGAACGTCTGATTGGCGCTATCAAGGTGCAGATCGACGACTTCGTGGAAGGCCGCATTGATGCTGTTTATCTGGCGACCAGCCGCTTTGTCAATACGATGAAGCAGGACCCAACATTTATTCGCTTGTTGCCTCTGCCTTCCGGTCTGAAAGATCCTTTCCAGGCTGGTGATCAGGTAGTCGCTCAAGAAAGCGTCAACTCTTCCGAATACGGTTGGGATTACATCTACGAACCCGATGCCAAGTCGGTTATTGATGACTTGTTGCTGCGTTACGTAGAGGGTCTGGTGTATCAGGCCGTTGCCGAGAACATGGCCTCCGAGCAGTCTGCTCGTATGGTGGCGATGAAAGCCGCTTCGGACAACGCCAAGACCGTTATTGCCGATCTTCAGCTGGTCTATAACAAGACTCGCCAGGCAGCGATTACGAAAGAAATCTCTGAAATCGTGGGGGGTGCCGCCGCTGTGTAATCACGGCAAGGCACACCATCAAAGTTATATTGCAAGGACTCAACATGAGCAACGGTACCATCGTTCAGTGCATCGGCGCCGTGGTGGATATTCAGTTCCCCCGCGACAGCATCCCTAAAGTCTACGAAGCATTGACGCTCGTTGACGAAAGTTCGGCTTTCGCAGAAAAAGGCCTGACTTTTGAAGTACAGCAACAATTGGGTGACGGTGTAGTTCGCACCATCGCCATGGGTTCCAGCGACGGCCTGCGCCGCGGTATGGAAGTGGCCGGTTCGGGCGCTCCCATCTCCGTTCCCGTGGGTGTTGGCACCCTGGGTCGCATTATGGACGTTCTGGGTCGCCCCATTGACGAAGTCGGTCCTATCCAGTCCGACGAGCGCCGCGCCATTCACCAGCCTGCACCTACTTTCGACGAACTGTCGCCTTCCGTAGAGCTGCTGGAAACCGGTATTAAGGTGATTGACCTGGTTTGCCCGTTTGCCAAGGGTGGTAAGGTTGGTCTGTTCGGTGGTGCCGGTGTGGGCAAGACCGTGAACATGCTGGAGCTGATCAACAACATCGCCAAGGCACACAGCGGTCTGTCCGTGTTTGCCGGTGTGGGTGAGCGTACCCGTGAAGGTAACGACTTCTACCACGAAATGGCCGATGCTGGCGTTATCCAGATGGACAACCTGAGCGAGTCCAAAGTGGCCATGGTGTTCGGTCAGATGAACGAACCTCCAGGCAACCGTCTGCGTGTGGCACTGTCCGGCCTGACCATGGCCGAGAAGTTCCGTGACGAAGGCCGTGACATCCTGTTCTTTGTGGACAACATCTACCGCTACACGCTGGCCGGTACCGAAGTGTCCGCTCTGCTGGGTCGTATGCCTTCCGCAGTGGGTTACCAGCCTACGCTGGCCGAGGAAATGGGTAAGCTGCAAGAGCGCATTACCTCCACCAAGACCGGTTCGATTACGTCCATTCAGGCCGTTTACGTTCCAGCCGATGACTTGACTGACCCATCGCCTGCTACGACCTTCTTGCACTTGGACTCCACCGTTGTGTTGTCGCGTGACATTGCTGCTCTGGGTATTTACCCCGCTGTGGACCCTCTGGACTCCACCAGCCGTCAGCTTGATCCACAAATCGTGGGTGAAGAGCACTACGCAGTGGCTCGCGGTGTTCAGCAAACGCTGCAGCGCTACAAGGAACTGCGCGATATTATCGCCATTCTGGGTATGGACGAATTGTCTCCTGAAGACAAACAGGCCGTTGCCCGCGCCCGTAAGATCCAGCGCTTCCTGTCTCAGCCTTTCCACGTGGCTGAAGTGTTTACCGGTTCGCCTGGTAAGTACGTTCCACTGGCTGAAACCCTGCGTGGCTTCAAGATGATCGTCGACGGCGAGTGTGATGCTCTGCCAGAACAGGCGTTCTACATGGTCGGTTCCATCGACGAGGCTTTCGAAAAAGCCAAGACTATTCAGTAATAAGGATTGCTCATGGCTAAGCTTCATGTTGACGTGGTCAGTGCCGAAGAATCGATCTTTGCTGGTGAGGCAAAGTTCGTGGCGCTGCCCGGCGAGGCTGGAGAATTGGGTATTTTGCCCGGTCACACTCCCCTGATCTCGCGGATTCGTCCCGGCACGCTGAAGATCGTTATGGACGATGGCAGCGAAGAGCACATCTTTGTCGCTGGCGGCATACTCGAGGTTCAGCCTGGGAAAGTCACTGTATTGTCGGATACCGCGATTCGCGCACACGACTTGGATGAAGCAAAGGCGCTGGAAGCCCGCAAACATGCGGAAGAGGCCCTGCGCAACACCAAGGACAAGGCCGATATCGCTGTTGTGGAAGCCGAGCTGGCCATGCTGGCCGCTCAGGCAGCCGCAGCACGTCGTTTGCGTGACGTGCGCAAGCACTGATCCAGACATCGGCAGTGTCCGAGAAAAAGCCACCCCCAGGGGTGGCTTTTTTGTGTCTGGAGGGGGCTCAGAGGGGCAGCAGCGATCACACTGACAATGATGCTGATTGCCCCGCTGGGTGAGAAGAGATGGGGGCTTTTAATTCGAATCTGGCGTACAAGCCTAGGCTTGGTCTTGTTGTCTGCCTGGTTTGAGTTGCTCAGACAGGGTGTTTCATGCCCGGGTTAGCGGGCTTTTTGCAGAAAAAAAAGGCTGTGTTCAATTCCCTTGCGCCAGTCTCTTTCTATAGTGTCCTTGCCTAGCAGGGCGTCTACACGGTCTTGCTGCAGTCCTGATTGGGCAGGTCGTCGGGCAGGTGTCGGGTAGTGGCTGGCCGGGATGGGGGTGAGTGTCGGCGCGGTGCCCAGCAAGCCCAGCTTGACCGCTTGTCCAATGATTTCCTGGGCGAAACCGTACCAGCTGATGCAGGGAAGGCCAGAGAAATGGACAATGCCTGTAAGCGGTAACGAGCCTGTGTCTGAACTTGATGCAAGCAGCCTTTCTGCCAGCTGCAAGACGATCCGCGCCAGATGGGGGGCATAGGTCGGACCGCTTGTTTGATCATCTACGAGGCTCAATTCCGAGCGTTCCTGAGCAAGCGTCAACAGACGAGTCAGAAAGTTGTTCCCAAATGGGCTGAAAACCCGGCTGGTACGCAAAATGAGGGCCGAGGGCAGGGCGCGCAGAACGGCTTGTTCCCCTTCTCGTTTGCTATGTCCATAGACACTGATAGGGTTGGTCGGCGCGTCTTCCGCATATGGCTGAGCGGCCAGACCATCAAAAACATAATCGGTGGAAAGGTGCAGCATCTGAATACCGCGCTCGGCACAGACCGACGCCATCAAGCCCGGAGCGATCGCGTTGACTCGGTATGCCCGTTCGACATCGGTTTCAGCGTTGTCTACCGCGGTGTAGGCGGCAGCGTTGATCACGATATCTGCCTGGTGGCGATCCAGGGCGCGTTCAAGACAGGCGCGTTGCGTGACGTCGAGTTCCTGATGCCCCAAAGATATGAGGTGCAAGTGGGTGGCTTGCTGGGTGAGTGCTTGACCGAGTTGGCCGTGCCCACCGCTGATCAAAATCCTGGTCATGGCCGCAGAAATTGCTCCAATCCCGGGTGCATTTTGTCTTTGGCAGACAGGATGGGGTTCGGAATGGGCCAGTCGATGCCCAACCGTGGGCAGTCCCAGGCCAGCCCACCTTCATCGTCGGGTCGATAGTAGTCCGTACATTTATAGCTGACATCCGCCTCGGCACTGAGCACACAATAACCGTGCGCATAGCCAGGCGGGACCCACAGCTGTTTGTGATTGTCCTGGCTGAGTTCTACGCCAAGATGGTGTCCGAATGTGCTGGAGTGGGGGTCTATATCAACGACGACATCAAATATGGCACCGCGCGTAACGCCAATCAGCTTGCCTTGAGGCCTGGTCCTTTGAAAATGCAGTCCTCGTAGAACGCAGGCCCTGGAGCAGGACTGATTGTCCTGTACAAAGACACTGTCAATGCCGGCCAGCGTTTGATAGCGAGCCGCATTAAAGCTTTCCTTGAAATAGCCTCGCTCGTCGTGAAAGACGCGCGGCTCAATAATCAGAACGCCGGGTAAAGAGGTGGGATGAATGTGCATATCATGGGTGCAGCAAGCGGGCCAGATATTGCCCGTAGCCTGTTTTTTCCAAGGCCTGGGCCTGGGCCTGCAGAGCGGATCTGGGTAACCAGCCCTGATTGAAAGCAATTTCTTCCAGACAAGCCACTTTCAGGCCTTGACGGTGTTCAATGGTACGAATAAACGAGCCCGCCTCCATCAAACTTTCGTGAGTGCCTGAGTCCAGCCACGCAAAGCCACGCCCGAGTATGGAGACATGTAGCGCATTCAAACGGAGATAGGCGTTGTTGATGTCGGTAATTTCCAGCTCGCCGCGAGCCGATGGGGTGACTTGGCGGGCTAGGTCCACGACCCGATTATCGTAAAAATACAGGCCGGTAACGGCAAGGTGAGATTTGGGCACCATCGGCTTTTCTTCAATCGACAGGGCTTTGCCTTCTGCATCTATTTCTACAACGCCAAAGCTTTCCGGATTGTTGACGGGATAGCCGAAAATGGTGGCGCCTTCAGCGCGGCTGCGGGCGGTGCGCAGCATTTGGCTAAAGCCATAGCCGTAGAAAATATTGTCGCCCAGAATCAGGCAGACGGACTCCTTGCCGATAAAGTCCGCTCCGATCAGAAAGGCCTGAGCCAGACCGTCTGGTGAGGCCTGCTCAGCGTAGGAAAGTGTTATGCCAAAGCGGGAGCCATCACCTAGCAGGCTCTGGAAATTAGGCCGATCTTCTGGGGTGCAGATAATCAGAATCTCCCGTATTTCCGCAAGCATGAGTACGGATAAGGGATAGTAGATCATCGGCTTGTCGTAGACAGGCAGTAAGTGCTTGGACACACCCATCGTAATCGGATGCAGGCGTGTACCTGAGCCCCCCGCCAAAACAATTCCTTTCACACCTGTTTTCCCAGACGGTCCAGACGGTAGGCGCCGCTTAGGATGCGTTCCCACCAGGACGTGTTTTCAAGATACCAGCGTACGGTTTTGCGCAGGCCCGTCTCTATGCTTTCTTGAGCCTGCCAACCAAGCTCCCGCCTTATTTTACTGGCATCAATGGCATAGCGCTGATCGTGACCGGGTCGATCCTCGACAAACGTAATCAGGTCTGAATAAAGGGCCAGGCCTGCCGGTTTGCGAGGGCAAAGCTCCTCAAGAATGGAGCAGATCGCCTGTACTACCTCCAGATTTCTCCGTTCCTGGTTTCCCCCGATGTTATAAGTCTGACCTATCTTTCCCCGTGTGGCCACGGCGATCAGGGCACGCACATGGTCCTCGACGTACAGCCAGTCGCGTACTTGGTTTCCTTGCCCATACACCGGTAAGGCTTGGCCTTTAAGGGCACTGAGCACCATATGGGGAATCAGTTTTTCCGGAAATTGATAGGGGCCATAGTTGTTGGAACAGTTGCTGATGACGACCGGCAGACCATAGCTGCGATGCCAGGCCCGCACCAGATGGTCGGAGCTGGCTTTGCTGGCCGAATAAGGGGAACTGGGGTTATAGGCGGTCGTCTCGGTAAAGAGCGCATCCGTTTTGCCCAGATCACCATAGACCTCGTCCGTGGAAACGTGATGAAAGCGAAAATGCGGCTTGTCTCGCGTGCTCAGTCCTTCCCAATACTGGCGACTTTGCTCAAGCAAGGTGTAGGTGCCCACGATATTGGTTTGAATGAACTGGGCAGGTCCGTCGATAGAGCGGTCAACATGTGACTCTGCAGCTAGGTGTATGATGATATCCGGCTTGAATTGCTGTAGATGCGTGGCTATCTGCGCAGCGTCGCAAATATTGGTTTGATGAAACGTGTAGTTTGGATGCCCCTGCACTTGTGCAAGTGATTCCAGATTGCCGGCATAGCTCAACACATCGAGATTCAGGATGTGGTGGTCGCTGCTTTGAAGCAAATGCCGGATAAGCGCGGAGCCAATAAAGCCGGCGCCGCCTGTCACAAGAATACGCATAGTTGGAGTGGGCGCGTGGGGGTGAGCTGGGAACTGCGCAACGATCATGATACGGTAAACCCTCAAAGGGCGTAGGCGGCCAGGTGTTTGCCTTCACCCAGTTTGCAAGATAGCAGACATTCAAGCCTGGGGTGTCAGTCCGATTTCTTGAGTTTTCGGCCAGGGGTTGTTGTACGGGCGTATATAAATCAAGGACCGCTACGCAGTTACACGGTTAGTTGCTCTCTTTGAACGGCACGCCGGGTGTTACGGCGATTATAATTTGTTACGTCGCTTTTATTTGCTTGGCAGGACAGACCCGCCCGAAAGTGTCCTGGTCCCAGTCAGTACGAGTATCGTTTACCGTCGCTTTAGGTTTTTTTCGTCTCGTCGCATATGACTCTTCCCTCTCTTTTGACTGGTCCAGGCAACCGTTTGACGTCGGGGCTTGTGTTCTTGTTCTATGCAAGCCTGTTGTCCACCAAGGATCTGTATTCGTACGCGATGGGGGCGCTGGCCCTTTTTGCACTGTGGAAAATTCCTGCGTTGTCAGCTCTTTCCCTGGAAAAACAGGAAAAGCTTATTGGGATCTGCATGCTGCTTTTTGCGGGCATCAGTATAGGAGCGACAGTCTGGCACGGTAGCTATGCGCGCAGCTTTGAGGTCCCGGTCAAATTTGCTCTCGGCGCATTATTGATTCTATGTTTGTGTCGTTTTCCACCTAAGCCGGGGGCTTTATGGGCTGGCTTGCTCTTGGGAGCGGTCAGCGGTTTGGCTGTGGCCTATTGGAAAATGTGGCAAGTCGGTGAGTTCAAGGCCTTTGGCTTTACCGGGGCCATTCAGTTTGGAAATCTGTCGTTGACTATGGCGGTATTGCTGGGTGTGGCCTTGTGCTGGGTAATCAGTAACCCCCACCCCCATCCCCATCGCCGTCTGTGGCTGGTGCTCCTGGCCGTCGGCATGCTCTGTGGCCTGCTGGGCTCTTACTACTCGGGTACGCGTGGTGGTTGGGTAGCCATCCCTTTATTTGTTCTTCTGTTTTTGCTGGCATATTTGCGACGCAGCAATGCGATGGCCTGTGTCATTGTCCTGGCCGTGCTCGGTACGGCTGCCGGCGTCTTGGCGTATCAATCTCCCCTTGTCAAAACCCGTGTGGCACAGGTTTATACAGACTTGTCCGAATACCAGGCCAACGGCGCCAGTAGCTATAGCTCTCTGGGGGCCAGGTTTGCGATCTGGGAAGCGGCATGGGACGCGATTGACGACAGTCCCTTGCTGGGTATCGGTGAAGTTCAGTTTCGCCAGACGCTGAAAGAAAAGCGGGAAGCAGGCTTGATTGGAGCAGTACCTGCGGGCTTGGCCAATACCCATAATACTTTTCTGGAAGTCTGGATGCTGTATGGGGGGCTGGCCTTGTTGTCCCTGCTGCTGATGATGTTCAGCGCGGCATGGTATTTTCTGTCATATATCCGCCATGCGGATTCAGTATTGCGCAGTTATGCCCTGGGCGGTTTATGCTTGATAGGCGGCTATATTATTTACGGGCAAACGCAAATAATGTTGATTCGCAATAATACTTTATTGTTCTTTTTGATGTCTCTGGCGGTTCTGATGGCTTTGATGCATCAGCGTCGTCGTGCTGTACTGCTTGTTGGAAATGCTTGAACGTTTTATGGTAGGTTTTGCCTGCGGGTTGATGGTGCTGTATAAGCGGTTTTTTGCGGAAAGTGCATCCTTTTAAAACTGACAGTAATTAAGTGGTTCTATTGTTTTGCAGTTATATTTTTAAGCACAATTTAAAAAAATATTAAAAATATTTCGGTAAAGTGTAGAGTTGCCTATCGTTAGCCAGAGTCAAGACATCGGCTTTTAAATTTTTTAAGAAACACTAGGAAACATGAAGAAATTTGCTCTCATTGGTGCAAGTGGATACATCGCACCTCGTCATATGCAGGCGATCAAGGCAACCGGTAACGTGCTGGTTGCTGCTATGGATCCGAATGACTCGGTAGGCATTATCGACAGCCACTTTCCCGACGCTCATTTTTTTACAGAGTTCGAACGCTTTGATCGTCATATCGACAAGCTCAGTCGTGCACAAACGGGTGAAGCAGTCGATTATATGTCCATCTGTTCGCCCAATTACCTGCATGACTCTCACATGAGATTTGCTCTGCGCTCCGGTGCGGATGCCATTTGTGAGAAACCTCTGGTGCTCAATTCCTGGAATATCGATGGCCTGCTGGATATTGAGCGCGATACGGGACGTAAAGTAAACACAATTTTGCAATTGCGTGTTCATCCCGCGATTATCGAACTGCGGGAAAAAGTATTAAACAACAAAAACAAAAAAGATAAATACGATGTGGATTTGACCTACATCACCTCTCGTGGCAACTGGTATCACCAGTCGTGGAAAGGCGATGTGAAAAAATCGGGCGGTATTGCCACTAATATTGGCGTGCATTTCTTTGATATGCTGCATTTTATTTTTGGCGATCTGCAACGTAATGTGGTGCATACCCGTACGGATAGCAAGGCAGCGGGTTTTCTGGAATATGAAAACGCACGGGTGCGCTGGTTCCTGTCTATTGACGTGGAAGACGTGCCTCAATCGGCCCAGGAAAAAGGCATGCGCACGTTCCGCTCGATCACGGTAGATGGCGAGGAAATCGAGTTTTCGGGTGGCTTTACCGACCTGCACACGCGCAGCTACGAAGAGATTCTGGCTGGCCGTGGCTTTGGTCTGGAAGAAAATCGCACTGCAATCTCGACTGTGCAGTTTATTCGCACCGCAGACATCATGCCTTTGCAGGGTGATTACCACCCCTTCCTGAAAAAATGAGCTATTACAAACACGAAACAGCCATTGTGGATGAAGGCGCACAGATCGGACCGGGTTCACGCGTCTGGCATTTTGTGCATGTCTGTGCAGGTGCCAGGATCGGGGCGGGGGTATCGTTAGGCCAGAATGTTTTTGTTGGCAACAAGGTGCTGATAGGGGACAACTGCAAGATTCAGAACAATGTTTCCGTCTACGACAACGTCACCTTGGAAGAAGGCGTATTCTGCGGCCCCAGCATGGTCTTTACCAACGTCTATAATCCACGCTCTCTTATTGAGCGCAAGGATCAGTATCGTGACACACTGGTGCGCACCGGGGCGACATTGGGGGCGAACTGCACGATTGTCTGTGGGGTCACCATAGGCAAGTTTGCCTTTGTGGGGGCAGGTGCAGTGATCAATAGGGATGTGCCCGATTACGCCTTGATGCTGGGTGTGCCTGCCCGTCAGAAAGGCTGGATGAGTGAATTTGGAGAGCAGCTGGATTTGCCTGTGAAGGGGACTGGACAGTGCGTCTGCCCGCATTCAGGAGCTATCTATGAGCTGCACAATGATCGTTTGATTAAACGGGAAGTCCAACAGCAATGATTGAATTTACGGATCTACATGCCCAGCAAATGCGCATCAAGTCTGAGATTGATGCAGGTATTGCGCGGGTTTTGCAGCATGGTCGCTATATTCTTGGCCCAGAGGTGGCAGAGCTGGAAGAAAAGCTGGCCGATTACGTACAGGCCAAGTATTGCATCAGTTGTGCCAATGGCACGGATGCCTTGCAAATTGCGTTGATGGCTTTGGGTGTAGGGCCCGGTGACGAGGTGATCACTCCCGGCTTTACGTATGTGGCGACCGCGGAGACGGTGGCCGTGTTGGGCGCCAAGCCAGTTTATGTGGACGTGGCACCGCTGACGTACAACCTGGACCCCGCTTTGCTGGAGGCGGCGATCACGCCGCGTACGAAAGCGATTATTCCGGTGTCCATGTATGGTCAGTGCGCGGATTTTGACACTATCAATGCGATTGCCTCCAAGCACGGCCTGGCTGTCATTGAGGATGCTGCCCAGAGTTTTGGCGCAACCTACAAAGGACGCTACTCCTGTAACCTGACGACGATTGCTTGTACCAGCTTTTTCCCGAGCAAGCCCTTGGGAGGGTACGGGGACGGCGGGGCGATTTTCACCAATGATGAAGGTCTGGCAACAGTAATGCGCCAGATTGCCCGTCATGGACAGGATCGACGCTACCATCACATCCGCATCGGCATCAACAGTCGTCTTGATACGTTGCAGGCGGCGATCTTGCTGCCCAAACTGGCGATTTTGTCTGAAGAGCTGGAGATGCGTCAGCGCGTGGCCCAGCGTTATCAAACCAGCCTGCAGGCCATTGGCATCGAGAGCACGCCTTTTGTGGAGCCCCACAACCGTCACGTGTATGCCCAGTACACGATCCGGGTCAAACAGCGCGACCAGGTACAGGAAAGCTTGCTCAAAGCGGGTGTGCCCACTGCTGTGCATTACCCTATCCCCTTGAACAGACAGCCCGCCGTGCAGGATCTGGATGCGGTGCTGCCGGTGGGCGACCTGATCGCCACCGAGGTCCTGAGTCTGCCCATGGGGCCTTACCTGAAAGACGACGATATGGATCACATCGTCCAAGCGCTACAGGCATGCGTACCGCTTTAATCTCGTTTAAGGCTGCGGCTTAATTCCGCAGCCATTTTTATGCTAAATAGTTACTGGAAAACCGTACTCTCCGTCTTTACTGGATCGGCGATCGCTCAGGTAATTCCTGTGCTGGGCGCTTTGCTGATTGCTCGCCAATTCGGGCCAGGCCAGTTTGGTCTGTTCTCCGCCTGGTTGGGGATTGTCATTATTTTATCGACAGCGTTGACGGGACGCTTGGAGGTGTCGCTGGCCTTGGAGCGGGATGGGCGGTTTCGTAATGCCGCTGCGTTTGCCGTTCTGGCCACGACTCTGCTGGCAGCCATACTGGTAGTGCTTGTGTTGGGCTTGGTGCATGTGCTGACCGGCTACAACTACTTTGACAGCTTGATGCTGTTACTTGTCTTGGTGCCTTGTGCCACCCTGTTCGCATTGAATCAGGCCTGGCAATCCTGGGCAGCAGCAGAAGGGCGCTTTCGTCAATTGAACATGATGCGAGTGGCCCAGTCGATTTTTGTGGTGGTGTTGCAGATTGCCGCCGGGTTCATTTGGCCTACCGCGACGGCGCTGGCGGTGTCGTATGTGCTGGGTTTGCTGCTGGCGCAGGCCTATGGCATGTGGCTATTGCCGGTGTCGATGGCTTGGATACGGCGCTGGCGACCATTGATGCAGGCCTATGCCAGACGCCATCGGAAGTTTCTGGCATATTCCTTACCCGCCGACTTTATCAATGCCTTGGCAATCCAGTTGCCCGTCATGATTGTGGCCTATCGTTTTGGGGCAGAGAGCGCCGGTTATCTGGCGTTGGTGATCCGTGTGCTGGGGTTGCCCTTGTCGTTTCTTGGCAAGGCGGTTCTGGATGTCTTCAAACGCCAGGCATCGATGGCGTTTCGTGAGCGCGGCGAGTGCCGCCACGAGTACGTACGTACGTTTTGGGTACTGGGCGCCGGGTCCGTCATTTTTGCCATTGGCGCCTACTTCTTGTCGGAGCCCGTTTTTGCCATTGCCTTTGGTGAAGAGTGGCGCCCCGCAGGCTTGATGAGCGTATTGCTGGTCCCGATGTTTACCTTGCGTTTCATCGCCAGCCCGTTAAGTTACGTAATATATATTTTTAACAAACAACAAGTCGATCTGATATGGCAGATCTGTCTGCTGGCCATGACCTACGGAGTGCTGAGTTACGTGGGTACCGAGTCTGCGGCGATCCTCATTTACTCGGTGTCCTACGCCTTGCTGTACGTGGTGTATCTGGCCATTTCGTATCGATATAGTTGTGGTGAATCGCACAAACAGCGAGCAAGTTTATGATCGGCATCCTGGACTACGGTTGTGGCAATATTAATTCGGTCATCCGAATGATTCAAAAGCTGGGAGGAGAGGCCTGCAAGGTGTCTGCCCCGCAGGAGGTCATGGCCGTTGAGCGCTTGATTATTCCGGGCGTGGGGGCCTTTGACCACGGTATGCAGCAATTGCACGATCGGGGGTTTTTGCCTGTTCTGGAGCACTATGCCCTGCAGGATAAAAAGCCCGTATTGGGCATCTGCCTGGGCATGCAGTTGATGTGTCGTGCCAGCGAAGAAGGCACCTTGCCCGGTCTTGGCTGGATTGATGCCCAGGTACGGCGCTTTCAAAGCACGCCCGAACGTCCCTTGAAGATCCCCCACATGGGATGGTCGGAAGTGGATATTGCCAAGCCCAACCCCTTGCTGCAGGAAGGCGAGCGCCGTCATCGCTTTTATTTTGTCCATGCCTACAAGGTCGAGGCCGCTTGTGCTCAGGATGTCTTGGCGACAGCCGACTATGGCGGCACGTTCGTGGCCGCCTTCCAGCGCGAGAACGTCATGGGCGTCCAGTTCCACCCCGAGAAAAGTCACCAGTTTGGATTTGGTTTGATGAAGAACTTTATGGCTGAGACCGCATGAAGCCACGTGTTATTCCTGTCCTGTCTTTGAAAAATGGGGGCCTGGTTAAAACCCGCCGCTATCAAGATCCCAAATACGTGGGCGACCCGACCAACGCAATTCGTATCTTCAACGAGAAGGAGGTCGATGAGCTGGTCGTGTTGGATATCGGCGCCTCCAGCGCAGGTACCACGCCTGATCTGGATGTGGTGCGCCTGTTTGCCGAAGAGTGCTTTATGCCCTTGACGTACGGGGGCGGTATCCAGAACATGCAGCAGGTCGAGCGGATTTTTGATCTGGGCATTGAGAAGGTCAGTTTGCAATCGGCTGTGCTGAACGATACGCGCTTGATACAGGATATTGCCCGGGTGTATGGCCAGCAAAGTGTGGTGTTGGGTGTTGATATTAAAAAAAACTGGCTCAAGCAGCCCAAGCTGTATAGTTCGCAGTCGGGTAAATTGCTGAACCGCCCTATTTACGATTATTTGGCTGAACGGGTTGATGCGGGAGTAGGGGAAATCCTCTTGAGCGCAGTAGACCATGACGGCATGATGGACGGCTACGATCTGGATTTGATCCATTCGGTCGCCAGCCGCTTGCCGGTGCCCGTGGTGGCCCTGGGCGGAGCTCGTTCGATGGACGATTTCAACCTGGCATTGAAGGCCGGTGCTTCGGCCGTCGCGGCCGGCGCCATGTTTGTATTCAAAGGCCCACACCGTGCGGTATTGATCAATTACCCGAAACGGGCCGAGTTTGACTCTTTGGATGATATTGAATGAATCAACATTACCAGGTGTGTACGCGCTGTGTGATGGACACCAGCGCACGCGACATTGTTTTCAACAGTGATGGCGTCTGCAACTACTGCACGGACCTGGAGGCAGGCACCAAGAACACGTTGGGGCTGGCACCGGAAGAAAAAGAGCGACGCTTGCAGGCCTTGGTGGCCGAGGTCAAGGCGCAGGGCAAAGGTAAGCCTTATGACTGCATTGTCGGGGTTTCAGGCGGGGTAGACAGCTCCTGGGTGCTGGTCAAGGCCGTTGAGCTTGGATTGCGTCCTCTGGCTGTGCATATGGATAATGGCTGGAACTCCGAACTCGCGCAGAACAATATTGAGAACCTGATCAATGGTCTGGGCGTGGATCTGTATACCCATGTGATTGATTGGCATGAGTACCGCAAGCTGATGCAGGCATTTTTTGATGCCAATGTTGTCGATATCGAGCTTTTATACGACAACGCGATGACGGCGGTGAATTACCAGCAGGCGGCTAAATATGGCCTGAAGCATTTGCTGGCCGGGACCAATGAGGCCACAGAGGGAATGCAGATTCCCGAGAGCTGGAACTGGTTCAAGTTCGACAAGAAAAATATTCGCAGCATCGCCAAGCGTTTTAGCGATGTCAAAATCGAAACCTTTCCCTTGTTTGGCATTGGCGAGTACATACGCTATGCCGTCCTACAGAAAATCCGCTGGGTTTCCATTCTGGACTTGATGGAGTTCAACAAGTTCTCCGCCATGCAGCAATTGCAGGAGCGTTATTCCTACAAGCCCTACCCGTACAAGCATTATGAGTCGATTTTCACCCGCTTTTACCAGGGCTACATCCTGCCCGAGAAGTTTGGGGTGGATAAACGACGCGTGCACATGAGCACTCTGATCGTAACCGGGCAAATGAGCCGGGATGAGGCCTTGGCCGACCTGGAAAAAATTCCTTATCACAGTCAACGGGAGCTGGAAGAGGACAAGCAGTATTTCCTGAAGAAAATGGGTTGGACTCCCGCACAGCTGGAGGCTTACATCAAGGCTCCGGCAGTGGCTCATGACTACTACCCCAGTGATCTGGCGCGTTGGAAATGGATGGCCAAGTTGTATAAACGCGTGCTCGGTCGCTCCTGATCCAGTGGTGTATAGGCGCAAGGTTTCAGATAAAGGTTGAATATGCGGTTTTTACACTCTGCGATGCTGTTGCGTCCGGTCAATGGCATTGTGGCTCAGATGACCTGGGAGCAGCAGGCAGCAGATCAATTGGGTTTGCCCTGGCGCACGCGGGCGTTTTCGGCGCCTGATGCCCGGATTCCTGACTCGATCCGGGTGGATTCGGGGGTGCAGGTTGATGGCCGCAGCAAGTGGCGGCTGGCCTGGGCCTGGGTGGCATTTCGCCTCAGCTATCTGCGTTGGCTGCGCGCGCAGCACGATATTGATGTATTTGTCTTGCGCCATAGCGTTCATGACCCCTTCCAGTATCTGTTTATCCGCACCTGTCCCAAGCCCGTTTATCTAGTGCATCACACGAAAGAACTTGATGAGCTGGCCGGGGGCGGGGTGTTGGGCAAATTGCGCTCTTATGCCGAGTCGGTATTGGGGCGCTGGTCAATTCGCCGCGCCGCGGGGGTGATTGGCGTGACCCCTGAGCTCAGTGCCTACGAGTCGGAACGCGCCGGACAAGCGGGAAAATATACCTACACCTACCCCAATGGGGTGATGTACACCGGCCAGGTCATGGCGGATCACCGTCAGGATCGGCCCGAGTTCTTGTTTGTGGCCAGCCATTTTTATGACTGGCACGGCTTGGATCTGGTGTTGGACGCGCTGGAGCGCAGTCAGGCAGATTTTTGTTTGCACATTGTGGGCGTTGTGTTTGAAGCGGATCTGGCTCGATGCCAGAACGATCCACGCATCGTGTTGCATGGAACCTTGAGTGCGGATGAGATTTCCGCCCTGGCGCAGCGCTGTTGGGTCGGGCTGAGCTCTTTCGCTTTGAATCGAAAAGGCATGTTGCAAGCCTGCACCTTGAAGGTGCGGGAGTATCTTATGCTCGGTTTGCCGGTGTATTCGGGGCATCAGGATGTCTTTGATCGGGATTTCCCTTTTTATTGCCAAGGGCCTGTGGACATGGCTGCGCTATTAGACTACGCACACGCTGTGCGTTTGTCAGACCGGGCGCAAGTCAGTCAGGCGGCCCAGGCTTATATTGCCAAGACTAGTTTGCTGGAGGGCTTGGCCCGGGCGCTGACCGAACAGGAAAAGGCAAGGTACTCATGAACTCGGAACCATTACGCATTGAAATTGATGCGCTTTACCGTCTGGTGGCGCAGGTCTCCTTCTTTGCTTTCTTTGCGTTTGGCCCCGTGTGGAAATTTCTGGAAACGATGTTTGGTTTTCCCAGGATCAATGTCAGCGTCCTGTATTTACTGTGCGTGGGCTTGTTGCTGACCCTTTTAGTCAGCAAGGTGGCATTCCGTGCGCGAGAGGTCAGGGGAAAGCCGCTGTTTGTCGCGGTCTCAATCTTATTGATGTGGGTGTTGCTGATCCAGGCTGTGCAGTTTTCCAGCTTGCTGCAACATGTCGATGTGTGGACCCTGTCCAGGTACTTTTCCAATACCGGGGTGGCGCCTTTGCTATTGGTGCTGCTGGGAAAATGGTATGCCGAGCAGTCCCGGGGTGTCGTTGCCACGGTGAAATTCAGCTGGGTATTTTCCAGCGTGGTTTATATCTTCAGCTACATATATATCGGGCAGGATTTTCATAAAAATATTGTGGAAGCCAGCATCTATCTGACCTTGTCCGATTGCTATGCAATTGTGGCCTTGCTGATGCTGGTCTCTGTCCGGCAGCGTAGCCACTTTGTGGTTTTGTTTGTTATCAGTTTCTGGGTTCTGTTTTTCCTTAACTCCCGCTTTTCTTTTCTGGCGTTCGTGCTGGCCTGTGTGGCGGTCATGTTTGTCAGGAACAAAGTGGCCGCCATCTTTGTGTTTTTGTTGTCGGCGCTGTTACTGGTTGCCCTGGGGCCGTGGCTTGTTGATTTGCTCGGACCGGAACACCGCATGGTCAGGCTCTTTCTTTTTGAGAACGACTCGTCCTTGTCTGGCCGTCTGGAGCTGATGCGCCAGGAGCTGGATTTTTTAAGCAGTAACTGGGTCTTGGGCCGCTACATGTACGATGTCGTGGCCACGGGGGTGACGGGAAACTATGCGCATAATTATCTCTCGTTTCTAAGTGCTTACGGGGTTGGCCCTGCGCTGGGGCTGATTGGCATTATCGTGGCTGGGCTCATGAGCGGGGTGTTTGGCGCCATACGGCAGCATCATGTTCAATCCGTGCTGGCGGTCTTGTTTTTCTGCTTGTTCGGCATCGTGGCTGCCCGCAGCTATCTGTATCCCTATATCTGGTTTGCTTTGGCGGCATTGGCTTCCTTGCCTTTGACTGCTACTCACTCTAAGGCTTCCTAATGCAGTTTTCTTTGCTTCTTTCCTTGTACAACGGTGAAAAGGCCTCCAATTTCGAGCAGGCGATGGACAGTGTCGTGAACTCCACCCGCCAACCTGATGAGGTGGTGCTGGTTCTGGATGGTCCTGTACGCCCAGAGCTGAGTGAGCTGGTGGAGCGCTATCGCACGCGCTTGCCGATGGTGCTTGTACCGCTGGAAAAGAATGTGGGCTTGGGCAAAGCGTTAAATATAGGTTTGCAGCATTGCACCCATCCCTGGGTGGCCCGTTTCGATACCGACGACATTAATGAGCCAGAGCGATTTGCACGTCAACTTGAGCAGTTGGAGCGTGATCCACAACTCGATATTATCGGCTCATCAATTGCCGAGTTTGCTGAGGACCCGCAGCAAATCCGTAGTTATCGGGCCGCTCCCGAAAGCCATGAAGAAATCATGAAGTACGGGCAGCGACGAAACCCGTTCAATCATATGACGGTGATGTACCGTAAAGAAGCGGTGCTGCGTTGCGGCAGCTATGGGAATGAGTATTTCTACGAGGATTACGCCTTGTGGGTGCGTCTTTTGCTCTCGGGGGCAAAAGGGATGAATATTCAGCAGCCCCTGGTGCGTGCCCGTACCGATTTGTCCATGTATCGGCGTCGGGGTGGATGGCGTTACGCGCGGCAGGAAATTGCCGCGCAGTATACGTTTTATTCTTTAGGTTTTATTGGTCTGGGACGCTTTTTGCTCAACTGTTTGCAACGTACCCCAGCCCGTTTGTTGCCGCCTTTCGTGCGCGAGCATATTTACCTGAAATTGCTGCGCTAAGTTGGGCTAGCGGGCGCCAAAACCGGTGAGCATGGTTTTGATGGTCAGAAAGACAATGTGCAGATCCAGATAGGTCGAGCAGTTCTTGATGTAATAGAAGTCATGCTCGATCTTGATGCGGGTGGCGTCTGCATCATCCGTATAACCTTGCCGCACTTGCGCCCAGCCCGTAATTCCTGGCTTGACCACATGGCGGTAGTTGTAAAACGGAATCTGCTCGTCGAACGCCCTGACAAAGTTGGGCTGTTCGGGGCGCGGGCCGATCAGGCTCATTTCGCCCTTGATGATATTGAGAAACTGCGGAAGCTCGTCAATACGCAGCTTGCGGATGATTTTGCCAATACGCGTGATGCGTGGGTCGTCCTCGCCCGCAAACTGCTCGGGCTGCTCGCGATCAAAGCGCATGCTGCGGAATTTATAAATGGTAAATTCCTTGTTACCCAGCCCAATGCGTTGCTGGGTATAAATAACTGGTCCAGGGCTTTCCAGTTTGATCAGCAAGGCAGTGATCAGACCAATGGGCAGCACGATCGGTAAGGACAGCAGGACGATTCCCAGGTCCATCAGCAGTTTGGTGGTCTCGTAGACTTTGGTGGGCAGCAAGGCTCCGAGGTTGTTCTCGGACATGCGGTTGATTCGCACACGCCCTGAAAGCGACTCATAAACCAGACTGGCGTCATAGACAGGAATGCGCTTGAGCGCGCATTGCGTCAGAAAACGTTCATCGTCTTTGCTCAGGTCGTTGAAGTCCGCCACCACCGCATCATATCGAACGTTCTGCAAATCCAGTGTTGTCAGCTCTCGAGCGTCAACATTGTCCAGCTCAAACAAATGATCGCTCATCCCCCCTTTGATAATCGCCAGCTTTAAGCGGCGATATTTTTGCGTGCTGAAATGCTCCAGGTAAAACCAGAGCAAGGCACAGGCACCGCTCGTGAGCAGGATAAAGCGAGACAGGTTCAGCGTTAAGAGCAGGGAGACCAGCGCAACCAGCACGTAAATGGTGATGACTTGCGGTGCAATGAACATGCTCGACTGTCCGCCCGGATAGGACGTGTTGATCTTGCGAACCACAAAGTGGCAAATGACAAAGGCGATGGAGGCCACGATCAAGGCCGTTTTCTGGCCCAGATCGGGTGTCAGCAAGCCGTTCAAGCCCCAATGCAGGGCAGTGGGCAGGGCAACGGAAACCAGCCAGCCTACAAACAGCAGGAATGGCGAAGAGAGCAGGATTTGCTCGTGTTTTTTCTGAAAGCGGCGGCTAGGTAAGGTATTCATATCCTACGGTCGTATATGGTAGTGAAAGGCTACGTGCGAGCGCGGTGGCAAACAGCAGCTTTCAATCATTTCTGATTGTGCTGACAATCAGTACAACAAACATCCCCAGGAATAGACCGAAAATAATCCCTATCAGCAAGACCAAGGGTTTGATTGGCTTGATGGGCTCATACGGTGGCTGTGCAGCCATATCGATGCGGGCTACCGAGAACTCGGGATTGCTGTTGAGGGTCTGCAGCAAGGCCTGCTGAGTCAGCAGTTTGGGCAAGCCGGCAATGTAGGCGTCCTGATCCTTGCGCTTGCTAAGCACGTCTATCTCGGCCTGTAACGATCGTGTCCCCCGCATAAAGCTGTTTTCATTGCCGGGGCTGTTGTCCAGCGTGATGACAGTTGTGCCTGGCATCGGCGCTTCCAGTTCCATGGCTTTGGCCACGGTCAAGGCGTCCTGAAGGCGCCCTATTTTCAGGTTCTGAAGGTCCTGCTCCAGCTGACGTAGCGTTGCTATCCGGTTTTCGGTGCTTTGTTTTTTTGCGCTGATCTCACTTTGCAGGTTCTTGAGCAGCTCGGCATGAGTAGCCTGTACGGCAAGTTGTGTATAGTCATTGGCCCACTGAGCCGCCAGTTTTGGATCTTTCGCTTTAATGGAAACGTTCAGGCCGCCACCCTCTGCCGTAGAGCCTGTAATACTCAAGGATTTGTCCAGACGCTTTGCAACCTGCTCGGTCTCGACTTCATCTTTGGGCGCAAAATAAGGAAGGTAGTATTGCGTCAAAAATTTATTTTTGATCGAGTCTGATTTGAGGTTGGTGTAGAAAATCCCGTAAACATGCGCGGAGTCCAGTGGACGTGGAGTGTCTTTCTCGGAAATGCCCGTGTCTATCGTATTCACGCTCTCGACGTACTCGGCCAAATCGCTTGCCTGAGGAGGCAGCACTCGCGTGGTGGCTTGGTAGGTGGGTTGTACCAACACCAAATAGCCAATGGAAAGACAGGTGCACAGCAGAGTGACTGCTAGAATTATTTTTTTTGATTTCCAAAACAGCCTAATTAGATCGCTCAGACTAATGTTTCTTGTATTGGCTTCAGGGTTCTGGCTAACAGTGTTCACGCATTCTCCGGATGATAGTCAACGTTTCGCTGAACTGAAGATCTCAACCTTCAATTCTAATCTCAATGGGTTTAAAACGTTTATTTTCGAAATTTTTTAACGAGCTTTTTTCTGAAGTAGGGGCCTTATAAAACAGTAATACCGGCTCCTTGGTCAGGCATATCAAATAAAAAACCCAATGTGTTACAAGTTGGCCGGTACAGTCAGGGCAGTGTGAGGGGGACTAACCGAGTGAATGACCCAGTGTGGGAGTGCTTGAGCAATAATGGTGTCCCATCTGCGTTAGGCGGACGTTTGGCGCTAACTTATCAGAGAAACTTAGCAAGTAAAGCCGAACTGCAATGATAGTATTTGTTGCTGGTTGTAAGTGCGTGTCTGGGTGGTTTTTGTCACTATGTCTGTTGTATTGAAGTGACAGTCTGGGTGTCCGATGTGGAACCCTGTGGACAGGATGCCGAGGCTGGTTTGCGGCAGGAAGTGTCTTGGCAGACCGCTGCCTGGGTACGCACTATAACAGTGGTCTGATGGATTTTATACAGGACTGATGCGTTCTTGGTCGTAAAAATAAGATGATGAAATATAGAAGTGACATCGATGGTCTACGCGCCCTGGCTGTGCTATCAGTCCTGATTTTTCACCTGAATTCCGATTGGCTGCCCGGTGGTTTTATTGGGGTGGACGTTTTTTTTGTGATTTCAGGGTTTCTGATTAGTCACATCATAAAAAATGAAGTCATGCAGGGGCGGTTTTCTTTCTTTGATTTTTACAAAAGAAGAATTAGAAGAATACTGCCACCGCTCTATATTGTTTTGCTGTTTTCTTTATTGGCTGGATTTTTTCTTCTTCTTCCAGAAGATTTTGATCGGCTTTTTAGTTCTGTTCTTTATTCTTCTGCTTTTTTGGCGAATCAGTTTTTTCCAAAGACGGTGGCTATTTTGATATTGCTTCCGATGAAAAGCCGTTATTGCATATTTGGTCGCTTTCCATAGAAGAGCAGTTTTATTTTATCTGGCCTCTTGTGTTCTTGCTGGCTTTCAGGTTCTTTTCCAGACGTAGCAAGGATACCCTGGATCTGTCTCTGACGGTGTTTGTGACGTGCGGGGTGGCGCTGGGGTTTGCCTATAGCCAGTATTATTTGCTGTCTACGCATGCAGGAGATTCGGTTTATTTTTTACTGCGTTTACGTTTCAGTGAGTTGCTGGTAGGCGCTTTATTTGCTTTTCTGCCGGTGTACAGCCATCGACGCGGATGTCACTTGCTTCAGCTGACCGGGATCATGCTGATAGTGGGCGGGCTGCTGATGCTGGACAAGCAGTCTGTTTTTCCTGGGCTCAATGCCCTTATTCCCTGCCTCGGGGCTGGACTCTTCATTTACGGTGGGCGCTCGGAACAGGCGACCGGTGGCTGGGTCATGTGGGTCTTTCAGAGACCCTATATGGTCGCGGTAGGTTTGATTTCCTACTCCTTGTATCTATGGCATTGGCCGATTTTGGCGTATCTGCGCTATGTTTATGGCGCTTATGTGTTGCCGCTCAGCTGGTTGCTGGTGGCAGTGCCTTGCATGTTTATTCTGGCCTATCTGTCCTACAGGCTGGTGGAGCAGCGCTGCAAACGCTGGAACGTTGGGTTCACGACGGCTTTTCTGGCTTTGTTCTTGCTCCCGGCCCTTGCTCTGGCGGGCTTGGGGCTGGGTTTGAAGGCGGTCAAGCCGTCTTTGGATCTTGATCCTGCGCTCTTGAGTTATGGCACCGATGTTTGCCATGGCACGTTTGACAAGCGCTGTTTGCGTGGCGATCCGGAGAAATCTCCGCGGATATTGGTGACAGGTGATTCTCATGCAGCGGCTTTGAATTCGTTTGTGGACGAAGTGGGACGTAAAGAGGGGTGGCAGGCGTACGTGGTAACAGGCAGCTCCTGCTCTCCGGTATTTGGTTTTAATGAGCATGTCTTGCCTGAATCCTCGCGCGAGCCCTGTAAGAATCTTAAGGAATATATAGCCACAGCCTATCGGCAGTATGAGGCCGTCATTTTCACTTCCTTCTGGTCTTATCAGTTGGGCGAAGAACCGGAGGCGGCTGACCCCGATTACCTCTCAAAGCTCGAACATACCTTACGCAGTATCGCGGCCAGCACACCGGTTTATGTATTGTCGGATGTCCCCGAGCTTGCTGTCTCTCCCATTCGCCAAGAGCTTTTTAGTCGTTTGGGCATACATATTGAACGAGCGCCAGGAAAGAAGGCGCAGGCTGCCAATGCGATCATCAAACAGATTGTGGACCGAATCCCCAATGTGTATTGGGTCGACGTCGGGGCGGTGGCGCGTCCGTTTGCCGAGCAGGGCCGGTATGCCGGACGCATGGCCTATTTCGATAACAATCATTTGAATGTCTATGGCTCCACCTCGCTGGGGCAGTTGTTTGTTCAGGAGGGGCATCACTTGCTTGCTCCCGGACGCCATTGAGTGTCGGAGGGGGAGCCTGGCAGGTATCAGAGCAGAAAGTGTAAAGAAGGCTATTTTAATGCTTTTTGGTTATTAGCAAATAAAGATGCGTCTCCCCAACAGGTTTAAGCTTCAGTTTTAGCCTGTTCTACGAGATCTTTATGTTTTCCCGTTATGTAGCCTCTGGTCTTCTTGCTCTTTCTGTCTCTTTCGGCGCCCAGGCTGCTGAGCAAACGCTGGAGATCGGCTATCTGCCCATCATGCCTGCCGCTCAATTGTTCGTTGCCTTAGGATCTGGCGACTTACTGCCAGAAGGGCAGCCTGAGCCCAAATTGGTGCAGTTTCAAAGCGGACCCGCATTGACCCAGGCCCTGATTGCGGGACAGTTGGATGTCGCTTACGTAGGTATTGGTCCGGCTTTGGTCGCCAGAGCCAAAGAGGCCGACGTCAAGGTTCTGGCCTCGAATATCGTGGAGCAGGTCAGTGTGGTGGCGATTGGGGATTTGTCTGCTTATCTGGATGCCGACAAACCGGATTTTGCCGCCGCCGTTGCCCGGTTTACGCAGGAAAAGGGCCGTAAGCCCAAGGTTGCTAGCTACCCTAAAGGCGCTGTTCCCGAGGCGGCCTTGCAGTATTGGCTGCGCAATATGCTGAAAGTTGATCCGGATGTGGTCGAGGTCATCTACCAGGGCGAGGCTCAGATTCAGCAGGCTTTGAGCAATCATGCGGTGGACGCCGCTGCCATTTTGGAGCCTACGGTCAGTCAGATTTTGCAGCGTCAGCCTGATGCCAAAATTGTGGCGCACGGTGGTGAACTGTTCCCCAATGAGCCTGGTTCGGTGCTGCTGGTGCGCGAAGGTCTGATCGAATCCCGGCCTGAGCTGGTTCAGCATCTGGTCAATGCCCATTTGCGTGCCACAGCCATGCTGCGCGATGAGCCTGCCAAGGCCACCCCGTATGTGCAGAAGTATGTGGGCGGTGGACGTTTGCCTAAAGAGATCGTTCAAGCAGCCATCGAACGCTCGCGTGATCAGTTTCAGCCTGACCCCCGCAAGATTATTGACGGCACGGCTCAACTGCAGGATTTCCAGGTGTCCTTGGGCACCTTGGCGACCAAGCTTGACGATGTACAAAGCTTGTTCGATATCCGTTTCTACGAAAAGGCGGCTCCCTGATGAGCGTTGCAAAAGAAGCAAGTTTGCCGCCCGCTGCTGCGCCCGCTTCTGACGGCGTCTGGCTCGATGCCTTGTGGCGTCGAGGCCTGGAGCGGATGGTTTACGGTGTAGCCGGCCTTGTGCTTTTTATTGGTGTGTGGCGTCTGGCTTATGTTTATGGCTGGGCTCCTCGCGGTACGCTGCCTGATCCCTTCAGCCTGCCATCGGCCCTGTTTCAGGAAATCGAGGCTGGCCGGCTCTGGCCCGCTGCCCAGTCCAGTCTGGTGCATTATTTCTGGGGCTTGGGCATTGGCACCATCCTGGGGATTGGGTTTGGTCTGGCTGCGGCAACCATCCATCGCTTTGACTTGTTGCAGGCCTACCTGGTGCGTCTGCTGCGTCCCATCCCGCCACTGGCCTGGGTGGTGTTTGCGATTGCCTGGTTCAAGGTTAGCCATACCGGGGCGGCTTTCGTAATCGCTATTGGCGTGTTCTGGCTGAACTACTTTGCCACGTATAGTGCTGTGCGCTCGGTAGATCCACGCTATTACGAATTGGCGGCTGCCTTCGGGCACCATTCTTATTTCTCCCGCGCCTGGACGGTAGTTTTACCTGCCATCAGCCCCGGATTGCTCAGCGGCGTGCGCGCCGGCATCGGACAGGCATGGATGACGCTGATTGCAGCCGAGCTGCTGGGTGTTCCTGGCATGGGACAGGAAATGAATGCCGCAGCCGGGGTAGGGGCTTACGATGCGGTCGTGGTCTACATGCTGATCATCTCGGTGGTTTACACCTTGTGCGACATGCTGTTTCTGACTTTTAACAAATGGGTACTTCAGTGGCAGCCTTGATTCAGTTCCAGGGATTTGGTTTTCAATACCCCGGTGCGCCGGCGCCGGTGATCCGTGATGTGAACCTGGATGTTCAGGCCGGGCATTTTGTGGCGATTGTGGGTGGCTCCGGTGTTGGCAAAAGCACCTTGTTGCGGGCTGCAGCTGGTTTGAGCCAACCTAGCTTCGGACATTTGCGCTCCAATCTGCACGATAGCCCCGGTCGGCGCGCCAATGCGTTTGTCTTTCAGGACAGCCGCCTGCTGCCCTGGCGACGCATTGCTTCAAATGTGGCGTATGGGCTGGAAGGTCTGGGGCTGTCGCGTCAGGAGCGCGAGCAGCGAGTTGAGGCGGCCTTGAATCAGGTAGGGCTGGCCCACCTGAAAGACCGTTGGCCGCATCAATTGTCGGGTGGGCAGGTGCAGCGGGTGGGTATCGCTCGTGCTCTGGCCGTACAGCCTGATTTACTGCTCATGGACGAGCCTTTTTCGGCGGTCGATGCCTTGACCCGTCAGGCTTTGCAGGATGAGCTGGTGCAGGTGTGGCAGCGTAGTTCAGCGGCCGTGTTATTTGTGACGCATGACATTGATGAAGCTGTCTTTTTGGCCGATACCATTATCGTGCTGGGAGGCAGTCCGGCAGGGGTCAGTGCTCGGATCGAGGTGGACCTGCCTCGCCCACGAGACCGCACGACGCCCCGTTTTGGCGAGTTGGTCAAACAGGTTGGGCAGGCTTTGTAGCACCGCCTGTTGTCTTGCCTTGAAAAGGCCCCGGTGTGGGGCCTTTTTTTGTCTTTCATCTGCCGTCCATGGACGATGACGTACCGGACATAAACCTCGTGTTCACGTTCATTTTGCCCGTGTGCGTTCTACACTGCTTGTTTGATGCCCACGCAGACCACAAGGAGAGATAGGATGCATCCGGTCAATACATTCAAGCAGGCTGTGCAGCAAGGCAGGCCACAGATCGGTTTGTGGCATGGCTTGGCCAGCCCGTACGTGGCGGATTTGTGTGCTGGCCTGGGGTACGACTGGATCTTGCTCGATGGCGAGCACGTTCCCAACACGGTGCAGACCTTGCTGGCGCAGTTGCAGGCGGTCGCGGCCCACCCGATCGCGCCGATTGTCCGTCCTAGCTGGAATGATCCCGTGCAGATCAAGATGCTGCTGGACATAGGGGCTCAGAACCTGCTGATTCCCATGGTGCAGGATGCCGAGCAAGCCCGGGCGGCCGTGGCGGCGGTTCGCTATCCGCCCCATGGTATCCGGGGTGTGGGTGCTGCCTTGGCTCGCGCGGCCCGCTGGGGGGCCACGTCTGATTATCTGGAGCGGGCCAATCAGGAAATGTGCGTGCTATGCCAGGTTGAAACACGGCAAGCCCTGGAAAACCTGGATGAGATTTTGGCGGTGGAAGGCGTGGACGGGGTTTTTATTGGTCCGGCTGATCTGGCCGCCAGCATGGGCTATTTGACCGAACCAGGACATCCGGCGGTTCTGGCGGCGATTGAAGAGGCAATTGTACGTATACGTCAGGCGGGAAAGGCGCCGGGTATTTTGCAGGCGGATGTTCAGGCTGCGCATCGCTACCTGTCCTTGGGAGCCCTGTTTGTCGCCGTCGGCGTGGACGCCGTGTTGCTGCGGCAAGCCGCTACGGTGTTACTGAGTCAGTTCAAGGATGAGATTGCCGTGCCTGTTGCTCAGCCAGGGGCAGCGTACTGAGCTAAATGCCAGGGGCTTCGGACCTGCCCATGACGGGGTGGCAGTTTGACCGCCTGTCGGGCACAGATTGCTGCTGCCTCCAGAGAGCTCGTGCTCAGGTACTGCTGTCCAGCAGAAAGCTCAGCAAGGTTTCAGCGCTGGGCTGCAGATCATCGCGCCGACGTACTCCAATCAGAATTTCCCGTTGGCTCCACGTTTCGTCCAGTTCAATCATGCGTGTATTGGGGATCTGGTAAATGCTGGCGCTCTTGCGTGGCAAGATGCCAATCCCCATTCCGGCGTTGATCAACAGGCACATGGCGTCGTAGCCCGATACTTCGGTACGAATGCGCACGGAGCGGTTGGCCTCCATGGCGGTTTTGGTGATCTGGTAATGCAGCTGTGTTCCGCTTAGCAACGTGATCTGCTCATGTTCCAGAGTCTGCTCAAAACGTACTTTCTCGTGCCTGGCCAAAGGATGATGGATGGGCGCCAGTACCACCAGCTTGTCACTGCGAAACGGATAGGCCTGGATATCGGCGGCGTAAGGCAGGCGGGTAAACACTCCCAGGTCTGCTTTGCCCTCTGACAGGGCGCGAATAATGTCCAGGCTGGTTTGTTCTTCCAGTTGCAGGGCAATCGCCGGATGTTGACGCCCGAATTCGCCCAGCGGTTCAGCCAGAAATTGTGAGATGGCGGAGGTATTGGCCAGAATATGGACCAAACCTTGCAGGCCTTGTGAGAAGGCCTGCAGGCGGGTTTCGATTTCCTGCGCACTATTGAGCAGCGCCCGGGAGCGGTACAACAACTCCAGACCTGCGGCGGTTGGGCTGACCCCTTTGTTGGTGCGCAGCAGCAAGGTCGTGTTCAGAGACTGTTCCAGATCCGCGATGCGGCGGCTGACCGCGGCGGCGGCAATGTGCTCACGTTCAGCCGCCTGGCTGATCGTGCCTTCTTCCAGTATTCGGACAAATAGTTTGAGGGTCAGAAGGTCCAGTTTCATGCTGGCATCATATCGTTTTTTTCAGCATGTCTGCATAAGCTGCGGCCTTCAAGACGTTCCTTAGCGGCGGTGGTGGGCAAGCCGCGCGTTTAGGTGACCGCGTGCGCTGGAGTGTTCATCCTCATGGGGGCATGCCCCTCTGTTGAAAACTGATCAGGCATAAAAAAACCCTGCCGATGTAAGGTCGACAGGGTTGTGCGTCACCAGGCTGGCTGGATCAGGCTTGTGGCTTGACGCCTGACAGGATGTGGCCTGCGTTGGGAACGCGGGTTTCCAGACCCAGTGTCTTGAGCATCTGGTACACGGTACACACTGCGGCGGACAGAACGGGTTTGCCGATCTGGTCCTGGGCACGCTGAATGGCAGGCAGGGAAGGCATCTGCACGCAAGCGGACAGGATGACGGCGTCCACGCCGTCGTGGTTCAGACGTTTGACGTGCTCGAGCAGGTTTTCTGGATTCAGCAGACCCACTTCCAGGTTGTCCGACACTTCCAGGCTGATGGAGTCTTGAACTTCGATGCCTTCTGCTTCGATGTAGTCGGCCACGCGCTTGGTCAGCGGCTTCATGTACGGCGTGATGATGGAGACTTTCTTGTAGCCGAATTCTTTCAGGGTATCGACCAAGGCACCGGCCGAGCTCAGCACGGGAATGTCCACGCCGTTGTCTTTAACGGTGTTCTGCAGACGCTCTTGCGAGACGCGGTGGTAGCCGTCGCCTTGGGCCATGATGGCCACCAGGCAGGCGTAGGCCATCACGTTCATGCGGGCGTCGCTCAGCTCAACCGCGCAGCGGTCGCTGGCAATGTCCATGGCTTTCAGTTCTTCGGGGTTCACGTGCATCATGCGCATGCGCGACGAGTGGAACGTAAAGCGCTCTTCAGGAAACTCGGCGTAACGTGCCTGCAACATGGCAGGAATCTCGGTTTCCATCGTGGTGTTGGAGCTGGGAACGATCTGGCCGATGCGATAGGTTTTCATGGGAATCTGTCTCTGAGGGTGGTTTTTAGATTGACACCTTTATTCTAGGACCCGTTTTCTTCCTTGCAAATCAACCATCTGTCAACGTGCCATCGCCAATGGCGATGGCACGCATGCACGGGTCAGGCCTGCCCCGACTGCCAGCGCCAGGCATCATCACACATTTCCTGAATGCCTTTTTTGGCTTCCCAGCCCAAGGTTTCGCGGGCTTTTTCCGTGTCTGCCCAGCAAGCCGCGATATCTCCAGGACGACGTGGGGCCAGCGTGTAGGGAATAGGGCGCCCACAACTGCGCGCAAAGGCGGCAATCATCTCCAGAACAGAATAGCCACGCCCCGTTCCCAGGTTGACAGTCAGCAGTTCACTGTCTTTGGCTTCCAGGTACTCCAAGGCGGCGACATGGCCTTTGGCCAAGTCACAGACATGGATGTAGTCGCGCACGCCCGTGCCATCCGTCGTGTCATAGTCGTGCCCAAAAACCTGGACCTGTTCGCGTTGCCCCGTCGCAACCTGAGCGATGTAGGGCATCAGATTATTGGGAATGCCTTGAGGAGCCTCGCCGATCAGTCCCGATTCGTGGGCGCCTACCGGGTTGAAATAACGCAGCAAGCCAATACGCCAGCCCGGCTCGCTGTGGTAAAGATTGCCCATTGCCTGCTCCAGCACCAGTTTGGTGTGGCCATAGGTATTGGTGGCGGACAGCGGATGTGTCTCGGGAATGGGAAGTTGCTGGGGGTCGCCATACACGGTGGCGGAGGACGAAAACACCAGAGTTCGTACCTTGGCCTGTTGCATGGCTTGCAGCAAGCTTAGCGTGCCCGTGAGGTTGTTGTCGTAATACTTGAGGGGTTGGGCAACGGATTCGCCCACCGCTTTCAAACCGGCAAAATGGATAACGGCAGATATCGCGTTTTGCTGGAAAATAGTGTCGAGCAAGGCCCGATCCCGGATATCGCCTTCGATAAAGCCGGCCTGAGTGCCGGTGATTTTCGTGATGGCATCCAGAACACTTTTTTGGCTATTGCTCAGGTTGTCCAGAATCAGAACCTGATAACCGTGGGCAATCAGCTCGACGCAGGTATGAGAGCCGATAAAGCCGGTACCGCCAGTAACAAGAATGGTTTTGGCCATAGGTCTTTCCAGTTGAAAACAAATCGAGAACAGGGATTAGTCGATGCGCTTTAAGGCCGTTTTATAGTGGCCGCCACGCTCAGCGTAAACGCGGGCGTTCTGACGCAGCTTGGCAATGTCTTCATCGCTGAGGGTGCGCACCGCTTTGGCGGGCGAGCCAATGATCAGGCTGCGTTCAGGGAAGACTTTGCCTTCAGTGACCAGCGCGCCGGCACCCACCAGACTATCGCGACCGATGACGGCCCCGTTCAAGACCACAGCCTGAATGCCGATCAAGGCGCCTTCACCGATCGTGCAGCCGTGCAGCATGGCCTGGTGGCCGATGGTGACATGGTCGCCAATGGTCAGCGGGTAGCCCGGATCGGTGTGCAGGACGGCACCTTCTTGGACGTTGGAGCCTGCTCCTACGGTGATGGTTTCGTTATCGCCACGAATGACCGCACCTGGCCAGACACTGCTGTGCTCTTTCAGTACGACCTTGCCAATCAGTGTTGCCTCGGCGGCAACAAAGCTGCTGTCGTCAATTTGCGGGGCATGTTGATCTAATTGGTAGACGGGCATGACAGATCCTTGGAATGGTGCCCGGCTGCCCATGTCCGGTGTTGGGGCGGGGACAGTTGGGCAAGAGTACGGGACGGTTAAGGGCAGCTTGATGTATAGCGCCCGTGTCATCAGAGTGACACGGGCCTGCTTGAGCCATCGGGGCTGGTCAGCGCTTAAACCTGTTCGCCAAACAAGTCATATTCACTGGAGTCGGTAATGCGCACGCGCACCATTTGACCGGGTTCCAGGGTTTGTGCGCTGGTGATGAAAACGTTGCCGTCGATCTCGGGGGCGTCGGCGCTGGAGCGGCCTACGGCGTCGCCGTCCTCGTCGATCTCATCGATCAGTACATCCATCTCGCGGCCTACCTTGGCAGCCAGGCGAGCGGTGGAGATGGCTTGCTGATGTTCCATGAAGCGTTCCCAGCGCTCTTGTTTGACCTCGTCAGGGACGATGCCATCGAGTTTGTTGGCCGGTGCGCCTTCGACGGGCGAATACTGGAAACAGCCCACGCGATCCAGTTGCGCCTCGCTCATCCAGTCCAGCATGTACTGGAAGTCGTCCTCTGTTTCGCCGGGGAAACCAACGATGAAGGTCGAGCGTATGGTCAGATCCGGGCAGTCCTGGCGCCACTGCTTGATACGCGAGAGGGTGCGGTCCTCAAATGCAGGGCGTTTCATCGCGCGCAGCACCGAGGGGCTGGCGTGCTGGAAAGGGATGTCCAGGTAGGGCAGCACCTTGCCTTCGGCCATCAGGGGAATGATGTTGTCTACGTGTGGATAGGGATAGACGTAGTGCAGACGCACCCAGGCGCCCAGCTCGGACAGGGCAGCGCTTAGTTCCACCATGCTGCTCTTGACCGGGCGGCCATTCCAAAAGCCGGTACGCTGGCGGATATCCACCCCGTAGGCGCTGGTATCTTGGGAGATGACCAGCAGTTCTTTGACGCCGGCTTTGACCAGACGCTCGGCCTCGCCCAGTACCTCGCCTACCGGGCGGCTGACGAGCTTGCCACGCATGGAAGGGATAATACAGAAGCTGCAACTGTGGTTGCAGCCTTCGGAAATTTTCAGATAGGCGTAATGACGTGGGGTCAGCTTGATGCCCTGCGGAGGCACCAGATCAATATAAGGATTGTGATCCAGCGAAGGCGGGGCGGCCTCACGCACGGCGCGCAATACCTGCTCATACTGCTGGGGGCCGCTGACTGATAGCACGGAGGGATGGACCTCGCGAATCAGTCCTTCGTCCACACCCATGCAGCCGGTGACGATGACGCGGCCGTTCTCCGCCAGTGCCTCGCCGATCGCTTCCAGCGATTCGGCCTTGGCGCTGTCGATAAAGCCACAGGTATTGACCACCACCACGTCAGCATTGTCGTAGCTGGGGGTGATCTGATAGCCATCGGTGCGCAGTTGAGTAAGAATACGTTCAGAATCGACCAGGGCCTTGGGACAACCCAGGCTCACGAATCCGACTTTGGGGGCGCTCATAGAGGGTCCTTCTGGAGCTTGAGGGCTCGAAATTGGGAAATAGGCTTGATTTTACCGTCCCGTGCCCCGATGCGTGCGGATCTTGTGTGTTTGAGCCCGGTTTATGCGGTAAATAGTGCTACAGTCGCAGTCATATTTTTCTTTTCTAGCGGTTGTTCTGTGTCCGACACCCATCTTTCCCCCTCCTTGCCCCTGTCCGAAGTCATGCTGCTGAGCGCGCGCAATATTGAAGGCGTGCTGGCCGGCAAATCCCTGACTGAAAGCCTGGCCGCGACGCCCGCCGCGGCGCGTGCGGCCGTGCAGTCTGTCAGCTTTCATGTCCTGCGCCGTTTGGGCCACGCTCGTCAGATTCGTATCACGCTGGTGCCGCGCCAGCCCAGCAATAGCTGGCTGGATGCCCTGCTGATGGTGTCGCTGGCCTTGCTGGATACGGCCATGCGGGTGCAGGAGGATGCCCAGGCGTTTGAGGATCGCCCGGATGTGCCAGTGTATGCCGTCCATACCGTGGTGGATCAGGCGGTGCGAGCGGCAGACAGTCAGGCTGCGCTGCGTCTGTCCAAGGGTTTGGTCAATGGCGTGCTGCGCCGCTTCACGCGCGAGCGCAAGATGATCTTGTCTCAGGTCGAGAGCCGTCCCGAGGCACGCTGGAATCACCCCGGCTGGTGGGTCAAGGAATTGCGTCGCGCGTATCCGCGTGATTGGGAAGCCTTGCTGCAAGCGGCCAACCGCCCCGGTCCATTGACGCTGCGTGTTAATCAGCGCCGTTGTTCGGTAGAGCGTTTGCAGGCGGTGCTAACTGAAGCCGGGATTGCGTCGAGCAGTCCTGGAGTTGGCGCGGTGACTTTGGATAAGGCCATGCCGGTTCAGGCGATTCCCGGTTTTGATCTGGGCTGGTGGTCGGTGCAGGACTGGTCCGCCCAGCAGGCCGGTTTGCTCTTGCCGGTCAAGGATGGCATGCGGGTGCTGGATGCCTGCGCGGCTCCGGGTGGCAAGACGGCGCATTTGCTGGAGCAGGCCGATGTTTCCTTGTTGGCCCTGGACTCGGACGGCGAGCGGCTGGAGCGAGTGGGGCATAACCTGCGTCGTCTGGGTTTGGCCAGCGACAAGGTTCAATTGAAACGGGGTGATGCGGCGCGTCCGGCCCAATGGTGGGATGGTCAGCCCTTTGATGCGATTTTGGCCGATGTACCTTGTACGGCATCGGGCATTGTGCGTCGTCACCCGGATATTCGCTGGTTGCGCCGCGAGTCGGACATTGCCGATACCGCCCGTCTGCAAAGCTCTATACTGGATGCCTTGTGGTCCACGTTGCGAGCAGGTGGACATTTGTTGTATTCGACCTGCTCGATTTTTCCGGCCGAAGGTCAGCAACAGGTCGAGGCGTTTTTGGCCCGTCATCCCGAGGCGCAGCTTTTGGACTCTCCTGGCCAGATTTTGCCCGGCGTTGCAGGACGATCTCTGGCAGATGGCGACGGTTTTTTCTATGCCTTATTTACGCGCCCGGTTTGACTTGTCACAATTAGGGCTCTGACTTTGTCCTTTTTGCGGTTAATCACGATGTGGCGCGTTTTCCTGTCTTTTCTGCTGATTTTCAACTGCGCGCTCAGCTCGGCCAATACGATTGTGCCGGTTGCCACGTCGGGAGAGCGGGTCGTCAAGGTCGAGCCCCATATTCGGGACGAAAAGCTGTATATCGACGCGGATATCGAGTTCGAACTCAGTCCGGAGTTGCGGACGGCTGCCGAGAAAGGGGTGCCGCTGTATTTCACGGTTGAAGTGGAGTTGGCTCAGCCCCGTTGGTATTGGTTTGATAAAAATGTTGTTAAAGAACAACAAACCTGGCGGGTTGTGTATAACGCGTTAACCCGACAGTGGCGTGTGGGAACCGGGGACCTGTCTTTGCCCGAATCCTCCATGAATGATGCACTGGCCATGCTGCGCCATATCCGTGGCTGGGCAGTTGCCTATGTGGCGGATCTGGACCGCGACCAGGAATACCAGGGTCGTGTGCGTCTGCGCCTGGATACCTCCTTGCTGGCTCGCCCCTTTCAAGTGGATGCCATCAATAGTTCTGCCTGGACATTGGCCACCCCATGGAAAACCTTTTCCTTTTCCGTCTCCGTCGACGAGCCCCAACCTTGATCCGCTGGATCTTGCGTACCGCTCTGTTTGGAGCGGGAGTCAGCGCGTTGGCGCTGTTTACGCTGCTGGTCTGGTCAACAGGCAACGCCTCGCGCTACGCACAGCAATATGATCTGTTGCTGGTGCTCAACGGCGTGCTGGCGGCCACCCTGATTTCCTGGGTGCTGATGCTGACGATTCGCCTGTTCAGGCAAATACGCAGGCGCCAGTTTGGGGCCCGCATGACGGCGCGCTTTGCTTTTTATTTCACACTGATCGGGATTATTCCGGGTGCGCTGATCTATCTGCTCTCGGTGCAGTTCATGTCGCGCTCGATCGAGTCCTGGTTCAACGTACGAGTGGATTCGGCCTTGGAGTCAGGGCTGAGTCTGGGGCGGGCGGCTCTGGATTCGCAGCTCAGCGAGCTGGAAGGCCGCGCCCAGGAAATGGTGGCGGCGCTGAACAAAGCCGATAGCGCCCAGTACAGCAGTCTGCTGATCTCATTGCGGGAAAACAGCGGTGTGACCGAAGCCATGGTGTTTTCTGGCAATGGCCGCTTGATTGCCTTTTCGTCCTCACGGTATGACACCTTGCTACCGGACATGCCCCCTTCCAGCGTGATGAATCAGTTGCGTATTTCGGGTCGTTACGCGGCGGCTGAAGTGGATGATGATGCCCCGGTGCATGACAATGGCCTGGACGAGGGGGGGGGGCCGGCAGAGTCGACCGGCTTGCGTTTGCGGGCGGTGCTGCCGCTGGCCGATCCCAACCGTTTTACAGCAAGCCTGAGCGGTACGGCGGACTCGCGTTGGCTGCAGGTGATCCAGCCTGTGCCCGACAAGATCGCCCGTAATGCCAACCAGGTCCAGCAGGGGTTTCGGGATTATCAGGAGCTGGCTTTGTCCCGTCAGGGCTTGCGCAAGCTCTACGGCATCACCTTGACACTGGCCTTGATTCTGGCGGTATTTACCGCTGTGGCTGCGGCCCTGGCCCTGTCTCGCCGTCTGACGCGCCCATTGCTGACGCTGGCTGCCGGGACGCAGGCGGTAGGGGTGGGGGATTACCGGGCCTTGCCTGAACCGCCCGCCAAGGACGAGGTCGGCCAGTTGACCCGCTCGTTCAATGCCATGACCCGGCAACTGGATGAGGCGCGCCGCATGGTCGAGAAAAATCGCTTGCAGCTGGAGCGCTCCAATATGTATCTGGAGTCAGTGCTCAGCAATCTGTCCAGCGGGGTGTTGGCCTTTGACGAAATGTTTCGCGTGACCATGTTCAACCAAGGGGCGCAACGAATCCTGCAAGTGGATTTGCGCTCCATAAAAGGTCGCCCGCTGGAGACCTTGGACGGAGCGCTGACGTTTGCATCCGTCATACGCGAAGCGTTTTCCACGCATCAGGCCATGGGGTCCGATCATCCTTATTGGCAGCAGCAGTTTGAGCTGGACATGAAAGAAGGCAATGAGGCGCGTGATACTATCGTCACCGTTTTGGCTCGGGGCACCTTGCTGCGGGTCGACGGCCAGCCCACGGGTTATCTGGTGGTGTTTGATGACATTACTGACGTGATTTCTGCCAGCCGTCTGGTGGCCTGGAGCGAAGTGGCCCGACGCCTGGCGCACGAGATCAAAAACCCCTTAACGCCTATTCAGCTGTCTGCCGAACGTCTGGCCATGAAGCTGGAATCGCAACTGGACGAGGTGCATGCGGCCATGCTGCTGCGCTACACCAATACCATCGTCAACCAGGTTGCCTCCCTGAAAAAGATGGTGGAGGATTTTCGTGAGTATGCCCGCAAGCCCGCCACTCAGATGCAGGCTTTGAATCTGAACGAGCTGATTACCGAAGTGCTGACTTTATATGGTTGGGACCCGGAAGAAGGCATGGTTCGGGACGACGGTTACAGTGTGGCGATTGACGTGGAACTGGACCCGGATTTGCCGATGGTCCTGGGGGACCCCACACAGTTGCGTCAGGTTATTCATAATCTGCTGGCCAATGCTCGGGAAGCCGCTGCCCAGGATCAATCACTTGACCAGGCGCATGTATTTGTTAAAACCATGATTGCAGGCGTAGAAGGTTCCGACTCGGCTACGACGGTCAGTTTTGTGGTCTCAGATAACGGGCCCGGTTTTGATCCGCAGATGCTGGTGCGTGTTTTTGAACCATACGTAACCACCAAGCCCACCGGCACGGGTCTGGGACTTGCTATAGTTAAGAAAATCATCGAGGAGCACGGCGGCAGAATCGATGTTTCCAATCGCCGTGAGGGGGGGGCTCGCATTTCCATCCTCTTTACCCGGCTTGCTGGCCAGCATATTCGTCTGGACTCTGGGCGGCGAGCAAACGATAATGCGTAAAAATCACGTAGGTGACGTTTTATGGCCAGAATTCTGGTAGTTGATGACGAAATCGGCATTCGGGAACTTTTGTCGGAAATTCTTTACGACGAAGGACATACCGTGCAATTGGCAGAGAATGCCGCCCAGGCTCGCGAGGCACGCTTGCGGGGCCGCCCCGATCTGGTCTTGCTGGATATCTGGATGCCAGACACAGACGGTGTCAGTCTGCTCAAAGAGTGGGCTTCCCAAGGCTTGCTGGATATGCCGGTGGTCATGATGAGCGGCCACGCCACGGTGGATACGGCGGTGGAAGCCACCCGTATCGGTGCAGTGGATTTCCTGGAAAAGCCAATCACCATGCAGCGTTTGCTCAAGACCGTTGCTTCCGGTCTGGAGCGTACCGTTGCGCCCAAGACATTGGCAGCGGCAGCTCGTCCGGTGGTGCAGGGTGGGGAGCGTCGTCCTGAGGCAGCGCCGATGGCGCCTGGCATGGCCCCTGCCATGACCGTACCCGAGGTCGAGCAGGATGAGTCCCAGTTGGGCAGCATTTCCCTGGATTTGCCCTTGCGTGAAGCGCGTGACGAGTTCGAGCGCATTTATTTTGAATATCATCTGCGCCGTGAAAATCACAGCATGACTCGCGTGTCCGAGCGTACCGGTCTGGAGCGAACCCACTTGTACCGCAAACTCAAACAGCTGGGTATCGACTCGTCGCGCAAGCGTAACCAGTCTTGAGACGGGCCGTGCCCCAATAGGGGTCGACAGGGTTTGAGTCTGTCCCGACGCTGCCAGGAGCAGCGGGCCGGGGGGGGATGGTGGGGCGGCCTGACAGGCCGCCTTGTCGTTTAGAGCGCGGCGACCTGTGCCACAGGCAGGGACTGCAACTTGGCGACGGTATCCAGACACGTGCGGGCCGCTTCCTGGCCCTTGATCACAAAGTGACGATGGAAGTAATCGTGGTGCTCCTTGCCATCATGGAAGTGGTGCGGAGTCAGCACGACTGAAAACACAGGCACATTAGTGCTGAGCTGCACTTGCATCAAGCCCTGAATGACTGCGGTGGCCACAAAGTCGTGGCGATAGATGCCACCATCTACGACCAGGCCCGCCGCTACAATCGCCGCGTATTGTCCCGATTGGGCCAGACGCTGTGCATGTAGCGGGATTTCAAAAGCACCGCCTACTTCAAAGAAGTCGATCAGGCTGCTGTCATGGCCCAAGGAGGTGACTTCGTCGATAAAGCCCTGGCGGGCCTGATCCACAATGTCCTTGTGCCAGCAAGCTTGAATAAAAGCGATGCGAGGGGCCAGACGATTGGCTGGGGTAATGCTGTTCATGTTGGTTTCCTGTTTTATGACAACAAAAACAGGGCATGCAGGAAGCAGGACAGCTCAAGCCCCCAACAGGATGGCTCCTGTACAGGGGTGAAGATATCCCGTTCTCTCTTTATCCGGACTATACCGTCGGCCCCGGAATCACACCGGGTCTGCTGTCCCTGATACAAGGTCAGGCGCTCGCGGGCTAGGCTGTGCCATTACCGCCGGTGGGGACTTGCACCCCGCCCTGAGAACATTGTTAGCCAGCTTGGCTAACCGCAAAAGTGTACCCCTAAACCATTTTTTTGTCAGAGAGGGCCCATCTGCTTGCCCATCCTTGGAACGGGCTTGGGGGTGCCGCCTATTCCTGAGGCTTGGGACGGCGGCTGATGGTGGAGATGGGTACGCTCACCTCTCCATGAGTGCTGCGGCGACTGCGGGCACGCCAGGCATGTCCGTACGCTATTTCCAGGCTCAGGTGCAGGGTTCCGTCCATGTGGCGCTGCTTTTCCAGCGCATTGAGCAGACGCTGACGCCAGGGCAAGGTGCTCAGGCTAGCCTTGCGCTGAGGGTGCGGGTTGCCGCCCAGCAGGCGCAGATCATCCAGCAGTTTCTCGGCGCTGCGGTACGTAAGGGTGACGAGTTCCTGATCCATGACAGGATCGGCAAAGCCGCTTTCCAGCAGCAGATCACCAAAGTCGTGCATGTCCACGAATTCCAGCGTTCTGGTGCCCAGGTCTGCCTGCTCCATGGCGCTGCGCAGTTCGGCAAAAGAACCGGGCCCCAGGCAGGAGAACATCACCAGCGTTTCAGGTTTGAGCAGACGATTCCATTCGGCCAGTACCCGATGGGGCTCGGGGTGCCAGTGCAGGGCCATATTCGACCAGATCAGTTCCTGGCTTTCAGCCGGTAGGCCGGTATCGGCCATATCAGCCTGAATCCAGCTGGCAGCCGGGGTAGGCTGATTGCGCAGTTTCTGCCAAAGGCTGGGTTTGGACTGGTAACGCTCGCGAGCCACGTCCAGCAACTTCGCGCTGCGATCCAGACCGGTGTATTTCATGTCCGGATAGCGTGAGCGTAACGGTTCGAGCGCGTGGCTGGCGCCACAGCCTGCATCCAGAATATGCGTGGGCTGTAACCGTACCAAGGCCAGCCGGGACAACATCCGCTGGGCGACTTCACCGTAGAGAAACTGAGCGTGATCCAGGGGAGCGCGGCGATTGAATTGCTGCTCGACGTGGGCGGAGTTGATAGGCAAAGAAGGTAACTGGGACATAATTGCGCGGACGTTGCTGGCGTGGATCAGGAGCTTGTGCTGTGATCGGATCAGCCTGGCTCTGAAAGGTAATGATCTATTATGGCGCATCCCCAGTTCGGGCGCGAGTCGCTCCATCGTCTTGTAGGGCTTCCCCTGCCGGCCCGCCCCTGCATGTTGTGTGGCTTGCGTTCACCAAGCGGGGCGCTGTGTCCCTGGTGTCGTCATGCCCTGCTCAGGCCGGTTCATGACTTGCGATGCCCACGGTGTGCGCTGGCCTTGCCGCCCCTGGCCTTGCTGGCCTGCCCGGATTGCGGAGCGGGGCAATTTTCCTTGCAAGCCACCGTGGCCGGGTTTGACTATGAACATCCTGGCGATATGTTGATTCATGCGTTTAAAATTTCCCGTCGGCTGGAGGTGGCAGCGGTGCTGGCGGAATTGATGTTGCAGCAATGGCGCCGTTACGGGCCAGCACTGGATGATGGGTGTCGGGTCATAGCGGTTCCCTCACAACGCGACGCCTTGCGCCGTCGGGGTTTTAACCCGGCAGCCGTGCTGGCTCAGCGCGTAGCGCGTCGTTTGGGTTTAGCGGCATGTCTGCATGTCGTCGCATTGTCGCCACGTCAGGACGTGGCCCAGAAGTTTCTGGGGCGTCAGGCTCGCAGGCAAGCCATGCGGGGTGTTTTTCAGGTGCTGGAGCCGCTTGACGGGCGTGCCGTGCTGCTCATCGATGATGTGTTGACGACGGGGGCCACGCTGGATGCACTGGCGCGTGCCTGTCGTGTGGCCGGCGCCGGCCCGGTGTATGCCTTGGTCGCGGCTCGGGCGCCCTGGAAGTCAACGAGGTTCTAGTCTTTTCTGTTGCGTCGCCAGCTGGCGGCTTTTCTGTGTTTTTTTGGGTTCTTCATGTTTCATATCGTCCTGGTTTCGCCCGAGATTCCTCCCAATACGGGCAATGTCATTCGTCTGGCGGCCAATACAGGCTGTGTCCTGCATCTGGTACGGCCTTTGGGCTTTGAGCTTGAGGACAGCAAGCTGCGCCGTGCCGGCTTGGACTATCACGAATGGGCCCAGGTCAAGGTGCATGACAGCCTTGAAGAGGCGTTGCGCGCCACCGGCACCGCGGCCGATCGGGCTTTTGCTCTGACGACGCGCGGCAGCCATTTGCTGGCGGAGCAAAGCTTCAAGCCGGGTGATGTGTTTGTGTTTGGTCGTGAAACTGCAGGTTTGTCGGCCGAACAGCTTGCATTGTTTCCTCAGGAGCAGCGGATTCGTTTGCCCATGCTGGCTGGGCAGCGTAGTTTGAACCTGTCCAATGCGGTGGCGGTCTGTGTGTTTGAGGCCTGGCGGCAGGCAGGCTATGAGGGCGGGGTGTAAAGGGGGGCTGGTCTGCTTCGCCATGACATGGGGCTGGCAGTGAGGCGGCACAGTCCGTTGAGCTTGGACGGACTGTGCGTGATGGTGGTCGAATCCACAGAAAGATGGCCCTGCAACCAAGAGGTTCGCAGGGCCATTTGCAGAGGAATGAGTCGAGGCTTTTATTCCAGCGACAGATTCAGGCGTTCGATCACCTCATCCCAACGAGCTTTGTCGGCCACGATCTTGTCCGTCAGCGCTTGGGGGGTGGAGGGTTCGGACGAAAAGTAAAAGGCCTTGAGCTTGGCCTTGATATCGTCGCGTTGCAAGATGGTGGTGATTTCCTGGTTCAGACGTTTGACGACATCCTCCGAGGTGTTGTGGGGGACAAAGAAAGCATCCCAGGAGATTGCCTCGAAGTTTTCCAGACCGGCTTGTGCCATGGTGGTTAAGTCCGGCAGCAATTCGCTGGGCTGCAGGGACGTCACGGCCAATGCCTTGACTTTACCAGCCTCAACCTGCGGCATGGCAATGCCTGGAACCATGAAGGCGGCGTCAATGTCTCCGCCAATAATGGCCGTCAGAATTTGTGGAAAACCGGAGTAGGGGATTTGCTCCAGCTTGATGTCGACGGCATGCTCGAGCATGGCCATCGCCAGGTGGGCCGAGCTGCCGGGGCCGACAGAGCCGTAGTTCAATTCACCGGGGCGGGATTTGGCCAGGGCAATGAACTCCTCTACTGTATTGGCGGGTGAGTCAGCCGGTACGACCAGAACGTTGGGGCTGGTGCCAATCATGGAGACAGGCTGCAGATCGTTCAGCGGGTCGTAGCCCAGCGAGGTCTTGTAAAGGGTGGGAGCCGTCACCATGGGGCCGTTAATGGTCAGCAGCAGGGTGTAGCCGTCGGGCTTGGCATGAGCAACAAAGCGGGTGCCGATATTGCCGCCTGCACCCGGGCGATTGTCCACAATGATGGTCTGCCCCAGGGCCTGGGAAAGGGGTTCGGAAATGGCACGAGCCAGCGCGTCAGGCGAGGAGCCTGCCGGGAAGGGCACCACCATCTGAATGGGACGTTCAGGCCAGCTGGACTGGGCCTGAGCAGCCTGCGCCAGCAAACCGGTGCAGGCCAGCCCCAGCACGGAGCGGAGCAGAAGATCACGAGAACGAGCAAGCAATGACATTGTTTTGATGTTGAATAAAAAGACGGTTGACCGCCGGCCTGACAAGGAGAGGCCAGACCAGATGGCAAGCGGGGTTAATGGCCTTCCTGCTTGGCCTCGCGAGTGAGCAAGGCGTGGACGGCTTCACGCGGGGAGAGCTGTTCAAATAGAATCTGGCAGACCGCGGCGGTAATGGGGAGTTCAATGTGGTGCGCCTTGCCCATCTCCAGAACCGCGCGGGCGCAGCGTACCCCCTCGGCCGTAATGCCGGTGGCCAAGATGCTGTCCAGGCTTTCTCCGGCGCCCAGCGCCAGGCCAACTTGCCGGTTGCGGGAGAGCTCGCCGGTCGCGGTCAGGACCAGATCTCCCAGACCGGCCAGTCCGAAGAAGGTTTCTGCGTGACCGCCCAGAGCGACACCCAGACGCTGCATTTCAGCCAGGCCTCGGGTAATCAGGGCGGCACGGGCGTTGTGGCCCAGGCCCAGTGCGTCGGCAATGCCGCAGGCAATTGCCATGATGTTTTTGACAGCGCCACCGACTTCCACACCGATCATGTCGGTGCTGGTGTAGAGGCGGGCTTGCTTGCCATGCAGAGCGGCCAGGGCGATGTCCGCCATGGAGGCGGGTTGGCAGGCCAGGGTCAGGGCGACAGGCAGGCCTTTGGCCACTTCCAGCGCGAAAGAGGGACCAGACAATACGGCCCGGCCTAACCAGGGGCGCTCAGGCAGGCTTTCGCGCACAATCTGATGGGGTAGTAAACCGCTTTCCTGATGAAAGCCTTTGCAGGTCCAGACCAACAGGACAGGATGACGGCGTGTGGCGGGCAAGTGCTGCGCCAGGTCCACACAGGTCTGTGCCAGACCACGAACAGGCACACCCAGAATGATGAGGGCGGGCCCGGTATCGTCGGCCAGTGCGAAATCCATGACGTGCTTCAGATTGTCGCTGGCTTGTAGCGATTCGGGGAGCAGGACATCGGGCAGGTAGGCGTGATTGCGATGATCCTGCCCGATGGCATGAGCTGTGGATGATTTGCGCGCCCACACCATCGTGGGAGCCTGGAGGCTGGCCAGGGCGGCCAGCGCCGTGCCCCAACTGCCTGCGCCCAGGACTGCGACACGAACAGGAGTGTGCGCGTTTGACATCATCAGGCCTGCAAAGGCTGGCCGTCAGTTTGGGCTGCGCCCTGTTGCTGAGCCAGGCGCTGCTCGTACAGGGACTGGAAGTTCACTTCCGTCAGATGCAGGGCAGGCAGGGACGTACGGTTGATGGCGTCGGCCACGGCAGCGCGCAAGTATGGGTACAGCATGGTGGGGCACACAATGCCCAGCAAGGGCTCGAGCTGCTCTTCAGGAATGTTGGCAGCTTCAAAAATACCGGCCTGGGTGGCTTCCACCAAGTACATGACCTTGTCGCCAATGCGTGTGGTCACTGTGGCGGTCACGGTGCTTTCGTAAACCGTGTCAGCCAGGCGCTGGCCGCCCACATTGATGGACACCTCCACGGAAGGGGCCTCTTGCTCCAGAAAGATCTGGGGGGCATTGGGCATTTCGATGGACAGGTCTTTGATGTAGGTGCGCTGCAGGCTGAAGCTGGGTTGTTGAGCTTCTTGTTCAGCGGCTGTGTTGTTCTGGTCGGCCATGGGTGATCCTATGGGATAAAAAAATGGTTAGAAAAAAAATCAGGCAGCCAGCAAAGGCAGCAGACCACCTTCACGGTCCAAAGCGGCCAGATCATCGTAGCCACCTACATGGGTGTCGCCAATGTAGATTTGGGGAACCGTACGTCGACCGGTACGCTCCATCATCAGGGCGCGCTGTTCCGGTTCGCGATCAATCAGGATTTTATTGATTTCGGTGACGCCGCGTTGTTTGAGCAGCATTTCAGCGCGCACACAATAAGGGCACACCATTGTGGAGTACATCGTGACTTTTGCCATGAGAGCCTCGTAGAAGGAGAGCTTACGATTTTTTGACGGGCAGACTGGCCTGCATCCAGCCCTGGATACCGCCTTCCAGTGTGTAGGCCTGCTCAATGCCATGTTTGCGCAGAACCGCAACGCTGCGTTGGGCGCTACGGCCAGTTTCACACACCAGGATGACAGGTTTGTCTTTGGGCAGGCTGTTGGCCTTGGCGTCAAGGTCGGCAGCCGGGATGTTGCGCGATTGCGCAATTGCCGCGGTCTTGAACTGATCGGCGCTACGTAGATCAATCAAAATAGCGTCTTTCTGGTTTACCATCTGTACCGCTTCAGAGCTTGAAACTGCGCGCCCGGCACGGCCTTTGAAAAAGCTGGGTATTAACAGCATAATGCCGGCAAGCACCGCAATTGCTAAAATTAGAAGATTGTTCTGACTTAAGATGAAGTCCACGTTAAATCCTGTTGATTACCAAGAAAAGCAAGAAAAAAAGGTCGGATCACACGATTATAGAGTGGCGCCAATTTTTCAACCTCGAGGCTGTTTTTACCATGTATAAACTTGTATTGATGCGGCACGGCGAAAGCCAGTGGAACCTGGAGAACCGGTTTACTGGCTGGACCGATGTCGATCTTACCGAAACCGGGCGCCAACAGGCAAAGCAGGCCGGTGATCTGCTCAAAGAAAACGGCTTTGAGTTCGACCTGGCTTTTGCCTCGGTCCTCAAGCGCGCTATCCGTACCCTTTGGATCGCCCTGGATTCGATGGACGCCATGCACACTCCTATCGGTTTGAGCTGGCGTTTGAACGAACGCCATTATGGTGCTTTACAAGGCTTAAATAAAGCCGAAACCGCACAAAAGTACGGAGAGGATCAAGTTCTGATCTGGCGTCGTGCCTATGCAATCGCTCCTGATCCCGTTGCCGAGGATGATCCACGCAACCCACGCTTTGATGCTCGTTACGCCCGTGTGCCGGCCGATGAATTGCCGCGCACCGAATGTTTGCAAGACACCGTGGCCCGTGTCGTGCCGTTCTGGGACGAGTCCATTGCGCCGGCCATCCGTTCCGGACGCCGTGTTCTGGTAACCGCTCATGGCAACAGCCTGCGCGCTTTGATCAAGCATCTGGACGGCATCTCCGATGAGGATATTGTTCACCTGAACATTCCGACCGGTCAGCCACTGGTATACGAGCTGGATGAGAACCTGCGTCCTATCCGCCATTACTACCTGGGCGACCAGGAAGCGATTGCGGCCCAGATGCAAGCGGTCGCCAATCAGGGCAAGGCGCAGTAAACAATGTGGCGCTACAGCGTTTGCCTGTTGCTGGCAGCCTGGACCTTTCCGGTACTGGCTGTGGACCCGGATCTGGCCGCGCGCCAGGCCCAGGCTCAAAAGCAGCAGGCAGAGCTGCGCCAGAAAATCGAATCCTTACGCAAGAGCATTGACAGCAGTGAAAGCTCTCGTCGTGATGCGGCCAATGCCTTGCGTGAATCCGAGCAGGCGATCTCCGATATCGATCGCACGCTGGCCCAGATCGAACAGCGGCAAGAGCAGTTGCACGAGCAACTGGGCACCCTAGGCAAGCAGATTCGCGAACAACAGGCGCTTAAAGCGCAGCGTCAGCAGGAACTGGCCGAGCAGTTGCGCGCGCAGTACGCCAATGGCGTCTCTCCCTGGGCCGCCCTCTTGTCCGGCGATGACCCCAACGCCATCAACCGCGAGTTGTATTACTTGGGCTATGTGTCGCGTCAACAGACCGAGCAGGTGCATCAGGTGCGTCGTACTGTAGAGCGACTGGATCGCCTGCAGGCTCAGCTTGCCGCGCGTGAAAAAGAACAGGAGCAACTGGCTGCTGAGGCGGCTGCCCAGAAAGTGGCCTTGCAGGAACAGAAAGAAAAGCGGGCCAAGGTGGTGGCGGACATCAGCGCGGAGCTCGAGCGCCAGCGTGGCCAGGCAGCCAATTTGCAAAGCAATGACAAGCGCCTGGGAGACTTGATCTCTGGGCTGGAAACCGAGATTGCCCGCCAGGCCGAGCTAGCCCGCCGTGCTGAAGAGCAACGTCGCCGGGAGGCCGCTCGTCGTGCCGAGGAGGCGCGCAAGGCCGAGCAGCTTCGCCAGCAGGAATTGCGTCGCAAGGCCGAGCAGGAGCAGGCCGCCCGTGAGCAGGCGCGTCTGGAACGCGAGCGGGAGCTGTTGGAGCGCGCCCGCGCTACTCAGCCACCATTGCCGCCAGCCCTGCCGCCCAGCAAACCGGCGCCAGCAGAGCCGGCACAAGCCATTCCGCGTCCGCCCTTGACCTACACGCCACCGACGACAAACGAGCGGTTGCTGTCTGATAGTCTGGAGGCCTCATCCGAGCCTAGCGAGCCGATTGGCAAGCCTGTTGCTCCCAAGGTGCGGGAGGTGCAGGTGGAGGAAGAGCCTGTGGAGCAGTCTGCCGCGCCTGCCTTGGAGCCCGAAGGTGGATTTCAGGGCTTGAAGCGGGGCTTGCCCTATCCCGTGCGGGGACAAGTGCAAGGCAAGTTCGGTGCCGAGCGGCCTGACGGCGGTATTTGGCGTGGTATTGTGTTGCGGGCGTCAGCCGGCACTACGGTCCGTGCGGTGGCCCCCGGTCGGGTGGTCTTTGCCAGTTGGATGACCGGGTTTGGTAATTTGCTGATTATTGATCATGGGCGCGACTACCTGAGCGTTTACGCTTATAACCAGAGTACGCTCAAGCAGGTCGGTGATGTCGTGGGGCGCGGAGACGCTGTTGCGCGGGTGGGGGCGACTGGCGGGCAGGTTGAGCCGGGCCTGTATTTTGAGTTGCGCCATCAGGGCAAGCCCATTAATCCGCAGGTTTGGCTGGGGCCCTGAGTTTTTTTGGGCCGCCGTTTACTTTTGCTCGCATTTGTAGCGCAGGGTAGCGACTCAAGCCCAGTTCACGCTGGTCGGCGCTTTACGCTACTCTTATAATGCATGGTCGGGTCAGCTCCGGGAGGTGGCCCCGTCTTGAATCTGAAAATAATGGGAATGTGCATGAGCACTCGAAGGATTGGCAGCATTGGACTAGTGGCAGCAGGTGCTGTGGGCGGTATTTTGATCAGCCTTGGCATTACTGCGGTCGCTCAACGCGGCGAGCCATTGCCTTTGCGCGAACTGCAACAGTTCGCCAATGTGTTCGCTGCCATCAAGAACACGTATGTGGAACCTTTGACGGATCAGACCCTGGTCAATAATGCGATCAAGGGGCTATTTACCGATCTGGACCCGCACTCGGCCTATCTGGATGCGGATGCGTTCAAGGAAATGGAAGCCATGACCCAGGGCGGGTTTGGCGGTCTGGGCATAGAAATCGGTAGCGAGGACGGGATGCCCAAAGTCATCTCGCCGATTGAAGACACACCGGCTGCCCGTGCCGGCATTCTGGCTGGCGACATCATCACGCACATCAATGGCAAACCGACCAAGGATTTGAGCCTGAATGATGCAGTCAAGCAAATGCGTGGCGAGCCCAATACATCGATCAAACTGACGATTCGTCGTGCTGGCCGGGACAAGCCGCTGGAATTCAATCTGGTGCGCGATGTCATCAAGGTGCGCAGCGTGCGCTCCAAGATGCTGGCTGACGATGTGGCCTACGTGCGCATTGCCCAGTTCCAGGAACGCACGGCGGCTGATCTGATCAAGCAATTGTCCGAAGTCTACAAAGGCCCTGGTGCACCGAAAGGTTTGGTCATTGACCTGCGCAACGATCCTGGTGGCTTGCTGGAAAGCGCTATTGGCGTCTCGTCCGCCTTTCTGGATTCGGGCGACCTGGTGGTATCGACCAAAGGCCGTATCCCCTCGTCCAATCGCGAGTATTACGTCAAGTCCATGCAGTCCGTGCTGGGCGAGCTCGACACGGATGCGGACGTCCTGAAAAAGCTGGACTGGCTCAAGACCGTGCCTATCGTTGTGCTGGTGAATGTGGGCTCGGCCTCGGCCTCGGAAATTGTGGCTGGTGCTTTGCAGGATCACAAGCGGGCCACCATTATTGGTAATCGCACCTTCGGCAAGGGCTCGGTGCAGAGCGTGGTGCCGCTGTCCGAGGACTCAGGGCTGAAGCTGACCACCGCTTTGTATTACACGCCTAACGGCACGTCGATTCAGGTGACGGGCGTTCAGCCAGATGTGGTGGTGGACGATACCGCACAAGGTAATTTGTTCCGTCTGCCTCGTGAGGTGGATCTCAAACGCCATTTGCTCAACAGTAAAGTGGATGAAAGCACCGAAGAAGAACAGCCTGATCTGGGTATGAGCCCCGAATTCAAGATGTTCGAGTTTGGTGGTGACGACGATTATCAGTTGCAGCAGGCGCTGAACCATTTGGCGGGACGTCCGGTCATGAAAAATGATCCGGCCAAAGTTGCTGCCGCCAAGCAGGCTGCTGCCCAGCGCGAGAAGGACGTGGCGTCCGAATCGACTGAAAAAAAAAGTCCCCTGAATCAGCAACCCAGCGTTGAGCGGTTCCGAATCACCCCGAAAGGGCTCGAGCCGGTAACTCCGTAAACACAGGCTCTTGACGTGGAAGATCAGCAATTACTGCGCTATGCGCGGCATATTCTGCTCGACGAGTTCGGGGTGGAAGCGCAGGAGCGGGTGCTGGCCTCCCGCATCCTGGTAGTTGGAGCCGGAGGCCTGGGCTCCCCGGTGGTGGCGTATCTGGCGGCTTCGGGGGTGGGCTCCATCATTCTGGTCGACGATGATCAAGTGGAATTGAGTAATCTGCAACGCCAGATTGCTCACACCACTGATCGTCTGGGCTGGGACAAGGTCGAGTCTGCCAAGCTGCACATTGAGCAGCTCAATCCTGAAGTCAAGGTCACTCCTGTCGTTCAGCGTCTGGACGAAGCGGGCTTGATGCATTGGGTTCGGCAAGTCGATTTGGTGCTGGATTGCTGCGACAACTTTGCGACCCGCCACGCCATTAACCGCGCCTGCGTGGCCCTGCGTAAACCATTGGTGTCCGGTGCGGCGATTCGTTTTTCGGGGCAGGTCAGCACCTATGACCTGCGTCAGCCCGACGCCCCTTGCTACCACTGCCTGTTCCCCGAAGCCGATGATGTTGAGGAATTGCGCTGCGCTACCACAGGCGTTCTGTCGCCTTTGCTGGGTATGGTGGGTAGTGCGCAAGCAGTCGAGGCCTTGAAGCTGTTAGGCGGCTTCGGAGAGCCCTTGGTCGGCCGCTTGTTAAGCGTGGATGCCTTCAACATGAATTGGCATACGGTGCGTTTTCGCAAAGATCCGGCCTGCCCGGTATGCGGTACCCGAGCGGTGGAACAGCGCCATCAGGTTTGATTTTTTTCTGACCGCTGTTTCTGTCGGTGAGTCAAGAGCAGAAAAATGGCCGCTCTTGACGACACATCACTGAAAAAGGGAATTGGCTCGCTATCGTGACAGGGATGGTAAGGCCCTTAGAGGCGTGGCCAGTTCTTGACCAGTTGGGCGATGCGGTTGATGCGGTGATCGACATAAGGGCTGCGGCCATGATACATGGCGCTAAAGGGAGTGCCCGCGTTATAGATGTGGATGGTTTGCATCCCCAGCTGTCGGGCGCTTTTCAGATTGCGCAAGGTATCTTCCACCAGCACAATGTCGCGAGCCTGCGCCTTGAGCATGGCCAAGGCCTGCTTCATCAGCGCCTGCGAGGGCTTGGGGCGATAGCGACCTTGCAGTTGCATGTGCTCAATAGCCCACAGGCCATCAAAAACCGGTAGCAAATTCAGTGCCTTCAGAACACGATGTGCGTAGTCCTGGGGCGCGTTGGTCAACAACAGCTTATAGCCCGGTAGGCGGCGCAGCTGGTAGGCAAGGCCCGGCTCGGCACTGATCAGGGAAGGCACATCAAAATCGTGCGCGTGCTTGAGGAAGGCCGCCGGGTCGGCGCCGTGATGGCGATGCAGGCCAATCATGGTTGCGCCATAGCGTTGCCAGTATTCCAGACGCAGCCGGTCGGCCTCGTCCATGTCTACACCCAGGGTTTGCGCCACGCCGATGCGCATGCGCCCGTCAATAGCCTGAAAAATGCCTTGAGAGGCATTGTGCAGGGTGTTATCCAGGTCAAACAGCCAGATGGTCTCATCGGGCTGGCAGGCAGACAAAGGCCGTGCCCAGGCATGGGCACGGATTGGAGCGCGCACGGATTAATGCGAGCTGATCATGGTGCCAACACCACGGTCAGTCAGGATTTCCAGCAGCAGGCAATGGGGAACACGTCCGTCGATGACATGGACGGAATTGACCCCGTTGCGGGCGGCATCCAGAGCCGAGGAAATCTTGGGCAGCATGCCACCGGAGATTGTGCCGTCGGCAAAGAGCTCGTCAATCGTTTGAGCCGACAGGCGGCGCAACAACTGGCCTTCCTTGTTCAGCACGCCGGGGGTGTTGGTCAGCATGACCAGTTTCTCCGCACTGAGCACCTCGGCCATCTTGCCGGCCACCACGTCGGCATTGATGTTGTAAGCCTGACCGTCCTCGCCGTATCCAATCGAGGAGATCACGGGGATGAACTGGTCATCTTGCAAGGCTTTGACCACCTCGGGCTGAATGCTTTCGATATCGCCCACAAAACCGATATCGAGCAGTTGGCCGGGGTGCTCGGCGTCAGGCAGCATTTTTTTGGTGACACGAATCATGCCACCGTCCTTACCTGTCAGACCGACGGCCTTGCCGCCGGCTTCATTGATCATCATGACGATGTCTTGCTGTACCTGACCACCCAGAACCCACTCCACCACTTCCATGGTTTCAGCGTCGGTCACGCGCATGCCCTGGATAAAAGTGCCTTCCTTACCCACGCGCTTGAGGGCGTCGTTGATTTGGGGGCCGCCACCGTGCACCACAACGGGCTTGAGGCCAACCAGCTTGAGCAAGACCACATCATGGGCAAAGCTGCGCTGCAAAGCTTCTTCGGTCATGGCATTGCCACCGTACTTGATGACAACGGTTTTGCCGTGGAAGCGACGAATATAGGGCAGGGCCTCGGACAAAACTTCTGCTTTGACGGTCGAGGAATAATTCTGCGGATCTGTGGTGCTCATTGATGCGCTCACTTGAAGAAAACCCGGGTCCACTGCTGGTACCCGGGGTTATGTGGCTGGGGCAAAAACAGGAGCTTAGCTGCTGGCCAGGGCTTTTTCGACAGTAGCAATGAACTCCTGCTTGTCGTAGTTGCCCAGGTAGCGCTTGATGATGTGACCCTGTTTGTCGAGTAAAAAGGCAGTGGGCGTCAGACGGACGTCCCCAAAGGCCTTGGCGATATCGCCCTTGTCGTCATGGACAACCGTGAACGGCAGTTGGCGGGACTGGGTGAAATTACGCACGTAATTGATGGGGTCGTGCTTCATGGCGACGGCCACGATATCAAATCCCTTGCTGGACAAGGCATTGAAGTTCTCAATGTTGTCAGGCATTTGCGCAACGCAGGTGGTGCAGTCCGTGGCCCAGAACTTCACCAGGACTACTTTGCCTTGCAGATCTTTGGTCTCAAAGCGTTTGCCATTGAGGTCGGTGAAGGCGACGTCCGGGGCGCTGGCCTTGGCGCTGCCGGACATGGTCCATACGCCCAGACCTACAGCGATGGCAACGACAAAGGCAATGATGACTACTTTTTTCATTGGACAGGCATCACTTCTACAGAAGAGGCGGGAGCAGGCTGTGCTGCCGGAGCCGCTGTGCCAGCGGGGGCAGTGCTTGGCTGATTGTTGGTGCTAAAAGGTTGTGCCAGGCTTTCGGCGCTGACGTACTCAAAGAGCTTGACCACTTTGTTCACGCCGGGCACGCTGGAGGCGGCAATCGCGGCGCGTTCGCCCTCTTCGTGAGTGACACGGCCCAGCAGGTAGACTACGCCACGCTCGGTTGTGGTGGAGATCGTGCGGCTAGGCACGTCCTTGGCGTTCAGCAAGGCGGTGCTGACCCGGGTGGTAATCCAGGAGTCGTTCGAACGCACACTCAACGGGGTGGGCTCGCCCACGCGCAATTCATTGACCACGCGAGTGACTTTGTCGACTTTGGAGACCAGACGTCCCGCCTCTTCCTTGTCAGCCTGGGTGGGCACATCCCCCGTCAGCAGGGCAAGCCCGGCGTAGGAGGTGGTGTTGATGCGACCTTCCTTGTTCTCCAGCAGGCGACGTGTTTCCGCGCCGGCTTTCATGACAATGGTTTTGTCCTCGACCTGTTCGCCTGTGGTGCGACGGTCGGTAGCTACGACAGCGGTCGTGGCGGCAGCGCCGCCGACCACCAGTAGCCCGCAGCCGGTCAGTGTGGTGCTGGCCAGCAGGGCGGCCAGAATCAAACGGTGTTTCATAGGGGATCTCCCAGCAGCAGGGCATCAATGCCATCGCACATGGCATGCAACAGAACAATGTGTACTTCCTGAATACGCATGGTTCGATCGTGCGGTACGCAAAGATGAATGTCTGTGTCCGAGAGCAGCTCGGCGATTTTTCCGCCGCCTTTGCCTGTCAGGGCAATGATGACCATATCGCGCTCGCGGGCGGCCTCGATGGCGCGGATGACATTAGGCGAGTTGCCGCTGGTGGAGATGGCCACCAGAATGTCGCCAGTCTGGCCCAAGGCACTGACCTGGCGTTCAAAAATACTGTCAAAGCCGTAATCGTTGCCCACCGCCGTCATGATCGAGGTATCGGTGTTCAACGCAATGCCGGCCAAAGGCAGGCGGTCGCGCTCAAAACGGCCCACCAGCTCTGCAATAAAGTGCTGGGCGTCGGCTGCTGATCCGCCGTTTCCGCAAGCCAGAATCTTGCCGTCGTTAGCCAGGGTGGCAAACAATAGCTCGACAGCGGCGGCCAAAGGTTCGGCCAGTTCGCGGGTGCTGGCTTTGAGGGTATCGACGGAATCGTCGAAATGCGAAGTCATTAAGGCGATAAGGTCCATAGCGCGCATTATCGCACGGAGAATTTCCCTGTGGGGCAGGCAGAACGTGTCATGTTGAAAAAAACGCCACGGTATTGAAACCAGATGCTGTATCCGGATTGAGATAGGGGCAGGTGCCCGATTTTTTCTATAGGACAGTGTCCTTGCCGAAAAATTCCCAGCTAGTCAGGCCTGGTTGGAACGGGCTCAAGTTTGTTCGAAGGCCTGCTGGACCCAGGTCAGGGTATCGCCTTCAATCGCGATCACGTCAAAACGGCAGGCTGGCAGCCGGCCATGAAAATAGCGTTGGCTCAGGATTGGCAGCCAGTGTTGGGCGGCCAGGATCAAGCGCCGTTGCTTATCCCGGTTTACACTGGCAAGCGCCCCTCCGTAGGTCTTGTGATTGCGCTGGTGCACTTCCAGAAACACAAGTTGCTCTTGATGGCACAGGACCAGGTCAATTTCCCCAAAGCGAGTACGTAATTGGCGGGCCAGAACGCGGGCTCCATGAGCGAGGACATGTTCGCAGGCGCGCTGTTCGGCCTGATCGCCGCTTGTCTGACTGGGAGAGCGCCTGGGCTCGGCCTTTCTGCTTGCTGGGCGACGCTGCGGTTTGCGTCGCAGTTGCCGATTTTGAGCCTGGCGGGCGTAGTCAAAGAGGTTCATAGGGATACACGATGATGAATAAGCAGGATCGAGCATGAGCGATACCGAAAACCGGACAGTGAACGCGGCAGTCTGGCAAGGCATGATGGACAAGGTACAGGGCCAGGTCTGGCCATCCTCTTGTCTGTATGTGGTGGCCACGCCCATTGGCAATATGGGAGACCTTAGCCTGCGCGGCTGGCAGGCGCTGGAGCTGTGTGACATTATTGCGGCCGAGGACACACGGGCAACGCGCCCTTTTTTACAGGCCTGGGGCATACAAACGCCGCTGATGGCGGCTCATCGTCACAACGAGGCGCAGGCGGCTCAGGCCATTATTCAGCGTCTGGAGCAAGGGCAGCGAGTGGCCTTGGTGTCGGATGCGGGGGCACCTGCTGTCAGTGACCCGGGTGCGCGTGTGGTGCGCTCAGTGCGGCAAGCCGGGTTTCAGGTCGTGCCTTTGCCCGGAGCCTCGGCCGTTATTGCCGCCTTGATGGGTAGTGGCGCCACGAGCGACGAGAACCCTGCATTTGCGTTTGCCGGCTTTATGCCGCCCAAGACGGTGGCGCGTCGCAAGTGGCTGCAGCATTGGTCCAGCCTGGGCATGCCGGTGTTGATGTTCGAGTCGCCCCACCGCCTGCGTGCCGCCGTGCGCGATATGCAAGAGGTATGCGGCCCAATGCGGGAGCTGACTTTTGCGCGTGAACTGAGTAAACGTTTCGAGCAGATTCACACCGTGCCCCTGGGGCAGGCTCTGGCCTGGCTGGATGAGGACAGTCACCGGGAGCAAGGGGAGTTTGTGCTGATTTTGCATGAGGCCCCGCGAGAGCCTGATGAGGATGCGCCCGTTCTGGATGCAACTACGCAGCGGTGGATGAAGGCCCTGCTGGAGCAGGTTTCATTGCGGGACGCCGCCCGCATTGCCAGTCAGGCAACCGGGATTTCCCGCGATGTACTCTATGCCTGGGGCTTGGCAAACGCGCCCCAAGGCTAGTGAGCTGGAGCCGGTCGGATTGCTTCTCCCAATACCTTAGCGCACAGCGACAGAGGGGCTCAGACCGGTTTTTTGCTTGATGCGGTAGGCCGCGTTAATCGCTTCGGTGCGATTGGGGTAGGGCCCGATCTGTACGCGGTACAGATCGTTGTGGGTCTGAACCTGGGCATCGCGGTATTCCACCTGCGCTATCTGGCGATTGAGCTGTTGCGCCAGGGCGGCGGCATTCTCTCTTGCAGAGAATGCGCCGAACTGGAGGTAAACCCGGCTTTGACCCGAAGGAGCCTGCGGCTTGCTGGTGTTTGTTGTCGTCGCCTGCACAATCAACTGCTGATCGTTGGCATCGCTGCTCCAGCTGGGGGAATCATCCAGCTCTATCGTCAGCTCTTCTTGCGGCAGGGCAGACAAGGCATCGGGCGTAGGCTCCAGCGTTTCCGTGATGGTCAGGCTGGATTGGGGTTCGGCGATGGCCAGTGTGTCGAGGGGTGTTTCAGCCTCGGCCTGGGCCAGCTCAATGTCGCCCTGCTCAAAGCTGCCATTACGTATTTCTTCCTCGGTAATCGCTTCCACCAGGACAGTGCCGCTGCCGGGCGCAATCAAGTCCAGCTTGGCTGCCGCGACGTAGGATAAATCGATGATGCGTGAGCTGTGAAAGGGGCCGCGATCGTTGATGCGCACAATGACAGATTTGCCTGTCTTGGGCCGGGTCACACGCGCATAGCTCGGAATAGGCAAGGTGGGATGGGCCGCCGTCATGGCATACATATCGTAGGTTTCGCCATTAGCGGTTTTCTTGCCGTGAAACTTGCGTCCATACCAGGAAGCGGTGCCGGTCTGGGTAAAGACTTTGTGGGAAGTATGAGGAACAAAGCTTTTGCCGAGCACGGTATAGGGACGGGTATTGCTGCGGGCGATCGGTTCTATGCGAGGGGTGGCGTTGGGAGTGGCGTGCAGATTGGCCGGTATGCGAGAGTGGGGGCCATCGTCTTTGTAATAACCTCCGCCTCGCGGCGCTGAAACGGTGGCCCCCGGTTTGGCTTTGGGTTTGGCGCGCTTGGGGCTGGATGAGCACCCGGCCAGCAAGACCAGTATGCTCAGCACGGCGCCTAATTTGTAAAAAAGGGAATGACTCATGGGACGGGATTGATAGGCGGTTGGTTGCGATGGCGTACCAGCAAGGGCGCATAATCGGCAAAACGCAGTGCCAGTTGTTCCGCTACATAGACAGAGCGATGCTGACCGCCCGTGCAACCAATGGCTACAGTCAGATAATTGCGAGTGTCCTGCATATATAAAGGTAGCCAGCGCCGCACGAAACCCGCGATGTCATCGATCATGGTTTCCACGGAGCCGAACTGGGCCAGCCATTTGGCCACTGGCTCGTCCCGGCCTGTCATGGGACGCAGTTCGGGGTCGTAGTGCGGGTTGGGTAGACAGCGCACGTCAAATACCAGATCGGCATCGCCGGGCACGCCACGTTTGTAGGCAAAGGACTCAAAGGTCAGCACCACGCTGGCCCGATCGGCCTGCACCAGATCGCGAATCCAGGCGCGCAGCTGGCCGGGTGTCAGGTCCGTGGTGTCGATAATGTGGCCCAGTTCGCGCAAAGGAGCGGTCATTTCCCGCTCTGCTTCGATGCATTCCTGCAGCGAGGGGGAGCGGCCGTCCTGACGGAGGCGGTCTGTCAGCGGGTGACGGCGACGCGATTCCGAGTAACGCTGCATCAGAGTGTGATCGCTGGCATTGAGAAACAGTACGCGCAGGGCATAGCCTTCTTCGTTCAGCTTGCTGATGACTCCAGGCAGGATGTCCAGATCACCGGCGCCGCGCACGTCAATGGCGACGGCCAGTCGCTCCAGCCCCTGTTCAGCAGAACGCTGAACAAATTCGGCCAGAAATCGGGGAGGCAGGTTGTCTATGCAGAGATAGCCGGTATCTTCCAGCAGACGCAAGGCAACTGATTTTCCCGAACCGGATATGCCGGTAATCAATACAACTTTCAGCATTGTGGCAAAAGGCTCCGAGTCGCTGCCCGGCAGGCGGGCGGCGGTTAGGTGAAACAGGACAAAGCCCTCAGGGCACGCTGAGTGCGAATGGCCCTGGGGTGCCTAGTCTTCGCGGCTATTCATGATAGCCAGTGCCTGGCGTTCGATGAAATCGCCCATGGTGTCAATGCCGCGGAAAGCGAGGATGGTATTGCGCACCGCCGCTTCCACCAGCACCGCAAGGTTTCGGCCTGCGGCCACCTGGAGCATGACACGTTTGATGTCGACCCCCAGCACTTCCTGCGTCTGGTCCTGGGTGGGCAGACGCTCGAAACTGTCGGGGTTGGAACGGACCAGGTGCACGATTAGTTTAAGCTTCATTCTACGACGAACGGAGGTTTCGCCGAAAATGGTGCGTATGTCCAGCAGACCCAGGCCCCGTACCTCAAGCAGATTTTGCAGTAGGGGTGGGCACTGACCGTCAATCATGTTGGGGGCGGTGCGGGACAGTTCGACCGCATCGTCTGCCACCAGACCGTGACCACGCGAGATCAATTCCAGCGCCAGTTCGCTTTTTCCCAGTCCCGACTCGCCGGTAATCAGTACCCCCAAACCCAGCACATCCATAAAGACACCGTGCATGGTGGTTTTCGGGGCCAGACGTCTGCCCAGATAAATGCGCAGCAGATCAATGAGCTGGGCGGCATCAATAGGCGTGTAGAGCAGGGGTACGCCTTGTTCTTCGCAAAACTGGATCAGGTCGTCGGGAGCGACGGCGTCATTGGCGATGAACAGGGCGGGAACTCCGCCTTGCCTGAGATCATCCAGGTGATGCAGGCGACGCTTGACGTCAAAGCGACTGTAGAAAGAGAGCTCTTCGGGGCCGAAAACCTGAATGCGGCCCGGATGGATCAGGTTCAGATGGCCGACCAGATCCGCGGCAGAAGCACCAAGGTCGGGGATGGGGCGCAGGGCAGCATGTTTTCCGGCTGCCCAGCTTACCTCGAGCTTGTCGTGATTATCATTGACCAGTTCTTGAACTGTCAGCATCGGAATGTTCCGCGTTGAGATCGGGGGTCTGGGTCAGGAGCTGGTGTATTTGAACCGGGTCCGTTTCCTGTGCCAGTGCCTGACGGATATCCTGATCGGCCATCAGGCGGGCGATCTCGGCCAGCAAGTCCAGGTGGATTTGAGTGGCCGTCTCGGGAACCAGCAGAAAGAACAGCAGGCTGGCGGTACGGCCATCGCTGGGATCGAAACGCACCGGCTCGGCCAGACGCATGAAAACGGCACAAGGCTCCTTGAGGTCCTTGATCCGACCGTGCGGCACAGCAACGTCGTGACCAAGAGCGGTGGAGCCCAGGCGCTCGCGAGCGATCAGGCTATGGAAAACGGCTGTCCGGGCAATGCCGTGATGGTTCTCGAATATTAGTCCGGCTTGTTCAAAAGCGCGCTTCTTGCTGGTGACAGCAAGATCTAGAACCACGTTGGACAAAGGCAATATACGCGACAAGAGATTCATGACGGCCATTATAGGGGGGAATGTTTTTTAGCTAAACATTTTTTGGATGGCTAACAACAGGCGGACAGATACGCCCTGAAACACAAAACCCCGAACTTATGAAAAGTACGGGGTTTGTTGGCAGGGCTATGCCTGCTGTACCAGTTCGGCGTGATCAGGCAGCCGGAACTTCGAGCCGCTTGGCGGGCTCATGCGCATGGCTGTTTGCCTTTTCCTTGTATTTCAGGATCTGTCGGTCAATCTTATCGGCCAGCAGATCAATCGCGGCATACAAGTTCTCGTCTGAAGATGCGCAATGAATATCTTTGCCGGGGACACGGACGGTCACTTCGGCAGTGTGCTTCAGACGTTCAATGGAAAGCATAACCTGCGAGTCAACCACATTGTCGAAGTGCTTTTCAATTCGACCAATTTTGCTTTTGACGTAGTCGCGAATGGCAGGAGTTATGTCAAGATTACGGCCAGTGATGTTAAGGCTCATATAGGCTCTCCGTAGTAGTCAAACAACTTGTTCTAGAGGGGGGATATCGTCGTCTTTAGCCTCCTTACTACTGATCTTGGATATCCCAGTATACCTATATGTGGGTCAGATAACATGACCTGAATCAATCTGTGATGTGCAGGAAAACCCTTGGCCCCGCCCGGTCCGGTTACCAGGCTTGAAATTGGCTTACATCCGGAAGTTCGATCCCAGATAAACCTTGCGCACAGCTTCATTGTCGATGATTTCGGACGGATGCCCGCTGGTCAGAACGGTGCCCTCACTGATGATGTAGGCCCGGTCGCAAATGCCCAGTGTCTCGCGCACGTTATGGTCGGTAATCAGCACGCCGATGTTGCGCCCCTTGAGAAATTGCACAATGCGTTGAATCTCGATCACGGCAATCGGGTCCACCCCGGCAAAGGGCTCGTCCAGCAGAATAAATCGCGGGTTGCTGGCCAGCGCACGGGCAATTTCCACGCGTCGCCGCTCGCCGCCTGACAGGGAAAGGGCGGTGTTTTGCCGGATATGCCCGATCTGCAGCTCGTTAATCAGGGTTTCCAGGCGCTCGTTGATGTCTTGCTTGCTGATGTGGCGGCCGTTCTCGTCCAGTTGCAGTTCGAGTACGGCGCGGATGTTTTCCTCTACGGTCAGACGTCGAAAGACAGACGCATCCTGCGGCAGATACGACAGGCCCAGCCGTGCGCGCTTGTGCATGGGCATGGCGGTAATGGGCGTGCCGTCAATTTCGATGCGGCCAGCATCGGCAGGCACAATGCCTACGATCATATAGAAGCTGGTGGTTTTGCCAGCTCCGTTCGGGCCGAGCAGGCCTACCACCTCACCGCTTTCCACATTCAGGGAAACGTCCTGCACAACGGTGCGTTTGCCGTAGGTTTTGCGCAGGCCTTGTGCAATCAGGCTGCCTTTGGTCGAGTGGCTGGCGCGGGTGGGGGTAGACGGGTTGTTAGGAGCAACCATGGTTCAGGGGTGTCCGGTCTATTTGCGGGAGGAAGACTTGCGTTGGCATTCGGCCAGGGCTGCATCGGCATTGGCGCGGGGGCGCGCCACAGAGCGTACGCGACCGTCTCGTGTGGCGGAGTCGGCTCCCCCGAACGCTTGGTACGTGCCGTCTTTTTGCCGGTAGATCACGCGTTGCCCCTGAATGGAGTCTTGCAGTTTGCCGCAAATATAACGATTGACCACCGCCTTGCCAATGAGCTCGACCTCTTCGGTCTTGCCGTTGTAGATGGCCCGAACGCCTTCGGCCGTGATCAGCTCAAATTTGGCCGGGTCTTCTTGTCGAATCGTGACACGGGGGCGTTCACTGACGGTGGCCGTTCCATGCTGGAAGCCTTCCGCATCCTGTTCGATTGCGAGCTGGTCGGCCATCAAGGTCATGGCGCCGCGCGTCAGGATGATGTTGCCTTTGTAAACCGTTTGCTTGGCAATATCGTCGTAGGTCAAGGTATCGGACAATACAGAGGTGTCCGGTTCGGCAGCCGCCGAGGCCGCTGCCTGGGCCAGGGCGGGGGCCGCAGGCAGCATGGCCAGAGCGCTTGTGCTCAGGCACAGGGCCAGGGCACCGCGCACGAGGCCAAAGGAGAGCATGGGCTTGTGGCCCAGGCGGGCGCTGTCAGGCGTAGTCATGGAGGGGAATCCTTAGAGCTATTGGAGGAACGCGCTTTTTGTGTTTGCTGGCCCGAGATTTTAACGTCGGATTCCGACATGACGTTCAATTGGCGAACGCGATTGTCGTAACGCATTCCGGTGCCGCGCATGGTGGACTGGCCGTTCACGACCAATGCCGGTTCGTTGGTGTACACCACGTCTTCCTCGGGCAGGATGATCAGCACTTCGCTGCGCACGTCCATTGCCTCTTCCTCGGGCGTGGCCTGTCGGTGGATATGGGCATTGCCCTTCATGGTGATGACGTCACCGCCTGCATTCATATGGGCGGTGTCCGAGGTGGCAATCGTCAGGGGCGAGTCGGGCCGGTTGCTGACGGCCCGCGGGGAGGTGATGTCGTGTGAGTCGTCATCGGGGTAGTGATAGGCAATTTCTCCGTCCAGGCGGCTGATTGCCATGCCCGTTTCATCGGAGCTGATCATGGTGAAATTGCGCGCCCAGGAGTCGGGCTCGTGGGTAACACGGCGAGGGGGATCAATCGCGACCGAGCGTTGCGTGTAATCGACCGCCCACAGCGTTGCCAGTACCAGCAAAGCCAGCAGCAACAGGGAAATGAAGGTAGGTAGACGGTCGCGCATGATTACTGAATGACTCCCGTGGTCTTCAAGGGGCCCCCGGTGATAAAAGCGGCAAGGCGTCCCTGGGAGGCCAGGATGGCATCACAGCACTCACGTACTGCGCCGTGGCCGGCAGGCTGTGTGGCCACCCAGCTGGCGATCTGGCTGATATAGAAGGGCGCTTCAGGAACGCTGGCGGAGAACCCCACGCGCTGCATGGCAGGCAAATCGATCAGATCGTCGCCCATATATCCCAGCTCGCTCAGGGACAGACCATTTTCCTGTGCCAGCTGCGTCAGCACGGCAATTTTGTCGCGTACGCCCTGGTGGACGAAGGGAATGCCCAGTTCGGCAGCACGACGTGACACGATACCGCTTTCACGCCCCGTAATCAGAGCCACGCCGATGCCACTCTCGCCGAGCATGCGCAAACCATGGCCATCGAGCGCGTGAAAGCTTTTGAATTCCTCGCCGTTCGCGCTGTACCACAGGCGTCCGTCGGTCAATACGCCATCCACGTCAAAGACCATCATGCGCAACTGGCGCAACTGGTTTCGAACGAGTTCGGGCAGCTTGGCCAGAATTTGGGCTTCAGCGGGGTGAAGCGGGGCAGTGGGCGTGTTCATCATGATCAGATTACCTTTGCAGCCAACAGGTCGTGCATGTGCAGAGCTCCCAATAGTAGCCCGTTTGCGTCCAATACCAGCATTTGGCTGATGCGCAGGGCATCCATTTGCTCGGCCGCTTCAATGGCCAACGCCTCGGCGGCAATGCTGCGCGGTTCACGCGACATGCCTTCGGACACGGGCAGATTTCGTATGTCGCCTGCGCGCGCAATCAGGCGGCGCAGGTCCCCGTCGGTGAACAGGCCCACCGGCCGGCCCTGGGGATCGGTGACGATCGTCATGCCCATTCCCTTGCTGGACATTTCGATCAGGGCATCAGGGACCAGGGTGTCGGGGGAAACGACGGGTAACTGCTCGCCGCTGCGCATGATGTCGCGCACAAACGTCAGGAGTTGTCGGCCCAGCGCTCCACCTGGGTGAGAGCGGGCAAAATCCTCACGGCTAAAGCCTCGGGCCTCCAGACAGGCGACGGCCAGCGCATCACCCAGGACCAGGGCGGCGGTGGTGCTGGCCGTAGGGGCCAGGTTGAGGGGGCAAGCCTCATGCTCGACATGGGCATCCAGGTGCAAATCGGCGTTCTGAGCCAGTTCGGACTGGGCGTGCCCTGTGATGGCAATCAGCTTGGCACCCATGCGCCGCAGGACGGTCAGCACCGTGACCAGCTCCTGGGCCTGACCCGAATAGGAAATGGCAATGACCACATCCTGCTTGGTAATCATGCCCAGATCGCCATGCAGGGCCTCGGCGGCGTGCATGAAAAAAGCCGGCGTGCCAGTCGACGCCAGTGTCGCGGCGATTTTGCGCGCAACGTGGCCAGACTTGCCGATGCCGGTCACCACTACCCGGCCCTGACAGTGCACGAGCAACTGGGTGGCTTGGACAAAGTTCTGGTCCAGGCGCTGACCCAGCGCCTGCAACGCCTCTACTTCAATGGCGAAGGTGCGTCGTGCCGAGGACAGAATGTGTTCGGGATCGAAATGTGCCGGTGTATTCATGGCGGAATTGTAAACGTGAAGTGTGCGCTTGGCATGCTGATTCGCAGGAGGCACATTGTACGATCAGAAGCGTTTGGACCAGTGGCGGGCGTAATAGTTTAGGGTTAAGATACGTCTTGTTTTGTAATTTCAGTAATTACTGAAAATTCAGGAAGCCATGAATCTAGGACCACAGGCAGAACGTTTTATTCTGCACTTTGGGGAAATGGGCGGGCGCTGGGGGGTCAACCGAACGGTAGGCCAGATTTATGCGCTCTTGTTCATTACACCCGAACCCCTCCACGCCGACGAGATTGCCGAAACGCTGGGCATCTCCCGTTCCAATGTCAGCATGAGCTTGCGCGAGCTGCAGTCTTGGCGTCTGGTCAATATGACGCACAAGATCGGCGAGCGACGCGAATATTTCGAATCCCCCAAGGATGTCTGGGATATTTTTCGTACCTTGGTGGAGGAAAAGCGCAAGCGCGAGATTGACCCCACATTAACCTTGTTGCGCAGTATCCTTATGGAAGCGCCCGTCAATGATGAAGAAGCATACGGGCAGCAGCGCATTAACGAAATGCTGGAGTTGATTGAGTTGGCTTGTGGGTGGTTTGACGAAGTTCATCACTTGCCGCCCGAAACCCTGCAAAATCTGATGCGCTTAGGTAGCAAAGTTCAGAAGGTGCTGGGTTTCGCCGGAAGGATTCGCAAAGCTGATCAAACTGGGGGTCGTCATGATTGATCTGGATGTCGTTACCTTGTCGCGGTTGCAATTTGCTTCCACCGCGATGTTTCACTTTTTATTTGTGCCCTTGACGCTAGGCCTGTCTTTTTTGCTGGCCATCATGGAAAGCGTGTATGTCATGACGGGCAAGGCCATCTGGCGCCGCATGACCAAGTTCTGGGGAGTGCTCTTTGGCATTAACTTTGCCTTGGGTGTGGCCACCGGGATTGTGATGGAGTTTCAGTTCGGCATGAACTGGGCTTATTACAGTCATTATGTGGGCGATATTTTTGGCGCTCCGCTTGCCATTGAAGGTTTGATGGCTTTTTTCCTGGAAGCCACTTTTGTCGGCCTGTTCTTTTTTGGTTGGGATCGTCTCTCCAAGCTGGGGCATTTGATCGTCACCTGGTTGGTCGCCATTGGCACCAACCTGTCGGCCCTATGGATTCTGGTCGCCAACGGCTGGATGCAGAATCCGGTAGGCGCCATCTTCAATCCCCATACCATGCGTATGGAAATGACTGACTTTGCCCAGGTCATTCTCAACCCTGTCGCGCAGGCCAAAGTCGTGCATACCGTCAGTGCCGGTTATGTGCTGGGGGCCATGTTCGTGATGGGCATCAGTGCCTGGTACTTGCTGCGCGGGCGTCATATCGACCTGGCCAAGCGTTCGATGACCGTAGCCGCCAGTTTTGGCTTGGCCGCTTCCTTGTCTGTCGTGGTCCTGGGTGACGAAAGCGGTTATCTGACGACCGAACATCAGCAAATGAAAATTGCAGCCATGGAATCCATGTGGGAGACCGAGGAAGCGCCTGCCAGTTTCAATCTGATTGCCTGGCCCGATCAGGAGGCCCGTGAAAACCGCTTCGCCGTGGAAATTCCCTGGGTGATGGGCCTGATCGGGACACGCTCGGTCAGTACGCCCATGCTGGGCATCAATGAGCTGGTAGAGCATGCCAAGATCCGTATTGCCAATGGCTTGCGCGCTTACGAGGCCCTTCAGCTGGTTCGCGCCGATGCCAGCAATATTGAAGCCCGCCGGGTCTTTGATAATAACTGGAAGGATCTGGGCTATGCGCTGCTGCTCAAGCGCTACACGGATGACATCACCAAGGCAGACACCGACACGATTGCTCAGGCTGCCTGGGATACGGTGCCACAGGTCGCTCCCTTGTTCTGGAGCTTCCGTGTGATGGTGGGTCTGGGGCTGTACTTCATCCTGTTCTTCATTGTGGCCTTTGTGCTGGCATCGCGTGACCGCCTGCAACGCCACCCACGCCTGCTCAAGGCGGCTGTCTGGAGTATCCCTCTGCCTTGGATTGCCATCGAGTGTGGATGGTTTGTGGCCGAGTTTGGACGACAGCCCTGGGCGATTGAAGGCGTTCTGCCTACCTACTATGCAGCTTCGGGCCTGTCCTTTGTAGACCTGATGATCAGTATGAGCATCTTTTTGCTGCTCTACTCCACCCTGGCGGTGATTGGCATCAAGGTCATGCTGCACTCAATACGCAAAGGCCCGGACGAGGGGGGCGAGACCGCTGCACCGTCCGCCTTGTCTTATGGTTCGCGCAACGCGCCGTTGCTGCGCGGTTAAGGAGGGGAAACCATTATGGATAGCCTGATTCTTCTCGATTACGACACCTTGCGCATCATCTGGTGGTTGTTGCTGGGCGTTTTGTTGGCTGCTTTCGCCATCATGGACGGGGCTGATCTGGGGGTGGCCATGGTGCTGCCGCTGGTGGCGCGCAGTGATGACGAGCGGCGTACGCTCTACAACGTGATTGGCCCGGTCTGGGAAGGTAACCAGGTCTGGCTGATTGTGGCCGGCGGGGTGGCTTTTGCCGCCTGGCCTTTGCTGTATGCGATGGCATTCTCGGGTTTTTATCTGGCCATGATGCTGCTGCTGGTGGCCCTGATAGTGCGCCCGGTTGCCATCAAGTACCGCAGCAAGCTCAGTTCTACGCGCTGGCGTCGTAACTGGGATGCGATCTGGACCGCCTCCGGTGTGGTTTGTGCCCTGGTGTTCGGAGTCGCGATTGGCAATGTCATGCTGGGTGTGCCGTTTGGCTTTGACGAAACCACGCTGCGTCCCCTGTATCAAGGTAACTTTTTTGGTCTGTTCCAGCCCTTTGCCATCCTGTGTGGATTGCTCAGCATCCTGATGCTGGCCTTTCAGGGCGCGGTCGTGGTGGCCTGGAAAGGCAGCGATCAGGTCGCTCGACGTGCTCGTGCCTGGGCCATGCCGTTGGGATTGCTGGCCATCGTGGCGTTTGCTGCCGGTGGCTGGTGGATCACTGCCATGAATGGCTACAGCATGCCTTGGCCGGAAGTGGCCCATGCCATGTCCAACCCGATTGGCAAGACAGTCGAGATGGTCGAAGGCGGATGGTTAGCCAACTACCGAACCTGGCCCGCTTTGTGGGCGGCACCGATTATCGGTTTTGCAGGCCTGTTGCTCGGGGCTTTGCTGGCGGGACGTGGTCGTGGCTTGCTGGCCCTGCTGTTCTCGTCCCTGGCACTGGCCGGCATCATTCTGACCTTTGGTTTTGCCGTGTTCCCTTTCCTGCTGCCATCGTCCTTGAATCCCGGCTCCAGTTTGACCTTGTTTGATGCCTCGGCCAGTCACCTGACCCTGTGGATCATGCTGCTGGTCACGCTGGTGTTTCTGCCCATCATCGTGCTCTATACCTCGTGGGTGTACAGCGTCATGCGTGGCAAGGTATCGGTTGCCAGCATGAAAGATTCTTCTCATTCTTACTAAGGAGGCCAACACCTATGTGGTACTTCTCTTGGGTTCTAGGTTTGGGTCTGGCCTGCGCATTCTCCATCTTGAATGCGATGTGGTTCGAACTGCGTGAGAACACTGCGTTGCAAAATGCAGCCGCCTCCCAGGCCAATGCAGATATCGAGGCCTGATTGACCCCGCAAAGTCCAAACGCGCAGCAGTGGCTGGGGCAGTTTTCCAGCCGCGCCCGCACGGCTTTGCGGGTTTCCATGTTGGCGCCGGTGCTGGCCGGCGCCTTGCTGATCCCCCAGGCCTGGTTGCTGGCACAGATTGTGCAGGCCATTGTGGTCGACGGGCTGCCCTGGACAGAGCAGTTGTTCTCTATCCTTATGGTGGCCGCGCTCTTGCTGCTGCGAGCCGCCATTGCCGCTATTGGCGAGCGTCGTGCGCAGAAGGTCTCCGAACAGCTCAAGCAGGGCGTGCGTTCAGACTTGTTTGCCCGACTGTTTCGCAGTACCGTGCCGCGCTTACGAGCCAGCAGTAGCGGCGAGCTTTCCAGCAGCCTGATTACACAAATTGAAGCGCTGGATGGCTTTGTGACGCGCTACATCCCTTGCATGGCTGCGGCGGCCCTGGTGCCCTTGGCGCTGGTGCTGGCGGTCTTGCCGGTGGATGGCGTTGTCTCCTTGATTCTTTTGTTGAGCACGCCTCTGATTCCTCTGTTCATGGCCTTGGTGGGCTGGGGGGCGGAAGCGGCCAGCCGTGAACAACAACAAACAACGCTGCGTCTGTCGGGGTTTTTTGCCGATCGTCTGCGTGGCATTTTTACCCTGAGTCTGATGGGCCGGGGGCAGGACGAGTTGCAGCGTGTGGAATTGGCCAGTCAGGAGTTGCGCACACGCACCATGAAAGTGCTGCGCATCGCGTTTTTATCGTCGGCTGTGCTGGAGTTTTTTGCGGCCCTGGGCGTAGCAGGTATTGCTGTCTATATTGGCCTGGGGTATCTGGGTTACTTGGGGGAATCCTTCTCGGGCATCAGCTTGCAACAAGGCTTGTTCTGTTTGCTCCTGGCACCTGAGGCGTATCAACCCCTGCGCCAGTTGGCGGCCAATTACCATGACCGCGCGGCGGCTCGTGCGGCCGCTGTGGAAATCGATCGATTATGGGCCAGCCTGGGTCAGGATCTGATCCCTCCCGCGCCTTCCAGCCTGGACGTGCAAACGGTATTTCCCAATTTACCGGTTCTTGTCCTGCGTCAGGTCCATTTGCCTCAGTTGGGTGGGTGTGGAACCTTGCTTGAGGTGCCCGGACTGCAGCTGTACATAGACCAGTCTTACGCGGTTCTGGGAGCCAGTGGTTCGGGCAAGACCAGCTTGCTGGAGAGTCTGATTGGATTGCGTCCCCTGTCTCAGGGCGAGATTTTGCTGCGCAACAGCGATACTGCCGGACGCTTGCTGACTCGTCATGACGGGGTGGTACTGATTTCACAGCAGGCTTTTTTAGCGATGGGCACGATTGCCGACGGCTTGCGTCTGGCAGCACCGCAGGCCAATGAGGAGCAACTGTGGCAAGCCCTGGAACAAGCCTGTGCAGCCGATTTCGTGCGAGCCCTGCCAGCCGGCCTGCAGACTGAGCTGGGTGAAGGGGGGTTTGGGCTTTCCGGCGGTCAGATACAGCGTCTGGCCTTGGCGCGTCTGTTCTTGACGGACCCGCATGTTGTGTTGCTGGATGAGCCCAGTTCCCGCCTGGATGCAGCCACACGAGATCGCGTTATGCGCAATGTTCTGCGCTTTTGTCAGGGCCGCTGTCTGGTTGTGGCCACGCATGATCAGGAATTGGCGGCTATGTGTTCCAACCGCTTGCAGATTGCCCAAGGAGTGTTGACGGCATGAAAGCGTGGTTTCGCCTTTTAGGTGCCAGTTTGCGCGCACGCCGTGGAGCGGTTATGTTCACGGTACTTCTGGCGATCAGTACGGTGGCAGCCGGCGTCAGCCTGCTCGGGGTCGCAGGCTGGTTCCTGAGCAGCGCCTTTCTGGCGACCTTGGGGATCGTCTTTAATCTGTTCGGCCCCTCCGCCATGATCCGTGGTTTGTCATTTTGGCGTATCGCTTCCCGTTATCTGGAGCGTGTGGTCGGCCATGCTTTGACCTTGGATTTGCAGGTTCGCATCCGGACTCTGGTTTTTGGGCGTTTGAGTCGCTTTAGTCAGTCCCGTCTGGCGCAGTTTCGTGATGGCGAGCTGGCGTCCAGTCTGACCTCGGATGTCGCCGTTCTTGATCTAGTGCTCTTGTTGATTCTGGTGCCTTTGACCACTGCCGTGTTTGCCGGACTGGTGTTCAGTGCCGTTTTGCAAACCTGGTTGTCCTGGTGGGCCTGGCTGATTCTGGCCTGCCTGCTGGTGGCAGCCTGCCTGATTCCCTACCTTTGCGCCCGGGGTGCCAGCCGTGCTGCCGAGCAGGTCCATCAGCTGGAAAATCGCCAGCGTGTTCTGGTGCATCAAGCGATACGAGCTTACGCCGACATTCAGGTGTTTGCGGCTGCTGATGCTGTTCAGAAACAAGTGGATAAGCTGGCCCAAGCGCTCAGTCAAGCCCGGTTGCGCAGCAACGGCTGGGGCATTGCCGGTCAGTTTTTCCAACAGCTTCTTATGGGCGTAGCCCTGTTGATCTGCTTGCTGGTGGGTGCGCAGCAGGTGAATGTACAAGCCATGAGCGGGCCCTTATGGGTCGGTTTGGTTCTTGCTTTGTTGGGTTTGTTCGAGATTATGGCTCCCATGATGCGAGGAGCGTCACGCTTGGGTGAAGTTCAGGCGGCCAGTACACGCTTGTTGGGAATTTTAGATGAACCGCTTGAAGCACAGCAGGAGCAAGGTCAGGCCATTGTTCTGGATGGGCCCGCTTCCTTGGACGTTTCCGATCTGAGTTTCGCTTATGGTTCGCAGCCGGTACTGGAGCACTTGTCGCTGCACGTTCCGCCCGGCGAGCATATTGCGATTTTTGGCCCTAGCGGTTCGGGCAAATCAACCTTGCTAAGCGTATTGATGCGCTTGTTGCCGGTGCCTGGTCCGCAATACCTTATTCAGGCCGAGCCGGCTCCACACTGGAGCCGTGCCAGTTGGTTTGATCATTGCGCCTTGCTGGCGCAGGACTCGCCGCTGTTTCTGGGTTCTGTACGCGATAATCTGCTGCTGGCCGATCCGGGGGCCTGCGAGCAGCGCCTGTGGCAGGTACTGCACGATGCCCAGCTGGATTCAGTCGTGCGTGACTTGCCACAAGGCTTGGACACTTGGCTGGGTGAGGGGGGGCAGCAACTGTCGTTGGGGCAGCAGCGCCGTTTATGTCTGGCCCGTGTTTTGTTGTCGCCGGCCCATATCTGGTTCCTGGATGAGCCCACGGCGAGTCTGGACGGCCCGACCAGTCAGGCCCTGATGCAAGATATCCTGACGGCCGCTCGGGGCAAAACCGTGATTATGGCGACTCACGACACGCGTTTGCTGCCGTTGGTTGATTGTGTTTATCAGTTCGAGGCAGGGCGCTTGCAGCGCGTCGCGGGCTCCTGTGCAACTGCTGCGGAGCCAAACTAAAAGACCTTCCCGGTCAAGTCTGCGGGAGTTTCCACTCAATCGCGTCGTATTAGTACAACGTGCGGGCACAAGCGGGATGAGCCCTTGTTGCTGCTGCCCAATTGTGTACACTTGCAACGTATCCAAGTGCGCCCTTTGCGCCCGGATTTTTTGTTGTAGAAGCTTTGACATGCAAATAGATCCCACCCAGTACATCCGTCAAATCATTCGCAATGTGCCGGATTGGCCCAAGCCAGGGGTGACGTTCCGCGATATCACCCCGGTGTTGCAAGACCCGCGCTCTTTTCGGGTACTGATTGACCTGTTTGTCTACCGTTACATGGGACAAAAACTGGATCTGGTGGCGGGTGTGGATGCTCGCGGTTTTATCGTCGGCTCGGTGCTGGCGTATGAGCTGAATCTGGGTTTTGTACCGGTACGCAAGAAAGGCAAACTGCCTTTCAATACGGTGGCGGAAGAATATTCCCTGGAGTATGGCAATGCCAGTGTGGAGATGCACACTGACTCCGTGCGTCCTGGTCAGCGCGTACTGCTGATTGATGATTTGATTGCGACCGGCGGGACCTTGCTGGCGGCTGCACGTTTGTTGCAGCGTTTGGGGGCCAATGTGGTGGAAGCCGCGGCTATTATTGATCTGCCCGAGCTGGGCGGCTCCAAAGCGGTAACAGACTCCGGCCTGTCGGTGTATACCGTCTGCAGCTTTAAGGAATCGGATCGCTGATCCTTATAGGCCGATCGATCACCGCTTATGTGGTCCAGAAAAATCCCTGCCATGCACGCGCATCGCAGGGATTTTTGTTGGCCGCCTGTCAGGTTTGCAGCGGGTTTGGCAAAACGCCAAGTCCGCCCTGGGGTTGTAAATCAGAAGCGCAGCTTCATGAACAGCGAACCGGCGTGATCCTGGTTGCGGCCAAACTGCCCCTGATAGTTCAAGCCAAAAGAGGTGTTTTTGCCGGCTTTCAGTTCGGCACCCAATTCGGCAACGGCGGCGTTCTTGGCGATGGGTGCACCGCTTACGCGAAAGTTGCTGCCGGGCAGGGCCGCAAAGGCCAGTTCACGTTCGGGGTTAGTGTCACCCAGGGCGTGACGCCAGCCCAAACCGGCGCTCAGGGCCACCGTGGTTTTGGACAGGTCCAGCTCCGTGGTGCCCCGCAGCCCCAGTGTGACCGTGCTCAGGCTCTGACGTTGGGAGTCACCTCGCAATGCGGCCTGACCGCCTGATTCGCTAAAGGAGCCGTGACGCAATTGGTGCCAATTGACGCTGGCATAAGGCTCCACGCTGGAGCGGGGGCTCACCGGCATGCGGTAAGCCAATTGGGCAAAGGCCTGGACGCTGTGGGCCTTGTAGTCGGCTTTCAGCGTCTCGTTCTGATGAACGAAGATCGAGCGTTCGCTGTCCAGGCGGTGACGGGTGTAGGCGGCACCGGCCAGCAAGTTCAAGCTGCCTGAGCCCATTTCCCAGGCCTGCGTACCGTACAGGGCGGCGCTGTAGCTGTTGCTGCGCGAGCTCTGACGGCGATCATCCAGTTTGATGCGGTTTTCCAGATAGCCCAAAGACGCACCCATGCGCCAGCCTTGTTCGCCGATGGAGGTATCGCCACCCAGGAACAGGCCGCCGACTTTGTGGCGTACATCCTGGCTGTCCTCGTTGCCGTCCAGATCGCGTTGTTGATGGATCACGTCCGCCCACAGCACGGTGTCTTGTCCTGTGGCATGACGGGCGCCCGAGGCTTGTTTGCCCAAGGTACGGGGCAATAGATCGCCATTGCTGAGCAGTGCCGAGGTGGTGCCCGCATGGATCTGGCCTTGCAGTTGTTCCATATAGCCTGCGACCTGGCTGGACTGGGCATTGAGCACCGTGTCATACAGTTCAGCCATCGCGGCTGGTGGCTGGTCCGAGCCGGTATCCAGAGCGTTGGCCACGGCTTTCTGGTTGCGGGTATGGGCAAATGCTGCAAAGGGGGTGTCATTGCGCTGGATCATCAAGGACAGGCCGGGGCCGTAGAGCAGCGTGGGTGACAGGAATGCCATGTCGTACGTAATGTGGCTGTATTTCCCGGTCACGCCCTGGGCTGCCTCCACGAAGGAATAGGCGACGTTTTGACGGAAAGGGCCGCCGGCCAGCTTCAGGGTGCCGTCGATATGGGCGGCCCCCCCGACGACCAGACGATCGTTTGCACCAGCAGGGCCAACCTCCAGTTCATGCACCGAACCGGCATGGGCGGTATAGTCGCCGCTGACGGTCAAGGTGCCTACAGAATTACCGGGGGCCAAGGTGCCGTAGTTATCGACTTGTGCGACCGTACCGGCCCCCCCCAGCGTTCCCTCACGCTCAACGATCACAGCAGAAGCCAGCGTGCCATTGACGGCCAGACGACCACCGCTGACGGTGGTGTCGCCGGTATAGCTGTTATTGCCCGTCAGCTCCAAAGAGCCGGCGCCGCGCTTGTGCAAGCCGCCTGTGCCCTTGATGTCATTGGCGAAGGTGGAGTGATAGCCCAGCGTATCGACGTCAAACAGGCGGGTAAATTGCGCGGGCCCTTGCACGGCCTTGCCTACATTCATCAGGCCCCAGCCGTACGTGCTGGGGTCGCCCATATCGGTGGCGGTAGTCAGCAGGGTTTGCTGCAGATGATAAGCGGTGAAATAGGGGAAGGCCTCCTTGACTAATGCTGCTGCTCCGGCCACATGTGGTGATGCCATGGAGGTGCCGCTTTTATAGGTATAGCCGCCGTCCGAGTTGACGGCGTTGATGCCAGGATCCCACTGCCCCCCTGGCGCGGTCAAACACCACTCGGCGGCAACCCCACATTTATTGGCGTAGACGGCCAATGAACCGTCCTCCCCTACTGCCGTCACGGCCAGCCAGTTGTCTTTCAGCTCGGGGAACCAATAGGGAGAACCGGCCAGAAAATCGGGGTGGTCTTGAGATTCATTGCCGGTAGCAAACACCATCAGGGAGCCGGCCTGCGCACTGTTCTTGAAGGACTCAATGATCAGAGGGTGGGCCTCTAGGGCGCTTTGCGCTGAGCCATAGTCCACAATATGGCAGGGCGGGTTATAGGACCTTGAGCAGTCATTGAGCCCTAGACTGCTATTGATAATGGGTAGCTTGAATTGGGCGAGATAGTTCCAGCCATTAGAGAGCATTCGATCTTGAAAGGCCCTTATATCGTCTGGAGTCGGTGCAGTGCCGTCATTGTCATCATCATCATCATCACCATCATCATCATCATCGTCAGCAACCATGCCGTAAGCAGCGACAAAAAGCTGGCTATTGAAAGCGACCCCGTGCATGCCTGCTCCATCACGTCTCGCACCCATGATTCCGGCAACATGGCTCCCGTGCCCGGCAGGAGGCTGAGTATCGACTCCTTGGCCATTGGCGTAGAGGCTGTTGCTGGTAAAGTCAAAGCCTCCTGCAATAGCGCCGGCAAACTCCGGGTGATCTGCCTGAATGCCCGAGTCCAGATAACCGATCGTGACGCCCTGGCCCGTAAAGCCGAGCGAATAGGCTTTGGCGGCATTGATCATGTCCAGGCCGGGTTGACGCTTATATTCTTTGGTGCGCCATTGCTCCAGCGAGCTCTCAGAATCGGCGTGGACGATACCAGGTAAAGTCAGGCTTAACAAAGCCAACTGCACCAGCATAGAGGTGTTGCGTTTCTTGTTCGACATGTCTTATCTACTTGGATTTGCTAAGGAGGGTGGCCACTCGTTGTGAAAACCTGCCGTGGAGGTCCTCAAGGCATCTTTCATTTAACGGCATAGCCGTTTAATCCGGCTGTTAGGGACTGCAGTATTGTCGAGATCGTGTTCTTGTGGGGACCCATGCCATGCATGCGTATCGCAGGGATTTTTGTTGGTCGCCTGTAAGCTCGCAGCGGGTTTGGCTAAATGCCAAGCCCGCCTTGAGGGTTTCAATCAGAAGCGCAGTTTCATGAACAGTGAACCGGCATGATCCTGGTTGCGGCCAAACTGCCCCTGATAGTTCAAGCCAAAAGAGGTGTTTTTGCCGGCTTTCAGTTCGGCACCCAATTCGGCAACGGCGGCGTTCTTGGCGATAGGCGCACCGCTTACGCGAAAGTTGCTGCCGGGCAGGGCCGCAAAGGCCAGTTCAGGTTCAGGGGTGGTATCACCCAGGGCGTGACGCCAGCCCAAACCGGCGCTCAGAGCCACCGTGGTTTTGGACAGGTCCAGCTCCGTGGTGCCTCGCAGCCCCAGCGTGACCGTGCTCAGGCTCTGACGTTGGGAGTCACCTCGCAATGCGGCCTGGCCGCCTGATTCGCTAAAGGAGCCGTGACGCAGTTGGTGCCAATTGACGCTGGCATAAGGCTCCACGCTGGAGCGGGGGCTCACCGGCATGCGGTAAGCCAATTGGGCAAAGGCCTGGACGCTGTGGGCCTTGTAGTCGGCTTTCAGCGTCTCGTTCTGATGAACGAAGATCGAGCGTTCGCTGTCCAGACGGTGACGGGTGTAGGCAGCGCCGGCCAGCAGGTTCAAGCTGCCTGAGCCCATTTCCCACGCCTGCGTCCCGTACAGGGCGGCGCTGTAGCTGTTGCTGCGCGAGCTCTGACGGCGATCATCCAGTTTGATGCGGTTTTCCAGATAGCCCAAAGACGCACCCATGCGCCAGCCTTGTTCGCCGATGGAGGTATCGCCACCCAGGAACAGGCCGCCGACTTTGTGGCGTACATCCTGGCTGTCCTCGTTGCCGTCCAGATCGCGTTGTTGATGGATCACGTCCGCCCACAGCACGGTGTCTTGTCCTGTGGCATGACGGGCGCCCGAGGCTTGTTTGCCCAAGGTACGGGGCAATAGATCGCCATTGCTGAGCAGTGCCGAGGTGGTGCCCGCATGGATCTGGCCTTGCAGTTGTTCCATATAGCCTGCGACCTGGCTGGACTGGGCATTGAGCACCGTGTCATACAGTTCAGCCATCGCGGCTGGTGGCTGGTCCGAGCCGGTATCCAGAGCGTTGGCCACGGCTTTCTGGTTGCGGGTATGGGCAAATGCTGCAAAGGGGGTGTCATTGCGCTGGATCATCAAGGACAGGCCGGGGCCGTAGAGCAGCGTGGGTGACAGGAATGCCATGTCGTATGTAATGTGGCTGTATTTCCCGGTCACGCCCTGGGCTGCCTCCATGAAAGAATAGGCGACGTTTTGACGGAAAGGGCCGCCGGCCAGCTTCAGGGTGCCGTCGATATGGGCAGCACCGCCAACCACCAGACGATCTGTTGCGCCTGCGGTGCCGACTTCCAGTTCATGCACCGAACCGGCATGGGCGGTATAGTCGCCGCTGACGGTCAAGGTGCCTACAGAATTACCGGGGGCCAAGGTGCCGTAGTTATCGACCTGTGCGACCGTACCGGCCCCCCCCAGCGTTCCCTCACGCTCAACGATCACAGCAGAAGCCAGCGTGCCATTGACGGCCAGACGACCACCGCTGACGGTGGTATCGCCGGTGTAGCTGTTGTTGCCGCTCAGCTCCAGTGAGCCGGCGCCGCGCTTGTGCAGTCCACCCGTGCCGCTGATGTCATTGGCGAAGGTGGAGTGATAGCCCAGCGTATCGACGTCAAACAGGCGGGTAAATTGCGCGGGCCCTTGCACGGCCTTGCCTACATTCATCAGGCCCCAGCCGTACGTGCTGGGGTCGCCCATGTCGGTGGCGGTAGTCAGCAGGGTTTGCTGCAAATGATAAGCGGTGAAATAGGGGAAGGCCTCCTTGACCAAAGCCGCTCCACCCGCGACATGCGGGGCGGCCATGGAGGTGCCGCTAAAAGCGATATAGCCACCCGAGGAATTGACCGAATTGATGCCGGGCTTATCGTCACCCCCCGGGGCGGCCAGACACCACTCGGCAGCAACTCCGCATTTATTGGCGTAGGAAGCCAGGGAGCCATCCTCAGCCAGGGCCGTTACAGCCAGCCAGTTGTCTTTCAGCTCGGGGAACCAATAGGGGGAGCCAGCCAGCAGGTCAGGGTGGTCCTGAGATTCGTTACCGGTAGCAAATACCATGAGAGAGCCTGCTGCTACGCTGTTGTGAAATGCGTTGATCGCCAGCGGCTGCCAATCCAGTACACCTTCGGGGGAGCCATAATCCACGACATTGCAGGGGGGTGGGGAACTGACATCATTGCAGCCATTGACTCCCAAGCTGCTGTTGATGATAGGCAGCTTGAACTGTGCCAAATAGTTCCAGCCTTGCGAGGCGACGCGATCAAAGGCGGCGGCCGCTTCACGCGGGTCGGGTTCATATGGATCATTGCCAAGCATGTCGTCGTCCTCATCCGTGCCGTCGTAAGCGACGGCAAAAAGCTGACTGTTGAACGCGACACCATGCATGCCAACGCCGTCACGACGTGCGCCGATAATGCCTGCAACGTGGCTGCCGTGACCTGACGGTGGGTCGGAGTCTATGCCTTGGCCGTTGGCGTAGGCGGTATTCGTGTTGAAGTCAAAGCCGCCTGCAATGGCCCCTGCAAACTCAGGGTGCTTGGCCTCAATGCCAGAGTCCAGATAGCCGACTGTGACGCCTTTGCCGGTAAAACCCAGTGAGTAGGCTTTGGCGGCATTGACCATATCTAGACCAGGCTGGCGCTTATATTCTTTGCTGCGCCATTGTTCCAGTGTGCTGTCAGGCTCAGCATACGCAATGCCGGGCAAAGCCAGGGTCAGCATCGCCATCTGCACCAGAACATAGGTGCTGCGTGTCTTGTTCGACATCTCTTTCTCTCCAGGGGGTCTTAGACGGGGCGGCAAGTCGTCGTGCATCGGTACCGATCGGTTTCCTGCAGTACATTTAACGTCATGGCCGTTGAATCTTATAGCGACTGAATTTACGTTTTGTCATGCCTAGCGTTTGAGAGCGACAAAAACGTGACAACTTTTTCTTTTGGGCAGACGGGTGCGCAGGGGCTTTCCGTAGGAGGAGAGGCGTTTAATCGAGAGACTACTCAACTGCCGGGAGAAACAGCGGCTCCGGATTTTATTGCGGTAGCGGCAGCAAAGTGACAACAAATCGGCCTTTTACCCGAAACCCACTAGACTGAATTTGCGGTGGAAAACCGCAGTAAGCGGTCAAGGCACAGGCAATGGAGTAGAGCGGTAGTGCGTATTGATTCAAGGAGGCGTCAGTCCTAACCTGTTGATGATTCTGCCAACAGGGCACGTACCGGTTCAGGCTTCAACGTACGTGCGGCAGCAAAGCCTGCAATATGGCGCACGCGTACCAGATCCAAAGCAAAGAAGTGAAAGTCCGTGAAATGACAGAGAAACTCCATATCGGGGAAGCGTCTTATATAGGCTTTCCGGGCCTGATCAAAATCGGCCTGACCTCGTTCGAGTTGGCGGGCCAGCACCTGAAAGGTGACGCGTGGCAGGTCATGGACGGCATCCTGTCCATGTTCGCTTTGGCTGACCATCAGACTGGCGTCGGGACGTTGCATGAGATAACGGGTGTGGGCCGCCATTTCACTGATGTGAATGATGATGTTGGCTTGCTCGGGGCAGATCGCAAAGGGAACGCGGGAAACCACCGGCAAACCCTGGTTGCTGAGCGTGCCCAGCGAAGCAGTCCGTTCGCTGCGCAGTAGGCGTTGGAGGCTGAGCAACAATGGATCATCCATAGACATAAAAACACCTATTCTGAAAAAGCGTCCATACAGCGTCTTGTGCGGGAGGTGCTGCGAAGGGGATATTAGCTTGAGTGGCTCGACAGAAAAGCCTCCTCATGGCACCGTTGTCGCGTTATCCGTTGCCGGGCACCTTTATCTTGCTAATGGCTCAGCGATCAAGAAAGCCCCATGCCGCTTCTTCGTGTAGCTGCCCACCGAGGAACGCTTTTACCTGGGGGGCTGCCCAGTGCTAAACAATACCGATATGGCATTTACAAAACAGGCCGACATAAAGCCGGCCTGTTTGCGGAATGTGAGGCGCGAGGCTTACACCAGCACGCGCTCGATACCACCGTCGTTGGCACGGCGGACGTAGTCCGCCATCCAGTTCTCACCCAGCATGTGCTTGGCCATTTCCACCACGATGTAATCCGCATCCATCTTGGTTTCGTCCTCGTAACGGGACAAGCCTTGCAGACAGGAAGGACAGGAAGTCAGCACTTTGACTTCGCCCTGGAAACCATCGGCGCGAACAGCATCCTGGTTCTTCTGCAGCTCTTCGTGTTTGCGGAAACGGATCTGCGTGGAGATGTCTGGGCGTGACACCGCCAGCGTGCCGGACTCGCCACAGCAGCGGTCTGCCTTGATGGTGCTATCGCCCACCAGGGATTTGACCGTTTTCATGGGGTCCTGCAGCTTCATGGGACTGTGACAAGGGTCATGGTACATATAGCGTACGCCTTGCACATCTTCCAGTTTCAGTCCTTTTTCCAGCAGAAACTCGTGAATATCGATCAGACGGCAACCGGGGAAAATCTTGTCGAACTCGTAGCCTGCCAACTGGTCGTAACAGGTCCCACAGCTCACCACCACGGTTTTGATGTCCAGGTAGTTCAGGGTGGTGGCCATGCGATGGAACAACACACGGTTGTCGGTGATCATCTTCTCGGCTTTGTCGCTTTGGCCGCTGCCACGCTGCGGGTAGCCACAGCACAGATAGCCTGGGGGCAGCACAGTCTGCACGCCAACATGCCAGAGCATGGCCTGGGTTGCCAGACCCACTTGCGAGAACAAGCGCTCCGAACCACAGCCGGGGAAATAGAACACGGCTTCCGAATCTACCGAGGTGGCTTCGGGATTGCGAATGATAGGGATATAGTCCGAGTTCTCGATGTCCAGCAGTTTACGGGCAGTCTGTTTGGGCAGGCCACCGGGCATCTTGCGGTTGACAAAGTGAATGATCTGCTCGCGAATCGGTGCCTTGCCAATCGTGGCAGGCGGCGCACTGACCTGTTTGCGTGCCGGCGCCGCCAGCAGATTGTGAGCAGCACGCTGCGCCTTGTAGCCCACCTCGATCATGGCGGTACGCGTCGCTTTGATGACGCGCGGATCTTTGGCGTTCAGAAAGAACATGGCCGCGGCCGAGCCCGGATTAAAAGACTTCTTGCCCATGCGGTTCAGCAAGGAACGCATTTCCATGGACACATCGCCAAAGTCGATATCGACCGGACAGGGGTTGTAGCACTTGTGGCACAAGGTGCAGTGGTCGCCCACGTCTTCAAACTCTTCCCAGTGCTTCAGGCTGATCCCGCGGCGTGTCTGCTCTTCGTACAGGAAGGCTTCGATCAACAAAGAGGTGGCCAGAATCTTGTTGCGGGGCGAGTACAGCAGGTTGGCGCGTGGCACATGGGTGGCACAGACCGGTTTGCACTTGCCGCAACGCAAGCAATCCTTGATGGCGTGGGAGATGGAGCCAATCTCGCTGCGTTGCATGATCAGCGATTCGTGGCCCAGCAGGTTGAAGCTGGGGGTCCAGGCGCGGCTCAAGTCCGCACCGGGCATCAGCTTGCCAGCGTTGAAGTGGTTGTTCGGGTCCACTTCGCGCTTGTAGTTCTGGAAAGGTTCCAGCTCTTCTTGAGTCAGGAACTCGTACTTGGTCAGGCCAATACCGTGCTCACCGGAAATCACGCCGTCCAGACCGCGTGCAATTTGCATGATGCGGGCGACGGTGACATTGGCTTGCTGCAGCATGCCGTAGTCATCTGAGTTCACGGGGATGTTGGTGTGTACGTTTCCGTCGCCAGCGTGCATGTGCAGGGCGACAAATACACGGCTTTTGAGCACGCGGTCGTGAATGGCCTGCAGTTCGGCCAGCACCGCAGCACAGTCGGCGCCTGGGAAAATGTGTTCCAGATTCTCGCGAATCTCGCTCTTCCAGGATGTGCGGATGGTGTGGTCTTGTAATAGCTGGAAGATCGAGGTGTCCGGGTCGGCCTGCAAACGGGCGTCGATGGCGGCGCTGTCCAGCGGCACGCCAATCTCGGCCAGCTCGGCCCGCGCGTCTTTCAGGGGCTTGTCCAGGTTGTCCTGCAACCACTGCCAGCGCTGGCGCACGCTGCGTACCACCTGAAGGGCGTCGTGACGACGCTCGTTCAGAATTTCTTCGCGGGTGTGCTCGGCATCGTTGTGGTCCTCGATCTTGCCAACGGGCAGATCGCCTTGCAGGAAATCTTCCAGCTCACGGGTAAGACGCAGCTTGTTGTCCGTGGACAGCTCGATATTGATGCGTTCAATTTCTTCGGTGTACTCGCCCATGCGGCGTAGGGGGATCACCACGTCTTCGTTGATTTTGAAGGCGTTGGTGTGGCGGGCAATGGCAGCAGTACGGGCACGGTCGGCCCAGAACTTCTTGCGTGCTTCGGCACTGACCGCCACAAAACCCTCACCGGAGCGGCCATTGGCCAGACGCACGACTTCCGAGGCGGCCGTTGCCACAGCATCGGGGTCATCGCCCACGATGTCGCCAATCAGAACCATCTTGGGCAGGCCATCGCGCTTGCTCTTGGTGGCATAGCCCACAGCGCGCAGATAGCGTTCGTCCAAGTGCTCCAGACCGGCCAGAATGGCGCCGATACGCTTGCCTTCGCCATTCAGGTAGTCAATGACTTCCACAATGGAGGGCACGGCCTGTTTCGCCTGGCCGAAAAACTCCATACAGACGGTGCGAGTATGCGCCGGCATGCGGTGCAGTACCCAGCGCGCCTGTGTGATCAGGCCATCACAGCCTTCTTTCTGGATACCTGGCAAACCGGCCAGGAATTTGTCGGTTACGTCCTTGCCCAGGCCTTCCTTGCGGAAACGGCGGCCTTCAATGTGCAAGGTTTCGCTGCGCAGCAGTTGGGCGCCGGGGGCGTAACGGCCATCAAACCATTTGACTTCAAAGTGGGCCATTTCCACGTCGTGGATCTTGCCCATATTGTGCTCAAGACGGGTCACTTCCAGCCAGTTGCCCTGGGCATCGACCATGCGCCACCAGGCCAGGTTGTCCAGCGCGGTGCCCCACAGTACGGCTTTTTTACCACCCGCGTTCATGGCGATATTGCCGCCGACACAGGAGGCATCGGCAGAGGTGGGATCGACCGCGAAGACGGTACCTGCGGCTTCGGCCGCATCGGCGACACGGCGGGTAACCACGCCGGCGCCGGTCAGAATCGTGGTGACCGGTTCGGACATGCCAGGCAGCGTGATTTGTTCAGGCTTGCCAATGGTGTCCAGCTTTTCGGTGTTGATCACAACCGAGCGCCAGCTCAGTGGAATGGCGCCACCGGTATACCCGGTACCACCTCCGCGCGGGATGATGGTCAGCTTCAGTTCAATACAGGCGCGAACCAGGGCGGCCATTTCGTTTTCGTGATCGGGCGTGAGCACGACAAACGGGTACTCCACACGCCAGTCGGTCGCGTCAGTGACGTGCGAGACACGCGACAGGCCATCAAACTTGATGTTGTCCTTGGCGGTCAGACGCGAGAGTGAACGCACGATCTTCTGGCGCAGTTCGCGGGTATCGGTAAATTCCTGCTCGAACGCAGCGACGGCACCCCGGGCGGCGTGCAACAGGCGCAAAACCTTTGCATCGCGATCGGGCACGGCACTGTCACGACGCTGATCGATCTCGTTCAGACGATGATTCAGGGCTTCGATCAGTTGATGCTGGCGCTTGGGATTGTCCAGCAGATCGTCCTGCAAATAGGGGTTGCGCTTGACGACCCAGATATCACCCAGGACTTCAAACAGCATGCGGGCGGAGCGGCCGGTGCGGCGTTCGGAGCGAAGCTCGGACAGCTTTTCCCAGGCTTCCTCACCCAGCAGTCGCAGGACAATTTCCCGGTCTGAGTACGAGGTGTAGTTGTAGGGGATTTCACGCAGGCGCGGCGTGTCGTTGTTGCGTGCCTGGGCAGCCAGGTGCTTGCTTGCAATGGGGGCGTTCATGGCGATAATTGGCAAGGCCCGTCAAAGGGCGGCTCAACGAGGAGCAGATAGGCAAAAGACAAGTGTATACGAATCGTCGCCGGGCTGCCCCCTTACTACCGGCGGGAAACAGGGTTAATGAGAGGTTTGCGGCGAGTTTGCAGCAATTTACCAACCCAGCTTGGGGAAAATCCACAGCAAACCGGCAGTCATGGTGATATAGCGCCCCAGTTTGCCCACCGCCATGTAAAACACGCTGGGCCAAAAAGGCAGACGCAGCCAGCCGGCTACCGCGCACAAGGGATCGCCCACGACGGGTAGCCAGGACAACAGCAGGGCGGGCGGGCCCATGCGGATCAGCCAGCGCTGCCCCAGCTCATGCCAGCGGCCAGCGGCCTTGTTTCTGGGCTTGGTCTCGTCCTCATCCGTGCTTTGGGGATGTTTCTCGCGCCAGGCCTCATAGGCTTTTTCGGCCGCCAGGCCCGTGGCATAGCTGATGGCGCCCCCCGCCGTATTGCCGACTGTTGCCACCAGCACCGCGGGCCAGAACATATCGGGAGCCAGATTGATATACGCGAAGACAGCCGGTTCGGAACCCAGGGGAAGCAGGGTCGCCGAGACCAGACTGACGATGAAAATGGCACTGAGGCCCACTTCCGGTAAAGACAAGGTGTTCAAGAGCCAAGCAATGAGATCAGAAGTCCAGGCTTGCATAAGTAAAGTGGGTGGGTAAGAGAGGAAATAATGGACGCCAGTGAGGGCTTGCGCCTATGGTATTCTGTTTTTCTTTCCCGGTGAGCGGTCTCAGGCAGGGGCCTGCGGCTGGCCTTGGTGGCAAAACCGGTTGTTAAGTAAAGCTGAGTCATGTCGAACGATTACCTAAAGCGCATTCTGACCTCGAAAGTGTACGATGTAGCCATCGAAACACCACTTGAACCCGCTCCTCAGGTATCGGCACGAATTAGTAACACGGTGCTGCTCAAGCGCGAAGACTATCAGCCTGTTTTTAGCTTCAAGCTGCGCGGTGCCTATAACAAGATGGCCAATTTGTCGGCCGCAGAATTGAAGCGGGGCGTATTGGCCGCGTCGGCAGGCAACCATGCCCAAGGGGTGGCCATGGCAGCGCGCAAGCTCGGCTGCCGTGCCGTCATCGTGATGCCCACCACCACCCCGCAAGTAAAGATTGATGGCGTGCGCAACCTGGGTGGAGAAGTGGTGCTGGAGGGCGAGAGCTATTCCGACTCCTATCAGCATGCTCTGGAGCTGCAAAAAAGCGAAGGTTTGACCTTTGTACACCCGTTCGACGATCCCGATGTGATCGCCGGGCAGGGCACGGTGGCCATGGAAATACTGCAGCAGCATTCAGGCCCGATTGAGGCGGTGTTTGTGGCGATTGGCGGGGGTGGGCTGGCGGCTGGTGTTGCTACCTACATCAAGGCCTTGCGCCCTGAAATCAAGGTCATTGGCGTTCAGACCGAAGATTCTTGTGCCATGGTGCGCAGCATCAAGGCGGGTCGCCGCGTGAACCTGGCCGATGTGGGCCTGTTTTCGGATGGTACTGCGGTCAAACAGGTCGGTTCGGAAACGTTCCGTCTGGTGCGTCAGTACGTGGATGATTTTGTCGTCGTGGATACGGACGCGATTTGTGCGGCGATCAAAGATGTATTTCAGGACTCCCGCAGTGTGCTTGAGCCTGCCGGTGCCCTGGCCTTGGCCGGTGCCAAGCGTTACGCAGCCCAGCACAAGCTTAAAAACAAGACCCTGATTGCGGTGACCTCGGGCGCGAACATGAACTTTGACCGCATGCGCATGGTTGCCGACCGCGCCGACGTAGGTCAGGCTCGTGAAGCACTGTTTGCCTTGACGATTCCCGAGGCCAAAGGCAGCTTTCGCCGCCTGTGCGACGCCTTGGGGACCCGTTCGGTCACCGAGTTCAACTACCGCATGTCCGATCCTGAAAAGGCACACGTTTTTGTGGGGATGTCGATTTCTTCGGAAGCAGAAATCGAGAAGCTGGAAGAGCGATTTGTAAAAAAAGGCTTTGGTACCTTGAACCTGACCGGTAACGAACTGGCTAAAACCCATCTGCGACATATGGTAGGTGGTGTATCCAGTCAGGCGACCGACGAGGTCTTGTTGCGTTTCGAGTTTCCGGAGCGCCCCGGCGCGTTGCGTAAATTTCTCTCCAGCATGAATCAGGACTGGAATATCAGTCTGTTTCATTACCGTAACCAGGGTGACGATTACGGTCGTATTTTGATCGGTATCCAGGTTCCTGCTTCGGACAAGAAAGAGTTCAAGGCCTTTTTGGGCAATCTTGGCTACCCGTATTGGGATGAGACCGGCAACCCCGCTTACAAGTTGTTCCTGTAACACGGGCGAGGACTTGAAGGCCTTAGGGCTTGCGGTCAGCAGCATCCGCATAAAAACACCTCACTTTATCAAGTGAGGTGTTTTTTTGTGCTTGAGTTCGATAGCGGCAGGCCGAGCCGCGATCCAGCAAGGCGCCTTATGTTGTTGCCTGAGGGCTCATCAGCAAAGAATGGCTCAGGTTGCCGGATAGTCTTGCGTCCCGAGGGCAGAACGAAGGAGAGCAAGCCGCGACAGAGGCTTTGTTGTTGGCCTCTTGCGAAACTAGGCCAGACAGCGTTTCAGGGCCTGCCGCAACGACTCCAGACTTTCATTGAGGCGCGTGAAGGCCTGCTCCTGACGAGCCGCCAGTGCCTGCGCCTGCTCCACGGTCACCACTTCGAAACCCAGGCTCTGACCGGGTACGCGTTGGGCGATCTGGGCCAGGTCTACGCTGGCGACTTGAGCGATGCGGGCATAGCCGCCTGTAGTTTGCCGGTCGGCCATCAGCACAATGGGCTGTCCATCGTTAGGCACTTGAATGGTGCCAAAACACGTGGGGGCGGACAGCAGTTCTTCAGATGACGTACGACGTAAGGGCTGACCTTCCAGACGGTAGCCCATGCGTTCTGAAGCGGGGCTGATGCGATAGTGCTGGCTTTGAAACAAGGCCAGCGACTCGTCGGTAAACAGATCCGCTTGATCCAGAATGACGCGCAGGCGCTCCCGTGGGCTCAGGGCCAGGGCGGCGGGCAGGTAGATGCGCAATTCATCCAGCTCGGCTTGAAGACGACTGAGCACCGTTTCGTCCTTGGGGAGTGGCCGGGCCAGCGCAATCTGGTCGCCTTTTTTCAAAGCGCGGCCCTCAAATCCACCCAGGCCTACGCGCATATGGGTGCTTTGGCTGCCCAGTATGGGTTCGACCTGAAATCCGCCATGCACCGCCAGGTACGCACGCGCACCGTGGCCGGGTTTAGCGGCTGGCAGGCTTAGCGTTTGTCCGGCGCGCGCCAGCGTCGGGCGTAGCGCAGCGACGGGCTGGCCATCCAGGGTGGCATCCAGGTCTGCGCCCGTCAGGACAAACAAGGCGGGTTCATCAAAGCGCAGGCTGGGGCCTTGTACCGTCATTTCCAGACTGGCCAGATCCTGTTCGGGGGTATTGCCTGCCAGCAAATGGGCCAGGCGGTGAGCACGCTCGTCCATCGCGCCGCTGGGCGATACGCCCAGATGCTGGTGTCCATACCGGCCTCGGTCCTGCAGGCTGCTTAGCATGCCCGGCTTGAGGATATGTACCGTCATGCGGGAGTCCAGAGATCAAATTGTTCGTGAGGCAATGGCACAAAGCGCACCTGGTCGCCGGGGGCAAGCAAGGCCGCGGGAGAGCGCCGGGCATCGAACAAGCTGACCGGCGAGCGGCCGATCAAATGCCAGCCTCCGGGAGACTCGTTGGGGTAAATAATGGTCTGCCGGTTGGCAATTGCCACCGAGCCCTTGGGCAGCACGGTGCGCGGCGTAGCACGGCGCGGTACATTCAGCGGTTCAGGCAAGATGCCCATATAGGGAGCCCCCGGTGCGAAGCCCACCATAAATACCAGTTGGGGCTGACTGCCGTGCAGCTCAATGAGGTGTTCCTGGCTCAGCCCCAACTGCTCGGCAAGGATTGGCAGGTCGGGGCCGAAGGGGCCGCCGTAGCAAACAGGAATATCCACCAATGCGCCGGGGGCGACCTGATCGCTCACGGCATCCAGGTCGACCAGTGCGTGATGGACATAGTCGCGCAAACGGGCGAGCTGGTCCGTGCTGCCATCGGGATAGAAGTGGATGGCCACCGCCGTAAAGCTGGGGACCAGATCACGGACGCAGGCCGGTGCCTGCTCACGCAGCAGACGCGCAGCCCGGGTACAGCGCAGGCCCGTGTCCAACGATAGCTCGCCGCTGAACTGCACGCGCAGACAGCGGTCGCCCTGTTCGCTAAGTTGCCAGGAGGTATGCATCTTTATTTGGCGAAAAGCGAATCCAGATTGTTGAAGGCTTTGAACTCAAGGGCATTGCCCGATGGGTCCATGAAGAACATGGTGGCCTGTTCACCGGGTTCACCTTTAAAGCGGATATACGGTTCGATGACAAACTGGGTGCCGGCGGCGACCAGTTTGTCTGCCAGGGCCTGCCAGGTGGGCATGTCCAGGACGACGCCAAAGTGTCGAACGGGCACATTATGAGCGTCCACCGCGCTGGTGGCGTTGCTGCCACATTCCGACGGGGCCAGGTGTGCCACGATCTGGTGGCCGTAGAAATTGAAGTCGATCCACTGGTCAGAGGACCGGCCTTCGGGACAGCCCAGGGTCTGTCCGTAGAACTGGCGTGCAACGGCCAGGTCATGGACCGGAAAAGCCAGGTGGAAAGGGCGCAGCTCGTTGGTATGGGACATGCTTGGCTCCTGTGCGGCATAAGGCCGGCAACGTGGTCTTCAGAGCCATTTATTGTAGGGCCAATATGGCCCCGTATGTTCTAGCTGTCCTGGAGTCGGACCCGGCTCTTGGGGAAACGCAACATAAACACGCTGCCTACGCCCAGACGGCTTTGAATCTGCAGATCGGCATTATGTCGCACGATAATGTGTTTGGTGATCGCCAGGCCCAGCCCGGTGCCGCCTGTGGAACGGGAGCGGCCCTTGTCCACACGGTAGAAACGTTCAGTCAGGCGGGGAATATCCTGGGCGGCGATGCCGATACCGGTATCCTGAACGCTGTAGCAGGCTTCCCCATTGTCATTCAAATACCAGCGTACGGTGATGGTGCCATCCTTGGGGGTATAGCGCACCGCGTTGGTAATCAAATTGGAGACGGCCGAGCTCAGCTCGGTTTCCATGCCCTGAATGGCAATGCGGGCATCTATGTCCGTGACAAAGCTGTGCTGCCCGCCCGAAATGGCCTCGCCCTGTTTCAAGGCGCTTTCAATCAACTGGCTGACCTGTACGACGTCACCTTCGACGGTGGGGGAAGATTCCAGGGTGGACAAGGTCAGCAGGTCGGACACAATCGACTGCATGTGGCGCGTTTGCTCCAGCATCATTTGCTCGTAGCGCTGACGCTGTTCCAAAGGCAGGCTGTCGGCCGGCATATCCTGCAGCGTTTCCAGAAAACCCAGCAATACCGTCAGGGGGGTGCGCAGCTCATGGGACACATTGGCCACAAAGTCTTTGCGGGTCGTCTCAAGCATTTCAACCTGGGTGACATCGCGAGTCACAATCAGGAACTGGCCCAAACCGTAAGGCGTCAATTGCAATAGCAAAGAGCGCTCCCGCCCATCTTTGTTCAGATGCAGCATCAGGGGGCCATCCCACTGGGGTTGGCGGGCGTAGCGGGAAAACTCGGGCTCGCGCAGGATGTTGAAGATGCTGTGGTGACGGTCTGTGGCCAGATTCAGGCCGATGTGCTCACAGGCGGTTTGGTTGCACCATTGCAGTTCCATATCCCCGTTCAGGGTAATGGCGCCGTCGGGCAGCGCCTCGGCTGCCATCATGATGCCGTCTACGTAACGATTCAGGTCCTGAATTTCCTGGCGGTCGCGGCGCAACTGGCGGTAAATGGGGGCCAGAATGGCATCCCACGGGCCGACTGCGGGAGGGGGCGGGTCGTTCAGGTTGCGAGTCCAGCGTTCAACGCGGGATAACTGCAAGGTGCTGATGACCAGCAGTAGGAGCAGTCCTCCACAAAACAGGGCAAGACCGATCAATGGACCGAGCCACCAGGCGATCAGGCTGCCCAACAGGGCCCAGATAACAATAGACGTAAATATGCTGAACATGGGATCAGGCGGTCGGCGCCTTTTCCAGTGGGGAAAGGGCAAAACGATAGCCTGAGCCACGGATCGTTTCAATATGTTTGTCGTGTCCGCTCGGTTCGAGCGCCTTGCGCAGGCGGCGGATATGCACGTCTACCGTGCGTTCCTCAACAAACACATGGTCGCCCCACACCTGATCCAGCAACTGGGAGCGGGTGAAAACGCGCTCGGTGTGCGTCATGAAAAAGTGCAGCAGGCGAAACTCAGTCGGTCCGATGGTCAGGGCCATGCCTTGGCTGGACAGGCGGTGTGTGCTGGGGTCCAACTGCAGGTTGCCAATGGAGATCACATCGTCGGTCAACTGAGGCGCGCGGCGGCGCAACACGGCCTTGATGCGGGCAATCAGCTCTTTGGGCGAGAAGGGCTTGGTGATGTAATCGTCTGCACCGGCCTCCAGGCCGTCCACCTTGTCCTGCTCCGAGCCTTTGGCGGTCAGCATGATGACGGGAATGTGTCGCGTGCGTTCGTCCGAACGCAATTTGCGGGCCAGATTGATGCCCGAAGAGCCGGGCAACATCCAGTCCACCAGGATCAAGTCTGGCAGCTCGGCACGGATGAGGATCTGGGCTTGCTCAGCATCAAAGGCGCGCAGCACTTTATGGCCGGCAAAAGACAGGTTGACAGAGATCAGCTCCTGGATCGCAGGCTCATCTTCCACGACTAATATGCTTGTACTCATTGTTAGCTTCAGACTGGTCCGATAAAAAATAAAAGAGGGGTCAGGTCGGCGGCCTGTCTGTATCGGGCTTGAGCACGGGAACCTGCCGCAGGGCTCAGGCCGCTCAAGGGCAATACGGGAGGCACTTCAATTCCTGACTGCACGTAATACGGCCATCATATGGCGTTAATGTTTCAGGTTTGTGAATGTGCGCGAAAGGGTGGCTGTCAGCGGGCGGGATTTTCGTTTCTGTACCGGGAAATCTGCGTTACGATTATGCCATTATGGAAAAACAGCGTCCTTCTCACCCCTCCGCCCAGAATGCCGATACGCACTTCGGCTTTCAAACCGTGGCCGAAAGCGAAAAAGCGGGCAAAGTCGCCCAGGTTTTTCATTCGGTGGCTAACAACTACGACATTATGAACGATCTGATGTCGGGCGGCCTGCACCGTATCTGGAAAGCCTTCACCATTGGACGCGCAGCCGTTCGACCGGGAATGAAGGTGCTGGATATTGCGGCGGGAACAGGGGATCTGACCAAGACCTTTGCGCGTCAGGCCGGTGCCGATGGCGAGGTCTGGCACACGGATATCAACAGTTCCATGCTGCGCGTGGGGCGTGATCGTTTGCAGGACAAGGGCATCATTACCCCGGTTGCGGTTTGCGATGCTGAACATCTGCCTTTTCCCGACGGCTATTTTGACCGCGTCTCGGTAGCCTTCGGTTTGCGCAATATGACCCACAAAGACCGTGCGCTGGCCGAAATGAAACGCGTGCTGCGTCCGGGCGGCAAGTTGCTGGTGCTGGAGTTTTCCCGCGTGGCCAAGCCTTTGCAGGCTCCTTATGACTGGTACTCGTTTAACGTGCTGCCCCGTATCGGCAAGCTGGTGGCCAAGGATGAGGAAAGCTATCGCTATCTGGCCGAATCCATTCGCATGCATCCTGACCAGGAAACGCTGGCGGACATGATGCGGGACGTGGGGCTGGAGCGCGTGCAGTATTTCAATCTGACAGCCGGTGTGGCTGCGTTGCATGAAGGCATTCGTCTGGACTGATCCGCTGCGAATTCTGTCTTTCTATCACGGCACCCTTGGGTGCCGTTTGTTTTTTGTCTGTCACACAGGGTAAAAAAAACATGGTGCAGGTGTACGTGTCATGTTAATGTTCAGCTTATCGTAAGTTTTCTTGAATAACCGACTGGGATGGTATGGCCGGGGGCTCAACCCCCTGTGTGTCAAGCGCTTGTCCTGGTCAGGAGTTTGTGACTATGTCTGGACGGCTTTCTCGTTACTTCATGGCCGCTGTGCTGGCTTTTAGCACCGGCGCTTTGCTGACCGTTTCCTACGATGCGGAAGCACGTCGTATGGGTGGTGGCTCCAGTTTTGGCCGCCAGTCTTCCAATATCACCAGTAATCGCTCGGCTGCGACGCCGCCAGCCGCGGCCAATAACACGACTCGCTCGGCGGCTCCTGCTGCTGGCGCTGCTGCTGCCGGTACGGCCGCTGCGGGTACGGCTGCCAAGTCGGGTATGTCCCGCTTCCTGGGCCCGATCGCCGGCATTGCCGCCGGCCTGGGTATTGCCGCCTTGCTCTCCAGCATGGGCTTGGGTGGTGCGTTCCTGGAAATGATGTCCAGCCTCTTGCTGATTGGCCTGGTTATTTTCGCTGTGCTGTTTATCGTGCGCCGTTTGCGTGGTTCGGCGGCTCGTCCTGCCATGCAGCAAGCCGGTGGTCAGTCCATGATGCGTAATGCCGAGCCTGCTCGCAGCCCCTGGCAACAGCCCCAGGCTGCGCCGGCACCGGCTCCTGCCGCTGCCCCTGCTGTACAGCCGGCCGCTGCTGCCGCTGTGCCCGCACCTCCGGTCGATGAGAGCTGGTTTATCCCTGGTGACTTTGATACGCCGACGTTCCTGGCCAATGCCAAGACCCAGTTTGTGGAAATCCAGAAGCTGTGGGACAAGGGCGATGTCGAACAGCTGCGTACATTCTTGACCGATGATCTGCTCAAGGAAGCTGCCCCTCAGATCGCCCAGCGTCAGGGTGAGAACGTGACTGAGGTGGTCCTGCTCAATGCGGAGCTGCTGGGCATTGAAAAAGTGGCCGATGGTCACCTGGCCAGTGTTCGTTACTCCGGCATGTTGCGTGAAGAGGCGGGTGCCGAGGCCTTCCGCTTCGAGGAAGTCTGGAATCTGTTTAAAGCTGACGGCGCCGGCTGGCTGCTGGCAGGCATTCAGCAGATCCCGGTTGACCCCAACGCTTGATCTTTATCGAAACAAACAGCCGCCTTCTTGTTCAGGCGGCTGTTCTGTTATGAGCGCTCTCGTTTCTCTGTGATCCCATCTGCCCGTGTTCCTTTAGTCTCGTGCATCCGGCCGTGTGTCTGTCGGGTTAAACTGGCTGTTTTAATTGGACTGGTTTACTCGCCCCGGCAGTAGACTTGCATGGACATGCTTGGTATCCCTTCATTCCTAGAACCTAGCGCCGTGGGCGTGCGTTTGCTCAATGCCTTGCTTGATCGCGAGGACTGGGCGCGCGATCGTTTGCAGGCGCATGCAGGTAAAACCGTCTCGCTGATTGTGGGCCGTTTACAACTGGTCTACACCATCACTTCCCAGGGCAAGCTGGAGCAGGGCCACCCCGCTGTGGTTCCTGATGTGACCTTGACCCTGCCTCAGGACAAGCTGCCGGAGCTGCCACAAATTTTGCAGGATGGCGATTTCAGCCGGGTGGCGCAACTGATGCATGTGCAAGGTGAGGCCGGTCTGGCTAATCTGGTATCTGATCTGGCGGCCAATCTGCGCTGGGATGCGGAACATGATCTGGCCAAGATAGTGGGCGATGTCATGGCGGTGCGTCTGTTCAGTGGCGCGCGACGGGCTGTTTCCGGGCTGCGGGATTTGGGGCAGCGTCTGGCCGGCAATGCTACCGAGTACCTGACCGAGGAAAGTGCCTTGCTGGTCACCCGTCCCGAACTGGAACGGATGCGCGGGCAGGCGTCCAGTTTGGTCCAGCGTCTGAACGAGCTGGACCAGCGCTTGAGTCGTCTTGATGCACGTCGGCGGGAGTCCTGAATATGTTCTCCTTGTGCCGTCTGCTGAGCATCCTGCTGGTTGTATTCCGTTTTCGTCTGGACGAGCTGGTGCTCTCCAGTATCCGCCATCCCTGGGCGTCCCGCCTGTTGCGCGTTGTGCGTCTGGGCCGCAAGCCCAAGCTGCCGCGCGGTGTGCGTTTGCGCCTGGCTTTGGAAAGTCTGGGCCCCATCTTTGTGAAGTTCGGTCAGGTGCTCTCTACGCGCCGGGATCTGATTCCGATGGATATCGCCGAACAGTTGGCCATGCTTCAGGATCGTGTGCCGCCTTTTCCTTCCGACGTGGCGGAGGCGACGATTCAGAAAGCGTTGGGTGCCTCGCCTTACGATCTGTTCCAGGAATTTGATCGCACGCCCGTCGCCTCGGCCTCGATCGCCCAGGTTCACTTTGCCACCCTTCACAATGGCCGCGAGGTCGCTGTGAAGGTGCTGCGTCCGGGCATGCGTGAGGTCATTCACAAAGATCTGCGCCTGATGCGGGTTCTGGCCGCGTTCATGGAACGTCTGGGACCGGATGCCCGTCGTCTGAAGCCGCGTGAGGTGGTCGCCGAGTTCGACAAGTATCTGAACGACGAGCTGGACCTGATTCGTGAAGCCTCCAATTGCAGTCAGCTGCGCCGCAATTTCACCAAGGATGTCGAGCGCACCCAGTTGCTGATCGTGCCTGAAGTGCATTGGGATTACTGCGCATCCACCGTGTTCACCATGGATCGCATGAAGGGTATCCCCGTCAATCAGATTGATCGTTTGCGTGCGGCCAACGTGGACTTGAAAGATCTGGCCCGCAAAGGGGTGGAGATTTTTTTCACCCAGGTGTTTACCGACGGCTTTTTCCATGCTGACATGCACCCTGGCAATATTTATGTGTCGGATGCCCCTGAGACGCTGGGCCGTTACATTGCCCTGGATTTTGGCATCGTGGGCTCCTTGTCCGAGTTCGACAAAAACTACCTGGCACAGAATTTTCTGGCTTTTTTCCGGCGCGACTACCGCCGGGTAGCCCAACTGCATATTGAGTCTGGTTGGGTGCCGCCAGAAACCCGCGAGGAAGAGCTGGAAGGCTCGGTACGCGCGGTGTGTGAACCGTATTTTGATCGGCCTTTGTCCGAGATCTCGCTGGGGCAAGTGCTCTTGCGTCTATTTCAGACCTCGCGCCGGTTTAATGTGGAAATTCAGCCGCAGCTGGTGCTGCTGCAGAAAACTCTCCTGAATGTGGAGGGGATGGGGCGGGACCTGGATCCGGAACTGGATCTGTGGGATACCGCCAAACCTTATCTGGAAAAGTGGATGTACCAGCGTATTGGTCCATCGGGCTTTTACTCGCGTTTGAAACAGGAAGCCGGGCAGTGGGCCCAGATCATGCCGCAGCTTCCGCGTCTGGTTTATTCCAGCCTGAATAGACCAGAGACAGGGCAGGCGTTGAACCAGGAACTTAAGCTGCTGCGTCAGTCGCAGCAGCAGACCAACCGATTGTTGACCGCCTTATGTGCTGTATTGGCGGTGGCGGTCGGGGTGGCCATCTGGGCTTTGGTGGGGCGTTAAGTGTGACGACCCCGCAGCGTGTCAGTTTTTTTGTGGCTGACATATTTCTGATAACTGCAGGTTCTACGATAGACGCAGGTCCGCCAGCGTATTGCTAAGCTGGCGCTTTCCGGCGCCTTCCGGACGGTAAATGGCCGCCCTCAAGGAACCGCTTGATTCTTTTTAGGAATCGTTATGCTTTACCATGACTTATTTAAATCCATGGAAGCGGTGCGCTGGAATTTTGCGCATGACATACCATGGGATGATTTTGACGGCAGCAAGCTGAGCGACGAGCAGGCTTACACCATCAAAATGAACGCCATTACCGAGTGGGCTGCCTTGCCGGCAACCGAGATGTTCCTGCGTGACAATAAAGATGACAGCGATTTTTGCGCCTTTATGTCCGTATGGTTCTTCGAGGAGCAAAAACACTCACTGGTTCTGATCGAATACCTGCGCCGTTTCCGCCCCGAGCTGATGCCTACCGAAGAAGAGTTGCATAAAGTGCGCTTTGATTTTGATCCGGCACCCGCCATGGAAACCCTGATGCTGCACTTTTGCGGCGAGGTTCGCCTGAACCACTGGTACCGTCGTGCCGCAGACTGGCACACCGAACCTGTCATCAAGGCCATTTACAAGATCGTGGCCCAGGATGAGGCCCGTCATGCCGGTGCGTACCTGCGCTATATGAAGCGTGCCCTGGTACACAAGGGCCAGGAGTTCGGTCTGCAAGCCCGACTGGCCTTCTCCAAGATTGGAGTGCTGATGGCGTCGGCGCATCGCACGGCCCAGGCATTGCATCCCACCAACTTGCACGTCAACAAGGCCATGTTCCCGGAAGATACCGTGCAGTCCAAGCTGCCTTCACCCGGCTGGCTGGAAAACTGGCTGGATACGCAGATTCGTTTTGACAAGGAGTGGGAGCATAAAGTCAGCTCGCGTATCCTGCACAATATGTCCCTTTTGATGGGCAGCTCGTTTGAAACCGTTCAGGAATTGAACCGTTACCGTAAGGAACTGGCTCGTCAGGTTGGATCGGACTCGTCCCTGGTGCAGGCTTGATATGAGTGCGCGTTTCGAGGCCAAGGTGCTGGAACTGCAGGCGTTGCGTGAGGCTGTGGAGCAGGGTCGCCTGGCACGTCCGCTGGTCTTTACCAATGGTGTGTTTGACATCTTGCATCGCGGGCATGTCAGCTACCTGGATGAGGCCGCGCAGCTGGGTGCATCACTGATCGTAGGGGTGAATACCGATGCGTCGGTACGCCGTTTGAACAAAGGCCCGGAGCGCCCCATCAATTCCGAACAGGATCGCGCCGCCTTGTTGGCTGCCTTGGCTTGCGTGGATGCCGTGGTCCTGTTCGATGAGGACACCCCGGAAGCCTTGATTGCCGCCCTGCGCCCAGACTTGATCGTCAAGGGCGGTGACTACGATATGGAAGCCTTGCCCGAAACGGCACTGGTGCGTAGCTGGGGAGGCGATGCCGTCGCCATTCCCTTTGAGTTTCAGCGTTCCACGACAGCACTGGTCAAGAAGCTGCGCGACTGAAAGCGAAATACAAATGGATGTGTTTAATCCCGGCTTGGTCTGGGATTTTTTTTGCTTGCAAGCAGGGAGCTCGAGGGTCTGCTGATGCCCAGGATGGTTTAGTGTTTGATAGATGCCGGAGTATTGGGCCCAAGCCAGACAGGACTGCTCCTGCGTTTATCAGTGGCTGAGCAAGATGTGATGCGGCCCTCGTGCTTGATCTGGTGGGCTGGGCGTATGTGTCTCGGAGGCAGATATTGAGCGTATGTATGAGTTCTCGAGTCTGGCTGGAGAGGTCATGCTTCTAGGGCCAGATTGCGGTGCCTGGTTCGTGTCTCTTGCCAGCGCAGGCTTCAGGATGCCGGTTCAAGCAGATCGTTGACAGCACGCAGGTCGTTTTCGTTCAAGGTGCCACTGGCGGCTTTCAGACGCAGACTGTTCATCAGGACCTCGTAGCGGGCTTGTGCCAGACTGCGTCGGGCTTCATAAAGCTGCTGCTGAGCATTGAGTACGTCGATATTGACGCGCACACCGACCTCGTATGCCAGCTTGTTGGCCTCCAGTGCATCTTGGCTGGATTGGGTGGCCGTTTCCAGTGCTTTTACCCGCACCAGACCAGTGGTGACACCCGAGAAGTACTGGCGTGTCTGCTGAAGAGACTGCTGAATGGCGAATTGGTAGTCGTAGCGGGCCTGCTGCAGCCGCGAGCTTTGCTCACGAACTTGAGAGCGGGTCTCACCCCCCCGGAAAATGGGAATGCTCAGTTCCAGACCCAGCGCGCTGTTTAAGGAGCGGGGGCCACCGCCGGTTTGGCCGAACAGGGTTTGGTCACTGCCACTACCTGTCTGGGCTTTCAGTGCCAGGGTAGGCTCATGCAGTGCCTGGATGCTTTTCAATTGCTCTTCGGCTGCTCGCGCCTTGATCTCCGCCAAGGCAACGCTCAGGCCAGATTGACGGGACTGATCGAGCCAGTCCTGAAGATTTGCGGGCTGGGGAGCAGGCAAGACCAGGGGGTCACGCAGGCGAGCCAGTGTTTCAGCGCGTTCCAGCGTCAGTGCTGCCAGTTTGTCTCGCGCTACCTGCAAGGCATTTTCCGCCTGAATGACGTTGGCACGGGTCAGGTCCAGCCGTGATTTGGCTTCGTAGGCGTCGGTAATGGTGGTGCCGCCCAGCTCAAAGTTCTGCTCGGCCGCGCGTAACTGCTCCTCAATAGCAGCCTGCTGGGCGGTCAGGGTAGAGAGCGTGTCTTGCGCGGCCAGCACATCAAAATAATGCTGGCTGACGCGCAACATCAAGTCCTGCCGCTCCAGGCTAAGCTGAATATCGGCTCCTTGCGCCAGTAACTGAGCACGTTCGTAGCGTGCCCAGGCATTGCGGTTGTAGATGGGCTGGCTCAGCGTCAGCGTCCAGGCGGCCCGATTGCTCGCTTGTTGATTGGATAGCTGGCCGGTCTGACGGCGCTCCTGGAGCTCGGCCGTACCAATCGCACTGATGTGTGGCAATAATTGCGCCCGGCTTTGCGGAACGAGTTCCTGATCCGCCTGACGGAGCGCTTGGGCGGCGCCAAATTGGGGTTCACGAGCCAAGGCCTGATTCCAGGCCTGCAACAGATCCTGCGCCTGGGCGGTGCTGCTCAAGGCAAGCAGCGAGCACAGCGCCAGTCGCACGGAAATCATGCACCGCATGCGTGCTTAAAAGCGAAACTGCGAAACCGCGGTGCCGCGTAACGGTTTGATCCAGGTATCAAACAAGGGCGTCGTCTCAAAGCTGGCTGCGCTGGTGCGAGTGATGCGCACTGCCGTCATGACCGGATTCTGACCGACCACCACTACCAGGCGCCCGCCGATACAGAGTTGATATTTCAGGGCGTCAGGAATGACAGGGACTGAGCCAGTGACCAGAATGGCGTCGTATTCGGTCGTACCCCAGCCAGCATGGGCGTCGCCCACTTCCACCTTGACGTTGCGCACATTGTTACGCTGCAGGTTCTCCTGAGCGAATGCGGCCAGCTTGCTGTCGATCTCGATAGAGGTCACTTGCTGCGACAGGTGGGCGAGCAACGCCGCCTGGTAGCCCGAGCCAGTACCGATTTCCAGTACGCCGTCGCTGGGCTGCAAGAGCAGTTCCTGCGTCAGGCGGGCTTCCACTTTGGGCGAGAGCATGGTCTCGTGCGTGTCCACGGCATTGATGATCAGTGGCAGCTCGGTGTCCGAAAAAGCCGACGAGCGCAAAGACGGGGGCACAAAGCGTTCACGCTGGACCGCGACCAACGCTTGCAGCACGTTTTCGTCGGATACGTTCCAGGGACGGATTTGCTGCTCCACCATGTAGTAACGGGCACGTTCGAGTTCAGACAGCGCAATATGGTTCATAGCTTCCAGAAAACTAAAGGCTTGGCAAAGAGCCGATTATAAGCCAGCGCATGGATAAAGATGCGCGCTTGGGCTTAGCAGGACGGCACCATCGCATGCAGCAAAGTGCTGGCGTTACTGACGGCAATGGGCAAAAAGGTATCAAAATCCATGTGTGCCTCGTTGTTGGCATTGTCCGAAATACTGCGTATGCAGACAAAAGGCACGGTATTCAGATAGCACACCTGGGCAATGGCGCCACTTTCCATTTCACAGGCGATAGCGTCAAAGGTGGTGCTTAACCACTGTATTTTATCGTTACATGCAATAAATTGGTCGCCGGTAACAATTCGGCCAGTATGAACCCGATGCCCTTCGATTTGCTGGGCTGCGGTTTGGGCTATCGCCAGCAGGGCCGGGTCCGCGGGAAAATCAAAGGTATCCAGGCGAAAGACCTGTCCGGGCGCCAGCCCCAGGGCTTTGAGCTCCACATCGTGCTGGACCAGGGTATCGGCAATCACAATATCGCCAGGCCGGATGCTGAGTTCAACGGCGCCGGCGATTCCGATATTGATGATGCTGCCTACGGAAAACTCCGAGATCAGCATCTGGGTGCATGCCGCGGCATTGACTTTGCCCACGCCGCAGACCACGGCGACGACGGGCTTGCCCAGATAGCTGCCGCGATGAAAGCTCATGCCAGCGCGCTGGATGGTCTGTGGCGCTTGCAGGCGCTCCAGCACAATCTCCAGCTCCTCGCGCATGGCGACAATAATTCCAAGTGTAGACATAAGACAGGGGCCATCAAGCGGCCCGATCAAACGGCACGTATCAGGACGATGGCCACAGTTTATGGAAATGGTGTACCGGGCCGTGGCCGCTGCCCACCGTCAGCTCACCCGAACGGGCGATGGCTTCGTACAGGTACTTTTTGGCCGCCAGAGCGGCATCAGGCACACGGTCGTATTGGGGCAGCAGGGCTGCCAGCGCTGCCGACAGGGTGCAACCGGTGCCGTGGGTATTGGCAGTATCAATACGCCGGGCCGGCATTTCTATCATTTTGTCGCCATCATGCAGCAAATCGATGCATTCTGAGCCGGGCAGATGGCCGCCTTTCAGGAAAACCCAGCGTTCATCGCTGTGGTTCATCAGACGGCGCAGACGCTCGGCTGCCTGGCGCATTTCCTTGACGGTCTCTACCGGCCGGGCGTTCAGCAATACACCGGCCTCGGGCAGGTTGGGCGTGATCATGGTGCACTGGGGTACCAATTGTTCACGCAAGGCATGCACGGCGGATTTTTCCAGCAGATGATCGCCACTCTTGGCGATCATGACCGGGTCCAGGACCAGATGCTTGGGTTTGAATTGAGCCATGCATTCGGCCACCACCGTGGTGACGGCCTCCTGGCCCAACATGCCGATCTTGACGCCATCAATGCGTACGTCGGCAAACAGAGTGGTGATCTGCTGGCGTACAAATTCGGCGGGAACCGGACTGATGCCGCTTACCCCTTGGGTGTTTTGTGCCGTCAACGCGGCAATGACAGCGGTGGCATAAGCGCCCAGGGCGCTCATGGCTTTCACGTCAGCCAGAATACCGGCGCCGCCGGAGGGGTCAACTCCGGCAATGGTCAGCGTATTGGGAATCATGTCTCGTTCAGGTACGGGAGTGAATCAGCCCTTCGGTTGGGGAGCTGGGGTCGGCATCGTAGTATTTGCGCGGCACGCGGCCCGCCAGATAAGCCTGGCGACCGGCTTGTACCGCCAGGTTCATGGCGCTGGCCATCAGGACAGGCTGCCGGGCGCCAGCGATAGCGGTATTCATCAAGACGCCATCACAGCCCAGTTCCATGGCAATGGCGGCGTCCGAAGCGGTGCCTACGCCAGCATCCACCAATACCGGCACCTTGCTTTGATCGATGATCAGGCGCAGGTTCCAGGGGTTGATAATGCCCATCCCCGAACCAATCAGGGAGGCCAGAGGCATGATGGCGACACAGCCGATGTCTTCCAGCATCCGTGCCTGGATAGGATCGTCGGCACAGTACACCATGACGTCAAAGCCTTCATCCACCAAGGTTTTGGCGGCTTTCAGGGTTTCAGGCATATTGGGAAACAGATTGCCGGAGTCGCCCAGCACTTCCAGCTTGACCAGCTTGTGGCCGTCCAGCAGTTCACGCGCCAGGCGCAGGGTGCGCACGGCATCCTCGGCCGTGTAGCAGCCGGCGGTGTTGGGCAGCAGCGTGTATTTGGAAGGCGGCAGGTAATCGAGCAAGTTTGGCTCGTTGGCATTCTGGCCGATATTGGTGCGGCGAATAGCCACAGTCACAATCTCAGCGCCGCTCGCTTCAATCGCCTGACGCGTCTCATCAAAATCTTTGTATTTACCGGTGCCTACCAATAACCGGGATTGGTAGTGGGTTCCGGCCAGGATAAAAGGATCGTTGTTCACTGTTTGGGTCATGGTGGTGCTTTGTTGCGCATCCGTGCCTGTGGACGGATCAAGAATTGGTTTTTTGCTGGGCAAACATTGCAAGAATAATCCATTTGGGCGGGGCCCGCAGGAAAACCCTTAGGCGGCCTTGCCGGTGCGGGGCAGGGAGGCGGCTCGGGCCAAAGCATGACCCGATGTGCTGGCCACATTGGGCTGTCGACCGGGCAACGCTATACCTTGGCATAGTCGCCTTATGTTCAAGTCTATGCAGACAGGCCTAATGCCCACTGGCTCTGTCAGGGCCGCGATGCGAAAATCCTGTTGCTCCTGATGCACGGGCCTGCCAAGCAGGGTGGGTCTGCCCACACCGGTCGGTTCCAGCGCCGGGTCAGAGTCTGCGGGGGATGGAGTTGGTGGGCGTTTTCCCGTTTGTAGCCGTCCTAAGGCGCAATCAAGGGATCGGACAGAGGGTCGGGCTGGGCACGTCTGAGATGATAAATAGCGGTTTTTGTTTTTTACGATGACAAGAAAGCAGCTCGTGTCCAAGCCGGGCTGGATGGCTGTCCTTGTATCACGAGCGAGAGGTGCGCATGAACCCGACCGAGTCTTTTTACCCTGACCCCAGTCTGTTTGCAGAACCGGCTTCAAGACACCTGAGGCACCGTGGCCAGGGTCATGGGGTCTGCCACGCCCGGCCTTTGCGTTTGCGCAGTACTTATTGGGTGGTGTGCGTGGCCTTGGGCGGGCTTGGTGGCGTGTTGGTGCCGGGTCACAGTGATGCCGAAACCTCCGCGCAGCTCTATGGCACTGTGGATGCCGGTTTGGGCTGGACGCATGTGAGCGGTCAAGGCTCGCAACGAGGCGTTCTCAGTGGCGGACAGGCAGACTCCTTGTGGGGGATTCGGGGCCAGGACTCTCTGGGGGAGGGGGGGCGTGCCACCTTCAATCTTGAAAGTGGCATTGATCTGGCCACAGGACGGGGCGACGAGTCGGCGCGGCTATTCAACTACCAGGCCTGGCTGGGGCTGGGGAGCGATCAGTGGGGTGAACTGCGGTTTGGACGTCAGCACACCGTCGGTCAGGAGTTTGTCTCTGCTATTGAAGTGGGCTCCTGGAAAGACTTCGGGATGGGGGCGTTGATGCGTGCCTCGGACAATTATCAGGTCTCTCAGCAGCTCAGCTGGCGTAGCCCACAGTGGGCGGGCCTGCAGCTCGGACTGAGCTACAGCGGCGATGTTGGCGAGCAGAGCTTGTCTGGTTTGGCTGATGCGCGCACAAAGCTATACAGCCTGGCGCTGCGTTATGAGCAGGGCCCTTGGTTACTGGCAGCCAGTCATGAGAGTTTGAGCCGGATCGAATCCAATCGGCCCACCGCCTTGCAGTTGGGGGCCAGCTATGACTTCGGATTTGCTCGTGTGGCGGCAGGCTGGAGTCGTCAGAGCAACGGTTTTGTGGGCTTGAATGGCGATGAAGGCCCGACGTATTGGCAGCAGAGGGGGCTGGGTGGCCTGGGGCCGACGGAGTTTGTTCAGGGCGGCCGCCTGGATACCTGGTACGTGGGCTCGGCCATTCCGCTTGGCAAGGGCGAGGTTCAGTGGCAGTGGTCATTGGGGCGCCCGAACTGGAGGTGGGAAGCGACCGGGGAACAGGCTGGCCGCCTCCAGGTGATGTCTGTCGCTTATGTGCATCCTTTGTCGCCGCGCACCAGCCTTTATGTCTTTGCGGCCCAAGGGCGGCGCTATGACATGGAGACAGCCGTCCATGTCAGTGAACCGCGTACCAGCCGTGTCGCTCTGGGTGTGACCCATCAATTTTAAGCCACGCCAGTTTGTCGGTCGCCCAGCTGGAATGGGCAGTTTGGCCGCGGCACGACACTGGCCAGCCTTTGCAGGCGAACGGCAAAAGGAGGTATCCCTAAGTGTAAAAGGGATGTCCAAAGGGTGAGGCCACGTAGGCCAATGCCTTGCAGACAAGCCCTGGGGCACGATGCGAAAATAGTGCCGGTTCGGAAAACCTTCGGATCTTCTTGTTTAACCACTCAGGTTTACAACGCAATGGACCCTGATCCCTCTTCATGGCTTTGTCCCTGTTCCAGGGCGGCCTTCTTAATGACCAATCAAACGGACGCCGGACCACGAAGCGGGCTTCTCTAAGAAGATGAGCACTCTTTCTGGACCCCGGGTCTGAAGGAGAATGCTATGTTCCGTCTCACGCTGTTTCGCTCTGCTCCCTGCAACCTGGCTTTGCAAGAAGCGCTGCGTCAGGCTGCCACCCGCCAGCGTCAGGATTATTTGCTGGAGCTGCTGCAAACACACGGCGCCCGCGAATACGCTTATGCGCTCAATGATCTGTCCGGGCGCGCCATTGAAAACGCTCTGGCGACGTTGCCTACTGTGGAGCGCAGTCAAGTGCTCAAGCATCTGTCTCGGCGTGCTCAAACCCGTCTGGATGATGTGGAGGGCTTGCGTCGTCAACCTACCCATGCGGTATTGACCCTGCCGTCCTTTGTGATGTGAGAGTGCAGCAAGCCTACGCTGAGTGTGGCTGGTTCTGAGGATGGTCCACCAGCCCGCGCTTCGCTTTACCTCGTTTGCGGACCCACGGGGACGGTTAATGTGCCGTCCCCGTTGATTGGACGTCCTGTCTGGCGCTGTACGCTTTTTTGTCTTTATTCCCCTCTACAAGCCAATTACAGCAAGGAAGAGATGTGCGAGACCGGCGTATGGGTGCCTTACTTGGGGGCTGTTTATGACCTTAATGACAACTTCTCGGTCTACGCCAGCTACACCACGATTTTCCAGCCTCAAGACCTGCAAGACGAGAGCGGTCGTGTCCTGGACCCCTTGCGCGGGGATAACTCTGAGGTTGGGCTCAAAGGCGAATTCATGGAAGGTCGACTGACGTCCAGCCTGGCTTATTTTCAGCTGCGGCAGGACAACTTCGGTAAAGAAACGAGAGGACGTACGCCCTCGGGCGGCATCGCGTATGGAGCGGTGCCTGGCGTGCGCACCCATGGGGTAGAGTTCGAGCTGGCGGGTCAACTGACGTCGCAACGGCAGATGCATGCGGGTTACGCTTACAAGCTCTCGCGCCAGGACGGCGATAACGTGTCCATCTTGTCACCCGAGCATCAGTTCAAGCGCTACACCACCTATGATTTCGAGGGCGGCTGGAAGGGACTGACCTTGGGCGGTGGCGCACGTTGGCAAAGCAAAACGTGGGGGGAGGTCAGCCGGCCCGGTTACGCCGGTCAGGTACAGCACCTACACCTGGGGTGAGCCGCGCAATATGATGCTGGCAGTGAAGTATCAGTTTTAAGCGGCAGAAGAAAAACCGTTCAAAAAGCCTGGGCCCGATAGCGGTCCAGTTGTTCGCACAACTGGCGAGTGGCCTCTATCAGCCTTGGGCCGGGACGGTACAGGGCGTCCGGGTTCAGGTTCAGTAACGCGTGGGGACTGAGCCCCAGATGCTTTTCCCAGAACAGATGGCGCGCGCGCAGCTGGGCGGGGTCACGGTAAGCCAGGATGACCACTTGCGGACGCTTGTGCAGAACGTCTTCCAGACTGATAGCGGGTGCGACGGCGGCGTGGCGGGCGTAGATGTTCTGCGCTTTGCAAGTGCTGAGCACATCCTGGATCAAGGGGTCGCGGGCCAAGGTGTACAAGGGTTCGGAGCCTATTTCCAGAAATACGCTGACGGTGTGGCCCAGACGGCTATTCTGGCGCAGGGCTGCGATTTGCTGGTCCAGCAAAGCGGCGGCAGGCACAGCGGCCTCGGCGGTGTCCAGACGGTCGCCAGCCAGACGGATGAAGGCGGGAATATCGTCCAGTGTCTTGGGGGCGGCAAAGATCAGGCGGATCGAGGCTTGTTGCAATTGTCCTTGCAATTCAGGTCCGATCTGGTTGGGCTGCCAGGCCCAGACCTGGTCGGGTTTAAGCGCCAGCAGTCGTTCGGGGTTGACCCGCAAGGCGTCCCCAATGCTGGGCAGATCCTTGGCAGCAGGCGGGTAGTCGCTGGAACTGTCGACGGCGATCAGGCTGTCTTGTGCTCCAGCCGCAAACAGGATCTCAGTGATGTGAGGGGCCAGACTAATTGCGCGTGCGCGGGCTGTAGCGACGGTTGGTGAGGATTGGGTTTCCTGATCGGTCGTGGCGTTTTGTGTTTCTGTATCTTCTTGCTTGTTCTGTATTTCTGGCGTGCTGTGTTCCGTGCTGGTCTGTATCTCGGGCTGTACTTGAGTCTGCACCTGTGCTGGGGCCGGGACGGGCAATGCCAAAGGCAGCACGAACAGGCAACGCAAGCTCCACCGCCGCAGTCCGCTCCAGACAGAGCGCTTGGCGGGCTGTAGACGACAAGTCGCAGGCAAAGAGGGCATCATGCAGCCTCCGTAAATGGCACGGCCCCTGAACGGGGCCGTGCCAGAATTGACCAAGGCCAAGTGAACAGCTTACATACGCCAGGCAAAGTTCAGGAACACGCTGGAGCCAGCGTTGTTATAACCGCGAGCCAGGGTGTAGTCCTTGTCGAACACGTTGTTCCAGCGCAGCTGGGCTTCCAGGCTGGAGGTCAGCGGGTAGCTGGCGGTCAGGTTAAGCAGACCATAGCTGCCCAGACGTTGTTCGTTTTTCGCATCGTCATAACGGTGGGAAGCGAACAGGTATTCAGCGCCGGTTTTCAGATCCCCGAACGTGTGTTCCACGGCCACTTTGTAGTTTTGCTTGGCACGGCGGATCAGTTGCTTGTCCGTATTTCTATCCTTGGGGTCGGCAAAGTCGGCGCTGGCACTCAAGGTGGTGTCGCCCAGTTGCTTGACGGCTGTCAAGGTCAGGCCCGTGATCCGTGCTTTTTCCGTATTGCTGGTTGTGCATTCGAAATTGGCATCACACACATATGGGTTGATCATGTCGCGGATGCGGTTCTGGTAGACCACCATCCCCAGTTGGGTCGTGTCGTCGGTATAGCGGATATGGCCTTCCACATTGCGTGATTTCTCCGGTTTCAGGTCCGGATTGCCCTGAAAGCCCCAATTGTAGGGCGAGTACAAGTCCGCGAACGTAGGTGCACGAAAGCCCGTGTTGGCGGCGACACCTACTGTCCAGTTGCTGGTGATGTCTAGGTCATAGCCCAGGCCGCCCGTCACCTTGTTGCCATAGCCACTGATATTGTCATTACGCACGCTGGCTTGCAGGTGGTGTTGATTAATATCGCCACGGTAAATCAGGGCAAAGGCATTGGTGTTGCGCTTGTCGTCCTTGTGCACGGTGCTGTGGCTCATCCGTTCTTCCAGACGTTCGGCCAGCAGGGAGACGGTTTGACCCTGGGCGACAGTCAGGTCGTTTTGCCAACTGTATTGGCGCTGCAAGGTGGCGTATCGAGCGGCAAAAGCCCGGTTCTCTACGGTTTCTTTGCTCAATGAGGCGTTCAGGCGGCTGGTCCACTTTTCGGACAACTGGTTGGTGCTGGTCAAACCATAGGCTTGCTGGCGGGTCTGTGTGCTGGGGGTACGGCGCTCGAACAGACCGTTGTCGAACTGACCATCCATGTAGCTGTTGATAGCGGTCAGCCCCAAATGCTGGCCTTTTGACCATTCATATCCCAACGAGCCGTTCAGCCCGTGCTGGGTGTAGCCGTTTTTGTCGGGGTTGTAACTAAAGGACAGGGGATTGGTGGCATTGAAGCCATCGCTGCTACCGTAGCTGGAGGCCAGGCTGTAATCCCAGCCTTGGGCCGCACCAGAAAAACCGGCGCTGGCCTTGAAGGTATCTTGCGAGCCCAGGCCCATATTTCCCCAGGCGCTCAAGGCACGTTCACTGCCGCCTTTTTTGGTGATGATGTTCACCACCCCTCCGATGGCATCCGAGCCATACAGGCTGCTGCCGGCGCCACGCACAATTTCAATGTGCTCGATCAGGGCTGGATCAATTGCCTGCCAGTTCACCGAACCACTGGCAGAGCTGTTGATGCGCATGCCGTCGATCATCACGCGGGTATGTTGCGGGTTGGTGCCGCGCAGGTAGACGCCGGTTGTGGTTTGTGGGCCACCGCTGCTGTAGATTTCTACTCCGGGCTGACGCTGCAAAATATCGGCGACGCTGCTCTGGCCTGCTTTTTGCAAGGTTTCCTGATCAATGACAGTGACGTCACCCACCACGTTTTTCAGTGGCTGTGCCAGGCGGCTTGGCGTAACCACAATGTGATCCAGCTTGGTGACAGAAGTGGTTTGGGCCGTGGCGATCAAGGGCAGGGCGCCCGCCAGGGCGACCATCAAGGGTCTGATGGACAGTAGAGTCATGGAGATTCCTGTGAGATGTGCGTCCCCGCACATCGATAAGCGAAGCCGTCCACGGGAGGACGGCCGTAAAGTCAGGGTCAGAAGCAGGCTGGTGTCGGGCTTTGCGCGTAGCAGGTACCGTTGCGGGGGCAGCACGTTTGGCAGTTTCAGTATGAACCGCTCACGTTTCCCATTTGACTTTCCCAGGCCCAGCGGAGTGTGGGCCGGAAAGCACCTCTTTCCGAGCCGAAAATGTTACATGCCGTGGGGGCAAAGGTTAAGTGTTTAGGTCGGATTTCCCGTACAAAGCGCTACAATTGTGGCGCCAATCCACCATTCTTGTGCTTCTTGCTGCCAGAGGCTGTCAACATCCCGTTTCGTGTTACGGAGTTTTTAGTGTCCTATCCCGCTTTGCCTTACCCGATCTCTGCCTACACCCGTGGTGCGGAGTTTGCCCGACGTCTGGGGCAGCAAATCCTGATTCTGGACGGTGCAATGGGCACCATGATTCAGCGGTACAAATTGGGCGAGGCCGATTTCCGTGGCGAACGCTTTGCGGATCACCACAAGGATGTGAAGGGCAATAACGAATTGCTGTCGCTGGTGCGTCCCGACATTATTCGCGAGATTCACGACCAGTACCTGGCGGCCGGGGCCGATGTCATCAGCACCAACACCTTTGGTGCGACGGATATAGCCCAGGGTGATTACGATTTGCAGGGCATCAGCTATGACCTGAACCTGGCGTCGGCGCAACTGGCCTGTCAGGCGCGTGATGCCTTCAGCACGCCCGAGTGGCCGCGTTTTGTGGCTGGTGCGCTGGGCCCACAACCTAAAACGGCTTCCATCTCTCCCGATGTGAATGACCCCGCCGCCCGCAACGTCACCTTTGAGCAACTGAGGGTGGCCTACACCGAGCAGGTGCGTGCCTTGCTCGATGCCGGCGTGGATATCCTGCTCATCGAAACCGTTTTTGACACGCTCAATGCCAAAGCGGCTGTCTTTGCCCTGGAAACGGTCTTTGACGAACGTGGTGAGCGCGTTCCTGTCATGGTGTCGGGCACGGTCACGGACGCTTCGGGCCGCATTCTGTCCGGCCAGACGGTGGAAGCCTTCTGGAACTCCATGCGTCATGCCCGTCCGATTACGATTGGCCTGAACTGTGCGCTGGGTGCCGCCTTGATGCGCCCCTATGTGGCCGAGCTGTCCAAGATTTGCGATACCTACGTTTGTGTCTACCCGAACGCCGGCTTGCCCAACCCCATGGCCGAAACCGGCTTTGATGAAACCCCCGCCGATACCTCCAGCCTGCTGCAGGAATTTACGCAAGCGGGTCTGGTCAATATGGTGGGTGGGTGCTGTGGCACGACGCCCGAGCACATTGCCGCCATTGCCGAGCTGTGCCGTAAGCTGCCTCCACGAGTTGTTCCTGAGGTGCCCGTTAAAACCCGCCTGTCGGGTCTGGAGCCTTTGAACATTGATGAAGACACCCTGTTTGTGAACGTGGGTGAACGTACCAACGTCACGGGCAGCAAGGCTTTCTTGCGCCTGATTCAGCAGGAAAACTACGAAGAAGCCTTGTCGGTGGCGCGGCAGCAGGTGGAAAACGGTGCGCAGATTATCGATATCAATATGGATGAGGGCATGCTGGACTCAGCAGCCTGCATGCATCGCTTCCTGAACATGATCGCCTCTGAGCCGGACATTGCGCGCGTGCCCATCATGATCGACAGCTCCAAATGGGACGTCATTGAAACTGGTTTGCGCTGCGTGCAAGGCAAGGCCATCGTGAACTCGATCTCCATGAAAGAGGGCGTTGAGCCTTTCCTGGAGCACGCTCGTTTGTGCCGCAAGTATGGCGCCGCCATTGTGGTGATGGCCTTTGACGAGCAGGGTCAGGCCGATAGTTACGAGCGTCGGGTAGAGATTTGCGAACGTGCTTACCGTTTGCTGGTGGATGAGGTGGGCTTTCCGCCTGAGGACATCATCTTCGACCCCAACGTGTTTGCCGTGGCAACCGGCATGGATGAGCACGCCAACTATGGGCTGGACTTTATTCGGGGTGTAGGCTGGATTCACAAAAATCTGCCGCACGCCCGCTTGTCCGGCGGTATTTCCAACGTCAGCTTCTCCTTCCGTGGCAACGAAGCCATGCGCGAGGCCATCCACACCGTTTTCCTGTACTACGCCATTCAGGAAGGCCTGACCATGGGGATTGTGAATGCGGGCCAACTGGGTGTGTATGCCGATATCGAACCGCATCTGCGCGATCTGATTGAAGACGTGATTCTGAACCGGGCCGAACCTAAGGGCAAAACCGATCCGGCTGATGAGCGCACCCCCACCGAGCGTCTGGTGGAAATGGCCGAGAGCGTCAAAGGCTCGGGCGCCAAAAAAGAGGAAGATCTGAGCTGGCGTGAAACCACGGTCGAGCAGCGCTTGATCCACTCGCTGGTGCATGGCATTACCACCTTCATCGTGGAAGACACGGAAGAGGTGCGTCAGAAGATCGCTGCTCAGGGCGGTCGTCCCATCAGCGTCATTGAAGGGCCGTTGATGGACGGCATGAACGTGGTCGGTGACCTGTTTGGTCAAGGCAAGATGTTCCTGCCGCAGGTGGTGAAGTCTGCGCGTGTGATGAAGCAGGCCGTCGCCCACTTGGTCCCTTTCATTGAGGAAGAAAAGCGCCAGATTGAAGCGGCAGGTGGGGATGTGCGCTCCAAGGGCCGCATGGTGATTGCCACGGTGAAAGGCGACGTACACGACATTGGCAAGAACATTGTGTCCGTCGTGATGCAGTGCAATAACTTCGAAGTGGTCAATATGGGGGTGATGGTGCCTTGCGCCGAGATTCTCGCCAAGGCCAAAGAAGTGGAAGCCGATATCGTGGGGCTGTCCGGCCTGATCACCCCCAGTCTGGAAGAAATGGCCTATGTTGCGTCCGAGATGCAGCGTGACCCTTACTTCCGTGAACGCAATATCCCTCTGATGATTGGTGGCGCGACCACCAGCCGGGTCCACACGGCGGTGAAGATTGCGCCGCATTACGACGGCCCGGTCATCTACACACCGGACGCCAGCCGCTGCGTCGGTGTGGCCACGCAGCTTGTCTCGGATAATGTGGAAGAGTTTCTGGCCGAAGTGCGCGAGGAATACGAACAAGTGCGCCAGCGCCATGCCAATCGTAAAGCCACCCCTTTGATTTCGCTGGAAAAAGCGCGCCAGGACAAGCCTGCGATTGACTGGACAACCTATGTCCCGCCACGCCCCAAGTTCATTGGACGCCGCACCTTCAAGAATTATGATCTGGCCGATATTGCCCAGTTCATCGACTGGACGCCGTTCTTCCAGACCTGGAGCTTGTTTGGCAAGTACCCGGCCATTCTGGAGGACAAGGTGGTGGGCGAGCAGGCCAAGACCTTGTTTGCCGAAGGACAGGCCATGTTGAAAAAGATCATTGAGGGCCGTTGGCTGACCGCCAATGGCGTCATTGCCTTTTACCCCGCCAATACGGTCAATGGTGAGGACATCGAGGTCTATTCGGACGAATCGCGCAGCGAAGTCCTGTTTACCTGGCGTAATCTGCGCCAGCAAGGTGTCAAGCGTGAAGGCGTAGATAGCAAGTGTCTGGCCGACTACATTGCTCCCAAAGAAAGCGGCGTGGCCGATTACATCGGCATGTTTGCAGTCACCGGCGGGATTGGCGTGGACAAGCTGTCCGAGCGTTTCCAGGCCGCAGGGGACGATTACTCAGATCTGATGATCAAAGCACTGGGGGACCGTTTTGCAGAAGGCTTTGCAGAATGTCTGCACGCTCGTGTCCGCACGGATTTGTGGGGGTATGTGACGGACGAACGTCTGTCCAACGAAGAACTGATCGACGAGAAATACCAGGGTATTCGTCCCGCACCGGGTTACCCGGCGTGTCCGGAGCACGTGGTTAAACACGACATGTTCCGTGTTCTGCAGTGCGAAGACATCGAGATGTTCATCACCGACAGTTACGCCATGATTCCGGCTTCCAGTGTGTCGGGCTTTTACTTCAGCCACCCGCAGTCCAAGTATTTTAACGTGGGCAATATTGGTGAGGATCAGTTGCAGGACTACATCAAGCGCAGTGGCCGTACGGAAGAAGATGTGCGCCGCACCTTGTCGGGCGTGCTGGGCTGATATGGGAACGACGGGGCCTGGTACGGGAGGCGCCGAGAGCACCTCCCAAACCCGACGTCAGGCTTTGGGGCGGTTTTTGCGTCATGCGCGAGAACGTATCCGGCCGCTCGACGTCGGTCTGGCCCCGGGAGTGCGTCGTCGTACTCCTGGTTTGCGCCGCGAAGAGGTGGCCCAGCTGTGCGATATCAGCACCACCTGGTACACCTGGATCGAGCAGGGCCGCGATGTGACCGTGTCCCCGACTGTCTGTGCCCGGCTGGCCACCGTGTTGAAGTTGGCCAGAGCGGAACGTCATTACCTGTTTGAGCTGGCCGATTGCGCCGATCCTGAGCATTGGCAAGGTGATATTCAGCCTTTGCCGCAGGGCTTGAGCGCCTGTGTCGACAGTATCTCCGCGCCTGCTTATATTCTGGACCGCAGCTGGAATGTTCTCGCGCGTAACGAGGCCTTGCTGGACTTGTTTGATGGCTGGCCCGATCGCAGCGAGCAGCCCAATCTGCTGCGTTACATCTTTCTGGACCCGGCCGCACGCGATTTGGTGGTGGACTGGGAGCAGCGTGCCAGCCGTGTCGTGGCCGAGTTTCGCGCCGATGTCGGCGCACATGCGGATGAGGCCGATATACAGGCGCTTATTCAGGAACTGGGGCAGCAAAGCCAGGTATTCGCGTTCTGGTGGGGACGCCAGACCGTGGTGGAGCGGGAGGGGGGATTGCGGGATTTCCGCCATCCCAAAAAAGGTGTCAAGCGTTTTCAGCAGTTTACGTTCCGGCTGGCTATCCGGCCGGACTGCAAGTTGGTGATGCTGCTCACTGATCAGGCTTCGCGGGCAGCGGAGCCGGACTAAGGCAGACACAGCAGATCGGTGCGCCAGGAGACGTTGGGCAAGACTTGCCAAAGCAGGCGGCATACCTTCGGACTGAGCCCTATGCTTTCGTTTTTCTGGTCGTGCGTGGCGCCTGTTGCAACGAATCGCCATCAGTGGGGGATAGTCGGGCAAAAGACAGGCTGGATAAGGCGGTAATCGCACCCAGAATCAGGAAAGCCCAAATCGTATCCTGCGTCTGCACACTGCTGGCACCACGCAGGGCCATGCTGATGTTCAAGGTGACGGCCGCGCAAGCCACGCCCAGACTGATGGCCAACTGCTGCGCCATGGCTGCAAAGCTGCTGGCCTGACTCATGGCCTCGGATTCCAGGTCGGCGTAGGTCAGGGTGTTGACTGCGGTGAACTGCAGGGAGCGGAAGAAACCACCTGCCGTCAGCACGGCAATCATCAGCCACATTGGGGTCGTGGCCTGGAACAGGGCGCACAAGGCGATGAACAGGCCGGTCAGCCAGGCATTGATGATCAGTACATTGCGAAAGCCAAAGCGCCGGATGATGGGCGGGGCCACCAGCTTCATGCCCAGTGCACCAATCGCACCGGTAAAGGTGATCAGACCTGCTGCCAGCGCGCTCATGCCAAAGTTGGTTTGCAACATGATTGCCAGTAGAAAGGGGGAAGCTCCGAGCGAGAAGCGGCACAGGTTGCCGCCCAGTACCGATATGGCAAAGGTTTTGGTGCGCAGCAAGGACAGGTCAATGATGGGATAGGCTACCTGGCGGGCGTGCCAGACATACCACAGGCCGGCGATCAGTCCGGCCAGGGTCAGCCAGCCCAGGGTGGACCAGTTCAGGGTGCCGTGGCCGACGTTCTCAAAGCTGGTTACCAGGGTGGCCAGGCAGATGGCGCTCAAGATAAAGCCCAGCCAGTCCAGGGGAGGCCGGTCGGTGGGATAGTCCTCGCGGATATAGCGTAGTACCAGGGCAATACCCAAGGCTCCGACGGGGATGTTGATCAGGAAAATCCAGTGCCAGCTGGCATACGTGACTAAAAAACCACCCACGGGCGGGCCGATGATAGGGCCGAGCAAGGCGGGTAAAGTCAGCACGGCCATGGCGCTTAAAAGCTGATCTTTAGGGACGCGCCGCAGTAAGATAATGCGTCCTACCGGTACCATCATGGCCCCCGCCATGCCCTGGACCACCCGGGAAATGATCAGTTGGGTCAGGGTCTGGGACAGGGCGCATGCAACAGAACTGGCGGTAAAGAGTAGAATGGCGGCCAGGAACACCTTGCGCGCTCCAAAGCGGTCCGCAGCCCACCCGCTGATAGGCACGAACACAGCCACTGCCAGCAGGTAGCTGGTAATGATGGTATTCATGCGGATGACGCTGGTATCCAGCGACAAGGCCATGGTGGGCAGGGCTGTGGCCACTACGGTCGAGTCCAGCATTTGCATGAACAAGGCACATCCCACGATGTAGGGAATAATGCGTATGGCCCGACGCTCTTGAGGGGACAGGGTTGCCGGTGGTGGGGCAGCTTCGGTCTGTTCAGATGCCATGCGGCGAACTCTCTGGTGTGCGGTGCAGTAAACTCAAACTTTTCTGTTATCCAATTTATTTAGGCGTACAGGTATTATGGCAAAGAATTTCGAATCCGAAATTACCCAGTTTCTCAAACAATATAAAGCTCAGAATCCCGATACCGAAGCGCGTCAGCGTGAGGGGCGTTATCGTCTGTGGGACAAGCAGATTGATCAGGAACTGCAAGATGGTTACAAGGCGGCCCGCACGCCCCAGAAACCTTACGTGTACTACGAAAACAACTAAATCCTTGCGCCGGCGCCTGTGACCGAGATTGCACAGCAGACTGTTGTGGACACGCCAGCTCTTCAGCCCGAGGATGTGCTGGCGCGTCTTTATGGTGAGCCGCTGTTTGCGATTCCCCAGGATCTGTACATTCCGCCCGATGCGCTGGAAGTGTTTCTGGATGCGTTCGAAGGCCCGTTGGATTTATTGCTGTATCTGATCCGCAAGCAGAACTTCAATGTGCTCGATATTCCGATGGCCCAGGTCACCGGGCAGTATCTGGCGTATGTGGAGCAGATTCGCGCCAGCAATCTGGAGTTGGCGGGTGAGTACCTGCTGATGGCTGCGCTGCTGATCGAGATCAAGTCCCGCATGCTGCTGCCGGTGCGACGTGCGGACACGGGTGAAGAAGTGGATGATCCGCGTGCGGAGCTGGTGCGCCGTTTGCTGGAATACGAACGCATGAAGGAAGGGGCGCGCCGTCTGGACCAGTTGCCCCTGGCGGGGCGCGATTTTCTGCTGGCCAATGCCCAGGCCGAACTGGTTATTGAGGCGATCCCGCCGGAGGTGAGTGCAGAGGATTTGCGCGAGGCTTGGCTGGGGATTTTAAAGCGGGCCAAGCTCAACGCCAGTCACAAGATTACCCGTGAGCAGTTGTCGGTGCGGGATCACATGAGCCAGATTCTGCGACGTTTGCAGCATGTTCGCTTTATGGAGTTTAGTGAGCTGTTCAATGAACGTCTGGATCAGGGGGATCCGACAGCGGTGCTTGTCGTGCATTTTCTGGCAATGCTGGAATTGGCACGAGAGTCACTGCTTGAAATCACGCAGGCCGAGCCCTACGCTCCTATTTATTTGCGCCTGACGTATATTCGAGCGCAGGCCGATGGGCCTGATCTTATTCCGTAGCGGAGAATTTTTTGAAAGTCGTTCATAACATCCAAGAACTGCGCGATCAGCTTCAGGGCCAGACACGCGTGGCATTTGTTCCAACCATGGGGAATTTGCATCGGGCTCACCTGGACCTGATGAAGATGGCGCGCCAGCATGGCGACCCGGTGGTGGCCAGTATTTTTGTCAATCGCCTGCAATTTGGTCCTAACGAGGATTTTGATCGTTACCCCCGCACCTTGCAGGAAGATGCGCAGAAGATGGAACAAGAGCGCGATGTGTATGTCTTGTTTGCGCCCTCGGAACGCGAAATGTACCCCGAGCCGCAGAGTTTCCGCGTCAGCCCGCCCGATCATCTGGGGCGGATTCTGGAAGGTCATTTCCGTCCCGACTTTTTCGAAGGCGTGTGTACGGTTGTTCTGAAGCTGTTCTCCTGTGTACAGCCGCGTGTCGCCGTCTTTGGCAAAAAGGACTACCAGCAGTTGATGGTGGTGCGTCAGATGGTGCGTCAATTTCAGTTGCCGGTGGAGATTCTGGCGCACGAGACGGTCAGAGAAGAGGATGGTTTGGCCATGTCCTCGCGCAATCGCTATTTGAGTCCGGAAGAGCGCGCCCAGGCCCCGCAGATTTACCAGACGCTGCAAGAGATGAAGGAACGCTTGCAACAAGGTCAAAGCCGTCAGGAGATTGAGGCGTATGCGACCGGCAAATTGACCGATCTGGGATGGAAAGTGGATTACATGGCTTTGCGTCGTCAGTCGGACTTGCTCGAACCGAGCGAGGAGCAGATACAGGCAGGCGAGCCTTTGGTGGCGTTGGCCGCGGCCAAACTGGGTGCAACGCGTTTGATTGATAATCTGGAAATGACTAAAGCCTGATTTCTTGTGTTATTTGGTTAGAAAAGCACAGTTTTTACTGTGCTTTTTTCATATCTGCGTGCTTTTGGTCTGTTTGTCTTTTTGTCTTATTGACCGTGGGGCAGGGGCATCCCAAAGCGAGAAGGGCAGGGGCAGGCTGGACTCAGTTGGCGCGGTACCTAGCCCCTGGACCCAGTGCAAGCGTCGGGCCTGTACAGGGTGGGTGTCTCTTTAGAGCTGCTGCCGGAGTCTGGTTGGGGGAGCGCACTCGCCGTCGCAGATTTCAAGCGCCGATATGGGCTGGTAAATAGCTGTTTTTTGGGTTACTGAAACGTGGCTATTTATATTAGTCCTATGACAAAAACATCCTGCACAAGTTAACAGTCGTGTAGTCCCTGCCTAAAATGACAAACTCTGTCTATGGTTAATTCTTCACATTACAGGTGGCCTGGCCGCCTGGTACAGATATACGAGACTGATATGGTATTGAATAGCCACCTTCCCGCTTCTGTGCTTTTTGAAAGCCTGACCCCGCGTGAGCGCGATGTCCTGTCCTATATCGCGACGGGTAAGGCGAATAAAGTGATTGCGGCCGAATTGGAGATTTCCCAGCGCACGGTCGAAGCGCATCGGGCACGCGTTTTTCAGAAGTTACGCGTGCGCAATGCGGTTGAGCTGACTCGTTTTGTCTTTAGTGAGCCGGCGCTGCGCGATGTGCTACCGCCCTGTTTGATGGGCGGGCAGTCTGCACCATAGCACTTAGCGGCAGGCGGGGATTGGCTGGCTGTCCAGCTCACTGACCGGGTCCAGATCCGCTTGTCGGGTCAAGTGGCTCTCCAGCGTGGGACGTTGCTGGTTGAAGGTGTTAACGCGCAAGACATTGTTGTTTACAAAGCTCAGATCTGCCAGGGTCGAGTCATTGTCCGCCAACAAGGCGATGCGGGTGGGCTGTGTGCCGATGGGGACCCAGCAACCGCCCTTGTGGTAAGACTGACCAGCACCCAGCGGGGTGGCTCTTAAACGCCATTGACCGGCTGGCGCCAGGGTCACGCTGATTTTGTAAGGTTCGCAAATGCCACCTTGGGGCGGGCAGGACAGGGTGCCTAGAAATGTTTTGGGCTCGGCCAGTTCGGCAACACTGTGATCGGCCTGGGCGGCCGGGGCTTGCTCGGCGCTGGCCGGGGTAATGGCGCGCAGACCTTCCTGATTGCCAAAACCCAGATTGATTTGCGAGGGGGCACGGGCGGTGCTGCTGCCTTGTGCCTGGCGCAGGGCGTCTTTCTGGGTAGAGTCACGGCCTTCGTTAGGGGTGGGCTGAACGGGTGCCTGGGCGCAGGCTGCCAGCAAAACAAGCGAGAGCAGGGGCAGTGAACGCAGAGGAGAAATCTTGAGGAAAGACATGGCGGGCTTCCGTGGACTGGTGATAGCTGAATTCTACGCTAGACCTGGCCTGGCGGGACAGTATCAGACCTATCGAGGGTAGGAGGATTGGCGCGGGTACGTTACAGTTTTGTTTTTTTATCCGTGGATTGCACATGCTGACAATTGGGCTGACTGGTGGAATTGGATCGGGCAAAAGCCAGGTGGCCAATTTTTTTGCTTCCTGGGGGGCGGCGGTGGTGGATACGGATGTGATCGCCCATGAGCTGACCGCGCCCGGTGGCTTGGCCATTGAGCCTATCCGCGATACGTTTGGTGCCGAAGCCCTGGCCGCTGACGGCTCGATGGATCGGGACTGGATGCGAGCCTGCGTGTTTGCTGATCCGGCCGCCCGTCATCGCCTGGAGGCGATCATTCATCCTCTGATTTGGAACGTAACAAAAGCACAGACCTTGAAGGCGCAGGGATGTTATCTTGTTGTGGTTGTACCCTTGCTGGTGGAGTCAGGACGATGGAGCGACCGTGTGGACCGGATTTGCGTTGTCGATTGTGATGAGGCGACCCAGATAGCGCGCGTGCAAAAGCGCAGCGGGCTGGCAGTGGCCACAATTGAACGTATCATGGCCGCACAAGCGCAACGTCAGCAACGCCTGGCGGTGGCTGATGATGTGGTTCTGAACGATGGGCAGACGACGTTGCCCGTGTTGGAAGAGCGGGCGCGGGCTGTCCACCAACGCTGGTGTGCCTTGACTGCCTGACACCACACCGTGTCTGACCCCCAGCCGACAAATAAAGGTTTTTAAACGCGTGACTCTATACGAATACCCATGCAATGAGCGTGTCCGGGCTTTACTGAGAGTCGAATACTTGTTCGATAGGCTGTTTCATTTTTCGGCCAACCAGGATGCGTACTCGCACCAGATCGCAGTAGCGACTTTATTTGATTTGCTGGACATTGCAGATCGAACCGACTTGCGTTCGGCCGTTTTGCAGGATCTGGAACGTCAGCGCGTGGCGCTGGCCGCACTGCGCGAGCACCCTGGGGTGCAGTTGCAGGCACTGGACAAGATGATCGAGCAGATCGTGCGCGCGGCCGCCGACCTGTCTGCCCAAGGGCGGGTGGGACAAGGTTTGCGTGAGAATGAATGGCTGACCAGCTTGCGCGGCCGGGTCGCCGTGCCCGGCGGCACCTCCCCGGTGGATATGCCTTCTTATTATTCCTGGCAACAGCGGCCGGACAAGGATCGCGTTCAGGATTTGCGCCGCTGGTCCGAGTCTTTTTTACCGCTTTATCAAGGCCTGGCCTTGATCTTGCGTCTGCTGCGTCAGTCCGGCGACTCGGCCGACCAGATTGCCCGCGATGGCTCCTATCAGGAGATGCTGGCTGGCAAAACCTTCCAGCTGCTGCGCGTCTGGGTGGATGCGGGGGCGTGCATCTATCCCGAAATGAGCGCGAACCGGTATGTCATCTGGATACGCTTTGTACAGCAAGACAATCAATTAAAACCGCAGGCCGTGACCGTGGATATTCCCTTTCGGCTGGCTCGTTGCAACTTCGGCTGAAAACGCTGTTCATATAAGGTTCAGACAGCCGCTTTTATACTTGCTGTGCCAGCGCGGTCTGGCGTGAGGGACGCTTTGTCGTTTGACCGGTCGGGCTGCCAATATTTGGCGGCATAATGCCTGTCGTTACAGCGATGGAGACGTTTAAACGCTTCTTTAGACTGTGCGTAGAGACAATTGAGTTTTAGCCGGGGAGTATTCATGTCGGAGTTGAACGCAGGCAGGGGTCGGCGGTCCCGATCTTTCTATGTCTGGGTGGTGGTAGGGCTGTTGGTCACGGCAGGCCTTGTTTATTACGCCCTGTCATCCTCTTCTGATACCGCCGGCCCTTTGCGGGGGCCGCGCGGCATGATGGGGGCAACGAAAGTTCCGGTTCATGTGTCGACCGTGCAGCAAGGTTTGATCGATCAAACCGTTAATGCGATTGCCACCGTCAAGCCCTTACAAACGGTGGCTGTGCGTGGGCAGGTCGACGGCGTGCTCGAACGCATCTATTTCAACGATGGCCAGCGTGTGAAAGCAGGCGAGCTGCTGGCCGAGATTGACCCGCGCACCTATCAGGTGCAGCTGGATCAGGCTCGCGGACAATTGGCGCAAAATCAGGCCCAGTTAAAAGGGGCGCAACAAGAGCTGCAACGCCACCGCATCCTATTTCAACAAAATTCGATTTCCCGTCAATCTTTGGAGACCAAGGAAACGGCGGTTCAGCAATTGCAGGCGCAGATCAAATCCAATCAGGCTGAGGTGGCGCGTGCCCAGGTTCAATTGGACCGCACGCGCATTACCGCGCCCCTGGAGGGCCGCCTGGGTTTGCGCAAGCTGGACCAGGGCAATCTGGTGTCAGCCGGCAATACCGATGGCATTGTTCTGATTACCCAGATTGACCCCATCGGTGTGGAATTTTCCTTGCCTCAAAACCAGCTAAGTCGCTTGCTGGAGGCCATGAGACAAAGTGAGTCCCCCTTGCGCGTGACCCTGATCGACAGCAAGGGACAGATTTTGTCGGATAAAGGCCGCTTGCAGGCACTGGACAACCAGATCGACATCAATACCGGCACCTTGAAGGTGAAGGCCGAGTTTGAAAATGCCGATGAAACCCTGTTTGCCAATCAGTTTGTCAATGCTCGAGTGTTTCTGGGGCAGGACCAGGGATTGCTCATTCCTTCTCATGCGGTGCAGCGGGGGGCGGTGGGAACCTATGTCTATACCCTGGATGCCGAGGACAAGGTTCATATTCAAGTGGTGGAGCTAGGAACAGCCACCTTGGAGCAAACCCTGGTGACAAGCGGTCTGAAAGAAGGCGATCGCGTTGTGGTAGAAGGCACCGATCGTCTGCGTGAAGGCTCGCAGGTCGAGGTGATGAACCAGGATGGTCAGGCCGTTGAAAAGCCTGTTCAGGCTGATGCCGCCGGCACAGCGCAGAATCCGCGTACGGGTGAGGGTCGCCGTCCACGTCCAGCAAGCGAGTAAGCCGTGAGCATGTCGCGTATTTTTATCCTGCGCCCGGTAGCTACCACCCTGGCGATGGTAGCCCTGCTGGTATCGGGTTTGCTGGCCTATCGTATGCTGCCTGTAGCCGCCTTGCCACAGGTGGACTATCCCACGATTCAGGTGGTTACCTTGTATCCGGGCGCCAGTCCGGATGTGGTAGCGTCTTTAATTACCTCCCCCCTTGAGCGGCGGTTTGGCAGCATGTCGGGCCTGTCGCAGATGATTTCGTCCAGCTCAGGCGGCGCATCGCGCATTACCTTGCAGTTTGATTTGGGCTTGCCCCTGGATGTGGCTGAGCAAGAAGTGCAGGCGGCCATTAATGCCGCCTCAAATATGTTGCCCAATGATTTGCCGGCCCCCCCCATCTACAACAAGGTCAATCCGGCTGATACCCCGGTCATTTCTCTGGCGGTGACCTCCCCGAATATGCCGTTGCACGAGGTGCGTGATCTTATTGACGTGCGTGTTGCGCAGAAACTGTCACAGGTCACAGGCGTGGGCCTGGTCAGTATTGCCGGGGGGCAGGAGCCTGCCGTACGTATTCAGGCAGATCCCAATGCCCTGGCTGCACGCAATCTGACTCTCAGCCACATCCGGCAGGCAGTCGTTGCCGCCAACGTGAATCAACCCAAAGGGAATCTGGACGGTCCCCAGCGCTCGACCAGCATCGGCGCCAACGAGCAGTTGAAGACGGTGCGGGACTATGAAAACCTGATTGTCAGCTACAAGGACGGCGCAGCCGTACGCCTGGGGGAATTGGCCACGGTGCTGCGGGATGCCCAGGATGTGCGTCAGGCGGCCTGGATGGGCACAGTCCCGGCGATCTTGCTGAATATTCAGCGTCAGCCCGGGGCCAATGTCATTGATGTCGTGGATCAGATTCAGAGTCTGTTGCCCGAGATCCGCCGTTCCTTGCCGGTGGGCGTGGACGTTGAGGTGGCCACGGACCGCACGCAGACCATTCGCGATTCGGTTGACCATGTGCAAAAGGAAATGATGCTGGCCATCGTGCTGGTGGTGTTGGTGACCTTTGTTTTTCTGCGCACCTGGACGGCCACCTTGATACCGAGCGTCGTGGTGCCTATCTCCCTGATCGCCACCTTTGCCATCATGTTGATGTGGGGCTTCAGCGTTAACAATCTGACCCTCATGGCGCTGACTGTGGCCACCGGCTTCGTGGTTGATGATGCGATCGTGATGATCGAGAACATTGCCCGCTACATTGAAAAAGGTGAATCCGCGTTGCAGGCCGCTTTGAAGGGGGCTGCGCAGATTGGCTTTACGCTGCTGTCCTTGACCATTTCCCTGATTGCCGTGTTGATTCCCTTGCTCTTTATGAGTGATGTGATCGGCCGTCTGTTTCGTGAATTTGCCATTACGCTGGCGGTGGCTATCCTGTTGTCCCTGTTCATTTCGCTCACGCTCACGCCCATGATGTGCGCGCGCATGCTCAAGCCCGAGGATGAGCGTCAGTATGGCCGCTTCACGACCTGGCTGGGCGAACAGATGGATCGCATCATTGCCGCGTACGATCGTGGCCTGCGGGTCGTGTTGCGTCACCAGACCTTGACTCTATGGGTGGCGTTGGGCACGGTGCTGATGACAGGGCTGTTGTACCTGGTGGTTCCCAAAGGATTTTTTCCGCAACAGGACACCGGCCTGATCCAGGCGATTACGCAGGGGCCTCAAACCGCGTCGTTCCGTGCCATGGGGGACTTGCAGCAGCAAGCGGTTGCCATCGTCCTTGAAGACCCGGATGTGCAGGCCGTGACCTCCTTTATCGGCGTGGATGGCACCAATGCCACCTTGAATAATGGTCGCCTGCAAATTGCCCTCAAGCCGATCGGCTCGGGCCGTGCCACGGCCGACGAAATCATGGCCCGACTCGATGCGCGCCTGAAGGATATTCCGGGTTTGACGGTTTACCAGCAGTCCATTCAGGAACTGACGGTGGATGACCAGATCAGCCGTAATGTGTATCAGATGGCTTTGTCCGATCCGGAAACGGCGGTGCTGACTCGCTGGATGCCGCGTTGGCTGGAGGCGGTCAAAGCCTTGCCGCAGATTAAAGATGCTTCCATGAGCCTGCAGGACAAGGGCTTGCAGGTGCTGCTCGATATCGACCGGGATGCCGCAGCCCGCGTGGGTGTGACCAAGGCCAATATCGACGATGCCCTGTATGACGCTTTTGGTCAGCGTTTGATCTCCACGATCTACACGCAGTCTGCGCAATATCGGGTGGTGCTGGAGGTCAAGGACCAGTATCGCCAGGACCCGCAGGACCTGGAAAATATTTACGTGATGACCACGGCAGGTACGCCGGTGCCCATTACCTCCCTGGCGCGTATCGAGCTGGTGCCAAGCACCTTGTCGGTGGAGCGGCTGGGTCAATTTCCCGCCGTGAATGTGTCCTTTGATGTGGCGGACGGCTATTCCTTGTCCGACGCGATTGAAGCGATTGAAACCGTCCCTGACGAGATCGGCATGCCATCCTCGGTGGACACCCGCTATCTGGGTGCGGCCAAAGCCTTTCATGCGTCCTTGTCCAGCACGCTGTGGCTGATGCTCGCTGCGGTGCTGACCATGTATATCGTGCTGGGGATTTTGTATGAAAGCTACATACACCCCATCACGATTCTGTCTACCTTGCCCTCTGCCGCGATCGGGGCCTTGCTGGCGTTGCTGCTGGCCGGGCGGGATTTGGATATGGTCGGGGTGATCGGGATCATCCTGTTGATTGGCATCGTGAAAAAGAACGCCATCATGATGATCGACTTTGCGCTGGAGGCTCAGCGCGAGCAGGGGGTCAGTCCTCAGGAGGCGATTCATCAGGCGGCTTTACTGCGTTTTCGCCCTATTTTGATGACCACCCTGGCGGCTTTGTTCAGCGCCATCCCCCTGATGCTGGCAACCGGCTCTGGCGCAGAGCTGCGCCAGCCCCTGGGCCTGGTCATGGTGGGGGGGCTGCTGGTCAGTCAGGTGCTGACCTTGTTTACGACTCCCGTGATCTATCTGTTTTTTGATCGCTTTACCCGCCGTGGTGCCAAGTCGGTGCGCGAGTCGACATGAAACGTTTGCTAGGTTTGTTCATTTTTCGTCCAGTGGGCTCCAGCCTGCTGGCGCTGGCGATGGTGCTGGTGGGCGCATTGGCATTGCGCCTCTTGCCGGTATCCTCCTTGCCGGAAATGGATTTTCCGGTGATCGCGATTTCAGCCAACTTGCCAGGCGCCAGCCCTGAGACGATGGCCTCCAGTGTGGCAACGCCGCTGGAGCAGGCCCTCGGTTCCATTGCCGGGATCTCAGAGATGAGTTCGCGCAGCAGCGAAGGCTCCACCCAGATCATGCTGATTTTTGATCTGGATCGAGATATTGAGGGGGCCGCCCGCGATGTGCAGGCTGCCATCAATCAGGCACGGCCCATGCTGCCCTCGGGCATGTCCAGCGTCCCGACCTACGAGAAGGTCAACCCCTCCTCCATGCCCATCATGGTGCTGGCGCTGACGTCGCAAACGGCCAGCAAGGCCCAGCTTTTTGATATGGCCAGCGGCATTGTGCAGCAAAAGCTGGCGCAGATTCCGGGTGTGGGTTCGGTGGATGTGGGGGGCGGTTCCTTGCCGGCGGTGCGGGTTGGCTTGAATCCCAAAGCCCTGGCCTCGGCTGGCATTGCCTTGGATGATGTGCGTGCAGTCATCAATAACGCCAATAGTTTGCGTCCCAACGGGTATCTGGAAAGCGAGCAGGGTCAATGGCAGATCAACTCGGGCAAGCAGTACAACCAGGCACGATTTTTTGAGCCTCTGGTGCTGAAAAACCAGGACGGACAGGTGATCCGTTTGGGCGATGTCGCCAAGGTTGAGGATTCTGTGGAGAACATTCACAGCCTGGGCTATTTGAACAACCAGGAAGCCGTGTTGTTGATTGTGCGTCGTCAGGCGGGCGCCAATATTATCGAGACCGTCAACACCATTCGCGAACGGTTGCCCGATATCGAGGAAATGCTGCCCAGTCAGGCGCAGTTGACGGTCGCACAGGACCGCACGCCCAGTATCCGGGCCACCTTGGAAGAGGCTCAGCTTACCCTGATTATCGCGGTAGCCCTGGTGGTGCTGGTGGTGTTGGTGTTTCTGCGAAATTGGCGGGCCGCCCTGATTCCCGCCATTGCGGTCCCGGCCTCCCTGATCAGTACCTTTGCGTTCATGCATCTGTTCGGCTTCACGCTCAATACCATTTCCCTGATGGCCTTGATCGTGGCGACGGGTTTTGTGGTGGATGATGCGATTGTGGTGCTCGAGAGCATCATGCGTTATTTGGAAAAAGGTCTGTCACCGATGCGGGCGGCCTTGCGCGGGACTCGTGAAGTGGGCTTTACCGTAACGGCCATGAGCTTGTCGCTGGTGGCGGTGTTCATCCCCTTGTGGTTGATCGGGGGGCTGGCAGGGCGGCTGTTCATGGAGTTTGCAGTCACGCTGTGTACGGCCGTTCTGGTGTCGTTGGTGATCTCTCTGATGCTCACTCCGATGATGTCGGCCCGCTTGCTGCGCCCCGGGCCGCAGGAGTCGGAGGGTTCGCATCCAATCAGCCGCTTTTTGGGCTGGATTGGCAATGTCAGCTGGCGGGCGTATCGCCGCTCGTTGCAGTGGGCCCTCAAACATCATCGTCTGATGCTGTTTTCCTTGTTTGCCACCATCGGTCTGAATGTGTATCTGTATACCGTGGTGCCCAAGGGGCTGTTCCCTCAGCAAGATACCGGACAGTTGATGGGTTTTTTCCGGGTGGACAGGGGTACCTCGTTTCAGTCCATGGTGCCCAAGCTGGAGCACTTTCGCTCCATCCTGAATCAGGACCCGGACATTCGCTCGGTTGCGGTGTTTGCCGGGGGCCGGGGCGGCAGTACCTCGTCCTTTATTCTGGTGGAACTCAAGCCCATGGATGAGCGCAAGGCCAGCACGACGGACATCGTCAATCGCCTGCGCGAGCCTTTGTCGACTACGCCGGGTGCACGCATGTTCATGGTGCCGCAACAGGATATCCCGGTAGGCAGCGGAGGAGGGGGGCGTAGCGGCTCCTATGATTACTCCTTGATGGGCAGCGATCTGGAGCTGTTGAAAACCTGGTTGCCCAAGGTGCAGCAGGCCATGGCCGAACTGCCTGAACTGGTGGACGTGGATACCGGTACGGACGATAAGGCGGGCCTGGTTCAGCTGGAGATCGATCGTGATATGGCGTCCCGTCTGGGCATTGACATGGCCATGGTGGCTGGAACGCTGAATAACTCTTTTTCCCAGCGCCAGGTCTCGACAATTTATGGTCGCTTGAACCAGTATTACGTGGTGATGGAAGTGGAGCCGCGTTTTGCCCAGGACCTGGAATCGCTTAAGGAAATCGAAGTGGTGGCCAAGGATGGAACCCGGGTTCCCTTGTCTGCCTTTACCCGCTTTAGTGCGGGAACTGCGCCGCGCAGCATCAACCACACGGGACTGTTGGTGGCCGAGTCTGTCTCTTTCGATTTGGCCGAAGGAGTCACCCTGAGCGAGGCGACAGCAGCAATCGAGCAGGCCATGGCGCGCATTCAATTGCCCACCCGCGAGATTCAGGCCGGATTTGAAGGCAACACGGCCCAGATGCTCGATGCCCTGGCCAAGCAGCCCTTGATGTTTTTGGCGGCTCTGGTGGCTTTGTATATTGTGTTGGGGATGCTCTATGAGAGCTATATGCATCCGCTGACTATCTTGTCGACCTTGCCTTCGGCCGGAATCGGCGCGTTGCTGGCCCTGATGATGACCAGTGGCGAGTTCAACCTGATTGCCATGATCGGGGTGTTTTTGCTGATTGGTATCGTCAAGAAAAACGCCATCATGATGGTGGACTATGCCTTGCAAATGGAGCGTGAGCGCGGCATGGGCTCGCGTGAGGCGATTTATGAGGCCTGCCTGGTACGTTTTCGCCCCATCATGATGACGACCTTGTCTGCCATTTTTGGCGCTATCCCCCTGATTGTGGCCTCTGGGCCCGGTGTCGAGATGCGCCAGCCTTTGGGGGTCACGATTGTGGGCGGGCTGGTGCTCAGTCAGATTCTGACGCTCTATACCACTCCGGTCGTTTATCTTTATCTGGATCGTCTGCGTCATCGTTTCATGCGCCGCAAGAACCAGACAACTTCGACTCTATAAGCTGATATGCCTATTTCCAACGTCCTGATTTTTCCGCGTTTTGCATTGGCAGCCATGGTGATGGCCCTGTCTGCGTGCGCTGTCGGCCCTGACTATCAGCGGCCGCAGGCGCCAGTCGGTGAGCATTTTCGGGAAGCAGTACGCGCGACGGCCTGGAAGCCGGCTGAGCCGGCAGATCTGAATGACCGTGGCCCTTGGTGGGAAAGTCTCAATGACGGGGTGCTGAATGCCTTGATGCAAAGTCTGAACGAGCAGAATTTCACCTTGCAGCAGGCTCAGGCACGGGTGCGTCAGGCCCAGGCCACGGTGTCAGGTACCCGGGCGACACAGTTTCCGCAGGTGGGCAGTTCGGTCGGTACGACACGACGTGGCAGCGGCTCGGGTGCTACCAGCCAAAGCAGCAGTGCGTATGACGCTAGCGTCACAGTGAATTGGGAAGTGGACTTGTGGGGGCGGATCAGCCGTCAGGTGGAAGCGGGCGATGCGAGCCTGCAGGCCAGTGCGGCGGACCTGGCGGCAACGCGGCTGAGTTTGCAATCCCAATTGGCGCAGACCTATTTGCAGTACCGCAGTGCCGAATCCAGTGCGCGGGTGTTGGATGAAACCGTGGCGGCGTATGAGCGTTCCTTGCAAATCAATCAGAATCGCCTGGAGGCTGGTTTTTCGACACCCGCGGATGTAGCCGCTGCCTTGAGTCAGCTTGAAGGGGCACGGACCCAGCGTCTGGCCCTGGATCGCCAGAAGGCCAGCTATCAGCATGCGATGGCGGTTCTGGTCGGACGCCCGCCCTCGCAGTTTGACGTGGTGCCTAATGCGCCTTGGCCGGTGGCCCCGGATATTCCGGTGGGCCTGCCTTCCAGTTTGCTGGAGCGCCGTCCGGATGTCGCGCGCGCCGAGCGTCGCATGGCGCAGGCCAATGCGCAGATCGGGGTGGCCAAGGCCGCCTGGTTTCCCAGTTTGAACCTGAAAGCCAGTGGCGGTTTCAGTAGTAGTGATCTGAGTGAATGGCTGACCGCGCCAGCGCGTGTCTGGTCACTGGGACCGGCCTTTGCCTTGACGTTGCTGGATTTTGGCGCGCGACGCGCTCAGGTCGAGCAGGCGCAAGCCAGCTATGACGAGCAATTGGCGGGCTATCGCCAGACTGTTCTGGATGCGCTCAAAGAAGTGGAAGATGCCTTGTCCGAGCTTTATGGGCTGGAGCGGGAGCAGGCCAGTCAGGCACGGTCCTTGGCCGCTGCACGGGAGTCCCTGCGTTTGACGCGCAATCAGTTTGATGCTGGCCTGGTGGATTTTCTGAGTCTGGCACAAACTCAGGCAACGGCCTTGTCGGCAGAGCGGCAGGCGCTGGATCTGGAGTCCCAGCGCCTGCGGGCAGCGGTCAAGCTGATGGTGGCACTTGGAGGGGGCTGGGACGCACAAACCGGGTTGACAGCTGAAGAAGTGGCAAAAGCGGGTATGAAGAAAACAGTCGCCGCGCAGCCGGCTGCAAGCGCATCAGGTGCCGCCGCCCAGTGAGGACGTGCGGGGGCCTGCCCGCTGACACGGGATCGTTCTTCCAGCTTGCGGATGCCTTGGCGTGCTTGCGAGGGGGGATTTATTCCTGGTCCATCCAGGCGTAGAGTCCCTCTACCCATTCTTCGCCGTCAGCCAAGCCCAAGGTGGCTTGAATCTGATCGGCACGCTTGTATAAATCATCAAAATCAATTTGTGGCGGGTCAACAAACGCCAGCGCGACCAGGTTGCCGTCGTGTGTTTCTGGTAACCAGACTACGGCGGCAAAGCTTTTTTGCAGCGCATGCAGATTGCGAGCATGAACCAGCTCAGAGCCCAGCAGGTTGACCGTCAACAAACCCTGCGGACCCAAGGCTCGCCGACAGGCTAGGTAAAAGTCCTGGCTTTCCAGGGCGGGATGTTCGGCCTGATCGGAGTACACATCCACCTGCAGCACATCCAGTTCGCCATGTAGGGCATCCAGGTAGTCCAGTGCGTCGACCGTATGCACGCTCAAACGCTCGTCATCGGGCGGCAGATGGAACAACAGGCGATTGGCTCGCACCACTTCCGGGTTGATTTCCACCGCGTCGATACGCGCTTGTGGAAAATGCAGGTAGCAAAAACGTGTCAGACTGCCTGCGCCTAGCCCGAGCTGGGCAATGCGTTGAGGGGCATGCTGAAACAGCGTCCAGATCATCATCTGTCGGATGTAGTGCAGCTCAAGCTGATCGGGGGCGGCCAGGCGCATGGCCCCCTGCACCCAGGCTGAACCCAGGTGCAGGTAACGGACACCTTCGTGCTCCGAAATGGTGACGTGGGGCGTCATGCCGGGTTGTTGTCCAGCATGTGACGCATGCCGGCAATACCGTGTGCGCCATGCGTGCGTGCGTCGGCCAGGGTATGCGCCGATTGTCCGCCTATGGCAAAGACGGGAAGGCCAGCCTGTTCTGCCAGACGGGCAAAGCGGGCCCAGCCCATGCCGGGTTCGTCGGGATGCGAAGCGGTGTCCAGCACATGACCCAGCACGAGGAAATCTGCCTGGATTTTGCGGGCGATTTCAATATCGCTTTCATTGTGCGTGGACATGCCGATCAGGCCCTTGCTGATCGCGGGAACGCTTGTCAGGGTATCGTGGCATTTGGCGGACAAGGCTTGGGCGTCGCTGGCGCGCAAGTGCACGCCATCGGCGTGATCCCACCAACTTTCTGGATGCAGGCTGTTGACCAGGCAGCGGGCCTGATACCGTTGGCACAGCGTGACGACCTGCAGGAACGCCTGATGAAGATGAAATTCGGCATCGGGGCGGGCAGCCCAGGCCGGTTCGCGAAACTGGACCAGGGCCGGTCCCTGTTGCAGGGCCTGCTCCAGCTGTTCCAGGTAGGCGGGCAGGCGGCCTGGTTCTTCAATATGGGTAATCAGGTAGCGTTCGGGCAGCTGCAGCCACTTCATGGGTGGCTCCGTGGCCGGCAGCACAGGCCCTACCTCCAGCGGCCCCTGGGGGTTGACCCAGGCAAGCTCCTGTCCTTCCAGGCATTGGGGCTCGCCCTCCCATTCCCGCACCAGACAAAAAGAGAGTTTGACGAAATTTTTTGGGTATTCGTGGGTGTAGGTGACCCAAGGATGCGCAAGCGTGGTTTCAATTCCGAGCTCTTCGCGCAGTTCCCGTACCAGCGCTTCGAGAACGCTCTCGCCCGCCTCAATCTTGCCGCCCGGCAGTTCCCACCAGCCCGGCCACGGTTTATCGGCCGGGCGTTTTCCCAGCAACACCCGGCCGTCGGGGTTCAATAAAACGCCAACGGCCACTTCCAGCGTGGGTTTAGACATGTCTAGCGGTCCAATCTCTAGCAAATTGACGTGCTACCCGGCCCGAGCGCGAGCCGCGCTCCAGCGCCCATTGCAGGGCTTCCATGCGCGAGCTTTCGATGTGTTCTGCCGGGCAGCCCAATGCGCCCAGCCAGTAGTACACAATGTCCAGGTAGTCGTCTTGTTTAAAGGGGTGAAACGACAACCATAGTCCAAAGCGCTCGGACAGGGATACCTTTTCTTCTACTGCCTCGCCGGGGTGGATCTCACCGTCTGCCGATGTGGAGACCCCCAGGTTCTCTTTCATGTATTCGGGCATCAGATGGCGTCGGTTGGAGGTGGCGTAGATCAGAACATTGTCGCCGGGCGAGGCCACGGAGCCGTCCAGAACGGATTTGAGCGCTTTGTAACCCGCTTCACCTTCTTCGAACGACAGGTCATCGCTGAAGATGATGAAGTGTTCGGGGCGGGAGCTGATCAGGTCGATAATGGTCCCCAGGTCCGCCAGATCGGATTTGTCCACTTCGATCAGACGCAGGCCCTGATCGGCAAACTTGGCCAGCATGGCTTTGACCAGCGAGCTTTTGCCGGTGCCGCGAGCCCCTGTCATCAATACATTATTGGCCGGTTTGCCGTCCAGAAAATGACGGGTGTTGCGCTCAATAATGCTCTTTTGACGTTCAATATGATGCAAATCGTCGGTGCGAATGGTGGCGACGTGCTGCACGCCCTCCAGCCAGCCACGCGAACCATTGTTGCGCCAGCGAAACGCCGTGCAGTCCCAGTCGATAGGGGGGGGAGCAGGCGGCAACCAGGCTTCCAGTTGAGCGAGAACCCGCTCGGCCCGGCTGATCAGGGTACTCAGGTCTTGCGAGCTCAAGACGGTCTCCGATTCAGGTTGAAACGCTTATTATCGCTAATTTGGCACCTTTTTCTGCGATCACTGTTGTGCTTGAGGCGTAACAATGGGCCCAAAGCGATTCAAAATCGTATAATCACCAAGTTACGATTGGCCGACAGCGGCCCCCTCCCTTACTCGTCCGGAATTCTGTTTTGAACCTGTCCACCCTGATTGAACCTATTGCCGACGACATGAAGGCTCTTGATGTCGTCATTCGTGAACGCTTGAATTCGGATGTGGTGCTAATACGCACAATTGGTGAATACATCGTTAGTGCAGGCGGCAAGCGCATGCGTCCTGCGCTGCTGTTGCTGGTAGCCCGCGCGCTGGCCTATCAGGGGAGCACACACCATTTATTGGCGGGCGTGGTGGAGTTTATCCACACGGCCACCCTGCTTCACGACGATGTGGTTGACGAGTCCGATATGCGTCGCGGTCGTCATACCGCCAATGCGGTGTATGGCAATGCAGCCAGCGTACTGGTAGGCGACTATCTGTACTCGCGCTCGTTCGAGATGATGGTGCAGTCCAATTCCATGCCTGCCATGGCCGTGCTCTCGGCAGCCACTACCGTGATCGCTGAAGGCGAGGTTTTGCAGCTGCTGAACGTACATGATCCCGACGTCTCGCTGGAGCGTTACCTGCAGGTGGTGCGTTACAAGACGGCCAAGCTCTTTGAGGCGGCTGCACAGGTAGGTGCGATTGTTGCGGGCGCCTCGCCCGACATGGAAGCGGCCATGGCCGCTTACGGTCGTCATTTGGGTACGGCCTTCCAACTGGTGGACGATGTGCTCGATTACACTGGCGACGCCCAGGCCCTGGGCAAGAACGTAGGCGACGATCTGCGTGAGGGCAAACCGACCATGCCTCTGATCCGTGTCATGGAAGTGGGTACGGCCGAGCAGGTTCAACTCATCAAGTCGGCGATTGAAACCGGCGATGCCGATTTTGCCGCAGTGGCCCGCGCCATCGAACAGACTGATGCGCTCACTTACACCCGTGAAGCGGCCAAGGCCGAAGCACAACTGGCGGTTCAGGCGCTGGCGGATGTGCCCGAGAGCGAATTCAAACAGGTTTTGTTAAGTTTGTGCGCGTTTTCGGTAGAGCGCGACCGCTAACTCCGCTTCTTTCTCCAACCCGCCTTGTGGCGGGTTTTTTTGTAATAGAGCGGTCTTATTCGTGGGAATTGGCGGCATTAGGCACCTGTTCGTGTTATTTTTCTCGGTTTTACTACGCTGTTGGTGGTCATGCCTTTGCCCCACAAGGACGAAGTAGCGACGATGGACATGCCTATTTGAACAAATTGGTTTGAAGCCTCTGTCAGACACATAGGTACAGGCCCCTTATCCCAAAGATGTAAGGAACGGATAGATGAACATTCAGCTCGATATAGCGCAAACGGTAGGTTTGGCGGCTGTTTTTCTCGTGCTGGGAGAATATATAAAGAATCGTGTTGCTGTGCTGGCCCGATATTTTATTCCCAGCCCCATTATTGGCGGTTTGATTTTTGCTTTGATCGCCTTGGTTGGCCACCAGACCGGTTCGTTTAGCTTTGCGTTCAACGACGATATACGCAACTTCTTGCTGATGGCCTTTTTTACCACCATCGGCTTTTCAGCCAGTTTCGAGCTGCTGAAAAAAGGGGGCGTGGCGGTCGGCTTGTTTTTGGGCTGTGCCGTTGCCCTGATTATTCTGCAGAACGTGATGGGCGTAAGCCTGGCTGCTTTGATGAACGCCAATCCTCTCCTGGGTCTGGCGGCCGGGTCCATCTCCATGACGGGCGGCCACGGTACTTCGGCTGCCTTTGGTCCCTTGCTTGAGCGTGCCGGCGCCGTAGGCGCCTTGCCTGCCGCCATTGCCGCTTCCACCTGGGGGCTGGTGATGGGCTGCGTCATTGGTGGTCCGTTGGGCAAGCGCTTGATGAAGAAATACAAGATCGACGGTCCCGCTCCACACCGTCGCCACCGTCGCCAGCACGAAGGTGCGGATGCCGCTCACCCTACAGAAACCACGGTTAAAGAAGTTGTTCAGACCGACGAGGGCGGTTTTGAGATGCCTGTTTATGCTGTGGTGCTGCTCTCCATCGCGATTGGTGTGGGCAGTGTCATTATCGAATGGCTGAGCGAGCGCGGGATTGTGTTGCCCGCCTATCTGGGAGCCATGCTGGTGGCTGCCATCATCCGCAACGTGATTGACTGGCGTCGCTATCGTCTGCCTGAAAAAGAGTTTGAAATCATCGGCAATGTGTCCCTGGCCTTTTTCCTGGTCATGGCCTTGATGGTGATGAAATTGTGGGAACTGGCCGAGGTGGCCGGGCCGCTGCTGGTCATCCTGATTGCGCAAACGGTGTTGATGTTCTTCTTTGCCAGATATGTGACGTTCAAGGTCATGGGCAAGGATTATGACGCGGTAGTGATGTCGGCCGGGCATTGTGGTTTCGGCATGGGTGCCACGCCTAATGCCATGGCCAATATGCAGGCTTTCACCGAAGATAATGGCCCTTCGCGCAAGGCCTTTTTTGTGATTCCCCTGGTCGGCTCCTTGTTCATCGATTTTTTCAACGCCGTCATCATCACTGGCTTTGTGAACTTCCTGACTTAAGCAGACAAGACGACGGCCGCGCCTATTGGGCGCGGCCGTTTCATAGGGCAGGGTCGTGGGGCAAAATCGCGGCGCTGTCCTTGTACACCGTGCTTTCAGGCTTTGTGAAGCAGATCCCTCAAGGCCTCGGACAGATCAGGGTAGCGCCAGCTGAAACCTGCTTGCTGGGCCCGCAGCGGAATCAGGTGTTGCCCGCCGAGCAGCAGAACGGACATCTCTCCCAAGGCCAGACGCAGCGCCCAGGCCGGGGCATGAAACAGTGCTGGCTTGCCCAGCTCCTGAGCCAGGACGCGAGTGAACTCTGCATTGCGCACCGGCTGAGGCGCACACGCGTTATAAGGGCCCTCACAGCTCTGGTTGTGCAATAGGTAGTCGATAAGCGCGACCTGGTCTTCAAGGTGTATCCACGGCATCCATTGTTGCCCATCGCCCAGTCTGGCACCCAGTCCCAGCCTGAACGAGGGGAGCAGCCGAGCCAACATCCCGGCGTTTTTGGCCAAGACGGGCGCGGTACGCAGCAAGACCACGCGTACCCCCCATTGGCGAGCTTGTTCGGCCTCTTGCTCCCAGGCCACGCAAAGCTGGCTGCCAAAGTCCTTGTTGCCCGGTGCGCTGGCCTCGGTCAGTTGCTGCTCTCCGCCATCGCCGTACCAGCCTACCGCTGAGCCCGAGATCAAGACGGGGGGCACCGACGCTTGTCGCCCCATCCAGTCCACCAGACGGCGTGTCAGATCGACCCGACTTTGCCATAGAAGCTGGCGCCGTGCCTCAGTCCAGCGTTGATTGGCAATTGGGGCTCCGGCCAGGTTGATGACCGCGTCAAATGGCGCGCTGCCATTGAGCTCGTCCAGCACGGCGATGCCCGTTGCGCCTGGGCACAGTTGGGGGACTTGCTGGGGCTTTCGGCTCCACACCCAGAGTTCGTGGCCGTGTTGTTGCCAGTGTCGGCAAAGGGCCTGTCCAATGAGGCCCGTGCCTCCTGTCAGAAGGATGCGCATGGAATTCTCCGTGTGTGAAGGTGAGCAAAGAACTTACCAAGGCAGTCCCTGACCATTGTAGGCCCAGAAACCACCACTGTCCTTTGGGCTGAGTGTGTCTAGCGTGGCCAGCAACGCGTGCGCCGCATCGGCAGGCGGGCGGCCGATTTGAGCGCCCCGAAAGGGAGCCGACAAGGCTGAGGTAACAGTGCCCGGGTGCAGCGCGGCCAGCACGGCTTGAGGATGGGTGCGTGCCAGCTCGATCGATGCGGTTTTGAGCAGAATGTTCAGCGCCGCCTTGGAGGCCCGGTAGCTGTACCAGCCGCCCAGGCGGTTATCGCCAATGCTGCCTACCTTTGCCGACAGCACAGCCAGGATGCCGCGCTCGTGCTTGGGCAGCAACGGTGCAAAATGGGCCAATACCAGGGCCGGGCCTATCGCGTTGGTGTTAAAGCTGGCCATCAGGTGATCGGCATTCAGATCGGCCAAGCGCTTTTCAGGGCCCCCGGTAGGACCACTGAGCATGCCGGTCGCAAGCACGATGAGATGCCAGGGGCCTTGTGTGCTCAAGGTTCGGGCCGCTGCGGCGATCGTCTGTGGCTGATCGAAGTCCAGGGCGGGTGTGCTGCGCCGGTGCAGGCTAACAAGCTCGCTGCAGCGAGGGTCGGCGGCCAACTGGGCGGCCATGGCACCGCCAATGGCGCCAGAGCCGCCCAGAATAAGAGCACGGTAAGCGGTGGGCAGGGATTGCATGTCAGGCCTCGGTCAATGTGGGGGGCTTACAGAGTGCCCAGGTTCTGGCGCAGCTGCTCTGCGTGGGTGCGCAGAGCAGCTTGTTGTTCGGGAGGCATTTTCTGCCATTGGCGATACATCAATGTCATCCGTCCCTTGTCACCCAGCTCTTGGGCATTGCGGGCAAGGAAGTCCCAGTACAAGGCATTGAAGGGGCAGGCGTGTGGCCCTGTCTTCTGCGTGGGCTTGTAGACACACCCCTGACAGTAGTCGCTCATGCGGTGTAAATAGGCGGCGCTGCTGATATAGGGCTTGGTGGCAATCAGGCCACCGTCGGCATGCTGACTCATGCCCAGGGTATTGGGCAGTTCCACCCATTCGAAAGCGTCAATGTAGATGCCCAGGTACCAGCGGTGGACAGCAGCCGGGTCGAGCCCAGCCAGCAGAGCAAAGTTGCCGATCACCATCAGGCGCTGGATATGGTGAGCATGAGCGCTTTGCAAGGACTGCTGAATGCACTGTTGCAGGCAGCGCATGCGGGTGTTCCCTGTCCAGAACCAGTGCGGCAGCGGCAAGTCGTGCCCGAATGCATTGAGGCTTTCGTAGCCCGGCATGTGGGCCCAGTAGATGCCGCGCACGTATTCGCGCCAACCCAGTATTTGACGTGTAAAGCCTTCCACGGCAGCCAAAGGAGCCTGACCTTCCCGCCAGGCCCGTTCGGCCCGTTCCAGCACCTCAAGCGGGTGGAGCATTTTGACGTTCAGGGAAAACGAGAGCAGGGAGTGAAACAGCCGTGGTGCCTGGCTGGACATGGCATCTTCGTAGTCGCCAAAATGCGGCAGTGCATGGGTGATGAAGGCTTCCAGACAGCTCAGCGCTTCCTGGCGATTCAGTGGCCAGCGAAAGGCGTTGGCCTGGGGGTCGCCGAAGCTGGGCACATCACAACGCTGCAGCTTTTCCCAAAGCACACGGTGGTCGTGGCAGGGCCGCCAGTCAGTGGGTTCAGCCGGTGTGCCACGCCAGGGTTTGCGGTTCTCATGGTCAAAGTTCCACTTGCCACCGACCGGCTGTTCATGATTATCCAGCAGCAACCGGTATCGGCGGCGCATACGGCGATAGAAATGCTCCATCAGCCATTGACGACGACCGCGCATCTGAGTGGCCAGTTCATTACGACTGGTCAGAAAGTGTTCACTATCCACCGCTGAGCAAGTCAGGGCCTGCGTGTCCGCCCACTGTTGCAATTGAGTATCCAGTCGCCATTCGTCAGCGTGTTGCCATTGCACCTGGCGCACACCGTAATGCGCCGCGAGTGCCGTCAGATTGTCGGGGATGGAGTGACGGTTGCTGGGGTCTTCAAATGTCACATAACGCACCCGATGGCCAGCGGCTCGCAACTGCTGCGCAAAGTCGCGCATTGCAGCGAAAATGGCCAGAATTTTCTGTGCATGATGCAAGACGTAATCGGTTTCCTGACGCACCTCCATCAGTACATAAACCACCTGCCTGTCCACCTGCTGGAACCAACTGTGCTGTGGGTTGAGCTGGTCGCCCAGTATCAGGCGCAGAGTGTGGGCGCGGTAGTGCGCGTGGCGTGCTGTCTCCATGTGCGGCTGCGTTTACATTCCAGTGACACGACGTACCGCCGAAAAGTACCAGCTATCGGGCAGGCATCGCATGAGCTTTACCCAGCGGGTAAAACGACGGGGGAAGTTCATTTCAAACTGCCCCTGTTTCCAGCCGTGCAAGATATGACGGGCGGCTTCTTCAGGGGTGATGAGCGCGGGCATTTTGAAGCTGTTTTGGGCGGTCAGCGGGGTGTCTACAAAGCCGGGGTTGATAATGGAAATGCCCAGTCCCAACGGGTGCAGATCCAAATAGAGGTTCTCCGCCAGATTATTCAGTGCGGCTTTGGTGGGCCCATAGGCCAGGGACATTGGCAGCCCGCGGTAGCCCGCCACGCTACCCACCAGGGCCAGGTGGCCGCGTCCGGCCTCAAGCAGCATCGGGATGACCGCATCGAGCAGATGCAGCGCACCCACATAATTGACTGCCAGATGTTTCTGCATCTCCAGAAGATTGAACTCGGTCGCCCGTTGTGGCAGGTACCTGCCTGCGCAATACAGCACCAGATCGGGAGCAATATCGACGCAGGCTTGAACTTTCAGCTTGGCCGCAGCCAGCGTTTCAGGTTCGGTGACATCCAGCGGGACGACGACAAACCCGTTTCGGCCTTTGGCCAGCTCGTGCAGTGCATCGGCGTCTCTGGCCGAGACAATGACCTGCGCGCCTTGCGCATGAAGCGCCTCCGCGGTGGCTCTGCCTATGCCTGATGAGGCACCGACAATCCAGGCGTATTTTCCTTGCCAGTGACTGAGCGGCGGATTGAGTTTTGCGTGTAGCAGTGTCATCACACTTACTCCTTCATGAAGGACAGTGTCACATCCCCCAGATGAATGCCGAATTTGCTCATGGCGGCGCGGTTGAGCATGGTGCGGCCATCCATCAAGTACATCCAGTCATCCATGTTCACGTTCCAGACCTTGCCGTCCACCGGCAGTGCCAGCACGTAATTCCAATGAAAGGCGTTGCCCGCGGTCTGGCCCTGGGCCTGGCCGACCACATCGTCAGCGCGTCCGCTGTAGCGGCCATCACCCAGATGCTTCAAATGCCAGATCCGTTGCTGAGTGGTGCCATCGCTGTAGACAAAATGCTCGTCGAGCACGCCTTCATCGCCCTTCCAGGTGCCCGTCATGCGCACGGTAAAGCGCTTGACCACTTTGCCGGAACGGTCTGTGAACAGGCCGTGGGCCGTCAGGGGGCCGTTGAAATATTGACGCAGGTCCAGTTCGGGGCGTTCCTGGGCATAGTCCTGCACCGTGGGTCCCACGCATCCGGCCAGGGTGCCCATAAGTGTCAGTCCCAGGGCGACGCGCCGCCAGGGCAGGGTTGAGACAAGGCTGTTTGTCAGTTTCATATCAGTCTCCAGGATGAGTGCAGATGCTCGGCGCGCCACAGGCCAGCCCACGCCAATAGTTTGAACAGGCAGGGAAGGCCGCCATAAGCCCAGGCCAACGCCTGCAGGCCAGCCGGGTCGCTTGTGCCGCTCTGGTAACCCAGGGCGGAAAGAAGGGGCAGGCACAGACCGGCTGCCAGGGCCAGGTTGAGCTTGGCAGCACAAGTCCACCAGCCCAGATATCGTCCTTCGCCCGAGCCGCCCTGACCGGATTCATGGATGACACCGGTCAGCAGGGCGCCCGGCAGGGCCAGATCCGCGCCCAGAGCCAGCCCACTTGCCAGGCAGATAACGAGGAAGGCGCCACCGTCGCCGGCATCAAGCCAGGGTGTCAGGGAAAAGGCGACAACGCTTGTCAGCATGCCGGCCCGCCAACTGGGTGCCAGTCCCCAGCGCGAGACAGCCCGTACCCATAAAGGTAGCCCTGCCGCGGCGGCGCCGAAATAGCACAGAAGAAAGAGCGGCTGCATCTCCGGGGCCTGCAGGCGGTCCGCCACGAAAAAGGGCAACAAGGTAGCGGGTATGGCGGCGGCTACGCCGTTGAGCATGAAGACGAATAACAGCCTGCGGAAACTGGCATCAGCCCAGGGCGAGGCGGTTGATGCAGGACTGCTGTGCCCCCGCGCATAACCCATGGGTTGAGCGATAGCGGGCGGCAGGCGATGCAGCCCGAACAGGCCTATGGCCAAGGCTAGAAAAAGCACGACACTGGTCGCATCAAAGCCTAACCAGGTGGGCAATATGCTGGCCAGCAAGACACCCAGAAGCGTGGCGCCTTCACGCCACGCGGTGACACGCGCACGCCAATTGGGATCACCACCCCAGCGGGTCCCCCAGGCCTGATGCAAGATGCTGACGGCGCTATAGGCCAAGGTGCATACCAGCAGGCTGAGCGCCAGCCAGATCAGCACCTCTTGTGGGCCACCCTCGGGAGGATGCCACAGTGCGGCAAAACCCAAGCCCATGATCAGGCTGCCCAACAAAGCGGCCAGCCAGGCCTGGCCCAGGCCTCGATGCAAAAGACGATCGGCCAGCCTTCCCAGTGCAGGGTCGAGCACCGCGTCAACGGCTCGGGTAGCCAGCAGCACGGCGCCCAGGCCCGCCAGCGGCACCCCGGCCACCGCCGCGTAGTAATGCGGCAGGTTCACATATAAGGGGAGCGACACGAATGCCAGCGGCAGGCCAAGACTTCCATAGGAGAGTCCCGTACGCCAATGCAGCGGCTTTAAGGGGCGGGAGCCTGGGGGGCGCATGGTTGTGCCTTTATCAGCGTTTGCCTAACAGGGCCGTTCGCAAGCCCGGTGCTGAAGTCTGCTCAGACAGCCAGATTCCAAAAAACAGGCGCGCGTACTCGGTGTCCTGAATACGGGCGGTTTCACGTCCATTGTGGAAAAAGCGGACATCGCCGGTTCCGTCCGTCACGCCCAGCAGGCGATCTTGTGCCAGGACATCCGGAAAAGCCTTTTTCATCAGGAGCAGCCATTGGCGAGCCTGCTGCTCGGAGAAACTGCCCACACGCCGCATTTCGGCAACTGAACGCTCGGCAATGGCTTCGCCTTCCAGTTTGCGGTCATAGATCAGCTCCAGTGCGAAGGGCTGGCGTGCATACTCTTTGGGCTCGAAGTCCGGCATGGCCCACAGTCGCGCCTCGTAAACCCGCAGTCCAAAAAAGCGCATGGGACCACTGCCAACAAGATGGGCAGAGGGCAGGGTGGAGCGCAGCTCCTGGGGGGCAGCCGCTGCGGCCGCCGAGAGATTAGGGGTCATGGCAATAAGGGTAGGGGCGAGAAGGCTGATGCCCACGATCAGGGCTTGGCGTCGTCGAATATCAGTCATGGTCAGGCCTTCTCAAGGTGAACTGGACTACATCGGTGTTGCCCATATCAAAGGCAGCCTCGCAATAGGCCAGATAAAATCGCCAGATGCGCACAAAGCGCTCGTCAAAGCCCTGGCTGCGGACCGCATCGAGCTTTTGCTCAAAAGCCTGACGCCAGCGTCGGAGTGTTTCGGCGTAATCCTTGCCAAAGCTCATTGTTCGAACCACGGTCAGGCCGGCTCGCTGGGCTTCACGCTCGAAGGCCGTGACACTGGGCAGCAGCCCTCCGGGAAAAATGAATTGCTGGATAAAGTCGGAGGAGTGCAAATAACGGGCAAAAAGGTCTTCGCGCAGGGTGATGGACTGCACGCAGGCATAGCCGCCCGGTTTGAGGCAATCATGCAAAGTCTTGAAGTAGGTGCGCCAGTATTCGTGCCCGACAGCTTCGAACATTTCAATGGACACAATGGCGTCAAAGGGCTGCGCCGCGTGTTCTTTCGCCAGATCCCGGTAGTCCTGATAACGCAGATCAACCTGTTCCTGCAGGCCGGCTTCGTTTATGCGCTGCATGCCCCAGTCAAGCTGTTCGCGTGACAAGGTGACACCTGTCACCTGCGCGCCGAACTCCGTGGCCGCTGTCTGGGCAAGCGCTCCCCAGCCACAGCCAATTTCCAGCAGTCGTTGCCCCGGCTGCAGTCCTGTCTCACGCAGCGCCCGTCTGGTTTTTGCGCGTTGAGCCTGCTCCAGATCAGCCTTGTGCAAGGCCGAGCCGTCAAGACCTTCGAACCAGGCAGCGCTGTAGCTCATGCTTGGGTCCAGCCAGAGTCGATAAAAGTCGTTGCCCAGATCGTAGTGAGCATGAATGTTTTTAGCGCTGCCCGCCCGCGTGTTGCGGTGAAGCATATGGCGCAGTCTGAAGCCCAGTCGAGCCCACCAGTGACCGTACACCAGTTGTTCCAGGTGATCGCGGTTGCGGATGCACAGACGCAGCAAGCCGCTTAGGTCATCGGTGTCCCATTGACCTTCTATATAGCCTTCGGCAAAGCCAATGTCGCCCGAGCTCAGGATGCGGTCCAGCGCCTCCCACTGCCCGATTGCGCAGCGGGCGTCGGGTTCCACTGCATTTTGCTTGGGAAAATGCCGCACTTGCCCATCGGGCAACTGAAGCTCCAACTGGCCATGAGGCAGGTGCGTCAAGAGCTTCAGGACGCGGTTCGCGTGAGGTGACAAGTCGCTGCTTGCTTTTGCGGACTTGCTCAAGAGAGTGGCGGTGCTTGTATTCATCGTGTGACAGAGCGCTTGGGCGCTGGTGGTTTGCGATGGAAGGGAAGCCGCTTCGCCCACAGGCGCAGTGCTTGCCAATGGATGCGAACAATGACCCCCAGGGTCATCAGCGGCGTGCCAAAAAATGCCCTGCGTACGGTAGCCGCATTCAGGGGGTGTAGCGTTCCTTGAACACCTGTGCGTAACAGGGGGCCTGCGTCGTCGTACAGATCGACAAGCGCCAGGTTGGTAGTTTCATTGCGCGAGAATCGAAAGCGATATTCGCCGTGGGTTTCGCAAAACGGGGACACATGAAATTGCTTGCTGGCAACTTGTTCGCAATCCCAGCCCAGATGCGGCCCTGCCAGGAGATAGGCATGACGCTCACCGAAGGTGTTGTTGACTTCGGCCAGAATCGCCGCCAGCGAACCGTCGGCCCGATGGGCGTACCAGAAGCTCACGGGCTTGAAGACATAGCCCAGGACGCGCGGAAAGGTATGCAGCCAGATCTCGCCATCCGCATCCTCAATACCTTCCTGCTCTAACAGAGATTCAAACCAGGCCAGAGCGTCATTACCGCCATTGCCATGATCGCTGTCATGAAAGCTGATCCAGCCGCGTTGGTTGCGGCGCAGGACGGGGACTGGGTGTTCCCGCAGGCTACGCATGGGAAGCAGCAGGAAATAACCAGGGTAATGAAAGGCGTGCTCGACTGGCCGCAGCCGCCGATGCCAGATATGACCAAAGCCAATGAGAGCGGAGGCGTTCATACGGTTTCCTCCTGCCTGAGCTCAGTGTGGGCCGCCTGCGCTGCACGGTTCAGGGACAGCAAAACCTGGTCAGCGGCGCTCAGACCCGAACGCAAACCGTCCTCGTGAAATCCGTAGCCGCACCAGGCACCGCAGAACCAGGTCCGGCGTTGGCCCTGCAACTTTTCAAGCTGTTGTTGTGCCAGGATGGCGGCATGGTCAAAGACTGGGTGGCTGTACGTAATGCGCGCATGTACCTTGTCCGCTGCTATGGGACGGGCCGGATTGAGCGAGACCACGACGGCTTGCTGCCAAGGCAGTGGCTGCAGGCGGTTGATGAGGTAATGCAGGCACACTCCGGTTTCCTCGGAAGCCGCCGAGCTGGCGCGTTCATAATTCCAGGCCGCCCAGGCGGCCTGGCGCTGTGGCAAGACGGCAGTGTCGGTGTGCAATACGGCTTCATTGGCTTGATAACGAATGCTGCCCAGCACGGCACGCTCTGTCTGGGTTGCGTCCTGGCCCAGCAGGCGCAATGCCTGATCACTATGGCAGGCCAGCACGACAGCATCGAACTGCTCGGTACCGTGAGGCATTTCTACCATGACGCCTTGTGCTTCACGTTTAAGGCTGAACACAGGGGTGTTCAATCGGATTTCGTGGCGGCCGTCCTCTTGCAGTCGCTCAATGATGCGGCTTACGTAGCGTTGAGAGCCGCCTCGAACGGTGTGCCACTGGGGACGGTTGGTGATCTGGATCAGCCCGTGATTGTGACAAAAGCGAATCAGGGTAGCGACGGGGAAGCGGAGCATTTGATCGGTCGGACAAGACCAGATGCTGCCAATCATGGGCAACAGGTAGTTGTTGCGAAATGTGCTGCCAAAGCCATGCAGATCCAGAAAGGTTTCTATGGGCGTATTGAGTTGTGACTCAAGCTGGCGCTGGGCGATATCCGTTGTCAGACGATTGAAGCGCAAAATTTCCAGCAACATGCCAATAAAGCGTGGGCTGATCAAGTTTCTGCGCTGTGCAAACACACTGCCTAAAGAGCTACCGCTCCATTCCAGCCCCGGTCTGCCATCAGGGTGGGGAATCTGCACGGAGAAGGACATCTCCGAGGGAGCGGTTTCTACCTCCAGCTCCTTGAACAGCTTTGTGAGCAGGGGATAGGTGCGGTGGTTGAACACCAAAAAACCGGTATCGACCCCGTGGCTAATACCATCCAGGCTGAGCTCGACCGTATTGGCATGTCCGCCGAAATAAGAGTTGGCTTCAATCAGACAGACGCGATGCGTGTCTTGGGAGTGAGCAAGACGATAGGCAGCGGCCAAGCCGGATATGCCCGAACCGATGACAGCGATACGACGCATGGCAGCTCCTTGGGGTGTTGCGCAGGGGGTTATGAACCGGAAAGATCAAACAGTGAACTCATTAGTTCAAACTATAAACCTTAAATAATATTTTTGCACTATTTGGTATGCAAGATGATCTCATTCGTCCTAAAATAGATCTCATGAACGCTCGATCCTCAATCAAAGAACAAATCCAGCGCGTACGCGTAGAAGCCATCGTGACCGCTGTTAACCGTCTTTTGGCGACCAAAGGCTACGATGCCATGACGGTCGACCAAGTCGCCGCCGAGGCAGGCATGGCCAAGGCCAGCTTATATAAGCTGTTTACATCCAAGGAGGAATTGGCTGCTGCGGCGATGGTGGGCGTGCTCGATCGCGCCCTGGCTTTTGTGGATGAGCTGCGCAAACAGGCTCAGGATGCTGCTGAAGCAGGCCAAGCCATTACGGCGATTGATCAGCTCAAATCCGTGGTGCGCTGGACGATGGATACCCAATTGCAAGGGGAAATGCCGTCGCTGCCCGCGCAGAACTCAAGCCTTAGCGCCTCGCTCCAGTCAAATGATGAGTACATGGATCGCCTGATTGCCTTGAGTAATCGTCTGAGCACCTGGATTATCGAGGCGCAGACGGCAGGCAGCCTGCAATCGGGTCTGCCAGTCGAGCTGGTGCTCTACACCTTGTTTGCGCGTGCATGTGACCCTGTGGTGAGCCTTCTTAAAGAGTCGGGGCAGTACACCCACGAGCAGATCATTGAATGGGTGAGCAGCACCACCTTTGATGGTCTGGCAGGCGCGGGCCGTACGTCCTTGGCACAGTAAGACAGTCTCCGGAATCCGTCCGGCACCCCCTGCCGGACCCCGTGGCCTCGACGCTGCTCTTGTTTCATTGGTGGATGCCTGACTACACGGTGCGCCGAGGCTGCGCACCCTGCCGGTGTTGGGGACGGAGTGTGAGGGGGGCTACTTTTCCGATGTGGACATCGTGCGTCGCAGCCAGCGCATCAATAAACCCAGCAAGGGCAGCTTTTCATAAAGCTCCTCTGCCGCATCCCAATAATCGCGATGATGGGTCACCCGACCTTGTCCGTCAAAGGACAGCGCTGACGCTCCCCTGATGCAGTGTTCAAGATCCGGCTTCCAACGTTTGATGCGGAAGCGGAACTCCCATTCCAGAAAGGCTCGTTGGTCCTGGACGATCTGCTGCGTAATGACAAAGCGTGGCGAGTGCAACGCCGTAAACATGTGCTCGAAGATGCCGCGGATGGCCGCAACGCCCTCTACCTCATTGAAGGGGTCCTTGAAATGGGCGTCAGGCGCATAACAGACCTCCAGCTCGGATAGCCGGTCTGGCGTCAGCCCTTGATAAAGATGGACAAGACGGCGCACTGCCGCCGCCATATCTTCGGAACCTGTGGTCAAGTCAGCATTCATTTTTTTGGCCTGAGGGTTCAAGGAGCCGATGGGAGACCAGCAGTATAAGGCTCAAGGAAGGGGCAGGAACGGGTGAGCGGAGAATTTTGATGCCTTAAGGACGCTGTTTGCCTTGGCGCAAGGACATGAACCACTGGCTACGTTTCAATGGTGGCTGTCTTTTGGGAGTTCACAATGCAAAGCCGTGTAGTGGGAACCGTGCTGTTAGCGGCCATCTTGGCCGGATGCTCGGCTGGCGAGCCCAACAATTCAGCCGCCTTGCCAGAGTTGGTGGAAGTGGCCGGTCCGGCGCGCGAAGTCATGCAGGCTGGTGAGTACTTGCTCGATGGGCGCCTGATTGCGTCCGATACCGTGATGTATGCCCCGGCTCCCAGCTTGAAAGTCATGAAGTATCAAGTCAGCCAGTACGACTACGATCAATGTGTTCGTGCCGAGCGGTGCAAGGCCGCGGATGCGGTGGGCCGGGGACAGGCCAAAGATCGGCCGGTTGTGGGGGTGAGCTGGCAGGACGGGCAGGATTATGCGGCTTGGCTCAGCGAGCGCACCGGCAAGCAGTTCCGCTTGCCGGATTATCTGGAATGGAGTTACTTCGCAGACCAGAAAGTGCCTGAATCGGCCCAGGGCGGGCTGGATGAGAACGAGCAGGCCGCCTTGTGGCTCCAGGAATATCAGGACAGCTATAAGCGCAAGCAGGAGCAGGAGGTGCCGTTGGCGCCCCTGGGCCAGGGTACTGCCAATGCCTATGGCGTGTTTGATGCCGGGGGACAGGTGGCCGAATGGACCAATACCTGTCATGTGCGCGTTCACCGCATCAGCATGCCCCGCGCGGAATCCCGTCTGGAAAACTGCGGCGTCCGCACCTTGGGAGGAGAGCATATCGCGGTGATGCCCGACTTCATCCGTGACCCCAAAACCGGGGCATGTTCGGTCGGCGTGCCCCCGCGCTATCTGGGTCTGCGTCTTGTCACGGAGGACTAAGGGCGCTTAGCCGCGTTCCAGAACGGCTCGGGCAAATTTGTCCAGGTCGGCAATCGTTATCTGCTTGCGCCCTGCCAGGATCAAGCCCTGATGATCCCAGCTACTGACGACACGGCTGGCCGTATACAGGGTGGTCCCAGCCAGATCGGCCAGGTCCTGTCGGGTCACGGGAATGCTCAGGGATGTCCCCTGCGCACCGCTTTGGCCCACCTGGCGAATCAGGCGCAGCAAACTGTGGGCCAGTCGCTGCTCCACTTCCAGACTGTGAATTTCCAGTAGGCGGTCGTCCGCGTCACTCAGACGTTGGGCAACTGTGTCCTGCGCCGAGCTGAGCAGGCAAGGAAAGCGTTGGGTCAGGCTGTCCCAGGACTTTTCTGGCCAGGCCAGGGCGGCGCTGCTCGTGACGCTGATGGCAGTGGCCGGGTAGTTGCGTCGCCGCAGGGCGGGGGCAATGCCAATCACATCGCCGGGCAGGGCGAAACGGACCAGTAACTGGGAGCCATTGGGCATGGTGCGTACGACCTTGATCAAGCCCTGCAGCAGCACAAAAAAATGATCGCTGCTTTGCTCCTGGCGAAAGACCTGGCTGTCCTTGTCATAGTGGATCAGCCGTCCTTCTTGCCAGAGCTGGTCGATGCTGGCCGCGTCCAGGTCAGAGAACAGGGGCAGGCTGGCTAACAAGGAGGGGTAGGAAATGTCAGTCATCACTTAAGCTTTCTGAGCGGGTTTTAAGCCCTAGTTTGCTGGCCAGCTTATGCAGATTGCTGGGGTCCATGCCAAGCTGTCGGGCAGCCTGGCTCCAGTTACCGTCGTTGTCCTGCAGAGCCTGCCGGATCAAGCGTCCTTGCAATTGTTCAACGGACTGACGCAAGGAGGGGTGTGGCACTCCCAGAGATTGCGTGGTCGCTGCCGCAGGCTCCAGGGTAGAAGGTAACAAATTGAGATTATCGGCGCTAAGCGTAAATATTTGGTTACGGTCTGGCGTATCGACCAACAGGCGGATGGTGGCACGGCTGATCAGATGTTCCAATTCGCGAACATTGCCTGGCCAATGATAAGCCAGTAAAGCGGCTTCCGCGTCGGGCGAGAGGCGAATGCCACGCAAGCCCAGTCGGGAGCGATTCATTTCCAGAAAATGACCGGCCAGCAGCAGAATGTCTTGATGGCGTTCGCGCAAGGCCGGAATTGTCAGGGGAAAAACGGACAGGCGGTGGTACAGGTCGGCCCGGAAACCGCCTTGTGCAATCTGCTGACTCAGGTCCCGGTTAGTGGCCGCAACAAGCCGCACATTCAGTTTAATGGGGTGGTCGGCCCCCAGGCGCTGGATTTCGCCATTTTGCAACGTACGCAGCAACTTGGCCTGAATCGTCAAAGACAACTCTCCGATTTCGTCCAGAAACAGGGTGCCGCCCTGCGCGGCCTCGAAGCGTCCGGCGCGATGTTCGTGCGCCCCCGAGAAAGCGCCTTTGACATGGCCGAAAAGTTCGCTCTCCGCCAACGAATCGGGCAGAGCGGCGCAGTTCACGTAAATCAGGGGGGAGTGGTGGCGAGCCGAGCGTTGATGCAGGCGCTGTGCAAACAGCTCTTTGCCCACGCCTGTCTCGCCTAGTAAGAGAACCGGCAGTTCGGAGGTGGCAACCGTGTCCAGCAGCTGGATGACCTCCAAAAGCGCCTTGCTGTTGCCAATGATGGAAGTCGAATTGTGGCGCGACAAATAATCAGGGGGCAGGGTAGAGAGCATGCGCAGACTGCGATTTTCCTCTTCCAGCTCGCTGATGCGGATGGCGCTTTCCAGCACCATGCACCAGTGTTTTAGTTCCACCAGCGTGGAGGCAGAAAAGGTTCCGGGGCGCAAGGCATCCAGGGTCAGAATCCCCCAGGCCGCACCTTGGATCTGCAGGGGGATTCCCACGCAATCATGGACCGGCAGCGGCTGACCCAGCTTGTCATCCAGCAGGCCATCGTAGGGGTCGGGCAGACCGCAGTTGGGCTCAAAGCGCGTCAGGCCAGGGGTATGCAAAATGCGTGTCAGCCGGGGATGATCGGCAATGACAAAATGCCGGCCCAAGGTGTCATGACCCAGACCGCTGGCCGCCACAATGCGCAATACGGTGTCGTCCAGCTTCAGCAAACCGGCGGCATCACAGCCGAAATGTCGCGCCAGCAGATGAACCATGCGCTGCAGGCGTAGCGGCCCTGGAATTTCAGTGGCCAAATCGGCAATCATGAGATCTAGCATGGGTGAAAAATACCCTTATGGTGAAAAATACCCGGTTTTCTTAGGGTAGTTTATACCTGGTTTGGAAGCGAACCATTGATCCATATCGTTTTTAAGTTGGCACGGTCTTTGCTTTAAGTGTTTTGTCATACATTTTTAAGGACGATGACATGACCCCCGACTTAGCAGAACATCGCTACACGGCTTGTGCTCCGGTTCGTCCACCGCTTGGCGGCCCGGACGATGCAAACAGGCCGGTTTTTTTTAGACATCGATTCCTTGGCGGGTCCTTAGAGACGCCGGATTCAGTAGGAGATGCTGCCGTTCTGGCTCGCTTGCAACAGCCAGGCAGCGCCTCCGTGGCCAGTCTTCTTAAACAGTTCCGCACCCCGGCAGTGCCCATGGCGCAACGGGAGACCGGGCTGGATTCTTTTTCAGGCAGTCACTCATCGCGATGGGGCAGTGCCCACTCCGCTTATGACCCCCTGCCCAGGTCCGGCCAGGACCGGGGGAGAATAGGTCGTTTGACACATCAGCGAGACGGAGAACAACATGCGTAGTAGCTACAAGAAACTATGGTGGTCCCTGGTGGCAGTCACCATGGTGACCTTTGCCATTCTCGGTTGGACTGGGGTGGAGGTGTATCGTCAAGCACCTCCGATGCCCGTCAAGGTCCTTACCCCGGATGGACGTGAATTTACATCACAGGAACAGATACATCGCGGCCAGTCTGCCTGGCAGAGCACGGGCGGAATGCAATTGGGATCAATCTGGGGTCACGGAGCCTACCAGGCTCCGGACTGGAGCGCAGACTGGTTGCACCGCGAAGCGCTGGCCTGGCTGGATCTGGCCGCGCAGCAAACCTATTCGCTCAATTACGACCAGCTCACCAGCAGTCAGCAGGCTACCTTGCGTCAGGAATTGCAGGACGAATATCGTCCCAACCGCATTGATGAGGCCACGGGTGTGCTGCAGATCAGCGAGCGGCGTGCCAAGGCCATCGACACGACGGCTCAGTACTATATTGATCTGTTTGGCGACGCCCCTGAGCTCAAGTCCAGTCGTGAAAGCTTTGCCATGAAGGACAACACCTTGCCGGAGCTGCAGCGCCGTCAGGACATGACCCGCTTTTTCTTCTGGCTGTCCTGGGCGACGGTTACCGAGCGTCCCGGCACGACCGTCAGCTATACCAATAACTGGCCGCACGAGCCCTTGGTGGACAACCATCCATCCACGGCCAATATCGTCTGGTCCATTGTCAGTATTGTTTTACTGCTGGCCGGCATCGGCCTGCTGGTCTGGATCTGGGCCTTCACCCACAAAGAGGAGGCCGCGCCGGTTGCACCCGCGACAGACCCGGTGCTGGCGTTTCGTCTGACGCCTTCGCAGCGTGCGCTGAAAAAATACGCCTTTTTGACCGTCGCCCTGTTTGTCATTCAGGTGTTTCTGGGTGGGTTTACCGCACACTACACCGTTGAAGGCCAGATGTTTTACGGCATAGACGTATCGCAGTGGTTCCCTTACTCCTTGACCCGCACCTGGCATATTCAAGCTGCGCTGCTGTGGATTGCCAGCGGCTTTTTAACCGCCGGTCTGTTTCTGGTGCCGTTGATTAACGGTGGCGAGGACCCCAAGTATCAACGCCTGGGCGTAGATGTGCTGTTCGGTGCCCTGGTCGTGCTTTTCATTGGCTCGTTTGCCGGCAACTTCCTCGCCATCAAGAATATCCTGCCTCCTGAACTGAATTTCTGGTTCGGTCACCAAGGCTACGAGTACCTGGACCTGGGTCGTTTCTGGCAAATCATCAAGTTCATCGGTCTGGCTTTCTGGCTCTTGCTGATGTTGCGTGGCATGTGGCCAGCGCTGCGCCGTGACAAGGGCGACAATCATCTGCTGGTGCTCTTGACCATTTCCACCGTGGCAATTGGCCTCTTTTACGGTACGGGCCTGTTCTACGGTGAACATACCAACATCACTATCATGGAGTACTGGCGCTGGTGGGTGGTCCACCTGTGGGTAGAGGGTTTCTTTGAAGTCTTTGCCACCGTTGCCATGGGCTTTATCTTCTTGACCCTGGGCCTGGTCTCCAAACGCAGTGCCACGATTGCCGGACTGGCTGCTGCATCCCTGTTTCTGGTAGGCGGTGTGCCCGGAACCTTGCATCACCTGTATTTCTCCGGCACGACCACGCCCATTATGGCGATTGGCGCATCCTTTAGCGCGTTGGAAGTGGTACCTTTGATCATGCTGGGTTATGAGGCCTTCCACAACTGGAAGATGCAAAAGCAGGCAAGCTGGATGAACGATCTGCGTTGGCCCGTCATGTTCTTTGTGGCCGTGGCATTTTGGAACATGCTCGGTGCCGGTGTATTTGGCTTCCTGATCAATCCGCCGATCTCGCTCTACTACATTCAGGGTCTGAACACCACACCGTTGCATGCCCATGCTGCCTTGTTCGGGGTGTATGGTTTCCTGTCGCTGGGCTTTGTCCTGCTGGTGGTGCGCTATATCTCGCCAGAGGTTCGCTACAACGATCGTCTGATGAGTTGGGGGTTCTGGACATTGAACGGGGGGCTGGTTCTGATGATGTTCGTAAGCTTGCTGCCTGCCGGGATTATCCAGGCCTGGGCCAGCATCTCCGAGGGCATGTGGTACGCACGTAGCGAAGCGTTCATGCAGCAGCCGATTTTGCAGTCCCTGCGCTGGTGGCGCACCTTGGGTGACGTTGTGTTCATTGCCGGTGCTCTGCTCGTATTCCAGCAAGTTCTGGTACGTATCATGGCTGGCCGTCGCAGTGCCGCAGCGCATGCTGCAGGCGCAGTAAAGGCATCCTGATCCCTTGCCAGGATGGACTCTGTTCTTCTGTGAGATTCCGTCTAAGAAAAAAACCGCCTTCGGGCGGTTTTTTTGTTGCTTCTACGAGATGCTTGCGCTGCAGCAAAGAGTGCGAAGTCTGTTTGCGGTCCAATACATTCAGTAACTGTTAGATCTGAAAAACATTTAATCAGCAGGCATTACGCCTGGATCAAACCGGAGGTAGTATGGAACGTCGTCATTTCTTGAAAAGTGCTGGCCTAGGTGTCGCCGCAGGAACCACTTTGTTGGCGGCGCAAGTACAAGCCCGCGAAACAGCCGCCCCCAAAAAGAACGCGCCTTGGCTGGCAGCGCGTACGGAAGATCAGATCGCCAAGCTGGAACGGGTCAAGGTGGATCTGGTTGCGCCTCCCATGGTCCACAAGCACGAGCAGAAAGTCGGCCCCGAGCCACGTGTCGTGGAATTTCGCATGACCATTTCCGAGCGCGAGATCGAGGTCGATCGGGATGGGACCACCATGCACGCCATGATGTTCGATGACTCCATGCCCGGTCCTACCATGGTGGTCCATGAAGGCGACTACCTGGAACTCACGCTGGTGAATCCGGCCACCAACACCATGCCGCACAACATCGACTTTCACGCCTCGACTGGTGCGCTGGGCGGTGCCAAGCTGACCAACGTGAACCCTGGCGAACAAGCCACCTTGCGCTTCAAGGCGGATCGCACCGGTACCTTTGTGTACCACTGCGCTCCCGAGGGCTCGGTAGCCTGGCACGTGGTCCAGGGCATGCATGGCACGGTCATGGTATTGCCACGCGACGGCCTGAAGGACCCGGCAGGCAACGCCTTGCATTACGACCGTGTTTACACGATTGGTGAATTTGACCTTTACATTCCCCGCGACGAAAAGGGCAATTTCAAAAAATATGGTTCCTCGGCTGAAAGCTACGGCGATACGCTGGAAACCATGCGCGGCTTGATCCCCAGCCATGTGGTGTTCAACGGCAAGGTGGGTGCCCTGATGGGCGACGGCGCCATGAAAGCCAAGGTCGGTGAAACCGTGCTGTTCATCCACTCGCAAGCCAACCGCGACACCCGTCCTCACCTGATTGGCGGTCACGGCGACTGGGTCTGGGAGTTGGGCAAGTTTGATGACCCTCCTGCCAAGAACCTGGAGACCTGGTTCATTCGTGGTGGTTCTGCTGGTGTGGCACTCTACACCTTCAAGCAGCCCGGTGTGTACGCCTATGTGAACCACAACCTGATCGAGGCGATGGAGCTGGGCGCAGCCGGTCACGTGCTGGTCGAAGGCGAGTGGAACGATGACTTGATGAAGCAAGTCAGCCCTCCTGGCCCGATCAAAGCCTAAGACAGGCAGGCGGGCCCGATGTGCGGAATTGAGATTCTGGTGTACAAAGCAATTTCGCTCGGGATTTTTGGTAGTCAACAGCTAGTGCAGTAATCAAGCAGGCAGCAGGGTGGCAGGCCAAGGGCCGAAGCTACCCTGTTCAAAACACGACGTATCAGCCGGGCATGCGTTCATGCCGACTGTTTAAAGGGTAAACCCATGAGAACCGATAGTCCCGCCACCATGATGTACTCCGCCATGGCCGCTTTGCTTTTGCTGGCTGCCGCGCCTGCAGCCCACGCCGACTCCGACGAGGCTCTGAAACTGTACAAGTCCTCGTGTATGGTCTGTCACGCATCCGGTATGGCCAATGCCCCCCGTCTGGGTGACAAGGCTCGTTGGGAGCCCTTGATCGCCAAAGGTGAAGACGCCTTGATGGAGGTGGTCATCAATGGCAAGGGCGCCATGCCCCCCCGCGGTGCGGCTCCTAAGGCCACTGATGAACAATTGCGCAGTGTGGTGCGCTACATGATTGAAAAAGCCAGTTAGGGCATCGGCCTTGTCTGGGGCATTTACAAGCTCCAGTCGTAATCGATCGTCAGGGGGGCGTGGTCGCTGAAACGTTCTTCTTTATAGATCGTTGCACTGCGCGCCTTGGCGGCAATACCTGGGGTGGCAATTTGATAATCAATGCGCCACCCTACGTTTTTGGCCCAGGCCTGACCACGATTGCTCCACCAGGTGTAGCATTCGTCCGTGGTATCGGGGTGCAGGCTGCGGTAGATATCCACCCAGGCAAGCTCGCCCAGCACTTTGCTCATCCAAGCGCGCTCTTCAGGCAGAAAACCGCTGTTTTTCAGATTGCCTTTCCAGTTTTTCAAATCGGCTTCGTGGTGCGCGATATTCCAGTCACCACAAATAATGAACTCACGGCCTGTTTCGCGGTGCTCTTGCATCAGGCCCGCTATCCACTGTTCAAAATGATCCAGAAAGCGGTACTTGGCCGTTTGGCGCTCATCGCCCGATGAGCCTGAGGGCAGATAGGCGCTGATGACGCTGAGCGTGTTCCAGTCGGCGCGGATGATACGGCCTTCGGCATCAAACTCGTCGCAGGCCATGCCCTGGGCCACGGCTTCTGCTTGGTGGCTCAAATACAGACCGACGCCGCTGTAACCTTTTTTCTGGGCATGGTGAAAGTGGCCGTGATACTGCCCGGGATGGGTCAGATCGGGTGTCAGATCCGGTTCGCTGATCTTGATTTCCTGCATGCAGACAATATGGGGCTTCTGGGCTTGCAGCCAGGCGGGCAGCCCTTTACGAAAAGCAGCCCGAATACCGTTGACGTTTAACGAGGTGACGCGTAACACGTGGCAATTCTCCTTATAGCGTCAGCACTTTAACCCGTAAACTGTCAGCATGTCAGTGGCCGTCAGAGCTTGTTACCGGGTTCAGCCGAAACGGTAGCTGGATACAGTCAGCCCGCCAAAAGCCTGGGTCTCATGGTGAAAGCGGTAAGCCGCATCCCCTTGAGCCGCACCGACGGCGACCATGAGCGGCACCAGATGATCCTCACGCGGGTGGGCAATACGGGCTGCAGGCGCCTGCTCCCAGTCCATCAAAGCTTGACGGCGGGCAGCGGGGTCACGCAGGCTCAGGCTCTGGTCCAGCCAGGTATCAAACCGGGCGGACGGTTCGACCCCGCCTGGTCCCATATTGCGCAGGTTGTGATAGCTCAGGCCGCTGCCGATAATCAGCACATCTTCGTCCCGCAAAGCAGCCAGGGCTTCGCCCATGGCGTAGTGCAGGGCCGGGTCGTAGTTGGCGTGAATGGACAGTTGCACCATCGGCACTTTGGCTTGCGGGTAGATGACATACGCGGGTACGAAAGCGCCGTGGTCAAAGCCACGCTCCCTGTCCAGGCGGGTGGGCAGGCCAGCGGCCTCAAGCAAATTACAGACTTGCTGAGCCAACGCCGGATCGCCCGGTGCCGGATAGTGAATCTCGTAAGTGTGCGATGGAAAACCGTAGTAGTCGTACACCATGCTGGGCTGGGGAGCGGCAGCAACCAGCAGGTTTTCCTGCTGTGCCTCCCAGTGCGCGGAGACCATCAGGATCGCTTTTGGGTTGCGTCCCAATTGGCGCGGAATATCCTGCAAGGCAGCACGCAGTGGGGCGTACATGGTTTGCGCCTCGGGCATCCAGGGCCAAGGGCCGCCGCCGTGCGAAATGAAATAGGTAGGCATCGTCATGATGATCTCCGACCCCTGCCCTGGAGGGGCAGGGTGGGGTAAGGGCTTGGTTAGGGTAATCAGTCGGCGCTGCGACCTGCGTCGATGCTCCAGGGGCCTGGGCCGGCAAAGGCCAGATACAGAAAGACAAAGCAGAACAGAACCGCTGCTTCACCGCCGTTCAGGATTGGAGTGGCAAAGGTGCTGGCGCTGGCGTGACCAATGAAGTAAGCAAACGCGCACAGGCCGGATGCGACAAAGGCTGCAAAGCGGGAAAACAGCCCAAGCACCAGCAAGCCGCCCAGAATCAGCTCCAGGATGCCTGCCACGCCATACAGAGAGGCGATTTGCAGGTTGGCAAACATATCCACTTGGGGGACGCCCAAGATCTTGGCAGTACCGTGTGTCAGCAGTAAATAGCCTGTGACGATGCGCAGCAGGCTAAGGATGCGAGGAGTCCAGCTGGAAGTAAGGGCGTTCATGTGTTTTCCTTTGGAAAGTTGACGGTAGCGGTAAAAAAAGCACCTGGCCCGGGGAGTGCCTGAGATTCGATCTCAGCCTGAAGCTGGTCCCGCCCATTCAAGGCCCAGACAGGCATCGGGTTAGCGCTCGTTCAAGCTTAATCAATTACTATCAGGAAATAAACAGCCCTATTTTCATTAGATACTTTCTTATTAGGAAAGCATGGATACTATTCAGAGCCTGCGGGTGTTTCGCGAAATCGTCGCCGCGGGCAGTTTTGCGGCAGCGGCTCAGCGTCTGGACATGTCAGCGCCGATGGTTAGCAAGCACCTGGCCAACCTGGAAAAACAGTTGGGCGCCCGGCTGCTTCATCGCAGTAGTCGTCGTTTGAGTCTGACCGAGCTGGGGCAGACTTACTTCGATTATTGTTTGCAGGCACTGGACACGCTGGAGCGCGGGCAACAAGCCTTGTCGGGCTCCGCGCATCAGCCGCAAGGAGTGCTGCGGCTGACTGCCCCAGTGTGGTTTGCAAACCGCAAAGTGGCGCAATTGCTACAGGATTACCAAACACGCTTTCCTGAGGTGACGCTGGAGCTGAGCTTGAGCAATCACAAGGTGGATCTGGTGGCGGAAGGATTTGACCTGGCCTTGCGCGTCATGCGCGAACCGGCCCCCCATCAGATCGCCCGCCTGATTTGTCCCACCCCTTTTCATCTAGTGGCCAGCCCTGCGTTTGTGGCCCGATACGGCATGCCCCGTAACTGCGCGGACGTGATGCGTTTGCCTGCCATCAGTCCCAGTTACTTGCAGCAGCCCAGTTTCGAGTTTTTGGGGCCGGACGGGCCGGAGTCCTTACGTCTGAATCCTTTTATGCGTTCTGACAATACGAATCTGACCTATTACTGCGCTTTGGGTGGGGCAGGTTTGGCTTACTTGCCGCAATGGCTGGTGATGGACGACCTGGAGTCCGGTCGCCTGGTTCGTCTCTTGCCCGATTACCGTGAAGAGCTGCAACAACTGCATGCAGTCTATGCCAGCCGGCGCTATTTGACGCCTAAAGTGCGCAGTTTTATCGACTTCTTGCTCGAAGAACTGGCCGAACCTGCCAAGTGATGGCTCACAACACGCTAAAATGCTTTTGTCTCTATCTTTTTCATACTCTGTCATGTCGGCCAATAACGATAATCGTCGCAATTTCGTGCGCTTTTCCCTGGAACAGGGAGTGCTGCGCTTTGGGGAGTTCAAGGTCAAGTCTGGACGCTTGAGCCCTTACTTTTTTAATGCCGGCCTGTTCAATACCGGACGCAGCGTGGGGCAACTGGCCCGCTTTTATGCCCAGGCCCTGCTCGATTCGGGCGTGTCCTTTGACATGTTGTTTGGCCCCGCCTACAAAGGCATTCCATTGGCAGCGGCTACGTCCATCGCCCTTGCCGAGCACCCTCAAATCGGTGAGCGTGACGTGCCCTTTGCCTTTAACCGCAAAGAGGCCAAAGATCACGGTGAAGGCGGCACCCTGGTAGGCGCTCCTTTGCAAGGCAAGGTGGTGATTATTGATGACGTTATTACTGCCGGCACCTCGGTGCGTGAATCCATGCAGATCATCAAGGCGGCTGGTGCGCAACCTGCTGCTGTCTTGATCGCACTGGATCGCATGGAGCGGGCGGGCAATGATCAGGAACTGTCCGCTCATTCGGCAGTTCAGGAAGTAGAGCAGACCTACGGTATTCCAGTCATCAGCATTGCGTCTTTGGCGGACATCATGGCGGTGCTGGCAGATGACACCACGCTGGCTGCTCATGCTCCTCAGGTCAAGGCCTACCGGGATCGTTACGGCGTCTGATCGTCACACGCAGGTTTGTGTCGGTACTGCACAAAAAAAACACCAGGCCTGGGCCTGGTGTTTTTGTATCCGCTCAGCACTGCATCCAGATTCAGGCATCCAGCTTTTGCTTGAGCATTTCATTGATCTGCTGCGGATTAGCTTTGCCCTTGGCCACTTTCATGACCTGACCGACCAGGGCATTGAAGGCTTTGGGTTTGCCGGCACGGTGCTGCTCAACGATGCTCGGATTGGCGGCCAGCACCTCATCGACCATGGCGGCAATAGCGCCCACATCGTTGATCTGCTTGAGGCCGCGTGCTTCGATGATGGCATCCACATCGCCATTGAGTTCGCCATCCCATTGCGCGGCAAACACGTCGCGGGCAATCTTGTTGGAGATGGTGCCGTCGGCAATACGGGCAATTAACTGGGCCAGTTGGGCCGGGCTGACTTTGGATTGTTCAATGCCAATTTCCTCGCGGTTCAAGGCGGCGGACAGCTCGCCCAGAATCCAGTTGGCAGCCAGTTTGGCATTGCTCTTGGCGCCTGCTTGCAAAATTGCCTCAAAAAAGTCGGCGGTTGCACGGTCCACGGTCAGTTGCGAGGCGTCGTAGCGACTCAGCTCAAACTCCTGCTCGAAGCGGGCCAGTTTTTGTGCTGGCAGCTCGGGCATGTCCTGACGAACCTGCTCGATCCACTCTTCGCTGATAAACAGGGGGGGAAGATCCGGGTCGGGGAAGTAGCGGTAATCGTGGGCATCTTCCTTGCTGCGCATGCTGCGGGTTTCGTCGCGGTCGGAGTCGTACAGGCGGGTTTCCTGGATGACCTTGCCACCGTCCTCGATCAGTTCGATCTGGCGGCGTGCTTCGTATTGAATGGCACGCTCCAGAAAACGGAAGGAGTTGATGTTCTTCAGCTCACAACGGGTGCCAAATTCTTTCTGGCCTTTGGGACGGACTGACACGTTGGCGTCCACGCGGAACGAGCCTTCTTGCATATTGCCATCGCAAATGCCCAGCCAGACCACCAGGCTGTGCAAGGCGCGGGCGTAGCCCACCGCTTCGGCGGCCGAGCGCATTTCGGGTTCGGACACGATTTCCAGCAGCGGGGTCCCGGCGCGGTTCAGGTCGATCCCGGTACTGGATTCGCCGTGGGGGCCCCGGAAGTTTTCGTGCAGGGATTTGCCGGCGTCCTCTTCCAGATGGGCGCGAGTCAGATTAATGGTCTTTTCTTCGCCGTCCAGCATGAAGCTGATGGTGCCGCCACTGACCACCGGGATTTCCATCTGGCTGATCTGATAGTTCTTGGGCAGATCCGGGTAGAAATAGTTTTTACGCTCGAATACGGAGCGTCGCGCAATGCGTCCGCCCACGGCCAGGCCCAGGCGAATCGCCCGTTCAGCTGCGCCACGGTTAAAGACGGGCAAGGCGCCGGGCAACGCCATGTCCACTTCATTGGCTTGTGTATTGGGCAACGCACCAAAACGGGTGCTGCTGCTGGAGAAGATTTTGGATTCGGTCGAGAGCTGGGTGTGGGTTTCCAGCCCGATCACAATTTCCCATTCCATTATTGTTGTCCTGGTTGACGTTGATGCCAGTCGGTGACTTGCTGGAAGCGGTCGGCAAAGGCCAGCAACTGGCCTTCACGGAAGTAGTTGCCAATGATCTGCAGGCCGATGGGTAAGGGGCGTTCGCCCTGACTGAAGCCGCAGGGAACGGACATGGCAGGCAGGCCAGCCAGGCTGACTCCCAGCGTATAGACGTCGCCCAGCCAGTCGGTGGTGGGGTCCTCGATGGTGGCGCCCAGCTTGCGACCCAGAGCGGGCGTGACAGGGCCCAGAATCAGGTCGCACTGCTCAAAGACTTTCTGGAAATCGTCCACAATCATGCGGCGCACGCGTTGAGCTTGCAGATAGTAAGCGTCGTAGTAGCCGTGCGAGAGCACATACGTGCCGACCAGAATGCGGCGCACGACTTCAGGGCCAAAGCCTTCCGAGCGGGAACGCGAGATCATGCTGTTCAGGTCGGTGTACTGGCTGGCGCGGTGGCCAAAACGCACCCCGTCAAAGCGCGACAGGTTGGTCGAGGCTTCAGCAGGGCTGATGACGTAATAGGTGGGAACCGACAGTTCGGTCAAGGGCAGTTGCACCGTGACGCGTTCCGCACCCAGGCTTTCGTAGGTTTTCAGCGCGGCCTCGATCGCATCGGCGATGGCCGGGTCCAGGCCAGGACCGAAGAACTGCGCAGGCACTCCAATGCGCACGCCTTTCAGGGGCTGGCTGCCTTGCGCGTCTTGCTGCGACTGGTGCTGTTCAAATTCCTGACGAATACGGGTTCCAGTATTGGGCTGATCGTCGCAAAATTCCAGGCTGGTGGCGTCTTGCGGGTCAAAACCACACATGGTTTCCAGCAAATCCAGCAAATCGCGCGCGTTGCGGGCGATGGGGCCGGCCTGATCCAGGCTGGAGCCGTACGCGATGATGCCAAAGCGCGAAATCGTGCCATAGGTGGGTTTGATGCCGCTGACGCCGCACAGGGCGGCGGGCTGGCGAATGGAGCCGCCCGTATCGGTGGCGGTTGCCCCGGCGACCAGGCCTGCGGCCACTGCGGCAGCAGAGCCGCCTGAGGAGCCGCCGGGAACCATGGAATGATCCCAGGGGTTGCGCACCGGGCCAAATACCGAGCTTTCATTGCGAGAGCCCATGGCGAACTCGTCACAATTCAGTTTGCCCAGGGAGACTGTGCCGGCTGCCTGCAGCTTGGTGACGACCGTAGCGTCAAAGGGGCTGAGGTAGCCTTGCAGCATTTTGCTGCAGGCGGTGGTCTGCCAGTCCTTGGTGACAAACAGATCCTTGTGTGCGATGGGGATGCCGGTCAGTGGGCCGGCCTTGCCCTGGGCAATCAGTGCGTCTGCGGCATCGGCCTGGGCCAGAGTCAGGTCAGGGTCCTGCTGAACAAAGGCGTTAAGCGCTTTTTGGCGGGCGCTATTGTCCAGCGCATGCTGGGCCAGCTCGCGGGCACTGACGGTTTTGTTGTGCAGAGCGTGGCGTAGCGCTGCAATCGTCGCGAATTCAGGGGTAAAAGACATGGTTTTGCTTTATTCGATGACCGTGGGCACCAGAAACAGGCCATCCTGCTCGGCGGGGGCGTTGCGCATCATGGCCTGGCGGCTTTCGACCGTGCCGGACGGCAGAGCCTTGTCCTCGCGCAGGCGCAGACTGATCTGCTGGCGGGCGGACAAGGGGTGGGCCATTGGCTCAACGCCTTGAGTATCAACGGTTTGCAAAGTCTGGATCAGGCCCAGGATGCGCGTCAAATCGTGCTCGACCTGGGAGGCTTGTTCAGCAGAAAGATCAAGGCGCGCCAGTTGCGCTATACGGGCAACATCCTGTTCAGTGATAGACATGTGGGTGGGTACTGGAAAATGAGTAATAAAAAAAAGCGGAAATCTGTCAGTTAAGGACAGTTTGGCACTTTTACAGCAAATGCGGGGGTTACAGAACTTAACTGACCATTAAAACAGTCCTAATGTAGAGCAATTATAAGTTATCATTGACCGTTTCCTTCCCAGGTATTTTTGAATTCGTTGCCTGGTTCTTGTGCCTGTCGTTCTACGCTTGAGTTCCGCGCCGAATTTACCTGCCTTTTTTCCCCAAACACTTTACACTTTGCGCGCCCATGTTCGGATTCCTACGCAGTTACTTTTCCAGCGATATGGCAATCGACCTCGGTACGGCCAATACCCTTATTTATGTACGCGGCAAGGGTATCGTACTGGATGAACCGTCCGTTGTAGCCATCCGCCATGAGGGCGGACCTAATGGTAAAAAAATCATTCAGGCCGTCGGGCAGGAGGCCAAGCAAATGCTGGGTCGGGTGCCTGGCAATATTGAAGCCATCCGGCCCATGAAAGATGGCGTGATTGCGGACTTTACCGTCACCGAGCAGATGCTCAAGCAGTTCATCCGCATGGTTCACCCACGCAGCATGTTTGCTCCCAGCCCGCGCATTATCGTGTGTGTGCCGTGTGGTTCGACCCAGGTGGAGCGCCGTGCCATCAAAGAATCCGCATTGGGTGCCGGTGCCAGCAAGGTCTATCTGATTGAAGAGCCCATGGCCGCCGCAATCGGTGCGGGCCTGGCGGTCTCTGATGCCAGCGGTTCCATGGTGGTCGATATTGGTGGTGGTACCACCGAAGTGGCCGTCATCTCCCTGGGCGGTATGGTTTACAAGGGTTCGGTGCGCGTTGGTGGCGACAAGTTCGACGAAGCGATTATCAACTACATCCGCCGTAATTACGGAATGCTGATTGGCGAACCCACGGCCGAGCTGATCAAAAAAGAGATTGGCTCTGCTTTCCCCGGCACCGAAATTCGTGAAATTGAAGTCAAGGGTCGCAATTTGTCCGAAGGGGTGCCACGTAGTTTCACCGTTTCGTCCAACGAGATTCTTGAATCGTTGACCGACCCCCTGAATCAAATTGTCTCTGCGGTTAAAACTGCGCTGGAACAAACTCCTCCTGAGCTGGGTGCGGACATTACCGATAAAGGTATTGTCCTGACCGGCGGGGGTGCCCTGGTTCATGACCTGGATCGTCTGTTGCAAGAAGAGACCGGCCTGCCTGTGGTGGTGGCTGAAGATCCTCTGACCTGCGTGGTACGGGGTTGCGGCGAGGCTCTGGAACATCTGGAGCGTCTGGAGTCCGTATTTATTTACGATTGATCTTTGCTTGGGCTCCACGGCGTGGTCTGCCAGTGGAAGGCAAGCGATCGAGTGTTTGAGTAATGCGAGAACAAGGCTCCATCCGGCTATTTAGGCGCGGCTCATCCGCTGAGCTGCGTCTGGCCGCTCTTTTGGTGCTGGCGGTGGGCTTGTTGATTACGGATGCGCGTTTTGCGGTGCTCGAACCGGTGCGGCAGGCTGTCGCTGCTGTTCTGTACCCCTTTCAGCGTGTCATGCTCGCTCCCCGTGATCTGGTCACTTACTTCAGCAGCTGGACGGATGCGGCCTCAACTGCCCGTTCCGAAAAAGAAGCCTTGCAACGCCAGCGTATCGAGCTGGCTCAGCTCTCCACCCATGCCGCCCAGCTGTCTGCCGAAAACGAGCAATTGCGCCGTCTACTGCAGGTGGCTGATGCCGTGACGCAACCGTCAGTAGCCGTGGAAGTGCTGTATGAGCCGCCCAACGGGTATGCCCGCCATCTGATCTTCAATAAAGGCTCTTCCAGCGGCATTCGCCCGGGCATGCCGGTAATTGATGAGGGCGGGGTGGTGGGCCAGGTGGTGCGTGTCACGCGTTTTACCTCAGAGGCGGCCTTGATTACCGACGACAAGGTGTCGGTACCGGTGCAGGTGCTGCGCAACGGCCTGCGTCTGATCGCTTTTGGGGGCAATCCGGGCGGCAAGGTGGAAGTGCGGTACCTGACCAGCGATGTGGATCTGGAGCCCAACGACACCCTGATTACCAGCGGGATCGGGGGCTTGTTTCCTGCCGGCTTGCCCGTGGGTATCGTCAGCAGCATTGAGCGCGATGACGCCTCGGGCTTTGCCCTGGCCTTGGTCACGCCTTTGTCGCATCCTGAGCGCTACCGCCATTTTCTGATTTTGCTGGTGCCCGAGAGCGAGCGCCCGCTTGAACAGGACGAAGCCCATGACGCGCCGCGTTGAGTCCCCCGACACATCCAACCGCACAAGCCGGGCGTCCAACCTGAGCAGCCTGCAGCCCATCGACAGCAGCCCCTTCTCGCGCGCGTCCAGCCCCTGGCTGGTCTGGGGATCGATTCTTTTGATGTGGCTGGGCTCCATGTTGCCTTGGCGACTGTTGCCGTTTGCACCGGACCTGCTCATGCTGGTGCTGGCTTTTTGGGCGGTCCATGAGCCACGTCGTGTCCCCATGTCCCTAGCGTTTTTTCTGGGCATTTTGGTTGATGTACACGATGGCAGCCTCTTGGGCGAGCATGCGCTGACCTATATTCTGGTGGTGTACGGCGCCTTGCTGTTACGCAAGCGCATTTTGAATTTCGGCATGTGGACCCACTTTTTGCACATGGCAATCGTCATGCTGTTGGCCCAGTTGCTGGTGCGCGTCCTGCACGCCTGGCTGGTGGGGGAGTGGTCCGGCTGGCAGTGGGCGGGCGGCACCTTGCTGACCGCCGCCCTGTGGCCCCTGGCCGATAGCGTGCTGTTCCTGCCGCAGCGGCGTCTGGACGAGTCCGACTCCGGTTCGTCCTGACGGGATGGGCGGCCATGTTTGAATTCAAAAAAACCTCGCATCAGTTGCGCCAGCGCATTCTGTTTCGTGCGCTGGTTGCGGCTGTTCTGGCTTGCGTTCTGCTCGGGGTGCTGGGCGTGCGCCTATGGTATTTGCAGGTGGTGCGCTATGAAGGTTTTGCTGCCCGAGCCGATCAGAACCGTATTGCCGTCATCCCGATCACTCCCCGACGTGGCGAGATTCTGGACCGCAATGGCGAGGTTCTGGCCCGCAATTATCGCGACTACACCTTGTCGGTGGTACCGGCCAGCCTGACGGAACCGGTCGATGACATGCTGGATCGTGTCGGGGAACTGGTGGCGCTAAGCCCCCGTGACCGTCGCCGATTCAAGCAGGGTGTGGCACAAAACAGCCGGTATTCCGAAATCTTGCTACGTAATAATCTGAGCGATGATGAAGCCGCCTGGTTTGCGGCTCATGCCTTCAAGTTTCCGGGTGTGAACTTGCAGGCTCGCTGGGTGCGCGAGTATCCGCAGGGCGAGGTAGCGGCGCATGTGCTGGGTTATGTGGGGCGCATTTCGGAGGCCGATCAACAGCGCCTTGAGGAAACGGGTCAAACGGGCAACTATCGCGGCACGCAGGTGATCGGCAAAAAGGGCATTGAGAAAACCTGGGAAAAAACCCTTCATGGCCGCACCGGCATCGAGGAAGTGGAAGTAGCGGCTTCGGGTCGGCCCGTACGCACCTTAAGCCGTGTGGACCCGGTGCCAGGTGCCAGCCTGCGTTTGTCTTTGGATATCGGCCTGCAGAAAATGGCCGAGGGCCTGTTCGCGGGACGCCGGGGTGCTTTGGTAGCCATTGAACCTAGCACCGGCGAGGTGTTGGCCTTCGTTTCGGCCCCTTCGTTTGATCCGAACTTGTTTATTGACGGTATTGACGTGGAGAACTGGCGCAAACTGAATGATTCGCCCGATCACCCACTGATTAATCGTCCCTTGTATGGCACTTACCCCATCGGCTCTACGTACAAGCCCTTTGTGGCTCTGGCTGCCCTTGAGACAGGCAAGCGCAAGGCAAGCGACCGTATTTCCGACCCCGGCTATTTCGAGTTTGGCGGGCAGCGTTTCCGCAATGCAGGGGGGGCGGTGTATGGTTCTACCGATATGCACCGTGCGCTCGTGGTGTCCTCGGATACGTATTTTTATTCCCTGGGGCCGGAAATCGGAGTCGACAATCTGCACGACTTCATGAAACAGTTCGGCTTTGGACAAAAGACCGGGATTGACCTGGACGGTGAGCGGCAAGGCATACTGCCGTCGACTGAGTGGAAGCGTAAGGCCTATCGCAAACCTGCCCAGCAGCGCTGGTATGCCGGAGAAAGTATTTCGGTGGCAGTGGGGCAGGGCTACAACTCTTTTACCGTGTTGCAGCTTGCTCATGCCACCGCGGTGCTGGCCAGCAATGGCATCGTCAGGCCACCGCATTTGGTTACCCAGACCCTGAACCCCCATGATCCGGAAATTGAACAGCCGGTGCGCATTGATGCCAAGCTGATTCCCTTGAAGCAGGCGAATGTGGACGTCATCAAGCGCGCGCTGGTGGATGTCGTGCGTCTGGGAACCGCCCGCCGCGCTTTTGCCGGGGCAGCGTATCAGGCCGCCGGCAAGACAGGGACCGCTCAGGTCTTTAGCTTGCGAGGCGCCAAGTACAACGCCAACGCCATTGATGAACGCTTGCGCGATCACGCCTTGTTCATGTCTTACGCGCCGGCCGACAACCCCAAGATTGCGGTTGCCTTGATTGTGGAGAATGCGGGTTGGGGCGGATCAGTGGCTGCGCCTATTGTGCGCAAGGTTTTTGATTACTGGTTGGTGGAGCGAGGGCAGATGCAATGAAGCGGATTTTGCAACTGGGCCTTCGCGCCGTCTCCGCCTTTGACTGGCCTTTGTTGCTCCTGCTGGTCTTGATGGCCGCGCTGGGCATGACGGTCATGCATTCGGCAGTGGGCGGGACTGACTGGCGTTTTGCCGATCAGGTGCGCAATTTCCTGCTGGCATTTGGGGTAATGTGGGTGGCTGCCCTGATCCCGCCAGCGATGTGGATGAAGCTGGCGCCAGTGGTGTATTCCGTGGGCGTGGTGTTGCTATTGGGTGTGGAGTTTTTTGGCGAAACCAGCAAAGGCGCAACGCGTTGGCTGGACCTGGGGGTGGCGCGGATTCAGCCCTCGGAAATGCTCAAGATTTCCGTTCCTTTGATGCTGGCCTGGTATTTTCACCGTTACCAGCGGCCCAGAATGACCCTGCTGGATTTTCTGGTGGCCGGCATTTTGCTGATGATCCCTTTTTTGCTGATCGTGCGGCAGCCGGATTTGGGAACGGCTTTGCTGGTGTTCGCCGCTGGCTTTTGCGTGATTTATTTTGCGGGCCTGTCCTTCAAGCTGATTGTTCCCATCGTGGTGGTACTGGTGCTGGGCATCAGCGCCTTGCTGTATTACGAAGACTATATTTGCGTGCCCGATCTGGATTGGGTCGTTTTGCACGACTATCAGAAACACCGGGTTTGCACATTGCTGAATCCGGGCAGTGACCGCTTGGGCCGCGGGTTTCACACCATCCAATCCATGATTGCGATTGGTTCGGGAGGCGTGTACGGCAAGGGTTACATGATGGGCACCCAGTCTCATCTGGATTTTGTGCCCGAGCGCACGACCGACTTTATTTTTGCTGTATTTGCAGAAGAGTTCGGGCTTTACGGCGGCATCATGCTGCTGGTCTTGTATGCCCTGCTTATTTTGCGTGGCCTGTCGATTGCCGCAGGAGCGCATACCCAGTTCAGTCGTTTGCTGGCGGGTTCCATGGCCATGATGTTATTTGTCTATGTGTTTGTAAACATAGGCATGGTGACGGGGATTTTGCCCGTGGTGGGGGTGCCTTTGCCCTTCCTGAGTTATGGCGGTACGGCGTTGATGACCCTGGGCGTGGCCTGCGGGATGTTGATGAGTATCAGCAACGATAAACCGGCCCGCCCGGCCTAAGGGCGTTGACGGCGGACTATTGTTGCAGACTTGGCCGGGGGCCAGCCAAGCCCCCGGGCCCTGTCAGCTCAAGATCAATTGCTCACTGTTCTTGCCCTGATACAAACCGAGCAGCAGCTTGCGGACAGGGGCCGGCAAGGCTGTTTGCTCCAGCGATTCATGATCATGCCATTGTTGGCCTGCAGTCGGCTCTGCCAGGAGAGTCTCATCTACGTGCAGCAGCCAGGGCGTGATGTGCAGCTTGAAATGCGAGAACACGTGCTGGAATGAAGCCAGCGCCACAGCTTCCTTACCGGACCAGCGCAGCGCGGCAGCGTGCAGGCTGCTGGCATCGTCAAACTGGGGCAGGGTGAGCAAACCACCCCAGATGCCCTTGTCGGGTCGCTGCTCCAGCAGAACCTGACCATTGAGCTCCAGAATCAATAGATGGGCATAGCGCTCGTCCTGGCGGATACGCTCTTTGGGGCTGGGTAGATCGGACTGCACCTGATGGGTGTGGGCATAGCAGTCGCTTTGCAGTGGGCAGAGGCTGCAGGTGGGCTTGCTGCGGGTACAGCATTGCGAGCCCAGGTCCATCAGGCCTTGTGTGTAGGCGGCCATGTCCAGATCGGCCGGGGCCAGTTCCACAATCTCATCGGCCTTGGCCCATAAGGTATTTTCTACGGCCTTTTTCTGCGTGGGACCATAGATCCCAAAATAGCGTGTAAAAACCCGTTTGACGTTACCGTCCATGATGGGGCTGCGTTCGCCAAAGCAGAATGCAGCGATGGCACAGGCAGTAGAGCGGCCTATGCCTGGCAGGGTGGCCAGATCAGCGGCGGTGGCGGGAAAGCGGCCCCCCCACTTTTCCATGACCTCGCGGGCACAGCGGTGCAAATTGCGGGCGCGGGCGTAGTAGCCCAGGCCTGCCCAGTAAGGCATGACCTCGTCCTGCTCGGCCGCAGCCAAATCCTGAACGGTGGGGAAGCGTTCCAGAAAGCGCGCATAGTAGCCCAGCACCGTGGCTACCTGGGTTTGCTGCAGCATGATTTCGGACAGCCAGACGCGATAAGGATCTTGCGTGTTTTGCCAGGGGAGATGGTGGCGGCCGGAAGTTTTTTGCCAGGCCACCACTTTTTCGGCCAGGTTTTGGGGGCAGGGTTGGGGAAGTGACATCAATATTGGGTACTACGGGTAACAGACCAGCGAGCTGCCAGTGCGCCCAGAATGGCGACCAAAACCGCAGCCGTCAGTAAAAGAGAAAATTCCGGCAGCCGGAGCGTAAATTGCACGCCGTAGCTTTGGGCCAGGCTGGAGAGCGCCTTGTTCAGGGGCGTTAGCGCCAGCAGGGCCAGTCCACACGCCAAGGCGCTGGCCAGCAAGCCTGTCAGCGCGCCCATATATAAAAAGGGGCGGCGCACGAAAGCCTCGGTTGCCCCCACGAGGCGGGCCACGGCAATTTCTTCACGCTGGTTCAAGGCTTGCAGGCGCACCGTATTGAACACGGTGGCAATGACCACCACGCCGACGCCGGCCATCAGAATCCACAAACCGATGCGGATAAAGCTCAGAATCGCGGCAAGGCGTTGCACCCACTCACTGTCGAGCAGCACGCTATCGACTCCCTCACGGCCTTGCAGGGCCTGGGCAAGCGAATCGGCACGCGTCACCAGATCCGGGGTTTCATGCAGCGTCAGCACAATAGCGTGGGGCAAGGGATTGCTGGGTAGCGCGCCCAGGGCTTGTGTCCAACTGGGGTTGCTTTGCAGTTGCTTCAGAGCCTGCTCTTTGCTGACCAGCCGTATGTTGGCCAGATCGCTCTGAAATTCTTTGCCCAATGCCTGGCTGAAGACCTGAGCCTGCTCCAGCGTGCTGTTCTGTTTCATGAACACGGTCATTTCGGGCGAGGTGGGGATTTCGCGCACGACCGGTTGGGCGGCCAGCAGGATGCTGGCACCCAGAACCGGGACAGCCAGGGTCAAGGCAATGACCAGCAGATTGGACAGCGATGAAAAGGGCTGCACTTTGAGGCGACGCAGGGCGACCAGAAAGGCATATTGATGGTGACGCAGCCAGGTTCTCATGCCAGCACTCCTGGGTGATCGGAAAAGCGGCCATCCTGAATCAACAGGGTACGACGGGCGTAGCGGGCCATGAGGTTCAGATCGTGCGAGGCGATCAGGGTTGTGACCCCCACCCGGTTAAAGTCCATTAAGACGTCCATGATACGTTTGGCATTATCGGCGTCCAGATTCGCCGTGGGCTCGTCAGCGATCAAGATGGCTGGCCGATTCACAATGGCGCGCGCAATTGCCAGCCTTTGCTGCTCTCCGCCGGACATTTCCACCGGCTTCAAATCTTCTTTGCCGCGCAGGCCAACTTTTTCCATCGCAGCCCGGGCCCGTGCCTGGGCGATGCGAGGCTCCAGCCCCACGACTGCCAGTGGCAGCAGTACATTGGCCAGGGCGCTGCGATCTTGCAGCAAATGTGTATCTTGCAGCACTACGCCCACCGCACGTCGCAGGTAGGGCCGCGCACGCGCAGGAAGTTTATCCAGCCGATGCCCGTTGACCTGGACAGAGCCCCGACTGGGCAGCTCCAGACCACCGATCAGGCGCAGCAAAGTGGATTTCCCTGCTCCCGACGGGCCCGACACAAAAATGAATTCGCCGTTATCAATACGGAAATTAATATCGGCGAGAATATTTTTACTGCGGCCATACGATTTAAAAACGTGTTGGAACTCGATCATCGCGACGCACAATTAAAGAGGAGTCTGCTTGGAAAGCCCCCGGCAAAAGAGGGCGGGAGCCCGCATGAAAATGTCGGCGTAGGTCAACGCAATTATCAGGCTGTCAGAGGGAAACCCCCGATTTGTGTTTGTACAGACTGGTTCTACGATTGGACACCACAGCTTAGCTGCAATTGTAATCTGCATCCATTTACCAAAAGTAAACAGGAGGTGATATTCCATGACCTTAGTGAAAACCTTGGCATGTAGTGTTGCGTTGATGGCCCTGGCCGCCAATGCGCAGGCGGGCGAAACACTGGACGCGGTAAAGAAGAAAGGCTTTGTGCAGTGTGGTGTCTCAACGGGTATTGCTGGATTCTCGCTGGCCGACAGCAAGGGGGTCTGGTCTGGCATCGACGTGGATATGTGCAGTGCGATCGCCGCTGCTGTGTTTGGGGATGCGAAAAAATACAAGGTAACGCCTTTGACTACCCAGCAGCGCTTTACGGCCTTGCAATCGGGTGAAGTGGATGTTCTGACTCGTAATACCACCGCGACAATCTCGCGCGATACGACCTTGGGCTTGGTCAGCACTGGCATTAACTACTATGACAGCCAGGGCGTCATGGTGAAAAAGAATCTGGGGGTGAAAAGTGCCAAAGAGCTCGATGGGGCCGCTATTTGCGTACAGCCGGGCACAACCACTGAGCTGAACCTGGCTGATTGGTTCCGCGGTCAGGGGATCAAGTTCAACCCTGTGGTGATCAATAACCCGGAAGAGGCCATGCGCTCTTTCACTTCTGGGCGTTGTGACGGCTTTACCAGTGACAAGTCCCAGTTGGCTGCCGTGCGCGCGGCTCAAACTACACCGGAGGAATTCGACATCTTGCCCGAGGACTTTTCCAAAGAGCCGTTGGGGCCTTTTGTACGCCAGGGCGACGACGACTGGTTTACCTTGGTGCGCTGGACTCTGAATGCGATGCTGGAGGCCGAGGAGTATGGCATTACCAGTGCCAATGTGGATGAAAAGACCAAGAGTGACAATCCTAACGTCCAGCGTATTCTGGGCGTGTCCGGCGAGCTGGGCAAAGGCTTGAAGCTGGATAACAAGTGGGCCTACAACATTATTAAACAGGTCGGCAATTACGGTGAAAGCTTCGAGCGTAACCTGGGTAAATCCACGCCATTGAAGCTCGAGCGCGGTTTGAATGCACAATGGCGCGATGGTGGGGTGATGTACGGCTGGCCAGTGCGTTAAGATTTCGATCTTCACTGTTTGTTGTTGCGTCTGGCTTTGGCCAGACGCGCGCCACCTCGCAGGGCTACGCGTAGTGCTGCATCCATGGGTTTTACGCTATGGCACAAAATAAACCTGCCACACCAGCCACGCCCAGACGGCGCCTGTCCTGGAATGATCCGTTTACGCGCGGCATTATTTATCAGGTGCTGATCTTGGGCGTGCTGGGCTTTTGTGTGTGGTATCTGGTCTCCAATACCTTACACAATCTGGCCGTTCGCAATATCTCCACCGGCTTTGATTTTCTGCATCGAGAGGCAGGCTTTGCGATTGGCGAATCGGACCTGGCCTACTCGCCCTCCGATAGCTACGGGCGGGCCATTCTGGTTGGCCTGGTCAACACGCTTAAAGTCGCGGTCATAGGCATCATTGCCGCCACTGTCTTTGGGACCTTGCTGGGCATTGCGCGGCTCTCCAAGAACTGGTTGGTGTCCCGACTGGCGGGCGCGTATGTGGAAGTGATGCGCAACGTGCCTTTGCTGCTGCAATTGTTCTTCTGGTACGCCCTGATTACCGAAACCCTGCCCGGGCCGCGGCAGGCCTTGAATCCGATGTCTGGCGTGTTTTTATCGAACCGGGGGTTGAAGCTGCCCACCTTGCAGGGCGACGCAATGGACTGGATCTTCGTAGGTCTGGGCATTGCCGTGGTGCTGTGGGTGCTGATGGCACACTGGGCACGGCGTCGTCTGGAGCGAACCGGCGTTCCTTTTCCCACCCTTCGCGTGGGTGTGCTCCTGTTGTTCTTGATACCGGCTCTGGCCTTGTTCATCAGTCCCACGCCCCTGGCCCTGGACCTGCCGCGTTTGCAAGGGTTCAACTTTGTGGGGGGCGTGACCGTGTCGCCCGAGTTTGCCGCCTTGCTGGCCGGTCTGATTACCTATACCTCAGCGTTTGTGGCGGAGGTGGTGCGCTCGGGTATTCAGTCCGTGGGCAAGGGGCAGTGGGAAGCCGCTCAGGCATTGGGCTTGTCCCGTGCGCGCATGATGCGTCTGGTCGTCCTGCCTCAGGCATTGCGTGTGATCGTGCCTCCCATGACCAGCCAGTACCTGAACCTGACTAAAAACAGCTCGCTGGCTGTTGCCATTGGCTATCCCGATATTGTGTCTGTGGTAAATACCACCCTGAACCAGACCGGGCAGGCGATTGAGGGCATTTTGATCATTATGGCGGCCTATTTGACGGTCAGCTTGTCGATCTCGGTCTTCATGAACTGGTACAACAACCGTATTGCCTTGGTGGAGCGCTAAATGAGTCATACGCCTACATCCACCGTAAGCGGGCCGCCCCCTCTACAGACGGGTATTTTGGGCTGGCTGCGTCAGAATCTGTTTTCATCCCCGTTAAATGCGATTTTGACAGTCCTGTCGGCCTGGCTGCTCTTGTTGACGGTGCCCGCCACGATCGACTGGCTGTTCATCAAGGCCAACTTCGATGCGCAAACGGCTCAGGACTGTCGTGCCAGTGCCGGTGCCTGCTGGGCTTTTATTCGGGAAAAGCATCGTCTGATCCTGTTTGGCATCTACCCTTATGACGAGCAGTGGCGCCCTTTGCTGGCGACTATCCTGTTGACCTTGCTGATCGTGTGCAGTTGCATACGCTGGTTCTGGAAGCCCTGGCTACCTTTGTTGTGGCTGGCCGGCCTGACAGTGGTAGGCATTCTGATGTGGGGCGGGGTGCTCGGCCTGAGCTATGTGGAAAACAGCCTGTGGGGCGGCTTGCCGCTGACCCTGATCCTGGCAACCTTCGGTATCGCGTTTGCATTTCCTTTGGGCGTGTTGCTGGCCTTGGGAAGGACGTCCCGCCTGCCTGCTGTCAAGGCTGTATGCGTGGTCTACATTGAGCTGATTCGCGGTGTGCCGCTGATCAGTCTCTTGTTCATGTCCTCGGTCATGCTGCCTTTGTTCATGCCCGAGGGCTTTAACATCGACAAGTTGCTGCGCGCCCAGATTGCCATCATTTTGTTTGCCGCTGCCTATATTGCCGAAACCGTACGTGGCGGTTTGCAGGCAATTCCCAAAGGGCAATACGAGGGGGCTGCCTCCCTGGGTTTGAGCTATTGGCGCACCATGCGTCAGATCATCTTGCCCCAGGCACTCAAGATCGTGATTCCGCCGCTGGTCGGCATTTTCATTTCCCTGTTCAAGGACACTTCCCTGGTGGTCATTATCGGCATTTTCGATCTGACCCAGGCGGCCAAAGTGGCCCTGGCCGATTCGGCCTGGCGCGGGTTCAGCCGGGAAGCGTATCTGTTCATCGCACTGATTTATTTTGTGTTCTGCTACTCCATCTCTCGCTACAGTCGTTCCCTGGAGCGACGTTTGCAAACGGGTTATGAACGCTGACACAGGCGGCAAAGCCTTGGCTCAAATCCGATGCTTTGCCGGCCAGACAAGGAGTTTTGCATGGCAGACGCCATTATTCAGCTAAAGAACGTCAATAAATGGTATGGGCAGTTTCATGTGCTGCGCGATATCAATCTGGAAGTGGCTGCGGGCGAGCGCATTGTGATTTGCGGACCGTCCGGCTCGGGCAAGTCCACTCTGATCCGGTGCATTAACCGGTTGGAGGAGCATCAGCAAGGCCAGATTATCGTGGCGGGCGAAGAGCTCACCAATGATCTTCGCCAGATCGAGGCCATCCGGCGCGATGTGGGCATGGTGTTCCAGCACTTCAACCTGTTTCCGCACCTGACCGTGATGGAGAATCTGACCCTGGGGCCCATATGGGTACGACGTAAAACCAAGGCACAGGCTCAGGAACTGGCCATGAAGTATCTGGAGCGGGTCCGTATTCCGGAGCAGGCCCACAAGTATCCCGGTCAGCTTTCGGGCGGGCAACAGCAGCGTGTGGCCATAGCCCGCTCCTTGTGCATGGAGCCTAAAATCATGTTGTTCGATGAGCCTACCTCGGCCCTGGACCCTGAAATGGTCAAGGAGGTGCTGGAAGTGATGGTTGAGCTGGCCCACACCGGCATGACCATGTTGTGCGTGACCCACGAGATGGGTTTTGCGCGTAAAGTGGCCGATCGGGTCATTTTTATGGATCAGGGTGAAATCATCGAGCAAAATACGCCTGATGAGTTCTTTGACTCGCCACGTAATGAAAGAACGCGCGAGTTCCTCAGCCAGATCATTCATTAAGATCGATGGCTGCTCTGAATGGGCTGCCTTGCGCAGCCCATATGCATTTTAATTTCAAGGAAAAAAGTGATGTTTCGTGTCTGTAAGTGGCTGCTGGCGGTCTCTGGTGTTGCGGCTGTCATGGCTGCACCTGCCGTGATGGCAGAGGATTCCTACCCCTCCAAACCTATTCAGTTTGTGGTGCCTTACCCGCCAGGTGGTCCACTGGATAGCATGGCGCGCTTGCTGGCCGAACGTGTCAAAGGTGATCTGGGTACGGTCGTGGTGGAGAACAAGTCCGGCGCGGGTGGCAATATTGGTGCCAGCATCGTGGCCAAGGCCGCTCCAGACGGTTACACCCTGATGATGGGAGCGGTGGCAATCAACGCCATCAATCCGTGGTTGTACAAGACGGTGCCCTTTGATCCGGTCAAGAGCTTTGAGCCTATCGCGCTGGTTGCCTCGGTGCCTAATATCCTGATTGTGAATAAGGAGTTTGCCGAGCAGAACAAGATTGTATCCGTGCAGGATCTGATTGCTTACGCCAAAGAGCACCCCGGCCAACTGAATTTTGCGTCTGGCGGCAATGGCAGTGCGGGCCACCTGGCTGGAGAGGTCCTCAATACGCGTGCCGATATCAATTCTGTGCATGTTCCCTATGCCGGCGCCAACCCGGCCAAGACCGCATTGCTGGCAGGCCAAGTCCATTTCATGTTTGACAATCTGGCCTCGGCTGCTCCTCTGATCAAGGCGCAGACTGTCCAGCCTTTGGCAGTGACGACGCTGGAGCGCTCCAGCTTTTTCCCCGACGTGCCCACCATGGAGCAGGCTGGGGTGAAGCCTTTTGACCTGGGTACCTGGTTCGGCGTGTTTGCAACAGGCGGTACACCGCAGCCTGTTCTGGACAAGCTGCATGCCGCTTATGCCAAGGCCTTGATGGATCCGGCCGTGCGGGAAGCACTGGCAACGATGGGCTCTGACGTGCAGCCTGGTACCATGGCTGAGTTCAGTGAGCTTGTCAGCAATGATCTTAAGAAGTACAAAGAAGTCGTTGCCGATTCGGGAGCCGAGTTATTCTAAGCTTTCAAAGGCTTAGCCCTACAGGCAATGAGTGACTGAAGTCGGGATGGCCGCTCGCAAGATCAAGAATTGTTAAAGAAGGCAGTGAAGCCTGTTTTGAAGTACCTGCTTGAGATGCCCGTTGCTAGTATGGGAGGCATCCAAGTGGTCCTGGTACTTAATTTGAGATTACGGAGCCAATAATGACAATTTTCATTCGGTCTGCAAAAGTTGCAGCATGTGCTGGTGTTTTTTCCTTCTTGGCCGCGTGCGGCACGATGGACAATATGAGCACGGGCGGTCGCACCGCCGTTGGAGCCGGTGGCGGCGCTGCAGTGGGGGCGGGTATTGGAGCCTTGATTGGCGATAGCAGCAAGGCGGCCCTGATAGGAGCCGGTATTGGTGCATTGGCTGGCGGGATCGCGGCCTATAACTGGTCCGGTATCAAGAAAGACGTTCAGCAGTCCGGCGCTACCAGCCTGGGCGTGGATGTGACCGAAATGGCTGACGGCAGCTTGCGGGTCAATATTCCAAGCAGCGTCTCGTTTGATACGGGTCGCTATCAGCTGAAACCGGCTTTGCTGCCTGTTCTGGATAGTGTGGCGCGTGCCATGAATCAGCATCCTGAGTTGCGCGCCAAGGCGATTGGTTATACCGATAGCACGGGTTCGGCACAGACCAATCAGACCTTGTCGGTCAACCGCGCCAGTGCTGTGACCAATTATCTGAATCAGCAAGGGGTAGGCCAAGGTCGTTTGATGGTGGAAGGCCGCGGTCCGAACTCGCCTATTGGTGACAATGCGACGGCAGAAGGCCGTGCCATGAACCGTCGCGTGGAGTTGTATCTGTACGCGCCGCAGAAGTAAGTCTCTGCTTGCACCCCTTCGGGGGTGCTGATAAAAGGCCCGGTTTTTAGCCGGGCTTTTTTTTGTGCTCGATCGGGGAGTAATGGAGTTGTAGGGCAGGATCCTCTGTTTGTTGTTTGTTGTTTGTTGCTTGTTGCTTGTTGTTAGCTGTGAGTTGTGAGCTGCCAATGGGTGCTTATCTGTTGTCGCTGATGACCTCACCGTTGCTTGGGTGGTAAGGCTGATTATTCAGGAGAACCCGGTAATGAACACGCCCTTGGGGGCGGTGGGGACCCGGAGGGGCTTGAGCACTTGCCGGTGCTGCGCACCGGGCCCCTTGTCGAGGTCATCATCCGGGCGCACTCTGAACTCGCGGGATGGTTCGTCCCCCGGACGAACCACAAGCGTCCCGCTCAAACAGCAGAGTGCTTGCACCCCGGATCATGCCCCCGCCTGCGGCACGTACTCTGAATCGCCCCTCCGGGTCCCCACCGCCCCCAATGGCTCATACCGTGGCTATTCAAGTAATCATGTATTGAGGATCTGGGATCTGGGTCTAAGATCTGAAATCTGAGATCTGAAGCCTGAGGTCTGAGGTCTGAGGTCTGGGGTCTGAGGCAAGAGGCAAGAGGTCTGAGGTGAGATGTCAGAGATTCGACGCAGGCCAGGAAAGTGTCACACGTCATCCAAGCATGCAGTTTGAATTATTCAGAAAAAAACGATGGTGAGCCCGTTGAGCTTAGCCTCAGGGGGGGGCGGGCGGGTCAGAGGGTTTGCCGCGGTCGGGAGATAACGTAGGGGTGCAAGCATCCTGCTGTCTGAGCCGGAAGCTTGTGCTTGGTCCGGGGGACCAAGTACCCGGCGAGTTCAGGATGCGCCCGTAGCTATCTTCCGACAAGGGCACCGGCGCGCAGCACCGGCAAACACTCAGCCCGGACCCCCTGAGGCTAAGCTCAACGGGCGTCTCCTGCACCGATGTCTTTTGCCTGACAAACCACGCGTTCCTACAAATGAAGCAACGAATCCCGCAAAAAAGCCCCAGGCAGAAAAAATCCACCCAGGGCTTTACCCCATCAAGGCCTGATCAAACAAAGATCATGTTCACCCCAGGCGGGGCCTCAACAAAGCGTCAAGCCTCCTGATACAGCTTGCTGCCCTGCTGCACAAACTGCATTGACATTTCCTTCATTCCATGCTCCACAGCGGACTGCTCATCCAGGCCATTAGCCTTGGCGTAGTCCCGTACATCCTGCGAGATCTTCATACTGCAGAACTTGGGCCCACACATAGAGCAGAAATGTGCCACTTTCATCGAGTCTTTCGGCAAAGTCTCATCGTGGAATTCACGCGCCGTATCCGGGTCCAGCCCCAAGTTGAACTGATCGTCCCAACGGAACTCAAAGCGCGCTTTGGACAAAGCATTGTCGCGGAACGCTGCTGAAGGATGCCCCTTGGCCAGGTCCGCCGCATGGGCGGCGATTTTGTAGGTGATGATGCCGTCCTTGACATCCTTCTTGTTCGGTAAACCCAGATGCTCCTTGGGTGTCACATAACACAGCATGGCCGTGCCTTGCCACGCAATCATGGCGGCCCCCAAACCGGAGGTGATGTGATCGTAACCCGGTGCGATGTCGGTTGCCAAAGGCCCCAGGGTGTAGAACGGGGCTTCATGACAGTGCTCCAGCTGCAACTGCATGTTCTCAGGAATCAAATGCAAGGGCACATGGCCAGGCCCCTCAATCATGACCTGAACATCATGCTTCCAGGCGACCTGGGTCAGCTCACCCAGGGTGCGAAGTTCAGCGAACTGAGCCTGATCATTGGCGTCGTAGCCTGAGCCTGGGCGCAAGCCATCTCCCAGCGAGAAGGCCACATCATATTGCTTCATGATCTCGCAGATGTCTTCGAAATGCTCATGCAGAAAGCTCTCGCGGTGATGCGCCAGACACCACTTGGCCATAATGGAGCCTCCCCGCGACACAATGCCTGTCATGCGGCTGGCCGTCATGGGTATAAAGGGCAAACGGACGCCGGCGTGAATCGTGAAGTAATCCACGCCTTGCTCAGCCTGCTCAATCAAGGTGTCGCGGAAAATGTCCCAGCTCAGATCCTCGGCGATGCCACCGACCTTTTCCAGGGCCTGGTAAATGGGTACCGTCCCGACTGGCACGGGTGAATTGCGGATAATCCACTCGCGCGTTTCGTGGATATTTTTCCCTGTGGACAGATCCATGATCGTGTCTGCTCCCCAGCGGATGGCCCACGTCATCTTCTCGACTTCTTCGCCAATGGTGGAACCCAGGGCCGAGTTACCGATATTGGCGTTGATTTTCACCAGGAAGTTTCGACCGATAATCATGGGCTCGGTTTCCGGGTGGTTGATATTGGCAGGCAAGATGGCGCGCCCCCGCGCGATCTCGTCACGTACAAACTCAGGCGTGACCGTTGTGGGCAGGCTGGCACCGAAATTTTGGCCAGGATGCACTTTGGTGAGGCGACGAGCCATTTCCTCACCTTGTGGCCCACTGGCGCGCAAACTCTCAATGTAGTGCTCGCGTCGCAGATTCTCCCGAATAGCGACGAACTCCATTTCGGGCGTGATGATGCCGCGCCGAGCGTAATGCATTTGCGTCACGTTGGCACCCGAAATACTGCGTCGTGGCTGACGTTTGAGTTCAAAGCGCAGGCTGTCCAGTTCCGGGTCTGCCTGACGCGCCTGACCGTACTGACTGTTGAGTCCAGCCATCAACTCCGTATCGCCGCGCTCGGAAATCCAGGCTTGGCGTAAGGCAGGCAGACCTTTGCGAATATCGATCTGTACCGTGGGGTCCGTATAGGGACCGCTGGTGTCATACACGCTAAGGGGAGGGTTGGGCTCGGCGCCGAAATGGCTGGGCGTATCAGCCAGGGAAATCTCCCGAAACGGCACACGCAGATCAGGCCGTGAGCCAGTTTGATAAATTTTCCGGGAGTTGGGCAAAGGCTGGATTGCAGCCGGGTCGACACTGGCCGCTGTGGCCGTAAAAGAAGGGGTTTTGCTTGTCATTGCAGCTCCAAAAAGAGGGTGGAGCCGATATAGGAAGAAGTGCAGTGCAGGCATTGCACCTGCTGCACACGCTCCCAGCATCGGCATTATCCGTACTGGTACGAGGGTTTATCTCAACCCGCCAAACGGCGAGTACCCCTGCGTGCTGACAAGTATAGGTAGCTTCGGGCTGCTTGTGGACGTATAAGGCTTATTTTCTTTTCATGCCGTTGAGCAAGTGACGGATGGTTTGATCCAGATGATCCCGCTCTTTGGGCGGCAAAGCCACAATTTCGTCTACGGAAAAGCGGTTGAACGGCCAGGTCACAATGGGTGGGCCTTCGCCGGAGTCTTGCAAGTTGGCAGCATGTGCTGGACTTAACTCCATCGTGCCCAAGCCACTCTTGAGCCATTGGGCACTGATATTCAGTGCTTTTGCCAGGTCCAGGATTTCGCGCGCGTCACGTCGTGTACCACTCTCGTAATTGGAGATGGCACTTTGGCTGAGGTTGCACAGACGAGCCAGTTCGGCTTGTGAGAAGCCACGTTGCAGGCGGGCGTGACGGAGGCGATCAGAGAAGTGTTTCACAGTACAGATTGTTCATGGAACGACCTGCACGATGGTTTTGTATGGATATGTCGTATGTGATAAAAAGGGTAGGCCGACGAACGATAAAGGTTCGTCCACTCGCGCAAGGGCTAACGCGGTTTCATGCCGTCCAGTAAATGCCGCATGGTGCGATCGAGCAAATCTCGTTCACTCTCTGCCAAGGCCACGACTTCATCAACCGAGAACAGGCGAAAAGGCCAGGAAACGATCGGAGGGCCATCCAAGGGTTCGGACAGCAGGTAGGTGTCATCCGTGAACTCCATTTTGCCAACGCCTTTTCGCAACCACAAAACGCTGACGTTCAACGCGCGGGCCAGATCCAGAATTTCACGGGCATCTCGACGAGTACCGTTTTCGTAATTGGAAATGGCGCTCTGGCTCAATCCGCACAGACGTGCCAAACCAGCCTGAGAAAGACCGCGGTGTTGGCGTGCATGGCGAAGGCGTTCGGAGAAATGTTTCACACAACAGATTGTTGATGTAAAGCCGAACACGATGGTGTTTAGATAAAATCACGGTCGTGATTTATACTGTCCGACATAGTCATCAGATGTCATTATAGTTAAGGTGTCAACTATGTCGGTTGCAAATGAACTTGCTGGCGGTCCTGTTGTGCTGTATCTGGCCACTGCCATTGCTGATCGAATCGAACTAGAACAAAAAATTCAGGCACTGGCTGAGCGTGGTTATCGACTTATTTTCTGTCCGGATGTGACGGCCTTGCTGCAGTCAGCCCAGACACGGACGCGCCATGCGGGTACGGTATGCATTGCCTGGTTGGGGGGCGGCTTGGCTGAAATCTGCTCGGCGGCTGTGCGTTTACGGATGCTATGTCCACAAATCGGAATCCTGATGCAGTCCGAAGCAACGGACTCAGCCATGTTGCAGGCCTTGCATAGCGGGGGGGATCAGTTTTGTCCCAAACAAGCCTCCTTGGAGTTGTTGGCCGCCAGTTTGCACAGTCTGCAACGGCGTCTGATGCAGATCCCCTCTATTCCAGAGCCATCGGCAACCCAGGAGTGGGTATTGGACCAAGAGGGCTGGACCTTGATCTCGCCAGTTGGCATGTCGTTTAGCCTGACCAGTACCGAGCGCGCGTTCATGGTTTGCCTGCTGGCTCGGGAGGATCGTCGTGCCAGCCATTACGAGCTGATGTGTGCAGTGGCCAGCAAAACAGATGTGATCAGTAATCCGCCCAGTGCCCTGCACATTAATCGTTTGGGGGTATTGGTCAGTCGCATGCGGCGCAAGTTCAGCCAGGGCGGGACGACACTGCCCATACGGTCACTTCATAACTGGGGGTATATGTTTGCCGCTAACTGCCAGTTACTGCTCGATGGGGCACGGGACTAGAGAAAAGGCACTGAAAAAGGCTCTGCCGGTCATACCGCTCAGAGCCTTTGACTATGCATTGAGGAGCGCAGCTTAAGCGTAGCGCTGCACCGACAGGTCATCGGCGCGGATGGCAGGCTCCTTGTTGCTAATCAGATCAGCCAGCAGTTGCGCGCTGCCGGTAGCCAAGGTCCATCCCAGCGTTCCGTGGCCCGTGTTCAGGAACAGGTTGGGATAACGGCTGCGTCCCACAATCGGGGTGCTGTCCGGTGTCTTGGGTCGCAGTCCCGTCCAGAAATGCAGGTCTGCGTCGCTGTGATAGCTGCCGGGGAAAAGATCGTTCAACACCATCAGCAGGGTGTGTTCGCGCCGTGGGTTCAACTGCTTGTTAAAACCCACTACCTCGGCCATGCCACCCACACGAATGCGATTGTCAAAGCGCGTCAAAGCAATTTTGTAGCTTTCGTCCAGCAAGGTGGATTGAGGGGCGCGGGAGGCGTCTGCAATTGTGGCGGTAATCGAATAGCCTTTCAGGGGGTAAACCGGGATAGCTTGCAGGTTTTTCATCAAACCGCTCGACCAGGAGCCCAGCGCCACCACATAGGCGTCAGCAGTCAGTAAACCATCGGAGCTTTGCACACCGCTGATTTCCGAGCCGTTGCTGTGAATGCGCTGAATCGTCTGGTTCCAACGGAACTCCACCCCTTCCTGTTCAGCCAGTTCGCTCAATCGACGTGTGAACATCTGGCAGTCGCCAGTCTCGTCCTCAGGGAAACGTAGACCACCGCTCAATTTGTGCTCGACGTGACGGAGCGCCGGTTCAATGGTGTGCAGCTCGGAAGCCGACAGCAACTGATAAGGTACGCCGGCCTCTTTCAACACCTCGATATCGGCGGCGATGTTATCCAATTGTTGTTGTGTACGGAACACTTGCAAGGTGCCTTGGGCCCGATGCTCAAACTGAATATCGGTCTGAGCGCGTAGCTCAGCCATGCAATGGCGGCTGTATTCGGCCAAGCGCACCATGCGCTCTTTATTGATGGCGTAGCGGTCAGCCGTGCAGTTGCGCCACATGGCCAGCAGCCATTTGATTTGGGTGAGCGTCCCATCGGGGCGGATGGTCAGGGGAGGATGCTCGTCGAACATCCATTTGATCGCCTTGCGTGGGATACCTGGCGCAGCCCAAGGGCAGGCATAACCAAAGGAAAGTTGGCCGGCATTGGCAAAACTGGTTTCCAGAGCGGGCCCAGCCATGCGGTCAATGACCGTGACGCTGTGTCCTTGGCGGGCAAGATAATAAGCGCTGGTTACGCCTTCGACGCCAGCACCTAGCACGAGGATCTTCATACGGTTCCTTGGGCGCATCGCCCGAGAGGGAAAGTGTTGCGATCGGGCGCGGTATAACCGCGCATGCTGTCGCAATTCGATACGTTTTATCCGTCTATTTCAACAGGCGGGCAGGGTAGGGGTCAAGGTTTAGTCCTGATCCGGACTGCTGCGCGGAAACACCATATTGTTACGGTGGATCAGCTCCGTATCGTGTTCGCTGCCCAGCAACTCATTGATCAGGTGACTGGGCTGACCCATGATGCGACGGGTATCGTCCGACGAGTAGTTGATCAGACCGCGGGCATATTCCACGCCATGCTTATCCACGCAAGCGACGACATCGCCACGGTCAAATTCGCCCTCGACATGGGTGACGCCTACCGGCAGCAGACTTTTGTGTCCGTCTACCAGCGCACGTACCGCGCCTTCGTCCAGCGATACACGGCCACGCACGCGCAACTGGTCGACCAGCCAGCGCTGCCGGGCCGAGCGTACCGGCAGGGTGGCACGCAGTTCCGTGCCGATGCGCTCCCCTTGGGCCAGACGCGAGAGCACCTGCTTTTCACGGCCCGAGGCAATGATGGTGTGGCCACCGCTTTGTGCGGCACGCTTGGCAGCCAGAATCTTGGTAATCATGCCGCCAGTGCCGATATTGCTGCCCGAGCCGCCCGCCATCGCCTCCAGCGTCGGGTCACCCGCCTGACCCAGCGAGATGAATTGTGCGTCGGGGTTGCTTCGAGGGTCGGCGCTGTACAGTCCGGCCTGGTCGGTCAGGATAATCAGGGTCTCGGCTTCGATCAGGTTGGTGACCAGCGCGCCCAGGGTATCGTTGTCACCCACGCGGATTTCATCGGTCACCACGGTGTCGTTTTCGTTCACGATGGGGACCACGCCCAGGTCCAGCAAGGTGTTGATGGTGCTGCGTGCATTCAGATAACGGCGGCGGTCTGCCAGATCCTCATGGGTCAGCAGAATCTGGGCAGTGCGCACACCGTGGCGGGCAAAGGCCACTTCATAAGCCTGTATCAGACCCATCTGGCCTACCGCGGCCGCTGCCTGCAACTCATTCATGGCCTTCGGTCGACGCGGCCATCCCAGACGGGCCATGCCCTCGGCAATGGCGCCACTGGAGACCAGCACCAGTTGCTTGCCTTGGGCATGCAGTTGAGCAATCTGGGTCGCCCATTGCTCTACGGCATCCAGGTCAATCCCTTTGCCCTCGTTGGTGACCAGGGAGGAACCTACTTTAATAACCAGTCGGCGCGACTGCGCAACGGCCGATTCAGAATGAGAAGAGTGCTGCATGAGGAGTTCAGAAATCTATCGCTTGGCGAGTAAATAGAGAAAATGCCAGGAGTAGGGCGGCTGAATGGACCGCGTCTTCCGGGCATTTTGGGGTTCAGTCCCAGGGGTGAGACCCTGGGTCTGTGTGGCACGATCAGTCTGGAGCAAACCTCTCGTCGTAAATATGCGTACCGTCGGCAATATCTTGTTCGATATGCTCCTTGCGGCTTTCCTGATCCAGCCAGGTTTGCAGCTGGTAAACCAGATCCTGAGTGCCCACACCGGTCAAGGCCGAGATGCCGAAAACAGGACCTTCCCAATTGAGCTCTTTGAGCAGGCGGGCTTTCAGATCCTCTGGATCGGACACCATGTCCAGCTTGTTCAGAACCAGCCAGCGTGGCTTGGCGTAGAGCTCTTCGCTGTACAGGCGCAGTTCTTCCACAATGGCTCGGGCTTCTGCCGCCACTTTGGCCACAATATCCTCGTCCGGGTCCAGACTGGAGACATCGAGCAGGTGCAACAGGATACGGGTGCGGGTCAGATGGCGCAGGAACAAGTGGCCCAGGCCAGCTCCTTCAGACGCACCTTCGATCAGACCAGGAATATCCGCCACTACAAAGCTGTGGGCTTCGGACGAGCGGACCACGCCCAGGTTGGGGTGCAGAGTGGTGAACGGGTAATCGGCAATGCGTGGCTTGGCGTTGGAGATACGGGTAATCAGGGTGGATTTGCCGGCATTGGGCATACCCAGCAGGCCCACATCGGCCAACACCTTGAGCTCCAGGCGCAGCTTGCGGTGTTCGCCTTCCTTGCCATAGGTAAATTGACGCGGCGCACGGTTCACGCTGGATTTGAAATGCAGGTTGCCCAAACCGCCGGCTCCGCCTTGGGCCAACGTGACCCGTTCGCCGTGGCGCTTCATGTCAAACAGCTGCTCGCCGGTTTCGGCGTCGAAAATCATGGTGCCTACCGGCACACGCAGGGTAATGTCTTCGCCACCCGCCCCATACTGGTCGGACCCACGGCCGTTTTCGCCGTTGCGAGCGCGGTGCAGGCGGGCGTAGCGGTAGTCGATCAAGGTGTTGACGTTACGGTCGGCCTCAGCGTAAATGCTGCCGCCACGTCCACCGTCGCCGCCGTTGGGGCCACCTTTCTCAATAAATTTTTCTCGGCGGAAACTGGCAGCGCCGTTTCCACCTTTGCCTGCGACCACTTCAATGGTCGCTTCGTCTACGAATTTCATGGTGATGAGTTCTGTATAGGTCCAGGGGCCGCAGAACCGTATGGGCTGCTGGTCTGGGAACAGACCATTTTAAACAAAAACCCCAATTGCTTAGTGTATAGGAGATTGGCTTATCTGCCGGTATGTGCGGTGAGAGTGACCGGTTTTTAATCTCTTGCTGTGGCCGTAGGGAGACTGACCAGGTCGGATAGGCGCGAGGGCAGGGGGGCACGATGGCCGTACATGAAAAAAGCCCTGCCTAAGGCGGCAGGGCTTTTCGTGGCAACTACGCGGTGAGCGAGTGCTTATTCGGCAGCAACGACCGAAACGGTACGCTTGTTCAGTGCACCGGTGATGGAAAATTTAACTTTGCCATCAACCAGAGAGAACAGGGTATGGTCTTTGCCAATGCCCACGTTCACGCCGGGGTGAAACTGAGTGCCGCGCTGACGAACAATAATGCCGCCAGCCGAAATTACCTGACCGCCGTAGACTTTAACGCCCAGACGTTTGGCCTGTGAGTCACGGCCGTTCCGCGTAGAGCCGCCGCCTTTCTTCTGTGCCATTTCTTTAGCTCCTAGATGAAGAAAATACCAGATTCGCTTTCAGCAACAACTTAGGCGTTGATCGCTTCGATGCGGATTTCGGTGTAGTTTTGACGATGGCCTTGCGTTTTGCGGTAGTGCTTGCGACGGCGCATTTTGAAAATCTTGATCTTGTCGTGACGGCCTTGCGCAAGAACAGTAGCTTTGACCACAGCGCCAGCAACGAAAGGAGCACCGATTTGCAGTGCTTCACCTTCGCCGACGGACAGAACCTGGTCAAGCGAAATTTCTTGCCCAATGTCTGCCGGTATCTGTTCTATTTTGAGTTTTTGGCCAGCAGTAATGCGATATTGCTTACCGCCGGTTTTTATAACCGCGTACATAGGGAATCCCTTAAAGAGAGTCAAAAAGGCATGGTGGATAAGGCTAGTTTCAGCCAAAGCCATGCCCTCTAACATAAAAAAATCTTGACACGCAAAATGCCAAGCAAAAAATAATAGGATAAAAAGGCTTTACTGTCAATGGTTTGGGCCTTCGCCTGTCAGTATTTTGCATCCAATCCTTTCCTCGGTCAGGGGGGAGATGGCCCTGCCGTATTGTCACTGAACCGGCGCAGGCAGGGCAGGGACCCCGATTCACGCAAAATTGTCGCTTGCCCCAAACGCTTACACTTTTCCTCATTCTGTGGCCTTTGGGCCAGAAGGCTTCCGCTAGGGTAGAGGCGTTGCGTTCACAGAGCGTAAGTCATTTATTTTTCGAACCTGATAAGGGGAAGCGTATGAATAAGGACACGATCGAAGGCAAATGGAAACAGCTGGCCGGCAAGGCCCGCAGTGTCTGGGGGGAAATTACGGATGACGACTGGGCCAAGATGAAAGGCGACGCCACCCAATTGGCGGGTCTGGTCCAAGAGCGCTATGGCCGCACCCGCGAAGAGGCGGAGCGTGAAGTAAAAGATTTCTATGACAAGTACGACCGCTAGTGAGGCGGGGCCCGGTTTTTTGTCTGGAACCTGATGATTGAAGCCGTCACGGCCTGCCAGACAAAGTGTTGATCCTGTACGTACTGATGATGAGGAGAATCGTATGCTTTACTATGCCGTAATCTTTTTTATTGTTGCCATTGTCGCGGCTGTGCTGGGTTTTGGAGGTATTGCCGCTGGTGCTGCTTCGATTGCCAAGATCCTGTTTGTCGTGTTCCTGATTCTGGCGGTGCTCTCGCTTATCAAGGGCATGGCCAAGAAATAGAGCAGGCCCGCTTGAGGCGGGCCCGTCTGAAACACCAAGCCGTCTTCGCCCGTCAGGGGAAGACGGTTTTTTTATCAGGAGCGGTAATCGGCGTTAATGGTGACGTACTCGTGCGAGAAGTCGCAGGTGTAGACCGTCTCGCTATGTTGGCCGCGACCCAGGGAGACACGAACCAGAATTTCGGCTTCCTTCATGACGCGCTGACCGTCTTCTTCGCGGTACTCGGGGTTGCGTCCGCCGTCCACCGCTACCAGCACATCCCCCAGCCACAGACGCAGTTTGCTCACGTCCAGATCTGTGATGCCTGCGTAACCAATGGCGCACAGAATGCGGCCCAGGTTCGGATCGGAGGCAAAGAAGGCGGTTTTAACCAGAGGCGAGTGAGCAATGGCGTAAGCCACTTTCAGTGCTTCTTCGCTGGAGCCGGCGTCATCAACCTGAATGGTCATGAACTTGGTGGCGCCTTCGGCGTCACGCACGATTTTCTGGGCCAGTTCGCGCGAGGCGTCCACCAGGGCGTCCAGCAAGGTGTTGTAGTTCGGGTCTGCAATCGACTCTACTGTGACACCGCTTTGGCCGGTTGCCATGATGATGAACGAGTCGTTGGTGGAGGTGTCGCCATCAACCGTAATGCGGTTGAAAGAGCGGTCTGCCGCCAGACGGCACATATCGCGCAACAATTCGGGAGCAATACCGGCATCGGTGGCCAGATAACCCAGCATGGTGGCCATATTGGGGCGAATCATGCCTGCACCCTTGCTGATACCCGTCAGGGTGACCGTTTTGCCCGAGAGCTGGATTTGGCGAGACACGATTTTGGGCTGGGTGTCGGTGGTCATGATGCTGTGGGCAGCATTGAACCAGTTGTTGTCCGACAGATCGCTGACCGCTGCGGGCAGGGCACCCAGCAGGCGATCCATGGGCAACGGCTCCAGAATTACGCCGGTGGAAAAGGGCAGGACCTGCTGAGGCAGAATATTTAACAGACGCGCTGTTTCCTTGCAGGTTTGCTGGGCTTTTTCCAGACCTGCCTGACCGGTACCGGCGTTGGCATTGCCGGTATTGATTACCAGGGCGCGGATGCCATCGTGGGTAGCCAGATGCGCTTCGCACACCTGAACGGGAGCGGCGCGGAAACGGTTGGTGGTAAAGACACCGGCTACGCTGGTGCCAGGGGCCAGTTCAAACACGGTCAGGTCGCGTCGGTTGGCCTTGCGAATACCGGCTTCGGCAATGCCGATTTTGACACCGGCAACGGGGTGAATGTCAGATTCAGAGGGGATGAACAGATTGACGGCCATGACGCGATCCGAAAAACAATGTTAAAGGCGGCTCAAAGCAATAATGATACTTGCTTTGAGCCGCCTGAGCATATCTTTGGTCGCGTGGGGGTGTCAGTTCTCGCGAGAGGCCATTGCCACGTTGTTGCGGGTAATCAGTTTGAGTTCACCCAAGGCTTCAAACAGGTTGACGCGCGCCTTGTCCGACAGGTTGGCAAACATCTCCTGCAGCCATTGCTCGTGGGAAGCCGCCATTTTCTTGAACTGGCGCTTGCCTTTGGGCGTCAGGCGGATCAGGGAGCTGCGGCGGTCGGTGAGTACCTTGATGCGTTCGACCAGACCCTCTTTTTCCAGCTGATCCGTAATGCCTGTGATATTGCCGTTGGTGACCATCAGGTGGCGGGACAGTTCGCTCATTTTCATGCCCGCGGGCTGGCGCTGCAATTGAGCCATCAGGTCAAAACGGGGCAGGGTAGTGGCGTGTTCGGTACGCAGACGACTACGAATTTCGCCTTCAACCAGATTGGTGCAGGCCATCAAGCGTAACCACAGACGGGTGTCGAAGTGGTCATCGCTGTGGGCACGGCTTTCCAAGTCGGGAGCAGCATCGGCGACGGCGGAAGCGGGGATATCGTTCATGATCATAGATAGCTTGCCTTAATGGTGCATGTCCAAAATGTTTAGCTTTGAAGGACGCAGACCGCAGCCATGAGCAAGCTGGGTTAGCTTGGAAGGTATCTTAGGGGCTGGTTCGAAGTTTGACATTGCGACAGATCAAAGTAAATTCGTTTTTAGCTTAAATTAATCAACTTGATTGAAAGCGCAGGTCCAGTTGACAAAGCATTGAGTAATGAAATGCAAATTTCTGTCTGTTATTTACTTTCATGATCACCGCCTTGAATACGGTTACGCAGACGCTTTGACGCGGCTCCAAGGCTATAAGCTGGCTAAATTCAAGTGATTATTTAGTTGAAGTATAAGACATTTGCATCACGGTAGCCGACGAAAATAATCCGTTTTCCGTTTTTTTTGATACTTTTTTTGTTTCAAAAATAATGTCTACCGTAAATTTTTCTTAATTGAAAAAAAGTGCGGCGTACATGGATTGGTTTTTGACCAGCTGAAATTTATTATTTATTTTCCTATGCGTGGGTTGCCGCCCGAAGCGAGCTCGAGCGATGTCAGGATACGGGTTTAAATAGTGGGTGAGGATGCGCTACTGCGGATAACCCGTAGTCGGTATGGCTGATGTCGAGAGGTTTTTTTTGCTAATATCCTTTAGAACTAAACAATATAGACCTTGCCAATTTTGGCCGATGCCTTTGATGCAGCAGGGTCTACGCCTGAGTGGGGCGTAATCTACGCAGGAGATAAGGATGGAACGTTCAGCGCACCTTGATACCTTTGCACGCGACAATCTGCCCCCCATGGAGTGGTGGCCAGACATGTTGCTGGAGGGAAATCCGGATGTGGACTACCCCGCTCGTTTCAATTGCGCCGTGGCGCTGTTGGGGGAGCAGGTCGCAGCAGGGCATGGTGACCGCGTGGCCATACAGTGGGCTCAGGGCGAGGAAAATCGCAGTCTGACCTACAAAGAGCTGGACGTGCTGACCAATCGTATTGCGCATGTTCTGCTTGAGGACATGAAGCTGGTGCCCGGCAACCGGGTATTGCTGCGCGGTCCCAACAACCCCATGATGGCGGCCTGCTGGCTGGCCAGTATCAAGGCGGGTCTGGTTACCGTCCCCACCATGCCTTTGCTGCGTGCGGTGGAGCTCAAGACCATTTTGGACAAGGCCCAGATTCATGCCGCTCTGTGCGATGAGCGTCTGCGTCAGGAGTTGGAGCATTGCATGGATGCCGCTCATGATTCCTACACCCCTGTCCTGAAGCAACTGCTGTGCTTTAACGATGAGAGCGCCCAGGGTCTGGAGGCCTTGTTGGCTGACAAACCTGAGGATTTCACGGCGTGCGATACGGCGGCTGATGATGTGTGCCTGATTGCGTTCACCAGCGGCACGACCGGTCAGCCCAAGGGCTGCATGCATTTTCATCGTGATGTGCTGGCGATGTGCGATACCTTTTCCCGCCATGTATTGCGTTTGACACCGGATGACGTGGTGTGTGGTACTCCGCCTTTGGCTTTTACCTTTGGTCTGGGTGGTCTGCTTTGCTTTCCACTGCGGGTGGGGGCCTCTACCGTCTTGCTGGAGCGACTGACACCTTCGGACCTGCTGGGCATGATTGACCGCTTTAAGGTGACCATGAGCTTTACGGCGCCTACTTTTTATCGTCAGATGGCCGGTTTGGTGGATCGTTATTCTCTGGCCAGTTTGCGGGCCACCGTATCGGCAGGAGAAGCGTTGCCCGATGCAACCCGCCAGCTCTGGAAGCAGGCCAGCGGCATTGAGATGACCGATGGCATAGGCGGCACGGAGATGATTCACGTGTACGTATCCAGCCCGCCCGAGAAAGTGCGCCCCGGTGCCATTGGTCAGGTGGTGCCTGGGTATGTCGCCACGATTCTGGATGATGATCTGAATCCGGTGCCGGTGGGCACGGTGGGACGTCTGGCGGTCAAAGGCCCCACCGGTTGCAAGTATTTGAACGACGAACGTCAGAAGCAGTTTGTCCAGGGCGGCTGGAACTTCCCGGGTGATACCTTCAAGATGGACGAGGACGGCTACCTTTACTATCAGGCCCGTAACGACGACATGATTGTTTCTTCGGGCTACAACATTGCCGGCCCGGAGGTGGAGGGCACCTTGCTCAAACATGAGGCGGTGGCAGAGTGTGGAGTGGTAGGCGCCGCGGATGAAGAACGGGGCCAGATCGTGCAGGCTTTCATCGTGCTCAAGCCTGGCTTTACGCCCAGCGATGACTTGAAAAAGAAGCTGCAGGATTTTGTGAAAGAGAATGCCGCGCCTTACAAGTACCCACGCGCGATTGAGTTTGTGACTTCTTTGCCTCGGACCGAGACAGGGAAGTTGCAGCGATTTGTGCTGCGCCAAATGGCACAGCATTGATTCTTTCAGGAAAAAAAAGCGGGCTCAGGCCCGCTTTTTTGCATCCGGCGTACTAGTTCTTGAAGGAGGCAAAGACCTCACGGGCGGCTTGCACCGTCGCGTCGGTAATATCGGCGGTATGCTGCACCGACACAAAACCGGCTTCAAAGGCTGAGGGGGCAAAGTACACCCCCTTGTCCAGCATGGCGTGGAAGAACTGCTTGAAGCGTTCGATGTCGCCAGCCGAGACCTCGGCCAGGGACGTAGGAACGTTTTCGCTGAAGTAGATGCCGAACAGGCCGCCCTGATGGTCTGCCGTAAAAGGAACGCCTGCTTCTTGTGCTGCGGTCTTCAGGCCCTGGATCAGGTTGGCTGTGTTGGCTGTGAGGGTGTCATAGAAACCGGGTTGAGCCAGTTTCTTCAAGGTTGCCAGCCCCGCAGCGACAGCAACAGGGTTACCGGATAGGGTGCCTGCCTGGTAAACGCCACCGACGGGAGCCACGCATTGCATGATGTCGCGGCGACCACCAAAAGCGCCTACGGGCATGCCACCACCAATCACTTTAGCCAGTGTGGTCAGGTCAGGACGAATGCCGGTCAGGCCTTGTACGCCTTGCGGGCCCACGCGAAAGCCTGTCATGACCTCGTCAAAAATCAGCACGGCGCCATACTCGGTACATAGCTCGCGCAAGCCTTCCAGGAAACCGGGGGCTGGGCGGACCAGGTTCATATTGCCGGCAAAGGGCTCAACGATAACGCAGGCGATTTCGCTGCCTTTCTGTTTGAAGGCATCGCGCACGGCGTCCAGATCGTTGTAGTCCAGAACCAGGGTGTGACCGACAAACTCGGCCGGCACGCCGGCGGAGGTGGGGTTGCCAAAGGTCAGCAAGCCGGAGCCGGCTTTGACCAGCAGGCTGTCGGCGTGGCCATGGTAGCAGCCTTCGAATTTGATGATGGTGTTGCGGCCGGTAAAGCCACGGGCCAGACGAATGGCGCTCATGGTGGCCTCGGTGCCCGAGCTGACCAGACGAACCTGCTCGATGGATGGCAGCATCTTGGTCAGCGTTTCGGCCAGAACCACTTCGCCTTCGGTGGGCGCCCCATAGGACAGGCCGTGTACGGCAGCGTCCTGTACCGCTTTGATCACGTCCGGATCGGAGTGGCCCAGAATGGCCGGGCCCCAGGAACCCACGTAGTCCGTGTATCGCTGGCCGTCTGCATCCCAGATGTAAGGGCCTTGGGCGCGTTCGATAAAACAAGGTGTGCCACCCACAGAACCGAAGGCGCGGACGGGCGAGTTGACGCCGCCGGGGATGACTTTGCAGGCACGTTCAAAAAGTTCGGAATTACGGGACATGAGGCAAAAATCCAGAGATAAAAGGTCGGGGCCAGGCAAAAGATCAGCGCATAAAGCGCGAGGGGGCCTGGGCGTGAAAGTAGTCGGTAAAGCGTTGCGCCGTAGCGCGTATATCGCTGGTCTCAAACAGGCTGCTGATAACGGCAACGCTATCGACGCCTGCTTGCAGCAGTTCGGGCATTTTCTCGGGTGTGATGCCGCCGATGGCCACAATGGCGGCACGCCGTCCCTCGTGTTCTTGTTCTTGGCAAAGCTGTCGTGCTTGTCGCAAGGTATCCAGTTCTGCCGGGGGCGCTTCGGGTTTGACGCTGGACGGATACATGGCACCAAAGGCGATGTAGTCTGCATCGTCAGCCAGAGCCTGGCGCGCCAGGTCCAGACTGTTGTAGCACGAGCGTCCCAGCAGGGCTTGCGGTCCCAGAGCCTGGCGTGCCTGCCTCAGGTCGCCATCGCTTTTGCCCAGGTGTGCGCCTTGCACATCAAACTCTTGCGCCCAACTCCAGTGATCGTTGACCAAGAGCGGCAGATCCAAAGACAGGCACAGCTTGACCAACTCTTTGAGTTGTTGCTGGCGGATGGGTTCCGGGCCGTTTTTGCGGCGAAACTGCAAGACCTGCAAACCACCCTCGTGAGCGGCGCGCACTGCGTTCAGCAGGCGGGCTGTGTCGTCCCATTCGGGAGTAATGCCGTAAAGACCGGCAGGAAAGCGCAGGGAGGTGGCGTCAGTCATTTTGGGGAGCAACAGGGTTGAACAGGCGGTGGCCCATACCGGGCTGAAAAGTGTCACCGGCACGTTCCTGCAGGTGCAACAAGGCTGATTCTACCGCGTTATCCAGCTCATGACCCTGGGCCAGAAAGCTCAGGCAGGCTGTAGCCAGCAAACTGTCGATATCCTGCTGACGCACGCCACCATCGAGCGGCATGCTGTAATCCAGACGGCCATGATGACCCTGGAAACGGGTGTGCCATTGCCCGGCTGTGCCCGGTACGCCCGTCACCAGCACGGCATTGGCCCCATTGTTCAGCAAGGTTTCCACGGCGTCGGGCGTGTCGCCCAACAGCTCGTCGGCCTGCCAGCGCTCCAGGCTGGGGTGGTCGATCAACAATAAGGAGCTCAGTGGTAAAAGCAGGCGTAAACTGGCGTCCAGGGCGTCGTCCGCGTCCAGCTCGTCCAGGCCAGTGGGCATGGCGCTCAGGTGCAGGACCAAAGGCAGCTCCGGGTAGTCGGAACACAGCTCGGCAACCATGCTGGCGATTTCAGGACTGTAAACGGGGCCGCACTTGATGGCCTGAATGTTCATGTCTTCCAGCAGGCAACGTGCCTGGTCATCGGCGATGTCCTCGGCCAGCGTCTGGATGTTTTCCTGCTGCGCGCTGTCGCGTACCAGCAAGGCGGTGGGCACACTGACGATATGGCAGCCCAGACGGGCACCAGTGAGAGCATCTGCCGGCAGATGGGCGCCGCCACTGGGATCATAAGGGGCCAGCACGAGCGCCAGGGCAGGACTTGAATTTTTGATTTCAGCAGCCATCTTATCTTGGATACACCGGCAGGGCCAGACAAGGCTCTGGATGTCACGGGTTGAGTAATTTAGTAATATGAACCCCATTTTAATGGATTGCCCCGATTTGCACGCGGATCGGACTATGTTTACAAATACAGTAGGAATACTATGCGTACGTGGATGTGCCTGATTTGCGGCTGGATTTATGATGAAGAAACGGGTTTGCCTGAAGAAGGCATTGCACCGGGCACACGTTGGGAAGATGTCCCTCCAAACTGGGTCTGTCCCGAATGCGGCGCTCGTAAGGAAGACTTCGAAATGATCCAGGTGTGATCATTTCAGGTTCCAAGGTGGTTTGTTTTGACGGGAGGTGTGTATGAGTGCCACTAGCCAGTCCCCGCTAATCCAAGAAAGCGCTAATCTTACGCACCACCTGTTACTTGCCATGCCCGGTGTGGTATCGGGCAGCTTGGCCGACACGGTGATTTATGTCTGTGAACATAATGAACAAGGTGCTTTGGGCCTGGTCATCAATCGACCAACAGATCTGAGTCTGGTTGAGCTGTTGTCGCGCATCGAGGTTGATGTGGATAAACGCGCCGATCTGGCCGGAACCTCGGTGTACTTCGGTGGGCCGGTACAGACGGATCGCGGCTTTGTGCTGCATGACTCGGATAAAACCTATACCTCCAGCCTGGGGGTGGGCGATCTGACCCTGACCACATCCCGCGATGTCTTGCAGGATGTGGCACAGGGAAAGGGACCGGTCCACATGCTGGTGACCCTGGGTTATGCCGGATGGGGCGCCGGTCAGCTGGAAAGCGAGATGGCCGATAATGCCTGGCTGAGCATCAAGGCGACTCATGAAATCTTGTTTTCCACGCCTGTTGGGGAGCGGTATGATCGCGCCCTGGCCCTGTTGGGAATCAGTCCTTTTACTCTGACAGGTGCGGCAGGCCATGCCTGAACACGACACACCATCAACGGCCAGCTCGGCACAGACCTTGCTGGCTTTTGACTATGGCCTGAAAAAAATTGGCGTTGCATTGGGCAATACCTTGACGCGTCAGGCCCGGCCTTATACGATTTTGCGGCCCGTTACACGGGAGCAGCGCTTTGCGGCTATTGAGGCTTTACTCAAGGAATGGCAGCCCGATCGGGTTGTGGTCGGCTTGCCTTTGACCCTGGACGGTGGCGAACAGTATGCTTCGCTGCGGTGTCGACGTTTTGCCAACCAGTTGCACGGTCGTTATGGCGTTGCGGTAGACCTGGTCGATGAGCGGGGCTCCAGCATGGAGGCTCAAGAATTGCTGGGCAATAATGACGATGATGATGCCATGGCAGCGTGCGTGATCCTGCAGCGATATCTGGATAGCCTGCCTGCGGCTTGAGCTCTCTACAAGGTTGCAGCCTTTTGATTAGTTTATTTCGTTTTAGTTGGCGTGCTGTCGCTCTGATCGTGTGGATTGTGGTCGGCCTGTTCAGTGTTGGCCTGCTTTTTCCCGTCTTGCGCTCCGGCGGACGCCGTCTGATGGTGCTACGCATGTCCCGCCTGTTGATGACTATTTGTGGTGTGCGCGTCATCCTGCATGGTCAGGCGGTTCAGGATCGCTCCGTGCTTTATGTGTCCAACCATATTTCATGGTTGGACATTTTTGTGCTCAACAGCGTGCGCTGCACTTCCTTCATTGCAAAAAGTGATATCCGTCGCTGGCCCGTGATCGGTTGGCTGGTTGCTGGCGCGGGAACGGTGTTCATTGAACGTGGCCAACGTCGGGCCATTCAGATTGTTAGCCAGCAAATGGCGGTTTGTTTCGAACGGGGCGACGCGGTAGGCCTGTTTCCCGAAGGCACCACCTCCACGGGGTGGGAGGTGCGACCGTTTCATGCCAGCTTGTTTGAGACAGCGATCAGCCTGAATGTGGATATTCAGCCTGTGGCGCTGGTGTTTGAGCATCAGGGACGGCGCAGTGAGCGTTTTGCCTTTGTGGGCGAGCAGTCCCTGGTAGGCAACATCTGGGTCCTGCTCAGTGCTCGCCATGTGTCTGTGCACTGCCACTTTCTGGATGTGATGCCCGCGCTCTCCTGCACGCAATGGGGGCGCTCACAAACGGCCCATCAGGCCCGCGAGCGGATACGCGCAGTGGTTTGTCACGAGTCGGCTGCTGACACCGGCCCAGCGCGTTAACCGGGTTTTTTGCTTTCCGGGCAGTGAATCTGAACCAGGTGCCGGTCTTGCAGGCGGACTGCACTGAGTTGTCGGCCCCAGACGCAACCGGTATCCAGGCTGATGAGCGTAGGGGTGTTCAACAAGCCCAGCGTAGACCAATGACCAAAAATGATGGGCACCTGAGCGCAGGCACGTTGCGGTAACTCATACCAGGGCAGCAAGCCTGATTCGGCATCGGGGGCGCCTTTGTGCTTGAAATCCATGTGTCCGGCTGCGTCGCACATGCGCATGCGGGTCAGGGTGCTGACAATGGCGCGTAGCCGGTCGTAGCCTTTGAGCCCTGCTTCCCAGCGATCCGGTTTGTTGCCAAACAGTTCGATGATCGTGTGCTGCCAGTCATCGGCACGCAACAATGTTTCCAGCTCCTGTGCATATTCCAGTGTCTGCTCGGGACTCCAGGCTGGATGAACCCCTGCATGAACCATCAAATGCCCGTGTTCGTAATGGGCCAGGGGCTGATGGCGCAACCAGTCCAGTAGCTCCTGGGCGTCGGGCGCAGCCAGCAAGTCCTGCAGCGTATCTTGCTTGCTGGATTTACGTACCCCGGCGGCAACCGCCAGGCAGTGAATGTCATGGTTACCCAGCACGCAAACAGCGCGCTCCCCCAGGGAGCGAATCAGGCGCAGAGCACCCAGAGAGTCGGGGCCACGGTTGACCAGATCGCCAGCAAACCAGAAAGTGGCCTGGCTGTCAGCGGCCACATCCGGATGGCCGAGCAAGCTGTCCAGGGGGCGGCAGCAGCCCTGAACATCACCAATTGCCCAGATGGCAGGGGAAGTAGCTAAAGACATGGTTTAATGTGTTGCACTGGGTTTGCGACGTCGCCGGTTGTGCCGGTTTTCCATCAGGATAAGAGCGCTCAAGGCCAGCGCCATGGCGATCAGATTCGGTACCAGAGCGGTGACCCAGGGTGCCAGATTGCTGAGCATGGCCACGTTCAAGGCAAGCTGGTTGATCATGAAAAAGCCCACGCCCAGTAAAATGCCGGTAAAGACCTTGGTGCCCACACCGCCATGGCGTGTCTGCATAAAGCCGATGGGTGCGGCAATGGTAATCATGACCAGCAAGGTGAACGGATAGGCAACTTTGCGCCACAGCGCTACAACCTGACGTTTGGTTTGCAGTTTGTTGGCGTCCAGATAACCAATATAGTCCTTCAAATCCAGAATGGACATGCGTTCGGGCGTGACGACGCGCGCGATCAGTCGGTCCGGGGTCAGCGTAGTGGTCAGCGTCAGGGTGGGGCGCTTTTCAATTTTCACCAGCGCTTGCTCAGGGGCTTTGTCCTGGCTCAGGACGGTGTGTGACTGCTCGCTGACATGCGTTTCGGTGACGTCTTGCAAGTCCAGCTGGTTTTTATGAAATTGCCCGCTCGGTGCCTGCATCATGGCGTTTAAGCGTTGTCCGTCCGAGAAGTCGAACACGCTGACATCACTTACTTTGCCGTCGCCTTGCAGGTTGGCAATGTTGATGATGCGCACTCCACCTTGAGGATTGTTCTCTTTGAACCAATAGCCGCTTTCCAGCCGTCCGCTACCCGACCGTCCCAGCAAGGCCATGCCTTGCTCGCTGGATTTGATCTCGGCCATGGGCGTGACATACTCGGACAGGACAAAAGCACCGGCCACCAGCGGCAAGGTAATGGTCCAGAGCATCATCATCATATGCAGGCCGCTGACCCCCGAGGCGCGCAGAATCACCAGCTCATTGCGTTGGGCAAGGCTGGCCAGGGCCAGGGTGGCGCCAATGAGCAAGCCAATGGGCAGCAGGTCGTACAAACGAGTCGGCAATTCCAGCGCCTGGATGTAGAACAGATTGGCCAGGGTGAATTTGGAGCCGACTTTGTCCAGTTCTTCGATCAGGGCGAAAAAGGTGAACAGGCCCAGCAGTGCAAGCAGCACCACGGCGCTGGAGCGATAGATTTCGGAAGCAAGATAGCGGCGAGCGGTGCGCATGAAAATAGGGCCCAGGAAAGACGTGGCTAGCTTAACAAAAATGCGGATTGCAGTCAGGGAATAGCGACTTGACGCATGCGTTGACTGATGGTGCGAGTGCGCGACTGCAAATAGGCGCTGTTACGGTTTTTGTCATAATAGGCTGGGTTGGGGAGCATGCCTGCCAGCCGGGCGGCCTGCATGGCGCTAAGGGTGGCGGCATCAGTCTTGAAATAGTGGCGCGCCGCCGCCTGGGCTCCAAATACGCCTTCACCCCACTGAGCCACGTTCAGATACAGCTCCAGAATACGCTCCTTGCTCATGACGGTTTCAATCATATAGGTCAGAATCAGTTCCTGTCCTTTGCGCAAATAACTGCGCGACTCTGACAGAAACAGATTTTTGGCCAATTGCTGGGAGATGGTTGAGCCCCCGCGCCGACGGGTCGAGCCTTTTTCTGATTGGCGTCGGTTGTATTCCCACGCTTTACGAATGGCATCCCATTCAACCCCCGAGTGATTCAGGAAGTTCGAGTCTTCGGAGGCGATGACCGCGCGCTTCAGGTTGGCGCTGATCTTGTCGTAAGGCACCCATTGGTAGCGCAGTTTTGCATCGGCATCGGAGCTGCGCAACTGACCTTGCTCTGCCGCCATGAAGGAGGTCATCCGTGGGGGCACCACGCTATACCAGAGCACCATCACAAACAGGGCAATCTGATAGAGCAGAACGGCGGCGGCCAGGGTTAATACGGCCAGGCCGGCCAGTTTCCAGGGATGGACCAGGAGGCGACGCACGTCAGATTTGTCCCAGGTCCTGGCGCAAGGCGGCCAGCACGGGTTCGACATCGGCTTGCAAGCCATGCCAGATCTGAAAGCTGGCGGCAGCTTGGCCCACCAGCATGCCCAGACCATCTCTGCTCTGTGTGGCGCCTGCCTGCTGGGCGGCCCGCATAAAGGCGGTGGGCTCGCTGGCATAAAACATATCGTAGGCCAGCGAGTGGCTGCGGTAGCGGGCATCGGGCAGGTCGGGCAGATTCTGATTGAGACTGGCCGAGGTGGCATTGATGACGATATCCCAGTCACCGCAGTGGTCGTCCAGCCCGCCTGCACTCAGGCGGCGCGAGGCATCCGGGTCCAGAGCCACTACCTGCTCGCGGATTTCATAGGCTTTGGCACTGGTGCGATTGATGATGTGCAGCAGCTCGCAGCCGGCCTCCAGCAAGGGAAACACGACCCCACGTGAGGCGCCGCCCGCACCGATCAGCAAGATGCGCTTGCCCTCCGGGTTGTGGCCAACACGCAGAAGATCCGAACACAAACCCACGCCGTCGGTATTGCATCCATGCAGTTGCCCGTCCTCCAGCCATAGCGTATTGACGGCCCCTGCCATGCGGGCCCGGCGGCTCAGGCGTGGGCCCACCAGTTCGTAGGCTTGTTCCTTGAACGGCAAAGTCACGTTCAGGCCACTGCCCGTTTTGAAGAACTGCTCTACGGTGGAGGCGAAACCATCGAGGGGGGCCAAAATCCTCTCATAGCTCAGGGCCAGATTGAACTGGCTGGCAAATTGGGCATGGATTTGTGGGGAGCGGCTGTGCTCGATGGGGTGACCAATAACGCCGTAGCGCTGGACAGAAGTCGTGTCGGGCATGGTTAAGCGATGCTTGTCGTGTTGTCAGGTGTCAGCACCAAGGCTGAAACCACGTATTTTACCCCAGGGTCTGGCTTCGCTTCTGTTTGCCATGGGCAATACAGCCTTACTGCCCATCCCCACCCTGCATATTGAGTCCGTCACGGGTGAAGTGCCAACTGCGGGTAATCACAAGCACATCTGCGTTCGGGGCCAGTTGTTCGGGCAAGGGCGCAAAGGGGGCGGCCAGCTCCACAATACGTCGTGCCGCCAGATTCAGGGCGGGCTGTTCGGAAGGCTGAGTAATCTGAGCGCGCAGCAGGCTGCCATCTCGCCGTATATACACGGTCATTTGGAGCTGGCCGTAGAGCTGTATTCCGTCTTGCCGCGGGTAGTGGCGTGTGCCGGTTTGTTCGATCTTCTCTCGCCACTGGTCCAGGTAGCGCGCTTGTTCACTGGCCTTGGCACTGGGCCCGACATAGTGATAACGCGGCTGGCGCTGCTGCTCCCGAATCTGCTCGCGCAGCATGGCCAACTGACTGTTGTGACGTTGCGGCTCCAGATCCTGATCATCTGGACCGGGCTCCAGTGATGCGCCGATATACTCCGTACGAGGTGTCGAGGGCGGAGCCTTATCGCGGCTCTCCAGTTCGCCCAGCAGACGTTGCTGCTCGGCTTCCAGACTTTGCTGACGGGCCCGCAAGGCTTCAAGGACCAGTCGATTGGGCAGATTGGGGTCGCTCAGCGGCAAAGGATTGCTGGCCTGACCTTGCAGGTGATCCCCGCCGCCATCCAGATTGAGCTGCGCCAGCAACTGGGGACTCAAAGGCACGGAGTCGGTGCTGAAATTGACCAGAGCCACGTCCAGACGGGAGTCGGCAGCCGGGGCGGGTGGCCGGGCAGGCCAGAAAATCAGCACGAGATGAATGAGGGCGGAAAGAGCGATCGCCAGCCACAAATAATCTTTGGGCAGGTTGAGGCGCTCAAGCTTGCTCATGGCTGTCAGTCGGCCGTCGCGACCGAGCGCAAACGGGCCTCTACGGTCAAGGCCAGTTCGTCAAACGACAGCAGATCCAGGGTCACCTCCTGACCTCGCTCCAGCGCCGGCAGGCCAGGAACGTGTAGAACCAGAGGGGCGTTAGTCAAGCGCACCAGATCCTCCTTGATGAAGCTGGCCTGAACTTGCTTGATGTCGTTTTGCTGCAACCAGCGCAGGCACCAGAAACGCTCCAGAGAGGACTGGTAATCCGCCCACTGGGTGTATTGCGATTCAAAGGCGCCAATAATGGCATACAGGTCTGCATCCTTGGGCTGGAAAGGGGCTGCCAGACGTGCCGAGATGCCATGCTGGGCGGCCGCCAGGATTTGTCCTTGATTAATCAGGTCCACATAGCGGCGCAGCGGCGAGGTGGACCAGATGTATTGCGGTACACCAATGGACTCGTGCGGGCCGGGCGTGGTGGACATGCGCGTGCGCATGAATTGCTGGGAACGATAGATACCGGGCACATTATGTTCGGCCAGCAGGCCACCCCAGAGCTGATTGGCCAGGATCATGTATTCGGCCACCAGCAGGCTGAGCGGAGCATTGCGCACACGCGGCACCAGCCGGATGATGGAATTCGGGTCATCGTGCGGGCCTTCCAGTTCAAAGCTGTATTCCACCCGGTTGTTGTTTTCCGGTTTGCCCCGTACTGCCTCGCGCTGGGCCGACAGTTGGCGGGAGAAATTCCACAGCGGACGCAGCCACTGCGCATAAGGCAGCTCGGCGTTTTCGTCGGCCAGGGCCGCTTCGCTGATCAGCGGGTCCAGTTCATGCTGGCGCAGGTTGCCCGCCACGGTGATGCGTTCCAGGCGGGTCTGGTGGGACAGGATTTCACCTGTGCTGATGTCGGCATCCACATACAGGGACAAGGCAGGGCGTGTTTGACCCTGGTCCAGTGAGAAATGCGCGATCAGCTCAGGCGGCAGCATGGGAATCTTGTAGCCTGGCGTGTAAACCGTTGCCATGCGATTGCGGGCGATCTGGTCGATTTCATTGCCACGGCTCATCGCCAAAGACGGTACGGCAATGTGGACACCCACTCGCAGTCGGCCCGGCTCGGGATGCTGGACCGACAAGGCGTCGTCAATCTCAATCGTATTGGCATCGTCCACGGAGTACGCAATGACATCCGCTTCGGGCAGGTCCTGGCCCCAGTTTTGCAGGCAGATTGCCGGAAAGCCGGTGCCTTTGGGGAAATGAGCGGTTAAAAAGCGATGCTGATGCAAGGTCAGGGGGTTGGACCAGGCGCCCAGCGAGAGTAGCAGTTTCTCGGTGCTGACACCCAGTTCCTTCTGGGCTTGATCGAAGGCTTTCCACTCCAGCGTGTTTTTGTCCGGCTGGGTCAGGAAGGTCCCCGCTTTGGCTGCCACTTCGGGTGGCAACTCGCCCTTGATCATCTGCTCGGCCCAGGTTTGAATCTGTTCTTGCTGCAGACGCTTCTTTTCAATGGCGGCCAAAGCGGCTTGCAGGATTTCCGGGGGAGCGGGGCGATACAGTCCCTTGCCCCGACGATGGAAGTAGGCCGGTGCGCTGTGCAGAGCAAAAATGGTGCCGGTTTTTTCGATGGCGCTGGGAGGGTGGCCAAAATACTCCTGGGCCAGTTCGGCCGCCTCAAATTCGTCCTGCGGTGCGCATTCCCACAAGAAATTGATATCCAGCGAGTCGGCCAGGGCCTGGGCTTTTTCCAGCAGCTCTGCAGGGGCTGGCTGATCGAATGTAAACAGAACGCTGTTTTTCTTGATTTTGCTGCGCTTGCCAGACGCGGATTCCACCTGCATGGTGGTATCGCTGTCAGAAAATATTTTTTCTGCTTTGAAATTACCGCTGTCTTCAAAAAGGACGTACATGATTTTCCATCTGGATGGTGCTGGCCATCCGGTAAATAGATTTAAGGTTGTTGCAGGGCAAAGCGCAAAATATCGTCGATCCAGGGGTCGAAGTCGGTCAGACCGTGATCGCCGCCTTCCAGAATCTGCCCTTGACTGCCTTTGTACCAATCCGCCATTTCGCGCCAGTTAAGAACTTCATCGCCTTTGGCGGCCAGCAGATAAAAACGCTGGGGATCGCTTGGGCGTGGGACATGAATGTCGTTGAGCTCATCGACATAGTCGGGCAGGAAATGAAAAGGGTCGGGCGAGTGATAACAGACATGTTCGCCCACCTGGGTGGCCAGATCCCGTCCTGCGTAGACCACTGGGTTGAGCAGTACCGCGCGGCTGTGATAGTGCTGCGCCAGGTGACTGGCATAGTAACCGCCTAGCGAGGAGCCGATCACACATAATTGATCCGTGCTCATGCCTGCCTGCAGTTCGGTATCCACAATGCGTTTACACATGGCAATGGCCTGGGCCGGGCTGGCGGGCAATTGCGGGCAGCGCCACAGGTGCAGCATGTCTCTGTCCTGCAAGGCTTGTTTCAGGCGCTGCGCTTTATAGGACGAAGGCGAGGAACGAAAGCCGTGAAGATAGAGAATCATGGGAGCACCTGCTATATAGATAAGAGGGTCAGCGTGACAGTTGATCCAGCAGGCGCTGATGAATGCCGCCAAAGCTGCCGTTACTCATCACAACAATGGCATCGCCGGGCTGGCTGGCTTGAACAATAGCCTGAACCATTTTATCCAAATCATTCCACGCTGTGGCACGATCCCCTAAAGGGGCCAGGACCTTGGCCGCATCCCAGCCCAGCGCGTGCTTGCCTTGGGTCTCGCCGTAGCAAAATACCAGATCTGCCTCTTCCAGCGAGCCTGGCAGGCGGGCCGCCATGGCGCCCAGCTTCATGGTGTTGGAGCGCGGTTCGAGCACCGCCAGAATCCGGCTTGATTGACCGGTTTGACTGCGCAGGCCGGCGAGGGTGGTGGCAATGGCTGTGGGGTGGTGAGCAAAATCGTCGTAGACCGTAATGTCTTTGACGACACCCCGTACTTCCATGCGACGCTTGATACCGGCAAATTGGCTCAATGCCTGACAAGCCCGCTCAGGCTGTACGCCCACATGGTGGGCGGCAGCAATAGCGGCCAGAGCGTTCAGACGATTGTGCTCGCCTGTCAAGGTCCAGTGGACGATGCCCTGGGGCTGGCCCTTGAAACTTACTTCAAAGGAAGTGGGACTCAGCGCTTTGCTGTCCCAGTCTCCTTCAGGGCCGAACTGCTCGACCGGCGTCCAGCAACCACGTGCCAGGGTTTCATCCAGGCTGGGGGTGTGGGTGGGACGGACAATCAACCCAGTGGAAGGAATGGTGCGCACCAGGTGGTGAAACTGGGTCTGGATGGCATGCAGATCCGGGAAGATATCGGCATGGTCGTATTCCAGATTGTTCAGAACGGCTGTGCGGGGGCGATAGTGAACAAACTTGGAGCGTTTGTCGAAAAATGCGGTGTCGTACTCGTCGGCCTCGATCACAAACAAGGATTGTCCAGGATTGAAGCGCGCCGAGACGCCCAGACCAGGGGCCACGCCACCGATCAGGAAATTAGGCGACAGATCGGCCTGCTCCAGAATCCAAGCCAGCATGGAGCTGGTGGAAGTCTTGCCGTGTGTGCCTGCCACGGCCAATACGTGCTGCTGGTGCAGGATGTTCTCGCCCAGCCATTGCGGACCGGACGTGTAAGGCAGGCCCTGATCCAAAATGGCCTCCATCAGGGGATTGCCGCGGGTGACCACATTACCCACTATATAGAGATCAGGACACAGTTCGGTTTGCTCTGCGCCAAAGCCCTCGATCAGTGCAATGCCTTGCTCTTCCAGTTGGGTGCTCATGGGCGGGTAAACCCCGGCGTCGCAACCTGTGACCGTATGGCCAGCCGAACGGGCAATCAGGGCCAGACCACCCATGAATGTGCCGCAAATTCCTAGTATGTGTATATGCATGACAATCCTCCGGCCTGTATTCTAGACGACTGTTTGATCTGATGCGTGAGCTTTGGTGAGGGCCGGTGCTATCATCCCTGAATGATATTTTTTCAGGTGTAAGCCGGTATGCGTAGGCGTCTTTTTCTGCGGCAGTCGCTGGTGTGTGCAAGCCTTTTGGCCCTGCATCCTGCCCCATGGGCCAGTTTGCTGCCTTCCGACCCGTTTCTGGCGCAAAGCTTCAAAGATCTTCAGGGCGAGGATCGTGCGCTGTCCGCCTACAGCGGCAAGCCGCTGGTCGTGAATTTCTGGGCAACCTGGTGCGCGCCCTGCGTCAAGGAAATGCCTGACCTGCAAGCCCTGCACGAACGCTATCCCGACGTGCACTTTGTCGGCATCGCGGTGGACTCGCTCGATAACGTCACGGAGTTTCTGGAACGCGTTCCGGTCAGCTACGATATTTTGCTGGCGGGTTCGGCGGGTCTGAAACAGATGCGCAGCGTGGGCAATAAAAAGGGCGGCCTGCCCTTTACGGTCGTGTTTGGCAGCAATGGTCGGATCAGCGAACGGATTTTGGGTCAGATAGATCCCGAAAAGTTGGACGAAGTTATTAAGGCTCAACGCTAACTGGCCGACTTTTTCGCTTAATTTCGTTAAATTTCCGCTCTGTGGGCAGCCTGCCCCAAACGGGATGGAACCAATCCTAACTGTTTGTAAGCCAAGCAGGTTTATGGACAAATGACGTTATTTAGCGTAAAAAGGCGGTCTGTCTTGACGAAAAATCCGCTATGGCGAAACATGTCCTGGTCCTTAACGGGCCCAACCTCAACCTGCTGGGAACACGAGAACCCGATGTCTACGGACACCAGACTCTCGAAGATATCAACAGTGGTTTACGGGTGCTGGCCGATCAGCATGGCGCGCAGTGTCATTTTTTTCAAAGTAACCACGAAGGCGGGCTCGTTGATCGAATTCATCAAGCTCGTGACCAGGGTGTCGATTTCATCCTGATCAATGCTGGGGCCTATACCCATACCAGCGTGGCGATACGGGATGCGCTAGCCGGTGTCGGTATTCCGTTTATTGAAGTTCATCTGTCCAATGTTCACCGTCGTGAGCCGTTCCGCCACCACTCCTATCTTTCTGACACCGCTTGCGGTGTCATTGTGGGTTTAGGGGCGTACGGCTATGAGGCCGCTTTGCGGTTCGCTTTGAATAGTTAGGCGGTTCGTTTCGTTTTTTTGACCAATATTTTTTTAATGCCGTCCTGTCCCAGTCAGTGGCTAGTGCGGCGTTGCGGGAAGTACGCATGGATCTTAGAAAACTCAAAACCCTGATCGATCTGGTCGCCGAGTCTGGCATTGCTGAGCTGGAAATCACCGAAGGTGATGACAAGGTTCGCATTGTTAAATTTTCGCAAAGCTCGGCCGCTCCCGTGGTGTACGCCCCTGAGGCTCCTGTAGCCCAGGTGGTGGCGCCCGCCGGTGCTCCTGCCGCCCCGGCTGCTCCCGCAGCTCCCGAAGGCCACGCCGTCAAGGCTCCGATGGTCGGTACCTTCTATCGTGCCCCCAGCCCGGGCGCCGCTCCGTTTGTGGAAGTGGGCCAGACCGTCAAGGAAGGCGAGCCCCTGTGCATTATCGAGGCCATGAAGCTGCTCAACGAGATCGAAGCCGACAAGTCCGGCGTGATCAAGGAAATCCTGGTTGAAAACGGCGGGCCGGTGGAATACGGTCAGACCTTGTTCATCATCGGTTGATGATATGTTTGAAAAAATCCTAATCGCCAATCGGGGCGAAATTGCCTTGCGTATCCAGCGCGCCTGCCGCGAGATGGGTATCAAGACAGTCGTCGTTTATTCTGAAGCAGATCGTGGTGCCAAATACGTGCGTCTGGCTGACGAGGCCGTATGCATTGGCCCAGCCCAGGCCCGTGACAGCTACCTGAGCATGCCTGCCATCATCTCGGCGGCGGAAGTCACCGATGCGGAAGCCATTCACCCTGGCTACGGCTTTATGGCTGAGAATGCGGACTTCGCTGATCGTGTCGAAAAGAGCGGTTTTGTCTTTATCGGCCCTCGTCCCGAGAACATTCGCACAATGGGCGATAAGGTCATGGCCAAGAAAGCCATGATCGAGGCCGGTGTGCCCGTGGTTCCCGGCTCGGACGGTGCCTTGCCTGACGATCCGGCAGAAATCGTGCGCATTGCTCGCGAAGTGGGTTATCCCGTCATCATCAAGGCCTCGGGCGGTGGTGGTGGTCGCGGCATGCGCGTGGTCTACACCGAAGCGGCCCTGTTGACAGCTGTTGCTACGACGAAAACTGAAGCAGCGGCGGCGTTCAACAATCCCGAGGTCTACATGGAAAAGTACCTCGAGAATCCACGCCACATCGAAATTCAGGTGTTGGCCGATGGCGACCGCAACGCCATCTGGCTGGGTGAGCGCGATTGCTCCATGCAGCGCCGTCACCAGAAAGTGATTGAAGAGGCGCCCGCACCGGGCATTCCGCGTCGCCTGATCGAACGTATCGGTGAGCGCTGTGCCGACGCTTGTCGCCGTATGCGTTATCGTGGCGCGGGCACGTTTGAATTCCTGTATGAAAACGGTGAGTTCTTCTTTATCGAGATGAACACCCGGATTCAGGTCGAGCACACCATCACGGAAATGATTACCGGTATTGATCTGGTGCAAGAGCAGATCAAGGTGGCTGCAGGCGAGAAATTTGTATTGCGCCAGCGTGACATCGAATTCGTGGGTCACTCGATCGAGTGCCGTATCAATGCAGAAGACCCGTTCAATTTCGTCCCAAGCCCTGGTTTGATTACCAAGTGGCACACGCCCGGTGGCCCTGGCGTGCGTATCGACTCACACGTCTTTACCGGTTACACCGTGCCTCCCTATTACGACTCCATGATTGCCAAGCTGATTACCTATGGCAAGACACGTGAGCAGGCCATCGCCCGTATGGACATTGCCTTGTCCGAAATGGTGGTGGAAGGGATCAAGACGAACGTGGAACTGCACCGGGAATTGATGCAGGACGCCAACTTCAAGGCAGGTGGCACCAGTATTCATTACCTGGAACAAAAGCTGTCCCAACGTAGCAAATAAGGGCAGCAACGGGTCGGGCCGATGGCCTGACCTGACAAGAATGATGATTATGTAAAACAGGGGCAAGCCCCCTGTTTTGCTTTATGGAAACTATGTATGCGTGAACTCTTACTGAGCTGCCAGGAACACGAAGCTGAACGTTTGTCCGATGCCCTGCTGGAAGCGGGCGCCTTGTCGGTGTCGGTGGAAGATGCTGACGGTGATACCGATCAGGAAAAGCCCTTGTTTGGTGAGCCGGGTATTGAGCCGGATGTGTTGGCCTGGGATCGCAATTGGGTGGTGGCGTTGCTGCCCGAGGAGCTTGAGCCGGAAGAGTTGCTGCAACCGCTGTTTGAGGCGGGTGTGCTTGATCGCGACAAGGCCCAGTGGAGCCTGCGCGAAGTGCCTGACGAGGATTGGGTGCGTTTGACCCAGTCCCAGTTCGGTCCCATTCCCGTGGGCGAGCGTATCCTGATTGTGCCTAGCTGGCACAAGGATGATGAGGATCTGCCTCCTGCTCAGGAAGGTGATGACGGACTGGTGCGGATTGAACTGGACCCCGGTCTGGCCTTTGGCACCGGCAGTCATCCAACCACACATTTGTGTCTGGATTGGCTGGCCCACCATGTGCAGGCAGGTCAGACCGTGTTGGATTATGGTTGTGGCTCCGGCATTTTGGCCATTGCCGCCCGCAAGCTGGGTGCCGGTCATACGATTGGTGTGGATATTGACGAGCAGGCCGTGATTGCCACGCGCTACAATGCGCAAGTCAATCAGGTCGAGGTGGAGGGCTTGCTGCCCGACGCGATGCCCGCCGGGCAAACGGATCTGGTTGTAGCCAATATTTTGGCCAATCCCCTGCGTATGCTGGCACCTATGCTGGCCAACCGCGTCAAACCGGGCGGGCATCTGATTTTGTCCGGTATTTACAATTGGCAGGCTGAGGAAATGATCGATGTCTACTCCTCCTATCTGCCCTTGTCGGTCTGGCAGGAACGGGATGGCTGGGTGTGTTTGGCTGGTCAACGCCCGTTGTAAGACGGCAGAACTTAAGGTGAGTTTATGGAGCTAAAGACTCGCTGCCCCCGTTGCGGGACCTCATTTGCAGCTAGTGTGGAAGTGCTGCAGCGCCGCCGGGGCTATATACGCTGTATTCAATGTGCGCATATCTTCGATGGCTTTGAAGAAGTCATTGATGAGCAAGCCCCTGAGCCTACCTATGTTTCTCCCCCTGTGATGGAACCGATCGAGCCGCGTCTGGCGCCTGAGCCGACGGTGTCGGCCCGGCGCGAACAGGTGCAGGCGGTCGATTTGCAGGCTCCCATCCCGGGACCGCGCTTTGTTGAGCACTCCCGTCACGCCCCACCCCGCGATGAAGGCAGTGCCCATGAGTCTTTGCAGGTCCGTAAATTTCCGGACTCCATTCTCGCGCAGGCGCCCGTTACACCGGCTGACCCTGCCGTGATTCGTGCTCGTGCCAGAGCAGGGCGTACGCCGCGCGATGACGGGGAAGCAGCATTTTTTGTGTCTGCTGATCTGACCCCTGAGCAAGAGCGTGGGCATCATATCGGTCAGGCTTCCTGGACAGGTGCAGAACCCCAATTCAGTGTTGGTGATCGCGCCAGCACGTTGCGAGCTTCATTTCCCTCCCGTCAGGCTGATGGCACGCATGATAGCGACCATGTGCAGCAGGACTGGCTTATTGAGCCTAACCCTGCCTTGCAGCGTGAGACGCGCTATGAAGGTGAGGCCAGCCTGGGTCAGCGTGTGAGCGCTCTGTTCTGGACCAGTTTGTGCGTATTGGGTGCGCTGCTGTTTGTCGCGCAGTTGATGTATGTCTACCGTGTGCAGATTGTGAGCCAGGTGCCCCTGTTGCGTCCCGTGTTCGAGCGTGCCTGTGAGACGTTGTCCTGCCAGGTTCCCTATGAGCGCCGCCTGGATCAGATCCGGGTGCAGGCTTCGGCTTTGCATAAGGCGCCCAGCCAGCCTGGTCAATCCACCTTGGGCTTTACGCTGCGTAACGACTTTGAGCGTCCCCAGGAGTGGCCCACGCTGGTTCTTGATTTGAAAGATTTTTCCGGAGCTCTGATCGCACGGCGCAATATCACGCCCGACCAGTATCTGGCTCCCGAGCGACGTGAGCCTGCTTTTGCAGCGCGCAGTGAGCTCATGGTGCGCCTGCCTTTGAACACCGGGCAGCTACAAGTTAATGGCTACCAGATTAGCCCTTTTTTTCCATAAGGTAATTTATGACCGAGCGAGTGCTGGTATGTGGTTCGATCGCGTTCGATACGATCGCGGTTTTCGAGGGGTACTTCAAAGATCACATCTTGCCCGACAGCATCAAGACCCTGAGCGTGTCTTTTTTTGTGCCCAGCCTGCGTAAAGAGTGGGGCGGCTGCGCAGGTAATATTTCCTACACCTTGAATATGCTGGGTGGCCAGCCTGTGCCGGTAGGGGCAGTCGGTAGTGATGGCGTGGACTACGTACAGCGTCTCCAGGATCTGGAGATTGACACCAGCATGGTCCGGGTGATGCCAGACATGTTCACCCCTCAGTGCTTCATCACCACCGACCTGGCCGCCAGCCAGATTACTTCTTTTCATCCCGGCGCGATGGTGAGCTCGGCCCAGATTGACCTGTCGGGCCAGGAAGCGGCCTGGGGTATTGTGGCGCCAGATTCCAAAGATGGCATGTTCGCCCATGCGCGCCGTTTGCATGCGCAGGGCACCCCCTTTATCTTCGACCTGGGTCAGGCCATGCCCTTGTTTGCGGGTGAAGACCTGCATGAAATGCTTGAACTGTGTCAAGTTCTTACGGCTAACGAGTATGAGGCCGAAGTGATTGAGCAGCGCACCTCCAAGAGCATGGCCGAGATCGCACAAGGCTTGCAAGCGGCCGTGGTGACGCGTGGCGAGCATGGCAGCACGCTTTATCATCAAGGCCAGACTTATCACATTGCTCCAGTCCCCGTGGAAAATCTGGTTGATCCCACCGGTTGCGGCGACGCGCATCGCGCCGGCCTGTTATATGGACTTACAAAAGGGTGGAGCTGGCAAGAGGCCTGCAGCTTGGGCAACTTGATGGGCAGTATTAAAATTCAAGCTGATGGTCCGCAAAATCATGAATTTAAACGATCTGATATCTCGGCCATGCTAAAACAGCACTATGGTATCGAACGTAGTCTGTAAGAGAGCACTCAGCCGTTTTCTATGATTCGGCCAGCCACGTTTTTTGGAGTAAACCGTATGTACGTTTCTTTTTTCGATCGACCCAAAGTACGTCTGCTGGTAGTGGCGAGCCTGGCGGCGCCCGTGTTCCTGCTGGCCGGTTGTGCCAATAAATCGGCTTCCAGCTCGGTGTACAGCTACGGTCAGGCTCAGCGCGAACAGATCGTGCGTTTAGGTACGGTGGTGTCGGTACGAGCCGTCACCATTCAGGAAGACCAGAACTCGGGCGTGGGTACGGTTGGGGGAGCCGCCTTGGGTGGCGTGGCAGCCAGCAGTATCGGTGGCGGGCGCGGCAGTATTCTGGCCAGTATCGGTGGCGCTATTTTGGGTGGCCTGGTTGGTAATGCCGTAGAGAACCGTATGGGTAAGACCCAGGGTTTGGAGATTACGGTGCAGCTGGACAACGGTGAGACTCGTGTCGTGGCTCAGGAAGCCGATGTACCGTTGTCCGTCGGCCAGCGTGTACGCATGCTCAGCGGTAATGGTCCTACGCGTGTGGTGCCCATGTAAGTGGTGCCCCGTGGCTTCACGTGATAAAGAACCCGGTTCATGGCCGGGTTTTTTTATGCCTGTCTGTGCTGGCTGGCCTGGCGGCGCTCACGCTCAAGCAGGATTTTCTTGCGCTCCAGGCCCCAGCGGTATCCTGCCAGACTCCCGCTTTGTCGCAGAACACGATGGCAGGGAATGGCAACGGCCAATAGGTTGCTGGCACAGGCTTGAGCGACTGCCCGGGCTCCGTTTGGCATGCCCAACCGGACGGCAATGTCGGTATAGCTCATGGTCTGGCCCAGGGGTATCTCGCGCAGCAATGTCCAGACTTGTTGTTGAAAAGCGGTGCCTTGAATGTCCAGAGGCAGGTTCATTTCCTGATCCGGCTCGTCTACCAAGGTTTGTAGGTAGGCCAGTTCTTGCTGGAGCTGCACCTCTGCTTGAATCAGCGTGGCTGCTTTGAACTGATTCTGCAGTTGTTGGAGCATGACTGCGGCGTCATCACCCAAAGAAATTGCGCAAATCCCGCGTTCGCTCCTGGCGACCAGCAACATACCCAGGCTGCACGCGGTGATGCCAAAATGAATCGGCCCGCTTGGGCCTGAGCGACGCCGTGTAATGGCCGGCTTGTCCGCCGGGATATAAACGTGTTCGTCGCTTTGTGAAAAAGCAGTAGCGGCTGCTCGCTTGGGCATGCGCCACAAGTACCAGGAGGCCACGCTTCGATACGGGGCCCAGGCTTGGGCAATCTCACGCAGAGCGCGGGGCGAGGGGGCTTTGTCCAGACGCTTCAGATTGCGGTAGCCTTCACGCACTCCGAAGTCATCTGCAGGCAGGATGTCCTCACGCTCCAGCGTATACATCATCATCATTTCAACCGTCCAGCGTCCGATGCCACGCAAGGTGGTCAGCCGTTCGATGAGTTCTTTCTCGGACATCTGCACGGCACGTGCCTGATCGGGAATGAGGCCATCCAACCGCGCTTGTGCCAGCCCCATGATGCTGGTGGCCTTGGCGCCGGACAAGCCGCAAGCCCGCAGCGTCTCATACGGTGTGGCCAGCACTTCCTCTGGATCTGGGCAATGGCCGTGGGGATAGAGATCAAGCAGACGCTGCAAAATGCGTTCAGCTGCACGGGTATGCAACTGCTGATAGACCACAGAGCGGATAAGTGCCTCGTAAGGGTCGCGTTCTGGGCGTGGCTGGTGAACACAGGGGCCGACATGGGCAATCAGTGCCTGCCAGTCAGGGTCCAGTGCGGCCAGAAATTTTTCGGCCTTGCGATAGCGGCCGTCCAAGTCCGGGTTCGGTAAAAGGCGAGTCATGCCAGTGCTCGGCTGATTGAAGGTAAGACCAGTATAAGGTCCACCTTGGGGGCAGGCACCCTGATTCTTGCTCTTGAATTCATGTCATGAAAACTGGGTGGACTGTGTGTCGGGGGGCTCCATTGACGGGGCGGGAGGGGGAGTGTTGATGGGGTTGTAGTTGAATGTCCAGGTGCAGGGGAGCAAAAAAAAGCCTGAACATACGTTCAGGCTTCTTCAGACAAGATGGCGTGCCAGCCTAGATAGGTACGAGGCTGAAAGCTGTGCGTGTGATGACCATATTGAGCACCTGTGTCAACAGCAGCAACACTAATGGCGACAGATCCAGGCCACCCAGATCGGGCAAGACGCGGCGGATCGGGTCCAGCAAGGGCGCCGTAATGGAACGCAGCAAAGGCATGCTGGGAGACTGAGGCTGAATCCATGACAGCAAGGCCTGCAGCAGCACCACCCAGAAAATCAGGCTCAAAGTCCAGCGCAGCACGGTAAAGACGGCGGCCAGCAAGAACATGGGGAAGTTGGAGAGCATGGAGACCGAACCGGTCAGCACCATGGCGCTAAGAACAAGGTAAACCAAGGCACTTAGCCAGGCGGCGAACAGGGAGGTCCAGTCCCAATGATTGCCACTTTTGATCACCCGTCGCAAAGGCATGATCAGCCAGTCCGTGACTTTGAACATGGCTTGTGAATAGGGATTGAAGGGGTGGATTCTGAGCGCATAAACCCAGGCACGCAGTAGCAAAATCGTGCCCAGCAGTGACAGAACAATATGGATTAGGAAGAGGGCGACTTCACTGAACATAGTTGCTTGGTATGAATTGATAGAAGAGAGAATTGTCGCATGCAAGTGCGTCAAACCAAAGAGCCACCCGATCGGGGTGGCTCTTTAGGAAAAACGTGCAAACGAGGTGCGCTTAAGGACGCTTGCCGGTTGGGAACGGCCAGGAGCCGGCAGGGTTGATGTCTTCACGACGCGGCTCAGCAGGCGCAGCAGCGGTTTTGGTCGCTTTTCGTGCGGCGGTCTTGTTGCCAACTTTAGCGGCGGTTTTGGACGTTGTACTGGTCTTTGGGGTTTTGGTTTCTGCGGTCACGGATTTAACTTCTTTCTTCTTGGGAGCTACGGATTTTGCTGCACTGGCAGCGGGACTGGCTTTTTTTGCCGCTGTCTTGGCTGTTGCCTTAGTGCCGGTTTTAGCGGCAGGTTTGGCTGTCGCTTTACTGGACGTGGCTTTCTTTGCCACGGATGTGCTTGCCTTGGTGCTGGCCGGCTTTTTGTCGGCAGCCGTGGCAGCAGGTTTGGCAGTTGCTGTTTTAGCAGTGTTTGTCTTGGGAGCGGCCGCTTTTTTGGCGGGCGCTTTTCTGGCTACCGTTTTTTGGGCAACGGCTTTGCTGGCGCTGGTCTTTTTAGCAGCTGCTTTTTTGGCGACGGTTTTCACGGCGGCTGGCTTGCTTGTGGCTGTTTTGCTTGCCGCGGGCTTTGCTGCCGTGGTTTTCTTTACCGCTGCTTTTGTCGCAGTTTTCTTGGCTGGGGCGCTGCTTGCCGCTTTGGCAGGCGCTTTCACAGCAGCTTTGCCGGTCTTGGAAGCCGTGGTTTTAGCGGGGGACTTGGAGGCAGCGGTTTTGCTGCTGGGACTGGTCTTGGTAGCAGTAGCGGTTGCGGGTGCTGCGGCTGTTTTGGCTGGCGTTGCTTTTTTGGGGCTGACGGCTTTCTTGCTTGCTGCTTTTGCTGCGCCTTTCTTGGCTGTTGCCATGATCATGCTCCTTGAGAACAAGTCTTTAGTTTGTCCACACCCATTTGTCCTGGCCTGGAAAACTGCAATGGCCTTTTTCAAATGACGCAGGCGTTCAGGGCCAATACCCTATACGCATAGAAGTCTAACGCAAGCCCCTACACAGTCAAGTATTAATCATGTAGCACACGCATATGGCTTTGTTAACCCCGCTTGCTGTCTCCAATAAGTTGCGTTCTGTGCGACTGCCGTTTTGCGCATATGTGTTTTTTCAGACTGAACAAAGGGGCCTTGGCGACAAAACAAAAATTGCTTTTTTCCGTGCTGGTTTTGACCGTTCGACCTGGAGGCAGGAAATGACGTGATGGTTGCGGGTCAGATGGCGTGCTGTGGACGGGGTGCTGTCTTTTCCCGGTTCCGGCATCGACCTACAAGCATCTGGCGGAATCTGGGCGGATAGGTCGAGGGCTGGATCGCTGGAAGGCTTGAATGATTCGGCTCGAGGGGCGTTTTTTAGAACAATGTTTATACGGGGGATTTTGAATAATGATCTGGTTACTTAATGGCGGATTATTCTTAAGCTTATTTATCGTAAGGCAATAAATTAAAAATCGCATTTATGGTAACACGTGGCTCGTAGTTATGATTATTAAGGCTTGCGGTGTATTGGCTTTTCTAAATTTGACTGATTTTTACATTTATATTGTTTGAACGATGTTTCTTGTGCCTGGTGTTTTTTAAGGAGTAAACAATGAAAGATCAGTTCAGCAATAACGAAATTGAAAAGTTGTCGCGCGGGGTGGGTCTGGAAACGAGTCCGGCAGACGAGTCTGTACAACTTCTGTCAGGTGGTACGTTTACGGTTCCCAAGCACGGTTCTGTGCAGGCTGCGAAATATAGCACACCAGTTATCCCTGAAATTCATAAGTCTTACTGGATATTCAATGCCGGAAAGGCAAATAAAATAAAAGCTGTTTTTTATTGGTCTCATTCTTTTACCTCCAGCTGGTTTGAATACTCTTCTGTCGAGGTCGGAATAGGAGAGGAAAAGAAGCTGCAGGCTCCGTCCAATTCTCTGTACTACAGCAAAGTTGTTTTGTTCAACGGTACTGATCAGAATGCGACTGTCAGTGTCACGGTGGCTAAATAATCCTGAATTGAGGCGGATGCTATGAAATTGCTTGAGTTAAAGAGCGTATATAGTGAGCAGGAGCAGGAAAGGTTTTATACACGATCTATTTCTTTGGGAGATTGGGACTACTCCGCGATTATTAAAAGCTCGGTCATGTTTGGATTGGGACAGATCCCGGTTGTGGGCAAAGCCTTGTCGACCATCGTGGGTTTGTTCTGGCCAAAAAATGAAAAAGACGTGTGGCAAAAGTCCCTGGATGAGCTAAGGGAGTACATTGACAATCAGATTCTGGCAACAATACAAGGAATTCTGAACGGGGAGCTGCGCGAGATTCAAAAGAAGATGGAGTATGTGGCGAGGTTGCTGGAAGAGTCTCCGGGCTCACCGGAAGCGTGTTCGGAGTATAAGAACCTGCAGTTTTATCTGGTTGGAAAAGACGAAAAGTTTCGTTCTTTTGATGAACTGACCAACTATAAGCTGATGCCCATGTATGCCTCCATGATCTTGCTGCAAGCCAGCTACTGGAAAATGGGCATCGACAAAAAAGATCAAATTGGCTTGTCGAGCATTGACCTGAATAGTTTGAAAAATCACATAGATGATCTCGCAGACTCATCCCGAAACTATATTAATAGAATATATGAAACGGAACTGGATAGAACGTACGAAAATTCCAGGCCTGACGAAGTGGCCAATAATATGTTTGCCGTCCGGGGCTATAGTTTGCTGCATGGCGTCGAGGCGGTGGAGGTCGTAAAAAATATCCGTGATCTGGATTTTGATAAGCGATTCAATATCAATGTGATCAGCTATTCCACGGTGGTTGGGACGATTACGGGGGGAATGATCGCCCAGGCCTTGACTCCGGACAGCGAGATGGCGCAACCCTTATGTCCAGAAGTCTTTGGGCAGCAGGCCAATAGAATCGTCCAGATCATTGGCTATAGCGGGCCAAGAATCAATAGCTTGTTCAGGATAGGCGGTTTGGAAATAATCTATGAAAATGGTGACAGCAGCCTGCTCGGTGAACGGGTGGGCAATCGCGATGTTTTCGACCTGAATGGATCTCTGATTAAGACGGTTGAGATGAGATATCAGGGCCTGATGGATGAGGTCAAGTTCACCTTGTTTGATGGGAGGGGGATGCAGGTGGGTCAAGGCGAAAGCTACTCCGGATATGTGAAATACGAAGTTGAGGGACACTACATTTCGGGTGTGTTTCTAAGTAGGGATCGCGCTACCTATCCAGGCCGAACCTCGACGGCGTCAGTGTCATTCAATATGGTGCCCGCTATTACCTAAGGGCTGCCTTCATTGCAGGATGATGGGTTTGGCAATCACCCGGGTTTGGCACTTTGCGTCCATGCTCTCGTAATTATCTGAAAAGCAGCAGGCCCTGTCGGTAACAGGGCCTGCTTGCTGTTTTGGTGGGTGAAGACCCGGGTGTGTTTAGGCCAGCGTTTGTGTCAGCGCTTCCGTCGTATTCCCGGTATTGAACAGATGGTGCGATAGTTGGGCAAAACGGGCTTCGTATTTCTTGGCTGACTCCATTTTGACTGGACCGAAGCCGCGCAGTTGCTGGGGCAACTCAGCCAGCTCCAAGGCGGCAGCGTAGTTCGAGTGATTCAGATGCGTGCTCAAGCGCTTGAGCAGGTTCTGGTATTGACGCCAGAGACGACGTTCCATACGGCGTTCATGGGTGTAGCCAAACGGGTCCAGTGGGGTGTTGCGCAGCGCTTTTCCTTTGGCCATCCAGCGCAAAAGGGTAGCGGTACGGGGCCCCAGAGTGATCTTGCGAGGGCGGCCTGTTGACGGGTCCCGGCGTGCCAGCAGCGGGGGGGCAAAGTGAAAGCGCAAGGAGAAGTCTCCTTCGAATTGCTGCTCCAGATCCTGACGGAAAGCAGGGGCGCTGAACAGACGGGCCACCTCGTATTCATCCTTGTAGGCCATGAGCTTGTACAGGCTGCGCGCGGCTTTTTCTGTCAGGACAGGACGCTGACCCGGGCGCAGTTTCTGTTCGGCTTCATGCAGCGCCTCGATGGTATGCGTGAAGCGTTGGGCATAGGCGGCGTTCTGGTACTGCTCCAGGCTGCCAGTGCACCGTTGCATGATCTGCTCCAGCGTCTCGCGGCGCTGCAAAGTTACTACTTGAGCCGCCGGGGCCAATAGTTTGGCCAGGGCCTGCTCGTCGTGGGCCAGCACACGCCCCAGATGGAAAGCATCCAGGTTGGCTTGGATGGCCACACCGTTCAGACGGATGGCTTGTTCAAGCGCTGCGCTGCTCACAGGCATGGCGCCCTGTTGCCAGGCCATACCCATCAAAAGCATGTTGGACAGCAGGCTGTCGCCAAATAACAGGGTGGCGGCCTGATGCGCATTGAAGGAATGCACCCGGGTTTCGCCGGCGGCGCGCCTTAACTGGTTCAACAGCAGTAGCGCATCCAGAGGCGCATCCGGATCGCGGGTGAATTCGGCCGTGGGTGCCAGATACTCGTTGATGATGGCGTGAGTATGACCTGGGCGCAGGCACGACAGCGCATTAGGGTGGGCGGCGGCCACTACATCACACAAGATGGCCAGATCCGCCTGTCCAGGATCAACACGTACTGCTCCGGTAGCCTTCTGGCTGGCAGACAGGCGGATGTGGCTGATGACCGTGCCGCCTTTTTGTGCCAGACCCGTCATGTCCAGCACGGAGCTGGAGCGCCCCTCCAGGTGTGCAGCCATGGACAACACGGCACCAATGGTGATGACGCCGGTTCCCCCCACGCCTGCAACGATGACATTGCAATCGCGTGCCTGAATGGCAGGTTGGGGCAGGGTGTCCAGCTTGGCCAGCAGTTGCGCCTTCATGTCGGCCTGACCATTTTGATCTCCTCGACGCAAGGCCCCGCCCATCACGGATACGAAGCTGGGGCAAAAGCCCTCCACACAGGAGTAGTCTTTGTTGCAACTGGACTGATCGATCTGACGCTTACGGCCTTCAGGGGTTTCAGCCGGCACCAGCGACAGGCAGTTCGATTGCACCCCGCAATCCCCACAGCCTTCGCAGACTGCTTTGTTGATAAAGAGGCGACGCGCAGGGTCGGGGTACTCGTTCTTTTTACGCCGACGGCGCTTTTCAGCCGCACAGGTCTGGTCGTGAATCAAGATGGTGACGCCGGGAATCTCGCGCAGTTCTCGTTGCAGGCGATCCAGTTCGCGACGATGGTGAACGTCCACACCAGCCGGCAGGCTGACACCCCGATAGCGCTCGGGCTCATCGGTGGTGATGACCACGCGGCGCGCTCCTTCTCCAATGGTTTGCTGGCAAATACGGGGCACGGAGATCGGGCCGTCAACGGGCTGGCCGCCTGTCATGGCAACCGCGTCGTTGAACAGAATCTTGTAGGTAATGTTGGCACCCGCGGCAATGGCCTGACGAATCGCCAGGTAGCCCGAATGAAAATACGTGCCTTCACCCATGTTCTGGAACATGTGTCCGGTCTGGATAAAGGGCGACAGGCCTACCCAGTCCGTGCCTTCGCCCCCCATTTGGGTCAGACCACGGGTTTTGCGGTCCATCCAGGTTGCCATGTAGTGACAACCCACACCGGCCATGGCCTGGCTGCCTTCGGGTACTTTGGTGGAGGTATTGTGCGGACAGCCCGAACAGAAGTAGGGGCGACGGGTCAGGCCATGGGTATCAATGGGTGCCAGATTTTGCTCTGTACAGGCAGGCAACTGCACATTGGCGTGATGACCCAGCCAGCGACGCAGACCAACGGCCACACGGGCCGGGCTGAGCTGACCATCGGCAGGAATCAGCGCCTCATTTTCAATATCGCGCTTGCCTGACACCGAGGGGCGCTGGGCACGATTAAAGAGCAGATTCTTTAACTGGTCTTCAATGATTGGGCCCTTTTCTTCAATGACCAGAACGTGGTCCAGGCCTTCGATAAAGTCTTCCAGCGATTGCGGGTTAACAGGCCAGCTCAGACCAATTTTCAGATGGCGAATGGCCGGTAGATTGTCCAGAGTGCTGAGCTGCTGCAGCGCATCGAGCGTATCCAAGGTGGCCTTGCCGGTGGACACAATGCCAATGCGGGCCTGTGGCGCGGCCTCCAGCATACGGTCCAGACTGTGCTTGCGAGCGAACTCACGCACGCTTTCCAGGCGGGCATCCAGGGTGCCCTCCATGGCCGGAGTCAGGAATTTGCTGGGGTCGTAGGGATGTTTGCCGCCTTGCTGGTCAGCCAGGGCCGGAGCCAGATCGTCCAAGGGAGCAATCTCAAAGGAGCGTCCGCTTTCCACGGTTTCGGTAATGGCTTTAAAGGCGACCCAAGAACCGGAGTAACGCGACAAGGCCCAGGCCCAGACGCCAAAGCGCTCGTATTCTTCGACGGAGCTGGGGTTGACCACCGGAATACCCCAGGCGATCAGGGATTGTTCGCTGGCGTGGGGAATGGACGAGGAGGAGGCGACGTGGTCATCGCCCACAATCATCAAGACACCGCCGTGCCGGGAGGCACCGGCGGCGTGGCCGTGATGCAAGGCATCGCCCGCACGGTCCACACCCGGGCCTTTGCCATACCACATGGAAAATACGCCATCGACCGTGCGGTCTGCGCGTTCACCGGCCTGTTGGGTGCCCATAATCATGGACGCAGCCAGGTCCTCGTTGATGGCAGGCTGAAAACGGACCTTGGCCTGATCCAGGTGCTTTTGGGCTTTCCACATGATCATGTCCACACCGCCCAGTGGCGAACCACGGTAACCGGAGACAAAACCGGCGGTGTTCAAACCCCGCTCTTTATCCAGGCGAGCCTGGGTCAGCAGCATGCGCACCAAAGCCTGGGTGCCAGTTAAAAAGATGCGCCCTGACTGCGCGGTCAGGTTGTCGCTAAGCTTGTATTGAGTGTCGACGGACTGCGTCATGATGAAACCTCCAGATAGGAGTCATGATAGAGAGTCTGCCCTCGTTTTTTTTTGCGTTATAGTTGCGTGTATTCCCTATTCTTTGAAATGTTTATTTCGAAATTATTCAAATATGGATAAAACTGATTTAAAAATCCTGGACGTCTTGCAGCTCGATGGCCGCGCCTCTGCCCAACAGGTCGCCGAGCAGGTGGGGCTGTCTACGGCACCTGTCTGGCGGCGTATCAAAAACCTGGAGAAAAACAAGGTCATCCAAGGCTATTATGCGCGCGTCGATCGCCGTCAGGTCGGTTTGCAAAGTTGCATGTTCACGCAGATCAGTCTGGACCGGCATTCAGGTGAAATTGTTGACAACTTTATTCGTGCGGTACGTGATGCGCCGGAGATTCTGGAGTGTCATGCGGTGACCGGCGATGCGGATTTTCTGTTGAAAATCATGGTCCCCAGCGCCGAGTCCTACGATGATTTCCTGCATCGTTTCTTGTTTAATATGCCCGGTGTGCGCCAGACTCGCACCATTGTGGCCATGCGTGAAATCAAGAATGTGACCCGCCTGCCTTTACCGCTTTGAAGCAACTTGTTATGGGGTAAGACCAATGCGTTCGGGTAGAATAATCAGGATTCGCCGGCCTGTGGTGGGTCGGTATGTAAGCATGAAGGACGGGGTTTTATGACGAAGGCGAATATCTTGCGACGCTCTTGCTGGGTCGCTGTGCTGGCTACAGTTTTCCTAAGCGCCTGCGCGGTCAAAGCGCCGGCACCCGAGCCTGCTGCCCAGACTGCTGCGGCCAAGCCGGTTCACCCTGCCTGCCAGCCGGCTGCACAAGGGGAACAACTGGCGGGCAACTGGTTGAGCAAGCACCGTCAAAAAGGCGTGGTTGGCGAGTTGCGCACCTTGTTTACCTTGCAGGCAGATGGGTCAATGGCCTACACCGAACAGGTCAAGCGTCCCAACAAGCCCTCGCAAGGTTTGAATGAAAGCGGTTGCTGGGTACGCAAAGGCAATAACCTGCAGATCAATACGCAGGAATCCAATGGTGTCGTGACCGAACCGGGCGACCCGATTTACGAAAACCACTACAACATTGTCAGTCTCACCGCCCGTAATCTGGTGCTGCGCGATCAAGGTGGCAAGGTGTACCGCCTGACCCGAATGTCGCCAGGCTATCGTCTACCGTTTTGAGCCTTATCGGCTTGAGTAATTCCTGGCCGTCCTGGGGGCGGCCCGTTTTTTGTCTGTTTCTTTTGCTGGACGCTTCATGGCCCTGCGCGCAACGATTTATAAAGCTGAACTTAATGTGGCCGATAACGACCGGGCCTACTACGGCAGTCATAGCTTGACGCTGGCCCGCCATCCCTCCGAGACCGAAGAGCGTCTGATGGTGCGTTTGCTGGCATACGGCTTGTATGTGCAGTCTGACGAAGCCTTGAGTTTTTCGCGCGGTCTGAGCGACTCGGATGAGCCGGCCTTGTGGGAGCATGATCTGGGCGGTAATTTGCTGCACTGGCTGGAGGTGGGGCTGCCCGATGATCGACGGCTGATCAAAGCCAGCGGACGTGCCGATAAGGTCACGGTGCTTGCGTATGGCCGCAATGTGCCGGTCTGGTGGGGTGGCATCAAGGACAAGATCAGTCGTGCGCGCAATGTGCAGGTCTATGCGCTGGATGTGGCGGGGACTGACGCGCTGGCCGCCATGGCCGAGCGTGGTATGACGATCAATCTGAATGTTCAGGATGGCACTGTCTGGGCCAGCAGCGAGAAAGGTGAGGCTACCATCGAGCTTAGCCTCCTTAACGCGGCGGCTTGAACGAGCCCTAAAAGACAGCGGCCATGCGTCGCGCAGCGCTTTGGTTGAGGCGACAAGAACGGGTTGAAACAAAAAGGGCATCTCGCTTGAGATGCCCTTTTTCATCGGTGCCCGCGGTTTTTTACAAACCTGCCAGTCGTCCCAATACTTTATCGCGTCCCATCAATGCCAGCACGGCATCCACGGCAGGCGTTTGCTTCTGGCCTGTTACGGCAACCCGCAAAGGAATGGCCAATTTGGGCATTTTTACGTTGTGTTCGGCCAGGACCTGCTTGATCAAGGCGGCCAGGTTTTCTGTATTCCATTGCGGCAAGCTGATCGCCTTATTGGCAAAATCGCGCAGCAGGACACGGGCCTCCGGTGTCAGGACCTCCGCCATCAGTTCATCGCTGGCAGGCTCGAAAGGACGGCAGAACAATAAGGCGCCCTCAGCCAGCTGATTCAAGGTCTCGGCACGGTCTTTCAACAAACCCATGATGCCGGGCAGATCCTGGCCATCCGTTTTGCCACCCAGGGCCTCGATACGTGGCGCGACACGTTCGGCCAGATCTGCATTGTCACTGGCCTTGATGTAGTGGGCATTGACCCAGTTCAACTTCTTGGGGTCCCACTGCGAAGCCGACTTGCTCAGACTGCGCGTATCAAACCACTCTACCAACTGCTCGCGAGTGAACAGCTCGTCATCACCATGGCTCCAGCCCAAACGGGCCAGGTAATTGATCATGGCTTCAGGCAGATAACCGTCCTTGTCGTAATCCATGATGCTGACCGCACCGTGACGCTTGGAGAGCTTTTCGCCATCGGGACCCAGAATCATGGGCACATGGCCGTATTCGGGCAGGGTTGCGCCCAGGGCCTGCAAGATCACAATCTGACGAGGGGTGTTGTTGACATGGTCATCGCCGCGGATCACATGTGTGATTGCCATGTCCCAATCGTCTACCACCACGCAGAAGTTATAGGTTGGCGTACCGTCAGGACGGGCAATGACTAGATCGTCCAGTTCGCTATTGTCAAAACTGATGCGGCCCTTGACCATGTCGTCCCAGCTGGTTGCGCCAGCCTGCGGGCTTTTGAAACGCACCACAGGCTTGCGGTCGGCAGGAATGGCCGGCAATTGCTTGCCGGCTTCAGGGCGCCAGGTTCCATCGTAGCGTGGCTTTTGGCCCATGGCCCGCGCTTTTTCGCGCATGGCCTCCACTTCCTCCGGGCTGCTGTAGCAGTAATAAGCATGGCCGTCCTTCAGCAACTGGGCGATGACCTCGCGGTAGCGGTCCATGCGCTGCATCTGGTAGAAAGGGCCTTCGTCTGCATCCAGGCCCAGCCACTGCATGCCATCCAGAATGCCTTGCACCGCCTCGGGGGTGGAACGCTCCAGATCTGTATCTTCAATGCGCAGCACAAAGGTGCCCTGATGATGGCGGGCAAAAGCCCAGGAAAACAGGGCAGTACGCGCGCCGCCCAGATGCAGGTAACCGGTGGGAGAGGGGGCGAAACGGGTGCGGATGACGTTGGAAGTAGACGTGCTCATAACTTGTGTGTGGCCTTGACCTTGTAAAGCCCCCATGCGGGACCGAATCTGAATATTTTAACCCAGTGCGTGAACTAAAAAAGAACTGCCGGCCAGAACGGGCTTACGGCCCTGTCTCCGCATTGAGCTGATCGAATTGCCGCACCAGCTCTGCCAGAGAGCCAGCCTGCATTTTCTGCATGACACGGGCGCGTCGCACTTTGACCGTGACTTCCTTCACATTCAGTTCGGCGGCAATTTGTTTGTTCAGCAAGCCCTGTACCACACGCACAAACACATCACGCTCGCCGGGGTTCAGGCTGTCCCAGCGCTGCTGCAAGGTCAGCCGGGACCTGGCTTGTTCCTTGCGCTGGGCATCGGCTGCCAGGGCGGACTGCACGGCATCAATCAGAGCCTGATCCATAAAAGGCTTGGTCAGGAAGTCCCAGGCCCCCTGTTTGATCGCTTTGACCGCCATATGAATATCACCATGACCGGTCATGAATATGACCGGCATATGCAAACCGCGTGATGCCATCTGTGCATGAAAGTCCGTGCCGCTTTGTTCGGGCATGCGCACATCCAGCACCAGACAGGCGGGCGCATCGGACAGCGGATGAGCCAGAAAATCGCGGGTAGAGGCAAAGCTCAGTGCCTTTACTCCCACACTGGCCAGCAGATCGTCCAGAGCGGCGCGAATTGAAGGGTCATCATCAATGATATAGACCGTGGGCGTGGTCAAAGAAGAGTCCAGGTTGTCTGTCATGGCGCCAAAGGTAAGGTGAAGTGAAAGGCTGCGCCGCCGTCGGTTTGATGGGTGGCCCAGATATGGCCGTTATTGGCATCGATAATCGTGCGGCTGATGGTCAGGCCCAGCCCCAGTCCAGTGGGTTTGGTGGTCCAGAACGTATTAAACAGCTCAGACAACTGGGTGCCGGATAAACCCGGTCCATTGTCTTTAATGGAAAAGAGCACCTTGCCAGTCTGAGGTTTGTCACCGGGCAGGAAGCTGGTTTCTATGCTGATGCACGCGGCGTGGGAACTCGAAGGAGGGCTGAGCGCTTCAATGGCATTGAGCAGCAGATTGGCCATTACTTGCTGAATCTGTACGCGATCCGCATAGACGGGGGGCAAGTCAGTCTGCAAGGCCAGACGCAGGTCAATATGATGGCGTTGCATCTCGCCACTCGACAGGCTGAGCAGTTCGGTCAAGGCCAGGTTCAAATCAAAAGCACTGCTGGCGGGCGCCTCGTTGCGGGTAATGCTGCGCACCCGATCCAGCACATCTTTGGCGCGCTGTGCGTCGTAGACGATTCGCTGTGCGGCAGCTTGGGCTTTCTCTATATTGGGTGGCGAGGCCTCCAGCCAGCGTTGGCAGGCACCGGCGCTGCTGTTGATGGCGGCCAGGGGCTGGCTGACCTCATGGGCAATCGAGGTGCTCAGTTGCCCCAGGGTGGTCAAGCGAGACAGGCGCAGCAAATGTTCACGCGTTTCATGGGCGGCTGCCTGCACGGATTTGAGCTTGAGGCCCAGGTACGCAGTGACCGCAATCGCAACAAGGCTGATTCCGGTATTGATCAGGCCCACTTCGTAATCGCCCGAACGAGTCAGCAGGACACTGACTACGGTCAGCGCCATGCTGATGCCGGTCAGCGCAATGACCAGCCGCGCAGACAGAAAACGAATCGCAATCAGCAGCAGCGGCGTATGAAAGACAGCGGCAGCAATTGCATAGTTGGTCACGGTGTCGGCGATAAAGACCAGCACCATTAAAATACACAGGCCCACCAGGGCCAAGGCGCGGTAGGTGTTGCTCGACAAGGCGCTAAAGGGTGGTTTCATATCGTTCGTGTCCAGGTCAGGCAGCAGGATCGTGTCCGTCGTGCCGCCATCATATACCCGGGCTTGTGTCTGATTACAGGTCAGGGCCCGGGCTCCCGCCAGGATGGCGAGGAGCCCCGGCCTGTCAGTCTTAGAACCACTGACCAAAGCGGCGGATGTACAGTATTTTCATACCTTGTGCGACCAGGCAGTAAGCCAGCAAGGTGCCGACCAGCCATGGGAAATACTCCCAAGGCAAAGGCTGCAGGCCCACCATGGCACCCACGCCGGAGAAGGGCAGGTAGATGCCAACAGCGGCGATCAGGAAGGTCATCAGCATCACAGGCAGGGCCGCTGTGCTTTGGATGAAGGGGATTTTTTGCGTACGTAGCATGTGAACAACCAGTGTCTGCGAGAGCAAGCCTTCAATAAACCAGCCGGACTGAAACAGCGATTGCACTGCGGGCGTATTTGCCCCAAATACGTACCACATCAAGACAAAGGTGGTGATGTCGAAGATGGACGAGGTCGGCCCGATCCAGATCATGAAGCGGCCAATGTTTTTGGCATCCCATTTGCGGGGCTTGCGCAGAAAATCCTTGTCCATGCGGTCCCAGGGCAAAGCCAGTTGGGAGATATCGTAGAGCAGATTCTGAATCAGCAAGTGGATGGCCAGCATGGGCAGGAAAGGGATGAAGGCGCTGGCCACCAACACGGAGAACACATTGCCAAAGTTGGAGCTGGCCGTCATGTTCAGGTACTTGATGATGTTGCCAAAAGTCTCGCGGCCTTTGATTACGCCTTCTTCCAGAACCAGCAGGCTCTTTTCCAGCAAGATGATGTCCGCCGACTCTTTGGCAATATCCGTGCCGCTATCTACCGAAATGCCCACGTCGGCATCACGCAGGGCGGGGGCGTCGTTGATGCCATCGCCCAGAAAACCGACGGTATGACCATTGGCCTGCAGCGCTTTGAGAACACGCGACTTTTGCAGCGGCGTCAGTTTTGCAAATACCGAGTGGCGCTCGACAGCGCAACGCAGATCGGGCTCTTGCATGCGTTCGATATCAGGTCCAAGCAAAGGCTGGCCGGGCTCCAGGCCCACTTCACGGCAGATTTTCGCGGTAATGATTTCGTTGTCGCCGGTCAGGACTTTCACGGCCACACCGTGCTCGGTCAGGGCGGCAATCGCCTGGGCAGCACTTTCCTTTGGTGGGTCCAGAAAGGTCAGCAAGCCTTGCACCGTCATCTGGCACTCGTCCTGGGCTTCGTAACGGCTCTTGGCCTGTTCGACAGGAATGCGGCGAGTGGCAATCAGCAAGACACGAAAGCCGTCCGAGTTGTAGCGGTAAGCCATTTTCAGCAGACGGGCCCGCTGCTCGGTGTCCAGTAGGCGGCGCTGGTCGCCGTCTTGCAGATGGGTGGCGACGCTGAGCATTTCCTCCACGGCGCCTTTGCAAACCATGAGCTGTTCGCCTTGCGGGTTTTGCACCACGACCGACAGGCGGCGTCGCACAAAATCGAAAGGCAGTTCATCGATCTTGCGATAGGAACCGATTGCTTGCAGGGCAGATGGGGTCTTTTGTGCAAAACGCAGCACGGCCTGGTCCATCAGGTTCTTGACGCCACTTTGGTGCAGGCTATTGAGCAAGGCCAATTCCAGAATGCGTGGGCAGTTACGATCATCCAGACCCAGATGGTGCTCCAGAATAATCCGATCTTGCGTCAGGGTGCCGGTCTTGTCGGTGCATAGTACGTCCATGGCGCCAAAGTTCTGGATCGCGTTCAGGCGTTTGACCACCACCTTGTTCTTGGCCATGGCAACCGCGCCTTTAGCCAGGTTGGAGGACACAATCATGGGCAGCATTTCAGGGGTCAGGCCGACGGCAACGGCCAGTGCGAACAGGAAGGCTTCAGTCCAGTCGCCTTTGGAAAAACCGTTGATCAGCAGCACGACAGGCACCATGACCAGCATGAAGCGAATCAGCAGCCAGCTAACGCTGTTCACGCCCCGGTCAAAAGCAGTCTCGGCGCGCGAACCGACAATAGCTTTGGCCAGCGAGCCAAAGTAGGTTTTCGCGCCGGTGGCCACCACGACTGCCGTGGCCGTACCGCTGACCACGTTGGTGCCCATAAAGCACAGGTTGTTCTGTTCCAGCACGCCGGTCTGGGCACGGGGTGCCGTGGCGCTTTTGCTGCTGACGGCGCTAAAGACATCGTACTTTTCGACCGGCAGGGCTTCACCGGTCAGCGCGGCCTGACTGACGAACAGATCGCGAGACTCGATCAGTCGAAGATCGGCCGGGACCATGTCGCCCGCCGACAGGCGGACGATATCGCCGGGCACGATCTGACTCATGGGGATTTCGCGCAATACGGTCGCGCTGGAGACGGTGGAGCGTCGCTGCACGCTGGCGGTGGTACGCACCATGGCTTTCAGGGCCTGGGCGGCTTTGCCGGAACGATATTCCTGCCAGAAACGCAGCAGGCCGCTCAAGGTGACCATGACCACAATAATCAGCACGCCGGTGTAGTCCGCTGCTTCGCCCGAACGCATGGGCAGGATGATGTCAGTGACGGCGCTGACCGCAGCCAGCACCATCAGCACCGCGATAAAGGGGTTCTTGAAGGCCAGGGCCAGCTGAATCAGGGCGTGGGCGGGTTTGTCCCGTGCGACCTCGTTAGGGCCATATTCGGTCAGGCGGCTCAAGGCCTCGGCATCGGTCAGGCCGTTCAGGTTGGCCTGTACAGCGGCCAGAGTCGTCTCCAGGCTCAGCCCGGTTTCGGTAGCCGTGCGCAGTTTGGCGTCGTGGTCCACTGAGCGCAGTGGCGAACGGTGTTGTTGAATGCTCATGGTAATGCTCCTGGGGTACAGGCGTGACTGTGCCGTCCATTCCGGGGGATGGACGCAGCAGATCCTGCCGACCGGTTTGAGGGTCGGCAGACTACAGGTAAGAACTGGCGAATTAAGTCGGCGTCAGGCCAACGTTTAGTGGCGGCGCAAGATGCAGCGCCTTATTTGCGCTGATGGGGGTTTGTCACTGTTTGCAAGCCAGTGGATTTCTGGTTTGCGGCTAGCCGTGTTGATGCGCCAGGCAAGAGCGGGGCGGCGGTTGGGAACCGCGCGCTCGCGAGGGCAAGGTGTGGCAAGATGCGAGCCCGACGGGGTTAGGGCCCGGATCGGTCCAGTATGAGTAAGGCGATGCATGGTTGACTCCTGATCGTGCTGCGCAAGCCGCTTCAGCAGTCAAACCCGCGGGTTATGTCTGTCTGGTGGGCTTGGGCAGCATCGTTCTTCGACTGCCGTCGTTGGACATAATGTGTTTTTTCCTGTCAGAGAGAACGAAAGGTCCCGCTTTCCGAACGACTGTTATTTTACGTGCTGCAAGCCGCTTTGCGACTGGCTTTGCGAGGTTTTTGCCCAGGCATTGGCGTATGAATCCTATACGAAAGTATATAAATAGCTCGTAGAGGAAAAAAAACGGATGTATGACACAAAACAGATATCGCCAGTCCGGTCTCTTTTATTTGTAGACAGCTGTGCTTAAGATGAGGGAATTGTTTATTTTGGTGTGTGGTCTTCTTATGGCGGAACAATCATGGCAGCCTTAAGGCATCGTCTGACAGCATTGTTTGAGCCCCGTTCGGTATTGGTCGTATCCACATTACCCTTGCCGCTTATCAAGGATGTGCCGGGGCGGCTGGCGGGCCGCATTACCCAGGCCCGTATTACGGCGACCCAGGTTATCGTGCCCGACCGGCTTGAAGGGCTGACAGGTACACAGCGCCTGGATCTGGCGCTGGTCTGTATCGAGCCGGTGCGCTTGCCGCAGGCGCTGGATGCGATTCGCGTCCACAAGCCCCGAGTGGTGCTGCTCTTGCCCTCGAATCTGGCCTCCCGCGATCCCATGGAAGACATGGTGTATGCCCGATCCTGGGCGCGCATCAATAATTGCCTGGTGCTGGGGCCGCGCGCGTTTGGAATACAGCGGCCGCATCTAGGCATCAATTTGAGTCATGAGCCACAAATGGCGCTGGCGGGCCGGGTGGCTCTGGTGTCCCAGTCACGCTCGATTACCTCGGCCTTGATGGACTGGGCTGAAGATGTCAGCCTGGGCTTTTCTGCCATTGTGTCCGTCGGGGACGAGGCCGTGATCGACGTGCCTGAAGTGCTGGAGTATCTGGCCATGGACCCACGCACGGACAGCATCGCCTTGTATCTGGAGCACACACCGGCCTCGCGTCGTTTTACCAGCGCTTTACATGCGGTGGCGGCGGTCAAGCCAGTGGTGGTCTTGAAAGTTGGCGCCCAGCGTCAGCAGGGTGAGGCGCACGAGGCCGTGTTCAATGCCTTGATGCGGCGTGTGGGGGCGGTACGCATACGTTATTTTGTGCAGCTGTTCTCGGCCCTGAAAGTGCTGGTTTACACCCGTCGCCCCAAAGGGCGGCGCATTGCCCTGTTCTCTAACGGCAATGGGGCTGCGCAGATGGCCCTGGATGTGTTAGGGGCGGATGCTGCAGTGACGTGCCCGGAACTGGCACCCTCGACCCAGCGAGCCCTGGATAACCTCCTGGCTCCTGGAGATCAGGTTCAGAACCCGGTGGTGACCTATGTGCCATTGACGCCCATGCGCATCGATTCGGTTATTTCCACCTTGCTCGATGACAAGGATATCGACGGCGTCCTGGTCTTGCTCACGCCCGATCCGCTGGCCGACATGCCGGCCGTATCCCGCGAGCTGGCCATGTTGTCGGCCAGTGCGCGCAAACCCATCATCACTTGCCTGATTGGGGACGCGGATATGCGCCCCTTGCGTCATTTGCTCGATGGCGTGGGCACGCCTGCTTTCCGTACCCCGGATACGGCTGCCAACGCCTTTGACCTGCTGGCTCGTTATCACTACAACCAGCATTTGTCACAGCAAACCCTGCCGCCTTTGCCGCTGGGCACTTTGCCAGAGGTGGAGCCTGCCCGTGAGCTGGTACGGCAGATTCAAAGTGAGCGCCGTGAAGCCAGCGAGCAGGAGTGCCGTGATCTGCTGCGTTATTTCCATGTTCCCGTGATTGATCTGCGGGTGACCCACGATCAAGGCGAGCCCGACCCGGATGTGCCGTTGATGGGGATTCGCTTTGAGACCGATGACAAGCTCGGCCCTTATGCCGTTTTTGGCGCAGCCGATCATGCCGATTGGCTTTCATCGTCTTATCCCGCGGTCGAATTGCCTCCGCTGAACCGGTATCTGGCGCGCCAGCTGGTCGAACGTAGCCCCCTTTGGCGCAAGAGCCTGTCCTCGCAACTGACGCCTTTGGTCCTGACGCAGCTTTTGCAGGTCCTGGAACGCTTGTCGGACTTGATGAGCGAGCTGCCCGGCGTGCGCCGGGTTGTGCTCGATCCCATCATGGCGGGCGAGAACAGCCTGTATATCAAGAGCATCTCAATCTCGCTGAGCAGGCAGTCCATGCTGGTGCTGCCCGAGACGGCGGGCTACCGCCACATGGCGATTCATCCTTATCCGCGTCACATGATCGAGCGGCGCCAGTTCAAGGATGGACAGCGCTGGACCTTGCGGCCTATCCGTCCGGAAGATGCCGAGGCCCTGCAGACGTTCATGCGGGGCTTGTCGGATGAAAGCCGCTACATGCGTTTCGTGTCCATGCTGCGTGAGCTGACCCCACGGATGCTGTCGCGCTACACCCGTATCGACTACGACCGGGAGCTGGCGCTGATTGCAACCGTGCGTTCCCCCAATCCGGACAATCGTAACCATCCCCGTGACGAAATCATTGGCTTTGCCCACTATTTGCGTAACGGTGATGGACGGGGGGCGGAGTATGCGCTGGTCATTGGGGACGCCTGGCAGCGTCGCGGCCTGGGTGTGACCCTGATGGAGGCGTTGATTCAGGCCGCCGCCGAACAGGGCCTGACGTACATTGATGGTTATGTGCTGGCCTCCAATACGCCCATGCAGGCCCTGATGAAGCGGTTGGGCTTCCAGAACGACGCAGACCCGGAAGATCCCAGCATGCGTCGGGTCTGGCTGGATCTGGGTGAGACGCGTCGTTCGGACTAGGCACAGGCATGCCGCTCCTCGTTTAACGGGAAATACCCGTTTAATTGTCCCCTTGATGTCCCGATTCACTCAACGGTGACGGGTCTATGATGCGCTGGTGCTGGCAGCCAGTACGCATGGTGCGGGCTGCTGTCATCTGCATGGAGGATGCCCGCCAACGATGGCATCCCATACCGGGGACATAATGATGCGATTGATGCTGGCTGCCTGGCAGCGATGGATGCTTGGTTTGCTCTTGGTGCTTGGCCTGCTGGGCTGCTCGGGGCAAACAGGGATGACACCAGAGAACAACCATTACGAGTTTTCCATGGAGAACGACTTCCTGGAAATGCGAGATGGCGTACGTTTGGCAGTGACTTATTACCGGCCACTGGCCCGCTCTCCGGATGAGAGCTTTCCGGTCATCCTGGAGATGCTGCCGTATCGCAAGGACGATTTCTTCGCCTTGGGCGACTACGATTACGGCTCCTACTTTGCGAAACGCGGTTATGTGCTGGCCCGGGTCGATGTGCGTGGCACGGGAGGCAGCACCGGGCCGGTTCCTGTCAGCGAATATTCCGCCGCCGAGATTGCCGATGCCCAGGAGCTGATTGATCAGCTCTCCCGCAAGCCCTGGTCCAATGGCAAGGTGGGCATGTACGGCCTGTCCTGGAGCGCATTCAACTCTTTAATGACGGCCCACAGAAAACCGCCGGCGCTCAAGGCGATTATTGCGGCCCATGGTTCGACCGATCTGTTCTACAACGATGTCCACTATATTGACGGCGCCTTGCATATCGACTCGTATGCGCACCAGATCGATACCGATAATGCCATGCCGCAAAGTCCGGATTACCGGATTGACGAGGCCTACTTCAAGAACCGCTTTGATCGTGAACCCTGGATTTTTACCTGGTTACGTCAACAACAGGATGGCGAGTTCTGGCGCGCGCAGTCTCTGGCCTTCAAGCAACAACCTTTGGAGGTCCCGGCCTATTTGATTGGGGGGTTGCTCGATGGCTATCGCGATTTTGCACTGGATGTCAGCCGTACCTCCACGGCGCCCGTCATTGTGGAAATGGGGCCCTGGAACCATGCCTGGCCGGAATACGGCGTACCGGGCCCCAACTATGAATGGCGCCAGAAGGCATTGCGCTGGTGGGATTACTGGCTCAAGGGCATTGACACCGGGATCTTGCAGGAACCCGCTCGCATGGCTTTCATGCGTACCGGTCATGCGCCCGCTACCGATCTGAAAACCGTACCTGGTTATTGGCGTTGCGATGCACAGTGGCCGGTGCAAGGGGCCATTACTGAACGTCGGTATCCTCAAGCAGGGCAAGGGCTGTCGCCTGCGCCCGCCGCATCCGGCCTGGCCCAGACCTTGCGTTACAAGGCGGGGGCAGGGCTGGCTGGCGGCGGCTGGTGGGGTGAGCAGACCGGGGATATGGCGGCCGATGATATGCACAGTCTGGTCTATGATTCCGCGCCTTTGACAGAGGCTATGGAAATTATGGGCATGCCCCAGGTGCGCCTGAAAGTGGCAGCCGATGCACCCTTCTACCAATGGAGCGTGCGCCTGGAGGATGTGGCCCCGGACGGGCGCGTTTCACTGGTCAGCGGAGCGGTCATTAATCCTTCGCAGCGGTTTTCGCGCTTGGAGCCTCAAGCCCTGGTGCCGGGAGAACCCACTATCTTGAATACCGCCATTCACTTTACAACGTGGCGCTTCAAACCTGGTCACCGTATCCGCCTTGCAGTGAGTAATGCACAGTTCCCCATGATCTGGCCTAGTCCGACGCCGGGGGCGACCAGTCTGTTTACGGGTGTGGATACCTGGGTGGATTTGCCGGTTGTGCCCCTGCGTGACCAAGGGTCCCAGGCCTGCCGGATGTCACCGCCCCAGGCCAGCGAAGCGGCTCCGTTCGGACGTGTGATTGATTCGGATGGCCCTGTCTTTAGCAGTACCCGTGATGAGGAGACGGGGGATTCGAGTTTTACCGCCAGCAATGAACTCAGTTGGGTCCTGCATGACAATCTGTACCGTTCCCAGGAGCGCTACCGCTGGGAGGTCAATGACGCCCGCCCTGCCCAGGCGCGTTATCAGGGCGAGCGGCGCAACCTCTTTACCATCAAGGGACGGGAGATTGATTTGTTGGCGCGTGCCAGGATCGAGTCCGATGAGTCTTATTTTTATCTCACTTTCACGCGGGAACTGAAAGAGGACGGCATGTTGGTTCGTGAGAAAACCTGGCAGGAGCGAATCGCCCGGATGTATCAGTAATCAGCAAAGGCTGAAAAAAACACCGCTGCAATTGCAGCGGTGTTTTTGTTCCATGGTCCTGTTAGCGCAGGACTTGTCTGAGGAATCCGCCGATGGCGCTGATTTCTTCCGGACAGACTGCGTGGGGCATGGGGTAGACATTCCATTGCACCTGATAGCCCATTGCCTCGAGCTGCTGGCGGCTGGCTTCAGCACGGCTGAGGGGGACGACCGGGTCCATGCTGCCGTGCGCCATGAAAATGGGGGTATTCTGGTTGGCGGGATGACGCTCGGCTTCGACGGCATGGGCCAAAGGCAGGTAGCCCGACAGACAGAGCATGCCCGCCAGACGCTCGGGCAAGCGCAGGCCTGTTTGCAAGGTCATGGCGCAGCCTTGGGAAAAGCCGGCCAGCACAATATTTTCGGTGGGGATACCACGGGCGTTTTCACGGGCGATCAGGTTCTGCACTTCGATCTGTGACTGACGCAGACCACTTTCGTCCTCGCGGCGCACCAGATCCGCCACATAAATGTCGTACCAGGAACGCATGGCCATGCCACCGTTGATGGTGACAGGCTGGATGGGGGCATGCGGGAAAATGAAACGAATGGCCGGAGCGTCTTGCAGGCCCAGCTCGGGCACGATAGGGGCAAAATCATGGCCGTCGGCGCCTAAACCGTGCAGCCAGATAATGGCATGCTGGGGGGTGGCACCGGTTTCAATCTCAATCGACTCAAGCAGAGGGTTCATGCGGACTCCGAAAGATCTACCAAGGTCTTGATGTACTGGTACAGGGCACGGTAGTGTTTGCGCTGCGGGTCCTGGCCTTGTGCCAGTGTGGAATTTTTCTCCGCTTCTTTGCGTGCGGCACGAATCAGGGTGCGCAATTGCTGGATGTCGGCCCTGGAAAACTCATTCATGAATTCGGTCAAAGCGTCGTCATCACGCAACAACAGGTCGCGCAAAGCCTCCAGCCTGTGCATGGCACGGGTTTCTTCTTTGGAGCCATTTTCCCAGACATCCAGTTGTTTCAGGATTGGCTCAGGGTCCACATTGCGCATGAGCTTGCCCACATAGTGGATCTGGCGGCGCCGTCCTTCCCGCGCCGTTGGGCTGATGCGTTTGGCATCCTTGATGGCGGCCAGTAAGGGCTCGCCCAGATCTAACTGTTTGAGTCTGTCGTCCGAGAGCTCAATCAGGCGTTTGCCCAGATCGAGCAGAGCGTGCATCTCGCGTTTTACCTGCGATTTGCTGGGACGGTCGTAACCGTTTTCATCGATTTCAGTGCGTGGACGGGCCATAAGAAGTGAAATAGCAAAGATTGTCGCCAATTGGCTATGATAACCGCCTAACCCTCAAAGAGTAGCAATGAGTCATCCAACTATTTCTCAATTGTCGATCAGTGCCAATCAGTTCCAGTTTTGTGAATTGGTGGACGAGGCGCTGCGGCATGCCAAAAAACTGGGCGCCAGTGATGCTGCCGTCGATATCTCCGAAAACAAGGGCCTGGCGGTCTCCGTGCGTCAGCTGGAACTGGAGACGGTAGAGCAGACGCAAGACCGCTCCTTGGGTGTGACCGTGTTTGCGGGCCAGCGCAGCGGCTCGGCCTCCACCTCCGATTTTTCCGTCAAGGCGCTGCGTGAGACGGTGGAGGCGGCCTGGCATATTGCCCGCTATACCGCTGAAGATCCCTTTGCCGGTTTACCTGAAGCAGACATGCTGGCGCAGCAGTATCCCGACCTGCATTTGCACCATCCCTGGCTGCTGGATGCTGATCAGGCTGCCCGACTGGCTATCTGCGCCGAGCAGGCCGCGCTGGAACTGAGCCCTCTGATCAGCAATTCGGAAGGCGCCTCGGTCGATACGCTGGAAGGACATTTTGTGATGGGCAACAGCCGCGGCTTTCTGGGCGGCTACCCCTACAGCCGTCATTCGCTCAGTGTCAGCCCTATTGCTGGCAAGGGTGACAATATGCACCGCGATTACTGGTACAGCAGCTCGCGCGATCCATCCCGTCTGGCCAGTCCCGAATCGGTCGGGCGTTACGCGGCCGAGCGTACCTTGTCGCGCCTGTCGGCGCGCCGTATTCCTACGGGTCGCTACCCAGTCCTGTTCGAGGCTCCGCTGGCTGTGGGCCTGATCGGCTCTCTGGTGCAGGCCACCAGCGGGTCGGCCCTGTATCGCAAAACCAGTTTTCTGCTCGATTCGCTGGGCAAGACCGTCATGGCCAAGCACATTGATGTGCTGGAGCGCCCGCATCTGGCAGCTGCCATGGGTAGTGCGCCGTTTGATTCGGAAGGCGTGCTCACGGCGGACCGCGACGTGGTGCGTGCTGGCGAGCTGAAAGGCTACTTTTTGTCGTCGTACGCGGGTCGCAAGCTGGGTATGCCGTCCACGGGTAATGCCGGTGGTTCACACAACCTGCTGCTTAGCTCGCGGCTCACCCGCCCTGAGGATGATCTGGATGCCATGCTCAAGAAGATGGACCGCGGCCTGCTGGTGACCGAGCTGATCGGTCAGGGAGTCAATTACCTGACAGGTGATTATTCGCGGGGCGCATTTGGTTACTGGGTGGAAAATGGCCGTATTCAGCATGCGGTGGAGGAAGTGACCATTGCCGGTAATCTGGCTGAGATGTTTGCCCAGATCGTGGCTGTGGGGGCGGACACCTTTGCCGCCGGCTCCAAGCGCACGGGCTCGATTTTGATCGAACAGATGTCGGTAGCCGGCGCCTGATCTGTTTGCCGTGCCAGTGCCTGGTCTGTCCTTAACGGTGCCGCAAGCCGCCAGACCGGCGAGGACGCGGTTTCCCTATGAGGGTTGGGGGGGCGTTTTTGATGAAAGTGCCTGCCCAATGTGCCAGATCAAGGAGCCGACGATCAAAGCCCCGATTTGCGGGATAATCCGGGCTTTCGCAGCCCCCCATTCGGGTCGCGCCAGTGTACTATCCCTAGCATAAAAATATTTCCCGGTTATTGAATCCCCACAAGGAGCTTATTCATGCAGCGTCGCTCGTTTCTGAAAAAGGCAGGTCTTGGTGCGGTCGCCAGTACTGCCGCTATTGCTGCCCCTGCTATTGCCCAGAGCAATCCCAAGGTTAATTGGAAGCTGACATCGACATACGGCCCCGCCACCCCGGCGCTGTTTTCGACCGCTCAGGCGTTTTGCAAGATGGTGGAAGAGGCCTCGGATGGCAACTTCAATATCCGTTTGTACCCGGCCGGTGAAATCGTTCCCGGTTTTGGTGTGATGGATGCGGTCAGCAACGGCACCGTTGAGTGTGGTCAGACAGCTTCGTATTACTACTACGGCAAAGATCCATCGTTCAGCTTTGATACGGCAGTGCCATTTGGGCTGAACGCGCGTCAGATGAATGCCTGGATGCAGGAAGGCAACGGGACGAAACTGCTGCGTGAGTTATTCGCGACCCGTAACATCATCAACTTTTCCTTCGGGAATACCGGCACCCAGATGGGCGGCTGGTACCGTAAGGAAATCAATTCTCTGGAAGACCTGAAAGGTCTGAAGATGCGTACGGCCGGTTTTGCCGGTGAAGTGCTGGCCCGTATGGGTGTGGTGCCTCAGCAAGTGCCGCCGGGCGATATCTACCCATCGCTGGAAAAAGGCACGCTGGATGCCGTGGAATTCGTCGGTCCCGTGGATGACGAAAAGCTGGGCTTTCAGAAAGTGGCCAAATACTACTACTACCCCGGTTGGTGGGAAGGTTCGGCGCAAGTGTCGCTGTACGTTAACGACGCCGCTTTCCAGGCACTGCCCAAGCAATACCAGTCGCTGATTGAAATTGCGTCGCGTGCTGCCGGCGAGCGCATGCTGTGCCAGTACGACGCGCAAAGCCCAGGCGCCTTGCGTCGTCTGATCGCCAGCGGCGCCATTTTGAAAGCCTTCCCGCGTGATGTGATGGATGAGTCCTTCAAAACAGCCAATATCGTGTACAAGGAATTCTGCGACAAGGACCCCATGTTCAAGAAGATTCACGACGATTACATGGGTTTCCGCGATGCGCTTGTGCCTTGGTTCCGCGTGGCCGAAGGCTCCTACGACAACTACCTGGGCATTGCTCTGGCAAACCAGAAAAAAGGCTGATCCCAGTATCGGAGTCCGGGCAGAGCACTCTGTTCGGGCTTGGCAGGTCCAGCTTGTTCACCCCTGTTTCCCGGTTGGAAGCAGGGGTTTTTTTATTGGCTGGTGCTCTGGGGTACGGGGTGGGTCTGATCAGTGGATCTAAAGGTAGGGAGGCTTTTTGGAAGGCGCCGCAAGAGAGTGTTGCGTTGAGGTGGAAAAATACTCGCAGCCTTGCTGGAGCGTGCGCAGAGATGAAACCCGTGCTTTCTTTTTATGAAGCGCGGCCTGGGTGTGGCAAAAAATCGGTGCTTTCGTACAAAACCCTCGTGTTTTCCACTATTTATGTTATTATGGCGAGCTATTTGGCAGAAATGCACGGGCGGAATATAACGTCTTGGCAGGGTCAAATAGAGCTGCCTTGCTTGAAAAAGCGGGTGGACTGTAGGGGTTAGGCATGTTGCCTTGACCCGAAATTTTAATATTTAGGAACCATCATGAAGACCTTCGTGGCCAAGCCGCTTGAAGTCAAACGTGACTGGTTTGTGATTGACGCTAAAGGCAAAGTCCTTGGTCGTGTGGCCAGCGAAGTCGCACGCCGCTTGCGTGGTAAGCACAAACCCGAATATACCCCTCACGTTGATACCGGCGATTACATCATTATCATCAACGCTGCTGACATTGCCGTAACCGGTAACAAGGCACAGGATAAGAAGTACTATCGTCACTCGAACTACCCAGGCGGTATTTACGAAACCAACTTCCAAACCATGCAAGAGCGCTTCCCAGGCCGTGCCATCGAAAAGGCCGTCAAGGGTATGTTGCCAAAGGGCCCTCTGGGCTACGCCATGGCCAAGAAACTGAAGGTTTACGCTGGTGCCGAGCATCCTCATAGTGCTCAACAGCCTAAAACTCTGGACATCTAAGGATAGGTCATGATCGGTAACTGGAATTACGGTACGGGCCGTCGCAAGACCTCCGTCGCTCGTGTCTTCATCAAGAAAGGTTCGGGCCAAATCGTGGTCAACGGCAAGCCTGTTGACGAATACTTTGCTCGCGAAACGGGTCGCATGATTGTGCGTCAGCCTCTGGTGCTGACCAACCATGTTGAATCCTTCGATATCAAGATCAACGTGCATGGCGGCGGCGAAAGCGGCCAGGCCGGTGCTGCCCGTCACGGCATCACCCGCGCTCTGATCGACTACGACGAAACACTGAAGACGGCTCTGAAACAAGCTGGCCTGGTGACTCGTGATGCTCGTGAAGTTGAGCGTAAGAAAGTCGGTCTGCACAAAGCACGTCGCCGCAAACAGTTCAGCAAGCGTTAATTCGCCTCGCGACCTGTTTATGGTGCTCAAAAACCCCGGACCTGTCCGGGGTTTTTGTTTGCTGGCTACATTTGTCCTGCTTTACCGGGTCTGCTGCTTGAGAACAGGCAGGACTACGTTAAGATAGAATTTTTGCTTGTCTCTCTTTCAGGAAAGTTCATGGCTACACATAGCGATACCCGGATCAAGGTAGGGATTGTCGGCGGTACAGGTTACACCGGGGTCGAGTTGCTGCGTCTGTTAAGTCAGCACCCTCAGGTGGAACTGGTCGCCATCACCTCGCGCAAAGAGGATGGCGTGCCGGTTTCGGATATGTATCCGAACTTGCGTGGCCATGTGGATCTGAAATTCTCTACTCCTGAAAATGCCAATCTGGAACAGTGCGACGTGGTGTTCTTTGCCACTCCCCACGGTGTTGCCATGAGCCAGGTCGAGCGTTTGCTGGCTGCAGGCGTGCGTGTGATCGACCTGGCAGCGGACTTTCGTCTGCAAGATACGGACGTGTTCCAGAAGTGGTACAAGATGGAACACAGCTGCCCCGATATTTTGAGCCAATCGGTGTATGGCTTGCCCGAGCTGCTGCGCGACAAGATCTCTCACGCCAAGGTGATCGGTAACCCCGGCTGCTATCCCACTACGGTTCTGCTGGGCTTGGCTCCCTTGCTGGAAGGTGGCAAGGCGCTGGTTGATACTCAGCACCTGATTGCCGATTGCAAATCCGGTGTGTCCGGTGCTGGCAAAGGGGCTTCGGTTCCCAATCTGTTTGCGGAAGCCAGCGACAACTTCAAGGCCTATGGCGTGTCGGGTCACCGTCACCATCCGGAGATTGTGGAGCAGTTGCAGCGTTTGGCCGGCGGCCCGGTTGGTCTGACCTTCGTGCCCCACCTGGTGCCCATGATTCGCGGCATGTTTTCCACGATCTATGCCCGCATCAAGCCTGAGGCGATGGACACGGACTTCCAGGCCCTGTATGAGCAGCGCTACGCGCAGGAAGCGTTTGTGGATGTGTTGCCGGCTGGTACCCTGCCTGAAACCCGTTCGGTGCGCGCTTCCAACCAGCTGCGTATTTCCGTGCAGCGGCCCGGTAACGGCGATCAGCTGATTATTCTGGTGGTGCAGGATAATCTGGTGAAGGGTGCTTCCGGTCAAGCCGTGCAGAATATGAATATCCTGTTCGGCCTGCCAGAACAAACTGGCCTGAATCACGTTGCCATTCTGCCTTAAGGGGAACTTGGTCTTGGTGAACAGGTCAAATATCCATGACTGAATCACCACAAACCACGACTCAGACTGCCGCTCCTTCCCGTGCGCGGGGCGGAGCGTCTGTCATTGCACTGGCGGTATTGGCGGGTATGTTATTGGGTGGCGGTGGCCTATGGCTATACCGCAGCCTGACCCAGCCTGCAGACCAGTCTGAACAAATTCAGTTGGCGATGCAGAATCTGGCACGTAGTCAGCAATCCCTGCAGCAGATTCAAAGCGAATTTGAGGTGCTGCGCGGGCAGTTGGTGTTGGAGGAGAGCACACGCAAGGGGCTGGAAAAATCCTTGCTGTCCACTCAGACCGAACTGGCGCAAACACGCGAACAGCTGGCTTTTTACGAACAGTTGCTGCCCCCTGGCCCCAGTGGTTCCATTACGGTTCGTGCCCTGGAGGTCAGTAAGAGGGGAGATCTGCTGGAGTATAAAGTCCTGCTGCAACGTAACGCCCCGGAAGGAAAGCCATTTTCTGGTCGCCTGCAGTTTCAGCTGACCGGGCGGCAAGACGGAAAAAACGTTAAAATCGATTTAACACCCAGTTCCGGGCCAGATTCGGGGCTGGCAGAGTCGTCTGTAGAACAGACTGATCCTTTGATCTTAAACTTTAACCAGTTTCAGCGCGCTATGGGTTGGCTGGCGTTGCCGCCAGGCTTTGAGCCCACCGCCTTGACGCTGAATGTTCTGGAAGGAAGCGTTATCCGCGCTTCTCGCCAGGAAAAAATCGCCCAGCCAGACTAATCACCTTACCCGCGGGTGGTCATGTGCAAGGCGATCACATGATAATTATTCATGCCGGCGGGGGCCGGCAGGAGAACCACATGAGCACTCTTACCGAATCCGTTGATCTGCAAGCCCCTCCTTCCCCACTGATCTTTACCGATTCAGCGGTTGAGAAGGTCCGTGAGCTCCTGATTGAAGAAGGCAGCCCCGAACTGAAGCTGCGCGTCTTCGTGCAAGGTGGTGGCTGTTCCGGCTTCCAGTACGGCTTCACTTTTGACGAACTGGTTAACGACGACGACACCATTATTGATAAAGACGGCGTACAACTGCTGGTTGACGCCATGAGCTTCCAATACTTGGTGGGCGCAGAGATTGATTACAAAGACGATCTGGACGGTGCTCAGTTCGTTATCCGTAATCCTAATGCGACAACGACCTGCGGCTGCGGCTCTTCCTTCACGATGTAAGAAGGTGGCGTCAGCGCTGGTCGTTCAGCGCTGATCGGCTTTAGCAGGATTTGTACACAAACACCCCAGACTCTGAATGCAGGGTCTGGGGTGTTTTAGTTGTGCGCGTGAGCATATCGTGTTTGATGAATCTGCGCATTTCCGGGCTCTGTAGCAGGGGCAGGCGAGGTGGATAGTTCCGTGAATGAGGGGAGCGCGGGCGGGAGAACGTGCTTGAGGCTTGGGATGCTTGAAGTTGGGATGGATGAGTGCCTGTCATTTGTTTGTCAGGGTTTCATCTTGCGGGGCTGTGCCTGATCAGATGCTTCAGGGCACTAGCGTTATCGGATTGCCTCTTGTGTCAGGGGCGGGGTGCCAGCGTTTGTCAGGCCGGATAGCAAGCGCCGAGTACGGTTGCGCGACGTGCTCCGGTTACGGCAGGCAGCCCCGCAGGAATACGTTCAACATGTGCATAAGCCAGCCAGGCAAAGGCCAGGGCTTCAATGGACTGCGGGTCCATGCCCAGTTCGGCGCTTGAGCGGATGGGCATGATGAGTTGATCGCCCAGGCGTTTCAGCAAGGCCGGATTGGCCGCGCCGCCGCCACATACAATCAATTCCTGCACCTGAGCGGCGTAAGGCTGGATAGCTTGCGCAATGGTATGCACCGTCAGATCCATCAGGGTGGATTGCACGATGGCCGCTGAAAGCCCACTATTGGGATCAACCAGATCCAGATGCTTTTGCAGCCAAACCAAATTGAACAGATCACGGCCCGTGGATTTAGGGGCGGGCAGCGCAAGCCAGGGTTCGCTTAACAGGCTGGCAAGCAGGGCAGGATCAGACGTCGCGCTATTGGCCCATTGACCGTCCTTGTCATAAGGCTGGCCTTGATGTTTGTTCACCCAGGCATCCAGGAGCATGTTCGCCGGGCCGGTATCAAAGCCAAATACCTCACGCCCCGGCAGTAGCAGGGAAATATTGGCAATCCCGCCCAGATTCAGAATGACGCGGCCGTGCTCGTGACGGAAAAGCGCCTCATGGACGATAGGCACCAAGGGTGCCCCTTGGCCGCCCGCGGCAATATCCCGGCTGCGAAAGTCTGCAATCACATCTATGCCGCAGCGCTCGGCCAGCAGGGCAGGGGCGTTCAGTTGCAGGGTGTAGCCCTGGTCAGGTGCATGGCGGATGGTTTGGCCGTGTACGCCAATCGCGCGGATCAGCTCTTTTTCTGCGCCTTGGGTCCAGGGCAGGCACGCCTGGGCGTAGAGTTCGGTCAGTTGCACAGCGGCAATGCTGGCACGCGCTAGCTCATTGTGTCCCGGGTGTTGCAAAGCCAGCAGCTCGGCTCGCAAAGCGGCCGGCATGGGCAGGCTGCGGGTTTGGTGTATCTGTGCCCCCTGTGTGCCGAAGGAAGCCAGCACGGCATCCACACCGTCCATGCTGGTCCCGGACATGAGTCCGATATACAGGGGGGCTGACATGGGGCTTAACGGCTGGCCAATTGCACGGGCTCAGCGTCCGTATGCAGCAAAGCGAAGCTGTCCTGATAGGAGGCCAGGGTTTGCTGGAACTGCTTGCGTTGGGGGGCATCCAGAACACGCGCGACAGGCAGATCTACCGACAAAGGATCAACGGCTTTTTGCGCAATACGGAATTCGTAGTGCAGGTGCGGGCCCGTTGCCCAGCCCGTCGACCCCACATAGCCGATCAGTTGACCCTGTTCGACACGATCGCCTTTGCGCAGCCCGGCCGCAAAGCGGCTTTGATGAGCGTACAGCGTGGTGAACTGGCCGTGGTGCTTGAGAATGATGGTGTTGCCATAGCCATTTTGACGGCCAATGAACTCAACGGTGCCATCGGCTGTGGCATGAATGGGCGTACCCGATGGGGCCGCGTAGTCCACACCGTTGTGGTCACGCCAGCCGCCATGTACGGGATGGCGACGACCGCCAAATGTGGAGCTGATGCGGGTGAATTTCAGGGCGGTGCGCAGGAAAGCGCCTTTAAGGCTTTGGCCGCTGAAATCGTAGTAGCCGCCGCTGCCGTTTTCGGGCTGGAACCAGGCCGCTTCATGAACTTTGCCCTGATTGATGAACTCCACCGCCAGCAGGCGACCCGAACCTACGTCCTGCCCTTCATGGCCGTAGGATTCGTAGACCACGCGGAAGCTGTCGCCTTTGCGCAGGTCTTTCAGAAAGTCAATCTTGCTGCCCATGACATCGGCCATTTGCAGCGTGATGTTGTCGGGGATGCCGGCTTGGTCGCTGGCGCCAAACAGCGAGCTGTTGATGGTGGCCTGGGCGACACGTACCCGGGTCTGGGTCTGGTCGCTTTGCTCCTCAGCGACAAAACCGCCTTGCCCGTCGGGCCGAACTTCCAGCCAACGGGCCTGGCCCTGACCGGATTGCTCGGAATACGGGGTGTGGCGGTAGCGCAGCCATTGCAAATTACCATTGGCATCCAGCGCTGCCTGCACGGTACGACCCGGATAGAGCTTGTAGATTGAGCGCGCCTGCTTGTCGTGAGTCAGAAACTGCAGTAAACCCTCTTCGCTCACCTGCATGCGCTGCAGCAGGGCGGACAGGGTATCGCCACGGCGAATGCGGGTTTCCGTGACGTAGGCTTGTTGATCCTGGGCTTGCAATACCGTCAGATCCGACGGCAGGGTCAAGGCAGTGCGGGCTTGGTAAATCTGGGGCTCGGGGCTGCTGGGCATCACCACGGCCAGCGCGCCGGCGGCGACAAAGGAACCCAGGGCCAGCGTGACCAAACCAGTGCGGATAATGAGGGCTCGGGCGAACCGAGGCTGGTGGATGTTAAGGTGGGAGGAGGAGCGTTTCCCTTTGCTGAACATAAAACCAGAACCTTGTTGGACGTACGGTTTACCGTCCACCCGGTTTGCAGGCGGAGGTCAGTTGTACTGGGCGGACAGAACATTCCAGCCCTGGCGATCTGACCTGCGCGGGAATGATAAAATAGGGTGGTTTACGAAACCTTGCTCATTAATTAAGCACGTCTCGCAATAGCAGGCTATCCTAGCGCATTAGGCTTAATTTTTCGAGCATTTTTACTCATTAGTTTGTCACCAGATTTGTTATGTCATCCCCCTCAGAGCCCCTTTCTCCAGAAGTCCTGGCTGATTTAGCCATCGTCAAACGCGGCTGCGACGAATTGCTCGTCGAATCCGAGTTTGCCCGCAAACTGGCGCGCAGCCATGCAACAGGACAGCCGCTGCGGATCAAGCTGGGTCTGGACCCCACGGCTCCTGACATTCACCTGGGGCACACCGTGGTGCTGAACAAGATGCGCCAGTTGCAGGATCTGGGGCATACCGTTATTTTCCTGATTGGCGATTTCACCTCCACCATTGGCGATCCCAGTGGGCGCAACACCACCCGCCCGCCTTTGACGCCCGAGCAGGTCATTGCCAACGCCAAGACTTATTACGATCAGGCCGCGCTGGTTCTGGACCCTGCCCGCACCGAAGTTCGCTATAACTCGGAATGGTGCGACAAGCTCGGCTCACGTGGCATGATTCAATTGGCTTCCCGTTATACCGTGGCACGCATGATGGAGCGGGACGACTTCACCAAACGCTTTAAGGCCAATCAGCCTATTTCGGTACACGAGTTTTTGTACCCCTTGTTGCAAGGCTACGATTCGGTTCAATTGAAAGCCGATGTGGAATTGGGCGGTACCGACCAGAAATTCAATTTGTTGGTGGGACGTGAATTGCAAAAAGAATATGGGCAGGAGCAGCAATGCATTCTGACCATGCCTTTGCTGGTGGGTTTGGACGGCGTGGAAAAAATGTCCAAATCCAAAGGCAATTACATTGGTATTAGTGAAACGCCGGACTCGATGTTCGGCAAATTGATGTCCATCTCCGATACCTTGATGTGGCGTTATTTCGAGCTCTTGTCGTTCCGTAGTCTGGAAGACATTGCCGGCCTGCAAAAGCAGATCGACCAGGGCCGGAACCCGCGCGAGGTCAAAGTGGAGCTGGCACAGGAGATCGTCACGCGTTTCCACAGCGCCCAGGCTGCGGCCCAGGCACTGGAAACATTTGATGCCCGTTTCCGTCGGGGCGAAATGCCCGAGGACATGCCCGAGGTTACGGTGGCCGGTGAGCTGGCCTTGTTGCGCGTGTTGCGTGAAGCAGGTCTGGTCGCCTCCAGCAGCGAGGCCCAGCGCAATGTGGAGCAGGGCGGCGTACGCATCAATGGTGAGCGTGTGGACGATAAGGGTTTGCAACTGGAGCCGGGCAGCTATGTGCTGCAAGTAGGCAAGCGCAAGTTTGCGCGGGTCACCTTGACCGGCTGATTGATTGTGGAGGTCTGCAATGAAACTGCGTAGTGATTCTTTTCAAGATCAGGGCATCATTCCCGAGCGTCTGGCTTTTTGCCGATACGACGCACAGTCGAGAGTTGCATTGGCTGGTAATGCCAATCCGCATCTGGAATGGTCCGATGTTCCCGAGCAGACCCAATCCTTTGTGGTTATTTGCCACGACCCCGATGTCCCCAGTAAACCGGACGATGTGAACCAGGATGGGCGCGAGGTGCCGGCGGATCTGCCACGGGTGGATTTCTTTCATTGGGTGTTGATCAACATCTCCCCCCAATTGCGAAGTCTGGCCGAAGGTTCGTACTCCAAGGGTATTACGCCACGCGGTAAAGCCGGCCCTTTGGCGCTGGATGATACGCGCCAGGGTGTGAATGACTTTACCAACTGGTTTGCCAGCGATCGCGACATGAACGGTGATTACTTTGGCTACGATGGCCCGTGTCCGCCGTGGAACGACGCCTTGCCACACCGTTATGTCTTTACGGTCTACGCGCTGGACATTGCCGAGCTGCCTCTGGAGGGGCGCTTTAACGGCCAGGATGTACTGCGTGCCATGGAAGGACACATTCTGGCTCGTGCGACCTTGACAGGTCTGTACACCCTGAATCCCCGTTTGATTCAGCAATCCTGATTCCCCGGGGCGGACTATTTGAGTTTTATTCATATTCTCTTGAGTCCGCCCGTTGCCGCCTAACGTTATTTCCGCATTTTATGGGGTTTCTGCCACCGGAGACGTTTGTCTCGGTGGTTTGACGCGCTTCCGCGCTAAAATGTTGCTTTCTTAGTTTGCTACCTACTTTATCCTTAGGAACCCTCATGTTTGACCGTTCTGCGACTCTTGACAAAGTTGATCCCGATCTTTGGGCTGCGATTCAAAGCGAAGATGTGCGCCAGGAGCAGCACATCGAGCTGATCGCCTCGGAAAACTACACCAGCCCTGCCGTGATGCAAGCCCAGGGCACACAACTGACCAATAAATACGCGGAAGGTTACCCTGGCAAACGCTACTACGGCGGTTGTGAGTTCGTGGACGTGGTCGAGCAATTGGCTATTGATCGTTTGAAAGAACTGTTTGGCGCCGAGGCCGCCAACGTCCAGCCCAACTCCGGCTCGCAAGCCAACCAGGGCGTGTACATGGCTGTGCTCAAGCCCGGTGACACTGTGCTGGGTATGAGCCTGGCCGAAGGCGGTCACCTGACCCACGGTTCCCCGGTGAATGCCTCGGGCAAGCTGTACAACTTTGTGTCCTACGGTCTGGACGCCAACGAAGAGCTGGACTACGAGGAACTGGAGCGCTTGGCCAAAGAGCACAAGCCCAAGCTGATCGTGGGTGGTGCTTCGGCTTATTCCCTGCGCATTGATTTTGAACGCATGGCGCGCATTGCGCATGAGAACGGTGCCCTGCTCATGGTGGACATCGCTCACTATGCTGGTCTGGTTGCAGGCGGGGTGTACCCCAACCCTGTGCCTCACGCTGACTTTGTGACTTCGACGACGCACAAGTCGCTGCGTGGCCCTCGTGGCGGCGTGATCATGATGAAGGCTGAGCACGAGAAAGCCATCAACTCTGCGATCTTCCCCGGCATTCAAGGCGGCCCCCTGATCCACGTCATTGCGGGTAAAGCCGTGGCGTTCAAGGAAGCGCTGGCCCCCGAGTTCAAGACTTACGCTGCTCAAGTCGTGAAAAACGCCGACGTACTGGCTCGCACCCTGGTCGAACGCGGTCTGCGCATCGTCTCTGGCCGTACCGAAAGCCACGTCATGCTGGTGGACCTGCGTCCCAAAGGTATTACCGGTAAAGTGGCTGAGGAGGCCCTGGGCAAGGCGCACATCACCGTCAACAAGAACGCCATTCCGAACGACCCTGAGAAGCCCTTTGTCACCAGCGGTGTGCGTCTGGGTACGCCTGCCATGACTACGCGCGGCTTTAAAGAAGCCGAGGCGGAATTGACGGCACATCTGATTGCTGATGTACTTGACAACCCTCACGACGAAGCCGTTTTGGCAGATGTTCGTCGCCGTGTACACGAGCTGACTGCCAAGTTGCCCGTCTACTCCTCCAAGTAATCCAGCCGGAGCGGGCCGCAAGGCCCGCGATTCTGAATGAAGTGTCCGTTCTGCCACCATGCCGATACCCAGGTGATCGATTCCCGAATCACCGAAGAAGGCGACGCCATACGGCGACGTCGTAAATGTTCGGCCTGTGAACGGCGCTTCACAACTTACGAGCGTGCTGAACTGAGCTTGCCCGTTGTGGCCAAGCGCAATGGCACCCGTATGGATTTTGACCCCGCCCGCTTGCGGGCGAGCATGGGCGTTGCGTTGCGCAAACGCTCCATCCCCATGGCGCAAGTCGATGCTGCCGTGCAGCGCATCGAAGAAAAACTTCAACTGACTGGCGAGCGTGAAGTCTCCTCGGAGACTATCGGTGAACTGGTCATGGCCGAACTCAAGCAGTTGGATCAGGTGGCGTATGTGCGTTTTGCCTCGGTCTACAAGAGTTTTAAGGACATCCGCGAGTTTGTAGAGGCGATCGACGAAATGAACGATCCCGACCGCGGCTAAGGCTTATGGTCGAACAAGAAGACGTCGTCTGGATGCGGCAGGCTCTGAAGCTGGCCGAGCAATCCCTTTATATCAGTGCCCCCAATCCCCGAGTCGCCTGTCTGATTGTGCGCGACGGCCAGTTGTTGGCTTCAGGCTCCACACAGCAGGCTGGTGGACCTCATGCAGAAGTGATGGCGTTGCGACAGGCGGCAGAGCGAGGCGTGAACGTGGCCGGCGCGACGTTTTATGTCACCCTGGAGCCTTGCAGCCATCATGGGCGTACGCCTCCTTGTGCGGATGCGCTGGTCAAGGCGGGAGCTGGGCGCGTGGTCTTTTCCATGTACGACCCTAACCCTTTGGTGGCAGGCAACGGCGTCTCACGCTTGCGTCAGGCGGGCATCTCTGTGGATGGCCCTGTGTGCGTCGAGCAGGCGCTGGCGATCAACGCCGGATTTTTTGCTCGTATGACACGCGCACGCCCCTGGTTATGGATGAAGATGGCCGCCTCACTGGATGGTCGCAGTGCCTTGCCGGATGGGCGATCTCAATGGATTACCGGACCGCAGGCCCGTGATGATGGTCACCACTGGCGCGCTCGCAGTTGCGTTGTCTTGACCGGCATCGGTACGGTGAACGCGGATAATCCCTTGATGAATGTGCGGGCGGTTTCCACTCCCCGGCCGCCTATCAAAGCCGTGCTCGACACCCATTTGCGCCTTGACCCCAAGGCTGCCTTGCTGGATGGCACCTTGTGTTGGGTATTCAGCCATCGTCGCGATCCCGAGCGTGAGGCTGAGTTGGCAGACCGCAATGCTCAGGTTATTCCCATGCCTTTGCACGAGGGCCAGGTGGATGTGTGTGCCATTCTGGATTGGATGGCCGAACAACAGATTAATGAAGTTCATGCAGAGGCGGGAGCACGACTTTCGGGGGCATTGATTGATGCTGGCGTGGTAGACCAACTGCTGATGTATCTGGCCCCTAAAATTTTGGGGCAGGGCCGCGGTGTGGCGGACATTACGGCTTTGTCGGGCCTGGAGGATGTCGAACCTTTCGAGTTCACCGACGTGCGTCTGCTGGGGGCTGACCTGCGTATTCTTGCTCGTCAGCGTGATCACTGGGATGCTTTGTTGCGTGCGGTGGGCGGGGCTTATCCTCCCGATTCGGAATAAGCCGTTTCCCCCCTAAGTCGGTGTGCTCAGGCGTATGAGCAAGAAGCCGATGAAAGCGGGGCGACAGACTCAAGTGCCTGTATCGCTCGCTCAATAGCGTCACTTTGCCTGGGCCTTGAGCGTGAGCCACCTCTCCAGTACGGCCTTGCCAACAATTCGTCCAAGAAAAAATTGAATGCTTGCGTTACAAGGACAAGTGCTGCTATTATTATGGACTTGGCATTAGCAGCTTCACATTGCTTGGCCAAAGAATAATTAGGACAGGTGGCCGAGTGGTTGAAGGCGCACGCCTGGAAAGCGTGTATACGTTTATAGCGTATCGGGGGTTCGAATCCCCCTCTGTCCGCCAAGAATTAGATCTGAAAACCCGCCCAGCGCATCGCTCGGCGGGTTTTTTATTGTCTGTAGGGTTTGAAACGGGACCTAGTCTTGCATTCACGGGCTTGAAAGGGGTGGGGGGCGGGGCGTTGGGAGTGCCCGTCTGTCTGATGCGCTGATAAACAGGTAGCCGGAAGGGTGAAGCTGCTGCTCTTTTTGCATTTGTTTTGCTGACATAGGCAAACGGTTTTGCTCTGATTTTTTTCTGATGCTTATGGCCCGACAGGCGTGGTGGGATTGCGAGGCCCTGCAGCAAAGCGATCAGACCACGTTCAAGTCACGGGGTTTTGACGTTAATTATGTAGAAATACTATTAATTTTTTTTGCTGCTGCTTTGTGATTATTTTTGTTTTCCATTCAATGTGTTTTGTTGATGGGTTTTCACATTTTTGGATTTATAAAAGAGCTCAAACAACGGTATAGTGTCGTCTTTGCGGATACGCCGTATCCGGTACCGCTTGATCTGTGCGATGAGCATTATTTAGCCGTCTATCTGTATGGTTTTTTTGAATTTTTAAAATTAAAAGTCTATAGACTATTCAGAGCTCTCTTCATGTTTATCGCTTATCCTGCTTTCGGATTGTTGACTGGTACGTTTCATTTCTCACACTGATCTTGGTTTTTAAGAATTGGGGTTCAGCCCAATTAAGGACTCTACTTATGTCGCATTATTTTAAAGCTCTTGCCATCTCTAGCGTCATCGGTATGCTGGCAACCGGGGCACAGGCCGCAACGGTGAAGGAAGTGTTCAATGGGGAAATGCTGGGTACGAATCAGCGGTACTTTGAATCGATTGCCGGGATACCGCGCCAGTCTTATGGAGACTCACATGTTTTCCGCGTGCAAGGGTGCGACATCACAGCCACCATCAACAATGGTGCAGTGGCTTCATTGAGTATGGAACTGGGCGGCCAATGCCAGGCCAATCTGGGCACATTTATCGGCGATTATGCGCCGCCGGCAGGGCAGACATTAACGCCGGGAGCCTTTGAAGAGTCTTCGGGCGGAGGCCTGAGCTATCTTGCCGATTGCCTGTCTCTCTGCGGCAATGCCGCTGATCCCTCGGTCTATGCCTTGTGGGAAGGGCCCCGGGCGGCGGGGTTTATGGAAGTGATGCTGGAGGTGGTTCTGGTAGACGGTGATGCGCTGGATGCGGCCAGCCTCTGGCAAGACCATATGACTAAAGCGGCGGGAGAGGATTTTGTCATGGACACACGCTTTAATTGTGACCGGCGCTTTGATGCTGAGGCGCATCAAGCATTTAAAGACGTCAAAGTGACTGCGGTAACGATAGGCCACGGCTTGAGCACGCCTGGCTGCTAAGGTCATTGCGACTATAAGCTGTGACTCTGGCCCTCGAAGCCGAATGGTTTCGAGGGCTTGGTTCATGACGTGAATCGCTCAGCCCTGTGTACCTTATCGTTAACAGGGCCAGGCAAGGCCGTGAAAAGCGAAATGGCGCTGTTCAGGCGGTGTCACCTTTTAAATGCTTCTTTGATTCACCCGCCTGGATAATTCCTGCGCCGTTTCCTTGCGTTCGCTGTACCTATCCACCAGATAAGCAGCGCAGTCGCGCGTCAGCAAGGTGAACTTCACCAATTCTTCCATCACATCCACCACCCGTTCATAGTAGGACGAGGGCTTCATGCGGCCTTCTTCGTCAAACTCCAAAAAGGCTTTGGCGACCGAAGACTGGTTGGGGATGGTGATCAGACGCATCCAGCGGCCCAGCACCCGCATCTGGTTCAACGCATTAAATGACTGGGAGCCACCAGATACTTGCATCAGCGCCAGTGTTTTGCCTTGAGTCGGGCGAATCGCGCCAATACTTAACGGTATCCAGTCAATTTGTGCTTTCAGGACGCTAGTCATGGCGCCGTGTCGTTCGGGCGAGGTCCAGACCATGCCTTCAGCCCACTGCACTAACTGACGCAGCTCCTGTACTTTGGGGTGGTCATCTGTCGCGCCCTCAGGCAGGGGTAGGCCCTGTGGGTCGAAAACCCTGGTTTCTGCTCCCATTGCTTCCAATAGTCGTGCGGCTTCCCAGGTCAAAAAGCGGCTGTAGGATCGTTCCCTCAAGGAACCGTACAACAGCAGGATGCGAGGTGGGTGGGTTGCACGATCCTTGGGCAGCAGTTCTGCCAGATCCGGGACTCTGAACGCTTGTTCGTCCAGATGGGCTAAGTCAGCTTTATTCAATTCTTTGTCCGTGTTCATCAATGATGGCTTGGCCGTCCTCTTTGCGAAAGGCTCCTTGTTGTGGTCGTGGAAGTATTTCCAGTACCTGTTCCGAAGGGCGGCACAAACGTGTGCCCCGTGGTGTGACGACAATGGGCCGGTTGATCAGAATGGGATGCTCCAGCATGAAGTCAATGAGTTGTTCATCAGTCCACGTAGGATCGCCTAAATGCAGTTCTTCATAGGGCGTTCCTTTCTGTCGCAGAATCTCGCGCACGCTCAGACCGCAATCTCGAATCAGTTGAATCAGGGTATCGCGCTCGGGCGGCGTTTTCAGATACTCGATGATGGTGGGTTCTTGTCCGCTATTGCGAATCAGGGCCAGTGTATTTCTGGAAGTGCCGCAAGCGGGGTTGTGATAGATGATGATGTCTGTCATGGCGTTGTTTCGTGTGAGCGGCTCAGGCGACGAGATCGAGGCGTAGTGCCAGAGCGGCAAGGGTAATCAGCAAGACGGGGGTAGTCAGAATGACCCCTACCTTGAAGTAATAGGCCCAACTGAGGGTGGTGCCTTTACGCGCCAGCACATGCAGCCATAAGAGGGTAGCCAGACTGCCTATCGGCGTGAACTTGGGGCCCAGGTCGCTGCCGATGACGTTGGCATATATCATGGCTTCTTTGACGGCGCCTTGGGCGCTGGAGGCGTCAATGGACAGGGCGGTGACCAGTACAGTGGGCATATTGTTCATGATTGAGGACAGGAAGGCGGATAGCATGCCGGTCCCCATCGCTGCGCCCCACACGCCAGCCTCAGCAAATTTGTCCAGCAATAAAGCCAGATAGTCTGTTAGCCCTGCATTGCGCAGCCCGTATACCACCAGATACATGCCCAGCGAGAACACGACAATTTGCCAGGGCGCGCCCTGCAGCACTTTTTTGGTGTTGATGGTCGTGCCGCGGGCGGCAACGGCCAGCAGGATGAGCGCACCGGTGGCGGCAATTGCACTAATGGGAATACCCAAGGGCTCCAGCGCAAAAAAACCGGTCAGCAGTAAAGCCAGGATGAGCCAGCCAGCCCTGAAAGTGGCGATGTCCTTGATGGCCTGCGAGGGTTGTCGTAATTGCTCCAGGTGATAGCGGACGGGGATGTCGCGCCGGAAATACAGTATCAGGACAATCAGGCTGCTCAGCACGGACACGAGATTGACGGGCGCCATGACCCAGGCATAGTCCGTGAAGCCCAGTTTGAAGTAGTCCGCAGAGACGATGTTCACCAGGTTGGAGACAACCAGCGGCAAACTGGCGGTGTCGGCGATAAAACCCGCTGCCATGACAAATGCCAGGGTGGCAGGGGCCGAGAAGCCCAATGCCAGCAACATGGCCATGACGATAGGCGTCAGTATCAGGGCTGCCCCATCATTGGCAAACAAGGCCGAAACCGCTGCGCCCAGAATCACGATAAAGGCAAAAAGCCGGCGTCCATTGCCAGCTCCCCAGCGTGCCACGTGAAGGGCGGCCCATTCAAAAAAGCCCGCCTCATCCAGCAACAGGCTGATGATGATAATGGCCACAAAGGTGGCAGTGGCGTTCCAGACAATATTCCAGACCAGGGCCAGATCTGTCCATTGCACTACCCCGAGCAACAAGGCCGCGGCAGCCCCCAGGGAGGCGCTCCAGCCTATACCCAGGCCTTTGGGTTGCCAGATGACAAGCGTCAAGGTGGTGATGAAAATCAGTATTGCAGCAAGCATGGTGTAGCGTTCCGAGGCCGGTTTAGCATTGCCGGCACGCGTCTGACGCGGTGCCGCAGTCCTCGCCCTGACAGCAGTTCTCGGTCAGGTAGGCGAGCAAGTCGTTCATGGTGGAAAAGGTGGCGCTGTACAACAGATTGCGACCTTGACGCTCGGCGTGAATCAGTCCGGCATGGCTGAGCTCTTTCAAGTGAAAGGACAAAGCATTGGGCGCAATCCCCAATTGTTCGGCCAGGGAGCCCGGCGTCAGCCCAGATGGGCCGGTGACGACCAGGGCGCGAAACACCCGGAGACGGGCTTCATGGGCCAGAGCAGCCAGAGAGCGGATAACGTGAGATTCTTCCATAGGGCGATAATACAATAATTCAACAATCATTGAACTAAATATCTATGTTTGTTTTTTGGAGACTTCAGACTTCAGACTTCAGACTCCAAACTACGGATGCTTTTGAGGCATGAAGACAATCGCTACGGTATTGGTCAAGCTCAGGGCCAAGACCCCAGCCGGGGCTGAGGTCAGGACAGGGAACACCTGCCAACTCGGAAGCGAGCGCAGACCGCGACCAGGAGCCGGATCAAGATTGAGGCCAAGATCTGAGCAGGGGCCGTCACCAAGGCCGAGGCCACGACCGAAGCCAAGGCCATCGCGAGCGCTCAGTTTCGGGGGGCGGGTCAAGGCAACGATAGACGCAGACACCACACTAATAGCCATAGCCATAGCCATAGCCATGGCAACAATCGTCACAACAGCAATAGCAGCAGGGACCAGCGCCGAAGAGATACCAACGGCCAGGACAGAGACCACAGCAAGCGCAATGAGAGCAACAGCAAGGATAGCAACAAGGGCAACAGCAGCGTTCAGAACAACGATCTGTACGATCTCACCGCATGAGCGGCATGAGCGGCATGAGCAGTCGAGGGCCCAGCAACTGGGTGCATGGTGTGATTTGCCAGCCGAGCCGAGCCGAGCAGTGCTAGGCGGTCAGTTGTTCACTTAACCAGTCGGCAAACACTTCTGCGCGAGGATTCTGATCCAGAGTCTGGGGAGAGAGCAGGTAGTACGCCGAGCCGTCCGGAATAAAGCCCTGCGGGGCGATGAGCTGACCGCTTTTCAGTTCGTCTTCCACCATTAAACGCGACACCAGGGCTATGCCTTGTCCGGACATGGCGGCCTGAATGCATAAATAAAAATGTTCCAGCTCCAGCTTGTTGGCCGCGTGGAGAGATTGGCCGCTCAGCCGCTCCCAGGTGGCCCAGGCTTGAGGGCGGGAACTGCTCTGTATGAGCACCTGCTGGCCCGCCTCCTCGTTGTAGGGGTAATGGGGCTGGCAAACGGGCCCGATCGTTTCCTCGCACAACCTCAAGCCGCAGACCGAGTCCGCCCAATGAAAGTCATCACGACGGATGGCGAGATCCACGCCCATTTGAGCAAAGTTTACCGGCCCTCCCGCTGTAATCAAATGCACGGTGATGGTGGGATGCAGCGCATGGAAATTGCCCAGGCGGGGAATCAGCCACTTCATGGCGATGGTGGGCTCACAGGATACGGCCAGGGCATGCTCACGCTGAGTGTGCTGCAACTGACGGACCACATCCTCCAGACGCTCAAACATGGGGGTGGTGACGTGTAGTAGCTGGCGGCCTGCCGGTGTCAGAAATACGGCCCGATTTCGTCTTTCAAACAGTTCCACGCCTAACGATTCTTCCAACGCCCGAATCTGGCGGCTGACTGCACCATGAGTGACATGCAGCAGTTGGGCTGCCTGCACAAAACTGCCTGCCTGAGCCGCGGTGTCGAAGTAGCGGAAGGCCGTGAGGTTGGGAAGATGCATAGTCAATGAAAACTCACAGAAAAGGCGCAGAATTTATCGTTTTTAAATTAGCACCGGATTATCAATAATGAAATTCTGTGTCAGCTAGTTAAATAAAAGGTTATGGGGAGTTTATTTCATCGTTTAAAAATTAGCGCTGTTTTCATAAAGAATAACAAGAACGATGGATATTCGATGAATACATGCGTCGCCAGGAAGGATTCTCCCTGTCTGAGGCAAGCAGTTTTTGCCGATGGACAGAACGAGCTCAGCGTGGCCAACCCATTCGTAGAGTGTAGGACGAACCCCTGCTTTTGGCGGGCGGCAATCTAGCTTGTCACCCCGATTTCATCAAACTTAGGCTTGTTAGAAATGTATGAACTCTTGGCAGTTGCCACTATCACTCTTTTGGCGGTGGTCAGCCCTGGACCTGACTTTGCCCTGGTCACGCGCAATGGCTATGGTTTTGGACGCAAGATCGCCTTGATCTCGGCCCTGGGTATCGCGGTCGGTGTGCAGGTGCATGTACTCTATACCGTGTTCGGGCTGGCAATTTTGATTACGCAGTCGCCTGGTGTGTTTTGGCTGATGAAGGGGGCGGGTGCCCTGTACGTGATGTACCTGGGTTACCGGACTTTTCATAACGCCGCTGGGCTGACGGTAGGGGAGGTAACGGGAAATACGCCCAGCGCCTGGCAAGCTTTTGGTATGGGTTTCCTGACCAATGCTCTGAATCCTAAAACCATGTTGTTTGTTGTGGCCACGTTCACACAGTGTGTGCAGCCAAACGCGCCCTTGTGGCTGAATTTGGCCTATGGTTTGCTGATGTCTTTGCTCCATTGGGTCTGGTTTAGCATCGTGGCCCTGGCATTTTCAACGATGCATTTGCGTACCCTTTTGCTGGCTCGACAAGGGATCTTGGACAGAGGGATTGGGGCGGCCTTGTTTGGCTTGGGGGCCTCGCTACTGTTTGCCAACGCGGTGTCATAAAGAGGCATGCTGACGCTACGGGCGCAGGCCGGATGTCAGCATGCTTTGCCCGTCTGGTCTCCCAGACGGCGTTGTCAGTACAATTAAAAAATTAATGGGTTTTGTTTTTTATTAAAAGAAGAGTATTTAATATGGCTATTGATATTAAAAATATAAAACAATAAAAAATAAAATAATGAAAATTGGTGTAAAAATAATGGAAGGCATCCGTGCCGCGGTCCCCGCCTTACGCCTTCGCGGCACGCCTGTTCCTTAATTTGCCTTTTTGTCGGCCGCCAATTTGTCCAGTTCCTCTTGTATCAGCTTGCGAATGGCGGTTTTCAAGAGCTTGCCGGTTGCCGTGTGGGGCAGTTCGTCCACCACGATCAGATCGTCAGGAATGCTCCATTTGGAGACTTGCTCGGTATATAACTCGATCATGTCCTGCTTGGTGAAGGTGGCGTCGTCTTGCAATTGCACGACCAGGACTGGCCGTTCGCCCCAGCGCTCGTCGGGTCTGGCCACCACGGCCGCTTCCTTGATGGCCGGATGAGCCTGGGCAATGTTTTCCAGTTCGATCGAGCTGATCCATTCGCCACCGGATTTCACCACGTCCTTGCTCCGGTCCACGATCTGGATGAAGCCGTCCTGATCAATGGTGACTACATCGCCCGTATTGAACCAGCCATCTTCGGTGTGGGCAGAGGTATCCGTGCTATTGAAGTAGGCGCTGGCAATCCACGGGCCGCGCACCAGCATGGCACCGAACATCTTGCCGTCACGAGCAATAGGCTGACCATCATCGCCGTCCACGCGGAACTCGACGCCAAACAGAGGACGACCTTGTCTGGCCAGCAACTTGAGTTTCTCCTTGTCAGGCAAAGCCTCGTGTTTAGGCAACAAGGCCGCCGCCAGACCGACGGGGCTGGTTTCCGTCATACCCCAGGCGTGGCGCACTTGGACGCCCAGCTTCTGGAAGCGGCTGATCATGACCGGAGGAGCTGATGAGCCGCCGATCACCAGACGTTGCAAGCTACTGAAGGTTTTGCCATTGGCCTGCATCCAGTCCAGCAGCCCCAGCCAGACGGTGGGTACGCCGGCCGTCATGGTGACCCCTTCCTTCTCAAATAGCGTGTACAGGCTGGCGCCGTCCAGTTTCGGGCCCGGCAAGACCAGCTTGGCGCCCACCATCAAGGCGGCGTAGGGCAGACCCCAGGCATTGACGTGGAACATGGGTACGATGGGGGTGATGGTGTCGTTGGCCGACAGACACAGGGCGTCGGGCAGGCTCAGGGCAAAGGCGTGCAAGATGGTGGAGCGATGGCTGTAGAGCACCCCTTTGGGTTTGCCCGTGGTACCGGAGGTGTAGCACAGGCCCGATGCTGTATTTTCGTCGAATACGGGCCACTCGAAATGGTCGGATTCGGCCGCAATCAGGGTCTCATAGCAGCGCAGATTGGGCAGCAGGTCGGATTGGGGCATGTGTGCCTCGTCCGTCATGATGACCACGGCTTTCAGTGTGGACAACTGGGGGGCCAAGGTCTCCAGAATCGGCATAAACGTCAGGTCGGCGAACAGGACGCTATCAGCGGCATGTTCGATGATGTAGGCAATTTGATCCTGAAACAGACGTGGGTTGATGGTATGACACACCAGCCCAGACCCGGAAACACCGTAATACAGCTCCAGATGGCGATAGCCATTCCAGGCCAGGGTTGCGACACGGTCACCGTGTTTCAGTCCCATGTTCTGGAGTGCATTGGCCAGCTTCTGACTGCGTTTGGACAGGTCGCTATAGGTGTACCGGTGTACCGGGCCTTCAACGGTTTGGGAGACGATCTCTGTGTCTGCGTGATAGTTCGCTGCATGTCGCAGTATGGATGACACTAACAGCGGGGTATTCATCATCATGCCAAGCATGGTTTCCATCCTCCCTGGGAGTCAATCAAACAGAACTGGCAGGCCGGCCTGACAGCATGGGATGTGGGCAGCAAATGGATGAATGATTACCACTGACTGTCATGGCCTCTTCAAGAACAGTAGCCTAAAACTCACAGATGCGTCTATGTGGTCGTTTGAAGGTGTTTGCGCCATCCCAAGGCTTGCCCAGAAGCGAGGAGATGGGGAAATTTCTAGACACAATTAACACTCTTTTGATTGAACAAAGAAGGGCGTTGAGTACAATCGGCAGCTAATTACAGCTTTTTTTAGACATAGTGTCGGATTTGCTGTCAATTTGACACGAGAGAGGCTGGGCGCAAAGAGCCCTGTGCTCGGAGCATCGTTCAATGATCGTGCTAGGTTTGCTGGGCCCATTTCGCTTTACGGTCGATCAGGTGGATCGCACCGCATCGCTGAGCTATGACAAGGTCAAACTGCTGGCGGCGGTGCTGTGCCTGGCGAACGGCAAAGTGCTGCATCGTGAGCGGCTGGCACATATGCTGTGGCCGGATCTGGCACGCGACAAGGCGCTATCACGCTTGCGTCATGCCTTGCATGTGTTGCGCAAGGCCTTGGGCGAGCAGGCTGTTTGCCTGGTCGCCCACGCCGAAGGCGCCATGGCGTTCAAGCCTGAATGTGTGCAGGTGGATGTGCTGGAATTCATGCAGGCCGATGCCGCGCAGAACGCGTGTCTGTTGCAGCGCTTGAGCCTGTATGGCGGTCGTTTTCTGGACGCGATTCCATCTCCCGATGCCGAAGCGTTCATTTCCTGGCGACGAAGCTGGGAAGATCGCCTCACCCTGGAGTTGTTCAGCGTGCGTGCCCGTCTGTTCGAGCAGGTTTTGCAGACCCATCAGTGGGATCAGGCGCTTGCACTGGCGCAGGATTGGGTGCTGCAGGCCCCCGAGCAGGAGGTCTATCATCGCCTTTTGATCCGTGCCTTGATGCAAAGAGGAGACAGGCAGGCCGCCTTGCAAGCCTATGCCCATTGTGAGCAGGCTTTGCGTCAGTACCTGGGAGTACGCCCGGACCCTGAAACACGCCGTCTGGCTGAAGCCCAATGGCCGGTGGCCGCAAGCCATGCCCCCCCAACGTCCACCCAGAGTCATCGCACGGTTGCTACGCTGGCCTTGGCCTTGTCCTGGCTGCCTGCCGATGACTCTGAGGTGCATCTGGATGGGGAGCTGATGTCGGATCAGGCTGTGTCTTATCTGGAATCCTGGCACGAGCAATTGCTTGATATTTTGCGTGCGCACGGTGCATGGATAAGCCAGTCCAGCGGGTCTACGTTGCTGGCCCACTTTGCTTGGCCACATGCACAGTCCGAGCCGGTGAATCGGGCGGTTGAGCTGGCCTGTGTGATTCGTGCCTTGCGAACACCACCGGGGATCTGCATCGGTCAGGTCGTGCACGTCAGCTTGGCTTTAGTGGACGAACAGCAGGTCAATACACATAGTCTGTTCGGGCAACTGGTCATGCCTTTGGTGTGGAAGGCCAGGCATGGTGAGATTCTGTTGAGCGCTCAGGCTGTTGCTCGGATGGCGGATTGGCAGATCAAGCAGCATCGTGGCCCGGAGGGGGTGTGTTTCAGTTTGGGAGAGGGGAAATGGATGAACGACCCTCTTTACGGCTGCCAGCCCGAGTTCGAGCAGTTGGTGGCGCAATGGCAGCAGTGCAGCCGCCTGTCCCGCAAGGCCGCGTACCGAATTCATGGTGATCTGGGGTCGGGCAAATCCCGTTTAGCCCAAGCCTTGCACAGCTACATTGTGCGCGATGGTGGGCAGCCCTTGCTGATTGATTTTTCGCGCCAGGACGTACTGCAAGGCGTGCGCGAGATGATGCAGGCTCGTCTGGATGACGGCATTGCCACCCAGGACTTGCCGCTGGCCTTAAGTCAGTGCCTGCGCGACTGGTTTGGCCTGTCTGATCTCCATTGGGATCAGGTGCTGCAACAGGCGCATCGTCTAAAAACGGAAGGCCTTCCAGGGGTGCCCGATCCGTGCCATTTGCTGCTAGCGGCGGTGCAGGCCTTTACCAGTCAGAGCCGGCCCGTGCTGGTGATTCTGGATCATGTGGATGCGCTGGATACCGGCTGTCAAAACAGCTTGGCGGCTATATGGAGTGCGGTTCAAAAGCAGCCGGCCGGAGTCTTGCTAGTGATCTTGTCACGTCAGAGCCTATTGGCGTTGGACTTTGCCCAGAGTATGACCTTGCGCCGCTTAACCGGGTCGGAGGTGGGCAAGGCGATCGGTTTTTATGCACGCGGCAAGCGCCTTTCCTCGGAGGCGAATGCGCAGATTCGTGCTCAGTGTTTGAGCAATCCCATGCTGATTAAAGACATGCTGCATTTACAGCGCTTTGGCATGCCGTTCAATTATGTGCCCCGTCTGGCAGACCGCTTGCTGCTGGATCTGGAGCAACTGGATGCGGATCGCCGCTGCGTGTTGTTGATGATGGTGTTGTGGGAACGCGCCACGCCTACGGGTTTGGCGCAGGCCTGTAATTTGCCTTTGAGCGTCGTAGAGCAATCCAGGATCAGCCTGTTGGACAAAGGCTTGTTGCAGCAAGACAGCGAGGGCCGAATTGTATGCGCCCCTTTGATGCGTTCCGCCTTGCGTCGTTTGATTGCTAAGGAAGAAAGCAAAGTCCTGTACGGTAAGCTTGCCCATAGCCTGATTCAAATGCAGCAGGCAGAAGAAGAAATAGCCGCTTGTCTGGTACAGGCCCAAAGCGCACAAGCGGCCATTTGGTGGCGCAAGGCCATTGATACGTCGCTGCGCAGCGGCGATAGCCTGCAGGCGGCACAACAGTTGTCGCAGGTCTTGAGCAGCTTGCAGTACATGAGCGATGTGCAGTTGCGCCGTCAGTACGAGCGCGACAGCTATGTCACCTTGGGGGCGCTGGAGATCAGTCGTGGTGGGCCTGCTGCCATACCCGTGTCGCGAGCGTACGCGCAGGCGGCCGGACGCAGCGAGGGCGGCGAGGATGATCTGCCCGTGCTATGGGGGCAATGGGTGATGCTGCACGGCGCAGGCAGGCTGCCGGAAAGTCTGGCTCACGCCAAGCAGTTGCAGGAACACTCCCGGCGTCAGGGCCATAGCGCCTGGTATGGTTGGGGCCTGTACGCCGAAGCGCAATACCTGTTCTGGAAAGGCCGTGTGCAACCAGCCGAGCTGGCCCTGGACGAGGCGCTGCGTGCGCTGGCTTACGAACAGCCCGTTCCGGCCATGGATACGGCCCTGGGTCATCATTGTCCGGCTTTGGTGCATAGCCTGTTGGGCTTGACTCAGGTGTTGCAGGGGCGCTTTGAGCAGGGTGTGGCCAGTGCCCGCCATGCCCAGTTTCTGGCCAGTCAAAGTCAGTCGCGCATTTCGGCGGTAATTGCTGAAATTCAGATGCTGCGCATTCTGTATTTGCAAGGTGATCTGGAGGTGCTGACGGAACGTAGTCAGGCTTTGCTGTCCACGTTGCAGCCTGTCTTGCCGGACAGTGTCTGGTGTGCGGTTGCCGAGACCTATGTGCTGTATTGCCGCCTGGTCAAAGGTGAGGAGACTAGGTCTGAGCTGGCCCGTTTGCTTGGTTTGCTGCCTGAGTTTGCGCGCAGCATGCCGTTGGCGACGGATGCTTTTCTGTGTATTTTGGCCCGCTGCCATCTGGCCCAAGGGGAAATTGAACGTGCCAGCCAAGCCCTGGATCAAGTCTGCCAGATAGGGCAGGAGCGGGCTTCTACCCTGTATCTGCCAGAGCTTGACTGCTTGAGGGGGGATCTGGCCTGGGTCAGTGCGGATAGAGACCAGGCGCAGGTTTGCTGGGCTCAGGCCCAGCAAGAAGTCTTGCGCAGCGGCCTGTACGCCTATGAAGGTTGGCTCAGGCAACGACGCGAGCACCTCCCCGATCTGGCGGAACGTCGTGTGTGGGTTCAGCGCCACCCCGGTTAGAACTGGACGTTGATACCCGCAAAAATTTGCCACACTGGTGCGCCTGCGCCTTTCTTATCGACAGAGTATTGCGGTTCGATAAAGGCGTTGATCACGCTCTTGCCAGGTTTGAATACTTTGCCCAGACCCAGGCCCACGGGAATGTGATGGGTATGGTTTTGCAGGTCAAAGGTCCACACCCCGCTCGAGCGCAAGTAAAAACCATTAGGCAGGTTATAGAACAGGGCGGGCTGGAAGGTGGCCGTCTTGACCCTCTCGCGGTCCGAGTCCCCGGCAAAGGATTGCTGAAAAGTCAGCAGTCCGCCTGCCAGCCCCCAGTCCCTGCTGGCAACCAAGGCTGCGGCACTGCCAATTTGCCATTTGCCTTGTCCCAGCCAATCGTTCGACGCCGTAGGCATCACCAGCAAGGGGCCGATGCCATAGGAAAAACTACCAGCGTTTTTCATGAATACATCCATGAACGTGATGTCGCCCAAGCCAGATTTGCTGCCCAGACGATCGTGGTGCAAGGCCACAATCGGTACATTCAAACGCCACAGCTGCGGCAGACCAAAGGTCTTGTTGGGCAGGACGGCACGCAGCACGGTCTGATTTGCCCACGCATTCTCGAGCTTGTACAGCTCGGGTACGTAGTAGTCGTGCAAGCTGACCATGGGCCGGGGGCTTAACGGGTTATTGGCGTCGTTCTGGGACTGAGCCAGGGCCCCCGAGCTGATCAGGCTGGTGGCCAACAGGCCAAATATTGTCTTTTGCATATGCATACCTCCTCGAAAAACTGAAGGTAGGAAGGCGGCGTTGAAAAAGCATTTAAAGCGGGCCACTGTGGCAAAGTCGCCGTTTGGGCTATCGGGTCCGCTTTGCTCGCAGAATGAGACGCTTGTTGAAAAAGCCCATCAGGAGGAGCGTGCCATGGCACATGCAGCAATAAGAACAGTCATGCTGGCGGCAGTAGTCAGTGCGGGTTTGGTTCAGGCACAGGCCGCGCCTGCCACGCAGGCAACTCAGGAGCGCCATGCTCAATGGATGAAAACACTCCCGTTTGATGATACCCAGGACTTCAAGAACGCCCAGCGCGGTTTGATTTATCGCGAGCCCAGCCTGCAGATCAAAGGCGTGAACGGCAATGTGGTGTGGGATCTGGATTCTTACAAGGCCTTTATCAAGCCAGATAGCGTTGCTCCCAGCACGGTGCATCCCGGTTTGTGGCGCATGTCGCAGTTGAATTTGCTCGATGGTGTGTACAAGGTGACGGACAATATTTATCAGGTGCGCGGCTATGACTTGTCCAACATCACCTTTGTACGCGGCACAAGCGGCTGGATTGTGTTTGATGTGGGTACTTCTACCGAAACGGCCGCTGCTGCGTATGCCTTGTTGCAAAAACATGTGCAGGCCGCCCCTATCAAGGCGATTATTTACAGTCATTCCCACATAGACCATTACGCCGGAGTCAAGGGACTGGTGGATCAGGCTGCGGTGGACTCAGGACAGGTGCAGATCATTGCGCCAGAAGGTTTTGTGGAGCATGCCATCAGCGAGGGGGTGATTGCAGGCAATGCCATGAAGCGTCGTGCGACTTATATGTATGGGGCCTTCTTGCCGCGCGGCCCGGAGCATAGCGTAGGCTCGGGGCTGGGCATGACCAATCCGCTGGGTTCGGTCTCCTTGATTGCACCGACGCGTTCGATATCAAGATCCGGTGAAACACTGGTGGTTGATGGCGTTGAAATGGTCATGCAACTGACACCGGGCACTGAAGCTCCGGTAGAGATGAATACCTATCTGCCACAATTCAAAGCCATGTGGATGGCCGAGAACACGACCAACACCATGCACAATATTCTGTCCTTGCGCGGTACACAGGTGCGGGATGCCAGGCAATGGGCCAACTACATCAATGAAACCATTGACCTGTTTGGCGACAGCACGGAGGTGAAGTTTCAGGCGCACCACTGGCCTGTGTGGGGCAAGGAGCAGGTCCACGATTACCTTGTCAAGCAGCGTGATTTGTACAAGTACATTCACGATCGCAGTGTGAACCTGATGAACAAGGGCTATACCGGCGAAGAAATTGCCGAGCTGATCGAGCTGCCCGAGTCTTTGCAGAAAGACTGGGCAACGCGCGGTTATTACGGCTCACTTAAACACAATGCACGGGCGGTGTATCAGTACTACATGGGCTGGTACGACGGCAATCCCTCCAGTCTGGATGTCTTGCCACCAACGGCAGCAGGGGCGAAGTATGTGGAATACATAGGGCGTGATCGGCTCCTGCAAAAAGCAAATGAAGACTTTGATCGCGGTGAGTATAGATGGGTTGCCATGGTGGTGAAGCATTTGGTCTTTGCCGATGCGAAAGATGCAGAAGCACGCCAATTGCTGGCCAATAGCTACGAGCAACTGGGTTATCAGGCCGAGTCCGGGCCGTGGCGGTCCATCTATCTGCAAGGGGCCCTGGAGCTGCGCAAGGGTGCGCCGGATCTACCTGTGCCTCCCAACAATAATGCCGATCTGCTCGCTGCCCTGACCCCAGAGATGATGTTTGACTTGATGGCCGTGCGTCTGGACGACGAGAAGGTCAAAGACAAGGAGCTGACTGTTGCTTTTCATTTTGTGGATATGGACACGACGTATACCGTCAGCATTGGCAATTCGGTGCTTAATTACAGTACGCGCCCCGGTTTGCCGGCTCAAGCCACCATGTCAGTCAGTCTGGCGGATTTCAAGCTGATTCAAGGCAAGATGCTGGACTGGAAAACGGCCATGAAAACGGATCGCGCCAAGCTTCAAGGTCTGGGCCGTAAGTTTCAGGAATTTGGAGGTCTGTTTGAGGAGCCTGGCTTGTGGTTCAACATCGTGACGCCTTGAGGACGGTGCTCAGGACCGCGTGGCTTGACCGAGTGTTTGTTGCGATGCGACGACAAGGGTCTTTGGCGGGTATGGATTAAACGTTTTCTGTGCATTATTTGCATTAAGGTGCTGGCTCGAGGGCGGTCTGTGGTGGGTTTATGGCCAGGGACGCCTTGTGCCACACTCAAGCCAGGAACCTTTGTTTATGTCCGCGACCTTGAAATCCCTGTTCAGTGCTGGTGTCTTGCTGGCAGCGTCGGTGAGCGCTCAAGCCTATCAGTCTGAAACGATCCATAACAAGAAAGGGGAGGCTGTATTTGAACTACGCATTTACGGTACGCAGGATGGCTCCTACTCTATCGATGATCCGGTCAATGGGCCACGATCCGTTTTTGATCTGGACGATAATGCGCATGCGAAAATTCGAGGCGCCTTAAGTCGCTGGGCAGAAATCGTCTCTTTGAAGCCGGGGCATGTGCCCGCCATTATCAATATTGGCACAGTAGGCGGTCAGGATGCTCGGGCGGGGACCACGGTGACGCCTGACCCAGACTCCGCAGGCTCGCTTTACCTGCTTCTGCCTCAGGCTGCCTTACTCAATAAGCTGGACAGCGATCAACTTAAGCACCCTCTTGCCGAGGTTGTGGTGGGAACCATCGATTTTGATACCGCTGCGCTTCGGCCCAGCCAACTTCCCCTGAATGCCCAGGCAGATTATGCGGCTGTCATGTTCCATGAGTTTGGCCATACGATGGGAATGATTGGTGTGGCCGTGGACGCCTGGGGACTAGGGTCGGATACGCCGTACATCCGTCCGGTTTTGACGTCATGGGCGCAGGGTTTGCGCGATGACAATGGCAATGCGGCCCGGCCCGGACAGGCGGTGCTGTGCTCGATGTGCAATAACGCTTACGACCCAGACGCGTTTGACTTGCGCAAGGACCAGGGCTATTTCACGGGCCAGCATGTGCAGGAAGTCATGGACGGCGCCATGCCCGGCATACCGGTGCGGATTTTGGGCTATGTAAATACGCAGCCATTCGGGGTGGATACGGATTATATGGCGCATTCAGAGCTGCGCAACAGCTTGATGAGCCACCAGTCTTATCGCAATTACACCACGATGATGGAAGCGGAGCTGGCATCCTTGCAGGATATGGGCTTGAAGATCGACCGACGTAATTTCTATGGCTATTCTGTCTACGGCGATGGGCTCACATTGACGAGCAAAAATGGTTTTTTTGCTCGAAACAGCGAAGGGACGGCTTATCTGCCGGGCCAATACAACCAGGCTACTCAAGGCGTGGGGTTGCATATTTATGGGGAGCGCAACACCCTGACCCAGGCGGCTGATTTGTTAAGTGCCGGTCCCGGCGGAGTCGGTGTGCGCGTGGATGGCAGCGAAAACACACTCATCATTCCCGAAAGTACCCGTATTCACGCGCAAGGCTGGTATGGCCGCGGCCTGCAGTTCAGCTATGGTCGCGAACACACGATTGTGCAGCGGGGCGAAGTACGCGCTGAGGGAGAGGACGGCGTTGCCGCGCTGTTTGACTTCGGTCATAACGCCATGGGCAGTTTTGCAGATGGTATTGAGGGAGGTGACTATCGTGGCTCCTGGTTGGTGAATTTCCGGGGCACCCTGGTTGCCGCCGAGGAATTACCCTTGGCTTTGCAGGGCGCGCTGATCAAGGACTACCACCTGTCCGGCCTGTTGTCGGGCAGGAAAGCGGCCATTCAGATTTCCGACAATGCACAGGTTGAAAATATCAATGTCCTGCAGGGGGCCCGGATTCAGGGCGATATCCTGTCTGACTATTCCACTCGCCAAAGCAATGGCGAGCTGTTTGTTACCCATGTGAATTTTGGGCAGAAAGCCGATGATCAAGGGCGCGCCACGAGGCAGGCCGATCCTGATTTCCGTCTGCGCTACGAGGGTAATATTCAGGGTGTCGATAATCTGGCCGTCGTGATTGCGGGCGGGGAAAGCTCGCTCAATGGCCAGCATCAATTGCATGGTCTGCGTGTGGATGCAGGCGCCACGCTCAGCGGCAACAGCAGTTACGTCATCAATCCGGAAGGCAACTTCAGTAACCACGGTACCTTGAGTCCGGGTAATTCATTTGGTCAGATGACGATTCAAGGCGATTTCATTCAGGCCCCCGAAGGCCGGGTGTTGATTGAAGCGGACACGCGTCAGCATGATCGGATCGAGGTGCAGGGGCTGGCTCAACTGGCTGGTGAACTGAAAGTGCAGTTGCAGCCGGACTGGTATGCCGATGGTTGGTCCCTGAGCCAGAACACGGTCTTTCAGGCCACACAGACTCAGGGTGGATTTGATCTGCTGACAGCCAGCCTGAACTCGCCCAGCCTGCGTGTTCAGGTCAATAACGGCGGTTGGTCGGTTAGCCGTGACGCGGCGGCTTACTCGCCCTATGCAGGCAATCCTAATGCAGGGGCCGTGGGCCGCAGTCTGGAGCAGGCTTCTACTGACAATCAGCGTCCCTTGGCGTCTGTCTACCAGGCGCTAGACTTTTCCAGCGCGGATGGCAGCCAGATCGGTGACGCACTCAATCAGCTCAGTGCCGGCGCGTACGGGGCGCAATTGGCTGCCAGCTTGCGCAGAGAGCAACTGGTGTCCGAGCAACTGCGTCAGCGACCTGGTCTGGGCAAGGATGGATGGCAAACCTTTATTCAGCCTTTTGGGGGCCGTTACCACTGGCAGTTAACTGCTAATGAGGTCGACCATCGCAGTCAGACTTACGGGGTGGTGTTCGGCGCGGAGCATCGCGCTGCTGGCAGCGATTGGAGCCTGGGGGCTCATGCAACTGCCAATGAGCAGAGTTTGAATATAGATGCCCCTTATCAGGGCAAGAGCACGCTGACGGGTTTGGGCGCCGGCGTCCATGCCTTGTATCGTGCCGATGCTCGCGAGGGTTGGCAAGGTCTGGCGCAAGTCCGTGTGGGTTTGGAGCAGGGCAAGCTGAACCGACGCATCGCGTTTTCTGATTATCAAGCGAACCCCAAGTCCGACTGGACCGGTCACACCTTTGCAGCGGGCATCCAGACAGCCTATAACTGGCCCTTGGGCGAGGCTGGCAGCATAGGTCCCGTTCTGGCTCTGGATTACCTGCGTTACAGCCGTCCCGGTTTCAGTGAGCAAGGCGATGCAGGCAGCCGCTTGCAGCTGGATTCGACCCGTGCCCAGTCCTTGCAAGCCTCGCTGGGTCTGGCGGTCAGCCAGGCTTGGGAGCTGAAACAGGGTCGTCGTTTGCAGGCCGAAGTGTCCGCGTCCTGGGAGCAGGCTTTGTTAGGCCGCAAGCAGACGCAGTACGCACGGTTTGAAGCCTCACCCCAGACGGGTTTTGATGGTCGCTATGCGCGGGTCGACAGTCATGCGCTGGCCTTGCGCGCAGGATTGACGCTGCAAAGCTCGGAGCGTTTGCGTGTGGGGGTGTCGGCGGGAACCCGTTTACTGGGCAATAGCCGGGCGGATATTTCGGGCAATGTGTCGCTGAACTGGGCGTTCTAGGCCTTGTTAGTCGTCATTTTGAACGCTTGCTGTCTGTGTGTGTCCCGTCAGCTTGCCTGGCTGGCGGAGCGACTCCGGCAGTCAGGCAAGCTCGCTCAACGTAGTCCGGTCAGGCGTCCGGTTCAGGCGGCCTGACGGCTGCTCTCGAACCAGTTCCACAGCGCCTGATGCTCGGGCTCCAGTTCCACCGCCAGGCCCCCTGTGAACGCGCGCCATGCAGGCAGGTAGGTATGAGACACAACAGTCAGTACCGGGTAGCCTTTATCGATCAAGGCCAGGATTTCGTCGTTAAAACCTTGACCATCGGCTTCCATAATTCCAAAACGATTCACAATCACCAGATCGGCATGACTGTCCAGCGCCTGTCGTAGCACTTCGCTGGCGTGCAGCAAGGCGCCAATATCCAGGCGACAGGCGCTGGATTCGGTTCCCAGATTCTGAGTGATGGGGTAGAGAGTGCCTTTGTCCAGATCCTGCACGGTGCGCAGGCTGTGATCTCCCTTCTGGATGGCGGGGCCTTGCACCAGGCCGTAGACACGGTAATGTTGAGCGCGCAGCGCCTGTATGAATTCCAGCAGCAGGGCATCAGCACTGCCTTTGCCCGCATGTACGATGGCGGCAAGGGCAACGGGCGTAGAAGGGGTGTCCATCAGGGTTGAGCTCCGGTCTGCTTTTTGATTCATGGCATAAAGACTCTTTTTACACGCTTTCGGCAAAGGCTGGGAAGCGGCAAGTGAGATTGTGTTTTGGGTGATGCTTGGCCTATTTTGAGGGCACGCAGAGGGCGTCCATGTGTAATTGATACCCCGGGCTTCTCGCGTGACAGGCTGCAACCTGTCAGCCCACCGACACGTTTGCCATCTTGCAGGTCAATCTGTCAGGGGAGAGAGAGTGGGATAATAGTCCGCCAGCCAGCCCTCAATCCTGCGGACAGGCGCGTGCCAGGTGCAATGCTTTAGATGAACAGGCAAAGGTCGAGCAGTCTGTTTTGTTTTTGAGTCAGTTCCCCCACTCTCACAGGCAGAAGTCCGGTTCCATGAGACAATTCATGCACTTTTAGTGATGGATGGGATATTCGATTGGACAAGACTTTTGTTAAGGGCCTGGTGCTCCTGGAAGCCCTGGCCAAGCACGAACGAGGCTCGGGCGTGACCGAGCTGGCCAATCAACTGATGCTCAATAAAAGCAATGTGCATCGTTTGCTGCAGGCGCTGGTTCATCAAGGCTTTGCGCGCAAGAACGAAGACACCGGACGCTATGAGCTGACCATGAAGCTCTGGGAGCTGGGCTCGGGCCTGGCCAACCGGCTGGATGTGCGGATGGAGGCCTTGCCCTTCATGAAAGAGCTGGCCGAGCAGACTCAGGAAACCGTCCACCTCTCGCTGCTCGATGGGGTAGAGGTGCTGTATATCGAAAAGATGGACAGTCCGCAGCCGGTGCGAGCCTACACCACCGTGGGCGGACGCTCGCCTGCGCAGTGCGTGGCCACGGGCAAGGCTCTGCTGGCCTGGGCCAGTGAAGACACGCTCAATCTTCTCAAGAACCGCCTCAAGCCCTATACCCCCCGTAGCCTGGTCAAGTTTGGTGATCTGCGTCGCGAGCTGGAGCAGGTGCGCGAGCAAGGGTTTGCACTCAATCGTGGCGAATGGCGTGAACAGGTCGTGGGCGCGGCCGCGCCTATTTACGATAGCCGTGGAATGGTGGTGGCGGCTTTGGGGATTTCCGGGCCTGCGGAACGGCTGGAGGAGGCCCGCTTGGTGCAGGCCGGTAAAACACTGGTGACGGCCGCCGCGCAGATCTCGCGCCGATTAGGGTATAGCGGTCGCTAAACCGCTGTAGCGGATAGGTTCCGGGCTGGATGAAGCAGCCCGGCTTTGAGCGGTTGTCACAGTTTGGAGCTTGCCCCGGTTTTCTGGGACAGTTCAATTCAAACCAAAGAACTCAAGACGTCGCGGCCTGCCTGAAGGCCGCAATTCTTTGTTTGATACCGGGTGCGGACGCAGAGCGCACCAAGGCCGCCATATCCCGATCAACCTGTTGTGGGCAGCCGGTTAACTGATGCAGATAGGCGCGACTGGTTGCGTCCAGCAAGCCTGCTGTCTGTTGCGCTTGCTCGATGACAGCAGGCCATGTGTCAGGCTCTTGTATCCCTTCAATAAAACCCAGTTGCTCTGCTTTGGCAGCATCAAACACCTGGCTGCCTGCCAGGAGCTGATGAGCCTGCTGGCCGCCAATCAAGGCCGCCAGTCTGCCGGTTCCCAGTGCCAGGCCAAATTGCAGTCCAGGCATGCGAAAGCGAGCATCCGCGCTGGCGACGCGTTGACGGCAGACCGCAATCAAATCCACGCCTGCCCCAAAGTTTTGCCCATGCGCCAGGGCCAAGGTGGCGCATGGTGTGTGAGCCAGCAGCTGCAGAAGGGTTTCGATGCGGATAAATCGCAGTACCAGATCCCCTTCGCTTTGCTGCTCGTAGTCGCTGAAGTCAAAACCCGCACTGAAGTTGCGGCCTTCCCCGCGCAGAATCAATAAATCGGCCTGGGCCTGTTCTGCGGCCTGCACGGCCGCGATCAAGGCTTCTACCAGCTCGGCTGACAAGGCATTGCGCTTGTCAGGCCGGTTCAGTGTCAGGGTCCAGACTTTATCCTGGCAGTCCACGTTCAGGCTGGGGCTGCTGCTGCCGTACCGCGCGGTCATGGGGTGACTCCGTGCAGGATGCTGTCGTTGTGCTCGCCCAGCGCGGGTGGTGCCAGACGGACGGGCAAGCCCACCCCATTGATACGCAGGGGCGAGACAAAGGTGCGGGTTTCGGTATCCGTACCCGGCAGGCGGATGTTTTGCACCCATTGCATGTGCTCGACTTGCGGGTCGCGCAAGACGTCGGAATAGCGGTTGATGGGGCTGCACGGTACGCCCTGGGCACGGAATTGAGCCAGCCAGTGTTCGGAGTCGTGTTGCGCAAAAATGGCTTCCAGCAGTTCACGCAAGGCATCTTGATGTTTGGCGCGCAAGGTGGTGCTGGTAAAACGCTCGTCCTCGGTCAGATCAGGGCGTTCAACGACCTGACAGACAGATCGCCATAGTGCATCGTTGCCCGCTGCCATGGCGAAGTAACCGCCTTTGCACTGGAATGCCTGATAGGGAGCATTGCGTGGGTGAGCGGAGCCCAGCTTGTCCGGATCGCGGCCGCTGCCAAAATATTCCGAGGTTTGCAGCGCAGCGATGGCCAGCGTAGTACCCAGCATGGGGACGTCGATATGCGCGCCCTGACCGGTGGCGCGTGCTTGCGGCAGGGCGGCGCTGATGGCAAAAGCGGCATATAAACCGGCAGCAAAGTCTGCCAGCGGCACACCACACTTGACCGGGGCGCCGCCGGCTTCGCCCGTTACGCTCATCACGCCGCTCATGGCCTGGATGGTCAGGTCAAAGCCGCCTTCCTGCGAGCGCGGACCGCTTTGCCCGTAGGCCGAAATCGAGCAATACAGCAGCCTGGGATTCAGGGCCTTCAGGCTTTCATAATCCAGCCCTAAACGCTGCATGACGCCGGGCCGGTTGTTCTCCAGCAAGACGTCGGCATCCAGTACCAGCTGGCGTGCCTTGGCCACATCATCGGGGTTTTTCAGATCCAGCGTTACTGAACGCTTGTTGCGGTTTAGCGAAGCAAAGTTCTCGCTATAGCCCTGGTTGATGGGTGGCCAGCTTCGCAAGGTGTCACCCCCTTTGGGGTGCTCGATCTTGATGACGTCGGCCCCCATATCGGCCAATAACATACCGCAGTATGGGCCAGCGGCCACATTGCAAAATTCCAGTATCCGAACCCCGTTCAGGGGCAATGTCGTATCCATGAATCAGCTCCAGAGCGTGACAGGTAAAGGGGGGGGCCGACCCGGCCTTAAGCGTTGACATCAACCACGATGCGGCCGCGTACCTTGCCTTCCAGTAGCTGACCGGCCTGATCAATGGCTTGGGAAAGCGTGATGGTGCTGGCACCGATGCGCTCCAGGGCTTCAATAGACAAATGCTTGGCCAGCAAGTCCCAAGCCGCCAAACGCTCGGGTTTGGGGCAATGCACGCTATCCACACCAATCAACTGCACGCCGCGCAGAATGAAGGGGGCCACGGAAGCAGGGAAGTCCATGCCTTGAGCCAGACCACAAGCGGCCACGGCGCCCAAGTACTGCGTGCCCGCGCACACATTGGCCAGGGTGTGGCTGCCCACGCTGTCGATGGCACCGGCCCAGCGTTCTTTGCCGAGCGGCTTGCCGGGTTCGCTCAAGGTGTTGCGGTCCACAATTTCGCTGGCGCCCAGCGCCTTCAGATAGCTTTCTTCTTGAGGGCGGCCCGTGCTGGCCATCACGGTGTAGCCCAGGGCATGGAGCAGGGCTACGCTGACACTGCCTACGCCACCCGCGGCTCCCGTAACCAGAATCGGGCCCTTGTCGGGCGTGACGCCCTGGCGCTGCAAGGCACGTACGCACAGGGCGGCGGTGTAGCCCGCGGTACCAATCATCATGGCTTGCTGGGTGGAGAAGGCTTCGGGCAGGGGGATCAGCCAATCGCCCTTGACGCGTGCCTGCTGGGCCAGGCCACCCCAATGCACTTCACCCAGGCCCCAGCCGTTAAGCACTACCTTCTGGCCGGGCTTGAAATTCGGGTCGCTGCTGTCAGTGACGGTACCGGCGAAGTCGATGCCGGGCACCATGGGGAACTGACGCACTACCGGCGATTTGCCCGTCATGGCCAAACCGTCTTTGAAGTTCAGGGTGGAGTAGTCGATGCGAACCGTGACCTGGCCTTCGGGCAGGGCGGACTCGTCCAGGGATTGCAGGCTGGCTTTGTATTGGTCGTCGGTTTTGTCGATGACAATGGCAGAGAACATGAATGAATTCCTTCGATCAGTTAAGAGTTGTGTTCTGATATTTGGAACAGCGTTCTTCAAAATGACATAAAAAAAGCAGTATTTTCATTTTATCCAGAAGCGCGTTGCGGTCAAGCCTAAAGCACCAGGATCAAGAGACTGGGGAAATCCCGAGGGGGATTAATAGTTGACACTTGAAATCAAATCTCCCTATATTTGAGCCGTTGTCCTCAGTTGCTTGTGTTGTTGCTGTCTGTTGTATTCAAGCCGTTTACGCGGCATTTTTAATATCAAAAACAAGAACAGCGTTCTATATATTGGAACAAAAGAGGGTTGCTCCCTCACACAGGAGGCAAGGATCATGTCCAGTTCTTTTTTTTCGCCCACCGGGTTGCTACGTACTTTGCTGGTCTCGGGGCTGGCTGCAGTCAGCAGTTTTTCTGTACCGGCGGCCAGTGCGGCTGACGCCTACCCCAGCCGTGAAGTGACCTTTGTGGTTCCTTATCCCCCCGGCGGCAACAGTGACAACCTGGCGCGAGTATTTGCCGACCGCCTGCGCGTCAAGCTGGGCGTGCCTGTCGTTATTGAGAACCGACCCGGCGGCACCACTTCGCTGGGGACGTCGATGGTGGGGCGCGCCAAACCTGATGGCTATACCTTGTTGCTGGCGACCAGCACGGCCTTTACCGTGTTGCCCTATATACGCGATGTGCCTTATGACCCGGTAAACGGTTTTGAGTTTGTCGGCAGTCTGGCTGGCTATCTTCCCATCATGACGGTACGCAATGACCTGCCCGTCTCCAACCTGAAAGAGTTTGTGGAACTGGCGCGCAAAGAGCCCGGCACCCTGACCTATGGCTCGGCCGGTATTGCGTCTGGAGGCCACTTGGCAGGAGAGATTCTGGAAAATGCCCAGAAGCTGGACCTGCTGCACGTCCCCTTCAAGGGCTCGGCAGATACCATGACGGCCCTCATGGGCAATCACATTGACTTCTTTATCGATGGGGTGGGGCTGGAGCTGGTGAAAAGTGGCAAGGCCAAAGCCTTGGTGACGTACGCCAGCGTGCGTCATCCAGAACTGCCGGACGTGCCCACTCCTCAGGAAGCGGGCTTTGATCTGGCCTTGCCTTTTGAGGGGTTCTGGGGACTGGCTGTACCGGCAGGCACACCTGACGATGTCATGAACAAGCTGGCCAAGGCCACCGAAGAAATTCTGGCCGAACCGCAAACGCAGGAACGCTTCCACCGTATCAGTGTCAGCGCCAGCTGGAAAGATGGCGATGCCTATGCGAAGGATCTGGAAAAGAGCCGGGCTTATTACAGCGAGCTGCTCAAGACTATCAAGATGAGCGATAACTAAACGCTCACAGAACCACCAACAGGAGACAAACGTGATGGAAACCGTCACTTGCGCCAGCACGCTGGACGCTTTGCTGGACCCGGCATCCATAGCTTTGGTCGGCGCCTCGGAAGATCAGTCCAAGTTTGGCGGGCGACTGTTTCGCATGCTGCTCAAGCACGGGTATGGCGGCAAGGTCCTGCCCATCAATCCCAGTCGCAGCAGTCTGTTTGGTTTGCCCGCTGTGCCCGGTCTGGCTGCGCTGGACAGCGCCCCGGATCTGGCCGTGTTTACGGTGGGGGCCGATACCGTTCTGGAGCAGGCGCAGATGGCGGCTCAAATGGGAGTGCGTGGTCTGCTGGTGATCTCGGCGGGCTTTGCTGATGCAGGTGAGCGCGGGCTGGAGCGCGAGCAGGCGCTGCTGCGCATTTGCCGGGAGTCGGGCATGCGTCTGATCGGACCCAACTGCCTGGGCATGATCAGCCCCGGCCGCAAGCTGGTGTTGTGTTCGTCGCCGGTGCTGGACAGGGATAGCCTGCCCGAGCGTCCGATTGGTTTTGTCAGTCAAAGCGGTGCCTTGATGACCACCTACTTTGATCGTGCATGGGCGATGGGCGGCGGCTTTACCTATGGCTTCTCGGTAGGTAACCAGGCAGATCTGGACTTGTGCGACTTTGTGGATTTCTTGATTGATGATCCCAAGACGCAGGTGATCTGTACCTATATCGAAGGCATCAAGGATGCACAGGCCTTGCGCCGTACGGCTCGCCGGGCGCAGGCCGCGGGCAAGCCCTGGCTGGCCGTCAAGGCCGGGCGCTCCAGTGCGGGCAAGGCAGCCGCCTTTTCGCATACCGCCAGTGTCGCCGGGGACCATGATGTGTTTGCCAGTGTCTGCCGCGATGAAGGCATCAGCCTGATGGACGATATGGGAGCCATGCTTCTGTTGGCAAACAGCATGGTGCGCTTTACCAGCAACACGATTTCCAAAGTTGCGATTGTGACGCCCTCGGGCGGCGGCGGAGCCCTGGCCGCAGATGCCTTGGCAGAGCAGGGCGTGGAGCTGTCCGGCTTTTCTGCTTCTACCCAGCATGCCTTGGCTGTCCACTACCCGGCCGGGCAGGCGGATAACCCGGTGGATCTGGGCGCCCGTCTGACCCAGGATTGCACCGAAGTGGCCCGCGCCACTTTGGATGCCCTGATGCAGGATCAGCAAAGCGATGCGGTATTGATTACGGCCTCCATGTGTCCGCAGGAATGGATGGCGGCTCTGATTGAAAAAATCATCCATCCCGAACCGCACTGGGCCAAGCCCGTCATGGTGGCGTTTGATGCGGGTGCAACATCCGAGCCTTTGCGGCAGAAGCTGGCCCAGCACGGCCATGCGTATGCCAGCTCCAGTCTGGAAGCGGCCCTGGCCTTGTCAGCCTGGAAACGACATGGGAAGTTCGTGCCGCGTCAGGTAGCGATGCGCCCCAGTGCCTGCCAGGCTCCTAGTGTGATGCCGCGTGGTGTTCTTAATGAAGATCAGTCCAAACGATTGCTGGCGCATTACGGCTTGCCGGTGAATCTGGGCCAGGTATGTGAGGACGTGGAACAGGCCGTGGCGCAGGCCGAGCAGATGGGTTACCCGGTGGTGATGAAGATTGTCTCTCCCGACATTGTTCATAAAACCGAAGCGGGCGGGGTGGCGCTGGATGTGGCCGACGAGGCTGGCTTGCGACGGGATTTTGCCCGGCTCTACGCGAATGCCAAAGCCTATAAGGCGGATGCCCGTCTGGAAGGTGTTTTGGTGCAGGCCATGGCCAAAGGCGATGTGGAGCTGTTGATCGGAGCACGTCAGGATGCGCAGTTTGGCCCGGTGGTGGTGTTTGGGGCGGGCGGCATTTTGGTGGAAATGCTCTCGGATCGGGTGATTGCCGCCGCTCCTTTGACTCTGGCTGATGCGGATCGACTCTTGTCTACTTTGATGATCGACAAGCTGTTGCAGGGATACCGGGGGCGCATGCTGGATCGGGCCGGGGTGCTCGATGCGATTGTGCGTGTCAGCTTCCTGGCTCACGACCTGCGCGACACCGAGTTTGAACTGGATATCAACCCATTGATCGTGGCGGCCACCCGTTGTCACGCCGTCGATGCCCGCCTGTCCATAGGCGCATAAAACCAAGATCGATTCTTTTAACAATACCCAGGAGGAGTAAACCATGTCGGATTATCAGTGCATTCTTGTCGAAAACCACGATGACGGTGTGTCCATCTTTACGATCAATCGCCCTGATCGCCGCAATGCCTTGAGCGCCACGGTGGTCAAGGAGCTGCAGCAGGCGTTTTTGGTTTTTGATGAGGACCCCACACGTCGTGTAGCCGTGCTGACCGGGGCAGGTAATGACGCTTTTTCTGCCGGTGCCGATATTAATGAGTGGCCCGAGTTGTGGCGTGCCATCCCCACGGTAGGCTTTGAAACCGACAAGCCCATTATTGCGGCTGTCAGTGGCTGGTGCGTGGGTGGGGCCCTGGTGATGGCGATGATGACGGATTTGTTGGTGGCCTCCGAGAGCGCCAAGTTCTCCTACCCGGAAGCCAAGCTGGGCTTTACGGGCGGCATTATCTCCGGCCTGGCCTCGCGCATTCCGCATCATGCCGCCATGGAAGTGATTCTGTTGTGCCGTACCTTGGAAGCCCGTCGTGCTTATGATCTGGGTTTTGCCAATGAGGTGGTGCCGGTCGGTGAGCAAGTTCAGGCAGCCGTGCGCATGGCTCAGGATCTGGCCAAGATGTCGCCCCGTGTTTTGCAGACCCTCAAACGCTTTATCAATAATGAGGTGCTGACTCGGGGGCCGTCCGAGCAAATGGCGCGCACCATGCGCCAACTGAAGGCGATCGAGGATAGTTATGATGCCAAGGAAGGGATGAACGCGTTCAAGGAAAAACGTGCCCCGGTGTATCTGAACAAATAAGAACTGATTCACGAATTGGGCCGCAAGGCCCAGGCAACTATGGAGACATCCCCTTATGCACCCCCGTTTTGAGCGCTTTATCCAAGGGATGAATGAATTGACCGCCCGCCCCGCCGTCGGCGAGGAGGATATCTTGCGTGAGGGCCGCGTCCTGCTGGGCGAACTGGTGGCCCAGGACGATTGGCTGGCCCCCGAATACACCCAGCCCCATCCACAGTTCTATCAACAGTACTTGCTGTATTGCTGTCCACAGGAGCGCTTTTCCGTGGTCAGTTTTGTGTGGGGCCCCGGCCAGAAAACGCCCATCCACGACCATACTGTGTGGGGCTTGATTGGCATGTTGCGTGGTGCCGAACGATCCCGGCCTTTTGACCGTGATCCTCAGACCGGCCAGATGACAGAAGAAGATACGCAGATTCTGGAGCCGGGCGTGGTGGAAGTGGTGTCACCCACGGTGGGCGATATACACGAGGTCTCCAATGTCTATGACGACCAGGTGTCCATCAGCATTCACGTTTATGGCGCGGATATCGGCAAGGTACGCCGCCATGTGTTTGATCCGCAGACCGGGCAGGCCAAGGAGTTCGTCTCCGGGTATGCCAACCGGGCTGCAGTGGTCTGATTTACGCGATGTCCTTGGGCAGGTGGCCGATGCGTGCGCCAATAATCATTTCCTGAATCCAGCGATACAGCAGCACAGAGTAATTGCGCTGGGCGATTTTTTCGTCCAGCGCATGGTTGCTTTCCTTGAGCACACGATGAGTCAGAGAGTTGGCCTGGCTGAATGCTTGTCGGTAGGTCAGCAAGGTCTGGCGAGGAATCAGTTCGTCATGCTCGGCTTCAAAAAGCATGACGTCGCCGGTGAATTTCGAGCAGGCATGCAGCGCCCGGTTGTCCTGCGGGGTATGGCTTTGCAGGCGGTAATCCTGAAGCAAGCTGCGTTTGAGCTGATCTTTTGGGGCTAGCCAGTCCTCATCCGGGTAGAGCGCCGGGGCAAGCAGACTGAGCCAGCGGACCGCCCGAAATTCACTGAGCAGGCAGGCCAGGTACGCCCCATAGCTGTGGCCGACAATAGCAATGGAATTGGCATCGACCATGGGATGACTGGCCAAGGTATCAAAGGCGGCGCAGATATCCTGAAAATTCTGTTCACGACTGACTTTTTGGCGTTCCTGGTCGCTGGCATTGTGTCCCGCCAGATCAAACGTCATGCAGATGCAGCCCATGCCGGCAATGGTGTGGGCCCGTTTAAGGTCAAATCGTTGACTGCCGCCCCATCCGTGTACGAACAGAATTCCCGGTATGGGGGACTGGGGCACCAGCAAGCGAGCGTCGAGCTGCTGGTGCGCAACCTTGATGGTGGTCTTGAATATGTCAGTGCTCATGAGGACAAGGGACCTCCAAAGCGTGCCAGATAGCCATTGCCGAGTTGCTGCAAACTGTACAGGTGGGGGGATTGCCGCACTGGATCGGGATCGTCCATATAGCGTTCCCGTGTCCAGGCGTGCGTGTGGCCTTGCTCGGGATGATTTTGCAGGCTGCGCATGGCCAGTATTTCGGCAATGGAAGCGCCTCCGCAGCGCCAGGAATGTTCGAGTACCGCAGCCTGATAATTGCCCCGTGCATCGCGCCCGACAATGACATCGTAGTTGCGACGTGAGGCATACAGAGAAGGGTAGGCCTGCGTAATCCTGCTTTCATAGTTCATCGCAAGATCGATCAGATATTGAATGCGTTGCATCCCCGAGAGCTGCAGCAAGGCATCAAATCCGCCTCGGACCATGAGTAGGGTGGTGCCGCCGTAAACCGATTCCTGCTGTCGGTTGTGGGTCTGATGCTGTTGACCGATATAGGAAAACAGGTGTTCGCCAATTTGTGTCTGACCAACGCTGAAGGTCTGGCTCTCGAGCAGGTTTTCCTCCAGAACCAGGCCATGTTCAACCTGCTCCTGCCAGGGAGGGAGTGCCAGCAGCTCTTCCAGTTGCTGGCGGCTGTAGACGACCCGCTGGCCTTCGCCTGCACTGGCGCGGGCCAGCTTGATCCGTATGCCGGTATGACCCGCCTGATCCAGCAGGCTCATCGCACGCAAGGCGTCGGGAATCGAGAAGGCGCTGTAGCCGGGTAGCACCGTAGGACCCAAGGCCTTTGCCAGATCATTGTTCCAGCCCGCGGGCCGGTCCATGTCGGACTGTGCGAGTGGGTGAGCCACTGTTTTGTAGGCCAGAAAATCATGCGGGACCACGCCCCCATACAGTTGGGCTGCGCAATGGATGCCTAAACGTTTGGCTTGATCTAGGTTCAGGGTTTGGGCGGGCAGGTAAAAGGCGTCGCGGACCTCTCCCTCCAGTTGGTCTTCATAGGCTATGTAGATATGAGACAGGTCCAGAAACTGCGCCAGTTCCCTGGCCATGAACTGCAGACCTTGAACTGTGCCACAGTCACAACCGCTGACCGGAAGGCTGATCTGCAACGATGTCGTAGATCGGGGAATGGCGATTGTGCTCATAGTCCATCCTTTGAAAATGAGGTGGGTTGCTCACTTAAGGAGCAGCGGTTTGACTGTCCTTTGAGCGTAGGGGGGCAGCAGAGAAGAAACGGGTTTCCAGCAAACTGGTTTGCAAAAGCCTGAGCAGATCGGCGGGTTGGGGCAGACAAAGCTGGGCCGCACTCGCGGGTTCGGGGGGGCCTATACGGATGCTTACGCCGCCTTGTTGATTGACAAAACGAAAGGCCGCCTCGTCGGTGAGGTCGTCACCCGCCATGATGGGTTTGCGATCGGCAAACGGGGGCAGACTGTGCGCGCGGGCCAGAGCCTGGCCTTTGTCCACGCCGGCCGGACGCAACTCGATCACACAATGGCCGCGGATCAGCTCAAAGCCCGGATAGTCCGAACACAGCATGTTCAGCTCGCTGTGGAGCACATCGCCCAATTGCGGGCATTGCCGAAAGTGGACCGCTAGGCCGTGCGATTTGCGTTCCATCCAGACAAGGGGGTGGGGGTGGATCAGCGTGGCTGCTGCACGCGACAGGCTGTGATGCTGCGCCGCATTGAGAGGTGTGTGCCAGCATTTCTGCCCGTCTGCATCATGCATGGCTGCGCCATGGCTGCTTATCATCGCCAGCGGCAGTCTGCAGCAGGCCTGTTGCAGGCTGGCGTAATCCCGTCCCGAGACCAACGCCACGGCGCCTTGGCAGGCAGCGTGCAGGTTTAGCAGCAGCTCGGCGGTGCCAGAGGCCAGCGCCACCTGTTCGGGGCGCTGGGCCAGGGGCACCAGCGTACCATCCAGGTCCAGATACAAAGCGGCCTGTTCCAGTTCGATCGCGCGGTTCATGTCAGGTTCCTGGGTAGCCTGTGATGGGGAGCACCATCCCGGTGATGTAGCTGGCTGTAATGGGGCTGGCCAGATACACATAGGCTGGGGCCAGTTCCTCGGGCTGGGCCGGGCGTCCAAATACGGTTTGCGCCCCGAAGTCAGGGATTTCCTCGGCAGGAGCGTCTGCCGGATTCAAGGGGGTCCAGACAGGGCCAGGGGCCACCGCGTTCACGCGTATGCCCTTGGGCGCAAGATTGGCCGCCAGTGAATAGGTAAAGGCAATGATGGCCCCCTTGGTGCTGGCGTAATCCAGCAAATGGGCAGCACCGCGCAAGGCGGTCACCGAACTCGTATTGATGATGGCATCGCCCGCATGCAAATGCGGCAGGCAGGCTTGGGCCATATAAATGTAGCCGTAGATATTGGTGCGGAATGTTTCGTCCAGGCGCTCGGGCGTCAAATCCAGCAGGGATTGGGCGTGTTCTTGAAAGCCGGCATTGTTGACCAGAATATTGAGCTTGCCAAAGCGATCCAGGACCTGCTCGATCGCCTGACGACAAAACTCGGCATCTTTGACATCACCGCGCAGGGTCAGGCATTGCCTGCCTTCCGCCTCCACGGCCTGGCGTGTCGTTTGGGCATCCTCGTCCTCATGAAGATAAATAATGGTTACATCCGCACCTTCGCGCGCATAAAGCACGGCAACGGCTCGTCCTATGCCGGAGTCGCCTCCCGTCACGATGGCCACCTTGCCTTCCAGCTTGCCGCTGCCCTTATAGTGAGCGGCCTCATAACGAGGAGCGGGATCGAGATCACTTTCGTGGCCGGGCTTTTCCAGGTGTTGTTGGGGCAGGGGGGGAGTGGGGTAATCGCTGCCCGGGTGGCTTTTATCATGCGTGATGGGCTCGTTCTGGCCGACCCCGTTCTTGTCCTTCTGATCCTGCTGTTCTTGCAGGTGACGTTGCTCGTTCACTGTTTGACGCGTTGTCATGATGGCTCCTGAAATAGACAAAGAATGGGACAGGGCGCGGCGGCCCTGGTGGGTGCGCCGCGTCCAACTGGGGCTTGGCTAAGGCTTAGCGTCGCTGCTCCTGGGTGGCCTTGCCACCTTTGGCGCCGGCCTTGCGGGCCTCTTGCGGGGTGAACTCGTGCGCGGCGCGGCCGCCTTCGGCGGCAATCTCGCGCTGCTTCTTGTCGTTCATCGAGGCAAAACCGCGCTGATCCTGGCGATCCTGATTGTCTGTGTGTTTGGTCACAACACGCTCCTTGATTGAATGAACGCCAATCCCGTGATTGATCAGGACTCATCCAGCACAAAGCGTGCCTGGTCCGCCTGGTTTGGCAGGGGCACACAATTTGCTGCACGGGCTCAGGACTTGAGTCAGGAGAGCGAACATGATGGCAATGAGCGGATGGGCATGGCTGCTGATAGTGGCGGCTGGATGGACATCGCTGTGGCTGTTGCACTATCTGGGCGGCAAGCTGATTGTGCGTCTGGTTCCGGCTGAACACTTTCTGGGCCTGTTGTGCGCCCGCATTGTGTGGCCGTCCCGCGTTTTTCTGCTGGCCGTCTTTTTGCGGTTTTGTATTCCTCTGGCGCCCATCACGGCCAAGTGGCAGGCCTATCTGATTGTCGGCGACATGATGGTGCTGATTGTGTGCACCACCTGGATGCTGATGAGCGCAGTAGAGGCTTTGTTCCAGCTGGTTGTCGCCCGTCATCCCTTGAACGTGACGGATAATCTGCGCTCGCGGCAGATCTACACACAGGCACGTGTGCTGGCGCGCAGCACGCATTTTTTGCTGGTTCTTCTGGGGGTGTCGTTTGCCCTGCTGGTGTTGCCGGGGGCACGTCAGATAGGGACCAGTCTGCTGGCCTCGGCGGGGGTGGCCGGTCTGGTCGCCGGGATCGCCGCACGACCTGTGTTGGGCAACTTTATTGCGGGTTTGCAGATTGCTTTTACGCAACCCATCCGGATTGACGATGTGGTGATTGTGGAAGGGGAATGGGGGCGGATTGAGGAAATTACAGCGACGTATGTCGTCGTTCGCGTGTGGGACGAGCGCCGCCTGATAGTGCCTTTGCAGTGGTTTGTCGAGACGGTTTTCCAGAACTGGACCCGACGCAGTGCGTCCTTGCTGGGTACGGTATTTCTGTGGGTGGATTACTCCGTCAATATGCAGGGCCTGAATACGGCTTTCAAAGCATTATGCGAGTCCTCCGAGCTCTGGGACCGTCGCGTGCAGGTCTTGCAGGTGATCGATACCAATGAGTGGGGCATGCAACTGCGTTTTCTGGTTAGCGCTGCGGACTCGGGGCGTCTGTTTGATTTGCGCTGTCTGCTGCGCGAGGGTCTGGTGGCCTATCTCGCGCAGCATCAGCCGCAGGCTTTCGTGCGGGTCAGGATGCTGGAAGCTCAGCCATCGCCGACTCAGCCTGTTGATGTGGCGCCTGACCGCTAAGATCGCCAAGAAACTGCTGGCACCATTGCCCCAGATCCTGTTGGCGTAGTTGCATCAACAAAGTCTGGTGGCGATGGCGACGCTCGGCTAAGGACATGTTCAGCGCCTCATACAGGCAGTGAGCGGTGCCTTCTATATCAAAGGGATTGACCGCCAGATAGCCGCCCTGTAGCGATTGGGCCGCTCCTGCAAAGGTGGACAGGACCAGCACGCCTGGGTTGGCTGGGTCCTGGGCGGCGATATATTCCTTGGCGACCAGATTCATGCCATCGCGCATGGGCGCGATAAATCCTACTCGTGCGCGGCGCAGCATGCGCATCAGCTGGGGGGCGGGAAAGGCACGGTTCATATAGACAATCGGGCTCCAGCCGGGCGTGGCGAACTGGCCATTGATCAGTCCGGCCAGACTTTCCAGCTCTTCGCGCATGAGCTGATAGTCGTGAATATCGCTACGGGTGGAGGGAGCAATCTGTACATAAGTGGCTTGACCGTGCAGCGTGGGGTAGCGACGCAGCAACGCATCAAATGTGCGCAAACGATGGGCCAGTCCCTTGCTGTAGTCCAGTCTGTCCACACTGATAACGGTTTCAGCGCCATTGAGCGGCTCTTCAGCGGCACCCTCGTGCGTCCAGGAGGACGCACTGGCCAGGGATTGAATCAGGTCCACATCCACCCCGATCGGATAAACGCCCGTACGTGTTCGGCTGTTCCCGGCGCGCGGTGGCGTGGCCTGCAGTCCTGCTTGCAGAGCGCTGTGGTCGCTGGGGCTTTGAACGCCGATCAGGTCATATTGATGCAGCATGCTCATCCAGGACTCATGTCTAGGGATGGCACGCAACACTTCCGGGCAGGGAAAGGGGGTATGCAAAAACAGTCCCATTGCCTGTGGCATCCCCTGTTCCCGGCAAAAATGCGCCAGGGGCATCAAGTGATAGTCGTGTATCCAGATCAGATCATCGGGCCCGGCAATCTGACTGAGGAACGTGGCCATTTGCCGGTTCACTTCCAGATACTGCTGGAAGTGATGTGTCTGAAAGTCCATCAGGTCCAGCCGGTAATGAAATGCCGGCCACAGGCAGGTGTTGGCGTACCCGCAGTAAAACTGCTCATATTGCTCCTGGCTGAAGGAAAAAGTGACTGCCTGGTAGCGGCCACGATCCTCGGTATGCAAGGTTCCCGCTGCCGGATCACATTGTCCGTTCCAGCCCAGCCATACGCCTTGGATATCTCGCTGACGCAGCAACTGGTCAACCGCCACTGCCAGTCCGCCGGTGCATGGCTGTTTTGCGCTGGCGACCCGTACCGATACCACGATGATTTTGCTCATGCTGATTCTCGCTGGTTGGTTAAAGGATGTACCCTGAGGAATCAGCAAATTGCGTACCCGTGCTAGTTTGCCGCCCTCTGCAAATGGGCGCCCAGCGCACGCAGACGGGCCCGTTGCTGGCGTTCGCGGGCATTGGGAATGCCTAGTTGCAAGCGGTACTTGGTCACGGTTCTTTTGGATAGCTCCACGCTGTTATTACGTAATGCTTGATGCAGCTCCACATCGCTCAGGGGAGTGTCGCCCGATTCGCTGGCAATCAGACGGCGAATTTGTTCCTTGACCAGAGCCGTGGAACAACTGCCGCCAAAATCCGTTTCCAGCTCACCTGAAAAAAAGTGACGGAAACTCAATGTGCCAAAAGGCGTGCTCATGAATTTGTTGGCGGTGGCGCGGGATATGGTGGACGGATGCAACGCCAGCTCTTTGGCCAGATCGTTGATGCGCATGGGTTGCAGGGCTTGTTCACCCAGCTCGAAAAACAGAGCTTGCCGCTGCACGATCTGTTCAGCCACCCGACAAATGGTGCTGCGGCGCATGGCCAGCCCCTCGGCCAGCCAGCGTGCTCGGGTTAACGTTTGCTGTAACTGTCGATCCTGGCGGGCGCGGGCCTGCTGTTCCAATGCGGCTGCGTAGTCTTGCTGGACCCGCACGCGTGGAAGGCTGCGTGGGTCTGCCACGATACGCCAGCGATTGCCTTCTTTATGGACATGTACATCAGGAACGATAGCCTGTTGAGGGCAAGGCAAATAAGCTCGCCCAGGCTTTGGGTCCAGGCTTTGCAGCTCGCGCAGCGCTTGTTCAAACACGGAGACAGACAGGCCCAGCCTTTGACGGGCACTTTTCCAGTTGCCCTGCGCCAGGCAGTCCAGTTCGGTGGCAATCAGTTTGAGCAGAGCACGCTTGACCGTCGGGTTAAGGTGTTTGCGGGCCTGGACTTGCAGTGCAAGGGCCTCTGAAACAGAGCGCGCTGCCGTGCCTGGCAGTGACAAGGCCTGCACCAGGGCCAGAGCGGTTTCCCATTCTTGCAAGGAGACCGCCTCACAGTTGGCAGGGAGCAGGTCCTCGAAGCGATCCTGCAGATAGCCGTTGTCATCCAGTGCATTGACAATAAGAGCGCATAAGGCTTGGCAACGTTCGCTGGCCCGGCTCAGCCGCACGTTCTCCATGATTTGTTCGTCCCGGCTGCGCAGGCTGCTGTTGATATCACCGGGGGCTGAGAAGTCATTGTTGTGACTGGAACGGGGCGGTGTGACCCCTTCCCGCACGGTATAGTCCAGTTCGGCCTCTGCCGTAGTCTCCAACAGAGGATTGTCCTGCAGACTTTCATGCAGTAGCGTCTGTAGCTCTTGCACGCAGAGCTGCAGAATGTGGGCAGATTGTTGCAGGCGCTGCGAGAGAGTGTGCTGCATCTGTAACTGTGGAACCAGCTCTAGCTTCATTTCTCGTCTCCTGGGTTATAGGGGGCCAAATGGATCATTTCCTGCAATAACCAACGAGGGCGTCAGGACCTTTGCGCTATCTATGTAGCAAGTTTTGTGCCTGTCGCCTTACTCCTTGACGGCGGTACGTTTTTTGCTATGTCAGGAGCCGGGCTTCTCTTGCCAGACAGGTCCTGTGCTTGGGCATGGGAGGTCAGATTCTTTTTAGCGGACCTGTTTTCCTTCGGAGGTGTGTGATGCGACTGAAACAGATGGCGTGTTTGGCGGTAGCGGCTGGCGTGGTGATGGGCTTGTGTGTGCGTAGCTCGTATGCAAGAGGGTTGGCCGCGACAGACAAGGGCTTTATGAAGGACGCCGCGCAAGCGGGGCATCTTGAGCTTCAGGCTGCCCGACTGGCCCTGCAACGCAGCAGTAATGAGCGGGTGGCCGATTTTGCCACCATGATGATTCAGGATCATGAGCAGCTTGCCCAGGAACTGGCAGCGCTGGCCAAAGCCCGTCACGTGGAACTGCCTGCCACGCCCACGTTGATGCAGCGGGGCAAGCTCGCTTTTCTGCAGGAAGCCAAGGGCGAGCAGTTCGATGCAGACTATGCGAATGAGGTGGCACTCAAGGCGCATGAAACTACGATCAAGCTGTTTGAGGATTACATTGAAAAAGGCAGAGACAGGGAACTGATGGGATTTGCTCAGGATGCCTTGCCTTTGCTCAGGCAGCATTTGCAGCATGCTCATGTGCTGGCAGACTCCATGAAACCTGCCCTGGCTCAGTAAGTGGAGCTGTCAGGGCGGCACGTGCAGCGTTTACGGCAAGGGGTCCGAATCCAGATTGATGTCGATCTGATCCTGATTACTCATGACATAGCTGCGCAGCAGAACATTTCGTAGCTGACGGATATTGCCTGGCCAGTGGTAGTGCTCGATCTTTTTCACACTGGCCAGGCTCAGACTTCGGTTTTGCTGATGTTCTTCATTCATCTGTTCGATGAAATGTTGGGCAATCAGCACCGCATCGTCGCCCCGATCCCGAAGGGGCGGAATCAGAATGGGAAAAACGCCCAGTCGGTAATACAGGTCCTCGCGCAGCTTTTTTTCTTCAATGGCCCGCATGGGGCTGCGGTTGGTGGCAGCAATGATTCGTGCGTCGTGTTTGATGAGCTGGTCACCGCCTACTTTCATGTATTCACCGTTTTCCAAGGCTCGCAGCAGCTTGGTTTGTGCTTCTATGGGCATTTCGGTGATCTCGTCCAGAAACAGCGTGCCTTTGTCGGCCAGCTCAAAATAGCCCTGACGATGGCGATCGGCTCCGGTAAAGCTGCCTTTTTCGTGGCCGAATAGCTCGCTTTCTATCAGTTGTTCTGAAATGGCCGAACAGTTGATGGGCACGTAAGCTTGTTGGCGACGCGAACTGCAGCGATGAACTGCGCGTGCGGCCAGCTCCTTGCCCGTTCCACTCTCTCCAATCAGCAAGACGGGCAGTTCAGTGCGGCTTACTTTGCTCAGTTGGGTATAGAGTTTTTCCATCGGAGCGGAGCGGCCCACAAACTCGCCAAAATCGTAATGCTGTTCCGTCTGGCACGCCCAGGAGCCGGGGGCCTCATTGCGGTACTTGGACTTTAACTGTTCCAGCAAGGTGCGAAGCTGGGCATGGTCATGGCGCTCCGAGCCGCTCAAGGCTGGCAAAGTGTAGCTTTCCACTGCATCCAGACCTACCCGACGGCTGAGATCCTGAGCCTGTAAGGCGCTGATATTGGGCCCAAAAAGCAGGGCGTCCGGTATTTTCTGATGGTAACGGATCAGAGCTTCATCAGTTGTCCGGGCGGTGATGGCAGAAAAATTCATTTGCCGCGCCAGTGCCAGGAAAGTGCTGTTAAGTGCGGTATCTGTCTCCAGCAGTAATAGGTGGGGCATCGTTTTCCTCTGTAAACAAGTCAAGCCAGGATTCAGGGCTGATGTTTCATCCTAGACACGATCCTGTTCATGTCCGTTACCAGATATGGCAGGGCGGAAAGTATGTCCCTTGGGCAAAGGGCCGGTGGACGCGCCCTTGTGCCAAAGTGAGCCAGGCTCATTTTGTGTGCCTTGACATGCTCACATTCAACTTACACATCTGTTTACTGGTTCGGCCCCGCGTTTTATGGCTGGACACGAGCAGTTGACAAGGTGCATGGCGAAAGAGGAATTAGCGGGCCGGATCAGACGCTGGCCTGGGGGGCCTGCGTAACGTCAATCCACTGGGCGCGGGTCAGCTCGGCCAGGCGTTGGGGGGTAATGCGTACAGCAGAGTTGATCGAACCGGCCGCAGGCAATACGGTATCGAAGTCCTGCAAGGACAGGTCGCAGTAGATATCGAGCGCCGTAGCCAGACCAAAGGGGCATACCCCGCCCACCGGATGGCCCGTCAGGGCTTCAGTGTTGGCCAGATCCAGCATTTTGACGCGTGTGCCAAAAACGTTGCGCAGTTTCTTATTGTCCAGACGGGCGTCGCCCCGGGCGACCAGCAAAACCACTTTATCGCCCGCTTTCAGACTGAGTGTCTTGGCGATCTGCCCGGGCTCGACCTGATGGACCTGCGCGGCCAGCGCGACTGTTGCCGTGCTTTCTGTGGTTTCAATAATCTGGATATCAGCAGCGTATTCGCTCAAGAACTGTTTGACGGAATCAAGACTCATGGTGATCGGAACGAAATAGGATGTTTTGTTAAACTTTTTTGCTGGGGCCTAGTCTTAGCCAAGTGCATGTGTGTGTCAACCAGAGCGCCCTGGCGCTGCAAAACAGGAATGTAATTGTGATTAAACCCTTATTGTTGTCGGCCGGCTTGATGGCCTTCAGTTCCCTGGCCCTGGCACAGGCGCCTGCCGTGACGGTTTACCAGGACCCCAATTGCGGCTGTTGCGAGGGTTGGGCCCAGCACATGAGCGAGGCAGGCTTCGAGGTCAAATCCGTCAAGACCCAGGCCATGTGGCAGGTCAAGCAGCAACTTGGCGTACCAGCCGAGCTGGCCTCTTGCCATACTGCCGTGGTGGAACAGACTGGCCAGCGGGTGGAGGGCCATGTGCCGGCCCATGTCGTCAAACGGATGATGAGCGACGCCAGCATCCGTGGCCTGGCCGCACCGGGCATGCCTGCCAATTCGCCCGGAATGGGTGAGCTGGATGGCAACTTGATCACAGTCGATTTCAAGGGCCGGCCTTACTCGCGCGACTGATCGTGGTCAGTAAACGGGTGGCATGCAGATACACGAAACTACATTGAGAAACTTGTAAGCTGCTGCCGCTCTTGTCATGATGACCGTTCATTGACTCTGTTCAGGAGGTTCCATCTATGCAGCCCTCAGTTAAAGCTTTTCTCGCTGCTACCGCAGTCGCATTTGGCATGTACAGCCCTTTTGCGATGGCCCAGGGCAATGCGGCTCCGGCCAACTCGGCAGCCCCGGCGGCTACCCAGATTGTTAAACCTACGGATTCTCAACTGGAGCAGTATGCGCGCACCTATAAAAAGGTCGCCCAGACTGCTTCGGAATATCAGCCGCGTCTGGATGCGGCCAAAAGTGATGCAGAGCGTCAGGCCATCGTTCAGGAAGCCGACCAGCGTCTGGTTGGTGTTGTGACCTCCAATGGCATGGATCTGGCCGATTACAACGGTATCAGCCTGGCCATTCAGCAGGACCCTGCCTTGCGTCAGCGCGTGGAAGGAATGCTGAAATAAGGTTGTTGATGCTCGGGTTTGGCAGAGCGCCGGGTGTCATTGTGTAGTGACCGTAGTGGGTAAATTTAAACCCCTGAGCCGTACCAGGCCCGGGGGTTTTTTTGCGCACCTCTACGCGGGCAAGAGGCATGCCCTGTCCGGCTCAGCTCACAGCCTGACGCCTGGCCAAAGCGAGTGCCTAATCAAAGTCTGCCGGCGCGCGTGGAATAGGGACACCGGCATCAATGCGTTGGGCCCACTCTTGCAGGGGCAGGGCAGGTACAGGCTCCCAGATGCGGCGCAGCACGGGCTTAAGGAGCGCCATATTGTGGCCGCCGGCCCAGCGATAGGGGATCACGGGCAGCCAGGAGTCTGGAGCAATCCTTTCCGCCACCACAAAGCGAAAGCTGTATTGGCCTGGGCCCAGGCTCATGCGGACATCACTGACCACCAGAAGGTCGTCAATAACGTCATAGCGCAGCCAGTTATCCGAGAACCAGCGCAGTTGCTCCAATTGTGTCAAAGGAGGAAACAATTGGGTGTAGTCGCTGTTCAGGGGCAGGCAGAGTGTTTCGTACCGGTGCCCTTTGGGCGCGCGCAGGTGATCGAGCAGCCCCACCACCACCTCACATTCCTGGTCTTGCGCATCGCGTACCAACACTCGCCAAAGCAGGATGTTCATGGGTTGCGCGGCGGAATATACCCGTTGGATGCTGACCCCTTGCTCTTTCAATTGTGCCGTGGCTTGATGTTCGGCCCAGAACTTGGCTCCCACCGAGGCGGCCAGATACACACTGCTCAATAGCAGGGCCCAGTTGCAGGCTCGCGGCGTGATGGCGGCAGGGCCTCGTATCAAGCCAATGAGTGTTGCGATCAGCAGGGGGGCGGTATAGAGCGGGTCAATAATGAAAATGCTGGACCAGGTGGCTGGAGTGGCCGGCAGGGGCCACAGTAACTGGGTGCCGTAACTGGTAAAGGCATCGAGCAGGGGATGGGTAATCAAACTTAGCCCGACGGCCAGCCCTAGTCGCCCTGCTGACACGCGCGCCTGTGCAAACAGCAGTTTCCAAAGGATCGCGACCAGCAGGGTGGCCGCGCTCAGGACAAATAAAGAGTGCGAGAACCCCCGATGGCTGACCATGGCCGTAATCGGGTCGCCATATTGGATAAAGACATCCAGATCAGGCAGGGTGGCGATGATGGCACCGGACAGGACCGCCTTGCGACCATACTGACGCCCCAGAAGGGAGCCGCAAATGCTGGCGCCCAGAACGGCTTGTGTTACGGAATCCATAGCTCTCGTACGAAGAAAAACAGGGCCGGGGCCTGATGCGGCCTGCCGGCTTTAGCGTTATGATTTTAAAGTTGAATGCCCGGTCTTCCCTGTTTTTTTTGACAGGGCTCAAAGGCTCCAAGGGTATCAGTGGCGTATAGTGTACGATGGCCCGCGCTGTCCTACTGCCTGCGGGCCGCGCCATCGCTTCTATCCAGAGAATTCGTTTACCTATGTCTACCTACCTGATCGCGGCTTTATATAAGTTCGTGGAATTGCCCGATTTTGCCCAGATGCGTGATCCCCTGTTTGCCTTTTGTGAGCAGCACCAGGTCAAAGGCACGCTGTTGCTGGCACGCGAAGGAATTAACGGCACGATTGCCGGACCTGAGGAGGGTGTTCGTGCTGTCTTGGCGTACCTGAATTCGGATGCGCGCATTGCCGGTCTGGTCCATAAAGAGTCCTACGCCGACAAGGCCCCGTTTTATCGCCTCAAGGTCAAGCTCAAGAAAGAGATCGTCACACTGGGTGTGCCGGATTTGAAAACGGCCGAGATGGTGGGTGAGTACGTCGCCCCCGAAAACTGGAACGCCCTGATCAGCGATCCGGATGTGGTGGTCGTGGACACGCGTAATGATTACGAAGTGGGCATCGGGACGTTTAGCCGGGCCATCAATCCCAAAACCCAGAGCTTTACGGAGTTTCCGCAGTGGGTTGCCGAACAGTCCAAGGAAGGTGGCGTTTTACACGGCAAGCCCCGTGTGGCCATGTTCTGTACGGGCGGTATCCGCTGTGAGAAATCCACCGCTTTCATGCGCTCGCAGGGTTTTGAACAGGTCTATCACTTGCAAGGCGGTATTCTGAAGTATCTGGAAGAAATTCCGGCAGAGGAAAGCCTGTGGGATGGCGACTGCTTTGTGTTTGACGAGCGTGTGTCGGTCCGGCATGGGCTGGAGCCGGGTGATTACGGTTTTTGCCGCGCCTGCCGCATGCCCATCAGTGAAGAGGAAAAGCAGTCAGCCCAATTTGAAGAGGGCGTCAGTTGCCCTTACTGTCACGGCCACAGCTCGCCCGAACAGATCGAGCGGTTTCGGGAGCGCCAGAAGCAGGTGGCTCTGGCTCGCGAACGCGAAGAGCGCCATATTGGCGTCAGCATGGATGAATTGGCAGAGCGCCGCGAAGCCGCCCGTCGCAAGGCCGAGGAGCAGCGCCTGCTGGCCCAGCAGGGCAAGGACCTCTAGCCTGTATCGGGCTGCTGTGTTACCTCTATCAGCCTGATTCTGGCCTTGGGCTGTTAACAAGTCGCCCTTCTTCCCTGGAAGGGCGACTTGTACACGCACCATCGCGCTAAGTCCGCGCTCATGCGCGGCTTTCCATCGGTATCGAGCATGTCCTTATCTGATTTACCCATTTTGTATTCTTTTCGCCGCTGCCCCTACGCCATGCGCGCACGGCTGGCGATTGCGGCCAGCGGCGTGTCTTGCCAGTTGCGCGAGGTCGTGCTGCGCGACAAACCGGACGCCCTGCGTCTGGCCTCTCCCAAAGCAACCGTGCCTGTGCTGGTCCTGTCTGATGGCAGGGTGATTGATGAAAGCCTGGACATCATGCGCTGGGCCTTGGCGATTCACGATCCCTGCCATTATTTACAGCCCGGACAGGGTCAGCACGAGCAGATGGAGGCCTTGATTGCTGCCAACGACGGCCCGTTCAAGAAGCATCTGGACTGTTATAAGTACCCGGATCGTCATACGGATGATGAGCAGTTCACGGAGGCGACGCGTTTCTCGGCCCTGCATCGGGCGCAAGCCAGTGAAATACTGATGGGCCTTAATGCCCGTATCGAGCAAGAGGGCTATCTGGTGGGTAAGACGCCTTGTCTGGCTGATCTGGCCATTGCCCCTTTTGTGCGGCAATTCGCTCAGGTGGATCGAGCCTGGTTCGACGCCCAGCCGTGGGCAGCCTTGTCGAGCTGGCTCGTGAATTTTCAATCCAGCACTTTGTTTGCGAGCATCATGGGCAAGTATCCCGCTTGGACGCCGGACAGCGAAATGGTACTTTTTCCGGCAGGCTGACTGCCTGCCTGACTCACTCTGTTTGGCAGTCCCTGCGGCCTTGTACTTGATGACTGCGTGGCTTAACACCTCGCCGGGCTCTTCTGCGTGGGTTTCGAGGCGGAACGACGAGTGAAAAGCAAAGCGACCCGCACGGCGAGGCAACTGCGACCACTCCGGCATGGACCAGTAAAAAAGGCCGGTTTTCAAGGGAAAATCGGCCTTTCTTGTCGCTGCGAGCGGAATCAGACCGCAACGCTGGCGCGAGGTTCGCTGCTTTCTTGAGCTGGAATCTCCTGGCCACCTCGTTGATGGAGGGTGACGCTGGTATCGAGGGGGGGCAGTTCCCCATTCATGGCGCTGTTGAGCTGATCGGCATTCAGCTCTCCTTCCCAGCGGGCGACCACAATGGTGGCTACGGCATTGCCCACCAGATTAGTCAGGGCGCGGCACTCGGACATAAAGCGGTCAATACCCAGGATCAGAGTCATGCCGGCAATAGGCACCGCGGGCACCACGGACAAGGTGGCCGCCAGTGTAATGAAACCGGCGCCGGTCACGCCAGCCGCTCCTTTGGAACTGAGCATGGCGACCAGCAAGAGTAGCACCTGCTCTTGCAAGCTCAGGGGAATATCACAGGCCTGGGCAATGAACAGGGCAGCCATGGTCATGTAGATATTGGTCCCATCCAGATTGAAGGAATAGCCGGTAGGCACCACCAGGCCCACGACCGACTTGGCACACCCGGCCCGTTCCATTTTCTGCATCAGAGTGGGCAGAGCCGCTTCGGAGGAACTGGTGCCCAGTACGAGCAGCAGTTCTTCGCGGATGTAGCGGATCAGCTTGGTGATGGAAAATCCGTTGTAGCGGGCTACGGCCCCCAGAATGACCAGTACAAAAAGCACGGATGTCACATAGAAGGTCACCACCAGCAGCGCCAGACTGGAGACTGACTCAATCCCATATTTGCCGATGGTAAAGGCAATGGCGCCGAAAGCGCCCACAGGGGCGGCCTTCATCAAGATGGCGACCAGCTTGAAGACCGGTGCCATCAAAGCCTGAAGGAACTTGAGCACTGGCTTGCCGTGGTCGCCCACGGCGGCCAGAGCGATGCCAAAGAGCACGGCCACGAACAGCACCTGCAAAATGTCACCCCCCGTAAAAGGGCTGATGAGGGTGGCCGGGATGATGTTCATCAAAAAGCCCGTCAGGGTGCTGTCATGAGCCTGCTGGACGTAGCCTTTGATGGCGCTGGAGTCCAGCGAGGCCGGGTCAATGTGCATGCCGTGGCCCGGTTGCACGATATTGCTCACCACCATGCCCACAATCAGGGCCAGGGTGGAGAAGGTCAGAAAGTAAATCATGGCCTTGCCGACCACCCGTCCCACCTTTTGAAGGTCCGTCATGGCGGCAATGCCGGTGGCGACCGTCAGGAAAATAACCGGTGCAATAATCATCTTGACCAGCTTGATGAATGCGTCGCCCAAGGGCTTCATGCTCTCGCCCAAGGACGGATAAAAATGACCCAGCAATATCCCGATGGTGATGGCGATGATGACCTGAACGTACAAAATTCGATACCACTTGATTTTGACAATCTGCGGTACCGGATGCTCTCCTGTGCTTATATCCATCATGATGTCGTCTCCGTGACTTGATGTAGCCGACCTGGCAGTCAGCTGGTGGCCTGCTTGGAATTGTGTGTGGGCAGGCGGTTTACGCTCGCCGGAATCCGTGTTCCGGCCCATAAGCTCTTAGCTAAAGCAACATCCGTGCCAATCTGTTCGTAAACAGGAAGTCAGCAAATAAGCGGCTTGCGGGCAGGAGACTTCCCCGCTTTCTGTTTATGTGTGCGAAAATCCGCACAACGATTATTATTTTTTGGCGAAATTTCGCACGGATTTTATGAATTCCATTCCGGTTTCTTCGGGATTGCGGCGGCGCTTCAGGCTCGAATGGCTGTTTTTGCTGAGCGTGGCTGTGGTGCTGGGCCTGTTCGCTTTCTGGCGCTCGGCTGATTTGGGCACGGCCCGTTTGCTCACACAAAGCGAACAGCGGCTCGATTCCCTGATGCGTGGCAATGCGGGCTGGATTCAGACCATCCGTGACAAATTCCGCACATTGTCATTTGCCCTGGCGCAGGACGAGGCCTTGCGTCAGTACCTCATGGGCAACCCCGCCTATGGCGATGCCCAGGCACTGAACCGCAAGTTCGAGCAGTTGGCCGAGGACACCGGTGCACCGGTGCTGTATTTGCTGGATATTCATTCGCAAACGCTGGTCTCGAGCAATTGGCAGGCGCCCGACAGCTTTGTGGGCAATCACTATGGCTTTCGCCCTTATTTCACCAAAGCCCTGGAGCAGGGGCACGCTGAATACTTTGCTTTGGGAACCTCCAGCGGCAAGGCCGGGCTGTATATTTCCCGAATGGTGCAGGGGCAGGACGGCAAGGCCGTCGGCGTGGTGGTGATCAAGCTGGTGTTTGATCTGCTGGAAAAAGAGTGGGAAGGCTATGGCGACCGCATGTTTGTCAGCGATCCGAATGGCGTGATCTTGCTCAGTGGTGAGCCGGACTGGCGTTTGCACAGTCTGGATCAGGCCGCACCCGAACAACTGGCCCAGCTGCGAGCCAGCCGGCAGTTTGGCAGCGAAGCTCTGGAGCCGGTGGGGCTGCGCATGTCGAACTCTGGAAACCGGGCCTCGTTCTGGACCTTGGGGCAGGAGCGGTTCTTGCATGTACAGCAAGCGGTGATGGGCAGCGACTGGACGCTACATGCGATGGCACCCATGGACGCCGCCTTGCGGACGCAGGCCTTTCAGTCCCGTCTGACCGTTATGGGCTTGTTGTGTGCGGCTCTGGTGCTGGCTGCCCTGGGCTTGCAGCGCAGTCAGCAGCGCCGTGAAACCCAGGCGCGTCAGGCGTTGTTGCGCGACGCTCTGGAGGAGGCCGTGGAGTCGCGCACCGCTCAGTTGCAGGTGGCGCGTCGTCGCCTGGAGCAGGAGATGCAGGCCTTGCAGGAGGCCCGCTCGCGTGCGCGCGATTTGCGAGAGCAGTTGGAGCAGGCCGAAAAATTGTCGTTTCTGGGGCAGGTGACGGCAGGAGTGGCCCACGAAATCAATCAGCCGGTGGCCGCCATTGAAGTCTACGCTGATAACACCTTGCGCCTGCTGGAGCAGGGGCAGACTGAGACCGCTCGCCAGAACCTGAGTCGCATCCAGGCGCTGACCCAGCGTATTGGCAGCATCACATCCCAGCTTTGTCATTACGCTCGCAAGCCGCAGGAGCAGGAAGGGCCCGTGCTGGTGCGGTCAGCAGTCGAGAGCGCCTGGCAGTTGCTGGAACATCGGGCGCGGGCGCAAGCGGTGGCGCTGGAGCAGGAGGGCATGAGCGAGCCCGTACAGGTATGGGCCTTGCCGGTCCGCCTGGAGCAGGTGCTGGTGAATTTGTTGCGTAATGCGCTCGATGCTCTTGAGGGGCGTTCTCAGGGACGTATTCGTATCGAGGTGATGAACGAGACGCGACATGTGCGCATCGTGGTGTCCGACAACGGGCCAGGCCTAAGTGCGGAAATTCGCCAGCGCCTGTTCACCCCCTTTAGTTCCAGCCGGCACCAAGGACTGGGATTGGGCCTGGTGATCTCGCACGATATTGTGGCGGCCCTCGGTGGCCGTCTGGAAGAAGGGCCGTCGCGTTTGGGCGGGGCCACGTTTCACATTGTGCTGCGGAATGCTGACAGCAAGCAGGACCAGGGAGAGGGTTGAAAATGGAAGTCGCGTTTGTTGATGATGATGCCGATCTGCGTGCTGCCGTTGAGCAAAGTCTGGAGCTGGCAGGTTTGAAGGTAATGGCTTTTGCCAGTGCTCAGGAGGCGTTGAGTCGCTTGCCCACGGATTATCCTGGGGTGGTGGTAACCGATATCCGGATGCCCGGCATGGATGGTCTGGCGCTGATGCGCGCCTTGCATGCCCGCGACCCGGATCAGCCTGTCGTTCTGATTACCGGCCATGGCGACATTGACATGGCCGTACAAGCCATGCGCGACGGTGCGTTTGATTTTCTGAGCAAACCTTACCAGGCAGAACGATTGTTGACAGTGATTCGCCATGCCGCCATGCAACGCAGTCTGGTCTTGCAGAACCGGGCCTTGCGCGAGGAGCTGGACGAGGATGGTCAGGGCCCGGCGCTTCTGGGCAACTCGGAGGTGATGATCAATCTGCGCGCTACGCTGCGCCACCTGGCCCAGTCCGATGTGGATGTGCTGGTGGAGGGGGAGACGGGGACGGGCAAAGAGGTTGTGGCCATGCTGCTGCATCGCTGGAGCGCTCGAGCTCAGCATCGGTTTGTGGCGCTCAATTGCGGAGCCTTGCCCGAAACCATTATTGAAAGCGAGTTGTTTGGTCATGAGGCGGGCGCTTTTACCGGTGCTCAGCGCAGACGGGTAGGCAGTGTGGAGCATGCTCATCAGGGCACTCTGTTTCTGGATGAGATTGAAAGCATGCCCATGATTGCGCAGGTACGCTTGCTGCGCGTGCTGGAAACCCGTTGCGTGACGCCTTTGGGCACCAATGAAGAGCACCCGGTCGATATTCGGGTAGTGGCCGCCAGCAAGGTAGATTTGTCCGATCCCGGACAACGTGCGAACTTCCGGGCGGATTTGTACTATCGCTTAAATGTGGTGACCTTGCGCCTGCCGCCGCTCCGAGAGCGCAAAGAAGATATTCCCATGCTGTTCGCGCATTTCGCTGCGCTCGCCGCCAAAAAATACGGCATGGCGCAAAAGATTCCCGATGCACACAGCCTGGCTTATATGCAGTCCCATCACTGGCCGGGAAATGTGCGCGAACTGGCGCATTTTGCACAGCGTGAGGTGTTGGGCGTGCAGCCTGTGCTCGCCAGGGAGGGGGTGGGAGAGGAGTTAAGTCTGCCCGCCCGCATGGAACAATTCGAGGCGCAGCAGATCCGGCAGGCCCTGGCACGTCATCGGGGTGATATCAAAGCGACACTGCAGGATCTGCGCATCCCGCGCAAAACCTTTTATGACAAGCTGCAGCGTCACGGTATTTCACGCAGCGATTTTGTGGAAGAGGGCCTGCCACAGAGCTGATTCTTCCGGTGGTGGCAAAGGCTTGTCTTTGACAGAGGTGCAGGCTGACGTGGTCGATGCTGCAGGCCGCCGTGGTTTTATTGTGTTTATTGATCGGGGAAGCTTTGCCGTAGCAAGGGGGCAAAGAGCGTGTGCGGGCCGACTTGTCCCGCGCAGCCGCAGGGTTCCTTAGCGGCGCAGTCACATAAAAATAGCGGCCAAGGCCGCTATTTTTTTATCGTACTGCCAGGCGGTGAAACCTTACTCCTGCATGCCGGGAACGATGCAGTTAAAGCCGGCGTCAACGTGCGTGATTTCGCCCGTGATGCCGCTGGCCAGTTCGGACATCAGGAAGGAGGCCACATTGCCCACTTCTTCGATGGTAACGTTGCGCTGCAGGGGGGCGTGGGTTTCGACGAACTTCAGGATGGTGGAGAAGTCCTTGATGCCGCTGGCAGCCAGGGTCTTGATGGGACCGGCCGAGATGGCATTGGCACGAATGCCGTACTCGCCCAGAGCGACGGCCAGGTAGCGCACGGACGCTTCCAAAGCGGCTTTGGCCACGCCCATTGTGTTGTAGTTGGGGATGGCCTTCTCGGCGCCCAGATAGGTCAGCGTCAGTACCGAACTCTTGCGACCCTTGAGCAAGGGCAGGGCGGCTTTTGCCAGCGCCGGGAAGCTATAGGCGGAAATGTCGTGAGCCACGCGGAACGACTCACGCGACAGACCATCCAGAAAATTGCCGGCAATGGCTTCACGAGGAGCAAAGCCGATGGAGTGAACCAGGCCGTCCAGACCGTCCCAGCGCTCGCCCAGCGAGGCCATGGCTTGTTCAATCTGCGCGTCTTCAGACACGTCACAGGGCAAGACGATATCCGTGCCCAGTTCCTGGGCGAAGCCTTCAACGCGTTCTTTAAACCGCTCGCCCACATAGGTCAGGGCAATATCAGCACCTTGTTGGCGACATGCTTGCGCAATCCCGTAAGCAATGGAGCGGTTCGAGAGAACGCCTGTGACCAGGATGCGTTTTCCTTGCAGGAAACCCATGCTGAAAATCCTTTATGTAATTAGTGGGTGGACTTAGCCACGAATATTGGAACCGGGAACACGCAAACGTGTGCCCCTGGAAAGAGAGTTGCCTTTGAGATTGTTCAGGCGTCGCAGTTCAGCCACCGAGGTGTCGTACCGTTTGGCCAAAGCGTAGAGTGTATCGCCCTGGCGGACTGTGTGGGTACGGACATTGGCTCCGCGGCGCAACACAACCGTGTCGCTCTTGCGGTTGACGCTGGCCGTTTGCGCGCGCGCCTGGCGGGCACTCTGGGCAACAGGAGCGGCCGGTGTATTGGTCAGGGAGGCCAACTGCAGACTGCCTTCACCCAAGGTCGTGCTGGGGACCAGCAGTGTCTGGGCGACCGCTTTGCTGCGTTTGCTGCTCAAGCCGTTAATGGAACGCAGTTGCGACAGGGTAATGCCGTGTCGCTGGGCGATGGACAAATAGCTTTCGCCGCGTTTGGCCTGGTAGGCTTTCCAGTTGCTGAGCTTGCCTTGGTAGGCTGCCAGATTGGCTTTGAAGATGTCTACTTTGTTGGCGGGCAACAGCAAGGTGCCGCGTTCGGCCGGAATGGTGGGGCGATTGTGGGCAGCATTCAATGCCTTGAACTCGTCCACGGAAATCTCGGCCAGTTCGGCCGCCAGGGCGACGTCAATGTCCTTGTTCTTGCGCACCGCAGTGAAATAGGGCGTATTGCTCACTGGAGGCAAGGTGATGCCGTAGCGCTCGGGGTTGGCCACAATATTTTTGATGGCCTGCAGCTTGGGGACGTAATTGCGCGTTTCGTCCGGCATTTTCAGTGATAAGTAATCAACGTCCAGGTTGGCTTGTTCGTTGCGTTCCATGGCGCGTCGTACCGACCCTTCGCCCCAGTTGTAGGAGGCCAGTGCCAGATACCAGTCACCCTGAAACTCGTACAGATACGACAGATAATCCAGGGCAGCACGGGTGGACTCGACCGGGTCGCGGCGCTGGTCTACCCACCAGTTTTGCTCCAGCTTGTATTGCGTGCCGGTGCTGGGAATGAACTGCCACAGACCCGAAGCATGAGAGCGCGAATAGGCGACCGGGTTATAGGCGCTTTCCACAAAAGGCAGCAGCGCCAGTTCCGAGGGCAGACCCCGGGCATCGAGTTCGTCCATGATGTGATAAAGGTAGCGCGAGGCGCGCTGGCTCATGGTGCGGATGGACTCGGGGTGGGAGGCGTAATAATTGGTCCAGTAATCGACCAGGTCGGTATGCAGATTGGGGATGGCAAAGCCTCGGCGCATACGGTCCCAGGCATCTTTTGGGGGGTGGGTCAGATCAATCGTGCGAGACGTATCGGCGGCAATGCTGGTGGAGGTTTTGGCGGCTTTTTGGGGGCTGACCTTGGGGCCTGTGGCGCAACCTGCCAGCACGAAAGCGCATAGCAGCGCAAAAAGTCTCATTAGGTTCATTGCGGAATCTTCAGAAATTGTTTTTCCAGTCGCGCAGGCTGGCAAATACCTCGACAGGATTATTCAGAGGCCGGGCGGCGTACTGCTCGGCAGCCTTGATAACAGCAGTCGTCTCGCAACGCAGAAACGGATTGGTAGCCAATTCTGTTTTCAGGGTGGAGGGCACCGTGGGCAAGTTCTGCTGACGCTTGAGCTTATCCTGTTCCCAACGTTCATGCAGGTGGGGACTGTCTGGCTCTACCTGCAAAGCCCAGCGTAAATTGGATAAGGTGTATTCGTGCGCACAGCAGATCAGGGTGTCCGCAGGCAGTGTCGCCAACTTGCCCAAGGAGTCCATCATTTGAGCCGGGGTGCCTTCAAAAAGACGTCCGCAACCGGCGGCAAACAAGGTATCACCACAGAAAACAAAGGGCTGTTTTACCTCATTTTGACCAAAGTACGCAACGTGTCCGGCAGTGTGACCGGGGATATCCAGCACCTCCAGCGTCAGTTCCAGGGTGGGCAAATCGACTTTGTCGGACTGTCCCACACGCACGTCACAGACAGGCAGACGCTCGTGGGCCGGGCCCCATACGCGTGCAGGATGCTTTGCCAGGATATCCTTGACACCGCCAACATGGTCACCATGGTGGTGTGTCAGTAAAATGGCATCCAGTTGTAAGGATTCGCGCGCCAGCCATTCCAATACCGGGGCGGCCTGGCCGGGGTCCACAACCAGAGCGCGACCGGCTCGAGCCAAAGCCCATATATAGTTGTCATTTAGAGCAGGAAGTGGAATCAGGCGAACATCGCTTGGCACAGGCCAGGTAAATGCATTCATCATGGTAGAGGGGGAAAGCGCCAGTGGAGCAGACTTTGAATGATCAATTTGCCCAGTGGTTGGAAACCGTACCGGGGCGATATGTGCGGGCCTGGGAACAAGCCGCGATTGATGCGGAGGTGGTCAACACCTTCGGGTATCATGCCATACAAATCGGATTGCCGCATTGGGACCTCCTGGCGCAAAGTCGGGTCTGTTTCAAGGTGTGTACCGCTCAGGCCGGCGTCTTGCCTGCCGATCAGAAAAATCTGGTTTATGCCCAACCTGAACATCTGCCTTTCGATACGCAAAGCATCGATCTGCTGATTTTGCCCCATACGCTGGAAAGCGCCAGTGATCCACATCAGGTGTTGCGCGAGGCCGAGCGTGTGCTGGTGCCTGAGGGGCGCATTATCCTGACAGGCTTCAATCCCGTCAGCCTCTGGGGAGTTCATGACTGGATACCGGGTCTGGATCGGGGTACGCCCACCCTGCCTGGCGATGTCATCTTTCCTTGGCGCTTGCGCGACTGGTTGAAACTCCTGTCCTTTGATGTGCAAAGCGCGCAGATGGGTTGTTATGCCCCCTTGTGCCGTCAGCAGGCCTGGCTGGATCGCTGGGGCTGGATGGAGCGCAGCGGTGCACGCTGGTGGAGCTTTGCCGGGGCGGTTTACATGGTGGGTGCCGTCAAGCGCACACCCGCCCTGCGCCTGGTCGGCCCCAAATGGAAGAAAAATCGTCGACGTGTGCGTCGGCCTATGGTGGTTGCCGGACGCGCTGCCGATGAAGGAATAAGCAAGACATGAGTGATGTTGTTGAGATCTGGACAGACGGGGCCTGCAAGGGCAACCCGGGTTTGGGTGGCTGGGGGGCTTTGCTGCGCCACGGTGGGCGCGAGAAAGCAATCTGTGGTGGCGAGGCCAATACCACCAATAACCGTATGGAACTGATGGCCGTGATCGAGGCCTTGAAAGCCCTGAAACGTCCTTGCCAGGTGCGGGTGCATACGGATTCGCAGTATGTGCAAAAAGGCATGAACGAATGGTTGCCGGGCTGGAAGGCCCGTGGCTGGCGCACGGCAGATAAGAAGCCTGTCAAAAATGCCGATTTGTGGCAGGAGCTGGAACAGCAGGCAGCCAAGCATGAGCTGACCTGGCTGTGGGTGCGCGGTCACGCTGGCGATCCGGGTAATGAACGGGCAGATCAGCTGGCCAATGAAGGGGTGGAAATCGCCAGGCAGTTATAAGATCGTGCGCAGATTCCCGGCCTGCAGATAGTACTATTAGCCACTCGTCATATTTTGTCAGACTGCTGTGCCGGCCTGACCGGTCAGGATAAGCCGCCCATGATTTCCACGCTGCGCCTCACGATTTTTTTCTTGTTTTTTGCGCTGTTCCTGAGCAGTACGCCAGGCTGGGCGCAGTCCGGAGCCACGCGAGTAGAAGTGCTGCCTGTGCGACAAAGCGAATTGATTCGTGATGTAGCCGCGGTAGGGACCTTGGTGGCCAGGGAATCGGTCATGCTGCGCCCCGAGATTAGCGGTCGCATTTCAGCCATCAGTTTTGAGGAAGGCCAGCCCGTCAGCAAGGGGCAACTGCTGGTTCAACTGGACCCAGCCATGGCGCAGGCACAACTGAATCAGGCTCAGGCCAATTTGAATCTGGCCAGTAGTCAGCATCAGCGCTCTGCCCAACTGAGCCGTCAAGGCTTTATCAGCCAGCAGGCCAAAGATGAGTCAGGCAGTCGCCTGGCCGTGCAGCAGGCCGAAGTGCAACTGGCACGGGTACAGTTGGACAAGACCCGTATCCGTGCCCCTTTTGATGGAGTCACGGGTTTGCGCAACGTGTCTGTGGGCGATTACGTGGGGCCGGGCACCGATCTGGTGCGACTGGAGGCGATCTCCAGTCTGAACGTGGACTTTCGCATTCCCGAACAATATCTGGCCGATGTGAAACCGGGCATGCCCGTTGAACTGGGTTTTGACGCTTTTCCAGGCCAGACCCGCAAAGGCTCGGTACTGGCAGTCAGCCCGGTGGTGGATGCCGCCGGCCGTTCGATTCTGCTGCGGGCGCAGGTACCCAACGAGGACGGCGCCTTGCGCCCCGGCCTGTTCAGTCGGGTCCGGCTGGAACTGTCGCGTTATCAGGCCTTGATGGTGCCGGAAACGGCATTGGCGCCTGCTGGTCAGGACCAGTACGTCTACGTGGTCAACGATGGTCGGGCAGAGCGTCGTCAGGTGCAGGTGGGCGTGCGAGAGCAAGGCTGGGTACAGGTGACGGGCAATCTGCAAGCGGGAGACAGCGTGTTGGTGGCGGGGCTGCAAAAGGTGCGTGATGGTGTGCCCGTCGACATTCAGGAAGTGATTGACGTGCAAGCACAGCCGCAGCAATAGGACAGGATCATGGTGCTTTCCGATTTATGTATCCGCCGTCCGGTATTTGCCACGGTGCTGTCCTTGGTGATCGTGCTGGTCGGTTTCATTGCTTATGAACGTCTGACGGTACGCGAGTACCCTGCCATTGATGAGCCCGTGGTGTCTGTCATCACCAATTACAAGGGCGCGTCGCCGGAGGTAATTGAATCTCAGGTGACCAAGCCGCTGGAAGATCAACTGTCGGGGATTGAGGGCGTCAATGTGATGACCTCGCGTAGCCGCTCCGAGCGCAGCCTGATCAATATCAAGTTCAATCTGGACCGGGCCCCGGATGCGGCTGCGGCCGATGTGCGCGACAAGGTCTCGCGCGCTCGACGCTTTCTGCCTGACGAAGTGGACGAGCCCATCATCAACAAGGTGGAGGCCGACTCCACTCCCATTATTTATGTGGGGGTCGACACGGGCAACTACAGCATGCTGGAGGCCTCGGACTACATCAACCGGTATATCAAGACGCGTTTGTCCGTTCTGCCCGGTGCGGCCGAAGTCCGGGTGTTTGGCGAGCGGCTGCCTGCCATGCGTATCGATCTGGACCGAACCCGCCTGGCGGCCTATCAGTTGACGGTACAGGACGTGGAAGATGCGCTGCGCAAACAGAACGTGCTGATCCCGGCAGGACGCATCGAGTCGGATGCGCGCGAATTTTCGGTGGTGTCATCGACCGACCTGGAAACGCCCGAGGAGTTTCGCGACATCATCATCAGTCAGGCGGCCGGCTACCCGGTACGTATCTCCGATATTGCCGAGGTGCGGATCGGACCTGCCGAAGAGCGGGTGCTGGCCCGTTTCAATGGACAAAACAGTTTGAATATTGGTGTGACCAAGCAGTCCACGGCCAACCCGCTGGATCTGTCCAAGTCGGTGCGCGCGGAAGTCGAGCGCATCAATGAAAGTCTGCCGGGCAATATGAAGCTGACCGTGGCTTACGACAGCTCCATCTTTATTCAGGAATCCATTGATTCGGTGTACACCACGATTGCCGAAGCCATCTTGCTGGTGGTGCTGGTGATTGTGTTCTTTCTGCGCAGTTTCCGCGCCAGCCTCATTCCCATCGTGACAATTCCGATCTCCTTGATCGGGGCGTTTGCCATCATGTACATGCTGGGTTTTTCCATCAATACCCTGACCTTGCTGGCGATGGTACTGGCCATTGGTCTGGTGGTGGACGATGCAATTGTGGTGTTGGAAAACGTGTATCGGCATATCGAAGAAGGCAAAACTGCCATGCAGGCTGCTTTTTTAGGTGTGCGTGAGATTGCTTTTGCCGTGATTGCCATGACGCTGACCCTGGTGGCGGTGTATGCGCCGCTGGCATTTGCCACTGGACGCACGGGACGGCTGTTCATTGAGTTTGCCCTGACGCTGGCGGCTGCCGTGCTGGTATCGGGCTTTGTGGCCCTGACTCTGACCCCCATGATGTGCTCGCGTATGTTGCGCCCTCAGGGGGCAAAAGTAGGCCGTGTCAGTCAGGGGATCGAGAATTTTCTGGTGTGGCTCACGCGAACTTACCGCCGGGCCTTGATCGGGGCCCTGCGCTGGCGCTGGCTGGTTTTGCTGATCGGCGTTGCCGTAGCGGCCAGCAGTGCCTTGCTGTTTACGGTTATTAAAAGCGAACTGGCCCCGGTTGAGGATCGTGGCGTGATCTTCGGCATTGTGAGTTCGCCCGAAGGCGCTACATTGGACTACACCTTGCACAATGTGGAGCGAGTCGAAGCCTTGTATCGCGACATCCCGGAAACCGAGGGCTATCAGTCCATTATTGGTTTTCCCACCGTGACAGACTCGTTTGCCATCTTGCGTCTGAAACCCTGGCAGGAGCGCTCGCGCACTCAGCAGTCGATCGCGCGTGAACTGCAGCCGCATTTCTCGGCCATCCCCGGCGCACGGGCCTTTCCCACCAACCCGCCTTCCCTGGGGCAGCGGGCCACTTCCAAACCCGTGGAGTTTGTCATCATGAGTCAGGCTCCCTATCCGGAGCTGGCTCGAATTGTGGACGGCTTTCTGGCGGAGCTGAAGGATTATCCGGGACTGTTGAATGTGGATACGGACTTACGCCTGAACACGCCTGAAATCCGCATTGATGTGGATCGCGACAAGCTGGCCGATACGGGCGTTTCGGTAGAGGTCGTGGGACGCACCCTGGAGTCCATGCTGGGCGGGCGTCAGGTGACCCGTTACAAGAGTGATGGTGAACAGTACGATGTGATCGTGCAGGTAGATAAACAGGCTCGCTCCAGCCCGCAGAATATCCTGGATATTTATGTTCGCACCAAGGACGGCGGCATGGTTCAGGCATCCAATTTCCTGAAAGTTCGCGAAAGCGTGTCCCCTCAATCGCTGAACCACTTCAATCGTTTGCGTGCCGTGATTGTGGAGGCCTCGGTGGCTCCTGGCTATGCCTTGGGAGAGGTGCTCGAACACATGAATGAGGTGGCGCGCAAGACGCTGCCCGAAACCGTACAGACCGATCTGGACGGACAATCGCGTGAGTTCCGGGACTCCTCGGGCAGTATCTATCTGGTGTTTCTGATGGCGCTGGCCTTCATTTACCTGGTGCTGGCTGCCCAGTTCGAAAGCTGGCGCAATCCGCTCATCATCATGCTGTCCGTGCCTCTGTCCATGACAGGCGCTTTGCTGGCTCTGTGGCTCTCGGGCGGAACCTTGTCCATTTATAGTCAGATTGGCTTGATTACTCTGGTGGGCCTGATTACCAAGCATGGCATTTTGATCGTGGAATTTGCCACCCAGCAGCGCGAGGCCGGAGCCAGTTTGTACAATGCCGTAGTGCGGGCCTGCGAGATGCGGCTGCGTCCCATCCTGATGACGACCGGCGCGATGGTGCTGGGGGTGTTGCCCCTGGCCTATGCCACCGGAGCGGGGGCTGAATCGCGTCAGCAGATCGGCTGGGTGCTGGTCGGCGGTTTGACGTTGGGTACCGTGTTAACCCTGTTTGTGGTGCCTGTTGCCTATACGCTGATAGCAGGGCGCAAAGCGGGGCAGGACGAGCAGCTTGAGCTGATTGATAAGCCCCAGGCCTCTCTCTAAACTGAGGGTCGGGGCGGCTACGGGGCGTCTGTCCAGCCAAGGCTTTGTGCCGTGATCGACTATTGTAGGAAAAGTGAATGCGTCAAATTATTCTGGATACTGAAACCACCGGTCTGGAGCCGCGTGAAGGACACCGTATCGTTGAAGTGGGTGGGGTGGAGCTGTTCAACCGCAAATTGACTGGCCGCCATTTGCACCTGTATCTGAACCCGGATCGGGACTCCGATCCCGAAGCGCTGGCCATTCATGGTTTGACCACCGAGTTTTTGGCCGGGCATCCACGTTTCAAGGATGTGGTCGACCAAGTGCTGGATTTTGTGCAGGATGCAGAGGTCATTATTCATAATGCCTCGTTCGACACGCGCTTTCTGGATGCCGAACTGGAACGAGTCGGTAAAGGGCCTTTCTCGGAGTATTGCGCCAGCATCACCGACTCCTTGCTGGTGGCCCGGGAAATGCACCCCGGCAAGCGTAACTCCCTGGATGCCTTGTGCGAGCGCTACGGTATTTCCAACTCTCACCGCACCTTGCACGGCGCTTTGCTGGACTCGGAATTGCTGGCCGATGTCTGGCTGGCCATGACGCGGGGTCAGGATGCCTTGTTGATGGACTTTGACGAGTCCGATAGGCAAGGAGGACAGGGCAGCGATTTGAGCCTGGGCAAGTTTGATCCCAGCGTGTTGAAAGTGCTGCGCGCTTCGCCAGCCGATCAAGCCGAGCATGAAAAATACATGGACCTGCTGGAAAAGCAGAACAAAAAGCCACCCATGTGGCGCGAGATGCTCCAGCCAGTTACCGAATAATTATTCAGGAAAAATAGCAGGCCAAACCTTGTTAATCAGGCAAGGCCATGCTATAGTCTTTTTCTTCGCAGTTTGCAGCTCTTGCAAGCTACGGGCGGTTAACTCAGTGGTAGAGTGCCACCTTCACACGGTGGAAGTCACAAGTTCGAACCTTGTACCGCCCACCATCTTCGCTTTTCTTTATTTCCCCCCTTTGCTATCGAACATTGCCCTTATTGCGGCGGCGTGCCTGCGTCCTTGTCCGGCCTGTGTCCGCTGAGGTGAGCTGAGTTCAGGTCGTCGGTTGCCGACAGCCGATGGTTGAGGTGAGCAGTACTGGCCCGTGCTTGAAAACAAAAACGCCCAGTGACGCATCACTGGGCGTTTTTTGTTCAGTCAGGCCTTGATGTTAGATCAAGGCAGACTGCTTGGCGTTACAGCCAGGTCAGACCGATCGAGATCACGATGCCCGAGACAATCAGTTGAATCAGGCAAAAGCCCATGATGTCTTTGGCTTTCAGGCCCGCAATTGCCAGCACTGGCAGAGCCCAGAAGGGTTGCAGCATGTTAGTCCAGGAATCGCCCCAGGCAACGGCCATGGCAGTACGCGCCATATCGGCGTCCAAGGCCTGGGTGGCAGCAATTACAACCGGGCTTTGTACCGCCCACTGTCCACCGCCCGAAGGTACAAAAATATTGACCAGACCGGCGCTCATGAAGGTCCAGAAGGGCAGGGTGGTGGCGGTTGCAAAGGACACCATCCATTCGGACAAGCTGGCCGCCAGACCGGAATCAATCATGATTGCCATGATGCCGGCGTAAAAGGGGAACTGGATCACAATACCGGCACCGCCGCGGATGGCCTCGTCCAGACTTTTGAGTAGACGTCGAGGGGTACCGTGCAGCAGGATGGCCAGAATCAGAAAGGTGAAATTGATCACGTTCAGGTTCAGAGTGGCCCCACGCAGCACGTAGTAATCAAACAGGTACGCCAGGCCCGCCACACCAATCACGATTGAGATCAGGCGACTGTTTTCCAGTCGATCTGCGGGACGGTCCGTGGTTTGTTTGACATCATCGGGCGCATCTTCCAGCAGGCTTGGGTCTACATAAATGCTTTCCTTGTCGCTGGGCAGCATCAGGCGATTGACGAGCGGGACCAGAATGAACAAGGCGATCACGATCGCCAGGTTGAAGAAGGCAAAGATAGTGTCTGATGTACTGATAATGCCAATTTTGTCTTCGGAGAAATGTCCCGAGGTGGCAATGGTCAGTGGTACGGAACCGGCCAGGCCGCCGTGCCAGACCAGAAAACCCGAGTACGCACTGGCAACCAGCAGACGGTAATCAACGCGAACCTGACGCGCCAGCTCCTTGGCAAACAAGGCGCCGACGACCAGGCCGAAACCCCAGTTGATCCAGCTGGCGGCCAGCGAAACCAGGGTGACCAGAATAATGGCCGAGCCGGCAGAGCGGGCCAGAGAGGCAAGTCCCCGCAACCAGCTTTTCACCAAGGGTGTGCTGGCCAGCATGTGTCCGGTCAGCAAAACCAGCAGCATTTGCATGGCAAAGGTCAACAGTCCCCAAAAACCGTTGCCCCAGTACTGGATGATCTCCATCGGAGAGCGTTGCTCGAAAGCCATGGCGGCAATGCCGGCAATCAAGGTGAGCAGGATGACGAAAATATACGGATCGGGAAGATAGCGTTCAACCAGGCGGACCGAACCGCGCGTCATGGCTTTAAACATAGAGTGTGCTCCTGTGGACTTGCGCCAGTATTTGCGCGGGTCCAGATGTTTTGAGAGTGTATGGATGCCTGTTGGTCGGGCATCTTGCTGACAGCATTCCGATAAGAATGCTCAGTACGGCCGTATTGTTGGCGAGATGTCGCTCATTGTGAAGACGGGAAAACCTGCACCCTCATGTTCTGGGCCCTTGTTCTCTTTCGTTATGTGCTTTACTATATAACGGTGTTTTCGAAAGAACCGTCACTCATCGCTCGATGATGGGTTCTGTTTACGGGCCCCTGGGGCCCGTTTTTTTTGCCATGAAATGTGTGGTGTTGCCATTGGGCTTTCTCTCGGGCGCAACCCATAGAGAAATGGGATGAGACAAGCGCCCAGACTTCTTGCTGCCGCAGGCTTTTTTGTTGTGCATGAGATCGTGGCGGCAGTTGGAGCCAGTCTCCGACTGCCAGCGCACACGGTTGAATTACCGGTTTGGTATGCGCGAGGGGCCTGGGGCCCCCCGAACTTCTCACATGTTCTTCAGCGCAGCACGACCATACTGATTGTTGTGCTCCACCACGCGCGTCAGCATGGTCATAAACGTCTGACGTTGTTTGGCGGTCAGTGGGTCCAGCAGCCGCTCTTGTGCCCGGTTCATGCCGCTACTGATTTCCTTCATGGCCGCCAGACCGGCTTCGGTGATGTACGTTTGGCGGGAACGGCGGTCCTCGGGGTTGATGCGTCGCCCCAGCAAGCCTTTTTCTTCCAGCCTGCGGATGACATCGGCGGAGGTAGTGCGATCCAGGCCTAGCTCGTAACCAATCGTGGTCTGATCCAGCCAGGGGGAGCCCATCAACACCGACAGGACTCCGTGCTGGACAGGCGTGAGGTCGCTTTTGCACTCCTCGTAGAACATGGCGTAGTGAATCTGGTTAAGACGGCGAACCAGAAAACCGGGCCGGGACCACAGTTTGCGTCGATACAGCTCGGCATTTTCTTCTTCCACTGGACCCAGGATTTCGGCCTCGTCGGCTTCCAGTCGTTCTTCTTGCTTTAGCTCGGCGTGATTCTTCATGGATAAGTCAGTCATCGATTGAGTGGCCTTCAGCCTGTTGCCCAGAAAGGCAGCACACTGAAAGCGGGACGACCTGCAAAGGGTACGGCTGCAAGGTCGGCGTCTACAAGGAAAGCAGGGCTACGCTAAGGTGAACAAAAGCCCTGATTTCTGATTTGTAGTCATTTCTACAGGCGCTGTCCACGCCCCAAAGTATATGTGATTTCCCGACTTGCTGAAAACAATAATAATCAGCATACTGATAGATATTGTTGGGGGGTCAAACGATTGACCTTATGTAAATCAATAATTTAGGGAATATTTACGGTGAAACGTATTAAAAAAATAGCACTGGAGGAGCACTTCAACGCCGTGGGCTTTGAGGATTATTCCAAGGCCTTTGTCAAACATATCGACAGTGCCGACGCGCGCGAACTGATGGCCCGTTTGCAGGACTTTGACGCGCAGCGTCTGGAAGTGATGGACCGCGCTGGCATCGAGTATGTCGTGCTGTCCCAGACCGGTCCTGGCGTGCAGGTGGAAAAAGACGTGTCAGTGGCAATCGCGCGCGCTCGTCAGAATAATGATTTCCTGGCACAGCAAATTGCACACCACCCCGATCGTCTGGGTGGTTTTGCCACTTTGCCCATGCAGGACCCGGCAGCCGCCGCGCAGGAGTTGACGCGTGCCGTGCAGGATTTGGGTCTGAAAGGGGCCCTGGTCAACGGTCACACCCATGGCGTGTATTACGACAGCCGCGAATATGACGCGTTTTGGGAAACCGTGCAGAAGCTGGATGTGCCCTTCTACCTGCATCCCTTTGATGCCTATGAAATGCCACACGCTTATTCCGGCCACCCGGAGCTGATGGGCGCAACCTGGGGGTGGGGGGTAGAGACCGGTACCCACGCATTGCGCATGTTGTTCGGTGGTGTGTTTGACCGCTGCCCGGAAGTGAAGCTGGTGCTGGGGCATATGGGCGAAGGCCTGCCATTTCAGCGCTGGCGCTACGACAGCCGTTTTGCGGTCTACCCACACGGTGTCACCCTGAAGCGCAAGCCGTCCGAGTACATCGGCAGCAATATTCTGATCACCACTTCTGGTGTCTGTTCCGCCCCGACCCTGATGGGCGCGATTGGTGAAATGGGCGCCGAGGCCGTGTTGTTCTCCGTGGACTACCCATATGAATCCACCGAGCTGGCTGCCGATTTCATCGAGTCAGCGCCGATGGATGACAAGACCCGCGAGCTGGTGTGTTACGGCAACGCGGCTCGTCTGTTCAAGCTGGACCGGAGCTAAGGATGAGCACATTTTTGTATGGCGGCCATGTTCACGCCAATGGCATTCGTCAGCATTACCTGCGTTACGGTGGCTCCGTCGGTGGGCGCGATCAGCGTCCTGCGGTCATCATTGTTCCCGGCATTACCAGCCCGGCGGTGACCTGGGGTTTTGTGGGCGAGCAGTTTGGCCAGCACTTTGACACCTATATTCAGGACGTGCGTGGCCGTGGTTTGAGCGAAGCGGCCGAAGGCATGGACTACAGCCTGGATGCGCAGGCCGATGACCTGATTGCCTTGGCCCAGGCCCTGGGCCTGAAAGACTACATCGTGGTCGGTCATTCCATGGGTGCCCGCATTGGTTTGCGTGCCGCGCACAAGAACAGCGAAGGTTTGAACCGTCTGGTGATGGTGGACCCGCCCGTCTCCGGCCCTGGTCGTCGTGCCTACCCGGCCAAGCTGCCCTGGTACGTGGATTCCATGGCGATGGCCCGCAAAGGGTGTACCGCAGAAGACATGCGTGCCTTTTGCCCGACCTGGACGGAAGAACAATTGCAATTGCGTGCCCAGTGGCTGCACACCTGCCACGAGCCGGCGATTCTGGCCAGCTTTGAAGGTTTCCACACCGACGATATCCACGTGGACTTCCCGCACTTGACGGTGCCCGCCTTGTTGATGACGGCCGAGCGTGGCGATGTGGTGCGTGATGAAGATGTAGCCGAGATTGAGCAGTTGGCCCCGGGCGTTCAGCACGTTCGTGTGCCCAATGCCGGCCACATGATCCCTTGGGATAACGAAGCAGGCTTTTACGAAGCCTTTGGTGACTTCCTGGGCCAGCGCCTGGTGTGATGTTGAAAGGGCCGCATGGGCGGCCCGTTGTGATGCAGAGGTTCCGCCTCAGTGCCGGAGCCTCTCACAAGGAGAGACAAGATGGCAGTTAGTGATTATCAACTCATCGAGGCCTGGCAAGAAGTGCTGCGCCTGTCCAAGCTGGAGGCGGGTCAAACGGTGACTTTGCTGACTAGCTCGACCACGCACCCGCAGACCCTGCAGTGCGCGCAGATTGCCGCCCAGTCCATGGGAGCGATTGTCAATCGCCTGGACTTGTTGCCGGTCAACGCGGAAAAAGCCTTGAGCCGTGACTCGCTGGCGTACTTGGGTACCACGCCCTTGACGGGTAATGAGGCGGCGATCGCCGCCTTGAAGGCCAGTGATCTGGTGCTGGACCTGATGACCCTGTTGTTCTCGCCCGAGCAGATCGACATTCTGAAGTCGGGTACCAAGATTTTGCTGGCCGTGGAGCCACCTGAAATTCTGGTTCGCACGGTGCCCACCGAAGCCGATCGTGCACGCGTGACCGCGGCAGCGGCCTTGATCAAGGCCGCCAAGGAGATGAGCATTACCTCTCCTGCCGGTACCAATCTGCGTTGCCCGCTCGGTGAGTTCCCGGCGATTCGTGAATACGGTTTTGTGGACGAGCCGGGTCGGTGGGATCACTGGCCCAGCGGCTTTGTGCTGACCTGGCCCAATGAGCGGGGTACCAACGGCACCATCGTGATCGACAAGGGCGACATCCTGTTGCCACAGAAGAAGTACTCGACCGAACAGATCATTCTGACCGTGGAAAACGGCTACGCCACCAAGATTGAAGGGGGGGTCGAAGCCGAGCTGCTGGACGAGTATATGAAGTCCTTCAACGATCCCGAAGGTTACGCGATCTCCCACATTGGCTGGGGTCTGCAACCGCGTTGTCACTGGTCTACGCTGGGCCTGTACTCGCGCGAGAACACCATTGGTATGGATGCCCGCGCGTTCGAGGGCAACTTCCTGTTCTCTCTGGGCCCAAACAACGAGGCGGGCGGCAATCGCACGACGGCCTGCCACATTGATATTCCTTTGCGCCATTGCACGGTCAGCCTGGATGGCCGGGCGGTGGTGCGTGATGGCAAAGTACTGGATGGAGGTGTTGGTGAGTACGAATGAAGGAGCGGTGTACGCTCAACAAGGGTTTGGATCGACGCTGGAGCCTCAAGCTCCCTACGGCTTGTTGATTATTGATCTGGTGAATGGTTTTGCTGACCCGGCGGTGTTTGGTGGCGGCAATATTCCTGAGGCGATCGCGAGCACACAGAAGTTGCTGGCAACGGCGCGTGAGCAGGGCTGGCCGGTGGCGCACACACGTATCGTGTATGCCGACGATGGCGCTGATCACAATATCTTCAGCATCAAAGTCCCCGGCATGCTGGGTCTGACCGAAGATGCGCACAACAGCCACATCGTGCCGGAGCTGGCTCCTGCACCGGGTGAATTTATTGTTCGCAAGAACGTGCCGTCGGCGTTTTTTGGTACGCCCCTGGCGGCGTGGCTGACCCAGCGTGGCGTGCAAACACTGCTGGTGGCGGGTGCGGTGACCAGTGGTTGCGTGCGCTCCAGCGTGGTCGATGCAATGCAACTGGGTTTTCGCCCCCTGGTGGTGTCGGACTGCGTGGGTGATCGGGCAATTGGCCCGCATGAGGCCAACCTGTTCGATATGCGTCAGAAGTACGCCACGGTGGCGACGCGTGAAGAGGCCATGAAATTGATAGGTCTTTAAAGCGATTCAAGCTCTTGCATGTTTGAGAAGAACAAGATGGTTCATCATGGCCTGGATGGGCGTCCGTGCTTGATGGACATGAGTCGTCGTTAACAAGTCTGTCTCGATAGTCTTGTGATTGAGTATCGATGGTCTGCCGCTTGGGGGCGGGCTATCGGACCTGTGCCCCTGGGAGCCGTATGGCTCTCGGGGGCTTTTTTATTTCTGGTCGCCTTATGGGTTTGCAGGGCTTGCTGTCACCGGACTTGAGTAAGGGGATGGTATATCGACAGATTGTCTGTCGGGAGGGCTGTCTTGTGAATCTTTTTAAGAAGGGTGTGGTGGAGCTTTGGGAGCACTAGAGGAGTTCTTCTGGACGTTGCTGTTTGGGCTTTGTGTCAGAGAGGGGGAGCTTTCTTGTGGGGCCCGTGTTCGGCTTGTCTTGGCGGGTCCCTTGCCCACGCTGCGCGTGGGTGCCCTTGTCAGAGTCCCGGGGCGGGCGGGTCGTGAACTCGGAGCGCGGTTTGTCCCCCGGACAAACCGCAAGCGTGCTCCTCAAACAGCGCGACCCTTGCCTCCCACCCCGGTACTCTGCCCGCGGCAAGGGCCCTGACTCGCCCGCCAAGCCGAACACGGGCCCCACAAGAAAACAAGCAACATTGTTTAAAGCCCAAACGACACTGGCAGAGGGGAGTGGAGGGTAGGGACTCAGATTGGATGGGTGGAGAACGGAAGGGGAGATGGGGTTTGCTTTGGCAAAGACCAAAGGCCAAAGGCTTGCAGCTTGTCAATTTAAATTGCGGGGCTTTTGATGGTTTCTTTGTGTTTGGAGGGAATGTAAAACTCATCGTGACAGTGGAGTGTTTGAGGGAGAGGTGATCGTTGCGTGTGGGAGAGAGCTAATGTTCTTTATGCTCATCTGCTTACTGCCTATGGCTTATTACGCGAAGCAGATCGCTAGGCGCTTAGGAAACGCAGAAGAGCAAGGTAAAGGGCCCTATTTGTTCAAAGAGCCTGTAAGAGATGGGTAGATAAAAAGCCATCGTGAGCCGTTCAGTCGGTCTGCTGGGGTGTCAGGGCGGATCAGAGTACTTGCCGCGGGCAGGAGATAGCGTAGGGGTGCAAGCATCCTGCTGTTTGAGCGGGGCGTTTGTGGTCCGTCCGGGGGACGAACCACCCCGCGAGTTCAGGATGCGCCCGTAGCTATCTCCTGACAAGGGCACCGGTGTGCAGCACCGGCAAGTGCTCAGCCCGGATACCCCAGCAGGCCGACTGAATGGCGTTTTCACAGAGACCTTTTATTCCCGACCCTGACTAAGCTGAATGTCCCCAGGCCTGATAGTCCTCCCAAGCCTGCGCTACCCGTCGTAAAGACTCATATCTCTGACACTGCGCCAGCCATAAGCCCTGTGCCCAGTAAATAAGCAAAAAAAAGCACCCCTCAACAAAGAAGAGTGCTTAAAAGAATCAGAAAACCCTCTGACTCAAGTGGCTCGGAAACAGCACACAAAAAACGGTTTTAAAAATACAGGCAGACACCAGGTCTAGACGGGGAACACCAGATCGTTCGCCAGAATGGACGTATCAAAAATCACCTGACGCTCCTTGAGCATCAAACGACCGTCCACACGTGTGAACGTATCGAAGTAATTGCCCACCAGATGCACGGTAGAAGGCCCTTCCACCAGCGTTTGCATCAGCATGAAATTGGCCTCGGCTTCCAGATCGCCATTGTCAGCCTCGCTGATGACTCGTACATCGGTGACCAGATGCAGCATGTAGCGCGGGGCGTACATCTGCGTGCGAGCAATCGCCACGGCACGATCGTGCATCATGTCGCGACCTTCTGCATAAACCAGACCCACGGGCAGATTCAGATCTGCGTTCTCGCGTGAGGTCACCCGGTACAAGGCATCCTGCACAAAAAACATTGGCCAGTCTTCGACATTGCCCCGATCCAAGGTGGCACAGTACTCGGCATTGAACAGCTCGATTTCCGCCTTCAGGGTCACAGCACGCTCAAGAGGCACCTGGGCAGGTTTGAAAGAAAAATCCATTTTCATAAGTCAGCTCGTCTTACAGATCCATCACTTGGCGGTAGTACTGGTACATGGAGCGAATGGCCGCTTCCGAGATCAGCGTATTGGACGTGCCCAGCTTGCTCTCATCCAGCTTGATGATGTTCACCTCGCTACTGGAACGACGTACGCCTTCTTGCACAAATTTCATGGCCTCGTTGTCTTCCAGGCCCAGGAAACCGGCCGGTCCCATCAGGTTGCCCTGACGTAGACGATGTCGCGTCATCTCCTCAGTGTCGTCCTCATAGCCGAACATGGTCCATTGCATGATCAGGCTGTTGGGGCCATTGGGGACAATCTGACGCACGCCCAAGGTGTTCATTTCACGCTGAACAATCAGGTTGGGCCAGATGGTCTGCATGGTTACTGACCAAGGCGAATCAAACTCTTTGATGTAGTCCAGGAAACGTTCGTCGCGCAGACGCATATCGTCCACAAAGGAACGCATTTCCTTCTTGTTGTCCTCGCTGACCTCGGCGTACTTGTCCTCGGACTTGGCCGAAGCCATATAGCCATGACGGCCATGCACAGGGTCCACATACATCTGCGATTTGTTGCCCGCTACGAGCAGGCCAAAGACCACCAGGAACGAATGCAGCAAGGTCGCGTGGTAGGGGTCCTTCAGATTCTCGTGGTACATCTTCCAGTTGCAAGGCAGCTCGTTGCGGTAGTAACCCAGAATCTTGAGTTTCTTGCCGGGAAACACGGCCTCAAAGTCCTTCAGAATCTCAGGGGTCAGGTACTCCGTAATCGGCTCGACCTTATCGCTGTAGGACGCAAAAATCACCCCATTGTGCGTTGTCACATGCAGCTTTTTCAGGCCATGCTCGGAATTTTTGAAACTGCGCGGCATGCCGCCTTCTTTATTGGCGCCGCGCTTGAAGGGAATGCCTTGCAGGTCGCCCTTCAGGCTGTAGGACCACTGGTGGTAGGGACACACAAACTCATTAGTGTTGCCCTGGTTGTGGCGACAGAACTCAGCGCCACGGTGTGCACAGCGATTTTCGAAAACGTTGATGCTGCCATCTTCGGCACGAGCGACCACCACGGGTGTGGCGCCCACATACGAGCGCTTGTAGTCACCCGAATCGGGAATTTCGGCCTCCAGGGCCACGAAATTCCAGGTGTCACCGTGGAAAATCCGCTCCATCTCGCGGTTGTAGATGTCATTGCTGGTGTAGACCCAATCGGGAATCGTGTTGAGTACATCCTCGGGCCAGGTGCATTGCTCGACAGGGCGGTCTTTGGACCCGACCGTCTGGCCTATCACCGTTTGCGTCTGATACATGGGGTTCTCCTCTGATAACTCTTTAATGAATCGTGATGACAAGGCGGCGCAGGCCGCTTCTGTTTTTTAGACGTGGGCTGTACGCAGCGCTTCTTTCACGTACTGGCGCAGCTTGGTCGATGGGTCCAGCACGATAGCTGGATCGACGGGCACGTTCTGCTCCATGATGCTGCGCAAGGCGCGCAAGTCCGCTCCGGCATTGACGGCGATTGCATGTCGCAAATAGGGGCCTTCGAAAGCCAATAGCATGAAGCTGATGGCATCGGCCTGGCTGTCCATGACGCCGCGTACCTGATAGTCCAGATCCGGACTGCCCTGACCGAGCATCTGAATGTTGCAACCGAGCACATCTGTCCAGAACCAGCTCACGGGCGCGGCAGGCGCTGGCTGTGCGGCAATCACATGGGCCACCTGACGGGCTTGCTCGTTGGCGTTCTGCCAGGATTCCGTGCGAGTGCGCACCGCCGTGTCGGGGCAAATCTGTGTGGTGCAATCGCCTGCGGCATAAATGCCCGCCACACTGGTGCGGCCCTGACGATCCACAATAATCCCGGCGGTCATCTCGTCTACGGCAATGCCGCTGGCTCGGGCCAAGGCGGAGTTGGCGGTCAGGCCAGCGGCGACCAGCGCTACATCACCCTGTAAACGCTGACCATCCTTAAGCTCCAGTTCAACCGGATGTTCCTTGTCCGTTGCAAAATGAGCCTGGCTTACCCCCTGGCCCAAACATACCGTGATACCTTGCGATTCAAAGCGCTCCAGCAACCAATGCGATAGCAGGGCAGGGGCGTTGCGGGCCAGCAAGCGCTCATTTGCCTCAACCACGGTGACCTGTGCACCGGTTTCATGGGCGGTCGAGGCCAGCTCCAGACCCATGAAGCCTCCGCCAATCACCAGCACACGCACGCCTGGATGCAAACGGGCCTGCACACGCAAGGCATCATCCAGCGTGCGCAGGTACAAGGCGTTAGCCTGGGTCGCAGGCAGCAGCGCCAGTTCGCGGGCCGCGCCGCCCGTGGCGAGCACGGCGTGTTCAAAACTCCAGGTTTGACCATTGCTCAGGTGGGCTTGGCGTGACGCACAATCGAGAGAGTGCACCGAGGTGCCCAGTACAAGCTCAATATTCTGTTCTTGATAGAACTCGGCCTTTTGCAGGAAAACGCTTTCGGTGGACGCGCTGGCTTTGAGCACGTCTTTGGACAGTGGTGGGCGCTCGTAGGGAAGGTGAGTCTCCTCCCCTACCACGGTAATGCTGCCGCTATAGCCCAGGCCGCGCAGTTCGCGTGCCAGTACCGACGCCGCTTGGCCTGCGCCGATGATCAGTACGGAGGTGTGGTGTGCCATGATGTTGCTGGTTTCGTCCGCTGGAAAAAACTCAGGCCTGACTGAGGTCGGCCAAAATATCATTGCCTTCAATGCGTAACGGATAGACCTTGATATCCACCGTGGCCGGCGCGTTCATGGCCTTGCCCGTGCGCAAACAGAACTTGGCCTGATGCAGGGGGCATTCCACACAGCCATCTTCCAGATAGCCGTCAGAGAGCAGGGCATATTGGTGGGTACAGACGTTGTCGGTCAGGTAGAACTCGTCGTCCAGTTTATGCAGGGCCAATTTCTTGCCTTGCCAGTCGATAGCCAGGGACTCTTCGTTGTCGATGGCGTCGGTTTCGGAAATTTTTATCCAGTTCAAAGTCGTCTCCAGATTATGCATTCAATTTAGTCAGTATACTGTATAAATTGAAAAATAAAATATCGTTTTTATAAGGGATTGCGCTAGTTGAGGCTTAAGCTATTGATGCGTCTTTCCTTTATCCCATCAAGGACATGCGTCAGTAGTTTCCCTGCTTGACCAAAAATTAATTAATCAGCACACTTACTATTATCGAAGCGGTAAATGTGAATTTCACAGGGCAGTGACACCGCTTGGAACGTCCGTCTGGCCCCTCGGGGGGGACGGTTTGGCAAGGTTTGGACCGCTGCTGTCCGGGCATCAGGCCAGACTGGCGGGCACAACCCAGACCCCTGTCGAGCAAGGGGTGTAAATACATTAAAAAATACAAAGAGGTGAGTGATGGAGCGTCGTAGTTTTCTGTTGAAATCGGCAACGGTCGCCGGTGCGGGTCTGGCAGCGGTAGCTGCCCCTGCAATTGCACAAAACAGTCCCACCGTGCGCTGGCGCATGTCCACCGGCTGGCCCAAAAGCCTGGACACCATTTATGGCTCGGCCGAGGCACTGTGCAAACGTGTCAGCGAACTGACCGAGGGCAAATTCGAGATTCGCGCTTTTCCCGGTGGTGAACTGGTGCCTTACGCGCAGAATATGGATGCCATCAGCAATGGTACCGTCGAATGCAATCACGTGCTCAGTACCGCTTTTGTGGGCAAGAACACCGCCGTGACGTTTGACACTGGCCTGTCGTTTGGCATGAATGCCCGTCAGCACAATTCCTGGATCCACTACGGTGGCGGCCTGAAATTGCTGCGTGACATGTACAGCCAATACAACATCGTGAACTTTGTAGCCGGTAACGTGGGCGTGCAGATGGGGGGCTGGTTCCGCAAGGAAATCAAGGACCTGGAAAGTCTGCAGGGCCTGAAGATGCGCATCGGTGGAATTGGCGGCATGGTCTTGTCCAAACTGGGCGCGGTGCCTCAGCAGATTCCTCCCAGCGATATTTACTCCTCGCTGGAAAAAGGCACGATTGACGCTGCCGAGTGGATTGGGCCTTACGACGACGAAAAGCTGGGCTTGAACAAAGTTGCTCCCTTCTACTATTCCCCCGGTTGGTTTGAAGGCAGTGCGTCCTTGACCTCCATGGTCAATAAAGATGCCTGGGAAGCATTGCCTGCCAATTTCAAGGCTGCTTTCGAGACCGCCTGTAACGAGCAGTCCATGCTGTGCCTGGCCAAATACGATGCCCTGAACCCCGGCGCCCTGCGCAAGCTAGTGGCCGATGGCGCCAAACTGCGCTACTTCCCCAAAGACGTCATGAAGGCTGCCTACGACAAGTCTCAGGAGCTGTGGAAGGAGTTGTCGGATAGCAACGCCGATTTTGCCAAGATTTATCCAAGCTGGAAGACCTTCCAGGAGCAGGAAGCCAGTTGGTTCCGGGTGGCAGAAAGCGCCCTGGACAACTTCACTTTCAGCGAGTTGGGCAAGCGCGGTTAAGCAGTACATTCTTAAGGTAGTGAAATGAGTCAGCACAGTCACCCGTCAAGCCTGGGTGGCCAAGGAGTGGGCGCGCGCGTTCTTCGCAAGGAGGATGCGCGCCATCTCAATGGCCGGGGCAACTTCATCGGCAACATGACCATGCCGGGGCTGCAGGAAGTCGCCTTCTTGCGCAGTCCCATGGCCCATGCCCGAATTCGTCAGATCAATATTGAAGACAGGGCACGTGCGCAGGTGATTACCCGCGCCGATATGCCCGATTGTCAGGATATTTACGCCGCTTCCACCCTGCCCAGTTATCAGTCCTCCCGCATGCCACCGCTGGCCTTGGGCAGCGTGCGCTATGTTGGCGAACCCGTTGCCCTGGCCTTTGGTGAAAGCCGTGCCGTGGCTGAGGACATTCTGGAGCAGATAGAGGCTCTGTACGATGAGTTGCCGGTCTATGGCAGCGTTCAGGCGTCCTTGGCCGCGCAAGGTGAGCTGTTGCATGAAGGCTGGCAGGACAATGTATTTGTGACCTTGCGCTCAGACATTGCTTTTGAAGAGCATGCCGCCCGTGCCGACCGCGTGATCGAGCATTCGGTCAGTCTGTCGCGACAGTGCATGTTGCCGATGGAAGGCAAAGCGGTACTGGCGTATTGGGACTTCCAGGCCGATCAACTGGTGGTGTATTGCGGCAGTCAGATCCCTCACATGCACCGCACCGGTATTGCCCAGTTCCTGGGGATGGATCAGGCGCAGGTGCGTGTGATTTCTCCTGATGTGGGCGGTGCCTTTGGTTATAAGTGCGTGCTGCATCAGGAAGAGCTGTGTGTGGCCTGGCTGGCCAAGACCTTTCGCAAGCCGTTCCGTTTCATGGAAGACCGCCGCGAGCATTTGATTGCGGGGGCCAATACCCGGGAGCACCAGTACCGGCTCAAAGCACACATCAGCGATGAAGGCCGTTTGCTGGCTCTGGATGCCGAAATTGATATTGATGGCGGAGCGTATTCCGTCTGGCCCTTTACGGTGGGTCTGGAGGTCGGTCAAGCCTTGGGCAATCTGCCCGGCCCTTACGATTTTCGGGGGTACCGCTGCCGCACGCGCGGCGTGGGAACCAACAAGCCGGGCTTTATGCCGTATCGCGGCGTTGCCCGCACGGGTGTTTGCCTGGCCATTGAACAGATGATGGATCAGATCGCGCTGGCGGTAGGCAAGACCCCGTGGGAAATCCGCCTGATGAATCTGGTGCAAGGCGGACAAATGCCTTATGTCAACGTGGCCAATAAGCACTACGACTCGGGCAATTACCCGGAAAGCCTGCGCCGCGCCTTGGCGGCCGTCGATGTGGATGGGGTACTGGCGCGTCAGGCCCAGGGCGAACCGGATGGCCGCCTTATTGGTCTGGGGGTGGCGTCCTACACCGAACAGTCCGCGCACGGCACCTCTGTGTTTGCCAGCTGGGGGACAGCAGTCATTCCCGGTTTCGACCAGGCCTTTGTCCGCATGACGCCGGATGGTGGTTTGGAGGTGCGCGTGGGAGTGCATTCGCATGGCCAGGGTATGGAAACCTCTTTTGCTCAAATCGCCAGCGAAATCCTGGGCATTGCCGTAGAACGCATCAAAGTGGTGCATGGGGATACCGGCCGCACGCCGTTTTCCACCGGCACTTACGCCTCGCGCTCGCTGGTGATGTCGGGCGGCGCAGTCTCGAAAGCCTGTAAGGCATTGCTGCCGCGTGTGCGCAAGATTGCCGCCCATATGCTCAATGCCGATGAGGACAGTCTGCAGCATCAGGGCGACACGTTCAGCGCCCAGGGTCGTCAGGTCAGCATCGCTCAAGTGGCTGATGCTTGGTACATCAACCCGCAGTATTTGCCAGAGGATGTGGACCCGCAGGGTCTGGAACTGTCCGTGGGTTACAAGCCCAAGGTCGATACCGGCAGTTTTACCTATGCCAGCAATGCCGTGGTGGTGGCGGTTGATCCGCGCACGGGCGGGGTGGAGGTGCTCAAGTATGTGGTGGTCGAAGACTGTGGCGTGATGATCAACCCCATGATTGTGGAAGGGCAAACGATTGGCGGGATTGCCCAGGGGATCGGCACCGCTTTGTATGAAGAGATGCCTTACGACGAGTTCGGGCAGCCATTGGCATCGACCTTGGCCGACTATGTCATGCCAGGTGCCTGCGAAGTGCCCAATATCCATATCGAACACATGGAAAGCCCCTCGCCCAATACCGAGTTCGGTGCCAAGGGCATGGGAGAGGGTGGGGCGATTGCGCCGCCGGCCGCCATCATGTCCGCCATCAATAATGCATTGCGCTCGACGGGGGCACAGGTCTCGCATACGCCTGTGACACCGCATCGGCTGCTGAGCGCCATTCGCGCCGCCGCCCCGTGCGCCACTCAGCAATACAAACAGCCCGTGTCGGAGGTGCAGGCATGAAGGCCGCCAAGTTTGAATACGAACAGGCCCGCAGCCTGAAACAGATCCAGCAAGCCTATGGCAGCGACCCGTCGGCGCTGCGCCTGATGGGGGGCAGCCAGTCTCTGGGCCCTATGTTGAATCTGCGTTTGGTGCGTCCCGGCCGTGTTCTGGATGTGTCGGCTGTGCCGGAGCTGCGTCAGGTACAGGCTGCACAGGGATGGGTGCGTATTGGTGCCGCCGTCACGCATGCCGAGATTGAGGACGGGGTCCACGAGCTGCTGCGCGGTCACATGATGCAGAAAGTGGCCGGTCGTATCGCGTACCGGGGCGTGCGCAATCGTGGCACCCTGGGCGGCAGTCTCGCGCATGCAGACCCAGCTGCCGATTGGGTGCTGACCTGTACCGCCTTGGGCGCACGCATTAATGTGCGTGGTCCCCACGGTAGCCGCAGCGTGCCCATGAGTGAATTCATGCTGGCCGCCTATACCACGGTGCTGGAGGCCGGTGAGTTCATCGAGTCCGTGGATGTGCCCGAGGTATCAGGTTCGGCTCGCTGGGGCTATTACAAGTTCACCCGTAAAGTGGGCGAGTTTGCCGATGCCAGTTGTGCCTGTTACTTCGATCCGGCCACGCGCATCGCCAAAGTGGTGATGGGGGCAATGGAAGGCGCGCCGCGCTCCGTGCCCGAACTGGCTGTCAAGGTGGCGGCACAAGGAGCGGCCGTTCTGGACGGGGACACGATTGCAGCGGCCTTGCAGCCGTATCTGGCACAACGGGATGAGGCCCATCAGGTGCTGTTCCGTACGGTCGTAGAGCGCAGCCTGAAGCAGGCGCTGGGCGTGAAAGGTTAAGACATGGCAGAAATTTCGATTCAAGTTAACGGTCGCCAGCAAAAGCACGAGGCCGAGCCACGCACCCATCTGGGTGATTTCATACGTGAAAAAAGTCGTTTGACCGGCACCAATCTGAGCTGTGAACACGGTGTGTGCGGCGCATGTACGGTGCTGGTGGATGGCCGTCCAGTGCGCTCCTGCATTACGTTTGCCGGTGCTTGTGATGGACACGAAGTCACCACCGTAGAAGGCTACGACGACGATCCGATCATGAGCCGTCTGCGTACGGCTTTTTCGGAAAAACACGCCTTGCAATGCGGCTTCTGTACGCCTGGCATGCTGGCCACCAGCCGCGACATTGTGCTGCGTTTGCCCGACGCGGACGAAGCCCGTGTGCGTATTGAGCTGTCCGGCAATATTTGCCGCTGCACTGGCTATCAAGGCATTACGGCCGCCATTTTGTCCGTGCTGCAGGCCTTGCGCGATCAGCCCGATGCCCAGGTGGAAGCCTTGCGCGCGGCTGTCGTGCAGAACGTGCCGCAAGACTGGGACCAGAACAGCTTTACGACGTTTGACGCTGTCCAGGAAGAAGCGCAGATGCCCGCTCCGGTGGCTGCGGCTGCGCCCGGTAATGCCGACAAGGGCAAGGGGCAAGCCATTCAAGGTGGTTTTGATGCCCGTTTCCCGGCCGATCAGGTTTGGGCTTTCATGAAGGATCTGCCCAAAGTGGCGGCTTGTCTGCCGGGGGCGATCATCGAGTCTCAGGAAGGGGCCACGGTACAAGGAAAAATCGCGATCAAGTTTGGCCCCATGTCGGCTGCGTTCAAGGGCAATGCCACGCTGGAAGAAGACAACGAGCGTCGTGCCGCCGTGTTGCGGGGCGAAGGGGTGGACTCCTTGAGTCAATCGCGCGCGCGCGGTGACGTCAGCTATCAGGTTCAGCCAGACGGTCAAGAGCGCAGCCGCGTGCACGTGGAGCTGGTGTATTCGTTGCAAGGGCCGCTGGCGCAGTTCTCGCGTTCCGGGCTGGTACAGGATTTCGTGCGTCGCATGATTGCGGAGTTCGGCAAAAACGTGAACCTGCGTCTGGAAAACCCCTTGGCTGAAGGGCAGGAGCCAGTGGTGGCCGAGTTCAATCCGGTCAAAATGTTTTTCAGCATTTTGTGGGACCGCTTCAAGGGGCTTTTCCGACGCGCCTAGGCGCTGGACAAGGCAAAACGATTAATAAAACGGGACTGAGGAGATGACAGAGCGCATCGCTTCGGGGGGCGCGTGCGCCCCCTGACCGGGGCCGCCAGCAGGCGGCGCCAGAGGGATGGCGGATCGCGCCCCGCACAAGCCTGCAGCCCGTTTCCTGTCCAATGAGATTCCAACTAACGTCAACGCAGAAAATCTGGGGGATTGATGCAATTTCTACTCAAACTATCAAGGGCGATTGACAGCCTGAATCAGCTCTGTGGCCGGGTGGTCATGTGGGTGGTTCTGCTGGTTGTCGTGATCAGCTCCTATAACGCTTTCGCACGTAAATTCTTCGATACCAGCTCCAATGCTTGGCTGGAGGTGCAGTGGTATCTGTTTGGTGCCCTTTTTCTGCTGACTGGCGGTTATACCTTCTTGCGCAATGAGCATGTGCGGGTGGACGTGCTGGCTTCGCGCCTGTCCGAGCGCACGCAAATTGTGATTGAGGCCGTGTGCGTGGTGTTGTTCATGCTGCCCGCCTGCCTTGCCATTATGGCCTTGTCCTGGCCGGTGTTCATGGACTCTTACCTGAGCCAGGAAGTCTCCTCCAACTCGGGAGGGCTGATCCGTTGGCCTGCCAAACTCATCATTCCCATCGGTTTTGCCCTGATTTCCTTGCAGGGAATCTCGCACCTGATCAAGTGCATCGGCTTCTTGCGCGGGGCCTGCCCCAATCCCAACAAGAAGTTGCTGGAAAAAACGCCTGAGGAATTGCTCGCTGAAGACATTGCACGGCAAGCCCAGGCCAAGTTAGCGCAACAACACAAAGGCTGAAACCGATCATGATGGATTTATTTGTCGCCAATATGGCGCCAGTGATGTTCGTGTCACTGATTATTTTTCTGCTGCTGGGCTTTCCAGTTGCCTTCGCGCTGGCCGCCAACGGCATGGTATTTGGCCTGATTGGTGTGGAGTTGGGCCTGTTTAACTGGTCCTTGTTTCAGGCACTGCCGCTGCGCGTATTCGGCATCATGGCCAACGACACGTTGCTGGCCATTCCCTTTTTCACCTTCATGGGGTTGATTCTGGAGCGTTCGGGCATGGCTGAAGACCTGCTCGATACGATTGGCCAGTTGTTTGGCTCCATGCCCGGTGGCCTGGCTATTGCGGTGGTGTTTGTGGGCGCCATGCTGGCGGCAACCACGGGGGTGGTGTCGGCCTCGGTGATTTCCATGGGCCTGATCTCCTTGCCTATCATGCTGCGCTACGGTTATAGCCGCAGGTTGGCAACGGGAGTGATCGCGGCTTCGGGCACCTTGTCGCAGATTATTCCCCCCTCGTTGGTGCTGATCGTGCTGGCTGACCAGTTGGGACGTTCGGTAGGCGATATGTACCGTGGCGCAATGGTACCCGGCCTAGTGTTGACCGGCTCGTACCTGCTCTACATTCTGATTCTGGCCGTGTTGCGTCCCAAAGACGTGCCCCCGATTCCGGCAGAGCACCGCACTTACTCCCAGGCCAATGGTCGTTCCGGCGCACGCTCTTTGTGTGTGCTGCTGTTGATCGCGCTGGTGGCCGGCTATCTGCTGGACGAGTACTGGGTAGACCCGAACGGGCCAGTCGACGAAAAAGTCATTATCTGCATCCTGTTGGTGGGCGGCGTGGCCTTTGTGCTGGCCCTGATCAACAAGTGGCTCAAGCTGGGCTTGTTGTCGACCCTGGCCGAACGGGTGGTCTTTGTCATGATTCCTCCCCTGGGACTGATTTTCCTGGTTCTGGGCACGATTTTTCTGGGCATTGCCACCCCTACGGAAGGTGGGGCCATGGGAGCGGTCGGTGCGATTCTGATGGCTGTCAGTCGTCGGCGTCTGAGTGTTGATCTGCTCAAGCAAGCCATGGATACCACGGCCAAGCTGTCCTGCTTTGTCATGTTCATTCTGATCGGCTCCACGATCTTCTCGTTGACCTTCCGGGGTGTGGACGGCGACCTGTGGGTGGAGCATCTGCTGATTGATCTGCCCGGCGGTGAGTACGGCTTTCTGGTACTGGTCAGCGTACTGGTGTTTGTGCTGGCCTTTTTCCTGGACTTTTTCGAGCTGGCGTTCATTATCGTGCCTTTGCTGGGGCCGGTTGCCGACAAGATGGGTATTGATCTGATCTGGTTTGGCGTGCTCTTAGCCGTTAATATGCAAACATCCTTTATGCATCCACCATTTGGCTTCTCACTATTTTATTTGCGCTCGGTGGCCCCTAAGGATGATTACATCGACAAAGTGACGAAAAAGAAGATCCCGGGTGTGGCCACAGGCGACATTTACTGGGGCTCCGTACCCTTTATTGGTATCCAGATTGTGATGATTGCCGTGGTGCTTCTGTTTCCGGGCATGGTCACGCACTACAAGGGAACCGGCGCCAAAGTTGATCCGAGTACGGTCACGATTGAAATGCAGGATGAATACGGCTCCGACCTGAATCCCTTTGATGATTCGGGTGGCGGCATGCCGGTATTCAAGTAAACACGGGAAAGACAGGAGACACGTATGGAGAGCCTGGATGTCAGGGTTTTGCGCCAGTTACAGCAATGGCGCGCACAGGGACGGGACGCGATATTGGTCACCGTCGTGCAGACCTGGGGCTCGTCCCCCCGTCCGGAGGGCTCCATCATGGCTCTGGAAAAAGGAGGGGCGGTGGTCGGGTCGGTCTCGGGTGGCTGTATCGAGGACGATCTGATCCGCGCTTACCATGAGACTGCCGGGGCGGATAAGCGCTGGCAGGATGAGGACCGTCCCCAACTGCTGACCTATGGCATCAGTGCTGATGAAGCACACCGCTTTGGCTTGCCGTGTGGTGGCACAATCCGTCTGCTGGTCGAGTTCAACCCTTGTCCGCAGGCATTGGCGCAGGTGCTGACCTTGCTGGAGCAGCGCCATTTGGTGCAGCGGCACGTGGATTTGCACACGGGCCGCGCCTGGAGCAGTGCTGCCCGTGTGCCGGCGGCCTTGCATGTAAGCGAAGATCGCTTGTCCGTGACGTTCGGGCCGTCTTACCGGCTCTTGCTGATCGGCGGCGGACAGTTGTCCGAGTACGTGGCCACCATTGCCTTGTTCAATGGTTTTGACGTGACAGTGTGCGATCCGCGTAGCGAACATATTCAGGGATGGAGTGTGGCCGGAGCACGGGTAGTGCGCGGCATGCCCGACGACGAAGTGATTGCCTGCGTGCCGGATCGAAGAACCGCTATTGTGGCCCTGACGCATGATCCCAAGCTGGACGATATGGCGTTGCTGGAAGCCCTCAAGAGCAGTGCTTTTTACGTGGGGGCCATTGGATCGCGGCGCAATAATCAGAGCCGTCGTGAACGTCTGGCCGAACACTTTGACCTGACGCCTCAGGAAATCGATAAGCTCAAAGGTCCGATTGGTTTGTATATAGGCAGCAAAACGCCGGCAGAGATTGCGGTCAGCATCATGGCGGAAATCATCGCTGTTAAAAACGGGGTGCAGGTGCCACGGGAGCTGTCGGTAGCTTCTGTCAAAGACAGGCAGGAGCAGACTTCCGCTTAAGAAGGTGGCGCTGCCAGCGTGTTGTATTCGGACAATTGGCACTAAGATAAGAGAGCGGGCGGTGACCCGTTCTTTTTTTTGTAGATGGCCCGCCCCGGACCTGGGAATCATGGTGCTGGAACCTTGCTGACCAACAGTCGCCTATGCCCTCAGGAATGGATTTGATTTCTGTTTTTGTGAGCCCGCTATGCCTTTTGTGTCCCAATATGGTTTTTTGCCCCTGAGCGCGCCCCCAGGAAAACAGGCCTTGTACAGTCCTGCTCAGTGCGCCCGCATGGATAGGGCGGCCCCGGGTTTTGGAGTGTCGGTCGAGCAACTGATCCGGGCGGCCGCGGGCGCGGTGGCGCGCACCGTGCAGCGCCATTGGCCGCAAGGTGCGGTGCTGTTTCTATGTGGGCCGGGGAATAACGGTGCAGATGCCTTGGTGGCCGCGCAGATTTTGCGTGAGCAGGGAAGACAGGTTTCAGTCTTTAGCCTGGTAGACCCATCCCGACGGCAAGGAACGTCAGCCTGGGCGCAATCCCAATGGCAGGGCCGTTGGGAGAGTCAGTGCCCGGATTTCCGGCGCTTTTCCGTCGTCGTGGATGGCTTGCTGGGTGCGGGTCTGGATCGGGATGTGCAAGGTGAGACGGCAGGGCTGATTCAGTCTCTGGCCGACTCCAAAGTGCCCGTCTGCGCCATCGATATCCCTTCCGGGCTGGATGGTGCCAGTGGACAAGTGAAGGGAGTGGCCGCTCCCGCGACGGTGACGGTCAGTTTTGTGCGTTACAAGCCCGGTCACGTTTTGTATCCGGGCCGGGCTTTGTGTGGTCAGTTGGAACTGGCCGATATTGGCATGCCGGGCCCGTCCTTGCCCGAGCCCGATACCTGGTTGAATGAGCCAGCCCTGTGGCAGGCCGATCTTCCCCAGCTCAATGCACAAAGTCACAAGTACACACGCGGACACGCGCTGGTGGTGGGGGGCGAACGCATGACGGGTGCCAGCCGACTGGCGGCCCGCGCAGCGCAGCGGGCAGGAGCAGGGCTGGTCAGCATGGCGGTCCCCTCTTCAGTCTGGCCGGTGTATGCCAGTGCGATGGACAGCATCATGGTGGCGCCTTGGGATGACGCCTTGACCACCGATCAACGCATCCGAGCCTGGCTGGTGGGGCCGGGAGCGGGCCTGGGAGAACAAACCCGTCGTCTGACACTGGCCCTGCTGGCAACCCAGCGTCCTTGTGTGCTGGATGCCGATGCCATCAGCAGCTTTGCCCAACAGCCGCAGCAGTTATGGGCGGCGTTGCACGAACAATGTGTGCTCACGCCCCATTCAGGCGAGTTTGCCCGTGTCTTTGACGTGGCGCCTGATCGTCTGGAAGCGGCGCGGCTGGCGGCCACCCAATGCGGGGCCGTGGTGGTGCTCAAAGGCGCGGATACGATTATTGCCGCCCCCGACGGTCGGGCCTTGATCAATGCCTGTGCACCGCCCTGGCTGGCTACCGGCGGCAGCGGAGATGTGCTGGCCGGGCTGGTGTGTGGTTTGCTGACGCAAGGCATGCCAGCTTTTGAAGCGGCGGGGGCCGCAGTCTGGCTGCACTCACAAGCGGCACTGGAATTCGGTCCTGGGCTGATTCCGGAGGACCTGCTAGCGGTGTTGCCGCGTGTCTGGCAGCGACTTTTGTCCAGCGCCTGATTCTTACGTGCGGGGCGTGCGCCGGTAGGCCAGGGCGACAATACCGCTGAGCACGATGGCTCCGCCCAGCAGTTGGGTGGAGTTCAGGGTCTGCTTAAGGATCAGCCAGCCGAGAATCAGGGAGGCGACCGGCTCCATATTCATGAAGGGCGCATTGCGGGTCATGTCCAGGCGGGGTGCCAGCACAAACAGCGTTACAAAACCCGTGGTGTACAGGACACAGACCAACGACAGGGCTATCCAGCCTACCGCATCGTGGGGCAGGGAAGAGCCGCCGGGCAGCAGGCCCAGGGGGCTGAGTGCAATCAGGCAAACCAGCGTCTGGCTAATCGTACAAAAGCTGCGCACCAGACCGGGCAGCGGTGCCAGTTTGTTCTCGGTAATCCACAGGCCAATGGCAAAGGCCAGTGCGGTTAGCAAACTGCACACCACGCCCAGAATCCACTGGGCATCAACGGTGGCGCCTTTGATCAGACTGGGCGTGTCCAGCGCCAGCAGCAGGCCTGCCAGAATGGCCACCATGATGATGGCTGTCTTGCGAGTGGGACGGTGTCCGCCCAGTACCCAGGTAAGCAAAGCCAGCAATATCGGGTACATATTGGCCACCAGCAATGCCAGGGCGACGGGGATGCGGGCAATGGAGGAATAGATCAACATGCATTGCACAGTGATCAGTGCGCCCAGCAGCAGCTGCCAGCCCAGGTAGGGGCGTGGCACGTACAGGGCCTGCTTGCGCCAGATCAGCAGCACGCTCAGCGCCAGGGTGGCGGCAGCCGAGCGCAAAATAACAGAAATGATCAGTCCGGTGCCATGGTCCAGTGCCACTTTGGCCGCAATATGGTTGGCGGCAAAGGAGCTGCCCAGCATTAACAGCAACATAATGGCAAGGTGGCGGGGCAGTAAGGCAGAAGATTGGGCGGTGGGCATGCTACTTGTTTCAGGCTTAAAGAATAGGCGGATGCTTTATTGTTGTCCGCCCTGTCACGGGCTGCAAGTGGTGATTGTGACACGGGCTGGCGGTTGGGGCGCCAGGGCGGTGCTACTATGTGGAACGATGCCCATGTTCACAGAGATGCCTTCATGAAAATCGACCCCGTCAAAAAGCCAACGTTACCCCGCTTGCGGGGGCAGGCTGCGTCCAGCGTCTGGCGTACCCTGATTGCGGGGGGAGCCTTGCTGGCTGCTTTGACAGGCTGTGCCTTGCCCTCTCTGGAAGGACGCAGCCACAGCGAAGCGCTGCCTCTGGAGCAGGCTCGTGACACTGCGATCGGCCGGGCGGTGGACCCTCAGGCACAGCAGCATCCCGGTTTATCGGGTATTTATCCGTTGTTCGACCCGCACGATGCGTATGCCGCCCGTGCCCTGCTGGCGTTTGCGGCTCAAAAAACGCTGGATGTGCAGTATTACATCTGGCGCGGCGATACGACCGGCACCTTGATGCTGGGCATGTTGATGCAGGCGGCCGAGCGGGGTGTGCGGGTGCGCCTGTTGATTGATGACAATGGCATTACGGGCCTGGACGACACGCTGGCGGCCATAAATGCCCACCCCAATATCGAGGTGCGCCTGTTCAATCCCTTTGTGTTGCGCTGGCCCAAGCCCCTGGGCTTCCTGACTGACTTCTCGCGTCTGAACCGGCGCATGCACAACAAATCGTTCACCGTGGACAATCAGGTCACCATTATTGGCGGCCGCAACGTGGGTGATGAGTATTTTGGCGCCACGCAGGACATTCTGTTTGCAGATTTGGATGTGATGGCGATTGGGGCGGTGGTGCAGGAGGTCTCCAAGGACTTTGATCTTTACTGGGCCAGCCAGTCTGCGTATCCCATCGATCGGCTCGTAAAGACTGAAAGCTCTCAAACCCTTGCGGCGTTTCAGGAGCAGTTGCAGGATGCCGAAGTACAGCCCCGCGCCAAAAAGTACCAGCAAATATTACGTGAATCGAATCTGGTCAGCGCTTTGGTGCAAGGCCAGCTGGATTTTCAGTGGGCGCGTACCACCATGATTAGCGATGATCCGGCCAAGGCCCTCGGGCCGGTCAGTCCGGAAAAACTGCTGGTTTGGCAAATGGATGAGCTGTTGGGCAAACCCGCTCATCAGGTGGATCTGGTGTCCTCGTATTTTGTCCCTACCGCTGCGGGGGTGCGGGCGTTTGAAGGGCTGATGCAGCGGCCAGGGATGCAGATTCGTGTTCTGACCAACTCGCTGGCCGCCACGGACGTCACGGCTGTGCACGCCGGTTACGCGAAGCGGCGTAGAGCCTTGCTGGAAGCGGGTGTGCAGTTGTTCGAGTTGCGTCCCACGATGGACAAGCCGACCCGTCATGGCTCGGGCCCCTTTGGCAGCTCTGGCTCAGCCTTGCATGCCAAAACCTTTGCCGTTGATGGCAAACGTCTGTTTGTGGGCTCCTTTAATTTCGACCCGCGCTCGGTCAATTTGAATACTGAGCTGGGTTTCATCATTGAAAGCCCTGAAATGGCGCAGGCCCTGTCCAGAAGTTTTGAACAAGTGCTGCCTTACCGCAGTTATCGGGTGGAACTGGACGACAAGGGTGAGTTGGTGTGGATTCAGCTCAATGAAGACGGCACCCAGCGCCGGTTCACGTCCGAACCCGATGCCAGCATCTGGCGGCGCGCGGGCGTGGGTGTGTTGTCCGTCCTGCCGATTGAGTGGCTGCTGTAAGCCGTTTTCCTGCCAGTGCGAGCTCCGCTATCCTGTTTAAACGGCGCAAGGCTGCTGCTGGCAAGCGCACCGGCAAGGTGGGGCTAGACCTTGAGCTTTTGAACGGCTTGCCGACGGTCCCGAATCCAGTCGGCGTAGCGATACAGGCCGTGTTTTTCCATCTGCTGTTCAGCCAGATTCCATTCCTGCAAGGCCTGTGCGTTTTCCCCCAACGCCATCCAGGCGTCGCCACGCACACAATGCAACTCGGCCCCCATGCTGCCCGTGTCATAGCGCAGCCCCTGAGCGGCAGCCTTGTCCAGCCAGGGCATGGCTTCATTGCTGCGTCCCAGGCGAATCATGGCGCGGGCAATCCGGCTCATCAGTCCATCAGTGCTGATGGGCAGGCCGTATTGGGCAATTTGCACACAATCGAGCAGGAACTGCATGCTGCTTTCCCGTCCGTACAACATGACCTGGCAGTAGTACAGGAACGAGCGGCTCAGCGCCGACCAGGGCTCGGGATTGTGTGACTTCTGAAGCTCGTGCAAGGACAGTTCGGCCACTTGCAGGCAGTCTTCCAGTTGCTCCATCAGGTAGTAGGCCTGCATCACGAACAAATGGGTGATGGCGCGTAGCGAAAAAATGGTGTCTGAACGCAGGCTTTGCAAGGCCAGGCGAGCGTGCTGTTGAGAGGCATCCTGATCGCCCTTCAGGGCCAGGGCCACACTCAAGGTTCCGAAGGTAATCGATTGGGGAAAATGCTCGGCAATCGCGCGTCGGCTGTTTTGCTCTTTCAAATCATCAAAGACGGCCAGGCTCAGATTCAGCGTCTGAATGGCATTGTTGATGTTTCCTTTCCACAGTTCGTGTTGACCGATCGCGTACAAGGCCCAGCTGCGGTTCTGGTCATGGTTGGTTTCATTGGCCAGCGCCAGCAGTTGGCGTGCTTTGTGCAAAGCCTGCTCAAAGTTGCCTTGTGCATGCAATGCCGACCAGGCCGTCCACAGGCTGATCATGACCTGGTCGGAATCCTGCTCGTCCTGAAGCTCATGACCCAATTCATAGGCCATGGCGGTCGAGGCCGAGGCCGGGCCGTACAGGGACGATTCAATCGCGCCTTGCAACATGCGACATTCAAATTGCAGGGTTTGACGCACCTGCAGGTCTTCAATCAGCTCACTGCGGTTGAGTGAACGCTGCAAATACTGACTGGCCTGACGCAGATCGCTTTGTGCCAGGGCCTCGCGGGCCGCACGCTGCCACCAGAAGGCCGCTTCAGGGCTTTCCGCCTCGCACAGGTGCAGGGCAATATGGGCAGGTGCCTGGCGACGGCGTATGCCGTGTTGGGCAATGGCATAGTGAGCCTGACGCAACTCCTCCTGCATGGCCACACGCTCCAGCGCCTGGGCGATCAGCGGCAGGCAGGATACGTGTTTGCCGTCTAAATCAATCAGGTCCAGCGTGGCCAGTGTATCCAGACCGCTGCTCAGGGCCGTATTGTCCAGACGCAGCATCAGGCCAAGCTCGTTGATGCAAATAGCCTGCTCATGCAGGGCAATGCTGGTCAGGATGTGTCGCGTCGCGGGCAACAGGCTGTGGTATTGCGTGCAGATCAGGTCAGTCAGGCGCAGCGCGTGGCTGCATTCGCAATTGAGCTCATGGCAGCGCAGCAGTTCATTGGCATGGCCCGGGTTGCCGGCACTGAGCTTGACCAGCCGGCTGCGTTTGTCGCGCGCCAGACGCTGCCCGCGCTGCCCGCTCAGAAGACTGTTGATGCTGGAGCGGTCCAGTGCCCGTAGATTCAGGTGTTCGGCGCGTTCCATGCCGTGGCCCGGTTTGCGGCTGGTGGTCAGCAGCAAGGTTGGATGACGGGGCGTGGTATGCGAGAGCAGTCGGATCAGACGCTGGGTGGGCGGGTCGGCCCATTGCACGTTTTCGATAATCAGCAGGCGACGGCGCGGGGCGCTGCCTGGGCCGCTGAGCAGATTGAAAAGAAGGTCGGTATGCGCCGTAGAGGGCTCGTTCAAGTCCTGTTCGTTTGGCCCGCTGTTTAGCCACTCATGCAGGGATTGCGCTTGCTTGGGACTCAGTTCAAGCGCTTCTTGCAGGGTTTGAATGGAAAAGGGGTCGCGCTGTTTACCGGTTTGTGCGGTGATGTAATTGGCAATTTGCTCGTGCAGCCAAAGACGGATGGGGTGCCAGGCGACACGGCGCTTATCTTCGCGGCAATGGAGGACGATGCAGTGATGGGCGGTTTTTTGTACATAATCTGCCAGAGACTGGACCAGCAGGCTTTTACCAATATGGGCTCGGCCATGGATGGCAATGTGATGCAGGGACCGGTTGGGGCCTATATACGACCAGGCCTGCACCAGATGATCGAACTCTTGAGAGCGGCCGTAGACACGGCTGGTCAGCCGTACAGCGTCAATGTCTGAGGGGCTCAGGTTGAGCCAGAGCGCTTCATTGTGGCGGCCCACCGGGCCTTGTACATCTTTGGGGTCCAGTCGCAATGCGGCTTGAAAGGTGACGCGCGGCGCCCCGGGGGCCGCCTCCCAGCTCAAGGGCAAGACCACCTGGGCCAATTGTCCCCACGGGTCTGGACAGGGGCTTTGATCGTCCATGACAAGGTCTGCATGAATGGCGATGCTCAGCTTGATATGTTCATCCATGCGCACGGTGGCCGCAACCCGTGCCAAAGTCGCCGCCTGGGTGATGGGCGACTCCAGTAGGTCCGGGTAGCCAAAATAGGCCAGCACTTGACTGGGGCCCGCCTCACTGGCCCAGCCGCCATGATCCTCGATCAACTGGAGCAGGGTCTGGCGGCTTTGCTCGAGCAGTTGACCGCCTTTTTCACGGGCATGACGATGGCCGGGTTCAAAGCGCAGGCAAAAGCCGACCGCGGCCAAGGGACGCAGGCGCAATTGGACGGTGGTGGACAAGGCTTTGGCATGGGGGGCCGAGCGCGCGGGCAGATCGACCAGACTGCGTGTCTGGGCGCTGGGTTCGCACCCCAGGCGATCGGCCAGCAAGACCGAGCACTGCTCATACGCTTGCAACGCGGCTTCGTGTTGGCCTTCTTGCTTGAGCAGGCGGATCAGCGCTTGATGCAGTTTTTCTTCTTCGGGCCAGATCAGCAGCCAGCGTTTGAGATAACTGATCGCTTGCGCGGGGGGCAGCGTGTCCAGCCCGGACTCGATATACCGGTCGCGGCAGTGCGACAGGGTTTGGCGAATGGTTTGTTGCGTCTCTTGCAGCCAGTCTTGCAATTGCTCGCCATGATGCAGTTTGACCTGTCCCAGCAAAGGACCCTGATACAGGTTCAGGCGTTCCAGATCGCTTAAGGCTGGCTGGCTGGGGTGTTGCAGCAGACTCAGTACGTCTACCTGGGCGTGACAGGGGTCCAGTGCCAAGGTGTCATTGGTAATGTGCAAGACCTGATCGCACCCTTCAAAGGCCCGGCGCAAGGCATGCAGTGCATGACGCAAACGGGCACGCCCGACGCTGATGGGGTCTTCGTGCCAGATTGTTTCCGCAAGACGGCTGCGGCTGATGGGTTTGCCCTGCGCCAATGCGAGCATGGACAGCAGAATCCGCGCTTTATCGTAATTGATAATATTGGCGCGACATTGTCCTTGAACCCGTAATCGGTAGGTGCCGAGTAGGTAAATTTGGGCCAAGTGCGAGGCAGAGGAGGGCAGAACATCCATGGGCTCGGGCTCGTATCAAGAGTTAAGCAATGATTGGGATAATGTATCCGATCCGTTTAATTTTCGTTTACGAAATTTTGCAAAAATAAACGCCTTGGCTGTCCTGCATTAAACCTTTTTTGCCCTATCGGCGACCCCGCACATCGCAGGCTATGATGTGGGCTGATTATTTTCTTGGGCTGGCATGCCTATTTGTATGGTGGACCCTACACGCTCTTCACTGCGCAAGCAGTCCAAATTGCCTCTTTCTCTGAAAGTGAAATATACCTTGCGGGCGCGCCTGGAACGGGGGGAGTGGCCTGTGGGAACCCGCATTCCCACGCTGGAAGAGCTGATGGAGGAATATGGCGTTTCTCGTGCCACGGTCCGTGCCGCGCTGGACGAGCTGGAGCAAGAAGGCCTGATCGAACGCACGCGAGGCAAGGGCACCTTTGTGATTGGCGACGTTGCGCAGGATCATTGGCTGATGTTGCCAACCAACTGGCAGGCCCTGATTGAGCATCTGACGCGTCTGGATTCGGTGATGGTGGAGCTGGGCCAGGGCCGGGGGCCCTTGCCTATCGAGATTACTGGCCAGTCCCTGCCTGATGATTATTGGTGGACCAGCCGCGTTAACTATACCGACGGGGTGGCCTATAGTCTCAATACGGTCTATGTGCTCGATTCCTTGGCTCAGACCTTGCAGCCTGATTTGAGCCAGGAGCCGGTGCTTTTGGTGCTCAACCGTCTGGCGCGTGAGCAGATCCATACGGTTCGTCAGACCTTGACGGTCCGGGTAGCCGATGCGGATCTGGCTCGTCATTTGCATATGGACATAGGCATGCCCGTAGTGCGGGTCATTCGTTTGATTGTGAATCGTGACAATCAACTGGTCTATGCCGCGCAGGTCTTTTACCCGGCCAAGTATCTCAGCATTCAGACTGAGTTGACCCCCGGACTTTACGCTCCTTAATCCAGGCGTGGCGCGCGTCTGTCCGCCTTCTAGGTAAAAACACCAAGTTATTCGTCGTGAGGGCGGAGTGTACACTTTTCCTATAAAGTACTAAAAATAGAACTTTATGACTTTATGGAATAGGCACGGTTCAGGTGCCGGATATTTTTATCAGTTTGAAGGAGTTTGACGTGAAGATAACCATGCTTGGCACCGGCGCTGCGCTGCCAGATCCCGACCGTGCCCAGTCGTCCATTTTGGTGACCCTGGAAAACGGCAAGAACTATTTGTTCGATTGCGGCGAAGGCTCCACGCGCCAGATGGTCAAGGCCAATATCAATCCGGCGGATGTGCCTTGGGTATTTTTAAGCCATTTGCACTATGACCATGTTTGCGGACTGCCCTTTTTTGTGCTGTCCAGCTGGGTTTTTAACCGCGAAGGCAAGCTCAAGGTCTTCGGCCCGAAAGGCACCCAGGATTTTGTGGATCATTCTTTCGAGAACGGCGCGTTTCGCGTGGATATCCAGGCCCGTGCGGCTTACCCGGCTCGTCAGAAGAACATCGAGGCTGTGCGCCCAGAGGTGTTCGAGGTGGAGCCAGGTCTGATGTATGAAGATGAGGACGTCAAGATCTACATTGACGTGGTTGACCATATCCCCAGCGAAATTACGGACTGTTTTGGCATTCGTATGGAAGCCGAAGGCAAGGTGGTGGCATTCAGTGGCGATACCGCGCCGTGCGAATCCATGATCCGTTTGGCGCAGGATGCCGATTTGCTGATTCACGAATGCACCTTCCCCGAGTCCTTCCTGAAACATCGTGCCGAGTCCGGGGTGGGCACCTTTGCCCATACCAGTCCGTTGCAATTGGGGGAAATTGCACGCCGTGCCAATGTGAAGAGTTTAGTGGCCACGCATTTCGGGCATTACGACTCTACCAGTCCAGTGATTAAACGTGCGGCCGCGAATCACCTGCCGGTTGATCTGATGGGCCCGGAGCGTCTGGACGAGGTGGCTCGGGATATTCGCAAGAGCTATAAAGGCGATTTGCGACTGGCAACAGACTTGATGCGTATAGACCTGTAAAAGGCACGCGGGGGAGACAAAATGCAGGTAATCAAACAAACAGTTTTGGGCCTGATGGCCACGCTTTGCATGGGGGCGGCGGCGCCGGCCTGGGCGGATTATCCCGATCACCCTGTGCGGGTGGTGATTCCTTACCCTCCGGGCGCGGCGGGGGATATTATTTTTCGTATTTTGCAGCCCGAACTCTCCCGCGAGTTGGGGCAGACGGTGATTACGGATTACAAAACCGGGGCGGGCGGTAATATCGGCACGCAAATGGTGGCCCGCTCCAAGCCGGACGGCTACACCTTGTTGTTTTCGGCGACCAATAACTTTGTGATCAATCAGTTCTTGTACAAGAACATGGGTTACGACCCTTTCAAGGATCTGTATGTGATCAATAAGGTGGCCGATGCGGCGGCGCTGGTTTATGTGAATGGGCAATTGCCGGTCAACAACATGGCCGAGTTCCGGGAGTATGTTCAGCAGCGCAAAGGCCAGGTGAATTATGGAACACCAGGAGCGGGAACCACCCCCGAGTTGTCGGCCTGGAAGCTGTCCGAGGTGATGGAGGGCGACATGCTGGGCATTCATTACCGGGGTTCGGCACCGGGTATTCAGGCTTTGCTGAGCAATGAGGTGCAGATGTTTGTCAGCAGCTATGGACTGGGCGCCGCCTTTTTGCCAGAAGGGCGTCTGAAGGCCTTGGCGGTGGCCTTGCCAGAGCGTCTCCCGGTCTTACCCGATGTGCCGACTTTGGACGAGCTGGGCTACAAAGATGTGGTGATCAGCAACTGGTGGGCCCTGGCTGTTCCGGCAGGGACGGATACGGACATTGTGGGCAAGATTGAAACTGCCTTGGAGAACGTGCTGGCAAATCCCGAGATTCGTCAAAAGCTATTGGATCAGGGCTATCTGCTGTCCAAGGTGTCTGCCGAGGAGTTTCGCAAGGGATTGCCTGCGGAGGCGGATTACTGGCATGACATCGTCACTAAGGCTGGGATTAGTTTGGACTGATGGAGTGCTGCTTGATCCGGGGCTTGGCGTGTCTTGGCAGGGCGCTTGCCCACGCCGCGCATGGTTGCCCTGGTCAGCGTGCTGGGTCGGGCGCCACGTCGCACCCGGCCTCCAAGGGCTCATGCCCAGGCCATTCAAACGTGGTGTGGTGCTGTGTAGACGGAAGCGATGATGAGCGGCATCGTGACCATCCCTTGTGTTTTCACCTCAAGACAAGGCAACGAAGCAAGCAGGCCCTCAGTCATGTCTTTGCACTAGTCTGCCCATAAAAAAGGGCCCCTGAAATCAGGGGCCCTAAGCTCAATGATTACTGATCAGAGCGAATATTGTTGTCGCGCACGATCTGCTCCCAGCGAGCGCTGCGTTGCTGCACCCACTGGGCCGCAGACACCTTGGACGAGTCGTACGCCTGAATATCCAGCATCCGCAAGGTTTCTGCGGTAGAAGGACGCTTGACGATATCGCTCAGCAGCGCGTTCCAGGCCTTGACCTTCTCTGGGGGCGAACCCTTGGTGGTGAAAACCAGGTACGAGAAGCTCTCGTCAAAGTTTTCCAAACCTGGCAATTTGGCTTCGGCCAAGGTCGGGACCTCGGGCAGCAAAGGATTGCGCTTGCCGCCAGAGGTTGCCAGGGGCGTCAACAGGCCTTCCTTGATGGGGCCTAAAACACCGGCAATCGTCAGAAAACCGCTGTCCAGGCGCTCGCCATACATATCGTTGACCACCGCGCTATTGCTGCGATAGGGAATGTGATCGAGCTTGATGCCGCTGTCCTGTGTCAGGGCAGACATCATCAAATGACCGGGCGACCCCATGCCTGCGGAGCCATAATTCATCGGTTTCTCGCGGGCGCGCTCCAGGAACTCTGCCGGAGACTTGATGCCGGTTTTGCTGGGTACCACCAGAACCTGGTCAAAAGTGCCCAGCAAGGAAACCAGTTCCAGAGACTCGTCAATCTTGAACTTGCTGTTGACGTAAATGTGCGGGTTGGCCGTGGCCACCGTATCGAGCGTCAACAGCAAGGTATTGCCATCCGGTTTGGCTCGCCCTACCGCTTCGGCCGCGATGGTGCCGGCCGCACCGGCACGGTTCTCCACCACAATTGTCTGGCCCGTCGTTTCGCTGGCCTCGCGGGCCAACATGCGACCCAGGACATCCAGCGGACCGCCTGCTACGGAGCTGACCACAATGGTGGCCACCTCGGCACTTTGGACGGGTGTAGCCAAAGGTAGGATCAGCGCACAAATGCTTACGTTGCGCAGCAAGGAAAGGGTGGGCATAGATGTCTCCAGATAAGGATGGTTAAGAGTAGTCAGCTCACGCTATCGCCAAAGGCAAGGGACTGGTTTCACTGTGAGCCATCATGGTATCGATCAATTGACACAAAAGCCTGGTTTTCAAGGCTTGCGCATCGGGTTCATTCCACAAATTATGTTGTTCCAGCGGATCGGCGTGCAGGTCATACAGCTCGCCGATCTGTCCACCCTCATACAAGCTGATGCGATGCTGTGGCGTCACAAGTGAACGCAGTTTGGTGCGGATCGGGGTATTAAACAGTTTGCGCTGGTTTTCCTCTTCGATCAGCACGCCGCTGCGCCAGGTCTGGGCGTCATTGTGCATGAGTTTCAGCAAGGAGCGGCCCTGAATGCCGTTGTAAGGTAACTGGTTTGCACGCTCCAGCACGGTAGGCGCGATATCAATGGTAGAGCAGACCGCTGCACTGGTGCCTTGCGTTTGCGCAGCTCGGGGATCAAACCAGATAAAGGGACTGCGAATAATGCTTTGGTAGTGCAAGGGGCCCTTGAGCAATAACTGATGATCGCCCATGAAGTCACCATGATCGCTCATGAACATGACGATGGTGTTGTCCGCCTGTCCCGTATGCTCCAGATGGTCCAGAATGCGACCGATCTCGGCATCAATATGAGTGATGGAGCCATAATTCAGGGCGATGGCCTCCCGGGCCTCGCGCTCGGTGCAGGCAAACAGCGTAGGGGTATGTTTGACTGCCTTGCCTTCATCGCGCAATTGATGAAGCAGTTGCAGGTGGGCCGGCAAGGGGTGCGAGCCCAGGTGGAAGGAGTCGGGCAGGCTGACGTCTTCCGGCTTGTACATATCCCAGTACTGGCCATGGGGGGTGAAGGGATGATGTGGGTCGGGAAAGGAGCACTGAATGAAGAAAGGTTGCTGTTCCTGTGCATAGTGATCCAGCATGGCGCGGGTGCGCTCCCCAATCCAGGCCGTGGTGCTGTACTCTTCTGGCACGCGGGTGCGCCAGGCCTGTCCAATGCGGCTTAACGCATAGTCCGGGGTCGGGATGGCGTTTTCAGGGCCAGATAGGGCGGCGATGTCAGGGTGTTCGTTTTGCAGCCAGCGTCCATAGTCGCCCCAGACCTGATCGCCGTGATCGATAGCCAGATCTACGTGCTCGTAGCCGTAAAACGGCAGTTGCACACCGTGATCGGCGCGATCACGCCACCATTGCCCGCATTCCTGTCCGTAATCGTTGGTCGCTAAAGGTGCGCGTGCCTCGCCCCGGGTAGGGGGATCTTCCGGGCGTGGGTACAAGGGCGGAGTATCCGTTATATTTTGCAGATGTGCCTTGCCCACCAACGCGGTGCCCCAGCCGGCCTGGCGCAATACATCGACGAAGGTATTGGATTCCAGCGGCAGGGGAACGCCGTTGTGACGGGCCCCATGCAAGGAAGGCATGCGGCCCGTCATCAGCGAAGCACGATTGGGCATGCAAATGGGGGTGGCGACGTAAAATCGGTCAGCACGCCAGCCGCGGGCTGCCAATGCATCCAAATTGGGTGTTTTTATTTCTTTATTGCCATAACAAGCCAAATGGTCCGCGCGGAGTTGATCGGCGATGATCAGTAAAAAATTGGGTACGGATTGAGACATGCATTGCCTATTTTGTAGCTTTGGGTATACCCATTATGGAAGCTGTGGCCATAATGTTAAATTGAATAACTGGCAGGTATCTATACCCCTTTCATATAGGTAAGTCATGAGCTGGAGTGAACGCATTCGCTTGAAGCATTTGCAGGTTTTAATTCGTTTGTGTGAACAAAAAAGCATGAGCGATGTCGCCCGGCAATCCAATATGACTCAGCCTGCCTTGTCCAAATGGCTCAAGGATTTTGAGGACAATATAGGCATGCCCTTATTTGAGCGCCATGCGCGGGGTATTGAACCGTTGCCCGCTGCCTTGGCATTGGTTTCCCAGGCGCAGGGTGTGCTCAATCGCCTCGATCGCATGAATGCCACGCTGGAACAATACCGGCAGGGTTTTCGTCAGCAGTTCACGCTGGGTATTTCACCGATGGTGGCCGCAGTTTATTTGCCACAGTTATTGGTGTATTTGCACCAGCGTGATCCCCAGTGCCATATTCGCATTCAGGAGGGCACCCTGGATGTCTTGAGCCGCAATCTGGAACAGGGTGAGCTGGATCTGGTGATTGGCCGGGTGGATGAGGCCGGGCGCAATCCGGCAATGGCCTATTTGCCGCTAGGCATGGTGCCGTTGGGCGTGGCCGCCTGGCGCGAGCATCCGCTGGCCCAGCAAAAGGAGATTACCTGGGAGCAAACGCTGGACTATCCCTGGATACTGCCTCCTCGGAATAGCCCTATGCGACGCAGTTTCGAGTTGAGTCTGGATGCCAAGGGTCTGACTTATCCCACTTGTGCCATTGAATCGGCTTACGCACATACCAATGCACGTGTGGCGGTAGGCAGTGATTTTCTAGTCCCGATGACGCGCAGCATGGTGCCGGTCTACCCGGAACTGTGCATCCTGGAACTGGATTGGAGTGATCAGCGTTTGCACGGTCAGTTGGGCCTGTTGTGGCGCCCGCAGGATTCGGGCGAACCGATGTTGGAAGAAGTGATTAGCTGGATGAGTCAACAGGCGCAAGCAGCGTGAATGTAAAAGGGGTCGGCGCTGGCCGACCCTGAAAGAATTGACAGCTTGTTTTTTATATCCGTGTAACTAAAAATTGCCGTTATGTTACTTTGTTTCTTCTTGGCGAATTGATTGATGGGAACAGTTCTGAAAGGCTGGAAAAACTTGCAAGCAATCAGTATTAGCTCGGTGCGCGACACACTGAGCGGGAAGTATCATTCTCGTGACTTCATTCATGCCCGTATGGAGTATTTGCGCAGCCGGGTAGTTCTGGTCGGTTTGCTGTTCGCGTTGCTCACCCCGCTGTGGACCTTGATGGACTGGCTGGTTTTGCCCAGTTGGCCTGCTCACCTGATGGCAGTCCGTATCCTGAGCCTGGCGGGCCTGATCGCGTGTGTCTGGCTGGCCTTCCACGGCCATCAACGCATTACCCGTATTTATGTATTGAGTGGCCTGGTGTTTATTTTGCCAGCTTCCTTTTATGCATATATGTTGTTGACTCTGTCAGGGGCCGCGCATTATGTCGTGCTGGGGTATGGCTTTATCCCTTTTTTGCTGGTGGCCACGTTAAGTATTTTTCCGTTTACGCTGCTTGAATCCGCTTTGGTGGGGGGCGCCCTGATTGCCCTGCAGATTCTGGCCAGCGTCAGCTCGGGGACCTGGCTCAGCGCGAAAGGCTTGCAGGACCTCTGGCTCTTGAGCGCCTTGCTGGTGGTGGGCCTGACCGCCAATTACTTTCACCTTGGCTTGTTATTGCGGCTGTATCGACAAGCCACGCACGATACCTTGACCGGCTTGCTGAACCGGGGGGCGGTTAGCCGCCAACTGGGGCAGGGCCCGGTACAGGAGCGTTTGCATGTATTGATGGTGGACCTGGATCATTTCAAACAGATCAACGATACGCACGGCCATTCGGTAGGGGATGATGTCCTGACGCGCACTGCGGCTTTGTTCAAGGCGCATTTGGGAGCCCATGATCTGGCGGCCCGGTATGGTGGCGAAGAGTTTGTCTTGATTCTGGCTGGCCGCAGCGACGCGCAAGCCTTGAGCTTTGCCCATATTCTTTTGCAGCAGGTCCAGGCACAAACCTTTTATAACCACGACCGTGAGCCTTTTCAGATTACGGCCAGCCTAGGCTTGGCGCCGTGTCAGCCTGGGCAGGCCATTGAAGAGGCCTTAATGCGGGCTGACCAGCTTTTGTATCAGGCCAAGCGGGCGGGACGCAATCAGGTGGTGACCCAGGAATCGATCCCTACCGTCTTCTCATAAGACAAGCGGACCTGATGTGGTTCAGGTCCCGTTTTTCATGGCCGTGTTAGTAGTGCAAGGTCTGGGTGGTTTCACTGGCGCTGTCTATGTCTGATGCGCTGATGGCATCGCGCTTGCACTTGAACGAGGCAAACATGTCCAGCTGATCCGAGTAATGCGGATCGGCTTGCCCTTTGGGGTTGATAAAGCCGCTTTGTCCTGGCGGCATGATCGAGCACATACGCACCCCGCTTGGGTCCATTACGTACTGGAAGTGAGCGCTGCCGGTGTTCAGATACGGCGTCACACGATGCTCATAGGCTGGGTCAGACCACGGCACCCCGATCGCGTTGCGAGCTGCAAACAACATGGAAACTGCCGGGGCACGCCATTGTGCGGGCTGTGCGCCTTGCAACTTTTGCAAATGGACGACGGCCTTCTCCAACGCTTCCAGGACCAGCTCCGGGGCAGGGCGGCCCTGGAGAAAATCAATTGTTTGCGGGACACCGGCAGCCGGGCCCTGGATCGCATTCCAGATCAGTTTGGCCGCAGCGGCTGGCTGCGCGCTGCGCGGGTCATCCATGGCGGGATACAGGTTTTGCGTGTAGGTCTTGTAGATGCTGTCAGGCAAACGACCTTGCAGAAAGACGGGCACCGCGGCATGCATCCAGGCTTGCATGATGGCCGGGGCACTGCCTTCGTAGTGCTTGCCATCGTTGCTCACGTGCAGCTTGTAATCCCAGCCTTTCAATTGTTCGGCAGCTTGACGAGCCAAGGCACTGGCGTGGGGTAGTTGGGCCGCCTCCTGAATGAAGGGCACAAAGTAACGCGCATTCAGGTCAGAGCGAGCGCCCAGGGAATCGATACCCCAGATCTCTTCGTCGCTCAGGCGTTGTTTGGCTTGCAAAGGAGCCAGCAATTCCTGCACGCGGTCCACATAGGAAAAGTTGGAGTTGTCTGCCAGCAAGGCGCTATAGGCCTTGTTGTTCCAGCTGGCAATATAAGCTTGCTGCGGATTCAGGATTTTGGGGTTGTGGTCAAAGCTCAGAAAGCCCTGCCATTCCATGCTGCCATCGCCGGCGGCAGGGAACTGAATGGCCTGCCTGGCCGGGCGCTGGGGTAAAAGACCCAGTGCGGCGGCACCGATATTGTTTTTGGTATCCGCATAGAACCAGGTAATGGAGGCGCTGACGCGGGCAGCCTGGGCCATGAACTCTTCCCAGTTCCTGGCTTTGGCCGCATGAGCCCAGCCCAGCAGGGTTTCAATTTCCCGACCCTCCCAGCTGCGGCGGTTGGCGTAGGCGGTGTTGTTTTTCTGGTCCCAACTGCTGACATAGCCTTGAGCCGCACGGTATACATCCAGCATCACATCGTCTTGCCCGCGCACTTTGATACGCACCTGCTTGTGCTCCATGGGACGCCAGGCGTTGTTGTACCAGTAACGGTGCGGGTCGCCTTCTTTCAAGCGCAATTGGTAGACGTCGTTGGTGTCGAGCGAACCGACGGTAGAGCCCCAGGCAATTTGGCCATTGGTACCGAACAGGATAGCGGGCAGGGCAACGGCAGTGCTGCCTGTCAGATCGTAACCGGCTCCGTGCAGGCCAACGCTATAGGTAATGGACGGGGTGTACCAGCCTTGTTGAGGACCGTTGTACAGCACGGCATGACCATGAGTCGTCTTTGCGGGGCCCAGCAGCCAGGCATTGCTGGCCGTAGGCGTGCCAGCGGCCACGGTGGGACCCAGGGCCAGGGCTTGCTTATGCAGATAGTCTTGCGCCGCTTGCGAGGACAGGGCTTGCAAATGCCTGGGCAGATCGGCCAGCGCGGTCTTGACCTCGGGCTGGGGAATGATGGTGGGGGCGGTGGGGTCGTTCAGCCAGCGCAATTGCTTGTACAGTTGTTCGCCACGCTCCGCACCCTGATCAGCCTTCAGGGTTTCCAGCAGATTCAGATTGGCCACTTCTGCCGTCCCGGCAAAGAAGCGGTTCAGAATCAGGCCCACCCAAACCATGGCAATGTCTTCGGGCTGCCATTCGGTCGGCTCAAAGCCCTTATCCAGAAACTCCTTGGGCATCAAGGTATCTGGCTGGGCTTTCACCTCGCGCACGCGCTGGGTAAACCCGGCGGCATAGCCTTCAAACATGGCGCGATCCTCGTTGGACAGGGCGGCCAGTTGCTGGCGGATGGAGTCCGGGTCGATATTTGTGTGGGTGACTTTGTCCAGCTCCAGAAAGTCCGGTCCCAGCACTTCGGCTACCGTTCCCCAGCCCGAGCGCTTGGCAATTTCCATCTGGTACAGACGGTCAGTGGCCACTGCATAGGCATAGCCATAAAACAGGCCGTAGGTGCTGTCCGCATAAATATGCGGTGTGCCGTAGTGATCGCGTTTGATGGTGACACTGCGATCCGCAGGAGGCGTGGTGGCGCAGGCGGCCAGTAGCAGGCTGGTGGTCAGCAGACCCAGGCCTAGCCGGGATGGGAAGCGACGGGGGGAAGTCAACATCAGGTCTCCTCATGAGCTGCCTTGCAGGCGCACGTTTTTTTATATTCTGAGAATATAACGTCAAAATTCTTTAGGTATTGATATTTCCAGTTGAAGCTTTATAGAGGATTTCCCCAGTATCCGAAGACGGACAGGAACAGAAGTTGCTGGGTCACGGGTGTCTATTTTCCTGAGGGAGCCAAGTCATGGAACGCATTATCGCCGCGCAGTTCGATACTTTTGAGCAAGCCCAGCAAGTGGCCGGAATGCTGCGAACCCAGGGTGTGGAAGAGCGAGATAGGCAGATTTTCTATCTCAAGCCTGGAGGCCAGCATGCCCAATACCCGATTGGAGGCGACAGGACCCTGGACAAGGCGGCGCGTGGCGGCGGGCTGGGAGCCATGGTGGGCGGGGTGGTGGGGGCCGTGCTCGGCTTAGCGGTGGGTTGGTGGTTGCTTGGCATGACGGGCTGGCCACAGTTTGTGCTGATTGCCTTTCTGGCGCTGGGGGCGTATGTGGGTGCCATGGTGGGGGGAATTGTGAAACTGGGAGGCCGCAAACCTGTCCGAGAACCTTTGAACCGAGTCTCCGGAGTCATGCTGGCGGTGCGCCTGGGGCAGGCCGATGAGGCCGCGCTGGTGCGTCAGATGCAGCAGGGCGGTGGTTATGCCATCGAATGGGCGGATGGCACCTGGAGCGAGGGCCAATGGCAGGACTTCAATCCTACCCGTACCCCCCAACTCTATGATTTGCCTTCCGCGGGGCAAAATGTGCATGAGACACGCAGTGGATGAGATCGGGCCCAAACCGTGGCTGACGTGTCGGGTCGCCCCCCTCATCCCGGGTTTTTTAGCCGATTAATGCCCCATTGCCGGATATGATGGAGCAGTTTATGAAATCCATGATTCGGCGCGTGCAGGAACGAAGCGGGGTGCTAGTGTTGTAATCCTTGGGCTTATTGAGTGTAGTCACTGTATATCGGCAATTTCTCGAGCCTGGGGCAAACAGCTTTTTCTGCTCATTTTCTTCTCGGTTTCCTTGCTTTATCGGCTTTCTGCGTGGCTTGTTGTGTTTTATGTTTAAAGTGTTCAAGGGTATATCCCTAGGTCTTGGCCGATTTACTCGCAAAAATACCATGTGTACACTTTAAATCACTAAAACAAGACAAGTTGCTGAGTCGTGTTTCGCCTCACAAGCCCACGGAGAAGACAATGAACAAGACATTTGCAGGGGTAGCACTGGCAGGAACGATGATGTTGCAAACCTTGGGGAGCGCCGCTGTTGCCCAAGACGTGATCAAGATTGGGGAGCTGAACAGCTACAAGTCCCAGCCTGCATTTTTGGGGCCGTATCGAAACGGGATGGAGCTGGCGGTTGAGCAGATCAATCAGGCCGGGGGGATTCACGGCAAGCAGTTGCAGTTGATCATCAAGGATGACAATTCCAATCCCGGCGATGCAGTACGCGCTGCCGAGGAATTGATCTCGCGTGAGAAGGTGGATGTGCTGACCGGGACTTTCCTGTCCAATATCGGTCTGGCCATTACGGACTTTGCCAAGCACAAGAAAGTCTTTTTCCTGGCCAGTGAACCCCTGACGGACAAGATCGTCTGGGCCGATGGCAACCGCTACACATTCCGTCTGCGCAATTCCACCTACATGCAGGTGGCCATGCTCGTGCCCGAGGCGGTCAAGCTGAACAAGAAGCGTTGGGCGATTGTGTACCCCAACTACGAATACGGTCAGTCGGCTGTTGCCACCTTCAAGACCTTGATGAAAGAAGCCCAGCCCGATATCGAGTTTGTGGCCGAGCAGGCCACGCCGCTGGGCAAAGTGGATGCGGGTGCTGTGGTGCAGGCCTTGTCCGAGGCCAAGCCTGATGCCGTCTTTAATGTGCTTTTTGCCTCCGATCTGGCTCGTTTGGTACGGGCGGGCAATCAGCGTCAGTTTTTCAGCCCGGCCCTGCCCGTGGTCAGCATGTTGACCGGTGAGCCGGAATACCTTGACCCATTGGGCGAGGAAACCCCCGAGGGCTGGATCGTGACAGGCTACCCCTGGTATGCCATCGACACCCCTGAGCACAATGCGTTCCTGAAAGCCTATCAGGACAAATACAACGAGCACCCGCGCCTGGGCACCATTATTGGCTACAGCACCATTGTGTCGATTGCTGCCGGGATTGAAAAAGCCGGCTCTACGGACACAGAGGCCATGATCAAGGCCTTCCGTGGTCTGGATGTGATGACGCCTTTTGGCCCCATTACCTACCGCACGCAGGATCATCAGTCCACGCAAGGGGCGTATGTGGGTGTGCTGGCCAAGCAAGATGGCAAGGGCATCATGACCCATATCCGTTATGCCGATGGCAAAGATGTACAGCCTACGGATGAGCAGGTCAGCCAGTGGCGTCCTGCCGCGGCCAATCAATAATTCCAAGAACGCAGTATTTCGTAGATCGGCGCGCCGTCTGGCGCGCCACTTCTGACGCGAGGCAGTAATGGCCTTATCGGGTTTATGGGTGCAGTTCCTTAACGGACTGGCCGAGGCATCGTCTTTGTTTCTGGTGGCGGCAGGTTTATCCCTGATCTTTGGGGTGACACGCATTGTCAACTTTGCACATGGCTCCTTGTATATGCTGGGTATCTACCTGGCGTATTCCACGGTGCAATTTCTGGGCGGTTCAGCCCTGGGTTTCTGGGCCGGCCTGATTGTGGCGGCGCTGCTGGTGGGCGCCCTGGGGGCATTACTGGAAATCGTGCTGTTGCGGCGTATTTATAAAGCGCCCGAGTTGTTCCAGTTGCTGGCTACCTTTGCGTTGGTGCTGGTCATCAATGATGCGACTCTTGCCGTATGGGGACCGGAGGATCTGCTCGGGCCACTGGCCCCGGGCCTGACCGGTTCCATTTCCATTGCAGGACGCTTCTTTCCGGTTTATGACCTGGTGCTGATTGTGATCGGCCCGGTGGTGCTGGGCTTGCTGTGGTTGTTGCTGACCCGTACCCGCTGGGGCGTGCTGGTGCGTGCTGCCACGCATGACAGGCAAATGCTGGGCGCGCTGGGTGTCAATCAGGCCTGGCTGTTTACCGGCGTCTTTGCCCTGGGGGCTTTTCTGGCTGGTTTGGGGGGAGCCGTGCAGTTGCCGCGTCAGCCCGCCAATCTGTTGCTGGACTTGAGCGTGATCGGTGACGCCTTTGTGATTGTGGTGGTCGGAGGCATGGGCTCCATCCCCGGTGCTTACGTGGCGGCGTTGATCGTTGCTGAATTGAAGGCGCTGTGTATCGCTCTGGGTACAGTCACCATGTTTGGCGTGGATTTTGCCTTTCCCAAATTGACGCTGGTGGTGGAGTTTATTTTCATGGCCGTGGTGCTGGTGTTCCGGCCCTGGGGCTTGTTTGGTCGCGCCCAGGCGGTCAGCCGTAATTCGGCTCCGATTGAAGCTCCTTTGCGGGCCGGGAGCACGGCCTTCCAGATCATGGTGTTGCTGGTTCTGGTCGTGATGGCTGCCTTGCCCTTACTGAGCGACTGGTTCCCCTACGCGCCTGTGCTGGCCCTGGATATTCTGGTCTTGTCCCTGTTCTCCTTGAGCCTGCATTTCATGATGGGGCCAGGTGGGATGAACTCGTTTGGTCATGCCGCCTACTTTGGGCTGGGTGCCTATGCGGCGGCCCTGCTTTTCAAGGCCGCGGCCTTGTCCATGGGCTGGTCCCTGATCCTGGCTCCGGCCGTTGCGGGTCTGGGGGCGCTGGTTTTTGGCTGGTTCTGCGTGCGGCTGTCCGGGGTCTATCTGGCTATGCTGACCTTGGCCTTTGCGCAGATTGTGTGGTCAATCGTGTATCAGTGGGACAGTTTTACGGGCGGCTCCAACGGCGTGGTGGGCATCTGGCCGGCAGAGTGGTTGTCGGGTGATCGCTACTATTACTTCGCTTTGTTGTTGGTGGCGGTTGCCGCCTTCCTGCTGCGGCGTATTTTGTTCTCGCCCTTTGGCTATGCCATGCGTGCCAGCCGTGATTCGGCCTTGCGGGCCGAGGCGATCGGCATACCTGTCAAGCGGGTGCAGTGGTTGACCTTTATTCTTGCGGGCACATTTGCAGGGCTGGCCGGCGCCTTGTTCGTCTTCTCCAAAGGCAGCGTATCGCCCGAGGTGATTGCGGTGAACAAGTCGGTGGACGGCCTGGTCATGGTGTTGCTGGGCGGTTTGCAAACGCTGGTTGGCCCGGTGGTAGGCGCAGCGGTGTTTACCTTGTTGCAGGATTTCTTTCTGGGCGTCACGCAGTATTGGCGGGCCTTGTTCGGTGGCGTGATTTTGCTGCTGGTTCTGGCTTTCCCGCAGGGCATTGCTGGCTTTTTCAAGCGCTGGGCGCATCGTCCCGTGGCATCGGAGGCATCGTCATGAGTTTGTTGCAAGTACGGGGGCTGAAAAAAGCGTTTGGCGGCAATCTGGCCGTGGACGGTATCGAGTTCGATGTGCAGGCCGGCGAGTTTCTGGCCTTGATCGGGCCCAATGGCGCAGGCAAGACGACGACGTTCAATATGGTAGGGGGGCAGTTGACGCCCACAGCCGGGTCAGTGCGACTGGGCGACCAGGAACTGGTGGGGCTGGCGCCCCGCAAGATCGCGGCCATGGGCGTGGGTCGCACGTTTCAGATCGCGGCCACCTTTGCGTCCCTGACCGTGGTGGAGAACGTGCAGATGGCTTTGCTGGCGCATCAGAAAAAGCTCTTCTCTTTCTGGCGTCGGGCGGCTCAGTTCGAGCGTGCGCGAGCGTTGGACTTGTTAAATCAGGTGGGCATGCTGAGCCAGGCCGAGCGGCCCTGCAGCGAGCTGGCTTACGGGGATGTGAAGCGGGTGGAGTTGGCGATTGCGCTGGCCAATGATCCGCGTCTTTTGCTGATGGACGAACCCACAGCCGGCATGGCGCCCAAAGAGCGCAATGAGCTGATGCGTCTTACCAAGAAACTGGTGATCGAACGCAATATGGGCGTGCTGTTTACCGAACACAGCATGGACGTGGTGTTCGAGCACTCGGACCGCATGCTTGTGCTGGCTCGGGGGCGCCTGGTGGCACAAGGGGATGCAGACTATATCCGTCAGCATCCCAAGGTGCAGGAAGTGTATTTTGGTACAGGTAAAACATTCGAGAGCAAGGAGTCAGCATGACGCAGGCTGTGTGGGCCGGTTCTGAACGGGCTGGCGAAAATGGGGCGAACGGGCAAGCCCTGCTGCGTATTGAGGGCCTGAATGCCTGGTATGGCGCGGCGCATATTCTGTTTGACCTTGCCTTGACCGTGCAGCGGGGCGAAGTTGTTGCGCTGATGGGCCGTAACGGCGCGGGCAAGTCCACGACCTTGAAGTCCATCATGGGTTTGATGGAGCGAGCCAAAGGCCATATCGAGTTTATGGGTCAAGTCATCCACGATAAGCAGCCTTTCGAAATTGCACGTGCCGGCTTGGGTTTTGTGCCCGAAGATCGACGTATTTTTACTGACCTGAGCGTCACGGAGAACCTGGAGGTGGGCCGTCAGCCGGCTCGGCGCTGGCCGGATGGCTCGGCAGCTCCTCACTGGCAGCCCGAACGTTTGTACAGCCTGTTTCCCAATCTGGGCCAGATGCAAGACAGGCCTGGCGGACAAATGAGCGGGGGTGAGCAGCAAATGCTGACCGTGGCTCGGACCTTGATGGGTAATCCGTATCTGGTCTTGCTGGACGAACCTTCTGAAGGGGTGGCGCCTGTGATTGTGGAGCAGATGGTGAACATGATTCTGGAACTCAAGCAGGCCGGTGTCAGTATCTTGTTGTCCGAACAGAACCTGCACTTTGCCGAACTGGTTTCGGATCGGGCTTATGTGCTGGAAAAAGGGCAAATACGGTACAGTGGCACGATGCAGGAATTAAGCGCCAACGAGCAGGTGCGGCGCACTTACCTGTCTGTTTAAGGTCACGCTCCGATTAGGAGGGCGTACCGTTTCCAGGAGAACACCATGGCAGATGCACGTCCCCATCCTCAGGCAGTGATAGCCTTCTGGGTCGAATCAGGGCCAGAGAAATGGTTTCGCAAGTCCGATGACTTCGATCAGGAGTTTCGCGAACGATTTTTGGACTGGCATGAGCGTGCGGCCAAGGGCGAGCTGGACGATTGGGCGCAGACCGCAGAAGGGGCCTACGCCTTGCTGATCTTGCTGGACCAGTTCCCACGCAACGCCTTTCGGCACACTCCTCGCATGTATGCGACCGACGAAAAGGGTTTGGCGATTGCCAAGGAGATGGTGGCCAAGGGGCTGGATAAACACATTCCGGCAGAGCGTCGTGTGTTTTGCTACCTGCCGTATTCCCATGCCGAGAATCTGGCCGATCAGCAAGAGGCCGTGCGCCTGAATCAGGAAATTGGCCGTCCCTGGCTGGATCATGCCCAAGAGCATCTGGATGTGGTGGAGCGCTTTGGCCGCTTTCCGCATCGCAACTCGATTCTGGGGCGTACTACGACAGCGGAAGAACAAAAGTTTCTGGAGACTGGTGGTTTTTCGGGTTGATGGGTGCTGAGTCTGGGCTAGGCTGGGGTCTTGGTCTTGGTCTTGGTTTGGATTCGGGGCCTGATGCTGATTTGGGCTGGGCCTAGAACTGAGCCAGGATTGTGATTGGCGCTGGAGCTTAGGCTTGCTGGGAACACAAGTTTCGATTGTTGGCCCATGCTTTGACCCAAACCCAAACCCAAACCCAAACCCAAACCCAAACCCAAACCCAAACCCAAACCCAAATATCTACGTAAACTCAAGCTCCCGATCAATCCTTCAGCGTGCTGGTCGAGAGCCTGCCTTGAGAGTTCCTGGTTTTATCCAGTTTGACGGCAATGAGCCCAAAACAAAGGCGGCCAAGTGAAAGCTTGAAGCCGCCTTTGTTTCATCTGCCGTGTGTCTGAACACAATCGACGGACACGCCCTGTCTACAAGTGACCTTTCTGTTCTCGTATGGTCGCAATCTTGTCTTTTAATCCCGTCCAGGCCGGTTTGTCCGGTGCAAAACGCGCCCGCATATAGTTCAGCAGGTCTTCCATCTGCTCATCATTCATGCTGTTCTTGAAACCGGGCATGGAACCCAGGGTGGGCTGCGCCGGACGGGTAATGCCGTGCATCAGTACCTGAATCGTATTGTCGGGGTGCTCACTGTGCAGATTGCTGTTCAGGGCCAGAGACGGACGGGCGCCAAATAGTACCGGGCCACCTCGCGGGTCATGGCAAACTGCACAAGCGCCGTTGAACAGGTTTTCGCCCGGCATCACCATCACTTCCTGATTGCTGCGGCTGTTCTGCTCCAGTAATGCAGCCTGCGCAGCATGGGTTTGTTCCTGTTCAGGAGCGACCGGGTTCAGGCTGCTCAAGTAATGGGCCATGGCACGCACGTCCGACTCAGGCAGCTCAGCCAGTCCTGCGACTACCGGGCCCATGGGCCCGGCGGCCACGCCATGACGGGGGGAGTAGCCGGTGCGCAGGTATTGGTACAGCTCCTGTTCTGTCCAGGGGATGGGGGCTTTGGACAGGCTGTTGAGCGCAGGTGCCTCCCAGTTGTCCGCAAAACTGCCGGCCAGGAAATTCGCTTCACCGCTTTTTTCTGCGCCCAGCATATTGCGCGGACTATGGCAGGCGGCACAGTGTCCGCTGCTGTTGACCAGGTACGCCCCGCGGTTCCATTGCACGGTTTGCGTCGGGTCGGGCACATACGCATTGGGATCTCGATGAAACAGCAGATTCCAGCCCGCTACCAAAGGCCGCATATTCATGGGAAAAGGCAGTTTGGTTTCGGGTGGCTTGGCCTTGACCGGCTCTTGCGTCATCAAATAAGCGTAGAGCGACTGCATGTCCTCGTCGCTGATTTTGGCAAAGGCGGTGTAAGGAAAGGCCGGGTATAGATGACGGCCATCCTGATGGATGCCCTCGCGCATGGCGCGCTCAAAGGCTTTGTAGCTCCAGCTCCCAATGCCGGTTTCTTTGTCTGGGGTGATGTTGGTGGTGTAGATCGTTCCAAACGGGGTCTCCAGACCCAGGCCGCCCGCATTGGGCTTGCCGCCTTCAGCCGTGTGACAGACCATGCAGTCGCCCGCAATGGCAACCAGCCGCCCACGCTCGATGGCGCGCTCCGAAAAGATGGATGTATCCACGTGCCCTACTGGAGCAATGGCGGGCCGCCAGGGCAGGGCGCTCAGGATGGTGCCGGTTGCCACCGCGGCTAAGGCTCCCCACCAGGCTTTGCGTTTTTTACTGCTGGCGCTGGTGGTGGCCTGATAAGCCAGTGCCAGAGACTGTTCGTTAAAAGGAGCACTGGTCAGGCGGATGCCACTGGCATTGAAAATGGCATTGGCAATGGCGGCCGCAGCGGGTAGCTCCACGCCCTGATTCCAGGCCAAGGGCTGGCCGACGGCCGCTTCTCGTTTGACCAGTTGGACGGTAGGTTTGCCGGCAGATTTATCTATCGCTTCCGTGACAGGGGGCTTGCCGCTATGAGCACCGCTTTTGCCCAGATCCTGGTTCAGCAGTTGCTGCGCCCACCGCCCCAATCTGTCAGCCAGGGCAGGGGCCGATTCCGGTACTCGTTCCGGGTTGTCCTGTTCCGTACTGTCATGTCCAACGGTCAGCCTGTCTATGCTTAACGTCCCCTGGCGGGTGTCGACGCTCACGTCTACAGCCCACGCTGACCACTGCTCACGGGCTGCCTGTCCAGGGATGTGTTCCACAGTATGACTGTAGGCCAGCCCGCGACCTTTGCGTATCGGCCCCTGGTGAGCCGGCAGGGGTCCGGACCAATCTGACTGTTGCGCAACGCGTTGCAGCAATTCGCGCCCTTGCGGGCTGCGGACATGCTCCAGTCGTGCCTCCAAGGGATCCAGTCCCAACTGGTGGCAGGCCTGATCGAACTGTGACTCTTGGGCAAAGACGGTGGCCTGGGCCAGACTGTCGGGGTCACTGCTGGCGGCAGCGCCATCACTATTAGGAAGGGGGGCGGAAAAGTAGTCGCTTTGTACTGCCAGGCCACTGCTGGGCAAGCCTTGCTGGCCGCAAAGAATGGCGGCCAGGGAAGGACGCACACCGGACAAGGTGTTCAATTGCCAACGGCACGCCTGCAAGTGGGCAGTCAGATCGTTTGGCTCGGTGGCGCCTTGATAGACGCTCAGGCGAATGCTGGTTTCGCTTTGGCTGGCCCGAACTTGCACGGCCTGGGGGCGGCCAAAGGCCATGAGCGCTGCATCCATCGCGCAGTCGTAGGCATCGGCTTGATTGTCGGCCGTATCGTGCAGATGGATCTGCTCACTGGGCAGGCCGCTCAAGGCTTGCAGTTCTATCAGCAGAGCCGCGGGGCGCCGGGTGTGCGCCCAAACAAAAAGCTGCTTGTTGTGATAGCAAGCGCGGGCCCAGGCAGTATGCGGGTGCTCGAGGGCAGACTGCCACTCATAGCCTTGGTCGGGGGGACTAAGCGCGGACGCGCGGGCGTCATCCGCTGGCAGAGCGGCTTGGCTTGCCGCGACGGGCGTGACCCAGCGAGCATCCAGTAAGGCGGCGCCTTGTTGGGCCTGCTCGGCTTGAACAGCCAGCACGCCCAGGTAATTACCGATATGTACACAGTCCACGACACCGGGCACGTGCAGGGCGGCCTGTTTGTCGACGGTCTGTAATTCCGCACCCAGATACTGGCCGTTTTCGTAGGACCAGTAAGGAGGGCGCACAACAACGCCATGCAGCAAGCGGGTGTTACTGGGCAGCTCGGGCCACAGCGCTCGGGAAAAGTCCTGTACTGAATGACTCATTGCCGGGCCTTTGCAACACGCAGGGCGGCCTGCATGATCTCTACATGGGTGCCGCAACGGCACAGGTTATAGCGCAGTTCATCCCGAATCTGTGCTTCCGTGGCTTGCGGATTACGGTCCAGCAGAGCCTGGACAGTCATGACCATTCCATTGAGGCAATAGCCGCATTGTGCCGCCTGGCAATCAATGAATGCCTGCTGAACATCATTGGCTTGTCCGTTGTGGGTCAGGCCTTCCAGCGTGGTGATCTGGCGATTCTCCACCAGGCTGACGGGCACTACACAGGAGCGGGCGGCCACGCCGTCGACCAGAACGGTGCAAGCGCCGCACTCGCCCAGCCCGCAACCAAACTTGGGGCCGTTGAGCTCCAGATCGTTGCGCAGCACATAAAGCAGCGGGGTATCGGGTTCCACCTCGATGATGTGGGTCTCTTGATTGACCCGCAAAGTGTGCGGGCGAGTACAAGGGTTCATGGGTTTCACCTTGGGTAGATCGCACCTTGTTGTCGGACAGGATGGGCGGTGCTTTTATCAGTTCGGTATTGATATGCTTAAATTAAGTGTATACACTTTAATTTATTGAGTAAATAGATTCTACTACTCCCTTGAGGTATCAATCAAAGGCCTTGTGGGAAGTCATGAAAAATTCCGCAAAATCTCATTTATTATAGGGTTTACACTGATTATTGGGCCCTTGATTTTATCTTTATAGTAGTTGTGGAAAATAAGATCTGTTGCGGTTTGTTTGTTTTATTAGGGCGTGTACGCTAGTAATTGAAGGTTTGTCGAGCGCTCGGGTGGATTGTCAGGGGCCGAACCCGGACTGTCCCGTGCCAGACCCTCTATAAAGAGCCCCGCCAGGAGAGAGTGATGTCTTACGATGCGCCGCGTCACCAGCAGCAGGATTTGCTCAGGGCGTGCGGCACCTTGCTGATTTTAGCGGCACCGGTACGGCCTCCCAAGCCTTCGCCCGGTCAGCCCGGCGTGGTGTCCGAATATTTGCAGGCGCACGACGATGTTTTTGTCGCGGTGTCCGAGCAGGGGTGGGTGCGCGCGTTTCATGGACATGTGGATCTGGGTACGGGGATTCAGACCGCACTGAGCCAGATTGTGGCAGATGAGCTGGATGTGTCCATGGCCCGTGTGCAAATGGTGCTGGGGCATACCGATGCAGTGCCCAACCAGGGTCCCACCATCGCCAGCGCGTCCATTCAGATTCATGCTGTACCGCTGCGCAAGGCGGCGGCTCAGGCACGTCAATTGCTGCTGGCACAAGCCGCGCAACGCTGGACGCTGCCCGCCGATCAATTGCGTGTGGATGACGGCACAGTCATTGCTCCGGACGGGCGTAGCCTGACGTACTGGCAATTGCTGGAAGGCCAGGAACTGCGGGCTTATCTGGATAAGGAAACTCCCACCAAACCGGCCGAGCAATTGCGCATTGTCGGGACCGCCCAGGCGCGTGTCGATATTCCGGGCAAGGTCGCGGGGCAGTGGGTCTATGTACACGATGTGCGTGTACCCGGCATGTTGCATGGCCGTGTTGTGCGCCCTCCTTACACCGGACGTGATAGTGGCGACTTCATCGGTTGCAGCCTGGAATCCGTGGACGAGGAATCCATCCGTCATATTGCCGACGATGTGCGTGTCGTGGTGATTGGCGACTTTATTGGGGTGGTCGCGGCTCGTGAAGAACACGCCATGCGTGCCGCCCGTGAATTGAAAGTGCGCTGGAAAGCGATTCCTCCTTTGGAGGATATGAATAATCTGGAGCAGTTGATTCGTCGTCAGCCCATGACGGAGCGCTTGCTTGTCGATAAAGGGCCGGACTTTGATGCATTGCCGCCCGAAGGCAAACGCTTGAAGCGTACTTATGTCTGGCCTTTTCAGTTGCATGCGTCGATAGGCCCTTCTTGCGCAGTGGCGCACTATCAGCCAGGCCATAGTCGGATCTGGTCGGGCACACAGAACCCGCATATGTTGCGCGTTCACTTGAGCCAGTTGCTGGGCGAGGACGAGGCGGATCTGGAGATTATCCGTCATGAAGCGGCGGGTTGTTATGGTCGCAATTGCGCTGACGACGTGTGTGCCGATGCCCTCTTGCTGTCACAGGCGGTGGGGGCGCCGGTACGCGTGCAACTGACGCGTGAACAGGAGCACGGTTGGGAGCCTAAAGGTGCGGCTCAGTTGATGGATGTGGTCGGATCCATGGATGTTGAGGGGCAACTGCGTCACTACGAGTTCGTGACCCATTACCCCTCCAATGATGCGCCGAATCTGGCTTTGTTGCTGACCGGTCGGGAGTCGGCGGCGCCCCGGCAACTGGAGATGGGCGATCGCACGGCGGTGCCGCCTTACAGCTATCCCAAGCAGCGCATTGTGTGCCAGGACATGCCCGCGATTGTGCGTGCCTCCTGGTTGCGCGGCGTGTCGGCCATGCCCAATTCGTTTGCGCATGACTGCTTTCTGGACGAGCTGGCGGTGGAGGCGGGTGTAGACCCGCTGAGTTATCGCCTGCGCTATCTGGATCAGGATGTGCGCGCCCAGGAGCTGCTGCAGGCAGTCGCGGACAAAGGCCAGTGGCAGATTGGACATCGTGGTTCGCGCGGGCAGCCCGATGCGCAGGGCTATCTGTATGGTCGTGGCCTGGCGTATGCCCGTTATATACACAGCAAGTTTCCCGGTTTTGGCGCAGCCTGGTCGGCCTGGTTGCTGGACCTGCGAGTGCATCAGGATACGGGAGTGATCGAGGTTCAGCAGATTTACGTCGGTCAGGACACGGGCCAGATGGTCAATCCTGCGGGAGTGCGTCACCAGATTCACGGCAATGTCATTCAATCCTTGAGCCGCAGCCTGTATGAACAGGTGCGTTTTGACGCGCAAGGGGTGGTCAGCGCGGAGTGGGGGGCATACCCGATTATCGATTTCCCGCGCATCCCGCCTATTGAGGTGATTTTGATGGACAGGCAGTCTGAACCGCCGATGGGGTCGGGCGAGTCTGCCTCCGTGCCCTGTGCCTCGGCGATTGCCAATGCTTTGTTTGATGCAACTGGCCGACGTTTTCGGCAGGTGCCCTTTACACCGGATGTGGTCCGGGCCGCGCTGGCTGCTACGCCCCAAACGGTGTAGGCAGCAGCAATTTTCAGGGATCGGGTTCAGGGCCTTTTAGCAGTACCGGGCTTTGGACCTGACGGTTTCAATCCAAGGACAGATTAATGAGTACCTTTCTTTACGGCGGCCATGTTCACGCCAATGGCATTCGTCAGCATTACCTGCGTTACGGTGGTTCCGTCGGTGGGCGCGATCAGCGTCCTGCGGTCATCATTGTTCCCGGCATTACCAGCCCGGCGGTGACCTGGGGTTTTGTGGGCGAGCAGTTCGGCAAGCACTTTGACACCTACATTCAGGACGTGCGTGGCCGCGGTTTGAGCGAAGCGGCCGAAGGCATGGACTACAGCCTGGATGCGCAGGCCGATGACCTGATTGCCTTGGCTCAAGCCCTGGGCCTGAAGGACTACATCGTGGTCGGTCATTCGATGGGCGCGCGTATTGGTTTGCGTGCCGCTCACAAGAACAGCGATGGATTGAACCGTCTGGTGATGGTGGACCCGCCCGTCTCCGGCCCTGGTCGTCGTGCCTACCCGGCCAAGCTGCCCTGGTACGTGGATTCCATGGCGATGGCCCGCAAAGGGTGTACCGCAGAAGACATGCGTGCCTTTTGCCCGACCTGGACGGAAGAACAATTGCAATTGCGCGCCCAGTGGCTGCACACCTGCCACGAGCCGGCGATTCTGGCCAGCTTTGAAGGTTTCCACACCGACGATATCCACGTGGACTTCCCGCATTTGACGGTGCCCGCCTTGTTGATGACAGCCGAGCGTGGAGACGTGGTGCGTGATGAAGATGTAGCCGAGATTGAGCAGTTGGCCCCGGGCGTTCAGCACGTACGCGTGCCCAATGCCGGTCACATGATCCCTTGGGATAACGAAGCAGGCTTTTACGAAGCCTTCGGTGATTTCCTGGGCCAGCGCCTGGTGTGATGTTGAAAGGGCCGCATGGGCGGCCCGTTGTGATGCAGAGGTTCCGCCTCAGTGCCGGAGCCTCTCACAAGGAGAGACAAGATGGCAGTTAGTGATTATCAACTCATCGAGGCCTGGCAAGAAGTGCTGCGCCTGTCCAAGCTGGAGGCGGGTCAAACGGTGACTTTGCTGACCAGCTCGACCACGCACCCGCAGACCCTGCAGTGCGCGCAGATTGCCGCCCAGTCCATGGGAGCGATTGTCAATCGCCTGGACTTGTTGCCGGTCAACGCGGAAAAAGCCTTGAGCCGTGACTCGCTGGCGTACTTGGGTACCACGCCCTTGACGGGTAATGAGGCGGCGATCGCCGCCTTGAAGGCCAGTGATCTGGTGCTGGACCTGATGACCCTGTTGTTCTCGCCCGAGCAGATCGACATTCTGAAGTCGGGTACCAAGATTTTGCTGGCCGTGGAGCCACCTGAAATTCTGGTTCGCACGGTGCCCACCGAAGCCGATCGTGCGCGCGTGACCGCGGCAGCGGCCTTGATCAAGGCCGCCAAGGAGATGAGCATTACCTCTCCTGCCGGTACCAATCTGCGTTGCCCGCTCGGTGAGTTCCCGGCGATTCGTGAATACGGTTTTGTGGACGAGCCGGGTCGGTGGGATCACTGGCCCAGCGGCTTTGTGCTGACCTGGCCCAATGAGCGGGGTACCAACGGCACCATCGTGATCGACAAGGGTGACATCCTGTTGCCACAGAAGAAGTACTCGACCGAACAGATCATTCTGACCGTGGAAAACGGCTACGCCACCAAGATTGAAGGGGGAGTCGAAGCCGAGCTGCTGGACGAGTATATGAAGTCCTTCAACGATCCCGAAGGTTACGCGATCTCCCACATTGGCTGGGGTCTGCAACCGCGTTGTCACTGGTCTACGCTGGGCCTGTACTCGCGCGAGAACACCATTGGTATGGATGCCCGCGCGTTCGAGGGCAACTTCCTGTTCTCTCTGGGCCCAAACAACGAGGCGGGCGGCAATCGCACGACGGCCTGCCACATTGATATTCCTTTGCGCCATTGCACGGTCAGCCTGGATGGCCGGGCGGTGGTGCGTGATGGCAAAGTACTGGATGGAGGTGTTGGTGAGTACGAATGAAGGAGCGGTGTACGCTCAACAAGGGTTTGGATCGACGCTGGAGCCTCAAGCTCCCTACGGCTTGTTGATTATTGATCTGGTGAATGGTTTTGCTGACCCGGCGGTGTTTGGTGGCGGCAATATTCCTGAGGCGATCGCGAACACACAGAAGTTGCTGGCAACGGCGCGTGAGCAGGGCTGGCCGGTGGCGCACACACGTATCGTGTATGCCGACGATGGCGCTGATCACAATATCTTCAGCATCAAAGTCCCCGGCATGCTGGGTCTGACCGAAGATGCGCACAACAGCCACATCGTGCCGGAGCTGGCTCCTGCACCGGGTGAATTTATTGTTCGCAAGAACGTGCCGTCGGCGTTTTTTGGTACGCCCCTGGCGGCGTGGCTGACCCAGCGTGGCGTGCAAACACTGCTGGTGGCGGGTGCGGTGACCAGTGGTTGCGTGCGCTCCAGCGTGGTCGATGCAATGCAACTGGGTTTCCGCCCCCTGGTGGTGTCGGACTGCGTGGGTGATCGGGCAATTGGCCCGCACGAGGCCAACCTGTTCGATATGCGTCAGAAGTACGCCACGGTGGCGACGCGTGAAGAGGCCATGAAATTGATGGGGCTGTAAAACGCCTTGTTTAGAACCGGGTAGGCGCGTCAGCGCCTTCCCCGGCTCCCAAGGTTTTTCGTGCCCCCGATGTCTTTATACGTCTGGCACCACATACCCCTGCCTTTCTTCTCTCTCGCGTCTACGTGCGCCGCTCGTTTCCCCCCACATTGCACGTGCACGTGCGTTCCTTCGTTGTCTCTCACGACACAGGCCCTCGCGAGCTCCTGTCAGGCTCAACACTTAAAACGCCCAGCGCAGGTTGACTTGTCCCTGCAGTGATGAATATCCACCCCCGAACTGTGAGCGGATGCCTGTGCCAATCGACAGACGCTCATCACGCTGCCAGCTCAGCCCGGCTTGCACGCTCATCGTGTCGCGAGGGAGCACATGATTACGGGTGTTAAACGCGGTGTCCGAGGAGGCAATCGCAAAATGCGCAGCCTGAGTCAGGTCGCGGTCCAACCATTCGTGGTTCCAGCCGAGGTCGACATTTACAGCCAGTTTGCTGCCATCATCCAGATCTTGGTTCCATAGAGCGCTCAGACCAAGGCTGGAGCGCAAGGCGTCAACACGTTTGCTCTCCAGCTGGAGGCGTGTGGCTGCATTGCCCGATTCGTCGACAGAAGGCCGCGATGCCCAGGCATAGTTCATGCTGACCACAGGGCCGACCGACAAAGACGGACTGATCGGCCACAGGTAGCCTGTGCCCGCATCCAGCGACAATTGACGGCCTGTCCAGTCAGACGAGTGGCTTGCCTGGTAGTTGCCCAGGCTGATGTGCCGACGCATATCAGCGTGCTCCAGGCCCAGACGCAGCCCGCTGAACGCAAAAAGACCGTGGCGGGCAGCAGGACGATACTGCAGATGCGCCGCAAGCCCGAACGCAGTGGCTTTACTCTTGCCGCCATAAGGAGCATCGGGTTTGACCGACAGATCCGAAATATCCAGTTGAGCACCCACGGCGAGATCAGGTGCTGACTCCAGCCTGCGTCCGGCCCCGAGGATCAGGCCATAGCTGTTGGCATCGTAGCCAAGCAATGAGCCCCGTGTGCTCTGATCGGCGCTTGAACCCGATATCAAGGCGTAACCTTGCCAGTCTTTGCCGGGGCGCGCCATGCTTTGGCTAAAACCCTGGCGGGCGGTTTGCATGATTTCGCGCTCGTGTGTCAGGGAGGCGGCCATCGCTGCACTGTAGCTGGCTGGCGAAACCTGGTCCAGGGCATCGCGGATCAGGGAGCCGTTCCTCGCCGAGAAGTCCAGCTCCCTGAACAGGGGCTGGGCGGATGCAGGACCGGCTAAGGCCAGCTTGAACAAAGCTTGCCCGGCTTGTTGCTGGTTGTCGTTCTGGCCGTACTGACTGTAGGCGTAGTCGGCTCGGTGAGCTGACAAGCGGTAGCGCTCATTGCCCAGGGCGTCGGCATTAAAGGACAAGGTGGGGGATACCGCGTGGATCTGAAGGGTGTCGAACTTGCCGCTGTAGCTGTTCGCCTCCACTAGCGACGCAGTGTCAACTGCCCACGAGTTTTGATACCAGTCGGCCAAGGGCTGCAGGCTCAAGGTGCCGGCAAGCTCTGCCTTGCCGCTGATGGCCAGTATGTCGTGGGCACCGTTGCTGTCGAACTCGGTTTCCAGTTGACCTGTTGCGGTTTGCTGGAAGTCTCCCTTGACGCTGATGCGTCCGGTTGAGTGTCCAGGCGCCAGAGTGCCGGCGTTCAACAGCGTGTTGCCGCTGGCCAGATCAAAGCTCGCATTGCCCTTGAAGGTAGCGCCTTCGTGAATGGTGGCACTGTGCACGTGCAAGTTTCCGTCCAACTGGCTGGTTCCGCCGTCAAAGGACAGGGTCAGATTGTCTTTACCAGTGATATTGCCTGCGTAGCTGAAGTTAAAGCTCGCATCGGGCTGATTGATACTGCGGCCTTCGCGGTCCGCTGCCTGGCCAAACGACACAGTGGTCAGGCGCAGTTGCTGAGTATCGTCGCGTTGCGCATAACGCGAAATAATATCGCCTTCCAGTTGGGCGCCCTGCATCAGGTTGATCCGTCCCACGTAGGCATTGTCAGAAATCAGAATGGCGGCCTCTTGGCCGGCTACCCTCCCGCTGATATCGGCTTGTTGGACCAGAGGGCCGTTCAGTTCAGGGAGCAGGGGTAGATCGGCCCCCTCGCTGCTGCGTAGGTAGGAGCCCCGTCGCTCGGTATGGTTGCCCAGTGAATTGGTGCCGAAATCAAAACGCAGACCGACGCCTTGCGGTCCGCTGGCCTGGATATCGCCGCGATGAACCAGTGTGTGTCCGCGACCGTAGGCAAACTGAATGCCTTGTCCATTCAGGCCATTGGCGTGGATTTTGACGCCGGGCTCAATAATGACGGTGTTGTTTTCGCCATCAACCCGTATGCCTGCGCCACCCGATCCTGCGCTCAGCAGGTCTGCCGCTTGCCGGATCTGGTTGTTGCTGCCATAAATGTGCAGGCCCAGACCCAGCGTCGACAGGTTGTAGCGGCCAGTCAGGTACTGTGTGCCCGCCGCATTGCGCTCAAAGAAGCCCTGTGTGTTGACCAGATCAAGGCCATCGCCGTAGATGGAGCGCCCAAAGAAATTGGTCCGGTCGATGGTGTACCCCAGATCCTGCATGACGGCCAGTTCAGCCTCCATGAAGCCCGAATAGTTGCGGTAGCTCTGGTGGCTCATGACGCTGTTGCGAAGTTCGATATGGCTCATGAAGTTATCGTCTACGCCTCCCTCCTCACCGAGTATCTTGACAGGGACACCGCGCAGGCCACCGGCCAGCACCTGTTCGATGTGAGTCCCGGTCAGATAGCCTTTGTCCTGGCGTAGATCAAACGCATCGGGGTCGTAGGTGTTGTTGCAAGCACTGCAGACAATTTTTTGGTTTGCGCGTGCCGGATTGCCGTTGTCGTCCCGGAGCAGTTGTGTCCAGCTGCTCAAATCACTTTCAAAATAAGGCTTGAATTCGTCTAGATTGCCTTTGTCTTCAACGCTGCTTAACACGCCCAGACCGTGGGCAATTTCGTGTATGGCCGTCAGCAGGACGCTGTCTTTGCCGCTAAGAGGCGTTTGGGTCAGAGCGGGATTGAGTGCGTAGTCATCCTGGCCCAGTCCAAAAAAGCCGTGGCCGCCCAAGGGCAGGGTGCCGGTTGAGGGTGACAGACCAAAGATGTTTTGTTGCATTTGCGTCAAAGCGCTGTGCCCCCCTTGGGCCACGGGGGAGCCACCGTAGGCGTTGCCCGGCATGTCGACCGTGCCGATGTTCACGATGGTGGCGGGCTTGTTGCCCTGAGGCTGAATTATTTCCGCCCAATAGCCCAGGCCGTCGACGATCTCGTTTTTGTAGGCCTGATGGCCTTCCCAGCTCCAGAATGAGGTGTTGTCATTGTCAAAGGAGCCGTCGCCAATGTCGAAAAACCGGGCGATGAATACGCTGCGCCCGGCAGCGTTCTCCACGGTTCTGTCTTCCAGAGCGTGAGCGGACAGGGGGGCAATAGCCAGTGTCAGTGCTGCCCATAGCCTGTTGGGTGTCATGGCGGGTCGGGTATTCAAGGCGCGAAATAGTGTCTGCACGGAGGAGCCCCTGAAGTGGAGGAAGCAGTTTGTTGAGCCTGAGGCATTCAGGTTGGCAAGGAGAGCCTTGCACGAGAAGATGACGTTGAGCCAGTGCGGGGAAAATATAGCAGATTGTTTTAAATGGACACTTATTGTTTTAAATAGGCGGGCAGTGCTTTTAAACGGGGACTGGGCTGGGGTGCTTAAGGTTTGAATGGGAGCTTGCCTTACCCGGCTGGCTCTCTCAGAGTCAGTTCTCGACCTGCTCTTGGAGGACGTCCTGCGGGCTTAATCCTTCTTGGTGTTTCTTTGAGTCCATCTCCCTGCTGGGTCCGATGCTTTGATCTTGTGGCCTTGATACAGTACCAAGGGATTTGCCGTTTTTTTTAACGATGTACTGGAAGCCCGGTTTGTGGGAGCCTTGTTGGCCTCGATCACTTGTATTGTTCAGGCTGATCGTGAAAGACAATGAGCCGCAGTAGGCTAACGCAGAAGTGTAAAGGAGATTGAATGGTTGGACAGCAGCGGGTCTCGGGGGTGACGGGCATTATTCTGGCCGCCGGTGTGGGTCGTCGGTTCGATCCCTCAGGTCAGTGCCTGAAACTGCTGGCCCGGATGGATGATGGCAAAACGGTGGTGCGCCGTGTCTGTGAGACTGCGCTGTCCGTGCTGGATGAAGTGCTACTGGTCTGCGATGTTCATGAGCCGCTTCTGCGGCGTGAGCTGGGCGATTTACCGCTCGTTTTTGTACCGGCGCCAGACGCGACGCGCGGCATGGGGGTCAGTTTGAAAGCCGGGATACAGGCGAGTCGGCCTTCTTATGGCTATGTCGTCTTGTTGGCGGATATGCCTTGGGTACGGCCCAGTACAGTAGCGGCGGTCGCTCAGGCCGTGCAGGATGGCGCTGGGATAGTACGTCCGGTTGTGAACGCGCAGACGGGCAATCCGATTGGCTTTGGTCTGGCCTGGCAGCAGGCGCTTTTGACACTGCCCGATGAGCAAGGCGCGCGTGGCTTGTTGCAAGCCAACAGGGGTCAGACCCTGTTCCTGCCCTTGGTGGATGAGGGGATCTTGCGTGATGTGGACATTCCCAGTGATCTGGGAATGTCCCCTGACTCGAATTAACCGTGTCCGCGCTGTTTGGCGATCTGCTGGCGCTCCAGGCGACCAATATAGTGTTGGATGGCCATTTGCGTGGAGGCAGACAAGTCAATAAACGTACAGCCCAGGCGTTGAATCTGTTTGCCATTGGGCAGTTGTTGCGTTTCGGTTCGTGTCACTTGTAGCGCCACGACAAAAGAGCCTGCCTGAGGAAGCTCCAGCAGGGACTCTGTTTTATGTGCACCAATGACCTCTGCCAGACTTTGGGATTCGTCGACCAACGACAAGCCCCCGCCGCTGATATCGTGCAGCATGAAACTCTTTGCCTCGTTATTCAGACGCAGGATCACCATGGCCGGTTCGCTGACCGGTACGCTCACGCGGAAAAATTCGCGTCGCTGCAAACGGCGAATGGATTCGGGGATCGGGATGGCCAAGGCCGGTTGTCCTTCATAGGTCACCACTTCGGGCTTGGGCCCCTGGAAGGTTACTTTGATCTTGTCGACAGAGGTCTCAAAGCTGGTGTGTTCGGACTGCAGCAGATTTCGGGTTTTTTCTTCTTTGTTAGCGGTGTCGATCACCACCACATTATTGTCCAGATCGATATCCAAAATGGTGGTCACAATCCGGTCATTGCCGTGGTTGGCTTCCATGTGCAACAGCAGGCCGCCTTTTTCAATAGCCCGTAAAACACGCAGGATTTCAAACTTCGATTGGATTTGAAATGGATCGTCTTCAAGAGGGGGGAGCGAAGAGGTCATGGCAGAGCGGCAAAAAGAGATCGGTAAGTGACTGTAAGGGATTGTACGCGCCAGAGTAACACTCTGGACGCGATTTAGTGTGCCCGGTCCGTTGATTTGCCCCTTAAGTATTGAGGCCTGGGGTTTCAGATCTGCTGGCGCTGATGCAAGGCACAACGAGCGGCCGCCAAATCCCAGGCAGCGGAGCCGACGGATTTGAAGAACACGGGTTTGTCTTTGGGCGCCGGGCTGCGCAAAACCTGGTGTATGCCCTGAACCTGATCCCAATTTACGTCAGCCTGAAGCAGGTCTCCCGCTTCTTTTCGGGCGCCTGTCAGATCGTCTACATACAGGCGGCTGGCCAGGACGGTGTGGGCTTCGAACTCGGCCATTTCAGGTGTAAAGGCCCCTACGCCGATCAACAGGCGCTCAAGTCGGGCTGGTTCGTGATAGACCGGTGTCAGGCTGGAGGTCAGACTGATCAGCACATCGGTCTTTTCCGGCACGCTTGCCGCTGCCTGGACCCTTGCTCCGAAACGGGTCTGCAAAGAGGCGGTGACGGCGCGGGCACGCTCCAGACTGCGGCCTGTCAGGGTGACCTCGGCTTTGGGGTAAAGCGTCATGATGGCCTCGCAATGAGCCCGTGCCTGTTGGCCGTAACCCAGCAGGGTGATGTGTTCGGGCCCTTGGGGCCAGAGCGCCTGGATGCCCAGCATGGACACAGCGGCGGTGCGACGCTCGGACAGGGTGGGCGCATCCAGAATCAAGAGGGGCAGACCATTGTGGGCATCGTACACAGTGACCAGACCCTGGATGGTGCCCCGGCCCTGCTGCGGATTGTCCGGCATGACATTGGCCAGTTTGTGCACGCCTATATCGTGCGAAACCGCGGGCATGGACAGCATTCGCCCGGTTTGAGGATAGTCAAGCACCTGGCGGGCGGGGGCGACGATAGTGCCGGCGGCAGATTGGGCTACGGCGATGCCAAGCTGGGCGACCAGCTCTGGATAGGGCAAAGCGCGAGCAGTTTCTTGAGCGGACAGGATGGTATAGGAAGCTTGCATCATTCCAGAATCTCCATTGAGTCGGTCTGTTGGCCAAGACACCGTGCCAGGCTATCGGTAAACCAGTGTAGCGTAGGCGTTGCCCAGGGCAATAGGCTTGGGGCGTTACGCGGCCATTGACCCACCTTGACAATTAATCCGCCCCGCCTGCAGGGTGAGCACGGCATAATGAGGCCTGATATCAGCACCGGCCCGCATGGTGCCGTGCATTGGGGAGAAAAATAATGAGTTTGCTTAATTCTGTTGTGTCGGCCTTGTCGTCGGCAGATGCCAAATCCAAGGAGCAGGGCGCGCTCTTGCCTGCCCTGATTCAAGTAATCAGCAGCTATCCGGGGGGCCTGAGTGGTCTGATTGAGCGTTTTCGCGCCGGTGGTTTTGGGGAAGTGGTGTCATCCTGGATTTCGCAGGGCAGCAACCAGGACATTGCTCAGCAAGACCTGTTGGGAGTGATGGGGCAGCCCGCGATTACGCAGTTGGTGAACTTGTCGGGCTTGACCCAGCAAAGCGTGTTGGAGAACCTGAGAATCATGTTGCCTTCCCTGATCAATCAGGCCAGTCCCAATGGCCAGTTTGACCCATCCCATATTACCGATGCCAGCAGTTTGCTGGGTGGCTTGACGCAGTTGTTTCGCAAACCCTGAGAATTGATGCCGTGAGCGCGGCCCGCCGCGGGCCGTGGAAGGAAAAAAATGAAAAAGCCTGGAATGGGTGTCGTACCGATTCCAGGCTTTTTGATGTGAGCCAGACAAATCGGTATGAGCGCGACGGCCAGTACCGATTTTTTTTGTCTTAGCCGCGTGCTGCAGCAGCCAGCGCTTGTTCCAGATCGGCCAGAATGTCGTCGATGTGCTCAAGACCAATGGACAGACGCACCATATCTTCGCTGACTCCCACTGCCGCCAGTTCTTGCGCATTGAGCTGACGGTGTGTGGTGCTGGCCGGGTGGCAGGCCAGGGATTTGGCATCGCCAATATTGACCAGGCGCAGCACCAGATTCAGCGCGTCGATAAAGCGAGTGCCCGCTTCAATGCCGCCCTTGATGCCAAAGGACAGAATGGCAGCGGGTTTGCCGCCCATGTAGCGCTTGGCTAGCTCGTGGTCGGGATGGTCGGGCAGACCTGCATACTTGACCCAGGACACTTGAGGGTGCTTGTTCAGGTACTCGGCCACTTTCAGGGCATTTTCCGTGTGGCGTTCCATCCGCAAAGGCAGCGTTTCGATGCCTTGCAGAATCTGGAAGGCGCTCAAGGGAGCCAGGGCTGCGCCAGTGTTGCGCAGCGGAGCCACGCGGCAACGGCCAATGAAGGCAGCCGGACCGAAGGCCTCGGTGTAGACCACGCCATGGTAGGAAGGGTCGGGGGTATTGAGAATGGCAAAGCGGTCTTTATGTTCGGCCCAGGGAAACTTGCCCGAATCCACCACCATGCCAGCGATGGTGGTGCCGTGACCACCCATGTATTTGGTCAGCGAATGCACCACAATGTCAGCGCCGTGTTCGATAGGGCGGCACAGTGCAGGAGACGCGACGGTGTTGTCTACAATCAGTGGCACGCCATGGCGGTGCGCAGCATCGGCCAGGGCGCGGATATCGATGATATTGCCGGCCGGGTTGCCGATGGTTTCGCAGAAAACGGCACGGGTGCGATCATCAATCAGGGCTTCCAGCGCTTCGATGTCATTGGGCGGGGCAAACTTGACCGTAATGCCCTGACGCGGGAAGGAGTGTGCGAACAGGTTGTAGGTGCCACCATACAGTTTACTGACGGACACAATGTTGTCGCCGGCCTCGGCAATCGTTTGGATAGCATACGTGATGGCTGCCATGCCAGAGGCGACTGCCAAACCTGCAATCCCGCCTTCCAGTGCCGCTACACGCTCTTCGAGCACGGCATTGGTCGGGTTCATGATGCGGGTGTAGATATTGCCGGGAACCTTCAGGTCAAACAGATCCGCGCCGTGTTGCGTATTGTCGAAAGCGTAGGAAGTGGTCTGATAAATCGGGACAGCAACAGCTTTTGTGGTCGGGTCTGGCTGGTAGCCAGCATGAATGGCAAGAGTCTCTAGTTTCATGGCTTATTCTGGAATTGATTATCAAGTGGCTTATATAAGACAGAGCAAGCATAACCCTTGTATGTGCGCAAATGCATCTAAGGGCGAAGACATTAATACTATGCCTTTATTTCTTAAGGTAATAATAAGGGATTGCTGACAGACGACACCGCTTTTTAAAGAGCAGGTGGATATTTCTTATTTTCGTTACTTCGCAATGCCCCGACATAGGGTAGCATTTCGTATCCGGGCAGATGGCATGTTGCATCCTTCCCCGAGGTCCTAGAGGCTTACATGAAAGTATGGTTTAAGCGGGGCTTATTCAGCCTCGTCGTTTTGGCTATTGTCACAGTGGTTGGCGGGGCAATTTTCCTGCTGACCTTCAATCCCAATTCGTACAAACAGAAGCTGGCCGACATCGTCCAGCAAAAGTATCAGCGTACGCTTAAGATTGACGGTGACATCGAACTTTCTTTATTTCCCCGCATTGGCCTGTCCGTGCAGGGCCTGTCCCTGTCCGACCGTAATTCGGAAGATCCCTTCGCGTCCTTTGAAAGTGCCCGGTTTGCGGTCGCCCTCTGGCCTTTGATCAACAACCGTCTGGTTGTGGACCACGTCGCTGTTACGGGCTTTAAGGCCTGGATTGTGCGTGATGAGCAGGGTGCATTCAACTTTGATGACCTGTTGCAAGCGCCGCCCGTCGGTCCTCAACTGCCCGTTGCCCGTGCTGGGGTGTCCTTATTGCCTGCTGCGCAGGCGGCCGAGGCTCCACAGGACAAATCTGTTGAGCCGTCCCCCGAGTCCTCGCCAGTGCCCGAGCTGATTGCCAAGCGTTCGGGCAGCGAGACGGATTTTCAGATCGACATTGCGGGTCTGAGCTTGAAAGGGGGCGAAATTCACTACTTCAGCAAGCGCAGCAATGTGATTGGTCGCTTGCTGCAGCTGGAAGTAAATACGGGGCGCATGACGTTCGGCCAGCCTTTTGATGTGGCCTTCAAAAGCCGGCTGTCGGGCGACTATCCAGTGGCCGAAGGGTCGCTGGAGGGGCAGGGCCAGCTCAGTTTGGACCCCGCCTCGCAATCATACGCAGCGCAGAAGCTGAACCTGAGCTTTGTAGGCGATCTGGACGAGTTGCGGGCGCAAAGCCTGACACTCAAAGGCAATGTGGCGTACAAGGCTGGGCAGCGTCAGTTCAACGCCACCAATCTGGATACTCAACTGCAAGGCCAATGGTTGGGCTCGTATCCGGTCAGCGATCTGAATGCGTCCTTGAACACGCCCAAGATGCAGATCGACAGCGACAGTGATCTGGTGTCGTTCGAGAAACTGGCCTTGCGTATCCGCGGCAAAAACGAGGATCAGAACCTGGATCTGGCCTTGGACGTTCCCCGCATTCAGGTCTCGCCTGCCCAGGCCGAAGGCGCACCCGTGGTGGCCAGCCTGAAAGTAAGCGGTCCCAAGGTCTGGGGCCTGGGCTTGACGCTGCAGGGCTTGTCCGGCAACAGCCAGGCGCTTTTGTTTGAGCAGGCCAAGCTCGATGGAGCGGTCAAGCAAGGCAGTCGTGTCGCTCAACTAAAGGCCAGTTCGCCCATGCAATGGCAGCCGTCGAATGAATGGCTGCGTCTGCCCGAAATTCAGGCTAGCATTCGCGTCGAGGACGAGGCCGATGCGGGCAGCCGTTTCGAGATGCCGTTGAGCGGACAGGCGGATCTGAACAAAGGCAAGCAGCAATACCAGGCGCAGCTAAGCAGCAACATCGAGCAGGCTCAAGGCAAGCTGGATATCAGTGTTCAGGATAAAGGCAAAGGCCCCTTGCTGGCCGCTGTGCTAAAGGCAGACAAGCTCGATCTGGATGAGCTGCGCTCGATTTTCTGGCTAACCGCCCCAGAGGTGGTCCCCCCCGCGGAGGCGGTTGATGAGTCAGAGCCAGCGACCGGACAGGCCGAGGAGCAGGAAGCCGGGCAGGAACAGCCCGCGGACCCCGCCCAACCGCCAGTAGCGGCCGAACAGGAGGATGCGCAACCCGCTTCCTATGCCTGGCTGGATGCCATGAGTTTCGATCTGCGTGTTGAAATTGAGAAGCTTCGCAGCCTGGGCATGGTCATGGATCAGGTCAAGGCTCAAGTCAAGAATCAGGGACAACTGATTAATCTGTCGCAGTTCACCGCGCAAGCCTACGAAGGACAGCTCCAGGCCAAGGCCAAGGTAGAGCCGGGCAAACGCCTGGAGTTGGGTCTGAAGTTGCAGCAAATGCAACTGGGCTCGCTGCTGCTGGACGCTTTCGGCAATGATTATCTGGCCGGCAAAGGCAATGTCGATCTGAATCTGAAGACCCAGGGGGCCACGCAGCAAGAGCGCCTGAATGCGCTGGAAGGGAGCCTGAGCCTGGATCTGCTCGACGGCAGCTGGCGTAGTGTCGATCTGGATCAAAGCGTACGGGATATCAACGAGGCGGTGCGTAATGCCTTCAGCGGCCAGATTCCCTTGTTGCTGCCCGAGTCCGATCTCTTGCGTCGTACGGTGTTAAAACGCCTGCAAGGCAGCTTGGATATCAAGAAAGGGCAGGCCACGTTCCGCAATTTCCGGGCCGTGACCCCCCTCTTGAATGTCACGGCCGCCAAGGGGTCCAAGCTGGACTTAGTGACTCAGCAGGCTGAGGTGACGTTGCAGGCACGCCTCAACCCTAACAGTCTGTCCGCTGATGAACGCAAGTCTTTGCAGGATCTGCGTAATGTGTCGATCCCCATTCACATCTCCGGGCCTTGGGCTGCATTGTCCTACCAGATTCAGTGGAAGGACATCGCCAGCGACACGATTAAAAAAGCCTTGCAGGACGGGTTGCTGGACTTGTTGAGTCAACAGGCCTCGCAGGCCAAGGCAGAAACCACGACAGAGGTGAAGGCTGAGGTCAAACAGGCCATTCAGGACGAGTTGGCAGCCAAAGTGCCCCCAACTCTGGGTGAGGCCATGAAGCAATGGTTCAAGCAATGAGTCAGGACACCAGCCTGAATGCGGGCCAGCCACTGGACACGGTCTGTCTTTTGCAAGGGGGGCCAGCGCTCAGCGATAGCAAGGCGCTGGCATGCCAGGAGCGTTGGGTTCTGGGCGATGAACAGGGGCAGGTTCTGGGCGCGCAGGCCTTGTCTGTCCTCGCTGAACTGAGCATGGAGCTGCGCTTTGGGCAGTTGGTGCTGCGTGCTCCCGGCATGTTGCGTCTGGATATAGCGGTAGACGTCATTGAAGACGATCCTGACTCGTTTTCCATGTGGCAGGAAAACGGCCAGCCAGTGCAATTGATCGACGAGGGCGATTTGCCGGCGCAGTGGTTCAGTCGTTATATCGGCCAGCCAGTACGTTTGTTAAAGCGTCTGGCTACCTCCCCGTAAATGCCCCCTGTGGCGGCGTTCAGTCAAAAAAAACCCTGCCAGAAGCAGGTTTTTTTTATGGCTGTTCCATCAGGAAGTGGACTCGGCTTGCAGTCGATGGTAGCGGGCGAGCAGGGTTTCCTGGCTTTCCTGGTGCTGAGGGTGAACCTCAATGCATTCGACCGGACACACCACCACGCACTGCGGTTCATCAAAGTGGCCGACACACTCGGTACATAGGTTGGGATTGATCTCGTAGATCTCCTCGCCCATGTAAATGGCCAGATTGGGGCACTGCGGCTCACATACGTCGCAGTTGATGCATTCTTCTGTAATGTGCAGTGCCATAGCGCAGTGTCCTGATAAGCGTGGTCTTTGGAATTGACCCGTCGGTCACCCTACAGTGTAGTACGGACCGCTGTGCAGGGCGAGTTCAGGTCGCCGAAACCGCTTGCTGATTGCGTTCTTTGGCTTTGGTTTGCAGCCAACGCTCTACGGACGGGAACACAAATTTACCTACGTCGCCGCCCAAGATGGCAATTTCGCGCACAATGGTACCGGAGATGAACTGGTATTGGTCCGAAGGGGTCATGAACATGGTCTCGACTTCGGGCAGCAGGTGGCGGTTCATGCCCGCCATTTGAAATTCGTATTCAAAGTCGGAGACGGCGCGCAGTCCACGTACGATGACGCGACCATTTTGTTCACGCACAAAATCCTTGAGCAGGCCCGAAAAGCTTTTTACTTCCACGTTCGGGTAGTGGCTGAGCACTTCGGAGGCAATTTCCACACGCTCTTCTACCGTGAAGAAGGGGCGTTTGTTCTGGCTGGAGGCCACACCGACCACGACGTGATCGAAAAGGTTGGCGGCTCGCCTGACCAAGTCTTCATGGCCTCGGGTCAGGGGGTCGAAGGTGCCGGGGTAAACAGCTGTGATCATGGTGCATCCGCGTAAGGGGTTCAAGTTGGCAGGTCGGAGTCCGGGGAGAGCGGCGCAGGCGTCCCGGAAAATTCGGCATTATTGACTGTTTTTTGCATCGCAGCAAATCGCAGCAAATGATAATGTACCTGCCCTGCCTTATCCTGTCGTAGTATCCCGTATTGAGCCGGGGCTTGTATAGGGGTTTCGGACTCAATGTAAACCAGTGCGTCCGGCGCCAGCACATTGGGCAGCAAGGGCCAGATACGTTCCATCCAGTCGCGTGCAAAGGGCGGGTCCACAAAGACCAGATCGTAGCGCATCTGACTGCGCTCCAGAATATGGAGGGCGTCACCGGCATGAATGCGGACGTGTTCGGCTTTCAGCTTGGTGCGCAAAGCGCGTAAATTGGCCACAGCCGGCCCGTGACGCTCCACCATTTGCACAAAGGCGACACCGCGCGAGGCGGCTTCAAACCCCAGGGCGCCACTGCCGGCGAACAGGTCCAGCACGTTTTTGTCGCTGAATTGTCCGCCCCAGAAGTGGTTGAGCCAGTTAAATAGCGTCTCGCGCACACGATCCGGAGTGGGCCGCAAACCGGGGGCGTCGACCACTGAAATGGGTGTGCGGCGATAATCCCCACCTACAATACGGACAGCATGTTTTCTCATTAGCGCTTTGATCGGATAATGTGGTCATTCAACAGAATTTTCTAGTGTAAATCGTATGTTCAGTTTTTTTAAAAGAAAGAAGGCCAAGCCAGAGCCACAAGTCACTCAAACGGAGCTGACCGAGCCGCTTTCTCCTGCCCAGCCCGAGGCTGACGCGGCAGACGCATCCCCTGCGGTAGCGCAGGAGCAAAGCACGCCAGTTCAAACGCCGGCAGTCCCGCCTGCTGTGGCTTTGGATCGCCAGGCAGCCAGTCAGGCTGAACATCGCGCTGCCTCGCAGTCTACGCCCACGCAGCCAGAGGTGCCACAACCGACCCCTGCCAGTGTTCCGACACCCGAGCCTGCGCGTGTCTACGAACCGCAAGTACAGCCTGTACCTGAACCCGTTCGTACCCCTGAGCCGGAGGTGCAACCTGTGCCGGAGCCAGATCGGACTCCTGAGCCCGAGGTGCAACCGATCCCTGAACCGGAGCCAAAGCCAGAACCAGAGCCAGAGATTGCTCCTGTTCCCGCACCGGCCCCCGCGCCACAGCCTGAACCAGCTCCGACCCCAGAACCAGAAGCCGCCGCCCCTGTGGTGAAAACCTCCTGGATGTCCCGGTTGAAACAGGGCTTGTCGCGCACCGGTCAAAGTCTGAGCAGTCTGTTTGTCGGTGCCAAGGTTGATGAAACCTTGTTTGAGGAGCTGGAAGATGCCTTATTGATGGCCGATGCCGGCGTGGAGGCAACGGAAAAGCTGATTACCGCCTTGCGTGCGCGTGTACGCAAGGAAAAAGTCAGCGATGCAGCCCAGGTCAAGCAAATTCTGTGTGACATCCTGACCGATCATTTGAAGCCCTTGGAGAAGTCCTTTCCACTCGGTTCGGGCAAACCCCTGGTGGTCATGATTGCCGGTGTTAACGGTGCGGGTAAAACCACGTCCATTGGCAAGCTGGCGCACACCTTTCAGGAGCAGGGCGCAAAAGTCCTGCTGGCGGCGGGCGATACCTTTCGTGCGGCGGCGCGTGAGCAACTGATTGAATGGGGGGCGCGCAATAACGTCAGTGTGATTGCCCAGGACGGGGGAGATCCCGCCGCCGTGGCGTTTGATGCGGTACACGCGGGCCGTGCCCGAGATATGGGGGTGGTCATGGTGGATACCGCGGGCCGCTTGCCGACTCAACTGCACCTGATGGAAGAGCTCAAAAAGATCAAGCGCGTCATCGGCAAGGCGGACGGCCAGGCGCCACACGAAATACTCCTGGTTGTGGACGGCAATACCGGACAGAATGCGATCTCCCAGATTCGTGCCTTTGATGCCGCCTTGGGTCTGACGGGCCTGGTGGTCACCAAGCTGGACGGCACGGCCAAAGGCGGGACGCTGGCGGCGGTTGCCGCCTGTGCTCAGGGCGTTCGACCCATTCCCGTGTACTGGATCGGGGTGGGCGAGGGTATGCAGGATCTGCAAGCGTTTGTGGCGCGCGAGTTTGCTTCGGCCTTGCTGGGTATGAACGCCTAAGTCCACGCCTGATAAAAAAACCGGCGATATCCTTTTAAGGGAATCGCCGGTTTTTTTTGCGCTATTCGCCCGTGCTCACCGTGTAGCTACCCAGCACGCTACTGCTGCAGGATTGTTTCTTCCCTCACGGGGCCCTTAGCGTCGCAGCAGCTCAGTGTGCGGCTGATGCTGATCCAAGGCATTGAGGGCATGCTGGGCATGGGCCGCACGACCCTGGCGAGCATGGGTCAGCCACTGACGTGCGAACTGCGCCTGCTCGGGATTGGCAGCATGTTGTGCATACCAGTCCAGCGCAACATCGACATCCGTTACGGCTCCGATCAGGGCCTGACACTCGCGCAAGACCTTGTGCAACCCTTGCTTGTCGGCCGCGCTGGGTAAAAACTCCAGGCAATAACGCAGGCTTTTGATTCGGTTACGCAGGCGATGCTGTTTGTCCTGGCTGATCTGTGCAAAGCGCTGGCTGCGCAACTGAATCGTCTGAAACCAGCGGCTGATGCGTGCCTCGATCAGGTTTTGCGGCTCCGGCACGCCATTGAGTTCCAGCGTGGGGCCGCAGATCAGACTTTGCAGATTACTCAGCAGCAAAGACTGGAATTCGGCGGCACTGGCCAGTTGAACGGGGTCGTGTTCCAGGTGGGCAGGTTGGGGCTGCGGAGCGGGGCCTGGCATGCCTGCTTTCAGTAACAAGGGAGTGATCTCCAGATGCACCAGATCATGATCGCGTGCCTTGCCAAACAAGCCGAAATAATGGGTCAACCGGGTGTTGGCATAGCCTTCACTGGCCGACAGCCACATCTTGAACAGCTTGCGGCAGGAGCGCAGACGGCGCAGGCCCACACGCATCAAGGCCAGATAATCAGCCTGGCGGGCGACGTCCGGGCGGATGCCATCCACGCCTGCCAGCAGGGCCGCATTACGAATGACCTGCTCCAGGCTCATGGTGGCGCTCAGACAGTAGAACTGCTCCAGGTCCTTGGCGTCGACAACATGGGGTTTGGGCAGGTCGTACGCCTTGCGCGTCAAGGCAGCGGCCACTTGTGAGGGAGACAAGTCCAGGCTCTCGGATTTGGCTCGGCGCCGATCCACCAGACTGGCCAGTGCATCGCCTCGTTCAGACTTGCTGCGCATTTCCAGGATCAGGCCGTGCTTGTACAGCCAGCGCTGCCCGAGCTCGAACATGGCAAGGCTTTCACCGCTGATGAGCTCGATTTCCAGTTCGTTGACCAAGAGCTTGAGGCCCTGGGATTCGATATGGCCCACATCGTAGGCCAGCTCCAGTTCAGACTGTCCTTGCCTGATTCGGGCCAGCTCACGTTGTATCCGCGTCTGGTAGCGGGCCTGAATCTGCCCGGAGTGCCGGGCCAGGGCGGCCTGTGCCGGGGTGTTCTGATACAGGCTCAGGTCCAGTTCGGGACCTGGTCGAGGATGATTGATCTCAATTCGGGACAGGGTATCGGGACCGGGCAGCTTGACGGTTTGAACCCATTGCTCACCTTCCTTGCGCAGTCGCAGAGCGATACCCGATAGCGCCAGTTCGCGCTCGGGGGTATCAAAGTAGATGGCGTTCAAGGTAATGCTACCCGTTCGTACCGCGTCAAAAGCGGCCAATAAACCGGGACGGGCACTCTCGGGTACAAAAAATTTCAGTTCTTGTTCTAGCACAGCATCGCACTCGAGGTGTCACCCACAAGAGGTGGGCGGATAAAACGCTTATTTTGCATGTAAAGCCAACAAACTTGAAGTGCGGACACCCCGTATAAATGTTTGCAGGCGTGTCTGCGCTTACAAAGAGGGTCTGTCCAAAGGGTCACGCCAACCGAGCTGATGAGAGATGCTGCTGGCACACTGTCGCAACTGAGCCAGGATAGGGCTGTCCAGACTGGCATCAAACAAGGTGCTCGGGCCCAGGCTGGTCAGAGCCAGCACAATATGACCGGAGTGATCGAACACGGGAACGGACAAGGCATCAATACCCGGCAGGGGGTTGCCCAACGCCTGAGCCACCCCTTGCTCACGGATTTTTTCCAACATGGCTGTCAGTGCTTTGGGGGCGGGGCGCAAAGGGCTGATACTGGTGACAACGGCGCTGTCGCCCGCCTCGCGCTCGATATAGTGGCGGGCCACTTCCGGGGGCAACCAGGCGGCAAAGACATGGCCGGTGGCCGTGTGCAACATGGACATCACGGTTCCACAACGCATGTTCACATGCACGGGGTAGCTGGCCTCGCTGATGTGAACCATGGTGGGGCCATGCGAACCCAGCACCGCCACGCCCAAGGTATGGCCGATGCGCGAGGCCCAGGCCTGCACCACAGGCAGGGCGATCTTGAGCGGGTTCTGACTTTGCAGGCTGACCAGCCCCATCTGCAAGGCAAAAGGCCCCAGCTCGTACAGTCCGGTAGCCGGCGCCTGTTGTACCAGTCCTACATTGGTAAAGCTGACCAGATAAGGGTGGGCCTTGGCCGAGCTCATGCCTGCCCGAGTGGCCAGATCGCGCAACATCATGGGCTGACCACTGTCCACCAGCACTTTCAACAGGCCAAAGCCTGTTTCAATGGATTGGATGCGACGACGTTTTTCGTCCAGAGCAGGCAAAATGGGTTCGGTCATAGAGGTTTGGAGCGGATTGACACGGTCTTTAAGTGTACCGACTAATCAAGCTGCCCGCGGGGGCCCGGGTGTCGTAAAATGGCCTTAATTATTATCTGTCTGAGCAAAGAGCACGATGAATCAAGAAATTCAGTCCGACGCTGGTCACCTGGGTACCAGTCCAATCGCTCCCGTTCCAGAGATTGTTGAGGAACTGCGCGCAGGTCGCATGGTCATTCTGGTTGATGAAGAGGACCGCGAGAACGAAGGCGATCTGGTGATGGCCGCCGAGTTCGTCAATGCCGAGGCGATCAACTTCATGGTGACGCATGGCCGTGGTCTGGTTTGCCTGACCCTGACTGAAGAGCGTTGCCGCCAACTGGACCTGCCTTTGATGGCAACGCGCAACGGCACGCGCTTTGGCACCAATTTCACCGTCTCCATCGAGGCGGCGGAAGGCGTGGAAACCGGTATTTCCGCTGCTGACCGCGCCCGTACCGTCCAGGCCGCCGTGGCGCGTGATGCGCGTCCTGCGGATCTGGTGCAGCCCGGTCATATCTTTCCCCTGAAGGCGGCCAAGGGTGGCGTGCTCGTGCGCGCCGGGCATACCGAGGCGGGCTGCGACCTGACGGCCATGGCGGGTCTGACCCCGGCTGCTGTCATTTGCGAAGTGCTCAATCCGGACGGAACCATGGCCCGCCTGCCGGACCTGCTGGTCTTTGCTCGTGAACACGGCATCAAGGTGGGGACGATTGCGGACTTGATCCAATATCGCAGCGAGCACGAATCCATGATCGAGCGCCTGCACAAAAAGCCCGTCAAGACACCGTATGGCGAGTTCGAGTGTCACGCATATCGCGACCTGTCCTCCGGGGGCCTGCATCTGGCCCTGGTACACGGCCAGATTACGCCAGAGGTGGAAACCTTGGTGCGCGTGCATGAACCGACTACGGTTCTGGATGTACTGATCGAAGGGGATGTGGGGCATAGCTGGACCTTGCCCGTGGCGCTGCGTACGGTTGCCCAATCGGACAGCGGGGTGGTGCTGTTGATGAACTGCCAAAGCTCCGAGGAACATGGTTTTGAGCAGATCCAGGCCTGGGGCGAGAACAGTCCGGCCCAGGCGCCACGAGGCCGCTCCAGCCGCAACGATCTGCGCACCTACGGGATTGGTGCACAGATTTTGCGTGACCTCAATGTTGGCAAGGCCCGTTTAATGTCGCGACCACGTAAAATGCCAAGCATGGCCGGGTTTGCATTGACCGTGACGGGTTACCATAGCGAACCAGATTCTCAATCCTAAGCGGAGCTTCCAACATGAATCCTTACATTGTTACCCCTGACCTGAATGGGGAAGGTCTGCACATCGGTATTGTGCGTGCGCGTTTCAACGAATCCATCGGCCTGACCGAGTTGGAAGCCTGCCTGAAAGAGCTGGAAGCCTTGGGCGTGGACGAGCGTGATGTAACGGTTCTGTCCGTTCCGGGCGCGCTGGAACTGGGCATCACGCTGGGCCAGATGGCTGAAACCGGCGAGTTTGATGCCCTGATCGCGCTGGGCGCGGTTATTCGTGGCGACACCTACCACTTTGAAGTGGTCAGCAACGAAAGTGCGTCGGCCATTACCCAGGTCTCCCTGGCCACCGGCATCCCGGTTGCCAACGGGGTACTGACCACCAACACAGATGAACAAGCCGAAGTTCGCGCTGCTGAAAAAGGTCGCGAGTGCGCCCGTACAGCGGTCGAACTGGGCAATCTTATCGCCGTCCTCGAGCCTGAGCTGGACGACGATGAGGACGAAGATTACGAGGACGAAGATCTTGACGACGACAAATAAAGTCCCGGCCGCCAAGGCCAACGGACGATCCGCGCGCCGCCGTTCGCGCGAATTTGCCCTGCAGGGCATCTACTCCTGGCTGTTGCGAGGCGCTGATGGCCTGCAGGAAGCCACCTCCATCGACGCCCATATCCGCGGTGACGAGGAGTTTGGCGAAGCCGATGCAGCCTGGTTCAAAACCCTGCTGTTTGGCGTCATGCGCGAGGCCCCCGTGCTGCGCGAGCGCTTTTTGCCGTACGTGGACCGTCCTTTGGAAGAGCTCTCTCCCATTGAACACGGCATCTTGCTGATTGGCAGCTACGAACTGGTGCATCACGTTGAAGTGCCTTACCGTGTTGCCATTAATGAAGCGGTTGAACTGGCCAAATCCTTTGGCGGTACCGATGGCTTCAAATTCGTGAACGGCGTGCTGGACAAACTGGCTGCCGACGTACGCGCCCCTGAAGTCGCCAAGCAGGCCCGCCGCTAAAGCAGGGCGCGCCGTGCTGAACGAGTTCGGTCTTATCCAGCAGTATTTCAATCGTCCCGCTCCCGAAGGCTATTTGGGAGTGGGCGATGACTGCGCCCTCTTTACACCGACGCCGGGCTGGCAACTGGCCAGCAGCGTGGACCTTCTGATCGAAGGTCAGCATTTCTTTGCCGACGTCGACCCTTTCTTGCTCGGACACAAAGCGCTGGCGGTGAATCTGTCGGATCTGGGTGCCATGGGAGCTAAGCCACGGGCGTGCCTGCTGGCCTTGTCCATGCCTGACGTCCGTCCCCCATGGTTAGAGGCCTTTTCCGCCGGTTTATTCCAACTGGCCGATCAGGCGCAATGCCCTTTGATAGGTGGCGATACCACGCGCAGCCGGCAAGGGGTCGTGATCAGCATTACGGTACTGGGCGAAGTCCCGGCGGGGCAGGCGTTGCGGCGCAGCGCGGCCCGGCCAGGTGACGATATCTGGCTGACGGGTACCTTGGGGGCAGCAGACATTGCCTTGCGTCTGCTGCAAGGACGTTTGGCGGCAGACCCTGCGCGTCTGGCTGCCAGCCGCGCAGCCTTGGAGCAGCCCTGGCCGCCCTATCGTCTGGGGCATGCTCTGGCAGGCGTGGCTCACGCCGCCATTGATGTTTCCGACGGTCTGGTTCAGGATCTGGGGCATATCGCCACAGCCAGCCAATGCGCCGCTCATCTGGATTGGGATGCCTTGCCGCTGGACCGCGCCTTGCTGGGACTGCCTGCCTCCTTGCAACGCGAAGCGGCACTGGTGGGGGGTGATGTGTTTCAACTTTGTTTTACGGCAGCGCCCGAGCAAAGAGAGTCCGTCATGGCACTGGCCCAGCGCGAGGGTGTGTCGCTAAGCCGCGTGGGCACCATGCAGCGTGGCAGCGGGGTGTATGTGCGTGATCAACAGGGCTTGCATCCTGCTCCTGCCCAGGGCGGTTTTGATCATTTTGGTGGCTGAGGCTGTGTCATGAGCACCTTTCCGGACCCTTCATTGAATCCTATTCAACGTCCCACCCTGGATTGGGTCGTGAAAAAACCCTGGCGTCTGATCGCCTTTGGCGGTGGCACGGGGGTATTGCGCCCGGGGCCGGGCACCTGGGGCACAGTGCTGGCTTGGGTTTTGTGGGTTCTGGGTCTGCACGTGCTGACTGATACCCATATGGCCCTTTTTCTGTCCGTTTCCTTTTTTCTGGGCTGCTGGGCCTGTCACCGTACCGGCTACGATCTGGGCGTGTCTGACCACAGTGGCATGAATTGGGATGAGATGGTGGCGTTCTGGCTGGTGTTGTGGCTGATCCCGCAGACCTGGCTGGCGCAGGCAATTGCATTCGCGTTATTTCGTTTCTTTGATATTCTCAAGCCTGCGCCTATCCGCTATTTTGATCGCCGTTTGCATAACGGCTTTGGCGTGATGTGGGATGATTTGCTGGCCGCAGCGTACACCTTGTTGGGGATGGCGGTTCTGGTACGTTTTGGAGTTTTCTCATGAGCGAACACGAGCACGGCAACGCCGCCCTGGCCTTGGGGCGAGCCCTTAACGATCGTGGCTGGATGGTGGCCTGTGCCGAATCCTGCACGGGCGGCCTGCTGGCCGCAGCCCTGACAGACTTGCCCGGTTCCAGCGCCTGGTTTGAACGCGGCCTGGTGACCTACAGCAACAAGGCCAAGGTGCAGGAGCTGGGCGTCAACCAGGAAACCCTCGATCGTTTCGGGGCTGTCAGCGAAGAGACCGCCATGGAAATGGCAGCCGGTGCGCTCGAAGCCAGCGCGGATGCAGAACTGGCGATTTCGACAACCGGCATTGCCGGCCCGGATGGCGCGACCCCCGGCAAACCGGTCGGACTGGTGTGCTTTGGCTTTGCCCAGCGCCGTGGCGATGGGATTGTGACCCGTGCTTCTGCCCGCATCTTTAACGGCGACCGGGCGCAAATCCGTCAGCAGGCCGTGGAATATGCGCTGACCAGTGCGCTGACCATGCTCAATCCCGCCTGATTTCTGCGTCAGGCCGGCAGCATCAAACCCAGCTGCCGGGCGCTCGAACGAAGTTCTGGCAGGCAGCGTTCGATCAGCTTTTCTTCCGAGTCCTGCCAGTCCTTGATGCTGATGCTCATTCCCGCTACGACGCGTCCGCTGGCGCTGCGTACGGGAACGCCTATGGCCGTCAAACCCAGTTCAAGCTCCTCCTTGATCAGGGAATAGTCTTTCTCCTGAACCTGCTTTAATTCGCGTAGCAAGGCTTCGCGCGTATGGGCGGTGTATTGCGTCATGATTTTGAACGGCGCCAGTTCCAGATATGCCTCCAACCTGCTTTGTGGCAGCTGGGACAGCATCATGCGTCCGATCGAGGTGCAATGCGCGGGCAGACGACTTCCCAGGCCCAGAGAGACCGTCAGCACGCGTTGCCGCTGGGCGCGCGCCAGATACAGAATTTCGTCCCCGTCCAGCAACGCCAAGGCGCAGGTTTCCCCGACCCTGTCACTCAAATCGTCCAGTATGGGCTGGGCCAGACTGACGATTGAGGTTGACGAAAAATAGGCATGGCCCAGTTGCAAAATGGCCGGGCGCAGCTTCCAGAACGGCCCATCCTGTTCGGCATAGCCCAGCGCCTGCAAGGTATAGAGACAGCGCTGTACCACGGCCCGTGCCAAGCCGGTCTTCAAGGCAATTTCAGCGGCGCGCAAGGGTCGCCTGCGGTCAGAGAAAGCGGTAATAACCTGCAGGCCACGGGCCAGTGACTGCATATAGTCTGGATCGCCTTTGTAGTTGATGGTGGCGGGGGCGCTCTCTTTGGTTTTTGTCATGGCGAGATGAAGGGGCCAAATTTGTTTTGTTCGATTAACGAACTTGTTGGGATTGTCGAGAATTATCGATGATAAATTGTAAAAAAAACAAGACTTAGCAGCTTAATAATCAAGTTCGATTATCGAACAAAATAAGTTTGGAGTGATACATGAAGAATGTTCTGACCCATAAATGGGTTCCGTTTCTAGCCGGAGTAGGTGTTTTGCTCACAGCGCTGAGTGCTCAGGCGGCGTACCCCGACAAGCCCATTCGTTTGGTTGTGCCTTTTACGCCGGGTGGGGTCACTGATGTGATTGCGCGCGGTGTCGCACAGCAAATGTCCGAGGACCTGGGTCAGATCATCATCGTGGAAAACAAGCCTGGCGCAAGTGGAATTATTGCCACGGACTTTGTTGCCAAATCCGCGCCCGACGGCTACACCGTGCTGCTCGCGGCAGTGGGTCAGGCCGTCGTCAATAACCATCTCTATAAGAAATTGCCTTACAAGCCTGAGCAGGATTTAACGGCGGTGTCCTTGGTGGCGGAAGGTCAGAACGTGTTGGTGGTGAACGCTCAGCAAAGCCCCTTCAAGTCCGGTCAAGAGCTTATTCAGTATGCTCGCGCCCATCCTGAAGAATTGACCTACGCTTCCTTTGGCAACGGTTCCTCCTCGCACCTGTCGGCAGCGGCTTTCACCACGATGGCGGATATTGATGTGATTCACGCTCCCTACCGAGGCAGTGCGCCTGCGATGACAGATCTGCTCGGTGGTCACATCTCTTTCATGTTCGACAGCATGGGAACGGCGATCACGCATATCAACGCCAATACGGTGCGTCCCTTGGCCGTGTCCGGGCCCGAGCGTTCCTCGTTGTTGCCAGAGGTCCCCACGTTTGCGGAACTGGGTCTGGACCAGGGCTATAACGTGACGGCCTGGTTTGGTTTTCATGTCAGCAGCGGCACCCCGGCCCAAATTGTGGAGCGTTTGAGCCAGTCCATGAAAGCCGTCAGCCAGAATGCCGAGTTTGTGGAAACGTTTCGCCGCCAAGGCGTGGAGATCAAGTCGTCCACTCCTGCCGAGTACGCCGCGTTTCTGCAACAGGAGAACGAGAAGCTGGGTAGTCTGATCAAGCAAGCCAATATCACGCTGGACTAATGGTTGTTAAATGGAGCACTGTAACGTGAGCGATCAGCAGCCCTGTGATGCTAGGCGTCCCGCCCCCTTGGAGGGAATCCGGGTTCTGGACCTGACCCGGATTCTGGCCGGTCCCTGGTGTACGCAGAACCTGGCGGACCTGGGGGCCAATGTATATAAGATCGAGCGTCCCGAAACGGGTGATGACACGCGCGCCTGGGGCCCTCCCTTTTTGCAGACCCCCGATCGGGAAGATACGGCTGAGGCGGCCTATTACTTGTCGGCCAACCGTAACAAGCAGTCGATCAGTCTGGACATTGCCAGCCAGGAAGGGGCAGACGTGGTGCGTGCCATGGCACGGGAATGCGACATTTTGGTGGAGAACTTCAAGGTGGGTGGCCTTGCTAAATACGGGCTGGACTACGCCAGCTTGAAAGCAATCAACCCTCGCCTGATTTATTGCTCGATTACCGGGTTTGGCCAGACAGGTCCGTATGCCGAGCGTCCGGGTTATGACTTCATGATCCAGGCCATGGGTGGCATGATGAGCCTGACGGGCGAGCGTGATGACAAGCCCGGTGGTGGCCCCCAGAAGGCGGGGGTTGCCGTGGCGGACCTGATGACGGGCATGTATGCCACCAGCAGCATTCTGGCTGCCCTGTTCGAGCGCACGCGCAGCGGCCTGGGGCAGCATATTGATATAGCCCTGCTGGATTGTCAGGTTGCCATGCTGGCAAACCAGAATATGAACTATCTAGTCAGCGGGCAGGCACCCAGGCGGGCAGGCAACGCCCACCAGAATCTGGTGCCGTATCAGGTGTTTCCGACAGAAGATGGTCACATCATTGTGGCTATCGGTAATAACCGTCAGTTCGCGGCTTACTGCGAAGCGATTGGTCACCCGGAGATTGTTGAGGATTCGCGTTTCAACATTAACAGTCAGCGGGTCAAGCATCGTGATGAGCTGGAGCAAATCCTGAGCACTGCAATGCAGAAGCATCCTAGTGCTTATTGGCTGGAAGCCCTGGACAAGATCGGCGTGCCAGCCGGGCCGATCAATGACCTGCATGGGGTGTTCTCGCACCCGCAGGTGCAGGCCCGCAAGATGCGTATTGAGCTGGACCATAGTCAGGCGGGAAAAGTCAGCATGACAGCCAGCCCCATGCGTTTTTCGGATAGCCCGGTCTCTTATCGCATGGCTCCGCCCCAGCTGGGGGAGCATACCGATCAGGCTTTGGAGAGTCTGCTGGGCGCTCAGAGTCCTGAGCTGAAACAGTGGCGTGAAAAACAGCAGCCTTCGCTTGGCTGAATCGAGCGCCTGGTGAAAAGCCCTGTTCATCGAGATGGTATCTCGATGAACAGGGCTTTTTTTATTGATAGAGGGTGGCTGGCGCGATTCCTGTCCTTGTCTCGGTCGCCACCACAGTCCCCATCATTTCTGTCCTTATTTTCGCGATTGTCGCTGCGGTCCGGTGCCTGGGCTGAGGCACCGGCTGCCTGTTGCTTTAACAAGTGGCGAGATACAGGGTTCAGCGTTGTTTATTGCGGGCATCGTTAATGGCATTGCGTGTGGCAATGGCGGCGGCCTGTGCGGCGTCCCGCCAGTCATCACTGCGGCTGGCGTAAAGGACGGCACGCGAGGAATTGATCATCATGCCGTTGCCTTGTGAGTCCATGCCAGCGGCCACGGTGGCGACTACATCCCCTCCTTGCGCGCCGATGCCAGGTACCAGCAATGGCATATCACCAATCCGGGCACGTACTTTGCCAATTTCTTCAGGGAAGGTGGCGCCAACCACCAGAGCACATTGACCATTCGTGTTCCACTTCTCTGCGACCAGGCTGGCTACATGCAGATACAAGGGAGTGCCGTCAGCCATTTCCATGAATTGCAGGTCCGAACCACCGGGGTTGGAGGTACGGCACAGCACGATTACGCCCTTGTCCTGGTGTTCCAGATAAGGCTCGACGGAATCAAAACCCATATAAGGACTGACTGTGACGGCGTCTGCGCGATAGCGCTCAAAGGCTTCGCGAGCATACTGCTCTGCCGTTGAGCCTACGTCTCCGCGCTTGGCATCGAGCACGATGGGCAGATGGGGGTAGCGGTTGCGGATGTAGTCGCACAGGTCTTGCAGCTGATCCTCGGCGCCCTGGGCGGCAAAGTAGGCGATCTGCGGTTTGATGCCACAGGTGTAGTCGGCGGTAACATCCACAATCGCCTTGCAAAATTCGTAAATCGCTCCGGGTTTGCCGGCCAGCTCCAAAGGCAGACGGGCAGGGTCCGGGTCCAGACCCACCATCAACATGGATTGGTTGTCCGTCCAGGCACGGTTCAGTTTTTCTATGAATGTCATGGGAATCAGGAAAGTAAACGGCTATATAAAAAGCTGAGCCAGACGGCGCCAGCAAAAATAAGGGATAGCAGGACGGCGGCGCTGGCCAGGTCCTTGGCCCGTCCGATCAAGGGGTGATGCTCCAGGGTAATGGAGTCGGCCAGCGCCTCCAGAGCCGAGTTCAACAGTTCGACCACCAGCACAAAGACCAGTGTGGCCAGCAGGACCAGAATCTGCACGGGACTTTCTCCCAGCCAGAATGCCAGCGGCGTCAGGATGACGGCCAGCGCCAGTTCCTGACGAAAGGCGGCCTCATGGCGCAGGGCGGCAGCCAGACCTTGGCCGGAGTAGCGCAAGGCATTGAATAGGCGGCCCAAACCACCTTTGCTTTTGAACGGAGAGTCTGACATGAAGGAAGCTGCAGATTGAAGTGCCCTGATTATAGGGGTTTGCTTGAACGAAAAAAAACCGGATGGAAAAATCCATCCGGTTTTTGAACTAAAAGCGTAGCGATCAGGGCAGAAGTGATCAATTTCTGCCCGGACCGGGGTACGGATAGATGGCTTAGAAGCCGCCCATGCCACCCATGCCGCCCATGCCACCCATGTCAGGCATGGCAGCAGCAGGCTTGTCTTCCACGATTTCAGTAACAGCCACTTCGGTAGTCAGCAACAGGCTGGCGATCGACGCTGCGTTTTGCAGGGCAGTGCGAGTTACCTTGGTGGGGTCCAGGACGCCTTGCTCGACCAGGTCACCGTACTCGCCGGTAGCGGCGTTGTAGCCGTAGGTGCCGGTGCCGCTGGCCACTTGGTTCACAACCACGCTGGCTTCTTCGCCGGCGTTGGTCACAATGGTGCGCAAAGGAGCTTCGATAGCACGCAGGATCAGCTTGATGCCGGCGTCCTGATCGGTGTTGTCGCCCTTCAGTTCGGCAACAGCAGCGCGAGCACGGATCAGTGCAACGCCACCACCAGGAACGATACCTTCTTCGACGGCTGCGCGAGTTGCGTGCAGGGCGTCTTCAACGCGGGCTTTCTTCTCTTTCATTTCGACTTCGGTGGCAGCACCCACGCGAATCACGGCAACACCGCCAGCCAGCTTGGCCACGCGCTCTTGCAGTTTTTCACGGTCGTAGTCGGAGGTGGACTCTTCGATCTGGACGCGGATCTGTTTCACGCGTGCTTCGATGTCGGTGCCGTTGCCAGCGCCGTCGATGATCGTGGTGTTTTCTTTGGCCACTTCAATGCGCTTGGCCTGACCCAGGTCGTCCAGCGTCGCTTTTTCCAGGGACATACCGGTTTCTTCAGAGATCACGGTACCGCCAGTCAGGATAGCGATGTCTTCCAGCATGGCCTTGCGACGATCGCCAAAGCCAGGAGCCTTGACAGCGGTTGTCTTCAGGATGCCGCGGATGTTGTTCACAACCAGAGTTGCCAGAGCTTCGCCTTCCACGTCTTCAGCAACGATCAGCAAAGGACGGCTGGTCTTGGCAACTTGCTCCAGTACGGGCAGCAGGTCACGAATGTTGGAGATTTTCTTGTCGAAAATCAGAACAAACGGATCGTCCAGAACAGCAACTTGCTTGTCAGCGTTGTTGATGAAGTAAGGGGACAGGTAGCCGCGGTCAAACTGCATGCCTTCGACCACGTCCAGCTCGTTTTCCAGGGATTTGCCGTCTTCAACGGTAATCACGCCTTCCTTGCCCACTTTGTCCATGGCATTGGCGATGATTTCACCAATGGAGTGGTCGCTGTTGGCGGAGATGGAACCGACCTGAGCGATTTCCTTGCTGGTGGTGCAAGGACGGGACAGTTGACGCAGTTCGTCAACCACTACGCTGACAGCCTTGTCGATACCGCGCTTCAGGTCCATTGGGTTGATGCCGGCGGCAACAAACTTCAGGCCTTCTTCAACGATGGCCTGGGCCAGAACCGTAGCGGTCGTGGTACCGTCACCGGCATTGTCGGAGGTTTTGGAAGCAACTTCTTTAACCAGTTGAGCACCGATGTTCTCGAACTTGTCTTTCAGTTCGATTTCCTTGGCAACGGACACACCGTCTTTCGTCACGGTAGGAGCGCCAAAGGAGCGGTCCAGAACAACGTTGCGGCCTTTGGGGCCCATGGTGGTCTTAACAGCGTTAGCCAGAACATTGACGCCGCGTACGATGCGGGTGCGTGCGTCGTCGCCGAAGTAAACTTGTTTTGCAGTCATGGTTTGAATCCTATTGAATTTTCGTTGGCGGTACTTATTCGATCACGGCGAAGATTTCTTCTTCGCGGATCACCAGCAGCTCTTCGCCGTCGATCTTGACGGATTGGCCGGAGTACTTGCCAAACAGAACTTTGTCGCCGACCTTCAGGTCCAGCGCCAGAACCTTGCCGTCCTCGGTTTTCTTGCCGGGGCCAACGGCCAGGATTTCGCCTTGATCGGGCTTTTCAGTCGCGCTCTCGGGGATAACGATACCGGAAGCGGTGGTGCGTTCGTTGTCCAGACGCTTGACGATCACGCGATCGTTCAAAGGACGCAGTGCCATGGAGAAACTCCTGTTTAAGATGACTTTAGTTGTTGGTCCGATTTTGGGGGCGAGGCGTTTTAGCACTCTGCCCCTTCGAGTGCTAATTATAGGGACGACTTTTCTAATTTCAAGAGCACCCGGGTCGTGTTGTTACATATTTGTCCTGGGGCGTGGAGCTTCAGGGGACACAAAGGCCTGGCGACGGCAAGCGTCAGCATCCTGCTTTGCGGTTCGTCCCCCTTCAGCATACGCGTTTATTCATGTCAGGGCAGATCGGGCGGGGCCTCTTTCAATTTGCTTCAACGTCCTGCCAGGCTACGGGCGTCGCTCCCCACAGGTTCAGACCGTGCTTGCGCCTGCGCTCAAATCTGGCGCGGGTGTCGCTGGCAACAACGGATCGATAGCCCGGCACAGGGCCAGCAAGTGATCGTCCGCGCCAATATCGGCCTCGACCAATATGCCTACCGGCAAACCTGCCGACAGGCCGACAGGCAAAGAGATGCCCGGTGCGCCCAGGTTGGAGCCCAGATCCGTGCGGGAAATATAGGTATTGAAGGTAGGCACCGCCTTGCCGTTGAGCAGGGTGGTTTCATCGTCGCCGATCGGGCAGGCTGTCAGAGGAGTCGTCGGGAAGATCAGGCCGCTTATGTCGGAGCTGCGCAGAAGGTCGGTGTAAGCTTGCTGCATCAGGGGGCGGTCAAGGTTCAGAGCTTCTTCATAAGCCTCTTGGCTGATGGTGTAGTCGCCCGTTATGGCATCAAAGATTTCCTTCACGTCGGGGCTGTTGATGCCCGCAATCAGCTCGTCAAGCCCAATGCCGTACTTGTTTTCAGCCAGGTATAAAGGCAAGGTCTGCAAGGTCTCGTACAGCACAATCGGCATGCCTACACGGGCATTCCGGGCCAATAGTGGCGACAGGTCGACCTCTACCAAGGTCACCCCGGCTTTTTGCAGATCATCCAGGAATGCCAGGGTGACCTTAGCCACGCCCGCATCCAGATTTTTCCAGAAACTATCACGCGGCACGCCCAGACGCAGTTCTTTCAAGGACGGCGTGGCAATGAGGGAGGGGGCTTTCTGGCACAGAACGGAGTCCAGCAAACTGATGTCCGCCAGGCTGCGCGTCATGGGGCCTGCCGTATCGCGGGTGGGAGACAGGGGCACAATGCCCTGGCCCGAGTATCGGCCTACCGTGGGACGAAAGCCGTACAAGCCACACAGGGAGGCAGGCAAACGGACCGAGGCGCCGGTATCGGTGCCCAGGCCAGCGGGAAACTGACGGGCAGCAACGGCGGTAGCCGTACCGCCAGACGAACCACCGGGAATGCGGTTGGGATCATACGGGTTGCGGCTCGGACCTGTGGTGGCATTGTTGGTGGTAATGCCAAAGGCCAGCTCATGCATCACGGCTTTGGCCGGCAGGACGGCACCAGCCTGACGCAATTGGCTGACAATCTGCGCATCCTGGAGAGGAAAACGGCCTTGTAGCGCGCCCGTGCTGGAGGTGGTGGGCATGTCGGTGGTGTTCAGGTTGTCTTTCAACACCAGTGGTACGCCGTCCAGGGCGAGAGCCTGGCCACGGGCGCGGCGTGCGTCGGATTGATCGGCCTGCTGATAAAACAGCGCCGGGTCCAGGTGCGCCAGACCGCCCAGATGGGCCATTTTCTGGGATTGCTGCAGCAGCTCTTCTGCAATTTCGCGGGCGCTAAATTGCTGCTTTTCCAGCCCTGCCAGCAGTTCGCTGGCGCTAAGTTCGGTCAATGCCATGGAGTCTCTCCTGGGGGCCGGTACTGGCCCCTGCCTGTGATCGTGAAATCAATCAGCCTCTATAAGGGCTGTCTTGAATAAAAAGAGACGTTAAGGGTATCAGCAAGCACAGGACTGGGCTTAGCTTGCTCGCCAAATGACCTTGTTGCGGCCAGCATGTTTGGCCTCGTATAAAAGCCGGTCTGCCTGTTCAATCGCCTGGTTGATGTCGCCATTGCTGTTGAGCTGCACGACTCCGAAGCTGGCTGTCAGCGTATGGGCGGTAGCGGCAATGGGCAGATTCATCACACTGCTGCGCAGGCGCTCGGCCACCAGGACGGCCGTATGCAGGCTGGTGCTGCGTATCAGCATGACAAACTCTTCGCCGCCGAAGCGGGCTGCCAGATCGTCTTGTCGGACCGTCCGAGCCAGCAAGGCTCCGAATTCCCTCAGGGCCCGGTCACCAGCGGCATGTCCCCAGGTGTCATTGAGTGACTTGAAATGGTCCAGATCGCAGGTCAGCACGGCCCAGCCGTTGTGACCATACAGTTCCAGGCGTTTTTTGACCTGTTCAAAAAAAGCACGGCGGTTGAGCAGACGCGTCAGCGGGTCCCGGCTGCGTTCATGGTCCAGCGTCTGAACAATGGACATGGCCGTGCTGGTCAGGATGGCTAGCGCCAGCCAGATGCTGATGAACATATTGGTTGCCAGCATGAGCAGCCAAAAGCCCGAGCGAGTCAGTTCCAATTGCCCATCATGGGGAATGACGGTCGCCAAAATGGCAACGCGGATAAAGGCATAGATCAGTACGATCAGGTAGGAGGCCCGCAGCAAGGTACGAAGGGGCAGAGTGGGTGCGTGTCCATACAGGATGGTTTTGGCCGGCAAGGCAACCAGCAAGGCCAGGCCCGAATTCAGGATCAGCAAACGCAGCCACAGTTGATCATCGACGCGGGAAAAATAAAAGAGCAGGCCCAAGGTCGTGGCCATGATCAGGCAGGCCCCGCCGGCATGACTGCGCCCTCCAAAGCGTAAGGCCACCCCTTGGGCCATTGCCCATACCCCCAGCAGATACATGGAAGATAAGGGCAGGGTCCAGCGGGCCAGCAGCTCGGTGGGCATCAGGCTGTGAATGCCCATGGGAATGGAGGTGGCGATATAACCGCTGGCAATCCAAAGCAGATAACGGTGATCGCGCAGGCGGCTCCAGCAGTAGATCATGGCGATGCCCAGCAAAGCCGCACAGGCAGGGACGATCAGAACGAAATACTGATTGGGTGAGGACACGGTAAGTGACGTGCAATAAAAAAGGTTAAAAACCGGCGTTACAACAATTGTAACGATATTGCCGTGTGACAAACGTTTGATGCTTGAGAACAAACACTTTAATCGTGCAAAAGAGGACGTTTTGATCTGCTTTATGCATCTTTTTCGAGACTGGGCAGGTAATTAGGCGCTTGCAGGAACAGACTGCGGGGAAGTATCAGCCCGCTTTAAACCCCAAAGCAGAACCAGTCCTGCCGCTAACGGTGTCCCTCGTGTCAATAAAGAAGGGGGGAGCCGTCGTGGCCCCCCCTTGGCAGGCTGCGACCACTTTTTTTATGGTGCTGTTTCAACCAATACCAGCTCTGCATCGTCCAGCGCCTGAATATCCAGGGACGTTTCCTGGCGGATCGCGGCCCCGTCACGGGCATTTAATTCGAGTCCATTGACCAAAACCCGTCCTTTGGCAGGCACCAGATAGGCCAGATGGCCGGCTGGCAGCGATACGCTGGTGCGCTGACCTTTTTGCAGGGTCGCTCCCAGTACCCGGGCTTGGGCACGAATGGGCAAGGCTTCCGTGTCACTGTCAAAACCGCTGGCCAAGGCCACAAACTGACCCGAGCGCTCCGCTTTGGGAAAAGGTTTGGCACCCCATGCGGGAGGCAGGCCACGGCGCGCTGGCTGAATCCAGATCTGGAAAATCTGGGTTGTGACACTTTCCAGGTTGTACTCGGCATGCCGGATACCGGTGCCGGCACTCATGACCTGCACATCGCCTGCTTCGGTGCGCCCTTTGTTGCCCAGGCTATCCTGGTGGCTGATGGCCCCTTCACGCACATACGTGATGATTTCCATGTCAGCATGATCGTGAGGGGGAAAACCGGTATTGGAGGCGATGGTGTCATCGTTCCAGACACGCAGCGTCCCCCAGCCCATCCGGGCGGGATCGTAATAATTGGCAAAGGAAAAATGGTGCTTGGCGTCCAGCCAGCCGTGGTTGGCGCCGCCCAGTTCATTAAAAGGCCGATGTTCAATCATGATGCGCTCCTTGATTTTGCGTATTGAAAAACATTCTAGGCCGCTTGTTGGCGTAATAAAATAGAATTAATAGCATAGTATTTATTCCAAAAATTACATGAAAACGCTCCCCGATCTTCAGGCCTGGGCGATTTTTGCCACTGTCGCTGAAACCGGCTCATTTGCCCAGGCAGCCGAGGTGTTGGGCCTGTCGCAGCCCACTGTCTCCAAGGCCATCGCCCGGCTGGAAAAGCAGCTGAATATTTCTTTGTTTCACCGCACGTCTCGGCGTCTATCTCTGACAGAGACCGGTCTGGCCAGCCTGGAGCAGGCGCAAACTGTGTTGGCCGCTGGGCAAGGTGCTGAAGCGCTGGCGCGCGATCAGTGGGAAAGCCTGCAAGGGCGGATAAAGATTGCGGCGCCCATGTCTTTTGGGCTCGAGCATCTGGCGCCTTTGCTGCCAGCCTTTATGAAGCAGCACCCCGCGGTGTTGCTGGATCTGCACTTTAATGATGCCCAGGTCAATATTGTCGAGCAGGGCTTTGACATGGCCTTGCGCATCTCCACGATGGACGATTCCAGTCTTTTAGTGCGTCGGTTGTGCAATCTGCGTTTGCGTTTGGTCGCGGCCCCTGCCTATCTGGCCAACTATGGCAGGCCGGCGCATCCCAGCGATTTGGCCCGGCACAGCAGTCTGCGCTATGCCTACGAGCGACGAGGCAGCGTCTGGCGCTTTCAGCAAGGGGCCGAGCACTACTCGCAAACGGTGCCTTGCCGCTTGCAGGTCAATAATGCCCAGGCCTTGATGGCGCCGTTGCTGCAGGGGCTGGGCTTGGCCGTGCTGCCGCAGTTTCTGCTCGGTGACCTGGTCGAGCAAGGTTTGCTGGAAGTGGTCTTGCCGCAATGGGATCTGCCCAGCCTGACTTTGCATTTGCTCACTCCGCCTGGCCGCTCGCGCCCGGCTCGGGTGCAGGCCTTTATCGATTTTCTGGTGGCCAGTTTTGAGCGTGCGCCCTGGGCAGAGGATAGTCCGTAAAAGACCGCTTACGTTTTGCCGTTAGACTGTCCGCTACACCCTTGTTTTCTAGGAGATCACCATGGATAAACGTCCTCCCTTGCCCCCCTTCGATCTGGACAGCGCCCGTCAGAAAGTACGCGCAGCAGAGGATGCCTGGAATAGCCGTGACCCGGTCAAGGTTTCGCAGGCTTATACCGTGGATACGCGCTGGCGCAATCGCAGCGAATTTCCGCAGGGACGCGATCAGGTCCAATCTTTTTTAGAACGTAAATGGCAAAAAGAGCGTGAATATCGTTTGATCAAAGAAATATGGGCCTGGCATGAAAACAGAATCGCGGTGCGCTTTGCGTATGAATGGCAGGATGAATACGGGCAATGGTGGCGCAGTTATGGAAATGAAAATTGGGAATTTGATGAGCATGGCTACATGGCGGTACGGCATGCCAGTATTAACGATGTGGCTATTGCCCAGTCCGAGCGCAAGTTCCATTGGCCTTTGGGGCGTCGCCCCGACGATCATCCCGGTTTGAGTGAATTAGGTCTGTAATTTCAAGTCCTGAGTCCTTGGAAACGGGACAAGGTCCGTGGATACCTCCCCACGCAATACAAATCCGGTCTGGTCAACGCCAAACCGGATTTTTTAAATCTGTAATCTCGATGTCTCAGCCGTACTGGCCTGAAATGAATAGAGGTAAAAATATTGAAGTTTCCCTGTTCGCCGTCAAAGACAGACGGGCGAATAAATGGTTTAGTGTTGAGTTAGCCTTCCTTTAACTTCAAGGAGTCCTCTATCATGAATCACCCTGCTGGCTTGAGTGCGACCGCAGAGGCGGCGGATTGCCCCGCGCCGTCCAGTCACTATTCCCGATTGATCGAGCAAGCTCGCAAAGAGCCCAAGCGGATTTGTGTGGTGGCTCATCCCTGCGACGACGTGTCTTTGGGGGCAGCCTTGCAGGCTCGGGCACAAGGTCTGTTCGATATCGTATTGGTGGGACCGCAGGCTCGTTTGCATGCCGTGGCGGCGCAACATGGTTTGAGTCTGGAAGGAATCACCTTGATTGATACGCCTCACAGCCATGCCTCGGCCGAGCGGGCGGTGCAAGAGGTGCTGGCGGGACGGGCGCAACTGCTGATGAAGGGCAGCCTGCATACCGATGAGCTGATTCAGGCCGTGCTGTGTACCGGGGGCAAGGGTTTGCGCACGGGACGCCGTCTGAGCCATGTTTTTATTATGGACGTGCCCCGTTACCCCGAGCCTTTGTTCGTGACCGATGGCGCCATCAATATTTTTCCGGACTTGAGCACCAAGGCGGACATTGTGCAAAACGCCATTGATCTGCACCATGGACTGGGGCTGGGTACACCGCTGGTGGCCATCCTGTCTGCCGTCGAGCAGGTGACGGAAAAAATCCCGACCACGCTGGAAGCCGCCGCCTTGTGCAAGATGGCCGACCGCGGCCAGATTACCGGGGCGGTGTTGGATGGCCCCTTGGCGCTGGACAATGCCATCAGCCCCGAGGCGGCACGCATCAAATGTATTGTGTCGCCAGTGGCGGGCAAGGCGCAGATTCTGGTGGCCCCCGATCTGGAAGCGGGCAATATGCTGGCCAAGAATCTGACTTTTCTATCCGGTGCGCAGGCAGCCGGTATTGTGATGGGCGCGCGTGTGCCCATTATTCTGACCAGTCGCGCCGACAGTGCACAGACCCGTTTGGCCTCTTGCGCGGTGGCCAGTATTTATGCCGGCTATCTGGAGCGTAAAGTTGCCTTGGAGGCCAAGCATTCATGAGCGAGCAGATTCTGGTTGTTAATGCGGGCAGCTCCAGCCTGAAGTTTCATATGTACCAGGTTCAGCCGGGCGACCAGCTTGACTTTGAGTTTGGCGGCCAGGTCTCGGGCATTGGCAGTACCCAGCCCGCTTTCAAGGTCAAGAATGCGCAAGGGCAGTCCCTGATCAAGCAGGATCTGGCCGCTGAGCAGGCCAGAGATTTGCACACAGCCCAAGCTCTGGTGGCACGCTGGTTACTGGAGCATGTGGAGGGTCGGCCCATTGCGGTGGGTCATCGTATCGTGCATGGCGGTGCGCGTTACGACAAAAGCGTGCCCCTGACGCCGCAGGTTCTGGCCTATCTGGACAGTCTTTCACCCTTGGCTCCCTTGCATCAGCAGAACAATCTGGCTCCAGTGCGAGTGATTTTCGAGCACTATCCGGAAATTTTTCAGGTGGCCTGTCTGGACACGGCGTTCCATCAGGGGCATGTACCTTATTTGCAGCATTTCGCCTTGCCGGAACGTTTCTTTGAGCAGGGTGTGCGCCGCTACGGGTTTCACGGCCTGTCCTACCACTATATTTCACAGCACCTGCGACAGGAGTTTCCCGAGCTGGCCGATGGGCGGGTGGTCGTGGCTCATCTGGGCTCGGGCGCTTCGGCCTGTGCCCTGAAAGAAGGGCGCAGCGTGCATACCACCATGGGGTTTACCGCACTCGATGGTTTGCCGATGGGCACACGGCCGGGACGTCTGGACGCCGGCGTGGTCTTGTGGATGCTGGAGCAGGGCATGGATCACGACGAGATTCAGTCCGTGCTCTACACCCAATCCGGTCTGAAAGGCCTGTCGGGCGAACAGGCTGATATGCGGGCACTGGAGGCGTCCGATGATCCGCGAGCCAAACTGGCCGTGCAATACTTTTGTTACCACACGGCCGAGAACTTGGCTGGCTTATGCGTGGCCCTGAAGGGGCTCGATACCTTGGTGTTTACAGCAGGTATTGGCGAGCACAGCCCGTCCATACGTGCAGGCATTGCGCAGCACCTGGAATGGCTGGGAGTGGAAATTGATCCGATACGTAACCAGAAGGGGCAAACCGTCATTTCCACAGACGACAGCCCGGTCAGGGTTCTGGTCATTCCTACCAATGAGGAACGGGTGATTGCCGAGCAGTCTCTCGCTCTGGTGCGGGCAAGCCCCTAACATCGCAGGGGCTGCCTGAGGCCCCGGCGTCAGGCCGGGGCGCGTTCACGACCGATTTCTTCCTGCAGCCACTGCCGAAACGCGAGCAGGGGGGGATAATCACCGCGTCCCGCTGGACATGCCAGGTAATAGGCTTCCGTATTCGTGCAGGGCGAGTCCAGCGCCAGAACCAGATCACCCCGCTCCAGCTCCTGCTTGAACAGGAAGGTGGGCAGCAGCGCAATCCCAAGGCCGGAAATGGCGGCTTGCGTAATCAGTGCAAACTGGTCAAGCAACATGCCGTGAATACGCACGTTTTCCACGCCGTTGGCGCCGAACCAGCGCTCCCACGCATCTGGCCGCGAAACCAGATGCAGCAAGGGGGCCTTGAGCAAATCCGCGGCCGTCTCAAACCGATAGTGCTCGCGCATGCCGACGCTACAGGCCGGCACCACCGTTTCTGACATCAGAAAATCCAGATGGGCTCCCGGCCAGTCGGGCAGGCCGTAATGGATGGCGGCATCCACATGTTCCATTTGAAAGTCAAAGGGCTGCAGGCGCGTGAGCAGATTGATGGTGATGCCCGGGTGCGTGGCAAGAAACGCTGGCAATCGGGGGGCAAGCCAGCGTGTACCGAACGTTGGCAAGATCGCCAGATTCAGTGTTCCGCCGTGGGGATTGGCTTTGAATCCCAAGGTGGCATTGGCAATACGCCGCAGTGCATCGCTTAGTTCCTGGGCGTAGGTACTGCCAGCCTGGGTCAGACGAACGGTTTGGCGTTCTCTGATGAAAAGGTCCGCGCCCAGTATTTCCTCCAGTAGCCGGATCTGCCGGCTGACCGCGCTTTGGGTCAGACTCAGCTCGCCTGCCGCGGCTGTGAAACTGCCCAGGCGTGCAGCAGCCTCAAAGGCCACCAGGACGTGCATGGGGGGAAGAAAGCGCTTGGGAATGGACATACCGGCTAGCTAAGGGAAAACGTTGAGTCATTCTATTCAGGAATGACTTGAGTTGGAATTATCGTTTGACCCCTCTTGTCCCCGCTCACAGAATGATGTGCAAGATAGCCGACTATTTCAGGCTTATAGGATTATGGGCTGCCGCGGACTGCGATGTGAAATAGCGCATGCCGGTAAGCGGGAGTGATTCACTCATGGACTGACCTTGCTGTGTCGTCAGGTCAGGCAACTTGCTGGTGGTTTTATGGACACCTCTGTTTTTATATCCAAGGACGAAATCCGTTCCCGGTTCTCGCGTGCCATGTCGGCCATGTATCAGCAAGAGGTGCCGCAGTACGGTGCCTTGTTGAGCTTGGTGCGTGAGATCAACGCCGCCGTGCTCGAGCGGGAGCCGACGCTGGAGCGCGACTTGCGGCAGCACTCGGAGCTGACCCGCCTGGAGGTGGAGCGTCATGGTGCGATTCGGGTCGGAACAGCAGCGGAGCTCAAAGGGATTGCCCAGATTTTTGCGGTCATGGGCATGTATCCCGTGGCTTATTACGATCTGTCCGTGGCGGGGGTGCCGGTTCATTCCACCGCGTTTCGCCCTGTGGATGAGCACGCACTGCAGATCAACCCTTTTCGGGTATTTACCTCTTTACTCAGGCTGGAACTGATCGAAGATGTGAGCCTGCGCCAACAGGCGGCCGCCATCTTGTCGCAGCGATCGATTTTTCCACCCGGGCTGTTGGAGCTGGCCGCGCAAGCCCAGGCGGCAGGGGGACTGACCGAGCCGCAGGCCAAGGAGTTTGTAACGGCGGCCACGGAGGTTTTTCGCTGGCATCGCCAAGCCACTGTTGATCAGGACACCTATCGCAAGTTCTATGCAGCGCATCGTCTGCTGGCCGATATTGTGTGCTTCAAGGGGCCGCACATCAATCACCTTACGCCCAGAACTCTGGACATTGACGCCGTACAAGAGGCGATGCCTCAACGGGGCATTCCCGCCAAAGAGTTGATCGAAGGCCCGCCGCGACGGCGCAACCCCATCCTGCTGCGTCAGACCAGCTTCAAGGCCTTGGAAGAGGAGATTGAGTTTGTCGGCCAGACGCGGGCCGGTTCCCATACCGCGCGCTTTGGCGAGATCGAGCAACGTGGTGTGGCCTTGACGCGGGCAGGCCGCGCACTTTACGACTCTTTGCTGATGCAGGCCAGAGAACTCGGGTCGCAAGCAAGGTCTACGCAGACGTACACCGAGCGTCTCCAGCATGTCTTTACTCAGTTCCCGGATGACGAGCATGAGCTGTATGAACGTGGACTGGCTTTTTTCCGGTTTGAGCCACGGGACCCGGTTGTCTGGCAGCAAGAAGTGGCCGCTGGCCGGCCCTGGGACCTGCCTGATCTGGTCAAGCGCGGGGTGGTCGCACTAAGCCCGATTACGTACGAAGATTTTCTGCCGGTCAGCGCAGCGGGGATTTTTCAGTCCAACCTGGGTGATGCGGAGCAAAAAAACTATGTCTCGCAGGCGGCTCGCGCGGAATTTGAACGCAACCTGGGCAGTCCTGTGCTTGATGAGATTGATCTGTACCAGGCTGCTCAGACGCGCTCCGAGCAGGCGTTGCAGCAACGTTTTCTTGCGAAGTCAAAAGCATGAATGCGCACGAGCGCAGTCACGGCCTGTGGCAGGCTTCCGCGCCGCCCGCGCCGGCGTGTGAGCGCTTACAAGGCTCCGTTAAGGCCGATGTCGCCATTATGGGTGCGGGCTTTACCGGTTTGTCTGCTGCTTTGCATCTGGCGCAGGCCGGGGTTCGGGTCGTCGTGCTGGAAGGGGCGCAGATCGGTTTTGGGGGATCGGGACGAAACGTGGGTCTGGTCAATGCGGGCCTGTGGCTTGAACCGGAAACGCTGCTCAAGACAGTGGGCTCGCCTTACGGAGATCGCCTGCTGCATTTGTTAAGTGGGGCACCGGCGGCGGTGTATGAGCTGGTGGCCCAGCACCGGATGGATTGTCAGGCCGTGCAGGCCGGTACCTTGCATTGTGCGGTAGGGGCGGGTGGTCTACGCAATATCCGTGAGCGTTGGCGCCAATGGCAGCAGCTTGGGGCGCCAGTCGAGTTGCTCGATCAAATACAGGTGGCTGAGGCAACGGGAACCACCGCCTATGCGGGGGCCTTGCTGGATCGGCGTGCTGGCACGATTCAACCTTTGGCCTATGTTCGGGGTCTGGCGCGGGCCGCGATGCAAGCAGGGGCCCGCATCTATGAGCAAACTGCGGTCAGACGGGTTGAGGACGGCCGCACGCACTGGGTGCTGCAGACCGAGGATGGCCAGGTGCTGGCGCCGTGGGTGATTGTGGCGACCAATGCTTACACCAGTGATGTCTGGCCCGCCTTGCCTGCAGAATTGGTGCGTCTGCCGTATTTCAATGTGGCCACGCAACCCCTGGATGCCGCGCTGCGCGCCCAGATTCTGCCGGGAAAGCAGGGGGTCTGGGATACGCGTTCGGTTCTGTCTTCCTACCGTTTCGATCAGGCCGGACGCCTGGTTTTTGGCAGTGTGGGGGCATTGCGCGACCGTGGGCGCTCAGTGCACAAGGCCTGGGCACAACGTGCCTTGCGGCAGCTGTTTCCGGCCCTGAAGCAGGTGCAGTTTGATTATGAGTGGTATGGGTGGATAGGCATGACGTCGGATGCCGTGCCGCGTCTGCACCAGTTGGGGCGGCAGGTCTGGTCCTTTAGCGGCTATAACGGGCGAGGCATTGCCCCCGGCACGGTCTTTGGGCGCGAACTGGCGAATTTGATCGTGGGGCGGAGCAAGGTGCAGGACTTGCCCCTGCCTGTGTCTGCGCTCAAACCGGTTTCATGTAAACCCTTGAAGGAGGCGGGCTATGAATACGGGGCGCAGTTGGCGCATTTTGTCGGTGCCCGCAGCCTGTCGGGACAGCGCCGATCTTGAGATTGTCGATCGTTCAGCCGATGACAAACCTTGGGTTACGCAGTGGCCTGCTGGCGATAGCGGCAGACCTGCCTGTCCCGAAGGCTGACGCTTTATGTTCAGGAAGGGGAGGGCTTTTGCAGGCCGATCTTCCGCACTTTTTTAGGGGGTACAAGCATGACTTACACAGCCACGGCGCATACCAGCGAACTCGCGCATTCCATTTTGGCCCGACTGGGCGTGACGACCGCTCTCGATTTCCAGCAGGGCATGTCGGTACGCTCGCCTATTGATGGCAGCCAATTGGCCCAACTGCGACCTCACGGCAGCGAGGAGGTCAAAGAGGCCATTGCCCGTGCCCATCAGGCCTGGCAGACCTGGCGTACTGTCCCGGCTCCAGTACGAGGGGAACTGGTCCGCCTGCTGGGTCAGGAGCTGCGGGCCGAAAAACAGGCTTTGGGACAGTTGATTTCTCTGGAGGCCGGAAAAATCACGAGTGAGGGTCTGGGTGAAGTCCAGGAAATGATTGATATCTGCGATTTTGCCGTGGGACTGTCCCGACAGCTCTATGGTTTGACCATTGCTTCTGAACGGCCCGGTCACCGCATGATGGAAACCTGGCATCCCCTGGGCGTGGTCGGTGTGATTACGGCCTTCAATTTTCCGATGGCGGTGTGGGCCTGGAATACCGCTTTGGCGCTGGTGTGCGGGGATGCCGTCGTTTGGAAACCCTCGGAGAAAACACCGTTGTCCGCTTTGGCTTGCCAGGCAGTCTTTGAGCGAGCCATGGCGCGTTTCCAAGACGGGCCCGCGCATCTGAGCCAGGTACTGATCGGTGGGCGCGAGCCGGGTGAGATCCTGGTGGATGATGCTCGGGTGGCGCTGGTGTCGGCCACCGGTAGCACACGCATGGGACGGGAGGTGGGCCCTCGTGTGGCGCGTCGTTTCGGTCGCGTTCTGCTGGAGCTGGGTGGCAATAACGCGGTTATCGTCACGCCTAATGCGGATCTGGATCTGGCGGTGCGAGGCATTGTTTTTGCGGCTGTGGGTACGGCAGGGCAGCGCTGTACCAGTACACGACGTTTGATTGTGCATCGCAGTATCAGTGATCAACTGGTGGAACGCCTCAAACAGGTCTATGGCAGGCTCCGGATCGGTAATCCCTTGCAGGAGGGAACGCTGCTGGGACCGCTGGTCGATCAGGCTGCTTTTGAGGCGATGCAGGCGGCCTTGGAGGCAGCCCGCGCACAGGGCGGGCGGGTTACGGGTGGGGAGCGAGTGTTGCAGGACGAGTTTCCCTCAGCGTATTACGTCAGGCCTGCCATCGTGGAAATGGATAGGCAGACCGACACGGTCCGGCAGGAAACCTTTGCGCCCATTTTGTATGTGCTGCGCTATGAGGAGCTGTCCGAGGCGCTGGCCCTGCAAAACGATGTGCCACAAGGTTTGTCGTCCGCGATTTTCAGTAAGGACTTGCGTGAAACCGAGGCGTTTCTCTCGGCCAGTGGTTCTGACTGTGGTATTGCCAACGTCAATATCGGGACTTCGGGAGCCGAGATTGGTGGTGCCTTTGGCGGTGACAAGGAAACCGGCGGGGGCCGTGAGTCCGGCTCCGATGCCTGGCGCGCCTACATGCGCCGGGCGACCAACACGATCAACTATTCACGGGAACTGCCTTTGGCGCAAGGCGTGAAGTTCGACCTCTGACCCTGTTCGAGTGCTCAGAAAGACGGCCCTGACCGCTGATCGGCAGGGCCTGCGACCCGCACAGGGTGGTGCTCATGGATAAGAGGTGCCCCTGATCGGCCAAGCCTATCGCAAGGGCATCTCAGGCGGGCTCGGCTGGTGCCGCCATGAAATAAAAAAGCGAGGAGACAAGAATGACTATGCCTGATCAGGCAGGTCGGGGCGCGCTCGCGCACGGCCTGAACTCAAGACAGATGTCCATGATTTCGATTGCGGGGATTATCGGCGCTGGACTTTTTATTGGCTCCGCCAATGCCATCGCGAAAACCGGACCCGCGGCGGTATTGTCTTACATATTGACGGGAGCCCTGGTGCTGCTAGTGATGCGCATGCTGGGCGAGATGGCCGTGGCCAACCCGGACAGCGGTTCATTCTCCACCTATGCCGCGCGGGCGATCGGGCCGTGGGCGGGCTTTTCCATTGGCTGGTTGTACTGGTGGTTCTGGGGGTTGATTATTCCGGTCGAGGCCATTGCCGGTGCCGACATCCTGCATCAATGGATGCCGGATATACCCTCGTGGGTGTTTTCGGTTGTCATTATGGTTGCCTTGTCGGCGACCAATCTGTTTAGCGTCAAGAATTTTGGCGAGTTTGAATTCTGGTTCGCCTTGATCAAGGTGTTGGCAATCATTGTGTTTATTGTGGCTTGCCTGTGCGCCCTGACCGGTTTTTGGCCGTGGGTCGAGGGGGGCAAGGTACCCATGGTTCCCGTGTTCAGCAACTTCGCGCCGCAGGGCATGGGGGCGGTGCTGGCAGGTATTTTGATTACGATGTTTTCATTTTTTGGGGCGGAAATTGTGACGATTGCCGCAGCCGAAACGGATAAGCCTCAGGAAAAAATACGTAAGGCGACTAACCTGGTGGTCTACCGAATCTCCTTGTTTTATGTGCTGTCGATTTCCTTGATTGTCTTGATTGTGGGGTATGACGATCCCAGGCTCACGCAGGTGGGTTCATTTCAGCGTACCTTGGAAGTGTTGCAACTGCCCCAGGCCAAATTGCTGGTGGATGTGGTGGTCTTGATCGCCGTGACCTCCTGCATGAATTCCGGCCTGTATACGGCCTCTCGAATGATCTATTCCCTGTCCGTCCGTGGCGACGCTCCGGCTTGTATTGCCCGGGTTTCGCCCAAAGGTGTCCCTTATAACGCGGTGCTTGTCTCGACCTTGGCCGGCTTTGCAGGGTGTTTGGTGAACTACCTCTTGCCCGGCCAGGTATTTTCCTTCTTGCTCTCGACCACCGGGGCCATCGCCTTGCTGGTCTATCTGGTGATTGCAGTGTCCCAGCTATTGTCGCGGCGCGAAGCGGAAAAAAAAGGCATAGACCTGCCCTTCAAGATGTGGCTTTTTCCCTGGCTGACCTATTTGTCCATCATCTTGATCCTGGCGGTGCTGGTGTATATGGCGATGGTGGAGGCCTACCGTTACCAGTTGGCCATGACTTTAGGGGTCAGCGCCTGCATTGTGCTGGCGGCGTTTATCAGGCTTCGACGTGGTGCCCGCCAGGCTGGGCAGATGCGGCAGGGATGGTCCTTGTAACCTCAGGCACGCAATGCGGCAGGCACAGGTCCTGCCGCACAGCGGATGTCATGCAGCCTTTTGAACGAGTCCGGCAGCGACGGTCTGGTTGGTGCTGGGGTCGATCAAGATGAAAGAGCCCGTGCTGGAATGATCCTGATAGTCGTCCAGCACCAGCGGGTCCCGACTGACCAGACTGACGCGGCCAATATCATTCAAGGACAGGGTGTCGGCTGCCTGCTGCTCTTGCAGGCTGTGTACGTCGCGCAAGGCATGTACCGCCTGCACCTTGGCCTGCGTCAGCCGTGTTCCCTGTTTGAGCCAGTAGGAACGGGAGGTGTTGAGAGCCTGCTCGTCCAGCCAACATAGCTGTGCATCAAATCGTTTGCTGGTGCTAACGGGATCGTGGGCCAATGTGAATAAATCGCCGCGCGAAATATCCAGTTCTCGATCCAGCACCACAGTGACGGCGTCTCCGTCGCTGACCCGGATCTGCTCCTGGCCCGCGCGAAAGAGCTGGGTGATAAGTGCGGTTTTGGCGCTGGGCCATACCTGAACGCTATCACCCACCTGCAGGCGGCCACCGCTGAGCTGACCAGCATAGCCCCGAAAGCCATCGGCGCTGCTGCCACCATGACGCGCCACCCATTGCACAAACAAACGGGCAGGGCGCTGAATGTTCTCGCGCAGATCCAGCGATTCGAGCAAAGGCAGCAGGGGCAAGCCTTGATACCAAGGTGTGTGCGGCGATGCCTGGGTGATGTTCTCGCCTTTCAGGGCCGAGAGCGGAATGATATGGAAGTGTTCGATACCCAGCTGCGTGGCCAACTGGCGGTAGGCTTGATGGATGCGCTCGAACACGGCTTGGTCCCAATCGACCAGGTCCATCTTGTTCACCGCCACCACGATATGACGCAGGCCCAGCAGTTTAGCAACGGTGCTGTGGCGCTTGGTCTGGGTCAGTAACTCTCCGTCTTTGGCGCGGTGCGCATCAATCAGGATGATGGCCGCCTGGGCGGTGGAGGCACCCGTAATCATGTTACGGGTGTATTGCTCGTGTCCCGGCGTGTCGGCCACGATGAACTTGCGTTTGGGCGTGGCAAAGTAGCGATAGGCCACATCAATGGTAATACCTTGTTCGCGCTCGGCCTCCAGGCCGTCAGTCAGCAAGGCCAGATCGGGTTCGGCATCGTCGCCGCGCTTGTACTTGGAGCGCTGAATAGCCGCAATCTGGTCGGCAAATACGCCCTGGCTGTCAACCAGCAGACGGCCAATCAGGGTGGATTTGCCGTCGTCCACGGAGCCAGCGGTAATCAGGCGCAGCACGCCCTGATCGGCAGCCTGCAGCCAGGCGTCATTGACGGTGTTCATTAGAAATATCCTTGTTTCTTGCGGTGTTCCATGGAGGCTTCGTAAGTCTGGTCATCCATGCGGGTGGCACCGCGCTCGGTAATGGTGGCCAAGGCGGTTTCAGCAATAATGTCCTGCACGGACGCGGCGGTAGAGAGTACGGGGCAGGTGCAGGAAATATCGCCTACGGTGCGAAAACGCACGTCGCGCCATGCGGAGGTCTCACCCTCCAGCAAGGGAGTCAGCGGGGTGATGGGAACGATCAGGCCCTGGCGCTCCACCACCTCACGGGAGTGGGTGTAGTAGATGGATGGCAGATCAATCGCCTCACGCTGGATGTATTGCCACACATCCAGCTCGGTCCAGTTGGAAATCGGGAAAACGCGCAGGTTCTCGCCTTTGTGGATGCGGGTGTTGAACAGGTGCCACAGCTCGGGGCGTTGCGCTTTGGGGTCCCATTGGCCGAATTCGTCGCGAAAGGACACGATGCGCTCTTTGGCGCGCGCTTTTTCTTCGTCACGGCGGGCACCACCGAAACAGGCATCAAAGCCAAATTCGGCAATGGCTTCCAGCAAGGTGACGGCTTGGGCACCGTTGCGGCTGGCGGTTTCGTTGCGCAGCACCACGGTGCCACGCGCGATGGACTCTTCCACGCTGCGCACAATCAGTTCGGCGTTCAGTTCAGCGGCGCGGCGATCTCGAAATTCGATGACTTCCGGATAGTTGTGGCCGGTGTCCACGTGCAACAAGGGAAACGGCAGTGGGCCGGGCGCAAAGGCTTTCTGGGCCAGTTGCAGCAGAACGGCCGAGTCCTTGCCGCCGGAGAACAGCAGCACGGGTTTTTCAGCTTCAGCTGCGATTTCGCGCAGAATGAAAATGGCTTCGGCTTCCAGCCAGTCCAGGTGAGTACGGGTAGAGAGTGGTTCGCCCATGGGGTTCCTTCAGGTGTTGACACGGGTATTCAGATTGCTGGCGTGCAGGCCGCATTCCAGGCTGTCGCGCTGTTCCCACCACCAGCGCCCGGCGCGCACGTCTTCACCGGGACGAATGGCGCGCGTACAGGGCTCGCAGCCTATGGAGGGGTAGCCCTGGTCGTGCAGTGGGTTGTAAGGGATGCTCAGTCCGCGGATCACGGCCCAGACATCGTCCTGCGTCCATTCGATCAAGGGGTTGAATTTCTGCAGCCCGAAGACGCTGTCGTATTCCTTGCTGGACAGCTCGATGCGGCTGGCGGTCTGTTCGCGACGCTGGCCGGTGATCCAGGCCGATCGGCCTTGCAAGGCACGGCGCAGCGGTTCCACTTTGCGGATCGCGCAGCATTCTTTGCGCAGTTCCACGCTTTCGTAAAAAGCGTGTGTGCCATGCGTGGTGACGTGTTCCTGCACCCGGTCCGGGTCAGGGTGAAAAAACAGGATAGGGCGTTCGTAGTGTTGCTGGATGTCGCGCCCCAACTGCAAGGTCTCTGCGTGCAGACGACCGGTATCCAGGGTGACGGTTTCTAGCTTGGGGGTGTAGATGGACATGGCATGAAACAACACCATGTCTTCCGCGGCCAGGGAACTGGCCAGAACGGCATCAGCATGTTCGTGCGCGATGACTTGCAGATCGTCGCGCAGTTGTTTCCACAGCATCAGGGGCCGGGCGCTCAGGGCAAGCGCGGCAGGGGCTTGGGCGGGCATGATCGACTGTCCTTGTGGCAATACCAGTGCCGGCCCGGCTCAAAACGGAGTCACGTGGGCCGCGCTATTGCCTTACATGGTTCATGGGATGATGAGCCAGTGTGCTTGCGCGAGCCCACGCTGGGAACGAAGTATTAGTTAGGTGAATATGCCCCTGCTGTATTTAGCCGCCTTGTCATGGTATTTTCAGGCGCGGCGGCTGGCGGCAATAATGGCGATGATGACGATGCACGAGAGCCAGGTCAGCAGATCCACACGTTCGCTCAACCATACGGCCGAGATGAGCACAGTCAGAAAAGGCTGGGCCAGTTGCACCTGTCCAATACGAGCGACCCCACCCAGGGCCATGGCCTTGTACCAGGGGAAAAACCCCAGCAAGGATGAAAACAGGGCCAGATAGAGCAGGGCCAGGACAGAGTGGGAAGAAGGCATCTCTGCCATGGGAAAGGCCAGCCACAGGGTGGCAGGAATGGTGAGCGGCAGGCTGGCCGCCAGGCACCAGCAAATAGTGCGCCAGCCACCCAGGGTTCGAGCCACACGGCCACCTTCGGCATAGCCCACGCCAGACATGAAGACGGCCAGGGCCAGCCAGATATCGCCGGTTTGCAGGGCGCCTTCACCAATATAGAAAGCATAGAGTAGAACCAGTACGGCACCCAGCAGGCTCAACATCCAGAAGCGGCGGCTCAAGGGGTCTCCGCTGCGGGCAGAGGCAACAATGGCGGTCGCCAAAGGAATCAGCCCGCTTAACACGGCTCCGTGCGAAGACGGCACTGTCTGCATGGCAATCGAGGAAAACACGGGCCAGCCTACGATCACACCGGTACAGGACAGGGCGATGCCGCGCCATTCCGACGCAGTGGGGCGACGGCTGCGGGTGGCCAGCAAAATGATGGCCGCAAACACCCCGGCGATACTGGCTCGTGCCATTCCGATCAGCCAGGGATCAAAGCTTTGCACTGCCAGCCGCGTCATGGGCAAGGTAAAGGCAAAGACGGTAACGCCGATAAAGGCGTAGAGGTAGGTCAGCAAGGCGGGAGCGGCAGTGGGCATGGGAAGGCTGGTGCTGCGGTTCATGAATATCACCACGGTCAGGAAATAGGTTTATCACAACATTGAGCTTAAAATAAATAGCCAATACAGTGGCAGTACAGTTCGGCGATCGGTAACTAGACTGTACTGTTCAGGCAGGCGTTACAGTCAGCACTCTTTCGAAAGGTCGGCACGATGGAATGGATGGATTGGGAGCCCGTACGCGGTTCGGATGTCACGCTCAGCGATCAACTGGTTGCGTGGGTGCAGCAGGCCTTGCATTTGCGATATCGGGGCGGTAGCCGTCTACCCTCGGTGCGCCGACTGGCGCAGTCCACCGGGGTCAGTCCTCACACCGTGGTGGCGGCCTACGAGAAGTTGATGGCCTTGGGTTTGGTGGAGTCGCGGCCCGGTTCTGGCTTTTTTGTACGGGTGCGCAGTCCACGGCGCTTGCGCTCGGAGTCCTTGCAGGTACAGAAAAAAGAGCCGTGCAAAATCGATGTCAACTGGATGCTCAACAGCTTTATGGGCAATAGCGACAACGCGGGCATTCCGCGCCAGTGGCTCGATAACGACATGATCCTGGCTGCCTTGCGGCAAGTCAGTCGCAGTGCGGGTTCCAGTTTGCTGGGGTATGGCCATTCTCACGGCTACCGGCCCTTGCGGCAGCATATCGCGGGGCAGCTCGAAGACAGTGGCATACCGGCAGACCCCGACACGCAGCTTTTATTGTGCAGTGGTGTGACGCAGGCATTGGACTTGCTATTGCGTCATTGGCTGCGACCTGGCGATGCCGTGGTGGTCGAGGACCCTGCCTGGTATTTGCTCTTTGCCCGTCTGGCAGTCGTGGATGTGCGCGTGCTCAGTGTGCCGCGCCGGGCGGACGGCCCTGATCTGGCTGTACTGGAACAATTGGCGCGCGACCATCGCCCCCGGCTGGTTATTTTGAATACCGTCGTGCACAACCCTACCGGCTTTAGCCTGAGCCCGGCGGTTGCGCACGGTATTTTGACCTTGGCCCAGACCTGGGGTTTTCACATCATTGAGGACGATACCTATAGCGAGTTGCACGCCCACCCCGCGTGCCGTCTGGCTCAGCTCGATCAGCTCAAGCGCGTCACCTTGGTAGGAGGGTATTCCAAGGTCATGGCCGCAGGGTTGCGGGTGGCCTATATGGCGGCCGCCCCCGAGTTGCTGCGGTCGCTGGTGAATCTGAAGATGCTGGCGGGTCTGACCTCGCCCGAATTGAGTGAGCGCGTGATCCACCGGGTGTTGGTAGACGGGCCCTATCGTAAACATCTGGACCGGCTGCGTCGTTATGCCGACGCTGACCGGCAGCGCACGCTTGAACAATTGGCTCAGTTGGGCCTGACACCGGATGCTCCCGCGCAGGCGGGCATGTTTGTCTGGGTGAATACAGGGGTGGATACGGAAAGCCTGGTGCGCGCGTTGGGGCGCCCCGGTCACTTGCTCGTTCCCGGGGCCTTGTTTTCTCCGCAGCAGCAACCATCTACTTATATGCGCATCAACGTCTCCTTGGGCGACGATGCCCCTTTTTGGAGCGATTTTGCCAGCTGTTTGGCCACGGCAAGGCGGATCGCGACGAGCGTGCCGAACGCAGAAGCCTTATAGCTTGAGTGCTGATAGTTGCACTGTCATCTGTCTCTGTTAGCATAAGTCTGTGCGCTGCATAGAAAGAAATTTTTATGCGACGTGCGATAGCTAATAGCAATGAGCGTTATTGCATTAATTAATTTTACTAATTGACAGGGGCTTCCTATAATGGCTTTACTGTCAATGATTAATCACTCACCGGAGCAAATATGTCTTTGATCAACACCGTCATCAAACCTTTTAAAGCAACCGCTTTTCACAACGGCAAATTTATCGAAGTCAGCAACGAAACCGTTGCCGGTAAGTGGGCTGTTTTTGTTTTCTACCCAGCCGACTTTACCTTTGTTTGCCCAACCGAACTGGAAGATCTGGCCGATCATTACGCCGAATTCCAAAAAATGGGCGTAGAGGTCTACTCCGTGTCCACCGACACCCACTTTGCTCACAAAGCATGGCACGACACCTCCGAAGCCATCGGCAAAGTGAACTACCCCATGATTGGTGACCCCACTCATCAACTGTCGCGCAACTTTGGCGTGCTAATTGAGGAAGAAGGTATTGCTCTGCGTGGCACGTTCGTGGTGAACCCAGAAGGCGAAATCAAGGTTCTGGAAATCCACGACAACGGTATCGGCCGTGTGGCTTCCGAGCTGCTGCGCAAAGTGAAGGCTGCTCAGTACATCGCCGCTCACCCCGGTGAAGTTTGCCCAGCCAAGTGGGAAGAAGGCGCCAAGACGCTGACTCCTTCCCTGGACCTGGTTGGCAAGATCTAAGACTGTTTAAACACGAGTCTTGAGTGGTGGTCGGCGCGCTGCGCCGCCACCCCGGTGCCTGACCGGTTCAGGCACCCTATGTTGTTTCGTTCAGTACAGGATAAAGGGCGTATCACATGTTAGATGCAAACATCAAAACTCAATTGAAGGCATACCTCGAGAAGATCACGCAACCGATCGAGATCGTTGCGTCGCTGGATACTGGCGCCAAGTCCGTCGAGCTGCGCGAACTGTTGCAAGAAATTGATGGTCTGTCCGACAAGACCAGCTATCGTGAAGATGCGGATGCGCAAGAGCGCAAGCCTTCCTTCCAGATCAACCGTCCCGGTACCGATATTAGCGTTAGCTTTGCGGGTATTCCGATGGGACACGAATTTACCTCTTTGATCCTGGCCCTGCTGCAAGTCGGTGGTCACGAGATCAAACTGGATGCCGCTGTGATTGAGCAGATCCGTAATCTGCCCGGCGACTTTGTGTTTGAAACCTATTTCTCGCTGTCGTGCCAGAACTGTCCTGACGTGGTTCAGGCTCTGAACGCCATGTCCGTGATCAACCCACGTATCAAGCACGTGGCAATTGATGGCGCCCTGTTCCAGGACGAAGTCCAACAGCGCAACATCATGTCGGTTCCGGCCGTGTTCCTGAATGGTGAAATGTTCCACCAGGGTCGTGCCAGTGCCGAGGAATTGCTGGCCAAGCTGGATACGGGTGATAACTCGGCTCGTGCCGAAGCCTTGAATGCCAAGGACGAATTTGATGTGCTGATTGTGGGTGGTGGACCCGCCGGTGCAGCCGCTGCCGTGTATGCCGCTCGCAAGGGAATCCGCACGGGTGTGCTGGCCGAGCGTTTTGGCGGTCAGGTGCTCGATACCATGTCGATCGAGAACTACATCTCGGTTGTCGAAACCAATGGCCCTGCATTTGCGACCGCGCTGGAGCAACACGTTAAAACGTACGACGTGGACATCATGAATCTGCACCGTGCCCAGGGCATTCGTCGTGAAGGCAAGCAGATTGTGGTGGATGTCGATGGCGGCGCTCAACTCAAGGCCAAGTCTGTCATTTTGGCGACAGGTGCGCGCTGGCGTGAACTGAACGTGCCTGGTGAACAGGATTACCGTAACCGTGGCGTGGCGTACTGCCCGCACTGTGATGGTCCTTTGTTCAAGGGCAAGGATGTGGCAGTGGTGGGCGGCGGTAATTCCGGCGTTGAAGCTGCGATTGACCTGGCCGGTCTGGTCAAGCATGTCACCCTGATCGAGTTTGGCGATGCCTTGCGCGCTGACCAGGTCTTGCAGAACAAGTTGCGCAGCCTGCCTAACGTAACCATCATCATGCAGGCTCAGACTACGGAAGTGCTGGGTGATGGCACCAAGGTGGTCGGTTTGAACTACCTGGATCGTGCGACTCAGCAAGCCAAGAGCCTGAAGCTGGATGGCGTGTTTGTTCAGATTGGCCTGGTGCCCAACACGGAATGGCTCAAAGGTAGCGATGTGGCCTTGTCGCGCCACGGCGAGATCGAGGTCGATGTACGCGGTGCCACGTCATTGGCGGGCGTATTTGCCGCCGGGGACGTGACAACAGTGCCGTACAAACAGATCGTGATTGCTGCCGGTGAGGGTGCCAAAGCGGCTTTGAGCGCTTTTGATTACCTGATCCGCAGTTCGGCCGAGCTTGAAGCGCCAGTGGTAGAAAACGCAACGGCTTAAGTCTTTCTGATTATTGGACTGGCTGGTGCAAGAGGGTCGCCCTGTTTGGGGCGGCCCTTTTTTTATGCAGTTCTTTTGGCAACGCCTGCTCTTGGGTAGGCGCTTTGCATCGCTATGGCTTGTATTGGCGTGGACATGTGCAAAGCGGGTCGAATGAGAGGCGATTGTGCCCCTCTTGCAAAGCCTGCCTGAAAGTCCAGGCTGGCCCTGTGTGAGGCGGTAAGGTTTCTCAGCATGCAAGCCCAGGGACGTGTGTGGGAACGCTCGTCAGATGGTTTGCTGCGGGAGCACGGGTCGGCCCGAATGATGTGGAGTCTCGGATAGCGATTTGAGACGAACGGGCAGCTTGCCATTGGTTTATTTTTGCTATGATGCTTTTCTGTCACAGGACATAATCGAGGTTTGCTTGGTTCCCTTCTGAGGCCTTGACTCGGGGAGTGGGCCTGAGCCCTGATCCCTGGGACGTGGTGTTCCGGCTTAAGGCTTAGCGGGTCAGGCCGGTACGACGGCGAGTTTTCCCATGCATCGAGACTCTTACACATAAAGGACGTTCAATGATCAAGGTCACACTCTTTCATGATGGCTGTAATATTTGCTTGGATATTAATACGCTGCTGAGCCAGATCTTTTCCACGCCTGCCCATCACTATCAGGCGTTCAATCTCTCGGAGCAGAAGGAGTGTGTTGCGGATGCACTTGCTGCTGGTGTCACCCGGCTGCCGTCCTTATTGATCGATGGTCGGGTGTTGAGACTGGACGATCATTCACCCATTGAGCACTATGTGAAATAGAGTCGATTGACGCTGACGGTAAGCGTCTGCGCAAGGCTGCGCTTACCCGGTCTGCTAAGGGCATGAGTCTTTCCAAACCCTGCGTAAGCGCCGGCTCCGCCCCGTGGCTTGCTGAGACTGGCTGTCTGGTACGGAGCGGAGCATTCACGCTCAACGTCGTCTGTGTTGCGACCCGGGTACACCGTCGATGACGAGCAGACAGGTAAAGCGCTGTCTCGGCAATCGAGGAGGGGGGCGATCCCCCTTTCTAATGATTAATCACACTCCAGCTCCGGCCAGTTTCCACCCAGCACATCGCTGCAAACTTGCAGCCAGGCCCTGGCCGCCTGCGACAGATAGCGCCCATTCCAGAGCAGAGCCACTTCCCAGTTCAGTCCAGGCTCCACCACCTCTTTGGCAAGCCAATCGCCCGGTTCCAGCCGGGACAGGAATGGCTGGGGTAACAAGGCCACTCCCATGCCCGCTTGCGCCATGGACGCGACCCAATCCCATTGATTGCTCTGCGCAGCGATATTGATTTGCAAGCCCGCGTGGGCAAAGGTGCGCCGCAGCATGCGGGTCAGGGCGTAGTCTTCGCCCAGAAAAATCAAAGGATGCTTTTCCAGCTCCCGCAGTTTGATGGTTTTTTGTCCAGCGGGCAGCGTGTCTTTATGGCCAATCGCCCAGACCGCATGCTTGGCCACCGGTGTGGCCGACACATTTAACTCGGGCCCCAGGGGCAAAATGCTCAACCCCATTTCGACCGTGCCCGCGGCAACCATGCGCTCAATTCCCATGCCGGTCTCTTCGTGCAAAATAAGCTCGATGCGTGGGTGCCGATTCTTGAACGTCTTGAGCACTTCTGTAAACAGCACATTAATCATGGGCGGAATGCCCAGATCCAGACGGCCACGCTGCAAAGCCTGCACTTCGTGCACCTCTCGCAGCAGTCCCTGCATGCTCTGCAATACCTCCTGCCCGCGCTCCAGCACCACTTTGCCGCAATCGGTCAGCTGCAGGTGCCGGTGATCGCGGATCAGCAAGGGTTCCCCCAGCTCATCTTCCAGTTGTCTCACCATCTTGCTGATGGTTGACTGCGTCACGTTCAGGCTCTGCGCTGCCTGTGTAAAGCTTTGATGTTTAACGGTTTCAATGAAGTATCTTAAGGACCGGATGTCCATGTTCAATGTCCTTTTTTCTATGAATTTTACGACTTTTGTGCAGTTATTTTATTCATTATGGCGATGCTATGCTGGCTTTGTTCAAAAAACATAAACGCCTGTTGTCAGGGCGATTTCGGCTTTTTATTTCCGGCTCTTACCGCCACCACTTTTAAAGCGTGATGTCGTTCTGTTGCGTGAAGATCTCGCCTGGCGCTTTCGGCCCCGGCCCCTTCCGAAAGCAACAGCAGGTAGATCAATGACACAGAGACAGGAGCACACGATGTTCAAGGATCGCATTCGTTTCCCCGGGTTGGAAGGCAAAGTCATGACCGCTCAGGAGGCCGTCGCCTTCTTCAAGGACGGGATGAATGTCGGGATGAGCGGCTTTACCCGTGCCGGGGACTGTAAGGTCATGCCTCGAGCTTTGGCCGAGCGCGCCCGCACCGAGCCATTAAAACTGAATGTGGTAACCGGCGCCTCGCTGGGGAATGATAGCGACGGTTTGATGGCGCAAGCAGGTGTGCTCGCCCGTCGTTCGCCGTTTCAAGTAGATTCAGTGTTGCGCCGTCATATCAATGAAGGCAAGGTCCTGTTTACGGATCAGCACTTGTCCTTGACCGTCGAGCACATGCGTTCGGGCAATCTGCCTGCGATTGATATCGCGGTGATTGAGGCCGTCGCCATTACCGAGACTGGCGCGATTGTGCCCACCACTTCGGTTGGCAACTCGGCCAGTTTCGCTCAGCAGGCCAGTCAGATCATTGTCGAGCTGAACCTGAGCATGCCGGTGGAAATGGAAGGTCTGCACGATATTTATGTACCCCAGGCCCGCCCCCATCGTCAGCCTATTGAATTGACCGATGTTGACCAACGCATTGGCACCACCGCGATTGAGGTTGATCCTGCCCGTATCGTGGGTATCGTAGTGACCGACGCTTTGGACAGTCCCTCCAGCGTGCTGCCCCCTGACCAGGAAACCCAGGCCATCGCCGGCCACATTATCGAATTTCTGAAAGCAGAGGTCGATGCGGGTCGTATGAGTCATTCCCTGCTGCCTTTGCAGGTCGGTATCGGGACGATTGCCAACGCCGTGACCTATGGTTTGCTGGATTCGCCTTTCACGGACATGCAGATGTACTCGGAGGTGCTGCAAGACAGCGCAATTGCCATGCTGGATTCGGGCCAGTTGAGCTTTGCCTCTGCCTCTTCCTTGACCTTGTCGGCTCCCAAGATGGCCCAGTTTCTGGAGGGGTTGGAAAACTATCGCGACAAGCTGGTCTTGCGTCCACAGGAAATCAGCAATCACCCAGAGCTGGTTCGCCGCCTGGGTATTATCGCGATCAACACGGCCCTGGAGTTTGATATCTACGGCAATGTGAACTCCACCCACGTTTGCGGCACGCACATGATGAATGGCATTGGCGGCTCCGGTGACTTTGCCCGTAATGCGCATTTGTCCATTTTTGTCAGCAAGTCCGTGGCCAAAGACGGCGCCATCTCCAGTGTCGTGCCCATGGTCTCGCATGTAGACCATTGCGAGCATGACGTGGCGGTATTGGTGTCTGAATGGGGCCTGGCGGATTTGCGCGGTTTGGCGCCTCGGGAGCGGGCCCGCGTCATCATCGAAAAATGTGCTCACCCAGACTATCGTCCTGCTTTGCTGGATTATCTTGAACGCGCCAGTCAGCGTGGCGGCCATACGCCCCATATCCTGGAAGAAGCGTTGTCCTGGCATGTTCGTTTTCAGCAAGAGGGCACCATGAAACAGGAGCAGTTCCACACGCAGGAGCTCCTTGCCGTGTAGTCCATCAGGTCGGGTAATGCGTGGCCGAGTCAGTCCGGCGACGCAGACCTTACAAGCTGACCTGATCGCCCCTGGCATTCCACCCGTGCCAGGGGCATTTTTTTAGCGCTAAAATTGCAGATTGTGCTGCGTTTAGCGAGGCTGGCGTGCTTGAGCAAATCGGTGTAGTCAATTTCTGGGCGTTTGTTGTGGGCACGGTGGTCATCGTGCTTTTGCCTGGCCCCAATTCTTTGTACGTGTTGGCCAGTGGCGCCGGTCACGGTGTGCGCGAAGGCTATAAAGCGGCCTTGGGCGTGGTGGTGGGCGATGGTATTTTAATGACGCTGACCGCCTTGGGCGCTGCCTCGCTGCTCAAGACACTGCCGATGTTGTATACGGGCATACGGTGGCTCGGTGCCGCTTATTTGCTGTATCTGGGTTTGCGGCTCTTGCAGTCGGCCTTTCGGCAAGGGGGGGCAGTGCAGTCCGTGGACACGCGCCTGCGTCACGAAACCCGTTTCCGCAAAGCCTTGCTGCTGAGCTTGTTAAACCCCAAGGCCATCCTGTTTTTCCTGTCCTTTTTTGTGCAGTTTGTGGACCCCTCCAAAGGTCACACGGGCTTGGCCTTTATGGTGCTGGGCCTGGTGGTGGAGATCATCAGCATTTGCTATTTGTCTTTGCTGATTTTTGGCGGTGACCGCCTGGCAGGAATGTTTCGACGTCATCAGCGTTTGTCCCGCATGGGCAATGGCTCGGTGGGGCTCCTGTTCATGGGCTTTGCCGCCCGCATGATCGGCGACTGAACCGGACGTCTCAGAGCGCAGCCGTTCTGACAGCACTTATTTATCAGATTTAAGGAAAACACCATGAGTAGCAAAATCCGTGTCGGTATTGCAGGTTACGGCAATTTGGGGCGAGGCGTAGAGCTGTCCCTGGCACAAAACCCGGACATGGAGCTGGTCGGCGTTTTTACCCGTCGCGATCCCGCTTCCCTGCAACTGCAAAGTGCCGGTGTGCCCGTACGCGCCCTGGACCAGATTGAGCACTACCGTAATGATATTGACGTGCTGATTCTCTGTGGTGGCTCTAAAAATGATCTGCCCGAGCAAGGCCCGGCTCTGGCGCGCTGGTTCACGACGGTGGACAGCTTTGATACCCATGCCCGTGTTCCTGAGTATTACGCGGCGGTGGATGCAGCAGCGCAAGGCGCTGGCACGACGGCCTTGATTGCCGTGGGTTGGGACCCCGGCCTGTTTTCCCTGAACCGCCTGTATGGGGAATGTGTGCTTCCAGTGGGGCAGACCTACACCTTCTGGGGCAAGGGTCTGAGCCAGGGACACTCGGATGCCATCCGTCGGGTGGCCGGGGTCGCCGGGGGCGTGCAATATACCTTGCCCGTCGAAGCAGCGGTCCAGCGCGTGCGTAATGGCGAACAGCCGGAGCTGAGCACCCGTGAAAAGCACAAGCGCCAGTGTTTTGTCGTGCTGGAGCAGGGTGCGGATGCCGATGCTGTGCGAGAAGCCATTGTGACCATGCCCGACTATTTCGCTGACTATGACACCGAAGTGAATTTCATCGACGCCCAGACCCTGGCGCGAGATCATGCCGCCATGCCTCACGGTGGCTTTGTCATTCGCAGTGGTCAGTCTGCGGCGGGCTCGCAGCAAGTGGTGGAATACGGATTGAAGCTGGGCAGCAACCCGGAATTCACGTCCAGCGTTCTGGTGGCCTACGCTCGTGCCGCCTACCGCATGAACAAGAATGGTCAGATCGGTGCTCAGACTGTGCTGGATGTGCCGCCTGGGCTGCTCTCGCCCAAGTCACCCGCGCAGTTGCGCAAAGAGCTGCTGTAAATTCAGTGACATCGTCGCAACCCGGTTCTGCCAGGCAGAACCGGACCCCGATTCCGGTTTGATTCCGCCTGAATGATTCGGTGCGCCAATAAAGGGTAAAATAGCGCCCACTTCTTACTAATGTTGGGTGTTTCCATGCGCTTACTGATCGCACTCCTGTTGCCCTGGTTGGGTTTTTTCACGATTGGCCGGCCTGTGGCGGGCATTATTTGCCTGATCTTGCAGTTGACCCTGATTGGATGGATTCCCGCCGCGATTTGGGCGGTATATGCACTTAGCCAATACAAGACCGACAAGAAAATCGAACAAGCCCTGGGCAAGCGTTAAACCCCGGCTTTTTCTTCTCTTTCTCTACGTCTGAGCGGGCCCTGACGTGCTTGCTCAGACGTTTTATCTTTTTTTGCTGATACAGCCATGACCCTCTCGTCTCCCGTGGGCCATTCTCCTGAGTCCGGTGAGCAAATGGTGTCCGTAGACCCCCAGGCGGTACCACGCCTGGAGCTTCGCCAGATCACCAAGGCCTACCCGGCCGTGGTCGCCAATGACCATGTCTCCCTGTCTATCCTGCCGGGGCAGATTCACGCTGTGTTGGGGGAAAATGGCGCCGGCAAGTCCACCCTGATGAAAATCATTTATGGGGTGGTCAAGCCCGATCAGGGCGAGATTCTGTGGGACGGCCAAGCGGTTCAGATCAGCAGCCCGGCAGCGGCACGGCAACTGGGTATTGGGATGGTGTTTCAGCATTTTTCGCTGTTTGACACCCTGACCGTTACGGAAAACATTGCCCTGGGTCTGCCCGCTTCCACCAATATGAAGGAGCTGGCGGGGCGCATCCGCGAGACCGCCAGTCAATACGGGCTGGACCTGGACCCGCAGCGTCACATTCATACCTTGTCGGTAGGCGAATGTCAGCGGGTAGAGATCGTGCGTGCTTTGCTGGGCAAGCCCAAGCTGCTGATTCTGGATGAGCCCACCTCGGTGCTCACGCCCCAAGCGGTGCGCCGCCTGTTTGGCACGTTGCGTCAGCTGGCTGCCGAAGGCTGCAGCATTGTTTATATCAGTCATAAGCTCGATGAGATCCGTGAGCTGTGCAATGCCTGTACGGTCATGCGCATGGGCAAGGTCACGGGCTACTGCGATCCGCGCCAGGAGACCACGGCCAGTTTGTCGCGCCTGATGATTGGCGCCGAACCCCAGTCCTTGGGCGAGCGCCGTGCACGGCAGGGGGGCACGCTTTTGCAGGTCCGTCACTTGCAGCTGAGCAAATCGCACCCCTTTGCCTGCGAGTTGCAGGATGTCAGCTTTGATCTGCACCAGGGCGAAATCCTGGGTGTGGCCGGGATTTCGGGCAATGGACAGCAGGAGTTGCTGGCCGCCTTGTCGGGTGAGGATACCCGGGCACAGGCTGACATGATCTTGCTGGATGGTCAGCCTATTGCCCAGCGTGACGCGGCCTGGCGCCGTGACCAGGGCATGGGCTTTGTGCCTGAGGAGCGCCTGGGGCGGGGCGCGGTGCCGGAATTGTCGCTGGCACAAAACCTGCTGCTGTCCCATCAGAATCAAGAGACGGTCAAACGCGGTTTTTTGCGCTTTTCCAGCATTCGTCGTCTGGCGGGTGGGATTATCAAGCGCTTCCGAGTCAAAACCTCTAATGAGCAGGCCGCAGCCAACAGTCTGTCTGGGGGGAATCTGCAAAAGTACATTATCGGCCGTGAAGTGACCCGTCAGCCCCGGATTCTGGTGATTGCCCAGCCGACCTGGGGCGTGGACGTTGGGGCGGCTGCCCAGATTCATGCTGAACTGCTGGCCCTGCGCGATGCCGGCTGTGCCTTGCTGGTGATCTCTGAAGAACTGGATGAATTGTTTGCGATCGCCGATCGTCTGATTGTTATCTCCAAAGGTCGTATGTCTCCCTCTATTCCCGTGGCGCAAGCCAGTGTTGATCAGATCGGGCAATGGATGAGCGGTTTGTGGACGGAGGACAAGCATGTTCAGGCTTGAGACTCGCGCCACGCCCTCAACCTTGATGGCCTGGTGTTCCCCCTTGCTGGCCGTGTTGCTGACCATGGTGGTCGCCGGAACCTTGTTCTGGTCCCTGGGTAAAAATCCCCTGGCGGGCTTGAATGTCTTTTTTCTGGAACCCTTGCGTGACCTGAATGGCTGGGCCGAGGTGGGCGTCAAGCTGATTCCCCTGCTGCTGATCTCGGTCGGTCTGGCTATTTGTTTCCGGGCCAACATCTTCAATATTGGGGCGGAAGGGCAGTTGGTGATGGGAGCCTTGGCCGCCGGGGCGTTCATACTGCATGTGGACGATGGCGACAACGGTGGTTTTTTCCTGATTGGCGTGGCGCTGGCCTGCGGCATGATGGGCGGCATGGCCTGGGCTGCGATCGTGGCCTTTCTGAAAGACCGTTTCAATGCCAACGAGATTCTGGTTTCCCTGATGTTGGTTTATGTGGCTCAGCACCTGCTCAGCTATCTGGTGCACGGTGCCTTGCGCGATCCTGAGGGTTTCGGTTTTCCGCAGTCCAGTCTGTTTTCTGACGGGTTTCTCTTGCCCGCTGTCTTGCCGGCGACTCGCTTGCATACCGGTATTGTTCTGGCCTTGATCGCCTCGGTGGCAGCCTGGCTGTTCCTGACGCGCAGCATGGCTGGTTTTCGTTTGCGGGTGGGGGGCATGGCCCCGCTGGCAGCTCGTTATGCCGGTTTTTCATCCCGCAGGGCGCTGTGGAGCTCTCTGCTCATTTCGGGCGCACTGGCCGGACTGGCCGGCGCAGCAGAGGTGATGGGCCCGGTCGGGCAGCTTACGCCCTCTATTTCTCCCGGCTATGGTTTTGCAGCCATTATCGTGGCCTTTGTGGGACGACTGCACCCGCTGGGGCTGATCTTCTCTTCCTTTGTGATGTCCTTGCTGTATATCGGTGGGGAATTGGCCCAAAGCCGGTTGGGCTTGCCCAATGCGATCACCGGCATTTTTCAGGGCATCCTCTTGTTTTCCTTGTTGGCTTGTGACGTGTTCATCACCAAGCGTTTGGTCTGGAGAAAGTAATGGACGCGATTGCCCCTTTGCTGGCCGCAACCATCAACGCCGGAACCCCTTTGCTGTTGGCAGCCCTGGGTTTGCTGATCAATGAAAAATCGGGCGTGATTAATCTAGGTTCGGAAGGCATGATGCTGATGGCGGCCATTGTAGGCTTTGCCGTGGCCGTGCAAACCGGCAGCCCTGCTCTGGGCTTTGTGCTGGGCGCACTTGTTGGCATGGTGATGGCGGCGGCCTTTGCCTGGCTGACGGTGTGGCTGGGTGCGAACCAGGTCGCGTGTGGCCTGGCCCTGTCCTTGTTCGGGGTCGGGGCCTCGGCTTATATCGGCCTGCCTTTTACCGGTAACTCCCTGGTTGTGACCAAGTTGTCCATTCCCGTGCTGAAAGATATTCCCCTGATCGGCCCCGCCTTCTTCCAGCAGCATTACATGGTCTATGTGTCCTGGGTGCTGTGCATTGCCGTGGCCTGGTTCCTGACTCGTACCCGTTCCGGTCTGGTACTGCGTGCGGTGGGTGAATCGCCCGCCTCGGCGCACTCGCTGGGCTACAACGTGCGCTACATTCGTCTGGGCGCCTTGATGTTTGGCGGTGCCTGCTGCGGTCTGGCCGGTGCCTTCATCTGTCTGGTCTATACACCCATGTGGGTCGAGAATATGGTCGCTGGGCGTGGCTGGATCGCGTTGGCGCTGACCACGTTTGCCACCTGGCGTCCCTGGCGCGTGATGCTGGGCGCTTACTTGTTTGGTGGGGTCACGATCCTGACCTATCATGCGCAGGCTCTGGGTGTTCCGGTAGCCTCGCAATTGCTGGCGATGATGCCGTATCTGGCCACGATTATTGTGCTGGTATTAATTTCTCGAAACGCTAACTGGATCAGGTTGAATATGCCTGCATCGCTTGGCAAAAACTTCAATCCCAACAACTAGAGGACTGACATGACTGGAAACTTTATGCGCAAGGCTCTTTTGGCCGCTGCCATCGCTTCCCCCCTGGCCGCCTTGCCTGTGTCCGCTCAGGCAAACGATCAAGAACCCCTGAAAATCGGTTTTGTATATGTCAGCCCTATCGGTGAAGCCGGTTGGACCTGGCAGCAGGATATTGGCCGTCGCCAAATGGAAGAGGCCCTGAAAGGCCGCGTGGTCACTCAGTATGTGGAAAACGTGCCGGAAGGCGCCGACGCTGAGCGTGTGATTCGCGATCTGGCCCAGCAAGGCAACAAGCTGATCTTCACAACCTCGTTTGGCTACATGAACCAGACGCAGAAAGTGGCCAAGCAGTTTCCGGATGTGAAATTCGTTCACTCCACTGGCTACAAGACAGCTCCTAACGTGGCAACCACCAATGCCCGTTTTTACGAGTCCCGTTACCTGGCTGGCGTGCTGGCTGGCAAGATGACCAAATCCAATGTGGTCGGTTACGTGGGTGCTCACCCCATTCCCGAAGTGCTGCAGGGTATTAATGCTTTCGCCATCGGCTTGAAGAGCGTGAATCCGGAAGCACAGGTGCGCGTGGTATGGGCCAATAGCTGGTACGACCCAGGTAAAGAACGCGACGCAGCAGTCACTTTGCTGGGGCAGGGCGCGGACGTGGTGACGCACCACACCGACTCCACGGCAACCGTACAAGCGGCCGAGGAAGCCGGCAAGTATGCGATTGCCTACCACTCTGATATGAGCAAGTTCGGTCCTAAAGCCCAACTGGCTGCGGTCACTCACCACTGGGGCGACTACTTTACGCGCAAAGCCACGGAAGTGCTGGATGGTAAATGGCAGAATGACAGCACCTGGGGTGGCCTGAAGTCCGGCATGGCCGCTTTGGAAGGCTTTGGTCCCGAAGTGCCCGCTGACGTGAAAGAGTTCGTTCTGGCCAAGCAGGCCGAGATCGAGGCAGGCACGCTGCAGCCTTTTGCTGCTCCTATCAAGGACAACGACGGCAAAGTGCGTCTGGAATCCGGTTTCCTGGATGACGATGCGTTGAACCGCATGGATTACTACGTGGAAGGCGTGGCCAGCAAACTGCCCAAGCAGTAATTCGCATCGCCGACTGTAACGTCACGACAGCCCCTTGGCGGATTTTCCGCCAAGGGGCTTTGTTTATGGATACCGCTAGGGGCGGCCGTGTCGGCATTTGCTCACGTTGTGGCCAGGCATGCTGGGGTTGTGGCGTGGCTATGGGCCTTGTTTCCAATGAGCTAGATAGGGTGTGACGATCTCAAGGCTAGGCTGATTGTGCAGGGCGCTTGCGTCCCAGACGTCGTGAAGCCCGCATCCAGCGCAGTGTCATCAGTATTGCCACAACAGACAGGCCGGTGACCAGTCCGATCCAGATGCCCACGCCGCCCATATTGAATTGAAAGGCCAGCAAAGAGCCTGTAGGAACACCCAGAACCCAATAGCCCAGCAAGGCCAGCACCATGGGTATGCGCGTATCATGCAGACCGCGTAGCATCCCCGCCGCAACGGCTTGGGCTCCATCACTGATCTGGAACAGCGCTGCCAGTGCCAGAAAAGTGATAGCTAGCTGAATAACAGCCTGGTTCTCGGCCACATCCAGATCCAGGAACAGGCCAATCAGGGTCAGGGGGGCGAACCAGAACACCAAGGCCGCCAGACCCATAAAACCCACCCCCAGGATGTAGGAAATCCAGCCAGCACGACGGGCGCCCAAGGGGTCGACCCGGCCGGCGGCCAGTCCTACACGTATGGTGGCCACCTGGCTAAAGCCCAAAGGAATCATGTAGGACACGGAGCAGATCTGCATGGCAATCGCATGGGCGGCCAGATCGGATTGACCCAGCACCCCCATCATCATGACGGCCGCGTAAAAGACCAGGGTTTCCAGCGTGAAGGTAATGGCGATAGGGATGCCCAGTGACCACATTTTCCACAGCCGTTTCGCGCTCCATTGCCAGGCCTCATTGAATAGGTAGTAGCGTCGAAAGCGCGGGTCACGCAACACGATCCAGCTCAATGCCGCGAACATGAAGATGCTCGATGCGGTCGTGGCCAGTCCGGCCCCGGCCAGCCCCATGGCCGGCAGGCCCAGATTGCCAAATACCAGCAGCCAGCCCAGCAGGGCATTGATGCCAATCGCGATAATCGCTACCGCCAGGGTCCATCCTGGTTTTTCCATGGCCGCCAAAAAAGAGCGCAGCACGATGTATCCCAGATAAGGCAGCAGGGCCCATTGCAAGGTGTGCATATAGGATACGGCGCGTGCCGCCACGACAGGGTCCTGGCCCATCATCACCAGGATGTGCTCGGCGTTCCACAGCACCATCCAGGCGGGCAGGGTGATGAGCAGGGCCGTCAAAAAGCCGTGACGAATGATCTGTTGCGACTCTCGGACATCACGCAGCCGCCGCCCCAGCGTGGTTGCCAGCATGGGAACCACGGCGGATACCAGTCCCATGCTGAAAATCATGAAGGCTTGATACAGACTGGCCGACAAGGAGCCGGCAGCCAGCTCATCGGGGCCCAGTCGGCCCATGTAGATCAGGTTGGTGGCCAACAGACTGACCTGAGCCAGATTGGTCAGAATCAATGGCCCGCCCAGACGCAGGGACGATTGCAACTCCGCCAGCCAGAGCTGGCTCGGGCCGGGGGTGTGGGTTGGTGCAAGCATGGTTTATTGGATGCGCGGCAAAGACCAGGTGCTGATCACTTGGGCTACTGCCGGGCCACCGTTGGCCGGCTCCAGCAGCACATCGCCCGCACAGGTGCGGCCTGTCTTATGAATTCGGGCATGAGCCAGAATGTCGCCCGGTGGGGCCTTGCGCAGGAAGTTGATGGTCAGGCTGGAGGTAACGGCATCTGGATTGCCGGTCGCGCCCACCACAGCGGCATACAAAGCCAGGTCCGCCAGCCCCATCAGCATGGGGCCTGCCACCATGCCTCCCATGCGTTGGTGGGCGTTGCGCTCAGGCAAACGCAAACAGGCATTGTCATGACCAATATGCACCACATCAATTCCCAGAACGGCGGCAAAAGGATGGAGACGCTCTAGAAGATCACGAAACTGGACAATATCGATTTTAGGCTCGGGTGCAGAATGTGTGCGGGTCATGACGTTGTCACTGAAAAGAGGGCCGTTGTAAGAAAGGCATACTGGCTGGTACTGTATCAGATCGTCCTGCGTATGGGGGTAGTTCGACACCTGTGCCAATAGAGCAGGGCCAATTCCAAACAATCACAAAGAATCGAGGAGCATCATGAAACGCAGCATTGTTGTTCTGGCCTTGGGTTTGCTGGCATCGACCGGCACGGTGATGGCGCAAGGGCACGACGGGCACGGTCATGGCAAGCCTGAGCCGGTACGCGCTTTAAGCACTCAGGTACATGCCAGCCAATGTTGGGTGCGCCTGCTGCCCAAGCCCACCCCTTCGGCCGCTTATCTGGAGTTGGAGAACAAGGGTGAGCAGTCCGTCGCCGTGACAGGAGCCAGCTCATTGTCCTTTGGGCATGTGATGCTGCATCAAACTAGCGAGAACCAGGGCATGGCGCGCATGTCTCATGTCTCCGAGGTGCAGATCCCGGCGGGCGGCACAGTGAGCCTGAAGCCGGGGGCTTTCCATGTGATGCTGGGTCAGGCCAAAGAGGATTTGGCCTTGGGCGAGCACATCATCTTGAGTTTGCATTTGTCGGACGATACTCAGGTTCAGGCCGAGTGCGAGTTGCGTCCTGCCAAGACACAGGAGTATTGAGCGCATTGAACGTTTGGCTGGAGACAGGGAGCTGGTCGCGGCATGCGGCCAGTTTTCCATTGGGCTTCAGGCCTGCAGCGCATCCAGCACCGCTTGGTTGAAGGCTTTGGGATTAGCCAGATTCATGCCGTGTGCGGCCAGCGGGATGCGGTGCATCTGGTCTTCGCGTCGGTGCTGACGAATGATGTCCATGCAATGGTGGTAGCGCGTGGGGCTATTTTCGCCCGTGATGAAGCTCAGGGGCGCATCCAGCTGCTTGAGCCATTCCAGATCCGGACCTTGATGGGGCTCTTGCTGCTGATCCAGCATGGTGTGGGCGTTGTCCTGAATCATCTCGCGGAACCAGCGCGTCATTTGCTTCCAGGTCCCTGAGCCATTAACCGTATCCACAAACAGAGCCATGGCGCCATCACGGTCGCCCTGTTCCAGGCGTTTGGCCACTTGCTGGAACAAGGGAGCGTACGAATACGCACCAGGAGTCGGAAAGCCGGGGTCGGCCAAGGTCAGGCTGGCCACTTGCTCGGGCATCCTTTGAGCCAGCAGCAGGGCTACATGCCCCCCGCGAGAGTGCCCCACGATATGCACTTTCTCATCAGGAATATGCTGATCCAGCAGGGCCTGCAGGTCCTGGGCGTGTCGCGCCGTGCTGAAGTTGCCGGGGCTGGGCACACCCGGCCAATAAGAGCGCAGACTGGGAGCCAGAACCCGGCGCTGAGCGGCAAAAGCGGGAATCTGCCAGCGCCAGTAGCGCCAATCGCACAGGGAACCGTGAATGAGCAAAACGGGCGCACCCTGGCCCTGATCGACGAAAGTGTGGCGATAGCCTTGGACGGTCAGTTCAAGCGTGGAGAAATCGGCAAAAGGGTCTGTCATGGCAAGCAATCGTTAGCAGGCAGGGCTAATGCCTGAAAAAAACAGACCGGGTCTGAACCCGGTCCGTATGGCTTTACCCGCTGGGAGGACTATTCCAGCAGCTTCAGGCGGCTGCGGGCCGTCTCGGCTGCTTCCGATTGTGGATAGTCTTTCACAATGCGCTGTAACGTGGTCTTGGCGCCGCTCAGGTCGTTCAGCTCAATCTGACTGGAGGCCGTGACCATCAGAGCATCGGCAGCGCGGGGGCTTTGGGGCGAAGCCTTCACAAAAGCCTGCAGCTTCTGGATGGAGGTTTTAAAGCTCTTGATGGCGTACAGGCTGCTGCCTTCGTAAAAGCGAACCTCGTCTGCCAGAACGCTGGTGGGGTAGGCGGCGAGAAAGCTGGCAAAGGCATCCGCGGCAGGTTTGTATTGACCTGCCCGGTAGGCATCCATGGCGCTATCGAATACGGCTTGTTCTTGTGGGTCAGCGGCTTGCGGGTTTTGGGGGCCCGGAGCGGCAGTAGTGTTCTGACCCTGGGTGCTGGCTTGCCAGCTCAGTTTCTCGACCTGACCGCGCAGAGTCACTACCTCGGAGCGCAGCATATCAATTTGATCGGCCAATTGCAGACGAGCCTGGGTGTTTTGCTCGTTCATCTGACGAATTTGCTGCCGCAGCTCCAAAATGGCGCGTCGGGCCTCGTCATCGGCAAAGGCCTTGGCCGGCAGGCTGGCAAACAGGGCGGCCGTCGCCAGCAGAGCGACGGTAGCGAGACGAAAGGGCTTTTTATAAGCGTGCATAGTGAAGTCCGTTAAAAAATGTGCATCCGCAGTGCGCAGGCTCCCTGCCTGCAGGGCTCCCCACTGTGGGGGCTGTCATCCTGGGGCTTTGCGCCGGCCTGGCGAGTCCGGTGTCCAGCATAACGAATTTTCAGTGGCTCGGGCATGCTGCCGATAAAAAACGCCGCGGCGTTAACTACCGCCACGGCGTCGGAACCACTTGGTCGATGCAGAAATTATCGTTGGTAAACGATGTCTGCGCGACGGTTTTCAGCGTAATCAGCTTCGGTGTTACCCAAGGCTTTTGGACGCTCTTTACCAAAGCTCACTGCTTCGATCTGGCTGTTGCTCACGCCCAGCAGACCCAGCATGCGTGCAACGGCGTCGGAACGACGCTGTCCCAGAGCCAAGTTGTACTCGGCACCGCCACGCGCGTCGGTATTACCTTCGATGCGCACGGTTTGCTGAGGATGGCTGCTCAGGTACGAAGCGTGCATTTCCACCAGGCTACGGTATTGCTCGTTAACGACGTAGCTGTCGTAATCAAAGTACACCGAGCGCTGTTGTGCCAGTGGGCTTTGAGGGTTGAATGGGTCCATGATCTGGCCTGCGCTGGCAGAGTCCGATCCAGTACCGCCGGTTGAACCGGAGCCAGATTGATCCAGAGGAACCGAGCTGCAAGCAGCAAGGGCAGCAGCCATAACGGCGAGGGAAAGACTTTTAAGAATGCGCGAGCTCATTTGAATTCCTTTTGAAAAAGAGTCACACAGGATGTCAGTTGGTAAATGGTCCCCAGGTGGGTTCGCGTACTTTGCCATTCAAAGACGAGAGGGTCTGACGAACGCGACCGTCCACGGATGTCACAGCTAGGACACTGCGGCCCCCCTGAACAGAACTATATAAGATCTGCATCCCATTAGGGGCGAAACTCGGAGACTGATCGTCGGGACCTGTCGTCAGCAGTTGCTCTGCTCCTGATGCCATATCTTGAATGGCAATTCGGAAAGCACCGTTTCTGCGTGTGACGTATACAAGCCTAGTACCGTCTGCAGAGACCTCCGGTGAAATATTGTAACTCCCGTTGAAGGTTATGCGTTGCGCATCGTCACCACCCAGACTCACTTTGTAAATGTTCGGAGCGCCACCACGATCGCTCACAAATACAAGGGAGTTGCCATCGGGCATAAAACTTGGTTCAGTATCGATCAGAGGTGAACGCATCACGCGACGCAGGCCCGAACCGTCTGCATTTATCGTGTAAATCTGCGAAATACCGTCTCTGGAGAGCACAACAGCAAGCTGATTGCCGTTTGGCGACCAGGCAGGGCTACTGTTATTCCCCTTGAAATTAGCCAGTGGCTCACGATGACCGGTGGCCAAGGTTTGCACATATACAACAGGTTTGTCGTTTTCGAAGCTCACATAAGCCAGTTTTTTCCCGTCTGGAGACCAGGCGGGAGAGATGATTGAGTGTCGAGAACGCAACATTACCTGCGGATTTTGGCCGTCAGCGTCAGCAATTTGTAACTCGTAATTGTTGCCTGTTTGCAACACATAGGCGAGGCGGGTCGAAAAAACGCCCCGTACGCCCGTAATTTTTTCATAGATCCGGTCTGCAATTTGATGGGAAATGCGGCGCAGTTCTTTCTCGCTGCCCGCAAACGCCACACCATCGAGCTGGGTCTGGCGGACCGAATCCACCAGGCGATAGCTGACGGAATATTGGCCGCCGGCTTGAGTGACCGAGCCATAGGCCAGATAGTCGGCACCACGATTGCGCCACTCGTCGTAAGCAATGGTGCTTTCCGCATTCAAGGCAGCACCGGTGGCATTGATCAATTGGAATTGACCCGAACGAGTCAGGTCGGCGCGGATCACTTCGGCCAGGGATTGACTGGCAGGGTTGTCAGCAAAATCGGCGATCGCGATGGGGTACTGGGTAGCACCCACACCCGATATATCAACCCGCAGTTGGGCCTGGGCCGGTTGGCTGGCGAACATGCCAGCAGCCAGGGCAAACGCTCCGGTGGCCGTGGCGCGCCAATGACGACCTAAGGTCGCCAGGGCAGGGGTAGCGGCGGTCATTATGCAATCTCCTGATTAATCGAACATGCGGTATTCGCCATCAATATACGATGGATACTGCCCGCTAGGCGGTTTGGGGAAAGGGCTGCAACGGGCAAGACCCTTGGATACGGCATCATCGAACTGCGCGATGCCGGACGATCGTTTGATTTGAACGCGATTGGGCGTGCCATCGGCGTTCAGGTCCACGCGATACAGCAGTGCGGGGTTGCCGCGTACTTCAGAGCGGGGCGGGGTGCTGTAGACCACGCCGGGCTGCACGCAGGCGCGCACCTTGGCAGCGTAGCCACCATCACCACCGCCGCCACCGGCCTGATTGCGGTCTGCGGTACCACCGGGGCGGCCAGGAGCGCCTTCGCGCATGGCGCGACGGAAGGCTTCTTCCTTGGCCTTGCGTTCAGCATCTGCCTTGGCTTTGGCAGCAGCCTGCGCACGGGCCTTGCGTTCAGCCTCGGCTTTGGCTTTGGCTTCAGCGTCTGCCTTGGCCTTGGCCTCGGCTTCTGCTTTGGCTTTACGCTCGGCTTCGGCCTTGGCTTTAGTCTCGGCTTCTGCTTTGGCCTTGCGCTCGGCCTCAGCCTTGGCTTTGGCCTCAGCTTCCGCTTTTTCCTTGCGTTCCTGCTCCTGCTTTTCCTTCTGCTCGCGCTCACGACGTTCCGCTGCCAGCTTTTCCTGGCGTTGCTTTTCCTGTCGCTCCTGCTCCAGTTTTTCCTCACGCTCTTTTTTCTCGCGCTCCTTGCGAGCCTGTTCCAAAGCGATCTCAGGATCTACTTCGGGTTCGGCTGGAGGAGTGACCTTGGCAGGCTCGGGAGGTAGTTTGGGCGCCGGAGGCGGCTCGGGTATTGGCTCGGGCTTGGGTTCAGGCGCTGGCTCAGGCTCGGGTTCGGGCTGCGGCTCGGCTTCGGCCTCAGGAGCTTGCGGGTCGGCATTGACGGCTGCATCAGGCGCAACACCGTCCATCCACAATTCGACCTGGACCGCATTGGGTGTTTTGGGCGCAGAAAAAAAGGCGCCGGCAAAAATGGCGAGCAGCAACAGCCCGTGCAGACCCAGGGCGATGAGCAGGCCGCGCCGATCTTCCTTTTGCTCAGGCGAGCGCAGCGCCTGATTGCGGGTATTGCGTGTTCTGTGCTTCATTCAGTTCAGGTTTTTCGCGCCGGATGGCGAACACGCTATCCGGCCAGAGATTATTTGCGAGCGTCAGGATCGCTGTTGCGATCGACGATCAGACCCAGGCGGTTGATGCCATTGGAGCGCAATTCATCCATCAAGCCCATGACGGTCTCGTAGGGAACCTTGCCGTCGGCGGCAATGACAACCGGGCTGTCGGCTTGCATGCGCGAGCGCACTTCACTGAGCAATGTGGACTTTTCGATGTTCATGAACTCGGAGCCCGCATCGCGCAAGCGTATGGCCAGCTTGCCGTCCTTATCAACCTGAATCTCCACGGGTTTGGCAGGCACTTCGGAGGCTTGGCCAACCGAGGGTAGCTCTACCAGGCCGGGGGTAATCATGGGAGCGGTAACCATGAAGATCACCAGCAGCACCAGCATCACGTCGATATAAGGGACGACGTTGATTTCGTTTTTCATGCGCCGGCCATGACGGCCGGTGCTTCCACGCATCGATGGCATCAGTTCACCTGCCGCTGCAAGATGTTCAGGAATTCGTCGATAAAGCTGTCAAAGCGGATCGAGATACGATCGAGCTCATTGGTAAAGCGGTTGTAGGCCACCACGGCAGGGATGGCAGCAAACAGGCCAATCGCTGTGGCGATCAGCGCTTCGGCAATACCGGGTGCCACCGAGGCCAGCGTGGCCTGCTGCATCCCCGACAGGCCGATAAAAGCGTGCATGATCCCCCAGACGGTGCCCAGCAAGCCAATGTAGGGGCTGACCGAGCCGGCAGAGGCCAGAAAGTTAAGGTGTGTCTCCAGCGTATCCATTTCGCGCTGGTAGCTGGCGCGCATGGCACGACGTGGTCCGTCCAGCAGCGCCGGGCCTGAGCTGTGGCTGCGACGCGCCTTGATGAATTCGGTCATGCCGGCTTCAAAAATACGAGCCAGGGCGCCATGTTCGGCACGTCGCGAGGAAATGGATTGCTGAAGCACGGCCAGATCGCCACCGGCCCAGAAGTCGTCCTCGAAACGGCGGGTCTGTTCCAGCGTGCGTTTAAGTGCAGCCCTTTTGCTGAAAATATAGGCCCACGAGAGAATCGAAATTCCCAGCAGGATCAGCATGACAAGCTGAACGGGAATACTGGCATCGAGAAGTAGCGAAATCAGCGACAGGTCGCTAGTAGCTTGCATGGTCAGTCCTGAACCTTTTCCAAGAGGGTACGTAAATCAGAGTCCAGCTTGCTTGGACGAAGCGTGTTGGCGTCAACGCAAACAATTTGGATGGTGCTTTGGCATAACAGTTCCCCACCTCGCAGGGCACCTTGTTCGAAATGGATGGTAGCCGAACCCAGCTGGGTAATGCGGCTGCGCACCGAGATCAAATCATCGAGCCGGGCAGGTTTGAGATATTGTATTTCAACCTTCTTGACTACGAACAGGCGTTGATTCTGCTCGGCCACATCCGATTGGTTTACTCCCAGGTTTCTGAGCCACTCCGTGCGCGCACGCTCGAAGAACTTCAGGTAATTGGCGTAATACATAATCCCGCCGGCATCGGTGTCCTCGTAATATACGCGAATATCAAGCCGAGCCTGGGTGTCCCACTTGTCATTAAGCATGTCGTTCGTAAAAGAATTTATGTTGACGGGCAGGGCAGGCTGCGTGCCTGCCCTGCTGGAAGTCCTTACAGTGTTGCCAGACGCTCCACGCTGACCTGAGCAATCTGCTCGACCGGGACGTGGGTGCTGCTGGCGTCACGGCGTGCCTGCATTTCAACCACGCCTTCTTTCAGGCCTCGCTCGCCGATGGTAATGCGCAAGGGCACGCCAATCAGCTCCCAGTCGGCAAACATGATGCCGGGGCGGGCATCGCGGTCGTCCAGAATGACATCCACGCCCTGTTCCCTGAGCTGCTTGTACAGGTCGGTAGCGGTCTGGCGCACGGCATCGCTCTTGGTAAAGCCAATCGGGCAGATCACCACTTCAAAGGGGGCCAGGGCGCGAGGCCAGATCATGCCGCGTTCATCATGGTTTTGCTCGATGGCAGCGGCGGCAATGCGGCTGACGCCAATGCCATAACAGCCCATTTGCATGACAGCCGGTTTACCATCCGTTTCCAAAAAGGTGGCGTTCAGCTTCTTGGAGTACACATCACCCAGGAAGAAAACGTGGCCCACTTCAATACCGCGCTGGATGGCCAGCTTGCCGCCTTCGGGGGCAGGGTCGCCGTGCACCACGTTGCGCAGGTCCGCCGTGATGGGTTCGGGCAGATCGCGTCCCCAGTTCACACCCGTGTAGTGAAAGCCTTCTTCGTTAGCGCCACACACAAAGTCGCTCATGTTGGCGACGGTCAGGTCGGCGATCACTTGCACAGGCTGGCGCGTGCCGATGGGGCCCAGATAGCCAGGCTTGCAGCCAAAAGTGGACACAATTTCCTCTTCCGTTGCCAGACGGTGGCCTTTTTCAAAGCCAGCCAGCTTGGAGACCTTGATATCGTTGACTTCATGGTCGCCGCGAACCAGCAGCAGGTGGACTGTTGTTTTGGTCTGTCCGTCTTCTTCGACCTCTGTGGCCAGCACCACGGACTTGACGGTGGCGGTCAGATCCAGCCCCAGTTGCTGGGCAACCAGCTCGCATTTGGGTGCGTCGGGGGTGGCTGTCTTGACCAGCGCCTGTCCAGGTGCGGCGCGTTCGGCCAGCAGGCAAGGAGCAGGGGCCAGTTCGATATTGGCAGCGTAGTCCGTGTCGGGGTTGTAGACCAGCAAGTCCTCGCCCGTGTCAGCAATAACCTGGAATTCATGGCTGCGCGAGCCGCCAATGGAGCCCGTGTCAGCGGCCACAGCACGGAAATTCAGGCCCAGACGACCGAAAATGCGCATGTAGGTTGCGTACATATTGTCGTAGCTGGCCTGCGCGTCCTCGGCGTTACGGTCAAAGGAGTAGGCGTCCTTCATGGTGAATTCGCGGCCGCGCATCAAGCCAAAGCGGGGACGACGCTCGTCACGGAACTTGGTTTGAATGTGGTAGAAATTGACGGGCAACTGGCGCCAGCTGTGAATCTCGTTGCGCGCAATGTCGGTGATGACTTCTTCGGAGGTGGGCTGCAGCACGAAATCGCGCTGATGACGATCCTTGATGCGCAGCAGTTCGTCACCATATTTCTCCCATCGGCCCGACTCTACCCAGAGCTCGGCAGGCTGGACCACAGGCATCAGCAGCTCAATGGCGCCGGAGCGGTCCATTTCCTGACGGATGATGTTTTCAATCTTGCGCAAGACGCGCAGGCCCATGGGCATATAGGTGTAGATGCCGCCGGCCGCTTTGCGGATCATGCCGGCGCGCGTCATGAGCTGGTGGCTGGCAACTTCGGCCTCGGTAGGCGCTTCTTTCAGGGTATTAATGTGATACTGGCTAGCATGCATGGTAGGGAACTCGTCAGGTACGTATAATCAGATCTAATTGTATTGAATTCGTTAGAGGTGGCCTATGTTAGATCGTGAAGGCTACCGTCCTAATGTCGGAATTATCCTCGTTAATCGCAAGAACGAGGTTTTTTGGGGCAAGCGTATTCGGGAACATGCCTGGCAGTTCCCGCAAGGCGGTATCAAATACGGTGAAACACCCGTACAGGCGATGTACCGCGAACTGCACGAAGAAGTGGGCTTGCTGCCTGAGCATATCCGTATATTAGGCCGGACGCGAGATTGGCTTCGCTACAACGTGCCCAATCATTTTGTACGTCGGGAGGCGCGTGGCCACTACAAGGGCCAGAAACAAATCTGGTTCTTGTTGCGGCTGGTCGGGCGAGACAGTGATGTCTGCCTGCGTTCCTCCTCGACGCCGGAGTTTGATGCATGGCGTTGGAGTCAGTATTGGGTGCCACTTGATTCAGTCATTGAGTTCAAGCGGGAAGTCTATCAGCAAGCGCTGAACGAGCTGTCGGATATTTTGTTCCGTCGGCGTCAGGAGAATCGTTATTTACGTCAGCGCCCACAAAGCGCAGTGGATGCCGATACCGTAGATAGCAGGGATCATGCGCATATTATTGGTTGAAGATGAGCGGGAAATGGCCGCATGGCTGGAGCGGGCCTTGGCGCAAAGTGGTTTTTTGCCCGATCCCGCTCACGATGCCCGCTCGGCAGAAGTACTGTTGGCCGCCCATGACTACGATGCCGTGGTCATGGACTTGCGCCTGCCTGATAAACATGGCTTGGTGCTCTTGCGCGAGATGCGCGAGCGCGGCGATCACACGCCTGTGTTGATCCTGACCGCTCAGGGCGCCTTGCAGGACCGTGTCCGCGGCCTGAATCTGGGCGCAGACGATTTTCTTACCAAGCCCTTTGCCCTGGAAGAGCTTGAAGCCCGGCTGGCCGCTTTGGTGCGACGCAGCCGGGGGCGCGTGGCTCCGGTGCTCAGTTGCGGTTCGCTGGAATACAACCCGGAAAGTCGGGCCTTCCTGCTGGACAACGCCATTGTGCATTTGACGCCGCGTGAACACGCGGCCTTGCTGGTGCTGATCAGCCGCTCGGGCATGCCGGTTGAGAAATCTCAGCTGTTCGCCCGGGTGTTCGAGCATGACAGCGACGCCAGTCCGGACGCCATCGAAGTTGTGCTGCACCGCTTGCGCAAGAAGCTGGCCAATAGCGATGTGCATATTGTCACCGTGCGCGGCCTGGGCTATATGCTGGAAGTACTCGAGGCGGAATCCGGCGTTTCATGACGGCCCCTTCCTCGCCCCCCGCCACTGTCTGGCAAGGCAGTTTGCGCTTTTGGCTGCTGGTATTGCTGATACCAGGGGTGGTGGCCCTGTTGTTGTACGACAGCTGGGAAGATTATCGGGCCATGAACGCCGTCACGGAAAATGTCTACGACAGCGCCTTGCTGGAGCCGGCCAAGGTCCTTGAGACCAGCGTGGAATTTAATGCAGATGGCAGTTTGCGCATTGACCCGCCTTTTTATGCCCAGGTCATGCTGGAGTCCCGGCCGGGCAATCGCAAATACTTTCGGGTAGAGGAAGTGATTCCCCTGGTGCGTAATCTGGGTGGCGCGGATGCCACGCAGTTAAAAGGGCGTACCTTGCTGGGGATGGAGGGCTTGCCCCGGCCATCGTATCTGGCCGATCACGAAGGTGTGCCTGTTTTCTACGATTCCTACTTTCGTAATGACACCGTGCGTATGGTGGCCTTGTGGCGCGACTTGCACTATAAGGGCCAACACCGGCAAGTGCTGGTGATGGTGGGCGAGAGCATGGATTTGCGTTTGCGTACCCAGCAGGAGGCCTGGCGAGAGGGCATTTTCCGCAATCTGCGCATGTTGCTGTTTGCCGTGTTGCTGGTGTGGTTCGCGGTAGCCTGGGCCCTGCGCCCCTTACAGGCTCTGCGTCAGGAGGTGCGCAATCGCAGTGTGGACGATTTGCAGCCTCTGGATGAGCGAGACGTGCCGCGAGAGGTTGTTCCTTTGGTCCGCTCGGTCAATCACCATATCGAGTTGTACCGTTCCGTGTTGGATAGGCAGGCCCAGTTTCTGGCGGACGCCTCACACCAGTTACGCACTCCCCTGGCGATTATTCATACCCAGGCGCAGTATGCCCGCCGTGAACCGGACATCGAACGAGTGCGTGAGTCCTTGGGGGCGATTATCAAACAGCTGGGGCAGGCCACTCGTCTTACCGAGCAATTATTGGCTCTGGCTCATGCCAGCCACACGACTAGCATGAGCCAGGGGCCGGTTGATCTGGCCAGCCTGGGGCGTGAAGTGGTGCTGCAATATCTGCCTCTGGCGCGCGAGCACCGTCAGGATCTGGGGTGGATCGGGCCGGGTGAGGAAGGCGAACAGGCGCCGTTGTGGGTCTATGCCAGCGATGCCGAGATTCATGAATCCGTCTCCAATCTGATTCATAACGCCATCAATCATGCCGGCAGTGGCAGCGCCATTACCGTATCAGCCGGACATGACGACAAACTGGCGTGGATCAGTGTGACTGACAATGGCATGGGCTTGGCCGCCAGCCTGCGTGAAAGCGTGTTTGTTCGCTTTGATCGGGGCGGCCCGGCACGCAAGGGTGGGCGCGGCTCAGGTTCCGGCCTGGGGCTGGCCATTGCGCTTGCCTATGCCGAGCGCAATGGCGGTACGATCGTGCTGACCGATGGCGAGCCCAACGATATGGGCGGCTATGGGTTGAAGGCAACACTTCGCCTGCCTTTGCTGCCACCGAACTCCCCTGTGCCAGGATCAAGCACCTGATTTCCCCAAAGCGCAGGATTACCCCGCATCACGAGAGTGGGCCAGCAAGGTGAACAGGGCCGAAATGTCCAGATTCTGATGGCCTTGTGCTGCAATCTTGGCAAACTGCTCCTGAATCAATTGGGTAGCAGGCAACTGGGCACCATTGCGCAGCGCCTCCTGCGCAACCAGGTCCAGGTCCTTCAACATCCAGTTCACGGTAAAGCCGGGTTGAAAGTCTCGGGCCAGCATGGTTGGTCCCTTGGTGTCCATTTGCCAGCTCCGGGCGGCGCCCTTGCTCAGGACGGACAGCGCCCGTTCCATATCCAGCCCGGCCTGTTCACCAAACGCCATGGCTTCGGCCAGTCCTTGCAGCAGGCCGACCACCGCAATCTGGTTCACCATCTTGCACAACTGTCCCGAGCCTGTAGGCCCCATCAGGGTGCAGGCCTGGGCGTAGCTCATCATCAAGGGGCGGGCTCGCTCCATATCCTTTTCCTGCCCACCACACATGATACTGAGCATGCCTTTTTGAGCGCCCGCCTGCCCGCCCGAAATGGGGGCATCGATAAACGAGACATGCTGGTCGGCGGCTATCGCGCTGAGTTCCCGGGCCACCTGGGCGGAGGCCGTCGTGTGGTCTATGAACAGACTGCCTGCTTTCATGCCGGCCAGCGCACCATCGGGGCCCAGAAAGACAGCGCGCAAGTCATCATCGTTGCCCACGCAGGCCATCACCACCTGCGCTTGAGCTGCTGCCTGTGCAGGGGTACAGGCCCATTCTTGCTGGAACTGCGTGCTCCACTGTTGCGCCCTGGCCTGATTGCGGTTGTACACCGTCACCTGATGTCCCGCTTGGGCCAGATGTCCCGCCATCGGGTAACCCATGACACCCAGACCGATGAAAGCCACTTTTTGCGGGGTGACGCTGTCATAGTGTTTAGCTTCAATGGCGTAACTCACCGTGTCGATCTCCTTAAGAATCATTCTGTCAGACGGAGAGCTTAACGCAGCTTTTCGGACCAGATCGTTGTACCGGCAAATACCCGGCAACGCGTTTGGCGCTTGACGCCGTCAGCCCCCTCATGTTCTAAACCAGTCATAGATCTGTAATAAATGGGATTGGCCTTTCTGAATTATGATGGGCCCACATTATTTCCTAGCTAATTAACCGGAATGTGAACCTTATGACCACTTTCGATCGTCGTCGTTTCTTGAAGCTGGCTGGTGCTACTGGACTGGCGTCTATGGGTACCTCTTTGCCATGGGCGGCGTGGGCGGCAGACGCCGCCGTACTGGAAAAAGCGAAGGCCCAGGGCGAAGCTGTTTTTTACGCCAATATCACGGCGGTAGAGCCCATCATGAAGGCGCTGCAGCAGTCGCAGGGCATTGAAGGCAAGTACACCCGTATTGCCAGTTCCAAATTCATTCCCACGATCCTGACCGAGTTCAACGCTGGCAAGCTGATGGCCGACGTGGTCCAGGCTCCCCTGCCCATGCTGCAACTGCTCAAAGAGCAGGGCGTGCTGATCCCGCATCAGTCCGAAGCCGTACAAGGCTATCCCGAATGGGCAATACAAGACGATTCGATTATCCAGTTTGGCATCGAATATGTGTCTTATATCTATAATACGGACCACCTCAAAGCCGAGGACGCTCCGCAGCGCTACGAAGATCTGGCCGATCCCAAATGGAAAGACAAGATTGTGATGGCTAACCCCTCCAATCACCCCTCCACGATTGGCTGGCTGATTGGCTTGAAAGAAAAGGTGTTTAGCAGCGAAGAGCAATGGCTGGACTTTCTCAAAGGCCTGGCGGCCAACAAGCCCATGTTCGTGGCCTCATTTGGGCCTACGCCTGCGCCGATTGAAAGTGGTGAGAAGTTGGTCGCCATTTCCATGCCCAAGTACATCGTGACCAAATCACCAGCGCCCTTGGCCTGGGGCCCCATGTCGGGTCAACCTCTGTTGGGTTCGCCCCGTGCTATCGCCTTGACCAAGAACGCACCGCATCCTGATGCCGCCCGCGTTTTCCTGGATTTCTGGCTGGGCAATGAAGCCATGGGTATTTTGGCCAACAAGGTCGGTGAGTACGTGCTGGCTCCTGGGGTGCATCCGCCGGTAGCGGGTATTGATAAAGCCAAGGTCGAGCCGATTCGCGACCTGAGTGACGAAGAACTGGTCCGTTGGGGCCGCGAATTCAGCCGCATCTTTGCCGTTCGCTAATCGACAGCACGAGAACGACTGATTCATCAGAAAAAACGGGGCGCCTCGGCGCCTCGCCTCATTTTTATAGAAAACATTGACTCATTATGCAAATTGAAATTACCGGCCTGAGCAAGACCTATGTCTCAGAGGGCAAAACCTTCAAAGCTTTGGACAATATCAACCTGACGATTCCCGCTAATGAGTTTTTCACACTGTTAGGACCGAGCGGCTGCGGTAAAACCACGCTGCTACGGTGCATTGTCGGCCTGGAAACACCCGACGAGGGTGAAATCCGCATTGGCGACGAGATCGTCTGGTCCAGCGCCAAAAATATTGCTGTACCGGTGGAAAAGCGCGGTCTGGGCATGGTGTTCCAGACTTATGCCATCTGGCCCCACATGACGGTGTTCGACAATATTGCTTATCCGCTGCAAGTGCGTGGCGAACGCAAAGAGGTGATTCGGGAAAAAGTGGCGAATATCCTGAAGTTTGTGCAGCTGGAAGGGGTGGACCAGCGTTCCGCCACGCGGCTGTCGGGCGGGCAGCAACAGCGCGTGGCCCTGGCGCGAGCCCTGGTGGCCGAGCCTAAAGTCATTCTGTTTGACGAGCCGCTCAGTAACCTGGATGCCAAGCTGCGCGAAGAAACGCGCAAGGAACTGCGCGAGTTCCTGAGCCGTCTGGACATTACGGCTGTGTATGTGACGCACGACCGTGTAGAGGCCCTGGCCTTGTCCAACTCCATTGCGGTGATGCGTGGCGGCAAGATTCTGGAAATCGGTACGCCAGAAAAAATCTACTTCGATGCCGACCACCGGTTTGTGGCGGACTTTATTGGTCGAGCCAATCAGATCAGTGCCAAGGTGCTGGAGCAGCGCGTTGATGCCACTATCGTGGGATGCGAGCTGGGGCAACTGCATTGCAAGAAACGTGATTTGCCAGTGGGCACTGACGTCACCCTGTGTATTCGTCCTGAATTCATTCGTGTCAGCAGCCAGTCCAGCGAGATGGGACAAAACTTGTTCCATGGCCAGGTTCAGGCGCTGGAGTTTGTAGGCGAGTCCTACGAGGCCGAGGTTCGGGTGGGCAAGGAACAGTTGCTGGTATGCATCGACCCGGATGTCAAGGTGAAGGAGGGCGACACCGTGCGCTTTAACCTGCGCCCTGAACACTGCATGCTGTTGTCGGCATAAGGGCGGGTCATCATGAATAACACGCGCAGACCATTGAGTTGGTCGCTTATTCTCATTGTCGGCTTTTTGACGCTGTGCCCGGTTCTGATGTTGCTGCTGGGCAGTTTCTCTCAGGGGCTGACCGCCTTTGGTTCTTTCACCATGGCCAAGTATGTGGCCGCTTATACCGATCCCTTCTTGCTGGAAGTCACCTTCAATACGGTGGTCTTTGTCCTGGGGTCCTCGCTGTTTTCTACCGCGTTGGCGGTTTTTCTGGCTTATCTGAACACCCGTACCAACATGCCCATGAAAGGGGTGTTCACCGTGCTGTCCATCGTGCCCATGATGATTCCGCACCTCTTGTTCTCGGTAAGCTGGGCACTGTTGCTCAATCCGTCCAACGGTTTGATCAATATGTTCCTGCAAGACACACTGGGCTTGCAGGAGGCGCCACTGAACATCTATTCGTTGTGGGGAATGATTCTGGTCGAAGGCCTGTTGAACATGCCGGTGGCCTATCTGATTATTGCCCCTGCCATGGCCTCTTTTGACGTGTCCATGGAGGAATCCTCACGCGTCTTCGGGGGCGGTCTGTGGCGTACTCTGGTGCGCATTACCTTGCCGATTCTGCGTCCAGCCATCATGGCTGCCTTCATTTTGGCGATTGTGCGCGCTCTGGCTTCTTATGCGGTGCCCCGAGTGCTGGGTACGCCAGGTCGGGTAGATGTGCTGGCGACCTATCTGTTCGAGATGATCTCGACGGGCTTCGCGCCGGATTACGGCAAGGCGGCTGCCTTGGGCATGAGCGTGCTGTCAGCCTCGATTGCCCTGATCGCGCTGTACCGCTACATGACGGCAGAAAGCAGCAAGTATGTGACCATTTCCAGTCGCGGTTTCAAGCCGACTCAACTGGAGCTGCGTCGCGCCAAAATCCCCCTGTTCATCATTGTGGGCATTATCAGCCTGCTGATGGTGGTTTTGCCAGTGACGGTTCTGCTCTATACCTCCATGATTCCTTACTCCATGGTGCCTAGTGCGCGAGCCTTCTCCCTGATGAGCTGGGCGAACTGGATTGATGTCATTCAGGACCCGATCTCCAAGGTGGCGATGAAAAACAGTCTGTTCCTGGCGGTGGTCGGCGCCAGTCTGGGTGTGCTGCTGTCGCTTTTTGTGGCCTACGTGGTGGTCAAGTTGCGAACCCGAGCCGCAGCACTGCTGGATACCCTGAGCTTCCTGTCGTTTTCTTTTCCGGGGATTGTGATCGGTATTGGCTTTATGTGGTTCTTTGTGCAGACGCCCTTGTACGCCACGCTGACCGCCTTGCTGCTGGCATATATCGCCGCTTATCTGCCTTACGGTATCCGGCCTTTATCAGCCGCCTTTGTACAGGTGCATGCGCACCTGGAAGAGTCTTCAGCCGTGGCCGGAGCCAGCTCCTGGACCACCATGCGTCGCATCATCATTCCTTTGCTGATTCCCGGTGTGGTCTCTGCCTGGATCTTGATGGCAACCATGTTTATCCGTGAGTTGACGGTATCGGTGGTGCTGTCCCGCCCGGGCACGGAAGTACTGGCTGTGCAAGTGCTGAGCTATGCCGAGGACGGTTTGTGGGGCAAGCTCTCGGCGTTGGGGATCATCATGATTTTGATCTCCACCGTGCTGGTGCTGTTGGCCATGTACATCGGTAATTTCTACAAGCGCCGTCAAGGCACCATGTAAGCCTTACGCGGGTGGTTTATCTAATGGCCTGGGTTTCGAGAGGGATTCAGGCCATTGTTGTTTGGAGCCAGGCAGTCTTTTTTTGTCTTTCTGTGGCGCTATGCTTGTTGTGAGAGGGGTGTTGTCTGGCGTCTCTGGATGATTCCGGTCTGCCCTCGGTATGTTGTTGCGCGGTGCGCGTAGGGGGGGCGCTTAGGCGGTGCACGCGTGCAGGCGGTGTTGCTCGTCTGGCAGCGAATTGAAGGGGGCTGGATTGCTCAAGTGCCGGGCAGAGCGCTCGGCGCGAGCCTTGCTGCTTCTCCTGCCCCAGGCTGGGACGACGAGCTGCGGCAAGACAGACGGCGGCATGATAGCTCGCCTGCCTTGCTCCTTGGCGAGAGGGCGGGCTCACTCTGGTCCAGATGCTTTTCCCTCTTGTTGGGCGCCTTGGAGAAAAGCTGGCGGGCAAGAAAAAAGGCCTGATTCCGTGGAGAGAGGGAATCGGGCCTTGGTTTTTTTCTTGCCCTGTGTGAGCACGGAAACGTGTTCACGCAGAGCGGGTACTGCCTGTTGTTTAGTCTTCTTCCACGAAGGTTTCTTCGCGTTTTTTCTTCACGGATGGCAGGGCAACCACAATAACCAGGAAGATCGCCAGAACCAGCAGGGACAGGGACAGGGGACGCGTCACGAAGGTGGTGTAATCACCGCGCGACAGCAGCAGGGCGCGACGGAAATTCTCCTCCATCATCGGTCCCAGCACCAGACCCAGCAGCAACGGGGCTCCCTCGCAGCGCAGCTTGGACCAGACATAGCCCACAAAGCCGAAGGCGGCGGTGACCAGGATGTCGAACACGTTGTAGTTCAGCGAATACACCCCCACCGTACAAAATACCAGGATGGCAGGGAACAACAGACGGTAGGGCACTTTGAGCAGTTTCACCCACAGACCAACCAGAGGCAGGTTCAGAATGACCAGCATCAGGTTGCCAATCCACATGGAAGCGATCAGGCCCCAGAACAGCTCAGGGTGGCTGGTCATCACTTGCGGACCAGGCTGAATGTTGTGAATGGTCATTGCACCAATCATCAGAGCCGTCACGGCGTTACCGGGTATACCCAGTGTGAGCAGCGGGATGAAGGAGGTTTGAGCAGCGGCGTTGTTGGCCGACTCGGGACCGGCCAGACCGGCAGGGTGACCCTTGCCAAAGCGCTCCGGGTTTTTGGAAATTTTCTTCTCCAGCGTGTAGGACGCAAAGGAGGACAGAACCGCACCGCCACCGGGCAAGATGCCCAGACACGAGCCCATCGCAGTCCCGCGAATGACGGCAGGCCAGCACTCTTTGAACTCTTGTTTATTGGGGTACAGGCTGCCTACCTTGCCCGTGATTTCGACACGTTGGTCGCCCAGCTCCAGGTTGTTCATGATTTCTGAGAAACCAAACACACCCATGGCCACCACGGCAAAGTCGATACCGTCTTGCAACTCAGGAATACCAAAGTCGTAACGAGCCACACCGGAGTTCACATCGGTACCAACCATGCCCAGCAGCAGGCCCAGCAGGATCATGCAGATGGCTTTGGGCAGGGAGCCGGAGGCCAGCACGACCGCTCCTACCAGGCCGAGGACCATTAATGAGAAATACTCTGCCGGTCCGAACTTGAAAGCCACTTCGGCCAGGGGAGGAGCAAAAGCGGCCAGCAGCACCGTCGCCACGCAACCGGCAAAGAACGAGCCCAGGGCCGCAATCGCCAAGGCCGCGCCGGCCCGGCCATTACGTGCCATCTGGTGGCCATCCAGTACGGTGACCACGGCGGATGTCTCTCCTGGCAGCGCAACCAGAATGGCCGTGGTGGACCCGCCATATTGTGCCCCGTAATAAATACCGGCCAACATGATCAGGCCAGCCACGGGCGGCAGGACATAGGTGATGGGCAGCAGCATGGCAATCGTTGGCACAGGGCCGATGCCAGGCAAGACACCAATCAGAGTGCCCAGCACGCAGCCGAGCAAGGCGTAGGCCAGGTTTTCGGGCGTCACCGCGACCGAAAAACCGAGCATCAGGTTGTCAAATAATTCCATTTCCGTTCACCCCCAATCAGGCCAGAAAACTCGGCCACAAGGGAAATACCAATCCCAGGCCCTTGATGAATGCCAGCCAGACAAATAGCACCAGAAACACGGCTGCGCCCAGCGCCACAGGCCAGCTGAACTCATGGCTGGCAAAGCTGCTGATCAGAACAAGCAGGAAAATCGAGGCGTAGACCCCCAAGGTGTTCAGAGTCAGTCCGCACAGGACAACGGCGCCGATGATAACGACGACCACTTTCCAGTTAAACTTCTCTACCTCCGTGTTTTCCGCTTTGGGAGACATGGAGTTCAAGGTGACAACCGCCCCTAACAAGCTCAGGCACACACCAAGCCAGAAGGGGAAGTAGCCGGGTCCCATACGGGCGGCTGTTCCCATCGAGTAGCTGGTGGCCCCCAGCGCGAAAGCGGCGCCCACGACCACGAACATGACCCCGGACCAGAAGTCCTGTTTATTTTTGATTTGCATAAGGTGGATTCTCCTTGTCTGCCTTGCGCATAAGTTTTCCTTTTTCCTGTGTCAGCTTCTTTATGATGGAGTTCTGCTCCACAACCCTGCCGGTGCCGACTGCATTGAACAGGGGTGACGCATGGTAATGGAGCACTTGCAGACTGAAAACCCTGACTTGACCCTAGTTTTTAAGGGTTTTCCCGGTAATTCCGGAAAATTAGGGTTTTTTGGGACCGTGTTGGGAGAGGGTTGGCATGCTTTGAAAGAAATTTGAAAGGTAATGGAAAGATGGGTGAAAGGTTATCATTAGTATGAAATTCCTCTACCCAGTAACGCTAGCAATGGTTTACGATAAGGCCCATGTTGCAAGATCTCGACTTTCTCGCTGACCGTATTGGTCAACTGGTAGAGCAATCTCGTCAGCTACACGCTGAACGCGCTCAATTATTGGCTCGTCTGAAAACTCAGGATGCCGAGCTGGACGCCCTGCGCCAGCAAAATCGGCGTCAGCAAGACGAGTTTGAGTCCCTGTCCACCGGTGTTGCCTCGCATCAACGTCAATTGGATGTGGTGCAGCAACAGGCGCAAGCCGAACAGGCAGAATTGAAAAGATTGCTGGAGCAGGAACAGGCTCAGGTGCTCGCCCTGCGTCGCGAGCTGGACAGTGCTCGGGCGGGAATGGGAGTGCTGCGTGATGTGGCAGGACAGGCCCGTGACCAGATTGGTTCGATCCTGATGCGTTTACCCGGGGCCGTACAGGAGTAAGTCATGGAACGAGTCGATATTTCCCTGTTGGGCCGCGATTACTCTTTGGCCTGCCCACCCTCTGAAAAAGCCCGTTTGCTCGATGCGGTTAAACTGGTAGATCAGCGCATGCAGGCCATCAAGGCATCGGGGCGTGTTTCAGGTAGCGAGCGTATTGCTGTTATGGCCGCTATTCAGATCGCCAGCGAATTTTTATCGGCTAAAGCACCTGATGGTCCGCTGGCTAATGTTGCTTTTGGCGATTTCAAGCGTAAAATTGAAGATATGCACGCGATGATTGATGATGTTATCGAGCCTTCGGGCACATCGCGTTGAACCAGATTTGAATACGGTCCCTTGTTGTCCCTTGCGGGCCGTTTCATCCCAGTAAGTCCCTGCCGTGTTCGTGACACGACCATACATTCCTTGAACCAATGCTTTTGGCATACAGGTTGTTGGATTAGCCAGTAGGAGCGATCGTCCTCGTCGACGAACCCGAAGCTGGCTTGATGACAGCCGATCTTGGACCCTCGGTTCCAGGATGCCGGTCTTGACGGCAATGGTGGGGCACCTACAAAAAAGCCCGTCCAGATTCTGGACGGGCTTTTTCTTGTCTCGGATCTGCCTCGCTAGTTACGGTTTACCCCTGCTGGGCACCCCGTTTGCTGGCGTAGGCGTACAAGGCTAGTCCGGCCACAATCATCGGCAGGGATAACCATTGCCCCATCGACAGACCCGCACTGAGCAGACCCAGATAGCCATCAGGCTCGCGGGTGTATTCCACCATGAAGCGAAAGAAACCGTAGCCGATCAGAAATAGAGCGCTGGTCTGGCCTACCGCACGTGGGCGGCGTGTGAACCACCACAGCAGGATAAACAGGGCGATGCCTTCCAGGGCCATTTCATAGAGCTGTGAAGGATGGCGCGGGATGGTGTCCACTTGGGGAAAGATCATGGCCCAGGGCGCGTCGCTGGGGCGACCCCACAACTCCCCGTTGATAAAGTTGCCCAAACGTCCAACCGCCAGTCCCAGCGGAATCAAAGGGGCCAGAAAGTCGCTGACTTCCAGAAAACGTCGGTGACGATTGCGGGCAAATAGCGCGATCGTGACCAGCACCCCGATCAGACCGCCATGAAAGGACATGCCGCCTTGCCAGACATACAAAATTTCAAGAGGGTGTGACAGGTAATAGGCTGGTTGATAAAACAGCGTATAGCCCAGCCGACCGCCCAGCACCACCCCTAGAACGCAGTAAAAAATCAGGTCTTCCAGATCTTTTCGGGTGAGCAAAGCGTAGCCCGCACGAATGCGCGCCGTACCGGCCAGCCACACCAGGCCAAAGCCGACTAGATACATCAAGCCATACCAATGAATGGCAAGGGGGCCAAGTTGTATGGCGACGGGATCGAACTGCGGGTGAATTAACATGCGTGCCCATTACAGAGATGAATATCAGATAATAGCGTGACTGCGAGCTCAGGCATGAGCTGGGTAAATTGTAAGGGAAGGATCATGCTGCATTCAGCCTCTTGGACCAGCCGTTTACCATTAGTAGTTTTTTGTGGATTGCTGATCTTTAATCCGCCCGCAAAGGCTGATACGGTAGCGCTGATGGATCTCGTGCAGGCGCAGTGCTTGTCCTGTCATCAGATGGATCGTAAACGGGTTGGCCCTCCTTTTCGGGAGATTGCCCAACGTTATGCGCCAGGGCCAGGGCAAGAAACCCTGGCTTATTTGCAGCGACAGATTCAACAGGGCAGCCGGGGTAACTGGGGAGCGATTCCCATGCCTGCTCAAAATCGCATCAGCGCCGACCAAGCGCAAGCTATTGCAGTCTGGCTGCTGAGTCTAGCCAATACGACGTCAAAGGAGAGTTCATGAAGGAAACAGCCATATTGGGCGGTGGATGTTTTTGGTGCACGGAAGGAGTCTTTAAAGCCTTGCAGGGTGTGCATTCTGTGGTGCCGGGGTACTGTGGCGGCCACGTAGAGCATCCCACCTATGAACAGGTGTGTGGCAAACAAACCGGCCATATTGAAGTGGTTAAAGTTGAGTTCGACCCTTCTGTCATTTCCTACCGGGACTTGCTGGAAGTGTTTTTCCTGACTCACGACCCAACCACCCCCGATCGTCAGGGAGCAGACCAAGGGCCGCAGTATGCCTCTGCCATTTTTTGCCAGAACGACGAGCAGCGTCGCCAGGCCTTTGAGGTCATTGAGGAAATCAAGTCCCAGTTTGATGCACCCATCGTGACGCATGTTCTGGACAGCTCCACGTTCTGGGAAGCCGAGGCCTATCATCACGACTATTTTGCGCGCAACCCCGAGCAGGCTTATTGCCAGATGGTGATTGCGCCCAAGCTCAAAAAGTTTTATCAGCGCTTTCAAGACCTGCTGGTCAAAAGTTAAGCATCCGGGCAAGAACTGGTCGGAGCCAGGTAGCGCCTGTACAGGGCGCTGCCTGGCAAGGTCAGGCGTGCCATCAGGCCGATGATCAACAAAGTCAGGACAAGCCGGCCGACCAGCGCAATCCAGATATTGGCACCCAAAGCTAGAATGAGAATGGTGTCTTCAATCAGGGAGTGGCTAAGTGATAGCCACGAGAGCGCGAGCAAACGGGTGCGCGGGCTATAGTTCTGTTGGCGGGACTCGTCGATAATCAAGGCGCCGCCATAACTCAGGCCCAGCAAGACCCCGATCGTTGTCGTGGGAGCGACGCGTTCCTCCAGTCCGGAAAAGCGTAATAAGGGAAGCAGGAGCCGGGTCAGCAAGCGGGTAAAGCCGATTTTCTCCAGAATCGACAGTACCAAAAGCAAGCCGAGAATAATCAGCCAAGTCATGAATAGAGAGCTGGCCGTTCCTTGCAGCCAGTCCATCCAGCCTTGCCAGCCACCCTGTGTGGCATTGGATTGGCCATAAAGCCAGGCCAGGGAAACAGGCTCCTGCAAGAGTCCGGCGTTGCTCAGGCCCCAGGACAGGACACAGCCATAGAGCAAGGCGCAGGCAATGCGCAGCCCGGCGGTGAACCAGAAGCTGGCCCCGGCGCGGCGCACAATGGCCTGTTCCATGGGCATATTGTGCGCAAACAGCATCATGGTGCCCAGGACGCTGATCTGGGCGGCGTTCAGACTCAAGCTGTCGCCCAAGGCGGCCATGGAGCCTATTCCAGCGTAAATGCCGGCCAATGCCGTCGTGGCCCAGACAATACCGGCCTCGGCAGGCAGTCCAGCCAGCCCCATGATCGGGCCGATCAGCTTTCCGGCTTGCTCAATCAAGCCCCATTGCGCCGCGACGCGCACGACAATCATGATGGGCAGCATGATTCGGGCGACGGTATAGAACATGCGCAAGCTGCGGCTAAGGGTAGTGCTAAGGAAGTTCAGCATGAGTAGATACATCGTCAGGGCGGGAACGAGCCTGATGCTAGCACGTCAACGGGGTGGCCCTGTCGCGCTGTGTCGCCTGCTTAACTATGGCACCCGGCAGCAGATCTGTTTATTTACATGCCGTCATGGGGAAAGCGCAACGTCATGTGGACAATAAAAAGCCCCCAAGGGTGAAAGCTGTGGCAGCCTGCATTACGGCTGTCTGCTTTTCATCCCATCAGGGGGCGTGTCAAGCCAGTGGGCTGGATTGTTTAACGGCCCGAGCAGTGGCCACCGCTGGCGGCTTGACCGCTACCCCAGGCAATGGGGGCGGGTTCGGGACGGTAGGGGTAGTCTTGCAGGCTGTCCATTACAACTAAAACGACGACGAGCAGCCAGAAGCTACTGGTAATAAGGCGGAAAGTAGTTTTGCTCATGCTTGCGCGACTCAAGGATTAACGCGGCGACGAATGCGCACGCCTAAGATAGACCCGGCAAAGGCCAAGGCAAACCAGACCCAGCCATGGATGCTGGCCGAGGCAATGCCTCCCAGAAAGGCGCCCACATTGCAGCCAAAAGCCATGCGCGCGCTGTAGCCCATGACCAGACCTGCAATTGCCCCGACCCACAGGGTGCGGGAATTGGGTGATTTGAAGTTGGCAGGGTGGTTCCAGCGAGAGGCAGCCATGGCGCCCAGGATCAAGCCAAAGTTGGTGACCGAAGTAACGTCAGCCAAGACGGGTTCAGCCAGGCGTTGTGCATGAGGAGCTACGCCCCAGAATGCATCGCCGACAGGGGACCAGCCCAATGCCGAAAACACTTTGGCGCCCCATAGCCCGATACCGTAGACGATACCCCAGGGCTGGCCGGCCACGATCATGTGGATGGCGTACAAGACGGCCAGCAGCAAGGCCCCCATCCACCAGCGCATTTCCCATTTTGCCGGTTGGCTCTTGTGCTCGTTCTGATGGCAGCGTGCGCCTCGAGCGACCAGCCAGGATACGGCGGCGCAGCCCAGCACGGTGATGAGCAAGGCCGTGGGCCACCCCAAGGAAGTGTTCAGGTCAATGGCGGGCAAGCCACCCAAGGCGATCCAGCCCGGCTGGTGTGAGGCACCCAGAAAGCTGCCTATGGCAAAGGTGGGCAGGACGGCGAAAGAAATGGGTGCGCCAGCACCTGCTTTATACAGGGTGCCCGAACCGCAGCCATCAGCCAGTTGCATGGCTGCGCCGAATAGAAAAGCGCCCAGCACCAGGCTAATGGTCAAGGGAGCAATCGCGCCGACCAGTTCGCCACCACTATCGGCGATCAAGGGCAGGGTGAAGGCGGCAGCCAAGACCAGCAGGAGCATTTGTGCCCAGATGCCTTGAGGATCTCGACGCTCGATATAGTTGCGCCAGCCGGTCGTGAAACCGAAACGGGCTCCTTGCAGCACGGCTCCAAAGCCGATGCCCAACAAGGCAAGCAGCCCTTGGCGCAGGCCTCCTACCAGTGCGACCCCGACAACCAGGGCCAGGCTGGCCAGGATAAAGCCCAGTCTAGTCAGATAAAGCATGATCGAATACCAACTCGTTAATTAAGGGCGCGCTTGGCATCGAGTTTCAGGACCTCAAAGCGTGAGGGCTGGTTATCCATGGGCAGGTTGCTGCGGCTCCATTCCACAACCGATTCAGGATAGAGTTTCACATTCGGGTTGCCAGCCAGCTCGGACAGGACAAACCAGTTAGTGGCCGCCCAGTGCCCGGTGTTGCAGAACGAGACAGTGGGTTTGTCATTCAGCCCTTGCTCTTTGACGATTGCCACGATTTCGCTGGTGTCTTTCAGGATAGGTTTGTCGCTTCGAAAGAAGCTGTTGAAATCCAGTTCCCGTGCGCCCGGCAAAGTGCCGTAACGAGCGGCGGCGTCAACACGCTTCTCACCGTTGAAAAATTCGCTCGGGCGAGCATCCAGCAAGACTGGGGCTTGGCCGTTCTTGATGTAGTCGGCCACTTCCTGTGTGCTGACAACCATGTCCTTGTTGTAGTGGTAGCTGAAGTCGGTAGGGGTGATGGTGGGCGTGTCTTTGCTGAGTGGTTTACCTTCGGCTTCCCAGGCTTGCAGGCCGCCGTCCAGAATGGACAACTGTGTCAGGCCTCCAGCTTTCAAGGTCCAGTACACACGCGCCGCTGCGCCAAAGTCTGTGGGGTTGGCCCCTGCGTACGTGACGACCACATAGCTGTCTGGGGAGATTCCTGCTTTGCTGAAAAGAGCCGACAGGTCAGCCTCGGAGCGCAGCGCGCCTGCGTTTTCGGCTGGGCCGCGATAGGCGCCGTAAGGGGTGTGAACAGCGCCGGGTACATGGCCCGCTTCGTATTCCTTATCTGTACGGATATCTAGAATACGCAGGTTTTTCTGATCCAGCTGGTTTGCCAGGTCGGTAGCTGAAATCAGCGGGGCTGGTTTGGAAGCCCCTTCGGCTGCGCTTGGTTCTGCGGACACAGACGGTGTCAGAACCGTGCTGAAGGCAAATGCCAGGGAGATGAGGAGAGGTCTGATCATTATTACTCACTTGAGTAAGCAGGGTGCTGCTTAGAGGATTAAAGGCATAAGGAATGGTAATGAACGCAGCGACAGAAAATAACAATGAATTGGGGATTAGCTTATTGCTTGGAGGTGTAAGGGGGGCGGTCTATCTATATAGAGTAGAGAGGAAGGGGGGCTTCGCTTGGAGTTCGCCTTGGGGGCGATTGTGTTTATGTGATTGGGTCTATCTATCAGGTCAGTGTGCCTTTGTTTTCTCTCCTTATAGAGCGTGTCTACAGAGAGGCAGCTTTATAGATGAGAGAAGGCAGAGCGGTTTTTATAAGAGAGGGGGTATGTGTTTGGTGTTCTCATGGATGGAGACTTAGAGACTTAGAGACTTAGAGACTTAGAGACTTAGAGACTTAGAGACTTAGAGACTTAGAGACTTAGAGGCAAAGAGGTTGAGACTCAGAGGGACTTTGAAGGGCATTGAGGGATAGAGGGGGCAAGGACTGGATTACCGCTTGGGGAGGCCCGTCTCCTATATGCATATAGGAAGTAGAGTCGCAGTGATGAACGATTTATCTATATAGAGGGTGGCTTTCATCGTTCCAGCCGTTCCGCATAGGTCGCCACTCGGAGCCCTGGGGCAGGGTGTTGAGGCGGACTACTTACCGGCGCAACACGCCGGTCCCCTTGTCCGAGTCACCATCGGGGCGCAGTCTGAACTCGCACAGCGATTGGTCCCCCGGACCAATCACAAACCTTGGGCTCAAACAGCAGACTGCTTGTAACCCCGATCGCAACTCCGACTGCGGCAAGTCGTCTGACTCGACCCAACACCTTTTTCCGGGGCTCCGAGCGGCTAACAGTCCTAAATAGTGCTCGGTCTTGGAGGTCACTCAAGTTTCTATCTATATACAGACACTACTAATTGGAGTGGAGGGGCTGCTGCCGTGCTCTTGCAGCCGTTCCTTTGCTGGGCCGCCATCTATATATTTCTCCTTCTCAGTATTTCCTCCAGCCAGCCAGCCAGCCAGCAAGCAAGCAAGCAAGCAAGCAAGCAAGCAAGCAAGCAAGCAAGCAAGCAAGCAAGCAAGCAAGCAAGCAAGCACTAGGACTGGTGACGATCGTGGGGAGGGTATGTACTTTCCCTCTATATAGAGGAGAGAGTGGTGAGAGGCAGAAGAATATCCGGCGATTCTTCACGACAGAAATAGCTGCTTAGGCCATGATCTGAGTCTAGGGATGGGCTGGCGCGCTACCAGGGGAAAAACCGGAAGTTAATCTAAAAATTATTTTTAGGGTGATTCTTCATAGTTATCAATTAGCTACCTCGTTTTGCAGGGTTTGCTCTCTTCAAATATCCAGAAAAATGCCAAAGAAAGCTTGCAAAGCCAAATTTCATCGTGCTATAGTTCTTTTCTCGCTGCAGCACACACAGGGTTTTCCCTCAAGGCGCCGCAGAGAGCAGTTAGACAAGATTCACCGCCTTGGCCAAGAGGCCCGCAACGAAGCTTGCATGACTGAGTCAGGTAACTGACACGGTGTAAAACCCGGAGCTTGACAAATCAGAAAATTCTGTGTTAAAGTTCTAGGTTCTGCTCCAGAGAACGCAACGTTAAGTTTTTAGCTGGTTGTAAACAGCGCTGAAAATTTACCCTTGTTTGTGAAGTTGGATAGCTGGCCTTACGGTTGGTTGTTCGTCAGGTAGTTCGGAACGAAAGTTCTGGTTTAAGCGGGACGAGTTAGACGGTTTTAAAACTTTCTAACTTCTTCAAAAAAAACGCTTGACACACTGCCTGATCTGCTTCATAATCTCGTTTCTCTGCTGCTAACACAGCAAGGCACGAAGCGCCAAGCGCGACGAGCCAGCCGGGTTAGTCAGTGGAACGACAGGCAACTGTCACTGCTCTTTAACAATTAACAGCCGATAAGTGTGGGCGCTTGGAATGAGCGAGTCGAACCCTTCGGGGATCGCCACAAGTTTGTATCAAGTGCTCACAAACGAAAGATGAAGAATTACCTTGTGTAACTCTGAATTTTTCTTTGAGACACAATCGGTCTCGTCGCAAGACGGGACAACCACAGAGATTAAACTGAAGAGTTTGATCCTGGCTCAGATTGAACGCTAGCGGGATGCTTTACACATGCAAGTCGAACGGCAGCACGAGAGAGCTTGCTCTCTTGGTGGCGAGTGGCGGACGGGTGAGTAATATATCGGAACGTGCCCAGTAGCGGGGGATAACTACTCGAAAGAGTGGCTAATACCGCATACGCCCTACGGGGGAAAGGGGGGGATCGCAAGACCTCTCACTATTGGAGCGGCCGATATCGGATTAGCTAGTTGGTGGGGTAAAGGCTCACCAAGGCAACGATCCGTAGCTGGTTTGAGAGGACGACCAGCCACACTGGGACTGAGACACGGCCCAGACTCCTACGGGAGGCAGCAGTGGGGAATTTTGGACAATGGGGGAAACCCTGATCCAGCCATCCCGCGTGTATGATGAAGGCCTTCGGGTTGTAAAGTACTTTTGGCAGAGAAGAAAAGGCATCCCCTAATACGGGATGCTGCTGACGGTATCTGCAGAATAAGCACCGGCTAACTACGTGCCAGCAGCCGCGGTAATACGTAGGGTGCAAGCGTTAATCGGAATTACTGGGCGTAAAGCGTGTGTAGGCGGTTCGGAAAGAAAGATGTGAAATCCCAGGGCTCAACCTTGGAACTGCATTTTTAACTGCCGAGCTAGAGTATGTCAGAGGGGGGTAGAATTCCACGTGTAGCAGTGAAATGCGTAGATATGTGGAGGAATACCGATGGCGAAGGCAGCCCCCTGGGATAATACTGACGCTCAGACACGAAAGCGTGGGGAGCAAACAGGATTAGATACCCTGGTAGTCCACGCCCTAAACGATGTCAACTAGCTGTTGGGGCCGTTAGGCCTTAGTAGCGCAGCTAACGCGTGAAGTTGACCGCCTGGGGAGTACGGTCGCAAGATTAAAACTCAAAGGAATTGACGGGGACCCGCACAAGCGGTGGATGATGTGGATTAATTCGATGCAACGCGAAAAACCTTACCTACCCTTGACATGTCTGGAATGCCGAAGAGATTTGGCAGTGCTCGCAAGAGAACCGGAACACAGGTGCTGCATGGCTGTCGTCAGCTCGTGTCGTGAGATGTTGGGTTAAGTCCCGCAACGAGCGCAACCCTTGTCATTAGTTGCTACGCAAGAGCACTCTAATGAGACTGCCGGTGACAAACCGGAGGAAGGTGGGGATGACGTCAAGTCCTCATGGCCCTTATGGGTAGGGCTTCACACGTCATACAATGGTCGGGACAGAGGGTCGCCAACCCGCGAGGGGGAGCCAATCTCAGAAACCCGATCGTAGTCCGGATCGCAGTCTGCAACTCGACTGCGTGAAGTCGGAATCGCTAGTAATCGCGGATCAGAATGTCGCGGTGAATACGTTCCCGGGTCTTGTACACACCGCCCGTCACACCATGGGAGTGGGTTTCACCAGAAGTAGGTAGCCTAACCGCAAGGAGGGCGCTTACCACGGTGGGATTCATGACTGGGGTGAAGTCGTAACAAGGTAGCCGTATCGGAAGGTGCGGCTGGATCACCTCCTTTTAGAGCGAATGGCTCGCAAAGCGAAAGCGTCCACACTTATTGGCTGTTAGTTTATGTCATGACCATTGAAGGTATCGCCCACTGGTGATAGATGGGTCAGTAGCTCAGTCGGTTAGAGCACCGTCTTGATAAGGCGGGGGTCGTTGGTTCGATTCCAACTTGACCCACCAACGATTACCTCGGGGGATTAGCTCAGCTGGGAGAGCACCTGCTTTGCAAGCAGGGGGTCGTCGGTTCGATCCCGTCATCCTCCACCACCGCTTTTGTAGGTGGTTGTCGATACAGCAAGGTTCATGACAGAGTATAGGGCACAGACAAACAACGGTTTGCCTGGCGCTAGATTCAACGAAGAGTGTTCTTTTTAAAGAATACTGCTCGTTGGGTTATGCAACCCACGAATTGCTCTTTAACAATTAGGAAGAAGCACAACGAAGGTGTGTTGTCTAATAAACGCAAGACGATTAGTCGACTTGTGATGACAATACACGGGTTGTGATTGCAACAGAACAAATTATGTTCAACGAAAGTTCTCAAAAATATAGACGTTGTCTGATCTTCGGATTGGATAACAGCTAAGGATTGATGAACGGCAACAACGTATACTCATATTCCTATAACAGCACCAAGCGTTATAGGATCAAGCGAATAAGTGCATATGATGGATGCCTTGGCGATCACAGGCGATGAAGGACGCGGTAGCCTGCGAAAAGCTACGGGGAGCTGGCAAACAAGCTTTGATCCGTAGATGTCCGAATGGGGAAACCCACCGTAGCAATACGGTATCCCATGCTGAATACATAGGCATGTGGAGGCGAACCGAGTGAACTGAACCATCTCAGTAACTCGAGGAAAAGAAATCAACCGAGATTCCGGAAGTAGTGGCGAGCGAAACCGGACCAGCCTGGATGTTTTAGCGTAGTGAATAGTCGAATGGAATGGAAAGTCCAGCCGTAGCAGGTGATAGCCCTGTAGGCGAAATTCAGTACGTGGAACTAAGCATCGAACAAGTAGGGCGGGACACGTGAAATCCTGTCTGAATATGGGGGGACCATCCTCCAAGGCTAAATACTCGTGATCGACCGATAGTGAACCAGTACCGTGAGGGAAAGGCGAAAAGAACCCCGGAAGGGGAGTGAAATAGATCCTGAAATCGTATGCATACAAACAGTAGGAGCACCCTCGTGGTGTGACTGCGTACCTTTTGTATAATGGGTCAGCGACTTACATTCAGTGGCAAGCTTAACCGAATAGGGGAGGCGTAGCGAAAGCGAGTCCGAATAGGGCGATTCAGTCGCTGGGTGTAGACCCGAAACCAGGCGATCTATCCATGGCCAGGTTGAAGGCACGGTAACACGTGCTGGAGGACCGAACCCACTAATGTTGAAAAATTAGGGGATGAGCTGTGGATCGGAGTGAAAGGCTAAACAAGCCTGGAGATAGCTGGTTCTCTCCGAAAACTATTTAGGTAGTGCCTCGTATATTACTGCCGGGGGTAGAGCACTGTTATGGCTAGGGGGTCACAGCGACTTACCAACCCATGGCAAACTCCGAATACCGGCAAGTACAGTACGGGAGACAGAGCACCGGGTGCTAACGTCCGGACTCAAGAGGGAAACAACCCAGACCGCCAGCTAAGGTCCCTAACTATGGCTAAGTGGGAAACGAAGTGGGAAGGCATAGACAGTCAGGAGGTTGGCTTAGAAGCAGCCATCCTTTAAAGAAAGCGTAATAGCTCACTGATCGAGTCGTCCTGCGCGGAAGATGTAACGGGGCTAAGCCATAGACCGAAGCTGCGGATGTGTACTTTTAGTACACATGGTAGGAGAGCGTTCCGTAAGCCTGTGAAGGTGTTCCGTGAGGAATGCTGGAGGTATCGGAAGTGAGAATGCTGACATGAGTAGCGATAAAGGGGGTGAAAAGCCCCCTCGCCGTAAGTCCAAGGTTTCCTGCGCAACGTTCATCGGCGCAGGGTGAGTCGGCCCCTAAGGCGAGGCAGAGATGCGTAGCTGATGGGAAGCGGGTTAATATTCCCGCACCGTCGTAGAGTGCGATGGGGGGACGGATTGCAGAATGTTATCGGGGTGTTGGATGTCCCCGTTGGCGCATCATAGAAGGCACTTAGGCAAATCCGGGTGCGTAATTCAAGGGTGTGACTGGATAGAGCTTCGGCTCTAAACTAACTGGAAGCAGTTCCAAGAAAAGCCTCTAAGCTTCAGCTCTACGAGACCGTACCGCAAACCGACACAGGTGGACGGGATGAATATTCCAAGGCGCTTGAGAGAACTCAGGAGAAGGAACTCGGCAAATTAATACCGTAACTTCGGGAGAAGGTATGCCTCATTAGTGTGATGTGCCTGCGCACAAAGCATGAAGAGGCCGCAGTGAATCGGTGGCTGCGACTGTTTACTAAAAACACAGCACTCTGCAAACACGAAAGTGGACGTATAGGGTGTGACGCCTGCCCGGTGCCGGAAGGTTAAGTGATGGGGTGCAAGCTCTTGATCGAAGCCCCGGTAAACGGCGGCCGTAACTATAACGGTCCTAAGGTAGCGAAATTCCTTGTCGGGTAAGTTCCGACCTGCACGAATGGCGTAACGATGGCCACACTGTCTCCTCCTGAGACTCAGCGAAGTTGACATGGTTGTGATGATGCAATCTCCCCGCGGCTAGACGGAAAGACCCCATGAACCTTTACTGTAGCTTTGCATTGGATTGTGAACCGGCCTGTGTAGGATAGGTGGGAGACGTTGAAGCGTGGTCGCCAGATCGCGTGGAGTCATCCTTGAAATACCACCCTGGTCTGTTTGCGGTTCTAACCTAGGTCCCTTATCGGGATCGGGGACCGTGCATGGTGGGCAGTTTGACTGGGGCGGTCTCCTCCTAAAGTGTAACGGAGGAGTTCGAAGGTACGCTAGAGACGGTCGGAAATCGTCTTGATAGTGCAATGGCATAAGCGTGCTTGACTGTGAGACTGACAAGTCGAACAGGTACGAAAGTAGGACATAGTGATCCGGTGGTTCTGTATGGAAGGGCCATCGCTCAACGGATAAAAGGTACTCTGGGGATAACAGGCTGATACCGCCCAAGAGTTCATATCGACGGCGGTGTTTGGCACCTCGATGTCGGCTCATCTCATCCTGGGGCTGTAGCCGGTCCCAAGGGTATGGCTGTTCGCCATTTAAAGAGGTACGTGAGCTGGGTTTAAAACGTCGTGAGACAGTTTGGTCCCTATCTGCCGTGGGCGTTGGATACTTGACGGAGCCTGCTCCTAGTACGAGAGGACCGGAGTGGACGTACCACTGGTGTATCGGTTGTCATGCCAATGGCATTGCCGAGTAGCTACGTACGGAAGAGATAACCGCTGAAGGCATCTAAGCGGGAAACTCGTCTGAAGATTAGGTATCCCGGGGGCTTGACCCCCCTGTAGGGTCGTCCGAGACCAGGACGTTGATAGGCTGGGTGTGGAAGTGCAGTAATGCATGTAGCTAACCAGTACTAATTGCCCGTGTGGCTTGATCCTATAACCCTTGAGGTTGTAGTGAGTTAAGTTGTTGACCACAGAACGTAATATTGAAGTGCAGCGCAACCCGCGCTCGACACCTTCGTAACCGCTGCTAGCTGATCCGTACTGATCGCTGGCAGTGTGCTTCTTCCAATTGGCTGGGACGTCCCCTAAAGACGGCCTGGCAACCAGTTACGCTTGACGACCATAGCAAGGTGGTCCCACACCTTCCCATCCCGAACAGGACTGTGAAACGCCTTTGCGCCGATGATAGTGGACGGACGTCTGTGAAAGTAGGTCATCGTCAAGCTCTTATTGCTCAAAACCCCCGCAAGTATCCCTTGCGGGGGTTTTGTTTTATGGGTCGCCACCGCATCGGCGACGGACACACCTGAACGATGCTGATCGTCTGGCCCCTGAGCTACGACTTCAGGCGTACCCCACCCCCTCCCCAAACCCGTTCTGGGCACTGCCTATCCCTTCTTGTTGCAGACTACGTCTCTTGGCCTAAGCCGAGGGGGTCGGTCATTGCGTATGCTTCCTGGGCTTGAGGGTTGATGTTTAGTCCTCTGCGGGTGCTACCTGCACGATGGCAGCCCTACGAGGGGCGGGTTCAGCCTTAGCGGCTTGCTGAACCTCACCCTCTCGCATCAAGCCGTTGTCTATCTGCCGGGTGATCGCGGCACTCCTCAGAGGCGACGGGTGTCCTTAAGCCTCAAGGGCGAAGGCGTCTCCCCTGGGTCTGCCTCTTGCTCGCGCTGACCGCCCCTAACTAGGCCCACCGCCCTGAGTACGCTCCTCCCTGCGCTCACCCCACCCACATCAACAATCGTACAAGTAACATCCTGATGCAGTTGGAAGTTGGAGCTTGGGGCATCAACAAGCTGATATGCACCGCTTGGGCATGCTGCTTGAGCATATAGGTACGGTCAGGTTTACTGCCGATTGTTTGCTTCTGCAAAGGTCATGGTGGTAGCTCAGCCACTGTCATACGGTTAATCGCCAAAGTATGGGTAAAATAGTTCGGTATAGTTATCGATAATGCTTGTTTCAGGAGAACCGAATGACTCAGCCCATTAGCCCCGAGCTCGAACCAGGCTTGTCGCTGCGCAAGATCACGCACATCTGCTATGGCTTGTTTTCTCTGGCTATGATTAGTGCAGGTATCTTCGGTGCAGCGGCTGTGGCAGCTGTAATTCTGGCCTACGTCAAGCGTGGTGACGCATCGGGCACGATCTATGCCAGTCATCTGGACTGGCTTATCAAGACGTTCTGGTGGGGCCTGTTGTGGATGGTTTTGAGCGCCTTGCTGACATCCATCTTTATCGGTTGGGTTACCGCCTTGGTGGCTCTGGTCTGGATTATTCACCGTCTGATCAAAGGCTGGTTAGCCTTGGCGGGTGGGCAGGCTTTAGGTCACGACTATTAAAGTGACACCATCCTTTCCAAGGATTTGCCCCTGATCGGGTGAAAAGTAAAAAAGGTGCTCTGATGAGCACCTTTTTTTGTACGTGTAGGCGGGTGTTGGTGCGTGCTTGACCCGTGTGGAGAGGCAGGTCCGACAGGCTTTTGTCTGCTGAGCCGGTATCAGGGTGCCAACAGGTGAACCTGCTCGATATGCATATGGTGCATGCACTCGCGCAGTAGCAGAAGATAGATTCCAAGATTCTGATTATTGATCAGCTCATGGATATTTTCCAAGGAGCCTGCATTCACCATCTTCAGGCTGATGGCTCCTTGGCTGGCGGCGGCATACAGCGTGAACAGATCATCAATCATGTCGCGACTCAAGATGTGCTGTTCGCTGCCTTGAGCTTCATTAAGCCAGACGCCCAGATCTTCGGCGTACTCTCCCGTCGCAAACACCATGAATTGACGCAGGTCCAGACTGGCTGGCATGATCGCGTCTTCCACAAGCTCAATACCATGTTCCAACTGAGCCTCACGGGAGTGAGAGTTGGTAAAACAGTGGGAGAGCAACTGGGTGCCACTCAGTTCTGGAAAATGCTCGGTGTGAACAGGCACGCCTTTATGAGCCAGGCTTATTTCCGCATGGTCGCTTGCGAAATCCAGGACGGCCACTTGGGCCTGGGGGTGGGCGGCTTGCAAATTTTGCAGCACTACAGCGGTGCTGGCTGGCGGTGATGGTCTGGAGCTGTTTGACATACCTATCCTTAAACGTATTTAATCCGCTGCTTCTTGCTCTCCTGCCTGCTTGAATAGCGCCAAAGCAAGTTGCCGTTGTGTGTCGTGATCCACAATCGGGGCCGGGTAATGTTGGCCCAGGCGAAATGCCAAGGGAAGTTGTTTGGCTTGCCAAGGTGCGTGAATCGCCTGTTTATCCAAGGACGCCAATTCAGGAACATAGCGTCGTATGAACTGTCCCTCTGGGTCAAATTTACGCGATTGGGTGATGGGATTAAAGATGCGGAAGTACGGTTGGGCATCACAGCCGGTAGAAGCGGCCCATTGCCAGCCCCCCACGTTGGAAGCCATATCGTAATCAAGCAGTTTTTGGGCAAAATACTGTTCTCCCCAGCGCCAGTCTATCAACAGGTCTTTCACCAGAAAGGACGCACTGATCATGCGCAGGCGGTTATGCATATAGCCTGACTGATTCAATTGGCGCATGGCGGCATCAACAATCGGGTAGCCGGTTTGTCCGTCCTTCCAAGCCTGGAACCAGTCGTCGCGGTTAGGAAAAGGAAGGTTCTTATAAGCTGGCTTGAAACTTTCTTGTGCGGTTTCGGGGTGATGCCACAGGAATTGTTGGTAGAACTCGCGCCAGATCAACTCGCTCAGCCAGGTAGCTGCGCCTTCGGAGTCGCTGGGCCAAGCCAGTGCTACTGCCTGACGGATGGACAGTGTGCCGAAGCGCAGGTGCGGAGCCAGGTAAGAGACACCCCGTTTGGCTGGGAAGTCTCGGCGTTCGTGATAGGCGTGAATTCTTGGTTCGAACTGCTGCAGCAGGGTCTGTGCGCCTTGCCAGCCCGCAGGGCTGAGTAGTTTGGTGCGAGCTTCTTCGTGAAAACCCAGCTCCTTCAAGCACGGAAGTGCCTGAGCGGGAAGTGGTGCCCATTGCCCCTGTGAGCAGTCATACGCCTGTATATCGCTTGGCTGAATACGCGCCAGCCAGTTGCGCTTGTAGGGAGTGAATACGGTATAAGGCTGCTTTTGCTGTGTCAGAATCTCATCGCGTGCAAAGATTACCTGGTCTTTGAACAGCTTTAGCACTCGGCCTTGAGCGGCAAGGGACTGGCTGACTGCGTGATCCCGTGTCAAGGCGGCCGGCTCGTAGTCCTCATTGGCATAAACAGTCTGTGCATTCAGATGGTTTGCCAGCAAGGGAATTTGCTGTACCGGGTCGCCGTGAACGGTAATCAGCTCGCTGCCATGTTGGCGCAGTTGCTCCTGGAGGGATTGCAGACTGTCGAGAATGAACGCGACGCGCACGTCATCGGCCGGCAAGGAGTCCAGGATGGTGCTGTCAAAGACAAAGACACAGGCAACGGGCAGTCCGCTTTGTAAGGCGTGGTGCAAGGCAGCGTGATCCTGCAGGCGCAAATCACGACGCAGCCAGCACAGTACATGGGGCGTTTGGATGGTTGGGGTAGGCAGTGAAATCGACATGAAGACGGTAAAACAGAAGGCCGGATGCCGCAGGATGAAAAAGGGCCGCGGCTGAAAGCTCAGCGGCGCGGCCCGATAGTGCCAGAGGTGCCTGGGCACCCTTTGCTTATTTCAGGTGAGCGCTAACCAGCTTGGTCAGTTCAAACATGGAGACCTGATCCTTGCCGAACAAGGGACGCAGTTTGGCGTCGGCATTGATGTTGCGACGGTTCTTGGGGTCTTGGAGATCGTGCTTCTTGATGTATTCCCAGATTTTCTTCGTAACTTCAGTACGCGGTAGCGCGTCGGAGCCAATCACCGCAGCCAGTGTTGGGCTAGGAGTGAGTGGTTTCATGAAGGCTGCATTGGGTTTGCGGGTAGCAGGCTTTTTTTCAGTGCTGGCCATGAACGGAACTCCTGAGAAACGAGTTGAAGGGGCGGGTTATGCGCTAGGGCACGACTTGTCTGTCAGCATACCGTGATACTCCCTGTACGTCCAAGCCCTTTGTGAGCCTGCGCTTTGCAGGTCTGTAAGCAGATTTTCCCGTGTTTACGGGCAAGGGCAGGACAGGCTGCGGCCAGGCTCAGGATTGCCGTGTCTGTCATGCGCGGCACGGGTAGCTGTAGCATAATGATGGATTCGGCCTGCTGGAAGGCAATGGTGATGCCCGTCGCTTGCATAACGCGTCAAAGCGCGGGTTCTTTGTTTGAGATTGAGTAAAGATATGAGCCCTACTGTGGATACCCTGGTCATTCGTCGTCCTGATGATTGGCATTTGCACCTGCGTGATGGCGCTGTGCTGGAATCGGTCTTGGGCCATACGGCGGCACAATTTGACCGGGCCATCGTTATGCCCAACCTGACCCCGCCCGTTACAGCCACTGCACAGGCACTGGCCTATCGCGAGCGTATTCTGAGCGCATTGGCCAAAACCGAGTATGTCGGCAAGTTTGAACCTTTGATGACTTTGTACCTGACGGACAATACTCAGCCTGAGGAAATCGTTCGCGCCAAGGAAAGTGGGTTTGTGCATGGCGTGAAGCTGTATCCAGCCGGCGCCACCACAAACTCCGATGCAGGCGTGACAGATTTGCTGAAGAACTGTTCCAAGGTGCTGGCCCAGATGCAGGAATCGGGCATGCCGTTGCTGATGCACGGTGAGGTCACGGACCCCAGCATCGACTTGTTCGACCGCGAGGCCGTGTTCATCGAGCGTGTGATGATTCCCATGCGCAAGGCTTTCCCCGAGCTGAAAGTGGTGTTTGAGCACTTGACCACGGCAGAGGGCGCCGCTTACGTGAGCCAGGCCGAAGGCCCGGTTGCCGCAACCATCACCGCCCACCACTTGCTCTATAACCGTAATGCCCTGTTCCAGGGTGGCCTGCAGCCGCATTGGTATTGTCTGCCCGTCTTGAAGCGCGAGAAGCACCGTCAGGCTTTGGTAGATGCCGCCACCAGCGATAGCAATCGTTTCTTCCTGGGCACAGACAGTGCGCCGCATTCGCGTAGCCGCAAAGAACAAAGCTGTGGCTGTGCGGGCTGTTATACCGCTCTGCACGCTATGGAGCTGTACGCTTCGGCTTTTGATAAGGCCGGTCGTCTGGACCGCCTGGAAGCCTTTGCCAGCTTGAATGGCCCTGCTTTTTACGGTTTGCCGGTCAATGAAGGAACCATGACGTTGCAACGTAGCCAGTTCACCATTCCCGAGACCGTGGAAATGGCGGGTGAGCCGTTGATTCCTCTGGCTGCCGGCCAGGCTCTGGACTGGAGTGTGGTGAGCTAAGGGTGAAAGAAGCCGTCCGATTTCAGTGTCTTTGATAGCGCTGAGTCGGGCAGCTCCTGATATCTGCTTTCACTGCAAGATAGCTCCGTGGAAACTGCTTTTCTTGATACAGCGTGGTCTGCCTTGGCTGTTCGCATGGCCGCCACTGCTTTGGTTGTTGTTCTGGTTTCGTGGTCAGTCGGGGTATTTGGGCCCTTGATTGGTGGTGCGCTGGCGGGCTTGCCCATGGTATTGGGCCCCGGCTTTTATTTTCTGTCCCAGCAGTTTCCTGCCGATTATGTGCAACAGGCGGCAACCTATGCCGTGTATTCGCTAAGCGCGACTCAGCTGTTCTTGCTGCTCATCATTCTTTGTGCTCCCACCCTGTCGCCCTGGCGCACCTTATTGTGTGCAGTGGCAGGTTGGGCGGTGGCAGCCTTGCTCCTGTCCTTTATGCCTGTGCAGCCCTTGCTGGGCCTGGCTTTGTTTATTGTTGTGACTGCGTTCAGCTTGCGCGTTTCGCGCCGTCTGGCCGGCATGAAAGGAAGCAGCAAAGCGAAGGCGGGCTGGGGCTTGCTGATATTCAGAGGGGCTTTGGCTGGACTTTTGGTCGCTATCGTGACCACCAGCAGCTCCCTGCTGGGACCGAGCTTGTCAGGGCTGATTATGGCCTTCCCCATTGGCTACACCGTGGTGGCGGTGACCATTCATCAAACCTTGGGTGCGGCAAGCCTGGTAGCGACCTTGCGTTCAGCGTTGTGGGGGACAGGTAGCCTGGCGGGGTTTTGCACCACGCTGGCGCTGACTTTCACGCATCTGCACTGGCTGACAGCCTTGTTGCTGGCTGCCGCCGTGTCGATTGCGATTACCTTGCTATTGGTGTTTCGTCCCTGGGCTCGCCGGGATTAAGTACTTATTCTGCGTCGAACAGATCCTGACCCTGTGTGTTGCGTGGAGGCGTTAGCCCCAAGTGACGCCAGGTGTTCAGGGTAGCAATACGGCCCCTGGGGGTGCGTTGCAAAAAACCGTGCTGGATCAGATACGGTTCGATCACATCTTCGATGGTGTCGCGCTCTTCACCAATGGCAGCGGCCAGACTGTCTACGCCCACTGGGCCACCATCGAATTTATGCACGATGGCTTCCAGCAGTTTTCTGTCCATCAAATCCAGACCTTGCGGGTCCACTTCCAGCATGGACAGGGCGGCTTGTGCACACTCGGTATGGATGATGCCGCCGGTTTTGACTTCGGCGTAGTCGCGCACCCGGCGCAAGAGCCGGTTGGCGATACGTGGTGTGCCGCGTGAACGGCGGGCAATTTCGTAAGTGCCTTCATCGGTTGTGCTGACATTAAGCAGCCCCGCACTGCGCGCCACGATATGCGTCAGGTCTTTGACGTCATAGAACTCCAGGCGAGACACAATGCCAAAGCGGTCGCGCAAGGGATTGGTCAACATGCCGGCGCGAGTGGTCGCGCCGACCAGGGTAAAGGGCTGCAAATCCAGTTTGACGCTGCGGGCGGCCGGGCCTTCGCCAATCAGGATATCAATTTGAAAGTCTTCCAGCGCTGGATACAGAATTTCCTCCACGACGGGGGACAAGCGATGGATCTCGTCAATAAAGAGAACGTCGTTGGGTTCCAGATTTGTCAGCAAGGCGGCCAGATCACCTGGACGCTCCAGCACGGGACCGGAAGTCTGGCGCAGGTTCACCCCCATTTCATGGGCAATGATGTGAGCCAGGGTGGTTTTACCTAAACCGGGAGGGCCAAACAGCAAGACGTGGTCTAGCGCTTCCTGGCGCTGGCGAGCAGCCGCGATAAAGATTTCCAGCTGTTCGCGGGCCCGGGCTTGCCCGACATAGTCCTCCAGCATCTTGGGTCGCAAGGCGCGTTCGATGGACTCTTCGTTGGGCGACAGGGGCTTGGGCGTGATGATGCGCTGTTCAGAAGGCAGGCTGGAGAGCGAATCGGAATGAATGGCCATGATGACTACGCTGATTGAATATACAGTATGGTACACCAAGCGCAAGCCGCTTGAGTACCGTCACCAGCGTGGGATGAGCGGCCGTAGACCTCTCATGCTTCACACCTTGTGCCGGAACCCGGTTTTAAGCACTCAGGGCTAGGCCACGTTGCGAGGCATCCTCCATAATGTGGACTGGAGTTTTCAAACGAGATTTTAGCCATGTCCCTGGAATTACCTGTTTTTGCTGATGTTGTAGCCGCCGCTGAACGCTTGGCGCCTGTGGCACACCGTACACCAGTCTTGACTTCTGCCACCTTGAACGAGCGCCTGAATGGCGAAGTCTACTTCAAGTGCGAGAACTTTCAGCGTATTGGTGCTTTCAAGTTTCGCGGTGGCTTCAATGCGCTGGCGCAGTTGAACGAGCAGCAGAAAAAAGCAGGTGTCGTGGCTTTTTCCTCTGGCAATCATGCGCAGGCGGTCGCCTTGTCGGCCAAGCTTTTGGGCATACCGGCCACCATCATCATGAATTCGGATGCTCCGGCTGCCAAACTGGCTGCGACGCGCGGCTATGGTGCCAAAGTGATCGAGTATGACCGCCTGACCCAGGATCGTGCCCAGATTGCACAAGAGTTGGTGGATCGTGAGGGGTTGACCCTGATTCCCCCCTTTGCACATCCCGATGTCATCGCGGGGCAGGGGACGGCCGCATTGGAGCTGTTGCAGGACGTGCCGGACTTGCAACAGTTCTACGCGCCCTTAGGAGGCGGCGGCTTGCTGTCGGGCTGCTTGCTGGCGCTCAAGGCCATGGCTCCGGCTTGTGAAGTCTTTGGGGTGGAGCCGCAGGCAGGAGATGATGCCCAGCAGTCCCTGCGCAGTGGGGAGATCGTCAAGATTGCGCCGCCTGCATCGATTGCGGATGGGGCACTGACCCAAGCGTTGGCACCGATGACATTTGAGTTGATTCGCAGCATGGTGACGGATATTTTGACGGTGCCTGATACCGAGCTGGTTCAGGCCATGCGTTTTTTTGCGGAACGCATGAAGATGGTGGTGGAGCCTACAGGCTGTTTGGGGGCCGCGGCGGTAATGCGGCAGGGAGATTTGCAAGGCCGCAAGGTGGGCGTACTGATCAGTGGCGGTAATGTGGATGTGTCCGCCCTGGGGCGTCTGCTTGCTTGATGCGTTAAATGGGTTGCAGACGCAGGCATTGATCTTGCCCATGTTTCAAAAAGCGGGTCAAACTGGAGTTGCAAACGAGCAAACGAGCAAACGAGCAAACGAGCAAACGAGCAAACGAGCAAACGAGCAAACGAGCAGACCACAGTAAGCCAATAGGGCAGTTAGCCCTTACCTCATCTCATCAATAAGCGTCATGATGGATAAGTTGCCCCCTGTATAGACAAAGAAACCGGGCCGTTCCTATGAACAGCCCGGTTTTTTTATACATGGCAGTGTGGTATCAAGCGCGTGACAGCGACTTCAGTGCCTGCTTGATCCCTTCCGACACATCAATATCATCCGGCAAGGCTTTGACAGCAATACTGGCCTCCTTGCTGGAATAACCCAAAGCTTCCAGAGCATGCAATACGTCATCCCGGCTGTTGGGCACTGCGCTGACTGTACCGCTGGAACCCAGGTCCGCACCCAGCTTGCCGCGCAACTCCAGTAACAGACGCTCGGCAGTTTTTTTACCTATACCGGGGATCTTCACCAGACGGGAAGTCTCCTGGCGTGTAATAGCATCGGCCAGCTCTTCAGCACTCATGCCCGAGAGCAAGGACAGGGCCGTGCGGGCACCGATGCCGGTGACTTTGATCAGTGCCTTGAACGTGCTGCGCTCGTTCAGGCTGGAAAAGCCAAACAGCACGTGAGCATCTTCACGAATGGCCAGATGGGTGAACAGATTGACCTGTGCGCCCAGTTCCGGCATTTGGTAGAGCGTACTCATGGGCACATCGATTTCATAACCAACCCCACCCACATCCACACAGATGGTGGGCGGTTGTTTTTCGATCAAGGTACCCCGGATGCGACCTATCATGACATTCCTTATGGACAGTTAACCCAAGATCCGGCCAGCACGAATGCGGCGGCGCGGCCCGGTGGTGATGGCTCCGCTTTTTTGCAGGCCGCCCACCACACTGCTGTGATGAGCATGGCTGATGGCGCAGGCCAGGGCATCGGCCGAGTCCGGCGCAGGCAGGCCGTTCAGCTGCAGGAGCCGCTGTACCATCAGCTGGATTTGTTCTTTGGCAGCATGACCGCTGCCGGTGACGGTTTTCTTGATCTGCAAAGCGGTGTACTCATGCACATCCAGTCCACCTACAGCCAGCGCACACAAGGCGGCACCCCGAGCTTGCCCCAGCAAAAGGGTAGAGGCCGGGTTGCTGTTGACAAAGACTTTTTCGATCGCAGAGGTATCGGGCTTGCTTTGCTCAATCACTTCCGTGATGTGAGTCAGAATCAGCTTTAGCCGCTCTGCCAGAGGCAGATCAGGCGGGACCACAATGGTCCCGCTGGCCACATAGCGCAAGCTGGGCCCCTGGGCGTCGATCACTCCGAAACCAGTGCGACGCAAGCCAGGGTCTATGCCCAGGATTCGCATATTAGTGACGGAAGTGGCGTGTGCCGGTCAGGACCATGGCAATACCACGCTCGTTGGCGGCGGCGATGACTTCGTCATCACGCACGCTGCCGCCGGGTTGAATCACGCAGGTGGCGCCCGCTTCGGCAACCACATCCAGACCATCGCGGAAGGGGAAGAAGGCGTCGGATGCGACGGCTGAACCCTGCAGGGTCAAGCCAGCGTTTTCAGCCTTGATGGACGCGATGCGGGCGGAGTCCACACGGCTCATCTGGCCTGCGCCCACGCCCAGCGTCATGCCCTGACCGCAGAACACGATAGCGTTCGATTTCACGTACTTGGCCACGTTCCAGGCAAACAGCATGTCTTGCATTTGCTGAGCCGTAGGTTGAACTTGCGTCACAACCTTGAAGCCTTCGGTGTTGTCGCGGAACGTGTCAGGTGTTTGCACCAACCAGCCGCCGCCGACACGCTTCACGTCAAAGGCGTTGTGCGCCTGACCAGGCTGAATGCTGAGTACGCGTACGTTCTTTTTGGCAGCAAATACGTTCAAGGCGCCTTGTGTGTAGGAAGGTGCCAGCAGCACTTCTACAAACTGGCTGCTGATCGCTTGGGCAGCGGCTTCGTCCACTTCGCGGTTAAAGGCAATAATGCCGCCAAAGGCCGAAGTTGGGTCGGTTTGGAAGGCTTTGCGGTAAGACTCTTGGGCAGTTTCGCCCAGCGCCACGCCGCAAGGGTTGGCGTGCTTGACGATGACGCAAGCGCCGGCATCAAAGCTGCGCACACACTCCCAAGCTGCATCGGCGTCTGCAATATTGTTGTAAGACAGCTCTTTACCCTGCAATTGCTTGTAGCGGCCCAGCAGACCGTCGCCAATGGTGCCGTCTGTGTAAAAGGCAGCGCTTTGGTGCGGGTTTTCGCCGTAACGCAGGGTCTGTTCCTGTTTGAGCTGAATAGTCAGCACATTGGGCCATGTGTTCACTTCGGGGGCGCTGTCCTGGGCGGGCTCGGCTTGAGCCAGGCTGCTCAGGTAAGCGGCAATCGCGCCGTCGTAAGCGGCCGTGTGAGCATACACTTTGGCCGCCAGTTCCAGACGCAGGCCGTAAGAAGGGTGACCGGCAGGGCCGTCCATATCCGCCAGCACGCGTTCGTAATCAACAGGGTCAATCACGACACAGGCGCCGCCTTCGGGGGTGCCGTGATTTTTGGCTGCTGCACGCAGCATGGCAGGGCCGCCAATATCAATGTTTTCCACCGCGTCGGCGAAGGTGCAGCCGGGCTTGGCGATGGTTTCACGGAACGGGTAAAGATTGACGACCAGCAGATCGATACGGTCAATGTCGTGTTCTTCCAGCGTCTTCAAGTGTTCGGCGCTGTCGCGACGAGCCAGCAGACCACCGTGAATTTTTGGGTGCAGTGTTTTGACACGGCCATCCAGAATTTCTGGCGAACCAGTGTGCTGGGCCACTTCGGTGACGGTCAAGCCAGCCTGGGCCAGCAACTTGGCCGTGCCGCCTGTGGAAAGGAGACGCACGCCACGTTGGGCAAGTGCTTGGGCGAACTCGACAATACCGGTTTTGTCGGAGACAGAAAGAAGAGCTGTCTGGATTTTCATGGAAGGTGAGACGTGAGAGTTAGGAATCAGGGTTGCAGGTTGTGGGCACTGAGCTTCTTGCGCAAGGTACTGCGCGTGATGCCCAGCATTTCCGCGGCCTTGGACTGATTGCCTGCGGATTTTTCCAGGGCAACTTGCAGCACAGGCCGTTCCACGCACGAGATGACCATCGACAACAGATCGCGTGGCTCGGATTCGCCCAGATCGGCGAAATAGCGCTCGAGGCGTTCACGTACGGACTGTTCTAGTGGGTTGGTCGTTGACATTTTTTTCTGAAGGTATACGAAGTACTTAAATACAAAAGAGCCACATGGCTGACTTTTATTGCAGGTAGGGCTGGTCCAGGTCGCATTCTTGAAACCATTGAATAATGGCTTCTAATTGATCTGCACAGTTTTCGATACGATTAATCTGATCCAGCCAGTGTCGGGCGTCAGGCATGTCCGACAGATACCAGCCTATGTGCTTGCGGGCAGTACGTACTCCAGTGTGCTGCCCGTAGAAAGCGTAATGGTCTTGCAGGTGTTCGATCATGCAATCGCGCAGCTCGCCAAAGGTGGGGGCAGCGCGATGTTCGCCATGCTCGAGATAATGCAGGATTTCCCGGAAAATCCAGGGGCGTCCTTGCGCGGCTCGGCCTATCATGACGGCATCCGCTCCGGTGTACTCTAGTACGAATTTTGCCTTTTCGGGACTATCGATATCCCCATTGGCGATGACCGGAATAGAGAGACTGTTTTTGACTTCGCGTATGGTGTCGTATTCGGCATGGCCCTGGTAGAAGTCGCAGCGGGTGCGGCCATGCAAGGTCAAAGCAGCGATGCCGATATCCTCGGCCAAGCGGGCAATACGAACAGCATTGCGCGATTGCGCATCCCAGCCGGTGCGGGTCTTGAGTGTAACCGGAACCTGGTAGGGAGTACATGCCTTGACAACATGCTCAAGGATCTGGATGATGCGCGGCTCATCGCGCAGCAGGGCGGAACCGGAGGCGACATTGCACACTTTTTTGGCCGGACACCCCATATTGATATCAATGATGCGGGCGCCTTTGCGGATATTGAACACCGCTGCCTCGGCCATCATCTCGGGGTCGGAACCGGCAATCTGTACTGCCACCGGATCGGCCTCGCCCTCGTGATTGAGGCGCCGTGATGTTTTCACGCTGTCCCACAAACGCTTGTTGCTGGCAGCCATTTCCGAGACGGCATAGCCTGCGCCCAAGGTCTTGCACAGACGACGATAAGGTCTATCTGTGACTCCCGCCATGGGTGCAATGAAAATAGGGTTGGGAAGGGTCCAGGGGCCGATACGCATGGGAAAGATTTTAACCCTGCGACACCGGTTCGTGCGCAAGGACTTGCAAGAAGAAAAAAGGGTTAGCCCCGATTCGGGGCCTTGGCAGCCAGTGTGCTTACGCGCGCATCCCTTGCAGAAGTTGCCGGGCAAATGGCTGACGGGCAAAAGGCAGGGTGTCCATGGCCAATAGCCCCAGACCACAGGCATGCTGGATCAATGGGTTTCTGGTCGCAAACAAGCGTGGCAGCGTGTCCGTGATGGCCGCCGTCAGCCAGCGATCAGGGCGACGCAGGCGCGCGTAACGAGCCAGAAATGGGTCTGGGTTTTGCCGACAATCTGCTTGCCAGGCCGCCAGGCACTGTGACAATTGCGCGACATCGCGCAAGCCCAGGTTCAGGCCTTGGCCGGCCACCGGATGAAGGGTCTGGGCCGCATTGCCTACGGCCAGCAGACGTTCGGACAGGCGGCTGGGGCCGGCATGAAAGGCGAGGGGGAAAATGTGGCGTTTCGATACCAGCTCCAGCTGTCCCAAACGCTCGCCAAAGGCGTGCAGCATGGCGGTCTGGAACTGCTCAACAGGTAGTTCGGCCAGGGACTGGCTGCGCTCAGGGCTGTTGCACCAGACGATTGCGTACAGATCCGGCGCATCAGGATGGGGCAGGGCTGCAAAGGGACCATTTTCCGTAAAGCGTTCATAAGCCCAGCCGCTTTGAGGCTGACTGGCGCGCACGGTGGTCAGCAAGGCGTGCTGACCATAGTCGCGGCGCACCCCTTTGGGGCGGACGCCATCGCATTGCACGGCCAGTAAGGCAGTGGCCTGCCCGCTATCGTGATCGACCAGAATCTGTCCGGGGGCGCTGTGGGTCTGCGCCTGCTGCGCGGGCAACAGGGTCACGCCGCTGTCTCGCAGTCGAGCGTGCAAGGCCCAGAGCAAATCGTCGTAATGGACGACGGCGCCCAGATCAGGCACCCCCAGCTCGTCAGCCTGAATCAGGCAGCGGCCCAGTCGTCCTTTCTGGGAAACATGCACGGTGCGCATCAGGGCCGCGCGCTCCGGCCAGGCCTGGAGCTGGTTCACAATCAGGCGGCGGCTGCCGTGATTGAGAGCCAGGGTGCGCGGGTCGCCCTGTGCATGTTCGGTGCTGGCCAGGTCGAAGTTTTTCCCCAGAACGGCGATACGTGACGGATTTGGGTGCTGGGCAGCCAGCATTAGCGCCAAAGCTGCGCCTACGGGACCGGCGCCACAAATGGCGATGTCGTAGTCAGTGGCATTCATGGGAACCTCATGACGGCAAGGAAGTAATTCGGGTATTGTACGGGAAGGTGGCTGTCAATTTGCCGTCAGGCCCGTGACAGCTGTGAGCAATGGCTGACAACACAAGCCCGGACTGGATGCCCCGCATGCCCCACCCGACTTTGTCATTGGAACAGACCAAACCATTTCGTCATCAGCTTACCGCCGCCTGCCTGTCCTTGCTGTTGGGGGCGATCGGCGCGCATGGCTGGTATCTGGGTCGTCGCTACTGGTATATCCCTTTGATGGTGACGGCATTGGCCATAGGGGGCACGGTGGCATGGAAGCAGGGGCTGGACGATGTGTTCCCGAACATGCTGATTTTGCCGGTCAGCGCCGGGATAATCGAAGCGGTGGTCTTGGCCCTGCGCAATCCGAAAAAATTTGATGCTCTCTACAACCCGCAAAGCGAGCGGCATAATCAACATGGCTGGCCTTCTGTCTTGACCGCCGTTATCGCAAGCGTCGCGTTTGTGAACATTAGCCTGTACTGGCTGGTACACATCATCATGGCGGTGTACCGCCACCTGGGCTGGCTGGATCTGTCTGTGTATTAAACACATCAAGTGCCTTGTAAAGTAAAGGTTTTTCACAGGTCTTCCCTTGTGAAGGAAGCAGGGGCACGTTACAATGCAAGTTCTTTCGTTTTATAGGAGCTGTGTGGTGAATCCCGACCCCGGCGACAGTGCTAGTCGATCTATGTTCGACCTAACCATGTCCAGGCGCGTTCAGGCCCGCTGATTCCTTCACAGCTTGCCGCGTCCTGGTAATTTCAGGGCGTGGTATCTCAGGCAGCTGTTCTGCTGCCCTCAATTCCCCGCCATTTCATTCTCTGGAAAGCCCTTGGCTTTTTCGAATCCTGATGTGTTGCAACGCTCATGTGCAATAGGGGGAATGTATGCGTATTTTTGATCTCTTTTTGCGCCGTGCCGGCATCCAGGCTTCTGCCCTGCGTGCCCGTGCTCCTTTGTCCGTCTCTCGCCTGACGGTTGTCTGCCCACGTGGCGATCTGGCTCAGATTCGGCGTCGTATCTATTCAGACCTGAATACGGCGGGTATCCGTGTGGCCAATGTGCAGGTTGACCATTCCGACACGCATGATACGGCCTGCGTGACGTTGACCTGCCCACCCGAGTTGCGTGCCGAGCTGATGCAGCGCGCACGGCTGATTCGGGATTATCCCGGTGTGTTGAATGTGAAGTGGGCAGGGCGCGAGCGTATTGCTATAAACTAAACCGCAACTGGATTTGCGGATGGCGCTGCTATGTCCTTGCTCGACTGGCTGACACCCTGGGAGTTCTCTCCTGTTCTGCTATTGACCTTTCTGCTGGTCATTATTCTGTACGTCCGGGGGCGGCAAGTGCACCGCCCCAATCTTTTGCGCCAGTCCTTCTTTTGGATTGGCCTGATTCTTCTCTACCTTTCTTTGCACACGCGCCTGGATTATTACGCTGAGCGCATGTTCTTCATCCATCGGGCCCAACATTTGATTCTTCATCATCTGGGTCCCTTGTTCCTGATGGGGGCTTATCCCGGCCAAACCTTGCGTGCCGGTCTGCCCCTGAGCGGGCGTCGAGCCTTGGCGCAATGGCTGCGCCGTCCTGTTGGGCGAGGCGTTCAGGCTATCTTGACCAACCCGATTCTGGTTGCCTTCCTGTTCGTTTTTCTGGTTCTGATCTGGATGCTGCCCACGGTGCAGTTTTACTCCATGTTGGACTGGCGTCTGTACCGTCTGATGAACTGGTCTGTGGTTATCAGCGGGATCCTGTACTGGAACCTCATTCTGGATCGTCGCCCTTCGCCTCCAGCCCGCTTGTCGGTGGGCGGGCGTATACTTTCGCCGGTCATTACGATGGTGCCGCAAATGATTGTGGGCGCCGTCATCACGTTCACCGAATACGACCTTTATCCGATTTTTGATCTCTGTGGTCGTGCCATTCCAGGTATGGACGCCCTGGCGGATCAGGTTATGGGTGGCCTGATTATGTGGGTGCTGGCTGGTTTGGTGGAAGTATTTGGCCTGTTGTATGCCTTAGGCACGTTGATGCGTTTGTCGACGCGTCACCGTTTGCCAGAATCGCGCAAGCGGGGCAGCGCTATGATGGTCAGGGCCAATTGATTTTGTCGGGAGTATCCATGTCGTTTAGACCTGCTCGTTCCACCTTGTCTTTGTGTCTGGCCCTGTCGCTGGCTTTCGGTCCGGTGCTGCCGGTACAGGCTCAGCCTGTGGGGATTCCCTCCATGGGAGCGGCTTCGGGGGCCGAGCTGTCGCCGGCTTTGGAGCGTACCTTGGGCAATGCCATCATGGAGCAGGGCAGGCGTTCGCCTGAATACGTGTCGGACCCGGACATCAACCAGTATCTGACTGACATGGGTCGCAAGCTGGCCCAGTATGGCCCCGCCATGGCACAACCCGTCACGGTGTTTGCCCTGCGCGATAGCAGTATTAATGCTTTCGCATTGCCGGGGGGATACATTGGCATTCATAGCGGGTTGTTTACGGCGTCGAAGTCCGAGTCCGAGCTGGCCTCGGTGCTGGCTCACGAAATCGCCCACGTAGCGCAGCGACACGTGGCGCGTGGCATTACGCAAAGCGCACAGAGCAACCATTTGCTGATTGCCGCTCTGGCCGGCGCCTTGCTGGGCGCCTTGGCCGGTAGTGGCGATCTGGCGATGGGGGCAGCCGCGTTTGGTCAGGCGGCGGCGGTGGATCGTCAGCTGGGTTTTTCGCGTCAGGCTGAGCAGGAGGCCGACCGGCTGGGTTTTGAAATGCTGCTCAAGGCCGGCTACGAGCCCCAAGGCATGGTGCAGATGTTTCAGCGCCTGGCTGCCGCCTCGCGCCTGAACGAGCGGGCCACTGCCAATGAATACGCCAGTACGCACCCCATGTCTCAGCAACGCGAGTCGGATATCAGCAACCGCGTGCGGGGCTTGCCGGCCAAACAGTATCAGGACACGCCCTCATTCTGGTATATCCGGGCCAAGCTGATGGTGCTGCAGGCTGGAGGAGGGCAGTCCCTGAGAGCATTGGAGCAGGCGCTGCAAAGTACGAATCAGTCACAAAGCGAGGTGGAGCGTTCGGCAGCCCAGTACGGTCTGGCCTATATTGCGCAAGGACGTCAGGATTATGAGCAGGCGCGTGCGCATTTGGCACAGGCCCGAGCGCAGGGCAAGTATCAGGCTCCCGAGTTGGATACCCTGGATATTCGCATTGCGATTGCCGATCGGGACATACAAGGCGCGCTGAATCTGGCCAAGCAGGCATGGCAGCGTTGGCCCAAGAGCCAAGGAGTGGCGTTGGCCTATGTACAGGTTCTGCAGCAGTTGGGTCAAAATGATCAGGCCCAGGCATTTTTGCTGGAGCGCATCAAGCAATGGCCCGATGAGCCGCAACTGCACCAGTTGCTGGCCCAGACTTACGATCGCCTCGGGGATGGCGTAAAAGCCCGGCGCGCCATGGCTGAGTATTATCAACTGGTCGGGGCCTTGCCTACCGCGGTGGAACAACTGCAGCAGGCGCGTAATTTGACGCAGGATTTTTATCAGCAGTCCGAGCTGGATACCCAGATTCGTCAATTACGCGAACGGGTGGAAAGCGAGCGCGTCTTGCTGGAGCGGTTCCGCTCTTGAGCAATGCGCCGCTTGCCGGTGAGCTCAGTCGGTATCAGCTATTGGTTTCAAAGAAGCGGGCCAGGCGTGCGGGCAACCACCCCATATTGCCGGGAATACTCCCTGTGATGAAACCCACATGCCCGCCTTGTGCGGGCTGGTGCAGCAAGATGGCGTCCGAGCAATCCTGAATGGTGGGCAGGCTGACTTGTGGCACGAATGGGTCGTTCAGGGCATTCAGGACCAGTGTGGGCACTTTGATGTGGCGCAGCAAGGGTTTGCTGGAGGCGCGTGTCCAATAATCCAGGGCGTGGCTGAAACCATGCATCGGCGCCGTATAAATATCGTCAAAGTCCCGCAAGGTACGCGCTTGATTCAGACGTGCGGTATCGACCATGCCGGGGAATCGATGGGCTTTGTCCTGCAGTTTGCTGCGCATGCTTTTGAGGAAATAGGGCGAGTAGAACCAGCGCCCCATGCGGGACTCGGACAGATAGCGACCGCAGGCGACCAGATCCAGCGGAACCGAAATGGACGCACAGGCCTGCAGCCAGGAAACCTCGTCGCCCGCTTCGCCCAGGTATTTGAGCATGGCATTGCCACCCAGTGAGGTGCCGGCCGCATGCCAGCGCACATGGGGTAGATGCGTGCGCACCGTATTCAGAATAAAGCTGACCTCTTCTGAGTCACCCGAATAGTAGGCGCGTGCCATGCGATTGGGAAAGCCGGAGCAACCCCGGAAATGGGCCACCACGACAATCCAGCCGCGAGCGCGGAAATATTGCGCAATCGCCTGAATGTAATGGCTGCGACTGCTGCCTTCCAGTCCGTGAAACAGGACCAGGGCATGCGTGTCGGCCGTCGCCGGCAAGCTGTTCCAGTCCTGGTCTTGCATCCAGCGTCGGGCGGCAGTGCGCGACAAGTGGGCGTCAGGTTGAGCTGTGGCGCCGCTAGCCAATTTGTCGGCAAACAGACCGGGCCCGGTCCAGTCCAGATCCAGGAAGTCACCATCCGGTGTGTCGATTCTTTGACGAACAAAGGCGATGTGGTGATGGCGGGCGAAAAAAGCCCCATGGATGGTTTGCAGGTGTCCGCCAGGCAGCCAGGCCGGCAGGGGACAGGCGCTGGAATCCAGGCGGGCGACCGGATCGGCGTGACGCCAGGGTTGCGCGTCTACTCCGGGCGCCAAGCCCGGTTCCATCGCATTGCCAGAGGGGGAAGCAGTAGGGTCCAACGAAGCCAGTTTCAGAAATTAATGACCGTGAACTTTCTCGCCTTCTTTCAGGCGGTAGCGGGCACCACAGTAAGGGCAGGCGGCCTCACCGGTTTTGCTGATATCGATATACACGCGAGGGTGCATGTTCCACAGTGGGCTGCCAGGACGGGGGCAGTGCACGGGCAGATCGTCGGCTCCGACCATAATCAGTTCGTGATCTGCTTTTTTAGGTTCGATAGCGGCGCTCATAGGGTTCCTGATAAACAATGACAAGGGTAAACATACCGTACACGTAGCGGCGGTGCCGAACATTACGTGCCTAGAGTTGCGATTGTAGCAAGACACGGCCTGTTTTTTCTTGACCTTATCGACTGCGCAAGATGTTCGTGCCCGAGTTTTGCTTCTAGAATAAGGCCAATCATAAGTAAAGCTGTCACCGCTGTTCAGCGCTTGCGGGCAGCACATCTCAGGAGACGGCGTGTCAGCCATCACAAGATTATCGGCCTTGTTGCCCCGTGCACAGGATCGTGTGCATATGCGCGCCGGTTTTATCGACTTTATTCCTGCCCTGATTGCCACGGTGGTGTGGGGGTTTGTAACGGGCGTGGCCATGGTCAAGTCGGGGTTAAGTGGTGTTGAAGCCACCTTGATGACGCTGTTTGTGTATGCCGGCTCGGCCCAGCTCACTGCCTTGCCCCTGATTGAGTCTCACGCGCCCTTGTGGCTGATTTTTACCGCCGGTTTCATCGTCAATATTCGCTTCATTATTTTTGGCGCGGCCCTGCAGCCCTTTTTTCGTCATCTGAGCTGGAAAAAACGCCTGGGCCTGGGCTATATCACCAGCGATATGGTGTTTGTGTTGTTCATGTCCAAGTATGGAGATGCCAAAGAGCGCGGCTCGCGTGAGCATCTCTGGTATTACCTGGGCATTATTTTGCCTGGCTGGCTAAGTTGGCAGATTGCCTCCTTGTCTGGCATTGTGCTCAGTGCCTATGTGCCGCCTTCCTGGTCGCTGGAGTTTGCGGCCATTCTGGCTTTGCTGGCGCTGTTGATTCCGCTGGTCAACAACCGCGCCATGTGGGCCTGTCTGATAACCGCCAGCGTGATTGCGTGGGTCGGACAGGTGCTGCCCTTGCGTTTAGGACTGGTCGCTGCGGTGCTGGGTGGCGTGCTGGCGGGCGTGGCGGCAGAACAACTGCAACGGCATAGGGATGCACGGTGATGAGCGATTGGCAGTATGATTGGTACGTTTTGGGTGCAATCGCCCTGTTGGTGTTGTGCAGCTTGCTCACCCGCTCAGGCTATTTTATGTTTGGTGATCTGCTGCCCCTGACCGAACGTATGCGGCGCGCCTTGCGCTTTGCTCCGGTGGCTGCTCTGGCAGCAATCATCATCCCGGAACTTTTGCCTTGGGCTTACGGCGACACCCCCCGATTGGATATTAAAGCTCTGGCCAGCCTGGTAGCTGTGCTGGTATTTATCCGTACCCGTAACGCTGTTTGGGTAATCGTGGCCGGGATGGTGGCGTTCTGGCTGATACGTGCCTTGATGCCCTAAAATCCTGACGCGAGTACTTACCTGTTCGTCACTGCTGTTGAGGCAGGCGGGCATAAGTTAAAATAGGATTGTTACAAATGCTTGCCACTCGTGGCAAGCCGACTTTTTGCGTACATGACAGATAAAACTCCTTCGACCTCCAATGACCTTACGTTTGCTGATTTCGGTCTGCACCCAGGAATATTAAGCGCCGTTACCGGAGCGGGGTATTCCAAGCCTACGCCTATTCAGGCTGAGGCCATTCCCGTGGTGCTGGCCGGCCGTGATGTCATGGGGGCAGCCCAGACGGGTACAGGTAAGACGGCCGCTTTTTCCTTGCCTATCCTGAATCGTCTGATGGCACATGCCACGACCAGCGCGTCGCCTGCCCGTCACCCGGTGCGGGCCTTGGTATTGACGCCCACTCGCGAGCTGGCCGATCAGGTGGCTGAGAGCATTGCGCTCTACAGCAAGTCGGTTCCGCTGCGCTCGACGGTGGTGTTTGGCGGCGTGGATATCGGACCGCAAAAAGAAGCGCTGCGGCGGGGTGTGGAAATTGTTATTGCCACCCCGGGCCGTTTACTCGATCACATTGATCAGCGCACCATCAATTTAAGCCAGGTCAGCATTCTGGTGCTGGACGAGGCAGACCGCATGCTGGATATGGGCTTTTTGCCTGATCTGGACCGTATTGTTTCCTTGCTGCCCAAAAATCGTCAGGGCCTGCTGTTTTCGGCCACTTTCAGCAAGGAAATCCGCAAGCTGGCACGCACTTTCCTGAACGATCCTGTCGAAATTGAAGTGGCCGCACGCAATGCAACCGCCTCTACGGTCACGCAGGTGGTGTACCCCATGTCGGCTGAGGACAAGCGTCGTGCCGTGGTGCATCTGGTCAAGACCAAGAAGCTGACTCAGACGATTGTTTTCTCCAATACCAAGATTGGCGCTGGGCAATTGGCCCGCTATCTGGAGCGTGAAGGTATCAAGGCCGAGTCCATTCACGGCAACAAGAGTCAGCTGGAACGCATGAAAGTACTCGATGCGTTCAAGAGCGGGACTGTGGACGTGCTGGTAGCCACCGATGTGGCGGCACGAGGTCTGGATGTGGCTGGCATGCCTTGCGTGATCAACGTGGATCTGCCATACAACGCCGAAGATTATGTGCACCGTATTGGCCGTACCGGTCGTGCGGGGGCGTCCGGGGAGGCCATTGCCTTGATGGCGCCGGACGAAGAGCATTTGCTGCAAGAAATTGAAAAACTCATCGGGAACCCGGTTCCCCGCCTGAAGCTGGATTTGCCCTCGGCGCCGTCCTCGTCTCGTTCGGGTTCCAGCCGTCACGAGCGTGGCGAACGTCGTTCGTACCAGTCGAACACGCCACCCATAGACGATTTTTTCCTGAAACCCTACGAGCCTTCCAGCGCGGCGGCCCCCAAGCCTGCGGTGACAACGCCCTCCAACACCACGCGCAAGCGTTCGGTGGGGGTTTTGCTAGGCGGCGGCCGCTACTAAGGCGCGCAAATCTCCAGGCCCGGCATTCAGGACCGGGCTGCGTTCTGAAATGCTTTGCACCAGACGCTCCAGATGCTCAATATGAGGCAACATGGGACCGTAAAAAACGGTCCCATTTTTATTTTGGATCTGTATGGTGGGGAAGTCCTCGATATCTTCATCGCCCAACAGATCGGGTTGCTCTTCGATATCGATCCAGACCAGACAGGCCTGGGGAAACTGCGCAGCCAAGGCTTCAAAGGCGGGCTGATACTGTTGACAGGTCTTACACCATTGGGCACAGAAACAGGCAATCAACAGGGCATCGGGTTGGGCGTGCAGGTGGGCCGCCAGGGCGGGCAGATCATGTTGGGCGTTGAACAAGGCCATAATTTCATACAGACAAAAAGAAGTGACTGTGTCTATGATACTCGGGTAATTGAATTTGCTTAGCAGGAGCCATATGTCCTTTTCATCGTCCGCCCCCTCGCGCTCGGGCCCTGCTGGCGGATGGGCCAGCATTTCCACCGCCTTCAAGCGATCGTTGGTGTCGCAATTTCAGCCACGCATGCTGATGGCCCTGCTTATGCCCTTTCTGATCATGTTCGTGGGGCTGATTTTACTGAGCTGGCTGTTATGGACTCCTATCCAGACCTGGTTGCTGGAGCTGCTCGGCGGCTGGAATGCCTTTGAGTCCGTCGATCAGTGGCTGGTGGGCCTCGGCTTGTTTTCACTGAAAGTGTATCTGGTACCGTTGCTGGCGATTGGGATTTTGCTGCCCCTGGCAGGGGTGCTGGGGCTGGTCCTTGCGGCAGTGCTGGTCATGCCCCTGGTTCTGGGGCATTTGCAGCAGAAAGATTATCCCGATGTCATCAAACAGGGACACAATGCCACGGTCTACAGTGTTTGGAACGCGGTGTGGGTGGGGACCCTGTTTGTAGTGGGGTGGCTCCTGACCTTGCCTTTATGGATTTTTCCTCCTTTTGCGCTGATTTTGCCGGTGTTGTGGTGGGTTTTTGCACTCACACGGATATTGCGGGTGGACGCGCTGGTGGAACATGCCAATGTGCAGGAACGCAAATATCTTTGGTCCCGTCTGAGCAGTCAATATTGGCTGATTGGTCTGATTTTTGCCTTGTTGAACCTGATTCCGCCGGCCTGGCTGGTTTTACCCGTGTTCTCGGCGCTGGTATTTGCGCATTTCTCTTTGGAAAACCTACGTCGCCTGCGTCAGCAAGAAGCAGTTGCGACCACTCATCCACTTATTGACCATGACAACTAACGATCAAGCCATTATTCGTTTGATTATCATCGGTGACGAAATCCTGTCGGGACGTCGCTACGATAAACATTTTTCAAAACTGATTGAACTGCTGGGAGCCAGAGGATTGCAACTGGGGGGCGCACAGATCATTCCCGATGATCTGGACACCATTGCCGCAACCTTGGAACGTAGTTTTGCAACACCGGATATCGTGTTTTGCTGTGGCGGGATTGGTGCCACGCCCGATGACCAGACTCGACAGGCTGCTGCCAAGGCGTTGGGCGTGGAGTTGACGCTGCACCCAGAGGCTGCGGCCCTGATTGCGGAGCGTTGTGCTGAAAATGAACGCAATGGCTTGGGCAGTGCTGATATGTCTTTGCCGGAAAACCAGCAGCGCCTGCAAATGGGGGTGTTTCCTGAAGGTGCTGAAATTGTTCCCAACACCTATAACAAGATCCCTGGATTTTTTATTCGCAATCACACGTTCATGCCCGGCTTTCCCGTGATGGCCTGGCCCATGATGGAGTGGACGCTGGATACCCGGTACCGCGACCTGCATCATCAAGCTCATCGGGTGGAGCATTCCTTCCTGGCATTCAATTTGCCAGAGTCGCGGATTACACCGGCTATGGAACATGTCGAGCTTCATTGGCCAGGAGTCAAAGCCTTCAGCCTGCCCAGTGTGGGGGAGGCAGGCGGACAGCCGCACATTGAGCTGGGCGTCAAGGGGGAGGCGGAACCATCCGCCGAGGCCCTGGCCTACCTGCGGCAACAGGTGCTTGACTTGGGTGGGAGCTTGAGCCCTGCGCTAAAATAGCGCTTGCCAAGCACGCGCGCATTTCATATTATGGAATTTGTTGCGTTGCATCATAATTCTGCCAATAATGACAACAAATTCCTTTACGCCTTCTAGCGCGTCGTCAAGTAACGGGGGTCAGATGTCGATCCAGGTTCTGGAACGCGCCATGATTCTCCTGGACGAACTGGCCAAGCAGTCCGAGCCAGTGGCCTTGAAGAATCTGGCGGCGGCAACTGGCCTGCATACCTCTACGACGCACCGCATTCTCAATGATCTGGTCGTCGGTCGTTATGTCGAGCGCGTGGACAGCGGTTTGTACCGTCTGGGCATGCGTCTGCTGGAATTGGGTTCTCTGGTCAAGGGGCGTCTGAACGTACGCGCCGCCTCTTTGGGACCGATGCGTGAACTGCACAAGTACACTGGGCAAACGGTGAATCTCTCCTTGCAGCAAGGGGATGAAATTGTGTATGTGGAGCGATCCTGGAGCGAGAGTTCGGGCATGCAGGTGGTGCGCGCCATTGGTGGGCACGCGCCTTTGCATTTGACCTCGACTGGCAAGCTCTTTTTGGCCTCCTGGGAGCCCCGACAGGTGCGGGCTTACGTGATGCGCACCGGGCTGGCTGGCGCGACTCGGAACAGCATTACCCAACTTGATCTGTTGGAACGTGAGCTGGCCCAGGTTCGTCGTCTGGGTTATGCCCGTGATAACGAGGAGCTGGAGATGGGTGTGCGCTGCATCGCGGCGGGGGTGTATGACGACACGGGCAAGCTGTTGGCGGGCCTTTCCTTGTCTGCTCCGGCTGAACGTCTGCATGACGACTGGATACCGGTTTTACTCAATACTGCTGCCAAAATCTCTGAAACCCTGGGTTACGACAAACAGCGCTAGACCCTTGTTTTCAGGCGGTTTTGCCTGCGTTGAGTACATAGTCAACGGCATTTGTTGCATTGCAGCAAATCCCGTTGACTTTGTTTTGGATAGCGCTTAAAGTGGAATTGTTGCGGTGCAACATAGAAGGTTTGCCTTGCGTAGTTGCGAGTGGGCCGGGCCTTCTTCAGACCCCTGTCTAGTAACACAGTCACTAATTTCACGCTGGCTTGACCCAGGCCACGTATCTCCAAGGAAAACATCATGAGTGCTATTCCCCAAAATGTACTGCAAGCTCAACAAGCGACGTTGAACAACCTGTTCGCCGCTCAAGGTCAGTTGTTGCAGGGCTTTGAGAAGCTGGTTGGTTTGAACCTTAATCTGCTGCGCAGCTCGCTGGAGCAAGCGGCTGGTCAATCCCAGCAGGCTATCAACGCTAAAGATGTGCAAGACGTGGTGGCTTTGTCGCAGAACGTGGCCAAACCCAGCGCGGCTCAGGCTCTGGAATACGGCAAAAGCGTTTACGACATCTTCTCCGACCTGCAATTGAATCTGTCGCGCATTGCGGAAGCCCAGTTGGCGCAAGGTCAACAGCACGCCGCTGATGCGATCGATCAACTGGCCAAGAATGCTCCTACTGGCACCGAAAGCGCTGTTGCGTTGTTGAAGTCTTCGTTTGCCACAGCGACCAATGCTGCTGAAACCGTGGTGAAAGCGGCCCGCCAGGCGGCTGATGCTGCTGAAAGCAACATTCAGGCAGCGACCAATGCCAGCCTGAAAGCGGCTGCTCAAGTGACGGAAGCTGGCAACAAAACGGTTGAGGCTGCTGCCGCTGCTGCTACCGCTGCTACCAGCAAGAAGTAAATCTTTGCTTGCCTGATTTGATCAGGTGCCAAAGAAAAAGCCAGCTCATTGAGCTGGCTTTTTTATTGCATGCTGGGCAATCTGTGCGCTTGTTGCTAAAGAGGATGCTACTGCCCGCGTCAAGCGGGCAACAGGTGTGTTACAGCGCGCGAATACACTCGGAAATCAGCGCAGGGCCTTTGTAAATCAAGCCGGTATAAAGCTGCACGGCTTGTGCACCCGCCTGAATTTTTTCCTGCGCCTGACGACCAGACTCAATCCCGCCCACACCAATAATCGGGAAGTCGGGGCCTAGCTGTTCGCGCAGACGACGAATGACGTTCAAGGATAATTCATGGACTGGAGGGCCGGACAAGCCACCTTGTTCCTGACTATGCTGCAAGCCTTTAACTGCATCGCGTGACAGGGTGGTATTGGTGGCGATGATGCCGTCCAGGCCTTGCGAAGGAACCGTCTCGGCAATAGCGTCGATTTGCGACTGATCCAGATCAGGAGCGATTTTCACCACAATTGGCACGTAGCGCTGGTACTGTTGGGCCAGTTCACCGCGCAAGGCTTGCAGGGCGCCCAAGAGGCGAGCCAATTCGTCCTGTGCCTGTAGCGCGCGCAGGTTCTGGGTGTTGGGCGAGGAAATATTGACAGTGACATAGTCTGCGTGCGGATAGACCGCGCGCAGGCAGGTCAGATAGTCCTGGTCAGCCTGCTCAATAGGGGTGGTGGCATTCTTGCCAATATTCAGCCCGAGAATGCCTCCTTGGGAGCGAAACTGACTTTTACGCACATTGTCGATAAACGTATCCAGCCCGTGGTTGTTAAAGCCGAACCGGTTGATGAGGCTATGGGCCTCAGGCAAGCGAAAAAGACGGGGTTTGGGGTTGCCGGGCTGCGGCTTCGGGGTCACCGTACCCACTTCCACAAAACCGAAACCCAGTGCTCCCAAAGCATCGATATGGGCGCCGTTCTTATCCAGGCCAGCGGCCAGTCCCACGGGATTGCGCAACGTCAAACCCATTAACTCCAGGGGTTTGCTGGGCAGGTCTTTGAGCAAATTTCCCAAAAGCGGGGTTTGGTGGGCGCAATGCAGAGATTTCAGAGTCAGTTCGTGCGCGCGTTCAGCATCCAGACTGAACAGCACCCGACGAGCCAAGGGATAAAGGCTGAATAAGGCAGACATGGGGATCGATAAAAGAGGACATTAAGCCAGCCATTCCCAACGACCTTTCATCAGGAGCTGGTAGGGGCGAAAGCGGGTTTTATAAGCCATTTTACGGCTTTCTTCGATCCAGTAGCCTAAATAGAGCCAGGGCAGCGATTGCTGACGACAATAGTCCAGTTGCCACAGTACGGCATAGGTGCCCAGACTGCCGGTGTCATCGGGATCGAAAAAGGTGTAGACGGCAGATAGTCCGTCTTGCAGCACGTCAATCACTGCCACAATTTTCAAGGTGCCGTCAGGCTCGCGAAACTCCAGCAGGCGCGAAGTGACGTGGCTGGCCAGCAAAAACTGGGCATATTGTGACTGGTCATCGTGATCCATGCCCGCGCCGGGGTGACGACTGGCCTGGTAACGGCGGTACAGCGCGTAGTGTTCTGCGTTCCAATGCAAAGGCAAATCCTGCACGATCAGCGTACTGTGGCGTTTTTTAGCGCGGCGCTGGGCGCGGTCCGGTTTGAAGTTCTGGGTATCGCAGCGCAAGGGCAGACAGGCGCGACATTGGTCGCAATAAGGACGGTAGGTAAAGGTGCCGCTGCGCCGAAACCCTTGCTGGACCAGCCTGGAGTACACCGCATCGTTGATCAGATGGGCGGGAGCGGCAACCAGAGAGCGTGCCTGTTGCTCAGGTAGGTAGCTGCAACGATAACTGGCCGTGGAATAGAATTGCAGCGTTTGGGGACTGGGTGCTTTGGGATAATTCATGCGACTCTGCCAAGCGTGATAGAGCCATTATGGGATGCTCGCGCCCACCTAGCAAGTTGGGGGCAGGCCTAGTGGCAGGGGCCCGCGTGGCCAGGCGGGGCCGGGTTGGCTTGTGGCCCAAGCCAGCTTTTGCAGGAAGGCCTTGCGGGGAATGGGGGCCGCGCCCAAACTGGCCAGGTGGGAGGTTTCTTGCTGGCAGTCTATGTACGGCACGCCGGCAAACCTCAGAAACTCCACCAGATGAGCCAGGGCGATCTTGCTGGCATCGGTTTGCAAGGCAAACATGGATTCGCCAAAAAAGAAGCGCCCCAGACTGACACCGTACAAACCGCCAGCGAGCTTGCCGTCCACCCAGGTTTCTATGCTGTGTGCATAGCCTTCGTGGTGCAGCTCGGTATAGACCTTTTGAATGTCCGGGCTGATCCAGGTTCCGGTGATGCTGCGCAGGGCTGCACATTGGCCAATTACTTGCTCAAAGGCCAAATCGCAGGTGACGCGGATGCGAGCTTGGGCCAGATCCTGCTGTCGATGAGTCTGACGCAATTTCTTGCCCAGGGACCGGGAAACCTTGAACTTGTCGACCTCCAGCACCATGCGCGGGTCCGGAGACCACCACAGTACCGGGTCGCCCGGGCTGTACCAGGGGAACATGCCTTGACCATAGGCCTGCAGCAAACGCGGGACGCTCAAATCCAGGCCCGCAGCCACCAGCCCGTCAGGGCTGGCATGTTCCGGGTTAGGCAGGGCTTGTTCTGCAGTGACCCATGTCAGCGCCATGATTACTCGTGGTCGCGGGGGGCGATATCAAACTCGTGGATTTGGAAGCGGCCGGCTTTGTGGTCCTGAACGTAGCGTTCCAGCGTGGCGCTGACCGTACGGAAAGCCAGCTGGTCCCACGGAATTTCGTCCAGGTGAAAAAAGCGCGCTTCCAGGGATTCCGGGCCGGGGTCCAGCACATCGCTAGTGACTTTGGCCAGATAGTACACATGCACCTGTTCTGCATAGGGCACGCTGATGACGGTAAAAAGCGGGCCGGGTTCGACCTGTGCGCCCGCTTCTTCGCCCATTTCACGCAAGGCGCCCTGCACCAGGGTCTCGCCCAGCTCCATAAAGCCGGCCGGCAGCGTCCAGGTGTTGTAGCGTGGCTCGATGGCTCGACGGCACAGCAAGACCTGATCGTCTTTCCACATAGGAACGATACCGACCACATTGCGAGGGTTCTGATAGTGAACGGCCCCACAGTTTTCGCAGACGTCGCGCATGCGGTTATCGTCTGGCGGCACCATGCGTGTCAGCTTGCTGCCACATTGAGTGCAAAAGTTTTGTGTACGAGGGGCGGGAAAATAAAAAGAGGCGGATGGCTGGGTCATGCAGATTCTGTGAGGGCGGTTCAAGTTGGATCGGGCTCTGGCAAAACAATATACGCCAATTCCCGGGCCGGTGACACGCAGGAAGACCACACCGTCAACGGACAGGCATCGGGATAGGCGGGCAATGTCCAGCCTTCGTAGTGGCAGGGCTGCCCCAGATCCAGGCTGTCCAGTCCCTGATCGGCTGAGCGCAGTTGGTCCAGCAAGGCGGCAATATCACGGCCTGACAGCAAGGCGGGACCGGCAGGCGTGCGCAGATAGAGTGTGCCCTGGGCACTGAGATACCAGGCCTGGATGGTGTCGACTTGTCTGCCCGTATGGTCTTGTAAATGAAGCAGGTCCTGGGCCAGAGACACGATCAGGGGGGCAGCGTCCAGCCGAACGTAGACTCGTTGAGGGCCATTCTGAATAAACCAGCGGCCTTGCTCATCGCTCTGGTAGTTGCGATTGAAAAAAGCCAGCAGCCCTGGATGAGTGATGCGCTCACCGGGCTGCTCGGGATACCGGTTGGCATCACCGGCCCGATGATGACGCCAGTGGCCGGATTGATCCAGGGAAAGATAGCCGCTGACAGCGGGGACATTGGGCCATTTTTTCATGGCTTCAATAACGGCGGTATCCATAGAGTTAGCCTGGCAGGGGGGAAAACAAAGGGTGGCAGCCATACTGGCGCCACCCTTGATGGGAGAGGGGCGACAGCACAGTCGCCCCAAGGGCAAGACGGTCTGGTGTCTTAAGCCATATAACTGCGTTGCAGGGTACCGGGCAGGGGGTGCGAGTGAGTCTTTTCAACTTTGACTTCCGGCGTTTCATTGCCTTGCAAGGCTTTGGATAACAAACTGGACAAGCGTTGGCGCATATCCTGTGGCACATGACTGAGGGCATCCGAGAGCCAGTCGATGTAATAGGGCAACAGGTGTTCGCACAATTCGTGTCCGGCTTCGGTGAGTTTAACAGTGAGCACACGGCGGTCTGAGGTATTGTTTTGTCGCACCAGCAACTGCTGCTGTTCCAGTCCGTCAAGCAGCCCGGTAATGGTGGCCCGGGTGACACCGGCCTGCTCTGCCAACAGAGCCGGGCTCAGCCCCGACGGCTGGCGGCTAAGCAAAAACAACAGGACCAGACGTCCTTCGGATAGGCCGAACTCGTTCAAAACAGTGCTGGAGGCGCGATTAATGCTGGAGGCCAGCGACAGAACGCGCAAACACAGTTCGATATCCTCGGTTTTAGGATGAGCCCGGCGCTGTGATTCGCTCAGGATGGTTTGATATTTCAGATCGAGTAATTTCATAGTGCTGTGCCGTTAAGGAGGGCGCGGCAAAGAGCAGTAGTTATTTAGAAAGAATCAACAAAACCCAATAAAAAAGGGTTTGCTTTCTTTTATTACTGAGCCGCTGCTTTTAATGTGGAAATTGATCTTATTTTTTAATTCCATTTTGTCTGATTTAAACATCTTTTATTGATCAGGAATTTTCATTTAGTAAAATAAGACCAGTTTTTTTCAGTATAGGCAGCCATATTTTTATGGAATAGCGTTAAAGCCTGGGTATACTCTTTCGCCTTCCTTTTTTTCTCAAACTGCAAGGTGTGTGAACTTCCTATCGGTCTGTCACGACGATCTGATGCCTTCTGTGCCTGGGAGTCTTATGACATTTAGGCCCCAAAATGATGCAAGCGCGCAACGTTCATCACGTCGGAACCCTTAGCAGGTTGCAGGCAGGATGAGCGAGCTATGCCAGACATACACGGCTAAATTAAGCGTGTTTTCAACCGTGGGTTCGTCCGATAAGGCAGCTCAATCCAAGAAAAACCGTAAAACGGCGTACACGCGTGCGCTCGGCGTTTACAATGTTCCCAGCGCTTCCCGAGCTCGACGATGCCTTCAAAAAAGGCGGTTGGATCATTCACCCCGCGTGGCGGATTGCAATAGAGGCCCGTTTTTTACGGGCCTTTGCTTTCCAGATTTGGATGCAAGCATTATCCAAAGCTTATTGGCGGTATTTGCCAGCATGTCCCCGAGCCCCTGCCAAGTTCGCAAGAAATGGCAGGGCTTTGTTCCGTTTGTAGTCCGGGATCGAGTATGAGGCGTGTCAGAAAAGTCTTGCTATCGTTATTAAGGAAACGAAGGAATTATGAGTCAGTTCCGTATCGAACATGATTTGCTGGGAGACCGACAAGTCCCCGATGAAGTCTATTATGGTGTTCATACCTTGCGTGCCAAGGAGAATTTCCACATTACCGGTACGCCTATTTCAACTTACCCGGAACTGATTAATGCTCTGGCGCTGGTCAAGCAGGCCGCTGCGCAGGCCAATTTCAAACTGGGTTTGTTGGAGCAGGACAAGCACGATGCCATCGTGGCGGCATGTCAAGCCGTTCAAACGGGTAAATGTCACGAGCATTTCGTGGTAGACATGATTCAAGGTGGCGCCGGTACCTCGACCAATATGAATGCCAACGAGGTTATTTGTAATCTGGCCTTGGAGCATATGGGTCACAAACGGGGCGAATACCAGTATCTTCACCCCAATGAAGATGTGAACATGGCCCAAAGCACCAACGACGTTTACCCGACGGCGCTGCATCTGGCGGCCTACCGTTCGCTGGACCCCTTGTTTGCCTCCATGGAGCGTTTGCGTGATGCGTTCCTGAAAAAGTCCGAGGAATTCTCCTCGTACATGAAGATTGGTCGCACCCAGCTGCAAGATGCAGTGCCCATGACCCTGGGTCAGGAGTTCAACGCGTTTGCCACCATGATTAACGAAGACATCGTGCGCCTGAAGGAATCGCGCAAACTGATGTGTGACGTGAATCTGGGCGGTACCGCCATTGGCACGGGTATTACGGCCCACCCTGATTACGCCGAGCTGGCGGTGGCTGCCTTGTCTGAGCTGTCCGGTGTGCCGTTGCGCGTATCGGCGGACCTGATCGAAGCAACGCAGGATTGCGGTGGTTTCCTGCACCTGTCGGGCGTGTTGAAGCGCGCTGCCGTCAAACTGTCCAAGCTGTCCAATGACTTGCGTCTGCTCTCGAGCGGTCCTCGTGCCGGTATGGGTGAAATTTGTCTGCCTGCCGTGCAAGCTGGCTCGTCCATCATGCCTGGCAAGGTCAATCCGGTGATTCCAGAAGTGGTCAACCAGGTTGCCTTTGAAGTGATCGGTGCTGACATGACCGTGACCATGGCCGCCGAAGCAGGTCAACTGCAGTTGAACGCGTTTGAGCCCGTGATTATTCATTCCCTGTTGCGTAGCATGGCTTTGTTGAGCAATGCATGCGACACGTTGACTCAGTTCTGCGTGGTGGGGATCACGGCCAACCGTGAATGCCTGGAGAGCAATATCGAGCGTTCCATTTCGCTGGTGACTGCCTTGAATCCGTTCATCGGTTACAAAGCGGCTACCTCGGTTGCCGCCGAAGCCTTCCAGACCGGTACCAACATTCGTGATGTGGTTCTCAAGCGTGGCCTGATGGACGCTGAAACCCTCAACGAGGTATTGCGTGCCGAATCGCTGATCCAACCCCGTGATCTGCGTGCTGCTGACCCAGCCTGAACCATTCTGAACCAGGCCTGATTTGGCCAGTCTTGGCCGACGCCGGTAACAGTTTGGGAAGCCTCCATTGTGGAGGCTTTTTTCTGCCCGCTTGTTTCGTGTCAGAGGCCGGGTGGTTTAGACCGCTAGGGTAATGCTCTATGGCGGTTGAGCGACGGCCCCCCTCATAATGGGAATCGGCATCGGGAGCGCATTTCGGGTTCCCGCCCACTGGAGCAGAGCCTGTGAGAGTTCTGGGATTTCAATTGTTGTTTGGTGATCACTTGGCACGCAGTGTGCGCGGGGTATCCTGCGCGCCCCCCTGCACGGTCTGAGTCCAAGTTGCAAGGCGTTTCACGCCATCTTTGATTACCTGATTACAACTGGAGTCTGCCATGACTGACTTGTTTGACAATCCTATGGGCCTGATGGGCTTTGAGTTCATCGAATTTGCCTCTCCCCAGCCTGGTCTGATGGAACCCGTCTTTGCGATGATGGGATTTACCAAAGTGGCCGTGCACCGTTCCAAGAAAGTCTCTCTGTATCGCCAGGGGGAAATCAATCTGATCCTGAACGAAGAACCCAAGAGTCAGGCGGCTTATTTTGCAGCCGAGCATGGCCCATCGGCTTGCGGCATGGCGTTTCGGGTGCGCGATGCGCAAAAAGCGTACGAGCGCGCACTGGAACTGGGCGCCCAGCCTGTGGACATTCCGACCGGCCCCATGGAGTTGCGTTTGCCCGCCATCAAGGGCATCGGCGGCGCTCCCCTGTACCTGATCGACCGCTTTGGCGAAGGTAACTCCATTTACGATATCGACTTTGTTTATCTGGAAGGGGTGGACCGTCATCCTGTGGGTGCAGGTCTTAAAGAGATCGATCACCTGACCCATAATGTCTACCGCGGTCGCATGGCCTACTGGGCCCAGTTCTACGAGCATCTGTTCAATTTCCGCGAGATTCGCTACTTCGATATCAAGGGGGAGTACACCGGTCTGACCTCCAAGGCGATGACGGCTCCCGATGGCAAAATTCGTATTCCTTTGAATGAGGAGTCCGCCAAGGGGTCGGGCCAGATCGAAGAGTTCCTGATGCAATTTAACGGGGAAGGGATTCAGCACGTTGCCTTTCTGACAGACGATCTGATTGCCACTTGGGACAAGCTCAAGGCGATGGGCATGCGTTTTATGACTGCGCCACCACAAACCTATTACGAGATGCTGGAGGGCCGCTTGCCCGGACATGGCGAGCCTACTGCCGAGTTGCAACGCCGCGGCATCTTGCTCGATGGCACATCGGAAGGGGGCAACCGCCGTCTCTTGCTGCAGATTTTTTCTGAAACCTTGATGGGGCCGGTGTTTTTCGAGTTCATCCAGCGCAAGGGTGATGACGGCTTTGGTGAAGGCAACTTCAAGGCCTTGTTTGAATCGATTGAGCGCGACCAGCTGCGTCGGGGTGTCTTGCAGGCACAGTAAAGCGGTTCCGTGCCAGTGCTCACACGACTGGCGCTGACCTGTCCCTCCTGTTTGGCGATGGCAAACAGGGGGATTTTTTTTGGGGTGTTCTAGCTATTGGCCCTGGATGTTGCGGGCTGGCTGCAGAATGCGAAAGAGCTCCAGCATCAGATCCGACTGAGTAATCATGCCCACCAGCTCTTGGTGATCGTTGACCACCGGCATGTGGCGATGCCGTCCCTGGCTGAACAGGGGGATCAGTTCGGCCACCGACCAGTTGGCATTGGCAGTGACGGCGGGACTGGTCATGATATCGGCCACGGTAGGTGCCGAACGCTGTCGGGGGCTCAGGAAGCGCCGGAGTCGCTGGCGCAGATTATCGGGCTGATCCAGCCCGGCACGCTGTAAAAAGTCCGACAGGGCCAGAATGCCGATCACCTGCTTGTTCTGGTCCAGCACCGGCAAGGCCTTGATCCTGCGCTCGCGCATCAGGTCCCAGGCCTGTTGCAAGGGCGTGTCGGCCTGGCAGGACAGCGGGGCATCGTTCATCAGGCTCGCGCAGCGACGGGTGCCCAGATTGCGCCGGAATGCCGACTGATGCACATAGCTGACCAGTTTTTCCAGATCATCGTGACTGATATTCAGCGTCTGCTTGTAATGGCTAAGCGCTGCATCATAATCCTGGTCGGTAAAGCGTGATGGTGTCGTGACCGCGCGCGTGGCGGGTTTATGGACTGGCGGGTAAGCCACGCCTGTCAGGCGGTTGTACAGCATGCCAAGCATAATCAGCAGGCTGGAGTCAAACATCACCGGAAACAGCAGGAAGTCATAGTTCTGAATGCCATTGAGGGCCGGAAAGACGGCCATCGCCAGGCTGGGCGGGTGGACGCAGCGCAAGGCCAGCATGACCGGCATGCTCAGGCACACGGCCATCGTAATAGCAGCAATCGGATGAGGAAGAAAAATCGCGCAGCTAATGCCCGTCAGCGCGCCCACCAGATTGCCCAGCAACACATTCCAGGGCTGAGCCAGGGGGCTGGTCGGAACCAGGAAAATCAGCAAGGCACTGGCTGCCAGAGAGGCCACCAGCCAATGATGTGTATGCGCAAAATCCGACAGGTACAGGCTCAGGGAGGAAACAATCAGCACGCTGAGCGTGGCACCAAAGGTGGCACGCAACATTTCCGGGCGTGCAATGGCCAGGGACTTGGGGCGCAGGCTGTCAAACCAGTGACGAAGTAAAGCGGGCATTAGCCACCAGGGCAAAGAAGGACGACAGCCTCAGATCATACTGCTAACTGTTTATGTCAGGGCTGAGCCCCTTGCCGGATACCGGGAATGGCAACAGGACCTTTGCGCTCGGTGGCGATGTGCTGAGGGACGGAATCGACTGTGATCACGATGTGCTCGCGCTGTATCGAGTCCAGCAACACGCCGGGAGCCAGCTCCTGACCAGGGCGATACGCCCGTACAGACTGCTGATTGATACTGAGCAGGGCGGCGCCGCCCGTGCCGCTCACAATCATGCCGTGCAAGCGCAACTCCGGCAGGGCCGTGCTGCCGCCAAACCATTGCGCGATTTGCCGGGTGCTGATCTGCTCACTGTGGTCTTCGTCCAGCACGGGAGCAATCGTGTCCTGCGAAGGTAGGAACAGGTTGATCAGCAGCGTGATCAAGGCCAGCACAACGCCGGCCTGACACAAACGCAGCCAAAGATGTGACGGAAATATGGCGGAAATAATACCCATTTAGACTGCATCGCATAGTGCTTTGGCAGACGGCCTGTTTGGCTGTCTTAAGAGCTCTTATTGTGCGTGTGCTGCATGAAGCCCGTATGACAGGAGCTTGTCTTTTTGGGTGACTTACTTCTTTCATGTCTCGTCCTATTTTATTTCGTACGCCGGCGCGTACCCTGGCCAGACCGGCCAGCTCGCGCGCTCAACAAGGTTTTTCTCTGATTGAGGTCATGGTGGTCGTGGTCATCATGGGCATTATGGCGGCCTTGGTAGTTCCCAGCCTCATGGATCGCCCCGATCAGGCGCGCGCAGTGGCGGCCCGTCAGGACATTGCCGCCCTGACCCAGGCGCTCAAGCTGTATCGCCTGGATAATGGTCGCTACCCCAGCACGGCCCAAGGTCTGGCCGCCTTGCATCAGCGGCCCTCGCAGCCGCCAGAGCCTCGTAACTGGCGCTCGTATATGGACCGTTTGCCCAATGACCCTTGGGGCAATCCCTATCAGTATCTGCAACCCGGCGTTAATGGCGAGATCGATGTGTTCTCCTTGGGGGCGGACGGGCAGGCCGGCGGGTCCGGCAGTGACGCGGACATAGGCAACTGGGACTGACGTGACACAACGGGGCTTTTCCTTGATCGAGACTTTGGTGGTCTTGCTGATCGTGGGCATCGTCAGCAGCGCCGGCTTGAGTGTGCTGGTACTGGATCGTGATCAGGGAATACAGCGGGAAGCCCGCCAGCTGGCTCTGCGCCTGGCCGATGTACAACGCTATGTGCGTGAAAGCGGCCGAAGTGTGATCTGGAGTGCCGATCAGCAGGGTTATCGCTTCAGCCTGATTCCGGATGCCACCGATGGTTCCAGCCCAACGCCGGGTTGGTTGCGCGACCAGGCCCGCTTTGCACAATTGTTTCCTGCGCGCTCCTGGTCGCTGGAGGCGCTGCGTGTGCGCCTGGATCCGGCAGGACCGTGGGTTTTCGTCAATGAGTGGTTGTCTGCGCCGCGTCAGCTGGAGCTGGATGATGGGCATGAGGTCCTGCATTTGCGCAGCGATCCCACGGGCCTTTTTGATGTGCAGTCATGACTGAGCGCGGCATGAGTTTGATAGAAGTATTGATTGCGCTGGCCATTGTGTCGGTGGCGCTGACTGCCGGGCTGCGGGCGCTGGGATTGAGTGCCTCGGGCAGCCAGGCCATGCATGAGCGCAGCCTGGCCTTGCTGGCCGCCGACAGCGTGATGGCCGAGATGCGATTGCGTCGTCTGTTTCCCGAGCCCGGTGAAACGGTGGTGTCGTGTCGCCAAGGGGGCTTGGATCTGCAGTGCAGACAGACGGTGCAACCCACGGCCAATCGTTTCTTTCGTCAGGTGACGATTCAGACTTTCTTGCCCAATGGCCCCGTGCTGACTGAACTGCATGCGACCCTGGCGTCCTTGCCATGACAGAGCCGGCTCAGGAGGGATTTACGCTGGTGGAAATGTTGGTGGCCTTGACCATCATGGCCTTGATCAGCCTGATGTCCTGGCGTGGTCTGGACGCAGTCTTGCACGCCGATGAGCAACTCAGTCGTCAGGCGCGTCAGACCCAGGCCCTGTTCAATGTCCTGTCCCAAATGGGGCGCGATCTGGAACTGCATCTACCCCCCGTGCTGTCTGCCCAAGACCCGGGCGCAGCGACGGCGGTCCTGCCGGCCAGTATCCGCTGGCAGGCTCAGGGCGAGGGGCCGGCCATCCTGATGATTGAGCGTCGCGCTGACGCAGGGGCGGGCACCCAGCATATTCAATGGCGTTTGCAGCATGGGGTTTTGCAACGAGCGATGAGTCTGGCCGGAACGGCTTACCCCTTGCCCGAACTGGGACCTTTGCAAGATGTTCTGGAGCAGGTCAGCGCATGGAATTTACGTATCTGGATTCCGGCGCGCGGCTGGCAAAGTTGGCCCTGGCCCGAGCAGGCGGGAGCAGCGGCCACAGGAATCGAGCTGACCGTGCAGCTCGAAGGTCAGGAGCATCCCTATCGCAAGGTGGTGATGCTGCTATGACACGCGCCAGACAACAAGGCATGGCCGTGATCAATGCGTTGGTGCTGGTGATGGCGGTGTCCATTGCCACCATGGGCATTGTGCAGCGTCAAAGCGGGCTGGCAAGCCAGTTGGCCAGTGAGCGTGACTATCTTCAGGCCAACTGGTTGCTTCGTGGTGCGCTGGATTGGGCGGTGCTGGTACTGCGCCTGGATTCGCAGCGCACGGCGGTCACTCACAAGGGTGGTCTGTGGGCCCAGGCCCTCAGTGAGCTCAAGGTAGAGACGCCGGACAAGACCCGGGCTGCCTATTTCTCCGGTTACATCCAGGATGAGCAGGGCAAGTTCAATCTGGCCCTGTTATTGCGGGAGGGGCGTGTACAGGCCATGTATGTGCAGGCGCTGGAGCAGTTGCTGCGCAGTATTCAGCAAACGCCTTCTCTTGCGCTTGAGCTGGCTCAGCGCCTGGAGCGGGCACAGGCGGGGCAGGCACCCTGGCCCACTCATTTGCAGGATTTCTTCCCGGATGCACCCGTACTGGCCAAGCAGTTGGAGCCTTATCTGAGCTATTTGCCGCAGGCCAAGTCTCTGAATGTGAATACGGCCAGCGCTCAGGTGCTCGCCGCCGTGCAGCCCTCGGTCAGTCTGGTGGAGTGGCGAGGACTGCTGGAGCAGCGTGACCGGGGGCAATGGTTCCGGGATCAGGCAGATGTGCAGGCGCGCCTGCAGGCGCAAGAAGGGCTCAAGGGGCAAACACTGACAGTGCGCAGTGAATGGTTTTTATTAAGTGGTGAGTTGCGACTTGACCATAGCCGGGTGGCGACTCAGGCCCTGATCCACAGGGCCGCCGATCGCAGCCGGATTGTCTGGATTCGTTGAAGTGATGAGTAAAGTGCTGCGTATTTATCTGGACGTGCCGCCCAGGCTGGATCAGCCGGTGGACTTTGTGCTGCGGGACAAACGCGCCAAAGTCTTGCGTCGCGGGCGAGGAGAACTTGACGAGCTCAAGACCCAGGCCCGCTCCTTGGAGCTGGTTTTGCCGGCAGGGATGGCAACGGTGACCGAGCTGCGCCTTCCCGCGGTCAGTGCGTCGCGGCGGCAGGCTGTGGCCTGCAGCGCCGTTGAACCCCTGTGTCTGAGTCCGATTGAACAGGTGTGGGTGGCGTGTTCGGCCCCCGATCCTTCCGGGATGAGTCAGTTGGCCTGGACAGAGCGGCAGCCTTTGCTGGCGTTGGGGGCGCAGGCCCGCCAGGCAGGTCTGCCCTTGAACGCGGTTTATCCCTGGTCCGAGGCTCACGCACAGGATCGACAGGGCAAGGGGCCGAGCGTGACGGTGCCAGCCTGTTCCTTGCTGATGCCCGAGATGGCCGCCAGCGGCACAAGTCGCGTCGTGCGCCACAGCCTTTGGTGGACGCTGGCCGCCGTGCTGAGCTGGACATTGGTTTTGCAGCAGCAGGCACAGGCCTTGCGGTCCCAGACGAAACAGCTGCAGACCCAGATGGAGCAGGCGGTTCGACAAGCCTTGCCGCATTTGCCTGTCATCGTCGCGCCCTTGACGCAGGCCAGCCAGCATCGTGATGCCTTGCTGGCGGAGAAAAGTCCTGCCTCCGCGCCGTTTGATCGCTTGTTGATGAGCAGCGCCATACAGTGGCCAGCCTTGCAGGGGCAGGTGCGCGCACTGCATTTCGACGATCAGCAGTTGCGTCTGACGCTGGCCAGTGACTTGCCGGCACAGCCCTTGCCTGCCGAGTCCGAACTGACCTGGAAGCAGGGGGATTCGGCCCGCCAGTGGGAAATAGGTTTGCGCAAAGAGGGGCAATCCAGCCAGCAGGAGGCGCAGCAATGAGCAAATTCACTGCCCTCCAGCCTGTCCTGCTGACCGTGCAAGGCAAGCTCGCCATTGCCAGACAGCATTGGCAGGCCTTGAGCCGCCGGGATCAACTGGCCTTGTCTGTATTGGGTGCTTTGCTGGCCTTGATGTTCTTGTGGCTGCTGCTGGTGCGCCCCGCCGTTCGTGATCTGGCCCTGGCCAAACAGGAATTGCCGCGCCTGCAGTACGAGATGGCGCAGTTGCAAACAGTCTTGGCGCAGATTCAGATTCTGGATAAAGCACTGGTGACGTCGGTCGATGCGCAGGGGCAGGACAAGGCCTTGCAGCGCAGTTTGCAAACGTTGGGCGCTCAGTGTCAGACAGAGGAGTCGCCGGCCGGGCAGCGTGTCTTGATCTGTCAGGCCGTAGCGGCTCCGGCCTTGATGGACTGGCTGCTGCAGACTCCCCGTGTTTTGGGCTTTGCTGTCCAGGAGCTCAGTCTCAGTCGCTCGGTGGTGGATAGCCGGGAGCGTGCAGGGCTGCTGGATGGGCGTATGGTGCTGCGCACCGGAGAGCCCTCATGAAAAAACTCACCAAGATTTTCGTGTTGGCCTTGCTGACGATGGGACTGTTGTTGGCCGCGGTGCCTTTTTTGCCAGCCCGTCTGATGCTGATCTGGCAGCCGGAGCGCTTGCCTTTGCGGCTTGAAACCGCGCATGGCAGCCTGGCTTCGGGACAAGGCTTGCTGGTCGTGGGCTCGGGACTGCTGGCCCGTACGGTTCCTGGGCCGGTGAGCTGGCGTTGGCGCTTGACCCCTTGGCCGCAAATGGAATTGAACCATGATTGGCTGGATCAGCCTGTGCGACTGCAAGCCAGCCTGCAGGGCTGGCGAATATCCGGCCAAAGCCTGACGGTGCCCGCAGCACTTTTGGGGCGTCTGCATCCCTTGTTGCAGACCGTGCAACCGCAAGGTCAGTTACAGCTGCGTTGGCCCAGTCAGGCGTTGGCAGCCACGACCGGTCCGCTGCTGGAACTGGACTGGCGCAATGCGCGCTCTGCCTTGGCAGCACAGGCTCAGTTAGGCGATTACCAGTTGCTGGTCAGCCGCAAGGGGCAGGGCGTTCAACTGGGTCTGCGCACACTTCAAGGAGACTTCACTTTGGCCGGGCAAGGTCAGTGGGGGCCGGAGGGCGGCCTGTTTGAAGGGCGCGCTCAACCCAGACAGGCCGACGATCAACGATTTAATGAGTTATTAGAGGCCTTGGGGCCTCAGCGTCAGGGCGTGACCCATTGGCGGATAGCCACAACGACTAGCAAGCAGGATTAACGATATTTTGACTATGAGTACCTTGACTAAACGACTTCCTGGGCTGCGGCCTCGCTTCCTCTTAAGCCTGGGTGCAGCCGTGCTGTTGAGCGCCTGTGCCAGCAATGGTCAGAAACCTGAGCCCGGTCCCGACCCTTCTTCTTTTTTTGCCTCAGTGGGCAAGGCGCCGGTACGCAGCGGGCAGGCTGATCCGCGCTTTGCCAATAGCAATACGGCCTCTGCGGCCGTCACGCGGCGGGTACCGCAGCGGGTCGGGGGCAGTGCGGCGCCTATCGATTTGCCGGACCCGGCCGAGTTCCCGCAAGGCGACGACATTACGCTCAATTTTGTGGATGCGGAGCTGGATGGCGTGGTGGCGGCTCTGGCCCGTTTCACGGGTCAGAATTTTATTGTGGACCCGCGCGTGAAAGGGCAGTTGACGCTGGTGTCAGAGGTGCCGGTAGACGCCAGAACGGCCTACGAGATGCTGCTGTCGGCGCTGCGGATGCAAGGCTTTGCCGTCCTGCGTAATGGCAAGATCAGTCGGGTGGTCCCTGAAGCCGAAGCGCGCCAGCAGGGCGGTGCGGTGCGGGCGGCTGGTACCGGGGCCAGTGGCAGCGGTGAGCTGGAAACGCGGGTGTTTACCTTGCGTTATGAAAATGCGACCGCCTTGGTTCCGGTGCTGCGGCCGATGATTTCGCCCAATAATCCCATCAATGCCTACCCGTCCAACAATACGCTGGTGGTGACCGATTACGGTGACAATCTGGACCGTATCGCCCAGGTCATTGCGGGGATCGATACCCCCGCGGGCTTGAACACGGACATTATCCCGATTGACTACGGCGTGGCCCTGGATGTGGCAGCCCTGGCCTCGCAAATGCTCGATACGCCCGGCAACGATGTGGCGCAGCGCATTACGGTGGTGGCCGACCCGCGTAGCAACTCGGTCCTGGTGCGGGCAGGCAGTCCGGCCCGGCTGGATCTGGCCCGTGACCTGATCCGGCGTATTGACAGCCCGGAAAGCAATAAAGGCAATTTGCATGTGGTCTATCTGCGCAATGCTCAGGCGGTGCAGCTGGCTGAGGTGCTGCGCGGGGCCCTGACCGGTCAAGCGGCTTCGGGGAACGCGAGCACCGGGAATCAACAGTCAAATAGCAATAGCCTGGCACCCGCCGCCAATGCCGGTATCACCGGCGGTGCCAAGGCCATGGACACGTCGGCCACTGCCAAGCAGCAGCCTCAGGCCGAGATGGGTTTGAGCGCCGCAAACAGTGCCAGCGGCACCGTGGCTTTTAGCGCTGGCGGTGCCACTGTGCAGGCTGATCCATCCACGAATACGCTGATCATTTCGGCCCCCGATCCGGTTTACCGCAGCTTGCGTGAAGTGATCGATCAACTGGATCAACGTCGCGCTCAAGTGCTGGTCGAGAGCTTGATTGTGGAGGTGAATGCGGAGAATGCGGCCGAGTTTGGCATCCAGTGGATGACAGGCGGTGGCAATATTGCCGATGGAGGTTCAGGTTTTGTCGGGGGCGCCAATCTGGGCGGCAGCGGGATTAACAAGGCCGGGGTGACCACCCTGGATTCGTTGGCGGCGGGTTTAAGTCTGGGCGTGGTCAAAGGTACGGTGAACGTGCTGGGCCAGCAGATTGTCAATCTGGGCGTCCTGGCCCGGGCGATGGAGCGCCAGGGCGGCATCAATATTCTGTCCACGCCCAACCTGATGACGCTCGATAACGAAGAAGCCAGCATCATGGTGGGCCGTACCGTGCCCTTTGTGACGGGGCAGTACACGACCACGGGTGATGGGGCCAGTAATCCCTTTCAGACCATTCAGCGCGAGGATGTGGGCCTGACCCTGAAAGTGCGTCCGCAGATCTCCGAAGGTGGGACCGTCAAGATGGCTCTGTACCAGGAGGTCAGCAGCCTGGACCCTACGACGTCGGTATCACCCAGCACGCCTGTCACGCGTAAACGTGCGCTTAGTACCAATGTGCTGGTCGATGATGGGCAGATTATTGTGCTGGGCGGCTTATTGGAAGACTCGATTGAGGATGGTCAGCAGTCGGTTCCCTTGCTGGGCGATATTCCGTTGGTGGGCAATCTTTTTAAATACGAGAAGCGCAAGCGCAGCAAGACTAATCTGATGGTGTTTTTGCGCCCCCATATCGTGCGCAATGCCCAGGATAGCCAGAGTTTGTCCCTGGACCGCTACAACTATATGCGTGCGCTGCAGACCACTTTGCCGGACCGCTCCACCTGGTTCCATCCGGATGCGGAGCATATGGTGCTGCCACAAGCTGCCGGCGCGCCAGGCGCCGTCGACTTGCGGGAGACACTATGAGTCGTCTGCCGTATTCCTGGGCACGTCAGCACCGGGCCGTGCTGACGCAGCAGCAAGGCGTGGGAACGCGGGTCATCAGCGAGCGCACGCCAGATTGGGCTTTGGTGGAGTTGCGTCGTCGTTACCCCGAGTTCGAGGAACGGCAAGTGCCCGATGCCCAGCTCGACACCCTGATTGATGCCAGTTATGCGCAGGGAGACGATGCCGCCAGCGTGGTGGATGCGGCGGCCAATGAGGTGGACCTGGATCGCTTGATGCAGGAATTGCCCGCCGTGACCGATTTGCTGGAGAACCAGGACGATGCACCGGTTATCCGCATGATTAACGCCTTGTTCACCCAGGCAGTGCGGGACGGAGCGAGTGATATTCACCTGGAGCCCTATGAAACCCATTCGGTGGTGCGTTACCGGGTGGATGGCCGTTTGCGCGATATTGTCAGCCCACGGCGCGCCTTGCACGGTGCCCTGGTGTCGCGTATCAAGATCATGGCCAGTCTGGATATTGCTGAAAAGCGGCTCCCTCAGGATGGCCGCATCGCCCTGAAGGTGGGGGGGCGGGCCCTGGACCTGCGCGTATCGATTCTGCCTACCGGCCATGGCGAGCGTGCCGTCATGCGTTTGCTGGACAAGTCGGCCGGACAACTGGAGCTGGAGCGGCTGGGAATGGCCCCGGACATCCTGGCCCAGCTTGATGAGCTGATTCACCAGCCTCATGGCATTGTGCTGGTCACCGGGCCCACCGGCAGCGGGAAAACCACAACCTTGTATGCAGCCTTGGGTCGCGTCGACACAGCGCGCAGCAATGTGCTCACCGTCGAAGACCCGATTGAGTATGACTTGCCCGGCGTAGGCCAGACGCAGGTCAATCCGCGTATTGAACTTAGCTTTGCACGCGCCTTGCGTGCCATCTTGCGGCAGGACCCGGACATTATCATGATCGGAGAAATCCGCGACCTGGAAACGGCGCAGATTGCGGTGCAGGCATCCCTGACCGGCCATCTGGTCCTGGCCACCTTGCACACCAACGATGCCGTGTCTGCTGCTACCCGTCTGGTGGATATGGGGGTGGAGCCGTTTTTGCTGGCGTCCACGCTGCGCGGTGTGCTGGCCCAGCGGCTGATACGCAAGCTGTGCCTGCATTGTCGTCAGCCCGCGGACCAGGGGCAGTATCGAGCCAGCCCGGAAGGTTGTGAACAGTGCGGCCATACCGGTTACCAGGGGCGCACCGGTATTCACGAGCTGTATCGGATTGATGAGCGGGCCCAGCACCTGTTAAATGCCGCGGGTGCCGAAGCCGCCTTGCGACAGGCAGCCCGTGAATCGGGCATGCGCAGCTTGCGCGAGGATGCCCAGCGCTGGGTGGAGCAGGGCATCAGCACCCAGGAAGAAGTGTTGCGCGTCACGCGCGAGTTATAGGCGGGTCAAACAAGATGGGTACCTATCACTATGAGGCGGTGGATCAGACCGGGCGCAGCGAGCGGGGCGTCGTGGAAGCCGACAGTGAGCGTCTGGCACGCCAGCAGTTGTTGACCCGTGGTCTGTTGACTGTTTCCCTGAAAGCGGGACGAAGTCGTGCCGCCGCTCGCGCCCGTAGTGCAGGCTTGCGCCGTACCGAGCTGGCCTGGTTGACCCGTCAACTGGCCAGTCTGGTGGCGGCTGGGCTGTCTCTGGAAGCCAGTCTGGGCGTGGTGATCGAGCAGTCCACCCGACGTCCGATGGTCCAGCTGCTGGCAGCCCTGCGTGCGGATATCCGTGCCGGTCATAGCCTGAGTGATGCCTTGGCCAGTCACCCGCGCGACTTCCCGGAAATTTATCGGGCACTGGTGCGGGCGGGCGAGCAGTCCGGAGAGCTGGAGCAGGTGCTGGACCGCTTGGCCAGTTTTATCGAAGAGAGCGGTGCCTTGCGAGGCAAGGTCTTGACGGCCTTTATTTATCCCGCCATCGTCAGCCTGATTTCCGTGGCGATGGTGGTGTTCTTGCTCAGCTATGTGGTCCCGCAAGTGGTGGGCGCGTTTACTCAGGCCAAGCAGCAGTTGCCTTTGCTGACCCGTGTAATGATCAGCGCCAGCGATTTGCTGCGTGAATGGGGAGGGGTTCTGTTTCTTGTGTTGTTGCTGGGGGGCGCCCTGGTGGCGTTTCTATTGCGACAACCGGCCTTGAAGCAGGCCTTTCATCGACGCTTGTTAGGGGCGCCGATTCTGGGCAGCTATTTGCTGGGGGTGGACACTGCTCGTTTTGCTGCCACGCTGGCGATTTTGGCTGGCAGTAATGTGGCCTTGCTGACTGCTCTGGAAGCTGCCGGACGCACGGTGTCCAATCTGGCCTTGCGTGACGCCGTCAATCAGGCAGCGGTCCATGTGCGTGAGGGTCTGCCTTTGGCGAGCGCATTGCAACGCAGTGGCCTGTTTCCGCCCTTACTGGTGCAATTGATTGCCAGTGGAGAAAAAACCGGTGAACTGGCTCCCATGCTGGACCGGGCGGCAAGGACTTTGTCGACCGAGCTGGAGCGCAAGGCCCTGACCATGACTGCCTTGCTGGAGCCGTTGATGATCTTGCTGATGGGCGGCCTGGTACTGCTGATCGTGCTGGCCGTCATGTTGCCCATTATTGAGATGAATCAGTTGGTGCAGTAAGCGGGTGTGGCAATACACACATGCAAGGCGAAAGGCGCAGAGCGGTTCATCCTGATGCAGCATGCCGTGCTGGGCCTGCCCCATCACCTGGGGGCAGTCAGTAGGGCGCGGCGTGTTCAGCCCGTAGCCTGTGCTTGGCTTTTGCATTGCCCGCTTGTCTATGCGGGTCAGGTACAGAGACTTCACATTCCTTGAGGCGGTGTGCCCGTTTGCCAGGCATAGCTCACTGATGGCAGCCCCATGCGTGGGTACCTGTCGTTGCTACTACGGATGCGTAAAAAAACCCCGATGCCTGTATTTGGCATCGGGGTAAAAAGTGTGCGTGGTGCGCACACACACTTAGTTAGACAATAGAACGATAGATTCAGCGCCTTGAAGTCTTACAGGTAGGCGGGAATCCCCAGGGCTGGATCGCTGACGCCGTGCGCGCCAAACTCCACCCGGCCTGCGAAGCGGCGGTAGTAGCTGGGGTCGCTGTTGCTGCGAACCACGAAGTCGTACCAATGACCGCTGGATTTCAAGGCCCAGGATTGTTTGGACTGCTGGCCGGGTTCCACCGTGACTTCCCATGGACCGTCTTCACGATAGGCCATGGACTGGATGGTGAAGGTGCAGGCGGACTGGCCACCGTTCATCATTTCCAGATAGATATCGCCTTTGGTGATTTCGTAGCAGACACGGATCTCGGGGCGGGCGGCCTCGGCCTGGCCCAGCACGCTGACATCACCACGGAAGTGGCGGTGAAAGCCGTTCGGACCCAGTACCCACAGATCGTAGTGTCCCAGGTTGTTTGCCTGCGCGTCCCAGACATCATCGAGCATCTGGCCGGGTTCGACCATGTAGCGGCGTGGGATGCGATCCAGGTTGAGCTTGTCATAAACGTGGAATACAGCGGCCGCTTTGCCGGTGTTGGAAAACAGCAGCTGAACGCCTTTCTCGCTATCGCAGCGGGCACTGACGTGCAGTTCATAAGGCAGGGCGCGGGATGGACGCACACCCGTTTGCTGGACGGGAATACGCTGGTTGTCCACGGGCTGGGGTACCTGAGCCAGACGCTCCTGGGCACTGCGAATGGCATCGGCATCCTGACGGCTGCGTCGGCCATTCAAGGTGGGCAGTGGCTCATCGTTCGGGCTGGCGAAGTTAAAGGCCGAGGTCAGATCGCCACACACCGCGCGGCGGTAGGGGCTGATGTTCGGTTCCATCACGCCAAAGCGCTCTTCCATGAAACGGATGACAGAGGTGTGGTCAAACACCTGCGAGTTCACCCAGCCGCCACGGCTCCAGGGGGAGATGACATACATGGGAACCCGTACACCGGGGCCAAAGACCTTGCCGTCTTGCGGGGGCTGGCCGGCCAGACCCTGAGGGCTGGGGTAGTTGTAGTACTCGAAAGCCAGCTCTTCCTTGCTCAGGGTCGTCTTGCCGGCCGGTTTGCCGGTGACCGGGTCAATCGAAGGGGCCGAGGGCGAGGGGACGTGGTCAAAGAAACCATCGTTTTCGTCGAAGTTGACGAACAGAACGGTCTTGCTCCAGACCTCGGGGTTGGCCGTCAGGGCATCGAGCAGCTCCTGGGTGTACCAGGCACCTTGTACCGGGCTTGATGGGCCGGGGTGCTCAGAGTAGTTGGCTGGGGCCACGACCCAGGAAATCTGCGGCAGCGTGCCAGCTTCGACATCCTTGCGGATTTGCTCCAGAAAGCCTCCGTCGGGCATGGTGTTGGCAATGCCCTTGTACAGCGGGTTGCCAATATCGTCCGAAGGTTCGTAAGGAGTGTTGGTGGGTTTGCCCGATTGCTCGTTGGCAATGCGGTATTGCAAAAAGCCCGCCAGCGAGTTGTCGGTGAAGTTGTCGGGCAGGTTCTGGTAGACCTTCCAGCTGATTCCGGCTTCTTCCAGACGCTCAGGGTAGGTTTTCCAGGTGTAGCCGCCAACGCTTGAGGGCCGCAGGCTGTCCCAGGCGTTGTTGACGGTACATTCGCCCGAGCCGGTCGGACCGTTGGTACCCGTCCACAAGAACATGCGGTTGGAGTTCGTGCCGGTGTGCATGGAGCAATGATAGGCGTCACAGATGGTGAAGGCGTTGGCCATTGCGAACTGGAACGGCACTTCGGCTTCGCGGTAATAGCCCATGGAGTGACGGTTCTTGTGCTTGGGCCAGAAATCCATGCGACCGTGGTCCCAGGCGGCCTGACCGTCTGACCAGGAGTGGGGCGTACCGTTCACGCGCTGGGCATTGCCTTTGGTGGCATCCAGGTGATAGGGCAGGACGGTTTCGTTCGAGCTGACGTTTTGCTGCCAGACATTGCGGCCATTGGGCAGGGGAATGGTGAATCGGTCACCAAACCCGCGTACCCCTTTCAGGGTGCCAAAGTAGTGGTCAAAGGAGCGGTTCTCCTGCATCAGAACCACAATGTGTTCCACGTCCTTGATGGTGCCTGTCTTGTTGTTGGCAGGAATGGCCAAGGCCTTGCGAATGCTGGGGGGAAAGGCAGCCAGTGATCCGGCAGCCAGGCCGGCGCCAGTGACGTTACGTAGGAAGGTACGGCGTGAAGTCATTGTTCGTGATCTCGTCAACAATTAAGGGGCGCATTTGAGTTGTGCTGCGGGTTCGGGAGTGGGTTTGCCCGGCTCTGTCGGCTCTTCTGTCGAGCCGGAGCCACCCGAACTGTCCGTGTCGCTGCCGCCACCGCAAGCAGCCAGCAGGCCGCAGAGCATCAGCAGGACGGATGCGCGTTTAAGGCGCTCAACGGTGATGGAAGGGTGTGTTGGGGTCATGAAAAATCCTTGGTTGTGCAATCAGGGTTGGAGGCTGGACAGGGGCTTGCGCGATTCATAAATACTGGTCAGCTCGTCCGTGCTCAAATCGCGGTCCCAGATGGCCAGTTCGCCAAAGTCCATATTGATGTCGCTGCGGCCCCAGCGTTTGTAGTACTGGCCGGTGACGTCTTCGTTCAGCCCCAGCTCGCTGGTGCCGGTTCCGCCCAGCGCGGCGATGGTGCGGGCTTCCAGGGCGACCGATCCAAACTGCGCACCTTTTTTAGTGTCGAAGACATGTCCACGCATGATTCCCTTGGATTTGTCGATCACCACGGCCACATAGGCCCACTGGTCAGGGGTGATGTTGTAGCCCTGACTTTCATTGCGACCACCGCCATAACCGGTGTTAAAGCGGATGTCGCAACCGTTGGCGTTAAACAGGCCGAGCGCAAAGCCGGGGTTGTTGCCCGAGTCGTAGTTTTTGTTGGCCATGATGGAGGCGCCATAGCCGTGACAGTTGTCCGGGGTGCGGAACCAGAAGCCGATCGTCAGTTTTTGTGCACCACCGGTTCCCAACAGTTCGCGGCTCAAGGCCAGGCGATAGCCCCGGTTGCCATTGGCATCGGCCTTGCTGCCGAGCAGACGCAAGCCACCTTGGGGCTGGGTAGGGTCCAGGAAGTCGGCTGCCAGCAGTTCGCCGGCTGGAACGCCCGGGCTGGCTGGTTGCAGGCTGCTGCCGCCCTTGCTGTCGGTAAAAGGCTGAGCACTGAAGGTGTAATAGCTGCGCAGGCCGTCTCTCAGGGTATCGGCCAGTTTTGGAGGAGGCTGGTAGCCTGCTTCAGCTTGCAAGGTGGAGGCAGCCTGACCCGTTTTGACCGAGTAGCTCAGCGAGTAGACTTGGGCGTTCTCCGAGACAGGTAGCGGGTCGGAGTACTGGGTCGAGCCTGCGGGCAGGGTGGCAATCAGTTTGCCATCACGCATGATCTGGATTTCCTGCGAGGCATCGCCGTCCAGAACCCAGTTGAGGTCCACCATGTTTTTATCGGCTGGCTTGTTGAAGCTCAGGTTGCGGATACGGGTTTGGGCTTGCAAAGGCGAACCGCGAAAGGCGTATTGCTCACCCTGTACGCCCAGATGGGACAGAACAGTGGGAGCGATATCGATCACGGCGGCCAGCGTGTTCATGTCGGTGCTGCTGGTGACCTGGCCATCGATGGCAGGCAAGGACGCCAGGGTCTTGTTGGTGGCGATAAAGCTGGTTTTGTTGCGGTTGAACTGCGAGCCGGTGGCGCTGCCGAACTCGTCCATGCCGTAGCTGCTCGTCAGGATCAGCAACCAGTCTTCGGACGCATCAGCCTGCTTGCGCTTCTCAATCAGGGCCAGCAGCTTGTCCAGGGAAGCCAGCGACTCTTGAACCGCTTCCTGATATTGGGGGCTGCCCAATCCGGTTTGTGAGGCCGCACGAGCCGGCGCCTGGATCTGGGCCAGAATCAGGGATTTGCCCTCTTGCAGGTATTTCTGGGTCTGCTCACTGACGCAACTGTCCGAGTCGGTACAGTTGGCGGCTTCAATGATCCGGCCTTCTTGTAGGTCTGGCGCCCACAGCGTGCGGTAGTCTGCTGTGCTTACGGCCAGGGCGGCCGGTGTTGGCTCGGAGGCCAGCGCAACCAGAGTGGGGCTCTTGAGTTGTACCGGTTCCTGGCCGACGCCACGCAGGCCGTGTTGATCGGCCCAGACGCCCGTGATCAGGGAGGCCCAGCCCGGCAGGGGCAGGGTACGTTGTTCACTGGGGGTGCCGGTATAGCCGCCGGTTTGCGCCGGGGCAATAGTCAGGTTTTTCAGCGCAGGATGCTGACCCGCTTGGCGGGCTTGCTGCAGTGCGTCGTAGCTCAGACCGTCGATAGTGACAATCAGGGCTTTTTTACCACCCAATGCCTGGGGTTTATCGCCCGGCTCTACAGTGGGGGGCTCGGGATTGACATCGGGGTTTGCTGCACCATCATTGGTGCCGGAGCCGCTACCGCAAGCCGTCAGGAGCAGTGCCAGTGATAGGGAGAGCCCCGCCTGTTGCAGGCGTTGCACGGTAGGAGATTTTTGGGGACGTGAGGTGAAGGTCATACAGCCACTCAAGAAGAGGAGGTAAAAAGAGAGGCCGGACTGTGCGTGGGGGTGGGCTGCCCAGTCGGCATCGGATCAGGACTGCGGGCAGTGTAGGAAGGGCGTATGACTGCGCTGTGAACGGATCAGCAAATCCGCCGATGATTGGATTGTGTTTTATGCGGTGGGCTTGTTCAGGGCAGATAGGAAGGGCGGGGAGTGGTGACGGGCCGCGGCTCGGCGGGGATGTGGCGGTTTGATGGATGGTTTGTTACAGGGGAAGAAGGCGCGTGAGTTTTGAGCGAGTTTTTGTGCTTTAGGCTCAACGTTGTTGTTGGATGGCCGGATGGGGCGCAGCGGTCCCCTTGCCGACGCCGCGCGTCGGCACCCTTGGCAAAGTGACAATCGGGGCGCAGCCCGAACGTGCCTGTGCCTCCTGTGCATGCACCTGGAACAGTGCTCAAGGGCCTAAGGAATAATGTCTGGAATCTTTGCTTGGGCCGATGGCTGGTTTAAAGGCACGGCGGCGGTGTGGACGCGGAGTGGGGCGTAGACGATGAATGAGTGAAGCTGTAGTTGGGCGGCAGAAGGTGGTGCTCACTCGGGTCGAGCAGCCAATTCAGGCTGCTCTTGATTGGATGCATCGGGAGATGGAGTGCAGCCGGTTTTACAGCGCGTGTAGCGGTTGCGTCGGGAACGCCAGCATGGTGGGTTCGGCCAGCCCTGTCAGTGCTTGGATGACTTTTTGGGCTTGGTCCATGGGGGCGCTGCTGATGAAAGCGCTGGTGCCCGCCAGTGTTTGAGGGTTCAGGCAGTTGGCTTGTTGCAGGCGCCGATGGACTTGAGCGGCAACGGCGAAGGAAGGTTCCAGGATATGGAAGCGCGAACCACTGATGGCGTCGATAGTGGGGCGCAGGAAGGGGTAGTGGGTGCAACCCAGCACGAGTGTATCGGCCCGGCTTTGCAGGGCGGGGGCCAGGCGCTCGCGTAGTTCCGCCTCGATTTGCGGGCCGCTCAGTTGCAGGGCTTCAACGCGGTCAGCCAGTCCGGGGCAGGGAATGCGGATAATTTCAATGTCGCTGGCGTAGCGGTCGATCAGGCTTTGCAGGCCTTTGCTGTCCAGGGTGCGACTGGTAGCCATCAGGGCAACGCTACGGCTGCGGCTCAGTGCGGCAGCGGGTTTGATGGCCGGTTCGATGGCGATGATGGGAAGGTTCAGCGTGGCGCGCAGGGTCGGGGCGGCGACCAGGGTAGCCGTGTTGCAGGCGATGACCAGTGCTTTGCAGCCGTGGTCAACCAGCAGTTGTGCCATGCGCTGGGTGCGCTCAATGATCCATGCCGGGGAGCGGTCACCGTAAGGGGCGCATTGTGAGTCGGCCAGATACAGCAGATTTTCCTGGGGCAAGGATTGACGCAGGGCCCGCCAGATGGACAGGCCGCCCACGCCCGAGTCAAACAGGCCGATCGGGGCCTGAGCCAAGGGGGGCGGGATGGGTGAACTCATGGCGCTGAACGTTTCTTGTGGAGCAAAGCTCGTATTATGGCGCGTTTGTGGGGTTTGGAGCAGGCTGTGGGGGCTGCTTGGGAAGAAAGTTAAGGTTTCCAGTTGCTACGACTGGGCGTGGTTTGGGGCGGCCCAGGGCAGGCCGCCCTTTTTGTGCTTAGGCCAGTTGCTTCAAGACGCCACCGACGGCATCAAAGAGTGAATCAAGCTGAGCAGGTGTACTGGTGAAGGTGGGACCAAACTGCAGTGTGTCGCCACCAAAGCGTACGTAAAAGCCCTGTTTCCACAGTTGCAGGCCCGCTTCAAAGGGGCGGATGGCTGGGTCGCCGTTACGGGGGGCCAGCTGGATGGCGCCTGCCAGGCCGCAGTTGCGAATGTCGATCACATTCGGGCTATCGCGCAGTTGATGCAGTGCCTGCTCAAAATGCGGTGCCAGTTCGGCGGAGCGTTGCAGCAGATTGTCTTGTTCCAGCAACTGCAGGGCAGCCAGTCCGGCGGCGCAGGCGACGGGGTGGGCAGAATAGGTGTGACCGTGGCTGAATTCCACGGCGTGCAGGGGCAAGTCCTGGCCCATGAAGGTTTGGTAGATTTCTTGGCTGGCAACGACTGCGCCCATGGGGATGGCGCCGTTGGTCAACTGCTTGGCCATGGTCATGATGTCGGGGGTGACACCAAAGTATTCGGCCCCGGTGTAGGTGCCCAGGCGGCCCAGGCCGGTGATGACTTCATCAAAGACGAGCAGGATGTTGTGTTGATCGCAAATCTGGCGCAGGCGCTGCAGGTAGCCGGCAGGTGGCACCAGCACGCCTGCCGAGCCCGAAACGGGTTCGACAAACACGGCAGCGATGGTGCTGGCGTCGTGCAGTTCGATCAGTTTCAACAGTTCGTCGGCCAGGGCAGGGCCCCCTGTTTCGGGCTGGCCGCGCGTGAAGGCGCAGTCTGCCTGCAGTACGTGGGGCAGGTGGTCGGCATCCATCAACTGGCCGAACATTTTGCGGTTACCGCCTATGCCGCCCAGGCTGGTGCCGGCCACGTTCACGCCGTGGTAGCCACGAGCACGGCCAATCAGACGGGTTTTGCTGGCCTGGCCTTTGATACGCCAGTAGGCCCGCACCATCTTGACGACGGTATCGGTACATTCCGAACCGGAGTTCGTGAAGAAAACATGATCCAGACCGTCGGGGGTGTGCTGGGTCAGCTTGTCGGCCAGTTGAAATGCGGCGGGGTGTCCAAACTGAAAGGCGGGAGAGTAGTCCAGTTGCCCGAGTTGACGATGTACGGCTGCCTGGATTTCATGGCGAGCGTGTCCGGCACCACAAGTCCAAAGCCCGGACAGACTGTCAAAAATCTGGCGGCCTTCCTGATCGTAGAGCCAGTTTCCTTCCGCCTTGACGACCAGGCGCGGGTCTTGCTGGAAGTGCCGGTTCGCCGTAAAGGGCATCCAGTGGGACTGGAGATTGAGTTCACTGGCAATCTGCTGTGGCGCAAAGTAGGGTGAGTTCATAGCGGTCTCCTCAAGGCGGTGAATACCCCCAGTGTAGGTGGTTAAGTTGTTGAGTAAAATACGTTTTTATTTAACTTCACTTATTGTTTTACTCACCTATATGCAACTGAAAGGACTCTTGCAGGTTTCCGATTTTGATTTGCGCCTGTTGCGTGTGTTCAGAACGGTGGCGCAGGTGGGCAGCTTTTCGGCGGCGGAGGGCGTGTTGGGGATTACACGCTCGGCCATCAGCTTGCATATGAGTGATCTGGAAAAACGTCTGGGTGGCATGCGGCTGTGCCAGCGTGGCAGGGCAGGTTTTGCCTTGACCGAAGAGGGACGACAGGTGTTGCAGGCCAGTGAAACGCTGATGGCGGCAGTAGAAAATTTCCGTAGCGAGGTCAATCAGCTGCATTCCAGCTTGCGGGGGGATTTGAACATAGGCTTGATGAACAGTCTGATTTCCCAGCCACATATGCACATCACTTCGGCCTTGCGCACCTTGCGTCAGAACAGTGAGGCGGTACGTGTACACATCAGCATGAGTACGCCGGGAGAGATCGAGCGCGGTTTGCTGGAAGGCCGTTTGCACATGGGGGTCCTGCCCGAAACCAATGCGCTCAGTGGGTTGGAATACCGCAGGCTTTATGATGAGCCCTATTTTCTGTACTGTTCCTGGGAGCACCCACTGTTTGAGCAAGCACAACAGGGGGAGGTCTCTGCACAGTCCCTGTGTCGCGCGGCAGCGATTGCGCCTGCCTACCGTATGAGCCCGGAGGCGATTGGGCAGCACCAGGATTTGAACTGTGTCGCCACGGCCAGTGATCGGGAAGGAATTGCTTTTTTGATTCTGACGGGGCAATACATTGGTTTCTTGCCCGAGCACGTCGCCGCGCGCTGGGTGGAAAAAGAGCAGATGATTGCCGTGGACCCGCAGCAACGCCGATTTACGATTCCCTTATCGCTAGCCATGCGCAAGGACAGGCGGGCCCATGCGATTGTGGATTATTTCCTTCGTGTGCTCGAGAGCGAGTCAAGGCTCTGAAACCTGCCCCATCGGCTGACAGTCCGTCATTTCTGAAATAGCCAGGGGCGGCATAAATCGCCCGGAATCGTCGGCACAGGGTCACGGTGTTCTGCTCAGGGATGAGCGCAAACAAATCGTTAAAAGGATTAAGCGCACTGACACAGCGTAGTGTTAGGCCACACATAATCAGCCGCTAGGGTAATCGCTAGTACAGACGATAGTGCAGGCTATGTAAGAATTGCTTCGATCGCGATTTCAGATCGCTGCTATCTGTTCGAATAGAGACGACATCCGCTGCCAATGATGCCAGCGTGGGTGTTGGGCAAAAAGGCCCAGACTGGTTCAATGCTTGAATCCGTCTGGGCCTTTTCGTTTGCCTCAAATAGATCCGACTTTGCAGTTAGGTCGCAAACTAATTGAGGCCCTGCTTCGCGGCAGTATGTCATTGCGAGACACAGAGCTCACGCAGCGTCAGCACGGTCTGACGCCAGCCAGGCCGGAATCGTCACCTTGTTTTGGAGGCTTATGCCATGTTGGGTGTTGCGCTTTTCTTTATTGGGGCCGTGCTGATGGTGAATGGCGTGGGGTTGACCGGGCGTATTGAAAGTCGGGACCTGGCTCCCTTCAATTTGCTGGTGGGCTTGCTGGCGCTGTTCATCAATTTGCTGGGATTGCAGCGCGGCGAGCACATGGCAGATTATTTTGCCGTTGCCGGTGGACTGCTGTTTGCTTTCACTTATCTGTATCTGGCCGTCGTGCAGTGGCATGGCTTGAAGGGCGTGGGTTTTGGCTGGTATTGCCTGTTTGTGGCCATCAGCGCTCTGGCCTTTGCCTGGACTGCCAGTGATCCACGCCTGGTCACTTTGTGGCTTTTGTGGTCCAGCCTGTGGTTTTTGTTCTTTCTGTCCTTGGGGCTGGGCCGGTCCTTGCGCATCTTGCCCCTGTACACCGTCCTGATCGGGGTACTGACCTGCTGGTTGCCCGGTACCCTGATGTTGATGGATGCCTGGTAGTGCGGCTGGGCAGACCGGCCGGGAGGAGAGGCCGCAGGCATGCTGTTTTTTTGGAGTAACCTGATGCTCGCTCGTAGTGTTCACCGGCAGGTTTGTAGACTTGCTGCCCTACCATGCTAGACAGGAGATGGACTTTGGCTCACAACGACCCCGTACGCGTCGGCGTTCTTTATTCGGCAACCGGCATGACCTCGACAATTGGTCAGTCGCAATGGCAGGGAACCAAACTGGCGATAGAGGAGATCAACGAAGCTGGCGGCCTGCTGGGACGCGAACTGGTGGCCGTTTGCTACGATCCGGCCTCCCGGCCAGCGTGCTACGCACAGCAGGCCGAGCGGCTGATCGTGCAGGATCGTGTCAATGTGATTTTCGGTTGCTACATGTCCAGCAGCCGCAAAGCCGTCATCCCGATTGTGGAAAAGTGGAACAAGCTGCTGTTCTATCCCACCTTGTATGAGGGTTTTGAGTTTTCGGGCAATGTCATCTATACGGGGGCCGCACCCAATCAGAATAGTGTCCAGCTGGCGCATTTCATGACCAGCAATTTTGGCGCGCGGGTCTATATGATCGGCTCGGATTATATCTACCCTTACGAGTCCAATCGGATCATGCGCGAGCTGGTCATGCAGCATCCCGATAGCAAGGTGCTGGGCGAACACTATCTGCCCCTGGATGCTAGCGAGGGCGATTACAGCCTGATTATGGATGATATACGGCAGAAGCAGCCGGACTTTATTTTCTCCACCGTAGTGGGGGACTCCACGGCCAATCTGTACCGTGCCTATGCCCATGCCGGCTTTAACCCGCAGACCATGCCCATTGCCAGCCTGACGACCTCCGAGGCCGAAGTTGCCCAGATGGGGGCGCACATTGCCTGTGGACACTTCACGGCGGCGCCGTATTTCCAATCCATCGAGTCCGAGGTCAATGCACGCTGCCTGGCCAGTTTGCGCAAGCGTTTTGGGGCGGATTGTCACCCTAATCTGTGTTGGGAGGCCGCCTATTCACAGATGCATTTGTTCGCCAATGCCTATCGACAATCGGCCAGTGATGCCATTGGGGACTTGCTGCCCTATCTGCTGGGCAGTGAGCTGGATGCCCCGCAGGGGCGGATCAAAATCGATCCCTCCAATCATCACACCTGGCTCTATCCACGAATCGGGCGCATCAACGCCGAGGGCAATTTTACGATTGTGCGTCAGGCAACCCGTCCCGTCTCGCCCGACCCCTATCTGGTCACCCACTCCTTGGGTGACTGGACTGCCAAGCTGGATACTTTGGAGACATAAAGCGTGGCCAACTCCTCTTCCTACGGTGATGAGCCGGCAAACAAGCCCTTGCGAGCACGAAATCGTTTTCCGCATGCCACCTCGCCGCAGCTCAAGGAACTGCGGCAGCTGACAATGGTGGTCATGCATCCGGACGACAGTGACGGCCGATTGCTGACCCAACAACTGCAGCGCATGGGGTGTTCCGTCCAGACAATCTGGCCACCGACGCAAAATCTGCCCTGCGGAACGGATCTGGTCTTTCTGGCCGTGCAGCCCGATCTGCTGCATCTGCGTCTTGACTGGGTGTGCGAGCAGGATGCGCCCACCATTATCGCGGTGGTCAATTACGAAAACCCCACGATTGTCTCTGCCGTGCTGGATCTGAATATTCAGGCCATTCTGCCTTCGCCGATCCGGTCCTTCGGCTTACTCTCCACGGTGGTGCTGGCCCGAAAATACCACAAGGAACTGCGCCAGCAGCGTCGCCTGATCAGCAAACTGCAGACCAAGCTGATGGGGCAGCGGCATGTAGCGCAGGCCAAGACAATCCTGATGCGAACTCATCAGGTGTCCGAGGATCAGGCCTACGATTTGATCCGCGAGCAGGCGATGAACAAGCGCAGCACGATTGAAGATATTTCGATTGCCATTGTAAATGCCAGTGAAGTGCTTTCTCTGGGACAGCAGGGAGCGCCCTGGCGGGGGAGCTAGGCGGATGTTTTCCTTCTGCTTCTTCCTGTCCGGTGTCCTTGCCTAAGGTTGTTCAGGGGGGCGGGAAGCCTCAAGGAGTGGGACAAGCGCAGCCCTGTTTGCGGGTGTTGTTTTACCTGCCCTTGTGTGGTGTGTGAGCGGCAAGCGCCCGAATCGGCTGATGCAAAACAGCCGTGCGCAGCAGGACGAGTTTCCCCAGGCAGACCCACTGCACACAGACAAAGGGCGGTCTGTCCTTGAGACAGACCGCTCCTGGACCGATCCGGTCTGCCACTACTCCCTTATCGGTGAGGTCGCGACGCCCCAGCCTAGCGCCTGATACAAGGCAATCACGTTCAGATAAGACCCGGTTTCTGCCAGCGCCAGCTCCTGTCGGGTCTGGTTTAAGTCGCGCTGATTTTCCAGCACATCCTGATAGGCTCCCGCGCCGATCTCGTAGCGTGTTACGGCACGGGCGTGTGCTTGTTCCAGATGACGCGCGGCGCGGGTCAGACCAAGCAGGCTTTTCTGGTGTTGAGTCAGATGGTGCAAAGCCCCCTGAATTTCTTCCTGAGCCTGCAGCAGGACTTGTTGATAGTGCAGACGGGACTCGTCTGCAAGAGCGCGCATGCCGCGCAAACGAGCTTTGGCATGGCCCAGACGCAAGGCAGGCCATTGCAGGGCGGGCGAGACATCAAAGGCCCGGGCGGCATGACCCAGATCACTGCCCCGCAGAGCGAAAAACCCGATAAAGCCTGCCAGATCCAGACGTGGATACAGCTCTGCTGTTGCTGCGGCCACGTCGTGCGAGCTGGCCAGAATCTCCTGTCGGGCGGCCCGTACGTCAGGCCGGTTAAACAGCAGCGCATTCACATCCCCCAACGGCAGGGCGGCGGCCAACGGGGCTTGCGCACTGGGCAGCGGCGCATCAAGAGCCTGAGCTTTTCCACCGCTTAGCACCTGCATGCGCAAACGGGCTCGTTCGAGCTCGCTGCGCAGTTGGGGCACCACGGCGTTTGCACGCTCCAGACTGGCCTGGGCATTGTCCAGATTCTCGGGCAACTCCCGGCCCAGTGACACGCCAGCTTCTACCAGCCTGATGGTCTGTTCCCAGCTGCGTACATCGTCCTCGGCCAGCGCCAGCCGTCGTTGCAAACCTTGGGCCTGCACATACTGGCGGGCCAGCTCAGCCGCAATGGCCTGGCGAGTCAGGTCCAACTGCGCCGCGCTGGCTTGGCTGCGAGCCTGGGCAGAACGGGCCAATTGTTCCAGGCGGCCGAAAACGTCAATCTCCCAGGAGGTCTGCATGCCCAGTCGCCAATTTTCCTGAACGCCATGATCAATCGACCCGTCTGGTGCAGCAAACTGCGAACCGCTACGGTGATAGTTAGCGTGAGCCGTGACGGCCGGCAGACGGTCGTGCTGACGTTCATCGATCAGGGCGCGGGAGGCTCGCCAGCGAGCCTGCGCCTGGGCAATATCCAGATTGTGATCCAGGGCCTGGGCGATCAGGGCATCCAGTTGCGGGTCCTGCAACAGCGTCCACCAGTTCTTGTCCTGGCTGGCGGGATTGGCAAACTGGCCGCTCCAGGTGGGGGCGTCCAGCTGAGGGGTGGCGGGAATGGAGGAGTCCAGCCCCACGGCGCAAGCACTGAGCATCAGGCAGGGGATCATCCACTGTAGAGCACGCGTCAAAGGGGCAAGCGACTGGCGTAAAGTGAGGCGCGTCATGATGCCTGTTCTCCGGTGCAAGAGCGTAGCGCCTGGGCCAGCTCACGTGCCCGAGGAGTGTTGGCCTGATGAGCGTGATTGCGCGCCAGCAAGGTATATAAGGTAGGCAAAATAAACAGGGTAAATACGGTGCCGATCAACATGCCTGAGACCAGTACCACACCCAGACTAAAGCGGCTGTTCGCCCCCGCCCCGGAGGCAAAGAGCAGGGGTATCAAGCCAAAGACCATGGCTGCGGTCGTCATCAGCACAGGGCGCAAGCGAATGCGGGCCGCCTGCAAGATGGCATCGGGTTTGGTCAGCCCTTTTCGGGATTGCAGCTCATTGGCAAACTCCACCATCAGAATGCCGTGCTTGCTGATCAGCCCCACTAGTGTGAGCAGACCGATCTGCGTATAGATATTGAGCGTGCCCAATCCCAGGGCCAAAGGCAGCAGGGCCCCGCACAGGGACAAGGGCACTGTCACCAGAATGAGGATGGGGTCCAACAGGCTTTCGTACTGCGCGGCCAGCACCAGATAAATCACAAGTAGCGCGGCCAGAAAGGCCCAGGCCAACGACTGGCTTTCCTGGGTGAATTGGCGTGATTCCGATTGCCAGTCATGCGTAAAGCCGGCGGGTAGTTGGCGTGCAAGGTCGTCCAGGTACGCGACTGCCTGCCCCAGGGTGACGCCAGGGGCTGGAATGGCCTGCAGTGTGGCCGAGTTTTGCTGGTTGAACTGGCGCAGGCTGTTCGGTTCCACTTCGCTTTGGATTTGAACCATGGTCGACAAGGGCACCAGCTCGCCATTGGCACTGCGTATAAACTGGCGTGTCAGGGCTTGAGCCGTCAGGCGCAGTTCACGCTGGCTTTGCGGAATGACGTCGTACGAGCGGCCATCCAGCGAGAAGCGATTCAGGTAGTTTTCGCCGACCAGCACGGCCAGCGAGTCGGCAATGTCACGCAGGCTGATGCCCATGCTGGCCGCCTTGCTACGATCGATTTCGAGACGGGCAACCGGCTTGTTATAGTCCAGGTCGCTATCGACCACGACGAACAGGCCACTGTCACGGGCTTGCTGCTTCACCCATTCCATCGTGTCGTACACCGTGCGGTAGTCGCCGGGACTGCGCAGTACCAGCTGCACCGGCAGACCGCCGCTGGAACCGGGCACGGGGGCGAGCTGGAACGCGAAGATACTGCTGCCTGCAATCTGGCTGACGCGAGCTTGCAGTTCTTCCTGAACCTCGCTGGCATTGCGTTCGCGTGCGCCCCAGTCTTTCAGGTTGATTCCGCCAAAGCTGGCGGCTGGGCCGTCTGTTCCCATAATCAGCCACGTGCTCTCGGTTTCGGCGATGGCACGATAAATGTCATCCAGCTGTTTACCATCGCGCTGGGCATAAGCCAGGTTGGCGTTCTGGGGGGCTTTGACAGCGGTGAGCACGCTGGCCTGATCCTCAACCGGCGCCAGTTCGCTGTGCGTCATTTGATAGAGCACCGGCAGGCTGATGAAGATCACCAGGGCGACGGTCACGCTAAGCCAGCGGTGACGTAAGGAATACGCTAATAAACGGCCATACCGGACCGATAGGGCGTTGAAAAATCGTGCGGCCAGATGGGCCATGCGGCCTTCCTCTTGTTGCGCGGGTAGCAGTAAAGAGCTCATGACCGGGGACAGGGTCAAGGCCACTACCCCGGACACCAGCACTGCGCCCGCCAGGGTCAGGGCGAACTCTTTGAAAAGTGCGCCAGTCAATCCGCCCATCAGGCCAATCGGGGCATAGACGGCGGCCAGCGTCAGGGTCATGGCAATGACCGGGCCCGCAACTTCACGCGCGCCCAGCAGGGCGGCCACTACGGGCGAGCGTCCCGCCGCAATATGTCGGTGTACGTTTTCCACCACCACAATGGCATCGTCCACCACAAGGCCAATAGCCAGTACCATGGCCAGCAAGGTCAGCAGGTTGAGGCTAAAGCCAAACGCCAGCATCAGAGCAGCGGCCCCCAACATGGACAGAGGAATGGTGGCCAGCGGAATCAGCACGCTTCGCAAGGAGCCCAGGCACAGGTAAATCACCAACACCACGATCAGCATGGCTTCCGTCAGGGTTTTGAGTACCTCATCAATAGAGGCCTGAATAAATCGTGCTGTTTCAAACGCCAGGGCCACTTCCACGCCCGGCGGCAAGGTGGCTTCAATGGCAGGCAGACGCTCTCGAATGCCGTCCACAATGCGCAGGGGGTTGCCGCCGGGCGTCGGGAACAAACCCAGGTGAACCGCCGGCAGGCCATCCATCAGGGCGCTGGTTTCGCTTGTCGCCGCGCCCAGCTCCACCGTGCCCACATCGCGCAGTCGCACCAAGGAGGTGCCGTCCTCACGCACGATCAGGTCCTGAAATTCGGCCACGCTGGTCAGGTCGGAGTTGAGCTGGATGGTGCTGAGCACATGTTGACCTTTGACCATGCCGGGGGCGGCCTGATAGTTGTTGGCACGCACGGCCTGGGCAATATCGGCCGCCGTCAGGCCATAGCCAGCCATGCGGTCCGAGTCCAGCCACAGGCGCATGGCCAGTTTCTGACCACCAAAGGTCTGAATTTTGGCCACCCCGTCAATGGTGGAGAACATGGGTTCCACCACGCGAGACAGATAATCGTTCAGTTCCGGGATGGAGAGTGAGGTTGTGGAAAAGCCCACATATGCGACGGCGGTGGAGTCGCCGGAGGAGCGCTCGATAACCGGGTCATACGCCCCTTCGGGCAAGCGATAACGTACCTGGCTGACTTTGCTCATGACCTCTGTGAGAGCTTGGGTGGAATCGCGATTCAGTGCCATGCGCAAGCTCACGACACTGCGGCTTTGCACGGAGCTGGAGGACAGATAATCGACCCCTTCGACCGAGGCCAGGGCCTGGGCAATTGGTTGCGTGATAAAGCCTTGCATCAGCTGCGCAGAGGCGCCAGGGTATTCGGTGGTAATCGTGATGGTGGAGTTCTCCAGCAGGGGATACTGCCGGATCGGCAGCTTGTTCAGGGAGAACAGACCCACCATCAACAGCAAAGCGCTGACCACCAGGGCCAGGACCGGGCGCCGCACGAACAAATCGGTAAAACCGGGACGGGAAGCGGTATTCATACAGGCTCCTTGCGCTGGGCAGTTTGTACCGTGGAGCCGTCCCGGATCTTGATCTGTCCGGCGCTCACCACCCGATCACCTTCTTTCAGACCATCCGTGATCTCAACGCGCTCATCCCATTGCTCGCCAGTTTGCACTGCCACACGTTTGACTTGCCACAAGCCTTGGCTGGCCGGGGAGGCGACAAAAACGGTCTGACCGTAGGCCGTATAGGTCAGCGCTGTTTCAGGCACGGTCAGCACGGAAGACGGCGCGGGGCGCTTCAGTTGTACTCGGGCATACATCCCTGCCTTGAGGCGCCGCTCTGGATTGGGCAGCAGTGCTTGCAAGCGCACCGTGCGCGAGTCGCCGATCAGCGGGTCGATGGCGCTGATTTGCGCCTGGAAGTGTTCGCCCGGCCAGGCATCAAGCTGCACCTGCAGTTGTTGGCCGACGCTCAAGTCAGGCAGGCTGTGTTCCGGAACCGTCAGGTTGATTCGCAAGCGGCTATCGTCGACCAGGCTGGCGATAGGCTGGCCAGGTTGCAGATAATGGCCCTGATGCAAGTGGGTAATGCCTATCTGGCCCGAAAACGGAGCATTGACCTGCTTCAAACCCAAAGCGGCTTGTTGGTACTGCAACTGTGCCTGTGCCATCGCATGATCTGCCTGCGCCTGGTCCAGTTGTTCCTGGGTGGCCGCCTGCTGCTCTTTCAGCTTGCGCACTCGCATGAGCTGGATCGCGGTCTGTTTGACCTTTGCCTGCTCACGATGCACACCGGCCTGTTCGAGCTCATCATCGAGCAGGAGCAAGGGCTGACCTGTCTGAACCGCTTGTCCTGAGGCGAATTCAATCTTGCGGATGCGTCCGCTGGTCTGTGCACTGAGCAACACTTGTTGCCAGGCTTCCAGCGTACCGACTGCATGTAAAAGACGAGGGGGGATCTGGGATTGCACGCTGGACAGTTCGACGACGGCAGGCGGGTAGCCCCCGGTAGACTGGGTTTGTTCCGTGGCTGGGAGCAGCCGCCAGCTCAATACCCCCAGGCTGGTTAGAACGACAATCATGATTCCGATGCGACGTGAACTCATGCGCTTTGCCCTCCTGCCTGGTGCTCCCGCCACAGCGGCTGTCTGGGTGGATGCGTCCGTCCGGATCGTTGGTCCCGTTGTGCCCAGTCCTCGGGTTTGAAAGAGGTGGCGCGCACAAGCGGTTTGCAGGGCGGGGAGAACACGATGGCAATGAGCGCGCTTAGCGTAGACATGCCGGGCCGCATGCAGACTAACGGTCTGGCAAACAGAGTCCAGAAAAGGGAAAACATGGCAGGTTCCTGTGACGACAAAAAGGCAGCCGACATGGCTTGCCTTAACTAGGGACCTGGACTATAAAACCTCAAGTTAACTTGAGGTCAAGGGGGCCGAAATGGAAAAAACAGTCGATCCCAGCCGTACCCTGACGGTGGGGGAAGTGGCCAGACGCAGCGGCGTGCCTGTCTCCACCGTGCATTTTTACGAGTCTAAAGGCTTGATTGCCAGCACGCGCAACAGTGGAAACCAGCGCCGCTTTGATTCAGTGGTGCTGCGCTATATTGCGATTATCAAAGTCGCCCAGCGCACCGGCATTCCGCTGGACGAAATCCGCGATGCCTTGCGTGGCTTGCCGGCGGGCAGCAAGCCCAACGCACAGCAATGGCAAGCCATGTCGCGCCGCTGGAAAGACAGTTTGAATGAGCGTATTGAACAGTTGACGCGTCTGCGAGATGAGCTGATGCATTGCATTGGCTGTGGGTGCCTGTCGATGAATGAATGCCCGTTGCGCAATCCGGCTGACATTTTGGGCCAGCAAGGGCCCGGTCCCCAGATTCTGGAAAGAAAGCTGGAGACCGGCGTAGCGTCTTAGCTCGGGTCGGGCGACTGCGCGTAAAGCGCCGTTGCCTCCGAGGTAACCAGGGCCTGGTAGCGCTCGAAATGGTTCAGGATATCGTTGATGACCTGGCTGGAAGACAGCCCCATCAGGTCGTAACCCCGACTGCCATCGGCAAACACCGTGCGCACCTGCCATTCCTGAGGGCGGGTCTGCTCGTTACGGGCGGCCGCCGCGGTGAAACTGGCGACGCGGCGCGCACGCAGTTCCACCCCATAGACGAAGTTGCGCTGGTTATCGGCCTGAATCGTCAACTGGGCCGTGTCTGCTTCGCCCGTTTCCAGGTTGACATTCAGGTTTCGCTTGCCCAGTTCCTCTGCCACAGCCTGCAAGGCGGGAATGACAGTGTCAGCCAGAAAACGACGGGCGTCGCGCTGATTAGGGGTGTGCAGGATGGTGGAAAGGCGCCGTCGCCAGGACACCTCCGAGCCAGGCGCCGGGCCGGACAGTGGGCCTTGACGACGTAGCCGGGACATATCCGCCTTCATGCCTTTGAACAGCCCCAAAATCAACAGGAACATGATGATGGCAAAAGGCAGGGCACTGACCAGAGTCACGGTTTGTAAAGCGGTCAGACCACCAGCCAGCAAGAGCAGGGAAGCGGCGGTGCCTTCCAGGGCGCACCAGTAAATGCGTTGCCAGACGGGGGCATCTTCCACCCCACCGGCGGCCAGAGTGTCGATAACCAGGGAGCCCGAGTCGGCTGAGGTCACAAAGAAAATGGCTACCAGAATAATTGCCAAGGTCGAGGTGACATTGGACCAGGGCAGGTATTCCAGAAACTCGAACAGGGCCACTGAGGCATTTGCAGCAGCATCCTGGGCCAGCTGGCCAGCGGCCACACCCATGTCCAGAAAGATGGCGGTATTGCCAAAGACGGTCATCCAGAAGAAGGTAAACACCGTGGGCACCAGCAATACGCCCAGCACGAATTCGCGGACGGTACGACCACGGGAAATACGGGCGATAAACATGCCTACAAAGGGTGACCACGCAATCCACCAGGCCCAGTAAAACAGGGTCCAGGCCTTCATCCAGCTTTGCCCGCGGAATGCTTGTGTACTGAATGAGCGCGCAAAAAAGTTATCGAGATAACCGCCGATATTCTGTACAAAAGCATTCATCAAAAAGGCCGTCGGGCCCACAAAGAGCACAAACAGCATCAGGGCAACGGCAACCAGCAGATTCAATTCAGAGAGCCGGCGTATACCTACATCCAGTCCACTGACAACGGACAGGGTGGCCAAGGCGGTAACGACCACAATCAGAACAATTTGCAGCCAGGTTTCCTGCGGCCAGCCAAATAAATGTTCCAGGCCTGCGTTGATTTGCAGCACCCCAAGGCCCATGGACGTTGCGATACCGAACAAGGTGCCGCAGACGGCAAAGATATCGACGCTGTCGCCAATCCAGCCCTCAATGCGTTTGCCAAACAAGGGATAGAGTCCCGAGCGAATGGTCAGGGGCAGGTTATAGCGAAAGCAGAAATAGGCCAGGGATAAACCCACAACCGCGTAAACGGCCCATGCATGAACGCCCCAGTGAAAAAAGGTGATGATCTGCGCCTGATGTGCCGCCTCGACGGTGCTGGCCAGGCCCGAGGGTGGGGCCGAGAAGTGTTGCAGCGGCTCGGCCACGGCAAAGAACATCAGGCCAATGCCCATGCCTGCTGCAAACAGCATGGCCATCCAGGTCAGGTACGGGTAGTCGGGTTCCGAATCATCCGGCCCCAATTTCAGATTGCCATACCGGCTCAAGGCCAGGTAGACCACGGCAAAGAAAAACAGGGCCACAGCCAGGATATAAAACCAGCCGAAACTTTTAATGACCCAGTTTTGTAGCTGTTCAAAAATAAGTGCGGCGTCTTTAGGGAAAATAATTCCGATCAGCAAGAAGATCAGGACGATAAAGGTCGATCCCCAGAACACCCGTGGATGTAGCGTGCTTTTAAAAGGCAGCCCCATGTCATGCTCCGTTTGTAACTAAGAGGGCACAGCTTACCGAGAACGACTGCCGCTTGAAAGGTTTGTTAGATTAGGAAATATTTGCTCAGGGTCGGAAAGGATCTATTGGCAAAATGAGTTCCTGGTGTCCGGCCTGCCGGGTCAACTCCAGCTGATGCAGCACACTGGCGCTGGCTGTATGCACGGCCGAATGCAGGTCTGCGCCCAGGATCAGATGGGCTAGCAAGGTCGAGGCAAACAGATCGCCGGTGCCTTTGGCAGCGCAGTCGACGCGGGGGTGACCCAGCAAGGTGTCGGCGCGGGGCTCTTTGCGGGCCATTAACAGTTTGATCTGCCCATCCTGCCAGGATTGGGGAGCAGCACTGGTGGCAATGACCCACTCCGTGCGACCGTTAAGCAGTTTGTGCGCGGCGCTGGAGCTGGCCTGAACGGTATCGCAGGGCTGTTGGGCCAACAGGGACAGTTCGTAGTTATTCGGGGTCAGACCATTGGCCAGTGGCAGCAAGGTGTCGTGATAGCTGTCGATTAGTGCCGGGTCCACATAGACGCCCACATCCAGGTCGCCCATGACAGGGTCGACGATGACGAGTACATCCGGGTGTTGGCGCAGCAAGGTTTGGAGCCAGTGCGCAATGATGACGGCCTGCTGGGCACTGCCCAGATAGCCGATCAGGACCGCGCGCACCTGGTCCAGAGCACCGCGTAACACCAGGTCGTTCAAGAATCCTTCCAGCCACTCGTCGGGCACGGCGCCGCCATGGACGGTTGGATACTGGGGATTATTGCTCAGGAGCACAGTCGGAACGGTCGCCACCTTAAAGCCGTATCTGCGCAAGGTCGGGCCGGCAACATTGTTGCCCACCCGACCGTAAACCACTTGGGACTGAATGGAAACGACATCCACATGGTAGGGATGTCGTTCCCGATCAACAAACGTTACCGCATTGTTCATGCAGCACAATCGGCTTTGTCGGCTTGCTTGAGTTGGCTGAGCCAGCTGTTGAGAACCGTAGCGGCAGCGGCATGCAGGCGTTTCTGTACTGCCATGGCCTCCAGGCGCAGCATTTGCGGATCGATGTCAGCGTGTCCTAGCTCATTGGCATGACCGACCAGCCAGCGCTCCAGCTTGCTGGTGTCGGCTTCCAGGTGAAATTGCAGGCCCAGGACTTGAGTGCCGAAGGAAAAGGCCTGGTTCTGGCCTACATCGGTACTGGCCAGATGAACGGCGCCATCCGGAATGTCGAACTGATCCCCATGCCAGTGCAAAACGGGAATGCCACTGATGGCGGCCAAAGGCGACTCCTTGCCTGCCTCGCTCAGTTTCAGAGGAGAGAAACCGATTTCCTTGACACCTAGCGGGTAGACATTGGCGCCCAGCGCGCGCGCAATCAATTGTGCGCCCAGGCAAATGCCCAGCAGGGGCTTGCCAGCCAGCAGGAACTTGTGGATCAGTTCCAGCTCATCGCTCAGGAAGGGGTAGATTTTTTCGTCGTAAGCGCCGATCGGCCCGCCCAATACCACCAGCAGGTCCGCATCCTGTGCTCCCAAGTGACGCACAGACTCGACGGAAGGGTCAATATAGTGAACTTGGTAGCCCTGCTCGATCAGAACAGGCTCCAGCGTGCCCAAGTCCTCAAAATGAATATGACGCAGTGCGATGACTTTCTTCATAAGGTTTTCTTTCAGTCCAGAGGGTAAGGATGTCAGCTCGTGGTGCCGATGTCTACATTCATGGCACCCGATAGCGGGAAGGTGCAACATGCCAGAGCATGGCCCTGCGCCTTGTCCTGATCGCTCAGGCAAAAGTCAGGTTCAGAGCGGTATTCGCCCTCCGAGATCTGTACCCGGCACGCGCCGCAAATGCCCGACCGACATTGGCTGCGAATGGGTACATCGGCTGCTTCCAGCATTTCCAGCAGGCTGCTGCCCGGTTCGGGCGAGAGTGTTTGTCCGGTACTGCGTACATTGATCTGCAAGGGGGCGCTGCCAGCTGCAGGCTGGATCTCTGCGGCCGAGCTGGCCGGCGGGGAGAACGCCTCGATCAACATATGCGAGATGGGGTGTGCCTGTTTGGTGTATTCGCGCAGGGCTTGAGCAAAGCCGTGGCTGCCGCAAATGACGACGGCCTGCGGATCTTTTAGTTGCTCCATATTTTCAAAGGAGGGGCGTCCCACCTTGAAATGAGCGCTTTCACGGATTTTTTCCTGCGTGACAAACACCGTCAGCGTGAACCAGCTGCTGGTCAGATCCAGTTGCAATAGTTCATGCAAAAAGGGAATGTCGGCAATACGGGCAATACTGAGCAGCAAATGTACTTGTGGTACTGGCAAGCCGTCCTGGGCTCGCGCCGCCAGTTCACGCAGCAAGGCAATGGGCAGGGTAATGCCAATGCCGCCAGCGATCATGGCGATACGCTCATAACCGACAATAGAATCTACCGAAATCTCGCCTGCCACATACTGCAGGGGCACGCTCATGCCCTCGCGCAACGTGGCGTGCAAATGATCGGAGACGCTATTGCGGCCCGAACCTTTGACAGCAATTTCAATCAGGTCTGGATCGGCCACGCGAGTGATCGAATACATACGCTGTTGAATCGTGCCACCGGTATCGGGGTAGCTCAGGGCGACATGCTTGCCGGCCCGCAAGGCGCTCAGAAAATCGAAATGCTTACTTTGCACGCGCAAGGTGAACACTTTGACGTTTCCGGCCTCGGGGCGAACGGTCTCGCAGCGCGCCTGAATCATGGCTGTCATTGCAGCGCCTCCTGTTGCTCGTCTTGGGCCTGTGCCTGCCCCGATTTGCTGTTCAAGCCAATGCGCTCGATCAGGCTTTCAACCGAACCGGTGTACACGCCAATTTCGTTGGAATCGCCGGTGTCGTGCAAAATGTCGCGTGCATTGGGGAAGTTCACCATGGAGAACACTTTTTCCCAGGCGCCCATTTCGTTGTTGGCGAACATTTCCACGGTGCGCAGGATAACGGCACGCATATGCTCACGCTCTTTCTGGCTCAGACCGTGAATGATGTCCGAGGCGACAAAGCTGAACACGCTGGAGTGGCTCCACTCGTCCATGGCGTGCGTGCGGGTCACTTCATGGCAGATAGTCTGGATGCTCTTGTCCTCAGCCATGGTCTTGAGGTAGTCGGTAATCAGGGTTTCGGACGCGCAGGCAATGGCAAAGCGGGTCAGGCGACGCTCGGATTCAGAACTGCACTGGCTCAGGATGTCGTTGCGCCATTGCACCAGGTTGAAGTTGGTGAAATCCAAAGGTTGCAGACCGCGCATGGAATAGATGTAGTTGCATGCCATGATGGACATGCGGGTGTGCAGGGCTTCATCCAGCAAGGCCTGGGACATCACATCCTGCAGCAGATTGCGGTTGGCGCTCGGTGGCGGCGTCTTGATGATGTCTTCGCAGGACGGAGTGACGACGTTGCACTCCACATAAATGGTCTTGAGGTTGTAGATCCCCCAAGCGTAAGACAGACACTGCGATTTCAATTCCTCAGGTGCTTCCAGCCAGGCCTGGTGCTCACGGAAAGGCAGCAGACATTCGCTGAAATCGGCCTTGTTCGGATCGAATGCCAAATTGTTGTAGTCCGGCAGCTCCTGATTGACCGCCGCCCGGTTTTTCCAAAGTACAGACAGCTTTTGCAGCATATTACGTACAGCATCATCGGTTTCGTAGCTTTTGATAGTCATTTCAAACTTCCTTGCTGTTGGTTGCGATCCGTTCGAAATGAACAGATCGTTTTGTTATTCCACCTGTCTCTATTTCCGAATGGAAATTCGCAGGCTTAAAAGGATTTGCTGCTCTTTCAGCCCGGTTTCAAAAAAAGCCCGTTACCGGGTCTTTAGGAACCTTGCAAGATCAGCGCGGTTGAACTGCCGTTAAAGCAATGGCGTTTCCTGTGGTTATGGGAAAACTGGGGATGGTTTTAATGCGCAGATTGAAAAGAGTGATAATCTGTTTGAGCGTTTAGAAGTATGGGCATTGAGTATTCGTTGGCTGCATTCTAATGATCCTATGACAATAAATGACAGACCATTTTCAGGCTATTTAACAGACCACTTAAGAATAAAAATTTGATTTCTGTTTTAATTCTTGACTGAAATAATCGGGATTGGCTTTCTTGCTGTGTTTCAAGGGATTTTTAATTCTTTATGCCTTGAATGTTTATCCGGACAATAATGATTAAAAGTGGTCTGGTGAATTAATTTTTAATGGACTGTTTGATTGGACGATAAACAGAATAGGATGTTTATCTTTCGCCCTGGAAAACGACATGCCCGGGCTTGCCCTTTTGTCTCGTGACTGAAAAACGGTCGCGACCGTCAAGGGGCTTATATCTAAACAGGAACTCCCATGAAGAGTCTTGCCGGTGGCGACACCTCCCACCTGCCTGTGGTGGGTTCGCAATTTCTACAGCAAAGCGATCGCAATCTTTGGGACATCATCGAGGCCGAGCGACGCCGACAGCAGCACACCATTGAGCTGATTGCTTCGGAGAATTACCTGAGCCGATCCGTTCTGGACGTACAGGGGTCCTTGCTGAGCAACAAGCAGGCGCAGGGATACCCAGGGCAACGGATTTATGGCGGGTGCGAACAGGCCGACCAAACCGAAGAGCTGGCTATCGAGCGGGCCAAGTCGGTGTTCGGGGCGGCGTTTGCCAATGTGCAGGCCCACTCGGGCAGCCAGGCCAATCTGGCGGTCTATCTGGCCCTGCTCTCGCCGGGTGATACTATTTTGGCGCTGGATCAAAGTGCCGGCGGCCATATCAGTCACGGCTCGCATGTGAATGTTTCGGGGCGCTGGTTTCAGACCTGTTCTTATGGTGTGGATCGCCAGACCCAGTGGGTGGACATGGACGAGGTGCGTGCTTTGGCTCACAAGGAGCGTCCTCGCCTGATCATCGCGGGTGGCTCCTCCTATTCACGGACGCCCGATTTTGCCGAGTTCAGAACGATTGCCAACGAGGTCAATGCATATCTGATGGTGGATCTGGCTCATAGCGCCGGACTGGTGGCGGCGGGCTTGATGGAGTCGCCCGTACCGCATGCCCATGTGACCACTTTTTCCACGCATGGCACTTTACGCGGTCCCCGAGGTGGCATCATTTTATGTAATGAGCCCAAGTTGGCGGAGCGTTTGAGTCAGGCTGTGTATCCGGGCCTGCAGGGTGGGCCTTTGCTGAACATTATGGCGGCCAAGGCAGTGGCACTGGGAGAGGCAATGAGCCCTGCCTATAAAGCCTATGCACAGGCGGTCATCATCAATGCGCGCAGTTTGTGCCGCCGATTGGCTGAAGGTGGCCTGACTGTGGTGTCGGGAGGCACGGACTGCCACTTTGGCGTGGTGGATCTGCGCCCCTGGGAGTTGTCCGGGCCCTTGGTAGAACGGGCCTTGGCGCAGTTGGGTATCAGCTTGAGCAAACATCGTGTGCCGTATGAGCAGGCTCATGCGGCCTATTCCGGCATACGGGTGGGGAGCGGCGCCTGTACGACCCGGGGGCTGGGGGAGGATGACTTCAAGGAAATTGGCGACATGATTCTGGCGTTGCTGGGCGGCGTGCGCAGCGGTGCTCGCAGCGCGCGCACCGAAAATGCCATTTTAGAAGGGGTAGCCGATCTGAACCGGCGATATCCCCTGGCATATTGACTGCAGCCTGGCTCAACCCTTGCCCTGACGCAAGGCGTTGGCCAGACGCAACATGGCGGATTCAATCTCGTAGGCCGTCAAGGATGCATAGCCCAGTAGCCACCCCTGTTGTTTTTCCTCACCAATATACAGCCGGCTCAAACCGGGTAGCTGTACGCCAGCGCTTAGGGCGCGGCGCAAGGTGTGTTCTTCCGACCAGCCGGGCTCAAGGAAACAGGGTATCTGCAAGCCGCCCTCAGGTCTGGCGGCGCGCACAATACCTTGAAGATGTTGTTCAATGGCCTCCAGCATGATCTCCCGACGCCCCGTGTACAGCTTGCGCATGGCCCGGATGTGCGAGTTGTAGTGGCCGTCTTCCATGAAACGCGCCAGGGTCAGCTGCAGTATCTGAGGAGTGTGCCCATCCATGATGCTGCGGGCTTGTGTAAAGGGTTTGACCAGCTCCGACGGCAGAGCCATATACCCCATGCGCAGCCCCGGATAGAGCGTTTTGCTGAACGTGCCCAGGTAAATCGTACGCTGATACTTGTCCAGACCCTGCACGCAGGCGGTGGGCAGGCCGTCATAATGAAACTCGCTGTCGTAGTCGTCTTCCAGAATCCAGCGGCCATTTTCGGCCGCCCAGCGTATCAGTTCCAGGCGACGTTCCAGTGAAAGGGTCGCCCCTGTTGGGTACTGATGGGAGGGGGTGACATAAATGCAGTTTGCACCGCTGCGGTCTTCATGCAAAAGCTCGGTGCGCAGGCCCTGTTCGTCCACCCCAATAGGTACGACACGGGCTTCGGCCGCTTCAAAAGCCTTGCGCGCGCCGAAGTAACCTGGATTCTCAACCAGAATGGGCTTGCCCGCATCGACCAGTAGTTGCGCACACAGGAACAGAGCTTGGCGCGTACTGCTCAAAATCAGAATCTGATCCGCGGATACCTTGGCGCCTCGTTCCAGATTCAGGTATACGGCAATCGCTTTGCGCAAGGACTCGGTGCCCTGGGGATCACCATGTAGCAGGATGTTGGCGCGAAAGTCCTTCATGGCCTGACGCTGCAGGCGTTCCCAGACATCGGTCGGAAAGTTGCGGGTTTCAGGCAAGCCGGTGGCAAAGGCCTTGATGGTTTGCTGATCGGCAATACCGCCACTTTCAAATACGGCGCGGCCCCGGCGGCTCAAGCCGGTACCCGGTTCCATGACGCTGCGTTTCAGATCCTGGGCCTTGATGCGCCGGTAGGCGCTGCCTCGCAGCTCGGTTCCCACGGATTCAGAGACATAACTGCCCGAACCTTCACGTCGCACGATAAAGCCGTCGCGGTGGAGTTGGACATAGGCGTTCTCGACGGTATCGCGCGCCATGCTCAATGATTTGGCCAGTGAGCGCGTGGCAGGCAGCTTGACTCCGGGACCCAGAGCGCCATCCAGAATCAGCGCCCGTAGGGCACGTTGAATACGCTGGTGAAGATCCAGGGATTGAAGTTCGTCATCGTTAAGACGCATTTTCAAGGTGTCCAGTTCAAACGAACGCGTCATGCGGTCTGCTCCAGAGAAGATTAATGGTCTGACTAGTCAGACCATTGTGCTCGTAGACTTGATTGTCGTTGCCGAAATAGGGGGGGCCTGTTCCGGCGTTCAGGTTTGTACAGGATCTCAGCAAGTATGTCCCGACCCTTTAATTTCAGCGCAGGGCCCAGCGCCTTGCCGATCGATGTTCTCTTGCAAGTGCGCGATGAACTGCTCGATTTTGCCGGCACGGGGGTATCCGTGATGGAAATCAGCCATCGCTCCCAGCCCTTTATGGATTTTGCCCACGCGACTGACGCCGCGGTGCGTCGCGTTCTGGCAGTTCCATCGGACTATCACGTGTTGCTCCTGCAAGGGGGGTCGTATCTGCAGTTTTCTCAAATTCCGATGAACCTGTTTCATAAAACAAACACAGCGGACTATATACACACGGGCTTGTGGTCGGAGCAAGCGGCTAATGCCGCCAGGCAATATGGGATTGTGCGAACCATTGCCAGTTCTCATGAAACTGGATTTGATCGTGTTCCTGAAATTAATGAATCTCATATTAATCTGGATGCGGCTTACTTGCATTACACGGAGAATGAAACTGCACAGGGCTTGCAATTTTCAAAACCACCCATTTCGTCTATCCCATTAGTGTGTGATGCCTGCTCCAGCCTGATGTCCAAGCCGATTGACATTGCCGCACATGATTTGGTTTATGCCTCAGCCCAGAAAAATATGGGTATTGCCGGTGTCACGCTCGTATTGCTCAATCCTGCTATTTTAGACAAGCCTTTGGCTGCAACGCCACAGGCGTTGGATTTTTCCATTCAGGCAAAAAAGCAGTCCCTGTTAAATACTCCTTCCACGTTTTCCTGGTATGTGATGGGCTTGATGATGGAGTGGATTGAACGTACGGGTGGAATAGAAGTGCTGCATGAAATCAATAAGAAAAAGTCACGCCATCTTTATAACGTGATTGATGGCAGTAATGGTTTCTATATCAATCATGTTTTGCCTGATTATCGATCTATCAATAATGTTCCTTTTCATATTTTCGAAAGAAATTTGGAGGATCTATTTGTTCGGGAAGCGCAGGAAAACGGATTTCATGGTTTGAAGGGCCATCAGTCGACTGGGGGCTTGCGCGCCAGCATTTACAACGCCGTCACCCTGGATGCGGTACAGGAGCTGGCGCTGTTCATGCGCGAATTCGTGCGCACGCACGGTTAAGGGCGATGCCCGCCTCTCAGAGCGGCCAGGCAGGTGGCTGCGATTTGACCTAAGATTTTTTAAGGAAAAGCGATGTACGACAACACACTCACTCTGGCTGAATTCGACAAGGAACTGGCTCAGGCCATGGCTGGTGAACAAAGCCGTCAGGAAGATCATGTAGAACTGATTGCCTCGGAGAACTATGCCAGCCCCTTGGTCATGCAGGTTCAGAACTCCGTTTTCACCAACAAGTACGCTGAGGGTTATCCGGACAAGCGCTATTACGCCGGTTGCGAGTTTGTGGACGTGGCCGAGCGTTTGGCCATCGAGCGCCTGAAGGCCCTATTCGATTGCGATTATGCCAACGTGCAGCCTCATGCCGGAGCACAAGCCAATACCGCCGTGTTTCTGGCCCTGCTCAAACCTGGCGATACGGTAATGGGGATGAATCTGGCGCAGGGCGGGCACCTGACGCACGGTAATCCCATCAATATTTCGGGGCGTCTTTACAACATTGTTCCTTACGGCGTCGATACCCAAACCGGGCTGATCGATTACGACGAAATGGAGCGGATTGCTATCGAGACCAAGCCCAAGATGTTGATCGGCGGTTTCTCTGCCTATTCACGCGTGAAGGATTGGGCGCGTATGCGCCAGATCGCTGACAAGGTGGGTGCCTGGTTCTGGGTCGATATGGCTCATGTGGCCGGCCTGGTGGCGGCGGGTGAGTACCCCAGCCCCTTGCCATACGCACATGTGGTTACCAGCACCACGCACAAAACCCTGCGCGGCCCACGTGGTGGCGTGATCATGGCTAAAGGGCAAAGCGACGATTTCTACAAACGTTTGAATTCAGCGGTGTTCCCCGGCGTGCAAGGGGGGCCCTTGATGCATCTTATTGCAGCCAAAGCCGTTGCCTTCAAGGAAGCCCTGCAACCCGAGTTCCGTACCTATCAGCAAAATGTGGTGCGTAATGCCCGAGCGATGGCAGCGATACTGATTCAGCGTGGCCATACCATCGTGTCTGGGGGTACGGATAACCACATGATGCTGATTAACCTGTCGACCAAGCCTTATACCGGGCAAGAAGCCAGTGATGCCCTGGCGGATGCTTACATCACCGTCAACAAAAACTCAGTGCCCAACGATCCGCGCTCGCCCATGGTGACCTCGGGTATCCGTATCGGAACGCCTGCCGTGACGACACGGGGCTTTACCGTGGCCGATTGCGAGCAACTGGCGCATTACTTGTGCGATGTGCTCGATGCTTATGAGGCGGGCACGCTGGAGGCCGTCAAGCACGATATTCGTGAGAAGATCGTCACCTTGTGTCGTACGTACCCGGTGTATCAGGTACAAACGGAACCAGCCCAGCTGTAATGTGTCATTCTGTTGATAAGGACCCAGCCACTTCGGTGGTTGGGTTTTTTTATGATGAATAATATCTCAAGTCTTTTTTCTTATTTTTCTGCCGCTTTTAGTTTATTTATCTTTCTGAGCGTGTTGGCGGGCTTGCTCTACCTGTTCTTAAGGGGGGCGTATTTCATATTTTTCAATAAGCTATGGTCTTTCTTTCATCGCGACAAATTTTATGATGCTTATTTGGATGCCGAGCGAGAAAAATCGCTGGATGTAGAGCGTTTCAAGATCATGTTCGGGCTCCACCGCGTTGATGATATTCAGACAGTGAAAGACACACATCGCGCGGTGAAATGGGCGCACTCCAGCGCCATTGCTCTGAGAACACTGGGCAAAGCAGGGGTCTGGGTCAACTGGAAAGAGCAAAGAGTAGAGAAACCCAAGGCTGTGCAACGGGCGGTGCTGCCGATTTTTTGGATTTTGATCACTTTTTTGATCGCGATTTTCGCGACTTTAGTCATCCGTCCCGATGCGATTATTAAATTTAAAGAAAGCGAGGTTTGGGCATGGCAGGGCGAGAAGGGCTTGCACTCTTTCCTGGCGTCAGGAGATAAAAAATGGGTTTATGATCTTTCCGATTGCTCACTACCGAAACAAGCCCAGACTGTTCCTTTTCTTGAGGATGAAAGGGAGTGGGTTTGTGCGGCGGTCAAGTCAGGAGATTATTTTTCCAGCTTACACTCAACGGTGAAATTCCAGCGTTATTTCAGTGCGCCCATCCTGATTTTTCTGATGTGGTGTTCTGTTCTGCTGCTATTGAAAAGCCACTCTTTGTCCACCGCATTGCGTTTGCATCGAATCCTGCATCCCTGCCGAAATGCTCAATGACCGGGATCGGCACGCCGCCTGCTCCAGTTTGCATATCCTTTGGCGCGCAGTTCGCAAGCGGGGCAGCGTCCGCAGCCATATCCCCAGTCATGCAGCGCTTCCCGCTCATTCTGGTAACAGGTATGGCTGTCTTGCTGGATCAGCCTGACCAGAGCATCTGAGCCCAGTTGGTCGGCCATCTCCCAAGTATCAGCCTTGTCCAGCCACATGAGGGGCGTCTCTATGGTTAGGGGACGCTCTATGCCCAGACTCAGGGCGACTTGCAAAGCTTTAAGGGTGTTGTCCCGGCAGTCCGGGTAGCCTGAGTAGTCAGTTTCAGACATGCCGCCTACCAGCGTATCCAGCCCGCGACGGTAGGCCAAGGCAGCGGCCAAAGTAAAGAACAGCAGGTTGCGACCGGGCACGAAGGTATTGGGCAGGCCATCGTCCTGCACCGCAATGCGCATAGGCTCAGTCATGGCGCTGCCGCCTATCTGTCCCAGAACACCGGCGTCAAGCACATGATCTTCGCCCAGGCGCTCTGCCCAATGTGGAAAGTGTCGGCACAGATTTTCTCGCAACGTCTGGCGACATTGCAGTTCCGCATGGTTTCGCTGGCCGTAGTCAAAGCCCACGGTCTCCACAAACGCAAAACGATCCAGAGCCCATGCCAGACAAGTGGCCGAATCCTGTCCCCCCGAAAATAGGACCAGGGCTCGACGACGGGCAAGCTGCGGCTTCATGCTTTGACCTGCGCAGGGCTCAGGGCGCGGCGTTTCATGGTGCTGATCAGCGAGTTGAGCAAGACACCGTACATAGGAACAAACAGCAACAGGCTCACCCCCAGCTTGATGACGTAATCGACGAGCGCGATTTCGCCCCAGTGCTCCGCCATGAAAGGATTGCTGCTGCGCCAGAAGGCGATGCCGAAAAAGGCCAGAGTATCCAGTGCCTGCCCAAAAACTGAGGCGGCGGCCGGGGCGATCCACCACTGCGTGTAATCGCGGCGGATGCGGTCAAAGACCTGTACGTCCAGCAACTGTCCCAGCACATAGGCCGCGAAACTGGCCAGTGCAATACGAAAGACAAAGCTGTTGAACTCGCCCAGTGCCTGCAAGCCATTGAACTGGCCTTCATGGAACAGCACGGAGACGACATAGGAGGCGATCAGGGCCGGAAACATGGCGCGGGTGATGACGCGTCGTGCCTGCGATTTACCCATCAGGCGCACGGTCAGGTCGGTTGCCAGAAACACAAAAGGAAAGCTGAAAGCGCCCCAGGTGCTATGAAAGCCAAACAGCTCAATAGGAAGTTGAACCAGATAATTGCTGGCGATCACGATGAATACGTGAAAGGCAATGAGAAGTCGCACATACAGCGACAGCCGTGAAGACGGCATAGCGGGCAGAATCATGTCTGAACCTTTTTGGTGGATGGGGTGAGGGAACCCATTGAAAATGGACTGCAACCAATTATTGTACGGGCAGTTGCGGTTTGAGGGAATGTGTACCGGTCGCCAGTGTAGCGTGGGCGCCCGACCGCCTTATATGTCTGGCTTGATAAGGCTTATGGCTCAACGCAGGAGTGGGGCGATTGCATCCCCGCTTGCGGTTTGCAGCAGCCCGGCGCCTGGGGCTGGGCTGACCGATCCCATTTAAGCGGTGGGTTGCAGTTGTTCCATCAGCAGGCGCTTGTGCAACAGACGGACTTCTTCAAAGGCCACGGGCGAGTTTTCCGGTCCCAGGACCAGCAGGACCATCAGCCACATCAGGGAGGGCGAGGCAGCCAGCGTGTAGTCCGAGGCGCTGACATCGGGGCGGATGAGCCCACGCTGTATTCCCGCTTCAAAGAAAGCCTGGTTAGCCATGTAGTTCTGGCTCAGGAGCTGCTTGCCCCAGTAATGCGCCAGATCAGGCACTCGACCGCTTTCTGTCATCAATAGCCTGAACATGGCTTGCACATCCGGGCTGGACAGACGTTCATACAGTTGCTTGAGATACTCGTCCACGATACAGGACAAAGTATCGGCCTGGTAAGAATCCGATAGTTCGAAGGCATGGCCTTGAGCAGGCAGCAGAGTGTGGCGAAGCATGTCCTCGAATACCTCGTCTTTGCTGCTGTAGTGCGCGTAAATTCCGGACTTGGAAATGCCGGCGCGGGCCGCGATGCGTTCCAGCGAGGTACCCAGAAATCCCCGGTGAGAAAACTCTTCAAAGGCGGCGCTCAGAATTTCGCGTTTGCGCTCGGCCGAGGACAGGTAGCGTCGCTTGTTTGTGCTTTCGTTTTTTGTCGATTTATTGCTAGGTGAGTCTGTCATGTCATCCTGTAGGGATGGGCAAGAGATGGGGCCTGCAGTATATCAGGCCGTCAGTTTCGGGCCCCGGTTTGCCAGAAGGTAAGCGTGTCCTGGGCACATGCTTGTTTTGTCATATGGCGGCAGAAATAATAGTTCTGTCCTGACTTTAAAACCGTATTTGTTTCAATAGATTTCATTGGTTTTTCTTTTAGGTTTCTTCCCTTTTTAGGGAAGGTTTATTTATTTTCATTTCCGTTTTATTTCCCTATTTCATTTCAGGCACGGTATAACAACAAGTGCAGCTTGGATGTTGTGTTTTTATGTGTCATGAGCTTGATCTAACGCAAAGGTTTTTTATGGGTTTTTGTTAAAAGGCCTGCATGCAAAAAGTTTAGATGTAAACTGGTGTATTATCAAAAAGACTAAGCGGTCGTATCTGCTTTTTCTTTGGATGTACTTTTTGCGGAGTGACAATGGTGAGTAGGCAGTCCCCTGATCAGACTGAGCATCTGGACGCATCCGCACGAGCCGCTTGGGCTCGTATCTGGAGCTCGCTCTCTCCTGAATCGCAGTTTCTAGCCTGGATGGACTGGATACGCCATCTGGGTTTGAGCCCAGGTAAACAGGAGCAGCTCAGACAACTGGCTCAACGCCAGTGGGAGCAGTTGTTTCGCGAATGGAGCCAAGAGCTGGCAGCGGCGGCTCAACTTCCTGCTCACGCCTCTGTTCAGACCCCGTCGTCTGCTGCTGTTGCCGACCGTCGGTTTTCTGATCCTGCATGGGACCGTTGGCCATTCAATTTATTGCGACAGACCTATCAGGCGCAGCAGCAATGGTGGCAAAGTGCCACTGAAGGAGTGGCTGGCGTTGAGCCGCATCATCAAAAGCTGGTCGCTTTTGGTGCCGAGCAATGGCTGAACATGCTGAGTCCCAGCAATTTTGCCTGGACCAACCCCCTGGTATGGGACAGAACCCTGGCCGAGCAGGGCGCGAATTTCAGTCGCGGTCTGGAGAACTGGCAGCAGGATATGCAGGCCCAACTAGCGGGTGAGCCGCCTGTCGGGACCGAGGATTTTCAGGTAGGAAAGGATGTGGCCGCTACACCCGGCAAGGTGGTGTTGCGCAACGAGCTGGCCGAGCTGATTCAGTATGCGCCCAGCAGCAAGCAGGTCCACCCGGAACCCGTTTTGATTGTTCCGGCCTGGATCATGAAGTACTACATTCTAGACCTGTCGGCCCATAACTCCCTGATTAAATACTTGGTAGATCAAGGCCATACCGTATTTTGCGTGTCCTGGAAGAACCCCCAGGCCCAGGATCATGCTTTTGGCATGGACGATTACATTCGTCTGGGCTGGAAAGCCAGCCTTGATGCGATCAACGCGATTGTCCCCGGCCAGAAAATTCATGCTACGGGCTATTGCCTGGGCGGCACCCTGCTGGCGATCGCGGCAGCCGCCATGGCACGGGATGGCGATGAGCGCCTCGCTTCCCTGACCTTCTTTGCTGCGCAGACGGACTTTTCAGAGCCGGGCGATTTGTCCTTGTTCATCGACGAAAGCCAGGTCAGTCTGCTGGAAGCCCAGATGGCCGATGAAGGGTATTTACGCGCCAATCAGATGGAAGTGGCCTTTCAGCTTCTACGTTCCGCGGATTTGGTATGGGCGCCTTTGGTCAATAAGTATTTATTGGGTGAACGCCGTCCGCTTAACGATCTGATGGCCTGGAATGCGGACGCTACCCGTATGCCTGCCACCATGCATTCGCAATATTTGCGGCGCATGTATTTGAATAATGATTTAAGTCAAAACCGTTATCCGGTGGAAGGTCGTATCGTTTCTCTTGCGCACATTAATTTGCCTATTTTTTGCGTCGGCACTGTTTCTGATCATGTTGCCCCCTGGCGCTCTGTTTATAAGCTGCATTATCTGGTGCCTGCCGAGATCACGTTTGTTTTGACCACAGGCGGTCATAACGCCGGAATCGTCAGCGAACCGGGCCATCCGCGCCGTCATTATCAGATTCATACCCGTGCAGCAGGCACAGCGCCTGTTTTGGTGGACGAGTGGCAGGCACAAGCCGCTTCGCATTCAGGTTCCTGGTGGCCCGCTTGGAGTGCATGGCTGAAAGCGCGCTCGGGCGCGCAAACAAAAAAGCCACCGCAGATGGGTGCCGCCAAGCAGGGTTACGCCCCTCTAGGCCCCGCGCCCGGTCAATACGTATTGGTGAAGTAAGCAGTCTGGTCATACAAGCTTGCACAACAGTGAGCTTGCCGCTTTGTTCCAGGTCGGCAACCGGCGCAACGCCAGTTGCTGACATGCTGTATTGCCTTGACGGCAGTTTTCTTTTTCTCATTAGGCATGTTTTCAAATGGCTCCACAGACCCACGATGTGAGTATCAAGCATCAAAGCGTTGCGCGTCGTCCTTATTTCGCGCTGGCTGCCTTGCTGGTCACGCTGGCAGGTTGTGCCTCGATGGCGCCCGATTATGTTCAGCCCGCATCCCCTGTTCCGCACGCCTATCCGGATCTGTCCGCAGGGCAGGCCGAGGCGGTGCGGGCGCGGGACCTGGGGTGGCGTCAGTACTTTAAAGATCCGGTTCTGAGCAAGCTGATTGAAACCGCATTGGCCAATAACCGCGATATGCGAGTGGCCGTGTTACGGGTTGAGGAAGCGCGCGCCGCGCTGAACTTGCAGCGTAGCGAGCGTTTTCCGGCGTTTACGGTGGGCGGTCAGACAGCCCGGTCGCGTGTGCCGGGCGATATGAATCCCTCCGGGCAGGCCGTTACAGGCGGGGATTACCGTGCGCAGATCGGTTTGACCACGTGGGAGCTGGACTTATGGGGACGGGTGCGCAGCCTGGAAGATGCAGCGTTGCAGGGCTGGCTGGCAAGTGAGGCGGGTCGTCAGGCGGTGCATGTGGCCTTGGTCTCGCAAGTAGCCAATAACTATCTGGTCGTGCGCGAACTGGATGAACGCGTACAGATTGCCCGCAAAAGTGTCGAGAGCCGTCAGGAGTCCTATCGTATCTTTTCCCGCCGCTACGAGGTGGGGGCCACCTCCAGGCTGGATGTCACCCAGGTGCAAACCTTGCTGACACAGGCTCAGTCGCTACTGGCTCAACTGGAGCAGCAGCGGGCGGTACAAGTGCATGCCCTGCAGCAACTTCTGGGCGCGGACCCGGGCGTCCCCCTGAGCGGCGCTCCGCTCAACGAGAACGTGATGTTGGCCGAGCTGGCCCCTGGTTTACCCTCGGACCTGATGCTGTGGCGGCCGGATATTATTGCCGCGGAGCATACATTGCGCGCCGCCAATGCCAACATTGGAGCGGCGCGTGCGGCCTTTTTCCCACGCATTGCCTTGACGGGTAGTTTCGGCACGGCTAGCGCTGAGTTGGACGGTTTGTTCGATTCCGGCAGCAAGGCCTGGACATTCGCTCCTACCATTTCCCTGCCTATTTTTGATGGCGGCCGCCGCAGTGCCAACCTGGATGCGGCTTATGTACGCCGTGACATACGAGTGGCGGAGTACGAGAAAGCCATTCAGAGTGCCTTTCGTGAAGTCTCGGACGCCTTGTCGGCGCGTCGCTGGTTAAGTCAGCAGCTGGAGGTCCAATTGGTCGCCCGTCAGGCCCAGACCGAGCGCGCCCGTTTAGCGCAGATGCGCTACGACAATGGGTCGGCTGCTTATCTGGAAGTGCTGGATGCGCAACGAGACTTGCTGGATGTGGAGCAGCAGGTGGTGCAAACGCGCCGCGCACTGCTAGCCAGTCAGATTGCGCTGTACAGCGCCCTGGGCGGTGGCTTGGACCCCGCCGACACCCTGACAAACATTTCTATCCCTTCTCAATCGGATTCATCTTCGAGCCAGTTATGAGCACACCCTCTACCTTGAAAAAAAACATTGTTCCTGTCCTGATTGTTGCCGGGGTTCTAGGCCTGGGTTGGTGGGCATGGCAGAAAATGTCCAATACCGGTCCGGGTGACGGCTTTGTCAGCGGTAATGGTCGTATCGAGGCGACCGAGATTGATATCTCCACCAAGTTTGCCGGCCGTATCCAGAGCATTGAGGCACGCGAAGGCGACTTTGTGAAGAAAGGCGAAGTGCTGGCTGTCATGCAGCAAGACAGTCTGGAGGCTGCCCGTGATGAGGCTGTTGCCGGTTTGCGGCAGGCTGAGAACAATGTGGCCGTTGCGCAGGCCCAGGTGGCACTGCGTGAAAGCGATGCGATTGCCGCCAATGCGATGGTCGGGCAGCGTGAGTCCGAACTGGATGCTGCCCAGCGTCGTCTGGCTCGTTCCACCACCTTGTCCAAAGAAGGGGCCGCGTCGGTGCAGGAACTGGACGATGACCGCGCCCGCGTGCGGGGCGCTCAGGCAGCTGTTGCTGCCAGTCAAGCGCAAGCCAATGCGGCGGTTGCTGCCATCAATGCGGCCAAGGCCCAGTTGATCGGCGCCCAGTCTGCGGTTGAGGCCGCCCATGCCGCGGTTGCCCGCATCGAAGCGGACTTGCGCGACAGTGAGCTGGTCAGTCCGCGCGATGGACGGGTGCAGTTTCGGGTTGCCCAGCCTGGTGAGGTGCTGGGGGCCGGGGGACGGGTGCTCAATGTGCTGGACTTGTCCGATGTGTACATGACCTTCTTTCTGCCTAGTGAAGTGGCGGGCAAGGTGGCCCTGGGCTCCGAAGTGCGTCTGGTGCTCGATGCGATCCCCGATATGCCTGTTCCTGCCACCGTGTCGTTTGTTGCCAGCTCGGCCCAGTTCACGCCCAAGAGTGTCGAGACGGCGTCAGAACGTCAAAAACTGATGTTTCGTGTCAAGGCTCAGATTGCTCCAGAGCTGTTGAAAAAACACCTGGAGCAAGTCAAGACAGGCCTGCCTGGGGTGGCCTGGGTGAAGCTGGACCCCAATGCCAGCTGGCCTGAGTCGCTGACTTCCACCCTGACGGAGTAAACCATGCCCAAGCAGCAAGCGACGGCTGTTGCTCGTGTAACGGAGCTCAGTCAGCGTTATGGCGATACGCTCGCCCTGGACCGTTTAAGCCTGGATGTTCCTGCCGCTTGCATGGTCGGACTGATTGGTCCGGATGGTGTGGGCAAGTCCAGCTTGCTGTCCTTGCTGGCCGGTGCACGCGTGATTCAGGAAGGCCACATTGAGGTACTGGGCGGCGATATGGCAGATAAAAGCCATCGCGATAAGATTTGCCCGCGCATTGCCTACATGCCCCAGGGGCTGGGCAAAAATTTGTACCCCACCTTGTCGGTGGAAGAGAACCTGCAGTTTTTTGGCCGTTTATTTGGGCACAATGCCGCCGAGCGCCGCCGCCGGATTGACGATCTGACACGCAGCACGGGACTGTATCCTTTTTTGACGCGCCCGGCTGGCAAGCTCTCGGGTGGCATGAAGCAAAAGTTGGGGCTGTGTTGCGCGCTGATTCATGACCCGGATTTCTTGCTGCTGGACGAGCCCACCACCGGCGTGGACCCCCTGGCCCGCAAACAGTTCTGGGACCTGATCGAGCGCATACGACGTGAGCGCCCAGGCATGAGCGTGATTGTGGCCACCGCCTATATGGATGAGGCTCAGCGCTTTGACTGGCTGGTGGCCATGGATGATGGGCGGATTCTGGCAACGGGTTCACCCCGGGAATTGCTGGAACGCACACAGAGCAAAAATCTGGAGCAGGCTTTTATTCGCCTCTTGCCCGAGGACAAGCGTCAGGGCCACCAGGAGGTTGTGATACCACCACTGGATGTGGATGCGAACGATATCGCCATTGAGGCCGAAGGACTGACCATCCGTTTCGGCGACTTTACCGCCGTGGACCATGTATCGTTTCGCATCCGGCGTGGCGAGATTTTTGGTTTTCTGGGCTCGAATGGTTGCGGCAAGTCCACCACCATGAAGATGCTGACGGGCCTGCTGCCGGCTTCAGAGGGTCAGGCCTGGCTGTTTGGTCACGAAGTCAATCCCAAAGACATCGATACCCGCCGTCGTGTGGGTTACATGTCGCAGGCGTTCTCCCTGTACGGCGAGCTGACGGTTCGACAAAACCTGGTGCTGCATGCCCAGCTTTTCCACGTTCCTGATGACCAGGTGCAAGCGCGTGTCGCTGAAATGGTGGAGCGCTTTGAGCTGGGCCAGATTCTGGATCGCCTGCCCGATGCCATTCCGTTGGGCATGCGTCAGCGCCTGTCTCTGGCGGTGGCGATGGTCCACAAGCCCGAGCTACTGATTCTGGATGAGCCAACTTCGGGGGTGGACCCGGTGGCTCGCGACAATTTCTGGCGTTTGTTGATCGAGCTGTCCCGACGGGACAAGGTCACCATTTTTATTTCCACCCACTTCATGAACGAGGCCGAGCGTTGTGACCGCATGTCCATGATGCATGCCGGTAAAGTGCTCGATAGCGACACGCCCGCCAATCTGGTGAAAAAACGGGGAGCGGCCACGCTGGAGGAGGCTTTTATCGGCTACCTGCTCGAGGCCAGTGGCCCCGAGCCGCAGGCCGAGCCCGCGACCGAACAGACGACGCTTGTCGAAGCGCCCGAGCAGCAGGAGCATCAGGAGCGTTTCAGTCTGCAGCGTCTGTTGAGTTACACCTGGCGCGAAACGCTGGAGCTGCGCCGTGATCCGGTGCGGGCAACCCTGGCTCTGGCCGGTTCCCTGATTCTTCTGTTTGTGATGGGTTTTGGCATTACTCTGGACGTGGAGGATTTGCGCTATGCGGTACTGGACCGTGATCAGACCAGCATCAGTCAGAACTACGCCTTGAATCTGTCAGGGTCGCGCTATTTTCTGGAGCAGCCGCCGCTGACGGATTATCAGGATCTGGACGATAGAATGCGACGCGGCAAGATTGCCCTGGCCATTGAGATTCCGCCGGGCTTTGGTCGCGATGTGTTGCGTGGCCGCAATCCTGAAATTGCCGCCTGGGTGGATGGCTCCATGCCCACCCGTGCTGAGACCATCCAGGGCTATGTGAAAGCCATGCATCAGCAGTGGCTGATTACGCAGGCCAAAGAACGTTTGGGAGCAGGGGCGCTGGTGACGCCCGCCAGTATCCAGGACCGCTACCGTTACAACCCCGATGTCAAGAGCCTTCCTGCGATGGTTCCGGCCGTCATTCCTGTGCTCTTGTTGATGTTGCCGGCCATGCTGACCGCGCTGTCTGTGGTACGTGAAAAAGAGCTGGGCTCCATCATCAATCTCTACGTGACCCCGGTTACGCGCGTGGAATTCCTGCTGGGCAAGCAGATTCCCTATATTGGCCTGGCGATGGTCAACTTTTTGTGCATGTGCTTGCTGGCCATCACGATATTCGATGTACCCATCAAGGGCAGCTTTCTAACCCTGAGTCTGGCGACCTTGATGTTTTGCGTGATTTCGACCGGCATGGGGCTGCTGGCTTCTACCGTGACTCGCAGTCAGATTGCCGCCATGTTTTTTGCCATGATTGGCACCATGCTGCCCGCCACCCAACTGTCCGGCTTGCTGAATCCGGTGTCCTCTATGCAAGGTCTCAGTCGCTGGGCGGGCGAGCTTTACCCTGCCACGCATATGTTCAACATCAGTCGTGGGGTGTTTAACAAGGCCTTGACCTTCTCAGACCTGCATGGCGCCCTGTTTGCCTTGTTGCTGGCCATCCCGGTGGTGTTGGGCGCTGCGGTCATGCTGCTCAGAAAGCAGGAGAGCTGAGATGAGAAAACTCAAGAATGTACTGTTGCTGGGTCGCAAGGAGCTCTGGAGTCTATGGCGTGATCCCATGATGCTGCTGCTGATTGTGTACGTGTTCTCGGTCTCGATTTACACCTCGGCCACTGCCCAGCCGGAAACCTTGAACAATGCGCCTATCGCAATTGTGGATCAGGACCAGAGCCCCTTGTCGGCCCGTATTGCGTCGGCCTTTTATCCGCCGGAGTTCATTCGCCCGCACATGATCGAATACGGCGAAATGGATTCGGGTATGGACACTGGGCAGTTCACTTTTGTGTTGAACATTCCTCCCAATTTTCAGCGCGATGTCCTGGCGGGGCGTAGCCCCGAGGTGCAGCTCAATATTGATGCCACTCGCATGAGCCAGGCCTTTACCGGCAATAACTATATCCAGCAGGTGGTAATGGGTGAGGTCAACGAATTCGTGCGGCGCTACCGCAGCGTTGACACCTTGCCGGTGGACCTGGCCTTGCGTGTCCGCTTTAACCCCACGTTGGAAAAAGCCTGGTTTGGCAGTATTGCCGAAGTCATCAACTCGGTTGCCATGCTGTCCATTATTCTCACCGGGGCTGCCCTGATCAGAGAGCGCGAGCACGGCACCATTGAACACTTGCTGGTGATGCCCGTCACGCCGGGCGAGATTATGGCCTCCAAAGTGACGGCCATGGGGCTGGTGGTTCTGATCGCCACGGCTGCATCGCTCAAGTTTGTGGTGCAAGGTCTGCTGGGTGTGCCGATTGAAGGTTCCATTGCGCTGTTTCTGTGCGGCGCAGTGCTGTGTCTGTTTGCCATGACTTCCATGGGTATCTATCTGGCGACCTTGTCGCGCAGCATGCCCCAGTTTGGCCTGTTGCTGATGCTGACCCTGCTGCCCATGAACCTGCTCTCGGGCGGGCGCACGCCCCGTGAAAGCATGCCTGAAATTGTGCAGCATCTGATGCAGCTTGCCCCCACCACGCATTTTGTGTCGTTAGGGCAGGCCATTTTGTTCCGTGGTGCCGGTATTGAAACGGTGTGGCAACCCTTTTTGGCCCTGTTGGTGATCGGGACGGTTTTGTTCGTTCTGTCGCTACGGCGTTTTCGTAACACCATCTCTCAGATGGCTTGATGGACTGGGCCCCGTCAGGGGGCACTTTTTTCCTTTAAGGAGATTTCGATGAGCATGGAGACACTTCCCCTGGACCTGTACAAGGCCAATGTCGAGCTGCAATTGCGTATCACGCGCCTGTTGCAGGAGGGCGGTCACCGCTGGCTGGAGTCCGTACAGAAAAGCAGCCTGAGAAGCGTGGAGCAGACCACGGCTGAGATTGAGAACTTGCTGCAAACCGGCAACTGGCAGTCGTTGGCAACTCTGCCGGCCGACACGTTCTGGCGTCTGTTCCAGCACGGGGTCAATGACAGCCAGGCCATCAACCAGCTGGCTATTGAGAACCAGACCAAGTTCACCTCCGGTTTGCAAGAAGCGCTGGAAGCCTGGCAAAAGTCGGTGCTGGCCGTGGTCAGCGAGACCAGTGCTGCAGTACCGGTCATGGATATTTTCAAGCAGTGGGGCGCGCCTTGGGCAAATGCTGCCAGCGCCTCTGACACTCAAAAGGGAGCATAAGCGGTATGTCTACGGTTAAACGCACGGCGTTGGTGACGGGAGGGATGGGCGGTCTGGGTCAAGAGATCGCCCGTGCCCTGCATGATGCGGGTCATCGGGTACTGGTGACCCACTCGCGCAGCGAGGCCGATGCCCAGGTCTGGCTCAAGGAACAGGCCGAGGCCGGTTATGAGTTTCAGGGCTATCACGTTGATGTTGCCGATTTCGAGTCTTGCCAGCAGATGGCCCAGGCCATTGAAAAGGACGGCCAGCACGTTGACATCCTCATCAACAATGCCGGCATTACCCGTGACGGCACTTTTCGCAAGCTGAGCAAGGACAAGTGGGACGAGGTCTTGCGGGTCAATCTGGACTCGGTGTTTAACGTGACCAAGCCCTTTATCGATGGCATGCTCGAGCGCGGCTGGGGCCGGGTGATCAACATCTCCTCCATCAACGGCAGCAAGGGACAGTTTGGCCAGACCAATTATTCGGCTGCCAAGGCGGGCATGCATGGTTTTACCAAGGCGCTGGCACAGGAAGTGGCACGCAAGGGTGTGACCGTCAACACCGTCTCTCCCGGCTATCTGGCCACGAAGATGGTCATGGCGGTGCCCGAGGATGTGCGCAACAGCATTATCGCGGGCATTCCGGTGGGCCGTTTGGGACAGCCCGAGGAAATTGCCGCGTTGGTGACCTTTATTGCCAGCGAAGCGGCTGGTTTTATGACAGGCAGTAACGTCGCCATGAATGGCGGCCAGCATATGTACTGATCCTGACGCTGACCACTGGCTGCCTGTAGGGGGCCCGCTTGTCGGGCCTGTGACTTAGGAAAGGAATGGATATGCACAAAGATATCGCGATTCTTGCCGCGACCCGTACCCCCATCGGCCGTTTTCAGGGGGGGCTGTCCACGGTGCCCGCCCACGATTTGAGCGCCCAATTGATTCGTGCCGTGCTCCAGGCGACGGGCGTAGCCGCCGATCAGATTGACGAGGTCATTCTGGGCCAGGTCCTGACCGCCGGCGCAGGCCAGAATCCGGCCCGTCAGGCTGCCGTGAATGCGGGTCTGCCCTACGAGGTGCCCTCCATGTCGCTCAACAAGCTGTGTGGTTCGGGCTTGAAGGCGGTCCATCTGGCGGCGCAGGCCATTGCTGCAGGTGACGCCGATCTGGTTCTGGCCGGTGGACAGGAAAGCATGAGTCTGGCCCCGTTTGCCGTTCACAAGGCGCGTACAGGTTTGGGCCTGGGCCATGCCATGATGGATGACACCTTGCTGCGTGATGGTTTGACAGACGCGTTTCACAACTACCATATGGGCATTACGGCAGAAAATCTGGCCGAGCGTTACGGCATCAGCCGCGAGCAGCAAGATGCGTTTGCTCTTGAGTCCCAGCGCAGAGCCGTGGCTGCCCTGCAAGCGGGACGTTTCAAGGAAGAAATCACCCCGATTGAGGTGCCTCAGCGTAAGGGTGACCCGCTGCGTGTGGAGACCGATGAGCAACCTCGTGCGCAAACCACGCTGGAGTCGTTGGCCAAATTGCGCCCTGCCTTCAAGAAAGAGGGCACCGTCACGGCGGGCAACGCCTCAAGCATCAATGACGGTGCCGCCGTGCTTTTGCTGGCCAGCGCCGACAAGGCCAAGGCATTGGGCCTGCCCGTATTGGCATGGGTTCGGGGCTGGGCCAGCACCGGGGTAGATCCAGCCATCATGGGGATTGGCCCTGTGTCGGCCAGCCGCAAGGTCTTGAAGCAGGTAGGCTGGGACCTGAACGAGCTGGACCTGATCGAGGCCAATGAAGCCTTTGCCGCCCAATCGCTCGCCGTGGCCAAGGATTTGCAGTGGGACATGAACAAGGTCAATGTCAATGGTGGGGCCATCGCTTTAGGTCACCCCATTGGTGCATCGGGCGCCCGTGTGCTGGTCACCTTGGTTCATGAAATGCGTCGTCGCGGTGCGCGTAAGGGGCTTGCCACCTTGTGCATTGGCGGCGGTCAAGGTGTGGCTATCGCTATTGAGGCCGCATGAACCGGTAGCAGAATGAAGGGAGAAGATGATGACAGATAAGTCTCGTGACGACAGCACGGCGTGGTCCCCTTGGATGATGAATCCCTGGAACCTGGGTCAGACCGTCTCCTCGTACTGGGTGGATGCCTGGCAGCGCGCCATTTTGTATGCCGATATCGAACGTCAGGTCGGGGACCAGTACCAGGCCCAACGTAAGATGAACGTGCCCAATGTGCTGAATTTTCCGGCGGAACTGGTCATGTCGGGGCTGACGCTTCCCCGACCCGTCAACTATCTGATGGTACGGATTGTGCCGCCCGACGATCAGCCTACCGTCCCTGGCAAGCGCCCGTTTCTGGTGGTGGACCCCCGGGCCGGGCATGGGCCGGGTATCGGTGGATTCAAATCCGACAGCGAAATTGGTGCTGCGCTCAAAGCGGGGCACCCTTGCTATTTTGTGGGCTTTTTACCTGACCCTGTCCCTGGCCAGACGGTCGAGGATGTGATGCGCGCACACGCCGCCTTCGTCAGCAAGGCAGCCGAGCTGCACCCCGACAGCCAGGGTAAGCCGGTGGTCATTGGCAATTGTCAGGCTGGATGGCAGGTCATGATGGCCGCCGCGGTCTGGCCGGATCTGTTTGGACCGTTGATTCTGGCTGGCGCCCCGCTGTCTTATTGGGCGGGGCGCAATCCCATGCGCTATGCCGGCGGTTTGCTCGGGGGCAGTTGGCTGACCGCCCTGACCAGTGATGTGGGGCATGGCCGTTTTGATGGTGCGTGGCTGGTCAAGAATTTTGAGAATCTGGACCCTGCCAATACCTTGTGGACCAAGCAGTACCACGTTTACGCCAAGGCGGACACGGAGGCTGAGCGCTACATCGGCTTTGAGAAATACTGGGGCGGTTATGTGTTTCTGAATGATGTGGAAATGCAGTACATCGTGGACAACTTGTTTATCGGCAACAAACTGTCCACGGCTCAGCTTCTGACCTCGGACGGCATTCGCATCGATCTGCGCAATATCCGTTCGCCCATTGTGGTGTTCAGCTCCTTTGGCGACAACATCACGCCACCGGCCCAGGCACTGGGCTGGATCACGGACCTGTATCTGGACGATGACGATGTGCGCAGCCATGACCAGACCATCGTGTTCACCACGCATGATCGTATCGGCCACCTGGGCATTTTTGTATCGGGCAGTGTGGGCAGCAAAGAACACCGCAAGTTTGCCAGCACCATCGATCAGATTGATCTGTTGCCCGCTGGCATTTACCGGGCCACGGTAGAGGAAACTCCGGGCGACGACACCTTGCTGAATGATCCGTATCTGATGTCAGTGCGCCAGAGTGGTCTGGCTGAAATCGCGCAGATTGTGCAGCCGGACCCCGAGTCGGACCGTCGTTTTGCCGCTGCTGCGCGTCTGTCCGAGATTAATCTGGCTTTCTACAAGAGCACCTTGCAGCCTTGGGTCAAGGCTCTGTCCACGCCGTATAGCGCCGCCTTGCTGGAGGCCTTGCATCCTATGCGCCTGTCTTACGAGTCCTGGACCAGCGCTCACCCTTGGGCGGACACGATTCATAAATGGGCCGAGAATATTGCCCAGCAGCGTCAGGCGGTGGACCAGGACAACCCCCTGCTGCAAGCGCAAGAGAATTTCTCGCAGGCCATGGAACGGGCTCTGGATAACTACCGCGATCGTCGTGACAGCATCTATCAGATCTGGTTTGACACGGTGTATGGTTCGCCTTTGCTGCTGGCCCTGGCCGGTCACGCCCCCGGTGATTCGACGCCGGCGCGCCCGCATCCGGGTAGTTCACCCGAGCATCTGGCTTTTGTCCGTGAGCAAATGCACAGACTGGACGGTCTGCTCAATGAAGGCGGTTTGCTGGAAGCCGCGCTGCGCGGTTTGTTCCATATTGCCAAACAGCGCAATAGTGTGGACGAGCGTTATCACCATGCCGCCATGCGCTTGCGCGAGCAGTACGATGCCGGCAAGTTTGATATTGAAAAAATGCGTGCCGCGATTCGCGAGCAGGCCTTGGTGCTGGCCCATCATGGCCATAAGGCGGTGGAAGCGATTCCGCACTTGCTGAGCAGACATACGCCGGAGGAAATTCGTCTGGTGGCGTCCCTGATCAAGAAGCTGATCAGTGCGATTGATGAGCAGGATGCGGCACCTGCGGCGGTGGCCAAGGCCTCGCAAGAGGTGCTGGATTTGTTCGAGACGGCGGCCCGGCAGCGGGAGCAGGCAGAACAGTCCGTACCGCTTGAAAGCACACCGCTTGCAAGGACAGCAGCCACGCCGGTAGCGAAGGCGACGAGCGAGACAGTGCCCGGGTCCCCGCCCGGTGCTATGTCGACACCACTGGCTCAAACTGGGGCAGGTATTCCGGTGAAAAAGACCGCAGCGGGCACCAAACTGGCGCCTGAAGTGGCTGCGCCCGCGGCTGCCCAGTCTGGTCCTGAAGTGGCTGCTGCAGTTGTCGCCAAACCCGCGCCTGAAGCGAGAGCTTCCGCGGCCCCCAGGAGCGCGACCAAAACGACGCCGCAAACTGCCAGCCGTGCTACCCGGACCGCAGCACCCGGAAAGGTGGCGGGCAAGTCCGCTGCCACGGGTCGCAGCACGGCCAAAGGACGGACGCGCAAATCCTGAAACTGGGTGCGCATGACATTGTGACGGAGTGCCGAGTATGAAACATTCATGCTCTGGCCGTGCTGTGTGGATGAGGGGTGCGGCGTTGCGTGTTATCGCTGCCACGGTGTGTTAGGTGGCGCAAAACAATGTTTGCTGATGAAAGAAAGACCGGCGCCCGTGACTGGGCGCCGGTCTTTCTTTTGGGCCTGCAGGCCGGCCGCTTAGGAGGGTCTTGCTGGTCAGGATGGCGACATCCAGATCTGCCGGAGTTGACCGGCGTCATTCAGCGGCTGGAGAGCACAGGGGGTCTGCTGATACCGGCGTGCTGGTGTGAAAACCCTGCCCCGTCTGACCAGGCGTATAGAGGGGGCAGGGGGCAGCTTAAGGCTTCAGAACGGGCTGGTGTCCGGCCATGGGTTTCATCGATTCCACGGCGTAGGCAACATTCAGGATGCGTGCTTCTTCAAAGGCGGGGCCGATGATTTGCAGTCCTACGGGCATACCGTTGGCAATACCGGCGGGCACCGTGACGGCCGGTAGACCAGTCAGGTTGCTGGGGCCGGTAAAGCGGATGCCTTCGTCGATGAAGTCCAGCGTTTTTCCATTAATGTTGACGGTATCGACGCCAATGTCGGGCACCTGGCAAGGCAGGGTGGGAGCGATGATGACGTCTACGTCGCTGAAGGTGCCGGTAAATTGCTGTTTAAGGGCGCGGCGTACTTGCTGGGCTTGCAAATAATCGATGCCGCTAAACAGCTCACCGAGTTCAAACAGGAAGCGAATGTCACCGCCGAAATCGTTGGGACGTTTGATCAGGTCCTGGTGGTGGATGGTCGCAGCCTCGGTCAGGCTGACGGCCAGCTCGGCCCATTCGGAATAACGCAGGGCAGGCACGGTCAGAGGGATGACTTTGGCGCCCTGTTTTTCCAGGTCGGCCAGGCGCTCGCGGATGACTTTTTCAATGCCCGAGTCGACGTTTTTGAAGAAGTAGTCCTCAATGATACCGATGCGCAGGCCTTTGACCTCACCGTTCAGGGCGCTCAGGTAGGAGCCGACCGGGACGTTGGCGCAGGTTGGGTCGCGCGGATCAAAGCCAGCAATCACTTCCAGCATGGCAGCGGCGTCGGCCACGGTTTTGGACATGGGGCCGACGTGGTCCAGGGTCCAGGCCAGCGGGTAGACGCCGAACTTGCTCACACGCCCGTGGGTGGGCTTCAGACCGACGATACCGCATGCGGCGGAGGGGATACGGATGGAGCCGGCCGTATCAGTGCCCAGGGTGTTGTAGGAACTGTGTGAGGCCACGGCAGCGCCCGAACCACCGCTGGAGCCACCGGGCACACGGTCTGGATTCCAGGGGTTATGCACGGGGCCAAAGTGAGGGTTGTTGTTGTCGATGCCCCAGGCGTATTCGTGCATGTTCAGCTTGCCGGTAAAAATTACGCCGGCATCGCGCAGCTTGGTGGCAACTGTTGCGTCGTCCTTGGAGACGAAATCCTTGTGGATTTTGGAGGCCATGGTGGTGACCTCGTTGGCAAAGTAGATATTGTCTTTCAGGGCCAGCGGCACGCCATGAAATACGCCCTTGTACTTGCCGGCCATGATGTCTTGCTCGGCTTGACGCGCGCTTTGGCGCGCCTGCTCGGCGGTGATGGAAATGTAGGCGTTGGTCTGCGGGTTCGACTGATCGATGTAGGCCAGCAGGTTGTCAGTGACTTCGACAGGGGAGACCGCCTTGGTGCGCAGTTTATCCGCCAGTTCAATCACGCTGAGTTCAAGCAGTTCCTTATTCATGGTGGTCCCCTCCGGCCAGATGCTTGATCGCGAGGTCGGCATCGTCGATGGCGATCCCTTCCAGATTGCCCTTCATGGCCTGAATTTCACGCCATTTGGTCTCCAGCTTGGCCAGATGCTCGGGGCTTGGGTGTATCCCTTTTGCAGCCAGGGTGTCTTTGACACTTACAGTCATTTGTCCTCTCCTTATCGTTGTCAAAACCGTGCATGCGCAAATGACGCGCACAAAAAAAGCCCCACCCCTTGTGCAAAGGGAGTGAGGCTTTATTGCCTGCATGTCGCTGGCAACTTTGGCAGCGCATGCATCTGTTTTGGCAGACTCAGGTGTCTGCTTATTTAATCTACAAAATCCCGGCCGTGAAAAACACTAGGGTTTTCCAGCGGACAGAAGAGGGTTTATGGCGTGCTCGTGTTTTGCTGCCAGCGCAGATACGCATTACGGGTCTGTGCACAGACGGACTCCAGAACCTTTTGATGCGTGACTTTATGGCGTGCCAGCAAACGCGCATCGGCCACTGTGCGAGATTTGCAGAACCAGTGGCAACTGTGTTGGAACAGGTACAGTTCTGCGGACAGATGAAATGCCCGGCTTTTGGGGTCCCACTGCTCCCCATTGTCTGCCACATGGCGCAGTCCGGCGGCATGAATCTGCAAAAGCTGACGAAAGTCCCGTGTCATGGAGGGGAGAAGGCGTTCGACATAAGGCACACAGAAAGGCAGCATGCCCATTCGGGTGCTTTCGGCCGGTTCCTTTTGCAGTAGATCTGCCAACGATTGAACCTGGCTTGCTACGGCATTTTCCGTCTGCGCAAACATTTCCAGAACCTGACGCTGGCGCGAGGGGTCCTGTTCACCGATGGCGCGGGCATAGCCTTCTGTCAGCGTTTCCATGTGACGCTCCAGCTGGAAACTGCTCAAGTGGCGGCCCAGCAAGATAATGCGCCCGCGTTGATAGCGTGCCCGCAGCAAGTGCAAAGCAATGGCGGCGGCCAGAAGAAGTAATACCGTGTCCATCTTTAGAGTGTCCGTTCAGAGCCAGGCGTCTTGTTGCGTTTCCTGGCGGTGGGAAAGCCTGGTCTATAGAAAACTTCTGCCAAGAAGAGTCGGCCATTGTATATCGTCATTCTTTATCCTTGTTTCCATTCTCTGAGGATTGACCAGAGTAAAGGCCAGGATAAGAGCTTGGTTCGTCCCGCTTGGCCTCATAAAAAAGCGCCCTCATTGATAGGGGGCGCTTTGTGGTATTGCTGTCAGAGATCTGTAGTCACGCAGGCCGGTAATGAGGCTGATGCTGCCTGCTGATTGCACTTCTGCCCTGAGGCCGTCCTGTTTGTGTTCAGGCCTTGCTGACGGCTGACAGGGCTGGGCGCTTGATTGACTGCGCCTGCTCCTGATTGATCTGACGCACCACCAGCAACATGCACAGCGCCGAGACGATAATGCAGGGAATGGCCGAGCTGATTACGCCCGCAGCACCATAGCCCTGGCTGAGCAGCATGCCTGCAATGGTCGGACCCAAGGTGGCACCGATGCGGCCTACTGCAGCGGCGGTGCCGACCCCTGTGGCACGCACGGCGGTGGGGTAGACAATGCCGCCAAAAGCATACAGGACGCCTTGGCAACCAATGACAAACGCACCCGTCAAGGCGGCGGCCCAATACATCTGTCCCAAGCCCGATGCTCCGTTCAGACTTAACAGGCCAGCCAGAATGCCACCGTACATCAGCGCAATGACCAGCGCCTTTTTCCAGCGGTCGGTCAGATAGCCCAGCAGGACCGTACCCAAGGTTGCGCTGACCATGAACCAGAATTGGGCGGTGCTGCCTTGTTTGCGGCTAAAGCCCAGCTCCTGAAACAGCGAAGGCAGCCAGCTCAGCATCAGATACACCACCATCAGCGTGAAAAAATAGCTGACCCACAAGAGCAGGGTGCGGGTGGCCAAACCATTGCTGAACAGATCTTGGAAGCGTCCCTGAACTGCGGTTCGGCTTTCTCGTGCCTGCAGAAACTCGCGTGATTCAGGCAACAGCCACACCATGACAGGGATGACCAGCAGGGGCAGCAGACCGCCCAGATAAAAGATGTTTTTCCAGTTTTCCCCGAAGTTGGAGGCAGCGACCAGCGACAAAATGGCTGCCCCCACCGGCATGCCCGCATACATCATGCCTACCGCACGGGCACGGTGTTCGGGCTTGACCGACTCGGCGGCCAGAGTGATCAGGTTGGGCATGGCTGCGCCCAGGCCAGCCCCGGCCAGAAAACGTACCATCAGGAGGATAGCCAGGCTGTTGACCCAGGCAGTGAACAGGGTAAACAGGGCAAATACGGCGACCGAGGCAATCAGCACGGCTTTGCGCCCGTATTTATCTGCCCAGCGCCCGCCCATCAGTGAACCGGGCAGCAGCCCCAGAATGCCTGCACTCAGAAAGTAGCCCTGATAGGTTTTATCCAGTCCGAACTCCGCTGCCACGCCTTTCACGGCGATGCCGGCGGCCTGAATGTCCATGCCTTCGATAACAGCGATCAGAAAGCAGATCGCTACGGTAAGGACCGCATGCTTGCGGCCATGGGTTTGTGTCATTGCAATGTCTCCTCGGTTGACCGGGACGTTTTTTTATTGCTTCTGCGACCTGCCCGCCCCGAATTCAGGGCGCAGAAATCCGCTCACCGCGCGCTAAAGCGGCGGTGAGTCGGGGTAGAGTTTTTTTTTCGATTTTTTGGAATCAGGCCGTCGCGGCTTGTCGTTGCAGCAAGTCCAGAGCCACGTCCACAATCATGTCTTCCTGGCCGCCAACCATGCGACGCTTGCCCAGCTCGACCAGAATGTCCACGGTTTTCAGACCGTATTTCTGGGCGGCTACTTCGCTGTGACGCAAGAAGCTGCTGTACACACCGGCATAGCCCAGGGCCAGGGTTTCGCGGTCTACGCGCACCGGGCGATCCTGCAAGGGGCGCACAATGTCGTCCGCTGCGTCCATCAGGGTGTACAGATCCGTGCCATGGTTCCAGCCCATGCGTGCGGCGGCAGCAATAAACACTTCCAGCGGCGCATTGCCGGCTCCGGCACCCATGCCCGCCAGGCTGGCATCAATGCGGTCGCAGCCTTCCTCCACGGCCACAATGCTGTTGGCCACACCCAGAGACAGATTGTGGTGGGCGTGAATGCCGGTTTCGGTTTCGGGCTTGAGCACATCCTTGAAAGCGCGGAAACGGTCGCGCACATCATTCATGTTCAAGGCCCCGCCCGAGTCGACCACGTAGCAGCAGGTGGCCCCGTAGCTTTCCATCAGCTTGGCTTGTTCGGCCAGATGTTGAGGCGTGGTCATGTGGCTCATCATCAGAAAGCCCACCGTATCCATCCCCAGATTGCGGGCATATTCGATGTACTGCTTGCTGACGTCAGCCTCGGTACAGTGTGTGGCCACCCGCACAATGCGGGCACCGGCGTCATAAGCGGCTTTCAGATCGTGGATGGTGCCAATGCCTGGCAGCAGCAAGGTGGCAATCCTGGCATGGGTGACAACCGAGGCCACCGCCTCAATCCATTCCAGATCGGTGTGTGCGCCAAAACCATAGTTGAAGCTGGAGCCACACAGCCCATCGCCGTGGGCGACCTCGATGGAATCGACCTTGGCCTGATCCAGGGCACGGGCAATATCCATGGCGTTTTGCACGCTGTATTGGTGACGTACGGCGTGGCTGCCGTCGCGCAGCGTCACGTCGGAAATAAAAAGCTTTTTGTTGGGATCGTGTGCCATTGTGATGTCCTTGCGTGTCATGCGGTTTGCGTCAGCAGGCGGGTTTGAGCCAGACGCTCGGCGCAGGCCAGCGCGGCGCTGGTCATGATGTCCAGGTTGCCGGCATAGGCGGGCAGATAGTGGGCCGCGCCTTCTACCTCGATAAACACCGAGGTTTTCAGACCCGAACGCCATCCGAGGCCAGGCACATTGATGGGCTTGTCCTCGGGGATCACATCGAACTGCACTTTTTGCTTGAGGCGGTAGCCAGGCACATAGGCCTGAACCTTGGCGGCCATGCGCTCAATGGACTGTTCGATTTCCGCTTCTTTGCCCGGATCGCTGAGGGTGTAGACGGTATCGCGCATCAGCAAAGGTGGCTCGGCCGGGTTGAGCACAATGATGGCCTTGCCCACGGTGGCGCCGCCCACCACCTGCATGGCTTTGCTGGTGGTCTCGGTAAATTCGTCAATATTGGCACGGGTTCCGGGACCGGCTGATTTGGATGAGATCGAGGCAATGATCTCGGCATAGTGCACGGGGGTGACCTGCGAGACTGCCGCAATAATGGGCACGGTGGCTTGTCCGCCACAGGTGACCATATTGATGTTGGAGGCGTCCAGATTGTCGTCCAGGTTCACCACCGGGATGGTGTAGGGGCCGATAGCCGCTGGTGTCAGGTCAATGACCTGAATGCCGTGCGCCTGCAGGACGGCATTGTGACGGGCGTGTGCCCCCGCGCTGGTCGCATCAAATACGATGCGAATGTCCTTGAAGTTGGGCAGCTTCAACAGCCCATCCAGTCCTTCGTGGGTGGTGGGCACGCCCAGGCGGGCCGCACGGGCCAGACCATCGGAGGCGGGGTCGATTCCGACCATCGCGCCCATTTTCAGGTGTTTGCTTTGGCGCATCACCTTGATCATCAGGTCGGTGCCGATATTGCCCGAGCCAATGATGGCGACGGCAATGCCGTTGGGGTTTGTCATGTGTGTTACTCCGTACAAAGAGGACTTAGCCTGCGCTGAAGGTGACGGATACCGAGCCCAGGCCCTCGATCACGGCTTCAATGTGATCACCGGGGGCGACGGGGGCCATCGGGCCCAGGGCTCCGGTCAGAATCAGATCGCCGGCTCGTAGCGGTTCGCCCAGCTTGGCCATGGTGCGGGCCAGCCAGGCGGCGGCGTTGAAGGGATGCCCCAGACACTCGGCGCCACTGCCGCTGGAGGCCAGCTCGCCATTGCGATGCAGGCTCATGCGCGCGGCGCGCAGGTCCAGACCGTTCAGGCGACGGGCAGGGCCGCCCAGCACGTACAGGCCGCTGGAGGCGTTGTCGGCCACGGTATCCACAAAGCGGATATCCCAGTTGGCAATGCGGCTGCCCACGATCTCCAGGGAGGGCATGACCCAGCCTACGGCCGCGGCGACATCGCCAAAGCCGGTGTCGGCGTGGGGCAGATCGCGCTCCAGCACCAGAGCAATTTCGGCTTCAATCTTGGGTTGCAGCACACGTTCAATGGGGACAGTCTCGCCATCGCCATAGGCCATGTCGGCAAACAGGGCGCCAAAGTCGGGTTGCGACACGCCTAGTTGCTGCTGGACCTTGGGGTTGGTCAGGCCGATCTTGCGGCCCGTCAGGCGACGACCTTGGGCTAGTCCACGGGCAATGTTGATGCGCTGTATGGTGTAGGCTGCCTCGGCATTATCTTCACCAATCAGGCTGCGAATCGGGTCTATGGACTGATTGCTGCTCTCGGCCTGGCGCAGACGGCTGGCCAGGGTATCGAGCAGATCGCTGGATGCCTTGTTCATCTCAACGCTCCAGGAAATCCAGAACCAGCTGGTTGAATTTCTCGGCATGCTCCCACTGCGCCCAGTGACCGCACTGGTTGTAGACGTGCAGCTCGGAGTTGGGAATGCCTGCCAGCAGACGCAGGCCGGTATCGAAAGGTACAACCCGGTCCTGACGGCCCCAGATGATCAGGGTAGGGGCGGTGATGCTGGGTAGACGAGGGCTGAAGTCGGGGAACTGGCGGGGATTGGCTTCCAGGGACTTCAGGAAGTTGTCCAGGTGGTCCTTGCGGCTGAGCATATTGTTCAGACGGGCCTGCAGCAGCTCGTCGGTCAGCACGCTGGCGTCGAATACGAACACATTGTTAAAGCGCTTCAGGTTCTCCAGCGTGGGTTCGCGGTACAGACCGTTCAGCAGCTTGATGCCCTCGCTGGGCATGGGGGTAAACAGGCTCATGCCACCTGTGCCGCCGCCCATCAGAACCAGCTTGGCCACGCGCTCGGGCCAGGTCAGGGCAAAGGCCACCGAGCTATGGCCACCCATGGAATTGCCCAGCATGTGAATTTTGTCTATGCCCAGCTGGTCAATAATACTTTTCACCACACGGGCGTTCAGGTCGGAGCGCGAGCCGCTGTTGACGATGGAATCGCTCTTGCCCCAACCAGGACAGTCGATCAGCAAAACGCGGTAGCCAGCCTGGGTCAGCGGCTCAATATTGCGATTGAAGTTGGCCCAGCCGGTAGCACCGGGGCCCGAGCCGTGCAGCATGACAACCGTCTGTTCGCCCTGACCCAGATCGTTGTAATGGATGCGCAGTTCCTTGCCTTCCTCGACCACGGTCGCGAAACGGCTGTAATCAGATTCATTCAGACTCATGACAATCTCCTGGTATTTTTGGGTGGTGGATTTCAGTTCTTGCGCGGATGGGCGGACAAGCCGCCAAAGCCGGCAATCCACTCGGGAATTTCTCGGTAATAGCGGTGCGCCGCTTCATAGGGGCCATAGGCCGACAGACCCGCGAAAGCAGCCACCCAGGTCTTGACTTCGTGGGCGCTGCGGCCTGCCAGGGCGGACACGTCGTCGTTGGCGACCTCATCGAGCTGGGCATAGCTTTGCGTTTGCAGCAGATCCAGAAATTTCTGGTCCCATTCGGGGTTGAGCGGATGCAGAACAGAAGGGTCCCGGGTGAAGGCTCTGCCAGCATCGATCGTGCGTTGTGTGCGGGCGGCACGGGCTTCGGGCGAGAGCGTGTAGCCTTCGCCATCCAGCGAGCGTCGCACGGCATCGGGGGCTTCGGCGTAGACGGGGACGGGAGGTTGATGCGACAAGCCGCCCGAACCGATCCACAGCACACGCTTGCCCGTGGAGCGGGCCCATTGGCCGATGGCCTCGCCCAGCAAACGGGCACGTTTGAAGGTGGGCAAGGGGGCTGCCACCGCGTTAATGAAAACGGGAATGACCGGGTAATGGTCCAGACTGCCCACCAGATGTTCCAGCGGGTAGGCGGCACCATGATCCAACTGCATATCGTGTGAAATGGCTACGTCCACGCCGCTATGGATGACATGGGTGGCACATTCCGTGGCCAGCTCGAAGGGCACGTCCAGGCGTCCGGCCAGGCTGTCAAAGTCGCCAATCGCATGCGCGCCGGTGCCGATGCAAAAGCTGGGCATGACGTTGTAGAAAAAGCCGTTGAAATGATCAGGGGTGAACAACACGATCAGATCAGGCTTGAAGGCAGCGACCCGTTCGCGGGCCGCTTTTTGTACCGCAAACACTTCGTCCAGGACGGCTTGGGCCGGATCGTGATGACCCAGCAAAGGCGTGTGTGAAAGACACTCCAGGTGTGCCAGCATGTCAGTCTCCTGATTCTGATTATGGGTGTGCAGGGGCAGCCGCCTCGTCCGTCAAGGCGGCATTGGTGGCTTGGCTGCGTGTGGTCTGCGTGATTTGTTTGGCCAGATTGCGCAGGTTCTGGGCAGTGTCGTTCCAGACCTCCAATGGGAGGACGGCGCGGTGTTCGATCAGCTCTTTGAGCGGGCGCATGTCGCGGCCTTGGTTGACGGTGATGGCGCCGCAGATGGCACCTTCCGGGTCCAGGCCAATCAGGACAAAGGGGGGCATGTCCAGTGTGCCGCGCAACACCCAGTGGGCAGCGGCCATGTCTCCGGCAAACTGAATGTTCAGGTCGCATTGATCGGTCCAGAACCAGGCAGGGCAGGGCTTGGCGTGTTCCTGGTTCAGCATGTGGCAAACGGCCATGCTGGCCTGCCGATTGGCGTTTTCCCAGGTCTCCTGTCTTTGCCAGCGGCCATCCAGACCGATTTGCACCGTAGTGTCGCCCGCCGCATAGATATTGGGCTGAGAGCTTCGACCATGCTCGTCAATCACGATTGCACCCTGCTCGGTGTGCAATCGCGCACTGTCGGCCAGACGGGTGTCAATGCTCACGCCCACGCCATAAATCAGCAGCTCACCTTGCAGTTGTTCGCCATTGTCCAGCGTCAGTACCACGCGCTGCTGATCGTTCAGTCGGGCGTTGTGGACGCGGGCACCGAGGTGAAAGCGCACGCCGCGAGCCTCATGCACGGACTGTAGATACTGACTGAGGACTTCGGGCGCGTTGCGCGACATGATGCGGCTGGCCGGATCGATCAGTTCCACCGTGGCACCCAAAGCGACCAGGCTGGATGCCAGTTCCAGGCCAATGACACCGGCACCGACCACCAGCACATGGCTGCCAGGTTTGAGCTGAGCGCGAATGCGGTGGGCATCGTCCAGGGTGCGCAGAACATGCGACACCGACCCCAACGCGTCCAGTTCGGGCAGGCGTCGGGCTTGTGCCCCAGTCGCCAGCAAGAGGCTGTCGTATCGCAGGGTTTCGCCGTTGGACAGGGTGATGCAGCCTTGCTGAGCGTCAATCGCTTCGGCACGGATACCCAATTTCAGGCTGATGTTCTGTTCGCTGTAAAAGCTGGCCGGATGCAGGTTCAGCTGCACATTGTCCGGGTCCAGCAAGGCGTCTTTTGACAGGGGTGGGCGCTCGTAAGGTAAGTGAGGTTCCTCACCGACCAGGGTGATCTGTCCGGCAAATTCTCGGCGGCGCAGTTCAGCAGCAGCCGTGGCACCGGCCTGTCCCCCGCCCACAATTACAATATGAGGTGTCTGCATCACAGCTCCAGTCCACCGGCCACATTGCGTATGCCGCGTACTCCCAGACCTGCGTCGGCATTGATCATGACGCCGGTCAGTGTCTGGTTGTTCTGGCGCGAGGCCAGTAGCACAAAGGGGCCGGTAAATTCTTCAGGTTCAGGAAAGAATTGCAGGGGCAGGATCGCTTTGATGGCCTCGGGCGAGCGCGAGTCCATGATGCGGGTATCTTGCTGGCCCAAGGCTTGGGGGCCACGCAGATCGGTTTTCATACCGCAAGGGCCTACGCCATTCACACGAACTTTAGGGGCCAGTTCAAAAGCCAGTTCGCGGATCAGACCGACCGCGGCATGTTTGCTGGCGGTATAAAGCGGGCCACCGCCTTCGGCGTAAAAGGCCGAATTGCTCAAGGTGAAAATCATGCTGCCGCAGGATTTGACCAGTTCGTCGGCAGCGGCCTTGGCACCGAGCAGATAGCCTTTGACGTTGATGGCAAAGAGCTCGTCAAAGCCTTTGTCCAGTTGCTCCATACTGGTGTTGATCAGCCGTGCGCCGTGGTCCCAGACCGCAGCATTGCCAATAAAGCAGTCCAGCTTGCCAAAGCGGGCCACCGTGGCCTTCACGGCGTTCTGGTTGTCGGCTGCGCTGCACACATCACCCTGGACGGCCAGCACCTTGCCGCCGAATTTCTGTTCCAGATCGGCGCATTTTTCTGCCGAGCGCTCCAGCACGGCCACGGATGCGCCTTCTTTCAGAAAGCGCTCTACCAATGCCAGACCCAGGCCGGAGCCGCCGCCGGTGATCAGGGCCACCTCGTTTTGCAGCCAGCCGTTCATGCCTGGGCCTCCAGATCGATATAAACCATGCCTTCGCTGATGATCACCGGATAAGTGCGTAATGCTTCGGTGGCCGGCTGGCACAGGGCAGCGCCCGTTTTCAGACAGAAACGGGCAGCGTGCAGCGGGCACTCCACGGTGCCGTCGTCCTCGATATAGCCTTCGGACATGGACGCGTTGCCGTGTGTGCAACGGTCATCCGTCGCATAGAAGGTGCCATTAATATTGAACAAGGCAATCTGGCGGTCGGGGGTGTCTATCTTCAGTGCCTCGCCATCGGCCAGGGCACCGGTTTCACATGCGGTAATGCGTGTCATATCAATCAACATCGGAAGGTGAGCGGGGTCAGAACAGCACGCTCAGGTTGTGGGATGTGATGACGACTTGATCCAGAACGATCTCGCGTTCATACAGTTCCCAGCCAAAGCGGTTGTCTGCGCGACGTACATAATCCAGGCGCTTGCCGGCGTACCAGGTTTCGTCCTTTTCTTTCTGGGCGCGGTACAGGATGTAGTTGCTGCGGATCTGGTAACCCTGCCCGTCAGCGGTGGGCCGGATACGCAGATTGCTGACAAAGTGGCGGGTGCGCGAGGGCGGCTCCTCCGCCCAGGCCATCCCGGTTTCCAGACGAGCGACGCGGCGTTCCAGCTGGAATTTGTTGTCGTTGAAAATCCAGGTGGTGGGCGGCTGTACGCTGCGACGGCGGTCACGGGTTTGCGCATTGGTGGTGCTGCGCATGTGGTAATGCACGTCCTCGGACAGCAGATCCAGCCAGTCGCGAAATTGCCAGTCGTCCAGCAGTTCGGCTTCCATGTAAAGGAAGTCGGCAATTTCGTGATGCACGTGCATGTCGACGATGGCGGTTTGGGTCGGTTCTTCAATGACGGCGCTCATTTCACCAGCTCCTCTTCATAGACACGGCTGCGCTCCAGCACTTCATCCCAGGTCTCGGACACCATCAGGTCGGCCCAGTACTTGTACAGACCGCGAGCGGCTGTTTCGGAGAAGATGTAGTTGGTGACGCCCGGCACGCCATCGCTGCGCAGACCTTCGTTGCCCAGGCCCATTTCCATGCACAGCTGGGTGTTGCGTGCGCGCTTGCCGCGCAGGATTTTCTGAATTTCAGCCCAGTTCTCGGAGTCGTCCTGCTCCAGGAAACCGGCGGGGCCAAAGGCGCGGGTGGCGCTGCGCTCAAAGGCGGCCTTCACATCGTCGGGTGCAGCGGCATCGGCAATGCAAAATGCCCAGACTTCCACCTGGTTCGGGCCACGTGGATGCCAGACGCGCAGCGTCGCCGTGCCGTTCAGCCAGCTCAGGGTGGGGAACATATTGTTGTGACCGGCCAGACGCAGGGCACGCACCTCGCCCAGGCGCTCGTGGGCTTCGGCATAAGTGTCGCGAAAGTACTGCGACACTTCACCGTCCACCCATACGTTGGCATCGGGCTGCTCGGTAAAGAAAAAGCCACTGCCATGGCCGCGTTGGCCATATTGAACGGCGTCCTTGGCGGTTTCCCACACAGGGCGTGCGGTTTGGCCGGCACCCAGCGCTTTATCCTCGTCACCCGGTTTCTGGCCCAGCACTTGCACGGCAGAAGCGTGCGAGAACAAGGCGTGATACTGGTCGGATGCGAACTGTTCAGCGGGGAACTTCCAGTTGCACTCGATGGTCCATTTCTGAACACCACCGATGATTTCGGTACCGCCTTCGCGCCGGTCCAGAACTCCGTCCAGGTACCAGGCAATGTCGCCCATGTACTCTTCCAGATCGGGAGCGGTGGCGTCCCAATTGCCAAAGACCAGGCCTTTGTATACTTTGACGCGGGTCACTTCCTGCAGACCCCACTTTTCCTTGCACAAGCCTTGCGGATAGGCGCGCGGCTCCAGCGGTACATCCACCAGATCGCCGTTGGTGCCATAGCTCCAGCCGTGGTAGGGACAGGTAAAGGCTTTGGTATTGCCCGAGTCGGCATAGGACACGCGCATCGAGCGGTGTCGGCATTGGTTCAGGAAGGCCTTGATCGAGCCGTCTTTTTGACGGACCACGATAATCGGGTCTTCACCCATATAGGTATTGAAGAAATCTCCCGCTTTGGGAATCTGGCTGGTATGACACAAAAACAGCCAGGTACGGCCAAAGATGCGTTCCAGCTCCAGCTCATAAATATCCGGGTCGGTGTAAATGGAAGGGGTAACGCGTCCATTACGCGCATCGACCAAGGCTTCGATTTTTTCAGGGTTGATTCCCATCGCTTGCTCCTCGCTATTGCAATGCGTGCTTTTGCAAAACAGGTTTTTGTCGCCAAGGGCAAAATGTAGAAGCTTGAAATGAATCCGACCAATACTTGCTTTAGATCGGGTGATCGGCAAAGCCGATAAGTCCGGCTTAAGACCCTGGTTTGGGTAGGGTCTAAGGGCGAAGTCCAGTATTGATGCGGGTTTGATAGGGGTTAGGGTTTACGATAGGCATGAATGCTGCGATGCAGCATTCAACCTGGGGGCTGATTTTGAAGGCCGTAGAGCAGCGACAATAGGGCTTGCAAGACGGGCTGACCCGGTGGGAGAACTGCTGGCCGGACCAGACCCTGTTCGGGTTTGAGCCGGGCAGGCGTGATCAATTTGACAGGAGACAAACTTGGAATTGCGACACTTGCGTTATTTCGTTGCCGTCGCGGAAGAGTTGAATTTCACCCGTGCTGCGGAACGGCTCTACACTTCTCAGCCCTCTTTGAGTGAGCAGATCCGCAATCTGGAAGAGGAGATCGGTTACCCCTTGCTGAACCGTACGCGGCGCAAAGTTGAGTTGACAGAAGCCGGGGTGGTTTTCCTGGAGGATGCGCGCGAGATCTTGCATAAAGTGGAGCAGGCTCTGGTACGTGCGGGCAGGGTGGCTTCACAGGCTCGGGAAGTGCTGACGATAGGCTTTGTGCCTGCTGCAGAGGTGCGTATCTTCCCCTCTGTTCTCCCTGCCTTTCGTGCCGCCTTTCCACAAGTGGATGTGGTGTTGCGCAGCCTGACCTCCAATGAGCAGGAAGGAGCCCTGGCCCGGGGAGAGCTGGATCTGGGTTTTATGCGCGGGCCGGTGCGCGCCACCAATGTCTGTAGCGAGGTCGTTCTGGATGAGCCCTTGCGGGTCTATTTGCCCAAAGGGCACCGCCTGGAAGCCTACAGCCTGATACCTCCCGCCCGCTTGAATCGTCTGCCCATGATCGCCGTTGACCGCTCTTACGGTCGGTCCATGCATGATGTGCTGGCCCGCTACCTGGCTCACCATAAAGTGGTGCCCGAGCATACCTACAACTCGGCCAACCCCTTGATGAGCATTAATCTGGTGGCGGCCGGGCTGGGTTATACCTTGTTGCCCACGTACGCGGAATACTTCATGCCCAAGAACGTGGTGTCACGCCCCTTGATTGGTGGCGGGCCGCGGTGTGAACTTTTTATGGCTTACCCTCGTGAGACAGGCTGCATGAGCGAGGCGGCTGTCAGCCTGATAGAACGCATACGGGAGCTGGCACGCTGGCATGGTTCGGGACCGTCAGCCGCCAGTCATTTGAAACAGGCACCCAGCAAGATCGCCTGTCTGTGAAAGGCCTGGAGGGGCCGGTTTTCTGTCTGGCTGTGGCGGGGCGGCACAGCCTTCCCAGCATGGCTTTGGGCATGAAAACAGCCCCCATTCGGGGGCTGCCTCAGTGTGGCGGGATCGCAGAGAAGGGACGACTTACTTATCTTCCACAAAGCGCATGCGGAAGCGGCGGCCCTTGATATTCGTTTCGGCGATCCGATCAAAGTATTGTCGGGCAATCCGGCGATCCAGCGCCACGTAGGAACGGGCATCGGTAATCGCAATCTTGCCGACTTGCTCACCTTTCAGCCCCACATCGCGGGTCAAGGCACCGAGCAGGTCGCCGGGGCGCAACTTGTCTTTTTTGCCGCCCTGAATTTCCAGCGTCATCATGGGCGCGCGTAACGGCTCTTTGGACTGAGGGCGCAAGCCTTTCAGGTTGCTCCATTTGACTTCGCTGCCCTGAAACTCCTCGATCAACTTCACCCAGCGCTGTTCGCTGCGCGAGACCAGATTCAGGGCCAGGCCTTTCTGATCACCACGACCCACACGGCCCACACGGTGGATATGCACTTCGCTGTCTTTGGTAACGTCCACGTTGATGACAGCGCCTAGATTCTGAATATCCAGACCGCGCGAGGCCACGTCGGTGGCTACCAGTACAGCGCAGCTCTGGTTGGAGAACTGCACCAGAATTTCGTCGCGGTCACGCTGCTCCAGATCGCCGGTCAGCGCCAGGGCCTGGATGCCTTCGGATTGCAGCTCTTCCACTACTTCCTGACACCGCATTTTGGTGTTGCAGAAAATCAGGGTAGAGGCGGGGCGGAAGTGCTCCAGCAAGGTCACCACGGCAGACAGGCGTTGCTCGGGGTGGACTTCATAAAAGATCTGCTCGATCTGACTGGCATCGTGCAGCGCCTCCACCTTGACTTCTGCAGGTTTATGCAAAAAGCGGGCGCTGAGCTTACGGATGTTCTCGGGGTAGGTGGCCGAGAACAGCAGTGTCTGACGGCGGGGAGGGCAGTGTGAAGCAATCGCCACAATATCATCATGAAAACCCATGTCCACCATGCGGTCGGCTTCGTCCAGAACCAGTGTTTTCAGGGTCGACAAGTCCAGATTGCCTCGCTCCAGATGATCCTGAATCCGGCCTGGTGTTCCCACTACCACGTGAGCGCCATTGCGCAAGGCTTCTGTCTGCGGACGCGAGGGCACGCCCCCACACAAGGTCAGCATGCGCACGTTAGGAATCTGGCGAGCCAGACGGCGCAACTCGGTGGTGACCTGATCGGCCAGTTCGCGCGTGGGGCAGATCACCAAGGCTTGTGGTGTCAGTTTGCTGGGGTTGAGGGTTTGCAACAGACCCAGGCCAAAGGCGGCCGTTTTGCCGCTGCCGGTCTTGGCTTGGGCGATCAGGTCACGGCCTTGCAGAATCAGCGGCAGGCTTTGCTCCTGAATCGCCGTCATGTTTTCAAAACCCAGACTGTCGAGGGTTTCAAGCAAGGCGGGCAGAAGGGGAAGGGTACTGAAAGAGGTATGTGGCACGATGGGAGACATCAAAAAGAACTGCAAAATAAAGGATTTAGCGACAGTTTACCGTTTGCGGACCGATGGCTGGGAAATAATAGAAGGCAGTCCGAGCGGGGACAGTTGCCGATCATGATTCAAACAAAAAGGGGCGGCAGAAGCGGCCCCTTTTTGCAGCGCGTCGTACAGATCTGGATGCGCTTATGCTTTGCGCGATGCGCCCAGACGCTCCGAGAGGCGATTGGCCAGTTTACGCATGGCTTCCCCTGCACGGCGCTGGGCTGCCTCGTCCGCTTCCTGGGTGAGCAAACTGACCGCGACCCCGGCCACGGCAGCACGGTTATTGGAGTCGAACACCGCGGCTCCAAAACAGTGCATGCCATCCCGTACGCCACAGGCATCCACCGAATAGCCCAGGCGCTGCACGTCGCTGAGCTCCACCATCAATTCTTCCTTGTTGCGCGGGCCGTGCGCCGTCAAAGGGTCGGGCCAGGGATGATTCAGGGCCTGGTCCAGTTCCGGCGCTGGCAACGTGCTGAGCATGGCTTTACCGGTGGCGGTGTAGACCGCCGGCAGGCGCATGCCGGCGCGGAAGGTGAAACCCAGCGGCCGGGTCCCGTTTCGACAGGCAATGTAGACCACATCTTCACCATCCAGAATGGACAGGGTAATCGTCTCTTCCGGCAGGACGCGCATGTCGTCCCAGGCGGCAAAAAATTCCTGTGTCAGATCCAGCTGGGACAGGAACGCATTGGCCCAGCCCATGACGTGTGTGCCCAAGGTGAAACTGCCATTTTCCAGCTTACGGATCAGGTGCAGATCCAGTAGCGTGGTGCACAGACCATACAGGGAACTTTTGGGCATACCCAGACGTTTGACCAGGTCCGTAAATGACAGGGGCTCCGGTGAGGCCGCCAATTCGTCCAGTACGGTGACTGCGCGTACTACAGCCGGAACCAGTTTCTTCTCTTCCACTACGACTAACTCCATAACAACACACAGGAAGTCCAGTGAGCCCGGATGCACGGGTGCTGAACTCTGGAAACAGGGGTAAGGGACCGTCCGTACAAGGTGCAGCATCCCATAATCGAGCCGGCCGGACCAGACGTACAGGTCCTGCATTAGGCCAGATTTGCCGCTTTGATGCCAGCGCTCCATTGTGCCCTCAAACGCCCTAAAACAAAAAATACGGCGACTGATCTTATACGGGTAAACCCGTAAGCCGATTCGTTGACGACGCGTTTTTTCGGCTCCTATAATTCTACCAAGTTCACTATAAGAGAAACAGGTTCAGCATAATGAACAATATCGCGGCATCATTGATTAGCAAACTGAAGGACCCCAGCCTGGCCAAAGATCAGTCCTGGACCGCTCAGGGTTGGGTCAGCGCGGGGGATGGCAACACGTTTGCCGTTCTGAATCCGGCCACGGGTGAGTGCCTGGCCAATGTCGCCAGCCTGGCCACGAAAGAGATTGAAGCGGTCATCAGCGATGCTGAAGTGGCCCAGCGCGAGTGGAAGGCACGCAGCGGGCACGAGCGCGCCAAGCTGTTGCGCGCCTGGTTCGATGCGCTGGTGGCCAATGCGGATGACCTGGCCACCATCATGACCATGGAACAGGGCAAGCCCTGGGCCGAGGCTCGTGGCGAAGTGCTGTACGCGGCTTCCTTTGTGGAATGGTTCAGCGAAGAGGCCAAGCGCGTGTATGGCGACGTGGTCGGCCACCCCCAGGCGGACAAACGCATTGTGGTGGTCAAGCAGCCCGTGGGCGTATGCGCGGCCATCACCCCCTGGAACTTCCCGGCGGCCATGATTACCCGCAAGGTTGCACCCGCTTTAGCGGCTGGTTGCAGCATTATTGTTCGTCCTGCCGACCTGACTCCCCTGACCGCCCTGGCGCTGGCCGTCCTGGCCGAGCGCGTGGGTATTCCCGCGGGTGTGTTCCAGCTGGTAACTGGCCAGTCCCGCGTGGTGGGTGCCGCCCTGACGGAAAGCCCTATCGTGCGCAAGTTGTCCTTTACCGGTTCCACCGAGGTGGGTCGCTTGCTGATGGCACAGTGTGCTCCCACCATCAAGCGCTTGTCGCTGGAACTGGGTGGCAATGCGCCCTTCATCGTATTTGACGATGCGGATCTGGATGCGGCCGTTGAAGGCGCGATGGCGTCCAAGTACCGCAACAGCGGTCAGACATGTGTGTGCGCCAACCGCTTTTTGGTGCAGGACGGTATTTATGACCGCTTTGCCAAAGCCCTGGGCGAACGTGTGGCTGCCCTGAAAGTGGGCAACGGTATGGACGAAGGCGTAGAGCAAGGTCCGCTGATCGAGCAAAAGGCCGTCAATCGCCTGCGCGAACTGATTGATGATGCCGTTCAGAAGGGGGCCCGCGTTTTGCAAGGCGGCCAGCCCCATCCTTTGGGCGGTACCTACTTTGCACCCACCGTGCTGGGTGAGGCGACACCCGCCATGCGCGTGGCCCGTGAAGAATTGTTTGGCCCTGTGGCACCTTTGTTCCGCTTCAAAGATGAAGCCGAAGCCATCGCGATGGCCAATGACACCGAGTATGGTCTGGCTGCCTATTTGTTCACGCGTGACAACGCCCGTGCCTGGCGCATGGGCGAAGCGCTGGAATACGGCATGGTCGGCGTCAATACCGGTTTGATTTCCAACGAAGTCGCCCCGTTTGGCGGCGTCAAGCAATCCGGTCTGGGTCGTGAAGGCTCCCGTTATGGGATCGACGAGTACCTGGAAATCAAATACATGTGCCAGCAGCTGTAAGTTGATACATACCCGCGCCCCGCGCAGCGAAGGGGGACGCTTTGCCGATAGCGCAGAGCGCCCCATCAGCAGAACCCCACAATAAGCTAAATAAGGAGACGTTATGTCTATCCTGTCTGCAACCCCACGCAAACTGACCCTGGCCCTGACGTTGGCCACGGCTGGCCTTTTGTCCGGCACGACTGCCCTGGCAGAAGAGGTCAAACCCATCAAGATTGGTGTGGTCACCTTCTTGTCCGGCGCGGCCTCCGGTCCTTTTGGCGTGCCTGCCAAGAATGCCGCTGAACTGACGGCTGCCCAGTTGAACGAAGGCAAGGTCCCCGCCCCTTACAACACCAAGGGTCTGGGCGGTGCACCGATTGAACTGGTTTTCATTGACGAGAACGGTGGTACTGCTAAGCAGGTCAGCGAATACCGCAACCTGGTTCAGCAACAAAACGTGGACATCGTGGTCGGCTACATCTCTTCGGGCGATTGTCTGGCCGTGGCCCCCGTTGCTGAAGAACTGAAAAAACTGACCCTGATTTTCGACTGCGGCACACCGCGTCTGTTTGAAGATGCCAGCTACAAATACGTGTTCCGTCCGGTGGCCCACGCCACGATGGACAACGTGGCCGCTGCCCGCTTTGTGCTGGAGCGCAACCCCGAACTCAAGAGCTACGCCGGTATCAACCAGAACTACGCCTGGGGTCAGGATGCTTGGCACGACTTTGAAGGCACATTGCAAGCGCTCAAGCCCGGCGTAGAAGCCAAGACCTCGCAAATGCCCAAACTGGGCGCGGGCCAGTACAATGCCGAGATCTCTTCCCTGATGGCGGCCCGTCCAGAAGTGATTCACTCCAGCTTCTGGGGTGGCGATCTGGAAGGCTTTGTGGTGCAGGCTCTGCCACGTGGTTTGTTCCGCAACACCCTGACCGTGCTGACTGCTGGCGAAACAGCAACGCACCGAGCAAACAACCAGATCCCCACAGGCACCATCATTGGCGCTCGCGGTCCACACGCTGCGTTTGCCCCTGACAATGAATTGAACCGGTGGTTGCGTGCCAGCTACCGCGAGCAGTTCAATGCGGACCCCAGCTACCCTTCCTACAAGATGACACAGACGTTGCTGGGTTTGAAAGCCGCTTATGAAAAAGCCCAGGCTGCCAACGACGGTAAAACACCGTCCACCGAACAAGTGATCAGTGCTTTCGAGCATCTGACCTTCGAGAGCCCATCGGGTGATGTCAGCATGTCCTTGGGCAAAGGCCACCAGGCTGTTCAAGGTACGACCTTGGGCGTGGTGAAAAACGACAAGGGCGTGATCAGCTACACCGATCTGCGTCACTTCAAACCTGAAGAAGTGACACCGCCCGAAGGCGTGAAATCCATCGACTGGATCAAGGGCGGCTTGAAGCACTGATACGGACAGGCGTCCTGACAAGGACGCTGCTCTGAACCTGAGGGCCTGCAAGACCTTGTTTTGTATGTCCGGTCTTTACCACGGGGACGCTCCCAGGGTAAAGGCCCCCTCGGGGGGAAGCAAGCCGAAGGCGTAGCCAGGGCGCATGTTTACCGCCGGGCTGTTCCCCAGGTAAAAGCTCCCCCGTTTGGGGGAGGCACACCCACGCTGCGGCGTGGTGGCATTTTTTATTCCATTTCCACAGAAACCGACTATGTCTCTTCTTTCTGCTGCCTTAATAGATGGCATCATGTACGCCGCCTGGCTGTTTCTGGTCGCGGTCGGACTCACGCTGATCTATGGTGTGATGAAGATCCTGAACATGGCCCACGGCAGCCTCTATACCATTGGCGCTTACACCGCTGTCACCATGGTGACGCAGTGGCTCTCTACCGATCACAGCCCGTACGGCAGCTATCTGATGCTGATCCTGGCCGCGGTCATTGCCGGTCTGGTGCTGGGTCTTGTCATTGAATACGGCCTGCTGCGCTTTTTCTACCAGGAAGAGCCGGTTGTCTCTTTGCTGATTACCTATGCGGTATTCCTGATCCTGGAAGATACCGTCAAACTGGTCTGGGGTGTCGATCCTTACGTGATCGCCGAGCCTTACGGTTTGCTGGGTAACGTCGAATTCGGTGATCTGTTCTACCCCACCTACAGCTTTGTGATTGTCGTGGCGGCCATTCTGGCTGGCTTGTGCCTGACCTTGTTCCTGAAGTATTCGCGTCAGGGCCGCATCTTGCTGGCCGTGATTCATGACCGTGAAGTCAGTCAGGCCATGGGCATCAATGTGCAACGCTACTTCCTGCTGACCTTTATTGCCGGTGCCACACTGGCTGCGCTGGGTGGCGCGCTGACGGCCCCCACAATTTCTGTGGCGCCCGGCATGGGGGTGGAGGTCATTGTGATGGCTTTCGCCGTGGTCGTGATTGGCGGTCTGGGCTCCTTGCCCGGCGCTGCGCTTGGCGCAGTGATTGTTGGCCTGGTGCGCTCTTTTGCTGTTCACTACTGGCCCGAAATCGAACTTTTCTCCATCTACGCGGTAATGGCCTTGGTGCTGGCCGTCCGTCCTAAAGGACTGTTTGCTGCTGCCGAGGCCCGAAAGATATGAACAAGACCAACATTACGCTTAAGCAGGGCATGATTGCCCTGACCATTACGGTGGCTGCCCTTATTGTGGGCTTTGGCCTGCCATCCTGGCAGTTTCTGATTACAGTGGCGCTGGCCAAGGGGTTGGTTGCCCTGGGCGTGGTGCTGTTGCTGCGCTCGGGCCTGGCCTCTTTCGGTCAGGGTCTGTACTACTGCATTGGCGCCTATGGCGTCGGCATGGCCATGAACTATCTGGACTGGCGCGAAACCGTCATCCTGCTGCCTTTTGCCGCCGCTTGTGCCGCGTTGCTTGCCTGGGTACTGGGTTTTCTGCTGGCTCGCTACCGCGATATTTTCTTTGCCATGCTCAGTCTGGCGCTGTCCATGATTATGTACGGCCTGCTGGTGCGTAACCCCAGCCTGGGCGGCAGTGACGGTTTTAATGTTCATGCTCCCTCTTTTCTGTGGGGAACGTTCGCCGATACGTTGTCGCGTCCGGGTGTGTTTGTCCTGACCGTGGTGCTGGTCGGTGTGGTGCTGTGGGCCATGCAAGGCTTCTTGCGCAGCCGCGCCGGTCGTCTCGGCCCAGCGATCAAGGACAATGAAATCCGCGTTGAATACCTGGGGGCTTCGGCCTACCGCAATATTCACCTGAGCTACGTGCTGGCTGCCGCGCTGGCCGGTCTGGGCGGTGCCCTGTCCTCGCTGAGCATCGGTCACGTAGACCCTGAACTGGCGTTCTGGACCACCTCGGGCGAGTTCATCTTCATTGCTGTGCTGGGCGGTACTCGTAATGCTTACGCGCCTTTCCTGGGTGCCTTGAGCCTGGAACTGATCCGCACACTGGCCTACCAATATGCCCCTAACACCTGGCAGATTGTCATGGGTGTCAGCATGTTGGCCCTGATTGTGTTTTTGCCCGGTGGCCTGATCAGTATTTTGAACCGTCGCAATGCGGCTGCTACCTCCAACGATTCTTCTTCACCGACAGGGGCCCGCTCATGAGTCAGTCACCCTTGATTTCCGCTAAAGGTTTGTGCAAGCAGTTTGGCGCTGTCCACGCTGCACGCGATATGACCGTTGATATCCATGCGCAAACCATTACGGGCCTGATTGGCACCAATGGCGCAGGTAAAACCACCTTCGTGAACATGTTGACCGGCTACATGAAGCCGGACTCGGGCAATATCTTTTTTGCCGGTCGCGAGATTACGGGTTTGCCACCACGGGAAGTGACCCGCATGGGTATCGCCCGTTCTTTCCAGATTCCGCAGCTGTTTACCTCGCTGAACGCCCTGGAAAACGTGGAAATTGCCCTGGGCGTGGCCAAACAGTCCTTGTCCGAAGCCAGTGCAATTCTGGAGCGTTTCGGCCTGAGCGCTTTCGCCCAGTCCCAGGCAGGCACCTTGCCCGAAGGGATTCGCAAGTTGCTGGACATTGCGCTGGCCATGGTGGCCCAGCCTAAAGTGCTCTTGCTGGACGAGCCCACCAGTGGCGTTGCCAGTGACGAGAAATTTGAAGTGATGGACCGCGTCATGAAAGTGGTCCGTGATGCGGGCGTGACGGTTCTGTTTGTGGAGCACGATATGGAAATCGTGCGTCGCTACAGTGATCGCGTGCTGGCTTTCTACGACGGCACCATTTTGGCCAACGGCACTCCAGACGAAGTGCTGGCCCATGAGCAGGTTCGTGAATACATCATCGGCGAGCCGGTGGGACGCAATAAACAGGAGGCCGATCATGCTGCTTGATGTCAAAAATCTGGATGTACGTATTGGCCCGACCAGCATCTTGCGCCAGGTAAACCTGCAAGTGCGCCAAGGCCAGATCGTGGGTCTGGCCGGCCGTAATGGGGCAGGTAAAACCACGCTGATGCGTACGGTAATGGGCTTGCTGGCCGTGGAAAACGGCTCGATTCAGTTCGATGGGCAGGAGCTGGCCAAGATGCCCGCTTACCGTCGCACCAGCCTGGGCATGGGTTTTGCCCCGGAGGATCGCAAATTGATCCCTGAGCTGAGCGTGGAAGAGAACATCCGCCTGCCCGCCTGGGCACTGAAATCTCAGGATATCGAAGCGCGTCTGGACCGTGTCTGGCGCATCATCCCGGAATTGAAGGTGTTTGGCCCGCGCCGTGCCTTGCAGTTGTCCGGAGGGCAACAAAAGCTGGTTGCCATTGGGCGCGCCTTGATGACTGCCGACAAGCTGCTGTTGCTGGACGAGCCTTTTGAAGGCGTCGCGCCTGCGCTGTCCAAGCGTATTGCGGAAGTGGTGGGCGAGCTGAGCAAAGAAGGCTTCAGTGCTTTGTTGTCGGGTGCCGACTTGCAGCACGCCGGCAATGTGATTGATTACACCTACCGGATGGACCGCGGCCGTATCGAAGTACCGCAGCCCGCCATACCATAAGGAGAAAGCCCATGTCGGCATTCGAGTTCAGAACCACCCCCGCTATTTACGTTGAAAGCGGAGCCGCTGCCCGGCTCGGCCAGATCCTGCGCAAGCGCTACTCGCAAGAGCGTGTTTGTCTGGTGACTGACCGATTCCTGCACGAAAGCGGTCTGCTGGACCCTGCACTGGCTGATCTGAAAGCCAACGGCTGGAGCGTGCAAGTGATTGATGATGTGATTGCCGATCCGCCCGAGCATATTGTCCTGCAGGCGACCGAGCGCGCCCGTCAGGCCAAGACGGAAATCGTGGTTGGTTTGGGGGGCGGCTCGTCGATGGACGTGGCCAAGCTGCTGGCTGTGTTGCTGGCGTCGGACCAGCCCCTGCAAGAGATGTATGGCATTGATAAGGTGCGCGGCTCACGCCTGCCCTTGGTGCAGATTCCGACCACAGCGGGAACAGGGTCGGAAGTGACGCCTATTTCCATCGTGACCACCGGCGAGACCACCAAATCCGGTGTGGTCGCTCCCGAGCTGTACGCCGACCTGGCCATTCTGGACTCGGAACTGACATTAGGTCTGCCTCCCCGTATTACGGCGGCGACCGGTATCGACGCCATGGTCCACGCCATCGAGGCCTACACCAGCCGTATCCTGAAAAACCCGCTCTCGGACAACCTGGCCAAACAAGCCCTGCGTCTGATTGGCGGCAAGCTGGTACACGTTTGTCGCAACGGCCAGGATGCCGCTGCACGTCAGGACATCCTGCTGGGCGCCACGCTGGCTGGTCAGGCTTTTGCGAACGCCCCCGTGGGTGCCGTACACGCATTGGCTTACCCGATCGGCGGTATTTTCCACGTGCCACATGGCTTGTCGAACTCGCTGGTTCTGCCGCACGTTCTGCGCTTTAACGCTCCGGCTGCGGCCCCGTTGTATGCCGAGCTGGCTGAAGTGCTGATTCCCGGCATCCAGGGTGATGAGGCCTCCAAGACCGAAGCCTTCATCAACTTCATGGAACAGATCGCCATTGATACCGGCATCGAGCGCCAACTGCGCGACGTGGGTATCAAGGAAAGCGACTTGCGTCGTATGGCCCAGGAAGCCATGAAACAAACCCGTCTGCTGGGCAACAACCCCCGCGACGTGACCGAAGACGACGCTTTCGCTATTTACAGCGCCGCGTTCTGATAGACCGCTTACAGCGGAAACCGTTTTGCCTGAGTCTGGTGCTGTGCCGGCTCAGGTTTTTTTTGTTCTAGGAAAAGCAAGCCTCAACGAGTAGGGCAGGAAGGGGTAGCCAAGCGGGTACTTGCTGTTCTTGCGAGTCTGCAGACTAAGGTAGGGTGTTGCTCACGTCGTCTGCTTTGCCTTTCTTTTTTTCTTTGGCCTCGGTGTCAGCCCGCTGTGCTGCTGCGTCAGCTGCGCGACGAGGACTAGGGCTGTTTTCTACTCAAGGCGGCGTCGTCCAGTGCCGTTGGGAATAGGGGCTGACCGGCTCAGGAGGAGGCTTTGGGTGGGCATTATTATTGTGCGGCCATTCTCAGCGCTGGTTTCAAGGAGGCGGCCAGCATTTGCCCATGATTCAGTTCGCTAAAGTTTTCGTAACTGACATTCAGCCCCGCATCCCGCAGATACGTGGCCAGATCCTGGGTAGACCAGTGTGCTGCGGCATTGCTCATGGAGGTATTTCTGCGCTGCCCGCCAACCAGGATGGCGATGTGCTTGTCCTTCGCCAGCGACATATCAAAGGCCAGGGCAGTCTTGACCAGAATGCCATCGTGCCACCATAAGGAGGGATCCCCCGCGACGTAGCGATGGTATCGATCGGGACGGTTGAACAGGGTGTACAAGGTGAACAAGCCGCCGTACGAGTGGCCCCATAGCGTCTGGCGCGAGCGGTCAATCAGTTCGCGGTTTTCGACCATCGGCTTGATCTGCGTTTCGATATAGTCCAGAAAAACATCTGCGCCGCCACCCAAACGGCCCCGGACTTCCACCGTTTTGTTCGGGCCGTTGTCTGTGACGGGAGGCGTGTAGTCAAAAGAACGGGCAAGCACATCGTGGCGGGCATCGGTGTCATAGCCAATGGCGACCAGAACCGGGGCAGATAGGGCACTGATGGCTTTCAAGTCGTCCACCTCGATACTGGCCATGGCGGCATTGCCATCCAGCATGTAAATCACGGGATGACCGCGTGCAGGAGCAGGGCGGTTTGGCGTACCGATCTGGATTTTGTAGCGCCGCTGGCCGTCCTGCGAGTTCATGAACAGCGTCTCAAAGCGGTACAGGCTTTGTTGCTGGTCCACGATGGTAGGACCTACTGGCTCGTCCCAGGGGCGGGTGCTTTGCTGGGCGTGAGTATGAGCGGCAAGGGTGAGGGTCAAGCAGAGCGTGACGGCATTGAGCAGAAAGCGGGGCAGGAAAGTCATTATCAAGGTGTGAAACGGGAAAATTAATTGCTAATGATTATTATTACATCTCAGGGCTTCAGGAAGAGTAAACCCATTTTGTTTTCCCGTCCCTTTTGATAAGCCCAACGCGGTTGACGGGCACGAGGGAGACATAAAGCCACCATATAATTGAGAATGTGTGTTATTCTCAATTATGCTGTTTCCCCTTGCCGTCGTGGCCTGCTCTGGTAAAGAGAAGGAGCTGCGGGTCTGGCTTGAGCATTTCCCCCTCTCGATTGCTATGATCAGATTTACGGTATCGGACTTTAACCGGCTCGGTAGTCCAATGGGTTTCCGCTATTGCTTGCCGGAGTACACCGGCCCGAAGCAGGACATGGAGCAGCTGTGCATTGCTCAGGGCAAGGTGCAGGACTATGAGCTTCGGCCAGGCATGAAGATGGTGCTGTCGGACATCATCACTCATCATCAATACGCAGCGACCTCACTGGCCGCCCCGCAGTTTTCAGCAATTGTCATTGTGCGGGGGCGGGCACACGCGCAGCTTGCCAAGCAGAGTTCGCTTAGCATGACGGCCCAACGGGGAGCCACAATTGCCCATGCTGATGCCTTGACCGTGACAGGAATCCACCCTGCCGGGCAGCGCCTGCGGGGCCTTAATATCACCATGAGCACCCCAGACAGTCTGGCTGATTCGCCGCTGGGCGAAGCCCTGGCTGGCGTCATGGCTTCAACGCAAATATGGTTGCGACCCTGGGCCGTACCCCCTCACTTGCTGACCGCTATCGATCAATTGATCGACAGCCCCTTGCAAGGAGCATTGCATCACCTGTTGCTGGAGGGGATCAGCCTGCAAGTGTTGGCCCACGCGCTGGATGGACTGGCTCGAAGCACAGAAAAAAATTCCCCTGTCTCGATCCGTGATCGGCAATTGCTCGAACGCGTTAAAGAATGTCTCTATCAGGCCCCCGGCGAGGATCACACTCTGGCTGAACTGGCGCGGCTGGCCTGCATGAGCCCCAGCACCTTGCGCTTGAAGTTTCAGGCTGTCTATGGATGCTCGGTTTTTAGCTGGCTGCGTGAACGCAGGTTGGAACTGGCGCGTGAATATCTGATGCAAGGGGGGAGCGTGCAGCAGGCGGCGCACTCTGTCGGATACCGCCATGCCACCAACTTTGCGACGGCATTTCGCGAGCGCTACGGCATATCGCCTAGCGAGTTGAGCCAAGCTTGATAGATGTGCTGGCCGATGCGATCCGGCGGCGGTGGCGAGCTGGGCGCCAGTACAGCCAGGAAGGGTGTTTGGCATAGCGTTTTTGCGTTTATGAATACATCACTACCAAATATGTAGATGATAATTATTCGCATCTAAAACCTATGCCGAGATTGACCTTCATGTCTGCTGTTTTTTCCAGCTCTGCCTGCTTGCGTGTCCGTCTACTGACGTCCCTTTCCCGGTCAGCCCTGTGGTTGGCGACGGCCGCCAGCCCCGTCTGGGCGCAAGGCAGTGCGCCTGAACCCTCGCCGGTGGAGTTATCCGTAATTACCATTCAAGGCAGTCGGGACCCGGGTGTGACAGAAACCAGCGGGTCCTACACCGCCAAGGCCATGAGCACGGCCACTGGTTTGTCACTGTCCATTCGGGAAACGCCACAGTCGGTCAGCGTGGTCAGCCGTCAGATGATGGATGACAGGGGTATGCAAACGACGGCAGATGCGCTGCAAAGCGCGCCGGGTGTTTCGGTGACGCGCAGCGACACCAACCGCTATTCGTTCTCGTCCCGTGGCTTTGCCATAGATAACTACCAATTCGACGGCTGGACCCAGCCTGTTCTGTCTCCGTGGGCGTTCGGAGAGAGTAATCTGGATTTGGTGGTATTTGACCGGGTGGAGGTGGTGCGCGGTGCCACCGGTTTGATGACAGGCGCGGGTAACCCTTCTGCAGCGGTCAACTATGTGCGCAAACGGCCTTTACGGGACTTGGCGTTCTCGGCCGGGGTGCAGACCGGTAGTTGGGATTTCGCACGAGGCTACGCAGACGTTTCTGCACCGATTAGCCTGGATGGTCGTGTGCGCGGGCGTCTCGTGGGCGCTTATGGCAAGGGTAATAGCTACACGGATTGGCAGGATACGCAGACGCGTACGCTGTATGGCGTGATGACGGCTGATCTGATCCCGGGGATGGAGCTGAGCGGCGGGGTGGCCTATCAGTCCAGCGCCAATAATGGCTTTGGCAGCGGTTTCCCGCTGTTTTATAGCGACGGCTCGCGTACGGACTTCAAGCGCTCGGTTTCTAACAACAGTGATTGGTCACGTATCGAGAACGACACACTCACTGGCTTTGTGGATGTCAGCCACCAGTTTGCCAATCACTTGAAACTGCGCCTGAGCTATAACCAGTCGCATACGGATGCGTCCATGAAACAGATTTTCCGCGGGGGCTATCCGGACCGGGACACGGGTCTCGGGATGTCCAACTCCTATTCGTTTTATAAGGGGGAAGTGCGTCGCCAGGCTTTCAATGCTGCTTTGTCGGGGCCTGTGGAGCTGTTTGGCAAAGAGCACGAGTTTTCGGTGGGGTGGACGACATCTCGGGATCGAGTCTCCTTTCCCCAGTATCGTGCCATGGCGCCGTTGCCGGATGCGGGCAGCTTTTATCAGCCCGGGCTTGTGTCCGAGCCGGTCTGGTCCGCCAATCCTTCCCAGGCGGATGATACGGATAACCGACAATCGGGAGCTTATGCCGTGGCCCGTCTGAGCCTGCGGGATAGTCTGCGCTTGATGGTGGGCGGGCGGTTGAGCAATTGGGAAACGGACCAGACCTACTTTGGTGCTAAACGTCAGTATCGTCATCGGAATGAATTGATTCCTTATGCTGGCCTGACTTATGACTTCGATGACAGCTATACGGCCTACGCCAGCTATACAGCGATTTTCAAACCACAAAATGCACGCGATGAGCAAGGTGAGATTCTTGCGCCGATCACGGGTACAAGTTACGAACTCGGGCTGAAAGCGGCCTGGCTGGACGGACGGTTAAATGCTGCGGTGTCTGTCTTTCAGACGCGACAGGACAACCTGGCTCAGGCCACTGGCAAGCAGGTGATGGGCGCGCCGCCCAACACCCCTGCTTATCGCCCGGTCTCGGGTGCCAAGGTGGAGGGGATTGAACTGGAACTGGGCGGTGAAGTGATGCCCGGTTGGAACGTGGCCAGCAGCCTGACTACGTTTACCGCCAAGGATGCACAGGGCAAGCCTATTAACACAAACAAGCCGCGTACCTTGTTCAAGCTCTTTACCACGTACCGCATGCAGGGAGATTGGCAAGGACTGACAGTGGGCGGTGGCATCGATTGGCAAAACCGCATGTACCAGGATGCGACCGCGCCGGGGCGCAACGTGGTCAAGGTAGAGCAGGGCAGCTATGCCATCGTCAACGTGATGGCCCGCTATAACTTTAACAAGCGTATGTCTGCCACCTTGAACGTGAACAACCTGTTCGACAAGAAGTACTACTCGCAGATCGGTTTTTATAATCAGGGCTGGTATGGCGCGCCTCAGAACGTAATGCTGTCCCTGAAAGCGCAATATTGAGACTGGGCCAAGGGCGGGCTCGCCCTTCTGTGAAGCCCGCTTGTGCCGATGCTAGGGACCGATAATGGGTTTTCTATCGAGTAGGCAAGGTTTGAGTGGGCCTTTGTGCTGGATGAATTGTGTTGTGAATGTGTCGGCACAAACCGGCTTGCCATACAAATAACCTTGTACTTCGGGGCATTCATTACTTCTCAGGAACTGAAGTTGCTCCTCGGTTTCCACGCCTTCTGCAATGACATCCAGACCAAAGTTTTTAGCCAAGTAGATAATCGCCTTGACCAGGGCGGCGTTCCCGGTATCTTCGTGGACATTGCGGATAAAAGAGCGGTCAATTTTCAGTCGGCTGACTGGGTAGGTTTTGAGCAGGCTCAATGATGCATAGCCCGTCCCGTAGTCGTCGAAGGCCAGGCCAATGCCGAGGTCACGTAAACTGTGGAGCAGGTTCTTGGTCACCATGTCGTTGCGGAACAAGGATGTTTCCACAATCTCCAGTTCCAGACAGTGCGCTGGCAGGCCTGTTTCAGCCAGGATGGTGCTGATCGTGGAGCGCAGACGATTGGTTCGTAGCTGTGCCTCGAACAGGTTCACGCCAATCCGAAAAGTGGGGATGGTCGCGTGCCAGTGCGCGGCCTGACGGCATGCCGTGCGTATTATCCACGCCCCTATGGCAGGGGCAGACTGCTTTTCGTTGAGCACATCAATAAAAGAGACCGGGGATAACAAGCCTCGTGTTGGATGATTCCATCGGAGCAGCGCCTCCGCGCCGGTCAGCAATCCGCTGCGGGTAGAGACCTGGGGTTGGTAGAAAAGCTCAAACTCCCCGTGTTCAAAAGCCAGGCGTAGCTCCCGCTCGAACGATCTGCGTGCGACCGCCACTTCACGCAAGAGTGAAGAGAACATCACGTAGTGTCGTTTCCCGGAGGATTTGGCTTTGTACAGCGCCAGATCGGCAGCGTTCAGAACCTCCTCGGCGCTGGTGCCGTGCATCAGCGTCAGCGCCACTCCCATGCTGGCACTGGTTTCAATAACCTGGCCAGCAAAGTTGCAGGGTGTCGCCAAGGTATTGAGCAGCGTTTGAGCCGCGATGCGGGCGGCCTGCTCCTGATTGCCGGGTAGCAAGGCCACAAACTCGTCGCCGCCCAGTCGAGCAAGCATGATCGCGTCAGGAAAGGCGGACTTCATTTGCTGTGCAATATGTTTGAGGACGGCATCGCCGGCGGAATGTCCGAAGGTGTCGTTAATCTCCTTGAAGTCATCCAGATCGATCAGCAAGATGGTGGCGGGCGCTTCTTCGGCAAGTGTCTGGGCAAGGCGTGCCTGCCACATTCCCCGGTTGGCAAGCCCTGTCAGGGCATCGAGCGAAGCCAGCTGGAACAGTCTTTCTTCATGGTGCCGCCGCGCCGTGGTGTCTCGAACAATGGCGCCGATATGGCGTGAGCCGGCCTCAGTCCAGGTCGATAGGGAGAACTCTGCCGGGAATTCGGTGCCATCCTTGCGCAAAGCGGACAGTTCGATCCTGCGGTCAGGCAGTTTCATCTGTTCGCCCTGCTGGAGTCGGACAAGTTCGTGCTCGTAAACCTTGCGCCAGTTGTCAGGCACAATGATCGAGCCGGGTTGCCCCAGAATTTCTTCCGCTACATAGCCAAAGATCTTTTCGGCAGAATGATTCCATAAGGTAATGCGGCCATGCTCATCCGAGCCGATGATGGCATCGGGAGAGGCGGTCGCGATATTTTCAAATCGGGCTTTGCTGACTGATGGAGTCTGTTCCAGACGACGGGCTTGCATACGTTCCATGATCAGGCTGGCCAGATCGGACAGATTGGCTCGCTCGTCATCGCTAAAGGCTTGTCGTGGCTTGGTATCAATCAGGCACACGGTGCCTAATCGTTCTCCTGTTGGGGCCAGCAGCGGCTTTCCGGCATAAAAGCGAACGAAGGGCGGGCCCGTAACTAAAGGGTTCGAAGCAAAGCGTGGATCTTGCAGGGCATCGGGGATCAGTAGAATGTCATTGGACAGGATGGCATGTGCGCACAAGGAATCAGCGCGACTGATCTCGTTCAGGTCCGTACCCACGCGCGCCTTGAAAAACTGTCGATCTTTATCGATCAGTGTGATCAGAACGATGGGAACCTTGAATAGCCTGGCCGCCAGGTTGGCGAGTCGGTCAAACTCCTCGGTGGGAGGGGCATCGAGCAGTTTGTACTCCGCCAGGGCGCGTAGGCGACGATCTTCTTCGACAGATACCGGGTAGGAGGGGGCGCTCATGGTTGTCCAGTGCTCCATAGGGTCGGCTGTAAAAAACAATCAGTAATGGGGCCCATCTCGATAAAGTGACGCTGGCGGACGATGATGATTTCCGTTTGTTCCACGTCATGACAGCTTAGCGGTATTTATACCTCGGGGCGGGGCACGTTGCCTTATTGAGACGCTAGCGGTGATGCGCCTCAGACAGGGACGAGCCGGGTTTGGTACGGATGTTCTTGGGAGGAGAGGGAAATGGCAGGACGAAAAAAAGCCCAAACCGAAGTTTGGGCTTTTTGAATTTGGAGCGGGAGACGAGTCTCGAACTCGCGACCTCAACCTTGGCAAGGTTGCGCTCTACCAACTGAGCTACTCCCGCATTTTTACTGCATTACCGACTTGTGACCAGCATTACTGGAGGCGCAAGCCGGAATCGAACCGACCTAGACGGATTTGCAATCCGCTGCATAACCACTCTGCCATTGCGCCGTGGTCGATTAAAAAGGGAAGCCTAGGCTTCCCTTAGGAATCTGGAGCGGGAGACGAGTCTCGAACTCGCGACCTCAACCTTGGCAAGGTTGCGCTCTACCAACTGAGCTACTCCCGCATTTTGCTGTGCAGATTGAATCTGTTTTCAGCGTTTTACTTATTAGCTGGTGCTGATTAAGTAAAGAAAGCTAGTTTAAAGTGGCTGTTTTTGTTTGTCAAGTTTTTTTGATAATTTGCACACGCTTTCATCAAAACTGCTGAACAAACTTTACTGCCTGCAAACTGCTTTTTGCTGCCAAACGGACGCTGCGTCAAGCAAGAACGTAACTGTAGTCTGCAAGACGTATCCCTGTCAAGAGATTCTGTAATTTTTTCCGGAAAATTGTCTGTCCGAGCTATGCTTATTGCTTTCTTGGATCGTGGGACTGGGTCGTGGACAGGCAGCATAATGTTGATTTGAGCGCTTTTAACACCTTGGGTCTGGATAGCTGTGCACGTGATCTGGTGGTGTACGAACAGCTTGGCCAGCTACCGGAGTTGCAGGCTGCGGTGGAGCAGGGCGAACGTGTTTTCGTCCTCGGCGGGGGAAGCAATGTCGTGCTGGCCGAGCAACTCGATGCCTTGGTGATCAAAGTGCAAAGCAAAGGAATTCGCTTGCTGGCCCAGCATGACGATGGCTTTATAGTGGAAGCGCAGGCAGGCGAATGCTGGCATGACTTTGTGCAGTACTGTTTGCAACAGGGTTGGCCCGGTTTGGAAAATCTGGCGCTGATCCCCGGCACAGTGGGCGCCGCTCCGGTTCAGAATATCGGTGCTTATGGTCTGGAGTTGGAGCAACGAGTTCACAGTGTGCTGGCCTGGAGTTTTAAAGAGGGCCGATTGCTGGAACTGTCAGCACCAGAATGTGGTTTCGCTTATAGAGACAGCCGTTTCAAACGCGATCCTGCCGGTAGTTGGTTGATTGTGGCGGTACGTTTCATGCTGCCTCGTCCCTGGATGCCCGTGCTGGAGTATCCCGACCTGAACAAACAAGCCCACCTGGCAGGTAAGCCGGACCCGGAAACGATTTTTCAGGCCGTCTGCGATATTCGTCGTCAAAAGCTGCCAGACCCCAAGGTTCTGGCTAATGCAGGTAGCTTTTTCAAGAATCCGGTGGTGCAGACCGCGCAGCGCGATGCGCTAAAACAGCAATGGCCTGATCTGGTGTCTTACGACGTGGGACAGGGGCGGTGCAAGCTGGCAGCGGGCTGGTTGATTGAGCAGTGCGGCTGGAAAGGGCGGACGGATGGCGCTGTGGGGGTGCACGACAGGCAGGCTTTGGTGCTGGTCAATCATGGTGGTGGAACCGCTGCGGATATTGGGCGGCTGGCAACAGCGATCCGAGCCTCGGTGCGGGAGCGCTTCGGCGTCGAGCTGGAGCAAGAACCCGTTGTGGTGGCTTAGGCCTGGCGGCTCTCTAGGGTTTGGCGAATCGTGGCTCGTAGCTACGTTGCGTCGGGCAAGCCCGGTCAACTCAGGGATGAGGCAGACCGATAAAGGGAAACCCCGTGTCGGCGCGTTGCACTGACACGGGGTTTTTGCTGGTGACGTTGCTGCTTGTTCAAAAGGCCTGGCAGCCCGTCCGGCTCTTGTTCGTCAGGCTGATACTTCTTCCAGAGAACGACCTTTGGTTTCCACCCCGAGGGCGACGACCACTAAGGCGGCAATCGAAAAAGAGATGGCGCCCAGCGTAAATACGCCGGTATGCCCGGTCCACGGCAAGATAATGCCAACCAGCAGAGGGCCGAGCAGGGAACCGAGGCGACCAATAGACGATGCAAACCCGGCTCCGGTACTGCGTGTCCGCGTGGGATAGAGCTCAGGTGTATAGGCATACAAGACCGACCACATGCCAAACATGAAGAACTGCATGCATAGCCCGGCACCGATCAATTGTGCGACCGGCGCCTGACTGGTGGCGACGTGCCCATAAATAAAGGCGCAGCCTGCGCTACCGAATAACATGAGTACCATGGTAGCCTTGCGCCCCCATTTTTCGAGCAACCAGGCCGAGAAAATGAAGCCCGGAATGCCTGCCAGGGAAATATAGATGGTATAGGTCACGGACTTGGTGACCGCGTATCCTGCCTGTTGCAACAGCGCACCCAGCCAGGTGGTCAAGCCGTAGTAACCGAGCAGGGAGAAAAACCACAGCATCCACAGCATCAAGGTGCGGCGTGCATATTGGCCTTGCCAGAGTTGGGCAAACAAGGCGCCGCGCTTGAGTTTTTCACAAGGGCTGGGAGGCAGGGGCAAGGGCAGTGCCTGACCACCATTGGCCTGAATGACTTTATGCTCAAAAGCGCTGGTCACCTGCTCGGCGCGTTCGTTATGTCCTGCTTCTTCCAGCCAGCGGGGTGACTCCGGTACCCAGCGGCGAATTACGAATACAAACAGGGCAGGGATGGACAAGGCAATGAAGATTCCACGCCAGCCTATATAGTCCAGGCTGAGATAGGTCAGAATCCCGGCACTGATAAAGCCCAGCGGCCAGAAACCTTCCAGAATTGCAATATAGCGACCACGGCTTTTGGCGGGCACAATTTCCGAGACCATCGCCAGGCCGATAGGGAATTCCATCCCCATGCCAAACCCGAGCAGTACCCGAAAGGCCATCAGTTGCTCGACGTTTTGGGCCAGCCCACAGGCCAGACTCCCCACTCCCCAAAAAATCATGCTCCATTGAAAGACGGGCTTGCGGCCGTACTTGTCTGCCAGCATGCCTGCAATGGCCGCACCTAAAAACATGCCTAAAAAGCTGGAGCTGGCCAGCAGACCTGCCTGTGCCGTGCTCAGTCCCATTTCTGCCTTGATGGAACCCAATACAAAAGTCATGATGCCCAGGTCCATGGAGTCAAAGAACCAGGCGGTCGCAATAATACCGAACAGCATGCGTTGATAGCGAGTCATGGGCAATCGCTCCAGACGATTGGCCACATTGGGGGATACGGCTGTCATAGGTGTCTCCTGTAGGTCCGCTCTTGTGGCGGGTTTTATGACTAGGTGACCTGTCGTCAGGCCAGGACAGGTCTTTGTTCTTTTGCTGATATATTACATGGATACTAGTGGTATCTGGCCCAGGGTTAAATACTGGTATGTACTTAGCTGGCTAATTAATTAAGGATGAAATGAGTGGCCAATGAGCCCTCAAAAGCGTGTCGGATAATGCGCTGATAGGCGCTGGTACGATCAGCCACCGGGAAGGCTTTGGCAAGACGGGTGACTTGCAGCGCATCGTGCAGCAGGCCTTCCAGTTGGTGTTCCTGCACGCCGCATTGGCGTAGATCGGTGGGGATGCCCAATTGTTCGATTAATGAACGCACATAGGCGGGCAGTGCCAGCACGGCGTCTTCTGTCTGGTCGGTTGGCATGCCCAGAAGCTGGGCGACTTCCCGCAACTCTGGGGCACGGTTCTCACGCAGTTCGTCCAGAACATAGGGCAGCAAGACGGCATTGGTGGTGCCGTGAGACTGATGCGTCAAGCCGGCCAGAGCGTAGGCGATGCCATGCACGGCATTTAAGCCCGCCGTGCCATAGGACAGGGCTGCATAGTAGCTGGCGCTGGCCATGCCGTCCCTGGCTTCGGTGTCGGTGCCGTCGCGATAGGCTCGCAGCATGTAGTGTCCGCACAGCCGTATCGCTTCGCGTGCAAACATCATCGTCAGGCCGGAGCGGCCGCTATAGCCCGGGTCAGGGCTGCCGCCGCGGTCAAACAGGCTGGCGTCTTGTGTGACAAATGATTCAATTGCATGGGTTAGGGCGTCAATACCGGCATCGGCGGTGACGCGGGGCGGGCAGCTATCGCTCAGTTCAGGGTCGATGACGGCAATGGCGGGGCGTAGGGCGTTGCCCATCACGGCGATCTTGGTGGCGTTGTCGGGATCGACCAGAATCGCCCCTGGTGTGGCTTCCGAGCCTGTGCCGGAGGTGGTGGGCAAGGCGATCAGAGGCAGGGGGCGGGTGTGGGCAGGCCAGGTACCGCTGTACGCTCGTATGGTTTGGCCAGTTGGCACGGTCAGGCACAGCGCTTTGGCCAGATCGATATTGCTGCCGCCTCCCATAGCCAATACATAGTCGATGGGCTGCTCGGCCAGATGAGCCCGCACGTGCTGCGTGGCCTGATCGCACAAAGTGGTGGAAGGATCGGGCTGGCCACCATCAAACACCACAATCTCAATGCCCTGTTCCTTACAGGCGTCAATATGGTCCTGAACCCAGCGGGTCTGGGTGGTGAAAAAACGGTCAGTAATCACTAAGCCGCGGCGCCAGCCCAAATGGGCGATCAAGGCAGGAAGCTCATGGCGGCAGCCGCGCCCCATCAAGGTACGGGGGGGCGGGCAAAAGAAAACGTGCGTGTTCATGTGGTAGTCCTTGCAGTGCAAAAAGAGTCGATCAAAGAAGCGATCCGGTCGGGATGCGAGCTTAAAAGGCTGTGGCCCGCACCAGGCAAACTGTGCAAGCTGGCTTGCGGCAGTGCCTGCGCTAACAGGCGGGCATGTTCAATGGGGCAGTCCTGGTCTTGATCGCCATGAATAATCAATGAGGGGATGGAAATGCGAGGCAACTGTGCGTACTGGTCGTGATGTCGGTTGGCCAGCCAGGTCCAGGCCACATCTTGATGGCCGGCCGCCTGGCTCAGGCCCAGGCGTTGCTCGCGTTCTGCAATTTCCTGCAGCAAGGCGGGGGTGTGCTCAGACTTGAACCAGCGGGTTTGATTCAGGCTGGGGGTACCCGATATCAGCACCAGGGCCTGAGGGAGCACAGCCTGTTCTTCCAGTAGCGTCAGGCAGGTTTGCAGCACAATCGATACGCCCAGGCTCCAGCCAGCCAGAACATAGGGTGTCGTGGCCGGCAAGGCGGCAATAGGGATGCGCAGATCGTGGACAAATTGGCTCAGCTCATAATCCTGCTGGCAGGTACCGTAGTGGGCGTCCCCCCGGCCTCGTAAATCCGGAGTCTGCCAATGCGGTGAAAGTGAACTGGCCTGGACGACTGGCAGCCAGCTGCGTTGAGTGCCTTGAATGCCATGAACAGCAAGGATGGCCGGGGCAGTTGAAGGGCAGGCAATGCTCATGTGGCTTCCTGGAGTAAAGAAATACAACTAAGATATGAGATTGTTGTCTGGCTCTGCTCAGTGCGTGCACCGGGGGGGCAGCAGACCTCAGGTATCAGGTTTCAGCAGCGAACGCTGCGTTTTTAAGGCAGGGTTAGCATGGTCACAAGCAAGCGGAAGGTAGCGGGAAAGGAGCGGTCTCAGGACGAGACGCGGGAAATCAAGGCCTTGACAGAACCCAAGCCCAAGCTCACGGACATTGCTTACGAGCGCTTGGAAGAAGCCATCATTACCTTGAAGTTGCCGCCGGGCAGCATTGTGTCGGAGCTGACCTTGAGCCAGATGTTCGAGATTGGCCGCACCCCCATTCGGGAAGCCATTCAGCGCCTGGCACGTGAACACTTGATGTTGGTGTTGCCGCAACGCGGCCTGTTGATTCCCGAGCTGGATATGCCCAAGCAGTTGCGTCTGATCGAGACACGGCGGGAAATCGAACGCTTGATCTGCCGCAGTGCGGCAAAGCGGGCGACACGGGACCAACGCGAGCAGTTCAAGGGCTTGCATGACGCTTTCCTGGAAGCGGCTGCCCAGAATGATGAAGTCAGTTTCATCCGGGCAGATCGACGGTTAAATGAGCTGGAAATCGAGGCCGCACGCAACGAGTTCGCGGAAGGGGCCATGCGCCTGACTCACGGCCTTTCCCGCCGATTCTGGTTTTGCCACTATCAGCAAAACCCGGACTTGACGGAAATGGGCAGACTGCATGCCGATCTGGCCATGACTATCGCGGGCGGTGATGTGGACCAGGCCGGAAAAAGCCTGGACCGGTTGATGGATTACATTGAAGAGCTCGCTCGCACGACGCTGATCTCCAGCTTGTAAACAAGGTCGGGGTCTTAGTTAGCCAGACCGCGCTCCAGCGCGTGTGCCTCTTCCTGTTTCAGGGCGGGGCCATCGGTGGTGTCACCCGTGTCTTCAAAGCGGAAGCGGCGAATAATGGGCTTGAGCTCTTCCTTGACGTGTTTTTCGCTGTAGCCATTGAACAGGTGGCCCAGCAGACCACGGCGCAGATCGGTGGTGCCCATGGCCCAGTCGGCGATGGGGAAGGTCAGGTTCATGTTGTACTTCATCATGATGCCCTGGTTGTGATGAGCGGTATGGTGGCGGCGAATGGTGTTGATAAAGGGCATGTTGCGCACAAAGCTGTTTTCATGGACGTGACAGCAATAGTGAAAAGCCTCGTACACCAGGTATTGCGCCACCATGGTCATGAACACAAAGTAGCCCGCATTGGGGTTGATAAGGGTAGCGGCCAGCCAGCCCAGGATGCCACCCCCGATACCCAGGGTGAGCAGGACTCGCCAAGGGAAAAAGACGATCCGGAACTCCTTGCTCGAATCAATGGTTGCTTCGTTATCGGTGAAGTATTGGTGGTGCTGGCGGGTGTGACGCTCATAAATTTCCCGTAAACCAATAATGTTGATGCGCCGATGCATGACATAGCGGTGCATGGCCCATTCCACAAAATTGCCCGCCAGAAAGACGGGGATGATGATCAGCCATTCCCAGCCTACCGACTGCAACTGACTGATGCTGTAGTAAATCGCTGCCAGCCCCACGACATACGTTACGAGGACATGAACAATACCGTTATAGGCGGGGCTGATATTGGATTTGTATTCCTCGCGGAACTTGCGTTGGCGTTCGCTCATCATCTTGTCTGTCTCCTGCAGAAAAGTTTATTCTTTGAATATCCAACTGACATATTAGTGATATTTTTCTTTACGTCAAGCAGGGAAAATAGGGGGGGTGCACCAGCGCAGTGCGTTTGAAACGCGCACGCCCTTGTGGGCGCCTGCCTGGAAACGTGTTTAGGGTGGGAGAAAGAGACCGTAAGGGGGCGCAGATCAGTGAGAAAAGAAGCGTCTTTCAATACACTGTTTGCCGGGCAGACGCCGCTTGAGGGAAAAAAAAGCCGGCTCGAAAGCCGGCTTGTTATGAGCGCGTTTGCAAGTGAGGCACTTACAGGCCCAGCACGTCCTGCATGTTGTACAGACCGGTGCTTTTATCACCCAGGAAACGGGCCGCACGCAGGCTGCCATTGGCGTATCCGGCACGGCTGCTGGAGCGATGCGAGATCTCGATGCGTTCGCCTTCACCGCAAAAAAATACGGTGTGGTCGCCCACAATATCGCCACCGCGCACCACGGAAAAACCAATGCGGCCGTCCTGACGCACGCCGGTGTGGCCGTGACGGGCCCAGTCAGCTACGTCATTCAGGGATTCTCCCCAAGTCTTGGCGATGGCCTCGCCCATTGCCAGTGCGGTCCCCGAAGGGGCATCGACCTTGTTGCGGTGGTGGGCTTCAAATACCTCGGCGTCGTAGCCCTGGCGGAGCAAAGCAGCGGCCATTTCGATCAATTTCAGGGTGGCATTGACACCAACGCTCATGTTGGGCGCAAAGACAATGGCAATTTCGCGGCCAGCCGCCTGAATCTGCTGTTTCTCGGTTTCGGAAAAACCGGTGGTGCCAATGACCAGACGGGTGCCGTGTTGCAGGCAGGCGTCCAGATGGGCCAGGGTGCCTTCGGGACGGGTGAAGTCGATCAGGCAGTCGGCCTGGGCCAGAACGTTCAGGTCGTCCGTGACCATGATGCCCGTTTCTTTGCCCAGAAAAGCGCCAGCGTCCAGACCGATTGCTTGGGAGCCGCGGTGGTCCAAGGCAGCGGCCAGGGTCAGGTCGGTGCTGTTCAAGACAGCTTCAATCAGCATACGGCCCATACGGCCGTCTGCGCCAGCAATGGCAATGCGCATGAATCCTGTGTCCTTAACGTAAAGCTTAAAGCGTGGGCTGGGAGCCGCTCACGCTGGGGGTGGGGGCGGCACTATCGCTGTCTGCGGGAGGCGGCGTCTGTTTTTTGCCGGTGTCGCTGCGCTCGAAAGGCTGGCGATCCGGCTGCTCATCGCCCTGCCAGCGAACCAGCGTATCGCCTTCAAACCAGACCGTGAACTTGCGTTGTTCGCTCTTGCCATAGCCTGGCTTGTTCAGGTAGGGGTAGTCCCAGCGGTCGGCGTTGAAAATGTCCTGCAAAGTGGGAGAGCCCAGCAGGTAGCGAACCTGTTCGCGCGTCATCCCGGGTTGCAGGCGCGCCACCTGCTCGGCAGTGATCCAGTTCCCCTGCTGAATGTCGGCGCGGTATGGGAAGCCCCATTTGGAAGATCCGCAAGCGCTCAGGGCGGCGGCAGCCAGACTGGCTGCGAGTATGGCGCGGATGACAGGAGTGAATGAATTGGCCTTCTTCTGCACGAAATGCCCCAGTAGGAATAAAATCGTTATCATATAAGGGTTTAGGAAAAAGCGCATGAATTGCGCATTGAACCGCCTCAAGACGAGCTGGTTTTTAATCAGGGCGGACTTGAGATCCATCCCCATCAAGATGCGATAATTTAGCCATGAACGATCAAAATGAACTGAAGAACATGGGGCTTAAGGCGACTTTTCCGCGCCTGAAGATTCTGGATATTTTTCGCCGCTCCGATCAGGACGGACAACGACACCTGAGCGCGGAAGACGTCTACCGCCTGCTCATCGCCGAAGAAGTCGATATTGGTCTTGCCACGGTGTATCGTGTGCTTACCCAGTTCGAGCAAGCCGGCATTTTGGTGCGCAGCCAGTTTGACGGTGGCAAAGCCGTCTTTGAACTCAATGACGGCGATCATCACGATCACCTGATCTGCACCAATTGTGGTGTGGTTGAAGAGTTTACCGACAGCAATATCGAGGCTCGCCAGCACCAGGTCGCCAAGGACCACGGTTTTGTGCTGGAAAGCCATACGATGCTGTTGTATGGCATTTGCCCTAAATGTTCGGAAGCGGGCAAACAGGCCAAGCCTATCTTGCGCGGTTAATCCGTTTTGATAGTGACCGCAGGCGTGTAATCTGATGATTGGGGGCAGGATAGCCAGGCAGGCATCCTGAAAATTCAAAGAATAATCAGATCGGGGCTGCAGGGCTGCTCAGGACGGCACAAAAAAAACCACCAGTGGCTTTTGGCGCTGGTGGTTCAAATTGTCATTGAACGACAAGACGAATTCAACGCTGGCGTGCCAGCATTTCTCGTGCGTGTTCACGCGTGGTCTGGGTAATTTCCAGTCCTCCGAGCATACGGGCAATTTCATCTACCCGCTCCTGTTCAGACAAGGGGCGGATGGAGGAAAAAGTCTGGCCTTGCTCGCTTGTTTTTTCGACCTTTAAATGATGATTGCCGCAAGCAGCGACCTGGGGCAGGTGGGTCACACACAAGACCTGATGGCGTGCCCCCAGTTCTTGCAGCAATCGTCCTACCACTTCGGCCACGGCGCCGCCCACACCGGTATCTACTTCGTCAAAAATCAAGGTGGGCACACGAGCCGCCTGGCTGGCGATGACGGACAGTGCCAGGGATATCCGGGCCAGCTCACCGCCGGAGGCTACTTTGGCCAGCGGTCGAGGGGTGACCCCTTCATGGCCAGCCACCAGAAACTCCACCTGTTCAAGACCGTGAACCTGCGGGGCGCAGGCGGTCAGGGCAACCTCAAAACGGCCGCCTTGCATGGCCATGGACTGCATCGCCTGGCTGACCTGCTTGCTCAGCTGCACACTGGTTTTGCGCCGTGCCGCGCTCAGTTTTCCGCCCAGCTCCTGATAGTGCTGTTCAGCCTGCCGAGCCCTGGCTTGCAAGGCGTGCAAATCAAAAGATTGCTGTAGCTGAGCGAGCTGTTCTTGCCAGGTTTCCAGCAGACTGGGCAGGTCTTGCGGCTCGACTTTCAGTTTGCGAGCGGCACTGAAAATGGCCGATACCCGTTCCTCCGCCTGAGCCAGGCGTTCCGGGTCCAGCTCCATATCGCTTAAATAACTGTTCAAGTCTGACGCCGCCTCGGTCACGGCAATTTGCGCCGACTCCAGGGCATCGACAATGGCCTGCAGACCAGGGTCGTGGCGCAGCAGAGCGCTCATTTCATGACTGGCTTTGCCCAGCAATTGTTGTACCGAGGTCTCTTCGCCGTCCAGCGCGTTCAAGGCCAGGGCACTGCCATCAATCAGGGCTTGGGCATGGGACAGGCGAGTGTGTTCCTGCTGCAGCTGATCCCATTCCCCGGGGCGCAGATTCAGGCTGGAGAGCTCATTGATCTGCCATTCCAGGCGTTCCTGTTCGCGTTTGCCCTGTTCTGCGCTCTGGCTGGCCTGTTCGACGGCCTTGCGGGCCTGGCTCAGTTGTTGCCAGGCCTGGGCGACTTGTCGTGCCAGTGGCAAATGGCCACCCTGGCTGTCGAGCAGGTCGTACTGGCTTTGGGGATTCATCAGGCTTTGGTGCGCGTGCTGGCCATGAATATCGACCAGTAGTTCGCCCAGTTCACGCAACTGGGTCAAGGTGGCTGCGCCACCATTGATGTAACTGCGGTTGCGACCCTGCTGGTCGATCAGGCGGCGCAGTATCAGCTCATCAGAGACATCGAAGTCGCGCTCGCTTAGCCAGCCTTGAATATCGGGCGGGCAATCGAAATGCGCGCTGACCTCGGTACGGGTGCAGCCCTCGCGTATGGCTTTGGCGTCACCGCGAGCTCCCAGTACCAGTGAGAGGGCGTCAATCAGGATGGATTTGCCAGCGCCGGTCTCCCCGGAAAAAACCGTGAAGCCGGAGTCGAAATCAATCGTGGCTTGATCCACGATTACAAAGTCTCGAACGTGCAAGGTACGGAGCATAGGGGTTCAGTCGTTTTCGTCGTTAGGCAAAGGGATGTGATTCCAGCCCAGCTTCTGGCGCAAGGTGGAAAAAAAGCTGTAGCCCTTGGGGTGGATAAAGCGGCTGGTGTCCTGGGAGCGGCGCACATCAATCCGGTCTCCCTGCTGGCAGTCCGACCAGGTTTGCATATCAAAGTGCACGCTGCCGCCGGTTTCCACCCGACCCAGGGCCGTAATGGTCAAATTCAGGGTGCCGGTATCGGGCAGCACAATGGGGCGGTTCGACAGGGTTTGCGGGGCGACCGGCACCAGCAGAAAGGCTTTCAGCGACGGGTGCAGCAAGGGGCCACTGGCCGCCAGGGCATAAGCGGTTGAGCCGGTGGGGGTGGAAATGATCAGGCCGTCCGATCGCTGTCGGTACATGAAAACGCCATCCAGCTCCACACGCAGCTCGATCATGCCGCCACGTCCGGCGCGGTTGATGACCACATCGTTCAGGGCCACGCCCGAGTACAGCACTTCTCCGTCACGCACCACGCGGCCTTCCAGCATGGAGCGTTCTTCAATGTCGTACTCGCCTTTCAGAACACTGAGCAAGGCCTCGTTGGCATCATTCAAGGGAATGTCGGTAATAAAGCCCAGGCGGCCATGGTTAATGCCGATCAGGGGGACCTTGCTGTGGGCTAATTCGCGTGCAGCGCCTATCATGGTGCCATCCCCGCCCATCACGATCGCCAGATCGGCGCGCTGGCCGATCTGGGCATAATCGCCGATGGGAAATTCGGTTATACCGGCATTTTGGGCGGTTGTAGCCTCAATTAGTACTGAGCAGCCCGTGTTGACCAGGGTGTTGGCCAGCGACCGGATGGGCGCATCCAAGCCACAGTCCTGGTATCTACCAACAATGGCAACCGTTTTGAAATGCATGGGGCGAAAACCTTATGATTAATGAAATAATGGCGATCAGTGGATTATAGAGTTGCCACTCTAGGCTTGGCTGTAAGATTCTCCCCTTTATCATGCAGAGCTGGTGTTTTTAAGTGACGTACGCGACATGGATGACAGAGCAAATGCCTTGTTGAAGGTGCTGATCGAGCGTTACATCGCCGATGGTCAGCCGGTGGGGTCTCGCACCTTATCGACCGTTTTTGATTTTTCTCCGGCCACGATTCGTAATGTGATGGCGGAACTGGAGGGTCTGGGCCTGATTCACAGTCCTCACACCTCGGCGGGGCGCATCCCCACGCCTAAAGGCTACCGCTTGTTTGTGGACCGTCTGCTGGCAGCCGAGCGTTTTGAGCGCCCCGATGCCCGCAATCTCAGCCAGTACCTGCCCTTTGATGAACCCAACCGTGCGGTCAGTTCCGCCGCGTCCCTGCTATCGAACCTGTCGCAATTCGCCGGCGTGGTTCTGGCACCCAAAAAAGCACAGACCTTTCGGCAAATTGAATTTATCCGTTTGTCCGACAAGCGGGTGTTGCTGATTATCGTCACCCCGGATGGGGATGTGCAAAACCGTATCCTGTTTGTGCCGCGCGACTATCTGGAACAGGAACTGATCGAGGCCAGCAATTTTTTCAACCAGCATTTTTCGGGCATGTCCTTTGAGGCCGTCAAGCTGGCTTTGTCAAAAGAGCTCAGCTCTTTGCAGCTGGATATCTCGCGCCTCATGCAACAAGCCGTGGATGTTGGCAGTCACCAACCCGACAGCGAGGAAGCGGTGGTGATTGCAGGCGAGAGCAAGTTGCTGAACGTCACTGAAATGGTGGCGGATATGGACAGGCTTCGCCGCCTGTTTTCCCTGTTCGAGAAAAAAACCGATCTGCTGCATCTGCTGGATGTGTCCAGCCAGGCTGAAGGGGTGCAGATTTATATTGGTGGCGACTCCCAGCTCCTGCCGCTGGACGATGTCTCCGTGATTACCGCACCGTATGGGGTGGACGGTAAAGTCGTGGGCACGCTGGGTGTGATCGGGCCGTCACGGATGGCGTATGATCGTGTGATTCCGATCGTAGACATTACAGCCCGGCTATTGTCCAATGCCCTGAGCCATCACTCGGCCAGTTAATGGATAGACCTTTAACCTGTTGGTAGGCGCAAGGTTCGCTGGCTGTCTAAGGTATTAATCAAATCATGCCCAAGTTGTTTGCCTCTCCTTATTTGCCCGAAGCAAAGGATGCCGATATGTTCAATGCCCAGGCTCCGGTCAGACCGGCCGGGCCTGTCGGTATTTTGCTGCTTAACCTGGGTACGCCCGATCAGCCTGATGCTGCGTCCATCCGCCGTTATCTGGGCGAGTTCCTGTCGGACCCCCGGGTGATCGAAATCCCTCAGCCTCTTTGGCAAATTATTCTGCGCCTGTTCATTTTGCCGCTGCGCCCGCGCAAGCTGGTCCCGCGTTATCAGGATATCTGGTTGCCGCAGGGCGCGCCGTTGCTGGTTTACAGCCAGGCGCAGGCCGATGGATTGCAGGCGCTGCTGCAGGCGCAAGGCCATGATGTCAAGGTGGAGCTGGGCATGCGTTATGGCAACCCGTCCATTGCCAGTGGGCTGGATAAGTTGAAAGCGGCCGGTTGCGAACGCATCTTGGGCCTGCCGCTGTATCCCCAATATGCCGCCAGCACCACCGCGACCGCCGTGGATTGCGTGGCCGGGCATCTGGCCAAACAGCGCAATCAGCCTGAATTGCGCTTTATCAAGCGCTACCACACCCATCCGGATTATATCGGCCCGCTGGCGGCCAAGATCCGTCGTTACTGGGATGAGCACGGCAAGCCCGAGCGCTTGTTGTTGAGCTTTCATGGCTTGCCGCGCCGTTGCGTGGAACTGGGTGACCCGTATTACCGGGATTGTCGTGAAACGACCAATGCCTTGCGTGCCGCGCTCGATGAGCCCGGCGTAGAGGTGCATATGGCGTTTCAAAGCCGCTTTGGTGCGGAGCGTTGGCTCGAGCCGTACACCGAGCCGACTTTGCGTGAATGGGGCAAGCAGGGTGTGGGGCGCGTGGATGCGGTTTGCCCCGGCTTTGTGGCCGACTGCCTGGAAACCCTGGAGGAGATCCAGGTGGAGTGTCGAGACGCCTTTCTGCAAGAAGGGGGCGGCCAGTTTCATTACATCCCTTGTCTGAATGACGATCCCCAGTGGATAGAGGGCCTGGGACGGCTGGCCGTGCAGCACTTGGGCGGCTGGCTGCCCAGTCGTCTGGTGCCCGCCCGTTAGGATGAGGCAGTGTTTCAGGCTCAGCTCAGCAAAATACGAACGCGGGTCTTGAACTGGGGGCAGATGCCCCCATTTTTATGCGATCAACGAATTCTGTAGTGGAGATACATCGAATGGCTACACATGCCGATCCCAATAAGCCTCTGGACGGGGAAGTGACGGAAAACACGCCTGAACAGGCACAACAGGGCGCTGTCGAGCAGGACCAGCCAGAGATTTTGGCCCAGCAGCCCGAGGAAAACCCAGCTGATCTGGCGACCGAGTTGGCCCAGGCTCAGGAAAAAGTGTCGCAGTACTACGACCAGTTGTTGCGTGCCAAGGCCGAAGTGGAAAACATCCGCCGCCGTGCGGACGACGATGTGGCCAAAGCCCGCAAGTTCGGTACCGAGTCTTTCGCTGAAAGCCTGATTCCGGTGCGCGACAGTCTGGAAGCCGCTCTGGCCCAGACCGAGCAAACCCCGGAGGCCTGGAAGGAAGGCGTGGAAACCACGTTGCGCCAGTTGAACAAGGCCTTCGAGCGCAATAGCTTGAAAGAAGTGGCACCGCAAGCCGGGGACAAGTTTGATCCACACCTGCATCAGGCCATTTCGGCTGTGCCCTCGGAGTTTGAAGAAGGCGCGGTGGCCCAGCTGCTGCAAAAAGGCTACACCATTTCGGACCGGGTTTTGCGTCCTGCCTTGGTGATGGTGTCGGCGCCCAAGTAATCGCGCCTGGCAAACTGGGCCGGCAGGCCGTCCAGAATATAGACGCATTTGCGTGCTTGCTTCGGACCTGCCGCTTGCCCAGTGAAAAAAATTAAGGCAGTGGCTCTTGAAATGCACGTACCTTTCCCCATATGCATTTCATCGAATAATTTGCTTTCGCAATCAATCTTTTAGTCAGGTAAAAAATCATGGGCAAAATCATTGGTATTGACCTTGGAACCACCAATAGCTGTGTATCGGTGTTGGATGGCGACCAGGTTCGTATTATCGAAAATGCCGAAGGCGGTCGCACAACGCCTTCCATCGTGGCTTACATGCAGGATGGCGAAATCCTGGTTGGCGCTCCAGCCAAACGCCAGGCGGTTACCAACCCTGCCAACACCATCTTCGCGGTCAAGCGTTTGATCGGTCGTAAGTTCACTGAAAAGGCAGTTCAAACAGATATTGAACACGTGCCTTACACCATTGTCGCTGCCGACAACGGTGACGCCTGGGTGGAAGCTCAAGGCAAGAAGATGGCTCCTCAGCAAGTGTCTGCCGACATCTTGCGCAAAATGAAGAAAACCGCCGAAGACTACCTGGGCGAAGAAGTAACCGAGGCCGTCATTACCGTGCCTGCTTACTTTAACGACAGCCAGCGTCAGGCAACCAAGGACGCCGGCCGTATTGCTGGCCTGGACGTCAAGCGCATCATCAACGAGCCTACTGCTGCTGCCTTGGCTTTCGGTCTGGACAAGGCTGACAAAGGTGACCGCAAGATCGCTGTTTACGACTTGGGTGGCGGCACGTTTGACGTGTCCATCATCGAAATCGCCGACATCGACGGTGAGAAGCAGTTTGAAGTGCTCTCGACCAACGGTGACACCTTCCTGGGTGGCGAGGACTTTGACAAGCGCATCATTGACTACATCATTGCCGAGTTCAAGAAGGAAAGCGGCGTTGATCTGTCCAAAGACGTGCTGGCCTTGCAGCGCCTGAAAGAGTCCGCTGAGAAAGCCAAGATCGAGCTGTCTTCGACGCAGCAGACCGAAATCAACCTGCCTTACATCACGGCTGATGCTTCCGGTCCTAAGCACTTGAACCTGAAGATCACCCGCGCCAAGCTGGAAGCGCTGGTTGAGGACCTGATCGAACGCACGATCGAGCCTTGCCGCGTAGCCATTAAGGATGCTGGTGTGAAGGTTTCGGAAATCGACGACGTGATCCTGGTCGGTGGCATGAGCCGCATGCCCAAGGTACAGGAACGTGTTAAAGAGTTCTTTGGCCGCGATCCTCGCAAAGACATCAACCCAGATGAGGCGGTTGCTGCCGGTGCCGCGATTCAAGGTTCTGTGCTGTCGGGCGACCGCACTGACGTTCTGCTGCTGGACGTGACCCCGCTGTCCCTGGGGATTGAAACCCTGGGTGGTGTCATGACCAAGATGATCCAGAAGAACACCACGATTCCTACGCGTCATTCGCAGGTGTTCTCCACGGCTGATGATAACCAGCCTGCCGTGACCATCAAGGTGTTCCAGGGTGAGCGTGAAATCGCTGCTGGTAACAAGGCATTGGGCGAGTTCAACCTGGAAGGCATTCCACCAGCAGCACGTGGCCTGCCACAGATTGAAGTGACCTTCGACATCGACGCCAACGGTATCTTGCATGTATCCGCCAAAGACAAGGGTACGGGCAAGGAAAACAAGATCACCATCAAGGCGAACTCCGGTTTGTCCGATGAGGAGATCGAGCGCATGGTGAAAGATGCCGAGATCAACGCGGCAGAAGACCACCGCATCGCGGAACTGGCAGTGGCGCGCAACCAGGCTGAAGCCCTGATCCACTCGACCCGCAAGTCCTTGACGGACTACGGCGACAAGTTGGAAGCTGCAGAGAAAGAAGCCATCGAAAAGGCGATCGCCGATCTGGAAGAAACGCTGAAAGACGGTGACAAGGAAGCGATCGACGCCAAGGTGGAAGCGCTGGGCGTGGCCTCGCAGAAACTGGGCGAGAAGATGTACGCCGACATGCAGGCCCAAGCCGCTGCACAACAAGGTGCGGAAGCGACGGCTCAGCAGCCCGCCGACGAGAACGTGGTCGACGCTGACTTTAAAGAAGTCAAACGCGATCAGTAATTGCGAGCCTGAGTAAGGTTCCCTGGCCCGATCTTTGGCGGCTTACGCTGGAGATCGGGCATTATTATTCAAACAGCGGCGTTTGGACGTCGTTAATCAATCATGGCAAAACGCGATTTATACGAAATTCTCGGTGTGGCCAAAAATGCGACGCAGGATGAAATCCGCAAGGCGTATCGCAAGCTGGCCATGAAGTTCCACCCTGACCGTAATCCGGATAGCAAGGACGCCGAGGAAAAGTTCAAGGAAGCCAAGGAAGCGTACGAAATCCTGTCCGATGAACAGAAGCGCGAAGCCTATGACCGCTATGGTCATGCCGGAGTCGATCCCAACGCTGGCATGGGCGGTATGGGTGGCGGCATGGGCGGGGCCGGATTTGCAGACGCCTTTGGTGATATTTTTGGCGAGATCTTCGGTGGTGGCGGTGGGCGCCGTGGCGGTGGCCCTCAGGTTTACCGCGGCGCGGATTTGCGCTATTCGCTCGATATCAGCCTGGAGCAGGCGGCTGCCGGTTTTGATACGGAAATTCGAGTACCAAGCTGGGAAAACTGCGATACTTGCTCGGGTACGGGTGCCAAGCCTGGGACGTCGGCACAGACGTGTCGCACCTGCCAGGGCAGTGGCGCGGTTCGTATGCAGCAGGGTATTTTCAGCATGCAGCAAACCTGCCCAACCTGTCACGGTAGCGGCAAGGAAATTCCTGATCCCTGCGTGGTGTGCCACGGCGAGGGCAAGGTCAAGAAGACCAAAACCTTGCAGGTCAAGATTCCTGCCGGTATTGATGACGGTATGCGCATCCGTTCCAGCGGCAATGGCGAACCGGGCGTGAACGGTGGGCCACCCGGTGACTTGTATGTGGAAATCCGCATCAAGCCGCACGGAATCTTCCAGCGTGACGGCGAGGATCTGCATTGCGAGCTGACCATCCCCTTTACGACCGCCGCCTTGGGCGGCACCGTTGAGGTGCCTACGCTGACTGGACGAGGTGAAATCACCATCCCTGAAGGTACTCAGGTGGGCAAGACCTTCCGCTTGCGTGGCAAGGGGATCAAGGGCCTGCGTTCCAGTTACCCCGGTGACTTGTATTGTCACATTCAGATCGAGACGCCTGTACGCCTGAACGAAGAGCAAAAGAAATTGCTGCGTCAGTTTGAACAGGCTCTCAATGATGGAGGTGTCAAGCACTCGCCCAAAAGTGAGTCCTGGACGGACAAGGTAAAAAGTTTCTTTTCCTGAGTCCTCCAAGGCATAGCGAAATAAAAAGCCCGGTACTGCTGTACCGGGCTTTTTTCTTTCTGTTCAGGACGGCTTCAGGACCCATCCTGCCTCTTAGGGTTGGGCCTCCATCAGGGCCGGTTCAGCAGTGTTGTCCGGGACGTCTGTCGCCGTCTTTGTTGCAGGTGCAACATCGTCTTTCTGACGCTCATGGTCGGCGGCAATGGCAACCACCATGTCCTGAGGTTTCAGATATTTGCGCAAGGCTGCGTTGACCTGTTGAGCATCGAGTTTTTGCAGGTCCTGATCCATTTTCTCGGACCATTCAAAGCTGCGGCCCAGATCCAGGTAGTTCAACCAGGCACTGCTAACCACAGCATCCTGACTGCGCGAGAGGCGGCGATAGTTCAACAGGGCAGTGATGCCTTCCTTGACCTCTTGTTCGCTAAAACCGTCCTTCAGTGTCTGGTTCAGCACCTCATTAATGGTGTTGCCCAGTTTTTCGCTGTTGGTGGGAGCGTGGATGGCGTAGACCGTCCAGGAGCCATGGGGCTCATAGCTGGACGCATCGAGCTGGCTGCGTACGTTGTAGGACAGGCCATCCTCCACCCGCACACGATTCCACAGACGCGAGGTTTCCGACAGGCCCAGCAAGTAATTCGCCAGATAGACGGCCGGGAAGTCAGCGTCGGTATCTTGCAGCTTCAGGCCCAGTTCAGCCAGATAAAAGGCGTTGGCTTTGTCCGGCGTATTGATATCGAATACCTTGGGCGGGACAGGGTGCAGCGGGTCGTCCGGCCGTTGATACGTCGGCGCTTTACGCCATCCTTTCAAACCGTCCGACAGAGCCTTGCGAACCTGCTCCTCGTCAAAGTCACCCACGGCGCTAAAGGCGACATCGCCTGTTCCATAAAATTTCTGATGGAAATCCCGTACCTGTTTGAGGGTGACGGCCTGCACCCGCTCTATCCCTTCTTCAAAAGTAGGGGTGTAGCGGATATCGTCTTTGGGCCAGGGGTTGGTGTAGCGTTCAATGGTTTGGCTTGCCAGGGCAGCCGGCTCGGTGCTGGCCGATTTCAGGTCCGTAACGACGGCCTGCTGGTATTTCTTCAGTTCGTCCTCCGGGAAGTTTGCCTCGCGCAGCACGTCCAGTGCCAGCGCAATGGCCTTGGGCAGATTTTCGCGGTTGGACGACAGGCTCAGATACAGACGGCCATTGGAGCCGCTAGTGCTGAACTGGGTTTGCATGGCCGTAAACTGGTCGGAAATCTGTTCCCGGTTGAGCTTTTTGGTGCCGGTGCTTAGCAGACTGGCCACTGCCGCGGCTGTGGCGCTCTGGTTTTTCAGTTGCTCAGGCGAGCCAAACTTGAAGGACATTCGGGCCTCGACACGCTCGGCGCGGGTCGCTTTGGGAAGCAGTGCCATTTTGACTTCGCCCAGATCCTTGCCTAAGGACAGGGGCTGCAAATCAGTGCGAGCCATGATGTTTGCTGGGCTGGGATCAAACGCTTCGACGGCTTTGCCGCTGTCCTTGCCGGTGTAATCCTGCACCAGCCTGGCGACATCCACTGGTGTGGCCTCAGGAGCACGTACCGGTTTGTCGGTGGGAATGTACAAGCCATTGCTGCGGTTGCTGGCCACCAGCCAGGTTTCCAAGGCCTTTTGCACTTGTGGTAGCTTAGCGTCTTCTACCCGATCACGCTGTAGAAAGAACAAACGCCAGTCGCCGCTGGCCGCTGCCTCGGACAAGGCGCTGGCCAGGCGTGAGGGATTGGCGTAGGTTTGCGTCCAGCCCGTCAGCCACTGGCTGCGCACGCGTTCCAGGTCCGCCTCTTTCAGTGGGGACTTGGCGACACCTTCCACCGTTTCATTCATGACCTTTAAGGCTTTTTGCGGGTCCATATCGGACTTGAGTTCCGCACCAAACAGGGCGTAGCCTGGATCGTGATTTTCGGAGTCAAAGCTAAATACGCTGGTAGCCAGATTGTTGTTGACCAGGTTCTTGTAAAGCTGGCCACTAGGTGTGTCACCCAAGGCACTGATGCCCAGGCTCAGGTTCATATAGTCCGGGCTGGCGGCGCTGGGCAGATGATAGAGCGACATGATCAGCGGCGTGCCGCCCTGGCGACGCAAGGTCACCGTACGCGTGCCATCTTGCACGGGTTCGACCGTGTATTCCGGGCGCAAGTGGCGGGTGGGTTTGGGGATGGAGCCAAAGGCCTTGGCGATGTTCTCCAGGGTCTGGTCCGTATCGAACTGCCCGGTTACAAAGAGTACGGCGTTATCAGGCTGATAGTAGTCGTGATAGAACTTGCGCAGTTGTTCTACGTCTACGTTCTCTACGTCCGATCGTGCGCCAATGGTGGTCTTGCCATAGCTATGCCATTGATAAGCGGCGGCAGTGAGCTTTTGCATCAGCACCCGGAAAGGACTGTTCTCGCCGCTTTCCATTTCATTGCGCACCACGGGCATTTCTGCTTCCAGATCCTGCTTGTCGATCAGGGCGTTGACCATGACATCGGCCTGCCAGTCCAGATACCATTTCAAGGTTTCAGGATCGGCAGCGAAACTGGCAAAGTAATTGGTACGGTCACTGGAGGTGGTGCCATTGGCCTCCAGACCACGCTTGGAGAACTCCCCTAACGCATTGCGCAAGGTGGGCGTGCCGCGAAACAGCATGTGCTCGAGCAAGTGCGCCATGCCGGTCTGCCCATAATTCTCGTGCCGTGAGCCGACCAGATAGGTCATGTTGACGGTGGTCGTAGGTTTGGAATCGTCAGGGGCCAGAACAAGGCGCAGACCATTGTCCAGCGTATATTGCGTAACGCCTTCGACAGAGGGGCCTTGGGCCAGGCCAGGGGGTAGCGCATAAGCGGCCAGTGAACTTGACAGCAGCGCAGCTCCTGCAAGATGGCGCAGGCGCAGGGCGGCAATCAGTACAGAGAGTTTCATGAACACATCCTTACGGTTTTAGCGAGAAATAAGCCAGCCAGGCCGACCAGTGTCTTTTGTAGCATGGGGCCGTTTAGCTGGGTAGGCGGCAATCCCTGCAAAAAGTTTGTTCTGTCAAAAAAAAAGCCCACCAGTGGTGGCTGGTGGGCAAAACAGCAAGAAAACGGCACCCCTAGGTGGTTTTGTGCTTGAGCCTGTCCAGGGCATCCTGACGCAGATGCTCAAGACTTTTAAGAAGAAATTCGTAAAGAGCGGTGATTTGTTTAGGGTTGTAGTGTGCCGCGGCCTGCATGACCTGCTGCGCGGGTAAATCCATGTCGCCCATCAAGCGCTTGCAGCGTTCCTGGTTGGGATACAGGCTGGTCATGCGTCCGTCGCGCGGATGGGGCTTGCGCAGCAAGTAACCTGCGTTTTCCAGTCGGGTAATCAAGGCTTGAGTGCCGCTGGGGCTCAGATCCAGTAATTGGGCCAGCCTCCCCGGAGACAGGGGTTTGAGTTCCAGCACAAACTCCAGGGCCTTGTACTCATTCAGACTCAAACCAGCGGCTCGTGCCAACTGGTGCTTGTTTGCTTCCAGGTAGACATCAAACTGGCGCAACATCATGCGCACGATATCGTTTTGCATATGCCCTGACAAAACTTCGTCCCTTGCTTCTGGCTCGGTCCACACGGTTGTCAGGGGCTGTTTATTGGGCATACGCATATATCCTTAGCGTGGGGGCGCACCCAGCAAACCGGTAAAGGGTGTCAGACGCTTGTGGTAAAGAGCAGGGTCGCCGTCAGGAGCGCCCGATACGCAGCGGACAGAGTGGGCAAGAGCAGCGGACTGCTGGGGACTGGATGCTGGGGCGACCATGAGCTGGCCCCTGATGGACCAGGTTTGTTTAGTGTGTGCGAAAGAGGGGGAAGCGGCCCCTGTACGGAGCGTTGTGACAGCCGTTGTCATGCTCACCGTGCCGGGTGTGAGTGATGACTTGGCAGCCTGTCTTGCCAAGCTGGCAAATGCTGTCAAGAAGGTAATCCTTGGGCTGAGTAAGCCAAGTCTGCCAGATTCATAATGCCTGTGTCTTCTGCGAGTCATGACTTACTCCATGAGAAATGGATGAGCTTTTGAAGGAAGGGGCGGGATGCGCCCCTTCCTCTGGTTTAGCGAGGCCCGCTACCGAGCAAGCCGCCCAGCAAACCGGTTACCGGTGCCAGCAGGCCGCCATTGTTGTTGCCTGCAGTAGCGGGACCGCCCGCGTCCACGCTGCCCGAAGCTCCCACGTCAACCGAGACGCTTGTCCCACCCAGCAGTCCTCCCGTCAAGCCACCGACCAAGCCTGTCACAGGAGCGAGCAAGCCACCATTGGCAGCATCGCCACCGGCCAAACCGCCGGTCAGCCCGCCGACCAGATTGGTGACAGGGGCGAGCAAGCCACCATTGGCGGCATCACCACCGGCCAAACCGCCCGTCAGGCCCCCGACCAGATTGGTGACAGGGGCGAGCAAGCCACCATTGGCGGCATCACCACCGGCCAAACCGCCCGTCAGGCCGCCGACCAGATTGGTGACAGGGGCGAGCAAGCCACCATTGGCGGCATCACCACCGGCCAAACCGCCGGTCAGCCCGCCGACCAGATTGGTGACAGGGGCGAGCAAGCCACCATTGGCGGCATCACCACCGGCCAAACCGCCCGTCAGGCCACCGACCAGATTGGTGACAGGGGCGAGCAAGCCACCATTGGCGGCATCACCGCCACCCAAACCGCCCGTCAGCCCGCCCAGCAAGCCGGTTACAGGCGAAAGCAAGCCGCCGTCACCATTGCCAGTCAGACCACCGGTTAAAGAGGCAACGGCTTGTGTCGCGTGGTTGAGGGTATTACCCAGGGGGTTCGTGTTGCTATCGGTTTGGTGAACCAGTCCGCCCACCGAGGCGACTGCCTGGCCCAGATGACCCACAACACCGCCCAGCCCCACAGGGGCAGCGCCATCTAGCTGCGTGCCCACATTAGCCAGGGCGCTGCCCACGCCGCCTAGCAGGGCGTTGATGGGTTGGCCCACGCCCAGGCCGTCACCGACTTGTTGCGTCACATGAGTGACCGTTGCGCCGACTGGAGCAACGACGGTATCCAGAGTCTGGCCGACATTGCCCAGAATGGGGTTCAGTCCAAGGGGCAGGATGTTGTCTACCGTCTGGCCTACATTCGCCAGTGATGGCTCAAGAATGGGAGCGGCGTCTGTGCCGTCCAGCAGGCCACCCAAACCCAACTGACCCGTCAATGGATAGAGCAGGCTGCCTTCACCCAACAAGGAGTCGGTCAATGCGGCAACCCCTCCTGTCGCATGACCTAGCACGGCGGTCAATGGCTTCGGGTTGCTGGCGTCTGCATGCAGCAAACCACCCGCGCTGCCCACCGCATTGCCCAGCCCGGTCAACAGACCGCCCACACCTTGACCCAGGTTTAGTGGCAGGCCGGTATTACCCAGTTGCTCGCCTAGATTGACGACCACGCCGCCCGTCTGCCCCAGCAGATTATTGACGGGCTCGCCCAAACCTGTGGCACCTCCAACTTGTTGGGTCAGGCCTGTGGCAGTATCCACAACCGGGGCGACGACGGTATCCAGTGCTTGGCCCAAGCCTGCTCCTGTATCTTGCAAGCCTACCGGCAGCACGTTATCGACTGCTTCACCGACATTGTTGAGCGTGGTTTCCAGTGGTCCGGGAGTGCGAGGATTACCGCCGCCGTTGTCACCACCGCCGTTGTCGCCACCGCCGTTGTCACCGCCGCCGTTATCACCACCGCCGTTATCACCACCGCCGTTGTCGCCACCGCCGTTGTCACCACCGCCGTTGTCACCACCGCCGCCTGTACCACCTCCGTTGCCTGTGTCTGGATTGGTTGGGATGGAATTGTCAGAGCCTCCCGAAGAACCGCCGCCGCTTAGGCTGCCGCAGGCGGTTAAAGCCAGAGTACTGGCCATCAAGGTGGCTAGGATGGTCAGGCGAAGGCCTGGTTTCTTGCTGTCTGTATTGTTATGCATTGCTTGCTCCAATAAATGATCGGGGTACCTGCTTGCTTCTTGGTTGAGGTTCAAGCAATTCGCATGCCAATTTTCTTGGTTTTATGAAACCCGCATCGATGCTCGGTTTGGTGCAAAGTACGAGAAAAAAAGAGGGCTATTTGTTACGGGTTTCGGCGCTTGGGAGGAACGTGTTACGTAACAAAAAAAGAACCGCTGACAAGCAGCGGTTCTTAAAGGCGTGGCAACAGGTTCAGGAGGACCGCGGTACCAGTGCCTTCGCATCCAGCCATGCTTTGGTGTTTTGTCGGAAGGTGCTCATGCTGTCGACCAAAAAGTCATACATGGCGATCAGTTGGGCGGGATTCTGGCTGGCCGCCGTGTTGATCGCTTGATTGATGGCACGCTCTTTCACGGCAAGGACTTCGCGACATTTGTCCATGACCGGGTGCAGGGCAATGACCCGCTTGTCCAAGGGGTGGCGACCGCGGGTGATGTATCCTTTGTGCTCCAGGCGATTAATCAGGGCGCTGACGCCACTGGCGCTTAAGTCCATCAGGTGTGCCAGTTGTCCTGTTGGCAGGGCATCGAACTCCATGATGTATTCCAAGGCCTTGAAATCATTCAGGGGCATATTGGCCTGTTCGGCCAGACTGGCTTTCAGGGCCTCTGCATAAATGGTGAACTGACGGCCCAGCATTTTGCCCAGATCCATCAACATCTTTTCTGACAGCATGTGTTGCTGTTCATCGTGGGAGGACCAGTTGGAACGGCTGCCTGCGCCTGATGTACCTGGGTGAAAGTTGACCGGCAAACTTACCGGATTCATGACTTTATTCATCATTTGCGGCCACCTCCGAGCAAGCCACCGACCAGGCCGGTGACGGGTGAGAGCAATCCTCCATTGGCTTGAGCGCCGCTCTCGCCAGTATTGGCCGGGGCACTGACCGAGCCTGTCAGGCCACCAACCAGCCCACCGACCAAACCGGTCACTGGCGCGAGCAAACCGCCGTTGGCTGCGTCACCGCCAGCCAGTCCGCCCGTCAGCCCGCCGACCAGGTTGGTCACGGGTGCGAGCAAACCGCCGTTGGCTGCGTCACCGCCAGCCAGTCCGCCCGTCAGCCCGCCGACCAGGTTGGTCACGGGTGCGAGCAAACCGCCGTTGGCTGCGTCACCGCCGGCCAGTCCGCCCGTCAGCCCGCCGACCAGGTTGGTCACTGGCGCGAGCAAACCGCCGTTGGCTGCGTCACCGCCGGCCAGTCCGCCCGTCAGCCCGCCGACCAGGTTGGTCACGGGTGCGAGCAAACCGCCATTAGCAGCTTCGCCGCCACCCAGCCCGCCCAGCAGGCCAGTTACAGGAGCTAGTAGGCCACCTCCGTCTCCACCCGTAAGTCCGCCCAGCCCGCCTGTCAGGGAGGCAACCGCCTGGGTAGCGTGATTCAGGGTGTTACCCAAGGGATTGGTGTTGCTGTCTGTGTGGTGTAGCAAACCACCTGCTGAAGCCACGGCCTGGCCCAGATGACCTACCACACCACCCAGCCCCAACGGCGCAGCATGGTCCAATTGGCTGCCTACATTCCCCAAAGCACTACCCACGCCGCCAAGCAGGGCATTGATAGGCTGCCCGACGCCCAGACCGTCGCCGACTTGCTGAGTCACATTGGTGACGGTAGCGACCACCGGTGCAACGGTATTGTCCAGAGCGCCGCCCACGTCACCTAAAATGGGGTTCAGGCCCAGAGGCAAAATGTTATCTACGGTTTGTCCGACATTGCCCAAGGCCGGTTTGAGCACCGGTTCCCCTTCTTCTGCCAGCAAGAGACCACCCAGTCCCAGTTGAGCGGTCAGGGGATGCAGGAGACTGCCCTCACCCAGCAAAGAACCGGTCAGGACTTCTACGCCCTTGGTGGCGTGGTGCAGTGTGTTGCCCAGCGGGTTGAGATTTTGCGGGTCATTTACCAGCAACCCGCCAACCGATCCGACGGCTTGACCCAGATGAGAGAGCAGGCCGCCTGCACCTTCACCCAGATTCAGCGGCAGGTCGGTCTTGCCCAATTGGTCGCCCAGATTGGTCACTACTCCGCCGACTTGTTGAGTCAGTCCATTAACAGGCTGACCCAGTCCGGTCACACTACCGACAGTACGGCTTGTGTCGGTCACGATATCCGTAACCGGTTTCAATGCGCCATCGAGTGTTTCGCCCAGTTGATTGCCTGTCTTGCTCAGATTCAGGGGAACCACGTTGTCGACTGCCTGGCCCAGATTACCCAACGCATTTTGGGTCAGGCTGTTGTCTTTGCCGCCGCCGTTGTTACCACCGCCGTTGTCCCCTCCGCCGTTGTTGCCACCACCACCATCGCCGCCGCCTCCTGTGCCCCCGTCGCCGGGTGTGGGCAGGTTGGGATCGATAGCCGGCGGGCGAGCCGACAGGTCCAGACCATCACGCACGCCGCCGCGTGAGGAGCATCCGGCCAGAACGGTAGCGCTGATGATCAATGTCGCGACAAGCGCACGTTGCAAGTTGCGTTGGCTTGAGGCGTTTCTTGCTGAATTCCTTGCTTTCATGACTGACTCCGGTTTGAAGTGTAAGCACGCCCTTCAAGGGCTGTTGTCAGTCTTTAAGCAAAAATAGTGCCAATTTATTGTGTATGGTTTTGTTTTTTGTTTTTTGGTTTTAAATCATTGGCTTGTGCTTGGTTTTTGTGTTTTCAGGCACGCTGGTGTGTGGTTTTTAAGCCTGGATAAGAGGGGGGTAGCCCGGTTTTAACGCTTTGTTCTGTTCCTGTTACGTAACGTTTTTCGTAACACCTGAGCCTAAAAAATGGCTCGATGGAATACAAAAAAAGGCCATCTTGCGATGGCCTGAGAAAAAACATGTGTCCGGCCAACGGCTCGACTTTAAAAGCCGTCGTAGAAGAACAGGAAATTCGTGTTCAACCGTAGTTTTCGTTGGTCGGAATTGACCGGCAAATCTCCCAGCGGTTTTGCCACGTTGATATCAAACAAGTAATGCTTGTTATTGGACAGCCGTACCCCAATGGCTGCCGATCGCAATTCACGGTTGTTGTAGCTGTTCAGGCGATCCAGGTTATACCAGGCGCGTGCCCAGTCATAAGCGATATAGGGTTGGATGCTATTGAGCCAGCGCGAGGAGTTGGTAAAACGACGATTGATTTCCAAGGTCGCGCCCAGGCCTTTGTCACCGGCCAGTTCACCTTGGGGATACCCGTAGCCGTGTCGCCATGCGCCAAACGAGATCTGTTCGGAATTGGGCAGGACATTGGAGCTGTATTGGCCACTGGCAGAAAAGCTCATGCCAAATTGTCCCGGCAAGGCCAGATTCTGTCTGAAGGAAGCGGTCCAGCGGGTGAAATCCAGGTCCAGATCGGATTCGGCGTCACGCTGCAAGTACGTGTTCAAGGATTTACGAGCGCCCATGGCGTCCAAGCCCTTGTATACCCCCAGGTTCAGTTCCCGCGACTGTCGGGCCGAGGCATCGGTATAGCGCAGCTCGGCCTTCAATGCGCGTACATCGGTGGTGTTTTCGATCCAGACATTGTCCAGCGTTTTGTGGGTGTAATCGTCCAGAGACCGGCTGGCATAAAAGCCGGCCGTACCTTTGAGGCTGCGCTGATTGTTCAGAATGAAGGGGTAGCTGATGGCTGCGCCGATGCGCTCGTTGATAACCTTGCGATTCCAGCCCTGTCTTTCCAGGACTTCGTCGCGTGGCTCGGAGCGATAGTGGTAGCCGTCTATTTCCAGGTTCAGACCGTTGCCGTTAAGAGGGATGGTCAGATTGCCGCTGACGTATTTGACGTCTTCGGGGCCGGTGGGAATGGCGGCGGTCAGCTTGAGCTCTTCTCCCAAGGGGGTCAGGCTGTTGGCGCTCAGTTGCACCAGCGCCTGTTTGCTGGACCCCATCTCCGCGATACTGGCATTTGCGCTAAATGATTTGTGTTGAGCCTCTATCAGCAGCTCGGAGGCGCCATCCGTGCGCACAGGCATGTCCAGCTTGGGGTCGATCTTCAGGCCAGGCACGGTGCGCAGCAAGTTCATGGTGCGCTCCAGCGTGCGTTGGGTCAGCGGCTTTTCGTCCACCATCGCCTGGGCAATGCGTTCGATCCGCGCCCGGCTGCGGCCCGGATCGCCTTCAATGCGGACACTGCCAACATGGCCTTCCACGACCGTAACCTTGATGTGACCTTGCGCGAAGTCTTGTTGCTGCAAGACAGCAAAGGACAGCGGGTAGCCTTTTTGTTGATAAAGCGCAGTGATCTTGTTCACTTCGTTGATCAACTGGGCAATGGTCAGTGTTTTGCCCGCCAGCGGCTCCAGAATGGCCGTGATCTGTTCAAAGGGGATGCTGCGACTGCCACTGACGTCAAAGCTGCGAACGAGCACTTGCTGCTGGAGTTGTTGTTGAAGTTGGTTTTGTGCCGCGGCGGGGGGGATGCTTAAAGACGGCGTAGTCGTCCTGGGGGCTGGTGCGCTGATGGGCGGCAACGCGTCGACGGGGTTACCCCGCAGGGGCGCGTCTGCCCAGCTAGCCGGACTTGTCGCTGCCAGGCCCATCATGCATCCCACGCTCGCAATCAGGCTGGGATTTTTTTTTCTAAGGAAGGCCAGTGATACGGGGTGCTTGTCATTCATTTGCATTAATCATTATTCGCTGAAAATCGGGCGCTTTTTTCTACTGTGCCGTAGTTTAACTTCGCTGTCACTTTTTGCTGTTTGAAAACAATCTATTTCCACATAGTGATTTAAAAGACCGCAAATATTACATTTTGAAACGTAAAAAAAATAGGCCTGATTTAGGGTGTTGGCAAACAGTCCTTTATGGCTGTATTCACGTCTACTTGCGGCGCTGCAAAATGGCTCACTTCCGCCGCAAGCCCAAAAGAAAAAGTTACTTTCTTCCAAGTAATTAAAGTGTCATCAGCGTGTCCTGTCAGGGAACAGGAGCAGCATTTTCTGTTGCATTTTGAAATGATAAAAACGGTAACATTATCAAATTTAGACACATTTCAGGTAAGAAAAGGTTTCAAATTAGCGGTTTTTTAGCCTTTTTTCATGGGATTTTGGCTGTTGTAAATACACAATCATGCGTTTTTCGTATCTTTAGGCTAGAATTCGTTTGTGTATTTGACGGCTGTTACACGTAAACCCTAGTAAAAACATAGACATACGAAGGTTTAAGATGATTTCAACGGAAAAATACAAAAATTGATAACAGTTCGCAGTGGTTGTTGCCGGATTTGGCAACGTTTTGTGCCTTCAGGGGTATCTGACCCTCGCGCTTGAGGGTGCTTTTTTCTTTTTACATGGGGACAGTCATGAAGACTCAACTTCAGCAATTCTGGAAAGACGAAGACGGTGCGACCGCTATCGAGTATGGCTTGATCGCTGGCCTGATCGCTGTGGCGATCATTGGTGTTTTGAGCACCCTAAGTGGAGATTTGAAGGGTTTGTTTACAAGGATATCTACTGAGCTGACTTCTGCTGCAGAAGCCGAGTAGGGCGATTGTTTGAGCATCAGCCAATTAAACAATGGCTGAGCCTTTAAGTTTGAATGGCTGATGCTTATGTTTGTTTTAATAAAAATTTCTTTTGTTTTTTTTCTGCTTTTCTTTTCCATTCAGATTATTTATTGCGATCTGAAATTCCGGAAAATCCCTAATACCTTACTAGTTTTCTATGGTTTGGCGCTTCTGCTGCACAAGATCCTGGTCAGTGTGTTCTATGGCCTTCCCTGGGGATCGGTGGTGGGGTGGGGAGATTCGCTGATCGGTTTTGCCGCTGCCTTGCTCGTGTTTTATCCCATTTGGCTCGCACGCCTGATGGGCGCGGCCGATGTGAAACTGATGGCCGTGTTGGGGTTGGCGCTGGGGTGGAAAGAGGCAGGCATGGTGGTGTTGTTCGGCACAGTGCTGGCGGGTTTGCATGCCTTGGCGTTGGTGCTGATTCCATCATTGGAGCGCAAGTACGGATTCGCCTTGCCGGGTACCCGGGTCAAGGCGCGCAGTGTCCCCTTGGGGGCCTGGTTATCCCTCGCAACAATGGGGTGGGTATGGATGCAAAATCAATAATGCTCCCACGACAGGGTCAATTACCAAAGCGGCGTGGCGTCGATAAAAACTATCAATACGGAGCCTACGCGCTGGAATTTGCATTGGTTTTTCCATTGTTGTTTCTTTTTATGTACGGCTTGCTGACTTTCGGTTTGATTATGACCGCGCAGCAGTCTCTGAATTTTGCCGCCGAATCCGGTGCGCGGGCGGCGTTGATTGAGCCAGCGGCAGGAAACAGCGATCCGATGAGCAGCCCGGCTCGCTTGCAGGCACGGGCGGACCGGGCCCGGCAAGTAGCTGCCGATCACGTTCAATGGTTAAGCCATTGGGTGGGAAGTGAGCATGTGCGCGTCAGCGCCGATTTGTCACGCGAGGAAATCAGCGTCGGGATTGTTTACGACTACGTGCAGGCACCGCTGATTCCGCGTTTTGCACCCGATACCCTGTTTTCACTGGTCGTGCCCGAACAGCTAAAAGGGCATGCCCGCATCAATCTGCTGGTTGCGGGTGAGGTGGGCTCAGAGGGGGGCACGCCATGACTCATGCCCGCGCGTCCATTGCCGTTGCCCAGCGTCAGCATGGCGTGGCCGCCATCGAGTTTGCATTGATGGTGGGGCTGTTGCTGGTGATTTTCAGCGGCATCCTTACCTTCAGCTCATTCTTTCTGGCCCAGCAAAAGATGAACCATTTGCTGGGCGACCTTTCTCGCCAAGTAAGCATGCAGGTCAAGGCGGCTGACGGGATAGAGTCCTTTGTCAATGAGCAGCTGGTCGAGAACTATGGCAAGGGCCAAGCAAAGAGCGACGCATTTTTGAACTGGTTCGGTGATCTCAGCGCCGAGGTCCAGTCCCAGGCCTGCACGTCCGAGCCCCTGTACGACTGCGCGCAACTTTCGTTGAAGCTGGATCTCGAGCCCGGCATTCTTTCTCAAACCCTGGACCTGCTCACCCCTGAAAAGGAAGGGGCGGATCCATTGCGCAGCTTAAGCGCCAAGACATTACTTGTACTCAGGAGACCACATTCATGAGCGGCATGATGAAGGGGGCAGCAGTCCTTTTATTGCTGGTCGCAGCCGTATTGGTTGCAGTTGCTTTGTACCTGGGCATGCAGCCCAACCCTGAAGTGGTCCAGCCTGTAGTGAGCACGCACAGCGCCGAGCCAGCGGCGACGCTTTACCCGGTTGTAGTCGCTAAACGGGATGTTAAAGCGGGAGAGGCCTTGCAGGCCGACGCGCTGGAGCTGGCCCAGTGGCCTGCCGCGCCGGCACAGTCTTTCGATACGCTGGAATCCTTGACGGGCAAGACGCTACGTTTTGATCTGGGGCAGGGGCAGCCGGTATTGAGCAGCTTCATCGCCAAAAGTCTGGCCAGCTATCTGGACGCAGGCGAGCGCGCGGTCACGATTCCGGTTGATGTGATCTCGGGCGCCAGCAACCGGGTCGAACCCGGCGACCTGGTCGATATCTTCATGACCTTCAACAATGGCAACGAGGTCAAGGACACCCAGGCTCGCTTGCTGATGCCACGGGTACGGGTGCTGGCCTATGGCAGTGCCTCCCTGTCCGGGCCGGACCCCGCCGAAAACACCTCGGGCAATCGTGCTGACACGCAGGTTCGCCATGCCATGCTGGCAGTCCCTCTGGAGTCGGTAAACGAGCTTTTGCTGGCCAGTCGCAGTGGCAGTTTGCAAGTTGTCTTGCGTGCACCCAAGGACGAGAGCCTGCCTGATCCCTCCTTGTTTCCCGAGTTTGCGGGGCTGATCCCAGCGCGCACCGGGCTGGATGCGGAGCAGCGGGAGGCCTTGAAGCTACCCGATAACCGTGCCATGGCAGGTCTGGGCTTACGGGAGTTCACGATCAGCCAGAGCGAGAAAGAGCAGGTTCAGGCGCGAGCTCAGGCCAGCGGGCAGCCGAATGCCGCGCCGCCACGGCGCACAGAGGTGATTCGCGGTGGGCGTTTAGAGCTTATTCAGCATTAAGCAGCAAGGAGCTTGTTGTGGGGACGGGTCAGCCTGCCAGAGGCGGTTGACGAGAAGCGACGCAAGGCAGCATGGATTAAACACATGAGACAGAAAATCAGAAAAGCAGGTCTGGGTTTGGGGTGCTGGTATGCGCTCTGCTTGTCGGTTTTGGCACCGGTGCCTGTCATGGCGCAAACGGCTCAAACCAGCGCCAGCCAGAAGGTGATACGCCTGGTGGCCAACGATCAGGATATTTTACGTTTGTCGCAAGTCCCGCTGCGTGTGGCGATTAGCGATGAAAGCGTGGCGGATGTGCAAATTCTGTCCGCATCGGCCGGGCAACGCGGCGAGGTGCTGCTGATTGGTAAACGCGCGGGCACGGCGGATCTGCGTGTCTGGATGCCGGGCCGCACGAATCCGGATCGGTGGACGATTGAAGTGAGCAGTCAGGTGCAACAGCAACTGGCGCAGGCCGGTCGTCCCATGTCGGCGCAAGTCTCCAGCGCCGGACAACAGGCTTTGATTACCGGCAGCAGCCCGTCTTTGCTGGACCATCAGGATGCCATGGCGGCCGCGCGTTCCGGCGCAAGCCCGGATGCGCCCGTGCTGGACCTGTCCGAGGTCAGTACCAGCGGCATGGTCCAGGTGGAAGTCAAAGTGGTGGAAGTTTCCCGCGAAGTCATGAAAGACATTGGCCTCAGTGCCAATGCCATCGGTGGCAAGCCCTGGACAGGCGGGGTGAACTTGCTGCCCCAGGCGATTTCGGGCGGATTGAGTCTGGCGTATAACTCCCGCAACTTCAGTGCGGCGTTGAATCTGCTTGAGCAAAACGGACTGGCCCGGATTCTGGCCGAGCCAACCTTGGTCGCCATGTCCGGTCATAGCGCCAGCTTCCTGTCCGGTGGTGAGATTCCCATCCCCAGCTCAGGGGGCCTGGGAACCACCACGGTGGAGTACAAACCTTTTGGTATTGGGTTGACGGTCACGCCGACGGTGCTCTCAGCCGAACGTATTGCCTTGAAAGTCGCGCCAGAAGCCAGCGAGCTGGATTACTCGCGCGTTGTGGAAATGCCGGGCGGGGGCGTGATGCCGTCTTTGCGTACCCGACGAGCCGACACCACGATCGAGCTGGGTGATGGCCAGAGCTACATCATCAGTGGCCTGGTGTCCCGTCAGACTGCCGCAGCGGTCAAAAAGATTCCTTTCTTGGGTGACTTGCCGATTCTGGGCAGTTTTTTCCGCAATGTGCAGTACAGCCAGAGCGAGCTGGAGCTGGTCATTGTCGTCACCCCTCGTCTGATTAAACCGATCCAGAAGGGGGCAACGATAGCCCTGCCGGGAGGGCGTCAGGAAAAGCTGGATGACGCGCCGAATGCCTGGGGCTATTTCTTGCTGGGCCGACACGGCTATGAGCAGATGCCAGGGTTTTCGCGCTAAGCGCGTGGAGTGGTGACGTGCAACGATACCGGGAATATCTCTTGTGTACAGAGCACCCCGAGCTGGCCGTGATGATTAACGCGGCCGCCGCGGGGCTGCTGACGGTGCGGGCCATTGAACCCACGACCGAGAGTTTGCGCCGGGAGCTGGCCCAGCAGGCAGAGCCTTTGGTGTTTTTTGATTTCGTTCATGGGCAGCATGGGGACGAGAACGGGCAGGTGGTGGCGCTGGTGCGCAGCCTGGCCCGACTCGATGCCAGCGTGCAGCGTGTGGCAGTGGGCCGGGCGTCGGTTCCGCAAGGTCCGGTCAATGCCCTGCGAGCCGGAGCGAATGAATTTCTGGATCTGGATGCCAGGGAGGACCTGCATCATCAATTGCAGGTGTTGATAGAAAAGCTGGGCCAGACCCAGCACAGCCCTTTGTTGGACAAACCTTTTCGCAGCATTTTGCTGATGAGTGCCCGTATCGGCGTTGGCTGCAGTACGGCAGCCAGCAGTCTGGCCTGGTTGTTGCAGCAGGAAATGAACCGTTTGGGCAAAGAGATGCGGGGAGTGTCATCGGCCAAGCCCTTGCCTGTCGAGCTGGTGCCCTTGAGTGAACGTGTGGGTCTGCTGGATCTGGGGGCTCCGACGGGAGACTGTGCGCTCTACATGGGCTTGCGGTCGGATTTTGACTTTATTCAGGCTGCCGCGCAGCGTCATCGCATGGACGACACCATGCTGCACTCGGCGCTGGCCCAGCACATCAGCGGATTGAACCTGCTGTCCTTGCCGGCTGATGTCAATACGCTCAATCAGATCAGCCTGGAGGACTCCCTGAGTCTGTGCAGTTACCTGCGCGAACGCATGGGATGTCTGGTCATTGATGCCGGTGGCTTTCCCAACCCGCGTTTTCTGGTGGAGCTGGAGTCATTGGTCGATGAGGTGTTGATTGTCACGGATCAGAGCATGGGTGCGCTGGTCTCGCTGGCCGAGTTCCTGGCGCTAAGGACCCAGTTTGATGCGCTGGCCAATGTGCGCCTGGTGGTCAATCAGTTCGATCCCGCCTATGGCTTTTCCGGTCAGGCGATTGCCGAGCGTTTTGATCTGGAGCTGGCTGCCGTGCTGCCGGACCGGCGTCTGGGGCATATGCGCAGCGCGGGCCTGGGCAAGATTTTAGTGCAGGTCGATGAGAGGGACCCGTATACCCGCGCGTTGCAGAATCTGGCATCGGGGTTGACGGGACGCAGGCAGGGGCTGTCGCAAAACAAGGTCAGTACGGTTTTGGGACGGTTGAAATTCAGGTTCGGGGGCTGAACAGGCCCAAGCATGGAAAAGTAAGGCATGAACAATACTTCATTGCTCGGTGGGCGTCCCGACCTGATTCAGGTCCGGGAACAGGCCCATGAACATTTGCTGGCTCGTATCGAGGAGTTGGGAGCCGAGTTTGGTCGCTGGACACGGCAGGCCATTCAGGATTTTGTTGGCATTGAACTGGCCAGCTTTGTTCGTTTGAAACGGGTGCCGGTCAACGAACAGGAGGTTCGGGAGATCGTCCAGGCCTTGACCCGCGAACTGGCAGGGCTGGGGCCGCTGGAGGACTTGCTGGAAGATCCTAGCGTTGAAGACATTCTGATCAACGGTCATGACAAGTTGTTCGTCTCGCGCGGTGGCGTTCTGCAGCGTGAACCCAGTGGCTTTACCGATGATCAGCATGTGCTGCGCATTGTGCGCCGTATTCTGGCCCCTTTGGGGCGCAGGCTGGATGAATCCGTGCCCATGGTCGATGCCCGTTTGCCCGATGGTGGTCGCCTTAATGTGGTGATTCATCCTTTGGCGGTCGATGGCCCCATGGTGTCTATCCGCAAGTTTCGCAAGGACCCGCTCAAACCAGAAGACTTGCTGCGACTGGGGGCGTTTGATGAGCCGGTGGACCGTCTGTTGCAGGCCGCCGTAGCCTCGCGCTGCAACATCCTGATTTCGGGTGGCACCAGCTCGGGCAAAACCTCCTTGTTAAATGCACTGGCGTTTTACATCCCCAAAACAGAACGGGTGGTGACGGTGGAAGATACCGCCGAGCTGGCCTTGAACCATCCCCATGTGGTGCGGCTGGAGGCGCGTCAGGCCGGGTATGACGGCAGTGGTGAAATCTCGATTCGTGAACTGTTGCGCAACAGCTTGCGTATGCGCCCGGATCGGGTCGTCGTGGGCGAGGTGCGAGGGGCCGAGGTAATCGATATGTTGCAGGCCATGAACACCGGCCACGAAGGCTCCATGGCAACAATCCATGCCAACTCGCCGCGCGAATGTGTCTACCGAGTCGAAATGCTGGCCGGTTTTGCCGGCTTTCAGGGCAGTGAGGACAGTTTGCGTCGGCAGATTGCCAGTGCGCTGGACTTCATCATTCAAATCGGTCGTTTGCCCAACGGTAAACGCCGGGTCTTGTCCATCACGGAAATCACCGGCATGGGCGATGGTGTCATCGCCATGCAAGAGCTGTATCGCCACGAGTCCTATGTGCTCGATGACGGCACCGAACAGGATCGCTGGGTCAGCCTGGGCATTCACCCACATACGCGCAAGCTGATGCAGTATCGCGATCAACTGGCCAATGAGCAGGTTCAGGCTCAGGAAAATGCGCCCAAGGAGGGTGGCGGATTCTGGGATTGGAGACGCTAAATGATGGCTTTGTATAGCGCCTTGGCGGCGGTCATCTTGATGCTGGTCGCTTTGTTGCTCTGGGCCAAAGGCGCTCAGCGCCAGCAGGCCCGGCGCTCGGCACAAGTGCTGGAACAGCAGTTGGCATTGCGTCCTGCCGTTCAAAGCAGCGTACGGGCCCAGCCTGCCGCTCAGGATGCCTGGCTGGCTGCGCCCAAAGGCTGGCGCGAGTTCATGTTGCGCACAGGGATTCAGCCCTCGCGTCGTTTCTATCTGATCCTTCTGCTCGGGACACTGGTCCCGCCCGCGCTTCTTTTGGCTCTGGTCGGCCCGGTGGCTGGCCTGGCCATGCTGATTGCGACCGTTTTGGGCGCCTACACCTACCTCTGGTTTCGAAGTGACAAGCGTCACCGCAAGATCGTCTCCCAGATCCCGGATTTTCTGGACTTGATGGTGCGCCTGATCACCATCGGTAACAGCATGGGAGCGGCATTTCTGAATGCAGCCGACAACACGCCACAGCCTTTGGGTCAGGTGCTGCAAGATGCCAACTCCTTACATCGCTCCGGGCAGGATCTGGATGTGGCCTTGCGTACGGTCTCGCGTCAGCACGGCTTGCATGAGCTTTTTCTGGTGGCTGCAGTCATTAGTGTGGCGATGCGTTTTGGGGGGCGCAGTGATCAGACCATGGAACGGATGGCCGGCTTCATGCGTGACCGGGAAAACGCCCGCAGCGAACTGGTGGCCCTGTCGGCGGAAGTGCGGTTGTCGGCCTGGATACTGGCTTTATTGCCGATCCTGATCGGCGTCTACATCCTGATGTTCAATAACGAGCTTTTTCTGACCATGTGGAATGACCCGGTGGGGTTTCGCATGTTGTTGTTTGCAGCGGTCCTGCAGTGTGTGGGCTGTTATTGGCTGTATTGGATGGCGCGTAATGTCTAGGAGCAAGACATGATGGCCTTGGAAGCACAAACTGTTTTGGTCTGGGCCGCGGTGGCGTGTGCGTTGGCCGGCCTGATCCTGTTGGCTTTGTGGTTGCATCACTATTGGCAGCAGCGCCAGCAGGCTCTGCGCTTGAGCCAGGTGGTCGATGAGCGACTGAAAGGGGCACCACAGGGGGGGCATACGCCCAGTCAGTCTCGCCAGACGGTGGAACAAATCAAGATGCAGGCGGGCAGTCTGGGGGAGCGCTGGCTCAAAGGCCGCTTCGGCTCCAGTTTGCTGAGCGAGGAAGACCGCTTGTTGATCGCCAATGCGGGTTTCAGGCAGCTGGATGTGGCGCGTCAATATTTTGTCTTGAGTCGAGTGGGCTTGAGCGTCGTGTTGATCCTTGTATTCAGCTTGCTGCCGATGACCCGCCAACTCAATGACTTCGTGCCCTTTGTGTCGGTGTTCATCGGTTTTGCACTGGGTTGGATGCTGCCCAAATGGTGGTTGTTGCGCCGTGTGTCACAACGCCGCCAGCGTATCGCGACCGAGCTGCCCTTGTTTGTAGACCTGCTGCGTTTGCTGCAGGGAGTGGGCCTGTCGATGGACCAGACCTTGCATACCATTGAGCGCGAATTTCACGATGTGATCCCGGTTATGGGTTCAGAGCTGACCATCGCTGTCGAACAATATGCCCGCGGCCGTACCCGCGAGCAGTCATTGGAGCGGATTGCCAACGGCTTTACCAACGAGGATCTGGCCGTGATCTGCCGCTTGATTGTGCAGGTGGATCAGCATGGTGGCGCCATGCAGGAACCTTTGCACCGTTTTGGTGTGCGTTTGCGCGAGCAACGACGTCTGGAGCTGAAAGCCAAGGTAGGCAAATTAACCGTGAAGATGACAGGTGTCATGGTCCTGACCTTGCTGCCTGCTTTATTGATTATTACGGCAGGGTCAGGCTTTCTGGCTTTGTTCCGTGGCTTGAGCCAAGTGGCCGGAGGATGATTGTGATGAAGATATCGACTTGGATTCGTCCCGTGCTGCGCTGGGCTGCACTGGGCTTGAGCAGCACCTGGCTGGTGGCGTGCTCTACCACGGACTCTGCCTACGAACTGGTGCGTCAGCAACAGGAACAGGAGGCCTTTTTGCAGAGCAAGGAAATTGAGCACTGGGAAAAGCGCAAGCCTACCGACAGACAGATGGCCGTGCGCATGCTGCAAGAGACGCAGACGCAAGGGCGGTATTTTGCCTCGTTGGCTTATGCCGAGGCCATGGAAAAAGAGTATGGGGCCGACCCTGAGATCATGGTGTTGCGAGCGGAGGCCCAGCGTCAAACCGGCCAGCTTGAGCAAGCCGCGCACACCTTTAACGCGCTGCTCAACACACCGGTTGCCGCCAGGGCATATCAAGGTTTGGGGCTGATTGCCGGCTCACAACAGCACTTTGAACAGGCCGCCCATTTTCTCAAACAGGCTGCCGGGCGAGATCCGACCAATGCGATTTTGCAAAGTGACCTGGCTTACGCCTATCTGCGTTCCGGCCGACCTCAGGAAGCGCGCCTGGCCTTGGGCAAGGCGGCCGAGCTGGCTCCGGAGAACCCGAAGATTCTGAGCAATATGGCTTTGTATCTACTGGTCAGTCAGGAGACGCAACGCGCTGGTTTTGTCATGCAGCAAGCCGGTATGGATGCCGCGACCCAACAGGCGGTGGTTCAAATGGCCGAGCAAATCGGGCAGGAGCTCGAACAACTGCACGCGCGTCAGCAGCAGCAAAAACAGCAGGAGCAGTATCTGGCCGAGGCGACCCGGGATGAACAGGCTCGTGTCCAGGCGGTGGCATTGCGTCCGTCCGCCTCGATCAGGCCGGTTCAGGGGGGTAATCGCGCTGTGCCGTCACCGCCGCAGGCGGCATCGCGTGTAGTCCCGGCCGTGGTTTCTTCGTCCCAAGCGGGCCTGAACCGGCCCTTGCTCGAGAGCCTGGGCTCTGTGCCTTCTTCAATGAATTGATTGCCGTTTTTTCAAGGATATCGCAATGAATCGATCCCGAATTTTGGCCTGCTGCACTTTGTTGATGGCCACGGGCGCGTGGGCGCAGACACAAGCGCCGCTCACCGGCACCATGGGCTCTGGCACAAGGACTTATCCGCTCAATGCCCCTGCGGTCGCCGCCGGCAATCAGGGCGTTCACACGCCGGCAGTGCCTGCCGATGAGCCGCCCGCGGCCACGTCAGCGCCACGACAGCCTTACGGAACGTACCGTTTGACTGACAAGGAGGTGCATCCTTGGCCAGAAGTAGAAGGGTTGCCCGTGCATGTACAGAACGAACGTCGTCATATTCCACCGCGTCTGGAAGTGGGGCCGGATACTCGCAGCCTGCTCAGTATGCAGGCGGACCCTGAGCGTGAAGGTCAGGTGCTGCCTGTGCATGGAGCCGCCGCCAATCTGGCCTGGGAGCGCTATTTGAACAGCTTTAAGCATCCCATCCCTGAGTACATGACAGAGCGCATCAAAACCAACAGTGGCGATTAAGGCCTGCGAGGCCAGGGCGGGTCAGGAGAGCGAGATGAAATGGGGAAGAACGCGAACCCAGGGTGAACCGGCGCACAAGCAGCAAGGCTCAATTATTGTGCCCGCGGCCGCTGCACTGCTGGTCGGGGTGGTGCTGCTGGGGGCGGCCCATGTGGGACACAGTTTCTACGTGAAGCGCAGTCTGCAAAATGCCGCGGATCTGGCAGCCCTCGCGGGAGCACAGGCCCTGGGCTCCGGGGATCAGGCTGGTTGCCAGCAGGGTGAGGGCATGGCCCGATTCAGCCTGCGTAGCCAGCCAGATTCACCGGCTGCCGCCTTGAAAGGGGACGGGGTCATCGTTCTGTGTGGGAAATGGAATAGCAGCCATAGCGAGCCGGCACAACGCTTTGTTCCCACCTTGCCGGCGGACGCGGTGCGAGTGAAGTTGAGCTATCAGCCGCCTTCCTTATTCCCTTTTTATACTTCTCCGGTGATTGAGGCTGTGGCCACGGCCAGGAACAGTGAGCCGGTGGCCACGTTTTCGGTGGGCAGTCGTCTGTTGTCCTTAAAACGCAACGGCTTGGTCTATAACCTGCTACGTGGCGTGGGCCTGCGTCCCGATCAGTTGACGGTGCTGGATTCGGCCGGACTGGTCAATGCCAAGATCACCCCGTCGGGACTGTTGAAGGCACTGGGCCTGCCGGCAACGGTGATTGCCGGTGTGGGTACGCCTGAGGAGCTGGCCCGTCTGGAGCGGCTGACTCTGGCTGATTTGCTCAGTGCCAGTCTGGATTTGCTGGATCAGCAAAAGACATTGGGCCTGGATGTGGGCGCTTTGCAGGATTACATCAGGCTGCTGCTTGGGGTGGGGCCGTTGGATTTGCCAGTCAAATTGCTGGGCGAGGGCGGCATCTTGGCCCTGATCAACGGGGTGGACCCCTTGTCAGCGTTGAATGTGAATCTGGATGTGCTGCAACTGGTCAATACCGGGCTGGTGGTGGCCAATGGACAGAATCTGATTGATTTGAATCTGACGGCCTTGCCCTCGAGCCTGACCAATATGTTTAATAACGCCCTGGACTTGCGGGTGCGGGTGGTGGAGCCGCCCAGCATTGCCATGGGTGGCGTAGGCACCAAGGCAAACTCGGCGGGAGTGCGGGTGTATGTGAATCTGGACAGCTCCAAGATTCCACTGGCGGGCCCGATCCTGAAAGTGCTGGGCACCGAAGTGAGTCTGCCTATTATTATCGAACTGTCCCAAGCAACCGGGGAACTGGTGAATGTCTGCCGCGCCCCGATTGCTGAAAATCAAGCCACGATCGCGGTCAGTTCCTCGCTGGTGAACGTGTGTCTGGGCAAGTTCCCGCATTCGGACTTTTTCTCTACCAGCAACAGTTGCAAGGATGACTCTTTCGGGCAGATTCAGCGTCATCGCGTCATTAATGTGCTCGGTATTTTGCCCTTGACCGCCAAAGTGACCCTGCCCTTGATTGATACCAAGAATCCCGTTCAGGTAACACTGACCGCGCCGCCGGGCGAACCCTCCGAAAAGACCGTGAACGCCACTCAACTGGATCTGTCCCGCAGCGTGCGTTTGCTCTCGGACGCGGTCTTGTCGGGCATTTTGGGCGATTTGCTCAACACGCCCTGGAGTGGCGCCTCTGGCAAGCGCCAGATGGCCGAGAGTCTGGTCGGGGATGGGGCGGGGCGCTCCGTGTCTGAGGTCGTCAACGAGATGAACTGGTCCAAGGAACGCATGGACCAACTGGCCCGGACCATGAGTCAGAACGGCTTGATTGGTGTACTGGGCGGGACCCTGGGTTTTGTCGATAATTTGCTCACCACGTTATTAGGGGCCCCCTTAAGTGATCTGGCCTGTGTGATTGGTGGAATCGGGGGCCAGACAGCCATGCGTGAGTGCCGTACCGGCGCCGTGGAACTGTTGGTTTTCAAGGATTCCAACCTGGTCGGCGCGGTATTGAGCCTGGTCGTTGCCTTGCTGGACCCAGTCTTGCAGGGCTTGAGCCTGTTGCTGGAGGAGTTGCTTAAACTGCTGGGCCTCAGTCTGGTCGAGGCCGATGTGAAACTTCATGATGTGCAGTGTGGTACTGCCTATCTGGTGCAATAAGGCGGGAGGCGAGCACGGCAATGAGTGTCAGCTTTATGGGTAATGAGCCTGTTTTGTATGTCTGGGAGGGGAGTTCTGACCTGGTGACCCGCGCTGAGCGCGCCATGGAGCCCAGCTCGGTCGCGGTCATGCGCGTGGAGCCGTCCCTGGTACTGGACGCCGAGCGCCATCCCACGCGCCATGCGGTCGCGCTGGTGTCGGTCAGTGTGATGGCGCAGGGCCGGTTCGAGCAGCATCAGTGGCTGGTGGAGCATGCGATTCCGGTTATCTGGGTGGCGTCGGAGGAGCGGGGCTACGACCCTCGCTTTTATCCCTCGGCGTATTCCTACACATTACCCTTGTCCTTCAGTCCAGCCGAGTTGCGTACGCTAGTGGCCAAACTGGCCGGACTGACTGCACAGCTCGAGCGGGAAGGGCGGGGTGGGCCACAGCCTTTGGTGGCCGTCTCGCCTGTGATGCGGGCCCTGATTGCCGAGGCGGATATGTATGCTGACAGCGGGGCCAGCGTGCTGATCCATGGGGAAACCGGGGTGGGAAAGGAGCGCATTGCCCAATTGCTGCATGAGCGCTCCTCGCGTGCCCAAGGCCCTTTTGTTCCCGTGAACTGCGGAGCGGTGCCAGAAGGCTTGTTCGAAGCGCATTTCTTCGGTCACGCAAAAGGGGCTTTCACCGGCGCAATCGGGGCTCACAAGGGCTATTTTGAACAAGCCGACCAGGGAACCTTGTTTCTGGATGAGATCGGAGATTTGCCCTTGCATCAGCAGGTCAAGCTGCTGCGTGTACTGGAGCAGCGTTCTGTGACGCGCCTCGGATCAACGCAAGTGATTCCGGTGGATTTCCGGATGGTGGCCGCCACCAACAAGAACCTGTTGGGACTGGTACAGCAGGGTCAGTTCCGTGCGGACCTGTATTACCGTCTGGCGGTGGTGGAACTATTGGTCCCGAACCTGGAGCAGCGGGGCCCGCAAGAAAAAATTGCTATTTTCTGTGCCCTGCTGGAGCAGGCTCTGGAGTGTGATGTCGAGGACATTCCCCAGTGGGTCCTGGATGCCGTAGGCAGCATGCGCTTTAACGGGAATGTGCGTGAGCTGGCCAATCTGGTGGAGCGCGTGGCGGTCATGAGCAAGCAGTTCGGAGCCTGGGAGTCCGTGCAGTTGCGGCAGGTGCTCGAACGCTTTAATGCGCCGGTCAGGACCCCGGCGACGGCCCTGCCCGAAGGCGCGACCATTCTGGAACGGCCCGAGCCGGCCATCAGCCTCAGTGCTCAGGAGCAGGAAGAACGCGCCCGCATTATCGCTGTGCTGGACACGCAGAACTGGCGGCGCCAGGACACGGCGGCTGTTTTAGGCATTTCCCGTAAAGTGTTGTGGGAAAAGATGCGCAAATTCAACATAAAGGCACAAGACGCGACATCGCGCGTTTAGAATACGGGGCTGATTCTGTGTATCAAGCTAAACACAAAAAATTGATTAACAAGGGATGGGTATGGTGAACCTTAGTCAGAAGACGGCTATGTTGCTGTCCGTGGGCGGACTTCTTTTATTGTCGGCGTGCAGCTCGGTGTCTTTGGTCCAGGAGCCGGAGCGTCCCGTGGTGGCGCAAACCCAAGAGCAGGAAGTCCAGGAAGTGGCCCCGGTCGCGGCAGCCGAGCCTGCCTCTGCGCCAGCAGCACCAGCTTATCAGAACACCACCGTGGCCCAGTTGCAGCAGTTGATCCAGGCGCGTGGGGTACAGGAGCTGCGCACGGCCTACAACGGTCGCTTTGGAGCCAGTCTCTTGTTCTCGGCCGAAACCATGACCTACTACGTGGCTCTGTTCCAGCAGCGTGAGTTCTGGCGTGTCTTCAAGACCACGGACGAATCCCTGGCTGAACGCATGTACACCCAGTACCGTCAGGATACGGTTGATTTTGCTGCCGCCGATCTGGAACGCATCAAGCTGCAGGCAGAAGTGGCCAATGCAGAAAAGAAACTCAATGAAAGCGCAGACCAATTGACGGTTTTGCAAAACGATCTGGCTTTGCAGCGCCAGCAGGAAGCCTTGGCCATTGCCCAGCGTGAGGAGTCGCGCCGTGAGGCACAGGCCCTGGCCGAGCAGGAACGGGAGGCGCGTGAGCAACTGCGTGAATTGCAGCGGCAGATCAAGGAACTGGAGCAGCAACGGGCAGGGATGTTGCAGCGGCAGAAAGGGCGCTGATGGCTCCATTTTAAAAATGTGAAGAAAAACCCGCATGGTTTCATGGCTCTGCGGGTTTTTTACAGCTGATTGAAAAGACCCGAAACCCGGGTCTTTTTGTTTCCTGCTTGATAGAAGGCTGACGCTAGCGTGACAAGTACCGCATCGCCTCTTCCAGCCCTGCGCTGGTAACGGGGTACATGTGATCGGACATCAGGTTCTGGATGATGGCGATGGACTGGCGGTAAGGCCAGTAAGCCTTCGGCTCGGGGTTGAGCCAGACGATGCGGGGCCAGTGGTCGTTGAGCCTTTGCAGCCAGGCCGCGCCGGTCTCCTTGTTGTAGTGCTCGACCGAGCCGCCAGGCGCCATGATTTCATAGGGGCTCATGGTGGCATCGCCCACAATGATGATGCGCCAGTCCTCGTTGTACTTGCGCAGCAAATCCCAGGTATCCAGTCGTTCACTTTGCCGTCGTGAATTGTGTCGCCATACCGACTCATACACGCAGTTATGGAAGTAATACGCTTCCAGGTGCTTGAACTCCGAGCGGGCCGCCGAGAAGAGAGATTCCACCTGAGCGATGTGGTCATCCATGCTGCCGCCCACATCCAGCAACATCAGCACATTGACGCGGTTTTGCCGCTCCGCCTGCATGTGTAGATCCAGCATGCCCGCATTACGGGCGGTCTCGCGTATGGTGCTCTCCAGATCCAGTTCGGTGGCGGCACCTTGCCGTGCGAAGCGTCGCAGTCGACGCAAGGCCATCTTGAAGTTGCGAGTGCCCAGCTCCTGCTGGTCATCGTAATCCACGAATTCGCGTTTTTCCCAGACCTTGATGGCGGTGCGATTGCCGGCCGATGGGCCACCGATACGGATACCTTCGGGATGGTAGCCCCCGTGGCCAAAGGGCGAGGAGCCGCCGGTGCCAATCCACTTGCTGCCCCCCGCGTGACGTCCCTGCTGCTCTTTCAGACGTTCCTTGAACATCTCCAGCAGTTTGTCCAGGCCATGCTTTTCCAGAGCGGCTTTTTGCTCGGGGCTGAGATGACGCGTCAGCGTTTTGCGCAGCCAATCTTCCGGCAAGGTTTTGTCTTTGGCCAGCGCTTCCAGTTGTGGCTGGTAAAACTCGCCAAAGGCCAGATCAAAGCGATCGTACAGCGTTTCGTCTTTAATCAGCACCAACCTGGACAGATGATAGAAATCGTCCAGGGTGGGCGGCATGATGCCTTTGCACAGGGCGTCCAGCAGGGTCAGGTGCTCCTGGATCGAAACCGGTAGTCCGCGCTCGCGCAGGTGGTAGAAAAAATCAAGCAACATGGCTGTGCTGCCTTAGTTTGTCGAGCAAGTGGGCGCGTGTGTCGGGCCACTCGCCTGCCATCAGGCTGTAGAACATCGTGTCGCGGATGGTACCGTCGCGGCGGAGGGCATGGTGGCGAACCCGCCCATCAAAACGCGCTCCCAGGCGAGTGATGGCTTGTTGGGATTTGAGGTTCAGATGATCGGTACGCCAGCCCACGACGCCAGCCCCTAAGGTCTCGAAGGCGTGTTGCAGCAAAAGTAGCTTGGCCGCTGTATTGACATGGCTGCGCTGCGCGCTGCGTGCGTACCAGGTGTAGCCAATTTCCAGCCGGGCCACTGGCGCGACAATGTCATGGTAGCGAGTGGTGCCGACGGCGCGTGCCGTCGTCAGATCGCGTACCAGAAAGGGCAGCATATGGCCTTGCTCCAGACCGTCCAATGCCTTTTTGACATAGTCCTGGGCCTGGCCGGGGGCGGGCACGCTGGTCACCCGTACATTCCAGAGCTCGCCGTCGGCCGCGGCGGCTTCCAGCAGTTCCGCATGCGCCAGCTGCAAAGGCTCAAGTCGCACTCCCCATCCTTCCAGTGTCAGGGGGGCAAGCGGCTGGGAGAAAGCGCTCGCTTGCATATCAGCTCCTGCGCTGGCTGCGTTGGCTCATGGCGGCCAGGCGTTGCATCAAGGACAGATCCTGTTCGTTTTTCAACAGGGCACCGGCCATCGGGGGCAGACCTTCGTCCAGTTCGTGCAGGGCCTCGGCAGGAATGTCGTTGGCCAGCAGCAGACGCAGCCAATCCAGAAACTCCGAGGTGGAGGGCTTTTTCTTCAGCCCCGGTACCTCGCGCAAGGCAAAAAAAGTATCCAAGGCGCTAGCCAGGATGTCGCTGCGCAGATTGGGGTAATGCACGGCCACAATCTGTTCCATGGTCTCGCGCTCGGGGAAACGGATGTAGTGAAAGAAACAGCGGCGCAGGAACGCGTCGGGCAGATCTTTTTCGTTATTGGACGTAATGATGATTAAAGGGCGATGGCGTGCCTTGACGGTCTGGCGAGTTTCGTAAACATGAAACTCCATGCGATCCAGCTCCTGCAGCAAATCGTTGGGGAACTCGATGTCGGCCTTGTCGATCTCGTCGATCAATACGACGGCCGGCTCTTCGGACTCAAAGGCTTGCCACAGTGTGCCCTGCACAATGTAGTTGCCAATATCGCGGACTTTTTCATCGCCCAGTTGCGAATCGCGCAGACGCGAGACCGCATCGTATTCATACAGGCCTTGATGTGCCTTGGTGGTGGACTTGATGTGCCACTGCAGTAGCGGGCGGCCCAAGGCGCGGGCCACTTCCAGGGCCAGCAGCGTCTTGCCGGTGCCAGGTTCACCTTTGATCAACAACGGACGCTGCAGCGTCAACGCGGCGTTGACGGCCAGCTTCAGATCATCGGTGGCAACGTATTGATCGGTGCCTTCAAAACGGGTCGTAGTAGTCATAAAGCGGCTCAAACTTGTACTTAAAATGTTGATCTGTCAAGAATAGAAACTCGGGTATAAATACTAGTATCAGTCATCCTTGGCAATTATCATACAATCGACTCAGTACTCGTCGGTCAGCATCACAGAGCCAGGTGTCGCGTTGTTTCACCTTTTGCTGCAATGGACGCAGAGCCTGACCCAGACCGTTTTCAACTCCACAACAAAGCGAATAGCGATGATGAAGTTGCAAATGAAGCGGTATGTCTCTTTCTTTCTTCTGGCCTCAAGCGCCTGCCTGCCCTGGGCAGCCAAGGCGCAGGATTCCGCGCCGATCAAGGCCGATCCCGAGGCGGCGCGCGACAAGATTTCCATGTGTATAGGCTGTCATGGCTTGCCCGGTTACAAGGCCAGCTTTCCCGAGGTCTATCACGTCCCCATGATTGCCGGGCAAGGAGCCGCGTACATCGAAGCAGCGCTTAAAGAGTACGCCAGTGGTGCCCGAACCTTCCCCACCATGCAGGCCATTGCCCAGAGTTTGTCAGAGCAGGACATGGCCGATATTGCCGCGTACTACGCGGCCATCAAACCTTAAGGACGGGGAGGTGGATATGAAAAAAGCAGTCGTGCTGGTGCTGGTGGGATTGATGGCCGGTGCGGGCGCTCAAGCCATGGCGGCCGACGATCTGGTTACGGCAGGTGGGCAAGCCTGGAAGAGACTCAATTGCGCATCCTGTCACGGAGAGGACGCGAAAACCCCCTTGAACCCTGAATACCCTGTGTTGGCCGGTCAGCATGCAGATTACCTGCGTCAGGCCTTGATGGCTTATCAGCGTGGACAAAAGGGGGCGCCGGCCAGCTCTAACATTCGCAAAAATGCCGTCATGGGCGCCATGGCCAACACCATGAGTCAGGCCGACATTGACAGCGTGTCAGTCTGGCTCTCGCGCCAGCCTGGTCCCTTGAGCACCCGCAAGTAAGCATTACCCGGCGCAGAGGCGTGGCGATGTTAATCGCGCGTGCTGTGGCGCAAGATGAGTTCGATGTAGCGTTCGTTGTTCAGCGGTGTGCCCAGCCGTTGTGCCTCCCAGATGACTTCGCCCAGCGCTTCCATGATGATATGGGCTGCGGCATGTGGGTCGTGCGCGGCCAATAGGCGCTGGTAGGCGTTTTTGATGCCGGGTGGCTGATCAATGGATAGCTGCTCATTAATGGCCAGATGCATGGACAGATGCAAGAAGGGGTTGCTGCGTCCTTGCTCGATCGAGTAGTCCTGGTTGAGGGCATCGGCGTTGCGCAAATCTTCGTGGTATTCGGGGTGCTGTTGCACCAGATCCACCGCCATGGTCTCCAGAGCCGTCAACAGATGACCGCTCTGGTGCTTATCCCAGGCTTCGATGAAAAATTGGCGAACCTGTTCGCGAGAGGGGTTGAACATGGTGGAATCAAGAAAAAAGGGTCAGGAAATCGGTACGGATGCTGCGTCAGTGGCGTCCAGTTGTGTAGGCGATAGGCCCATACAAGCGGCAAACGGGGCCGTGTAGAATAGATAAGTTGTCAAGAATGCAAGCATTTTTGGCAAGCTTTGAGTTTACAGGTGCCTGAATACGCGCGAATTAAGTTAAACTCTTATATAAGACTTCGGAAACGCGAAAGCGTTCCGTGTTTAGCTATCCCTAATATTGGAGCACAACTGGAGCATCCATGTCCTATCAGCATATCAAGATCCCCGCGTCGGGGCAGAAAATTACAGTTAACGCGGATTTTTCCCTGAATGTTCCCGATCAACCCATTATTCCTTACATCGAGGGTGATGGTACGGGTGTGGATATTTCGCCAGTCATGATCAAAGTGGTCGATGCTGCCGTTGCCAAAGCTTACGGTGGCAAGCGCAAGATCGAATGGATGGAAGTGTACGCCGGCGAGAAATCCACCAAGGTATACGGTTCCGACGTGTGGCTGCCAGAAGAAACCCTGGATGCCGTTAAAGACTACGTTGTTTCCATCAAAGGCCCTCTGACCACTCCCGTTGGCGGTGGCATCCGTTCCTTGAACGTGGCCCTGCGTCAACAACTGGACCTGTACGTCTGCCTGCGCCCTGTGCGCTACTTCAAGGGCGTTCCTTCGCCTGTGCGTGAGCCAGAAAAGACCGAAATGGTCATTTTCCGCGAAAACTCCGAAGACATTTACGCTGGTATCGAGTTTGCTGCCGAGTCCGAAAACGCCAAGAAGCTGATCGACTTCCTGCAAAACACCCTGGGCGTGAACAAGATTCGCTTCCCCAATACCTCCGGCATTGGTGTCAAGCCCGTGTCCCGCGAAGGTACCGAGCGCCTGGTGCGCAAGGCCATCCAGTACGCCATCGACAATGATCGCTCTTCCGTGACGATCGTTCACAAGGGCAACATCATGAAGTTCACCGAAGGTGGCTTCCGTGATTGGGCTTACGAACTGGCTCAAAAAGAATTCGGCGCCGAGCTGATCGACGGCGGCCCATGGTGCAAATTCAAGAATCCCAAGACCGGTCGTGAGATCATCGTCAAGGATTCGATTGCTGACGCCTTCTTGCAACAGATTCTGCTGCGCCCTGCCGAGTACGACGTTATCGCCACACTGAACCTGAACGGCGACTACATCTCCGACGCGTTGGCTGCACAAGTGGGTGGTATTGGTATCGCTCCTGGCGCCAACCTGTCCGACTCCGTAGCCATGTTCGAAGCTACCCACGGTACGGCTCCCAAGTACGCTGGCAAAGACTACGTGAACCCAGGTTCGCTGATCCTGTCTGCTGAAATGATGCTGCGTCACATGGGTTGGACAGAAGCTGCTGATCTGATCATCTCCAGCATGGAAAAATCCATCACCTCGCGCAAAGTTACGTATGACTTTGCCCGTCTGATGGAAGGTGCGACCCAAGTGTCCTGCTCCGGCTTCGGTGACGTGATGATCGAAAACATGTAATGAAAACAGGCTTTTAAGCCAGTTTTCTACATGACAAACCGCCGACCTTCGGGTCGGCGGTTTTTTTTCGCCCCATGCTTTGGCAGGCTGTTCTGCGCCTTTTTTATTTCTGCTTTTGTACTCAAACTATTTTTGATCGTTAGTTTTATGCAATTTAAACTGCGGATGAATTGTAATTTTTACTAGGTAAATACCCCTATAAACCCAATAAAACAAGGGGTTTTGTATATTTTTCTGGCAATTGATATTGCGATTATTTAACGATGGCTATAAATTTGAAATATCAAATAATTCTAAGGAGCGGTTATGGCTATCACAGGAGCACCATTGCTTGTCGAGCGTGAGCGGACGATCGTCACGCAGGCCCCGTCCCGTCAGGAGACAGAGGAGATTCTGGAACGTATCCACGACATCGGCCCGCTGCTACGCGAGTTGGCCCCTCAGGCTGACCGTAATCGCGTGTTGTCAGACGAGACGGTTCAAGCTTTGGAGTCCACCGGAGCCTGGCGTATTTCAGCCTTGAAGCGTTACGGTGGTTACGAGGGTGGGGCCGAGATGCTGTTACAGTGCGCCAGCGCGGTGGGCTATTACGATCCGGCGGCCGCCTGGTGTGTGGTGATTTCAAATGGTTCGGTGATGCTTGCCAATCGTTTCAGCGATGCCATGCTGGATGAAGTGTTTGCGGATGGCCCCATCCGCGCTGCGTCTATCTTTGCCCAGCCCCAAGGCACAGCAAGGCCCGACGGCGAAGGCTGGCGTATCACAGGCAAGTGGCCCTTCGCCTCGAACAGCAATCACTCGGACTGGGCGCTTGGGATTTTGTTCATTAAAGAAAGCGAGCAGGCCGAGCCCACCGTGGGCTTTGTGTTAATGCGTCGTGATGAGTTTGAAATTCAGGATACCTGGTACACCATCGGTATGCGCGGTTCGGGCTCCAACACGATGGTGGCTGAAAACCTGTGGGTGCCTAAAGAGCGACTGATTACCTTTCAGCAATTGATGGGGGATGTACAGGAGCAAGACCCTCTGGCCACATTTGGCCGTCGTTTGACCCCGCATTTGACCATGTCGACCTGCATTCAAGCGCCATCGTTAGGTGCGGCTCAGGCCGCGATGGATTTCACCAGCGGCGTCAGTGGCAAGCGTGGCATTACCTACACCCATTACACGAAACAGTCGGACTCAGGGGCGTTCGTTCAGAACCTGGGGGCAGCCAGTATTCAGATTGATAGCGCGCGTTTATTGTTGGAGCGCGCTGCAGCGCAGATTGATGCGGCTGCTTCTGGCATAGTGCCCATGCCCTTGGCGCTGCGTGCCCGCCACCGCGCCGGGATCGGTCATGCTGGGCATGAACTGGTGGATGCGGTGAATAATCTGTGCTGGTTGCATGGCACTGCCTCCTTTGCGGAAAACAGTCTGCTGGGCCGCATGTGGCGCGATATCAATACAGGCACTCGCCATGCTTCGATTACGGCACCGATGGGCTACGAGCTTCACGGTAACGGCATGACCGGTACGCCTTATATTTCCAACAAGCTTTAAGCCATGACGGCGACATTGCGGATCCATGCCCCCTCGCGTCGTTGTCGTGCCGATGGCGTGAAAGTGCAGGCCTGGTATGGCCTGCGTTACGCCCAAGGCACGCGCCGTTTTGAAGCGGCGCAGGCGGCGATCGGGCGGATGGCAGCGACATCGCTGGATCAGGTGCCTGTCTTTCCGCAGCGCCCTAGCCGTCTTGCTGCGGTCATGGGCGCAGGCAGTGCCAATCCGCAATCTGAAGACGCATATTTTCTGAATGTGTGGGCACCTGCCCAAGCGCAAGGTCTGCCCGTGCTGTTCTTTATCCACGGCGGTGCCTGGATGAGTGGCGGCGCTTCTTTGGACTGGTATGACGGCACCCGTCTGGCAGCGCAGGGCATGGTGGTGGTCAATGTGAATTATCGCCTCGGTGCCTTGGGGCACTTGGGTGATGCACAAGCGGACGACTTGCCCTTGCCGGCAGCCGATTTGCGCTTGGCGCTCCAATGGGTGAAGGATTGCATCCACGCCTTTGGTGGCGATCCGGACAAGATCACCTTGATGGGGCAGTCGGCGGGTGGCTGGTACGCGCATTTGCTTAGCGTGCTGGAGTCCACACGAGGCTGGATTGATCGTGTGGCCTTGCTCAGCATGGGAACGCGCACGCCATGGTCGCCCGAGCAGCAAAGAAAAACCACGGAACGCGTGCGACAAAGCCTGGGCGATCAGTGGCTGACCGCGGATGTGGATATCGTGATGCAGCACGGCATGATGGCTTTGGACAAAGAACCGCCACGTTTGGCTCATGCTCCGTCAGCATTCTTGCCTGTGATCAGTGCCGGGATGCCACCGGATTTATGGAATCCTGACTGGGCGGCGCACGCCTGCCATGCACAGGCGGTGTATCTGCGCTGTACTGCCCAAGAGTCCTCGGTGTTCTTTTTTGACGTGCCTTTTCATCGGCAGGCGACGCAAGAGCAGGTGGATCAGGCGTTGGGTGAATGGCCTGTGGGGGATTTGCCCGCCATTCTGTTACGAAATGGGATGTATCAGGGAGCGGGGTCGGGCCTGACGCCGTATCGGCAAGTTGTTGCAGCCTCGTCATGGTTGCAATTTCAGCGTTTTCCCACGCACTATGCGGCCAGTTTGAAGGCAGCGGGGCATTCTGTGATTTGGAGTGACTTCACGGAACAAAGCCCGCTGGAGGCTGTGTTCAGCGGGCATTGTTTTGATTTGCCGTTCCAGTTTGGCAACTTCCAGGCCTGGCAGGATGCACCCATGATGCAGGGGGTGACGCTGGAGCGGTTTGAGCGTGTCGCCCAGGACTTGATGGGTGACATCGCTCGCTTTGCAGGGGCGTAACGAAAGGAGTGGACTTAGTCCGTCCCGCGGGCCTTCCAGTTTGGAATGGCCTGCTGCACGTGTTGCGAGCTCAAGGGGCTCAGCAGTCGATGCAAGTCACCAAACAGTTTGCGGGCCGAATTGCCTACCCAGTTGTCTGGCAACAGCTCGGGTGCCAGGCCGGGGTCCAGAAAGGGCAGTCGGCGCCAGCGGGTCACCATGGGCATATAGAGGCGGAAGGCTTGCAGAGGGTCGCCCGTGCCTTGGCGCAAAGCGGTTTGCCAGACTTCAACCTCGTCCTGATACGCGTTCAAAAAAGACTGGTACTCATTAGCCAGCTTGTCCCAATTCCACCAGCGGGAGATTTTTTCCTGAATATCGCTCAGGCCGCTAGGCTCACAGGTGAACAGCTCAATATAAGGCCACAGTTGGTGCTCGCGGATGTACTCCACGGCTTCGGCCTGCAAGCGAGCCGGGCCTATATACAAGCCAGCATTTACCGTGCCGAACCCCATCCGTGACAGGCCCGTTCGAATCTTGTGGCGATTCTGACGCTCACTTTCGGGAACGGAGAAAGAGACCAGGAGCCAAGGGTCGCGGATATTCATGGAGGGCGAGGAGAAAATCCGTTCGTCGCCCGCTTGCATGTGAGGCTCAAGCTCGGCGGCCAAGGCATAGCCTTTTCCTGAGGCGGCCGGCTGGCTGATCAGCACGCCTTTTTTCTTGAGTCGTGAGATGGCAGAGCGCACGCTGGAGGACTCTGCGCCCAGATCGGACAGCAACTGAACGACGCTGGCCACGGGGATGGTGATGCCGGCGGGGCGGGCGAACAAACCATAAAGCGTCAGAATGTAATGATGCGGGGCAAGTTGTTCGTGTTCGCCATGGTCGCGGCTGGCGATGAACTCATCAATCGCGATGCTTGCTTTCATTCTGTTTTCCGGTGGTGGGGCGGATGGCTACCCATTTTTGATAGTAGGTTTGCAGCGAGCCATTTTACCGTGCGTACCCCAGCGGCGCTAGCGTTGTCGGATTGGGACTTGCAGGGGGGGGGGCTATGTACCTGAGCGGGCGCTCAGGCGTTTTAGGGCAAGCTTTCCTCCAGCACGCTATCGAGCACCACAATGTCCTGAATGTGCGGGGTGATGGCCTCCAGCATGGCCTGATGAGCGTCGCTTTCTCTATAAGCGTCCAGCGCTTCCTGGGAGCGGAATACCGATAGCAGAGCATGGCTGTAGCGTGCGGAGCTGCGTGACAGATTTGGCACCCACTCAAAGCGTTCTATCCCTGGGCACTCTTGCCGTATGCGGATAAAAGCGTGATCCAGTGTAGATGCCAGCTCGGGCTTAATGGGGGCGTGGGGCGCCATCAAAACGATATGCAGGTACATATTGTCCTTTGCAGAAAAACTTGTTTTGTTGCAAATAAATTATCAAGAAAGATAATACGCAATAAAATTTATATAAATTGTATAGGTCTATAGCTTTTAAAATGACGTTTTTTCATAGGGTTAATACCTAAAATCAATAAACAAACCCTAGTAAAAGCAAATTTGTTATTGCAAATAAATGACGATCGAAACAGAATTGAGTTCAGGTGAGTGAGCGCTAGGAACGCTCTTCACCTATTGGGTTCTGGTTCTTTAACGCCTGAGCAGGGTCATCGTCATGAAAGAAAGCATAAGTGGGTTGGGGGCCAGGGCGGTACGCGAAGCCTTCGGGCATTTTCCGTCGGGGGTTGCAGCCATTGCAGCCGTGCTCGATGGCAAGCCGCACGTCATTGTTGCGTCCAGTTTTTCCGTAGGGGTCTCGCTAGCCCCGCCTTTGGCTGCCTTTTTTGTGCAGAAAAGTTCCTCGACCTGGGCGCTGCTGTCTCGCGCCTCGCGTCTGGGGGTATCCATTTTGAGTGCTGAACATGCGGCTATTTGTCGTCAGCTGGCCGGGCCTGATAAGGACAGCCGCTTCAGCGATGTCGAGGTCGAGCTGACCGAGGAGGGGGCCGTCCATATAAAAGGGGTATCAGTCTGGTTTGACTGCAGTGTTTTTCAAGTGCATCCGGCTGGGGACCACGATGCCGTGCAATTGCTTATCCACGATGTGCAGATCGAGCGCGAAGTCTCGCCATTGATCTTCCATCGCTCTCGTTTCACGCAGTTGGTGGCCTAAGCCGCCGGATCAACAACAAAAAACAAGAAGCATAACTATCACAGTGAAGGGGACATCTCTTGGACGCACCTACATCATCTTTGCGCGAGCAGCCCATGACTGCCGCGCAGCGTCGACGCGTTATTTTGGGGGTTGGGGCGGGCAACGCCCTGGAGTGGTATGACTGGACGGCTTATTCGATTTTTGCCGCCTATTTTGCCAAGCAGTTTTTCCATAGCGAGGACCCGCTGGCCGCATTGCTGGGCACGCTGGCAGTATTTGCCGTTGGTTTTTTCATGCGTCCTCTGGGAGGCATCTTTTTTGGCTGGCTGGCCGACCGCAAGGGACGACGGTTCACCATGACCTTGTCCATGTTGATTACCGCGTTGGGCAGTCTGGTGATCGGCATTGCGCCCACCTATGACATGGTGGGGCCGATTGCCGCTTTGTTCTTGTTGATGGGGCGCTTGTTACAAGGGATTGGTCATGGTGGTGAGGTGGTTTCTTCCTTCACTTATGTCACGGAAATGGCGCCCGCTCATAAACGCGGGCTGTGGTCGTCCTCTGTTTTTGTGTTTGTCACAATTGGCGTGCTGGCCGCGGTCTTGCTCAGTGCCTGCCTGACCAGTCTGCTGGGGGAGGAGGTCGTTCGAGCCTGGGCATGGCGTGTTCCCTTTGTATTGGGGGGTGCCTTGGGAGTGTATGCGCTGTATCTGCGCAGAAAGCTCGATGAAACCCCCATGTTCAAAGCCCGTCAGGCTGCAGCACAAGCCTCGGGCAAAACGGCACGCCCTGGCGCGCGCGTGTTCTGGGCCGAGGTCTGGAAGTACCGCAGCGCCTGCTTGCGTGTATTCGCTTTGTCGGCAGGCGGCACCGTCTTGTATTACGTCTGGGCCATCATGGCGCCGACCTTTGCCATCACCTCCCTGGGCATGCCTGCTGCCAAGGTGATGTGGGTGGGCGTAGGAGCAAATATATTTTTGATCTTGTGCCTGATCTTCTGGGGGGCGTTCTCCGATCGTTTCGGTCGCAAGGTGAACTGGTATTTTTTTTCCATCGGTTCAATCATCAGCATCATTCCATTGACGATGGTGCTGACCGGCGGACAGGGCGAGATCTGGCGTCTGGTGGTATTCATGATGGGCGGCATGCTTCTGATCTCGGCGCCTACCGCCATCATGCCCGCTTTTTTTCCTGAGCAGTTCCCGACACGCATCCGTGCGGTCGCCATGGGGCTGCCGTATTCGGTTGCCGGTGCCTTGACGGGCGGGACTGCTCCCTATTTGCAAGCCTGGCTGCATTCGATCAATCAAAAGCAGGTTTTTGACTGGTATTTGATCGGCCTGTGTGTTCTGGCTTTGTGGGCCACGATTGCCTCGCCTGAAACCAGGGGCAAGGATTTGCACGACTGATGTGCAGAGGCGCCGCCCGGCTGAAAAAGCCGCGCAGCGCCTTTTTTGAATTTTCAAGGAGTAGTGAGATGTTGCGTGAGCATATTGAAGGCAAGTGGATTGCTGATTTTGTAGAAGTGTTTGGACTGTGCAAGGTGCAGCCCGGCGAAATGGCAGTCGTGCTGTCCGAGACGCAATCGCGCTCTGTGCTGGCCGAGCTGGCCGAGTTGGCCCTGACGCAAATGGGGGCGCGGGTTTGTCATGTGAAACTGGTCTCGCCACGACTGAAAAGCAATATTGCCCTGCGCTCGACTGGGACTTCCTTGGCTCTGGAAGGCATGGACCCGATAGTCCAGGCTTTGGCAGGCAGCCAGTTCATCGTGGACTGCACCGTAGAAGGGCTGCTGCATTCGCCCGAGCGTGCCGCACTGCTGGCCAAAGGGGCCCGCATCATGATGATTAGCGACGAGCACCCCGAGATTCTGGAGCGGGTCAAACCCAGTCCTTACCTGCAAGGCAAGTGCGATCTTGGCGGCAAGCTGATTACCGATGCGAGTGTCATGCACATTAGCTCCGAGGCCGGCACGGATCTGACAGTCAGCCTGGAGGGGGTGATTGGACGCGGCAGCGCCGGAATTGCCGACAAGCCGGGCAGTTTTGGATACTGGCCGGCAGGTCTGTGCATTTGCTACCCCAGCAATGGTAGTGTGAATGGGACGTTGGTGCTCGATAGCGGAGATGTGAACTTGACCTTCAAGCGCTATCTGGAGTCGGCCGTGACCCTGCGTATCGAAAATGATTATGTCGTGGCGATTGAGGGCAAGGGTGTAGACGCTGATTTGATCCGTTCTTATTACGCCAGCTGGAACGACAAGGATGCCTATGCCGTCAGTCATGTGGGCTGGGGCATGGCACCGGCGGCTCGCTGGGATTCCATGGCCATGTACGACAAGCGCGATACCAACGGAACCGAGTTGCGTGCCTTTGCCGGTAACTTCCTTTTCTCTACCGGAGCGAATCCCGCTGCAGGCCGTTTTTCTGATTGCCATTTTGACTACCCCATGCGCAATTGCACCGTGAGTCTGGATGGGCGTGAGGTCGTCAGCAAGGGAGTTTTGCAAGGCGATCTGGCCTAAAGGCGGCACTCGCCGGAGAATGGACCTACAGAGCCTGGCCTGCTGAGGCCGCCTTTTGATATTCCGTGGTACAAAACCAGGCTTAATGCTTGATGGCCGGACCGTTCAAGAGCTATCAAGCTATTTAGGCTTGTGCGAGTCGCTATTGTGTTTTGTACGAAGACAGCGCAACCACGACTTGCTTTGTTTTCAAGGGTACGGATTATGCGTGAAGGACTGGAAAAATTGCTGGTTGCTGGCAAGGATAACGCTTTGCTGCGCTTTGGCCTGGGTAACGCATGTATGGGCGAGGGCGATCTGGAGGCGGCTCGCGAGCATTTTTCTAAAGCCGTAGAAATGAATCCGCGTTACACCGCAGCCTGGAAGTTGTTGGGGCGGGTACTGGTCAACCTGGGGCAATTTACGCAGGCGCAGCACGTTCTGGAGCAAGGTCTGGTGATTGCCCAGGAGCAGGGCGACAAACAGGCAGAGAAAGAAATGCAGGTGTTTTTGAAACGGGCTGTGAAGGGGCAGGGCCCGGCAACCCAATAAGAAGCGCCGAAGGTAGTGGCTGATATTTTCTTACCATGCGGGTATCAGTGCATTCCCTAAGTGTGACACTTTTATAAATGGGGCACAATACGTTCCATGCAGGTGAGGAGACATAGCCCGCAAAGCTGGGCAATAAAGACCGAAGCAAAACGGTCACTACTATAAAAGCAATAGGCAGTACAACATAACAACAACAAAAAAAAGGCCAGCGAAAGCTGGCCTTTTTTACGTCTCTATCCCACGCAGGACAATCAAACGCCGGGCTCAGTCACAGCCTGCAGCAGGAGTTTGACAGCGCCCTGCCCCCCTTCATTGGGGGCACATTCAACATAAGCCAGAACGTCGGGCAATTGGGTCAGCCAGCGACGCACCGCATGGCGTAAAACGGGTTCCCCATTGCGCGAGCCATAGCCCGTGCCATGGACAATGCGTACACAGCGCAGGCCATGTTCCAGACAGGAACGCAAGAAATTGTCCAGTCGTTCGCGGGCCTGCTCTACATCCGAGCCATGCAAATCCAGACTGGATTCGATGGGCCAACGATTGCGTTCCAGATCGCGCAAGACATCGGGGCCACAGCCCGCACGCAGGTGCCGGATATCATTGCTCTCAACCTGTGCGCTGACATACAGGTCAGAGGCCTGCGGCAGGGCAGGGGTAGAAGCGGGCGCGCCCACTGCGTGGCGGCGACGCTGCTCCAATTGCTCCGGGCTGGCTGCGGGGCGATTGGCGATCAGGCGTTGGCCGCGCTTTTTCAAGGGCGCCACATCGCGCAGGGACTGGCGCAGCCAGGCTCTGTCGCTGGGGTCCAGTAAAGAAACTTGATCTTGGACTCCCGTGCTGGCAAGGGCTGCTCGTCGGGCTGGCTTGCCACCCGGGTCGGGCGGGCGCGGGCGCTTGCGGGCTTGAGGACGGGCGGGGGCTGGAGGCGGATTGAGATCCTGGCGGACCTGACCTTGCAACTTCTTCAGGTCTGCCAGGCTACGGCCCACGGCTTTGGGTTTATTGGTTTTCATCCAACCAGCGCTGTGCGTCCAGGGCGGCCATGCAACCGCTGGCTGCACTGGTAATGGCCTGACGATAGATATTGTCTTGTACATCACCCGCTGCAAATACGCCCGGAACGGAAGTCATGGTTGCCATGCCTTGCAGACCACTGCGCGTAGTGATGTAGCCGTCGTGCATATCCAGCTTGCCTTCGAAGATACCGGTATTGGGCTTGTGGCCAATGGCGATGAATACGCCGGTCACTGCCAGGTCTTCCGTGGCTTGAGTCTGATTGTTGATGATGCGAGCACCTGTCACGCCGGATGCATCACCCAGTACTTCCTGCAGTTCGCTGTGCAGTTTCAGACGGATGTTGCCGTTCTGGACGCGATCCATCAGCTTGTCGGTCAGGATGGGTTCGGAGCGGAAGGTATCGCGACGGTGAATCAGCGTCACGGTTTTGCAGATATTGGACAGGTACAGAGCCTCTTCAACGGCCGTGTTACCACCTCCGACCACAGCCACGTCCTGATTCTTGTAGAAGAAACCGTCACAGGTTGCGCAACCGGACACACCACGGCCCATGAACTCCTGTTCTGTTGGCAAGCCCAGGTACTGAGCCGATGCGCCTGTCGCAATGATCAGCGCATCGCAGGTGTAGACTGTGCCACTATCGCCGTGCAGGGTCAGGGGGCGGGTGGAGAGATCGACCGAGGACACCATGTCAAAGATTAATTCTGTTTCGAATCGTTCTGCATGAGCCTGGAAACGTGCCATAAGATCAGGTCCCTGGACGCCCTGGGCATCGGCCGGCCAGTTGTCTACATCCGTGGTGGTCATCAGTTGGCCACCTTGCTCCATGCCAGTGACCAAGACAGGCTTGAGGTTGGCGCGGGCGGCGTAGATCGCTGCGGTATAGCCGGCCGGGCCTGAGCCCAGAATGAGTACTTTTGCGTGCTTAGTAGTCGACATCACAGAAAATCCGAAAAAGACGATCTCCAATTATAATGAGTCCATGGCAAGAATACCTGCAACATCCCCTCGTTCGTCCCGGTCATCCAAAAATGTGCGCAATGGGCCTTCTGCCTTGCAGCAGCGCCTGACAGGATTGCTGCGCGAAGCACGGTGGATCATCTTCGCTGCACTGGCAGCCTGGCTAGGTCTGGTACTGGCAACCTGGGACCCGGGTGATCCCGGCTGGTCGCACTCTGTGCATTCCGGCCTTACACAAAATGGCGGGGGCATCTTTGGTGCCCACATCGCCGATTTTCTATTGTTTCTTTTCGGGCTGACGTCCTGGCTTTGGGTTGTGCTGCTGGTGCAACGCGTTGCCGTGGGTTTTTACCGGCTGACTGCGTTACTTTTGCCCAGCACCAAGAACGAGGACGTGTTGCCCCGAGTGCGATGGGAAACGGGTATCGGGTTTTTCTTTCTGTTTCTGGGCAGCATGGGCCTGGAATCACTCTTTTTTAAAGAGCTAGGCCAGCAGTGGCAGCTTCCGGCTGGCGCTGGCGGGCAGTTGGGCCAATTATTATCGCAACTGTTGGTAACGTCGATAGGCTTTGGTGGTGCTACGTTGGTGCTGATGGGCCTGCTTGCCGGCGGGGCCAGTTTGTTCTTCGGTTTTTCCTGGTTGACGCTGGCGGAACGTCTGGGCGGCTTGATTGAAGGGGCGATTGCCCGGCTCATGACATTTTGGTCGGCCCGTCAGGATCGGCGTGTGGGCGAGGTCAAACGTGCCGAGCGTACGGAAAGCGTCGTGGCCAAGCAGGAACAACTGGTTCATGAGCAGCCTGTTCGGATCGAGCCCGCTTTTGTAGCCGTGCCCAAATCCGAACGTGTCGAGAAAGAAAAGCAGCAAACCTTGTTCAAGGCACCCCGTCAGGCGGGCGAGGTGAGTGATTTACCCCCACTGTCCTTATTGGACCCGGCCGCTGACAATGTGGAGACCGTATCGCCAGAGACCATTGAGTTCACTTCGCGGCTGATCGAAAAGAAGCTGTCGGATTTTGGCGTGGCAGTAACGGTGGTGGCTGCCCAGGCCGGTCCGGTTATTACACGCTACGAGATCGAGCCAGCCACGGGCGTGAAGGGCAGCCAGATCGTGAATCTGGCCAAAGACCTGGCCCGCGCCTTGAGTCTGGTCAGCATCCGGGTGGTGGAAACCATTCCCGGTAAGAACCTGATGGGGCTGGAGCTACCCAACCCTCGTCGTCAAATGGTGCGTCTGGAGGAAATCGTCGGATCGCAGACCTATCACAGCAGTGCATCCCTGCTGACCATGGCGTTGGGCAAGGATATTGCCGGCAAGCCTGTGGTGGCAGATTTGGCCAAAATGCCTCACCTGCTGGTGGCGGGTACGACGGGCTCCGGTAAGTCTGTCGGGATTAATGCCATGATTTTGTCGTTGCTGTACAAGGCAGACCCGGCCGATGTGCGCCTGATCCTGATCGATCCCAAGATGCTGGAAATGAGTGTCTATGAAGGGATTCCTCATTTGCTGGCGCCGGTGGTCACGGATATGCGTCTGGCGTCCAACGCCTTGAACTGGTGTGTGGCGGAGATGGAAAAACGCTACCGCTTGATGAGCAAGCTGGGCGTGCGCAATCTGGCCGGTTACAACGCCAAGATACGCGAAGCGCAAAAGCGTGAAGAGCCTATCCCCAATCCTTTCTCCTTGACGCCGGATGCTCCCGAGCCACTGTCCGTTCTGCCCATGATTGTCGTCATTATTGACGAGCTGGCTGACCTGATGATGGTGCAAGGCAAGAAGATCGAAGAGTTGATTGCCCGTTTGGCTCAGAAGGCCCGTGCGGCCGGTATTCACTTGATTCTGGCTACACAGCGTCCTAGTGTGGATGTGATTACGGGTCTGATTAAGGCGAACATTCCTACCCGTATCGCTTTTCAGGTGTCCTCCAAGATCGACTCGCGCACCATTTTGGATCAGATGGGTGCGGAAACCTTGCTTGGACAGGGCGATATGCTGTATCTGCCTCCTGGCACCGGTTTGCCCAAACGTGTACACGGTGCATTTGTCAGCGATGACGAGGTTCACCGGGTGGTCGAGCATCTGAAAGAACATGGTGAGCCCGATTACATTGAAGGTTTGCTGGAAGGCGCCATCGAAGGAGAGTCGGGCGAGGGCGTCAATCCCATAACGGGCATGGCGGATGCGGAAGCCGATCCCTTGTACGACCAGGCTGTTCAGGTCATTATCAAAAATCGTCGCGCTTCGATTTCCTCGGTACAGCGTCATTTACGTATCGGTTATAACCGGGCAGCACGGCTGCTGGAACAAATGGAGCAGGCGGGGCTGGTATCGGCCATGCAGCCCAATGGTAACCGTGAAATTCTGGTCCCCGCAGGAGGTGCCAAAGATGAAGATTAAGACATTGTTGGCCAGCATGTTGCTGGCTGCCACACCTGCCTTGACCCTGGCCGCATCGGGCGGCGAGCAATTGCGCTCCTTTGTGCAGGATGTACGTGCCGCCAAGGGAGAGTTCTCTCAGCGCACCGTAGACAGCAACGGCCAATCCAAAGGTGCGCCGCAGTCAGGGCAGTTCGTGTTTCAGCGTCCGGGCCAGTTCAAGTGGCATGTGCAGCGCCCTTATGAGCAGTTGATCGTGTCGGACGGCAAGGTACTGTATCAATACGACCCGGATCTGGCACAGGTCACCGAGCGTGGAGTGGATCAGTCTATTGGCGCTTCGCCTGCCGCTATATTGTTTGGTACTGGCAATCTGGAAGATTCGTTCCGACTGGTCGAGCAGGCGTCGCGGGATGGGATGGAGTGGATACGAGCCACGCCTTTGCAAACTGATGCTGGCTTTTCCTATGTGGATATTGGCTTCAAGGGCAGTGAGCCTCGTCGTCTTGAGTTGCAGGACTCATTTGGGCAGACCACCTATATTGATTTCACCGCTCTGGAACCCAACCCCCGTATTAGCGCCAGCACGTTTACTTTCAAAGCTCCCGCCGGCGTGGATGTGGTGTCCATGCCCTAAGGCGTTGTGGCTCTGGTGCCAAGACAGTCAGAGCCAGCGTGCCGTTCGCTTTAGTACCACACGTTTTCAATATAGACCTGGTCTGCTTGGCCAGGTCTTGCCATTTTAGGAAGGGCGATCGCCATGCGTGATTTGTTCGCTCAGGAACCCGCCGCACCCTTGGCCGAAGCACTGCGCCCCAAAACACTGGATCAAGTAGTAGGGCAGTCCCATTTGCTGGGCGAGGGCAAGCCCTTGCGCTTGGCGTTTCAGTCTGGCAAACCCCACTCCATGATTTTCTGGGGGCCACCGGGTGTTGGTAAAACCACTTTGGCTCGTTTGACGGCCAGTGCGTTTGAGTGCGAGTTCATTGCCTTGTCGGCCGTTTTTTCGGGCGTGAAGGATATTCGTGCCGCCATGGAGCAAGCCCAGCACAACCTGACCATGGGCAAGCACACCATCCTGTTTGTGGACGAGATTCATCGCTTCAACAAGTCCCAGCAGGATGCACTGCTACCCTATGCCGAGAGCGGCTTGGTGACCTTTATTGGTGCCACGACGGAAAACCCCTCGTTTGAGGTCAATTCGGCCTTGCTGTCGCGGGCGCAAGTGTATGTACTTAAATCCCTGACGGATGATGAACTTAAACGGCTGCTGCGCCGCGTACAGGAGCAAAACGCGCTGGAGGGTCTGGAGTTTGAGGATCAAGCTGTTGATACCTTGATCGGCTATGCCGACGGCGATGCGCGACGTTTTTTGAACCTGCTCGAGCAGACCAATACAGCTGCCAAGACCTCGGGCACCGAGCTGGTTACCACAGACTTTTTGCAAAACGCCTTGACCTTGAACTCCCGACGCTTTGACAAGGGCGGCGATAATTTCTATGACCAGATTTCTGCTTTGCATAAATCGGTGCGTGGTTCCAACCCGGATGCGGCTTTGTATTGGCTCACTCGGATGCTGGACGGCGGGGCGGATGCCCGTTATTTGTCGCGTCGTATCATTCGCATGGCTTGGGAGGATATCGGTCTGGCCGATCCGCGCGCCATGCAAATTGCTAACGATGCTGCCTTGACCTTCGAGCGGCTGGGCAGCCCCGAAGGCGAACTGGCCCTGGGACAGGCAGTCATCTATCTGGCCATCGCTCCCAAGAGCAATGCGGGGTATAAGGCCTACAACCAGGCTCGCGCCTTTGTAAAGCAGGATAAGAGCCGTGAAGTACCCGTGCATTTGCGCAACGCGCCGACCAAGCTGATGAAAGAGCTGGGCCACGGTCATGCGTATCGCTATGCTCACGACGAGCCCAATGCCTACGCGGCGGGCGAGACCTACCTGCCGGACGGCATTCCCGACCCCCATTGGTATCAGCCAGTACCTCGCGGTCTGGAAATCAAGATTGCTGAAAAAATGGAACGCCTGCGTCAACTGGACGAGCAGGCCGGTAAAAAAGACACTTAAGACAGGACGGGCGCTTGCTGGGCATGTCACCCCCGTATTTCCCGATATCCCGCTACTGCGTGCGCTGTGCTGCGCTTGTGGTGGCTTGCGGTTAAAATCACCACATCAATCGGGATTGAACCATCACCTATATGGCTATTAAATGTTAGATCTGAACCAATTACGCAAAGACTTGGAGCCGCTGGTACAGGGCTTGGCGAAACGTGGCGTGCAATTTGACACCGAGCGTTTCCAGCAGCTGGAAGCCCGCCGCAAAGCGGTGCAGGTGGAAACAGAAACTCTGCAGGCCGAGCGCAATGCACTGGCCAAACGTATTGGTCAGCTCAAGTCCAAGGGCGAAGACGCTAGCGAGGCATTGGCTCAATCCCAGCAAATCCCAGTGCGTTTGAAGCAGCTGGAGCAGGATCTGTCCCAAGTACAGGCCGAGCTGTCCTCCTGGTTCGCCACAATTCCCAACCTGCCGCACGAAAGCGTGCCGGTGGGCGAGTCCGAAGAAGACAACGTCGAAGTGCGCCGTTGGATTCCCGGCCCTAAAGATGAACAGGGCAAGCCCGCGCACATCACCTTTGAGCCGCGCGATCACGTGGATCTGGGTGAAAAGCTGGGCCTGGATTTTGAGTCGGCTCGTAAGCTGGCGGGTGCCCGTTTCATGGTCTTGCGTGGCCCTCTGGCCCGTTTGCACCGTGCGCTGGCTCAGTTCATGCTGGACACGCAAGTGCAAGAGCATGGTTACACCGAATGCTATACCCCCTACATCGTGAACGCCTCCACCTTGTACGGTACTGGCCAGTTGCCCAAGTTCAAGGATGATATGTTCTGGGTCACCAAGGGTGGTCAGGACAATGAGCCAGCCGAGCCGGCCGAATCCAAGCCCGAAGACCTGTACTTGATCTCCACCTCCGAGATCAGTTTGACGGGCATGGTGCGCGACGAGATTCTGGCTGGTGATGCGTTGCCCATGCGTCTGACTGCTCACTCGCCTTGCTTCCGTTCGGAGGCCGGTAGCGGTGGCCGGGACACCCGCGGTGTGATTCGTCAGCACCAGTTCGACAAAGTAGAAATGGTGCAGATTGTCCACCCTGAAAAATCTTACGAGGCGCTGGAGGCTATGGTCGGCCACGCTGAACACGTGCTGCAGGCTCTGGAGCTGCCTTACCGTGTGGTGCAGCTCTGTACGGGCGACATGGGCTTTTCGGCGGCCAAAACCTATGATCTGGAGGTGTGGTTGCCCGCACAGGATACGTTCCGCGAGATTTCTTCGGTCTCGAACTGCGAAGCTTTCCAGGCTCGTCGCTTGCAAGCGCGTTTTCGTGCTGACAGCAAGGCTCGCCCCGAGTTTGTGCACACATTGAACGGGTCGGGTCTGGCGGTGGGACGCGCCTTGGTGGCGGTGCTGGAAAATCACCAGCAAGAAGATGGCAGCGTGATTGTGCCCAAGGTTCTGCGCCCCTACATGGGTGGTCTGGAACGTCTGGTGCCTGCGCAGTAAAGCGGCTGTCTTAAAAGAGAAAGGGCTGATGACCGTTGTGGTCCTCAGCCCTTTTTTATGCTTGGCTCCGTTCAGATGGGTCAGTCATCATCCCAGTAGCGCTCCTGATGCTTGCGCCAGCGTTTGTGAGCCCGCCGTTGTTCTTTGCGCCACTCTTTGCTGCCGCGTCCATACTCCACGTAGCCGGGACGATAGACGTAACGGGGTGGATGGTAAACCACTGGCGGGGGCGCGACATAAACCGGGCGCTCCACAACACGTGCGGGTGGGTAGAAGATGGGCCCGTAGCCAATCCCGGGAATACCAACATTGATGTCCACATTCACACCGCCCGCAAAGGCGGTGCTGGTGCTCAAGGCCATCAAACTGGCGAACAGTAGTTTTTTCATATGCTGCACCTCACGTGACTCTAGCTGCAGCGATTGTTGCCCGGATTTGCAGGCTCAAACGTTAGGCAAACCTGCCAAAGCACTTCCAAAAGCAACATGACTCGTATGAGCTATGCTCAGGATTTACCTTTCTTAACAACTATTTCCCCTGTCCGGATGGACAGGGGAGCCATGCAGTCGGGTCAGAAGGTGTGCCGTTCAACCTGACGGTGACGGACCGGGCGGCGATTGTGGTTCGCGTGCAGTTGTTGAGCGTGCGCGGAATCACTCTGTTTATGCAGATGCGGGGTCAGGCGAGTTTTACGCTGTGGGGGTTCCGCACGGGGCTTGGAGTTGATCTCCAGAAACCAGAGGCACAGGCCGGCCCAGAAAAATAGCGATAGGATATTGACCAGCCCACCTCGCAAGGAGGCGTAGCCCGTCGCTTCCGAGGCCTGGATACGAAGTACGTCTGACAGATATGGAACAGAGCCCAATGTCTCCACTACTAGACTGCCTGGAATTCGGAAAGCCCAGCGCAAGGTCTGGAGGATTTCATTCAGGCTGTACAGGCCATCGCCGTTGGCATCAATAATCCATTGGAAGGTTTGCATGACAATTCCTTTTATCAAGTCCAGTGTTTTGCACTGGAATTACAAGGACTGCCGGAGAAAAGGCAGGGCTGCGATGCATCAATGTGTGATTCCAATATAGGCCCGCCTACCAGAGCAAACAAGCAAAACAGTCGAAAATAAAGGGTAAACCCTTGATCGAAAAGAATACTTTGGGTTCTGAGGCAGGTTCCGCCGACTGACCGTGCGCGTGGAACGAGGCACTCTACACGGTTAGTGCTTGTCAAAACGCATTCTTTCATCTATATTTATGGGCTTGCTTGTAACCATATAAGCAATCGCGGACAGGTGGCAGAGTGGTCGAATGTACCTGACTCGAAATCAGGCGTACGTGCAAGCGTACCGTGGGTTCGAATCCCACCCTGTCCGCCACTTCTTCTTTGAAGATCAATAGTTTACGGCAACTAGGGCGCAATCCTTGTTGCCGTTTTCTTTTTCTTCTTCCTGCGCTTGTGACCAAAACGTGACTGTGCTCGCGTGGGCTGCCAAGTGACTTGGGGCCAGGTGTGCATACTTCTGCACCATCTCAATGGTCTCCCATCCTCCCAATTCTTTCAGCACCATAAGCGGAGTCCCGCCTTGTACGTGCCAGCTGGCCCAAGTGTGACGAATGTCGTGAAAGCGGAAGTCTTCAATCCCAGCTTCAGTGCATGCCCTGATAAACATCCGGTCATCACCACCACGAATTTGTTTGCCGTTGCGTGACAGTACATAGCGCGGATGGCTGCCTTTCCTGCGACGAATTACTGTCAGGGCATCATCGTTAAGCGGGATACTTCGGGCACGGCCAGATTTCGTTTGATCGTTGCCGACCCAAGCTGTATGCGCCCGCTCGTTCACCTGAGTCCATTCCATCCCATACAATTCAGCTTCACGCATGCCGGTCGCAAAACCAAGTATGCATGCATCTTGTAGCCATGGTTGAGGTATGCGGCTAATGAGCATCATTGCCTCTGGGCGCGTAATCCATCGGATTCGCTTCTTTGGCTCCACAAAGTTCGGGAGTTTCGGTGCGTGGTGAATCCAGCCCCAGGTAACGCACATGTTGAGCATGCTGCGGATGGTGGCCAAGTAACGATTCTTGGTGGCAGGCGAAAGGGGCTGCGCTCCTTGATGCTTGTAGGTCTTGTGTGTAGGCAGGCCGTCAAATATGAGGTCTGCCGTTATTTCACTTACCGTCAAATGCCCCAGGTACTGACGCCAATAGGCTATGTATCGGACTTTCGAGTCATAGTCAGATTGGTCCTCATGGGCTGACAGAAAGCGCAACGCTGCCTCGCTATATGAGCGAGGCTTTTGTTCACCAAGTTTATGTTGTCGCCAGAGCTGGGCTTTCAGGCGGTCGTGGTATTCCTGCGCGGCCTTTTTGTCCGCTGTGCCAGTAGAGTGTCTAATTCTCTCTCCGCTCGGCGCATAGAAATCGACGTGCCAGATACCTTGACGTTGTCGGATTGACATTGTGTTCTCCTGTCACCGACCGACGCTATCCGAGTGACGTTGTAATTCGGTTGGGTGATCTTTGCAAGTTGAGATGGCCAGACCCGCCAGATCCGGCTATCTGGTAGCCGGAAGGCAAGTTTGTGTCGTCGCTGCCAAATCGTTTGATATGAAACGCCAAGTCTCTCGGCTGCTTCCTTTAATGAAATCGCTGATTCATTCATGCGACCTCCCATGAAAAACCCGCCACGGGGGCGGGTAGATTCCAATCTTTGGCCGTTTTGGCCAGGACTTCCATAATTCGATCTTGCATTAGCGGGCCTGTCGAAACTCCCGTAGGAACCGCTGGCGGAACTGCTCTGTATCCAGCTCTGTGTTACGTACTGCAGTGTTCTCTGGGTTGTTCATCCAATTCCACATGGCGGTACTGAGTAGCTGGGCTGCCGTGATCTGCTTTTGCAGGCTCTCGATTTCGCACGCCACGCAGGTTCGACCGCGATGCACCTGGGCTTCACTGTGTTTCTCACAGCTGTAGTTCATGTCTTTTTCCTGATCAAAAAATTAAAGGGGCAGGCTGTCCAGCCATTTGAGGAACAGCTCCCAGAGTGTTTTGCGTCCGGCTTCAGCAGCCTCGGGCGAAATGCTCATGCGCCAGGCTCCTTGGCTGCCGGCGCCTGGCGCAGCATCCGCAGCAGGGCAGTGCGGTACTGCCCCAGGCTTTGGTACGAGATAGCGGACGCATCGCAGGCGACGAAGGCCTCAATGTTGGCCAAGGTTCTTTGGTGTTGGTCGATCCGGTTCGCAGCTTCGAGCATGATTGCTGTAGGCAGGACCACACCCTCGGCAGGCCCACTAAAGTCCCGCCATCCAAACTCTGGCTCTCCATTGGCCTGGATCGGTCCCATTGGATACTTGCAACGCAAGCGGTGGGTGAGGTCATCCATGGGCAGCCTCCTTATGTGCTGTTCTGACTGCGCTGGCGATTTCTTCCGCGCTTTCTTGGGCCTCAATCGTTCTTCCGTCGAACGTCTTCACATAGGCCCCTATCTTGTGCCAGTTTGGGCCTGCCTGAGCGACCCGGGCAATTGCGTCTAGGTGCAGGTAATGACGCCGCCCGTTCATGTCGGTGATTTGAATCATTGGTCTTGCTCCTGGCAGTCAAAGTCACACAATAGCCCTGCCAGCCTGCTGACCTGTTGGGCCAGTAGAGCCACTCTGTCCTGCTCATTTAAAACGGGCATTACCACGAAATCGACGCCCGCCTTCGCCAGATCCTGCGCCGTAATCAACGATTTCCGCAGATCAGCGGGGGCTGCTCTTTTCATGCCTGCTCCCTACGGGCTGCGTCTATAGCGGCGTCCCATTCTGCAGCGGTCGGGCGCCTGCTCACTCCTACGCTTGTTGGTAGGTTGTCAGCCACCAAGCGGATAAAGTCGTCCTCAGCGGTTTTCCCCGTGATCAGCGCGTCGCGCCATGCCTGGTATCGCTCCGCATCTACCTTGTCGGTGTCCTGCTGCGCCTGTAGGGCTTCAATCACCTTACGCAGCGCTTCAATCTCTGCATCCCTTGCTGGGATACCTGCCATCACATCATCGAGCGTTTGTTGTGTGAGGTCTGGCTGGGCGGCAACGGGGGCGGCTGCGAATGCTTCGATTTCGTCGTAGCGCGTGTTATTCGGATCAATAACTAGGGATTGGTCATCAACCAGCTTGACACCCAGCCCCTCCACGCAATCGACCAACCAGCCTCCGGCGTCGTGGTCGAATCGCTCGCAGACGAAATCCTCACCGTCAAACTCAGCCAGCGTGTAACTGTCGTATGGGCCGCCGTAGGTGGGAACCATTTCCCCGGTTTTGTGATGCTCAATCCACATGAATAACGGGCGCTGAGTGATGGGGCATTTCTCTGGCGCCCATGGCTTGGCTGCTTCACTCATCGATGTTTCTCCTTCAATTGCGGGTAGTTCGGGTTGGGGGCGGCTTTTGATGTCACCGGGATGAATGCGCGTGTGCCGTATACCTGGGCGGCTCGGTCGAGGTTGAACGCTTCTTGCGGGGTGGACCGCGCCTGGTTGTGTGGGTGGGGGTTCATGCAGCCTCCTTGCGTCGGCGTGCCCCTGGATACTCGGGGTGAGGCTTGTACTTGGTGGGAGTGATCACATTCGCAAGCAGCGTTTTCCATACGTCCTTGGTGTTGGGCACCGCAAGCAGCTCCGACACCGGCATATCTAAGGTCACTCCATCAAAGTCTCTTGGGTTTCCTGGGCGGGCCAGTGATTCAACAATTGCAACGGGCACGGCAATGTTGCTTCCTGTGTTGTAGTAATCGAGATGCGCCATGATCCGATCATTCGAGTACCGGCCTGCGCGGGACAAACGCCAGCGGTAGCCCTTGTCATCTTCTGCCCAAAGGGTGATATACCGGTGCTCGCGCAATGTGTGCATTACGCTGATTACGATGTAGTCGGGCACTGTCTGGCCTCCCATCCGTTCTCACCCCAGGCCACACAGCTGAAATCAAGCTCATGGCACAGGGATGCATATCCGTTATTGAAATGACCGTGATGCTTGGATTTGTGCAGCAGAATCCGAGGCGTGGGGTCATGGCGAAGGGTAAAAAATTGCCCCGGTGCGATGTGTCGAAGGCGGGGCAGGGGTTTGTTGCAGTAGGCGCGGCTCATGATGACCGCTCACCACCCAGCGTCACGACCAGATCGCTGATCATCTTGGCCAGCTCGGAGGTCATCAAGGTCATGTCAGCATCAAAGATTTCGTCATCGTTGACGGCTGCCACGTCCTGCTTTTCAGTCAAGATATCCAGCGGGGCAACGCGTTTGACGTCCAGCGCATCGGTCAGCACAAAGCTGATGCGATCTGCCCAGGTCATGGCCAAACGGGTGCATTGCTTGCCGGCTTCAACGTGCTTGCGCACTTCGTCAATGTCGGCGCTTTGCTTCATGTAGCGCACAACAGCACCGCTGTCGCCGGTAGAGCGCAGTTCGGTATCCTGGTCCACGGTAAAGTTGGTTAGTTGCTCCTCGTCCACCAGCCAGGAGGTCATGGCGGCACCGGGCGATTGCTCGGTGTACAGAGGCTGCACGGGGAAGGGCTCCACGCTCTTGGCAAACAGACCCAGCACCTCATCACTCTTAGCCACGGCAGCCGCATCAATTACAAACCAATGGTTTCGTGTTTCGATCCACACCATTGTGTCGCGCTGCACAGCATGAGAGCGGGGCATCAAGTCGATGATGATCTGCTCTTTGATTTCCTTCATTTGCTTTCGGCCTGGCTTGTAGCCTTGCTGTTCTTCGATTTCGCGGGCCTTTTCGCGGGCCGCCTGGTTGACCACAGCGCTCGGCAGCAATTTCTTTTCAGCGCGTAGGCAGATCAGATACTGCCCATTCACTTCATGCACCAGCTCACCACCTTCACGCGGCGGCACCCAGCCAAGGCTCAGCGGTTCTTGGCTACCGCCAGGGGCAAACTGATGCTTGGCCAACATCGCGGCCAGTGCTTGGGCTGAGACCTCAAATTGACGGTCCAGGCGGAAGATACGCAAGTTTTTAAACCACATTGTTTTCTCCATGTTTTTGATATGCCTTGGTTGCATCCCAGGCGATTGAGTGCCCGCGCTTCCGAGCGGCGGCGCTCACTATTGCTCGGTCCCGGTATCCATTGGTGTGGCGCATGAGCCCCAGATAGCTGTTGATTGTTTCCAGTGACTTATCAACTGGCACGGTTTCTATCCGGTTTAGCGCGGTACGCACCGAGCGACGGCGCACCTGCCGCCGCCAGGGCTTGATTACGTGTCCAGCGAAGTCCACGCCTCTGGCGATGGGCTGAAGGATTGTCTTTGTTGGGTTGAGTTTCAGGCCCAGGGTGGGCAGATACTCAATGATGCTTGCCAGTGCGCCATTCAGCCACTGCGGCGAGTCGTGCAGCAGAATGAAGTCATCGACATAACGCACATAGTGTTTGCATCGAATGCGGTGTTTGACATGCTGGTCCAGGCCATCGAGTAGCACGTTCGCAAAGAACTGGCTGCTCAAGTTGCCGATGGGTAGGCCGTGATACTGTGGGGCAGTCATCAAGCGTTTGTGTGGCGGTACGAGCTGTAGGAGCGCTTGCTCCCCGCGTATCTCCACGTTGTTGCGTGGGTCGTGGAACAGGATCAGCTTCGCCAGCATGCGCCACCAGCGTTCCGGAATATGTTTGGCGAGCATTGGCCAGACCACACGTTTGTCGATGCTGACAAAGAAGTTGGCCAGGTCGCATTTCAGGTAAAAACCCGGCTTACTCCAGTTCTGCGTCTGGCTCCTGATCTTGGTTTCCAGCCGTTGGGCGGCGTACAGGGTGCCACGGCCAGGGATGCAGGCGCTGGAGTCAGCAATAAAGCGCCGGTAAAACCGCTCGGAGATTTGGTTATAGAGCAGGTGGTGCACAATCCGATCACGGAAATCAGCCGCCCAGACCTCGCGGGGCTTGGGCCGCGTAATCACAAAGCAGATGGACCGGCCTGGACTGTAAGCCCCAGTCACCAGATCATCATGCAGGGCCAGCAAGTTGCGCTCTAGATCCTGTTCAAACATAAGGGCGCTTGCTGTGTTGCGTTTTAAGCGTCGGCAGGAGAAATACGCCTGCACCAGCAACTCGAACGAATAGCCAGTACCCATAGAAGCTCTCGGTTCAGTTTGCGGAAAGGGCGGACACGGAACTCGTTGTTACGATTGTTGTTGTTCACGTTTCCGTTCTCGAAATCGACCGCCCAGGTTCATTCGAGCTATTCACATCAGCCCAGCGAGACTTTGGCTCATTGGGCAGACTGCGCAGGATCACTCCGACTGCTGCCGTCGATATCCTTGTTGCGCCTGGCGGTGGGCTTGTGAACCAGCGGCTCGACCAGATTGAGAGGCGCGTTGTCCGGTCTGCCGTGGCAAACCGGCGTCAAGCGCACGTTCCGAGTGTTTCTGCCATCCGGTAGCTTGCTTGCCTACGCTATCCGTGAGGGCGATGGCTTGGGCATACTGCCCGCGTGAAATAAGGCGCAGGTCCACGGACAGCCGCAATGACAGATTCACCGCTTCAACCTCCTGGCGCATTTTGCGCAGAATGTCGGCCCGCTCGTCTGAGGTGTTTGCCTCATAAACCCGCATGACCAGATCCATGCAGCGGCGGCGCAGTTCCGAGCCGAAATCCGCTTTGTAGTTCCTGGGCATGTTGGAGACCAGCTGCGTGACTAGCTGGCACAGTGAGTAAGTGGCTTTATATATTGCGGTGTCTGTGTGGAGTGCCATGCCTTTACTGCGGGCTGAGGCCCGCTAAATGATTAAATGGATGAAGCGACAATGCTGCGGAAAGGGCGGACACGGAACTCGCCGCCACGATTGGTGATGGTCACGTGTCCGTGCTCGAAATCGACCGCCCAGGGCCAGTCATGGTGTTCAGAGCGGGACCAGTAAACGCTGTCCCAGCCCTCGCGCACGAACTGCTCTGGTGCATTGATGTAGGCCAGCATCAGATCCTCTTGTTCTGGCGCTCGCCAGTCAGCGTGACCGTTAATCTCGCCAACGCCAGCTACTGCCTTGTCCACGTTCTTGAACTCGACCTTTTCAATGTCGGATTCAATGCCAGCGGCGACGATGATGTGGTGGGCCGCGCCGTCAATCAGGCGCTGGCCGATGTAGATGCCGCCTTGCTCGGGCCAGATTTGCCCGATTGTTGGGACGCGGGAAATGGTTTCAGTGGTGCTCATTGGGTGGCTCCTGTGCCGAAGTAAAGGGGTAAAGCGTTAAAGGGCGAATCTGCGGAAAGGGCGGACACGGAACTCGCCGCTACGAAGGTGGTAGTTCACGTCTCCGTGCTCGAAAACGACCGCCCAGGGATAAGAACCGCGTAGGCTGCTGGTCCAGTACCAGCTCGATTTCTCGAACAAGTCCGGGACGTTGGCCAGGGCGACCATCATTTCGCGCCGGGATGGCAGATAGAAATCGCAATGCCCGTCTGCCTCATAACCACGAGCCAGCTTGGCGGCAGGGTATTTGTCGCTCAGGGCGTTGGCATTGCTCAGGCCATCCCATGCGCTCATATCGAGATCGCCTTCTGGCCCCCAGGCTGCGGTGCCTACATCCGCTGGCTCGGCGATGATCAGGCCGTACAGCACCCCGTCATCACCACGGATGTCGCCTATATAGATTCCGCCTTGGCCGGAAAGGTACTCGCCGATCTTGTGACGCCCTATTACGGGCGCAGTTGCTTGTTTCAGGCTACCGATCAGCTTCTCAGCTACGGTAGAGGTAGGCAGCGCGAGCACGGCTCCGCCACCCAAATCGAATTGGACTGTGTTCATTGGTTTGGTTTCCTTGTCGGGAAGTTGCCCCGAAGGGCGATGGTAGGCGGCACGGCACCGGGTAAACCGGCGCTCAAGGCCGTGTCGCCTCAGTTAAAAGGTATGTCGTCGTCCATATCGGCGAGATTGTCTGACGGCGGCGGCGCTTGTCGCTGTTGTTGGCCGCGCCCCGTGGCCTCTGCGTAGTTATTGTGCTGCTGGCCCTGCGGTTGCCGCTGCTCTGGCTGGGGTGAATTGCCATATCCCTCGCCACCACCGTCACGGCCACCCAGCATTTGCATTTGCTCGGCGATGATTTCGGTCGTAAAGCGCTCCTGGCCGTCCTGGCCCGTCCATTTACGGGTACGCAGACGACCTTCTACGTAGACGGGGCGGCCTTTACGCAGGTACTCACCTGCAATTTCAGCCAAACGGTTGTAGAACACCACACGGTGCCATTCGGTTTCCTCTCGGGGTTCGCTAGTCTGCTTATCCTTCCAGCTGGAAGTAGTAGCAATCGAGATATTGCACACGGGGGCGCCACTGGCCTGGTATCGGACTTCGGGATCTCGCCCCAGGTTGCCCACCAGAATGACTTTGTTGACTGATGCCATATTTAAAAGCCCGCTGCGGGGGCGATGAATTTCAGGATCACTGCGATAACAAAGAACGCAGTGGGCATTCCCAGGCACCAACTGGCCGGGGTCTCGCTTTCAGCAGGCAAAGGCTCCCACCCAAAGTGAGCGGCCAGGGGTGGGCGCACAGAGCGCACCCAGAACTTGTCAGCTAGCAGTGCGATGGAAAGCACGCCAGCCCACATAAACAGATTTGCGAGCGCAGTCATAGCGCCTCCTGTTGAAAAACGAAAAAGCCCCACGCTTCGTTTGAAGGTGGGGCGGCTATTGATCACAATTGTTTTGACTAATTCTTCTGTACGGCTACACTCGTTCAGTAACGACTACTTGGACTAAAGGCATATGAGCAATAGGAAAAGCCCAAGAAAAACGGCTCTGGCTGAGATTCGTAGAGTCCGTTCTCTTTGGTATGAATCGCAGAGTGAAGATCCGATAGCTACTGAAAATCTGCTGGCGTATATCCGTCAATATAAGACCGCAGACGCTTTTGTTAGGCATTTCATTTTATTGAAAATGAACGCTTCGGAATTAAAACCGGTTGGCATTAAAAATCAAAAAAAGACGCCAACAGCGTGGGAGCGCGGTCAAAATAACTTTCGCTCAGGACGAATAACGGTGCTTAGCGGGGGGCTTCCATCACTTGGTCGTAAATCAAAATAATCATTTTGCATCTGAAACCGCCCTATTGAGGGCTCTTTCAGATGCGGCCCCGATCCGGGGGCCTGGAGATCAAAAGGTGGTTGGCTGGGCAATGCCGCGGATGGCCCACATGAAACCCTGTTGCAGGTTAGTTTTACCCAGGGCAACCGCACGTTGATCCAGAGAACCATCAGCCTGCAGCTTTTCCATCCAAGCACCGACTTTCTCAGCCAGCTCCTTGCCTTCGTTCATTGCCGCAATCTCGGACTCCGACAAATCGCGGTAGCCCTTGATGTGCTTGTGTTGGTTATCCATATTTCCTCGCTTCAGTAAGCACCACCATTGATGCTTACCAAAGCGGCCTGTCTCCAGGCCGTTGCTGGGATTCCAACCAGCATGACCATTTCCGTTTTTGGCCGTCTACGCCTCACCCTCTTTCTCCGTGAACCGCGCTTGGCGGACTGGAGACGGCAGGGATACCGCGCAGAGCCACAACCATGCTTGTGGGTGCTATTGAGCCGGACGAACACCCTCACATAGGCGGGGTGAGCAACATCGGCAGGTGGGTTGTTAAAGAGCGTTGGATGAATAATAGGAATTCCTATATTTAATGTCAATAGGAATTCCTATATTTGTTTTTAAGATGTTGGAAAGGGCGGCCTAATTGTTGGTTTTAATATTGCGTGAGGCTCAGGGCTATGAGTCTGTCCCGGATTATTGTGAGCTGTATCACAGCGTGACTGGAAAGCACGCCAAGCGGGGCGAGGCTGATCGCGTCGGCTAGCGCAGCGATTTGGGCGCTCAGTTCATGTTCTTGTGGGGGATGATCCTTGTGGCTACTCGACATACCGCAATGCTTTTCTCTTTAGATTGAACGTTTTTGGATCTACGCTCTGAGTGGCTGAGACTCGCGGAGCGCATCAAGATAGCGGGGTAGTGGGGTACATGTACTGTATATCTGTACAGTGTTTTTGGTCAAGGCGATTGATGACTTTGCGGCTCCGGTTTTAAGGGGAGCAGGGATCTGTGTACTTTGACTGCCACGCTCTTGGGGAGAGGCAAGAACCAAAAAACCGCCTGATAGGCGGTTTTCTACATCAAAATATACGATAGTGAGTTCTATACTTGGCTAGCCCATCAGGGCTCGGTTTTTGAGGCATCCAAAGTAAACATAACCATCACACCATATTTTTTGCATACCTTAAAAGGCTCGGTGGCAGTGTCTATATCCAGGTCTTCGCCGCGTAAGCCTTGCCACATAGCCAGATAATGCAAGGATCCATATTTGCGACCTGCTTTAAGAGTTTTATCCACCCCCCCTTTAAATGGGAGCATAACCAGCTCTCCGGCTATGGCGGCTGCTGCGAGCTGATGGTTTCCGCAGGCCATGTCCCGGCCCCGCTCCCAGCTTGTGATCAAGCCCAGATCCTCGCCCTCCCAACGGTGCTCAAATGTGAGACCCCGGCGAATATCTGCGCTTATAGGTCGCGTGATTCTCACTTTAAAGTCCTAAACTCTCATGCCAATATTGTTCGCTAATAATATGCAGTGGAAGACCGTTGTCGCGATACTCCACTGCCTTTTTGATTTTCAGGCCATGTGTGCTGTGTAGCCAGTCCCTACTGCCGAGATTGCCGATTACTAAGAAATTCAGTTTCTTAGTAATATTGGGCAAGATGAGTCCGCCACGCGCCTGAATCTGGCCCTCACACCATGCCCTGGTGCCGCTGACAAACTTTCCAGTAAAGCAGAATGTGCTGCCAACGAGCGAAACAGCAGGAGCGGGCTTGCAAAGAGGCAGAGATGTGCTGCGGTTAGCTGTTTCTTTATGCGAGGAGGCTGACTGCTTTCCACCTACAGCATCTAGAAGCAAAGCCATTATTTCCGCTTCTTCGTCAGCGTCCATATGCCCGTCCGCCAATGCGCTGTCAATGCGACGGTACAACACGTTTGCTGGCCATACATCTATAACGCTTCGGTTGGATTCTAACCATCGAAGCAAAAACTCCACCTCTTGTTGGCAGATGGCGCCGTCGGCTAAAACGCCTTTTACTAAGCCGATTAGTTCGTCTATTTGCCGTCCTTGCACGGCTTGATTGCGATATTGGGAAACAACGGGCTGGCCGTCTTCATCCCTAGGCTCTCTGTTAGAGCCCGCAAGAGCGTCATTAAACCAACCCACACTAACCTCACATTTACTAATAAAGCAAAGACCTGGTTACTGCTGCTGGTCTAGTTCTTTTGAGGATGCCTTCATCCTCTCTTGAACCAGTTGACGGGCATTCTCGATTGCCGCGGCAGTGCCAGTAGTCATCCAAGTGGGCATTGGGTGCCCATCCTCACGCAGCAAGTGCTGAACGAGAGCCTTAGTGGCATCGTCCTGTGCGATGTAGCGATGCAGCAGGCTTATAAGCTCCTCATCGTCTAATAATTCGGTCGCTGTTACATCCATCGGGCCTTTGCCCTCAGCAAGCCAGCGTGCGTTCACCTTATAGAGGTGCGCCAGGCGAGGGGTAAATCCAGATGTCTGGTACTCGTCATTCTCTAGCTCTGAAATTAGAGGCTGCTTCGTACCGATCCTAGCAGCAACCTCTTGCTGACTAAGTCTTGCTTTCTTTCGAGCGAATTTTAGGCGTGCACCGAACGTATTCATATAGGTATTCTGATATAGAAGCCCATAGGAATGCCTATTGATGATAAATAGGAATTCCTATAATATTTGGCCATGAACTGGAAAAACATCATTCATAGCCTTCTGTCAGATGGGTGGACTCAAACGCAAATTGCTAAAGCGGTTGGTGTTGCACAGCCCACAATTTCGGGATTGTTGTCGGGGGCGCAACGCGACATGAGATGGGAAAGCGGTAACCGACTCATTTCGTTGTACCGCCTGAACTGCAAGCCGTCGCAGGAGAGCCCGCTTGATGTCGGCCCACTCGATTTTGAGGAGCTACACATGCCCAACACCACCGACCCCAAACCTGACGACCGTATCCCCATCGGTCCCCCTGACTGCATTACGAAAGGGGGCGCACATGTGTGAGGCCCCGTCAGTGCTTGCCGCTGGCGGGGGCGATTGCAGCGTCTGCATCCATTTGCGCTTTGAGCGCGGCGAACTTACTGCGACTGTCGGCATTGATGGCAACGCCAAAGTGGGCACAAAAACGCAGGAACTCGGCCAGATCAAACGGAATCCTGACGGGAGTAGCACCTTGGCTGCGGGCTTGATCTTCGCGCTGCTCGGCACCAGCGAGCCAATCCTCGTACCTACTTGGCAACCGGTAACCGTCTTCCATTGCGGCGTTGATCTTTTCATAGTCCCCGGCGCGGTACCAGCATTGGGCTACAAGCAGACTCTTTGATTGCTTCACGGTCGATTCCTTTGAGAAAAGTTCAGTTACCGGCATTCCTAAGCATAGCTGATCGGGATTGACCACCTCAATGAAGGGTCACGGCCCCGAGTTCACCCAGACCATGCAGTTCATTCCAAACAAGCCGGTCATAGATGCCGGTGATGTGGTCATCGGTAGGGCAGTTGAAGACCTGGTACGCCAGCTCAGTAGCTCTATCAATGATTTCAAAGCGGGGAAGTTCTTTTTTATCCATCCCTGCATTTTCAGATCCAACACCTATTTTTTCCATTTGTAGTTCCCGTCCCTGATTAATCACTACGTACTTTTCACACTTTTACTGTAGCGATTGTCGGGAGAGGGCGAAACGCTGAAATACACAGGAGTTCAGCCCAATGACAAGACGTTTTTCTTCCTTGAACTGGCGAGACGCGCTCTACAGTGCCGTCCGCCAGGCCCCAGGCGGCGTTGGCGCGGCTGCCGTGTTTCTCTCTGACCGTCGCGCCGTCTCCATCCACCCCGAGTCACTGCGCCGGAAACTGACCGGTGGTGAGCAACTGGACATTGACATGGCCTTCTTGCTGACCGAGTGGCTGGAGGAACTGGCCGACTGCCGAGAAAGCGCCCGTGACTGGCTCATCGCTGCAGCCCATCAGGGTGGCCTGCATGTCGTTGACTTGCCACCAGAGCCGGTAGGGGGATTCGAGAACGAGGCCACTGCTTTAAATGAAAAGGCACTCAAAGCAGCCGCTGAGCTTGGCGAGATGTGCAGCGCCATCACCGGCACAACCGCAGACGGTCGTGTGACCCATGAAGAGCGTGAGCGTGTGGTGGCCAAAGCCTTGGATCTGATCCGCCTGTGCTTTCGCATCATCCGCAACGTGACCCGCTGGCACCGCAAGGAGGCATCAGTATGACCAAAGCACCCTACGGGACCTACTACACCGACCTGTACAAGCTTGGCTGGTTCAACAGCCCCCAGGTATGCAAAGCCCTGAACGTCGCTTTTGACCAAGAACCCCATGAGCGCCAGCGCCAGATCAAAGAAAAGCTATACGCCGAGTTCGGTACTGACAGCCTGGCCAAGGTGAACCCACAGCACTTCGTGCGCACGCTAGACGGCATGGGTCTGTTCTTCACGCTGCCGACGTCCCTCAAGGACCAATTGCGATGAAGACATTAGAAACACTGATAGCGCTGTATAGCGGCTACCCCATGCCTTTGTGGGCAGCATTGACAGCAACAAGCATCGTCATGGGCGCATCACTGTGGATTGCCTTGGGGAAGATCGATGAAAAAGACTGATCTGCCCCTGCGTACCCAGCTGCAGCGCCGACAAGCACTCAAGCGCAGTGCATTCAAGGCAAAGCCAAAGCAAAAGAAGGGCCCCAGCATGCCCATGGTCGTCGCCAAGCTCGTAGGCACCCTTTTCAAGCACCAGCCTAAACCGCCAGCTGTTTTCCGCTCTGAGCATCACCGTCGCAACGTCGCGGCACTGCCATGTGCCCATTGCGGTCGCTGGCACCGCTCCCAGGCTGCCCACATGAACGGCATTGAGTTCGGCAAAGGGCTGGGCCTGAAGGTATCTGACGCTTTGATGTTCCCATTGTGTACCGATAACGCCTGGGGACGCGGCTGCCACAGCATGCTGGACCAAGGGGGCGTCTACGACAAAGCCACCGCAGTGGGACTGCAGATCACCTGGCTGCACCAAACCCGCGATGAATTGAAACGACTGGGCCAATGGCCCGAGGAAGCCGACCGCGACGTAGAGACGTTCGTGGGGGCGTATTTGAGGAGGCAGGTGACATGCTAAGTGCATCAGACCTGATGCGTACGATAGGGCGCCCGATAGCCTATCACCCCGCCTTGGCACGAATGGTAGGGGGCGTGAATGCTGCCATCTTCTTGTCTCAGCTCATCTACTGGGACGAGCGCATGGAAGACGCCGAGCTGGGTGTATACAAGACCGCAGAACAGTGGGAGGCAGAAACGGGCTTGTCCGCTAAAGAGCAGGCCACAGCGCGTCGTCAGCTCCGTGCCCGTGGTCTTATCACCGAAACGCACAAGCGTATCGAGCACAAGCTGTACTTCAAACTCGACCGAGATGCGTTTGACAGTCTGGTTTCCGAGGCCGTCGAGGGGGCGCAAAACAGTGGAAACCCCGAACGCCAAAACGGCGATTCCCGAAACGCCAAAAGGCAATTGGGGAACAGCGAAAAGGCAATTACCGAAACCCCCAAAGCGGAACTCCCGAACTCCCCAAACGGCAGTTCGTTAATAAAGACAGAGATTACTACAGAGACTACAAAAGAAAAAAATACCAAAAAAGAAAACTCGCCCTCATTCAGCTTTGAGCACTGGCCTGTCAATCCGTCGCCAGAAGTCTGGGCGGATTACCTGCAGCACCGCAAAGCGATCAAAGCACCGCTGACCCAGACCGCTGTAAATCGCTTGGGGGCGGAAGCGCATAAAGCCCAGGCTGCCGGGTTCAGTGTTGACGACTTTCTGGCCGAGTGCATGCTGCGCGGCTGGCGAGGAGGGAAAGCCGACTGGCTAACGCGGGGGATGTTGCAGGACCAGCAAGGGGGCGGGCAAGCGGCTCGGGGTGGAAAGTTTGACCCGAATGCGTTTCTGGAGCAGCGACGCAAAGATCGGATGAAGGGTTGCCAAGGAGGTGGTGATGTTGTCGACGTTTGAGCGTGAGAGCGCCTGGTTGAAGCCAGTGCCCAAGCTGGGTGGCAAAACGCTGATGGAGCACTTGTACGCCCGGATGGATGGCCTGTACCCCGGCAAGTGGAAGTCAAACTTTGTGGGCGAGGCAGCCATGTCGAACTGGGAGCAGGCTTGGGCTGAGGCGTTTGATGAGGAAGGGATTCGTCCGGTGGATGTTGCCTTGGGCATTCAGAACAGCCGACGCATGTACGACTGGCCTCCCAGCTTGACCGAGTTTTTGCGGGCCTGCCGTCCCTACCTGGAGCCGGATGTGGCGTTTTTCGAGGCGGTGAGGGGCATGCAAGCGCGAGAGCGGGGTGAACGTGGCGAGTGGTCTCACCCTGCGATATTTCACGCCGCGGCAGCTGTAGGCCGGTTTGATTTGCTCAACCAAGCCTACCAGCAGATGGAAGGGCGCTGGAAGAAAGCACTCCATGCCCAGCTGGCCCTGGGGGCGTGGTCCGACATTCCCGACCCAGCACCAGCACTGCCAGCGCCTTCAGGCTCAGCCCAGACTGAGCAGGGGACCAAGGCTATGCGTGAAATGGCTCAACGAGCAATAAGCCGCAAAGGGAAGGACCACAAGGCGTGGGCAAAGGGGATCATGGCTAATCCCAAGAGCCGGTCTCCCGCAATCGTTCGCATGGCCCAAGCGGCGGTAGGAGAGTCAGCATGACCGAGGCGACCGGGTTAACTCTGGTGCTGCCTTGGCCTGATATGCGGCTGATGCCTAATCGCAAGAACGGTCGGCACTGGGGAGGCGTCCAGTCAGCCAAGGAGCAGGCAAGGCGCGATGGGCGTGTGGCGGCAGTCGTAGGGCTCGGGCGGCGGCGATTCATTGGCGGTGATCGCATCCCAGTGAAAGTGACTTTCATGTCTCCGGACCGCAGGGGGCGCGACCTGGATAACCTGCTGGCCTGCATCAAGCCGCAGATCGATGGCATTGCCAAAGCCCTTGGAGTGGATGACAAACGGTTTCGACCGCTGATTGTTGATGATGGACTGGACCCAGCCAAGCGCGGGTATCTAAAGATTGAAGTGGGGGGTGTATGAAGACGAGGCTTGAGATCCTGCTGGGGGAATGGGGCTGCTGGAAGCAGAAGGAGAATGTGCGGGCGCTTGGCCTGCCACCTGGCTCTGTGTATACGCGGGAGCGTGTGGATGGGGCGCAGATGGTGGAGCCGAACGTGTTGCTGGTGGATGACGATCTTATGCGGGTGGATCGAGCAGTAGATGCTTTGCACCCTGATATGAAAGTCGTTGTCATTGCTCATTACATCTGGCAGGGACTGGTCAAGGTCAAGGCAGACCGCCTGGGAATATCTCGCACGGTTTACTATCGCCACATTGAGTTCGCTCATAAGCAGCTTGCGTCTACTCTGGGTGGGGCTTATAGCCAGGGCTATGAGCAGAACTATTTTGTCCCCACACATTGTTTAAGTGTGGGGACGCAAGTACTATAAATCCCGTAGGCTGGATATTGCTCAGCCTGAAGAAATTAGGAACTAAGCCCTACCGGAAACGGTGGGGCTTTTTCGTCTGGAGTTGCGATGGCAACCAAGCCGCCGACGCTTAAGCGAAAACAGGCGACGCCGCGACATGAGCCGGTAACGCCGACCTATGGGCAAGGCCGTGGCGGGCGCCCATGGCGTCGGCTCCGAGCACAGATACTGGAGCGTGATGGGTATCTATGCCAATGCAGTGATTGTGCGCGTCGGCTGGTTCCACGCCTTGCCCATGAGGTGGACCATATCAAGCCAGTAGCAGAGGGCGGGACTGATGACCCGGAGAACCTGCAGGCCATCAATCGAGATTGCCACAAGACCAAGACGCAGGCCGAAGCATTGAGGGGAAAGAAGCGATGAAGATTAGACGCCAGAGCCACCTCCGGTTTACGCCTACGCAGATGCCTGTTGGAGAGTTCTTGCGCCCCTCGCCAAGACGGGAAGGCGAGCGCGTGCTGTGGCCCGACGGGACTGTCCATGGCTGCCCGCCTCCGGGAGCGGACGCCGTGACGGTGCTCCGGCGAGCTGGGAATAGGAGGGGTGGGTCGAAAGTTTGAGCGATTTTGCTGGACACCCGACGCCCAGCCTTTTTTTTACGCCGTCAGTTGAGAAAAACTGGTTTTTTTGAGGAACACAATCATGGCGAATCCGAGAAAGCCCGCCGCGCTGAAGGTGGTGGCGGGCACGGACCGCCCCGACAGAAAAGGGGGCGATCCGGTCGATCTGCCTCTGGTGTCGGATATTCCTCCGGCGCCTGAATGGCTGCCGAATCGACATGCCGAGGCTGAATGGGCCCGGCTGGCGCAGATCTTGCATTCCAATCGTTTGTTGACGGAGGCGGGGCTAGGCCCTCTGGGTATGCTGTGCGCGCTGCATGGCAAGCTGGTCCAGCTCTGGATGGCGGGCGAGACGCCCACCGGCCACATGCTGGCGCAGTATCGGGCGCTGGTTGGCGAGTTTGGCCTGACTCCTGTTGCTCAGGGGAAGGTCAAGCCGGCAGAGCGCGAAGCTGCAGGCAATAAGTTTGCTAGCAATGGCAGAAAGCGCGCATCGTGATTACGTCGCCATTGCCATCGACTATGCAAAGGCCGCTGTGGCCGACAAGGCGCGCAAGAAGCATGGGCGCTGGATTCGGGCCGCTGCGCAACGCTTTCTGGATGACCTGAAACGCTCCAAGCGTAAAAGCACTCCATTTTTCTTTGACGAATGGCATGCCAATGACGCCTGCGATTTCATCGAGAAGCTGCCGCACGTCGAAGGCAAATGGGAGGCGCCGACCATCATTCTGCACCCAAGCCACATTTTCTTCGTGGTGCAGCTCTTCGGCTTTCGGCGACGCGACGCGGTTTTCGTTGAAGGCTGGGGCGATGCCGACAAGTTCTATCCCCGCCGTTTTACGTCAGCGCTGTTTGCGGTGGCACGCAAGAACGCGAAGTCGACGCTTGCGTCGGCCATTTTGCTGTATTGCCTGTGTTGCGAGCCGGAGGACGGCGCTCAGGTGATAAGCGCGGCCACGACGTTCGACCAGGCCAGCATTATTTTTCGCGTGTCCAAGCGCATGGTGGAAAAGACGCCGGACTTGGCCGAGGCGTTTGGGTTGCAGACCTGGGCGAAGTCAATCAGCCGGGTGGAGACGGGGAGCAGCTATAAGGCGTTACATGCGAAAGCGTCCACGCAAGACGGCTTGAATCCTTCACACGTAGGCTTGGACGAAATCCACGCTCATAAGACGCCGGACCTGCTGAACGTGTTGCAGTCGGCAGCCGGCGCCCGCGCCAATCCGCTGTGGCTTTTCACGACCACAGAGGGATATACGAATGCGGGGCCGTGGGCAGAAATCCGCGCCTTTGTGTTCTCGTTGCTTCGAGGGCTGCTGGGCAACCAGGCGGACCACTTCTTGGCGCTGTACTACGCCCTGGACAACGAAGACAAATCGGCGCGCATCAAGCAGGACGATGAGTTCGATGAGTCCAAGTGGATCAAGGCTAATCCGCTGCTCGATGTGAACCCGCATTTGAAGGCGGCAATTCGAAAGGAGGCGGTCGAGGCCAAGCAGATGCCGTCCAAACTGGCCGAATTTCGCATTAAGCGATTGAACCGGCCCGCGTCGACGGCAAACGGCTGGATCGACCTCACGAAGTGGGCCAAGTGCGGCGGATCGGTGGACTTGGAGTGGCTGGAGGGCTACCCCTGCTGGGGCGGTTTGGACTTGGCCAGTACCATCGACATTGCTGCATTTCGCCTGGTGTGGCTCGTTGAAGGCGTCTGGTACACGCATGGCTGGCGCTGGGTTCCGGCCGATGCGGTGGCGCAGCGCACTGAGCGGGCCACCGTTCCATATGCTGGCTGGGTTGAGGCAGGGCACCTGATTCAAACCGAGGGTGACGTCACTGATTACTCGGTGATCGAGCGCGATGTTCTGGCTGCGGTGGAGCGGTTTCAAGTTGAAGCCATTGCCTACGACAACTGGAACGCCGCGGATTTGGTGAACCGACTGGTGGCGGCTCAGGTGCCTATGGTGCAGTTTGTCCAGGGGACAAAGAGCTACCACCCGGCCATGCAGGCATTGGAGCGGGCGTATGTCAGCGGCAAGTTGGCACATGGCGGAGACCCGGTTCTGGCCTGGTGCGCATCCAACCTGGTTGCGCGCCGCGATGTGAACCTGAGCATGGCTCCGGATCGGAAGCGGTCGGCAGACAAGATTGACGACATGGCGGCGTTGCTGATGGCTATAGGTCTGGCGACGGCGGTGGATGAGGGCGAAGACCTCTCTGACTTTTTCAATGACGCGGTGATTGGATGAAACAGAAAGCGCAAAAGATTGGCCGGGTACGGGCGGCAGTGCTCGGCTGGCTGGGCGCCCCGTTCGGCCTCACCGACGTAGACGCTTGGGCGCGACTCGGGGCTAGCAGCTCGGCGGGGGTGAATGTCAATGACCGGAATATCCTGCAGTTGTCGGCAGTATGGGCCTGCGCTCGCCTAATCTCCGAGACCATCGGCACGCTGCCGCTTGGTATGCACGAGCGCACCAGCTCCGGCAAGCGACCTGCTCCCCAGCATCCGCTGAACTTCATCATCGGTAGCCAGCCGAATGCAGACACGATCTCATCCGTGTTTTGGGAGGCGGTGGTGGCGGCAATGCTACTTCGCGGCAATGCCCGTTGCGAAAAGCTGATGGTGGGCGATCGCGTGGTCGGCCTGCAGTTCCTGGATCCAGCGCGTCTGTCGACAGCCCGCAAGATAGACGGCACGAAGGAGTACCGCTACACCGAAGAAACAGGCAAGCAGAGGGTGATTCCAGCCTCTCGCATTTGGACCGTTCCTGGCTGGTCCTTGGATGGCAAGACGGGAGTCTCTGTTATTCAGTACGGCGCGCAAGTGTTCGGCGCAGCTCTGGCTACCGATGAGGCTGCGGCGGGCACGTTTAAGCGCGGCCTGATGCCTACGACGTGGTTTAAGTACCCAAAGGTACTGAAGCCTGAACAGAGAAAAGAGGCTCGGGAAACCATCGAGGGTCGTTTGTCCGGCGCAATCAACGCGGGCAAGCCGGCGATCCTTGAAGCCGATATGGAAGTGGGTACGCTGGGCATTAATCCGAAGGATGCGCAGATGCTTGAGTCTCGCGCCTTCAGCGTCGAGGAAATATGCCGCTGGTTTCGTGTGCCGCCGTTCATGGTTGGGCATAGCGAGAAGTCCACCAGTTGGGGGACCGGCATTGAGCAGCAGATGATCGGCTTCCTGGTTTTCACGCTGGGGCCTTGGCTCAAGCGAATCGAGCAGTCCATCATGAAGGACCTGCTGACGCCCGCGGAGCGCCTTCGTTATTACCCGAAGTTCAATGTAGAAGGCCTGTTGCGGGCTGACAGCGCCGCGCGCGCAGCGTTCTACAGTGTCATGGTTAATAACGGCATCCTGACCCGCGACGAGGTGCGGGCTCTTGAGGACCGGCCTCCGATGGGAGGTAATGCTGCCGTGCTGACCGTTCAGACGGCGTTAGCCCCGCTTGACTCGCTGGGCAGCAATACAGCAGATCAGAACGCCCGTAATGCGATGGCGGCCTGGTTGAAAGACATGATGGCCGCGACGGCCGACACCTGAGGTATCCCTTATGAGTATCAAGAACCTGCCGGCAGCGCCGGCTGGGCGGCCTTCTGCTGCCGTCAATTCCTATTTGTCGCCTCGTGCGCTTGATCGCTGGGACGCTGGTGTGCGGGCGGCGGTGGAGGACCAGGGAGACCGAACTATCAGTGTCTATGACGTAATTGGCTATGACTGGTGGACCGGCGAAGGCGTAACCGCCAAGCGCATTGCAGGAGCGCTGCGCTCCATGGGGGCGGGGCCGGTGACGGTCAATATCAACAGTCCCGGGGGCGACCTATTCGAGGGCTTGGCCATCTACAACCTTCTGCGGGAACACCAGGGCCACATTACTACCAAGGTGGTGGGGCTGGCGGCGTCTTCGGCGTCTGTCATTGCGATGGCTGGTGACACCATCCAGATTGCGCGCGCTGGGTTCTTCATGGTCCACAACGGCTGGCTGATTGCCCAGGGAAATCGCCTAGACCTGCGCGAGATTGCCGACTGGATGGAGCCATTCGACGCAGCCATGGCGGACATCTACGCCTCGCGCACTGGCCAGGATGTTGCCGACGTGCGCCGCCAGATGGATGGCGAAACGTGGTTCGGCGGCACGCAGGCCATCGAGCAGGGCTATGCCGATGAAATGCTGGCTGCTGACCAGGTGGGCAAAGGCGAAGGAGCCGCCCAGGCCAGTGCTGTACGACGCATCGAGGCAGCTATGCGTGCATCAGGGCTGCCCCGTAGCGAGGCTCAGCGCCTTATTTCTGATTTCAAGTCCAGTCTGAGAGATTCGACTGGCGGCGGTGCGCCTGATGCCACCGGACGCGGCTTGAGCGATTCAGCCGCCCTCAGCACGACGGCCGCTTTGGCCGCATCTCTAACCAACATTTTGAAATAGGAGCCAACAATGGCGAACCCCGAACATCAGATCGAACAGATCAACGCTAGCCTGAAAACTGTTGGCGACCAGCTCAAGGCGATGGCCGAGAAAGCCGACGCTGATATGAAGGCGCGCGGTGCGCTCGACCAGCAGCTGCGTGCCGACATCGACAAGACCCTGACGACCCAGGGCGAGCTGCAGGCCCGCCTGGCCACCGCCGAGCAACTGCTTGCAAAGGTTCAGAACGGTGGCGGCGTGACCGCCGGCCCGCAATCCATGGGCGAGCAGATCGCCGCGAGCGAGGATTTCCGGGCATTCGCCGGCAACCCGCGAGGGTCGTTCCGTATGCCGGTGCAAGCCGCCATCGGTTCGGGCGCTGGTTCGGCGGGCGGCCTCATCGTGCCCGACCGCCAGCCCGGCATCCAATCTCCCGCTCTGCAGCGGCTGGTCGTGCGCGACCTCATCAGCTGGGGGCGGACCAGCTCCAACAGTATTGAAGCTGTGCGTGAGCTCGTGTTCACTAACAATGCGGCGCCAGTGGGCGAGAACCCGAGCGGCGGTAAGCCCGAGTCGAATATCACCTTTGAGCCCTACCAGGCGCCGGTGACGACCATCGCTCACTGGATTCACGCTTCCCGCCAGGTGTTTGCTGATGCTCCGATGTTGCAATCCTACGTGGACGGCCGCCTTCGCTACGGCTTGAAGCTTAAGGAAGAAGGGCAACTGCTCAAGGGCAGCGGCGTAGGCCTGAACATCGACGGCATTTACACCCAGGCTTCGTCCTATGCGAATCCTGGTGTTCTGGTACAGGCAGAGACGCGAATCGACCGTCTGCGCCTCGCGCTTTTGCAGGTAGAGCTGTCCGAGTATTGGGCCGATGCCATCGTGATTAGCCCCCTGGACTGGGCAGCCATCGAGCTGACCAAGACCGATGACAACGGCTATCTGTTCGCCAATCCGCGCGCTCAAAACCTGCCGGGCCTGTGGGGTCGCAACGTCGTACCCACCCAGGCCATGGAGGTGAGCGAGTTTCTGGTGGGTGCCTTCGGCGGCGGCCTCGCTGTTCAGGGCTGGGACCGCGAGGATGTCAGCATCATGGTGTCGCTGGAGGACCGCGACAACGTGATCAAGAACATGGTGACCATTCTTTGCGAGGAGCGCGTCGGCTTGGAAGTGCGCCGCCCTCAGGCGTTCGTGAAGGGCAGCTTTGAGGGAATTGACGCAGTTCCGGGTGCGGGCGGCTGATAAGCGCGGGGCGGCGCTTTATCAGGCCGCCACAGCCTTCAAGGAATCGATATGAAAGTAAAAGCGATTTTCTCGTTTGAGCATGACGGCACCAAGCGCCGGGGCGATGTGTTCGACGTATCTGATCGGATTGGCAACCAGTTGGTCGATAAGGGCTTAGCTGTCGCTGTTGACGATGATGCCGAGGCGGGCGCTGCGCCGAATGCTGGCTCTCCCCGACGCGGAAAGCGGACTTCCGCTGCAGCCGCTGGTGCCGATCAAAAGTGAGAAAAGGAAGGGGGCGCAAATGCGGGAACTAGACTTTTTACCCTTGGAGCTGATCAAGCAGCATCTCTACATGGAGCCGGACGAGGACGCACAGGACCAGCGGTTAATTCAAATGAGCCATTCAGCCGTTGATTATGCCAGCAACTATCTGGGGCGACCTGTCCCCTGGTTAAACCCCGACGGCACAGTGGCCGAAGTCCCTGCGTCAGTAGTGGCGGCGCTGCTGATGGTTGTGGCCGATTTGTTTGAAAACAGGGAAGGCGCCATGGTTGATGCGCGCATATACGACAACCCGGCTGTGTCGCAGTTCTTGCATTTCTATCGAGTGGGGCTAGGCGCATGAGAACAGGATCTCGAATAGGTGCGCCCGTATTCCCCGACCCCTTGGTAGGCGAGCTGGATAAACGTGTTCAGATCCGATGGCGTTTGGACATTCCAGTGGGGTATGCGGGGGTGGTTGAGCAGCGGTTGGACCCCATTCGGCGCTGGGCCTCCCTTGTGCCCGTGGGAACAGCCGTCTGGGCCGCCACCGTGCAGACCGATGAGCGTATAACCCACCGCTGTCTTGTGCGCTATATCGACGGAATCACAAATCAGCATGAAATCTACCATTCGGGCCGCGTGTACTTTGTGCGCCGCGCAGCACCGCTTCGTGGAAAACGAAAGTTCTTGGTGCTGGATCTGGAAGAGATGGGTGATGGAGAGTTGATATGAAAACGTCTGCGATGCAAGCGATGCTCGGCCTGCAAGGGTTTGAAAACATTAGCCAGATGCAGTTCAAGCGCGGTCCTATGCGTAAGGCGTTCCGCGATTCTGGCCGTATGGTCGCAAAGGCTTCCCGAAAGAAAATTTCCAAGCGCGGCGGTAGCAATGAGTATCCGGGCCGGCGCACGGGGCGGATGGCCAAGTCGATCAAGGTACGTCTGGGTTCGGGCGGGTTCTACGCAAAAGTCCAGCACCAGATGCCGGCACCCGCCAGTAAGTGGGAGAAGGATCCGCGCGGGGAAGGTTTCTATCCGGCCTTCCTGCACTACGGCACAAAGCGCGGTCTGCGCTCCAGGGGCAACTGGATTGCTGATGCACTGGCTGAGCAGGAGGGCGCCATTATGCAGCGCCTGCGGGCCTCACTGAACGAGGCGTTGAAATGAAACTGTCCGATGTTGTAGGTCATTTGCGCAACTACTGCCCGTCTTTCGACAGGAGGGTGTTTGTCGCCATCGATTTCAAGCCTGACCGTGAGCAGGTCAAGGTCGTTGTGCCGGCTTTGGTGGTGATGCCGGCCGACGACGAGGCCAGGCCTCCAATTGCCCAGAACCTGGCCGTGCAGGAGGTTATCGACCGCTTCACGGTTGTGCTGATGATGGCGACGGCGAGCAACGAACGGGGTGATGCAACCGCAGATGCGCTGCATGACCTACGTGCCGAGGTCTGGCGGTCCTTGCTGGGTTGGCGGCCTGGCGATGAGTACGAGCCTATCGAGTACGAGGGCGGCGAAATTATCGACATGAACCGCGCTGTGACCTATTACGGCATGACGTTTTCCGCTGAGCTGACCGTGGGGTATGCAAACGGGCTGCCGGCGGACACCCTCCCTCAAACCTGGCAGGAGTATGAACTGGCGCAGCTCCCGTCACTGAAACGCTTGAACATCAGCGTGGATGTGATTGATCCCATCGCAGATCCCAATCTGCAAAAGCCAGGGCCGGATGGCCGGACTGAATTCAAACTTCAAGAGGATGTGTGATGAAAAAAATGCACGTGGTGCCGGTGGAGGGCCGGATGGTGCTGGACCCCGAGCGCGGGGTGGTGCTGACTGGCGCAGGCTGGGAAGTTCCCAAAACGCAGTATTGGATGCGGCGCCTGTTTGATGGCGACGTGATGGCCAAGCAAGACGATGCCCCAGCAGCGGGCAAAAAGGAGCGTTGACATGGCGGTCAGCATGAATCAAATCCCCAATGACCTGCGCGCGCCGCTTTTCTACGCGGAGATGGACAACAGCCAGGCAAACAGCGGCGCGACGCAACTGCGGCGCCTGCTCATCGGGGCGGTCAATGACGACGTGACCACCGTGTCGGCTCTGCAATTGCCGTCTTCGTCCGACGAGGTTGCCGCGATTGCGGGCCGTGGCTCGATGCTGCATGAAATGCACGTGGCCAGCCGGCGCGTCGATGCGATGGGGGAAATCTGGATCCTGCCGGTCAAGGTCGCAGGAGCCAAGGCGACTGGTAAATTTACCGTCACGGGCACCGCGTCGGCTGCCGGCGTGCTGTCGGCCTATGTGGGTGACGCGCGGGTGGCGGTGACGGTAGCCAGCGGCCAGGCCGCCGCAGATGTAGCTACGGCCCTGGCTGCGGCTATCAACGCGGCGGCGCTGCCTGTAACGGCTGCAGCTGCTGCTGGTGTTGTGACCGTCACTTCGAAATTTTCCGGCGAGCTGGGCAATGATTTGCGCCTGGCAGTCAATCTGCGCGGCTCGGCGGGCGGAGAGGTTGTGCCGTCGGGTCTGACCGTCACGGTTACTGCCATGGCAGGTGGTGTAGGGGTGCCAGATCTGGACGTCGCGCTGGCGTTGCTGGGCGATGAGCCGTTCGAGTTCATCACCCATCCGTTCACCGACGCCGGTTCGCTGGCGGCCTTCCAGGCGTTGATGGATGACACCTCTGGCCGCTGGGCGTGGCTCAAAAAGATCTACGGGCACGTGTATTCGGCTCGGCGCGGCACGATGGGGCAGTTGGTGGCTTTCGGTCGCGGTGCTACCAATGACCAGCATATGACGGTCGCCGCTGTCGAGCCCGAGGCCCCCACCTCAGTGTGGCGGTGGGTGGCTGACTTTGCCGGGCGAACAGCTGTGTTCATTGCAGCGGATCCGGCGCGGCCCACGCAGACGGGTGCGCTGCTCAGCTGCATGCCGGCGCCAGAGGGTCGCCGTTTTGGCCTGCTGGAGAATAACTCGTTGCTGTGGGCGGGTGTGGCCACGTCGTATTACGAGGGCGGGTATCAGCGGATCCAGCGTGCAGTCACCCTGTACCAGAAAAATGCGTTCGGCCAGCCCGATGACAGCTATCTGGACAGTGAGACGATGCACCAGTCTGCGGCGATTCTGCGCCGCCTGGAGGCGGTCATAACCAGCAAGTTTGCGCGTCACAAACTGGCCGACGACGGCACCCGCTTCGGGCCTGGCCAGTCGATTGTCACACCTAAAACCATCCGCGGCGAACTGATCGCCGAGTACGAGCGCATGGAGCGCTTGGGCCTGGTGGAGAACCTGCAACTGTTCGCACGTTATCTGATCGTGGAGCGCGACGAAACAAACCCGAACCGGGTCAATGTTCTGTTCCCGCCTGACTACGTGAACCAGCTGCGCATCGTCGCGCTGCGCAACGAGTTCCGCCTGCAGTATCCCGACACGATGGCGGCATAGCCACCGCGTCACCTTTGATTGAACCCAGGCCCGCCATTGAGCGGGCCTTTTCTTTGGGAGCTGGACATGGGCCAGAAAGTAGCAGGGACCGTCTACGTCAAGGTGGACGGCCAACAGTTGGTGATCACTGGCGGCGTGGAATGCCCCATTGGCGATGTGGTCCGCGAGACCATCGAGGGCGCGCCAGGCTATTTCACCGAGCGCGACCGCGTGCCGTACGTGAAGGTCGAGGCATTGCACACGGCGGATTTCCCGGTCGATGTGATCGCCAACGGCACGGACATGACCGTCCAGGCTGAGTTCCGCAACGGCAAAACCTACGTGCTGACGGGGGCCTACATGGTCGGCGAGACGACCAGCACCGGGGACGACGGCAAAGTCACGTTGGAATTCAACGGTGTTAAGGGGGTCTGGCAATGAGCGATGTGAAATTGCTGACGGTGCAGACATTGTCCACCCCTATCAATGCCTACGGCAAAGAGCACACGGAGCTGCGGCTACGTGAGCCGACGGTGGCCGATGTACGGGCGCTGAAGTCGTTGCCCTATTCGTTTGCCTCTGAAGACCCCGTGCCGCGTCCGCTGCTGGATGTGTGCGCGCGGTACATCGCGCGTCTGGGCGAGGTGCCTGAGTCGGCGGTGGATCAGTTGGAGATGCGGGACTTTCACGAGCTGGCATGGGCGGTAGTCGGTTTTTTTATCAGTCAGGACTCGGACCCGGCAGCACAGTCTCAGGCCTGATTGATTACGCCTACTCGGCCGCCTATTTCTGGCGGCTGGATCCCTTTGCGGTCATGGATCGGCCGCTGTCCGATGTGTTTGAAATGACCGACCAGGCGCATCGGGTTGCGAACGAAATGAAGGAGTAGCTATGGCCCGCGAGTTTCAATTAAAGGCCTTGATCACGGGGGTCGATAAACTCTCGCCCACTCTGCAAAAGGCCCGTGCCAATGCTATGAATTTCCGGCGCGGGCTGCTCAACAGCGGTTTGGGGCAACCCATCAACCTGATGGACGTTGTGAAAGGGGGGGCCATTGCGGCCCCTTTTTTTGCGGCTACGCGCGCGGCTATCGAGTTTGAATCCTCGATGGCCGATGTGCGCAAGGTGGTCGATTTTGACACGCCTGAACAGTTCGCTCAGATGGGGCAGGACATCACCAAAATGTCGACCAAGCTGCCGATGGCGGCCAAAGACATTGCCGCCATCGTGGCGGCAGGTGGGCAGTCTGGGATTGCGCGGGACGAGCTGCAGGCCTTCGCCCAGGACGCCGTCAAGATGGGTATCGCGTTCGACCAGACGGCGGAGGAATCTGGCGACACCATGGCCAAGTGGCGCACGTCTTTCAAGCTAGGACAGGTCGAAGTGGTGGCGCTGGCCGACAAAATCAATCACCTCTCCAACAACGGGGCAGCGACGGCCCAGCAGATCAGCAATATCGTGACGCGCATCGGGCCGCTGGGTGCGGTCGCTGGCCTAGCCGCTGGCGAGATTGCCGCCATGGGTTCGACGCTGGCCGGTGTGGGTGTCGGCCAGGAAGAGGCGGCGACCGGCATTAAAAACTTCATGCTGGCCATGACCTCGGGACGGGCGGCCACCAAGACGCAGCAGCAGGTGTTCAAGGCACTGCGGCTGAATGCTGAGCAGATCTCGGTGGGAATGCAAAAGGACGCAAAGGGCACGATGCTCAAGGTGTTGACGGCCATCAGTAAAGTCGATGCGTCCAAGCAGGCCGGCGTTTTGCAACAGTTGTTCGGCAAGGAGTCGATCACGGCTATTGCGCCGATGCTGGATAACTTGGGGCTGCTCAAAAAGAACTTTGAGATGGTGGCGGATGCAACCGAATACGCCGGCTCCATGGAAAAGGAATACGAGGCCCGATCAAAAACGACGGCCAACAGCATCCAGCTGCTGTGGAATCGCGTCACAGCGCTGGGCATGGCGATTGGTAATGTCTTGTTGCCGCCGATCAATTTGTTCATTGCCTACGTTGGGCCGATGATTGATCAGGTTACCGCGTTGGCGCAGGCCAATCCCTGGTTGATTAAAGGGTTGGTCGGTGCGGCGGCGGCATTCGTGGGCATGCGGTTGGCCGTGGTCGGTGTGACCTGGGCAATCAAAATCATGTCCGGTGTCATGACGATGTCGCCGCTGGGCATGCTCATACGGGGTATAGCCCTGGCAGCAGGGTTCCTGATCGCCAACTGGGAGCCAGTCAGCGCGTGGTTTAAAAACCTGTGGGCGAAGGTTCAAGCCCCAGCCCAAGCAGTGTGGGACTGGATGAAAAACACGTTCCTGAACTGGACGCCGTTGGGCCTGGTGATCAAAAACTGGGAGCCCATCACAGCCTGGTTTGTTGGGCTGTGGGCGCAAGTCCAGGCGCCAGCCCAGGCGATCTGGGACTGGATGCAGGGCGCATTCCTGAACTGGAGCCCACTGGGAATCATCATCAAGAACTGGGAGCCGATTGTGGCCTGGTTCAAGGATTTGTGGGATCGGGTATCGGGGTTTATAGAGCCCATCATGAAGGGGGTCGATGCCGCCAAGGGCGCGGCCGCCTCCGTCGGCGAGTCGGTTTCAAACACCTGGGATAGCGGCGTGGGCTGGTTGAAAAATGCCGTTGGTCTGGGTGATGAGGCGCCGGCAAAACCAGCGCCGGCGCTGGCAGCGCCAGGTCGAGAGACGCGCCTGGATGGGGAAATGGTAATCCGGTTTGAGAATGCGCCGGCTGGCATGAGGGCAGAGCCAGCGCGCACCAATCAACCAGGCCTGAACGTCCGTCAGGACATTGGCCTGCGGTCAATGGCAGGAGCGAGCGGATGAGCTGGCGAGATCAAAAACAGGCCGCCTCATTTCGTGGGGTGGCGTTCGAGGTGTTGCGGGACTCGGCGCCCGCTGGGCAGCGCACGCAGGTGCATGAGTACCCCCAGCGCGATACCCCGCTGGTGGAGGCGCTGGGCAAGCGCACCAAAGAGGTTCGCATCACGGCGTTTGTCGCGGGCGATGACTGCCTGAGCCAGCGTGACGCGCTGCTGGAGGTGATCGAGCAGCCGGGTTCGGGCGAGCTGATCCTGCCCTGGACCGGCAGCATCACCGCCACGTGCATCGACTGCACCTATTCGCACGACCGGCGCACGCAAGGAATGGTGCAGTTTGAGCTGGTGTTTGTGGAAGGCGAGGCCGAGCCATCGTATCCGGTGGCCGGTGCTGATGCGGCGTCCACACTGAACAGTGCCGCCGATGCTGTGCAGACGTCTGCACTGGAGCGTTTCACGGCGGCGCTGGAGAGCATCGACCTGTCGCAGATCAGCCTGGACGCGGTATTGACGCCCATCGGGCAGGTGCTGGAGGTTGTTCAGGACGTGTATGGCTCGGTGTCCGGCGTGCTGGGATCTGCCCAGCGTGTTTTCGATTCGGTCATGGCAGGGCCTGGGGCGTTCGCCGATGCGGTGTTCGGCATTATCGGTGGTGCGCGTTCGCTGTTTGGCGGGTTCTACTCACGAGCCCAGGGCGTCATGTCGCTGTTCGGACTGGCTGACCGTGCTGATGCGGCGCAGCGCCTGGGCGGCACGCTCCTGCCCAGCGGCGCGGCCAATCGGGTGTTTGTGGCAGCCGTGCGCTCGCTCGTGCAGGATGCGGTGGCGGTTGATGCCGTGCGCGGTACGGCTGCGTTGCCGTCCAAGACCATCAGCGTCACCCGTGCCGGGCAGGTGGCCGTGGACGGGATGAAACAGGGCGGAGTTGCGGTGGACTCGGGGACGCTGGGTCAGGTGGTGGATGGGCTGACGGGCGGTGATCGCGTGGAGCTGCCGGTGGCAGACGATGTGCTGCAGGTGCGCGATGGCATATCGGAATCGCTCTGGGCCTTGGCCGAGCAGTCGCCAACGACGCATTACGAGGTGATCGCCCAGGCCCGCGTGGCCGCTACCCGGCATTTGACTGCCGTGGCGCGTCAAGGCGATGTGTTGACGCGCTACAGCAATCCGGAGCCTATACCGGCGCTGGTGCTGGCGTATCGACGTTATGGGGACGCGGCCAGGGTGGGGGACATCGTTGCACGTAACGGCGTACGTCATCCTGGGTTTGTGCCTGCCACTGAATTGCTATTGCCAAGGGGCTGAGATGACAGCAGAGGACATGGACCGCGTGACTCTGGTGGCGGACGGCATGGAGTACGGGGGCTGGAAATCGGTTGAGATTACAGCCGGCATCGAGCAGCAGGCACGGGATTTCAGGCTGGGAGTGACCTGGCGCTGGCCCGGCAGCGGCGAGGCACCCGCGCGGATTCGCCACGGCTCACGCTGCGAGGTCAGGATAGGCCCGGACTTGGTGTTGACGGGCTATGCCTATGCCACCCCTATCGAGTACGACGCACGACATATCACGGTTGGCGTTGCTGGCCGCTCCCTGACCTCGGACCTAGTCGATTGCAGCGCGGCTCGTGGCCAGTGGCGCGGCCAGACCGTGGCGGCGGTTGTCGCCGCTCTGGCAGCGCCCTACGGACTGAGCGTGGTTGACCAGGCCGGGGATGGGCTGACGATAGCGGACCATCAAACGGAGCCGGGGGAGACAGTTTTTGCCTCGATTGACCGGCTGCTGGAACAGTCGGCGCTGCTTTCTACGGACGATGCCCACGGGCGCGTAGTGCTGGCGGCGCTGGGATCGGCGGGCCGAGCGACCGATGCGATTGAACTGGGCGTGAATGTGTTGGGAGCATCGGCGCCGCTGGACTTTTCAGGCGTGTATTCAACGTACGAGTGCATTGGTCAGCAGGCCGGCACCGATGAGGCGTTCGGTGTCGAGGCGGCCGAGGTGCAGAGCGTGGCGGGGGATGATCGTGTAGACCGCTATCGGAATCTGACCGTGCAACCGCAAGGCCAGGTCAGCGCTGCCATCGCCGCCAAGCGCGCCGCCTGGGAGCGCGAGAGCCGGATGGGGCGAGCCTTGGCAACGGACTATGAGCTGCAGGGCTGGCGTCAAAGCGACGGGCGGCTCTGGCTGCCCAATATGTTCGTGCCGGTGCGCGACGCCATGATCGGGTTCGACAGGGAGATGCTGATTGGCAAGGTGGTTTACACGCTTGATGAGCGCGGCAGACGCGTCTCGTTGCGGGTGGCGCCGCCTGGTGCGTATTCGCCTGAGCCTAAGGCGCCGAAAAAGCAGAAGAAGGGCAAGAGGGGTGGCGATTCGTTCGAGTACCTGTTGCCGGCTGACTGGGATAAATCATGAAAATTCTGAACTTTATTGCGCGTGGGACGCTGTCTCTGGTCGATGCGGCCCGCAAGCTGCAGGGGCTACAGGTGCGCCTGACAGCCGGCGAGGTGAAGGATGCCGTGGAGCATGTGGAGCCGTACGGATTCACCTCGCACCCGCTGCCGGGTGCCGAGGCCGTGTTGGGGTTTATTGGCGGCAACCGCTCTCATTGTGTGGCGTTTATCGTGACGGACCGGCGATACCGGCCTGTCGGCCTGCAGCGCGGCGAGGTTTGTTTGTTCAGCCATGAGGGGGACGAGATCCGTCTCCAGCAGGGCAGGGTGATCAGCATCACTGCCGGCACCAAGATTGAAGTCACCGCCCCAGAGGCGGTTTTTAATTGTTCCACCAGCGTCACGCTCAATGCCCCCAAGGTGATCGTCACCGGGGACATTGAGGCAACTGGCGAGATCCGCGACGGCGTCGGCACGATGAGCGCGATGCGGGACACGTTCAACGGGCACGATCACCCCGAGAACGACAACGGCGGGCCGACCGATAAACCCAATCAGAGGATGGAATGAACATTCGCGATTTATTGGCCTCGGCAGATCAGTTGGAGCGTGCCGTCGTGATCAGCCTGTTCACCTGGCGGCGCGCTGAGCCGTCAGATCCAGTCGATGACGATGAACGCCATGGCTATTGGGGGGACGCCTACCCGGATCGGCCGCAGGATCGTATCGGTTCCAGGCTCTGGTTGCTGCGGCGCCGCTCGCTCACAGCACAGACCATGCAGGATGCCCAGCGGTATGCCGACGAGGCGCTGGCATGGATGGTAGAGGATGGCGTCGCGCAGCGGGTAGTGGCCCGCTTTGAGCGCCAAGGCGTATCGCGCCTTGATCTATTCGTGACGTTGACCCTGGACGATGGGCAACGGCAAATGCAATTTGACGATGTGGTGGGGGTGATCAATGCCGTTTGAAATTCCAACACTGCCGGCCCTGGTGCAGCGTGCTGGCGAAGACCTTGCACGGGCAGGGGTGGACGGGGTGCTGCGCCGTTCTGATAGTGCAGTCCTGGCCCGCGTGATGGCGGCCGGCGCATTCGGGCTGTACGGCCTGCTGGCCTGGCAGTCCAAGCAGATCCTGCCCGATAGTTGCGATGAAGACATGCTGGCGCGCTGGGCTGACCTCAAGGGCGTGCCGCGCACGCCCGCAACGTCGGCGCAGGGAGCGATCGAAGCAACTGGGGCTGATGGCGTTTTTGTCCCGACAGGCATGCTCTGGCAAACGCGGGCCGGCGTGCAGGTGCGCGTGACGCAGGACACGCTGCTGTCTGGCGTCACGCGTGTGCCCGTTGAGGCCATCATTCCAGGCGCTGCAGGCAATTTGGCGGCGGGCACGCAGCTGGTGGCCATCTCCCCGGCGCCTGGCGTCATTGATCGTGCGGTGGTCGAGGCGCCTGGCCTGGCCGGCGGGACGGATCTGGAGCTGCTGGAGCGCTGGCGGCGGCGAGTTGTACGGGCATTTCGCATTCAGCCTCACGGCGGTGATCCGGACGATTATGTCACCTGGGCGACGGAGGTTCCGGGAATCACACGGGCATGGGTGCGGCGAGCATGGCTCGGGCCGGGGACGGTCGGCGTGTTCGTTGTTCGTGATGACGACGACAACATTGTTCCAGATGCGGCCGAGCTGGCGGCGGTGCTGGCCCACATTCAAAGTAAGCGTCCGGTGACAGCAGAGATTCATGTGTTGGCGCCCACGTTGTTGCCAGTGCATTACCAAATCCAACTGTTTCCCGATGGCGATGCGCTGCGCGGCAAAGTCGAAGAGGCGCTGCGCGAACTGCATATGGCGGAGGCCGATCTAGGAACGCGTTTGTATCGTACACATGTGGCCGCCACCATCAGCAACGTTCCAGGGGAAACAGATCACAAACTGCTGTCTCCGGCTGCCGACGTTGTGCCCCAGCCGCAGGAGCTGCCGGTATTCGGAGGGCTGACATGGGTGTGAGGACTGCGCAGGATTACCGGGAGCAGCTGCTACAGCTGCTCCCGCCTGGCCCGGCTTGGGATCCTGAGTTATATCCGATGCCCGCGATTGTGGCTGATGCCATTGCCGCCGAGTTGGCGCGGGTCGATGCACGGGCGGCTGATTTGCTGTCTGAAATGTTCCCTGGCACGCTGCGCGAGCTGCTCTCCGATTGGGAGCGCGTCATGGGTTTGCCCGACGAGTGCCAGGGAAATACTGCCTCTCCGAGCGGGCGGCTGCGCGAGGTGCTGCGGCGTTTCTCGGACGTCGGGCGACAGGATCCTCTTTATTTTCAGGAAATGGCGCAGCGATTGGGCTATCCCGATACCCAGATCGAAGAGTGGCGCACCCCGCGGTTTGGGCTGTCGCGGTTTGGCAGCAGCCAGTTTGGCGGCTGGGGTTGTCAGTTTGTGTGGGTTGTTCGGTTGGGGGCTCTGCGCGCCAAAGAGCCTTTGTTCGGTAGCGCTCAATTTGGAGACCGTTTTGGGGCCAATGAGACCGACATTGTTGAGTGCGTGATTCGACGCTACGCGCCGGCGCATACCGTCGTGTTTTTTGATTATTCTTGAGGAAGACGTACATGGATTATCCAAAAAGCCTGCCCGGCATCGGACTGGTAGGCGGGAAGTTTGCTGACGCGAACCCCGTGACCGGAACGCCTGGTTCGTGGATTTCTGCAGCGTGGGCAAATAGCCTGATGGACGAGTTGCTGGGGATAATTGATGCTGCAGGCTTTACGCCGAGTGAGGTAGATAACGGCCAGGTGCTCAAAGCCATTCGTGCTCTGGCAATGCCGATTTACCTGACAGCGCCGGCCGACAACGTCGGCCCGCTGGTCTACGTGATCGACCGCCAGCAGATCCTGCACTGGCAGACGGTGGGCACGTTCACGGGGTATGTCAGCCCGAACGTGGGCCGATTCGTCTGGGGCACGTCCACCAGCCCGCGTCCGGACGAGGTGGATGCAATCGGCCAGACCGTGGACCGCACCAATCCCCGGTTCCAAGCCCTGATTGCGTGGGCAGAGTCCAACGGTCACATGGTCGCCTCGGGCGCGTGGACCAAGGGCGCGTTCCGGTTTTCAGTGATCTCCGGCAGCAATGTGCGCATGCCCGATTTGCGCGATCAGTTCATCCGCGCGACTGGAACTGACGCTGACACTGCAAATGCGAGAGCACTAGGCAGTGCGCAGTCTGGAGCGACAAAGATGCTTTCGATTCAGACTTTGGGGCAATTTATCATGACGTCGATCAAAGCAACTCGTGGGTGCAACAGCGCGTTCAGCGCAGCAGCAGCTGTGGCAGGTGGGCAGCTGACACGGAGGCTCCACGGACCATTATCAGCAGCGATGTTCCCAGCCCAGGGCACTGAAAAATGCTCGACCACAAAATACGGCGTTGCACCCATGCGAAATCTGAAATCGCCCTGTCAACACCGCGCGCTTCACCCACGATTCAGATTTGAATCGCTTTGTCGCCGAACTTGTGCCGAGCGCGAGCCAGTTTCGGCTCCATGCCCTGATCAACATGCACATAGGGCCGGAGTAAGTAATGGATCCCTTGTACCAGTGTTTTAAAACGTCATGAATGCAACGACGACGCGTCGCGGGCCGTGCAGCGTTGAAAGCCCTGATGTCAACCCATTTGCCTGCGAGGTGGCCACGTCCCGTTTTAAACTGCGAGGGATTTGCCTGCAAAATGACTCCTCGCATTTGCAGAGGGAGGCCACTCGCTGCAAATGCGAGGGGCTTGGGAAGCGCCAGGCGACGCATTCCGATCACACACTCATGCACGGTCGCAACAATGCAGTGGAACCGGGCTATCACAGTCACACGGCGATCCCGGTCATTACAGGCATCGGATCGCGCTGGCAACAACAGATCACAGGCGGCACCGAAACACGTCCAATTAACGTAGCTTTTTACCCGCGCATTCAAATTTGAATGCGCGGGTGTAAGCAACATTGCTGGGACGTGTTTCGACCCCCGTCGATCCAGTGCTTGCAGCTGCTCCGATTCCTGTAATGCGCGTTTTGCCGGGAACGCCATATTTACGAGCAACGTTGAGCCTGCATAGGCCGACCGTGTCATGAGTGTGTGATCGGAAAGCGCATCGCTCTGTGACTGAGCCCAAGCCCCTCGCATTTGCAGCGAAGTGGCCATCCCTCTGCAAATGCACGGGGACTCGGGTAGCAGTCCAAATGACGCGCTAAAACGCAGGCATGGTCACAGCGTTTATTTCCGGGCGAACGGCGGCGTCGTCGGGGGCATTCATGACGTTTTAAAAACTGGTACAGCAGGTAATTACTCCGGCCTACTACTGGGGAGCCGAAACTCGGGATCCTCAACACAGTGGCATTGATCCCCCGGGCATTCAAATCTGAATCGTGGGTGAAGCGCGGCTGAAACACGGCCCATCAACGTCAGTCGATTTGGAACAACTCGCGCAGCAGATTTGAATGCGCGGGTGTGCCCATTTGCTGTGGAACGAGTTTCTGTGCCCCTGGGCTGGGAACATCGCTGCTGATAATGGTCCAAGGGAGCCTCCCGTGTCAGCGCCCCCCCAAAGAGTTGCTTTGATCTCTCCATGCAGCATTGCCGTAAGTACCTTTAATGTTTCGGATAGCGTCGTCTTGCAAACTGCCCAATGCTCGCGCATTTGCAGTCCCATAACCACTTTTCTTTTTTCAATCAGCCACGCATGTGGCCAGGAGTTTTTGTATGCCGAATTTTCAAACTGATGCCCTGGGCGTGCTCAACGGCCAGTCCCTCTATGCCGACAAGGGCTTTGGCGACGTGGCCGTAGCACCGCCTGCCGACGTCCCAGTAGGCCAGGTGGCGCGCTGGGTCTCAATTGTTGACCTGCATGCACTCGAATATGGTGATGCTGGCACTGGTTCCTGGGAGCTGGTGGATGACAACCGGCAGGCAACGCTGTACACGGCCGACGGCGAATACAGCCTGGGCACAGTGCACAACGGGCAGGAATACGACGGCCTGGGCCCGCTGCCTGCCTGGCTCAGCACCGATGCACCGGCGGCGCCAGAACCCACACTGAGTGATCTGCGCGAGCTGCAGTTGGCCCTGGTGAATGCAGGGTTTGAGCAGGCGGCCGTCGCCCTGACCACGGGTTACCCCGAGGCCGAGCGCTTGACTTGGCCAGTCCAGCAGGCCGAGGCACTGGCGTGGGCCGCAGACCAGACCGCGCCCACTCCCTATCTGGATGGCCTAGCCGCTGCCCGGGGCATCGCTGTCGAGGATATGCGACAGAAAACTCTGGATCAGGCGCAACTGTTCCTGCGGTCGAGCCAGCAACTGGTCGGTACGCGCCAGCGGCTGCGGGACCAGATCTATGCCGCAAAGACCGCCAAAGCCGTTAAAGCGGTCGTCTGGCCGGAATCAGGCGGCCAAGCGTAGTTGCTCGGCCTGCGCGCGGCCGAGCTTGCTACGCATGAGTTTCTGCGCGAGATCTCGCCCGCGCGGATGGAAATACCGCTGCAGCATGCGGGTGTCTCGGTGGCCGGTCACCTTGGCCAGCTCATGCGCTGGGAATACGTCGGCCAGCCTGGACGTGGCTTCATGCCGCAGATCGTGCAGGCGCAGATCCAGGAAATAGGCGCGCACGGGGCGGCGGCCGTACTGTCGGCATAGGGCGTCATAGGCGCGGCGCGCGCGCTCACGGGCGCGGGCAAATGCCCGGCTGACGGATCCGGCTGACACGTCGAATATGCGGCCGCGCAGCGGTTTGCCGACCAGCCATTTACGCAGCGCGTCGCGGGCGAATGGCGTCAGCGGCACGTACCGAGTGTCGCCGTTTTTGGTGTCCTGCAGGGTGATGACGCCGTGGGTCAGGTCGATCTGTTCGCGGGTCAGCGTGACGATTTCCGAGCGGCGCATGCCGGTCTCTACGGCCAGCGCCACTATGGTGGGCAGGCACTCAGAGCGGGTGTGTTTCAGGATCCAGTCGATTTCAGAACGTGGGCATTCGTCGGGACTCACACCATATAGACGGATCTGGGTGAATAGGCGGCGGTCGCGCGCGTCATTGACTGCCGGCCGCCGCACGAGCTGGACGGGGTTGGCCAGCCAGCTGTAGCCCCAGTCTTTGCGCGCCACGGTGAATAGATGTGATAGCAGCGCCATACGACGGTTAACGGTTGCCGGCGCCCGCTCTTGCATCCAGTCATCGCGGATGCGTTGCAGATCTTGCTGCGTGATTCTGGCTATGTTGCGGCCGGCCAGCAGCGTGCCGGTCCAGGCGCGAACCAGGGATCGTTCCTGATAGGCGGATTTTTTTAGGGTCGACACCTCCAGCAGATAGCGTTCCATGGCCTCGGCGAGGGTGGGGCAGGAGCGGGATAGACGGCGCTGGCGGGTGGCGTTCATAGGTAAATCTGCGTTGTAGGCCGTACAGACAATTGTTTCAACTGTGGATTTTTACAGTCGCCAGCAGGGCGGCCTTTTTTACGTCTGCCGCAATCGCGGCGCTTCACGGGAGACAGCCATGCCGACCGTATTACACAAGGGGAAGGACTTGGAACCGACAAGCACGGGAACATCGGCGGCTGGTTTGGCCGTCTGGAAGGCGATGGGAGGAATAGCAGGCATGGGTGCCATCGGGGCAGGCTTGGCTACGCTGGTGGTGATGTGTATTCTGCGGCCGCGCACGCAGTCCGAATGGATTGTGGGGGTGATCAGCACGGTGGTGGCCTCGATCTCAGGCGGGGCCGCGGTGATTCAGCACTACGAGCTGCACCACTGGGCGAACAACCCGGTAGGTCTGGTGGCCATGCTTGGATTAGCGTTCGCATGTGGGCTGCCGGGCTGGGCTGTTGTGCGCTGGGCTTTTAACTTTTTCGACAAGCGGCGCAAGGCTGACCTGTTCGAAGTAATGACTGAACTGCGCGAAGGCGCCATTGGAGGAAAAACAGAATGAAATTGTTGTTGAGTCTTATCTCGGGCCTTCTGGCCCTTTTTTTTCGGCCACAGAAAGCAGAGCAGGCCACACCAGAGCCACAGAAGGCTTCACCGACGGGCATGTCCGCCGACGGCCTGGCCATCCTGCGGTATTTCGAGAGCTGCCGGCTGGAAGCCTACTGGGATGCCGACGGCAAGGTGTGGACCATCGGCTGGGGCGACACCGGGCCTGACGTCGGTCAGGGCCTGCGCATCACTCAGGCTGAGGCCGACCAACGTCTGCAGCGCCGGCTGGCCCATGAGTTCGTGCCTGGTGTTCTGAACGCACTGACCCGTCCTGCGACCCAGGCCCAGCTCGATGCCATGGTGGATCTGGCCTACAACATCGGCGTGGAAGCATTTCAAGGTTCCACGCTGGTCCGCTTGTTCAATGCCGGCGACCAGGCCGGTGCTGCTGAGCAATTCCCGCGCTGGAACAAGTCAGGCGGCAAGGTACTGCTGGGCCTGCGTCGTCGTCGTGCTGCAGACCGTGCGCGATTCTTAGGCGCATCTGGAGCGGAAGCCATTAAGACAGGAGCCGCCATTGTTTAAAGCACTATGGGGAAAGGTGGCAGGCTGGCTGGGTCTACTGGGCGGCCTGATCTTGGCCGCACTGGCGCTGCTGCAGGTCGGACGGCGCCAGGGCAGGGCACAGGCAAGGCAGCAACAAACAAAGGCGGATCTGTCTGCCGTGGAGGTAGGACGTGATGCAGCTGAAACGATTGAGCGCCTGGATGATGATGCTGTGCGTAATCGCGCTCGTCAGCGGATGCGCGACACCAAAGGGCGGTAGTTATTGCGCTGCTGCACAGCGTCCGTTTCAGTGGCGCTCAGATGCTGAGATTGATGTCACGCCGATTCGGGTGCTGCGATATGTTGAGACGGAGGCCGAGACGTGGGTGCGGCTGTGTCGGAAATAGAAAAGGGCCGTCCTCGCGTAAAGAGCGCGGACGCAAAAAAGCCCGCTCTAGGGCGGGCTATATATGAGTCGTGTGGGAGCTTAGTGGTTGTGACTTTTTTGTGACTATAAGAGGCATAAAACCAAGGCATTTGCTAGTAAATGGAAAACGGATGGCGCCAGAGGGTATTGATAAATAAGGGATTTATTTGCTTGGCTTTATATGTGGCAAGACTCGAAATCAGGCGTACGTGCAAGCGTACCGTGGGTTCGAATCCCACCCTGTCCGCCACTTAGAATTTTAAAAGCCCTTGATTATTCAAGGGCTTTTTTGTTTTCTATTTGCCTTGTCGGTTTTGTTGGCCAGTTGCCTGTCATGTTGCGGCGTTAAAGTGGGAAACGTATGGCTGTCTGACGGGCAATTGCCTGCCGAAACGCGGGTTCTCCGTTCCGATTGGGCAGACATGACCTGTGTCGATGCCCACGTGAGCACAGATTACTCCGGTGTTACGGGGCTATCTGTCGCCCCGCGGGGTGGGCGCTCAGCTCGGACAAAACTCTCCTGACGTCTTGTCCGGCCATGCAGAGCGGCGAGTACACTTGAGGTTTCAGTTCTCTGTTGTCCATACTCACGAGGTATCTATGCTGAAAGGTAAAAAAGCGATCGTAACGGGATCGACCAGTGGTATTGGTCTGGCCATGGCCACCGAATTGGCAAAAGCAGGTGCGGATGTGGTGATCAACGGTTTTGGTCAGCCTGAAGATATCGAGCGCGAGCGCAGTTCTCTGGAGTCCAGATTCGGCATCCACGCCTATTATCTGAATGCGGACCTGAGTGACGCCCAGGCGACACGTGACTTTGTTGCCAAGGCCGCGCAAGCCCTGGGTGGCCTGGATATTCTGGTCAATAACGCTGGCATCCAGTACACAGCAACCATTGAGGACTTTCCTGTCGACAAATGGAACGCCATTATTGCGCTGAACCTGTCTGCTGTCTTTCATGGTACGGCTGCTGCCTTGCCCATCATGCAAAAGCAGGGGTGGGGACGTATCATCAATATCGCTTCGGCCCATGGTTTGGTGGCCTCGGTGAATAAGTCGGCGTATGTGGCGGCCAAGCATGGCGTTGTTGGGCTGACCAAAGTGACGGCGCTGGAAAATGCCGGCAAGGGCATTACGTGCAATGCGATTTGTCCCGGGTGGGTCCGCACACCGCTGGTGGAAAAGCAGATTGAGGCCATCAGTCAGCAAAAAGGCATGGATATTGAAGCCGCTGCTCGCGAGTTGCTGGCAGAGAAGCAGCCTTCCCTGCAGTTTGTGACGCCCGAGCAATTGGGTGGGGCGGCGGTGTTCCTGTGTTCGGCTGCTGCAGATCAGATGACGGGGACGACGCTCAGCCTGGATGGTGGCTGGACGGCGCGTTAATCGCGGTCAGCGCGTTTTTTGTTCATGGCAGATAAAGGGGGCTCCCTTTATCTGTTTGGTTAGAAAGGATATAGGCGCATGTTGTTATTGCTCTCGCCAGCCAAGAAGCTGGATTACGATTCTCCTGTACGTACACAGCTGGAAACCCAACCCTTGTTTGTGGAGCAGGCGCAAGGCTTGATTGATATTTTGCGCACTCAGTCCGAAGAGGATATAGCGGGCCTGATGAAGCTGAGTGACGATCTGGCACGCCTGAACGTTCAGCGCTATCAGGAGTGGGAGCCCAAGTTTGACCGCTCCAACGCACGACAGGCTATTTTGGCGTTTAACGGCGATGTGTATGAGGGCTTGGCTGCCACGGATTTGTCGGACAAGGAACTCAAGTGGGCTCAGGATCACATCGTGATCTTGAGTGGGCTTTATGGAGCCTTGCGTCCTTTGGACTTGATGCGGCCCTATCGTTTGGAAATGGGCACTCGTTTGAAGAATCCCGGTGGTGCGAATTTGTACGCTTATTGGGGAAGCCGTATTGCCAATTATCTGAACGAGCGTCAGGAAGGTGATGCTGATCCTGTTGTCTTGAACCTTGCGTCGGAAGAGTATTTCAAGGCGGTGGATCAAAAATCCCTGCGAGCTCGCGTGGTGCAGTGTGTTTTCCAGGACGAGAAGAATGGCGTCTGGAAGATCATCAGTTTTTATGCCAAGAAAGCGCGTGGTTTGATGGCCCGCTTTGTGATTGATAATCGTGTTCAAACGGTAGAGGCTTTGAAGGCCTTTGATCGTGAAGGCTATGTGTTCCAGCCTGAGCTCTCCAGCGAGGACAAGCTGGTGTTTCGTCGCTCCGAGCAGGACGCCAAGGCTTGATGCGCAGATAGATTTATGGCTTGCGCCGTAGGGGCAGCTCGTTAGCGGATCAGCGGTGTTGCAGAGATGAAAAGGAAAGGCAAGGCCATGTATTGCGCCTTGCCTTTTTCTTTTTAGTGCTGCGACCAGATGAGGGCTTCGCGCCCTATGCTCTTGTGCTTTGTGCTTTGTGCTTTGTGCTTTGTGCTCTGTGCTTTTGTTTATTCGGCTCTGACAGTGAGTTCCTTAGGTAAGCGGGGCATGGTCATCAAGCCCCTTGCTGGTTCAGCTCCTGCTTGCGCTCGGGTGGCAGCTGTGGGCCAGCACTGTATTCCAGCCCTCTCATATCCTGGCGAATCAACTGGGCTGCCTTGCTCATTTGACGGATTGGGTAGGCCAGCATGGCCAGTTCGCCTTCCGTTTCGATGGAGGCGGGCGGGTCTGCATCCTGATCGTTGATGAGTGCACCAATCGCATCCAGAGCGTTTTGGATGCCTGGCGGAATCTGGCTCAAATTAGCCAGAAGCGGGGCCGCGGCGCTGATCTGCGAGGCCAGCACATGGTTCTGAATCAGCAGATTGTTCAGCAGGGACACATTGGCTTGTCGGCTGACAGGTTCGTCCATCATGCGATAGAAGGCTGAGGCAAAGTTGCTGAAGGCAATGTGAACATTCTTGTTCGCCACCTGCCAGGCGGTGTCGGCTTCCATCAAATCCAGATCCACCTGAGCTTTCTGAGCCTCTGTCATCGTGGGTTCGCCCGCTTTATCATTTCTGAGGTTCTGGTTGTGCAGACGACTCAGGCGAGCGAACTCCAGACCGGCCCGCCAGAACTCTTTATTGGCGGCCAAGGCTGCGCGTGCCAGGCCCGTCATAGCCGTGGATTCCCAGTTCGGGAGCAAGTAACTGGCCGCCATGGCAATGCCGCAACCGATCAGCGTATCGACCAGGCGCTCTCCAATAATGAAAGAGCCGCCTGTAGACAGGAACTGGAAGGACAGAATGACAAAAATGGTATTGAACAGGGCGGATAACAAGAAGTTCAATTGAACCAGACTGTTGCCAAGCAGATAGGCCAGCAACATGGCAATCAGATACAGCTCACGGTTATCGGTGAGCTTGAGCAGCAGAAAGGCCGCCGCACAGCCCAGTATCGTGCCAAACAGCCGCCAGCCATTACGTTGACGGGTGATGGCAAAGCCCGGTTTCATGATCACCAGAATTGTCAGGATGATCCAGTAACTGTGAGCGGTCAGGGCACTGACCAGGCCCAGTTCGCTTTGGAAGTGAGCGCTAAGAGCACCAATTCCCAGGGCCACGATGGAGGCGATGCTGACGCGTGCTGCATAGCGGAAGTGCGAGGACTTCAGCTTGAGATTACTGGTCAGCATGCCCAGACGCAGCTCTTCGCGCGACAGCATGCGGCTGAGTGATTTGTTCAGGTACTGGTCGACCGGAAGATTCTGGCTGGCTCTGTGTGACAGGCTGGCCATGCTGTCGACGATCCGGTTCAGGTTGCGCATGCGGCGCAGCACCTGGACTAACAGGGCATACGTTTCGGGGTCGGATTGAGACATACCCTGACGTTTGTATTTCTCCAGCTCGTATTCCATGGCGCGGATTTCCGCTTTGACGCTGGAGCGACGGGTTGTGCGAGCGCTGCGTGAAACATTCATGGCGATGCGGCCAATATCCAGCGACAGCTTGTGCAAGCCGTCACGCGCAAAAACCATAAAATCGCTGTCGGAAAGCTGGCGGCGCAGGACGGTGTAGTCGGTGTACGTGGCAACCAGCGAGTCCAGAATGCTGACCATGTTCAGAAAGATGGTCAGCAACGCCTTGCGGTGATGATCTCCCCGCCCATGACCGCGTGGCAGTTCGCGCAGTACCACATCGCGGGCCGCCTGATGCTTTTCGGTCATATTGGATTGAAGGTTGATCAGCCGCCGATAGCAAGCGTCCAGATCCGAGCTGGAGTCATAGAACTGTGATCGGGCTTCCATGTACTCAGCGGTGGCAAACAGTGCAACAGCCAGAGTCTGACGTTCTTCCCGATACCAGAACAAGCGTCGAAACAGCGTGCTGAACAGATAATAGGACAGGCCGCCGGCAAACGAGTAAAGGGTGTGCGCCAGCACTTCATGAGGCTGCATGGGAAAGCGCATCGTCAAGGTCATCAGCAGCAGGGCAGCAAAACCGATCAGCCCGCCGCGGCGACCAAAGACAGAAAACATGCTGTACAGAAAGCAGAGCAAGGGGACGCACAGCACCAGCAGCAAAGGGGAACTGGAGGCTAAGCCGGTCAGGCCCACGGTGACCGTGCCCAAGGCAATACCGCCGAGCATTTCATTGTTGCGGTAGCGGCGCGGGCCGCCGGGCTGGTCAATGATGGCAACGCAGGTCGCGCCCATGGACGCAATGACCCCGATGTCATAGTGACCAAAAAACCGGCCCAAAATAATGACCGGCAGCAGTACCCCGATGGACTGGCGCAGTCCACCGAAAAAGTAGTGGCTATACAGGAATTGTTTTAATTGTGGAATGGGCGATGCCATAAAATACCCGGACAGCTCGTCATAGGTAGACAGTATATCGTTTTACGTATGCCCGCTTTAAGCCTGTTTTTTTGCACTTTACCAACAATCACAGTTGCTCGCTTTGTGCAGGCAAGGTAAAGTAACCAGGTGTTTTTGCTCCGTATCCGAGCAAATTGTAGCGAGGCACTGTTAACCGGGCCATCCGCCCGGTTTTTTGCGCCTAAAAACTTTGTTGCTGGCCGCGTCACAAGCGTGGGATGCCAGGACTTCCGTTTCAAGCTAACGCATACGTTTTTGTGTGCACGCACTGGGTGTCGAAGAGTGCAGGCCGGACGGTAATGTGTCTGGGTGGTGTGGTCCTGTGGACCATGAAGCGCCAGATCATGTTGCTGACATCGGTTCAAGCTCGGACCGTCGTGGTCGATCGATATTGCAGAGCAAGACTGAAAGGAAAACTCATGTCTGAATTAAATGGCGCAGATATTGTTGTGCGCACGCTCGCGGACGAAGGCGTAGAACACGTTTTCGGATACCCGGGTGGTGCCGTTCTCTATATTTACGACGCAATCTTCAAGCAGGACCGCTTCCAGCACATTCTTGTGCGTCATGAACAGGCCGCTGTTCATGCTGCGGATGCCTATTCCCGTTCGTCCCAGAAAGTTGGCGTGGCACTGGTAACCAGTGGCCCGGGCGTCACCAATGCCGTGACCGGTATTGCGACCGCGTACCTGGATTCCATTCCGATGGTCATCATCAGTGGTCAGGTCAGCACGCAGGCCATTGGCGAAGATGCTTTCCAGGAATGTGATGCCATTGGCATTACCCGTCCCTGCGTCAAGCACAACTTTCTGGTGCGCGATGTCCGTGATCTGGCCGATACCATTCGCAAGGCATTCTTTATTGCCACTACCGGCCGTCCAGGCCCCGTGCTGATTGATATCCCCAAAGATATTACGACCGCAACGTGCAAGTACACGCCCAAGCGTGGCGAGGTCAAGATGCGCTCCTATGCGCCGGTGACCAAGGGCCATCAGGGGCAAATCAAAAAGGCTGTCCAGATTCTCAACAGCGCCGAGCGCCCGCTGATCTACGTGGGTGGTGGCGTGGTGCTGGGTAATGCAGAAAGCGAACTCAATGACCTGGTCAAGCTCAGTGGCGCACCCTGCACCACGACCTTGATGGGTCTGGGTGCCTATCCCGGCACGGCCGACCAGTACATCGGCATGCCCGGCATGCACGGTACCTATGAAGCCAACATGACCATGCAGCATTGCGACGTGCTGGTCGCTGTCGGTGCGCGGTTTGATGACCGCGTGATCGGCAATACCCGTCATTTCGGTCAGAATCCGCGCAAGATCATTCATATCGATATTGATCCTTCCGTGATCTCCAAGCGCGTGAAAGTGGATGTGCCGATTGTGGGCTGTGTCAAAGACGTGCTGACCGAGTTCAATGAGCTGTATGCGCAAAGCCGTCAGGAATCGCAGCACCAGCCTTCCCTGAACGACTGGTGGAAGCAGATCAATGTCTGGCGGGGCAAGAACTCGCTGGCCTACGCCAAGTCGGACGAACTGATCAAGCCGCAATTTGTGGTGGAATCCCTGTGGGAAGTGACGGGCGGCAACGCATTCGTGACTTCCGATGTGGGTCAGCACCAGATGTGGGCGGCGCAGTACTACAAATTCAATAAGCCTCGTCGCTGGATCAATTCCGGTGGCCTGGGCACGATGGGCGTGGGCTTGCCTTACGCAATGGGTGTGCAGATGGCCAATCCAGGCCAGGATGTTGCCGTCATTACCGGTGAAGGCTCCATCCAGATGAATATCCAGGAACTGTCTACGTGTAAACAGTACCGCTTGAGTCCCAAGATTCTTTGTCTGAACAATCGTTATCTGGGCATGGTGCGCCAGTGGCAACAGATCGATTACGGCTCGCGCTATTCCGAGTCCTACGTGGATGCATTGCCTGACTTTGTCAAACTGGTGGAAAGCTACGGTCACGTGGGTCTGGAAATCGACAAGCCAGCCGATGTGGTCCCCGCTATTCGCGAAGCCTTCACCACGCACAAAGACCGCCTGGTATTTCTGAACTTCATCACGGACCAAACCGAAAACGTGTTCCCGATGGTGAAAGCAGGCCGTGGCCTGACAGAAATGCTCTTGGGCCCTGACGATCTGTAAGGAGAGAATCATGAAACACGTCATTTCTATCCTTCTGGAAAACGAGCCCGGCGCACTGTCCCGTGTGGTTGGCCTGTTTTCGGCTCGTGGCTATAACATCGAGACCTTGACAGTTGCTCCTACCGAGGACGACACCCTGTCTCGCATGACCATCGTGACGCGAGGGGCGGACGACGTCATCGAGCAGATCACCAAGCACTTGAACCGTCTGGTTGACGTGGTCAAGGTGGTGGATCTGTCCGAAGGCCCTCACATCGAGCGTGAACTGATGCTCATCAAGGTGCGGGCTGTCGGCAAGGAACGTGAAGAGATGAAGCGCATGGCGGATATTTTCCGTGGCCGCATCATCGATGTGACGGACAAGACATACACCATCGAACTGACCGGTGTTCAAGACAAAATTGCTGCTTTCATTAATGCGCTGGATCGCACGGCCATTCTTGAAACAGTGCGCACCGGGGTCTCTGGTGTCAGCCGTGGCGAGCGTGTCTTAAAGCTGTAAGCCAAGGCTCTTTCAGGACAGAATGACCGCTTTTATTCAAGGGGCTGCCGTTCACGGCAGCGCCTTATAAAGGGTATGCACAGTTTGGTGCTGTGTAGACGCCGGTGTCCCCGTTCTGAAAGTAATGAGTCAAGGTCCTTTTTGTGCCGCTGCTGCATGAGCGGCCATTCTCGAATTGCTGTTTAAGCGAAATTATTAAATTTGGAGCACCTGAAATGAAAGTTTTCTACGACAAGGATTGTGATCTTTCCCTGATCAAAGGCAAGACCGTTGCCATCATCGGCTACGGTTCGCAAGGCCACGCCCACGCCCTGAACCTGCACGAGTCCGGCGTGAATGTGGTTGTGGGTCTGCGCAAAGGCGGCGCTTCCTGGAGCAAAGCCGAGAACGCTGGCCTGAAAGTTCAGGAAGTGGCCGAAGCCGTCAAGAGCGCTGACGTCGTCATGATCTTGTTGCCCGACGAAAACATTGCTGAGGTTTACCGCAACCAGGTTGCCGAGAACATCAAGCCTGGCGCCGCTCTGGCATTTGCTCACGGCTTTAACGTTCACTACGGCCAGGTTGTGCCCCGTGACGATATCGACGTCATCATGATTGCTCCCAAGGCTCCTGGTCACACGGTTCGTGGCACCTACAGCCAAGGCGGCGGCGTTCCTCACCTGATCGCTGTTTACCAGGACAAGACCGGCGCTGCTCGCGACGTGGCTCTGTCCTACGCATCGGCTAACGGCGGTGGTCGTGCCGGTATCATCGAAACCAACTTCCGCGAAGAAACCGAAACCGACTTGTTCGGTGAACAGGCTGTTCTGTGCGGCGGTGCAGTTGAGCTGATCAAAGCAGGCTTCGATACGCTGGTAGAAGCGGGTTACGCGCCTGAAATGGCTTACTTCGAGTGCTTGCACGAGCTCAAGCTGATCGTGGACCTGATCTACGAAGGCGGTATCGCCAACATGAACTACTCGATCTCCAACAACGCTGAATACGGCGAGTACGAGACCGGTCCGAAGATTGTTACCGAAGAAACCCGCAAGGCTATGCGCAAGTGCCTGGAAGACATCCAGACCGGCGTTTATGCCAAGAACTTCATCCTGGAAAACGCCGCCGGCGCTCCTACCTTGATCTCGCGTCGTCGTATCAATGCCGAATCGCAGATTGAGCAAGTGGGTAGCAAGCTGCGCTCCATGATGCCTTGGATTGCGGCCAACAAATTGGTCGATAAGTCCAAGAACTAAGTTTGATATCGGGGCAGGCGCCTAGTCTGCTCTGGTCTTGAACCTGAACCGGCTGACGTCTCGCGGCGTCAGCCGGTTTTTTTATTGCAGGACGCGTTGGGCGCGCAGCGCGGCTGCCCAGGCCAAGGGAGGCATACCCGCGTTGTGTCCTTGTCTTGTGGCTGTATTGATGACTGCGCGATAAAATGCAGTGCTCTTGCTGTGAGCATCGCGTCCTTGTCAGCGTGCTGCGCAAGCGAGTTCGATAAAATCTACTCGTTCTTCGCGAACGCCCTGGTCGCAGGCCTCTCGGTCTTTTTTGCTTGTCCTGGCTTATATTTGCTTGAACTATTTGCGCTCTGTAGCCTTGTGGACAATGCTACATTCGAGTGTTCAGTCTTTAGCAACAACTCTTAAAGCATAAATTATGCCCAATTTGCTCAATGATGAAACCCGTCGTCGGCGTAGCATCTATCTTTTGCCCAACGCCTTTACCACCGCCAATTTGTTTGCGGGCTTTTATGCCGTTGTGCAAGCGATGAACGGTCGCTTTGAAGCGGCGGCCATCGCCATTTTCCTGGCCTTGGTGTTCGATGGGATGGATGGGCGGGTTGCTCGGCTGACCAATACGCAGTCTGCTTTTGGCGAGCAGTATGACTCCATGGCAGACATGATCTCTTTTGGTGCGGCTCCTGCGCTGGTCATGTATGTTTGGGCCATGCAGGGCTTGGGACGCTGGGGATGGTTGGCCGCCTTTATCTATGTGGCGGGTGGCGCCTTGCGTCTGGCTCGTTTCAACACCAATATTGAAGTGGTCGACAAGCGTTTCTTTCAAGGTCTACCCAGTCCGGCCGCCGCCGCGCTGGTAGCCGGTTTTGTCTGGCTGGCCGTGGACAATAAATTGTCGCTGCAAGTCAATGTGATCCCCTGGGTAGCCTTTGGTCTGACTATTTACGCCGGCCTGGCCATGGTATCCAACGCGCCGTTTTATAGCGGCAAGTCCTTTGCCATCAGCCGCAGCGTTCCATTTTGGGGCATGTTGCTGTTTGTGCTGGTCTTTGTATTTGTGTCGACCGATCCGCCCGTCTTTCTGTTTGGTCTGTTCTGCCTGTACGGGCTGTCGGGATGGTTTGTGATGGCCTGGCGTTGGCGTCGTGCCCGTGCCTTGGCGCGACTACGGCGTGGAAACAACTAAAGTTGTCGGCTTCAGTGGAGGCGCAAGGCGAAATGCTTAACGCTGATCCTGGTTTTTCGTTATAATCGTTTGCTTGCACGGGCCCGTTGGGCCGGTGTACTCAATTTCATTTTCAACACGTTAGGGCACCTCGGTCCTAACGCAAGTCTTAGAGGCTATATAAAATGGCAGTTGCAGATATCAAAAAAGTCGATATCGTTTCCGAGTTTCAGCGTAAACAAGGCGATACAGGCTCCCCAGAAGTGCAAGTGGCTTTGCTGACCGCTCGCATCAACGAATTGACCGGCCACTTCAAGGCTCACAACAAAGATCACCACTCCCGTCGTGGTCTGTTGCGCATGGTTAGCCGTCGTCGCAAATTGCTGGATTACCTGAAAGGTCGTAATCCAGACGCTTACCGTGCTTTGATCGAAAAACTCGGTCTGCGTAAGTGATACCGGGGCTGGCTCCCCGCTAAACAACCGTGCATTCGGCGAACTGGTTTCGCTGTGTGCACGGTTTTTTTATTGTAAGGATTCTCCTAATGTTCAATAAAGTCACCAAGTCTTTCCAGTACGGTGAGCACACCGTTGTGCTGGAAACCGGAGAAATCGCACGTCAGGCGTCAGGTGCCGTGCTGGTTTCCATCGAAGATACTGTTGTGCTGGCCACCGTTGTGGGCGCCAGCAAAGCGAAAGCCGGTCAGGACTTTTTTCCTTTGACCGTGGATTACGTTGAAAAAACCTACTCTGCCGGCAAAATTCCCGGTGGTTTTTTCAAGCGTGAAGGTCGTCAGTCCGAGCGCGAGATCCTGATCTCCCGCCTGATCGATCGCCCCTTGCGTCCTCTTTTCCCCGAGGGCTTCTACAACGAAGTTCAGGTCATCATTCACACCGTATCGGTCAACCCTGAAATTGACCCAGACATCGCTGCCATGATTGGCGCGTCCGCTGCTCTGGCCATCTCGGGTATTCCTTTCAATGGTCCGGTGGGCGCGGCGCGCGTTGGTTACATCGATGGTCAGTATGTGCTGAATCCATCGGCCACTCAGCTGAAGTCTTCGGATCTGGATCTGGTGGTTGCCGGTACCGAACAAGCTGTCTTGATGGTTGAGTCCGAAGCCAAGCAATTGTCTGAGGAAGTCATGCTGGGCGGTGTGGTGTTTGCTCATGAGCAAATGCAAGCTGCCATCAACTGCATTCATGAGTTGGTTGAGGAAGCAGGTAAGCCCGAGTGGGATTGGCAGCCGGCTGCTGTCAACGAAAGCCTATTGGCTTCGGTTAGCGCCGCTGCCGAGGAAGGTTTGAAGCAAGCGTATCAAACGCGTGAAAAACAGGCTCGCACGGAGCAGCTTCGCGCGGTATACGCCCACGCCAAAGAAACCGTTCTGGCTCAAGCAGAGGCTAACGGTCAGGAACAGCCTGACATGGTGGCTGTTGAAAACATGCTGTTTGATCTGGAAAGCAAGATTGTGCGCTCGCGCATCTTGAGTGGCGAGTCCCGTATTGACGGTCGCGATACCCGCACTGTTCGTCCTATCAGCATCCGTTTGGGCGTATTGCCTCGTGCTCACGGTAGCGCCTTGTTTACGCGTGGCGAAACCCAGGCTTTGGTGGTGACGACGCTGGGCACCAAGCAAGATGAGCAAATTATTGACTCGATCATGGGTGAGTACCGCGATCGCTTCATGATGCACTACAACATGCCTCCTTTCGCTACCGGCGAAGCCGGCCGTTTCGGTGCCCCCAAGCGTCGTGAGATTGGTCACGGTCGTCTGGCCAAACGTGCTCTGACCCCTTTGCTGCCAGCAGCTGAGGATTTCCAGTACTCCATCCGCGTGGTGTCCGAGATCACCGAATCCAACGGTTCGTCTTCTATGGCGTCCGTGTGCGGTGGCTCTCTGTCCATGATGGATGCGGGTGTTCCGGTGCAAGATCACGTGGCGGGTGTGGCCATGGGTCTGATCAAGGAAGGCAACAAGTTTGCCGTACTGACCGACATTCTGGGCGACGAGGATCACCTGGGTGATATGGACTTCAAGGTGGCCGGTACCGAGAAAGGTATTACTGCTTTGCAGATGGACATCAAGATCCAGGGCATTACCAAGGAAATCATGCAGGTTGCATTGGCTCAGGCCCATGAAGGCCGTATGCACATCCTGGGCAAGATGAAAGAGTCCATCGACGGTTCCCGTACCGAGATGTCCGAATTTGCTCCTCGCATGTTGACCGTGAAGATCAACCCCGAGAAGATTCGTGACGTGATTGGTAAGGGTGGTGCCACCATCCGCGCTCTGACCGAAGAGACGGGCACGCAGATCGATATTTCGGACGACGGTACGATTACCATCGCCAGCGCTGATCTGGACAAGGCTCGCGAAGCGGAGCGTCGTATCAAAGAACTGACGGCTGAAGTTGAAGTGGGTCAGGAATACGAAGGCCCAGTGATGCGCTTGCTGGATTTTGGTGCGATCGTTCAGGTTCTGCCAGGTCGTGACGGTTTGCTGCATATCTCTGAGATTGCCAACTACCGTATTGCCAATATCAATGACGTACTGAAAGTCGGCCAGATTGTGAAGGTCAAGATCATTGAGGCTGATGAGAAAGGTCGTCTGCGTCTGTCGATCAAGGCTATTGGTGGCATTGAAGCTCAAGGCGGCCCGGCTGCTCCTGCTGCTTCTTGATAGAGTCTGCTGTTTGGTGAAAGAAAAACCCGCTCAAAGGCGGGTTTTTTTGTGCCCGGCCATCTGTAAGACAGAGCAAAGGCAGCACGTGCTGTGCAGTGCCGGAAGTCTGGGTGACTACATTATTGATGCAGTAGCAGTAGCAGTTAGTGGGAGGTTGCTGGCGGCATCCCTGCTTTTTGTTGTGCCTGTATTGCATGGGGCTTAGCAAGGGCCAGCCTTGGTGTGTACGATGCGGGCAGGGGAGGACATTGGGGGTGAGCGGCTGCTGCTTGAAGTAGTGCTTGCTAAGTGCCTGCATCGCAGGCTTGGCTTTCGGCCGGGAGTCGACATAAAAAAACCCGCTTTAGGGCGGGTTTTTTATGACTGGACAGAGGCCATGAGCGAATAAAAACGGATGCTTTTATCGCGGGCGAAGATATCCGCCACTATCGAGAATATATGGTGCATCCAGCCGGAATCGAACCGGCACGATCAAGGATCGAGGGATTTTAAGTCCCTTGCGTCTACCAATTCCGCCATGGATGCAGCGGGAGTTGATGGCGGAAGCGGTGAGATTCGAACTCACGGATGGGTTACCCCATCGCCGGTTTTCAAGACCGGTCCATTCAACCGCTCTGGCACGCTTCCTATCAATCGCACTTTTACTGGACGCATACTAGTGCCTTTAAGCACCGCGGCCAGGAAAGCCTTAAAGTGTAACGTATAAATTCGCCAACGTCATGGAAATAATCGGTTTTCCTCTACGAAGCCGGGCACCTGTAGCGGCGCATATGATAGATTGCAGCAGGTATGGTGGCCGCATGGTGTTTTCTATCCGGGCCGCGATAAGCAAATAGTAGAGATATCACAGGGAGCAGGCATGCGAGCAGTGGAAATTACCGAGTTTGGAAAACCAGAAGTATTGCGAATTGGCGAGCGACCGATGCCGCAGGCGGGTGCCGGGGAGGTATTGGTCAAGGTGTTGGCGGCGGGTGTCAATCGGCCTGATGTGTTGCAACGTGCCGGCGCCTATCCGCCACCTGCTGGGGCTTCTGATATTCCAGGGCTTGAAGTAGCGGGTGAAATCGTGTCCGGCGATCTGCAGGGTAGTGAGTTCAAGATAGGTGATCGGGTGTGTGCGCTGGTAAGCGGTGGCGGCTATGCCGAGTACTGCGTGGTCCCGGTAGAGCAGTGTTTGCCGGTGCCCGCCGGCTTCAGTGTGCTGGAGGCGGCCGGTTTGCCCGAGACCTTTTTTACAGTCTGGAGCAATGTATTTGAGCGTGGGCAGTTAAGCGCAGGCGAAACCTTGCTGGTTCACGGTGGAGCAAGTGGTATTGGAACCACCGCCATTCAGCTTGCTGTGGCGCTAGGGCATAAGGTTTATGCCACGGCGGGCAGCGATGAGCGTGTGCAAGCCATCAATCGTCTCGGCGGAATTGGTATCAACTACAAAACACAGGTTTACGAAGAAGTCATTAAAGGCAAAACAGAAGGCCGTGGCGTAGATGTGATTTTGGATATGGTCGCCGGTGACTATATCAATCGCGATCTGGCTTGCTTGGCGGACGATGGCCGCATCGTCATTATTGCGATGTTGGGTGGCGTGAAGGCGACCATTAATTGTGGTGAGATTTTGCGCCGACGCCTGACGATTACCGGCTCTACCCTGCGTTCTCGGCCCGTTACGTTCAAGGCCCAGTTGGCGCGGGCCCTGAGGACGCATGTCTGGCCTTTGCTCGAGGCCGGGCGGGTACGACCGTTGATTCACGCTACTTTCCCCCTGGAGAAAGCCAGTGAGGCGCACGCCATGATGGAGGCGGGTGAGCAGGTTGGCAAGATCATTCTTGTTCCCTAAAAGCAGCAAAGGGTGGCACGGCCACCCGTTTTCTAGCGCTGAAGAAAGGAATTTTCAGCTAAAGATGCGCGTAAAGGATTGGCTCGCGCTACAATAGCCGGTTAGCTGCGCCTTGATTTGTAGGCGTTGGTGTAACTTTCTGACTGGCATCAAGGGAGCAATGAGCGTACATTCTTCGCGTAAACGACTGGTTGCGGGCAATTGGAAATTAAATGGCTCGCTTGATGGCAACAGCCGTCTGCTGCAAGAACTGCTTGTTCGGCCTGAGATGCAGGCAGAGTGTGATGTGCTTGTATGCGTTCCTTACGTGTATTTGCCTCAGGCGGTGAGTATCCTGAAAGGATCGGCTATTGCTGTCGGTGCTCAGGATGTGAGTGTTCATGCCAAGGGAGCTTACACCGGGGAAATTTCGGCAGCGATGCTGGCCGATATCGGTTGCCGCTGGGTCATTGTCGGGCATTCTGAGCGTCGGCAGTATCATCAGGAAAGTAGCGCTCAGGTTGCGGCCAAGGTGTTGGCTGCCTTGGATGCGGGCGTGACGCCGATAGTCTGTGTTGGTGAGCAGTTAGCTGATCGCCAGGCAGGGCAGGAGGTCTGCGTGGTACAAGACCAGCTCGAACCGATTAAAGCGCTGGGCGCGCAGATCGTGTCTCGTCTGGTGTTGGCTTATGAGCCCGTGTGGGCTATTGGCACGGGTCTGACGGCTTCGCCGCAGCAAGCGCAGCAAATGCACCAACAGATTCGTGCCTATATGGAATCGGATCAGGTGCGCATTTTGTATGGTGGCAGTGTGAAGGCGGATAACGCCGCTGAGCTATTTGCCATGCCGGATATTGATGGTGCCTTGGTGGGTGGTGCATCTTTGGATGCGCAAGAATTTTTACGTATTGTGGCCGCTTAAAGGGTCTGGAGTCTTTAAATGCAAGATTGGATGTCTTCCGTTCTGATGGCGGTGCAGGTTATCTCCTCGCTGTTGATTATTGGTCTGGTTCTGTTGCAGCAGGGTAAGGGCGCAGATATGGGATCTGCTTTTGGTGGTGGTTCCGCAGGTAGCGTTTTTGGCGCTGCGGGTGCGGCCAACTTCCTGTCGCGTATGACGAAATGGGCGGCTATCGTCTTTTTTGCTTCTACTGGCGGTTTGGCATGGGTGGCTCACCATCCTGCGCAAAAGGCAGACGCAGGTGTGATGCAAGGTTACGAATCCTCTGTGCCGGGTGCGGCTCCAACGGGGGCAGCCTCAGTTCCAGCGCCCGCGCCTGCAGCCTCCGTACCGGCGGCTGTGCCTCCAGCAGCTTCGGAAAGTCAGGAAGTGCCCGCGACTCCTGCGGCCAAGTAAATGCGACTGGCTTGTGAGCATTTGGTCTCTCTCTATAAGAGGCTGGAAAGATCACAAGGCAGTTTGAAAAGTAAGCAGACAAAGCCCGCCCTCAAGGCGGGCTTTGTTGTTTATGGCTGATTGTGTGAAATATGCCCCAGTACCGGGTTTTTTAAGTGTTTTAGGCTGTTTTGTGCTGACAGTCTCACTTTTATCGTGCTAATATCGCTGTCTTGATTGCTTGCCGACGTGGTGGAATTGGTAGACACGCTATCTTGAGGGGGTAGTGGCGAAAGCTGTACGAGTTCGAGTCTCGTCGTCGGCACCAAACAAAAAGCTGTGCGCTTGTGCGGCTTTGAAATAAAACCTGATCCTGAAAAGGACAGGTTTTTTTTTGCTTTTTTTGACGCCAGGCTGTCGGTGCGGTGGGGGTGAGGGTGTGGAATGTGGAGCGATTTGGACTCGTCTCACCGCTTTCCTGGCTCATTTGATAGCGGTCAGGCTGGCCCTCGTAAAAATTCCCGCATTATGGAAAAGCTGAAAACCCGATGTCTTGGATGGAGGCTTTGCTGGAGAGGTGATGGGGGCGTGGGTGGGTGGTTGCGCTTTCTGGCGGGGTCGGCTCTATTTTGTCAGAATCCAGTATTGGCGATGCATTGCTGTAAGGACTTAAAGCAAGTTCTTAAGATGATTTCCGGCTTAGCCCGCTAATTGTCGCCTTCACTCAAAGCGGCCAGGAAAGCCTCTTTAAACAGGTTTTTGTTGTGTATAGCCAACAGCCTGTGCACAAAGATTCACGTTTCCGAAGGCTTTCGTAGTCAAGCGACGGGAATTTTGATGCAATAACGTTAACTTCCCATCGCGGAGTTAGAAAGAGCAGCAGCACTGTTGTAGTTGGGCTGCTCTGATTTACTCAAATCTACGGAGATTTCTTACATGAAAAAGACTCTGCTCGCTGCTGCTCTGATGGCCGGCTTCGCTGGCGTCGCACACGCAGAAACGTCTGTCACCCTGTACGGTATTCTGGACGGTGGTATCGGTTACCAGAAGTTCAAAGGTGTTGATTCTTATGCTTCTAACCGTGATGGTATGGAGTCTATCAGCCAGAAGAAAACCGGCATGATCAATGGCATCCAGTCCGGCAACCGTTGGGGCCTGAAGGGTTCTGAAGATCTGGGTGATGGCCTGCGTGCTGTGTTCGTTCTGGAAAGCGGTTTCGATCTGGGTACCGGTACCCACAAGCAAGGTGACCGTCTGTTCGGTCGTCAAGCCACTTTGGGTCTGGCTGGTGACAGCTGGGGTCAACTGGACTTCGGTCGTCAAACTAACATCGCCTCCAAGTACCTGCCAGGCGTAGCCGATCCATTCGGCGGTGGTTTCGACCAAGCTAACATCGGTGCTGCTTTCACAGCTGCTAACACCGTTCGTTACGACAACATGGTCATGTACCAAACCCCTAACTTCTCCGGCTTCCAGTTCGGCGTTGGTTACTCCTTCAACACCAATGGTCCTGAAGAGTACAAGATCACCAACAGCGTAAGCCCTGAAGATGGTCTGGAGCGCAACCAGCGCGGTATCACTACCGGTCTGCGTTACGCTAACGGCCCTATCGGTGTTGCTCTGACATACGATCAGTACAAGACTCGTGAAAACCGCGCTGCAGTTGGTGCTCCTGTGACTGGCGGCGACACTGTCAAGTCCTGGAACATCGGCGGTAGCTACGACTTTGAAGTTGTGAAAGCTCACTTGGCTTTCGGTCAAACTCGTGACGGTCTGTTCGAAGCTCAGTCCTTCAGCGGTGTTGGCATTGACACCAGCAACCTGAAAGGCCTGAAAGTTAACACCTACCTGGTCGGCTTGTCCGCTCCAGTTGGTGCCGGTACTGTGATGGGTTCCTGGACGATGGCTGATCCTCGTTCGGCTCCAGACGCATTGGCTAACACCGGTGCTTCGTGGGAAATGAAGAAACAGCACACTTTCAGCCTGGGTTACAGCCACCCACTGAGCAAGCGCACCAACGTGTACGCAATTGGTTCCTACGCCAAGAACGTTCACTTCTTGCCAGACGGCAAGTCGACTCTGGTCGGCGTTGGTCTGCGTCACCAGTTCTAATCGTTTCGCGTAGCATGTCTACGCGTTGCGAAGGGCAGGTCTTAGGACTTGCCTGAACTGCAGAAGTAAAAAAAGCCATCCTTCGGGATGGCTTTTTTATTGCTGGTTTGTAGGAGGGTGCGCGCATGGGAAGTCGGTTGCCGGCTGCGGTAGGTTTGAGCTGCGGCTGCGAGTTTGGATGTGTGGAAGGATATGCGTAGACGGCAGGTTTTGGGCTGGCCGAAAGCTTTGGGTGTGCATGCCGGGCTATATCGGGCTTGAGTGTATTTTGTGCTGGATGTTGGAGTGGAGCTTTTGGGGCCGACAGGCATCTGCTGTGTTCTTCTTGCTTACAAATTAATAAGGAAAATTTGTTTTCTAATGCCTAATTGCTGACATTTTCCTTACAAAACGGAGTAAGATGGGTAATCATGATCTTAAATCGCAACCCTTAATAGAATAAATAATCAATAGTTGAAGGGTTTTTGGTCAGGTAGCTGACGGTTTTTGCGGCGTGGGTGCAACACCCGCGCATAGATGTAATGCTTTGGGGTTATCCCCCAAAACTGTGCTCTCAAAATGCTACAATCCAAGAGTTTATTTACTGCGATTGGATGCTTTGCATGAACCTGCAAGAGTACTTTCCCGTTTTGCTATTTATCATCGTTGCCACTGGGATTGGCCTGGCGCTACTTTTGGTCGGTCGAGTGCTCGGTCCCAACCGGCCCGATGCTGAAAAGCTCTCTCCTTACGAATGCGGTTTTGAAGCATTCGGCGATTCGCGCATGAAGGTGGATATCCGTTACTACCTGATCGCGATTCTGTTCATCATGTTCGATCTGGAAATCGCTTTTCTGTTTCCCTGGGCCATGGCCAATGGAACAGTAGGCCTGGTTGGTTTCTGGACCGTTATGGCGTTTCTGGCCGTTTTGACGGTCGGTTTTATCTACGAATGGAAAAAAGGCGCTCTGGACTGGGAGTAACCCATCCACAGAGAACCCGCCTGAGGGTTTTCGCGTCTGCTGCTGGGCATAAGGGGCACGAGGATGCGTCTTGATGACAGCGGGTTTGGTCAGCAACAGGACAGGCCGGGTCTTCCCTGGCTCTGATCCGGCAAAAGGCAACTACTATGGCTATCGACGGCATTCTCAAAGAAGGTTTTGTGACGACCAGTGCAGACAAGTTTCTGAACTGGGCAAAAACAGGGTCTATGTGGCCCATGACATTTGGTCTGGCCTGTTGTGCAGTGGAAATGATGCACGCTGGTGCGGCTCGTTATGACCTGGACCAATTTGGCATTATTTTCCGTCCCAGCCCACGTCAGTCTGACTTGATGATTGTGGCGGGTACCCTGTGCAACAAGATGGCGCCTGCCTTGCGCAAGGTGTACGACCAGATGGCCGAGCCACGCTGGGTCGTATCCATGGGCTCCTGTGCCAATGGTGGCGGCTACTACCACTACTCCTATTCGGTTGTGCGCGGTTGTGATCGCATCGTTCCGGTGGACGTGTATGTGCCGGGCTGTCCTCCGACCGCTGAAGCCTTGGTTTACGGCTTGCTGCAAATGCAGAACAAGATCCGCTTGACCAATACCATCGCACGCTGAACGGTTAGAACAGGCTAAACAAGACTATGACACGGCTAGAAACTTTAAAAACCAACCTGCTCTCCATCCTGGGCGAGCAGGCTGCGTTGACGCAAGCGCGCAATGAGCTCACTTTGGAAGTGCCGGCTGATGCGTGGGTTGATACCTGCACCTTGCTGCGCGACCATGCTGATTTGCGCTTTGAAACCTGTATTGACCTGTGCGGGATTGATTACTCCGCCTGGAAAGCGCCTACCTATCAGGCGGCTGCGGGTCAGTTCCCTCATCGCTTTGCCGTTGTGCTGCACCTGATGTCCTTGAAGCACAATTGGCGCCTGCGTGTGCGCTGCTTTGTGCCCAACGATGATTTTCCAACATTGCCGACCCTGTTCGAGGTCTGGCCTTCGGTGAACTGGTTCGAGCGCGAGGCGTTCGACCTGTACGGCATTATTTTCGAGAACCACCCTGATCTGCGTCGCATTCTGACCGACTATGGTTTTATCGGTCACCCGTTCCGCAAAGACTTCCCCATCTCCGGTTACGTCGAAATGCGCTATGACACCGAGCAGAAGCGGGTCATTTACCAGCCCGTCACCATTGAGCCGCGTGAGATCACGCCGCGAGTGGTGCGCGAGGATGATTACGGAATTGGGCGATAAGCATCATGGCAGAAATTCAAAACTACACCCTGAACTTTGGTCCTCAGCACCCGGCTGCGCACGGCGTGTTGCGTTTGGTGCTCGAGTTGGACGGCGAAGTTATTCAGCGTGCCGACCCCCATATTGGTCTGTTGCACCGCGCCACCGAGAAGCTGGCCGAGCACCGCACTTTCCTGCAAACCCTGCCTTACATGGATCGTCTGGACTACGTGTCCATGATGGTTAACGAACACGCCTACTGCATGGCCGTGGAACGTCTGGTGGGCGTAGAGGTTCCTTTGCGCGCTCAGTACATCCGCGTCATGTTTGACGAAATCACCCGCATTCTGAACCACCTGATGTCGGTCGGTTCGCATGCGCTGGACGTGGGTGCGATGGCGGTGTTCCTGTACGCTTTCCGCGAACGCGAAGATCTGATGGACTGCTATGAAGCAGTCTCTGGCGCTCGGTTGCACGCCGCTTACTACCGTCCAGGTGGTGTGTACCGCGACTTGCCCGGCACGATGCCTCAGTACAAGGCCAATAAGTACCGTTCCGACAAAGAATTGAAGGCCATGAACGAAGCCCGTTCGGGTTCGCTGCTGGACTTCATTGAGGACTTCACCAATCGCTTCCCAGCCTGTGTGGACGAGTACGAGACCCTGCTGACGGATAACCGTATCTGGAAGCAGCGGCTGGTGGGTGTGGGCGTGGTCGATCCCGATCGTGCCAAGGCGCTGGGCTTTACCGGCCCCATGCTGCGTGGTTCGGGCGTGGAGTGGGATCTGCGCAAGATGCAGCCCTATGAAGTGTACGATCGCGTCGAATTTGATATTCCCGTGGGTCGCAACGGTGACTCTTACGACCGCTATCTGGTTCGTATCGCTGAAATGCGCGAGAGCAATCGCATCATCCGTCAGTGTGTCCAGTGGCTGCGCAACAATCCCGGCCCTGTCATCACGGATAACCACAAAGTGGCGCCACCCTCGCGCGAACGCATGAAAACCGGGATGGAGGATTTGATCCACCATTTCAAACTGTTCTCCGAAGGTATGCACGTGCCTACTGGCGAAGTGTATGCCGGTGTGGAGCATCCCAAGGGCGAGTTTGGCATTTATCTGGTATCTGACGGTGGTAACAAGCCTTACCGCATGAAGATCCGTGCTCCGGGCTTCGTCCACTTGCAGGCCCTCGATGAAATGAGCCGCGGTCACATGATTGCCGACGCGGTCACGATCATCGGCACGCAGGACATTGTGTTTGGCGAGATCGACCGTTAAGGTCGCGCCTGGAAAAACGGAACCGAATTATGTTGCTTTCCGAAAAAGCCTACCAACAGATAGATAAGGAACTGAGCAAGTTCCCGGCAGATCAACGTCGCTCTGCCATCATGGCCTCTCTGGCCATCGCCCAGCAGGAAAAAGGCTGGGTATCGCCAGAAATTATCGAGGATGTTGCCCAATACATTGGCGTGGAGCCTATTGCCGTGCAGGAGGTTGCGACCTTCTACAACATGTTCCACACCAAACCCGTTGGCCGCGTCACCATTTCCGTTTGCACCAACTTGCCCTGTGCGCTGCGTGATGGCGTCAAGGCCGGCGAGTACCTGAAAGAGAAGCTGGGTATCGATTACGGTGAAACCACGGCAGATGGCCAGTTCTCCCTGATCATGGGGGAGTGCATGGGTTCATGTGGTGATTCGCCCGTCATGTTGCTGAACAATCAGCACATGTGCGTGCGCATGGAAGCCGAGCGCATTGATGCCATGCTCGAAGAATTGAAGACATACGGAGAATCGGCATGATTGCACCGGACATTCTGCGCAAGTTCGCACAGGGACTGGAACCCAACCCTGGTGGCGACCTGTCGCGCAGCATGATTTTTCATGATCGTCACATCCAGCCGCAGATTCTGGCTGGCTTGAATGGCGATAACTGGGGCCTGGAAGATTACGTCAAGCGCGGTGGCTACGAAGCCTTGCGCAAGGTGCTGACCACCGGCATGAAGCCTGAAGACGTGATCGCAGAGGTCAAGACCTCGGCCTTGCGCGGTCGTGGTGGCGCAGGTTTCCCGTCGGGTCTGAAGTGGAGCTTCATGCCCCGCAGCCTGCCAGGCCAGAAGTACCTGGTCTGCAACTCGGACGAGGGCGAGCCAGGTACTTTCAAAGACCGCGACATTTTGCGTTTCAACCCGCATATCGTGATCGAAGGCATGGCTATTGCGGCTTATGCCATGGGCATTACCGTTGGCTATAACTACATCCACGGTGAGGTCTTCGAAATTTATCAGCGTTTTGAAGAAGCGCTGGAGCAGGCCCGTGCGGCCGGTTTCCTGGGTGACAAGATCCTGGGTTCGGACTTCAGCTTTCAGCTGCATGCGTTCCACGGTTATGGCGCCTACATTTGCGGTGAAGAAACCGCTTTGCTGGAGTCTCTGGAAGGCAAGAAGGGTCAGCCCCGTTTCAAACCTCCCTTTCCCGCCAGCTTTGGTCTGTATGGCAAGCCAACGACCATCAATAACACCGAAACCTTTGCGGCCGTTCCCTGGATTTTGCGCAACAGTGGTCAGGAATACCTGGAAGTAGGTATCCCCAACGCTGGCGGTACCAAGATCTTCTCCATTACCGGTGACGTAGAGCGTCCCGGTAACTACGAAGTGCCTCTGGGGACACCGTTTGCCACCTTGCTGGAATTGGCTGGCGGCATGCGTGATGGTCGCAAACTGAAGGCGGTGATCCCGGGTGGGTCCAGTTCGCCTGTTTTGCCGGCTGACATCATGATGGCCACCAATCTGGACTACGACTCGATTGCCAAGGCGGGTTCCATGTTGGGATCGGGTGCCGTCATTGTGATGGATGAGACACGTTGCATGGTCAAGTCCCTGCTGCGTCTGTCCTATTTTTACTATCACGAAAGTTGCGGCCAGTGTACGCCGTGCCGGGAAGGCACAGGCTGGTTGTGGCGTATGGTGCATCGTATCGAGAACGGTCAAGGTCGTCCGGAAGATCTGGACATGCTCGACGACATCGCACATAACATCATGGGGCGCACCATTTGCGCCCTGGGTGATGCTGCTGCCATGCCGGTGCGCAGTTTCGTTAAGCATTTCCGCGACGAGTTCGCACACCACATCGAGCATAAAGGCTGTGTGGTGCCTCAATATTTGTAGGCCAGGACAACGTAATGGTAGAACTCACCATCGATGGCATTAAAGTTGACGCCCCGGAAGGCAGCATGGTCATTCAGGCTGCCCATGACGCCGGGGTCTACGTGCCGCACTTCTGTTATCACAAAAAACTGAGTATTGCCGCCAACTGCCGCATGTGTTTGGTGGATGTGGAAAAAGCGCCCAAGCCTTTGCCTGCTTGTGCCACTCCCGTCACCAACGGCATGGTTGTGCGTACTCGTTCGGAAAAAGCCATTGCCGCTCAAAAGAGCGTCATGGAGTTTCTGTTGATCAATCACCCTCTGGATTGCCCTGTCTGCGACCAGGGGGGAGAGTGTCAACTGCAGGATCTGGCCGTGGGTTACGGTGGCTCCGAGTCGCGCTACAAGGAAGAGAAGCGCGTTGTGGCTGCCAAGTCCATGGGCCCGCTGATCTCCACGGATGCCATGCAGCGTTGCATTCATTGCACGCGTTGTGTTCGTACAGGCGAAGAAATCGCCGGTGTGCAAGAGGTTGGCATGCTCAACCGAGGCGAACACGCCGAGATCACGACCTTTGTGGGTCGCGCAGTGGAGTCCGAGCTGTCGGGCAACATGATTGACGTTTGCCCCGTTGGCGCCTTGCTGTCCAAGCCGTTCCGCTTCAATGCCCGTACCTGGGAATTGGCCCGTCGTCGCAGCGTTAGCCCGCACGACAGCGTGGGTGCCAACCTGGTGCTGCAGGCCAAGATGGACAAAGTGCTGCGTGTCGTTCCTTTCGAGAACGAGGAAGTCAACGAATGCTGGATCAGCGACCGTGACCGTTTCTCGTACGAAGGCCTGTATACCGAAGATCGTCTGACCCGTCCCATGGTGCGTGGTGATGACGGCCAGTGGCGCGAGGCCTCCTGGAACGACGCCATGCAGACCATTGTGGCTGGCATGAACGCTGTGCGCGAGAAGTTTGGTGCGGATCAGTTGGGCTGTATTGGTTCGGCGACTTCCACCACTGAAGAACTGGCTTTGCTGGCTCGTCTGGGCCGTGCTCTGGGTACTGAAAACGTAGACTTCCGTCTGCGTCAGACCGATGCCCGTCTGGATGGCGCCTTGGCCGGTGTACCTTGGTTGGGTATGCCTCTGACTGCCTTGAACGAGCTGGATCGCGTTCTTGTTGTGGGCTCCTTCCTGCGTAAAGATCATCCCTTGATGGCTCAGCGTCTGCGCCAGGCTGTCAAACGGGGGGCACAGGTTTCTTTTATCGATTCGGCTGCCGATAATCCATTGTTCAACGCGATTGCTGGTCGTATGACCGTGGCTCCAAGCCAGTTGGCCAATTCTCTGGCTCAAGTGCTGGTTGCGGTTGCCAAGGCCAAGGAGACTGCGGTTCCTGCTGGTCTGGAAAGCGTGCAGGTGTCTGCTGAGGCTCAGCAGATCGCTGACAGCCTGGTGTCTGGCGAGCGTGTCGCTGTCCTGCTGGGCAATATGGCGGTCAACTCGGATCAGGCCAGCGTGATTGCGGCCAACGCTCATGCGATTGCACAGGCTAGCGGTGCCAAGCTGGGTTTCCTGACTGCGGGTGGTAATACCGTGGGTGGTTATCTGGCTAACGCCGTACCGGGCAAGGGTGGCTTGACCGCCGAGCAAATGCTGGCTCAAACCTTGCGTGCTTATCTGGTTCTGAACGTTGAGCCTGCTCTGGACAGCGATCTGGGCGAACGTGCTGTCGAGACATTGAAGTCCGCTACGTTCTCGGTGGCGCTGACATCGTATCGTTCCGCTGCCGAGCAGTGGGCCGATGTAATGTTGCCCGTGTCTCCCTTCACTGAAACCTCTGGCACCTTTGTCAACGCCGAAGGCCGTGTACAAAGCTTCAAGGGGGCAGCCGCTCCCGTGGGTGATACACGTCCTGCCTGGAAAGTTTTGCGTGTGTTGGGCAATCTGTTCCAGCTGGACGGTTTCGATGACGAAACCTCCGAGTCGGTGCGTGACTCTGTCATGGCTGCCGGTGTGGAATCGCGTCTGTCCAATCAGATCAATCTGGCTGCCAGCGTTCTGCCTGAAGGCAGTGGCCTGGAGCGTGTGGCTGATGTGCCTATTTACCGTAGCGATGCGCTGGTACGTCGTTCGGCTCCGCTTCAGCAAACACCGGCTTCGGCACCGCCCACAGCTCGTATGGCTGCTGCCACCCTGGCTCAGTTGGGTCTGGTTGACGGTGATCTGGTGAAGGTTCGTTCGTCGCAAGGCGAAGTCAGCTTGCCTGCTCAACTGGATGACACCGTGGCATTGAACTCGGTGCGTGTTGCCACCGCTTTTTCTGAAACTGCCGCTTTGGGTAGTGCATTCGGTCAATTGACAGTGGAGCGTGCATAACATGGATTTTCTCTCTGCCATCAATAGCTACGGTACGGACCTGCTGGGTCCGGACGCATGGTATGTGGTGTGGACGCTGCTGAAGGTTGTCGCTATTGCGGTGCCCGTCATTCTGTGTGTTGCCTACCTGACCTACTGGGAACGCAAGATGATTGGCTTCATGCACGTTCGTCTGGGACCGACCCGTGTCGGTTACCGCGGCCTGCTGCAGCCTTTTGCTGACGTTTTCAAACTTCTGACCAAAGAGCTGATCGTTCCTGCGAAGTCCAACAAGGTCCTGTACCTGCTGGCACCCGTCGTGACGCTGATGCCCGCTCTGGCCGCCTGGGCTGTGATTCCTTTTAGCCCCGATGTGGTGCTGTCTGACGTGAACGCCGGTCTGCTCTACATTCTGGCGATCACCTCGCTGGGTGTGTATGGTGTGATCGTGGCGGGTTGGGCATCCAACTCCAAGTACGCCTTGCTGGGTGGTCTGCGTGCAGCTGCTCAGGTGCTGTCCTACGAACTGGCCATCGGTTTTGTGTTGATCACGGTGTTGCTGGTTTCCGGCACCTTGAATCTGTCGGGCATCGTGGTCGGTCAGACCCAGGGTTATTTTGCGGACAAGGGCTTGAACTTCCTGTCCTGGAACTGGCTGCCCTTGCTGCCACTGTTTGTGATCTACGTGATTTCCGCTGTTGCTGAAACCAACCGTCACCCCTTTGACGTGGTGGAAGGCGAATCGGAAATTGTGGCCGGTCCCATGGTGGAGTACTCCGGTACGGGTTTCGCTCTGTTCTTCCTGGGTGAGTACGCCAACATGATTTTCCTGTCGGCGCTGGCGTCCATCATGTTCTTGGGTGGCTGGACTCCGATTGTCGAGTTCGCTCCCTTCACCTGGGTTCCGGGGTGGTTGTGGCTGGGGCTGAAGACTTTTGTCGTCGTCTCCATGTTCATCTGGTTCCGTGCGACGTTCCCACGTTACCGCTATGACCAGATCATGCGTTTGGGCTGGAAAGTATTTATCCCGCTGACCGGTGTTTGGCTGGTTATTGTGGCGATCTGGATGCAGACGCCATGGAACATCTGGCATTAAGGCTAAGGGGCAAGATTATGGAAGCAATCAAAGATTTCTTCGGCAGCCTGATGCTGTCCGAGATGCTCAAAGGCATGCGCCTGACGGGGAAGTATTTTTTCAAGCGTAAAGTGACGCTGCGTTACCCCGTTGAGACCACGCCCGCTTCGCCACGTTTTCGCGGTCTGCACGCTTTGCGTCGCTACGAGAACGGCGAGGAGCGCTGCATCGCCTGCAAACTGTGCGAGGCCGTCTGTCCCGCCATGGCCATCTCCATCGAATCGGCAGAGCGCGAGGACGGCACCCGCCGCACCACACGTTATGACATCGATCTGGCCAAGTGTATTTTCTGTGGTTTCTGTGAGGAAAGCTGCCCGGTCGATTCGATCGTGGAAACGCATATTCACGAATACCACGGTGAAAAACGCGGCGATTTGTACTACACCAAGGACATGCTGCTGGCTATCGGTGACCGCTACGAAGACGAGATCGCTCGTCGTCGTGCCGCAGATGCACCTTATCGCTAAGGCCGGAGCTCTACACTCATGTTATTTACTACTGTTCTGTTTTATGTGCTGGCGCTGGTGATGGTGGTGGCCGCGTATCGCGTGATCGCCGCCAAGAACCCGGTTACAGCCGTATTGCATTTGATTCTGGTGTTCTTCACCGCTGCCATGATGTGGATCACGATGGGGGCCGAGTTCCTGGGCCTGCTGCTGGTTGTGGTCTACGTGGGTGCCGTGATGGTGATGTTCCTGTTCGTCATCATGATGCTGGATGTGCGTCAGGAGTCCGCTGCCCAGAAATTCAAGGCTTACGTGCCTATGGGGCTGTTGATCGGCGCCATCATGGTTCTGGAAATGGGCTTTGTGCTGACCAAGCTGTGGTTCACCACTGCCCCTGCTGCAGCCGTGGCTGCGGATTACAACAACACGCGCGTTATTGGCGAGCTGATGTATTCCCAGTACGTCCTGGCTGTTTTGCTGGGCGGTATTGTGCTGCTGGTTGGCATGATCTCGGCCATTGCACTGACGATGCGTAAACGTGAAGGCGTCAAACGCACCGTTTCCAGCGAACAGGTCAAGGTTCGCTCGAAAGACCGTCTGCGCATGGTTTCCATTCCTTCTCAAACCGAAAAGCCGTCGGTGTCCAGTTCGGCTGACGCTGTCGTGCCAGGAGACAAATGATGATGACGCTGACGCTTGCGCACTATTTGGTCCTGGGCGCTGTGCTGTTCACGATTGGCCTGTTTGGCTTTTTCCTGAACCGTCGCAACCTGATTGTTTTGCTCATGTCTGTTGAGCTGATTCTTTTGTCGGCCAACATGAATTTCGTGGCCTTCTCCACGTGGATGGGCAATGAGGCAGGTCAGGTGTTTGTCTTTTTCGTCCTGACGGTCGCTGCGGCCGAGGCGGCCATTGGTCTTGCAATTCTGGTTCTGTTGTTCCGTAACCTTAATTCGATCAATGTCCAGGATCTCGACCAGCTCAAGGGTTGATGGGATAGCACACTAATGAACTCCATAAATCTTTACTTAACGATTGCGCTTGCTCCCCTGGTGGGCTCGGCGCTAGCCGGTTTGTTCGGTACCGGCTTTCTGGGTCGATTTGTCGGCAAGACAGGCGCTCACCTGATCACGATCGCGGGCGTGCTGATTTCCTTTATCGGCTCGGTCATGGTCTTGCTGCAGGTCCTGGAAGGCCAGACGTTCAATGGTCCGGTCTACACCTGGATCACCATTGGCAGCATCCAGTGGGATATCGGTTTTCTGATCGACAAGCTCACCGCCCTGATGATGGTCGTGGTGACGTCCGTGTCGCTGATGGTTCACATCTACACCATTGGCTACATGAAGGACGATCCGGGCTATCAGCGCTTTTTCTCCTACATCTCGCTGTTTACCTTCTCGATGCTGATGCTGGTCATGTCCAACAACATGCTGCAGCTGTTCTTCGGTTGGGAAGCAGTGGGTCTGGTGTCCTACCTGCTGATCGGTTTCTGGTACGAGCGCAAGACCGCTATTTTTGCCAACATGAAGGCCTTTCTGGTCAACCGTGTGGGTGACTTCGGCTTTGCCCTGGGTATCGGTCTGCTCTATGCCTACACCGGTTCGATGAACTACAGCGACGTGTTCGCCAAGGTTCAGGAACTGAGTACCCTGACATTCCCCGGTACTGACTGGCAATTGCTGACGGTGGCCGCCCTGGCCCTGTTTGTGGGTGCCATGGGTAAGTCGGCTCAGGTGCCTTTGCACAGCTGGTTGCCAGATTCCATGGAAGGTCCCACTCCTATCTCGGCGCTGATTCACGCCGCGACCATGGTGACGGCCGGTATCTTCATGGTGGCCCGTTTCTCGCCTGTCTTTGAGCAGTCGACGACCGCCTTGTCCTTCATTATCGTGATCGGTGCTACGGGTGCCTTGTTCCTGGGCCTGCTGGGTATTATCCAGAACGACGTCAAGCGTGTTGTGGCTTACTCCACCTTGTCCCAGCTGGGTTACATGACCGTGGCTCTGGGGGCGTCGGCCTACTCGGCGGCGGTGTTCCACCTGATGACGCACGCGTTCTTCAAAGCCTTGCTGTTCCTGGGTGCTGGTTCGGTCATCATTGGCATGCATCACGATCAGGACATCCGCAACATGGGTGGTCTGCGCAAGTACATGCCAATCACCTGGCTGACGTTCCTGATCGGTACGCTGGCTCTGGTGGGCACGCCGTTCTTCTCGGGCTTCTACTCGAAAGAGCACATCATCGAAGCGGCAGGCGACGCCGGTATCTGGGGTTCGACCTACGCTTACTACGCCACACTGATCGGTGTGTTCGTCACTTCGCTGTACTCCTTCCGTCTGTACTTCCTGGTTTTCCACGGCAAAGAGCGCTTCCGTGACGTCAAGCACGATGAGCATCATGGTCATGACGATCATCACGCTCATGGTGGTGATCCGCACGAGTCGCCTTGGGTGGTGACACTGCCTTTGGTTCTGCTGGCCATTCCGTCCATTTTCGCCGGTATCTGGTTCGTTGAACCTTTGCTGTTCGGTGGCTACTTTGACGGTATTGTGACGGTTCTGCCGGATCATCCTGCCATGGCGACCCTGGCCAGCCATTGGACTGACTGGATGGCTTACGCTCTGCACGGCTTTGTGACCTTGCCATTCTGGCTGGTTGTGGCTGGTGCGGTGGTGGCCTGGTACATGTACCTGGTCAATCCTGCCTTGCCTGCAGCCATCAAGAAGAACTGCTCTTTTATCTACCGTATCCTGGAGAACAAGTACTACGTTGACTGGTTCAACGAGCAGGTGCTGTCTCGCGGCGTTCGCTGCCTGGGTACGGGCCTTTGGAAAGGTGCTGACCGCGGCCTGATCGACGGCCTGGTGGTCAATGGTAGTGCGCGCGTGGTGGGCTGGGTGGCTGCAATCAGCCGTCATATCCAGTCCGGCTATGTCTACCACTATGCCTTTGCCATGATCCTCGGGATTCTGGCGCTCTTAACCTTTTTTGTACTGGCGAGTTCGGTAAATGGCTAGCGATATGGCGTCTTCTACTCTTCCTTGGTTAACGCTGGCGATTTTCGTACCTATCGTCGCTGGCCTGTTGGTGCTGGCTCTGGGGCGTGATGATCGTCCCACCTTCACCCGCTGGCTGGCGCTGCTGGGTTCGATTGCCGGTCTGATTGTCACGATTCCTCTGTACACGGGCTTTAATCCCGCCACGGCTGACATGCAGTTTGTCGAACTGGCTCCCTGGATTGACGCCTTCAAGGTGAATTACCACCTTGGCGTGGACGGGATTTCCATGTGGTTTGTTCTGCTGACCGCCTTCATCACTGTGATTGTGGTGCTGGCGGGCTGGCAGGTGATCACCAGCCGTGTGGCCCAGTACATGGGCGCCTTCCTGATCCTGTCGGGTCTGATGGTAGGTGTGTTCGCGGCTCTGGATGGCTTGCTGTTTTACGTGTTCTTTGAAGCCACGCTGATCCCGATGTATCTGATCATCGGTATCTGGGGTGGCCCCAACCGCGTTTATGCCTCGGTCAAGTTCTTCCTGTACACCCTGCTGGGTTCCTTGCTGACGCTGATTGCATTCATCTATTTGTGGAATGTGTCTGGCGGTACCTTCGATATCCTGACCTGGCACAAAGTGCCGCTGGATTACACCACGCAGGTGATGATCTTTGCTGCGCTGTTCATGGCGTTTGCCGTGAAAGTGCCTATGTGGCCCGTTCACACCTGGTTGCCCGATGCTCACGTGGAGGCGCCCACGGGCGGTTCCGTGGTTCTGGCTGCCATCATGCTGAAACTGGGTGCTTACGGCTTCCTGCGCTTTTCCCTGCCGATTGCGCCTGATGCCTCCCAAGGTCTGGCCGGCATCATCATTGCCCTGTCCCTGGTCGCGGTGATCTATATCGGTCTGGTTGCCATTGTTCAGGACGACATGAAAAAGCTGGTGGCGTATTCCTCTGTGGCTCACATGGGTTTTGTCACGCTGGGCTTTTTCGTGTTCAACACCACGGGGATGGAAGGTGCGATCATGCAAATGATCTCGCACGGTTTTGTCTCTGGCGCCATGTTCCTGTGTATTGGTGTCTTGTACGACCGCCTGCATAGCCGCCAGATTGCCGATTACGGTGGTGTGGTCAAGGTTATGCCGCGCTTTGTCACCTTCTTCGTGCTGTTCTCCATGGCCAATAGTGGTTTGCCTGGCACCAGCGGGTTTATCGGTGAGTTCACCGTCATCATGGGTGCGGTCGAATACAACTTCTGGATCGGTTTGTTGACAGCCACTGCTTTGATTACCGGTGCATCCTACTCGTTGTGGATGCTCAAGCGCGTGGCTTTTGGCCCCGTGGGTAATGACAAGGTGGCTGGCATGAGCGATCTGAGCGGCCGTGAGTTCTTCGTTCTTGGCGTAATGGCGATTGCGGTGTTGGGCATGGGTGTGTATCCCAAGCCATTCACCGAGGTCATGCACGTTTCGGTTGAAGCGTTGCTGCAACACGTCTCCATCTCGAAACTGTAGGCCGAATCACTATGGATACTACCTTTAACTTTTCTCTGGCTTTGCCCGAGATCCTGCTCCTGGTTCTGGCTTCGTGTGTGCTGATTTTTGATGCGTTCAGCACACACAAACAGCGCCACTCGACCTTTGTTCTTAGCCTGCTGACGCTTGCCGTGGTTGCGGCCAGTGTGGCCTGGCAATGGTCCAAGGGTGTGAACGGCGTCTCGTTCGGTGGTCTGTTCGTCGTTGACGAAATGGCGCACTTCCTGAAGCTGCTCTCGTGTGCCGCTGTGGCCGCTACCCTGATTTACGGTCGTGAGTACGCTGAACAGCGTGACATGATGGAGCGTGGCGGTGAGCTCTATACCCTGACTCTGATGGCTCTGCTGGGCCAGATGATCATGATTTCGGCCAACAGCATGTTGACCGCCTATCTGGGTGTGGAGTTGATGTCCTTCGCGCTGTACGCACTGGTTGCCTTGCGTCGCGAACATCGTCAGTCCATCGAAGCAGCGCTCAAGTACTTCGTTCTGGGTGCGTTGGCATCGGGTATCTTGCTGTACGGTATGTCCATGATTTTTGGCGCTACCGGTCATCTGGAGTTCCCACGCATTGCTGAAGTGATTGCCAATGGTCAGGCCGAGCGTCTGGCGCTGGTCTTCGGTGTGGTGTTTGTGGTGGCAGGTCTGGCTTTCAAATTGACGGCCGCTCCTTTCCACATGTGGACACCGGACGTCTATCAAGGCGCTCCGACCACGGTCACCCTGATTATCGGTGCTGCTCCCAAACTGGCTGCGTTTGCGGTAACCATGCGTTTCCTGGTTGAAGCCCTGCACGGTATTGCCGTGGATTGGCAGCCTATGTTGCTGATCATGGCTGTGCTGTCGCTGGCCTTGGGTAACCTGACTGCGATCATGCAAAAGAATCTCAAGCGTATGCTTGCGTATTCGACCATTTCGCACATGGGTTTCATTTTCCTGGGCTTGCTGGCAGGCGTGTTTGACGGCGAGACTCACTCTCAAGCCTATGGTGCCTCGCTGTTCTACGTGGTGATCTACGTGCTGACCACGCTGAGCACCTTCGGTCTGATTCTGATCCTGAGCCGTCGCGGTTTTGAATGTGAAAACATCAGCGATCTCAAAGGTCTGAACCGTCGCAATCCCGGCCTGGCATTGGTCTGGCTGTTGTCCATGTTCTCCCTGGCTGGCATTCCTCCGCTGGCCGGTTTTGCCGCCAAGCTCAGTGTGCTGCAGGCGGTGGTGGGCGCAGGTTATATCTGGCTGGCCGTGTTTGCCGTGATCATGTCCTTGATCGGCGCCTTCTACTATTTGCGCGTTGTGAAGGTGGTTTACTTCGACGAGCCCGAAGGGGAAGAGCATCCGGTGGCAACCGGTTTGTTGACCAAGCTGGTCATGCTGGTAAATGGTGTGCTGATTATCGGCCTGGGTTTGTTGCCCGGCGGTCTGATGGATACCTGCATCCGCGTGATCCAGTCTTCCTTGCAGTTTTAAATAGGTAGCCCCATGGACCAAAGCCTTTCCATCTGGGTCTTGATTGTTCTTTCCGTGATAACGGCTAATCTGCCGTTTCTCGTGGAAAAGCCCTTGCTGGTATTGCCTTGGTCCTTGCCGGGCGAACGGTCTGGTCTTTCGCCCTGGCTGCAACTGATAGTCGGTCTGGTGTATCTGCTTGTCCTGGCGGCTTTGGGACTGGGCATTTACACCTTGATTGCGTCCAGCTCGGGTCTGAATTCCTTGCCGCTCATGGTAGGCAAGCTGCTTCTAGGCTTAGCGTTAGCGGCTGCTTTGTTTTTCTTTCCCGCGTGGCGTGCTCGTCATCAAAAGATCTCCAAGGGCTTTCTGTCCCGCCTTCTGGAGGTGTGCGCCTTGTACGGTATCGTGGGGGCATTTGGTTTTGCCTTTGAAGCCAGCATTGGTAATCCGTTCAAGCAGACCTGGGTGTTTTACACCATTACTTTCGCTTTGTTTTTGGTCATGGCCTACCCCGGCTTTGTGTATCGCTACTTGATGCGTCATCCCAAGGGTAAATTTGACTAAGACTGGCACGTGTAAAAAAAAACCTCGCAAAACTATTTGCGAGGTTTTTTTTTGGGAGGTCTCGGATGTGTGACTTAGTCCGTCTGTCGGCCAGTGTGGACGGGGGCCTGGCCCTTCAGGTCGCAAGGTCTGGCCTTAATCAGGGCTGATCCAGGGGGGCATGAGTCGCGCCGGCCAAACCCAGACGTTTACATACGCCCTGAGCTTCTTGAGCCAGTACCAAGGTTAATTGCTCAGCAGGCAGTGCGCGGCCCAATGCTGCGCTTTGACCGCTCCACAGAGAGGTGAACTCGCTGCGGCCTTGTTTCTCCGCTTCGATACGCAAGGGGCTCAGCGCGGAACCAGCATGAGGAAACACAGGAGCGCTGTCACTTAATGGGCCGATTTCGTCCATCAGACGAGTGCGGATACTGCGGGCGGGGCGGCCGGAGAATAGATTGGTCAGCGCTGTTCCATCCGAGCGGCTCTGTCCCAAGGCCTCACGGTGTAGTGGGCTGATCTTGGACTCAGGGCAGAACAGGTAGGCGGTCCCAATCTGGGCGGCACAGGCTCCTAAGGCCAGCGCTGCCGCAATGCCCCGTCCGTCGGCAATGCCGCCAGCCGCGATGACAGGAATGCTTACGGCGTCGGCAATCTGAGGAACCAAAGACAGGGTGCCCACTTGAGTATGAACTTTATTATCAAGAAACATGCCGCGGTGGCCGCCTGCTTCGACGCCTTGGGCGATGATGATATCGGCACCGTGTTCTTGCAGCCAGACAGCTTCGGCGGTGGTAGTGGCACTGGACATGACCAAAGCGCCGGATTTTTTGACGCGCTCAACCAGGTCAGCGGTGGGCAGGCCAAAATGGAAGCTGACCACCTCGGGCCGGATCGCTTCCACCAGTTCAGCATGAACCGGCGAGAAAGGCGCGCGTGCCGCCTTGGGCAGCTCCTGGTTCGGGTCCAGCCCATATTCCTTGTAGTAGGGCATCAGTCGCAAGCGCCATTCCTGCAGGGCCTCTGGCTCCAAACGCAGATCTTCATGGCAAAAAAAGTTCAGATTGATGGGCGCTGAGACGGCTTGCCGAAATAGCGCCACTTGTTCACGAATCTGGTCCGGGCTGAGCATGGCGCAAGCCAGGGAGCCAAGGCCACCGGCACGAGCGACTGCGATGGCCAACTCGCTGTCTTGGGCACCGGCCATGGGAGATTGGACAATGGGGTGTTCGATGTGGAGCAGATCGAGCAAGCTATGGTTGGGCCAGATGTACATGGAGGGCGTCCTCGGTCATTTCGCAATAGCGTTTATCGTAGCAGGATGAGTTCAGACTGAAAACTGACAGGGATGCGTGAAGGCCAGGCTGTGACTGACCGTTGGCAGGCTACAATACTGGTTTTTTGGCACAGTGCCTGTGCTGTATTTTTGCTTTGTGGACGATCTGATGTCTCATCTCATTCTTCAAGGGCCGCGCCTTGACAGCGCCATCATCGAAAAAATTGCGGCAGTGGTGCAAGCCGATGGCGTGCAGGAACTGGGCCCCACTGCAGTCCGCGTTCTGGGTGCGGATGCCTCGCAGTGTGCTGACGTGCAGACCCTGTGCAAGAGCGGCGCGATGGACTTTGCCTTTCTGGAGCAGATCGATCGCCTCAAGGATATGCGCGTGTTGGCTATGGACATGGATTCCACGCTGATCAATATCGAATGCATTGACGAGATTGCCGATATGGCGGGCCGCAAAGAGCAGGTTGCCACGATTACTGAAGCGGCGATGCGGGGCGAGATCAAGGATTTTTCCGAAAGCCTGGTTCGTCGAGTGGCGTTTCTGGAAGGGGTGCCGGTCAGCGATCTGAGCCGTGTTTATGAAGAGCGTTTGCAGCCCAATCCCGGGGCTGAGCGCCTGATCGCAACCGCGCATGCGCACGGCGTGAAGACCTTGCTGGTGTCGGGCGGCTTCACTTTCTTTACGGAGCGCATGAAAGATCGCTTCAGCCTGAGTTTTGCCCACTCCAATACCTTGGAAGTGGTGGACGGTAAATTGACTGGCAAAGTCTTGGGTGCCATTGTGGATGGGCAGGCCAAGGCGCGCTTCTTGCAGGAGTTGGCTGCCGATCTGGGGGCAAGCCCCGAGCAGTGTATTGCAATCGGTGATGGGGCCAATGATCTGCCCATGATGTCCAAGGCCAAGTACTCGGTCGCTTACCGTGCCAAACCTGTCGTGCAGGAGCAGGCCCGCTTTGCCTTGAATCATTCTCCCTTGGATGCCGTATTGAACTGGTTCCGTTTGGACGTGTGAGGGACACGAACCGTCAGCGTGGTTTGGCGCTACAAAATCGGAGGGTGGATGTTAGCTTCAGTCCATCCGCACCCGGAGTGGGGCTGTATTGAGAAGTTTCGGTTCGCAGGCCTAAATGCATCAGTCAGGGGCGTTACGGTCAAACATAAAAGAGCGCTGTCTTTGTCCAGCGCTCTTTTTGCATCCAGCGTGACGATTAAGGCTTACTTCTCTTGGCGCAAGCTGTTCAAGACATTGCGTACGGCCTGAATGCGATTCTTGATTTCTTCACCTTTGGTGATATCAATCTTCAGTTTGTCCGGGCCGGCCAGTCGAACCTGTTTGTTCTTCTGCACCAGTTCAATAATGCTGACGGCATCTACATTGGGTTTGGAGGAAAACTGAATCGTCGCCTGTGATTCACTGGCATCAATCTTCACAATACCTAAGGGCTCGGCCTTGATGCGCAAACGATGCACGGCCAGCAGGTTCTCGCCGGCCTCCGGCAGCAGGCCGTAGCGGTCGATCAGCTCTTCATGAATGTGGATCAGGTCGTCCTCAGTGCGGGCGTGCGAGAGCGTCTTGTAGTGCCCCAGACGGGCATTGACATCGGGGCAGTAGTTGGCGGGCAGCAGGGCGGAGGTATGCAGATTGACCTCGCATTGCAAGGCGAAGGGCGAATCCAGGTCAGGTTCCTCCCCCGCTTTCAGGGCTTTGACGGCCGTATTGAGCATATCCGCATACATGGAATAGCCTACTTCCTGAATGTCGCCGGACTGGGATTCGCCCAACACTTCCCCCGCACCTCGAATTTCCAGATCGTGCATGGCCAGGAAAAAGCCTGCACCCAGCTCTTCCATGGCTTGAATCGCTTCCAGCCGTTTTTTCGCATTGCTGGTGATGGCGTCCTCACCTGGGGTGAGCAAATAGGCATAGGCCTGGTGGTGGGAGCGGCCAACGCGGCCACGCAACTGGTGCAGCTGTGCCAGACCCAGACGATCGGCACGGTGAATGACGATGGTATTGGCCGTGGGTACATCAATGCCGGTTTCAATAATGGTGGTACATAGCAGTACGTTGTAGCGCTTTTGATAGAAGCCTTTCATGACGGCTTCCAGCTCGCGCTCAGGCATTTGACCATGGGCCACGGCAATGCTGGCTTCCGGGACCAATTCCTCCAACCGGGCACGACGGTTATGGATGGTCTCGACTTCGTTGTGCAGGAAGTAGACCTGACCCCCGCGTTTCAGTTCGCGCAGCAGCGCTTCGCGTATGGTGCTGCCATCTTCACGACGGACAAAGGTTTTGATTGCCAGACGTTTTTGTGGCGCTGTGGCAATCACGGAAAAGTCCCGTATGCCTTCCAGGGACATGCCCAGGGTGCGTGGAATAGGGGTTGCGGTCAGGGTCAGGATATCGACTTCGGCACGTAGCTGCTTCAAGGCCTCTTTCTGGCGCACGCCGAAACGGTGTTCTTCGTCGATGATGACCAGGCCCAGATGCTTGAAGCGCACATCGGGCGACAGGATCTTGTGCGTTCCAATGACAATATCCACACTGCCGTCCTGAAGTCCTGCGATGGCGGCCTGGGTTTGTTTCGTGGAACGAAAGCGGGACAGCTCGGCAACCCGGATGGGCCAGTCGGCAAAGCGATCCGAGAAGGTTTGGGCATGCTGCTCGGCCAACAAGGTGGTCGGGCAGAGCAAGGCTACCTGTTTGCCATTGGCTACCGCCAGGAAGGCAGCGCGCAGCGCAACCTCGGTCTTGCCAAAACCCACATCCCCGCAGACCAGACGATCCATGGGCTGGCCGGACGTCATATCGTTGATGACCGCTTCGATGGCGGCGGCCTGATCCGGGGTTTCTTCAAAACCAAAACCTTCGGAGAAGGCCTGGTAGTCATTGAGGGGCAGCTTGAATTTGAAACCTTCACGGGCGGCTCGCTGGGCGTACAGGGCCAGCAGCTCAGCCGCACTGTCGCGTGCTTGCTTGGCGGCACGACGGCGGGCCTTGTCCCATTGACCCGAGCCCAGTTGATGCAGCGGGGCATGCTCGGGATCGGCGCCGCTGTAGCGGGCGATCACATGCAACTGAGCAACGGGAACATAAAGTGTGCTGCCTTTGGCGTACTCCAGATGCAGAAATTCGACCGGGCCTTCACCCAAATCCATTTCTTTCAGGCCGCAATAGCGGCCAATGCCATGCTCGGCATGGACTACCGGGTCACCTTCACGCAGCTCGGACAAGTCCCGCACCATGGCCTCGACATCGCTGCTGCGTTCGTTGCGGCGGCGGCTGCTTTGCGTGCGTGTCTGGGTAGGGTAGAGATCATTTTCGGTGAGCAGGCTCAGATTGTCATGAATCAGGGCAAAGCCGCGAGACAAGGGCGCAACGACCAAGGCAAAAGCCGCGTCTGACTGCAGAAAATCCGTCAGGTTCTGGCAGTCTGACGCGGGCGTCAGATTGTGCTCGCGCAGCATTTGCAGCAGTGTTTCCCGCCGGCCAGCCGAGTCGGCGCACAAGACGGTGCGATTTCTCGGGTCCAGGACTTCTTGCCGCAGTTGGGCCAGCGGGTCTTTATCCCGTCGGTTGACCGCCACGACGGGCAAGGCTTCAAAGTCCGGGTGAGCAATCGGCTGATTGTCGGCCTGAGCACTCAGGCTCAGACGGCAGAAAGGCTTGATGCCATTGAAAAACTGCTCATCGGACAGAAACAGGCTTTCAGGTGGCAGGATCGGGCGTTCACGGTCGTTCTTCAGGAACGAGAAGCGGCTGTGCGTATCACTTTGGAATCGGGCGATGGCGTTTTGCGCGTCCCCGTGCGTGATCACCAGGCTGCCTTCTGGCACGTAGTCCATCAAGGTCGCCGTTTCTTCAAAGAACAGCGGCAGGTAGTATTCAATGCCCGCAAAGGCAATGCCGTTGCCTACGTCCTTATAGGGCAGGGCGCGCGACGGATCACCCTCAAAGAACTCGCGGAAACGGGCCCGAAACTGGGTGCGCGCTTCTTCGTCCATGGGGAACTCGCGACCGGGTAATAGCTGAATTTCCTTGACCGGATAGAGGCTGCGCTGGGTATCGATATCAAAGCTGCGTATGCTTTCGATCTCGTTGTCGAACAGGTCCAGACGGTAGGGCAGCACGGAACCCATTGGAAACAGGTCAATCAGACCGCCGCGGATGCTGAATTCGCCCGGGGCACTGACTTGGGTCATGTGCGTGTAATTGGCCAGCATCAACTGGGCGCGTAGCTGAGCTTCATCCAGTTCATCACCCTGACGGAAGGAAAAGGTATAGGCCGCCAGAAAAGAAGGTGGCGCCAGCCGATACAGGGCGGTTGTGACCGGGACGGTCAGTACATCGACTTCGTGCATGGTCAAGGCATGCAAGGTGCGCAGGCGCTCTGAGATCAGGTCCTGATGAGGGGAGAAGCTATCGTAGGGCAGCGTTTCCCAGTCCGGCAACTGGCGCACGCGCAGGGCGGGGCCAAACAACAGGATTTCCTCGGCCAGCCTTTGGGCAGTCAAGGGGTCGGCGCAAAGCACCAGAATAGGCGCTTTATGCTGGCGGGCCAGGTCGGCAATCAGGCAGGCATCCCCGGAGCCCGGAGGCATGGGTTGCGTGTAGCGTTGACCAGGACGTAGGGCAGCCAGCACATCTTGGGTGCTGGGCAGGGACAGGGAGTGCTGTTTTTCGGTTTCCATCAGGATTGTCATTATAAAATCACCCACCTATGAAGACTACCTTGATTGCAATTGTTCCAGCTGCCGGCATCGGCTCGCGCGCCCTGGATTCTGCCACGAAGGCACAAGGCTTGCCCAAGCAATACCGTTTGCTGGGCGGGCAGCCCATGTTGCGCCGCTCGGTACAGGCTTTGCTGGCCGATGAACGTATCAGCCAGGTGCGGGTGGCTGTGGCCCCCGGTGACATCTGGGCCGCCGACGCACTGCAAGATTTGCCGCGTACGGTCTGTCTGCCTTGTGGTGGGCAAATGCGGGCTGAAACGGTGCTCAATACCTTGCAGAGCCTGGATAAGGACGAGCAAGCCTGGGTTCTGGTTCATGATGCTGCGCGCCCCGGTTTGCCCAAGCAAGTCCTGGCGCGCCTGATTGATACCTGCTTGCAAGCGCGACGCGGTGGTTTGCTGGCTTTACCCGTTGCTGATACGGTCAAGCGCGCAACCCCCACCGAGCCGGTCGCGGTACAGGAAACGGTGGACAGGGACGGGCTGTGGCTAGCGCAGACTCCCCAGCTGTTTCCCGCCCACGCCTTGCGTGAGGCCTTGCAGGTGGCTAAAGAACAGGGTTTTGCGGTGACGGATGAAGCCAGCGCCATGGAATTGGCGGGTAGCCGACCCTTATTAATCTTGGGTTCGGCGCGGAATTTTAAAGTCACCTGGCCTGAAGATTTTGAACTGATGGAGAAATGGTTATGAGCATGCCGATTCGCGTAGGACAAGGTTTTGATGTGCATGTGCTGTGCGAAGGCCGACCCTTGATTCTGGGCGGTGTCACCATCCCGCATACGCATGGCTTGATGGGGCATTCGGATGCCGATGCCTTGCTGCATGCCATTACCGATGCCATCCTGGGTGCTGCGGGCCTGGGGGATATTGGCCGCCATTTCCCCGACACCGATCTGAAATACAAGGGTGCCGATAGCCGCGTGCTGCTGCGTCAGGCTTATGAACAGGTACGTGCTGCGGGCTGGTTGGTAGGGAATGTGGATGCCACGATTCATGCGCAAAAACCCAAGATCGCTCCCCATGCTGCGGCGATGGTGGCCAATATCGAGGCCGATCTGCAACTGGAACCCGGCAGTGTGAATATCAAGGGTAAAACAAACGAGGCCATTGGCTTTGTGGGGCGCCAGGAAGGGATCGCGGTGACTTCAGTCGCCTTGCTGTATCGAGCCTGATCGGACCTAGGGTTGAAGAAAGCCTTGGGCAAAAAGCAGGCGGCCTTCAACCCAAGGCCCGGTGGGTTCAGGCGTTTTTGGTGTCTTTATCGCCTTGTGTTCCTGGTGCATTACGACTGGCGCGGATGCGGGGCAATTGAATGCGGGCTGTCAGGCCTTCAGAGGGGGCGCTGATAAGCTCAAAGTGCCCACCTACCTGGCCCAAGAGACGTTCCACAATCGCCAATCCCAAACCGGCACCACTGACCCCCGTACGCGCGGATACACCCCGGGAGAAGGGCCGTAGCAGGCGCTGGATGTCGCCTTTGGCAATACCGGCGCCCTGATCCTTGACGGCAATGACCAGAATATTGCCGTGCTGATGGGCAGACAGCTCAATGCGTGCCCGGTCATCTTCGGGACTGCGTCCGTAACGACGGGCGTTTTCGATCAGGTTGGAGACGATACGTTTCAGGTCGTGGGCGCTGATGCGGGCATACAGATTGGGTTCGACGGAGGCCGTCAAAATCCCACCCAGCGATTCGGTATGCGTGCGTTCGCGTTCGTAGACGTCATTGAGCACGGCCGAAACATCAATGCCATGTTCAGGGACAGCCGTAGCGGGACGGGCATATTCCATCAATTGACCAATACTGTGGTCGATCTGGGCCAGGTCCTCGTCAATGGCGGCGCGGGTTTCGTCCGATACCTGGCTTAATTCAATTTCCAGACGCATGCGCGCCAGCGGTGTGCGCAAGTCGTGCGAAATACCGGCCAGCATGATTTCCCTATCCGCCTCTGTCTGGCGGATGTCCCGAGCCATGCGGTTAAACGCGATATTCATGTCGCGGATTTCAACTGGGCCTTTTTCAGGAAGCGTGCTGGGAGTCTCGCCACGGGCCAGTTGCTGGGCCACCTTGGCCAACTGGGCCAAAGGCCGGTTCACGAAACGCACACTGACCGCGGCACCGATCAAGGCCAGCAACAGGGCGGTGGCACCCCAGCCCAGCCACTCCACGCCGGCAGTCAGGCTTAACTGTTCGCGGTCAAAAACCAGCCAATACTGGTCTTCATTGATATCAAAGGAAACCCAGATGCCTGGCACGCTGTTGACCGACCACATGATCAGGGTCTGGCTGCCCAGTGCGCCACGCACTTCGGTAGAGACGTGCTGCCAGTAATTGGAGCGTGGCAAGGGTTCAAGTTCGTCGGTGTTCTCGCGTGGCTGGACGCGCAGACTTTCCTTGGTGGCCAGATCCAGCAGCAGGGCGGGGCGTACCGCCGGGGGCGCGTACACCAGAGCCGAGCGGGTGATGCTGACAATGGATGCCACGCGCTGCGCCATTTGGGCAGCACGCGGTCCTTCTTCCATACTGAAGAATACTTGCAGCCAGGCACCCAGGCTGACGAGCATTAACGCGGCAAGCAATAAAAAAGACCGGCTGAATAAACCTAGCCGGATACTCGAGTTTTTTCTTGCTCGGCGTTGGGCGGCCGTGGTGGGCCGCCCCTCTTGCTGACCGGAAGACAAGGTCAGTTACCGCCGTCTGGAACGAACACGTAGCCCAGGCCCCACACCGTTTGGATAAACACGGGTTTGGAGGCATTGGGTTCGATCAGCTTGCGCAGACGCGAAATCTGCACGTCAAGGCTGCGGTCAAAGGCTTCATATTCGCGACCACGAGCCAGCTCCATCAGTTTGTCGCGTGACAGGGGGATCTTGGGATGGCGGGCAAACACCTTCAGCACCGAGAACTCGCCCGTGGTGATCGGGACAACTTCGTTGTTGCGGGTCAGTGTGCGTGTGGACAGGTTCAGCACATACGGGCCGAACTCGATCGATTCATTTTCCTGACTAGGTGCGCCGGGGTGTTCCTCGGTACCACGGCGTCGCAAGATAGCGTTGACACGGGCCAGCAATTCGCGGGGGTTGAACGGTTTGATGAGGTAGTCATCAGCACCCATCTCCAGGCCCACGATGCGGTCGATTTCCTCGGCCTTGGCCGTGAGCATGATGATTGGAGTATTGTCGTGTCCGCCGCGCAGCCGACGACAGATGGACAGGCCATCTTCGCCGGGCAGCATCAGATCCAATACCAGCAGATCGAAATGCTCGCGTTGCCAGAGTTTGGCCATTTCTTTACCGTCTTCGGCAACGAAGACGTTGAACCCTTGTTCAGACAGATAGCGGCGCAACAAATCGCGCAAGCGTGGATCGTCGTCAACGACAAGGATTTTGCGGGTGAGGGGGGGGGTCGGCGTATTCATAGCGAAAATGTAACAGGCATCAGAAAGCGCGTATAGGGGGGTGTAGAAAAATATTACACATTAAGTGTTTTGTACTATTTATGCGCCTTGTGGCAGGTTTGGCACATTCTTCGGCGAGATTGTACGGCAGCAAATAGTCTCATTGGTCGTTTTGGCTCTGGTCTATAAAACGCCCGTCCGCCAAACAAGGTGTCCCGGACTGCTTCGAACCGGGCTTTGTCCTTGCCCGTGTATTCAGAGCCGCCTATTTTCAGTCCGCTTAAACTAAAATAGCGTGATGGATGCACATATTCTTGCCCTGGAGACTTCCTCCAATCTCTGTGAACTGACCTTGTTGTCTCGCACACCTGCGGGTATCTCGCTTGTGGGGCTGAGCCACGAGGGCAGTGGTGATCATGCTGAACGGCTTTTGCCGATGGCCGAGCAGTTGCTGGAGCAGGCCGGCCTTGACCGGCAGGCCTTAAGTGCCATTGCGTTCGGGCAGGGTCCGGGCGGTTTTACCGGTCTGCGCGTGGCTTGCGGCGTCGCTCAGGGCATGGCCTTTGCGCTGGGTCTGCCCGTCTTGCCCGTGTCTTCTCTCCTGGCGGCGGCCGCCAGTGGTTCACCGGTCGAAAATACAGCCTATGTGGTGGCGCAGGATGCGCGCATGCAGGAGGTGTATGCAGCCGTCTACAGTTGGTCGGCTCAGACGGCCTGGACCGTGCAGCAAAGCCCGGTGTTGCTGGATGCCGCCCAGCTTACTGATTGGATTGCCCGTTTGCAGGCCGAGGGCGTGATTGCGAGACACCAGCAGATTCTGGTGGTGGGAGATGCCTTGCAGCAGTTCCCCGATCTGACATCGGCTGTACGGGCGCACGATTGGCAGGTCGGGCCGGCATGGCGCGCGACAAGCGCCAGTGTTGCACGCCTGGCCCTGCATGATCTGGACCAGGGGAAGGGTATTGCTCCTGATCTGGCCATGCCGTTGTATGTGCGCGAAAAAGTCGCCTACACCATTTCGGAGCGCGAGCAGGGCTTGGGCGGCAACCCGGCCGCTTTGGATCAGCCCTGGCAAATTGAAGCCATGCAGCCCGGGCATGTGTCGGCCGTGCTGGATATAGAACGGCGCGTGGAAAGCCACCCCTGGACGGCGGGCAACGTGACGGATGCCTTGGGTAACACAGCGTATTGCTGCCGGATCATCCATAAGCAGGGGCAGGTACAGGGCTATGCCATTTGGCTGCAGGCCCCGGACATGATCGAGCTGTTGCTGATCGGGGTCGCTCCTGAGCAGCAGCGGCAAGGTCTGGCGCGCCAGTTGCTCGATGACGGTCTCCAATGGGCACGACAGCGCGCAGTGGAGCGGCTCGTTCTGGAAGTGCGGGCCTCAAATGCAGCAGCAATCGGTTTGTATGAGAAGTATGGTTTCAAGCCCGATGGCGTGCGTAAAAACTATTACCCTTTCAAAGAAGGCGTGCGGGAAGACGCGGTCTTGATGAGCTTGAGCCTGGCCGATAAGGCAGAGGCATGATCGACTTTCAGCCTATCTCCCCCTTACAGCGTAGCTGGTTGTTGGAGCTGGGGCTGGAGCGCGCCTTTCTGGCCCGTTTGCCCCAGGCCCAGCCTGCCGTTCAAGCGCTAGCACCTGCGCCGCCAGTCGGTACGTCGGCTGCGGCCCCCGCACTTGAGCGGGCGGTTCCACCTGCTGACCGCCCTGTGCCGGTGGCCGCTGTTTCCGGCGCAGCCAGCGATGCGCTGTCAGCGCGTGATCAGGCTTTGGCGGTATTGCGTAAATCGGGGGCCCGACCAGCGGCTCCCGTGCCAGTCGAAGAGGTGGTTCAGCGCCCTGCCGTGCTGATTCAGCCCGAGAAGGCGCGGGATATGGCCAGCTTGTTGGAGCAGGCACAGGCATGCCAGGAGTGTGGCCTGCATACTGGTCGTGCGCAGGTCGTCTTTGGGTCAGAGCTGGTGGCCGAACCCGACTGGATGATTGTGGGCGAAGCACCAGGGACCAGCGATGATCGTAGCGCACAGCCTTTTGATGGCAAGGCAGGGCTGTTGTTGCAGGCCATGCTCAACAGCGCCATTCCTAACGCCTCGATTTATAAAGCGCATTTGGTCAAGTGCCGCCCACTGGGAAATCGTCCTCCCGCCCCGGAGGAGCTGGCTGCATGTCGGGCCTTTCTGGATGCGCAGATTCGTCTGGTGCAGCCGCGACGTTTGCTGGCGGTCGGTCATGTGGCCGCAATGGCGCTTAGTGGTTGCGAGCAGGATCTGGAAACTTTGCGCGGTCAGATCCTGAGTTACACCGACACGCTGGGCCGTAGCGTGCCTTTGGTGGTGACTTACCATCCTGCTTCGCTCTTGCTGCGCCCGCAGCACAAGGCCAACGCCTGGCGGGATCTGTCCTTGTTACGGCAGTTGCAGGCTCAGCCCTGAGCGGGTCGCCGCCACGCAGCGGCAGGCCCAGGGCGCTCTGCCTGTACCTCTTTATTTTGCCGTCAGGGCTTGGCCATGACCTTCCTGTCCAATGCAGGCTTCCAGCTCAGGATGTTCACGCAGATTAGCGTTTTTCCACATGATAAAGACGGTCATCAGGGATGCCACCAGCAGGCCAAAAAACACAATGATGTAATTGATCGGCAAGCGCAGCCATAGCAGCAGGCTGTATAGCGCCAGCATGAACAGAATATTGAGCTGTTCGTTGAAATTCTGGACCGCAATCGAGTGGCCTGCCGAGAGCATGACGTGACCACGATGTTGCAACAGCGCATTCATGGGTACCACGAAAAAGCCCGATAGACCGCCAATAGCCATCAGCAGGGTATAGACAGCCCATTTTTCGTGGACCAGCGGCATGAGCAACACGACAAAGCCCATCGCCACGCCCACGGGCAGGACTGCCAGCGATTTTTTCAAGGGAACCCGAGCGGCAAAAATCGCGCCAAAGACGGTTCCCAATGCCGCCACCCCCATCAGAACCGAAGCCTGATCCAGGCGGTAGCCCAGATGCTGTGCCCCCCACTCGATCACAATGAATTGCAAGGTTGCGCCAGCGCCCCAGAACAAGGTGGTGACCGCCAGCGAAATCTGGCCCAGCTTGTCACGCCACAGAATTTGTACATAGGTACGAAATTCCTTGAGCAGCAGGACGGGATTTTTCTGTTGTGGTGGATAGTGGATATTGGTGCGGGGAATGAGCAAATTGCACAGGGCTGCCGCCAGATAAATCAGGGAAATAAGCAGGATGGCAACTTCGGCACGGGTCTGCGCCAGGGAGGCAATCAACGGGTGTTCGGCCAGGGCGCCTGCAATGGAAGGATTGATCAGGATGCCGCCTAGTACGGTGCCTGCGATAATGGATAGGACTGTCAGGCCTTCGATCCAGCTGTTGCCTTTGACCAGTTGTTCAGGCTTGAGCATTTCGGTCACGATGCCATACTTGGCTGGTGAGTAGGCGGCCGCTCCCACGCCAACCAGGGTGTAGGACACAAAGACCAGCACCAGTTGCTGGGAGTCGCTCATCCCAAAGTACTGATGGCAGAACATCAGCATGCACCCTATCAGCTTGATGGCGTTGGTGGCGAACATGACCCGGCCTTTGGGATACGAGTCGGCAAAGGCTCCCACAAACGCGGCCAATAGCACATAGGACAGCGCAAACCACCATTTCATCATGGGGACCATCCAGATTGGCCCGTGAAGGTCTGCGATCAGGGCGATGGCGGCAATCAACAAGGCATTGTCGGCAACTGACGACAATGCCTGCGCGGCCATGACCAGATAAAATCCTTTATTCAAAATACATCCCGAATGCGTGTGCGCCAAACTGCGGTCGCCGGACCACGGGCACGAATCAAAGCCAGCTATCAGACAGAACAAGCTTGCCGTGGGCTGCTCGCCCTGAGTTTCTTGACAAAGCCTGAGCCGGTGCGAAATTTACGAACAGAGATGGGGAGCAAGAATAACAGGGACTGCGGGGGCAGTGGTATTAGAAAATTCATTGCGCCTGTCTCTATGCTCGAATTTTCAGACCGGGCCGATACGGGCAAAGCGCCATTGTAAGAGCTCGGCCTGCAGCGTCTGGCTGCTTGAGCGGGCAGGGTAAACCGGTCTTGACGGCAGCAATTAGTTTACTGCCTTATCACCTCGCTGATCCTGCGGTGGTTTTCATTTGTTTTTTCCGTGTCTTTGCTGTGGGCGGCAGGTGCTGCGGTATCATACGACTCGCAATGCCAGGCAGATCGAAATGCGCCTGTGCGCTTGTTCAAAAGTGGTCTTTTCTGAGCTGATTTCTACCCTGTGCGTTTAACCCAGATCAAACTAGCCGGTTTCAAATCCTTTGTGGACCCGACTTCCATTCCAACTCCCAGTCAGTTGGTCGGGGTGGTCGGGCCCAACGGCTGTGGAAAATCCAATATCATCGACGCGGTGCGTTGGGTGCTGGGCGAGAGCAAAGCGTCAGAACTGCGTGGCGAGTCCATGCAGGACGTGATTTTCAATGGCTCCTCGCAACGCAAACCGGCTGGGCGAGCTTCGGTTGAGCTGGTTTTCGATAATTCCGAAGGGCGCGCCTCGGGCCAGTGGAGCACCTATGCCGAAATCTCGGTACGGCGTGTTCTGAGCCGGGACGGCACCAGCAGCTATTTTTTGAATAATCAAGCCGTTCGCCGGCGTGACATTCATGACATCTTTTTGGGTACTGGGCTGGGCGCGCGGGGTTACGCGATCATTGGGCAGGGGATGATTAACCGCCTGATTGAAGCCAAGCCCGAAGAACTGCGTGTATTTCTGGAAGAAGCGGCGGGCGTGTCGCGCTACAAGGAGCGCCGTCGCGAAACGGAAAGCCGTTTGCGCGACACTCGTGAAAATCTGCTGCGTGTTGAGGATATTCAGCGGGAGCTGGATGCGCAGTTGGAAAAACTGCAGGCCCAGGCGGAAGTGGCCCGTCAATATCGCGATCTGCAGCAAGACGGTGAACTCAAGCAAAATGTATTGTGGCTCTTGAAAGAGTCCAACGCGCAGAGCGATCAGAAAGCCCGATTTCTGGCCATTGAGCAGGCTCAGACCAAGTTGGAACAATCCATTGCCGGTTTGCGCCATGCCGAAGCGACCCTGGAGTCGCAACGACAGGCTCATTTGCAGGCGGGCGACGCCTTGCATCTGGCGCAAAGCCAGCTTTACGAAGCGGGTTCCCAAGTGTCCAGCCTGGAGGCGGAAATCCGTCATGTGCTCGATTCGCGCAGCCGCATGGCTCAACGTCGTGAACAGCTGGAGCAACAGCAGCATGACTGGATCGAGCAGCAGGAGCACTGTCAGCAGGAGTTGGAAAACAGCGAGCAGCAGCGCGAAGAAGCAGCGGTAAAGCTGGAAGAGCTGCAGATTCTGCTGGAAGAGGCTCAAGCCGCCTTGCCCGAACTGGAGCAGCATGTACGCGAGCAGGCTCAGCGTCGTGACGAAATGCGTATGGTCCTGGCTCGTCTGGAACAAAACCTGGCGCTGGCGGCACAATCCCAACGCGATGCCGACCGGCAGATTCAGGGGCTGGAGCAGCGTCAGGAACGCCTCAGGCAAGAGCTGCGCGAACTCAATGCCCCGGACCCGGACAATCTGGAGCGTTTGCAAGGTGATCTGAACATGCTGCAGAGCCAGCTGCAGCAGGCCCAGGAACACATGCAGCATCTGGAGGCTCAGTTGCCCCGGCTCGAAGAAGAGCGCAAGCAAGCCCAGCAACAGGCCTTGCAAGGCGGGCAGGATATGGCTCGTCTGGAGGCACGCCATCTGGCCCTGAGCCGTCTGCAGGAGGATGTGGCTCGCAAGGGAACGTTGGAGCCCTGGCTGGCCAAGCATGGGCTGGAGAGCATGAAGCGGCTCTGGCAAAGCCTGGACGTGGAAAAAGGTTGGGAAACGGCGCTGGAATCGGTCCTGCGCGAGCGCATGACGGCGTTGGAGCTGCGTCGGCTGGATATGGCCGCAGCGTTTGCCAGTGATGCCCCTCCGGCCCGTTTAAGTTTTTATCAGTTGCCTGAGGCGGGGGTGTCAGGCAAGGCGGGCTTGGACCTGCCCTTGTTGAGCTCGGTTTTGCGGCAGCAGGACGGCGGTTTACGCAGTTTGCTGGACAACTGGTTACAGCAGATTTATGTCTGCCCAGATTTGAAGCAGGCCTTGAGCTTGCGTGAGCAATTGACGGATCAAATGGCCATCGTGGTGCGGGATGGTCATGTGGTGGATCGCTACAGTATTCGCTTTTATGCCCCCGACTCTGAGCAGGCGGGTATGTTGGCGCGCCAGCAGGAGATTGCTCATCTGGAGCGTGAGCTGCGTGGTGCCCAACTGATTGTGGATGAGCTTGGGCATGCCAGCACCCAGGCCGAAATGGCTTTGCAGCAGGTTCGCAATGGTTTGGTTCCCGCCCGGGCCCGTGTCGGTGAGCTGACGGCCCGCATGCACGATGTGCAACTGGAGTATTCCAAGCTGGCGCAACAAGCTCAGCAATCGCAGGAGCGAGGTTCTCGAATCAACGAGGAGCTGGAGGAGTTGGCGGTACAGCGTGAAGAGCTGCAGGCGAACCGTGAGGAATTCGAGGCCCGTTTTGAAGCCTTGGACGAAGAACTGGCCGAGCATCAGGGGGCGTTTGCCCAGGCGCAGATGGATGGCGAGCAGGGCGCGGAGCTGGCCGAGCAGGCCCGGCGTACGGTGCATGAGCGTGAACGCGCGGTACAGGACGCCCAGTTTGCCGAGCGCGCCTTGGTGCAGCGTATGGCCGAGTTGGAGCGCAATCTGGCCCTGGCGCAGGAGCAGGCACAGCGCACTGTCGGTCAGTTGGAGGGCTTGCAAGGCGAGCTGCTGGATCTGGATGCTTCTGCCGCACAAGCCGGGTTGCAGGACGCGCTGGAATTGCGCGCCGAGCGTGAAGAGGCGGTTCGACTGGCAAAAATCCAGCTCGATACGCTGGCTGCTCAATTACGAGAACATGAGCAGGCCCGTGCCGAGCACGAAAAGAATCTGGGCCCCTTGCGTGAGCAGGTCACCGAATTGCAGTTGCAGGAACAAGCCTCGCGCCTGGCGGTCGAGCAGTTTGCAGAACAACTGGACAGCCGAAAGGTAAACCGTTCCGAGCTATGGAGCTTGTTACAGGAAAAAACACCAGAATGGCAACGCGTGGGCTGGCTGCAGTCGGAAGTGCAACGTATTTCACGCCAGATTGAAAGCCTGGGGCCGGTCAACCTGGCCGCCCTTGAAGAGCTGACCACTGCCCAGGAACGCAAGACCTACCTGGATGCGCAGCACAAGGATCTGAGTGATGCCATCGAGACGCTGGAGGACGCCATACGCAAGATCGATCGCGAGACGCGCCAGTTGCTCATGGAAACATTCAACATCGTTAATCAGCACTTTGGCGAGCTTTTCCCACGGCTATTTGGTGGTGGAGAGGCTAAACTGACGATGGTGGGCGACGAAGTGCTGGAAGCGGGGGTCCAAGTGATGGCGCAGCCACCGGGCAAACGCAATAGCACGATTCATTTGCTCTCTGGCGGTGAAAAGGCATTGACCGCGACGGCCTTGGTTTTTGCCTTCTTTAAACTGAATCCCGCGCCATTTTGCTTGCTGGACGAAGTGGATGCGCCGCTGGACGATGCCAATACGGAACGCTATGCCAATCTGGTGGCCAGTATGAGTGACCAAACTCAGTTTTTGTTTATTTCTCACAATAAAATTGCCATGCAGATGGCAAAGCAACTGATTGGTGTCACCATGCAAGAACAAGGTGTGTCCCGTATCGTGGCGGTGGATGTGGACGCGGCCATGCAAATGAGCAATGTGTAAGCCTGTTTTTTTTAATCCGGTAGTGTTGATTCGACGGAACTGACAATGAGTGATTTGCAAATCGCACTGATTTTATTGGGCATTTTGCTCATCTTGCTCGTGGTGGTCTTTAACTGGTGGCAAGACCGCCGGGTGCGCCAGCAGATGCAAAGCCAATTCCCGGACGGGGACACCGATCCTCTGATGAGCCAGCTCAGCGAATTGGAGCGGCGCGAGCCCAGCATGGGACGTGGCAGTGATCCTGCCTCTACCGAGGGGGACCATGATCCGTCCGAAGTGGACTGCACCACTGAGGCCGTGATTGACATCAGTTTCAGTCAGCCCGTGGATGCCCAGGATTTGGCCCAGGCCCTACAGGCTGTGTCGCGTACTGGCGCCAAACCAGTGCGTTATTTTGCCGAATGCGAAGGGGGAGGGCACCGTGCCCGTTTGCGTGCGGGCGAATCCTACGCCAGCATGCAGATTGCCGTTTTGCTGGCCAATCGCAGCGGCCCCCTGTCGGCCATTGAGTGGTCGCAGGTCTGGATGGCTGCGCAGGGTCTGGCGCAACAGTTTGACGGCTCGGTAGAGGGTCCTGAGCAGGATGAGGTGCTGCGTCGTGCGGCCGCCCTGGACAATACCTGCGCCGATCTGGACGCGCTGGTCGGCGTGTCGGTGCGTTTGCCTGGGCCCCTGCCGGCCTCGTCCGTCATTCAAATGGTCAAGGACGCGGGCTTCTTGCCGTTTGGCCAGCAGCTGGCCTGGCTGGCCGATTCCGGCCAGCCCCGGTTCACGGCCATGTTTGACGGCGTCCAGCCCAAGGATATTCAGTCCGCCAGCATCGAGCGCATCGACCTGCTGCTGGACTTGCCCAACAGCCCGGCGGACGATCACGCCTTCAGCAGAATGGCAACCGTGGCCCGCGATCTGGCCAGCCGTTTGGATGGTGTGGTGCTCGATGACCAGGGCCGCCCCTTGCCCGAGAGCACGGATCAGAATATTGATGAACAACTACGTACCTTGTACGAGCGTCTGGAGCAAGCAGGCTTCACAGCAGGTCAGGAACGTACAGGCAGGATTTTTTCGTGAGTTTGAAGCGAGTACAGCAGTTACGTGAAGAACTGGCCCAGCATAACTGGGCCTATTACATTCAGGATGCGCCCAGCATTTCGGATGCGCAATATGACGCACTGATGAACGAGCTGCTGGCGCTGGAGGCCGCGCACCCGGAGTGGATTACCCCGGATTCTCCCACGCAGCGCGTGGGCGCGGCTCCCTTGGATGGCTTTGCGACGGTCCAGCATGCCGTTCCCATGCTCTCTTTAGGCAACGCCTTTGAGGATGAGGAAGTCCAGGCATTTGACAAACGGGTTGCCGACACGCTTGTCGAGGCTGGTATGGTGGGCCTGGATCGTCGGGTTGATTATCTGGCGGAATACAAATTTGATGGCCTGGCGATCAGTCTGCGCTATGAGCAAGGCTTGTTGGTGCAGGCATCGACGCGGGGTGATGGCACCACAGGCGAGGACGTCACCAGCAATATTCGCACCGTCAAATCCATTCCCTTGCGTTTGCGTGGCGATGCTGCGCAATTGCCGGCCGTGCTGGAAGTGCGTGGTGAAGTCCTGATGAACCGGGCGGACTTTGAACGTCTGAACGAGAGTCAGCTCAAGCGTGGCGAGAAAGTCTTTGTCAACCCGCGCAATGCCGCGGCAGGCAGCCTGCGCCAATTGGACCCCAAAGTCACGGCGAAAAGGCCTTTGCGTTTTTTTGCCTATGGATGGGGTGAAATCAGCCCCCTGCCACTTACGAATCAGCCGCAAAATACCTTGTTTGCGGACGTGACGGGAGACGGGCTGCCTCGTGATACCCAGTCAGGCATGATGGACTGGCTCGAGAGTCTGGGCTTGCCCCTGAGTCGCGATCGTAAGCTTGTGAAGGGGGTACAGGGCCTGCTGGATTTTTATACCCAGACTCAGGAGCGTCGCTCCGGCCTGCCCTTTGAAATTGATGGTGTGGTTTATAAAGTCAATTCCCTGGCCGCGCAGCGCGTACTGGGTTATGTGGCGCGCGCCCCGCGCTTTGCCGTCGCTCATAAGTTCCCTGCGCAAGAAGAAATGACGCGCGTGGAAAATATTGAGTTTCAGGTCGGCCGCACCGGGGTGGTGACTCCTGTGGCGCGTTTGAAACCGGTTTTCGTGGGCGGGGTTACGGTGACCAATGCCACCTTGCATAACGAAGATGAGGTGCGTCGCAAAGATGTGCGCGCTGGCGATACGGTCGTGGTACGCCGAGCCGGTGACGTGATTCCGGAGGTCGTCGCTGTGGTGCTGGAACAGCGTCCGCAAGACAGTGTGCCGTTTGAAATGGTCAAGGAGTGTCCGGCATGCCATTCCGCCCTGGAGCGGCTGGAGGGTGAGTCTGCCTGGCGTTGCACAGGCGGCCTGATTTGCCCCGCTCAACGCAAGCAGACCCTGATTCACGCGGCCAGTCGCAAAGCTCTGGATATTGAAGGCCTGGGGGAAAAACTGGTGGATCAGTTGGTGGAAACCGGACTGGTCCATACCTTGGCCGATATTTTCAAATTGAAGGTCGAGAAGCTTGTCCTGCTCGAGCGTATGGGACGCAAGTCTGCCGAGAATCTGATTGAAGCGATCAACAAGGTGCGGGAGCCAGCCTTGAATCGTCTGATTTACGCCTTGGGTATCCGCCATGTTGGGGAGACGACGGCCCGAGACCTGGCCCAGCATTTTGGCACCTTGCAGGCCTTGGAGCAGGCCGATGAAGAGGCGCTGTTGCAGGTCAATGAAGTTGGCCCTGTCGTAGCTGCTTCTGTACGGCATTTTTTTCAGGAGCCGCATAATCGTGAGGCGCTGGACGCCTTGCTGGCAGCGGGAGTGAGCCCCCAACAGGCGCAGGCTCGCGCAAATAGTGCCAATTTGCCCTTGGCGGGCAAAACGGTTGTCATCACGGGCACATTGCCCAGCATGAGCCGTGATGAGGCGACACGCCGCGTCTTGGAGGCCGGCGGCAAGGCCAGTGGATCGGTCTCCAAAAAGACCGCCTTTGTCCTGGCCGGTGCCGAGGCTGGCTCCAAGCTCACCAAGGCACAGGAATTGGGCGTGACCATTCTGGACGAGGCTCAGTTCCTGGCTTTACTGGCTGGGGACTAGGGTCGGGGCAAACGCAGGTAGGCCTCGTGATGCCTTACTCCTTGTTTCAAGCTGGCGGTGATCAGCCCAGGGCAAGCGAGCCTGGACTACAAGTCTGAAAAAGCGCGTGAGCCTTGCTGTGATCAATAACAACGATGGCGCCCTGGAGGCGCCATCGTTGTTTTTCCTGACAGCCGCTTTATCGAGCAGACAAAGCGGTGGTTGAGGCCATTACTTGATGTTGGCTTCTTTAAGGATTTTTTGCTGGTATTCGGCCAGCTTGCGCTGACGCATCATCTCTTCCAGCTGAGGCTTGACTTCCGCCATCGCCGGGAAGGTCACGGGACGGGCATCGTCCACCTGAATGATATGCCAGCCAAACTGAGACTGCACGGGGGCTGCGCTCAGTTCGCCTTTCTTCATTTTTTCTATAGCCTGGGCAAACTCGGGCACGTAGGTGGAGCTTGGTGCCCAGCCCAGATCACCGCCTTGCTGGCCGCTACCGGTATCAATGGAGTCTTTTTTAGCAGCGTCCGCAAAGCTGATTTTCTTGGACTTGATCTTGGCCAGCAAGTCCTTGGCAGCGGCTTCGTCCTTGACCAGAATGTGGCGTACTTTGTATTCCTGCTGACCCTCTTCCATCGCCTTGATGGTGTTGTATTCCTTGGTCAGGTCAGCTTCGGTGACGGGGTTCTTCTTCAGGTAATCCGCCATCAGGGCACGGACCAGAATGCTCTGGCGGGCCAGTTCCAGCTCTTGCTGGACTTGGTTGGTCTTGTCGATACCGGCCTTCTCAGCGGCTTGCACCACGGCCAGGCGGTTGACCATTTCCTGTTTGACCTGCTCACGCAGCTCGGGCGAGTCTTTGGCGCCTTGCTCGACCAGAACGGCGACGAACTGATCCAGGTCTTTTTGCGTGATGTTTTTGCCGTTTACGGTGGCAATCGTCTGTGCATAGACGGGAGCAGCCAGGGCGCAGGTCAAGGCAAATGCGGCAATACGTTTCATGAGCATCCTTAAGCGGTGGGTTTGGCTTGAATAGCCAATGCGTGAATAGGGAAAGGCATTAGATCGTGGACGCGATCATACACAAGTCTGTGTCGTGCCAGTGTTGAAATTCCATCAAATTGTTTCGAGGCGATGATGACCCGAAAGTGGCTGGCACCACCTTGTGCGCCAGCGTGGCCCGCATGCAGATGGGATTCGTTGATGATGTCCAGCTCCGAAGGCTCCAGGGCCTGGAGCCGTTCGTGAATGAGGGAGGCAAGTGCGTCTGTCATGGCGAAATCAGGATTTTGGGGGAGTGGAGTTGTCCGAGGAGTCTTGCAGGTAGCGACCCAGCCACAAGGATTGGGCAACGACAAACACCAGCATCAAGCCAAGCAGGCCGAAAGCCTTGAAGTTGACCCACTGGGACTCGGTAAAGTGGCCCGAAAAGGCAACGAACAGATTGACCAGTCCCATAGCGACGAAAAAGCTCGCCCAGACCAGGTTTAATTTGTCCCAGACATGGCCTGGCAGTACCAGATGGGTGCCCATGAATTTTTGCATCAGGTTGCGATGCATCAGGTAGCGCCCGCCCAGCAGCACCAGCGCGAAAATCCAGTACAGCACCGTGGGTTTCCAGCGAATGAAGACATCGTTATGGAAAAACAGGGTGGCACCTCCAAAGACCACAATCACGGCCAGATTGATCCAGTGCGAGGTCTCGATGGCCTTGCTGGTGAGCTTGAGCCATACGATTTGCAAAATCGAGGCGGCCATGGCCACACCCGTTGCCACATAGATATCGGAGAAGCGAAAGGCCAGAAAGAACAGAACCAGCGGGAACAGATCGAATAAAAGCTTCTTCATGCGTCAGGTTCAAAGGTCAGGGACAGGGAATTGATGCAGTATCGTAGCCCAGTGGGCGGGGGGCCGTCTTCAAAGACGTGGCCCAAATGCGCGTCGCAGACATTGCATAGCACTTCGGTACGACGCATGCCGTGACTGGTGTCGAGTTCTTCGCGCACATTGTCCGGGTTCAGGGGCGTAAAGTAGCTGGGCCAGCCGCAACCGGCATCAAACTTGGTGTCCGAAGCAAACAGGGGGGTGCCACAACCGACGCAGCGATAGATGCCGGCCGTCGTGGTGTCCCAGTAGCGGCCTGTAAAAGGGCGTTCGGTGCCTTTCTGACGGGTGACATAGAATTCTTCAGGGCTGAGCTGGGCGCGCCACTCAGCCTCGGTTTTATGTACTTTTTTCACGTGTGCTGCCTTATGAAAAACAGATCAATGCCTACAGGAGGCGCATTCCTACATAGTAATCGACAATTAGAGCGTGTTTGGAACAGAGGGTTCCAAAGTGCAAGGTCTTGCGCTTGCCTGACCAGGAAAACCCCTGTTGGCACCACCTGAACTGTCAGCAATCCGTTTAGTTAGTGCACTATTTAAACTTTTAATATTTAAGGTAAACACCAATATCTGAAATCCGTGTGACTTGATACGTTTCTGGTATGTGCTGTTGATTATCTGTATTACGATTTTTTGACCGTTAATCCGGTCCACAACAATGAACAAATATTGGGAGAAAAGGATGAACTGCATTACTACTGGGCGCCTCACGACATTGGCTGCAGCCCTGGCTTTGAGTCTGCCCGTGGCGGTGTCCGCGCAGATCAAAGTGGGGGTGACGGTGGCTGCAACAGGACCGGCGGCCTCGCTGGGGATTCCTGAGCGCAATACGGTCAGCCTGCTGCCTACCGAAGTGGCCGGACAGAAAGTCGAATACATTGTGCTGGATGATGCCACAGACACTACGGTGGCTGTACGCAATATGCGCAAGCTCATCACCGATGACAAAGTGGACGTGGTGATCGGTACATCCGTGACACCGGGTTCCTTGGCCATGGTGGATGTGGCCGGCGAAACCAAGACTCCCATGATTAGTGTGGCTGCCAACGCCAAGATTGTTGAGCCGGTTGAAGGCGCTCGCACCTGGGTGTTCAAGACGCCTCAGAACGACCAGTTGATGGCGGGCGCCCTGGCCGAGGCCATGGTCAAGCAGGACGTCAAGACTCTCGGGTTTATCGGCTACAACGACGCCTATGGTGATGGTTGGCTGAATGTGATCACCGAGGCCGCCCAGGCCAAAGGCATCAAGGTGCTGGGTGCCGAGCGCTATGGTCGCAATGACACCAGCGTGACCGGACAAGTGCTCAAGCTGCTGGGCACCAAGCCCGATGCCATTTTGATTGCCGGCTCGGGCACGCCGGTTGCCTTGCCCCAGCGCGAGCTCAAGGGCCGTGGCTATGCCGGCATCATTTACCAGACCCACGGGGCAGCCAACAGTGATGTGCTGCGCGTCTGCGGCAAAGACTGTAACGACATGATCTTGCCCGCCGGTCCCTTGCTGGTTGCCGAACAGTTGCCTGACAGCAGCCCGGTTAAAAAGACCGCCATGGAATACAAGGAAAAATATGAGGCCAAGTATGGCGCAGGCTCGATCAACACGTTTGGTGGTCACCTGTGGGATGCCGGTTTGCTGGTGACCGCAGCCATTCCGCAAGCCTTGCAGTCGGGTGCCAAGCCCGGCACCCCCGAGTTCCGCGCCGCCCTGCGTGACGCACTGGAGCAGACCAAGGAACTGGCGGCTTCCCAAGGTGTGTTCAATATGTCGGCCACCGACCACGCTGGTCTGGATAAACGGGCCCACGTCATTGTGAAAGTGGTCGACGGTAAATGGACCTATCAGCCTGATCTGTAATATCTGACAGGCAAAAACCGGCTCAATAGCCGGTTTTTTCCGAGGCGGGTGCTGGAAGGTTCTGGCACCCGTTCCCGCTACAGGCCTGCGTTTGCGTAAGCCCTCCGCCCTTTTTGTTGTACAGGATGTTGTCCGACATGGATACCACCATCGCTTTAATTTTGTTGCAGGATGGCATATTGAATGGTGCCATCTATGCCTTGCTCGGGCTTGCCCTGGTTCTGGTTTTCCTGGTTACCCGCGTCATTTTCATCCCGCAAGGTGAATTCGTCACCTTTGGCGCCTTGACCCTGGCCTTTGTGGTCAATGGCCGCATGCCGGGAACCGTTATTTTGCTGTTGATCGCCGGTGCTCTGGTGTTTTTGCTGGAGCTGCTCTCTGCCTTGCGCAGCCGCAGCCTGAGCGGTATGCCGCGCAAATTCCTGGTAAATATCGTCATTCCCGTAGCGGTTTATTTTGCCGCTCCTGCCATTGTCAGCGCGCAGTTGCCCCTGTGGGTGGCCGTGCTGTTCTCGCTGGCCGTTGTGATCCCGCTGGGACCGATGGTGTATCGACTGGTTTATCAGCCGATTGCCGAGGCCAGCGTGCTGGTGCTGCTGATTACCTCGGTAGCCGTTCACTTTGCCTTGACGGGCCTGGGTCTGGTGTTCTTTGGCCCCGAAGGCTGGCGTACGCCTCCCTTCATGGAAGGTGAAGTGTCCCTGGGGGCGGTGAGCTGGTCGGCGCAGACCTTCTTCGTGATGGGGGCCTGCGTGTTGCTGATCCTGGCCTTGTGGGGTTTTTTTGGCAAGACCCTTTATGGTCGCGCTTTGCGTGCCACGGCCGTCAATCGTCGCGGTGCCCGTCTGGTGGGGATCAGTACCAACATGTCCGGCTCGCTGACCTTCACCCTGGCGGCGGCCATCGGTGCGTTCTCGGGCATGTTGATCGCTCCGGTAACGACCATTTACTACGACACCGGCTTTTTGATCGGTCTCAAGGGCTTTGTGGCCGCGATCTTCGGTGGTCTGATCAGTTATCCCGTTACCCTGTTGGGCGCCTTGTTCCTGGGGGTTCTGGAAGCGTTTTCCTCTTTCTGGGCCAGTGCCTATAAAGAAGTCATTGTATTTACCATGGTGATACCGGTGTTGTTGTGGCGCTCCTTCGGTAGCAAGCACGTGGATGATGAGGAGTAAATCACATGAGACACTTGCTGACGCTATTGTTTATCGCGGTTCTGTTGATTTTGCCGCAGTTGGGCGCAACGCCCGAATTCTGGATTACCCAGCTTAACTACATTGGCTTGACCAGCTTGGTCGTGCTGGGTCTGGTACTGTTGACGGGCGTGGGTGGCCTGACTTCGTTTGGTCAGGCTGCGTTTGTGGGTCTGGGCGCGTACACCACGGCTTATCTGACCGCTCGCCTGGGCTGGTCGCCCTGGTTCAACCTGTTGATTGGCATGGCCATTACCATGATGGTGGCCTACATTCTGGGCGCGATCACCCTGCGCTTGTCCGGCCACTTCCTGCCCCTGTGTACCTTGGCGTGGGGTCTGGCCTTGTACTACCTGTTTGGCAACCTGGAGTTTCTGGGTCAGTACGACGGTATTTCCGGTATTGCTCCTTTGGAGTTCTTCGGTATTTCCCTGTCTTCGGGGCGGGATATTTACTACCTGATCTGGGCTTTTGCCTTGCTGGCCATGTGGGGCACACGCAACTTGCTCAATTCCCGTCCTGGACGTGCCATTCGGGCTTTGAAGCATGGCAGCGGCATGGCCGAGTCCTTTGGCGTGAACATGGCCAACTACAAGGTCATTGTGTTCGTTTATGCCGCCTTGCTGGCTTGCGTATCCGGTTGGCTCTATGCCCACTACCAGCGCGCGGTATCGCCCAGCCCCTTTGGCCTGAACTACGGCATTGAGTACCTGTTCATGGCCGTCTTGGGGGGCGCAGGCAGTGTCTGGGGAGCTGTTCTGGGTTCGGCCCTGGTGCTGAGCCTGAAAGATCAATTGCAGAACTGGCTGCCTAAACTGCTCAATACCGACATCAACTTCGAGCTGATCGTCTTCGGTATCCTGATGGTTCTTATTCTGCAGTACGCCCGTGACGGTTTGTGGCCCATCCTGCACAAGGTCTGGGAACAGGTCTTCGGTGCACAGAAGCGCAATCAGGCAGCTCCTCCACAAGCCGAAGCTTTGCCTCAGCGTGAGCGTCCTCAGGCCGGTTCGCTAGTTCTGGAAGTGAACAAGATCCGCAAGGAGTTCGGTGGTCTGGTCGCCGTGAACGACATCAGCTTCACCTTGAATGCTGGTCAGATCATGGGCCTGATCGGTCCTAACGGTGCGGGCAAGAGTACGACCTTTAACCTGATTACCGGCGTGCTGTCGGCCACCAGTGGACAGGTCAGCTTCCTGGGGCAACGCATTGATGGCAAGCCTGCACGCGAGATTTCCCGCCTCGGTGTGGGCCGTACGTTCCAGCATGTGCAATTGCTGCCTACCATGACGGTTCTGGAGAACGTGGCATTGGGCGCTCACTTGCGTCGGAATGTGGGCGTGGTGTCCGCTGTCCTGCATACCGAGCGTCGTAGTGAAGCGGAACTTTTGCATGAAGCGGCGGTGCAACTGCAGCGGGTGGGCCTGGGCGACTACCTGTACGAAGAGGCGGGTAATCTGGCCCTGGGTCAACAGCGTATTTTGGAAATTGCGCGTGCCCTGGCCTCTGATCCGCTGCTTTTGCTGCTGGACGAGCCTGCCGCGGGCCTGCGCTACAAAGAAAAGCAGGAGCTGGCCAAAGTGCTGAGTCAGTTACGCAGTGAAGGCATGAGTATTTTGCTGGTTGAGCATGACATGGACTTTGTCATGAATTTGACGGACAAGCTGGTTGTCATGGATTTTGGCACCAAGCTGGCCGAAGGGTTGCCCAAGGAAATTCAGGAAAATCCAGCCGTGCTGGAAGCCTACCTGGGTGGTATTGATGACGACCTGGATCTGGACCAGGTCAATGAGCCCGCCTCGGCAGGAGCAGCGCTATGAGTTCGGCACAATCGAAAGACATTATCCTGAAAGTAGACAATCTGGCCGCTCAATACGGCAAGGTCACCGCGGTGACGGGGGCCAGCCTGGACGTGCGGGCAGGTAGCATTGTGACGGTGATCGGCGCCAATGGCGCGGGCAAGTCCACCTTGCTCAATTCCATGATGGGCTCTTTGCCCAGCGTGGGACGCAGCACCGGTTCGGTACAGTACGAGGGCCAGGAGATCAGTCATTGGGAAGTGGAGCGTCGCGTGGCGGCCGGTATTTCCCTGGTGCCCGAGCGCCGCGAATTGTTTGGCAGCATGACGGTCGAGGACAATCTTCTGCTGGGCGGCTTTCGTCTGTATCGGGCTCGTCAAGCGGGATGGCGTGACACCATGGACAAGGTCTATACCTTGTTCCCACGCCTGAAAGAGCGTCGTACGCAGCTGGCCGGGACCTTGTCAGGCGGTGAGCGACAAATGCTGGCGGTGGGACGTGCCTTGATGGCGCAACCCAAAGTCCTGATGCTCGATGAGCCCAGCCTGGGCTTGGCGCCGCGTGTGGTGCGGGAAATCTTCATGATCATCGCCCGACTGCGTAGTACCGGTGTGGCCATCTTGCTGGTCGAGCAAAATGCGCGTGCCGCTTTGCAAGTGGCTGACTACGGTTATGTTCTGGAGACGGGCGATGTGGTGCTGCAAGGGCCCGCGTCTGACCTGGCTCATAATCCCCGAGTGATAGAAAGCTATCTGGGCTTGGGGCAGGGCAAACGCGAGCAGGAAGAGGCGAACGCTTAGAAGCGGTAGCCGACCCCGATGGTGGCAACCACGGGGTCCAGCTTGGCTTTGCCAATGGACTGGCCGTTCAGTTGCACGTCGGGACGGATGCTGATGTAACGCACATCGGCATTCAGGAACCAGTTCTTGTCCAGCTTGTAATCCACGCCGACCTGGGCTGCAAACCCCCAGCTGTTTTTCAGTTTCAGGTCGGAACCGGCCAGCGCACCGCGCGATTCGGTGTCAAAGAACATGGTGTAGTTCACGCCCACGCCGACATAGGGTTGGAAGTCGCTGTCAGGCAGAAAGTGATATTGCAGGCTCAGGGTAGGGGGCAAGTGCTTGGTTTTGCCAATACGTCCCAGATTGCTGTCGATATTGTGCTGGAAGGGGAATGCGCCCAGCAGCTCAACACCAATATTGCGGGTAGCCATGTAGGTCAGCGAGAAGCTGGGGCGGGCGTTGTTGCCCACGTCCAGCTTGACGGTGCCATCTGCAACCGTGCCATTGTTGGATTTGGGGGACACCCAGGTCACGCCGCCCTTGAGCAAGAAATCACCCGCTTCATGTGTTTGGCCTTGAGGGGCATACAGAACAGCGGCCAGCCCAGCAGCCAGCAAGGACAGGTGCAGACCGGGAAACAAGTAGCGGGATTTCATAGGAGCTCCGTAGGTGTGTGTAAAGCCTACAGAGTGCATGAGGCCAGAGGGCCCGGACTTGATCCAAAGCAAGCTTCAGAAGTAGTTGACTGCCTGACCTTGTTGTAGATCAAGGAAGCGGAAATCATCTGAGGCCAATTCAAGCCTCGTGTGTTTTTTTTGCATCACTTGGTAAACCGCTGGAAATAAAAAACCCCGTGGCTTAAGTGCTTTTTTTCAGCTTTTGCCTGAGGGCATGGCTGGGGCAGGGCGGTCAACTTGCGAGAAGGGCCGGCAAGCGGCGGTGGTGGCCCAATATGGGGCAAGACACTGGCCCAATGCCTCAGTCACCCAGGAGGGCATGCAAGGTTTCGTATTTGTGGCTCAGCTCGCTACGTGTAAATCGTTCTACGATCTGCCCATGCTCCAATACATAGAAGCGGTCGCTGAAGGCAGCAGAGAATTGGGGGCATTGCTCGGCCAGTACGACGGTGTAGCCTCCGTCGCGCAGGGTACAGATGAGTTTGATCAAGGTCTGGGCCTGCACCGGCGCCAGACCTTCCGAGACTTTGTCCAGTAGCAGCAGGTTGACCCCTGTGCGTAGCAGTCGGGCAATCGCCAATATTTTTTGTTCGCCCGTCGATAGCTGAGTGGCCATATGATGCCGACGCTGCTCCAGGCTGGGCAGCAGCTCATAAATTTGCATCAACGACATCCCGCCGCCCAAGGTCGTGCCGATAGCCGGAGGCAGCAGGAGGTTTTCCTCACAACTTAGCCCCGTAAAAATGCTTTGCTCATAAGGGCTGTAGCCCACCCCCAGATCCACCAGCTGATGTTGGCTCAGATGAATGGATTCGGTGCCTTGAATGCGGATGGAGCCTCGACGGCTGTCCGTCAAGCCCACGATGGCACGTAACATGGCGCTGCGGCCAGCCCGGTTGCGGCTCAAGACGGTGCATATCTCGCCGGAGGCAACCTGTAGATTCAATCCGCGCAAGAGCGGAAACTCTCGGTGCCAAGCGTACAGATTCTCAATATCCAGGGCAGCCTGCATCATGAGAACGCTCCTTGTCGTGAGTCGTCAAAATGGGCCTGTACGTTGGCTGATCAGCGCAGGAACCCGTTACGCGTCCTTTGCCTTTGACTGCGGTGATGTTATTTCTCGCAAACGCTAGGCAGAGTCCTTTATGCGTTTCAGTATGAGAGCCCTGGCCCCGCAAAACCATGCGGGTTTGTCATAGGATGGTTTGCTTTATTTCACAGATTGGTAAACAAATGTTGGCAAACCACTGATCTGTTACTTAAGTGTTAACGGTTTTGGGCTTGAAGTCGCACAGATCCGCTATCCCGCACTGGGGACACTTGGGCTTGCGAGCAACACAGATATAACGGCCGTGCAGAATCAGCCAGTGATGAGCATCCAGCAAAAAAGGTTTGGGAATCAGTCGTTCCAGCTTTTTTTCCACTTCCACCACATTTTTTCCCGGTGCAATCCCTGTGCGGTTCGCGACGCGGAAAATATGGGTATCCACAGCAATGGTGGGCAAGCCAAAAGCAGTGTTCAGAACAACATTCGCGGTTTTGCGGCCCACGCCAGGGAGGGCTTCCAGAGCGGCGCGGTCGCAGGGCACCTGGCCTTGATGTTGTTCCAGCAAAATCTTGCAGGTTTTGATGACGTTGGCAGCCTTGGTTTTGTACAGGCCGATCGTCTTGATGGCTTCGCGTAGCCCTTCCTCGCCCATCGCGAGAATACCCTCGGGTGTGCCATGTTCCGGAAAAAAGCGGGCGGTTGCCAAATTGACCGAACGGTCTGTGGCTTGCGCGGACAAAATAACCGCGATCAACAGTTGAAACGTGTCAGCGTATTCCAGTTCGGTGGTGGGTTTGGGGTTGGCTGCCTGAAAACGGCTGAAAATCTCGTAGCGCTTGGCGGCATTCATGGAGTGGTCTCACCGGCGGTTTTGCTGGCGCGCCGGGCACGGGCACGGGCTAGCGCAGAGGCGATGGAGGCCTCCCGTTTGTCGGCCTGGTCGGCATGGTTGGCCAGTACCGGCTTGTTGGCCAACGTACGGGCGGCCAGGTCCGAGCTTTCTTTGTGGCGGGCCAGCAGGCGTTCGCGACGTTGCTCCGTGTCCTGGCGGGCCTGGGCAGCCTGCTCCTTGCTCCATTCGTCGGTAGGCACCATGCTGATGCAGTCTACCGGGCAGGGAGGGACGCACAGCTCACAACCGGTGCAGCGGTCGGCCAGTACGGTATGCATCAGTTTGTTGGCGCCGATAATGGCATCTACCGGGCAGGCCTGAATGCAAAGCGTGCAACCAATACAGTGTTCTTCGATAATCACCGCCCGGCTGGGCCCGGTGAATTCCCCACAATCCGGGTCCAGAGGCAGGGGGGCACGACCCAGCAGCTCGGCCAGGGCCTGTACGCCTTCCTGCCCGCCAGGCGGGCAGCGATTGATGGCCTCACCCTCAAGCGCAATGGCTTGGGCATAGGGCAGACAGGCGTCGTAACCACAGCGGGTGCACTGGGTCTGGGGAAGCAGGGCGTCAATGCGCCGTATCAAAGTGTCGGACATGAATACAAAAACGGGGCCTTCCGGCCCCGTTGGAAACGGCTTAAGCCAGATAATCAGTTGTGCTGACGGATGAAGTCCCTGATTTTAGGACAGATCAGCGTGCGCCAGCGGCTTCCGGAGAAAATCCCGTAATGGCCACAGTTGGGCGCAGTAAATTGTTGCTTGAGGGCAGGCGCGATTTTCGAGCACAGTCCTTGGGCAGAATGGGTTTGACCCTGCCCCGAAATGTCGTCCAGCTCGCCTTCGATGGTGAACAGAGCCACGCCTTCAATATCCTGAGGACGAACTTGTTCGCCATGGACATGCCATTGACCTTTAGGCAGGCGGTGCTCCTGGAACACGATGCGTATGGTGTCCAGATAGAACTCGGCAGGCATATCCAGCACCGCATTGTACTCGTCGTAGAAACGGCGGTGCGCCTGGGCGTCATCGTCGTCGCCCTTGATCAGATGCTGATAGAAGTCGTAGTGGGAACTGACATGGCGATCCGGATTCATGGCTACAAAACCGGCATGCTGCAGAAAACCGGGATACACACGACGATGCGCGCCGGGGTATTTAGCCGGCACGCGATGAATCAGATTGTTCTCGAACCAAGAGTAGGACTTGGTGGTGGCCAGACGATTGACCTCCGTGGGGGACTGACGGGTGTCGATGGGACCGCCCATCATGATCATGCTGCGGGGCATGACCGCTGAGCGACGGCTGGCCATCAGTGACACCGCGGCCAGTACCGGCACAGTGGGCTGACAGACGGACATGACATGGACAGTCGGCCCCAGTGTCTGGATGAACTCCTGCACATACAGGACGTAGTCGTCCAGATGAAAGGGGCCGGCGGAGCGGGGCACCATGCGTGCATCAATCCAGTCGGTGACATACACGCGATGGTCGGGCAGCAGCGCCCGTACAGTCTCACGCAGCAAGGTGGCGTGGTGGCCGGAGAGCGGCGCTACCAGCAAGACGATGGGGTCCTGATCGGCCTTGGGATGATCGCGCTCGAAATGGATCAGTCTGCAAAAAGGTTTGTCCAGACGCACGGTTTCGCGTACGGCGACGGCTTGGCCGTCAATCTGGGTTTCGCTCAGGCCCCAGGCGGGCTTTTCGTAATCCTTGCCGATACGGTGTACCAGTTCAGAGGCCGCCGCCAGTTGGCGCGACAGGGGGGTATAGGCCAGTGGACTGTAGGGATTGGAGAACCATTGGGAGCTGGTGCCGGTAAAGGCGGCCAGCGGAGCCAGAAAAGCCCGCTGGAGTTCGTGCAGATCGTAAAGCATAGAGTGCGCCTTGGTGTTGCCAGGTTTGATACAGAGGAATGTATATGCTTATTTCCTGTGGGAAACAATACGATGTTTACCGTTCCTCTGGACTTGGGATTTTCCCCTTGCTGCAATGCAGCAAGATTTTTATCAAAAGGCGGGATTAGGCGCAAGCGTGGCTGGACATGAACTCAGCCACCTGCTCAGGCTGGTAGAGGGAGCGTGCTGGGCTTAACGCTCCAGATACTGTAGTTTGTTCTCCACACCGTTCCAGTCGTCAGCATCCTCCAGTGGTTTTTTGGAGCGGTTGATGCTGCCAAAAATGGGGCTGAGTTCGGCGTTCAGCGCAATGAAGGGAACCTGGTCCTGCGGCACATCTTCTTCGGCAAAAATAGCATTGGCCGGGCATTCGGGAATACAGACGGCGCAGTCGATGCACTCGTCCGGGTCAATCACCAGAAAGTTCGGGCCTTCACGAAAACAGTCGACGGGGCACACATCCACACAGTCGGTGAATTTGCACTTGATACAGTTTTCGGTGACGACGTGGGTCATTTCAGTAACACTCCTGCGGTATCGCTAAGGCGGTTAATCACGGAAGGGTCCGTGTCTGGGTGCGCCACAACGCACAGGGCCTGAACGATAAAAATGGGATTTAAATCGAATCTTTCGATTTTAACGAATATTCGGCGTCTTGCTTATTGAGATGGCGCAATAGCTGTTCCGCTAGATAGCGGTACGCAAGAACGGGCGCCCGTGCTATGGTTGCGCAATCAAAATCGGTAGGTTTGTGATGATCATTACCTCTTTACTTGATACGGACCTGTACAAGTTTTCCATGATGCAGGTTGTTTTGCATCATTTCCCGGCTGCGCACGTGGAGTACCGCTACAAATGCCGTACTCCCAATATTAATTTGAGCCAGTATCTGGACCAGATCCGGGCGGAAATTCATGCGCTGTGTCAGTTGCGTTTTTCAGACGCTGAGCTGGACTATTTGCGGAGCCTGCGCTTTATCAAAAGCGATTTTGTGGATTTCCTGGGTCTGTTTCATTTGCCTGAACGCTGCATTCAGGTGCAGGCAGGCGAAGTGCCCGGCGAGATCGAGATCTCGGTGCAGGGCCCCTGGTTGCACACAATTCTGTTTGAGATCCCCGTGCTGGCCATTGTGAACGAGGTCTACTTTCGCAACGAATGTCCGCAACCGCCTTGGACAGAAGGGCGCGAGCGCCTGCAATCCAAGATGCGTCTGGTGGTGGATGATCCGGCGTTAAGCGATTTTCGTGTGGCTGACTATGGCACGCGCCGCCGCTTTTCCAAGCAGTGGCACGAAGAAGTGGTCACCACCATGATCGAGCAGATGAAGCCGCATTTTGCCGGTACCAGCAATGTCTGGCTGGCCATGAAGTACGGGGTGACGCCCCTGGGCACCATGGGTCACGAGTACTTGCAGGCCTGTCAGGCCCTGGGTCCGCGCTTGCGGGACTCGCAGACGTTCGCCCTGGAGGTATGGGCGAAAGAGTACCGTGGTGACCTGGGTATCGCTTTGTCGGACGTGTACGGCATGGATGCTTTCCTGCGCGATTTTGATATGTATTTCTGCAAACTGTTTGATGGTGCCCGTCACGACTCGGGCGACCCCTTCATCTGGGGCGAGCGTTTGCTGGCGCACTATCAAGCCAACCGTACCGATCCGCGCACCAAGACCTTGGTGTTTTCCGATGGTTTGACTATCCCCAAGGCGATTGAACTGGCCCTGCGTTTTGCCGGTCGGTGCAAAGTGTCGTTCGGGATCGGGACCAATCTGACCAATGATCTGGGGCATGAGCCTTTGCAGATCGTCATGAAGATGGTGCGTTGCAATGGTCAGCCTGTGGCGAAAGTGTCCGATGCTCCTGAAAAGACCATGTGTGATGATCCGGCCTATCTGGCTTACTTGCGACAGGTTTTCCAACTGCCACCGGCTTGAGCGCGTGCTGATTGCCGCGGGTTCTGTGGATACAGTGCCTCCGGTAACGCAGGCAAGGCGGTACAAAGAGTGGTTCCTGTAGCGAGCGTCTTACCACGCGATAAGGCGCTTGAACGACAAGACGATAAGGCTGCCAAGCGAATCCGTCGAATCAAAGCCCTCTGCCCAGGCAGAGGGCTTTTTTCATAGACACAGCAAAGCCGCCAGATGCCCGCCGGCTTCACGGGCTTGGGCAATTTGTTCATTACTCAAAGATTTGGGGGCCAGAATGCTTTCTGGCGTCTGGGCGTGGAAATTGAAGATACGGATGGGGGCGACCAGCTCCAGCCGCCAGCCTGTGCAAATCCGTTCCAGTTGTCGTTGCGCACCTTGCCCATCGCTACCTGCGCTGATGAAGGCGGAATAGGGGCGCCCATTCAGCTGATCCAGCACCTCGTAGTAGTTCCGGTCCAGACACTCTTTCATGGCCCCACTCAGGCTGGCCAGATTCTCGGGGGCGCAGAACAGGTAGGCCTGTGAATCGCGTAAATCCTGTGCCTGCACGCGATCGCAATGCACACGTTTGATACGGAGGTGATCGGTCATGTCCAGCTCCCTGAGCACCTCCAGCGCGCCTTCTTCGGCCTGTTCGGCCAACTGGCGGGCGGCGCCAGTACGGGAATGCCAGATCATCAGAAGCTGACGGCATGTGTTCAGACTCATAAGCTCTTACTCGCGGTGATAGACTAGCGGCTACAGTATAGAGAGCCCTCTTCGCGCTGAGTGGCCACATCGACGTAACCCACATGAATCACACCGCTTCTCCCCCTACGGCCGAGTCGGCCTTTACCCCGCTATGGTTCGCGCAAGCCAGCCACGGACTGGATGAGGCAGGGCGCATGCTCTTGCAGGCGGCAGCCGACTGGGCGGGGCCTGTATTGCTGGATCTGACTGGCAGCACCGGCGAGCCCTTGGACAGTCATTGCGCTCAGGTGGCGCTTATTTTGGCGGGTCTGGGCGTGGACGCTCAAACCCGTGCCAGTGCCTTGCTGGCCGTGACCCCGGCCCCGGGGCCGGAGGTCAAGCAGGACCCGGTTCAAAAAGCCTTTGGCACCGAAGTCATGACATTGGTGCGAGGCTCGCGTGCTCTGTATCGACTGGGCTCGATTACCGGCCAGGCCAAGGAACAGACGGGCGGCGGCGATCAGAAAGAAATGAAGCGCAAGATGTTGCTGGCGATGGCGGCCGACTTGCGTATTGTGTTGATGCGTCTGGCCTCGCGGCTGCAGTCCTTGCGCTGGTATCGGCAGTCCAAAACAGTTTGTCCGGTCGGGTTTGCCCGTGAAACGCTGGAGCTGTATACGCCGCTGGCCAATCGTCTGGGTATCTGGCAGATCAAATGGGAAATGGAGGACCTGGCCTTTCGTTTCCTGAACCCCGAGGTCTACAAGGACATTGCAGGCCGTCTGGAAGACAAGCGCGTAGAGCGTGAGACTTTGATTGCTCAGGTGCGAGACCAATTGTTGGCAGCCCTAAAGCGCGAGCATATTGTGGCCGAGGTGTCTGGCCGGCCCAAGCATATCTTCAGTATCTGGAACAAGATGCGTAACAAGCATCTGGATTTCGAGCAGCTGTTTGATCTGCGTGCCTTGCGCGTCATTGTCGAGGATGAACGCAGTTGCTATCACACCCTGGCGGTGGTGCATTCCCTGTGGACCCCTGTGCCCGAGGAGTTTGACGACTACATCTCCCGGCCCAAGCCCAATGGTTACCGCTCCTTGCATACCGTGATTGCGGACGCGCAGGGCCGTTGCTTTGAGATTCAGATCCGCACGCGTGAAATGCATCAGTTTGCAGAGTACGGGATGGCGGCTCACTGGCGTTACAAGGAGGCGGGGGCGCAAGGCGGGCAGCAGACGGCCGATGGCGAGGATGACCGCAAGATTGCCTGGATGCGCCAACTGCTGGCCTGGGACAGGGAAGCGGCTACCTCCAACGCGAGTGCCTCGGAGTCTCTGCCTGACAGTCGCACGGAGTCAGCTGGCTCTGCGGCAGACAATGCGCCTGTCAGCAAAAAGGAGGCGCTGGCTCGCCCCTTGAAGGCGCAGGAGGACGAACATATTTATGTGTTGACGCCACAGGCCCGTGTCATTGAGTTGCCTGTGGGTGCAACCCCGGTCGATTTTGCCTATTACTTGCATACCGACTTGGGTCACCGTTGTCGGGGGGCGCGGGTTGATGGGCAGATGGTGCCTTTATCCACCCGTTTGTCGACAGGGCAAACCGTAGAGATTGTGGCCGCCAAGTCGGGAGGGCCATCGCGTGATTGGCTAAATGTGCAACTGGGCTTTTTGGCCAGCCCACGCTCGCGCTCCAAAGTGCGGGCCTGGTTTAATGCGATTGAGTTGCAGCAGCGCATCTCCCAAGGCCAGAGCATGGTCGAAAAAGAGCTGCAAAGGTTGGGCCGCACTGCCGTGAACCTGGAGCAGATGGCGCAACAGCTGGGCTTTGCCAAGGCAGATGACTTGTATGTTGCGGTGGCCAAGGATGAGTTCAGTCTGCGGCAGGTGGACGCCTTGTTCCGTGAGGATGTGCAGGAAGAGGAACCTGTTCAGCGTGTGTTTGACGCGGCCCGGGAAAGTGTCTCGAAAACCGGAAAAAGCGGTGTATTGGTGGTGGGAGTCGATTCGCTGATGACGCAACTGGCCCGTTGCTGTCGTCCTGCTCCTCCGGACCTGATTGCTGGCTTTGTGACCCGGGGGCGCGGAGTGTCCATACACCGTGCTGACTGCAAGTCCTATCAGGAACTGGCCGAGCGACAGCCTGAACGGGCGATCAGTGTGGATTGGGGCGACACGGGAGATACGCAATATCCGGTGGATCTGGCCATTGAGGCGCAGGAACACCCCAGCCTGTTGCGTGATCTGTCGGAAGTGTTTGCCCGCTTGCGTTTGAACGTGACCGGTATTAATACCTTGAGTCGTCGCTCGTTGACGCGCATGATATTTACGATTGAAGTGCGTGATGGCGAGCAAATTCAAAAGGCGTTGGCGGCCTTGAACGAGTTATCGGGGGTCAGCGCCCGCCGCTACTCGTCCTGAACTGCTAAAATCAGTCAACCTACACCTCGCGGGCGTTGTGCCCGCGATTGTTCTTGTCAATCAAGAGAGCGAGCTTTGAAAACCTATACCTTGCCCGACCCGGATGGACATTTTGGTCAGTTTGGAGGTTCGTTTGTCGCTGAAACGCTGGTCCACGCCCTGGACGAGTTGAAAGCAGCCTACGAACAGTATCGGAACGATCCTGAGTTTTTGCATGAGTTTCACTATGAGCTCAAGCACTTTGTTGGTCGTCCCAGCCCCGTGTACCATGCCCGTCGATGGTCGGAGCAACTAGGTGGAGCTCAGATCTGGTTCAAGCGCGAAGATCTCAATCACACTGGCGCACACAAGATCAACAACTGTATTGGACAGATTCTGCTGGCCCGCCGTATGGGCAAGCCACGCATTATTGCGGAAACCGGAGCAGGCCAGCATGGCGTGGCAACGGCGACGGTCGCTGCCCGCTATGGGCTGGAATGCGTGGTTTATATGGGAAGCGAGGACGTGCGTCGTCAAGCGTCCAACGTGTACCGCATGAAACTGCTCGGTGCGACCGTGGTCCCCGTGGAATCGGGTTCGCGCACTCTGAAAGATGCGCTGAACGAAGCCATGCGCGACTGGGTTACCAACATCAGCAATACTTTCTACATTATTGGCACGGTTGCCGGGCCTCATCCTTATCCGATGATGGTGCGCGACTTCCAGTGCGTGATTGGTAACGAGTGTGTGGAGCAGATGCCTCAGGATGCCGGTCGCCAGCCCGATTATGTGCTGGCTTCGGTAGGCGGTGGCTCCAATGCCATGGGCATTTTCTACCCTTATATCGAGCACAAGAATGTCGAGCTGATCGGGGTGGAAGCGGCTGGGCGTGGTCTGGACACGCTGGAACATTCGGCCTCCCTGAACAAGGGCATGGTGGGCGTGTTGCACGGTAACCGCACCTATGTACTGCAGGATGATGACGGTAACGTCATGCCCACGCACTCGGTGTCGGCGGGCCTGGATTACCCCGGTGTCGGTCCTGAGCACGCGTGGTTGAAGGACTGCGGCCGTGCCCAATATGCCACCTGCACCGATGAAGATGCCCTGAAAGCGTTTCACGATTGCTGCCGCATCGAAGGCATCATGCCGGCGCTCGAGTCTTCGCACGCCTTGGCTCATGCGGCTCGTATCGCCCCGACCCTGCCTAAAGACAAGATTATCCTGGTGAGCTTGTCCGGTCGTGGCGATAAAGACATGCACACGGTCGCCGAGTACGGCGGCTTGACACTGTAAGCAATCGGGAACTGATATGTCGAGTAATGTGCGTCTGAAAAAGACGTTTGACGGGTTGAACGGGCGCTGCGCCCTGGTCCCTTATATTACGGCCGGTGATCCCTCGGTGCCTGCGACGGTGGCGTTGATGCATGCCTTGCGTCAGGCAGGTGCGGACGTCATTGAACTGGGCGTGCCCTTTTCTGATCCCACAGCCGATGGCCCGGTGATTCAGCAGGCGGCCGAACGGGCGATCAGCCGCGGCGTGGGTCTGCGCAAAGTGCTGGAGATCGTGCAGCAGTTTCGTCTGATCGACCAGGACACTCCGGTGGTGCTGATGGGATACGCCAACCCGATTGAGCGCATTGGTCAGGCCGAGTTTGCCGTCATGGCGGGCGAGGCCGGGGTGGACGGGGTGCTGACGGTGGATTATCCCCCCGAAGAGTCCGAGGATTTCACCCGTTTGCTGACCGAGCAGGGCGTTGATACCATTTTCCTGCTCTCGCCCACTTCCACGGACGAACGCATCGCCAAGGTGGCGGAGTTGGCCCAAGGCTATGTGTATTATGTATCCCTCAAAGGGGTGACCGGTTCAGCCCAGATTGATGTGGCTGATGTGGAAATGCACTTGCAGCGGATACGTCAGCACGTCAAAATTCCGGTCGGGGTGGGTTTTGGGATTCGTGACGCCGAAAGCGCCCGGGCGATTGCCCGCACGGCGGACGCGGTGGTCATCGGTTCCAAGCTGATCCAGACCATGGAGCAGGCGGTGCAGGAAAATGCTGGCAAAGCGCAAAAGGACATTGATGCGGCAGCAGTAGCGGCAGCTGGTCAATGGCTCGCGCAGATACGCCAGGCGCTGGATAATTAGCCCAAATACCTATTCCGCGTATAGAATCATCTGCCTGTTCTTGATGAACAGGCGCTTTTTTTCAGAATAAAGAGCTTGGTGGGCCTCGCGCCGGCCAAGCGAAAACAGGATCTAACAATGAGCTGGATCGAGAAAATACTCCCGCCGCGAATTAACCGTAACCCTGAAAGCAGCCGTCGCGTGCCCGAAGGGCTGTGGGTGAAATGTCCGTCGTGCGAGTCTGTGCTCTATAAGGAAGATCTCCAGGCCACGTTGAATGTCTGCCCCAAGTGCAGCCATCACATGCGTATTGGTGCTCGGGCCCGGATCAAATCCTTGCTGGACCCCGAAGGCCAGACCGAGATTGGTTCCAATACTCGTCCTATGGACCCCTTGAAGTTCCGTGATTCACGCAAGTATACGGAGCGTGTTTCCGAGGCGACCAAGCAAACGGGTGAAACTGAAGCCATGGTAGTCATGGGCGGCACGATCTTGTCTGTGCCCGCGGTGGTCGCCTGCTTCGAGTTTGAATACATGGGCGGTTCCATGGGTTCGGTGGTTGGCGAGCGCTTCACGCGTGGGGTGCAGGCTGCCATAGCCAATCGCAGCCCCTTTATTTGTGTGGCTGCTTCGGGTGGTGCGCGAATGCAGGAGAGTTTGTTCTCGCTAATGCAGATGGCCAAGACCACGGCGATTTTGGCGGAACTGTCTGAGGCGGGTTTGCCGTTCATCAGCATTCTGACTGATCCTACCATGGGTGGCGTGTCGGCCAGTTTCGCCTTTATGGGCGATGTGGTGATTGCCGAGCCTAACGCCTTAATCGGTTTCGCGGGTCCGCGTGTGATTGAGCAGACAGTGCGTGAGAAGCTGCCAGAGGGTTTCCAGCGTGCCGAGTTCCTGCTGGAAAAGGGCGCTATCGATATGGTGGTGGATCGACGCGAATTGCAGCGTGAGTTGGCGGAGTTGTTGGCTTTGCTGACTCGTCAGCCGGCGGAGGCTGTGTCGCGCCATCCTTGACTGCTACGGCTTTGAGCTTAGGGGGAAACGCCATCTGGAGTCAGGTGGCGTTTTTTATTGCCTGCTGTGATTTGGTATTTTTTGTAGAAAAGTTTGTCTTTTTTGGATTCGGGCTTCTTGGTTAAGACTTCGGGGCGAGATTGGTTTGGTTTTCTTAGGGTGGGGGAGCACGATCCTGGAGCGGGGCTTTGGCCCGCGCTGCGCACGGGTACCCTTGGCGATGGAACAGTCCAGGCGTCCACTGAACTCGCCAGGTACTGGGTCCCCCGTACCCAGTACAAGCGCCTGGCCCAAACAGCACTGGGCTTGCATCCTGAATCGCTCAATAGACCGCGGCTAAAGCCCTGACTCGCACCAGGGCCGTGTTCCCCCATCCCAGGAAAAAAGAAGTATCGCGGAGGGCTCAAGTAGAGGGCTGTGTAAGCTATCTGCAACTGCAACTGCAACTGCAACTGCAACTGCAACTGCAACTGCAACTGCAACTGCAACTGCAACTGTCCTGTCTCGTTCTGTGCCCGTGTTTGGGGATATACCTCGTTCGTCTGTGTAACTGCGTACGTTTTTCTGCGCTGTTGGCTTTAGCTTTGTTTTCTCTCTTTACGTCTATTTTCGGCGTTGTTTGTCGCTGGAGTTGAAAGCGTTATGGGCTTGAGGCCAAGGCCAAGGCGGATTGAATGTCGAGTACAAGACTGAGGCAGATGGGCCTGGGCTGGAACCTGAGTGAGAGAGAGTAGTGGCTGTTGCGGGAGCGGCTCGGAGTAGCAGGAAGAAGAAGGAGAAGGAGAAGGAGAAGGAGAAGGATGCCGAGTGCCTGCCGTCTTCAGATCAAACAGACATAAAAAAACGCCGCCCTAGAGGGCGGCGTTTTTAGTCTTGCTGTTTACTGCGTTTCGACCTGTTGCAGCGGTTCGCTGTTCTCGGTTTCTGCAGCACGTTGCTTGCGTGGGCGACCCAGGCGCACGGGCGCGGGCTGGTAGTCGTCCTGTGTTGCCGAGCGAGCAGTTTCTACCAGTTCGATGCCTGCTGCGTTCAGCACGGCCTCCAGGGGAGCGGCAGCGGGTTTCGGCGCTTGCTCAGCAGCAGGGGCTTTTTCTGCAGCAGCTTGAGTCTCTACGCGAGTCTCTACGGCTGCAGATTCCACTGGAGAGGTTTCGACGACTGGCGTTTCAGCTGTGGGCTGAACCTGTGCAGGGATAGCTGCTGTTTCCATGGCTTCAGCTGGAGCTTCAGTAACTTCTGCTTTGGCTGGTTCGGCAGCAGCTTCTGTTTGTACAGGAGCGGTGACCTCTTCAGCTGCAGGAGCTTCTGGAGCTGCTTCGGCGGCTGGAGCAGTCGTTTCTTCCTGGGCAGTAGCAGTTTCTGCGGCGGCAGTGTCTACCGGAGCAGCGTCAACGGCGGGAGCGTCTGTCACGGCTTGGGTTTGAGCAGGAGCGGCGGCTGTTTCTACGACTTCAGCTGGAGCTTGGGCGACTTCTGCTGTAGCAGCTTCGGCAGCGGCTTCTGCTTGCACAGGAGCAACGGTTTCGGCTGCGGCAGGAACTTCTGGGGCTACTTCGGCCTGAGCGGCAGCAAGCTCTTCCTGAGCGGGAGCGGTTTCAACAGTGACAGCTTGTGTCGTGACGACCTCTTCAGCTTGTTGGGCAGCCTGGGCAGCGACAGGAGCTTCCTGTGCGGCTTCCACGGCGACAGGGGCGGCTTCTTGGACGGCAGGTGCTTCTTTCGCTGTTTGGGGCTGTTCAGGCTCAGCCGTTGCAGTCTGAGCAGCGGCTTGTTCCTGGGCATCCAGAGCTGCGGGATTGAAGCTGGGCGTTTCGTGAGCAACGTAGGCGCTGGTGCTGCCTTCTTCGTTGTTCTCTTCGTTTTCAGCTACGGCGTTCGCGTCTGTGTTGCGACGTCCACGGCGGCTGCGACGACGACGACGTTTGCGCTCTGGGTCCAGGGCGCTGTTTTCGCTGCTTTCGTCTGTTTCAGCATCCGGGTTGTCGCCCGTATCACTTGTGTCGACCTCAATCTGCTGTTCAGCGCGGGCTGGTGCTTCTTGCTTGCTGGCGGCCACGGCGGCAACGCTGGCAACAGCCGCGGCGGCAAGCGCTTGCTCTGGCTGAGCGTCCGTGGTGTTGTCATCTTTGTTCAGCTCGATGTTTTCCGCATTGCCTTCTTCTCGGCGCTGACGACCACGGCCACGTCGGTTACGCGGGTTGCGGCTGTTGCTGCTGCCTTCTTCGGCAGTGGCGGGGGGTGTGCTGACGTTGGTGTTTTGAGGCGTTTCCAGAGCGGACTCGGTGCCAGCCGATGCCTGACGGCGGCGACCGCGTGTCGTGCTGCTGGCGCTTTCCGTGCTGACTTTTTCTTCCTGAGCTGCCTCTGGACGATTCGCCTGGCGACGACCACGTCCACCTTGGCCTCGGCCGGCATTGGCTTGGCCGGAGCGACCCTGGCGACGACCCGAGGGGGACTTGTCACTTTCGGTTTTGGTGGTTTCGGTCACAGGCTCGGCGGGTTTGCCGGATAGCCAGTTGAGCAGGCGTTTGAGCAAGCCGGGCTTGTCGTCGCTGGCAACGGAAGTCGCGGCGGTTGCAGCGGCTGCCGCAGCAGCAGGCTTGCTCATGGGAGCAGGCTGGGCATGTGTTGTGCTCTTGACCAGGGCTTCCGGACGAGGCTTGATTTCGTGGCTGCGGTGGGGCACCAGGCTGTCCTGCTGTTCTGGCTGCTGTACCAGCTCATAGCTGCTGCGCAGTTCGTCCAGGCGCGGGTCATCATGGCGCAGGCGCTCAATGATGTGGTGCGGCGTTTCCAGATTCTTGTTCGGAATCAGGATCAGGGCAATGTTCAGACGCGACTCGATCTTGGTGATGTCAGCGCGCTTTTCGTTAAGCAGGAAAGTCGCGACATCCACCGGCACTTGAGCGTGCAGGGCGGCGGTGCCTTCTTTCATGGCCTCTTCCTGCAGCAGACGCAGCACGTGCAGGGCGCTGGATTCGGCATCACGAATCACGCCGGTGCCGGTGCAACGCGGGCAAGTGATGTGGGAGCCTTCATTCAGTGCTGGGCGCAGGCGCTGACGCGACAGTTCCATGAGGCCAAAACGTGAGATCTTGCCCATCTGGACACGAGCGCGGTCCAGGTGCAGCGCATCGCGCAGGCGTTGCTCGACAGCACGTTGGTTCTTGCTGTCTTCCATGTCGATGAAGTCGATGACAATCAGGCCGCCCAGGTCACGCAGACGCAACTGGCGGGCCACTTCGTCCGCGGCTTCCTGGTTGGTGCGCAGGGCGGTTTCTTCAATATCGGCGCCACGTGTGGAGCGCGCCGAGTTCACGTCAATGGCTACCAGCGCTTCCGTATGATCGATAACGACGGCACCGCCCGAGGGCAACTGCACAGTACGCGAGTAGGCGGTCTCGATCTGGTGCTCAATCTGAAAGCGCGAGAACAGAGGGATGTCATCGCGGTACATCTTCACGCGATGCAGATTGTCGGGCATGACCACGCTCATGAAAGCGGCGGCCTGCTCGTGAATTTCGTCCGTATCGATCAGGATTTCGCCAATGTCGGGCGAGAAGTAATCGCGGATCGCCCGGATGACCAGGCTGGATTCCAGATAGATCAGGATGGGGGCAGCATTGTCGCGGGCCGCGCCGTCAATGGCGGTCCACAACTGCATCAGGTAGTTCAGGTCCCACTGCAGCTCTTCGACGCTGCGGCCGATACCTGCGGTGCGGGCAATGATGCTCATGCCCTGCGGGATGTCCAGCTGGTCCATGGCTTCGCGCAGTTCCTGGCGGTCTTCGCCTTCTACGCGACGCGATACGCCACCCCCGCGAGGGTTGTTGGGCATCAGGACCAGATAACGACCTGCCAGCGAAATGAACGTGGTCAGGGCTGCGCCTTTGTTGCCGCGTTCTTCTTTCTCAACCTGGATGATTAATTCCTGGCCTTCGACCAGTGCATCCTGGATGCGTGCGCTGCGTACATCAACCCCTTCCTTGAAGTAGCTGCGAGCAACTTCCTTGAAAGGCAGAAAGCCGTGACGCTCTTCGCCGTAACTGACGAAGCAGGCCTCCAGGCCAGGTTCGATGCGGGTGATGACCCCTTTGTAAATATTGCCTTTGCGCTGTTCGCGCCCGGCTGTTTCGATGTCGAGGTCAATGAGTTTTTGACCGTCGACAATGGCGACGCGTAGTTCTTCTTGATGCGTCGCATTGAACAACATGCGTTTCATGAGTGTGGATCTCCGTTGTCATGGAGCACCGAAATATCGGCGCACGACCGCGGGTCACAGGTGTGTAGCGCTATAGCTGCATCAGTTTGGTGCAGGCAGGCAAAATCGGCCTACCGGCTTATAGTCTGGGAGGCACGAGTCGCGCCAGAGCGCGAAGTTCAATCAGCAGAGGGGTCAGAGTCACGGTATGTGTTTGACGAATATAAAATTGCTGGGGGAACGGCAGCCGCATGAATCACGCGGCTGGTGCAAAAGAGCGGGACAATCTGTGCAGGAATTCAGCGCCGCACGCGGGAGGAAAACATCTCTTGGAAAGCGGGCCTTCTTGCCACACGACTTTCGCTATTTCGGACTCACCCCGGCGACCTTATGACCCGGAAGCTGGAACTCAAGGATACAATTATCAGTCCTTGGTCATCCAACGGAGACGCACCCTTTGCATCTCTACGCTGGACCCAGTCTCAGCTTCCATAGGCTGAAGCGATTATATGCCCCTTTTTGTTATGTGCAAACCTCATGAATCACAAAGATCTGTCCCCCAAGTGCGAATGTTACGCATTGATGAAACGCGGGCGGGTCAGCGTATAGACAATTTTTTGATACGCGAATGCAAAGGGGTGCCAAAAAGCCACATTTATAAAGCGATCCGCGGCGGTCAGGTGCGGGTGAATAAAGGCCGCATCAGCAGCGACTATCGCTTGCAAGAGGGCGATATGGTGCGGATTCCGCCCTTGCGGCTGCCCGAGCCCGAGCAGCCACGCCATGTCCCTGCGGCGGTCTTTCCGGTCGTTTTTGAAGACGAACACCTGATGGTGATCGACAAGCCTGCCGGAGTGGCCGTGCACGGCGGCAGCGGTGTGTCCTTTGGCGTGATTGAGCAACTGCGCGCCGCACGACCCCAGGAGCCTTTTCTGGAGCTGGCCCATCGGCTGGACCGGGAGACGTCGGGTTTGCTGATTATTGCCAAACGTCGGGCAGCATTGGTGGGATTGCACGACATGTTTCGCGAAATCCGGGCCCGCAAGTTTTATTGGGCTCTGGTGCAAGGCGATTGGGTGAATGATCGTCAGCATATTCGTCTCCCCTTGTTGCGTTGGCTGACGGAAAGCGGAGAGCGGCGTGTCAGGGTGGACCCAACAGGCAAGCCGGCTCACACCATCATCACCATGCAGCGCCGCTTTGGCCGCTTTTCCTTGGTGCAGGCGGAGCTGAAGACCGGGCGCACTCACCAGATTCGGGTGCATCTGGCCCATTCGGGCTTTCCGATAGTGGGCGACGATAAGTATGGCGACGATGCCATTCGCGACCAGTTCGCCCGACAGGGCTTCAAACGCATGTTCCTGCATTCGGGGCGCCTGGAGTTCAATCACCCTGTCACCGGACAGCCTCTGGTTCTGGAGGCTCCTTTACCTGCCGCCTGTCAGGCGGTTCTTGAGCGTTTGGAGAAGTCGTTATGACGCGTTATGCCGCCGTTCTGTTTGATTGGGATGGCACTGTTATGGATTCCACGTACTCCATAGCCAGCTCCATTCAGTTGGCCAGTGCGGATCTGGAGTTGCCCGTGCCCTCGATCCAGCAAGCCAGCTGGGTGATTGGTTTGTCCCTGGAAAGCGCTCTGTACCGCGCCGTGCCGGACCTGACGGCCGAGCAAATGCCGCTGTTTCTGGAGCGTTACCGTCATCACTTTATGCAGCGCGACCCGCATATCAAACTTTTTGATGGAATTTTGCCTTTCATGGGTGAACTTCGTGGCCGTCAGATTGCCTTAGGGGTAGCAACGGGAAAAAGTCGTCAAGGTCTGGACAGAGTGCTGCAGCAGGTCAATCTCAGCACTTTTTTTGACGCCACCCGTTGTGCGGATGAAACCCGCAGCAAGCCTGATCCGGAAATGCTGCATCAATTGCTGGCGGAATTGATGCTGGAGCCCGAACAGGTCTTGATGGTGGGCGATACCGTGCACGATATTCACATGGCGGCCAATGCCGGCATGGATAGCGTGGCGGTGACCTATGGCGCGCACGACCCACAGACTCTGGCCAAAGCCGAACCTACGGTCATGGTTGATAATGTGGCGCAAATGCGCGACTGGTTGTTGGCACGTACTTAAAAGGCGGCAAGCGGGTGTGAAAGCCATCTTGCCCGATAGTTTCAGGAGATGGAAATGTTCAAATCACGCTCGCAGCCCATACAGCCCTCTGAAATTACAGATGAATCGGTGTGGCGGGCTCGACGTCGCTTGTTTTTGCAGGCGCCGGGTGCTTTGGCCCTGGCGGCCGGTTTGCCCGGGCTGGCCCAGGCTGTCCCTGTGGGGCAGGCCTTGTCGTTTAACCCTTCCCAACGCTGGAAGTTGGATGAAACGCCCACCAGCGAGGCCGATGTCACCACGTACAATAATTTCTATGAATTTGGCACGGGCAAGGAAGACCCCTCCCGCCAGTCCGGTCAGTTCAAGACCGAGCCCTGGACCGTGCAGGTTGATGGGTTGGTGCACAAACCGCTGACTTTGGATATGGACCAGATCTTGAAGCTGGCTCCTTTGGAAGAGCGTATTTATCGCCTGCGCTGTGTCGAAGCCTGGTCCATGGTGGTGCCCTGGGTGGGGTATTCCCTGTCGGCCCTGTTAAAGCAGGCCTCGCCCATGGGGTCGGCTCGCTTTGTGCGGTTTGAAACGGCAGCGGAGCCGGAAACCATGCCGGGCCTGCGTTCCCGGATTCTGGACTGGCCCTATGTGGAAGCGTTGCGATTGGACGAAGCCATGCACCCCCTGACCTTATTGGCGACCGGCTTGTATGGCAAAAGCCTGCCGGTACAGAACGGGGCGCCGGTGCGGCTGATTGTGCCGTGGAAATATGGTTTCAAGTCGGCCAAGTCCTTGGTGCGAATTACCCTGACCGACACCATGCCCGAGTCCAGCTGGATGAAAGTTGCGCCGCATGAATACGGCTTTTACGCCAATGTGAACCCGGATGTTCCTCACCCGCGATGGAGTCAGGCAACAGAGCGGGTGATTGGTTCCGGTTTTTTTGCCACCAAGAAAGCGACGTTGCCCTTTAACGGTTATGCCGAGGATGTGGCCAGTTTGTATGCCAATATGGATTTGAGGCGTTATTACTGATGAAGACCTGGAAAGCCGCGCAGTTGGACAGGCTCAAGCCGTTGGTGTTCCTATTGGGCTTGTTTCCGTTGGGGCGCTGGGTATGGCTTGGTTTTAACAACGGGCTGAGTGCCAATCCAGCCGAGTTTCTGACCCGATCCAGTGGAACCTGGGCCTTTGTGCTGCTGTTGGTGACGCTTGCCTTAAGCCCGGTACGACGTTTGCTGGCGCAACCGGCTCTGGTGCGTTGGCGGCGTATGCTGGGCTTGTTCAGTTTCTTTTATGTGGCCTTGCATACGCTGGCCTGGGCCTGGTGGGATCGATCAGGCAATTGGCTGTCCATGTGGCAGGATATTGTGCAGCGGCCCTTGATTGCGATTGGCCTGATCGCTACCGTCATTCTTTTGCTGCTGACTTTGACGTCCACCCATGGCTGGCAAAAGCGTTTGGGTCGTGGCTGGGGCCGTTTGCATCAGACGGTGTTTTTGGCAGCGGCACTATCCGTTTTGCATTTCTACCTGATTCGGATCGGTAAAAATGACGTGGTGGAAGTGTATGTCTACGGTCTGATACTGGTGGGGCTGCTGATCTTGCGTCGTTGGCCTGTATTGAATCAGCCTGCGAAGTAAAAGAAGTAGATCAACAGAAAAACAGGTAATGGGCTTTGTGCTCATTACCTGTTTTTTTATCAGTTCAGGCTTTGCAAAATGGCGGCGGTCTCTGCGTCCAGCAAACCGTCATAGCGTGCGGGACGATAGTGCATCTGGAAGGCGGCAATGACATTCTGCGTGGCTTTGTCAAAAACGCCGCTGTCCGGGGTGTCATAACCTGCCTTGCGCAGCAGGGCCTGGGTCTGGGCAGCAGACGGCAAGGGGCGGGTGGCGTACTGTGCTTGCAGTGCGCGGGCCTGGGCTTCGTTGTACCAGCGGCCTATACCTGCCTGGGCCAGCTCCTTCCAAGGGAAATGAGGGCCCGGGTCTAGTTTGCGCTGAGGGGCGGCGTCACTGTGACCGATGATATTGCGTGGGGTGACGCCATGTCGTTGGGCCAGATCTTTAATCAGTACCTTCAGAGCCTCGATTTGGGAGCGCGTGTAGGGCGCCCAACGGCCGTCGGGCAGACGGCCCATATTGACGATTTCGATGCCTATCGAGCCGGTGTTCAGGTCTGTGAAGCCGTACCAGGAACCCACGCCCGCATGCCAGGCGCGCCGCTCTTCGGGAACCAGACGGTAGACGGTAGGACGGCGTTCGTCGCTCACTAGATAATGGGCGCTGACATCCCGCTGCGTCAGGACCTTCAGGGAGGTGGCGTGATCGCCTGCCGTGTAATGCAGGACCAGATAGCGAACACGACTGTTCTGACCCTGAGCGCTGTAGCTGTCGTCGAATTTAAAAGGGCCGCTGCTGCCACAGGCAGCCAGCAACGCAGTCAGACTGATTACGCCGATGCGCAGGGCGCGAGAGAGGGCTCTCATGTCAACGGCCCGCCAGGAACAGGAAGATGCAGGGGGTTTTGTCCAGATCAGGCGGCTGACGCTCACGCCACTGCTCTATCGTGGCGGTCTGGATCAGCTCACGCGAGCCGGTCAAGTCACGAGCCAGGCATAAACGCGTTGTGGGTTTCAAAGACTGCAGCAAGGTGCTGTACATGGCCTGGTTGCGATAGGGTGTTTCGATCAGGATCTGCGTTTGTTTCAGGCTTTGGGACTGGCTTTCCCATTGCTTGAGCTGCTTGGCCCGTGCGCTGCTATCGACGGGCGCGTAGCCGTGAAAGACAAACTGCTGGCCGTCCAGGCCGCTGGCCATCAGGCTGAGCAGAATGGAGGAGGGGCCGACATGCGGACGCACAGGGATTTTCATCTCGTGGGCCATGGCCACCACCAGCGCGCCGGGGTCGGCCACCGCGGGGCATCCGGCTTCCGAAACCAGACCGATGGCCTGGCCCTGCAGGGCTGGTTTCAGCCATTCGCGCATTTCGCCTGGCTTGTTGCCCCGCTTGTCCAGGGTGTGGATCGTGATTTCCTGCAGGGGCACGGCGGGCTCGACCAGCTTCAAGAAAGCGCGGGCAGTTTTGGCGTTCTCAGCAATAAAGACGGTCAGCTCGCGCGTCAGCGCCTTGACATCGGCAGGCAGCCAGCCACTGATCGGGCTCTCGCTTAAGCCGACGGGGATCAGATGCAGAGGGGCGACTTGGGGCATGAGGGGGCGGTCCTAAACGGAAAGGGGGAAAGGGTGGGGGAGCAAGGGGTTCAGACCAAAGTGGCGCAGCAAGGTACACAGCTCGATCAGGGGCAGGCCAATAATAGCGGTGGGGTCATCGGAACGCATCGATTCCATCAGGCCAATTCCCAGCCCTTCCGCTTTGGCGCTGCCGGCAGTGTCATAGGGTTTTTCTTGTTGCAGGTAATACTCGATCTCCTCATCGTTCAAGGCGCGAAAGCGACAATTGGTAACAATATCGCGGCAGAGAAATTCCTTCCCGTCTGTGACGCACAAGGCACTATGGAAATCGATGTTCTGGCCACTCAACCGTCGTAGCTGCTTTTGCGCGCCAGCATGGTCGCCGGGCTTGCCAATGGCATCTTTGCCGGACGTAGCGACCTGATCGGAGCCAATAACCAGCGCACCCGGGTTGAGCTGGCTGACCCGGGCGGCTTTTTCCCGTGCCAGCCGCAGGCTGAGCGCAGCCGGATCTTCTCCGGGCAAGGGGGTTTCATCAATGTCCGGGGACTGACAGGTGAAAGGCAGGCCCAAACGCGCTAACATAGCGCGGCGATAGACTGAGCTTGATGCAAGGATGAGACGCATGGTGTGTTTTAGCTGTGCTTTGGTTTGACTGCCTTGTGTTTAGCACGGTATTATCTAATGTTTTCTTCGTTATTGAAATGGCTGTGGGCGGGCTTGGCGATAAGCGGGTCATGTTTTACAGGCTTGAATAACGAAGGGCAGGAAAAAGCAGTGCAAGAAAAAATGGTAGAGCTTTAGGCGATACCAAAGCAGTAAATGCACGTAATGCACATAAGCCGTAAACAAGCAGCAAACAAGCAAAGCAAATACGCGGTATCCAAATCTTGGTTAAGCCGCGGTTTGATGCCCTGAGCATACTTATGACGACACTGTATATCGACACTTTGAACCTTGCTCGCGCTCCCCAGGAAATGGCGGGCCAGGTGCGGGTGGAAGATTTGTCTCGTCTGGTGTCCGATTTGCCCGATCAAGGCGATTTGCGCATTGACTGGAGCGTGTCGGGTCGGGAAGATTCTGTCCGGCGCCGTTTTGTGCATGTGCAGGCCAAAGGCAGTGTCATTCTGGAATGCCAGCGCTGTGTAAAGCCCTTCGAGTGGCCCATCGATATTTCTAACGAAGTACAGATTGTGGCAAGCGAGGCCGAGCTTGAGCTGGATGATGACGATGCCGAAGGTCCTGATCGCATCTTGTGCGAAGGCCACCTGGATGTCTTGGGCTTGGTCGAGGATGAACTGATTCTCAGCGTGCCCTATGTGCCGCGCCATGAGGTTTGTCCCGAGGCTCAGTCCCTGTCCATGGAAGCCAAATCGGACGACCTGGACGAGTCCGCCTTTGAGCGGCCGTCACCGTTTGCCGTATTGGGTTCGCTCAAGAAGTCTTGATTGTTGTTACTAATTCATTAATTTTTTCGGGCTGCACCCATTTATTCGGGGTTGTCCATCTACAGGAGTCATCATGGCTGTTCAGCAGAATAAAAAGAGCCCGTCCCGGCGTAACATGCGTCGTTCGCACGACGCGCTTACTGGTCCTTCGACGGCTATCGAGCCTACGACCGGTGAATTGCACCTGCGTCACCACATCAGCCCCAACGGCATCTATCGTGGCCGTAAAGTGCTGAAAACAAAGAACGACGAGTAATAGTCTCTTTGTCGTTGCAAGCAACATAGGTTGCATGCTTGATGTCTAACAAAAAAATACGTATTGCCATCGATTGCATGGGCGGCGATATCGGTTTATCCGTCACTGTCCCTGCAGCGCTTCTTTTTGCCAAGCGCTATCCGGATGTGCACTGCTTATTGGTTGGCGAGCCTCAGGCCATCGAGCAAACATTGCGTGCGCAAGGTAATGTCGATACCTCCTGGTACGACATTCTTCCCGCATCCGAAGTTGTCACCATGGCCGATTCGGTTGAGGTGGCCTTGCGCCGCAAAAAAGACTCCTCCATGCGTGTGGCTGCCCAGTCCGTCAAGGACGGGATAGCTGATGCCTGCATTTCCGCGGGCAACACCGGCGCATGGATGGCAATTTCGCGCTACGTACTCAAAACTCTGGATGGGATTGATCGCCCAGCCATTGCCACGTCCATTCCGAACCAGAAGGGCGGGGCCACGATCATGCTGGATCTGGGTGCCAATGTGGATTGTTCCGCACAACACCTGCTGCAGTTCGCCATCATGGGCTCTGCCCTGGCCAGCATCGTGGATCGCCATGAGCGTCCCACCGTGGGCTTGCTCAATATTGGGGAAGAAGTCATCAAAGGCAACGAAGTCGTCAAGAAGGCGGCGGAGTTGTTGCGCTCCAGCGGACTGAATTTTTACGGCAACGTGGAAGGTGACGATATCTGCAAAGGTACCGTCAACGTGGTCGTGTGCGACGGTTTCGTGGGCAATGTGGTCCTCAAGTCCATTGAGGGGCTGGCCAAGATGGTCGGCAGTATGCTGCGCGACGAATTTACCCGTGACCCCTTGAGCAAATTATCCGCCTTGCTGGCTCGTCCGGTCTTGAATCGTTTCCGCGACAGGGTGGATAATCGCCGACATAACGGTGCGGCCCTTTTGGGTTTACGCGGTATTGTTATCAAGAGTCATGGTTCTGCCGATGCCTACGCTTTCGGTTATGCTTTGCAGCGAGCCCGCGGTGCGGTGCTCAATGGTCTGCTCAGCGGCACCAGCCAGGCAGTCGAGCGCATCATGCAAAGCGTCAGCCTGCATGAAGAGCAAAGCGGCGAACCAGATACACGCCATACTTCAGAGCCCTCGTCCTCATAAGAACGGGCTTGATCGGGAACCTAATTATGACGATATTTGCCAAGATTATCGGTACAGGCGGCTACCTGCCTCCTCGGATTGTGTCTAACGATGATCTGGCTGCTGAGCTGGCTCAAAAAGGTATCGAAACCTCCGATCAGTGGATTGTTGAGCGTACCGGTATTCACCAGCGTCATCTTGCCGATCCCGGTGTTCGCACCAGTCAGTTGGCGACTCAGGCTGCACGTCAGGCGCTGGAAGATGCCGGTCTGGCTGCCCAGGATCTGGACCTGATCGTGGTGGCAACCTCCACCCCCGATTATGTTTTTCCCAGCACCGCCTGCCTTGTGCAGGCCGAACTGGGTAATAAAGGCGCTGCCGCGTACGACGTACAGGCAGTGTGCAGCGGCTTTGTGTATGCCTTGACTACGGCGGATGCCATGATTAAGGCTGGCCGTGCACGCAATGCGCTGGTTATCGGCGCCGAAGTGTTCTCCAGCATTCTGGATTGGGACGACCGCGCCACCTGTGTCCTGTTTGGTGACGGGGCGGGGGCGGTGGTTCTGCAAGCCAGTGATGAGCCCGGTATTTTGGCCGCCCAACTCAATGCTGATGGCAGCCAAATGGGTATTTTGTGCGCGGCAGGCAATGTCTCGCATGGCCAGGTGGTGGGCGATCCCTTCCTGCGCATGGATGGTCAGGCTGTGTTCAAGCTGGCTGTCACCTCTCTGGCCGCCTCGGCCAATCAAGTTTGCGAACAGGCAGGTGTTTCCCTGGCTGATATCGATTGGCTGGTTCCGCATCAGGCCAACGTTCGCATCATCAATTTTCTGGGTCGCAAGCTGGGTATCCCCTCCGAGAAGGTGGTTATCACGGTTGATCAACATGCCAACACCTCGGCAGCCAGTGTGCCTTTGGCCCTGAATGCCGCTCGCCGGGATGGTCGTATCCGTGCCGGTGATCTGGCCTTGTTGCAAGGCGTGGGTGGCGGCTTTACCTGGGGTTCGGTGCTGGTCCGCTGCTAAGTAGCGCGATCCGGATTACCGCCTCATCTCTTTGGGTTTTTCTTCCATGAAAATTGCGTTTGTCTTTCCAGGACAAGGCTCGCAGTCCGTTGGCATGCTCGATGCCTGGTCCGAGTCGGCTGTCGTACAGCAAGCCATTGCACAAGCCAGCCAGGCGCTGGGCCAGGACCTGGCTCAGCTGATGGCACAAGGGCCTGCCGAGGCTCTGAACCTGACTACCAATACTCAACCTGTCATGCTGGCTAGCGCCGTGGCCATGTACCAAGCCTGGATTCAGGCTGGTGGCCCCGCTCCTGCCGTGATGGCCGGTCATAGCCTGGGTGAATACTCGGCCCTGACTGCGGCCGGTGCTCTGAGCCTGGAACAAGCTGTTCCGCTGGTTCGCATCCGTGCCGATGCCATGCAAGCTGCCGTACCTGTGGGTGTCGGTACCATGGCTGCCGTGCTGGGTCTGGATGACGATCAAGTGCGCGATGTGTGTGCTCGTGCCTCTGAGGGACAGCAGATTGTTCAGGCTGTTAACTACAATGCACCTGCCCAGGTTGTGATAGCCGGGAATGTGGAAGCGGTAGATCGTGCATGTGCCCTGGCTAAAGAAGCCGGTGCCAAGCGTGCTTTGGTGCTGCCCGTATCGGCGCCTTTCCACTCCAGCCTGCTGGAGCCGGCTGCAGTGGTGCTGGCCCAGGCCCTGGCTTCCGTGCAGGTGAATACACCTGCCATTTCCGTGATCAACAATGTGGACGTAGCCGCGCCCACCGACCCGGAACAGATCAAGGATGCACTGGTCCGTCAGGCCTGGCACCCCGTGCGCTGGGTGGAGACGATTCAGGCCATGAAGGCCCAGGGTGTCACCCATGTGGTCGAGTGTGGTCCGGGCAAAGTGCTGACAGGTCTGGTCAAACGCATTGATCGTGATCTTGTTGCCTTGTCGATCAGCGACCCTGCGTCCTTGCAGGCCACTTTGGAAGCCCTGGAGGGAGCATAAATGCAAGAAATGGATCTTAGCGGCAAGACCGCCCTGGTAACCGGCGCATCGCGTGGTATTGGTCAGGCGATTGCCAAAGCATTAATGGCACGCGGCGCCAAGGTCGTGGGTACGGCCACGTCTGAGGCGGGCGCACAGGCGATTTCCGCGGTGCTCGACCAGAATGGCAGCTACGGCCATGTCTTGAACGTTGATGATGCAGCGGCCTGCGAAGCGCTGGTCTCGGCCTTGAGCAAAGAAGACGGCGGTCCGCACATTCTGGTTAATAATGCGGGCATTACGCGTGACAATCTGGCCATGCGTCTGAAAGATGAAGACTGGGACGCTGTTATTCAGACCAATCTGAGTGCCGTGTTTCGCCTGTCGCGGGCGGTTATTCGCCCCATGATGAAAGCCCGTTGGGGCCGCATTATCAGCATCACGTCGGTGGTGGGCGAGAGCGGCAATCCCGGGCAGGCCAACTACGCCGCCGCCAAAGCGGGCGTGGCCGGCATGAGCCGCGCCTTGGCGCGCGAGCTTGGTAGCCGTAACATTACAGTTAATTGCGTCGCTCCGGGCTTTATCGATACGGACATGACACGCTCTTTGACCCCTGAGCAGTCGGCGGCCATTCTGTCGCAAATCCCTCTGGGACGACTGGGCGCTGCGGAAGATATTGCTAACGCAGTCGCCTTCCTGGCCGGGTCGCAAGCGCAATATATTACGGGCAGTACCATCCACGTCAATGGTGGTATGCATATGTAAGGCTTGGCATCGTGCCCGGCTGAGGTAAAATTGCGGGATTATTTGGGGCCTATTGCTTGAGCCGGCGTTGTAAGAATAACGTTGGGCCTCATACAAGAACGCCGTTTTTTGTCATAGCTTATCCCTCTTAATAGTATGGATTGGCTATAATTTGCGGGAATTTTTCCCAACTTGGAGAATCTGCATGGAAAGCATCGAACAGCGCGTCAAGAAGATCGTCGCTGAACAACTTGGCGTTAACGAAGCCGAGATCAAAAACGAATCTTCTTTTCTCGACGACCTCGGTGCCGACTCGCTCGACATGGTCGAGCTCGTGATGGCGCTCGAAGACGAATTCGAAACCGAAATACCAGACGAAGAAGCTGAGAAAATCACGACGGTCCAGCAAGCTGTGGACTACATCAATTCTCACAGCAAGCAGTAAGTTCAATTAAGAGGGTGGGCGGCATCGTGCACGCCCTCGCTCCAGAGCGGTTTCCAGAGAATAGCTTGTGCCCGGCGGCTTTAGCTTGCAAGACGCAGTTATTCCCTTTAAACCGCTTTTTTTGTGTTTAGGAGTCATCCGTGAAGCGACGTGTCGTCATTACCGGGCTGGGTATTGTTTCCCCGGTCGGCAACGATATTCCTACCGCGTGGGATAACATCGTCAATGGGCGTTCGGGCATCGGGCGTATTACCCGTTTCGATCCTTCGGCCCTTAGCGCCCAGATAGCGGGTGAGGTCAAGGATTTTGATTTAACACCTTATATTTCGTCCAAAGAAGCCAAGCAGATGGATACCTTTATCCATTACGGCGTGGTAGCAGGGATGCAAGCCTGGAAAGATTGCGGCCTGGATATCAACAGCATCGATGCTGAGCGTGTGGGCGTCATTGTAGGGTCGGGGATTGGTGGTTTGCCCCGTATCGAAGAAACCCAAAAAGATTATCTGGAACGGGGGCCGCGTCGGATTTCCCCGTTCTTTGTACCCGGCTCCCTGGTCAACCTGGTGTCTGGTCAGTTGTCGATTGGCCTGGGTCTAAAAGGTCCCAGCTATGCAGTGGTGTCGGCATGTACAACCGGCCTGCACTCCATTGGTGACGCCGCTCGTCTGATCGAGTATGGCGATGCCGACGTGATGATTGCCGGCGGCGCGGAATCTACCGTTTCGCCACTGGGCATCGGCGGTTTTGCGGCCATGCGTGCCTTGTCTACCCGCAATGACGATCCGCAGACGGCATCGCGCCCCTGGGATATGGACCGTGATGGCTTCGTGCTGGGTGAAGGCGCGGGTGTTCTGGTGCTGGAAGAGTACGAACATGCCAAAAAGCGAGGCGCCCGCATTTATGGTGAGTTCGCCGGCTACGGCATGAGCTCGGATGCTCACCACATCACCTCGCCGGACCGTGACGGTCCACGTCGTGGCGTGATGAATGCCTTGCGCAACGGTGGCATCAACCCGGATGAGGTTCAGTACGTCAATGCTCATGGCACTTCTACGCCGCTGGGTGACGTGAACGAGTCCGAGGCATTGAAGCTGGCTTTTGGCGATCACGCCTACAAGCTGGTGGTCAACTCCACCAAATCCATGACGGGTCACCTGCTGGGTGCAGCTGGTGGCATTGAAGCGGTATTCACTACGTTGGCGGTGTACAACCAGATCTCGCCTCCAACCATCAATATCTTCAATCAGGATCCGGCATGCGATCTGGATTACTGCGCCAATCAGGCTCGTGATATGAAGATTGATGTGGCCTTGTCCAACTCCTTTGGATTTGGTGGCACGAACGGTTCGATGGTGGTTCGTCGTCTTCGTTAAGTCAGACTGCCCCACTCGTCACGCCCAGTCCTGGTCGATCGGAGCTCCGGCTCTGGTGCGCCGACTGGGCGCTTTTGTCTATGCGGTCCTTGCATCCGCTCTGGCCTGGACGATGCATAGCTGGCAAGTGCCCTGGATTGTGGCCCTGCTGGCAAGTGCTTTGTGGGCTTATTTTCTGTATGCTTGCTATCGTCCGGTATGGAGTCAGCGCGCTACACTAGCGCATCATGCAGGGCTATACTCCTTGCAAGACGCTAAGGCTGTGGAACAGCGTGTCCAAGTCGAGCAACTCTGGTGCTCTGCCTGGTTTATGACTTTGCGTTTGCGCAGTGTTCCACCTGGCAAGGGCTGTCGCACCGTTACCGTATGGCGCAGTGCTCAGCCCCCACAGGCCTGGTGGGCATTGTGTCTTTGTGCCAAGCGGCTGTCCCATCAGGTCCGTGCTCAGAATAAGGATTCTTAATGAGTGAACGCGATACCGATGCCGAACTGGTTGCACGTGTTCAGCGTGGGGACAAGCGAGCCTTTGACCTGCTGGTACTCAAGTATCAGCGCAAGATCATGCGTCTGCTCAGTCGCATGGTCCGTGACCCGTCTGAAATCGAGGACGTGGCTCAGGAAACTTTCATCAAAGCCTATCGGGCTCTCCCCCAGTTTCGGGGCGAGAGCGCTTTTTACACCTGGCTGTATCGCATTGCGATCAACACGGCTCGTAATTGGCAGGCCTCGGCCGCGCGACGTCCCAACACGTTACAGAACGTCGAAACCGAAGAAGGTGAAACTTTTGACCGAATTGACAACCTAAGCGATATAAGCACACCGGAATCCATGATGGTCAGCCGCCAGATTGCTGAAACGGTAAATACAGCAATTCAGGCACTGCCCGAAGAGTTACGGACCGCGATTGTGCTACGTGAAATAGAAGGGATGAGCTATGAAGATATTGCTCAGACCATGGACTGCCCTATAGGAACTGTACGTTCACGCATCTTTCGAGCCCGAGACGCCATTGCCGCGCAGTTGCGTCCCATACTCGATGGTGAAGATAGTGAACGACGGTGGTAAGGATTGATGATGCAAGCCCTGAAATCCCATTCCGATGACGATCAACTCAATGCCTGGGAGGCCGCCGTGTCTTCCTGGGTGGATGGTGAGGCTGAAATACGCCCCGAGGAACTGGACTCCCCGTACGGGCGTCAAGTCTGGGATACCTATCATTTGATCGGTGATGTCATGCGCACGGAGGCGCTGGCGATCCGTACGTCGGATCGCTTTTACGCACGTCTGTCCAAAGCGATTGATGAAGAGCCCACAGTGCTCGCGCCCAACGCCATGAAGCGGCCCTTGGTGCAACGCTACGGCGTCAGCGGCCTGGCGGTGGTGGCTGCTGTGGCGGCTGCCTTGTGGGTGGGCTTGCCTTATATGGGGGGCACGTCTGGTCCGGCTACTTTGGTAGCCAGCGCCCAGGACGATCAGCTCTGGAATGATTACGCGGATTTGCACCGCGATTTTGTTGGTACCGGTCCGGTACGCCATGTTTCCTTTGAAAGTGGAGCCCTGGGTCAATGAGGTCTGTACGCATGCCGTCACCGGTGAGCCGGGCGCGCTTCTACAAGGGTTTGCTGGCCTTTTCTCTGGCGATGCTGTGTACCCCCGTGCTGGCTCAAGAGGCCAAGGGGCTCGAGCCCCTTGATTTGCCCTGGCTGCAGAAGGTGCATAAGGCGGCGCGCGATCTGGATTATTCGGGTGTCATTATGTATACCCAGGGTCAGTCCAGCCAGTCCATGAAACTGGTGCATATCATTGACGGTACAGGTGAACGTGAGCGCCTGGAAATTCTGGACGGTGAACCGCGCGAGTTTTTACGCCAGAACGAAGTCACGCAATGCCTGATTCCCGAAAAGAAGATGGTGGTGATCGAGCGCCGTGAAAACGAGCGTTTTCCTAGTTTTCTGGTCGGCGACGTCAGTCAGCTGCCCAATTTTTACGATATGCGTCGTTTGCCATCGCGCGAACGTGTTGCGGGCCGTCCTTGTGAGCTGATCGAGCTGGTGCCCAAGGATGACAAACGCTATGGTTATCGGGTGTGTGCGGATGTCGATCATCATTTGCTGTTGAAAATGCAGACTCTGGACCCACAACAAGAGGTAGTAGACCAGATTGCCTTTGCCTCGGTCGCTTTTGGCGAACAGGTGGATTTGCAGGAGTTGCGCACCAGCTGGAACCCCAGCAAGTGGGAGGTGGTCGAACCCGAGGTGCGCAAGATTGATATAGGTGAGCAGGGTTGGCAGTTCGCTTTGCCTGCCGGTTTCACCCTGCGTTCCGAAATGCTCCGGCCTATGCGCGCTGGGCGCCAGGTAACGCACTTGATGATGTCTGATGGCCTGGCTGCCATTTCTGTATTTCTGGAGCGGGTTGGAACCCCCGAGGCCGAGGAAAACAGTCTGGGAGCTTTCCATCGTGGTTCCATGAATATGTACCGCAGTCGTATCAACGATTATGTTTTGACCAGTACGGGAGCAGTTCCCGTACAGACACTGCGCGCTTTGCTTGAAGGCACACAGTTCACCCCACTATCCCGGACACATTGACTATCGTCCACCAGGAGTATTTGAATGGAAAAATCGAGTAAAAAAATGCGTATTCCTGTTCTCTCGGCTTTGACAGCTGCCGTGATACTGGCAGCGGGTGCGCCCATGGCTTACGCGCAGGCCCAAGCTGTCACGACAAGCGAGCAGGTCCAGAGCACAACGCTCGGTCTGCCTGATTTCACGGGAATCGTTGCCAAAACCGAGGATGGGGTAGTCAACATCCGCACTACAGAGGCAGTGCAGGTACGCTCACCGGCCATGGGCCCCGGCTCAGACCCGTACGATATGTTCCGTTGGTTCTTCGGACCTGACTTCATGCCTCCTGGCATGACGCCTCAGCGTCCTCATGGCGGCAATAACGCTCCACAAGCTCAAGAGCGCACCGTACCGCGTGGCGTCGGTTCGGGTTTTATCATTTCAGCTGACGGCTACATCCTGACCAATAATCATGTGGTGGCAGATTCCAACGGCATTTTTGTCACCCTGAGCAATGGCAAGGAATACCCGGCCAAGATCATCGGTACGGACGAACGTACGGATGTGGCTTTGATCAAGATTGAGGCCAAAGATCTGAAACCCATGGTGATTGGCGATTCCAAGCAACTCAAGAAAGGGCAATGGGTTCTGGCCATTGGGTCGCCTTTTGGCCTGGAGTCCACGGTCACTGCCGGCATTGTCAGCGCCATCAATCGTGAGACAGGGGACTACCTGCCTTTCATTCAGACCGACGTAGCCGTCAACCCCGGTAACTCGGGTGGGCCGCTGATCAATCTGAACGGTGAGGTTGTGGGTGTGAACTCGCAGATCATCTCGCGCAGTGGCGGCTTTATGGGTATTTCCCTGGCCATCCCGATCGACGAAGCCATGAACGTGGTCGAGCAGCTCAAGACGGACGGCAAGGTAACGCGCGGTCGCATCGGTGTACAGATCACGCCGGTGGCTGATGATGTGGCTACTGCGCTGGGCCTGAAAGACAGCAAGGGCGCCTTGGTCAGCAGCGTGGAAGAGGGTGGTCCGGCCGCCAAGGCTGGCATCCAGTCCGGTGATGTCATTCTGAAATTCAATGGCCGCAGCATTGACCAAATGACGGATCTGCCACGTATTGTGGGCAGCACCAAGCCAGGCCAGAGCTCCACGCTGGAAATCTGGCGCAAGGGCAAACTGCAGACCGTCAAGATTAATGTCGAGGAAATGCCTTCCGGCAACCCGGTTGCTGCCGGAAAAGATCAGAAAGACGCGCCGGCTGCCAGCAGCACCGATGCGTTTGGTCTGAAAGTGACGGCAGTGCCGGAGGCCGATTTGAAGCGCCTGGGGGTAGAAAGTGCGGTTCAGGTCGTCGACGTGGGCCCTCCTGCCAACCAGGCCGGTCTGCAACCAGGTGACCTTATTTTGCGTGTCAACGATAAAGACGTAGGGACGCCAGAGCAATACGCTAAAATGGTGGCTTCCTTGGATAAATCCAAAGCAGCAGCCCTGCTGGTTTTGCGTGCAGGCCAGTCGCAATGGATTTTGATTACGCCATCGAAATAAAATTTTTCTAAAACGGCTAAAATGGTAGTGATTGATGGACTCCGGCCCCTGGCCGGAGTTTCTCCGCCACTACTCGAGGGTGTAGTCAGCTTCGAGTAGATAATGGCTCCACGTGCGCCCGTCTGACAGGACGGGTCTTGCGTTTTCGGCGCGTGGACTGAAAAGGGGCGTCATGGGCGCCCCTTTCTTGTGCCGTCCCTTCTGGCATTGCGCCTCAACATTTCTTTGTTTAGTAACGGGTTTATGGATCACATCCGCAATTTCTCTATTATTGCCCACATCGATCATGGCAAATCGACCTTGGCTGACCGCCTGATCCAACGCTGTGGTGGCCTGGCCGACCGCGAGATGTCGACCCAGGTTCTGGATTCGATGGACATCGAGAAAGAGCGTGGCATTACGATTAAGGCCCAGACCGCGGCTTTGCACTACAAGGCTCGGGATGGCAAGGTATACAACCTGAACCTGATCGACACCCCCGGCCACGTCGACTTCTCCTACGAAGTCAGCCGCTCCCTGTCGGCCTGTGAGGGTGCTTTGCTGGTGGTGGACGCTTCGCAAGGGGTGGAAGCACAGACCGTGGCCAACTGCTATACCGCCTTGGACCAGGGCGTGGAAGTGATTCCCGTGCTCAACAAAATGGACTTGCCTTCGGCTGATCCTGACGCAGCACGCCAGGAAGTAGAGGACGTTATCGGCATTGATGCCAGCGATGCGATTGCGGCCAGCGCCAAGACCGGTCTGGGTATTGACGATATCCTGGAAACCATTGTGGCGCGTGTTCCCCCGCCAGTGGGTGATCCGTCTGCTCCACTGCAAGCTCTGATTATTGACTCCTGGTTTGACAACTACGTGGGCGTGGTCATGCTGGTCCGCATTGTCAATGGGGTACTCAAGCCCAAGGAAAAGATTCTGCTGATGGCCACGCGTGCGACGCACCTGGTCGAGCACATCGGGGTCTTTACGCCCAAGTCTGAAAACCGTCCGCATCTGTCTGCCGGTGAGGTGGGCTTTATCATTGCAGGCATCAAGGAACTTGAGCACGCCAAGGTGGGCGATACCATCACCCTGGCGGGCAAACCAGCTGAAAGCGCGCTGCCCGGCTTTAAAGAAGTGAAGCCCCAGGTGTTCGCGGGTCTGTATCCGGTGGAAAGCAGTGAATACGATCAACTGCGTGACTCGCTGGAGAAGCTGAAGCTGAACGACTCCTCCCTGATGTTCGAACCTGAAGTGTCCCAGGCGCTGGGTTTTGGTTTCCGCTGTGGCTTTTTGGGCCTGCTGCATATGGAAATCGTCCAGGAGCGTCTGGAGCGTGAGTTCGACATGGATATCATCACCACCGCGCCGTCGGTGGTGTACGAAGTCGAGCGACGCGATGGCGAAGTGCTGATGATTGAAAGCCCTTCGCGCATGCCGGAAGTCGCACATATTGAAGACGTACGCGAACCCATTGTTGTGGTTTCGCTGCTAATGCCGCAGGAATACGTGGGCCCGGTCATGACCCTGTGTACAGCCAAGCGCGGTTTGCAGTTAAATATGACCTATCATGGCCGTCAGGTGAACCTGGTCTATGAAATGCCTTTGGCCGAGATCGTGCTGGACTTCTTTGATCGGCTCAAATCCGTTTCGCGCGGCTATGCCTCGATGGATTATGAGTTCAAGGAATACCGCTCGGCGGACGTGGTCAAGGTCGATATCCTCATCAACGGTGACCGGGTCGATGCGCTGTCCATGATCGTGCACCGCAGCAACGCCCGTTACCGCGGCCGTGAAGTGGTCGCCAAGATGCGATCCCTGATCCCGCGCCAGATGTTTGATATTGCGATTCAGGCCGCCATTGGTGCCGAAGTGATTTCTCGCGAGAACGTCAAGGCACTGCGCAAGAACGTGCTGGCCAAGTGTTATGGCGGTGACATCTCTCGCAAGAAGAAGCTGCTTGAGAAGCAAAAAGCCGGTAAGAAGCGGATGAAGCAGGTTGGAAACGTGGAAATTCCGCAGGAAGCCTTTTTGGCAATTTTGCAGGTCGAGGATAAGTAATGCTGGGGGCCGGCGGTTCAAGCCGGCCACAGCCAGGACTGCTTTAATTTCTTTAAAGGAAACCGATGAGCTGGGATTTCGCTCTGATTTTGTTTGTACTGCTGATATTGACTGGCGCAATCTGGTTTTTGGATCGTTTCTCCTTGCGGGCACGTCGTCTGGCGCGCGCGCAGGCTGCGATGCAGGCGGTACCGGAAACGGCAGCTCAAGACCCCGAGCATTTGCAGCAGTTGCGCCAGGAAGCCTATGACCAGGCCAATCGCATGCCGTGGTGGATTGAGTATGGTGTCAGTTTCTTCCCGGTCATTTTGTTCGTGTTTGTACTGCGCTCTTTCATTATTGAGCCATTTCGCATTCCCTCCGGCTCCATGCTGCCTACACTGAAAAATGGCGATCTCATTTTGGTGAACAAGTACGAATATGGCATTCGTCTGCCTGTCAGTGGCACCAAGGTGGTGCCCTTGGGTCAGCCCGAGCGGGGCGATGTGATTGTGTTTCGCTACCCTGTGGACACCAGCGTGGATTACATCAAGCGCGTAGTTGGCGTGCCCGGTGACCGGATCGAGTACCGTGACAAAGTGCTGTCCGTCAATGGACAGGTTATTACCCAGGTGCGCAGTGGTGATTATTATGAGCCGGATCGTTCTGCCTATATCGGGCGCTATCTGGAAGAGCTGGGCAAGGTGCAGCACAACATCCTGTTGAACAAGACACAGCCGCAGGGACTGATGCCCATCGTGGCGTTCCCCCATCGCGACTCCTGTGAGTATTTCTCCAATGGCATCTCGTGTGTCGTGCCTGAGGGTAATTACTTCGTTATGGGGGATAATCGCGACAATAGTCTGGACAGTCGTTATTGGGGCTTTGTACCCGATGAGAATATTGTGGGACGCGCCTTTTTTATCTGGATGAATTTCCGCGAACTTAGTCGTATAGGTCGCTTCCATTAATGAAACGTCTTGCTTTGCTTGAAGCCGCTATCGGCTACTCCTTTAAAGACATAGGCCTGCTGGAGCAGGCCTTGACCCATCGCAGCCACAGCGCTCGTCATAACGAGCGTCTGGAGTTCCTGGGCGATTCGGTTTTGAACTTCACGGTTGCGGCCTTGTTGTTTGAGCGCTTTCAACGTATTGACGAAGGCGATCTGTCGCGTCTGCGCGCTAATCTGGTCAAGCAGGCTGCCCTGGCTGAAATTGCAACGCGCCTGGGTTTGTCGGATTATCTGCGCTTGGGGGAAGGGGAGCTCAAGAGCGGCGGTTTTCGTCGCCCCTCCATTCTGGCCGACGCCCTGGAAGCAATATTTGGCGCTGTTTTTCTGGATGCCGGCTTTACGCAAGCCCAAACCGTCATCACCCAGCTGTATGAACCCATGCTGGTCGATGTGGACCCCAAGACCTTGGGGAAAGACCCCAAAACCTTGCTGCAAGAGTTGTTGCAAGGCCGAAAGCTGGATTTGCCGGTGTATACCGTGGTGGCCACGCATGGCGCTGCTCACGATCAGCTCTTCGATATTGAATGCACGATCGCCAAGCTCAATATCCATGTGCAAGCCAGTGGCAGCAGCCGGCGTGCTGCGGAACAAGCCGCCGCCACACAGGCAATCGCTATTTTAGAAGCTGAATTTCCAGCCAAGACGACGCGCGCCAGCCGCCATCGTCGCCCCTCACAATTGACTCTGCCCGTGGCGGTGTCGCAGGAAACACAATGACAGATACCCCTTTTCGCTGCGGGTTCGTGGCTATCGTAGGACGGCCCAATGTGGGCAAGTCCACACTGGCCAATGCCCTGATCGGCAGCAAGATCTCGATCGTATCGCGCAAGGCGCAGACGACCCGGCATCGCATCAACAGCGTGTTGACGCGTGAGCATGATCAGATGGTGTTTGTGGATACCCCCGGCTTTCAAACCAAGCACGGCGGCGCCATGAACCGCATGATGAACCGCGTGGTGACTCAGGCTCTGGCCGATGTGGATGTGGTGGTGCATGTGGTTGAAGCCGGTAAGTGGTCCGCGGCAGACGCTGAGCTGTTGCCCATGCTGCCCAAAGGCGGCAAAACCATTTTGGTGATCAATAAGGTTGACGCACTCAAGAGCAAGAATGACTTGTTGCCTTACATTGCTCGCCTGTCCCAGGAGTTTGAGTACGGTGCAGTGATTCCGGTCAGTGCAGCAAAACGCCTGCAACTGGAGCCTTTGCTCGATGAGATCGCCTCGCGTCTGCCCGAGGGCGAAGCCATGTTCGATGCGGATACCATCACCGATCGCTCGGTTCGTTTCATTACCTCAGAGCTGCTGCGCGAAAAGATCTTCCGTCTGGTGGGCGATGAATTGCCCTATGGTTGCACCGTTGTCATTGAACAATGGGATGAGAACGAGCAGGGCGCGCGCATTGCGGCTTGCGTCGTCGTCGAGCGCGAGAGCCATCGTCCGATTCTGTTGGGAGCCGGTGGCATGCACATGAAGCGCATTGCAACTGAAGCTCGCCAGGATATTGCCAAGTTGATCGACAAGCCGGTGTTCCTGGATGTGTATATCAAGGTGCGTAAAGGCTGGTCTGATCGTGAAGCGGTCCTGCGTGACCTGGGGTATGAGTAATCCCCGTCATCGCTTTCAGGACGAAGCGGGCTACATACTGCACACCAGTGCCTGGCGTGAAACGTCTCTGATTTGCCATGCCTTTACACGCAACCACGGACTGGTGCCGATGGTCGCGAAAGGCGCGAAAAGGCCGCATTCCATTTTGCGGCCTGCTTTGTCTGTGTTTCAGCCTTTGTTGTTGGCCTGGTCGGGCAAAAACGAAGTCAAGACATTGACGCGAGCGGACTGTGCCGGAATTCGGCCTTTAAAGGGACGTGCCCTGATGTCGGCCTGGTATATGAATGAATTATTGATTCGTTTGTTGCCACGCGAAGATCCCCATCCTGTTTTATACGATGCCTATGAGGAAGCCCTGGTACATCTGGCCCAGGTACCTCGTCCTCCTGTGGCGGGAGCCTTGCGGCGCTTTGAGTGGGTGCTGCTGACCGAGACAGGCTATGGCTTTGATGAGCCCACGCCTGATTTTGACGATCCTGTTGGGGAGCCTGAACTGCGCATACGCTTGCGTGAACGGCTCAACAGCCTGTTGGGCCGCCCCTTGCATACCCGCTCTGTTCTTATGCAGCTGCAACGCTATTGATATGGCCGCCTCTCTTCCTGCCGTGCTGGTTCTCGATACCTGCGTACTGATTTCCAATGTGTTGCGCCGTCTGCTTTTGGCTCTGGCCGACGAACAGTTGTTCAAACCTGTCTGGAGCCCGGTCATCGGGGATGAATGGCGTCGCAATGCGGGCCGCCTCTGGAAGGTCATGCCATTGTCCATCGAAGAGCAATGGGAGCAGTTACAGCAACGCTATCCCGAGGCGGATTTGGGCGACAGCAGCGAGTTCAAGAAAAACCTGCGCTACTCTGATGCCAAGGACTGGCATGTGATTGCCAGTGCTCGTCTAGCACAGCAGCGCTACCCCGATCAGGCAGTCGGTATCCTGACGCGTAATCTAAAAGACTTCAATCGTTCTGAATTGCGTCGCCTGGGGATCAGCTTGTGGGAGCCGGACCAACTCTTGGGTTTGTATATGAGCGCTTATCCCGAGCTGATGCAGCGTTTGCTCGATGCCTTGCCAGCCTTGATGTTGACACCCGAAGCCCAGGCGTTGGATACCCATACCTTATTAAAGCGTGATCGCTTGTTTAGCGTAGGCCAGGCTTATGCACGGCGACAGAAAATGGACGAGGCACATTCATGAAGCAGGGAGTATTGCTGTCGGTTCTGGCCTCAGCCTTGTTCGCTTGTCTGTATTACTATGCCACGGTCTTGCATCCGCTCAGTGGCGAGCAGATTTTTGCCTGGCGTATTGTCTTGGGTTTGCCCGCTTTGGCATTGGTGATCACCCGCGCGCGACGTTGGCGAGAGGTGCGTTGGGTACTGCGTCACTGGCCCGGCAACTGGCGCTATTTTGCCCTGTTGCTGCTGGCCGCCGCCTTGGTGGGCGTGCAGCTCTGGATTTTCGTATGGGCGCCCTTGCATCAAATGGCACTGGACGTATCACTGGGCTACTTTCTGTTGCCGCTGATGATGGTGCTGGTGGGGCGGGTGATTTACAAGGACAGGCTAAGCCGCATGCAGTGGATTGCTGTTGCTCTGGCCGGCCTGGGGGTGCTGCATGAGCTGTTGCGCGTGGGAAGCGTCTCATGGGCGACCGCTGTGGTGGTGATAGGCTACCCACCGTATTTTATGTTGCGCCGTCACCTGCGGCTGGGTTCGTTGGCATCGCTGTGGTTTGATCTGAGCTTTTTGTTTCTACCCGCATGCTGGCTGCTCTTTGTGCAAGATACACAGATGTGGGGCGTATTTGCGGACGAGCCTCGTTTGTTCTGGCAGGTGCCGGTCCTGGGCCTGATCAGTTCAGTGGCTCTGGTCAGCTACTTGTCTGCCAGTCGGCAGTTGCCCCTGGCCCTTTTCGGAATACTGGGCTATGTGGAGCCTGTCCTGTTGTTCTGGGTGGCCTATTTGCTGCTGAATGAGCCTATGAGTGCCAGTCAATGGTGGACCTACATTCCGATCTGGATTGCGATTTCTTTAATGGCGCTGGAAGGCTTGATCAACATGTGGCGTCCAGGTCCCCCCGTGCCGCCCCCCAAGGTATGAGGCTTGGGCATGCTGCGCCTGCCAAGCCTGATAGTGGGCAACTCGCTGGCGTGAGGGTTGCGCCGGAAATGAATCCTCAGTAAAAAAAACGACTCCAGCGATATGGAGTCGTTTTTTTATGAGGGTGATCTTTTCATAAAGACCGGAGGCAGCAAGCCCGCCTCAGTTCCGTGTCACCGCCTCAGATGGTTTAGAGCAGTTTTTCTGGACAGTCGGGCTGATTGCGCAACAGGTTGGCCTGGGTCACCGAACAACCAGCTGGTACGTCTTCGGTAATCCAGACATTTCCGCCAATGGTCGAGCCTGCCCCCAATGTGACACGGCCCAGAATCGTGGCGCCGGCGTAAATGACGACGTCGTCCTCCACAATCGGGTGACGAGGCTGGCCTTTGAGCAGCAAACCTTTTTCATCCTTGCTAAAGCGCTTGGCACCGAGTGTGACTGCCTGGTAGATACGCACCCGCTTGCCGATAATCGCCGTCTCGCCAATGACAACGCCGGTGCCGTGGTCAATGAAGCACGAATGGTCAATTTGCGCACCTGGATGAATATCAATGCCCGTCTGGCTGTGAGCCAGTTCAGCAATGATGCGCGCCGTCAGGGGCAGGCCCAGATTGGTCAGGGCGTGGGCGATGCGGTGATGGATCATGGCCAGCAGACCCGGATAGCACAAAAGCACTTCATCCACGTTGCGGGCGGCTGGATCTCCCTGGTAGGCTGCCACCACGTCCAGATCCAGGGTGCGGCGCAAGTCGGGCAGTTTATTGGCAAAGGCCTGGATGGCCTGATGAGCCTGGTTTTCAATCGTTTCACGATCGTATTGATCACCACGCAGCAGCGCTGCGCGTTGCAGCTCGATACGGGCTTGTTGCAGCAGCGTGTTCAGTGCCTGTCCCAGGTGGTGTCCTACAAAGTGGTCTTCATACTCGCGACGTAGTTCCGGGCTGCCCAGACGCATCGGAAACAAAATTCCTTTGAGCTGCTCGATCACTTGAATCAGAGCTTGTACCGACGGAAACTCCTGTCCCTCAAGCTCGTTCAGGCGTTGATGCGCCTGTCGCCATTCTTCGCGAGCCGCACGCAGATTATCGACAATATGTTGAGTTTCAAAGACTGCCACCAGTGTTCTCCAAAGGGGAAATTTTTCTATAAGGTTTACTATACCTGCGCGTCTGGGCAAGGACACGAAAAACAGGATGATTCATCAGGGTGATTCAGGGCCGCGACAGCCCGCTTGAAAAGTCCGCGCAGGCACACCCCAAGCCGATGGAAGGGTGGGGTGCTCAGGCTGGATGAGCAAGGCCTGAAAAGGGTCTTTCAGCGTCGAGTGCGGTGGATAGGATAAAAAAAGCCCCCTTCGCAAAGGGGGCAGGGGTGTTCGGGTTTGCGATCTTATTCGCGGTTACCACCCAATATGCCCAACAGCATCAGCAGGTTGCTGAAGATGTTGTAGACATCCAGATAGATGGCCAAGGTGGCTGACACATAGTTGGTCTCGCCGCCATTGATGACGCGTTGCAAGTCCACCAGCAAAAAGGCTGAAAAAATGCCAATCGCCATTACGGAGATGGTCAGCATCAATGCAGGCAGTTGCAGAAAAATGTTGGCCAGGGCGGCTACCAGCAAGATAACGGCACCGACAAACAGAAACTTCTGCATGCCGCTGAAGTCACGCTTGGTGGTGCTGGCGACGGTTGCCATGGTGGCAAAGACCGCAGCGGTTCCGCCAAAAGCCAGCATGATTAGTTGAGCGCCATTACCCATGCCCAGCACAAAGCCGAGCAGGCGCGACAACATGATGCCCATAAAGAAGGTAAAGGCCATCAGCAGGGCGACGCCCAGCGAGCTGTTCTTGTTCTTTTCGACCAGGAACATCAGGCCAAAGGCACCGACCAGAAAAACAATGGCACTCAGACCAGGGCTGGCGCCCATGACCCGGTTAATGCCCGAAGACAGGCCCAGCAAGGCTCCCAAGACGGTGGGAATCATGGACAGGGCCAGTAGCCAATAGGTGTTGCGCAGGACGCGATTGCGAGCAATCAGCGACTGGGCGCCCAGGGTGCCGTTATGCTCGGGCAAGCTTGATTGACGAAATTCGCTCATGATGAGTCCTTAGAATGCAGAGAGATCATGAATCAAGAATAACTGACATTTACCTGAATAATCAAGAAGCTTCTTGATTGTTCAAGTGCCCAGCTTATGGGCATGCACTTGGCAACCCTGTGTCTGGTACACACGCCAGCGTTCGCGGGCCTGGGTACGGTCGGTTTCCCGTTCAGAGACAATTTCCAGAACGCGTGAAAACTGCTCGAAACCGGGTGGGCACTGCACATCCAGATTCAACAGCCAGCTTTGCTCATCGCGGGCTATGGGGGCGGTGCTGGTCAGCAGTACAGGTGTCTGGGCGGCCAGGGGGTCTCCGACGCCTACATGTGGCACAAAGGCCGTGGATTCAAAACCCCACAGCAATCGATCGAAGCGAGCCAGTTGACGGGGGTCGGAGAGATAGACCACCACCTGACGACCCGCCTCGTAGTGCTTGCGCACGACCTCGCAGGCCATGCGCAAGCGATCTGGCGCGCCGAAAGCAAAATCGACGCGAGTCATGCTTAGCGACACTGATTAAGCAGGTACTGAACCAGCAAAGGCACGGGACGGCCCGTGGCGCCCTTGTCCTTGCCACCGCGCCAGGCGGTACCGGCGATGTCCAGGTGAGCCCAGCGGTAGGCTTTGGTAAAGCGCGCCAGGAAGCAGGCGGCGGTGACGGAACCGGCAGGTGGCCCACCAATATTGGCCATGTCTGCAAAGTTCGAGCGCAATTGCTCCTGGTAGGCATCATCCAGCGGCATGCGCCAGGCGGTGTCGCCCGTTTGCTTGCCCGCTTGCAGCAGTTCCTCGGCCAGTTCGTCGTCCGGCGAGAACAGACCTGTATTGATGTGGCCCAGGGCCACCACGCAGGCACCGGTCAGGGTAGCCATGTCGATCACGGCGGCCGGTTTGAAGCGCTCGACGTAGGTCAGGGCATCGCACAGGACCAGGCGACCTTCGGCATCCGTATTCAGGATTTCAATGGTCTGGCCCGACATGCTGGTCACCACATCGCCCGGCTTGTTGGCGCGACCGCTGGGCATGTTTTCGCAAGAGGCCACGACAGCGATTACTTCGCGATCAATATTGAGTTCGGCAATGGCACGCATGGTGCCCAGAACGCTGGCAGCACCGCCCATGTCGTACTTCATCTCGTCCATATTGCCGGCTGGCTTGATGGAGATACCGCCCGAGTCAAATGTCAGACCTTTACCCACCAGAACGATAGGGCCGTCCTCGTGCTTGGTCTTGGTGGTGGGAGTGTGACGCAGCACGATGAACGCTGGGGGTTCATCCGAGCCTTTGGCCACCGACAGAAACGAGCCCATTTTCAAGGCTTCAATCTGCTTGCGCTCGAGCACTTCGGCTTTGAGTGTCTTGAATTCCTTGGCCAGTTGCTTGGCTGTCTTGCCCAGATAGGTGGGCGTGCAGATATTGCCGGGTAGATCTGCCAGCAGACGCGTCAGGTTGACACCGTTACCAATGGCCTGGCCTTGCTCCAGACCGGCTTTGGCTTCGCTGGCCTGGGTGCGGGCTGTCCACAGCAGGAACTGGCTCAGTTGAGGAGCGGGTTCGGGCTTGCTGAGTGTGGCCGTATAGCGGTAGCTGGCTCGGCACACCGCCACGGCGGCATCTTGGGCCCGGCTGCGCAAGGTCGTGCCTTTGCAGTCGATGCTGGCCAAGGCCGACACAGCTTCTTTCAGGTCCGCTTTCAGGCAGTAAGAGGCCAGACAAGCCTGTGCCTGTGTATGCGTTTCTGCTTTGTATTCCTCTTGGGCGCCTAAGCCGACTAAAATAACGCGTTCGGCCTTCACACCGGGCAGATTGCGCAGCACCAGATGGGTGTTGGGCTTGCCTTTAAACTCGGCTTTCACGGCAGCGCTCACCGCTCCGTTGCTGGCGCGGTCGATAAGTTCCGCTGCGGGGCTTAGAATGCCCTCGGTAAAGACGCCCACGCCGAGCGCGGCTGTCTTAATTTGGTGCAAAGAAGCGGATGTCTGTGTGCTAAATTCCATTCAACTATCCTCAGTGTGTCGCAAATCGTACCTGCGATTATCTCGCAAATTCTCATATGTCTCTATTTAAACGCTCTGCGGTATCCGAAATCTTAAGTCACAGTGGCGTGGTGCTGTCCACTTTGCTGATTGTGTGGCTTAGTGTACTTCTGGTACGTTTGCTGGGCGAAGCCGCCAATGGTGCCATTGGCCCTGATGTGGTGCTGGGTCTGGCCGCCTTTTCCAGTATTACCGCCTTGCCGATCATTTTGGCCGTTTCCCTGTTTATTGCCGTTCTCACTACCGTGACGCGCAGTTATCGCGAGTCTGAAATGGTGGTCTGGTTCGCCAGCGGTTTGTCCCTGAAAAACTGGATCACGCCTGTGCTTCAGTGCGCCGTACCCGTAGCGATCCTGATCGCTGTGTTGACCTTGCAGGCCTCGCCCTGGGCGTATCGTCAGATCGCCGAGTACCGGCAGCGCTTTGAGCAACGCTCGGACTTGAGCAAGGTGACCGCCGGACAATTTATCGAGTCTGATGACGGCGCGCGCGTGTTTTATGCGGATTCGCCGGAGCAAGAAGGGGACGAACTGGGTAATGTCATCGCTCGCGTGATCGATCCGCAATGGTTGAGCATTGTGACGGCGCAAAGCGCTCGGATGGAGGAGCAGCCCAATGGCGACCGTTTTCTGGTTTTGAGCGAAGGTCACCGTTATGACTTGAAGCCGGGGCAGGCAGAGTTTCGCATGGTGGATTTTGAAAGCTATGGCATGCGTCTGGAAAGTCGGGATGCGGGCAATACCGCTGAAACCATCCGCGCTCGTGCAGAGCAGCAGATCAAGGCCCGCCAGACGGGTATGTTGCTGACGGATGATAACAACGAAGCGCGCTCCCAGATCATGTGGCGCGTGGCCTTGCCCCTGGCTGCCTTGAATCTGGCCTTGCTGGCCATCCCCCTGGGAGCGGTGAATCCGCGTCTGGGCCGCTCCGGCAATATTCTGATGGCGGGATTGGTGGGGCTGCTGTACATGAATCTGATCAACCTGTCGCGAGGCTGGATCCGAAACGGTCAGTTGGGTTTTGAGCTGGGTCTATGGCTGGTCCATGCGATCTTCTTGTTGATTATGGTCTTTATGATGTGGCGTAAGTTACGCATCAAGGCCCCCAAACCGCCTGCAGCGAGCTGATAGAGAGCATACCAGCGTCGTCCTGCCCCTTTTTTGGGGCTTTCCCCATTACGCTGGATAAAGTGGCCGGCTCAGGCGCCGTCCAGCAGGTCTTGCCGCTCCGCCACGGATTGCTTGAGAAAATGCCACAATCGCGTCAGGCTGGGATTCTGGCGTTGCTCTTCGTGGCAGAACATCCAGAAGCGACGGCGTAGTTCGACCTGATCGGGCAAGACACAGCGCAGTCGCGGATCGGTTTTCGCCAGAAAACAGGGCAGCACTGCAATGCCTTGGCCTTGCAAGGTGGCCTGATATTGCGCAATGACGCTGGTGCTGCGAAAACGCACGGCAGCCGATCGGACTATCTCCTCCAGATAGCGCAGACTGTCGCTGAATACCAGATCATCCACGTAGGCGATAAAACGGTGTTGAGACAGATCCTGCACCGTCTCGATGGGCGCGTGCGCGGTCAGATAGTCTTGATGGGCGTAGAGCCGCAAACTGTAGTCTGCCAGACGGGTACACCAATAAGGCCCGCGTTGGGGGCGTTCCAGCGCAATGGCCAGGTCAGCGTCCCGACGCGACAAGCTGATTGGGCGGGGGACAGGTAGCAGTTCCAGCGTCAGTTCAGGATACTGGGCCTGGAACACACTTAAGAGCGGGGTCAGTACGTAGCTGCCAAAGGCCTCGGTACAGCCCAGGCGCAGCTTGCCCGTCAGCGGCCTTGCCTTGCCCGTGATCGCATCGCGCGCGGCCAGTAAACGGCTTTCCACCGGTTCCATTTTCTGCTGGAGGTTTTGTCCCTCGCTGGTCAGGCTATAGCCGCTGACTGTGGACTTATGAAACAGGCGCAAGCCCAGCTCCTGTTCCAGAGCCTGGATGCGGCGTGCCACGGTGCTGTGTTGCACCCCAAGGCGCTGTGCCGCCACGCTGATTCGTTGACAGCGGGCCACCTCCAGAAAATACCGCAGATTATCCCAGTCCATGGTGAGTAGCCCGTCCTGAAAAAGACTTGTGCATAAATGCCCAGCTCCTGTGCAATTTTCAACATGGTAAACAGGTTCTGAGGCCTCTACACTCAATGAGAACCCTCATACAAGGGGGATAACAAAATAAGGCTTAGCCGCCTGAGCAATTCATTGGAGACAGGTTATGACGGAAGTGGTTCGTGTTCCTTTGCTGATTGATGGACAACATGTGCAGTCCAAGAGCACCCGCTGGGACGATGTGCTCAATCCTGCCACCCAGGAAGTGGTGGCCCAGGTTCCTTACGCCACGATGGACGAACTGGAAACAATCATCGCCAGTTCGGCCAAAGCCTATGAAAGCTGGCGTCATTCCAGTCAGGGCGCCCGCATGCGCGTCATGCTTAATTTGCAGCGACTAGTGCGTGAAAACAGTGCCAGGCTGGCCGAAGCCATCTCCCGTGAACACGGCAAGACCTTGCCCGATGCGGAAGGTGAAGTAGGCCGGGGGCTGGAAGTGATTGAGTACGCCTGCTCGATTGCCTCAATGCAGTTGGGTGAATATGCGGAAAACGCGGCCGGTGGTATTGACGTGTACACCCTAATCCAGCCCTTGGGCGTGTGTGCCGGTGTCACCGCGTTCAACTTTCCCGTCATGCTGCCTTGTTTCATGTTCCCGCTGGCGGTGGCCTGCGGCAATACCTTTGTGCTCAAACCCTCCGAGCAGGACCCTAGCGCCAGTCTGATGCTGGCCGAACTGGCGCTGGAAGCGGGCTTGCCCCCCGGCGTGCTCAATGTGGTTCATGGCGGAGCCGAGATTGCCAATGCCTTGGTGACGCATCCCGAGGTCAAGGCCGTGTCCTTTATTGGGTCTACTGCGGTTGGCACTGAAATTCACCGTCGTGCGACAGAAGCCGGCAAACGTTCGCAGGCGATGATGGGAGCGAAGAACCATTGCATCGTGATGCCTGACGCAGATCGTGATGTCGCCATTAACCAGCTCCTGGGTGCTGCTTTCGGCGCGGCTGGTCAACGTTGCATGGCAATTTCCGTTGCCGTGATGGTGGGAGAAACCGGTGAGTGGGTTGATGAACTGGTCAAGCGCGCGGCAACCATGAAGGTGAATGTGGGCACAGACCGCCAAGCCGATCTGGGACCGCTGGTGTCGCCTCGTGCCCGTCAGCGAGTTGAGTCCTTGATTGAATCCGGCGTACAGGAGGGGGCCTCGCTTCTGCTTGATGGCCGGGGTGTGAAGGTGCCGGGATACGAGAATGGCAACTTTGTGGGGCCAACCATCTTTAACGATGTCAAGACCGATATGCGTATTTACCAGGAAGAGATTTTCGGTCCTGTCCTGTGTATCGTGCGCGTCAACACCTTGGAAGAGGCGGTGCAGTTCGTCAACCGCAACCCCAATGGGAATGGTGTGTCCATCTTTACTCAGGACGGCGGCCATGCGCGTTACTTTCAAAACCGTATCGATGTGGGGCAAATCGGGATCAATATCCCCATCCCAGTGCCCGTGGCCTGGTTCAGCTTTACCGGTTCGCGCGCGTCCAAGCTGGGCGACTTGGGCCCCAATGGCAAACAGGCCGTTCAGTTCTGGACACAGACTAAAACAGTGACTGCCCGTTGGCAGGCTCATGCCAATACCATGAACACAACCATCAGCATGACGTAATGGTTGAATCTAAATATATAACTTAATGCAATAAGCGAGCTGTTTCTTATTACATATAATAGCCCTGTACCTAGGGCTATTATTATATGAATATTCAACAATTCCGCTTTGTCCGAGAGACCATCCGACGTAACTTCAATCTGACTGAAGCCGCTCGTTCGCTGTATACCTCCCAACCAGGAGTGTCCAAGGCGATCATCGAGTTTGAAGATGAGCTGGGCATCAAGATTTTTGAACGTCATGGAAAACGCATCAAGGGCCTGACCCGACCGGGAGAGGCCGTCGCCGAGGTGATTGACCGCATCATGCGCGAGATCGATAACCTCAAGCGAGTCAGCGATGACTTCGCCCGCCGGGACGAAGGGACATTGGTGATCGCATGTACCCACGCCCAGGCACGTTATTTGCTGCCCAAGGTCATACCCGAGTTCCGTCGCCGCTTTCCCAAGGTGCATATGTCCCTTGCCGAGGGCAGCCCGCCTGTATTGGCTCAGATGGTCATTCATGAGCAGGCCGATGTGGCCATCGCTACCGAGACTCTGGCGCTGACGCCGGGCCTGGTCGCTTTGCCCGTCTACACCTGGGAACACACGGTTGTGGTCACACCGGATCACCCTCTGGCAGACCTGCCCGCCAACAAGCAACTGTCCATCGAGACGCTGGCTCAATATCCCATCGTCACTTATGACCATGCTTTTTCTGGCCGGGGCTCGATTGATGAGGCGTTTGCCAAGCATGGCATTACGCCCGACATTGTGCTTGAGGCGATCGACGCGGACGTGATCAAGACCTACGTGGATGTCGGTTTGGGCATTGGCATTATTGCCGGTATTGCGTTTGATCCACGGCGCGACAAAGGGCTGGTGGGTTTGCCTGCCGGGCACTTGTTTGGCGCTCACCATACCAAGGTGGCGGTAAAGGCGGGGGCATTTTTGCGCGATTATATTTTTGAGTTGCTGGAGATGCTGGCCCCGGAATTGACTCGCGATGTGGTGTTGAGCGCGTTGGACGAGAAGCAGGCCAGCGGCCAGTAAGTCTCATGCGCTGGCTGCATGGGTTCAGGTCAGGGCCACCGTCAATGCACGGTGGCCCTTTTGTCTCGGCCGTCAGGGCGGTGTTGGCCTCCGCCAGTATGTATGGCTAAAGGCTATAAGTAAAAATTGAAACAAGCTATCGATTCGATTGACTATGATAATAAGAATGATTATCATTATCTAACTTTCTTAGCCAATGGAGTTTTCTGTGTCTCAATACGTCAGCGCAGTCGTGGTTGGAGCGGACCGTCTGGGCAATATTCCCGATCTGCTCAAGATCCACAATATTTCCATCAAACACCATATTAGCGGGCGTGATCCGGCTCATCAGAAAAAGACCTTGCAGTTGCCCTCGGGAACCGATCTATTGATTCTTCTGACTGATTTTCTGGGGCATAACGTCATGAAAACGTTCCGCGCAGCGGCCTTGAAATCAGGTATCCGGGTCGTCGCCTGCCGACGCTCGGTATGCAGTATGAAGCAGGCGCTGACTCAGTGCGGCTATTGTGAGGCTTGTCCGCTGGGCAAGTCCAAAAGGCACTAGAGTGGCCGCATGACTGACTGGGGCAAAGAAGGAATCGGTAAAGACTAAAAAGCCACTGTTTGATAACAGTGGCTTTTTTTGTGCTGAGGGCCGATTGACAGGGCCGTTTTATCGAACGCTGCGCAGCCGCGTCTCGGATTGCTGTGTATCGGCAGCAGCCAGGCGGCGTGCACCGTTGTAGCGTTTTTTCCAGTAACTCACCTGCATGTTTTCAACCCGCACGACCGCTCCGGTGCGTGGAGCATGAACAAACTTGTCGTCACCCAGGTAAATTCCAACATGAGAGAAGCGAGCGCCTCGGGTATTGAAAAAGACCAAGTCGCCTTTACGCAGCTCGTTGCGATTGACTGAAATCCCTTCCTTGGCAATGTCTTTAGACTGACGGGGCAGTTTCAGGCCCAGGGACTTTTCGGCTACATAGGAGACCAGTCCGCTGCAATCAAAGCCGGTGTTGGGAGCATCGCCGCCAAAGCTGTACTTCACACCCAGAAAATCGAGTGCGGCGTTGGCGAGACCATGCGTGGAAGAGGAATTCTGCTGGTTGCGGCTTTCGGCGCGCCCTTGGCGGCGATCGCTGCTGTAAGCAATATTGATGTCGTTACGGGCTCGATTGGCCAGATAAGTGCCCAGCGGATCGGACTCGGTCTGGAATTCGTAATCGGCGTAATAACCGTGATCCAGTTCTGCACGATCACTGTTTTGACTGGACTGCTGGGTACCCGTGGTGGCGCATCCTGTCAGAGCCAGGGCACCGGCGAGCAAAAGATATTTGGCGCTGCGATAAGTAATATGCAAAAGTGCGTGTGGATTCAGGTAATGTGGCGGCATGACCAGGGCTTTTTTAAGGACTTGGTGGGCAGCAGCACAACCTTGATGCCTATTTTTGCTGAAATTAGCAGCAATTGATGGGTATCAGGGCTGTAAGTATGGCTAAAAGCACATACCTTGCCGAGGGTGCTGTACGTTAGGTTGTCAGGCAGTGTACCGGAGGAAAATTACACCGTAAAGCGTTGTAGGAGGGTATTTTGCGATTGAATCATACTGTTGCAAACTGCGTCTTAGCGGGATTTTCCGGTGCTGTGCATGAGTCCAGTGCTCTTTTTTGAAGTTGGCTGCAAGTTGCGGGAAGTAGGGCGACGTTTTTGTATTTATAGGATTGAATGATGCGAGTTATGGGACAGACCCTAGGGAAAGCCCTGAATGATGGTGTGCGATTGCGCGAGTTGTGGGCGTGGGCCATGTACGACTTTGCAAACTCTGGCTACACCACCGTCATCCTGACCAGTGTCTATAGCGCCTACTTTGTGGGTGTCGTGGCCCAAGGACGCAGTTGGGCCACGCTGGCCTGGACAGCGGCCTTGTCCATCTCGTATCTGAGCATCATGTTCACCATGCCTGGCCTGGGAGCCAAAGCCGACGCACGTCAGGGCAAGCGACGGCTTTTGTTCAGCAGCACGATAGGGTGTGTTCTGGCTACGCTGATGTTGTATTGGGCAGGGCCCGGTGACATCGTCTGGGCTCTGGTTTTCATTGCACTGTCCAACTATTGCTATTGTATTGGCGAGTCGGTCATTGGGGCCTTCCTGCCCGAAATCGCCAGGCCTGAAGCGCTGGGTCGCGTGTCGGGCTGGGGCTGGGGATTCGGCTACTTTGGCGGCATGTTGGCCCTGGGGCTTTCTTTGGCTTTTCTGACGTGGGCCACCTCACAGGGTTGGACCGCTCAGGAGTATGTGCCGGGGATCGCCTTGATTACGGCCGGCTTGTTTGCCCTGTCCGCCCTGCCATCTTTTCTGTTTCTGCATGAACGTACTGCGCCCAGCGGAGCCAGACCGCAGGGCATGCTGTCCCGTCTGGCGGAATCGGCTAGGGACATACATCATCATTTTCCCGATTTTCGCACCTTGTTGCTTTGTGGGGCTGCGTATCAGGCCGGCATCGCCGTCATCATCACGCTCTCGGCTGTTTACGCTACGGAAGCCATGGGTTTTACCATGGCTCAAACCATGACCCTGATTTTCACGGTCAATATTGCGGCGGCAGTGGGCGCCTTGCTGTTTGGACATATTCAGGACCGGGTAGGTCATCGACGCGCCCTGGCGCTGACGCTGTGCGCCTGGCTGATTATGGTGGCCATTGCCGTTAGCACGAGTTCCCTGGCCGGTTTCTGGGCGGCCGCGGCCGTGGCGGGGCTGTGCATTGGCAGCAGTCAGAGTGCGGGCAGGGCAATGGTGGGTTTGTTGGCGCCCAAGAGCCGGCTGGCCGAATTTTTTGCCTTGTGGACCTTTGCCATCCAGCTGGCAGCGGTATGCGGGCCGCTGTCCTACGGTCTGGTGACCTGGCTGAGCGGCGGCAACCATCGACTTGCGCTGGCCTGCACCGGTCTGTTCTTTTTAAGCGGACTGTTTATCTTGTCGCGTTTGAATTTTCAACGAGGCATTTTGGCCAAGAATCAGGCCGATCTGGCTTGTCAGGATTGAGTAAGTAAGGCGCGTTACGTTTATATAAAATTAAGCTGGGCTAGCCATGCGCGGCCCAAGAAAAACACCAAATCTGGAAAATAAAGGAGCCAAACTATGAGCGGTCCCACGTCTATTGAATCCGTCCTGTCGGAAAGCCGGGTGTTTCCTGTGTTCCCGAATCTGGAACGCGATGCACGCATCGCTGGCATGGCGGCCTACGAGGAGCTTTGCCAGAAGGCCGAGCAGGATTATCCCGGCTACTGGGCGGATTTGGCCCGTGATCGCCTGGTTTGGACCAAACCATTCACACAGGTTCTGGACGATAGCAAGCCTCCGTTCTATAAGTGGTTCCACGATGGTGAACTGAATGTCTCGGCCAACTGTCTGGACAAGCATCTGGGTACCCCTACCGAGCACAAGACTGCGCTTATCTTTGAAGCCGATGGCGGCGAAGTTACCAAGGTCACGTTTCGCGAGCTTTATGAGCAGGTTTGTCAGCTTGCCAATGGTTTGAAGGCTCTGGGTTACAAAACGGGCGAACGCGCCCTGATTTATATGCCCATGTCGGTACAAGCCATTGTGGCCATGCAGGCATGTGCTCGTTTGGGGATTACGCACTCGGTGGTGTTCGGCGGATTTTCCGCCAAAAGTCTGCACGAGCGTGCCGTGGACGTGGGCGCTACGCTGGTTATCACGGCGGACGAGCAGCGTCGTGGCGGTCGTGCCATTCCCTTGAAAAACGCGGTAGATGAAGCCCTCAGTGCAGGTGATTGCCAGGCTGTGCGTCATGTGATCGTCTACAAGCGCACAGGTGGCCCGGTTGCCTGGCATGAAGGTCGTGACCTGTGGTGGGAAGAGGTCGTCAAGGGACAAAGCGCGGACTGCCCGGCGGTCTCCGTCAATGCCGAGCACCCTTTGTTCGTTCTCTATACCTCTGGCTCTACCGGTAAACCCAAGGGGGTGCAGCATTCTTCCGCAGGTTATTTGTTGGGGGCCATCCTCAGCGTGCAGTGGACATTCGACGCCAAGGACAGTGATGTGTTCTGGTGTACGGCCGATATTGGCTGGGTGACCGGTCACACCTTTATTACCTATGGCCCCTTGGCCGCCGGGCTTACTCAGGTTGTGTTTGAAGGCGTGCCAACTTATCCGGATGCAGGCCGCTTCTGGAATATGATTGAGCGCCACGGTGTGACCGTGTTCTACACGGCGCCGACAGCCATTCGTTCCTTGACCAAGGCCGCGGAAGCAGACGAGGCCATTCATCCCAAACAATATAATCTGGATACCTTGCGCATCATTGGTTCGGTAGGGGAGCCCATCAATCCCGAAGCCTGGATGTGGTATTTCAAGAATGTGGGTCGTGAACGTTGTCCGATTGTGGATACCTGGTGGCAGACAGAAACCGGTGGCCATGTAATCACGCCGCTCCCTGGTGCTACACCGTTGAAACCCGGCTCGTGCGGCCTGCCGTTTCCCGGCATGGACGTGGCGATTGTGGACGAGGTGGGCGAAGAAGCCGAGCGTGGCAATGGCGGTTTTCTGGTCATTCGCAAACCGTGGCCCAACATGATTCGCACGATCTGGGGTGATCCGGACCGTTTCGTGAAAAGTTACTTCCCCCCTGAGTTGAAAGGCTATTACCTGGCCGGTGATGGTGCGCAGCGTGACACCGATGGCTACTTCTGGGTCATGGGTCGAATCGACGACGTGCTGAACGTCTCCGGGCACCGTTTGGGCACGATGGAAGTGGAGTCGGCGTTGGTTGCCCACCCTCTTGTGGCAGAAGCAGCGGTTGTTGGCAAGCCTGACCCGACAACGGGTGAAGCGATTGTGGCGTTTGTGGTGCTCAATGGCGATCTGCCAGCGGGGGCGGAGGCAGACAAGATTGCTGCCGAGTTGCGCAATTGGGTAGGTAAGGAAATCGGTCCTATTGCCAAGCCGCGGGAAATCCGTTTTGGTGAAAACCTGCCCAAGACACGCTCGGGCAAGATCATGCGTCGTTTGCTGCGTTTCGTCGCTAATAACGAGCCGATTACCCAGGATGTGTCCACCCTGGAAAATCCTGCCATCTTGGATCAGTTGTCCGAAGCGCATTAATTTTTCCCCGTTCCTGTTTGACCCTGGTTTTCTCGCAGAACCAGGGTTTTTTTATTCCTCTGGACAATGTGGCGCTTGAAAGACTGAATGGTCCGGAATTGGCCTAGCATTATGCTTGGGCCAAAAATATTGGTCCAAGAATGCAAAAAAGGGGTAAGGCTTGAGCGGGGAACAGCAGACAGACAGAGGCGCTTTGGCGCTGATGGGTTTGGTGGTACTGACCTGGGGCATGAGCTGGGTTGTGATGAAGGCGATGACCGCCTACATTGGGCCAGTGGATCTGATTGCGGCACGCTATGCCGTGGCATTTGTCTTTTTATGGCTGGTACTGCGTCTTAAAGGGGGGCATTTACGGCCTACGCCATGGAAACTGAGTCTGGGCGTGGCTGTTTTTCAGACTACCGGCTTTCAGTTGCTAAGCCAGTTTTCCTTGCAGGCGGGTGGGGCGGGCAAGATGGTGGCTCTGGCCTACACCATGCCAATCTGGATTCTGTTGTTGTCCTGGCCCATGCTGGGACAGCGTCCCCAGATGCGTCATGTAATGGGTATGGTGCCCGCGACTCTGGGCTTGATGCTCCTGATCGCACCTTGGGAAGGAATGGGCGGCCTACTCGGTTCTGTTCTTGCAACCTTGAGTGGCGTGAGCTGGGCCTTGGGGGCGGTTTTTTCCAAGCAGCTCTTTGAGCGCCATCGAGTCGAACTGCTCAATGCCACCGTCTGGCAGTGCCTGCTGGGGATTGTGATTGTTCTGCCCTTGAGCTTCCTGATTCCCCAGCGTTCCGTAGTGATGGAGTGGCAGATGTTCAGCGGCGTACTGTATCTGGGCGTGATCGCAACCGGGGTAGGGTGGCTGCTGTGGATGGCGGTAGTCAGTCGCGTCAGCGCGACTGTGGCCGGAATGTCCAGTCTGGGGGTGCCTGCACTGACTGTCTTGCTGGCCTGGCTGTTGCTGGACGAATTGCCCACACTGTTGGAATTGATGGGGACAGGTCTGATTCTATTGGGGCTGTTTGTGGTGAACTGGCCCAGCCGCTCGCGCAGGTCCAAAAGAACATAAAAAAACCACCCGTTGGGGTGGCTTTTTTCAGCATCAACACGGCTGGCCTTGGAGTTCCCGCCAAGGCCAGGATTGTTTTTACATGCCGTTGTAGACCGGACCTTCGCCCCCTTGCGGTGGCACCCACACAATATTCTGGGTCGGATCTTTGATGTCACAGGTTTTGCAATGGACACAGTTCTGTGCGTTGATTTGCAACTTGTCGTCGCCGGTTTCAGTCTTGATGAATTCGTAAACGCCCGCTGGACAAAAGCGTGCTTCGGGACCGCCATAGCGCGCCAGATTGATCGCAACGGGGACGCTGGGGTCTTTCAGCGTCAGGTGGACCGGTTCATCTTCCTCGTGGTTAGTGTTGGAGATAAACACGGAGCTGAGGCGATCGAAGGTAATCTTGCCATCGGGCTTGGGGTAGTCAATGCGGGCGCATTCGGCCGCAGGCTGCAAACAGGCGTGGTCAGGCTTGTTGTTGCGCAGCGTCCAGGGCATTTTTCCCTTGAGCAGGCCCTGTTCCACAAAGGTCATCACGGAGGCGATTGACCGACCCTTCTTGAACCATTGCTTGAAATTGCGAGCCTTGTTCAGCTCTTCATGCAACCAGGACTGCTTGAACTTCTCGGCGTATTGCGACAGTTCGTCTTGCTTGCGGCCAGCCTGCAAGGCGTCGAAAGCGGCCTCAGCGGCCAGGGAGCCGGACTTGATCGCGGCATGACTACCCTTGATGCGCGAAGCATTGAGAAAGCCTGCATCGCAACCGACCAGTACACCACCGGGGAAACTGAGCTTGGGAAGCGCCAGCAAGCCGCCAGCGGTCAGAGAACGAGCACCATACGCGATCCGCTTGCCGCCTTCAAAGGTGGCGCGCAGCGCAGGGTGCGTCTTGTAGCGCTGAAATTCCTCAAAGGGCGACAGCCAGGGGTTGGCGTAGTCCAGGCCCACGACCATGCCGACCATCACCAGATTGTTATCCAGGTGATAGAGGAAGGAGCCGCCGTAGGTGTCCGAATCCAGAGGCCAGCCAGCCGTATGAATAACCAGACCAGGCTGGGACTGGGATGGGTCCACTTCCCACAATTCTTTAATGCCGATGCCGTAGCTCTGAGCATTGCGGGATTCGTTCAGTTTGAATCGTTCCGTCAGTTCACGGCCCAGATGACCGCGTGAGCCTTCTGCAAAAATGGTGTAGGAGGCCAGTAGTTCCATGCCGGGTTGATAGTGGGGAGTATGTGTCCCATCGCGGGCCACCCCCATATCACCTGTCAGCACTCCCCGTACCGCGCCTTTGTCGTCGTACAGGATATGGGCGGCAGCGAATCCGGGGAAAATATCCACACCCAGGGCCTCAGCCTGTTCTCCCATCCATTGGACGACATTGCCCAGGCGAACGATGTAGTTACCGTGATTTTTAAAGCAGTCAGGCAGCAACCACATGGGAGTGGAACGAGCGCCTTTCTCGGTCAGGAAAAGAAACTTGTCCTCGGTGACTTCTACCGAAATGGGGGCGCCTTGCGCTTTCCAGTCGGGCAGCAGCTCGTCCAGGGCACGCGTATCCATGACGGCGCCTGACAAAATATGGGCTCCCACTTCCGCGCCTTTTTCCAGCACACAGACGCTGATCTCTTGTTCTTTTTCTTGGGCGAGCTGTTTCAGACGTATCGCGGTGGCCAGGCCTGCAGGGCCAGCACCGACGATAATGACGTCGTATTCCATCGATTCACGTTCAGACATTGCTGCTGATCTCCTATTAAGGCTTAGCGCTTTGTTCTTGATTGTTGGCGGGTGAAGGTCGTGTACTGTGCGTACGGTCGATTGTATTGTAGTCTGAGCAATTCCGTTTTGAGTTCAGCGGCCAGGAACGGTCATTGGCAGCGTTGGGTTCATCAGTAACTATCAGCAAGGAGAGCATGTAATGACACACGTCGTTGATTCTGGTGCAGGAGCCACCTTTGATATTGCCGTGCGCTGGGGGGATCTGGATGCCATGAATCATGTTAATAATACGGTCTATTTTCGCTACATTGAGGAAGCCCGTGTTCAGTTGATGATGAAGCTGGGCATGGTGCCACCGTCGCCACGTACCGGGGTGCTGGCGCATGCCAGTCTGGACTTCCTGCGCTCGGTCCTGTATCCGGCCACGGTGCGCATCGTGCATAAACTGATCAAGGTCGGTGGTAGCAGCATTGAGTTGGAAGTCATTGTCGGGGATGCAGATCAAGCCGATGTCATGTACGCCCGCGGACGATGTGTGCTGGTGTCCATCAACCCCCAGGGCGGTTCACAACCGTGGACCGAAAAAGAGCGCGAACAGATACATTCAGTTTTTCAGGGTTAAGCTTTACGTATACGGAAAGCATAGTCAAGTCGTAGAATGCCTGATAGCCCGGTAGGGTGCACCGCGGCATTATTGGACAAAGTTTGCTGTTTAGGCCAATTAAAGAGTTATTGGAGAGTCAATTGAATAAAGTCTATCCAAGCGCCAAGGAGGCGTTGCAGGGAGTCGTTGCCGACGGACAGACAGTTGCGGTAGGTGGGTTCGGCCTGTGCGGAATTCCCGAAGCGCTGATTGCTGCGCTGCGCGATAGTGGAGTCAAAGATCTGACCTGCATTAGCAATAATGCCGGGGTGGATGGCTTTGGTCTGGGGCAGTTGCTGGAAACGCGTCAGATCCGCAAGATGATTTCCTCCTATGTGGGCGAGAACAAAGAGTTCGAGCGCCAATACTTGGCCGGTGAGCTCGAGCTGGAGTTCACCCCTCAGGGCACCCTAGCTGAGAAGCTGCGTGCCGGCGGGGCGGGGATTCCCGCTTTTTTCACGGCGACCGGGGTGGGTACCGTGGTGGCAGAGGGTAAGGAAATCCGCGAGTTCAATGGTCAGCAATACGTGATGGAAGAGGCGCTGGTACCTGATGTGTCGCTGGTCAAAGCCTACAAGGCGGACCGCAGCGGCAACCTGGTGTTTCGCAAGACCGCGCGCAACTTCAACCCGAACGTGGCAATGGCGGGAAAAATCACCATTGTCGAGGTCGAGGAAATCGTCGAGACCGGCAGCCTGGACCCGGATGATGTGCATTTGCCCGGCATTTATGTACACCGCATCGTGCTCAATGCCCATCCTGAAAAGCGCATTGAACAGCGTACCGTTCGTTCTTCCTGATTAGTGAGGCAAGATAATAATGGCTTGGAATAGAGATCAAATGGCGGCCCGTGCTGCCCTGGAGCTTCAGGACGGCTTTTACGTCAACCTGGGCATTGGCTTGCCGACGCTGGTTGCCAATCATGTGCCTGAAGGTATTGAGGTCTGGTTGCAGTCGGAAAACGGTTTGCTGGGCATTGGCCCATTCCCGACCGAAGACAAGATTGACGCTGACCTGATCAACGCTGGCAAACAAACCATTACAACCCTGCCCGGTTCGTCCATTTTTTCCTCGGCAGATTCGTTTGCGATGATTCGTGGCGGCAAGATCAATATTGCGATTCTGGGCGCGATGCAGGTGTCGGAAAAAGGCGATCTGGCTAACTGGATGATCCCTGGGAAAATGATCAAGGGTATGGGCGGCGCCATGGACCTGGTAGCCGGAGTGGGCCGTGTGGTGGTTCTGATGGAACACGTGGCCACTAAAAAAGATGGCACCGAAGATCTGAAGATTTTGCCCGCCTGCACCTTGCCCCTGACCGGTGTTGGGGTGGTCGACCTCATCATTACTGATCTGGGAGTGATGGAAGTGACGGAAAATGGTTTAAAGTTGCTTGAGTTGGCACCAGAAGTCAGCCTTGAGTACATTCAGTCCAAGACAGGCGTCCCGCTGGACGTCAGCGCTTTGGCCTGAGCGCTCACTCTGGCTAGAAAAGCTTCGGCGCGAGTCGAAGCTTTTTTTATGCTCGTTCGGTGCGTGAACGCTGTTTATGTAAAGGAAGTTGGTATGGCCCTTACCTCCGTTGTCGCACGCCTGCAGGCGCTGCGCGAACAAATGCAATTTCAGTCCGTACAGGCAAGCATCTGGCCGACATCTGATCCCCATTTGTCTGAATACCTGCCCGATCGGTGGAAAAGCCGTCAGTGGCTCAGTGGTTTTGTTGGTTCGGCCGGCTTGCTGGTCGTGACAGCCGACTGGGCCGGTTTATGGACCGACAGCCGTTACTGGGAGCAGGCCGCCAAGGAGCTGCACGGCAGTGGCATCGAGCTGCAACGTGCAGGGGAAGCGGGCGTGCCTGAGCCAGCCAACTGGCTGGCCGATCATTTGCCTGCCCGTTCGCGAGTAGCCCTGGACAGTCAGTCGGTATCGGCTCAAAGCCTTCTTGCCTGGCAGAAAACCACTCAAGCGCAGGAGTTCGAGTGGGTGCTGCAAGCCGATCTGCTCAGCCCGATCTGGACTGACCGGCCCGCCGCGCCGTGTGGGCAGGTGGTAGAGCATCAGCCGCCTTTTGCGTGTCGCACTCGCCAGGAAAATCTGACTCGCACCCGGGCTGCCATGCAGGAGCAGGGCGCCCATTGGCACTTGCTCAGTGCGCTGGACGATATTGCCTGGACTTTGAATTTGCGCGGCAGCGATGTGTCCTATAACCCGGTATTCCTGTCGTACTTGCTGATCGGCCCGGACCAGGCTTTTCTTTTCGTGGATAGCAACAAGCTGACGGCAGGCCTACAGGAAGCGTTGGCGGCAGATGGTGTGCAGGTTCAAAATTACACCGAGCTGTCCTCCTTCATGCGCGCCTTGCCGGCATCCATGCCCCTATTGCTGGATATGGCTCGAACCACGGCCTGGGCCGCCCAATTGGCGGCGCATTTGCACGTGATCGAATATATCAACCCGGCTCAATTGCTCAAGTCCTGCAAGACCGATGCTGAACTGGCTCAGGTGCGCCAGACCATGGAAAAAGATGGGGCTGCCCTGTGTGAGTTCTTTGCTTGGTTTGAGCAACAAAGTGAGGTGAACGAGCTGGATGTGGATGCGCATCTCTGTGCCGCCCGAGCCCGCCAGGAAGGGTTTGTCAGCCCCAGTTTTGGCACGATTGCGGCTTTTAACGCCAACGGTGCCATGCCGCACTATCAGGCTACCCAGCAGTCCCATGCCCGCATTGATGGAAATGGCTTGTTGTTGATCGACTCGGGTGGGCAGTATCTGGGTGGTACCACCGACATTACTCGTGTTGTGCCGGTAGGGACTGTCTCAGCGGAGCAGATTCGGGACTTCACGCTGGTTCTAAAAGGCATGGTGTCTTTATCCATGCTGGTGTTTCCCGAAGGCATTGCCGGTCAGCAAATTGATGTGCTGGCCCGTCAGCCTTTGTGGGAGCATGGCCTGGACTTTGGTCATGGCACCGGTCACGGCGTGGGATACTTCATGAATGTGCATGAAGGCCCGCAGTCCATTTCCTGGCGTGGTCGCATCGGGCCGCATTCGGCCATGCGCGCTGGCATGATTACCTCTAACGAGCCGGGCCTGTACCGCCCCGGCCAGTGGGGCATTCGTATTGAGAACCTGGTGGCGGCAGTGCCTGCCATGCGCACGGAGTATGGCCAGTTTCTGCGTTTTGAAACCCTGACCTTGTGCCCCATTGATACGCGTTGTATAGATGCTGCACTCCTGACGGCTGCCGAGCGTAACTGGCTCAATGAATATCATCAGCAGGTGCGTGAACGTCTCTTGCCGCGTGTGCAGGGTGAGGCACGCCAGTGGCTCGAACAAAGAACGCAGGCGATCTGATCGTCATCGTCTGCGCTTGTCAATAGTTGCACAGGCTAGTGGTATTTCCGCTGTGAAAAGCCACTCGCCTGGTCGCCAAGCATGGGCGCTTGCCGTTATAATCCAAATTTCCCGCTATCGCCTGATTTGACCTCAGGCGCCTTTTATAATGACCACCAAATATGTATTCGTAACGGGAGGCGTTGTGTCCTCCCTGGGCAAAGGTATTGCGGCCGCATCCCTGGCTGCCATCCTGGAGTCTCGCGGTCTGCGCGTGACCATGCTCAAGCTGGACCCCTACATCAACGTAGACCCGGGCACCATGAGCCCCTTCCAGCACGGTGAAGTGTTTGTTACTGAGGATGGTGCGGAAACCGACCTGGACCTGGGCCACTACGAGCGCTTCATTTCCGCTCGCATGCGCAAGGTCAACAACTTCACCACGGGCCAGATTTATGAATCCGTGCTGCGCAAAGAGCGTCGCGGGGACTATCTGGGCAAGACCGTGCAGGTTATCCCGCACATCACCAACGAAATCCAGGACTTCATCATTCGTGGCGCCAAGGCTGCCTACAATGGCGAGGCCGATGTTGCCATCGTCGAGATTGGCGGCACAGTGGGTGATATTGAATCCCAGCCTTTCCTGGAAGCAGCCCGCCAGATGAATCTGCGTCTGGGCCGCAACAACACCGCGTTTGTTCATCTGACACTGGTGCCGTTCATTGCCTCGGCCGGTGAACTGAAAACCAAGCCAACCCAGCACTCCGTGCAAAAACTGCGCGAAATCGGCATTCACCCGCACGCCTTGCTGTGCCGTGCCGACCGTGTCATTCCTGATGATGAGCTGGCCAAGATTTCGCTGTTTTCCAACGTACCCATGGATGCCGTGATCTCGGTGTGGGATGCGGATTCCATCTACAAGATTCCGGCCATGCTGCACAAGCAAGGTCTGGACAGCCTGGTGTGTGATGCACTGGCCTTGTCGCCACCACCGGCAGATCTGTCGATGTGGGACCGTTTGGTGCAGGCCCTGGAAAATCCCGAGCATGAAGTGCGCATCGGTATGGTCGGCAAGTACGTGGACCTGACCGAGTCCTACAAGTCGCTCAGTGAAGCCCTGGTTCATGCCGGTATTCATACCCGCACCCGCATCCAGATCGAGTATCTGGATTCGGAAGTCATCGAGAACGAAGGCACCGATTGCCTGAAAGGTCTGGACGCCATTCTGGTGCCAGGCGGTTTTGGCAAACGCGGTACCGAAGGCAAGATCCGCGCGATTCAATACGCTCGCGAAAACGGCGTGCCTTTCCTGGGTATCTGCCTGGGCATGCAATTGGCTGTGGTCGAGTTTGCGCGCAATGTGGGCAATCTGGTGGGCGCGAACTCCACCGAGTTTGATCCCTCGGCGGTGCATCCTGTGGTGGCCTTGATTACCGAGTGGGCAGATCGCGATGGCAAGATCGAGCATCGTGATGGCTCTTCCGATCTGGGCGGTACCATGCGCAAGGGTGCACAACGTTGCCCGGTCAAACCCGGTTCGCGTGCTGAAGCCATTTATGGGCCTGAGGTAAACGAGCGTCACCGTCACCGTTACGAGGTCAACACCTTGTACGTACCGCGTCTGGAAGAGGTGGGTATGGTGATCTCGGCGCGTACGCCTACCGAGAACCTGCCGGAAATCATGGAATTGCCTAACCACCCCTGGTTTATGGGGGTGCAATTCCATCCGGAGTTCACGTCGACTCCGCGTGATGGACACCCGCTGTTTACCAGCTATATCAAAGCGGCCCTGGAACACCAGAAAAAGTCGGCTTGATCGTTTGTTATGATTGAAAAGGCCCGCGTTATGCGGGCTTTTTCATTCCGTATGAGAGGACGAAACGGGCGGTTGGTAGGCCGGGCCGGCTCAGCATGCCGACGCAACAGGGCGGCTTTGCGCCGTCCACGGGTGCGACCCGGATTAGAAACCGATCGAAATCTCCAAACGATTGGGCTGACAGTCCTGCTGCGCTGCGGTGTCCAGGCTTTCAGGAATGTGGGAGAATGCAGCAATACTGAAACGAGGTCTATTATGGATTTATGCGGTTACGACGTCGGCCTGGATCGGCCCTTTTTCCTGATCGCTGGCCCTTGTGTTATTGAGTCGCGCCAGATGGCGTTCGACACAGCGGGGCAATTGGTTGAGATCACCGCGGCTCTGGGTATTCCCTTTATCTACAAGAGCTCGTTTGACAAAGCCAACCGCAGTTCAGGCAAGTCCTATCGCGGCCCCGGCATGGCGGAAGGCTTGCAGATTCTGGCCGATGTGCGTTCCTACTACAAGGTGCCTGTCCTGACGGATGTGCACGATAAAGATCAGGTCGACGATGTGGCCGCCGTGGTGGATGTGCTGCAAACACCGGCATTTTTGTGTCGTCAGACGGACTTTATCCAAGCCTGCGCCGCGACGCTGAAACCCGTCAACATCAAGAAAGGCCAGTTCCTGGCCCCTCAGGATATGGTGCAGGTAGTGGAAAAGGCGCGTGCGGCTGCACTGGAAATGGGCGGAGATGGCTCCACCATCATGGTCTGTGAACGTGGCGCCTCGTTTGGCTATAACAATCTGGTATCGGACATGCGCTCCTTGGCGATTATGCGTGCCACCGAGTGCCCTGTCGTATTTGATGCCACTCACTCGGTGCAATTGCCGGGCGGGCAGGGGACCTCGTCGGGTGGTCAGCGCGAATTTGTTCCGGTATTGGCACGTGCTGCGGTGGCTGCCGGGGTGTCGGGCGTTTTCATGGAAACCCACCCTAATCCCGACAAGGCCCTGTCCGATGGCCCGAATGCTGTTCCGTTATCACAGATGGCAGACTTGTTGCGGACACTGCAACAGATTGATTCGATTGTTAAAAACAGCGGTGCCTTGCAGCACGGCTATTAAAGGTAGTTGGGAGACACTATGTCCGCATATTTGATTGCTAATGTTGAAGTCAGCAACCCCGAGCAGTACAAGCAATACCAGGAATTTTCCAGCATTGCCATGAAAACCCACAACGTGAAAGTTCTGGTGCGGGGTGGTGAAACGATTGCCCTGGAAGGGAATGCGCCTGTGCGTACTGTGGTGATGGAGTTTGATACTCTGGAACAGGCCCAGGCGTTCCATGATTCCGAGGAATACCGTCGCGCCCGCAAAGCCCGTGAAGGTGCTGCCAAAATGACCATGTACGTGGTGCAAGGGCTGTAAAAAGCAGCTTATGTTCTGCTGGAACGCGTGAAAAAGAGAGTGTGGAAACACTCTCTTTTTTTTGGGTGAGCACTTAGCGCCTGCCAGGCCTGAGCGAGGCTGTTGGTGCTGCCTGGCTCTGGGGTGTAAAGGGGGGCGGGGCAGGGTAGGAGCCAGCAAAGGACAGATCTTTGTGATCGGGGAGAGAGCCTTGAACTTGCCCTGAGGCGATGGGGGCGGCTTATGAAGCGTAGACAGATCAAGCCGGGAGCTTAAAAGCGGGAATCACGCAGGGCGGGCAGCGTCAGTTCGCGTACAAAGCTGGCGGGGGACAATTGCAGCAGGCTGCGCACGATTGTGAGCACGTCATGCACGGGAATAGTCTCACCCAAGTCTCGTTGAGCTGCCGCCTGGAGGGGGACGTCCAGTCCATCCGTGGTGTTCAGGTATCCCAGTTGCAGGCAGGTGACCGCCAACCCTTGATCGCGGTAGCCTTCGCGCAGGCTGTCTGCCAAGCCATTCAAGGCAAATTTTGTGGCCCCGAACGCTACTTCGGGACGACCACTTTGGCGCAGCCCCGACGTTGAGCCCGTCAGAATCAAACGAGGCTGGCTACTGCGCAGCAGATAGGGCAGCAAGTGGCGCAGGGTCAATAAGGCACCCGTCAGGTTGACATCGACCAGGCGACGCAGTGCCTGGTCGGATTGCGACAGGAAATCATATTGCTCGGTGAACGCCGTGTCTTCCCAGATACCCAGGTTATAGATCAGTACGTCCAGTGCATCGGGGCAGGCGGCGGCCAGCGCTGGCGCGGCGTCGGCGTGGGAGAGATCGGCGCTGAACCAATGCTGCTTGGAAAAGGCGTCCGGGGGCAAAGCGCTGCTTGCCGCAGCAGGAGCTCGTCTGGCTACGCCGTGCATCGTATGTCCGTCTTGCGCCAGACCATCCATCAAGGCGCGCCCCAGGCCCATACTGGCGCCCACAATCATGATGTCCATGCACTTTTCCTGTAAGCAGATTCTGCGGTGAGTCGGTTTTCTTCCAGATCGTTATTGTGAACCAGTTGGATTGGGTCGACTGAGATTCAGCGCTCGCTTGTCAGGTTTTTAACTGTCCCGTAAAATCATTGACTAGGCAATTATTGTTTGGTCAATAAAATGGCAAAGGTATCGGAAACAGAACAAAAAAACCCAGGTCGTGTCTTGTCGGTCACCGAATCCATTCTGGCGATGATGGGGCTGTGCTTTGTGGTGATGTTGGTCGCCATTGATCAGACCGTCGTGGGCACGGCTTTGCCTACCATTGTCTCGGAGCTGCATGGCTTTGAGCTGTACGCCTGGGTTGCGACCGCCTACTTGCTCACGTCCGTGATCACCGTGCCGATTTTCGGGCGCCTGGGGGATTTTTATGGACGCCGCCGGTTTGTGCTGGTGTCCATCGTGCTGTTTACGCTGGCCTCTGTGCTTTGTGGCATGGCGCAAAGCATGATGCAACTGGTGCTGGCCCGAGGGTTGCAGGGCGTGGCCGGTGGTATGTTGGTTGGCACTGCCTTTGCCTGTGTCCCGGACCTGTTTCCTGACCCACGGGTGCGCTTGCGTTGGCAGGTCATGCTAAGCGCCTCGTTTGGTATTGCCAATGGCATTGGGCCGTTTCTGGGCGGGGTGCTGACCCAATACTATGGATGGCGCTCGGTGTTCTATGTGAATTTACCGGTGGGTTTGCTCAGTCTGTATTTCGTTTATCGCTACCTGCCGCAGATTCGGCATTTTCGTCAGGACAAGGTCCGTCTGGATTGGCTCGGGGCTGTGTTGCTGATGATCGGCTTGGCGTGCATTCAGTTGCTGGTGGAATTGCTGCCGCTCTATGGGGGCAGTTACCTGATGGTGTTGCTGGGACTATGTAGTCTGGTCGCATTTTCGCTGTTGGTCGCCTGGGAGCGTCGAGTAGCTGAGCCTTTGCTGCCCTTGGTGTTGTTTAGTAGCCCCGCCCAATTGTCTCTGCTGGTGTTATCGGCTGGCCTAGGCTTTATCTTGTTCGGGCTTTTGTTTTATGCCCCCTTATTGTTGCAGGGCGGGTACGGGTTGCGGCCGCAAACTGCGGGCCTCTTGATTACCCCGCTGGTCGTGTTCATTACGGTAGGCAGTATTATCAATGGCCGCACAATTACTCGTTTGCGGCGTCCTGCCATGATGTTGTATCTGGGGCTGGTACTGCTCACCATCGCGTGTCTGGGTATGGTGTTTAACAGGAAAACCGACCCGCATTGGCATTTCGTGCTGTATGCCACGCTTGCCGGTACGGGAGTGGGCTGCATCATGCCCAATCTGACGGTGTTTGCGCAGGAAATTGTCGAGCGCTCCATGTTGGGGATAACGACGGCCATGCTACAGTCCATGCGCATGGTGGGCGGCATGTTGGGAACCGCTGTGATCGGAACGCTGATCAATTACCAGTACGGCGAGGCCATTCGCACTCAGTTGGCCGCCTTGCCCGAAACGGTGGCTCATGCTTTGCAAGACCCGCAGGTACTGATGAGTGTGAGTGAACAGACGCAGTTTCTGGAGCAGGCGGGGGAGCAGGGGCAGATGTATCTGGGTTTGGCCCGCGATGCCCTGGCACATGCCGTCAATATGGGCATGGCGGTGACCTTGCTGCTGATCATCTGGTGTTTCTATTGGGTACGTAAAGTGCCACCGATACGATTTACTCGTCAAGAACAGTCTTGAGCATGATGAACGAATTTCCGCAACTTCAAGCGGCGCAACAATTGGGGCGCACGTATCGCAGTTTGATGGCCGCGTTTGACCAGCAATTGGGCATGCCCTTGCCCCGCTGGCGTATTTTGATTGGCTTGTATCAAGAAAATGGCTGCCTGTCTCAAAAGCAACTGGTACGCTTGTTGCGCATTGATCCGGCCGCGGTAACCCGGCAGCTCAAAAGCATTGAAACCCTGGGTTTGATCGAACGGTTCACCGATGAGCAGGACAATCGTCTCACCAATGTGCGCCTTAGTCAGGCGGGGCGTGAGCTGGTGGAAGCCACATTGCCCCGGCGGCGGCGCCTGGTTGAAGCCATGCTGCAGGACTTTTCCGATCAGGATTTGAACCAGCTGATTACCTTGTTGAGCAACTGGGAGAGCGCCTTGCTCAAAGCGGGCGACAAAGATTTACTTTGAGACGCATCGGTACTTTTTGTATTTACAGAGACGCCGCCTAGTCTCGGAATTTCTGGTGATAATAAACACGTGCCGGTTCCAGCTGCGTAAGGGCCACGGTATGAATCCGGGCTTTTTTCCAGCTTTCGAAACCAGACATGGCACGGCTGTGTCATGGGCAGGTACAATCCTGTTTTAGCAGGAGGGCAGGGGGCGCAGATTGCAAGGTAGCGGTCGCGCTTGCTGATCTTTTCAACTTCCAGGCTAGGCGCCTTTTCCAGTCGATCTTCCGATTGGCCCGGCGCAGTAGGCCCGGCAGCAGGATTGTTTAACTTATCTAGCTTAATGCTACTTCAGGCAGGACTGTCAAAATCATGAGTGCAATCGTAGATATTATTGGCCGCGAGATTCTGGACTCCCGTGGTAATCCAACGGTGGAGTGTGATGTATTGCTCGAGTCGGGTGCAATGGGGCGTGCCTCCGTGCCGTCTGGCGCATCCACGGGTGCTCGCGAAGCGTTGGAGCTGCGTGATGGTGACAAGAGCCGTTACCTGGGTAAAGGCGTCTTGCGTGCTGTCGAAAATCTGAACACAGAAATCTCCGAAGCGTTGATGGGTCTGGATGCGCAGGAACAAACCTTTATCGATCGCACCCTGATCGAACTGGACGGCACCGAAGACAAGAGCCGCCTGGGCGCCAACGCCATGCTGGCTGCCAGTATGGCGGTGGCTCGTGCTGCTGCCGATGACTCAGGCCTGTCCCTGTACCGCTATTTTGGCGGCAGTGGTGCCATGGCCATGCCTGTACCGATGATGAACGTCATCAACGGTGGTGCGCACGCCAACAACACCCTGGACCTGCAAGAGTTCATGATCATGCCCGTGGGCGCCAAGAGCTTTCGCGAATCCTTGCGTATGGGTGCCGAAGTGTTCCATACACTCAAAGGCCTGATCCACGACCAAGGCATGTCCACCGCCGTGGGCGACGAGGGTGGTTTTGCTCCTAACGTGGCCAACCACGAAGCGGCTATCGAGTTGATTCTGCGTGCTATCGAACAAGCAGGCTATGAAGCCGGTACGCAAATTGCACTGGCTCTGGACTGCGCAGCGTCCGAGTTTTACCGTGACGGCAAATACCACCTGGCTGGCGAAGGCGGCGTGTCTCTAAGCTCGCAAGACTTTGCCAATCTGTTGGCTAACTGGTGCGACAAGTACCCCATCATCTCCATCGAAGACGGGATGGCCGAGGACGACTGGGATGGCTGGCGCATTCTGAGCCAGCAACTGGGCGACAAGATCCAGTTGGTGGGTGATGATTTGTTTGTAACCAATACCAAGATCCTGAAAAAGGGTATCGAGATGGGTATTGGCAACTCCATCCTTATCAAGATCAATCAGATCGGCACCTTGACCGAGACTTTCGCCGCCATCGAGATGGCCAAGCGAGCCGGTTATACCGCTGTTATTTCGCACCGTTCCGGCGAAACCGAAGACTCCACTATTGCTGACATCGCCGTGGCAACCAACGCCATGCAGATCAAGACAGGCTCCTTGTCCCGTTCCGATCGCATGTCCAAGTACAACCAGTTGTTGCGTATTGAAGAAGAATTGGCAGAAGTTGCTACCTTCCCAGGTCGCGAAGCGTTCTATAATCTGCGCTAATTCTGTTTGAGGAACCGGGTCGCAAGACCCGGTTCTTATATCACCATGCGCCTTATTGTTCTGCTGCTGCTATGTCTGACCCTGATCACCCATTACGCATTATGGTGGGGCAAGGGCGGCTGGCTGGATGTACGGCAAATGCAGACCAGGCTGGTCGCGCAAAAAGAAACCAATGAAGCCCTGACGGCGCGCAACAACGCCTTGCTGGCCGAGGTTCAGGATTTGCGTTCGGGAACCCACGCTGTCGAAGAGCGTGCCCGCAGCGAGTTTGGCATGATGCGGGAAGGCGAGATTTTTGTGCAGATTGTGCCTCCCGGTGGTTCGTCGGCCACGAATGCCAATCCGCGATAACAAGCAGCGCGCAATGTGCGGCTAGAACGGCTGATCAGCCAGTTCATTTCTGATGATTCTTCTGCTGTGTGTTTGGATCGGTGATCCGGGCTTTCTGGCGCCCTTCGTTGTTGAGACTGGCTGATGCGTCGATTAGTAGCAGGCGGGGGGTGGGGGCGAGGCTGGAGCTCCTCCTGAGTCTGGAGTGGGGGCGGCAGGCTCTGGAGAAAGCGAACCCGTGTCTGGCCCTGGGGCAGCACCATCCCATGACGGCAGACGGGCATTCACGTCCGGTGAGGGCGTTTTCGCGGGCTCCCGTTCTGCTAACCCGCTTGTTTGGGAAACGGGCAAGACACGCGTGTTCTCAAGCTGCTGGGCATAGATGACTCGACCGTCAGCCAGGTCATTCCACTGTACGGCATCAGATTGCATGGGGTGTTTGATTTCCAGGCGTAGCCACACTGCTGTCGACCCCACGGGGTTAGGCATACTCAGGGCAAGCTTGGGTAGCAGACGAAGCAAGGAAAGGGGCCCGGGCTTATGGGCGTAGAGTAGATACAAATGCAGTGTGTTGGCCTGGTAAATGTTGGGGCCGCTATGGCTGCTTTGTTCCGCTTGTTGCGCCTGCCAGCCCTGGGTAATGCTGGTTCGCCCCTCATGCAGCCTGGAAGGTCTGCCATGCAATATAAAAGCCTGTGTTGAGGGAGACAGAATCTGGATTTGCCACTGATCGTGCAGTGGCACTTTGGCAGCGGCCAGTGTTTGGCTGAATGCCACGGCAATGGTGTCAGGCCGGGCATGATGCACGCTGGCTTGGCGGGCTGCTTGTAGCAGGCCGTGCTGCAGACGCACGCGTAAGGAGTACAGCGTCAAGACGTCCAGCACCAGCCAGCTGAGCAGAATCATGGCTAGGAGGGCTCCCAGAATGTGAGAGCCCGCCAGGCCCGATTGGCGATGGGATGAGAGAAAGAAATCAGCCATGATGTTGCCATCATGGCTGATTGTCCTTGAGCCTGATAGAAGCACTTGTACCGGCGTAGTGCTTCGTAGGGATCAGGGCTTAGTGCAGGGTGTCATCACCGGGCTGCGTATCCCCTTTATCGACAAACAGAGAGGCGCAATCAATTGCGTCGTATTGATAGGGCTTGCCGCAAAAATTGCAGGACACATTGATCGTGTCTTGCTCTGCCAGCATCTGTTCGATTTCTGCCTGTCCCAGCATGCGCAGCATATTGCTGACCCGTTGACGGGAACAGGGGCAGTGCCAACGCACGGATTGGGGTTCAAAGACCTGCAGGTCTTCTTCCCAGAACAGACGGTGAATAAGGGTATCGCTGTCCAGCTGCAGCAGTTCCTGCGTCTGGACGGTTGAGCCCAGCGCCAGCGCACGCTCCCAGGTGTCCAGGTTCTGAGCCAGGCTGTGGCCACCTTGTGGCGGGATGCGTTGCAACAAAAGGCCCGCGCATCGGTTTTCATCTGCAGCCAGCCACAGGTGAGTATCCAGTTGCTCGGAGGTACGCATATAGGTTTGCAATACCTCGGCAACAGTCTCGCCTTCCAGAGGGACGACGCCCTGATAAGGGCGGAAGTCCTTGCTGCTTTGGCGTGGCGCCAGCACGACGGTAAAGCGGCCCTGGCCCTGTGGATTCAGCAGTGTTTGCAAGGTGCCCGTTTGGGGGACAGGATGATTTTCGCGCAGGGACACGGTAGCGCGGATGTCCATGTCCGAGGTGCATTCGACGACCAGCAGGGCAATGGGGCCATCGCCTTGAATCTGTAGAATCAAGGAGCCATCGAACTTGAGATTGCCGGCCAGCAGCACCGAGGCCGCAACCAGTTCACCCAGCAGGTCGCGGATGCAGGCAGGATAGTGCTGATGCTCCAGACCCATTTGCCAGGCTTGCTCAAGATGAACAATCTGGGCGCGTGTGCTTTGGTCGGCGAACAGGTATTTTTTTAAAATGTCAGTCATGACTTTGCTGTACTACTAAAAAATGAAGAGGCAGCTTGCCCGATCAGGCAGCAGCCGAGCTAACCCGGCTTGGGCGCGCATTGATCAGACGAGTCTTGCTAAGACGGTCGTGCAGGAACTGCTGGTCTTTGTCGAACCAGGTCCAGATAAAGTTCAGAAACGGCGTAAAGACGATAAGCAGGTCTGTGGAGGCAAAACCTGTGTAGCCAGACAGGAGCTGAACCAGCAATGCCCCGAGCAAGGGCAGGGGCCATAGCAGAATATAACGCAGCACCAGGGTGCGCAGGGCAGGAATCTGGCCGTGCTCGTCAACCAGGCGTATATGCCAGGTCTTCATGGGCAAGGTTTGACCCACTTTGCGCCAGCACAGCACAAAGTACACCCCCAGAGCAATGAACAGAACGACCTGACGCACATGCCGCAGATCCAGGCCGCTACGGCTTTGGGTCAAGGTATCGAACAGATAGCCAGTGGTAAAAATGACGCCAAACAGCAGAATGGATTCATACATCATGCAGGCAAAGCGTCGCCAGCGGCCTGGGGTAGTAAAGGAGGGTGTCATGGTGCGTCTTGATGCAGGGAAGACTTCCATTATCGCGTATATCGCCTGCTAACGGAATGCTGCCCGTTCAGGGCTGACCAGCAAGGTGTGCTGGGGTCTGGAACACGGCCTGGTGTCGTGGGAAGCGTTAAAAATGTGAGCGGTAACCACGATATGGGGGGCTTGTCCCCATAAACAAGGGCCAAGCCATTTGCATGGTCCTGGCCCTTGTCGCCTTTTACAAGACTGCTTGACGCTTATTCAGCGCTGGCCGAGTCTTCGCTGGCGTCTGAGGCTGCATCGTTATTGCGATAACTGGCCGGAACCATGTCAAAACAGAACAGGCGGCAGTCCAGCGCACCGTTATACAAGGGGTAACGGCGCTTGGGTTTGAGGCGCATATGACGTGGCAGCTCCAGGTCGCTGCTGATCATGTTTACGCTCCAGTTGGCAAAGTTCTGCTTGAGGTTACTGGCCCAGCTGGGCCAGAAGTCCTCGTCCTGATGTTCCAGACGCTCTCCGTAAGGAGGATTGGTCACAATCCAGCCAGCTTCTGTTTCGGGGCGAATCTTCAGGGCATCGCCCTGTTCGAAGCGAATCGTCTCCAAGGTCAGGTGCGAGCGCTCCAGGTTGGAACGGGCGGCATCCAGAACGGTGGGGTTGATGTCGTAGCCAATCAGCGGGGTATCCAGACGAGGGGCGATCATGGAACGCGCTTCGTCCTTGATGTCACGCCACAGACGCTGATCATGGCAGCGCAGGCGTTCGAAGTGGAATGGACGCCAGATGCCGGGAGGAGCCCCCAGAGCCATCCAGGCGGCTTCGATAAGAATGGTGCCGCTACCGCAGAAGGGGTCGATCAAGGGTTTGCTGGGGTCCCATCCTGACAGGACCAGCAGACCGGCTGCCAGGTTTTCACGCAAGGGGGCGTCGCCCTTGTCATGACGCCAGCCGCGTTTGAACAAGGACTCGCCGCTGGTGTCCAGATAGAAAGTGGCCGTGGTCTCGTCCAGGAACAAATGTACCTTGGCGTCGGGGCGCACCGTGTCGATCGAGGGACGGGCACCTTCCAGGTCTCTGAGTCGGTCGCAAATTCCATCTTTGGCACGAAGATTGCAGTATTGCAGGCTTTGCATCGGACTGCGTACGGCCGAGGTATCGACACGCAGTGTGTGTTCGGGGCCAAACCAGCGCTCCCACGGCGTCACACGGGCCAAGGCCAGAATGTCTTCCTCGTTGGTGACAGGAGCATGCGAGACTTCCAGCAAAATGCGCGTCGCCAGTCGTGAGGACAGGTTAGCGCGCATGACGCCAATCCAGTCTGCATCAAAATGACAGCCGGCACGACCGGCCAGAACGTTTTCATAGCCCAGAGCCTGCAGCTCCAAAGCCAGTGCTTCTTCCAGTCCTTGAGGGCAGGGTGCAAACAACCGGTAGCGCTCGCCTTGCAGGGCCTTGACCTGGACACGCTCGTTTTGTTCGATATTGCTATCGGGCAGGCGTTGGCCGGGTTTAGGGGCCTGGGGGCTGTCTACACGCTGAATAGGGGAGACATACTGGGGGAAAGCGTCAGAATCACTGGCCGGACTAAACAGCCCGCTAGGCATATTGCCAGCCGCAGGGCGCTCTGAGGATTCGGAGTTGTCTTTGAAGGTAGGCCGTTCACGCCGTTCACCGGAGAACTCGCGACGCTCACCGGATTGTGGACGGCTGTCGCGGTCGCGGTTGAATGCGGGGCGTTCACGGCGTTCACCGGAGAACTCACGACGTTCACCCGATTGTGGGCGGCTGTCGCGGTCACGGTTGAATGCGGGGCGTTCGCGACGCTCACCGGAGAACTCACGACGTTCACCCGATTGTGGGCGGCTGTCGCGGTCGCGGTTGAATGCGGGGCGTTCACGGCGCTCACCGGAGAACTCACGACGTTCACCGGATTGTGGGCGGCTGTCGCGGTCGCGGTTAAATGCGGGGCGTTCGCGACGCTCACCGGAGAACTCGCGACGCTCACCCGATTGTGGGCGGCTGTCGCGGTCACGGTTGAATGCGGGGCGTTCACGGCGTTCACCGGAGAACTCACGACGTTCCCCCGATTGTGGGCGGCTGTCGCGGTCACGGTTGAATGCGGGGCGTTCACGGCGCTCACCGGAGAACTCACGACGTTCACCGGATTGTGGGCGGCTGTCGCGGTCGCGGTTAAATGCGGGGCGTTCGCGACGCTCACCGGAGAACTCACGACGTTCCCCCGATTGTGGGCGGCTGTCGCGGTCGCGGTTGAATGCGGGGCGTTCACGGCGCTCACCGGAGAACTCACGACGTTCCCCCGATTGTGGGCGGCTGTCGCGGTCGCGGTTGAATGCGGGGCGTTCACGGCGCTCACCGGAGAACTCACGACGTTCACCGGATTGTGGGCGGCTGTCGCGGTCGCGGTTAAATGCGGGGCGTTCACGGCGCTCACCGGAGAACTCACGACGTTCACCCGATTGTGGGCGGCTGTCGCGGTCACGGTTGAATGCGGGGCGTTCACGGCGCTCGCCGGAGAACTCACGACGTTCACCCGATTGTGGGCGGCTGTCGCGGTCACGGTTGAATGCGGGGCGTTCACGGCGCTCACCGGAGAACTCACGACGTTCACCCGATTGTGGGCGGCTGTCGCGGTCACGGTTAAATGCGGGGCGTTCGCGGCGTTCACCGGAGAACTCACGACGCTCACCGGATTGTGGGCGGCTGTCGCGGTCACGGTTGAATGCGGGGCGTTCACGGCGCTCACCGGAGAACTCACGACGTTCACCCGATTGTGGGCGGCTGTCGCGGTCACGGTTAAATGCGGGGCGTTCACGGCGCTCCTGATCGCGCTTTTCTACGTAGGGACGGGCCTCTCGTTGGGCACCGCCCTGGCGGTCCTGCTGCAGGCTGGCTGCTCGGGCGCGTGCACCCGAACGCACGCGGGGTTCCGCGTTGCTGGCTTTCTTTTTGGCGCCTGGGTTCAGGCTTAGTGTCTTGCGTTCAGATTGGTCTGACATGAATAAGGTATTAGAAGGGTTTTATAACCACCAGGATGAGGACCAGCAGCAGAACGATGACCGGAATTTCATTGAACCAGCGGAAGAATACGTGTGAGCGGTTTTGCTGTCCTTGCTGGAACTGCCGCAGATAGCGTCCGCACACACCGTGAAAGGCAAACAGAACCAGAACCAGGGTCAGCTTGGCGTGCATCCATCCCTGTCCTTTGCCTATGCCGTAATACAAAAACAGCCCCAGGCCCGTCAGCAAGGTCAGGACGGCTAGGGGCGCCATGAAGCGATACAGGCGTCGAGCCATGCCCAGCAGCGTTTCATGGGTTTTGGGGTCGTGCTCCTGGGCCAGGTTGACATAAATGCGGGGCAGGTAGAAGAGCCCGGCAAACCAGGAGGTCACAAACAGGATGTGAAAGGTCTTTAGCCAAAGCATCATTTAACCACGCATCTGGCCGTTGCCGTGCAACACCCATTTATAAGTCGTCAGCCCTTCCAGGCCGACTGGACCACGGGCATGAAGACGGTTGGTGGAAATGCCGATTTCGGCTCCCAGGCCATACTCGAAGCCGTCGGCAAAACAGGTGGGCAGGTTTACCATGACAGAGCTGGAATCGACTTCACGTTGGAAACGTTCGGCCTGGCTCAGGTTTTCCGTCACAATGGATTCGGTGTGTTCGGAGCTGTACTGAGCGATATGGTCCATGGCTTGATCCATGGAGTCCACAATGCGTACGGCCAGTATGGCCGCGGCAAACTCGGTCTCCCAATCCTCTTCGGTAGCGGGAGCGACATTGGCGACCAGCGCACGGGTCTGCTCACAGCCTCGTAGTTCCACGCCTTTTTCCTGTAGTTGGCGGGCCATTTCCGGCAGGAAAGCCGGCGCAATGCTGCGGTGAACCAACAAGGTCTCCATCGTGCCGCAAATACCATAGCGGTAGGTTTTGGCATTAAAGACAATACGATTGGCTTTTTCCAGATCGGCGAACTCGTCCACATAGACGTGGCAGTTGCCATCCAGATGCTTGATCAGCGGCACGGTTGCTTCGGCGCTCAGGCGTTGGATCAGGCTTTTGCCACCACGCGGCACGATGACGTCCACGTAGTCATTCATGGTCACCAGCAGGCCGACGGCATCGCGGTCGGTCGTGGGCACTACTTGCACGGCGTCTTTGGGCAATCCGGCGCGCTCCAGACTGTTGGAAATAATCTGCGCCAAAGCCTGGTTGGAGTGGAATGCTTCGCTGCCACCGCGCAAAATCGTGGCATTGCCCGATTTCAGGCACAGGGCGGCGGCGTCAATGGTCACGTTGGGGCGCGATTCGTAAATGATGCCGATCACGCCCAATGGCACGCGCATCTGGGCGACGCGCATGCCGTTGGGGCGAGTACGCGAGGCGCTGATCTGTCCGACCGGATCGTCCATGTCGGTAATCTGACGCAGGCCTGTGGTCATGATCTCCAGGGCACGGTCGGACAGGGCCAGACGCTCGATCATGGCCGGGGCAATCTGACGTTCACGTGCCGCTTGCAGGTCCAGCTCGTTGGCCGCCTGCAACTGGGCTTTTTGTTCAATCAGGGCGTCAGCCATGTAGCGCAGGGCGTCAGCCTTGGCTTTGCCGGTGGCGGCGCGCATGCGGCGTGCAGCAAGCTGGGCACGCTTGCCCAAATCTTGCATCATGGAGGACAGATCGCCGACCTGGGTGGCGGCAGAGGACTGGGTGATATCGTTCATAGCCGTGTAACTCTCCGGTTCAAGAGAGCATTATCGCAACAATTAAGACATTAAGGGGTATTGGACGCTTAGCGACGGGGCGCTTGTGTCGCGACCGCGATACGCATGGTCAGGCGGCGCATTTCTTCCCACGGGTCTTGCTGACGTCCGTTGGGGTGCAGGCCTTTAATCAAACGGTCTATATCGTGGGCGTGCAGAACCGAGGCGGGCCAGCTGTGGGGCGGGATGCGATCCAGCGCCTGGCGTACCAGTTTTTCACGCGGACCGAAAATGCGGTATTGACGAAACAGGTTGGATAAATCCATCCCTTGCTGACGCGCTTGCGACAGGCGCGCCAGGGTGCGGACCTCTTCACCCACGGCCCACAAGACCAGAGGCAAGGCCTCGCCTTCTGCCTGCAAGCCATCCAGTATGGTGAGCGCCCGTTGGCTATGGCCCGCCAGCATGGCGTCGCGCAGATCAAACACGCTGTATCGTGCCACATTCAGTACCGCGCTCTCCAGTTCTTGCTGGGTGAGCTGTCCAGGTGGGTAAATCAGGGCCAGTTTCTGGATTTCCTGATGCGCAGCCAACAGATTGCCCTCAACCTTGTCAGCCATCCATTCCAGGCTGTTGCGCTCCAGGCTTTGGTCCTGAGCCTGGAGGCGCTGGGCAATCCAGCCCGCCAGGGAGTGGCGACTGATGGGCTGAATTTCAACCCAGTAGGCCGCTTGTTCCAGAGCTTGACACCATTTGCTGTTGCGCGTGGCCTTGTCCAATCTGGGCAGTTGGATCAGAAAGCTGGTGCCGTCCATCTGGCCACCGCTAATCAGTTCGCACAGTTTTTGCAGGGCGTCGCCCCCCGGTTTGCCGGGTTTGCCACTGGGGATGTTGATATCCACCAGCTTTTGATCGCCAAACAAGGAGATGTTCTGGGCCACCGCAAATAGCTGGGACCAGTCTGCGCGTGCATCCAGCGTAAAGCTGCTGCGTTCTGTAAAACCATCCTGACGGGCACGGGCGCGTACCGCGTCGGCTGCTTCAACCAGCAAGAGGGGCTCGTCGCCAGACACCACATAAAGTGGTTGGAAAGCGGCGGATGGCGTAGCCAGTTCGCGCAGCAAGGTGTCGTGGTCGGCCCTGCGTCCCATACTTACAACGGCGCCTGTTCTCGCGCGGGCAGCAGTTCCATCTCTTCCATCGAGCTGGCCTCGGGCTGACTGCGCAGGAAGTGGTAGGCGCTGGCGACATCGGGAGAGCTCAGGCGGCGCACGATTCGGTTGATCAGTGACTGTTCCATGTCACGGAAAATCATCTCGATCTCGCTGTCTTTGGCCTGAACCGCTTCAGCGTCATAAGGCACCTCTCGAATCACGTTCAAGGTGGTGGGAGGCAGGATGGGGCGGCCCTTGGCGTCCAGCAGTTCAAACACGAAGGTCAGCTGCAGTTCGTACTCTTCCACCTGACCTTTGGCGTTGATGGAGATCTCACGTTGATTACGGTTGAGCGAGAGCTGTTGCAAGAGGGCCTCTGCCTCTTGCGGGCGCTCAACAAAGCGGGTCTGCGGCGAGCTGGCCGATAAAGTGCGGCGCAGGTTCGCGCCAAAAGCGCTGTTGTCCGTAATGTTCGTGTATAGCGTGTCAAACGGCAGCGGAGACACGCCTTTCAGATGGAAACCGCAGGCGGTCAACACCAGGCTGAGCAGGACGATCAGGCCCGCCAGTCCCCAGAACCTGGGTGCAGGAGCAGACATGGAGCTGGAAGAAAATAGGCGGGCTGAGTGCATGATTAACCTACGACGTTAACGAGTTTGCCGGGCACGACGATAATGCGTTTGGCAGGGCGGCCTTCCAAATACTTGAGCACGGCGGCGTGTTGGGCAGCGGCTTGTTCAATGGCGGCTTTTTCTGCTCCCTGAGGCACGACCAGTGAGCCGCGCAGCTTGCCGTTGACTTGCAGCATCAGTTCAATTTCGTCGGCAATCAAGGCCTGTTCATCAACGTCGGGCCAGGCTGCATCGAGCAGATCACCCAGCGTATCAGCCCAACCCAGCTCACGCCACAACTGCCAGGTGATGTGGGGGACAACCGGGTACAGAACACGCAACAGGATGGAGGTGGTCTCGGCCAGCGCACGTTGTGCTGCCGGTGTGTCTTCCCACTGCGTCTGTTCCAGCGTGTTGAGCATTTTCATGCACGCCGAAACAACCGTGTTGTATTGAATGCGCTCGTAATCGTAATTGGCTTGCTTGAGCAGCGAGTGAATTTCCAGGCGTGCGCGCTTGGCAGCGGCGTCCAGATCACTCCAATCGGTAGCTTGGGCGTTGCCGGCGCGCAGCGCATCGGCGTGGTTGTAGCAGAAGGCCCACAGGCGACGCAGGAAGCGGTTGGCGCCATCCACACCCGAATCAGACCACTCCAGCGTCTGTTCTGGCGGGCTGGCGAACATGATGAACAGGCGGGCGGTGTCCGCACCCAGCGTGTCGATCAGGGATTGAGGGTCCACGCCGTTGTTCTTGGACTTGGACATGGTGCCAATGCCGTTGTACTGCACGGGCTGACCATCGCTCTTTAAGCGGGCACCGATAATCGCGCCTTTTTCGTCGTAAACGTTTTCGACAGTTTCAGGCCAGAAGTATTCGATACCCCCTTGTGGGGTGCGGCGGGTGTAGCTGTGGTTCAGCACCATGCCCTGGCACAGCAGGCGGGTGAAGGGCTCGTCAATCTTGACCAGGCCCATGTCGCGCATGACTTTGGTCCAGAAGCGGGCGTACAGCAAGTGCAGCACAGCGTGTTCGATACCACCGATGTACTGATCCATGGGCATCCAGTAATCGGTGCGTGGATCGGTCATGGAATCGTTCAGATTGGGTGTGGTGTAGCGCAGGAAGTACCAGGACGAGTCCACAAAGGTGTCCATGGTATCTGTTTCACGGCGTGCGGGTTTGCCACAAGAAGGGCAAGCGCACTTCAGGAAGGCGTCATGCTTGTTCAGCGGGTTGCCGCTGCCATCGGGAATCAGCTCTTCGGGCAAGACCACGGGCAGATCTTTTTCTGGAACAGGAACCGGTCCGCAATCGTCGCAGTGGATGATCGGGATCGGGGTGCCCCAGTAACGCTGACGGGAAATGCCCCAGTCGCGCAGACGATAGGTGGTTTGTTTTTCGCCCAGTTCCTTGGCGTTCAGGTCTGCGGCAATGGCATCCACGGCCGCGACGTGCGTCAGGCCGTCGTACTTGCCGGAATTGATGGTTTGACCTTGCTGCTTGTCGCCGTACCAGTCTTGCCATTGGGTGGCGTCGTATTCCTTGCCTTCTACCCCAATGACCTGATTGATAGGCAATTGGTATTTCAGGGCGAAGGCGAAGTCGCGCTCGTCGTGAGCAGGCACGCCCATCACGGCACCGTCACCGTAGCTCATCAAGACATAGTTACCGACCCAGACAGGAACGTCCGCGCCCGTCAAGGGGTGCTTGACGCTCAGGCCGGTAGGCAGACCTTCTTTTTCGCGGGTAGCCATGTCGGCTTCCGTGGTGCCGCCTTTCTTGCATTCTTCAATAAAGGCCGTCAGCTCGGGATTGTTGCGGGCAGCCAGGGCAGCCAGCGGGTGCTCAGGAGCAACCGCACAGAAGGTAACGCCCATGATGGTGTCCACGCGGGTGGTGAACACGTACAGACGACCGTCCTGAATCAGTTGGCCTTGCTCGTCACGAATGTCGTGAGGGAACGCAAAGCGTACGCCCTGGCTCTTGCCGATCCAGTTCTCCTGCATCAGGCGTACACGCTCGGGCCATCCGGGCAGGCCGGTTTTCACGGTATCCAGCAGCTCTTCGGCGTAATCGGTAATGCGCAGGTAGTAGCCGGGGATTTCACGCTTTTCAACCAGCGCACCGGAGCGCCAGCCACGGCCTTCAATAACCTGTTCGTTGGCCAGAACGGTTTGGTCCACTGGGTCCCAGTTCACCGTCTGGGTCTTGCGGTAGGCAATGCCTTTTTCCAGCATCTTCAGGAACAGCCACTGGTTCCATTTGTAGTATTCAGGATCGCAGGCGCACATTTCGCGCGACCAGTCGATTGCCAGCCCCATCGCCTGCATCTGCTTTTTCATGTAGGCGATATTGTCGTAAGTCCACTTGGCAGGCGGCACTTGTGACTTGATGGCGGCGTTTTCGGCGGGCATGCCAAAAGCATCCCAGCCCATGGGCATGAGAACGTTAAAACCGCGCATGCGTAGCTGGCGCGCCATCATGTCGTTGATGGTGTAGTTGCGCACGTGGCCCATGTGTAGCTTGCCACTGGGGTAGGGCAGCATGGAGCATGCGTAAAACTTGGGTTTGAGCGAGCCATCCGGAGCGGTGGCGTTCTCGACGGCACGATAGGCGTCCCGATCGGTCCAGTTTTGCTGAGCGAGTTGTTCGACCTCGCTGGGGTTGTAACGTTCCTGCATGAGTGGCAATACCGTTTTAGACAGAAGTAAAGGAGTATCCGCCATTATACGGGGCAAATCTCGCTGTGGACGGCTGCAAGGCGGGCAGTGTGCATGAACGTAATGGCAGACAGGAGGTGGGCCTGCCACAGCAGCCCGTGAAGGGCAAAAAAAACCCCTGCAGGGCAGGGGCTTTTTTGAAAACCAATCCGCTGCAGGAGCGGGCGCGAATTAACGCAGCTTGGTTTCTTTGTACTCGACGTGCTTGCGAACGACGGGGTCAAATTTCTTGATCACCATCTTTTCAGGCATGTTGCGCTTGTTTTTGGTGGTGGTGTAGAAGTGACCCGTACCGGCGGACGATTCGAGTTTGATTTTTTCGCGTATACCTTTTGCCATGATGAGCTCCTGGTTAAATGTTTAAGAAGCGCAGCTTAGTACTTTTCGCCGCGGGAGCGCATTTCGGCCAGAACGGAGTCGATACCGTTCTTGTCGATGGTGCGGATAGCGTTAGCGGAAACGCGCAGGCGAACCCAGCGGTTTTCACTTTCAACCCAGAAACGACGGGACTGCAGGTTTGGCAGGAAGCGACGCTTGGTCTTATTGTTGGCGTGCGAAACATTGTTGCCCGACATTGGGCCTTTTCCGGTCACTTGGCATACGCGTGCCATGGTCATACCCCTTGAGATCTAAATCAGCCTCCGCTAAACGAAAAAAGCCGCGGGCGATTGTAAAATTAGGATCGTGTTAACCCCAGTGCTGGGGTACAAAGAAGATTATTCTAATATGGAAAAATCACTTAGATCAAGTTTTACCGTGCTTTCCTTGCTGCATTGCGGCCAAACAGCCACGATAAGACACCACAGCCGGCCAGGACCGCGGTCAGGGGCAAGGCATCGGAAGATGCCCAACTGCTGACTGCAAAACCGGCCAGGGCGCCACACAGCATTTGCAAGGCTCCCATCAGGGCGGAGGCGGTTCCCAGGCGATGGCCCTGTTCGGACAGGGCCAGGGCGGCGGAGTTGGGGTTTACAAAACCCTGACACGCCATAAAGCCCATTAAGATCACCATCAACCAGGTCAGGTCCAGCATGCCTAGCAGGGTCAAAATGGCACCCAGCAGGGTAACGATCACCTGCAGTCCCTGTGCCACGCGCAACAAAGTGGGTGGGCTATACGTATTGAGCAAACGGGCGCTGACTTGAGAGAAAACAATCAGACAGGCGGCATTGGCGCCAAAATAAAAACCGAAATGACGCGGCTCGACAGAAAATAAATCAATAAAGACGCGGGGCGATCCGGCGATATAGGCAAACATGCCCGCAGAACTGAAACCGGCGGCCAGGGAATAAAACATGAAGGGCCGGTCGCGCAGCAAGGCGCTGTAATTATGAGCGATCAATTTAGGTTGCAATGGCAGCACACGCTCGGGAGCGAGCGACTCTTTCATGGTGAAAAAAGTCAGCAGCCAGAGCAAGATGCCACTGCCGGTCATGAAGAAGAAAATGCCTCGCCAGTCACTGAACAGCAGGATCTGGCCGCCGATCAGAGGCGCCAGAATAGGCATCACTCCCATGATAAGCATTAGCATGGACAAGGCGCGGGCGGCTTCCCGGGTTTCAAAGCGATCGCGGATGACCGCGCGTGGGATCGCCATACCGGCCGCGCCCCCAAAGGCCTGGATAATGCGCCAGACAGTAAGCTCATCAATCGTGCTGGCGCGAGCACAGAAAAAAGAGGCCAATGTAAAGAGCAGGACGCCAAACAGCAGCGGCCGCTTGCGCCCGAAGCGGTCTGCCATGGGGCCATAGACCAGTTGCGCCAGGCCCACGCCCAGCAGAAAACCGGCCAGCGTGCGCTCTACCATGCCCGCCGAGGTATTCAGGCCCTGGGCCATCGCCGGGAAGGCGGGCAGGTACATATCAATGGCCAGGGGGCCCAGGGCAGTGAGCAGCCCCATCAAAACGAGCCAGGGAGGAAATGCAGGAGAGTGGTTGCGTGTCATCGGGCCAAGTATTAAGGTGAGGCAGATCCTGGCCGAGAGCCTGAACCCACTACCGTCTGCCGCGCATCAATACAAGCCGATGCAAAGGGCCAAAGGCAGGCAGTTTAGCATGGGGGACGATCAATTTCGGCGTAAGTGCTTTAGGTTTGAAGTACACGGTCCGTGACTTTGGTGCAACGGATTTAGGGTCAAGATGTATTAGGCTACAGGATTGACGGCTTACGGGCGGTGTGTCGACACAGATGACACATCGTCATCTTTGTTTGTTTACATACAAGGAGGCGAAGTTGAGTTCAATTTCATCAATGGTCCAGGCCAAACTCGATCAGCTCAGCATTCCGGTTCGGCTGACCCTGCCTAGCGGGGAACAGGTGGGCGATGCCAATGCGTCAGTGCATCTGAGCATCAAGGACAATGCGACGCTGGCGCAGTTGGCTGCCGGACAATCGGGTCAGTTGGGCGAGGCCTATGTGGAAGGGCGCATGGATTTTGAAGGCTCCATGCGGGATCTGATGCAACTGGCCGCCGATATTTTGCCCGGTTCGCCTGTTGATGCAGCCCAAGCAGGCTGGCTGACTTCGATCATCAAGCACTTGACCTCCGTGTGGCGTCACACTCAGGAAAAGGACGCCAGGCAGATTCAGTTTCATTATGATTTGTCGGACGACTTCTATGCCTTGTGGCTGGACCCTCGCCGGGTCTATTCCTGCGCCTATTATCGTGAACCGGACATGACGCTGGCGCAGGCTCAGGAAGCAAAGCTGGATCTCATTTGCCGCAAGCTGCGTTTGCAGCCCGGCGAGCGCTTTCTGGATGTAGGGGCCGGATGGGGTGGATTGTTGATGTGGGCCGCCGAAAACTACGATGTGGATGTAACAGGCATCACCCTGTCTCGTAACCAGCATGCCTATGTGAACGGGCTGATCGAGCAAAAAGGCCTGTCGGGCCGGGCCCGCATGATGTTGCTCGATTATCGCGAGCTGGATGAACTCAAACCGTATGACAAACTGGCGTCGGTGGGGATGTTCGAGCATGTGGGCCGCGCTCAGCTCAGCGCTTATTTTGACAAGCTGCGGCGTTTGGTAAAGCCAGGGGGGCTGATTCTCAATCATGGCATTACCGCCGGTGGGGTTGACAATAGCCAGCTGGGAGCGGGAATGGGCGACTTCATCGAGAAATATATTTTCCCTGGTGGAGAGCTGACCCATATCAGTCATGTCTTGCGTCACTTGGCCGAGGGGGGCTTGGAGGGGCTGGATATTGAGAATTTGCGCCCTCACTATGCCCGTACCTTATGGGCCTGGAGCGACGCCTTGGAGAAACAGTTGGATAAAGCCAGGGCAACCCTTAATTCCGAGCAGGGGGAAAAGTCCCTGCGTGCCTACCGGGTGTACTTGGCCGGCTGCGCGATGGGGTTTGAGCACGGCTGGATTGCGCTTCATCAGGTTTTGGCTCAGGCACAAAGCGCTGTCAGGGCGCAGGAGCTGGATTACGCGCCGAACTTGATGTACCCCTGGCGCCGGGATTATATGTACCAGCGCTAACTTCTTGTTTTAAATGGCAAATGACAAGGTTTGATGCCTTGTCATTTGTTTTTCTCGTGCACGTAACGACCCTGGCAGCGCTTCGTTCCTGAGATTTTGAATTAATAAGTAACAAAAAAAAATTCATAAAATGGCTAAAACCACGTCAAACAAGGGTTTTGTTGTGTTTTTACCATTGACATATTCGCTGTTTTTTCGGTTTTTATACGGTAAGAATTTGTTTTTGATTGCAAAGGGCCGTAGAATGGCCTCCTTATCAGATTCATCAATTCGATTCAGAACCGCCCGAACAGCGTGTTTTGTTCGCAGCAATCATCGCCCCGCGCGGTGTAACCCTGGCCCAGCCGTGTTGTTTCGGTCAAGGCAGGGAGCGGTAGGAAAAAGGGGCTTGACCCCCTGACCGTTCCGGGTTTTTCGTGAGTGCCTGGCACTCGCTCTTTACGTAGGTATGTATTGGCGATAAGAGCATCGTCTTCCGCACACCCCTTTAGCCTTGGCGCCGACTGATCATGCAGGACGCGTCCACAGTAACTCAAGGAGGAGCATCATGTCTTCATACTTCCCTCACGCCGGTGCCAAGTCGCGCTTGCACCGTTTTCCCCTGATTCAAGCCTCTGTGCTGACCAGCCTTCTGCTGGGGCTGTCCTCTGCCGCGCAGGCGGCAAGTCCGGCAGCCTGCGAGCTGGACCGCGCAGTCCGCTTTGGTGGCATGAATTGGGAATCGAATCTGGTCCTGACTGAAGTTGAGCGTTTTATCGCTGACAAAGGTTATGGCTGCAAGACCGAGGTCGTCTCGGTCGAGACGCTCCCGGCCTTGGCTGCACTGGAGCGAGGCGACCTGGATGTCAACTCGGAAATCTGGCTCAACAGTGTGGCTGACCCCTGGAAACAGGCCGAGGCCAAGGGAAATGTAAAACGTATTGGCGACATCTATATGGGCGGCGAAGCCTGGTTCATCCCACGCTATACCGCTGAGCGCCTGCCCGAACTGAAGTCGGCTGCCGACCTGCCCAAATTCAAGGATGAGTTCAAGGACCCGGAAGAGCCTGGTAAAGGCCGTTTTTATGGCTGCCCGGCAGGCTGGGGATGTGAAGTGGTCAGTGGCAATTTGTTCAATGCCCTGAAGTTGGGGGATACCTACACCTTGTTCTCGCCCGGTACCGGTGCCACCCAGAAGGCTGCGCTGACTTCTGCGTATCAGCGCAAGGAAAACGTGGTGTTCTACTACTGGTACCCCACGCCACTGGTGGGCTCCATGGATCTGGTCAAGCTGGAACTGCCGGCTTACGACGAGAAAAAGCATGGGTGTCTGACCGACCCCAATTGTGCCAATCCAGAGCCTAGTGACTACCCCGAAAACCCGGTATTCACGGCCGTGAATACGGAATTCTCCAAGCAGGCTCCCGAACTGACGGCTTTCCTGGCCAATGTCAGCATGCCCCTGGAGCTGATGAACGAAACCATGGCGCACATGGAAAAAACCGAAGGTGAACCCGAAGATGTGGCGCACTGGTTCTTGAAAGAACACGAGGACACCTGGTCCAAGTGGGTGCCTATGGAAGTGGCTCAGCGCGTAAAAGCCGCTCTTTAGTATTCGTGATGGTGTAGGGCGAGGCCGGCCTTGGTGGCTGCATCCTGTCAGGGTGCAGGAACCGAGCCGTACCTCGCTTTTCTGCCTGGCCCGTCCTGGGTCGGCAGGATCATGGCCGGGCCACAAGCCCGCGCTGCAAGCACGAGTTTTACGGAGTGTTTTTTATGTTTCCTGAGTTGATTGATCCGCGCGCCTTACGTTTGCCCATCGATCAGTTCGTTGGCGATCTGGTGGCCAATTATTCCAGTACCCTGCGGGCCATGACCCAGCCCCTGCTGGATATGCTGGTTTTCATGGAGTCGGTCCTGCGCAGCAGCCCTTGGTGGGCCGTGGTGCTGGTGGTGGTTCTGCTCGGTTGGCTGGCCAGCCGCCGTGTGCTGTTCTCCGTGGCCATGGGGGCCATGTTGTTTGTGATCGGCCTGATTGGCCTGTGGGATGCGGCCATGCAGACCCTGGCGCTCATGATTGTGGCCGTTTTTCTGTCTGTGCTGATAGGCATACCGCTGGGTTTGCTGATGGCCAGCTTCAATTGGCTGCGTCGTATCATGATGCCGGTGCTGGATGTGATGCAAACCATGCCCAGCTTTGTGTATTTGATCCCCGTGGTGATGTTGTTCAATCTGGGCAAGATCGCCGCACTGATTGCCACGATTATTTATGCCATTGCTCCCGTCATTCGCCTGACCGATCTGGGTATACGCCTGGTCGACAGCGAAGTGCTGGAAGCCTCTCGCTCTTTCGGCTCCAATCGTTGGCAGCAGCTCTATGGCGTGCAATTGCCTCTAGCCATGCCCAACATCATGGCCGGCATCAACCAGACAACCATGATGGCCCTGGCCATGGTGGTGATCGCCTCCATGATTGGTGTGCGCGGGCTGGGCTACGAAGTGCTGCAAGGCATTAACCGCCTGCAAGTGGGCCGTGGCCTGATGGCTGGCCTGGGTATTGTGCTGCTGGCCATCTTGTTTGACCGGATTACGCAAGAGTTCGGCCGTCGCTTTCAGACTCGGGAGGCCTCATGAGCAAGATTGAAGTGCGCAATATTTACAAGATCTTCGGCTCTCAACCCGAGCGCTGGCTCGATGAGGCTCGCAAAGGTGTGCGCAAGGACGAACTGCTGGCAAAAAGCGGCCATACCCTGGGCTTGCGTGACATCAGCCTGTCTATTGAGCACGGCAGCATTTACGTCATTATGGGCTTGTCCGGTTCGGGCAAGTCCACCTTGATCCGCCACTTCAACCGGTTGATTGAGCCAACTGCCGGGCAGATTCTGGTGGACGATGTGGATGTGATGAGTCTGGACGGCAAGGCACTGATGCAGTTCCGTCAGCAAAAGATCAGCATGGTCTTTCAGCGCTTTGGCCTGTTTCCGCATCGCACCGTGCTGGAAAATGCGGCCTATGGCCTGCAGGTACAAGGCATGGGGCGCGCGGCTCGCGAAGAAAAAGCCACGTATTGGCTTGAGCAGGTTGGGTTGCAGGGCTTTGAAAAGCAGTATCCGCACCAGTTGTCTGGCGGTATGCAGCAGCGTGTGGGTCTGGCTCGTGCCCTGGCAACCGATGCCGACATCCTTTTGATGGATGAGGCCTTCTCGGCTTTGGACCCCTTGATTCGGCGCGAAATGCAGGATCAGTTGCTGGAGCTGCAGGCTCGTTTGAACAAGACCATTGTGTTCATTACGCATGATCTTGACGAGGCCCTGCGATTGGGGAACCGGATAGCCATTCTGAAAGATGGCGAGCTGATTCAGGAAGGGTCTCCCGAGGACATCCTTCTGTCACCGGCCAGCGATTATGTTCAGGCGTTCCTGCAGGACGTGAACCGCAGCAAAGTGCTCAATGCCGCCCATGCCGTGCGCGATTCCAGCAAGACCCTGACCTTTACCATGCGTACCCGGGCGGTTCATGCGCTTGAGCGTTTGAGCGAGCGCGGCGTGCGTTATGCACCGGTGCTCGATGGCAAACGCTTGGCGGGCGTGCTGATGCGTTCGCGGGCGCAGGAAGCTGTGCAGCAAGGTGCGCGGGATATTTCCGCGTTCGTAGATGAGATGAGTTCGGTACCCGCCACCATGGGACTGGATGAGATTCTCGGTCAATTGTTGCGTAGCAGCGAGCCCTTGGCGGTTACCGGTGAGAACGACGAGTTTCTGGGTTTGCTCTCGCGCAGCAAGGTAGTGGATCTGGTTAGCCCACTCATTGATGCGGTCGAGGCATCACCCAACACCGTCAAAGACGATACTGCGGCAGTTCTGGAGGCCATTGAGGGCAGCCAAGTGCGTTGACGAACGTGTTGTTGTGCCGCAGCAAACAAGAAAAGGGCCTGTTTCCTAACAGGCCCTTTTCTTGCTGGGTTCTTCGTGCTGCAGGCAGTACCGGATGGGTTTGTCGGCCCCCACTGGTAGGGGTGCCTGTTCCTCCCAACTCAGGGGCGCCTTTACCCGCCCTTTTATAAGTGCGGCGAGCTCAAGGCGCTAAGCGGCAGCCTCTTGCCTATTGATGGGTGCAAGTCTTGCGCCGCGCGGGATTGTAGAGACGCAATATGTGGCTGTACCAGAACAGCAGCAGCAAGGCGGAGGCTCCCAATCCCAGACTGGCCATGGTCCACAGGCTTGCGGCGCCTAGGGGAGCGCCGGGTGCCAGCCATTGAATGATACTGTCCAATGCTCCGGCGCCTGGGCCAAAACCAAACCACCAGCCTCCACCCAGGCCCAGCACGCTCAAGGCGAAAAACTGCAGCAGCATGGGTACAAAAGCCACTTTGTAAGCGCGCAGCAGATAGGAGATCAGGCACTGGAACGCATCGCAAAAGTGGAAGAAAGGCAGTAGCTGCAGCAAGAGCAGGGCCAGCAGGGCGACATCGGGATCGTCGGTGTAGGCATTGGCCAGGCTGGGTCGCAGCAGCACCAGCAAGGTAATGGTAAGGGCAACCCCGGCCAGTACGATGGCCAGGCTTAACATGCCCACATGGCGGGCACGATGAAACTGTCCCGCGCCAATCGCCTGTGCGCTGACTGAGGCGGCTGCTACGCCCACTGCCATAGGCACCATAAAGCAGACGGCGGCCAGATTGGCCATGATCTGGTGAGCGCCAGACGCAAATACACCTTCACGCGCGACGAGCAAGGCCATGAAGCTGAAGGCGCAGATTTCAATCAGGTAAGAGCCGCCCATGGGCAGACCCAGGCGCAGCAGTTCTTTCTGTGCTGCCCAGGTGGGCAGGCCCAGTTTGAGGCTAAAGGGTTGGTAATAGCGGTCGGCACGTAGCAGCCATAGGCCGGCGGCCAGCATCAGCCAGGACACGACCGTGGTCGCCAGACCTGAGCCTACGGCACCCATTGCCGGCAAACCCAGTTTGCCAAAAATCAGCACCCAGTTGAATAGAGCCTTGAAGGCCACGCTGAACAGGTTGATCAACATGACCGCCTTGGGATGCGAGGTTGCCGTCCCCAGGCAGTAAATTGTCCTGAATACCAGAGCGGCAGGCAAGGCCAGTATCAGGCTGCGCAGATACCAGGTGACCCGCTCATGAACCTCGGGGCTCAGGTCACCTGACCAGCGCAGCCATATATCCGGAAACGCCAGCCCCAAGGTGCCGATCAGGGTGAGCGAAAGGGCCAGCCATACTCCTTGCCCCCACCAGCGGCCCACTTCTGTAAGGCGGCGTGCGCCAAATTGCTGGGCAATGATCGGGATCAGGGCGTGGATGACCCCCATTAAACCGATAAAAACGGTGATGTAAATGGAAACGCCCAGGCCCATGGCCTGCAGGTCTATGGCGCTGCTGTGGCCAACCATCACCGTATCCAGAACGCCAAAAGCGATACCTGCCCAGGAGCCGACCAGCACGGGCCAGGCCTGGCGCAGGATCTGGCCTGCCTGACCCTTCCAGTTGTGATGAAACACGGAGGACATGATGAAAACTTAGTGAGCCTGTATGCGCAGCAGACGAAATGCTTCGTGACGATCTGGCCCGCGTTTGCCTTGCCAGAGCTGGACGGCATTGTCCGGAACAGGGGCCTTGCCGTCCTGCAGATCGCGCAAGGAGAACTGTTCCAGTACCAGGGAGCAGCGATTGTCGAAGTTGATGTTGATGTTGTCAAACACCAGGAAGGAGGCCCGTTGTCCCGAGCCCAGTCCCCAGGAGCGCAGGCATTCGCCGGGCTGCTTGTGTTCACGCAAAGCCGCGGACAATTCGCCAGACACTTCGCGGTAACTACGTACGTAGTCTAACGAAGGCATCCACAGCGTGACCAGCAGGAGCCAGGTCGTAATCAGGCCACCCGCCGACAAGACGGTACCGCGCAGCAAGCCAGGCGGATTGCTTGACAGGCGCCAGCGCACCAGCGCAATCCAGGCAAGCGTGCCGAGCACGGCAATGATCATGACCGGCCAGGAGATGAACGTGTCGTATCCCTGGGTCTGGCGGGCAATATTGTGTGAAATCTGCCGTGGCCAGCCCGTTTGCTGGGCGATCCAGCCCAGCCAGACCGTGGCTGCCGTCAGTGAGAAACACATGATGGCAAACCAGTCCAGGGTGTTGATGACCCCCCGACGCAAGGTGGGCAGCGAGAAGGCAGCCAGAATGGCGCAGGGAACCACCAGCAAGGCATATTCTGGCTCGAAAGCATCGCGCATGAAGAGCAGGCTGAGCAAGGGGATCAGAAAGCTGATGGCGGGCACATAAATGTGGGGCGCCTTGAGCCAACTGCGCCATTGCCACAGCGCCAGCAAGGCCAAAGGCCAGATCGGCCAGAGGAACCACAGCAGATCGCGCAGGTTGTTCAACTGCTCCTTGAAGCCGGCCCACCCCCAGGCGGCCAGATGCCAAAGACGCCATTGCTCGGTCCAATACACGCTGACCCGTTTGGCGGGTATCCACCATGCCATGATGATTGCCAGCGTCAGGACGGCACTGAGGGCCAGCCATTGGCTATGCTGGCGCAAGGGGCCCCGGGGAATAAAGCACAAAACGGTTGCCAGCATGATGGGGCCGGCTCCCAGCCAGCCACGGGTCAGGAAGCAGGCGCCCAGGGACAGGCCCAGCATGATCGCCCCCGATGCCGGGCGGTCGAACATGCGCACCAGGCTGTATAAAGCCAGTGCCTGCAAAGCGATGATGGCCGGCACTTCCGAGGTTTCGTGCATGCGCCAGATGATGCCCACGGTTGCAACGGTCAGCAGCAAGGTGGCATCGGCAATCATGCGTCCATATGCGGTGGAGGACGGCTCGCCTCCGAAGGGCAGACGCAGCGGTTGAGCCTCTGGGCGGCGGGCCAACCAGTATGCACTGTGCCAGACCGAGGCCGCCAGCATGCCGAACCACAGCAGATTGGGCAGGCGGGATGCCACGATGTTGGCATTCAGCTCGGAGGTGAAGAGTTTGAGCAGGGGGGCAAAGAGCGTGATGAACAGGGCACCCAGCCAGGTGCTCAGTGGGCCGTCCTGGGCATGGGCCAGATCTCCTACCTGGGGCAACAACAGGGCCTGACCGCTGGGGTCGGACAAAGCGGTCAACATGGTCGCCAGCCCGATGACATCGTCTGCTTTCCAGGGGTCACGAAAAAATAGGCCCGCAAGAATATAGATGGTCCCAACAACAAGAAGAACCAGGCGGGGGAGTTTGACGGCAGCGGTGGCGGTCAGGCGGGCAGGGGTGGAGGTGGGTATGAGGCTGGATGACACGTCTAGGGTAAAACAGTCTGTTGATTCGCCCTATCTTAATGCAAAGGGGGCGCCTTGGCCGCGAAATTTGCGGTAAAAAAGGACCCCCACGCAGCGCCTTGGGCTTGCGCTCCACCTCGCGGCCTGAATGCGGCTTGGATTCGCCAGGCACACAGCAGTTCGCAATGAGCTGTTGTGTATCCGGACTCATCCCCGAGGGGGCTATTGACCTTGGGGCGGCCCGGCGGATAAAAAAAGGCAGCCAAAGCTGCCTTTTTGCGCTGAACGCGGTATGCCGAGAAAGAGAGCTTATTCGCCTTTCTTGACGGTACCAGCCGTACGGGCAAAACGGGCGCGGAATTTTTCAACGCGGCCAGTTTCCACGATACGGGTTTGAGCGCCCGTGTAGAAGGGGTGCGACTCGGACGTCACGTCACACTTGAACAGCGGGTAGGTCTTGCCGTCTTTTTCGGTGGTTTCGCGAGTCTGGACGGTGGAACGGGTGATAAAGGAGTTGCCCGTTTGCAGGTCCAGAAACACCACGTCACGGTATTCTGGGTGAATGCCTTCTTTCATGATGATTCCTGTTTTGACAAGTTAGGACCGCCAGCAAGGCACGTATCTACAAAAAATGGCGTAAAGCAGGGCTCACGTCCTCGTCCTGTAAATACCGGCACTAAAAAGCTAGAGGACTGTTTTTTTAACCGGGTTTGTAAAGCGCCCGATTGAATAATGCCTAAAGACTTTTTGCCACGTATCCGATAAAGCCTGAAATTTTAGCATTGAGCAGGCGCTTTTCAAAGAAAACTCGGCAAAAGCGCGGCACAAGTGCAACAAGGCGTGGATTGAACCGCCCCGTGTCTGCCTGGAAAGCACGCAAAACCGTGCCTGGCCGTGCCGCAGAGAAGTGGCAGCTCTATGTGTTCGAACACGGGGTGCCTAGTGCTGGTGGCGGGTGCTTCCTATCGTGCGGACCAGGTCGAGTCGAGAAGGTCAGTGGATGGTTGGCAGTTCGCGTCCTGCTGTCAGTCCAGAGAGCGGAGAATGGCACGAACCGGACTCGCATCTGCCTGAATCAGGGCCAGAGGCAAAGCGATGAGCTCGTAGTCGCCCGGAGCAATTTCGTCCAACACCAGATTTTCGAGCACGCGCATAGCATGATGACGTAGGACCTGATGACTTTCCAGTGTCTTGCTGCTGGCCGGATCGACGCTGGGCGTGTCGATGCCCACCAGCTGTATGCCCTGGTCGGCTAATAATTGCAAACTTGAAGGGGCGAAGGCTGTGAAATGATCGCTCCAGGCATCGTACTTGGCCTTGGCGGTGGTACTGACCAGGATGCGCGGCGGGCAATTGCTCAAATGAGGCAGCAGATCGGCTGGCTCGATCAGTGGGCGGCCATGACGGGCGTGGATGACGCGGCAGGGTCCCAGAAATGGCTCCAGCGCCATGTGGCCGGCACTTGGGCCGTGAGGGTCGTAGTGCAGGGGGGCGTCGGCATGCGCCCCCAGATGGGTAGACAAGCGGATTTCCGCCACATTGACCGGGCAGTGGGTGTCCAGGGTGGCTGTCCAGCGTTGCTGGTAGGCGGTGTCACCGGGGAAAACCGGCGATCGATCACTGACAGGCGGGGAAATGTCCCAGATCGTACGCATGCTGTGCTCGCTGCTGCTAAAAGAAGTAAGAGTCAGTGTAGAGGATTCCCGGCCCATCGGCGTGGCGGTGCGCTTGGCTCTAGCCTGATCCGGGCGACAACGTGACAAGGTCCTGTATTGGGCATCGAAATCAGCGTATTACCCAGTCTCACTGCACGGGGCGCCACCATTGTGCGCTGTAAAAAAGCAGCCCGAAATCCGTGTCACGGTTGCGTTTCGGGCTGCGTCCCGCTCAAGGCGGGCACACTGTTTCAGCCTTTATGCTGCCGCTTGCGAAAGGACAGAATCCATAAGCCCACAGCCAGCTCCAGAGCCGCGATAATCCACAAGCCACTTTGGAAGCTGCCGCTGGAGTCTTTGAGGGCGCCCAACATAAAGGGCGCGCCAAAGCCGGCCAGATTGGCGACAGAGTTAATGAAGGCCACCCCGATAGCTGCCGCCGAGCCCGCCAGGACCGCGTTGGGCAATTGCCAGTAAACAGGAATGCATCCCATGGTGCCGGACACGGCAATAATCAGGCTGATAAAGGCCAGGGCAGTGTTATTGCCCAGGAACAGTCCTACCCCCGCCAGACCGATTGCTCCGATGATGACAGGGACGCCGGTGTGCAGACGGGCTTCGCGATGACGGTCGGCACTAAAGCCCAGCGCCAGTTGAAAGACCGCTCCAAAGACATAGACCAGTCCGACCAGCAGGCCAACCTGTAAAGGATCGCTGGGGCCCAGTGAGCGAACCAGGGTGGGCGCGAAAAAGGCCAAGGTGGAGTTGGCAGCCACAATGCCAAAAAACATCAGGGTCAAGGTCCACAGGTCGGGGTTGCCCAAGGCTTTTTTGAAGCTGTGTTCGCGTGGTCCTGCGGCCTTGGCGTCCAGAGCCAGTTCTTGCTTGATCAGATCTTTTTCCCGTTGACTGAGCCAACTGGCTTTTTCGGGGCTGTCGACGATGAACATCACGGCCAGAATGCCAGCAAAAATTGTGGGCAGCCCTTCAAGCAGGAACAACCATTGCCAGCCAGACCAGTCGTTGACCCCGTCCAGGCGGGTCATGATCAGGCCCGCCAGGGGCGCGCCTACCACCGAGGCCACCGCCGAGGCCGAGATGAAGACCGCGAAGGCTTTGGCTCGCCGATGAGCCGGGAACCAGAACGTCAGGAACAGCAGCACGCCAGGCTGAAAGCCGGCCTCGAACGCACCCAGCAGAAAGCGCATCACATAAAAGTAGGCAGCTGTTTTGGTAAACATCATCAGTACACAGATCAGCCCCCAGCCAAAGGCGATACGGGCCAAGGTCTTGCGCGCACCAATGCGCAGCAGCAACCAGTTGCTGGGTACTTCAAAAAAGAAATACCCCAGAAAGAAGATCCCCGCGCCTATGCCGTACACCGTTTCGGAGAACCCGAGTTCGGGCTGCATTTGCAGTTTGGCAAAACCAATATTGAGCCTGTCTATCCAGGCCAGCATCCACAGCAGAAAAATAAAGGGCAAGATCCGCCACATGACCTTCTTGTAGATCTGGTCCAGTTCTTGTTTATCAGCGGACAAGGCGCGCGCGCCGTCCACGAGGGTGCTGCTCGTCATTGAAGTCTCCTGAGGTGGGTACCGCGTGTTAAGGCTAAGTGGGGGGCAGGCGCTGGGCCATCAGCTCGCAGGCAGCAACGATGGGGTTGATGACGGGGACGGCCAGCTTGTTTTGCAGCGCCTGTGCGCTTTGTGCCAGGGGCCCGCCGCCGATGATGACGGCCCGCGCGCCGTCTAGCTCAATACATGCCGCGACGCTGTCGGCCAATTCCTGATACTGACGCTCCGGCGCCTGGGCCAGATCCAGCGGAGCGGTGGGGGTCAGGCGCAGGCCCGAGAATTGTTCGATCCAGCCATAGCGTCTGACCTGATTCAGAATCGATTGCTCCAGCTGTGGCGTGGTGGTGGCGATGCCAAAAGGGGAGCCTGCCTGCACGGCTTGCTGCATGGCAGCCTGTCCTATGCCGATCACCGGTATGCTCACGCTCTGGCTCAGGGGCTGTAGGCCAGGGTCACCAAAAGCGCCGATGATGACACCGTCCGCGTTCCTGACCTGAGCCAGTACCAGCGGGTGTTCCGCCATGGCGGCAGCCTGCTCCAACTCCTCCTGGGTGGTCAGCATGCCTGGGCCTTGGGGAGCGCTTAGCCCCCGGACCTGGATATCGCTTCGCTGCAGGCTTTGGAAGCACGCCTGGGCGAGCGCCACCATCATGTCCGTCGTGGGGCGGGAGGTGTTGGGATTGATGAGCAGTACGGTATGAGACATAAATACGAGGGCCGCAGCAACACGGCTTATCCAATTGAAATCAGGTATCGAGGGGGCGACCAAAGGTTTCGGGTGCCAATTGCAGAACCGCGGCAAAGGTGATGTACATCCCCGCCATCAGGGAGAACATGCCGGCTACGCCATGAGCTTCCAGTACCCAGCCGCTCAGCGTCGGGATGAAAGCGCCCGCCAGGGTACCCAGGGCCAGAATGAATGCGGTTCCAAAGGCTCGCACACGGGTGGGATAAAGCTCGGGGGCGAAAATCCAGATGGTGGTGTTCAGCAGCAGGACGCAAAACTGGAAAGCTGCGCCAAACAGCAGCACCAGATAAATATTGGTACTTAGAAATCCGAAGGCCAGGCCACTGGCGCAGGCCAGCAAGGCTCCCGTGGTAAAGACACGTTTGCGGGGCAGACGCGACCCCAGCCAGGAGGCGGTCAAGGCACCCAGCAGACTGCCTGATTGCATCAGGATCGTAAAGGTGTAGCTTTTCACCAGCGAGTAGCCTTGTTCGACCAGCAAGGTGGGCATCAGCGTCAGAACCGTCAGTTGTGCCCCGTAGGTCATGCACACGGCGATGCCGGTGACCAGTGTACGCATGGCCAGAGGGCCTTGGAAAATCTCGCCCAAGCGCACACGTTCGACTTTTTGCCCTTGCGGACCGCTGTGCAGATAAGGGTAGGGCTGGGCAACAGGGCGGCCCAGCTTGCCCGAAGCCAGAATGTTCAAAACCTGATTGGCCTCTTCGATCCGGCCTTGCGACACCAGAAAACGCGGCGTTTCAGGTATGTAGCGACGATAGAACAGCACCATAAAAGCGGGCATGACCAGCAGGCCAAATACCCAGCGCCAGCTTTCAGGGCCGGGGAACAGGGTGAAGACCAGCAGGCCGAAAGCGGGGGCGAGCATATTGCCCAGGCCGCCGCCTGCCACGTTGATGGTGCCCACGGCGGTTCCGCGAAAGCGCGAGGAGCAGAACTCGGCCAGCATGGTGACGGCAATCGAGATTTCGCCGCCTAGACCAAAGCCCACAATGACCCGGCCCAGCCCTAACACCCAGTAGCTGGGGGCCAGGGCGCAGATCAGGGCTCCCAGCGTAAACAGCGCCAGATTGATGGTCAGCATGACGCGTCGACCATAGTGGTCGGCGATATAGCCCGAGAGCAAGCGCCCCAGGGCAGCAGCGGCGAAGGTCAGGGTGTTCAGAAAGCCGACGTCACGCGGTGTCAGCCCCCAGTGTTCCTGCAGCAGCGGGCCGACCAGGCCCACGGCATTTTGCTCCAGCACATCAAAGAGCACGCCCAGCAAAATCAGGGCCAGCACTTTGCGGTGCGAATGGGTGACGCCTATGGTTTCCAGCGAGTTTTCCAGTTGCTGCTGAACCGTAGGGTGATCGCTGGCCGTAGAACTGGCCGGTGCCGGCCCGGTGTCGGCTGGCAAGGTTTGCTGCTTGCTAGACATGGTTTCTCCTCGTTTCAGGACGCGTATGGCCCAACATCATTTTTTCACTCATTATGAAAATGAAAAAATATTTTCAAAACTAGGGTAAACGAGAAAGTTTTTGCATATCTTGCGTAAGACTAGGGCAGGGTGTTGATATAAAAGGATTTTTAATAAAAAAAGGATCATCGCAATTTGCGTATGATCCTTATACGATTCCTGCCATGACATCGCCGGGGGCGGGCACACCTGGCTGGGTGGGCGTGCTGGATAAGTGCCTGTGAGGCGAGGGCGGTAAGCTACAGCTCCAGAAAGCTGTCGTGGAAAGCCTCTACCAGGCCTAAATGACGACGTCCGGCAGGACCGGCTTGATCCATGACCTGGCTCAGGATCAAATGGCAAAGGCCGATCACGGCCACATGGTTATCCAGCACACCGGGCGATTGGACGTCACAGCGCAGGGTCCAGCGACAGGCGCTTTTCTCTGCGCTGAGCTGGTCAGTGATGTGCAGCACATTCGGGTTCAGCTGCGCCATCTGTTCAATAAGCTGGTCCATATTGCGCACCCGACGGCGCAGGGCAAAAATGACCACCACGTCGTCGGCATGTATGCCTGCCAGATGTTCGCCCATGGTCTCACCCGGGCCAGGAATCAGTTGAGCCTCGGGGACGATTTGGAGCAATTGCCAGCGAAAGTAGCTGGCCAGGGCCTGGCTGGAGCGAAATCCCAGCACCCATACCTTGCGCGCATCCAGAATGGACTGAGCCACTTCCTTGAGCAGCGATTCGGGCAGGCGTCGGTATGTGGAGGCCAGATTGTTCTGACTTTGCTGCAAATGCGTCGTCAGTGATCGTTCGGCTTCCGTTTCGGTGGCTGCCAGCAGCAGAGGAGAACCCGCTTTTTTTTCAGATCGGACTTGTTTGCGGGCCGCTTCATAATTGCGATAACCCAGTCGCCGGATGAAGCGGGTGACAGTCGCATTGGATACATGGGCCAGGGACGCCAGTTCGGAGGCCGTGTAGCCCGCCAGATCCCCCGGAAAGTCCAGGGCAAATTCCGCCAGGCGTCGTTCAGATGGGGAGAGATCGTGAAGAATGTCACGTATGCGTCCGACAAAGGACTTCACGGCGGTATCAGACATAAGGTTCCGTACTCAGCGTTGGTGTGTTCTGGATTTTACGGGCAAGCGTGTCAAACGGTGGCAAAAACTGATATGCGCCGTCGGGCAGCAGGCTACAGATCTCCGCGTTCGGCCATGGAGACGGTCTGACTGGGGGTGACAATAATATGGTCCAGCAAGCGGATATCCACCAAGGCCAAGGCCTGACGAATATGGCGGGTCAGACGGATATCGGAGGCGCTGGGGTGCGCGGCGCCCGAGGGGTGGTTGTGGGCCAGAATCAAGGCGCAGCTGTGATGGCGCAGGGCTGAGCGCACAATTTCCCGAGGGTAGACCGATGCTTGATTTATCGTCCCCCGGGCGATCTCTTCCGCACAGATCAAGCGAAGCTGGTTGTCCAGGAACAGGGCCAGACAGTGTTCCACTGGCAAATGACCCAGATGGGCCAGACAGTATTCGCGCACTTTGTCGGCATGGTTCAGCACTGGCAGGCCGTTTAGGGATTCCAGGGCGCAGCGGCGTTGCAGCTCGCGGATGACCAATAGTTCCGTGCATTTGGCTGGGCCGATTCCATCCAGTTGGCGCAGGGCTGAAGCATCGGCCGATAATAATCCTTTGAGTCCGTTAAAATGGTCCAGCAACATCTGGCCCAGCTCGACAGCGTTGCGCTCGCGTGTCCCGGTGCGCAGCACAATACCCAGCAGTTCAGCGGTCGTCAGACAGGTGGGGCCGTGCGCCAACATGCGCTCACGGGGCCCTTGGCGGCGTAAAGTGGATGTGGCCATAAGAAACGCTAAAATGCGGTAATTGAATGATTTTCTATAGTGAGCGATCGTGAGTAACTCTGCTAGTTCCGAGCTTGGAATTGTCCGTCAGGATTCCTACCTGACTTTGCACTATCGTATAGAGCTGGCCAGCGGCCCGGCAGCAGGCTCTGTGTTTGCGGATACTTTTACTGGCCGTCCGGCGACCTTGCAGATGGGCAACGGTCAGTGGGCCCCCGGTATGGAAGAGAAGTTGCTGGGGCACCGTGAAGATGAGCGTTTTCAGCTCGACATCGCCCCTGAGGAGGCGTACGGCGCCCGTAATCCTGACCTTTTGCAGCGTATCACCCGCGAAATGCTGGCCAGCAACGCCGCTGAAGGCGTGGAGTTCGTGCCCGGTGATATGGTCGAGTTTGCTGCCCCTAATGGCAGCCGCTACTCGGGCGTGCTCAAGGAAATTGACGACAAGACTGCCTTGTTCGATTTCAACCATCCCTTGGCCGGTGTGGCCTTGCGTCTGGATGTTCATATTTTGGGGATTCTGTAATGAGTCAAGTTGCTCCTGTTCAGAACGCTGAGGTTGTTCTGGCCCAGCCCCGCGGATTCTGTGCGGGGGTTGACCGTGCGATTGATATTGTCGAGCGTGCTTTGGAGTTGCACGGCGCGCCTATCTACGTGCGCCACGAAATTGTTCACAACCGGTATGTGGTGGAAGATCTGCGCAGCAAGGGGGCCATCTTCATTAAAGAGCTGGACGAGGCCCCGGCCGGTGCGATCGTCATCTTTTCAGCGCATGGCGTATCGCGTCAGGTGCGTGACGAGGCCGAGCGGCGTGGCCTGAAAGTGTTCGATGCCACCTGCCCGCTGGTGACCAAGGTGCATATTGAAGTGTCCCGTATGCGGGCCGAAGGTCGCGAGATCATCATGATTGGTCATGTGGGCCATCCCGAGGTCGAAGGCACATTGGGTCAAGCCGACGGAGGGATGTACTTGGTCGAGACGCCGGAAGATGTAGCCAAGCTGAATGTGGCCGACCCCGACAAACTGGCCTTTGTGACGCAAACCACCTTGTCGGTGGATGATGCGGCGGTCGTGGCCCAAGCCTTGCGCGAACGTTTCCCCACCATTGTCGAGCCCAAGAAAAGCGATATCTGTTACGCCACCCAGAACCGCCAGGATGCGGTCAAGATCATGGCGCCGCAGTGTGATCTGGTTCTGGTGGTCGGCAGTACCAATAGCTCGAACTCCAATCGTTTGCGTGAGGTAGCCGAGCGCAAGGGCGCGGAAGCTTATCTGCTGGATAAGCCGGAGATGATTGATCCGGCCTGGCTGGTGGGTAAAAAGCGCGTGGGCGTGACAGCGGGCGCATCGGCACCGGAAGTTCTGGTCAATCAGGTGATTCAGCGCTTGCAGGAATTGGGCGTAGGCAAAGTGCGGGCCCTGGATGGGGTGGAAGAAAATATTGCCTTCCCGCTGCCCCGAGAGCTGTCGCGCAAGATTGAAAGCCTGAACAAATAAAAAAACGAATTTTGCAGGGTGGACAGGAGACAAGATGATTCTATATAGCTACTTTCGCAGTTCCGCCGCGTACCGGGTGCGGATCGGTCTGAATCTCAAAGGTCTGGATTATCAGATCAGGCCGGTTCATCTGCTCAAAGATGGGGGACAGCAGCATCAGCCCGATTATGTGCAGGTCAACCCTGTTCAACTGTTGCCCGCCCTGGATGATGACGGTCTGATCATTACGCAATCTCTGGCCATTCTGGAGTATCTGGACGAGCGTTATCCCGAGCTGCCTTTGTTGCCCAAGGCCTCGGCAGATCGGGCCTGGGCGCGATCCATGGCTCAGACGGTAGCCTGCGATATTCATCCCCTGAACAATCTGCGCGTATTGCAGTACCTGAAAAATGATTTACATGTTCAGGAGGATGCGCGCAACCAGTGGTATCGCCACTGGGTCAGCGTTGGCCTGGAAGGGCTGGAGGCCCTGGTGCTGCGGCATGGCAAAAAGGGTCAGGCCTTCATTTTTGGTGATCTCCCCAGCATCGCCGAGATTTGTCTGATTCCGCAAATGTTTAATGCCCGTCGCTTTGACATCGATCTGACCGCCTTCCCCCGCTTGTTGGCCATAGAAGAGAAATGCCTGGAACTGTCTGCCTTTCAGGAAGCAGCTCCCGACCGTCAACCCGATGCTGCTTGAACGCGCGGTGTGACGGTGATCCGGTCGGGGGCCGACCGGACGTTACCCGCCTGTCAGGCGGGTTTTTCTTGACTTCTTGCTGGGAGCTTCCTGGCAGGAGGGCGTAAAGGACGAAACATGATGATTGGTTTTTGTGGGCTGGGCCGGATGGGCCAGCCTATGGTGAGGCGTCTGTTACAGGCGGGTTATCAGGTTCGGGTTTGGAATCGTTCCCGGGACAAGGTGCTCCCCTTGGTAGAGGCTGGTGCCATTTGTTGCGATACGCCGGCACAGATGGCCGAGCAATGTGAGGCCGTGTTTCTGTGCGTTTTTGATGCGCAGGCGGTATACGATACCGTTCTGGGTGAACAGGGGCTGGCCAGCGTCCAGGGCGCGTTGCGCATCGTAGTGGACCATTCCTCGATTTCACCGCAGGCAAGCCGTGACATGGCAGCCCAGTTGCAGCAACGTTGTGGCGCGCACTGGCTGGACGCCCCCGTGTCAGGCGGTGTCGGTGGCGCCGAACAAGGTACGCTGGCCATTATGGTCGGAGGACAGGCAGCGGCATTGGAGCGGGTTCGTCCTGTGCTGGCCGCTTATTCACAGCGCGTGACCCTGATGGGCGCGGTGGGCGCTGGTCAGGTAACAAAATTATGCAATCAGACCATTGTGGCCACAACTTTGACAGCGATTGCCGAGGCGTTGAGCCTGGCCAATGACAATGGCGTGGACGCTTCCCGAATCAGCGAGGCGCTGGGGGGCGGCTGGGCCGATTCGGTTTTGCTGCAATTGTTCGTGCCCCGCATGACCCGTCCGGACACGCAGGTCAAGGCATCGGTGGACACCATGCTGAAGGATTTGAACACGGTGGCGCAGTTGGCCAGTGTCAGTCATACGAGCATGCCGGTGGCCCATGCTGCCCAACAAACGTACCGCAACGCCCACCGGATGGGACTGGGTAAGGAAGATGTCGCTCGCATTACGCAGGTGAATAGTTACAATTACGGGGAATAAACTACCATCAGTCAAACTTAGTTTCGGTATTATGTCGGCTATTTGAAGTTGGGACTGTAGGTCTACAAAAGGGAAGTCATGAAGAAAAGTACAGGGCTGGTCACACTGGTTGTCGTGCTAGCGGCCGCATATGGCGGTTCGACTTGGTACACCGGCAAGAAAACAGAAGCGCTCGTGGGCGAGAAAGTGGCCCAGTTCAACACCCTGGCTGCCGAGCAAATGCAGCAAATGGGAATGAACGAGACGGTCGTCATGAATGTAGTCGACTACCAGCGTGGCGTGTTTTCCTCTACCGCTCGTTACACCCTCACACTCACGCCAGCCGACGCACAAGAGCAACCCTTGGAGTTGACCTTCGACGACAAGATCAGCCACGGTCCGCTGCCCATGTCCGCCTTGGCAATGGGCAACTTCACCCCTGTTGCGGCCTTGTCGCACAGCACCCTGGTCAAGACCAAAGATACGGAAGGCTGGTTCAAGCTGACGGGCGACAAGACTCCCTTGTGGGCCGACAGTCTGGTGGGCTTTGACGGCGCGGTGGACTCCAATGTTCACTTTGAAGCCATCAAGCATCAAGGCGATGAGATCAAGGTCGAGTTCAGCGGCGGCCAGTTGCGTACCAAAGCCGGTGGCAAGAGCAAGGATATTGTTGTGACCGGCAGCTTCCCCAAGCTGTTTGTCGATGACATCAGCGAAGAGCCCTTGAAGCTGGAAGCCTCCAACTTCATCATGGACTTCAAGCAGACCGGTGACATCAATGTCAATGGTAACCAGGTCGGCAAGCTGAGCGTAGATGACGTCAAGATGCAGTCGGCCGAGACCGAGGGTATTACCTTCAAGCAGATCGCTGTCAATTCGGATGCCGTCACCAAAGACTCCATCAGCGATACCAAGGTGAGCTACCTGTTGACCGACCTGGTGTTTGAGGACAAGGTCAAGCTGGGCTCAGTTGAGCTGGTCATGGGTTTTGATCGCGTGTATGCGCCGGCTATCTCCGCCATCTCCAAACTGATTTCTGACACCAAGGTGCAAGACGATCTGGAGGCGGTTGACGGGCCTACCGCCCAGAAGGTGATGGAGCTGGCGCTGCAAGCGCTGGAGCACAAGCCTGTGCTGCGTATTGAACCCCTGCGTTGGTACACAGAGGCTGGTGAATCCAAGGCCAATCTGCGCATGGAGTTCCAAAAGCCCAATGCGACGCAACAAGAATTGCTGGAAAGCCCCGAGCTGTGGGTTGAGGCAATTCCTGCTGCCCAGCTGGATGTCCTGATCTCCAAGCCTATGCTGCGTGGTCTGGCCGCGGAGATGGACAAGGCAGAGGGCCTGTCCGCCGAGGAGGGCAATGCCGCCATGCTGGATATGGTTCTGGATGCCGCCGTGGCTCCTTATGCCGAGTCCAAGATGCTCAACAATGATGAGAACAGCATTTCGACCACGATCAAGTACAACGGTCAGGATCGTGTGTTCGACATCAACGGTCAGCGCTTTACGTCCGAGCAGTTGTTGGGCCTGGTCCTGATGGGCATGATGTAATTGGTCTGGACCTGGTCCAGTGCAAAGCCCACCGGAGTCCGGTGGGCTTTTTAGTGTGGGGCTGCAAACCGTGGATGTGGCCTTTTTTGTTTCTTGTGTTTAAAACGGAGCGGATTGAATGGCCAGCTTAGCGGATCAGTTGTCCAGATTGGTCTACAGCACGGACCAGGGGCGCGTATGCCCGGACTGTGAACAGCCGAAAAACCAGTGCTGTTGCGAGGAGAAGCGCCGTCAGGAAAAGCTGGCCCAGGAGCAGGGGCCAGTGCGTTTGAGTCTGGAGACCAAAGGGCGCAAAGGAAAAGGCGTGACCGTGGTCACAGGACTGGTGATGCCTGAGGAGCAGCTCAAGGCCTTGGTCAAGGAGCTGAAAAACGCCTGCGGGGCAGGCGGGACACTGAAAGAGGCAGGTCTGGAAATTCAGGGAGACCATCGAGCCCTTGTGCAGGCGCGCCTGGAAGAAAAGGGCTTGACGGTCAAACGGGTAGGCAGACCCTGAGAGCCAATTAGAAGCTGTAACCCAGGCCTACTCCGCCAAAGACGCTGCTTTTTTTCTCCACCAAGGGGCTGTCTTTGGCCTCTTCCCCCAAGGTGTTTACGCCCACCAGTCCTTGCAGGGACCAGCTTTCGCTGAGCTTGTGGGTGTACTGGCCGTACAGCGCATAGGAGCGCAGGCCAGCATCGGGGCGGTAGCGTTGCAACTGACCATTGCTGGCGGCGGCCTCATGCGATTTCACCCCGAAGTAGGTACGCATGGCTTTTTCATTGGACCATTTCAGTTCGGCACCCATCGAGAAACTGCTGTCCTGGTCATTCCACAGGCGGTAGCTCAAGTCCAGAACGGCTGTGGCACCGTAGCCGCTTTTCAGCGCCTGATAGTAACTGCCCTCGATTTTGGCATTGCCCAGACGGTAGGCCGTAAACACCCCTAGGTTGCCGTGACGGTCAATATCGTCCTTGCCGTGCAGGCGGTCAGCATCACCCGATTTACGGGCACGGGCCAAAGACGCATAGGTGCCGATGGTCCAGTTGTCGGTCAGATTGGTTTGCAGGCCCAGGGCAGGCATGCCAGCTTTGGGGGCCAGAAAGAAGTGCCCATTGCGGTGTGACAGCAGGGGATAGAAGCGGCCGCCGTAGCTGTCAGCCCCCTCATACTTGGGTGCAAAACCGACACCCACGCCCACCGTGGTTTGCTGCGCCAGTGCCTGACTGGTTCCTACGGTACACAGAATGGCTAAAAGGCAGGGACGCAGTGCAGAACGAATGAGAGTGGGCATGGCAGATTTCCTTGTGATACGGGTAAAAACAGGCCCGCTTGTGGCGGGCCTCGTTATCGTATCAAGGTTTGGGGCAGCGGCGACAAAATCATGACCGGTCTGTATGGTCTGTTGTTCTGACCCTACATGCCCTCAGGCGCGAATATAAATCCAGTTTTCAGCCTGTAATTGCACCAGCGTCGTGATGGCTCCCTGCGCCAGAACCTGAAAGCGTTCAGGTGCGCAGAGCGACTGATTGCGCAGCGTATTCGGGCACAGGAAGGTCACGGTGTCCAGATCGTGTTCCATGCCCTGGACACAAGCCTGAACGGCCTGTGCGTTGGCAATGATGCGAATCTGGGCCTCGGGCATGTCCTTGAGCAGGTTACGCGCATTGCTGCGGGCCCGCTCCAGGGCGTCGGGGGTGGGGGCATGCAAGAGTACACGGCTTGTCATGAGTCGGTTTTCCTGGTGAATTAGCGAGGGCCGAAAACCCGTTCGCTGATGTCGGGTGAGGCTCCGGTCTGCATTTGGATACGGCCCTGCTCATCTTGCCAGATCATGGCGGGCGTGGCGCGCAGATCCCATCCCATCATCAAATCTTCGTTGCGGGTCAGGTCGGCCTCAATGTCGCTGGGCACGCTGTCCAGGCCTTTGATACCGGCGCTGCGGTCTTTCAGCATGGCCAGGGAATGCTCGTTCAAGGCCTGGGTGGGATTGTCGGCGGCGAGAATGGCAGCCGACTTCAGACTGCTGCTGGGAGCCAGAATACCCACCATCACATGGCGCAACTGCACTTTTCCGGACTCGACCCAGGGGCGGGCCATTTGCCAGAACTGCATGCAGTAAGGGCAGTTGGGATCGGTGAAGACATAGACTATGCGAGGTGCTGTGTCTTCGCCATCCTTGATCCAGCGGGATTTTTCCAGCTTGCCCAGCATGTCCTTGGCAATGACCGGCTGCACCAGCTTGTCCAGACCCGCCGGGCGTACTTCCTCGCCCTTGGCATCGATCATGGTGCCCACCATCATGTGTTGTCCATCGGGCAGCTTGTAAATGGCCAGCGCCTGATTGCCACTGTAGGCCCCCCAGGCTTTCAGCCCGCCCGGGGCGTCAAATTCACCCACAACAGACAGCCCCTGTTCTTCCAGGGCTTTCAAGGCAGCCGGAAGCTCAGCCGCGTAAGCGGCGGTGCCGGCGTACAGTAGGCTGGCCAGAGCCAGACGAATCGAAAAAGAGGAAAGCGGCATGGTGTTAATCCTGCAAAACAGTCGGTGAATGTATATATCCAGAAAACATATACTAAGAGCCAAATGGAATAAAAGAATGGGACTAGGTCGCGCAGGGATAGTTCCCCATTCGTGTTCCGAGCGGGCTGTATTTCCGCTGTGGTCTGGACTTAAGTACGCAGCTTCAGGTTGGCCAGCTCCAGCAGGCGGTAGGTTTCATGGACGGGCAGTCCCATGACACCGGTATAGCTGCCACTCAGGTGGCTGACAAACGCTCCGCCCAGACCCTGAATACCATAGGCACCCGCCTTGCCCATCGGTTCCCCGCCCGCGCAATATTCCTGGATTTCCTGCTCACTCAAGGTTTTGAAACTGACTTCACTGATGCTGATGCTTTCAAATTCCACTCCACCTACGCCCAGTGACAAGGCCGTCGTCACTTTGTGGCGGCGGCCCGAGAGTTCGCGCAGGATACGCGCCGCATCGCTCGGATCGGCGGGTTTGCCAAAAATGTCCTCGCCCATGCTCACGGTGGTGTCGGCGCTCAAAATGGCGCGCTCCTGATCCAGCTGGCTGTTTTGCGCGCGCCACTGCAGGGCCCGCTGTAGCTTGTCACGAGCCGTGCGACGTACGTACTCCAGTACGGTTTCTTGTGCCAGACGGGGTTCGTCCTCGCCGGGAGGGCTGGGAACAGCCAGAACCTCATGCGTGATCTGTATGCTGTTGAGCAGGTCGTGGCGGCGAGGACTGGCTGAAGCGAGGTAGATGGGCTGAAAAGGCATAGGAACCAGAAGTAAAAATAGGTTTAGGCGCGATGATAAGGGTGCCCGGTCATCACGGACCAGGCGCGATACAGTTGTTCGGCCAGAAAGATGCGGACCAGCGGATGGGGGAGCGTTAGCGAGGACAGACGCAACATGCCATGGCAGCTCTGCTTTAAGGTCGAATCCAGGCCATCCGGGCCGCCCACCAGAATCGCAATGTCCTGACCACTATTGCGCCAACGCTCCAGCTCCTGGGCCAGTTTGACGGTGGTCAGATCCTTGCCGCGTTCGTCCAGGGCAATGCGCATCGCCTGGGCGGGAATGGCCGCTTCAATACGTTTTGCCTCGGCCTGCATCATCTGGGCAGGCGTTTTGCCGCTGGTACGGGGTTCGGCCTTGATTTCCCGGAGTTCTATGGCGCAGTCCTGGGGCATGCGGCGTGCATATTCCTGCCAGCCCTGTTCCACCCAGTCGGGCATACGCTGACCTACCGCGATGACAATGAGTTTCATGAAACGTCGTCAGAAGAAACAAAAAAGAAATGAAGGAAAAAAGGGCCCCCACGCTACGCCTTCGGCTTGCTTCTCCCGACGGGGCGCTTGTTACCTTGGGGCGGCCCGGCGGTAAAAAGCCCTCACGCTGCGCCTTCGGTTTGCGCTCCACCTCGCGGCCAGCAAGCCGCTTGGATTCGCCAGGGGACATTTTTTACCGCAGGCGCCGAGCTTTGGGAGCGGCCCGGCAATAAAAAGGCCGCAAGCTTGGTTGCGGCCTGAGTACCGCCGGGAAAGGGCGGAGGGGGGGCTTAGTCTTCGTCGTCGGCAGCGCTGGCGAAGAAGCCAGCCGGTGGGACCTGACGCGATTGCGGCAGCAGCTCCACTTCGACGGGGCGCTCGCCCCACAGTTCTTCCAGGTTGTAGTACTGGCGGATGGCGGGTTGCATGCAATGCACCACGATGTCACCCAAGTCCAGCAGCACCCATTCACCGGTGTCCTCGCCTTCATGCGCCAGGACTTCGACTTTGTTTTGACGTGCTTTATCAGAAACGCTCTGGGCCAGAGCGCGAGTTTGCCGGTTGGACGTACCACTGGCGATGACCACACGATCGAACAGGCCGGTCATGTGGGTTGTGCTAAAGACCTTGATGTCTTGAGCTTTGACGTCCTCGAGGGCATCGATGACGAGTCGTTGAAGTGTTTCTATATTCATAAAAAGAACTATACAGGGCGCGCCTGTGGGTGGGAAAGATAGAGCCGTTTTTTGTCAATGTATTGAGCGACTTTTTCCGGGACCAGGGCTGTGATGTTGTCACCACGCTGCACTCGCTCCCGAATCTGGGTCGCCGAGACATCCATGGGAAGAAAGTCGATCTGATGTAAACGGCGTTGAAGCCGGCTCAGTTCCTGCTGCAAGGCCGCGGGCGTTTCCAAGGGGCTGCCAGGGCGCTGGGCAACAGCCAGTTCGACGTGCTCGAGAATTTCCTGCCAGTCGTTCCAGCTGCAAAAATTATGCAACTGATCGCTGCCTAAAATCCAGAAAAACCGTGTTCCGGCAGGCAACTGGCGCACGGTGTCTATGGTGTAGGTGGGGCCGCCGCGTTCGATCTCTACCGGGTTCACCCGCAAGCCGGAGTGGCCTTGCGCCGCCAGTTCCGCCATGGCCAGACGATCCTGGGCGCTGGCGCCCAGCGCATCGCGTTGCCAGGGCTGGGCGGCAGGCAGAAGCTGTACCTGATCCAGCTGCAATTGCTCAAGCGCGGCGAGCGCCAGCGCGACGTGAGCCTTGTGGATGGGATCAAAACTGCCTCCCAGAAGCCCTACACGCTTTAAATCCATTCGCGCGGCACCAGATATTGCGCCAGGGCCGCTTCCGGCGTGCCCGGTTCGGGCGACCAGTTGTAGCGCCAGTTTGCTTGAGGAGGCATGGACAGCAGGATGGATTCAGTACGTCCTCCCGACTGCAGACCAAAGAGGGTGCCCCGGTCAAACACCAGATTGAACTCGACGTAGCGCCCACGGCGTATGGCCTGGAAGTCCCGGTGCGCTGGTGTATAAGCGTGATCCATGCGGGCACGCACTATGGGTACGTAGGCGTCGGTAAAGGCATTGCCTACCGAGCGCGTCAGTGCGAAGCTGGCCTCAAAGCCGGGCTCGTTCAGGTCATCGTAGAAAATGCCGCCAATACCGCGGGTTTCGTTGCGATGCTTCAGATAGAAATACTCGTCGCACCAGCGCTTGTAGCGCGGATAGTAATCCTCACCATGTGGGGCCAGGGCGTCGTGGCAGACCTGATGGAAATGACGGGCATCGTCCTCGTTCAGGTAGTAGGGCGTCAAGTCCATACCGCCGCCAAACCAGAACACATCGGCCTGGTCCGCTGTCTGGGCCTGAGCCACAAACATACGCACGTTCATGTGCGTGGTGGGCACAAAGGGGTTGCGCGGGTGAATCACCAGCGATACCCCCATGGCCTCCCAGGGGCGACCGGCCAGCTCTGGACGGTGAGCACTGGCCGAGGGGGGCAGGGTATGCCCCTTGACGTGGCTGAACAAAACGGCTGCCCGTTCGAACACGGGGCCGTTCTCCAGCAGGCGGGACAAGCCGCCCCCGCCTTCTGGACGATCCCATTGGTCCGACTCGAAGGGCGTGCCGTCCAATTGCTCCAGGGTGTCCACGATGTGGCTTTGCAACTGACGGAAATAAGCCTGGACGGTATCAATGGGTAAAGACATGGAAAGACCTTGCTGCGTAAATCAGGTTTCGCTGCTGGGCAGGGCGCGCCAGCCAATATCGGTGCGAAATTGTTTGCCGTCAAAATGAGTCTGGGAAATGGCCTGGTAGGCTGCTTCCTGGGCACGACGGATGGAATCGGCCATTGCGGTCACGCAGAGCACACGGCCGCCCGTGGTCACCACGACGCCGTCCTTCATCTGGGTGCCAGCGTGGAAAGTGATGCACTCGTCGGTATCGTTGGCAAACTGGGTGATGACATCGCCCGTGCGGGGTTCTTCGGGGTAGTTGGCCGCGGCCAGAACCACACCAATAGCAGTACGACGATCCCATTCAATCGTGGCTTCGTCCAGCTTGCCGGCCAGAGCCAGCTCGAAGGTTTCGGTCAGATCGCTCTTGATGCGCATCATGATGGGCTGGGTTTCAGGATCGCCCATGCGGCAGTTGAATTCCAGTACCTTGATGGGACGGGTGGCATCCGGGCCATCGCCAATCATGACGCCGGCATAAAGGAAGCCGGAGTAGGGCAGGCCTTCCTTGGCCATTCCCTGCATGGTGGGGTGAATGACTTCGCGCATGATGCGGTTGTGCAGCGTGGGGCTGACGATAGGCGCAGGCGAGTACGCGCCCATCCCGCCGGTGTTGGGGCCTTGGTCGCCATCTTTCAAACGCTTGTGGTCCTGGCTGGTCGCCATGGGCAGCACATTTTTGCCGTCACACATCACGATGAAGCTGGCTTCCTCGCCGGTCAGGCATTCTTCCACCACGACGCGGGCACCGGCAGCACCAAAGCGGCCATCACCGAGGATGTCGTCAATCGCACCCAGCGCTTCTTCCAGCGTGGTGGCCACGATTACGCCCTTGCCGGCGGCCAAGCCATCGGCCTTGACCACAATCGGAGCGCCTTGCTGGCGGATGTAATCCTTGGCCGCCTCGGGGTCGGTAAAGGTGGCGTAGGCCGCCGTTGGAATGTTGTGACGCACCATAAAGGCCTTGGCGTAGTCTTTGGAACTTTCCAACTGGGCTGCTGCCTGGGTGGGGCCGAAGATCTTCAGGCCGGCCGCCCGGAAAGCGTCCACGATACCGGCTGCCAGCGGGGCCTCCGGGCCGACGACGGTGAAGGCAATTTTCTCTTGCTTCACAAAGGCAATCAGTTCCTGGATATCGGTGATGGCCAGGTTTTCAATACGTTCGGCACGCGCAGTGCCGCCATTGCCAGGGGCAACGTAGACAGTCTGCACACGTGCGGATTGGGCCAGGCGCCATGCCAAGGCGTGTTCACGGCCGCCGCTGCCGACAACAAGTAGCTTCATAGTGATGAGTCGGGCAGGGCCCGCAAAGAGGAGGTTACAGAAATGGCTTATTCGGCTTCGTCCATGACGGCGGTGGTGTAGACCTCTTGAACATCGTCCAGGCCTTCCAGTGCGTCCAGAAGTTTTTGCATTTTGGCGGCGTCCTCGCCGCTCAGTTCGGTTTCATTCAGCGCCTTCATGACCACGCCTTCGACCTCAGGCGTCAGGCCTGCGGCCTGAAAGGCAGCCTGCACAGCCGGGTAGTCCGAGGGAGCGCACAGCACTTCAATCAGGCCCTCTTCGTCCGTGACGATATCGTCGGCACCGGCCTCCAGGCCGATTTCCATGATGGTGTCCTCCGAGGTGCCCGGGGCGAACAGGAACTGGCCGCAGTGGCGGAATTGAAACACCACCGAGCCGTCCAGACCCAGATTGCCGCCATTTTTGGTAAAGGCGTGACGCACATCCGAGACGGTGCGCTGACGATTGTCGGTCATGCAGTCCACGATCACGGCAGCACCGTTAATGCCATAGCCCTCGTAGCGAATTTCTTCGTAGTTGGCATCATCCGCGCCGCCTGCGCCGCGCTGGATGGCACGCAGGATATTGTCTTTGGGCATATTGGCTGCGGTTGCCTTGTCCCAGGCCATGCGCAAACGTGGGTTGGACTCGGGGTCAGGGCCGCCGGTACGTGCGGCCACGGTGACCTCACGAATGATCTTGGTCCAAAGTTTGCCCCGTTTTGCGTCCTGACGACCCTTACGGTGCTGAATATTCGCCCATTTACTATGTCCGGCCATAAAGTATTACCAATTCAGTAGACTACGTTCAAAGAAAAACAGATCTATTTTAACCTGTCTGGGCGACAAGGCCCGAGCTTGGGTGAAAGTCGCTAGAATCTAGGCACTTGGCATTCTATCTGGAAGAGAACAAACAATCATGGCCGATCCGATTTTGCTTGCTCAAAACAGCCATACTCCCGTCTATCTGCTGCCTGCGCTGGCCAACCGTCACGGTTGCATTACGGGCGCCACCGGGACCGGCAAGACCGTCACCTTGCAAGTGTTGGCCGAAGCCTTCTCCCGGCTGGGAACGCCCGTTTTCCTGGCCGATGCCAAAGGCGACCTGAGCGGCATATCCCAGGCAGCACAAGCCAACCCCAAACTGCAGGAGCGCCTGCAGCGGCTGGGCCTGCCAGAGCCGGTCTGGGGGGCAAACCCGGTCACCTTCTGGGACATCTTTGGCGAACAGGGCCATCCGGTTCGCGCCACGATCTCCGACATGGGGCCGTTACTGCTCTCCCGGATTCTGGAATTGAACGATACCCAGGAAGGCATTCTGAATATCGTGTTTCGTGTGGCCGACGACGAGGGGCAGCTGATTCTGGATTTGAAAGATTTGCGGGCTTTGCTGCAGGATGTGTCGGATCGTGCGGCCCAACTGCGCAGCCAGTACGGCAATATTGCCGCGGCCAGTGTCGGAGCCATCCAGCGCGCCTTGCTGCGTCTGGAAACCCAGGGGGCGGATCGTTTCTTTGGCGAACCTGCTCTGGATGTCATGGACTGGATTCGTACCGATGCCTCCGGGCGCGGCATGATCAATGTACTGGCTGCCGACAAGCTGATGCAGTCGCCGCGCTTGTACGCGGTGTTTCTGCTCTGGATGCTGGCTGATTTGTACGAGCGCCTGCCGGAGGTGGGGGATCTGGACAAGCCTCGTCTGGTGTTCTTTTTTGATGAAGCCCACTTATTGTTTACCGGCGCGCCAAAGGCCTTGCTGGAGAAAGTCGAGCAGGTGGTGCGCCTGATCCGCTCCAAAGGGGTAGGTATTTATTTCGTGACGCAAAACCCGCTGGATATTCCCGACACGGTATTGGGTCAACTGGGCAATCGGGTTCAACATGCTTTGCGCGCTTTTACCCCACGCGATCAGAAGGCGGTCAAAACAGCGGCGCAAACCATGCGTCCCAATCCCGGCCTGGACATTGAGGCGGCCATTACCGAGCTGGGTGTGGGCGAGGCGCTGGTATCCATGCTCGATGCCAAGGGTATTCCCACACCTACCGAGCGCGCCTGGCTGGTGGCGCCGGGCAGTCGGATTGGCCCGGCTACGGAGGCTGAGCGACAGATGGTGCGTCAGGCCTCCTTGCTCGGCTTGAAGTATGACCAGGCCATTGACCGGGAATCGGCGTACGAGGTGCTGGCGAAAAAGGCGGCGGATGCGGCTGCCAATGGGGCGGCTGGAGCAACACAAGCCGGTGGCCCAGCAGTCAAGGACGAAGGGCTGATGGGTGTGGTCAATGATTTTCTGTTTGGATCAACCGGGCCACGAGGTGGCAAAAAGGATGGTTTGGTGCAGAGCATGATCAAAACGGAAACCAAACGGGCCGCGACCAAAGTGCTGCGTGGGGTGTTGGGATCTTTGTTCGGGGGGAAGCGTTAATGCCAGTATCACAGCCTCATTTGATCATCGCTACGGCGCGGTCAACTGAAACCGCTCGGTGGGCGCAGGAGTTTCGCAACGCCTATCCCGATTGGAAGGTTGATGAGTTCGTCCCCGGACAGCCCAGCACGGGTGCGACTTACGCCGTGGTGTGGCAACCGGACCCGATCCTGTTTCAGCAGGAGCCCGACTTACGCGCTACGTTTAATCTGGGCGCGGGCGTGGACGCAGTGGCCGGTTCTATTCCGGCTGGCATGCCCTTATATCGCCTTGAAGATGCTGGCATGGCCGAGCAAATGGCGGAATATGCCTTGTACGGTGTTTTGCGTGCTGTGGGTCGTTTCACGCCTTATGAGGAGCAAGCGCGAAAGGGTACGTGGAAGGCGTATCGCCCGATTGATCGTCGCCAGTGGCCGGTCGCGGTGCTGGGATTGGGGGCGATTGGCAGCAAGATAGCCCAGGTGATCGCCAGTCTGGGTTATCCCGTACAGGGTTGGTCCCGTCGGCTGCGTGAAGCGGATTTCCCTTGCTATGCCGGTGATCAGGGGCTGAAAGACTGTGTCTCGGCCAGTCGTATTCTGGTCAATGCGTTGCCCTTGACTGCGCAAACCGAAGGTCTGATCAATCGCGAGCTTCTGTCGCATCTGCAGCCGGGCGGCTTTTTGATCAATGTGGCTCGTGGTGGGCATCTGGTGGATGCTGACGTGGTGGAAGCACTTCAAAGTGGCCATTTGTCTGGCGCCTTGCTCGATGCGTTTACCCAGGAGCCCTTGCCGGCTGATCATCCCTACTGGGGTATTGCCTCTGTGATGGTTACGCCGCATATCTCGGGCATCACCGTGCGTGACCTGGCCTTGGAGCAGATCGGCTCGCGTATCGTGCTGTTGCAGCAAGGCAAGCCTGCTTCAGGGCAAGTCGATCACACGCTGGGGTATTAAGCATTTTCAGTTTCGGTCAGCCTGCCAGCACCGGGGACGCGGGCAGGCCGCTTGCTGTTTCCTGAGCGGGGCAGCATCTTGTCAGAATAAGGCCGTTGCGGCCATGTAAAACCACAAGGAAAGAGGAATGAGTAACGTTCATCGTATTGCCGTGATCGCGGGAGATGGGATCGGCAAGGAAGTCATGCCAGAAGGGCTGCGTATTTTGGAGGTGGTCGCTCGTCGTCACGCCATCAATTTTGATTGGAAGGTGCTGGACTGGAGCTCGGACTATTACCAGAAGCATGGTGTCATGATGCCCTCGGACTGGAAAGCCCAACTAATGGATACCGAGGCCATTTTCTTTGGCGCAATGGGGTGGCCCGATCTGGTGCCGGATCATGTTTCCCTGTGGGAGTCCCTGTTCAAGTTCCGTCGTGAATTTGACCAGTACATCAACTTGCGCCCGGTGCGCTTGATGCCCGGCGTGCGTTCGCCGCTGGCAGGTCGTGAGCCTGGCGATATTGATTTCTTTATCGTGCGCGAGAATACCGAAGGCGAGTACTCCAATAGCGGCGGCATCATGTTTGAAGGCACGCAGCGCGAGGTGGTGATTCAGGAAAGTGTGTTTACCCGTACCGGTACAGACCGTGTCTTGAAGTTCGCTTTTGAACTGGCAAAAAAACGCGGTAAACACGTTACTGCGGCGACCAAATCCAACGGTATTTCGATCTCCATGCCGTGGTGGGATTCGCGCGTGGCCGCCATGGGCGAGCACTACCCTGACGTGAAGTGGGACAAGTATCACATCGATATTCTGTGTGCGCACTTTGTGCAGCACCCGGACTGGTTTGATGTGGTGGTGGCTTCCAACCTGTTTGGCGACATCTTGTCCGATCTGGGCCCGGCATGTACCGGCACCATTGGCATTGCGCCGTCGGCCAACCTGAATCCCGAGCGCGTGTTCCCATCCTTGTTTGAGCCCGTACACGGCTCGGCACCGGATATCTACGGCAAAGGCATTGCCAACCCGGTCGGTCAGATCTGGAGTGGTGCCTTGATGCTGGATTTCCTGGGCTACCCCCAGGCAGCCGCCGAAGTGGTGCAAGCCATCGAGCAGGTTCTGGCCAATGGCCCACGTACGCCGGATCTGGGTGGGCAGGCCAGCACCGCAGAAGTCGGTGCCGCCATTGCCCAGGTTCTGGAGGCGATGGCCTAGACCATTAGCGGGACTTGGGTGGGCGCAAGCCTGCCCAAGTGATGGCGCCAATCATGATGGCACCGCCCAGCAGCGCACGGCTGCTGGGGTATTGAGCAAAAAGCAGTGCCGCAAAGGCGATGGCATAGACAGGCTCCAGGGCGATCACAATCCCGGCGCTGCGGGCATTCAGCACGGTGAGCGCAGAGACCAGCAGGTAGTGCGACAAAGCCGTACAAAACACCCCCAGCAGCGCAATCCATACCCAGTCCATCCAAGTACTGTCGCCCAGCAGTGGCAGGGCGAAGGGCCAGCACATCAGGGCGACAAACAGGTTTTCCCACCAGGCCACTTGTTGTGCCGACAGGTGCTTGGCCGCACGGCGGTTAATCAAGGTGAACATGGCAAAGGTAAAGCCCGAGGCAACCGCCCAGGCCAGGCCAATAGTGGATTGGTCCTGGAAGTCGAAAGATGGGGTAACCAATAACAAGCCCAAGGTGACTAGGGCCAGAATGACCCATTCCGATACGGTAACGCGCTCGCGCAGCACGGCCCATTCACACAAGGTAATGAAGGCCGGGAAGCTGGCAAAGCCCAGGGTGGCAATGGCCACACCGCCCACTTTGACGGCCACAAAAAAAGTGGCCCAGTGAATGGCCAGCATGATGGAGGCCAGGAGCAAGGTACGAAAGTCCGCTGCTTTCATGCCCTGACCCAAACCGCGCCCTTGCGAGCGGATGCTGATAAACAAGGCCAGAACCGCAAAGCTGGCTCGGCCTGCGGTAATCAGCATGGCGCCGACCTGGATCAGTTCACCAAAAATACCGGTCAGTCCGAACAGAACGGCCGCCACATGTATGGCAGCCAGGGCACGTCCATGCGTCATGGATAGCGATCCCAGAAAAAAAGAAGTCAATTTAGGCTATTCTGGTGTTTTATGTCAGCCAGTGATAGGGCGAGCGGGGCAGGCAATCGGTGCAAGGCATTATTCTAAGACATTGCCAAGGGCCCCTCATCAAAGGAGTAAAACAATGACCCAGATGGTCAAGGCGATACGGATTGAACGTAATGGCGGCCCTGAAGTATTGCAGTGGGCTTCGGTAGCCTTGCCTGCCCCGCAGGAAAAGGAAGTCACCATACGCCAAAAGGCGGTGGGTTTGAACTTTATCGATATTTATTTCCGTAATGGTCTCTATAGCAGCCCGTTGCCACATGGCTTGGGTTTTGAGGCCTCCGGCATTGTTGAGGCGGTCGGGGAGGGGGTGACGCACCTGAAAGTGGGCGATCGTGTTGCTTACGGTCAAAGCCCCTTGGGAGCGTATGCCGAGGCACGTAACGTGCCTGCCGATCGAGTCGTGCGTATTCCTGATGGAATCACGTTTGAGCAGGCTGCAGCCATGATGCTGAAAGGTCTGACCTGCTGGTATTTGCTGCGCCAGACCTATCGCGTGCACGAAGGCCAGACGATTCTGTTTCATGCGGCGGCCGGTGGCGTTGGTTTGTACGCCTGCCAGTGGGCGCGTGCCTTGGGCGTGAAGTTGATTGGTACGGTTTCCAGTCCCGAGAAAGCCGCTTTGGCGAAAGAAAATGGCGCTTGGGAAGTGATTGATTATTCCCACGAAGACGTGGTGCAGCGCGTGCTGGAATTGACCAATGGCCAGAAAGTACCTGTTGTGTATGACGGCGTGGGCAAGGATACCTGGGAGCGCTCGCTGGACTGCTTGCAGCCACGCGGCTTGATGGTCAGTTTTGGCAATGCCTCCGGCCCGGTGACAGGCGTGAATCTGGCGACGCTGGCATCCAAGGGTTCCCTGTATGTGACTCGCCCTGTGCTGGGTGCTTATGTGCCGACACAGGAAACCATGCAGGCTGCTGCCGATGAGATGTTCGAGCTGGTACTGCAAGGCAAGATCAAGCCATTGATTGGTCAGCGCTTCCCGCTGGATCAGGTGGCTCAGGCTCATGAAGCCCTGGCGGGACGCCGCACGACCGGTTCCACGGTCTTGACCCTGGATTGACGCGGGCCAGGATTGTAGTGCGTGGTCGCGTTAAGACAAGCCGTCCGGGTTTTCAGGTGCACAGCCTCGTTTTGTATCGGCTTTATTCTGCTTGCCGCGAGGGCACAAGGCAGCTTGACCGCCCTGTCTTGCTGTAAACCCGACAGCCTTGTCGTATAAGAAGCGCTAAAAAAAATGGCCTCCGCTAAGGAGGCCATTGTCATCTGGCAGCGAGGTGGCTGCCGATACTCATCGGTCTGGAATCAGCCTTGCTCGTGATACTGACGCACGCGCTCGACTTCGTTGCGTGAACCCAGAATCACACCAATACGCTGGTGCAGTTCGGTAGGCTGTACGTCCAGAATGCGCTGGGTGCCGTCAATCGACATGCCACCGGCCTGCTCGACCAGGAAGCTCATGGGATTGGCTTCGTACATCAAACGCAGCTTGCCTTTGCGACCGGAGGCGCGCGCATCGCGTGGGTACATGAAGATGCCACCGCGGGTCAGGATACGATGGACGTCTGCCACCATGGAGGCAATCCAGCGCATATTGTAGTTCTTGCCCAGCGGGCCTTCGGGACCCGCCAGGCAGTCGTCGATATAGCGTTTTACCGGGGCTTCCCAGTGACGCATATTGGACATGTTGATGGCAAATTCCGAGGTGTCCTCAGGGATGGTGATGCGCTCGGTGGTCAGCACCCAGGAGCCCATTTCCTTGTCCAGCGTGAAGGCGGCCACGCCATCACCTACCGTCAGCACCAGCATGGTTTGTGGGCCGTAAATAGCATAACCGGCGGCCACCTGACGCACGCCGGGTTGCAGGAAGTCCTGCTCTTCGATCACGCGGTCACGTGCTTCGGGCGGTACGCTCAGCACCGAGAAAATGGTGCCAATGGAGACGTTCACGTCGATGTTGGACGAGCCATCCAGCGGATCGAACAAGAGCAGGTTTTCGCCCTTGGGGTAGTAGTCGGGAATGCGGTGCAGGGTGTCCATTTCCTCGGAGGCCATGGCCGCCAGGTTGCCGCCCCATTCATTGGCTTCCAGCAGGATTTCATTGGACAGTACATCCAGTTTCTTCTGCACCTCGCCCTGGACGTTCTCGGAGTCCAGAGAGCCCAGAACGCCGCCCAGCGCTCCTTTGCTGACGGCATGACCGATGGCCTTGCAGGCGCGAGCGACGGTCTCGAGCAGCAGGCGCACATCGGCGGTGACCGTTTTTTTCTGGCGTTGTTGCTCTACCAGATACTGAGTAAGGTTTTTCTTCAAGACAGACTCCGAGGTCAAAGAGTTAATGCTTTATTTACGATTTCAGCCACATTGCCCGACAGGCCGGGCTCAGCCTGAATGCGCTCCAGCGCTGCTTTGAGCGGGTCGCGGGCTTGGGGTTCAAAGCGGGCCCAGTTATCAAAGACCCGAGCCAGACGGGCAGAGATTTCCGGGTTGAGCTTATCCAGAGCAATCACTTGTTCAGCCCAGAAGGCATAGCCTTCCGGGGTATGTATGGCCTGCATATTATTCATGCAGAACTGAAAAATCAGCGAGCGTGCGCGGTTGGGATTGCGCATCGAGAAAGCTGGATGCAACATCAGAGCCCGTACCTGGGCGACCTGAGTGCTTGGGGCGGTAGCTTGCAGGCTGAACCAGCGATCCAACACCAGAGGATTGTCCTGCCAGCGCTGGAAAAAGTCGTCCAGGCCGTCCTGGCGATCTTCTGGGTCGCCATAGTTCACCAGGGCGCTGAGCGCGCCCAGACGATCAGTCATGTTGGTCGCCAGATCGTACTGGTTGCGCGCCAGTTGCGGGCCAGTGCTCACTCCCGCGACCAGTAAATAATTCAAGGCAAGATTGCGCAAGGAGCGCTGACCGGCTTGCAGCGCGTCGGGGCTGTAGGGAGCTTGCTCCAGGCTCAGGAACTGATAGAGCTCTTGCCAGTAGGGCGTCAGGGCCAGTCCCAGTTCGCGTTGTAGTTGACGGCGGGCCTGAACGATTGCGCGCGGGGTCATGGGCTGGGTCTGTTCCAGCAGTTCGCGCTCGCTGGGCAGGGACAGAATGCGGGCCTTGTAGGCCGGGCTCAGCGCAGGATCTTGCACCAGAGCGTGCCAGGTCTGCACCACGGTGGCCTGTTGTGCCGCCGAAGGAGTGCGTCCGGATGCTGAGGACAGAATCAGGCGGGTTGCCAGCAACTGAGCTGCTTCCCAGCGGGCAAAGGGGTCGGTGTCGTGACGGGCCAGCAAGGCCAGTTCGGCGTCCGGACGGTAATAGTCCACCTTGACTGGAGCCGAGAAGTTGCGCAGCAAGGACAGGACCGGTGCTTCAGGGATGTGCGTAAAGGTCCAGCTTTGCTCGGCCTCGGTAAAGTCCAGGACCAGCGTTTCGCCCTTTTGCCCATCCAGGTGCAGGCTGAGCGGCTGGCCGTGCTGATCGAGCATTCCCAGGGCAAAAGGGATGTGCAAGGGCGGTTTGACCGCGGCCTTGTCCTCGATCCCGGCGGGGGCATTGCTTTGGCGCAGAGTCAGGGTGGCAGTCTGTTTGGCTGCGTCATGAGTCAGGCTGACCTGCACGCGGGGTGTGCCTGCCTGCTGATACCAGCGGCGGAACTGATCCAGGCTTTGGCCTGGCTTGACCTGACGATAGACGCTGTCCATGCAGTCCACGAACTCATCGCAGGTGACGGCCTGCCCATCATGGCGTTTGAAGTACTCCCGAATGCCCGCCTGGAAATTGTCCTCGCCCAGCAGCGTGTGCTGCATACGAATGACTTCAGCGCCTTTCTCGTAAATCGTGGCCGTGTAGAAGTTGCTGATTTCCTGATAGCTCTCGGGTCGGATGGGGTGGGCCATCGGGCCGGCATCCTCGGGGAACTGAGCAGCACGCAGCACACTGACATCATCAATCCGTTTGACAGCGCGGGCGCTGGCCGCTTGGGCGCCGTCCAGGCCTTGAGCCAGCATGTCGGCGGAAAATTCCTGGTCACGGAAAACCGTCAGGCCTTCTTTCAAGGAGAGCTGGAACCAGTCGCGGCAGGTAACGCGGTTGCCGGTCCAGTTGTGAAAATACTCGTGACCAATGACGGCCTCCACGGCGTGGAAGGATGCATCAGTTGTACTTTCGGCATCGGCCAGCACATAGGCGGAATTAAAGATGTTCAGGCCTTTGTTTTCCATGGCGCCCATATTGAAGTCGCGGGCGGCCACGATCATGAAACGGTCCAGATCCAGCGCCAGGCCAAAGCGTTGCTCATCCCATCGTACTGAGTGCTCCAGGCATTGCATGGCCCACTCTGTTTTATCGCCGTCTCCACGATCGCAATAAACCTGCAACAGGGCAGGCTGGCCATTGGCTTTTTTGATTTCGCGCTCGCGTACATCAAAGTCGCCGGCGACCAGGGCAAATAAATAAGAGGGCTTGGGAAAGGGGTCTTCCCATACTGCCTGCTTACGGCCATCGTCCAAGGTGGTGCTTTCAAGCAAATTGCCATTGGAGAGCAAATAGGGGTAGAGCGTGGCATCGCCGCGCAGTACCACTTCATAACGGGACATCACATCAGGGCGATCGGGAAAGAAGGTGATGCGTCGAAAGCCCTGGGCTTCACATTGGGTAAACAGGCTGTTGCCCGATACATACAGGCCCATCAGCATGGTGTTTTCTTGCGGGCGACAACGGCTGACCAGGACCAGATCAAACTCTGCTGCTGGGGGCGACAGGGTCAGGCCCTGATCATTGAGCAGGTAATCCTGAGGGGACACCAAGTTGCCGTCAAGACTGACTTCCAGCAGTTCAATGTCCTCGCCATCCAGTACCAGAGGTTGAATCTGGCCGTCCCGGCTGCGGGCTCGAAAAGCCAGCCGAACCAGGGTTTGCTCGGCCGCCAAGTCAAACTCCAGCCGAACCTGATCTATCTGATAGGGGTAGGGCTGGTAATCGTGGCGGGAGATCGTGGGTAAGGTGTCTGTGCGCATGTAATCCTGGTCCGACAATCGAAAAAGATGGTCTATTGTAATGTTGTTTGAACGCCCACACTGGAGGGGGGAAACAGGCAGTAAACTAAATGCTCGTCGGCGCCCTGGCGCTGTGCTCAAATGGCTTGAACGTGTAAGTGAAAACAAGCAGGGGTGAAATGATGAGCTTACTTTCTGAAGTATTTTCCTGGCGCGCCCTGCGTCTGCTGAGTCTGGCGTTTGCCGCCTTGACCACGGCGTGCGCTGCGCCTAGTTGGTCTGCCAAATTGACACGCTATCAACAGTGGCCCGCGAACGCCAGTGGAGAGACCTATTACATTCAGCCTATACCAGGCGATAGCAATAATCTGGAGTACCAGTCTTTTGCCGATTCGGTACGCGCCTCGATTGGCGTGACCGGGCTGGTGGAGGCCCCGAACCTGAAGTCAGCGCGCTTTGTGGTGAAAATGGATTATGGCAATCCTCAGGAACAAAGCTGGGTGCCGCAATTTGCCGATAGTTTTTATGGCCCGACCGGGTGGGGAATGGGACGTGGCTATTATGCGCCAAATGATGGTTGGGCAGGCGGGTTCTTTTATTCGCCGAATGTCGTGAACGTTCCGGTTACCGTGTATAAGAATTATCTAAATGTAATTATTACAGATAATCGAAACTCGGGCACAGAAGTGTATCGTGCTACGGCCGTGTCTTATAGCCATTCCGACAACCTGGCCCAGCAGATGCCATTTTTGTCCCAGGCCATATTTGATCGCTTCCCTGGTAATAATGGACAGGTGATTGATATCCGCTATCCACTGCCTCGGGATTGAGTCGTCAGCAGTCTGGGATTAAGTCAAAAATTTATAACAATAAAAAAGGGACCGTTTGGAAAACGGTCCCTTTTTTTTGTTTGGTTCCAGAGCTTATTTGATAAGGAACTCTTCACGGCTGCGGCCATTGGCTTCTGCGTCAATGATCCAGCGTGGGGGGCGACCACGGCCCGTCCAGGTGTCCTGGGTGCCGGGGTGACGGTATTTGGGAGGCAGGCTGGTTTTGGGGCTGGTGGACGCACCAGCACCACGACGAGCAGAGTTTTCCAGAGCTTCAGCGACTTCCTCAATCGTGATCTCGTTATCTTGCATGGATTTGACGATGGATGCGATGACAGGACGACGCTGTTTGACTCGAAGGGATTTCATCTGCTTTTGAAGACGCAGAATCTCTTTTTCTATCTTCTGCTTTGCGGAGCTGTAAGTTTCGACTGACATATAGGATTCCTGTTTCATGTTTGTAGTTATCTGATAAACCCTGCCTGCACGAGCTCATGTTTATCATGCGAAAACAGTGTACTTTGATTTCCTTGAAAATATAAGTGGTTTGAAAAAAATAAACGTTAATTCAAAAAAACTGTTTAGTCTCTGTAATTGTTTATAGTCATTAGTCAATTCTATGGGGCGTGATTATTTAAACTAATCAGGGGTTATCATGATTTTGAATGGGTTTATACAAAAACCATATAGCTGAATTTTTAATTAAGAAAAATATAAAATAATTTTAATTAGGTATCAGAAAATGTCGTAATTGGAGTTTTTTGTCGCGATTAGGGGAGCTGCCTGATTCAGCGTCGGAAAGCCCGAAAATAGCCGGTTCAGTACGTGGGCATCGCATACGGTGGCACATTCTGTTTTAATGCTCAGATGGACGGAAACCGAATGGATGTCAGTGCGTCTGTCGGTACCCATTTTCGTCCCTTGCAGCCGTGGGCTTGCCAGGGATCTGTCAGTAGGAATAAACGATGAAGCTAGTTGATCCGGCAATCAATGCCCTGGAATGCGCCCGTGGTCTGTTGCTCGAGCCTTGGGGCTTGCATGAAAGCCACCTGTCCGGTGCGCTGGGTGAAATCTTCACCCATCAGGCTGACTATGCCGATTTATATTTTCAGTACACCCGCAGCGAGGGCTGGAGCCTGGACGAGGGCATTGTGAAAAGCGGCAGTTTCTCGATTGAGCAGGGCGTGGGTGTGCGCGCGCTGAGCGGCGAGAAAACCGCGTTTGCCTATTCGGACTCCTTAAGTCCTGAGGCCTTGCTGTCTTCGGCGCGCGTGGTGCGTTCCATTGCCCGTCAGGGGGGCTCGGGAAAAAGCGGGATTTTGGTGCCGGCCGATTCGCAGCGTGCGACGCTTTATACCGGAACGGACCCCATTGCCAGCTTGCCTGCGCCAGAAAAAGTGGCTTTGTTGGGGCGTCTGGACGCCTTGGCTCGGGCAGCCGATTCGCGTGTGGTGCAAGTTATGGCCAGCCTGGGGGCGGAATATGATGTGGTGCTGGTTGCGGGCAGCGATGGTCGTCTGGCCGCCGATGTCCGTCCCCTGGTGCATTTGTCCCTGTCGGTGATTGTCGAACAAAATGGCCGTCGTGAGCGTGGTTCGGCAGCGGGTGGCGGCCGGGTGGATCTGTCGTACTTTTCCGACGACATGCTGCGTGCCTATGTGGACAAGGCCGTGCGCTCGGCCATGACCAATCTGGAGGCCAAGCCTGCGCCTGCCGGTCAGATGACGGTGGTTCTAGGCCCAGGCTGGCCTGGTGTCATGCTGCACGAAGCCGTGGGCCACGGTCTGGAAGGCGACTTCAACCGTCGCGGCAGCAGCCTGTTCTCGGGCCGTATTGGCCAGCGTGTGGCGTCCAAAGGGGTAACCGTCATTGACGACGGCACCCTGGAAAACCGTCGTGGCTCCTTGAATATGGATGATGAAGGCAATGCCACGCAACGTACGGTTCTGATCGAGGACGGTATTTTGAAAGGGTATTTGCAAGATACCCATAATGCGCGCTTGATGGGTGCGGCCATTACCGGCAATGGCCGCCGTGAATCCTATGCCAGCTTGCCTTTGCCGCGCATGACCAACACGTTTATGTTGGGTGGCGATAAAGATCCTCAGGAGATCATCGCTTCGGTCAAGAAAGGCTTATATGCTGTGGACTTTGGTGGTGGGCAGGTTGATATTACGAGCGGTAAGTTTGTTTTTTCCGCTTCGGAGGCCTGGGTCATTGAAAACGGCAAATTGATGTATCCCGTCAAAGGCGCCACCTTGATCGGCAGTGGCCCGGATGCCATGAATCAAATCAGCATGATCGGCAATGATATGCAGCTCGATCCTGGGGTAGGGACCTGCGGTAAAGAAGGTCAAAGTGTCCCTGTTGGGGTAGGGATTCCTACCGTGCGAATGGAAAATCTGACCGTGGGTGGTACCGCCTGATTTAATTTGCCAGCTAATTAAATGGTTATTCGTACCGCTTCTGCTTGAATTAAGCAGGAGCGGTTTTTTGTTTTTATATTGCGCCGCAACAAATCGCTTTTACTTTGTTATTGTTGCCCCGGGGGCCCCGCTGCGTCGGCAGAGATGCAGCGCGACTTTTCAGCAGGTTGCGCGTTCTTGAGCACTTTGGGCTGGCGAAGCCGGATGGCCAGCCAGCATAGCAAGGCGCCCGAGCACACCATGGCTGAGCCTTGCCAGAAGCTCGTCGCCAATGGCGTGCGCAGTAGCAGGCTGGACAAGGCCGCCGAAAATACCGGGATAAAGTAGGAGGCACCGGCGAGCAGGGTGATATTGCCGTGCAAAATGCCGACATTCCAGGCTGCATAGCCAAAACCCATCGCGCTGGCAGCCAACAGCAAATACACCAGAGCCGGTGTCGACACTGTCAGGCTAGGAGCTCCCTGAAACAGATGGTTCATCCACAAGGTGGCCGCGGTCAGCATGAAAAATAAGGTGATGCCATTTTTACCCTGCGCGATGCGTGCGGTCATGGTGCTGTAGCCAGCCCAGATCAGGGCCCCGCTCAGTGCCAGGCCATAGCTCAAGGGGTTGTCCTGCACGTTGAGCCAGACGCTGTTCGGATTCAAGCCTTGCTCACCACCGAGAATCCAGCTGATGCCCAACATGGACAAAAACAGGCCCGGGACGATCAGCCAATTGGCTTTCTGTTGCTTGAATAAAATGGCCGCCACGATGGTGAAGGTCGGCCAGAGATAATTGACCATGCCCACCTCAATGGCTTGCCGGCTGTTATGCGCATAAGCAATCGATAGGGCCAGGCAGAGCTCATAGCAGACAAAGAGGATGCTGCCCCAGAACAGATAAAGGCGCGGAAATTCGCGCAGCCTCACCCATCCAGTTGATAAAAGCAAAAAGACGGAGGCCAAGGTATAAATCAGGGCCGCGCCGCCGGTAGGGCCCAGATAGTCGCTGACGCTGCGGATCAGGCCGACAATCGTGCTCCATAAGATGATGGCCATCAGCCCGATCAGGGTGGCTTTATCAGATTGTTTCATGCGGGTTTCAATGTCTGCCGAGCGTGCCCTGGGCGGCAGGCGGCTTTACTTGCTGGGGACACTTATGGGTTAATGGGCCGGCTTTGTATCCGGATCTGGCTGTCTGTAAGCAGAGCTTGAGCGCCAGGGATGGGTGCTGACAGCGATCCAGGCCGTGTGGGCGGACCGTTTGTAGCAGTGTACTGCAGGCGCGGTGCGCGCTCGTACCCCTTGTGAGGACGGGAGGACAAGGATAACAGGCCATTTTGTCTACCCCCCTGGAGAGGGCGACAAGTTGGAATACTTACATTTTCTTGAGTTTTGAGTCGAACCTTCTGTTTACGCTCCGTATGATTTTGAGTGTAAATCGGTTTGACTTGAATATTTTCTGCGGATATCATTTCAACACGAATTAATAGTGCTGAATTATTTTGTTTGGCTAATTAAATGACTACGGATCAACATTACGATTTACGAATTTTGCGGGCTTTGCGCCAGATCACGCGCTCGATTGCCCTGCATTCCCGGCAGCTGTCGGCGTACAGCAATATCACCGCGCCCCAGTTGATCTGCCTGCGCACCATTATTGAGAAGGGGCCCTTGACGGCGACGGCCATCAGTCGCGAAATGCACGTCAGCCCCAGCACCGTAGTGGGGATTCTGGATCGTCTGGAAGACAAGAAGCTGGTGTTGCGCGAGCGTGGTCGGGAAGACCGCCGCATTGTATTTGTCAGTGCCACACCGGAAGGCAAGACCTTGGCCCGTGATACACCATCCCCTTTGCAAAAGAAGTTGTCGGACGCCCTCAAAGAGCTGCCTGAGCTGGAGCAAGCCACCATGACGCTGTCCTTGGAGCGCATTGTTCGCCTGCTTGATGCGGATCCGGATGTCGTGCTGGAGGCCGATGAGACGGCTTCCCCTATTCTAGAGGTCCCGGAAGGGGATGTGCCCCCCGAATCCGGGTTGGTGGTGTGACGGCCCGACCGGATACGGGCAGCGCGACAGGCAGCGTGGGTGCTGCCGGGCCTGCCCCCGCTGTTCCGGCGCTGGTATTGCGTGCGCCCGTGCTGCGTGACGCGGCGGCCATCCATCAGCTGATTGCCGCCTGCCCACCGTTGGACCTGAATTCTGAATATCTCTATTTGCTGCTCAGCGAGCATTTTTCCCGGACCTGCGTTGTTGCGCAGCGGGGGGAACAAATAGACGGTTTCATCTCTGCCTACTTTCTCCCCGACCGTCCCGATGTGCTCTTTGTCTGGCAAGTGGCGGTGCATGAGCGCGCCCGTGGGCAGCGTCTGGGACAGGCCATGCTGGAACACTTAAGACAAGGTCTGAGTGACCGTGACTGGCGCTTTCTGGAAACGACAGTCAGCCCCGGCAACCTGGCCTCGCGTGGCTTGTTTGCAGCGATGGCGCGCCGTTGGGGAGCACCCCTGCAGGAACACGCATTTTTTGATACTGCTTTGTTTGCCGCGCAGGCACACGAGGCAGAACCTCTATTACGAATCGGCCCCTTGGACTCAGGATAAGGGGACTTTACGCAAAAGAACGGTAGAGCCGGTCTGGTTCGCTGATTGGTGTTTGTCGGCTCAAGACACGCCGTTCTATAACCAGGAGAGGAAATATGACTGACTTAAAAATATTCGACCGGATGGAGTCTGAAGTAAGGGGCTACGTCCGGTCCTTTCCGGTCATTTTCAACAAAGCCCGAGGCTCGGTTTTGGAGGACGAGTCAGGCAGGCAATACATCGATTTTTTCAGTGGAGCCGGTACGCTCAATTACGGGCATAACAATCCCCACTTGAAAGAAAAGCTGATTGAGTACCTGAACACCGACGGCTTGGTACATGGTTTGGATATGGCCACCAGCGCCAAGAAGTATTTTCTGGAAGCGGTGGACAAGATACTGCTCAAACCGCGCGGGTGGAATTATCGCCTGCAGTTTACGGGCCCGACGGGCACCAATGCCGTGGAGGCGGCGTTAAAACTGGCGCGACAGGTCAAGGGGCGCCAGAATGTGATTTCCTTTACGCACGGTTTCCACGGCGTCAGCACGGGTTCCCTGGCAGTGACGGCAAATTCCAAGTTCCGCAGTGCGGCAGGTGTGGCCCTGGGCAATACCTCGTTTATGCCGTATGACGGTTACCTGGGGCCGGACGTCAATACGATGGCCTATCTGGAGCGCTTGCTGGAAGACCCCAGCAGCGGCCTGGACCATCCTGCCGCGGTCATCGTGGAAACCGTGCAAGGTGAAGGAGGCGTGAACGTGGCCACACAGCGCTGGTTGCGCGAGTTGCAACGCCTGTGCCGCGAACATGACATGTTGCTGATTGTCGATGACATTCAGGTCGGTTGTGGTCGTACTGGTCGTTTCTTCAGCTTTGAACAGGCCGGCATCAGCCCTGACATCATTACACTGTCCAAATCGTTGTCCGGTTTTGGCTTGCCCATGTCCTTGGTCCTGTTGCGCCCTGAGCTGGATGTGTGGAAGCCCAGCGCCCATAACGGCACCTTCCGTGGCAATAACCTGGCATTTGTGACGGCCGCCCAGGCTCTGGAAAGTTACTGGGCCAATGAGGACTTCGAGACGGAAATCCAGGCCAAGGAGCGACAGGTGCGCGACTGGCTGGAAAATCTGGTGCACAGCTACCCGGATCGGGGCTTGAGTGTGCGGGGACGCGGACTGATTCAAGGTCTGGTCACGCCGCCCGGTGCGGGTCTGGCTAATGAAATTGCGGCCCAGGCCTTCAAGCAGGGTTTGGTCATTGAGACCTCGGGGGCCCACGACGAGGTGTTGAAGCTGCTGCCGGCGCTCACGATCAGCAACGAGGAGCTCAGCCAAGGTCTGGACATCATTGAGCGCAGTGTCGCCCAGTGCCTGTCCAAACGCGGCAGTCAGGCCAAGATTCTGAAGATTGGAGGAGCACGCTGATGCTGGTCAAAAACGTCAAAGATGTGATTGGAACCCGTGACGAGGTGCGCACGGACACCTGGGTCAGTCGCCGTGTCTTGCTCAAGAAAGACGGCATGGGCTTTTCTTTTCACGAAACCGTTATTTTTCCGGGCACTGAGACGCACATCCACTACCAGAATCATTTGGAGGCGGTGTGGTGCATTGAAGGCGACGGTGAAATTGAAACGGTAGCCGACGGCAAGAAGTACGAGTTGGGGCCAGGCGTGGTCTACGCCCTGGATCAGCACGATGAGCACTATCTGCGCGGTGGCAAGGAGCCATTGCGGGTGATATGCGTGTTCAATCCGCCCTTGACCGGTCAGGAAGTTCACGATGAGAAAGGGGTCTATCCCGCTATTGTGGAAGACTGACATCTTAAGGAGATCATGATGACAGTGACCATGAGCGATCTGTACACATCCCGTACAGAACGAACGGCGGCCATCGTCAGCCGTCAGGAGCCGGTGGTGTATCCGGACCCGGTAGGTAGCCAGCCCTTGAATCGGGCCCAACTGCGCGAATATGAGGACAATGGCTTTTTGCTGTTGCCTGACTTGTTCAATGCGCAGGAAGTGCAGGCGCTGCTGAGTAATGTCCAGGCCATGAGTGCAGACCCCGCCATTTTGTCGCGTGAAGAAGCCGTGGTTGAAAAGGGCAGCCAGGCGGTGCGTTCGATCTTTCGGGTGCATGAGCTGAGCGACCTGATTGCCCGCCTGGTGCGGGACCCGCGGGTGCTGGATGTGGCCCGCCAGATTCTGGGCTCGGAAGTCTATGTGCATCAGTCCCGTGCCAACCTGAAGCCGGGCTTTACCGGCAAGGAGTTCTATTGGCATTCGGACTTCGAGACCTGGCATATTGAAGACGGGATGCCCCAAATGCGCGCCTTGAGTTGTTCGGTGCTGCTTACGGACAATAATGTGTGCAACGGGCCACTGATGCTGGTGCCGGGTTCACACCGTCAGTTCATTTCCTGCACTGGGCAGACGCCGGACAATCACTACAAGGAGTCCTTGCGCAAGCAGGAGTATGGCGTGCCTGACCCGATCAGCTTGCGTTTGCTGGTCGATCAGGGTGGAATCGAAGCCATTACGGCCAAAGCCGGTTCCGTGATCTTTTTTGACTGCAATACCTTGCATGGTTCAGCCAGCAATATTTCGCCTTGGCCACGAGCCAATGTGTTCACGGTCTACAATAGCGTGGAAAATTGTGTGGGTGAGCCCAAGCAGGGTCTGACCCCTCGGCCTGCACATGTAGCCACACGTGGACATTTCCCCGTCCTTAAGCCATTGGATGGGCCGCTGTTGGAGTCCTGAACAAGCGGAAGGTCTGTAGTTTTTGAGACCTTGGCCCGATAAAACGCTCCCTGGATTTATTTCCGGGGGGCGTTTTTTTGTATGGGCAGGTTTTCAGTGGCAGACTCAGGTTCTGACGCTCAGAAAAGCGCAGGTCAGACACTCGAGAGGGCGCCACGATACGGCAGGCAGGCCCGACGGGTGCGGGGCCGCCAGGCCCTTGGTTACCACGGTATTGGGATGGACGAGTGCCTCAGCCTTGAGTGCCAGCGTGGGCGTGGTGTAAACGGCTTGAAGTCTCACTTTGCCGCCAGCGTCGCTAAAGAGGAGCATCTCAGTGGCAGAAGTGGCCCACCACTGGGGATTGACTACGCCGCTTGAATGAAATTGCTCAAAAAGGCCTGGGTCCGTGCTTCCTGCGGGTGACAGAACACTTGCTCTGGCGGACCGGATTCCACGATCACGCCTTTGTCAAAGAAACAGACGCGGTCTGACACCTCCTTGGCAAATTGCATTTCGTGGGTCACCAGCAAGATGGTCAGATCCTGTTCCTGGCTCAGCTTCTGAATCACGCCCAGCACTTCGCCGACCAGTTCCGGGTCCAGTGCCGAGGTGGGCTCATCGAACAGCAAAATGTTCGGCTCCATGGCCAGAGCGCGGGCAATGCCCACACGTTGTTGCTGACCGCCCGAGAGCTGACTGGGGAATTTGTCCGCATGGTCGATCAGACCCACCAGATCCAGGTATTTGGTGGCTCGTTCGCGCGCTTGCTCTTTGGACAGGCCCAGTACATGCATGGGGGCTTCGGTCACGTTGCGCATTACGGTCATGTGAGGGAACAGATTGAACTGCTGAAATACCATTCCCATTTCCTTGCGCATTTCGCGCAAATGCTTTTGGCTGGCGGGGACCAACTGGTCGTTGACACGTTCATGCCACAGGGGTTTGCCCGCGACTGTAATGACGCCGTCGTCTATGGTTTCCAGCGTCATCAGGATACGTAGCACCGTTGATTTGCCCGATCCTGAGGGGCCGATGATAGTGACTTTTTCACCCCGCCTGACTTGAAAGTTCAATGCATCCAGTACGGTGACGTCACCGAATTTTTTGGTGACATGCTCAAATTCAATGATGGGCTTGGAGAGTGTGTCGATCATCGCAGAGGGATTCCTTGCTTGGGCAAACGTTGGTCCAGTGCTCGTATCCCCGCTGAAGCCAGCAGGGTCAGCAGCAGGTACAGGCCGCCCACCATGGACAGGGGAATGATGTAGTTAAAGGTACGGTCACCAATAATCTTGGCCACATTCAGCACTTCCAGCACCGATACAACAGAAAGCACGGGCACGTCTTTCATGATGGATACCAAGTAGTTGCCCATGGCTGGAATGATGCGGGGGATGGCCTGGGGCAGGGTGATGACCATAAAGGTGCGCAATGGGGAAATATCCAGCGCACGGGCAGCTTCAGTCTGCCCGTGGGTGACGGATTCCAGACCGGCCCGATAAACTTCCGACAGATATGCGCTGTACTGCACACCCAGTGCCAGCGCGCCGGTCAGGAAGGCGGGCAGCACGATGCCGTAGTCCGGCAGTACGTAGTACAGGAAAAACAATTGCACCAGCAATGGCGTGTCGCGCAGGAACTCGGTCAACACATAGGCGGGCCAGGAGATCAGGCGCAGACGCACGCTTTTCAGGCCTGCCAGAATCAGTCCTAACACGGCGGCAACACCAAAACCCAGCACGGCGGCCTGGATGGTCACCCATAAACCTTTGAGCAGGATAGGCAGGATAGACAGCGCAAATGCTCCATTGCTGCTGGTGTCCCATTCAATACCAAACAGCATGTTCAGCTCCTTTGCGCGCGCCAGCGGCCGGTTGCGCGCTCCAGCAATTTCATCAGGACGGTCAGTACCAATGCCATGCCAAAGTACATCAGCAAAAGCAGGGTGTAGATGGTGGTGCTGTCTTGGGTGAAGTTGCGTATTTGTTCAGCTCTAAAGCTCAAGTCCCCCAAGCTGATCAGGGAGACCAGGGCTGTATCCTTCAGGTTCTGCACGGCCAGATTTCCGAAACTGGGCATCATCTCTGGAATGGCCTGGGGCAGGCTGATGCGCCACAGGGTTTGGCGTTCTGTAAAGTCCAGGGCCTTGGCGGCTTCCAGTTGAGAATGCGGTACGGCCTGGATAGCGCCGCGCACCACTTCGGCCCCATAAGCGCCAATGTTCAGGCCCAATGCCAGGGTTCCAGCCACGACCGGGTCCAGCCGCCAGTCCAGACCGAGCGACTCGCCCAGAATCGGCAAGGCAAAGTACAGCCAGAATAGCTGTACCAACAAAGAGGTGCCGCGAAACACCTCGATAACGGTGATGGACAAGGAGCGCAGGACCACAGATCGCGATAGCCTGCCTATACCCAGCGCGAAGGCGGCGATGGCCCCCACGACCGTTGAGTACAGGGTGAGCTGTATGGTGACCCAGGCCCCTTCCATCAGGGCCGAGCTGTAACTTAACCAATCCATATCAGATTCCGGACAAGGGCAGGCGGGGCACTCCCGGTGCGAAATGGGCCCTTGCGAGGGGCTACGCAGGTTCGTGCGGCCGCCTTACCCGCAGGTGAAGGATCAGGCTTTACACAGCTGTTCCGTGGATTTTTCAAACGAGTGCTTGGCGTCTTCCTCGGTAAAGCCGTGCTTGTCGAGGATCGCTTTCCATTCCTCGGTTTTCTTGAATTCGGCCAGCTCCTTGTTCACTGCGTCGCGCAGATCTTCGGATTCCTTGGCAAAAGCAAAACCGCCCCAGCTGCGAACCGGAATGCCGTTGATGACGGGGTCCTTGAATTCGGCGGCCAGTTCCACCTTGCCGCTCCCTTTGGATGCCAGGTCACTGACGGTCTGGCCGGTGGCAGCATAGGCGTCGGCACGACCCGTGGCGACGGTAGAGATGGCATCCGCGTTGTTGGAAATCGTGATCATGCGATCATCGGGTACGCCCAGGGCCTGCATCATTTCCAATTGATCGGCACCGGCCATGATGGCGATCTTGTGATCGGTCTTGGCAAAGTCCTCGTAGGCGTGAATGTTTTTGGGATTGCCCTTGGCCACGAGCAGGCCTTCACCATACGAGCTGTTGGGCTCGGAGAACAGCACGGTATTGCAGCGTTGCGGCAGGATGGCCATTTCAGCGGCCACCATATCAAAGCGCTTGGCTTGCAGGCCGGGAATCAGGGAGCCGAAGTTGGCGGTTTCCCATTTGATTTCCTTGATGCCCAGACGCTCCAGGATGGCTTGCGCCACTTCAGGGCCTGCGCCCTGAGCCTTGCCGGACATGTCCATGTAACCGTAAGGAATTTCATTTGCAACGGCGACGCGAATCACGCCGCGCTCTTTGACTTGTTCCAGCGTGACCGCGTGGGCGCTGGAGGCGGCAGCGACGGTGCCCAGCAGGGCCAAGGCCAGCGCGCAGAGGGGCTTGGAGTGTAGTTTCATCATGAGTCCTTTTCTCGCCTTTACCATTTCGTTATGAATGATTTGTTTTACGAAAGATTTGCAGGGAAATCATAGCGCATAAAATCATTCGTACTCAAATTAAATGGATAGAAACTATCGACCAAAAGAACTGATTAGAATTTATATATAAGTAAAGAGTTTGGTCTTAGGGAAAATGCGTGGTGTCTTGAGTACGTGTTTTTACTATGCTCCCAAGGATTAAAGAGCGCTTGTCCTCTCAAAAGCGCCTGGCTTGTGCCTACCCCAGATTGATTCATGAATGAGTTCGGCGCGCCTTCGGGCGCGCCGACACCTTTTTGGAAAGTGCGCTTTACGGCGCTTTCAAACCCTGCTGGTGCGGGAAATGCACGGTATCAAGAACACTGTGCGGTCCCAGCAAGAGTGCTCATCCTACGCGGTGCTGCGCCTCTTGTACCGGCAGCTGGCGACTTCTTCAGATCAGAAGTACAGCCGGAAAAAAAGTTGGTGACAGACTTACTTAATGCAAAATCGTGGAGGCTCTATGAGCAGAGAAGAGGGCGGTTTTATAAAACAGCATCTGATTTGGGTGCTGGTTGCGGTGCTGGGGGCCTTTGCCCTGGGAACGGTGGCGCTAAGCCGGGGGGAGAGCATCAATGCTCTATGGATCGTAGTCGCCGCAGTCTGCGTCTATTTGATTGCCTATCGTTACTACAGCCGTTTCATTGCTCGTAAGGTCTTTGAGCTGGACGCCACCCGCATGACGCCTGCCTGGCGTCATAACGATGGTCTGGACTATGTACCGACCAATAAGCATGTGCTCTTTGGTCACCACTTCGCGGCGATTGCTGGCGCGGGCCCCTTGGTCGGGCCGGTGCTGGCTGCGCAAATGGGTTATCTGCCCGGCATGCTCTGGATTCTGGCCGGCGTGGTATTTGCGGGGGCCGTGCAGGACTTTACCGTTCTGTTCATCTCCATGCGCCGCGACGGGCGCTCGCTGGGGGATCTGATCAAGTCCGAACTGGGCACGGTGCCTGGCGTCATTGCGCTGTTTGGCGCCTTCATGATCATGGTTATCATCCTGGCCGTGCTGGCGCTGATTGTGGTCAAGGCCCTGATCAACTCACCGTGGGGCACCTTTACGGTGGCAGCGACGATTCCGCTAGCCATTTTCATGGGGATTTATCTGCGCTTCCTGCGGCCGGGCCGTATTGGCGAGGTCTCGGTGATCGGGCTGATCTTTCTGCTGGCCGCGATTGTGTACGGCCAGGACGTGGCCGCGCACCCCACCTGGGGGCCGTTCTTCACGTTGAATGGCGAAGAGCTGACCTGGGCACTGATTATTTATGGCTTTATTGCCGCTGTGCTGCCCGTTTGGCTGCTGCTGGCTCCGCGTGACTATCTGTCCACCTTCCTGAAAATCGGCACGATTGTGGGTCTGGCCATCGGGATTGTAATTGTGGCGCCCGATCTGAAAATGCCAGCGACCACCAAATTTATTGATGGCACAGGGCCGGTCTGGTCCGGCAGCTTGTTCCCCTTCTTGTTCATCACCATTGCTTGCGGTGCCGTGTCCGGTTTCCACGCCTTGATTTCCTCGGGCACCACACCCAAGATGATCGAAAACGAAACCCAGGCGCGCTATATCGGTTACGGCGGCATGCTGATGGAATCCTTTGTGGCCATCATGGCTTTGGTCGCTGCTTGCGTGATCGAACCTGGCATTTACTACGCCATGAACAGCCCGGCTGCCCTGATCGGCACGACTCCTGAACAGGCCGCGCAAGTGGTGTCCAGCTGGGGCTTTCTGATTACGCCGGCCGATCTGACCCAGATGGCCAGCGACGTGGGTGAAAACAGCATTATTTCGCGTGCGGGTGGTGCTCCTACCCTGGCGGTAGGCATGGCCTTCATCTTGCATAATGTCATCGGCGGGCCGGCGATGATGAGTTTCTGGTATCACTTTGCGATTCTGTTCGAGGCCCTGTTCATCCTGACTGCCGTGGATGCCGGCACCCGTGCCGGCCGCTTCATGCTGCAGGATCTGATGGGCACCTTCGTACCGGGCTTGCGCCGTACCGAGTCCTTGGTCGCTAACCTGATTGCCACGTCCTTGTGCGTGGCGGCGTGGGGCTATTTCCTGTATCAGGGGGTGGTTGATCCGTTGGGTGGCATCAATACGTTGTGGCCTTTGTTCGGTATTGCCAACCAGATGCTGGCGGCAGTGGCATTGGTGCTGGGGACGGTGGTGCTCTTTAAGATGAAGAAAGATCGCTACGCCTGGGTGACCGTGGTTCCTACTATCTGGCTGTTGATCTGCACGCTGTTTGCCGGCTTTCAGAAGATGTTTCACCCTGATCCCAAGATCGGCTTTCTGGCGCATGCCAAGGTGTATCAACAAGGTCTGGCCGAACAAACGGTCATGGCTCCTGCCAAATCGCTGGAGCAGATGCAGCAGGTTATTTTCAACGATTATGTGAACTCGACCTTATGCGGCTTGTTCATTTTTGTGGTTGTGAGCATGGTGTTCTTTGGCATACGTTGCGTGTTGAACGCGCGCCGCAGTGCCGTGCCACATTCAGCCGAGACGCTGTATGAGCCTTTGCCGGCTCAGGCAACAGCAGGAGCGTGATATGAAAGGATTATTGACTGGAGCGATAGCGCGCGGAGCCCAGGCAGGGCGGGGGACGGGACGCTACCTGGCCACCACCTTGCGTCTGATGGTCGGTGTACCGGATTACGAGACCTATCTGACGCACATGCGGGTAAATCATCCGGACCAACAGCCGATGGCATACGCCGAGTTCTTCCGCGAACGACAGCAGGCGCGGTATGGGGGTAAAGGACGTATCGCGTGCTGCTAAGTGAGTCGGCTAAGGGTCAGAGCCAGGGTTCTGGCCCTTTCTGCATGACAGTCCGATGACAATAAGCCTAATTGTGTTCAGATGTAAAAATAAGACAAACCAAGGTTCTAAACGATTTATCGTGTTTTTTTGCGTCAGCACGAAACAAATGGGCCAATAAAATTCACTAAACGAAATATATGTTTCGTTTTATGGGTTTTTTTCATGGGTTTTTGGTATAAATATTTTGTTTTTATGCGGTTTTTTGGATGAATCTTGCTGGTTTTGTTTGGCGGCGCCTCAGGAACTGTGTTAGGATTTTTCCCATGACTTTCGCAAACCCCGTTTTCTTCTTTTATTTTTATGCTTTTCCGATGCCGCTGGTGGAGGAAAGGACGGGTTGCACCAAACAGAAGTAAGACCTAAATCCTGAAATAAGCCGCCAGCATAGACCGGGCGGCTTTTTTTTCGTTTGCCCCCGGACCTGGCAAACCAACTGGAGTTAAATCGTGTCGCACAATACTGATGATTTACGGATTCGTGAAATTAAGGAGCTCTCTCCCCCATCGCACGTGATGCGCGAGTTTCCGTGTACCTCTGCTGTATCGACGACGGTTCACAAGGCGCGCCGCAGCATCCACAAGATTCTTCACGAACAGGACGATCGTCTGGTGGTCGTGGTGGGCCCGTGTTCCATTCACGATACCGAAGCGGCCATGGACTACGCCCGCCGCCTGACAGAACAGCGCAAGCGTTTTGCGCCCGAGCTGGAAATTGTCATGCGCGTGTACTTTGAAAAGCCTCGTACCACCGTGGGCTGGAAGGGCCTGATTAACGATCCAAACATGGATGGCAGCTTCAATATCAATCAGGGTTTGCGCACTGCTCGTGAATTGCTGCTGGCTGTGAACCAGCTGGATTTGCCAGCGGGCTGCGAGTTTCTGGACATGATTACACCCCAGTACATTGCTGATCTGGTGTCGTGGGGCGCGATTGGTGCGCGCACGACAGAAAGTCAGGTTCACCGAGAACTGTCCTCGGGATTGTCTTGCCCGGTCGGTTTCAAGAACGGCACGGATGGCAATATCCGCATTGCGCTGGATGCCATCAAGGCGGCCTCCCAACCTCACCATTTCCTGTCGGTCACCAAGGGTGGTCACTCCGCCATTGTGTCCACCGTGGGCAATAACGATTGCCATGTGATTCTGCGCGGCGGCAAGGCGCCAAACTATGACGCTGAGCATGTCGAAGCCACCAGCCAGGCCATGATCAAGGCCGGCATGGTGCCGCGTGTGATGATCGATGCCAGCCATGCCAATAGCAACAAGGATTACCGTCGTCAGCCTGACGTGCTGGCCGATGTGGCCGGTCAGATTGCGGGTGGCGATATGCGCATTTGTGGCGTGATGATCGAAAGTCATCTGGTCGGCGGCCGTCAGGACGTCGTCGAAGGCAAGCCGCTGACGTACGGGCAAAGCATTACGGACGGTTGCATTGATTGGGATGACACGGTGGCGGTGCTGGAGAACCTGGCCCAAGCCGTGCGTCAGCGCCGTCAGGCCCGGGTCGCACTTGAAGAAGGGGCACTTAGCCACTCATAATAAGGTTTTGCCTTTTTGGAATGTTCATGAATGCTCCCGCTCATGCCGAAATCGTGCGGCGCCCTTTACCTGAAGGTTTTGTAGAAGCCTTGCAGGCTCAGTTTCAAGAGCGTTGCTCGCTGTCTCACGCCGTGCGTGAGCACCATGGTCGGGATGAATCGCCTTATCCACCCATGCTGCCCGATGTGGTTGTGTTTGCCCGCAGCACTGAAGAAGTGGCCTGGGTGGCCCGTCATTGTCACGAGCATCATGTGCCGCTGATCCCTTACGGGGCTGGCTCCTCGCTGGAAGGACATTTCCTGGCAATTCAAGGTGGCGTCAGCCTGGATTTGTCCGGCATGGACGAGATCGTGGCAATCAACGCCGAAGACTTCACCGCCACGGTGCAAGCTGGCGTGACGCGCATGGCCTTGAACGAGCATATCCGTGATACGGGCTTGTTTTTTCCCATCGATCCCGGTGCGGATGCCAGCTTGGGCGGGATGGCGGCAACCCGTGCGTCGGGTACCAATGCCGTGCGCTACGGGACGATGCGTGAAAACGTCCTGACCCTGAAGGTCGTGACGGCAGACGGCCGTATTATCGATACCGCTAACCGCGCCAAGAAATCCTCGGCCGGTTACGACCTGACCCGTCTATTCATCGGTAGCGAAGGCACGCTGGGCATCATCACCGAAGTGACTGTCCGTCTGTACCCTCAGCCCGAAGCTATTTCTGCCGCCATCTGTAATTTCCCCGATCTGCGCTCTGCCGTGCAGAGCGTGATCGAGGTCATTCAAATGGGTATTCCGATTGCGCGTGTCGAATTCATGGATACCGCAGCCGTACGTGCCACCAATGCCTACAGCAAGCTGACACTGAAAGAATCGCCCCTGTTGCTTTTTGAATTCCATGGCAGCCCCAGCGGGGTTCAGGAGCAGGCCCAGGTAGTTCAGGAAATCACCCGTGAAAATGGTGGCATGGATTTTGAGTGGGCCGACAAGGCCGAGGACCGTTCCCGTTTGTGGACGGCTCGACACAATGCCTACTTTGCCGGCTTGCAACTGCGCCCTGGGTGCCGCTCCAGCACCACGGACGTGTGCGTCCCTATCTCTGCGTTGGCAGAGTGCGTGGCCCAGACCGCGGCCGACATGGATCAGGCTCCGTTTCCGTACACCATCGTGGGCCACGTGGGCGATGGCAACTTTCACGTGCTGATGTTGCTCGATGCCGATAGTCAGGAGGAATGGGACGAGTCCGAGCGCCTGAACCGCCGGCTGGTGGAACGGGCGATTGCCATGCAAGGTACCTGTACCGGCGAGCACGGCGTAGGTTTGCACAAGATGGAGTTCATGCTGGCCGAACACGGTCAAGATGCGCTCGACGTGATGGGCAGCATCAAGCGGGCGCTTGACCCGCATAACATCATGAATCCCGGGAAGATGTTACCCGCACGCGCTCAGGCCTGAGCGCGCGCTTGCCCCTGACCAAGCCCAGTCTGTCCAGCCTGGGCTTTTGTGACCGGGGCGGCACAGCTTGTCAGAAACCCCGTGCGGGGACGGCCTGTCCCTGTACTTGCGTCAGGGCAGGCGTACAATGCTTTTTTTAGTTAGTCGGGTGCGCGCCGGTCCGTGGGTTTGCGGGCTGTGGCCCCGCTCATCATCACTGCAATGACTATTTCCACCAAAAAAGGTCGCGTCGTTATCGGAATGTCCGGCGGCGTGGACTCCTCCGTTTCGGCCTGGTTGCTTAAAGAGCAGGGCTATGAGGTCGTCGGCCTGTTCATGAAGAACTGGGAAGACGACGATGACTCCGAATTTTGCTCCTCGCGCCAGGACTGGCTGGACGCGGCCAGTGTGGCTGATCTGGTCGGTGTCGAAATCGAGGCAGTCAACTTTGCTACGGAATATAAAGATCGCGTGTTTGCGGAGTTCTTGCGAGAGTATTCGGCAGGTCGTACCCCGAATCCCGATGTGCTGTGCAATGCCGAAATCAAGTTCAAGGCTTTTCTGGACCACGCCATGACCTTGGGTGCCGACTGGATTGCCACCGGCCATTACGCCCGTGTGCGTGGCGTGCCCATGGCTGGGGGCGGCACAGACTATCAATTGCTCAAAGGTCTGGATGCCTCCAAGGATCAAAGCTATTTTCTGCACCGCCTGAACCAGGCGCAACTGTCGCGCACTCTGTTCCCGTTGGGCGAGATCAACAAGCAGGAAGTGCGCCGTATTGCTGAGGAATTGAAGCTGCCCAATGCGGCTAAAAAAGACTCAACCGGCATTTGCTTTATCGGCGAGCGTCCTTTTCGCGAGTTCCTGAATCGTTACTTGCCCACTCAGCCCGGTCCGATCAAGACACCGGAAGGGCAGGTGCTGGGCCAGCACGTGGGCCTGGCTTTCCACACCTATGGCCAACGCAAGGGTTTGGGCATTGGTGGCGTCAAGGGCAAGCAGCGCGAAGATGGGACTGCCGACGCCTGGTATGCCGCCCGCAAGGACCTGGCCACGAATACGCTGTATGTCGTGCAGGGTCATGATCATCCCTGGTTGTTACAGTCCGAATTGAAAGCCGAGCAGACCAGCTGGGTTGCAGGTCACCCACCCGCGTTGGGCCCGATTCACGCCAAAACGCGCTATCGTCAGGCCGATGCGGCCTGCACGATTCTGGCTGCCGACGGTGATAGCTTGTCTTTACATTTTGACGAGCCTCAATGGGCCGTCACTCCAGGCCAGTCCGTGGTCTTGTATGACGGTGAGCGCTGCCTGGGCGGCGGCATTATTCAGTAAGAGGCGGGCATGGAACCCATTTTAGTCATCAGTTTGCTGGTGCTGGGTGCCGGTATTGGCTTGGCCGCCGGTCTGCTGGGGATTGGCGGGGGCATGATTCTGGTGCCATTCCTGACCTTTCTGCTGCCCCTGTTTGGTGTGCCGCAGGAGTTGGCCGTTCATGCCTCGATCGCCACGGCGATGGCCACCATCTTGTTTACTTCCTTGTCCAGCGTGCGGGCTCACCATAAGCACGGCGCCATCCGTTGGGATGTGGTCAAGGTGATGGTGCCCGGCCTGATAGTGGGAGGGCTGCTGTCGGGCGGTGCGGTGTTCGCCATGATAGACAGCACGGCGCTGGCTATTGTGTTTGCGGCGTTTGTCTTGTATTCGGCCTCCAAAATGGCCCGTAAATCGGCCCCGGTGCAAGGCCGATCCTTGCCGGCTCCTTTCTGGATTGCCGCCATGGGGGCGCTGATCGGTTTTGTGTCCGGTCTGCTGGGTGCTGGCGGGGCATTTCTGTCCGTTCCTTTTATGCTACGCGGCAATGTGCCGGTTCGGCAGGCGGTTGCGACCTCCGCCGCGCTGGGCTTTTTTATCGCCCTTGCCAATAGCGTGGGCTATATCTGGTCCGGTCAGGTGAGCTTTGGCAGTCATCCAGGCATGATTGGTTTTATCTACTGGCCTGCCTTGCTGATTGTCTCGGCCACCAGCATCTGTACCGCCCCCTTGGGTGCCAGTCTGGCCCACAAGATTGACCAGATGACGCTCAAGCGCATTTTTGCCGGCATGCTGACGGTGCTGGCGCTCTACATGATTGCGCAGGCCATTACACAGGCTTGATGAGGCGCTCAGACTGGACTTTGCCATCGCTAAAGTCCAGTGCATCCCGCTCGGTTTCCTCTAGCGGCTCAAAACTTTCCCCTTGTGTCCATCGCATCGCCGACCGTAGGGCGGTAAGTGCCTGCTCGCTTTGGGGCAAAGTACGGCCGTACGCATGAAACTCGTGCGTCATGTCCGGCCACACATCCAGGCGTACCTGGGCTCCCTGCCGGTGTGCCTCACGGGCAAAATCGCGGATCATATCGACCATGATTTCTTTGCCGCCTGCTTGGATATAGAGAGGGGCCAGATGACGCAGATCCTGGGCGATGGGAGAGAGCTGTGCATTGCTCCAGGGCCCCTCTCCTTTCAGCCACTGCCCATACCGCAGTGTCTGGTAGCCCTGCACCATATCGTAGCGATCATGGCCAAACTGACTGGCCCCTCGTCGTCCGGTATCAGTCCAGGGGCTTAGGGCCAGGGCCAGCGCAGGCTGGGGCAAGCCCGCCTGTCGCACTCTCACCAAGGTCATCAGTGCCAGATGGCCGCCCGCTGAGTCGCCACCCAGGACTATGTCTTGGGGGCGCAAGCCTTGGGCGAGCAAATAACGGTAGGCTTGCACCGCATCGTCCTGTTGGGCCGGATGCGGATGCTCCGGGGTCAGGCGATAGTCCAGGGCAAAAATCGTGGTTTGCAGGCGATGAGCGAGCAGACGAATAAAGTGCAGTGACACCGCGGGATAAAAAGCATAGCCGCCGCCATGGAAGTACAAAAGAGTGTGGGTCTTGTCAGCATGCTCGGGAATAAACCAGTGTCCCCTTGGCTCTTGAGCGGTGCTGGCCTGTACCCGTACCGGCAGGTCCGGTTCTGCAATTGTGTACAGACTGTCGAAGTAAGCCCGGCTTTGAGCGATGTTGTCCAGACGAAAGGCGTGATTGAACTGCTTTCGATAGAACAGGGTGGCGATCTCAAAGGAGATGGTCCAGCCGTGGACTTGTGGCCTGCCTATGGCCCGTCGGGCCAGAACATCCACCGTGGTGGCCCACAACGTAAGGACGCTGCGGCAACGGTGGGACCAGGAACCTTGCAGAATGATTTTGGGCATGGAGAGGAAGCTGAAGTAGGATACAAGAAGAGCAGTCAGTGTGGCCGGCCTTGCTCGGGCCGGATAGAACGGAAGCGACGTCTCATGACCACTTTGTCTCGTGCCTGCCTGCATCGTCCTCGCCGCCATACCGCGGCCAGCATCCATCTGGGGGTAGAGCGGGACACCCGCGGGCTGGATTTGCTGCCTGAGCAGCGTTTGAATTGTTATCCGGCCTCGCCGCTGGTGGTGTTGTCGTGGATTTTTCATGGCCAGTTGCATAGGGTTCGGATGCTGGCTGAGGGCGGTCCGGTGGTTCTGTCAGAGGCTTTGTCCAGTATGGTGCTGGCTGGGCCCTCGCGCACCCCGTCCATGAGTTGGTCTCCGGGCCCCGTGCATGCCATTTCGATTGGGCTTTACCCCGATGCCGTAAGACAGATGTTTGGTATTGAGCCCCATGCCTTGATGGATCAGGTCTTGCCCATGGATCAGGTCTTGCCGGCTGCGGCCTGTCGGATTCTGGAGCAGGTGCAGCCTGGGCAGGGAAGGCTGTTCGAGCAACTGGAAGCAGCCATTTATCGCTGCACGCCTACTGAGCGCCTGGGCAGCAAAGCGGGGTCTGCCAACTTACATGATTGGTTACGAACCTTGGCGATGAGGGCGGCAATGACGCGCCCCGGAACGGGTTTGCGCCAATTGCAAAGACAGATCAAGCGGTGGGCTGGGCAAAGTCAGCGTGAACTGCAACTGTATGTGCGCGTAGAGCGTGCCTTTGACTTGCTGCAGCAGCAGGAAAAGACGGACTGGTCAGCGCTTGCGCTCCAAGCCGGCTACAGTGACCAGTCTCATTTTGGTAGGGAGGTCAAACGGATTACGGGTTATTCGCCAGCCCGTTTTACCCAGCGTCTACAGACTGACGAGGCCTTCTGGATGTACCGTTTACTGGGCGAGTGCTAAGTCGGCAGACATAAAAAAACCCATTCAGAAGAATGGGCCCTGGTTTGCTGTCGCAACGCTCACTGCGTAGGCGGCAAGGTGCTGGCAAACGAGGGGCGCGTCTGGAGTTTCTCATCCAGGCGTTGCAAATTGCCATACTGCGAGCGCCAGTCCAGCTCCGGAAAGCGCAGGTCCAGATAACCCAGTGCGCAGCCCACGGCAATATCGGCCAGGCTAAAGCTGGTTCCCATGCAAAAGGACTGGTCACCAAGGGTGTTGTTCATGGATTGCAGAGCGGCGGTGATCTTGCTGTTCTGACGATCAATCCACGAGGGCAGACGCAGTGCTTCGGGGCGGCGGTTTTCCACCACGATGGCGACGGCGGCATCCAGCAAGCCATCGGCAATGGCTTCCCAGCATTTGACTGCAGCGCGATCACGTCCGGCTTGAGGAATCAGGCGGCCGACGGGCGAGAGGGTATCCAGATACTCGACGATCACGCGGGAGTCAAACAAATTAGCCTGATCGTCCATGATCAGACAGGGGATTTTGCCCAGGGGATTGTGTTTCAGAATATCGCTGTCATCGGCCCACACATCCTCCAGAATCAGCTCGTAATCGAGCTTTTTTTCCGCCATGACAACACGCACTTTGCGCGCGTATGGACTTGTGAGGGAAGCTAGAAGTTTCATAAAAAGCTATCAAAAGTTGCAGGCTCAAAAAGTATAGCAGGAACCTCCGGGCGAACGCCTCGCTAAGAAGGCATGACCCCATAGCGTGGAACAATGTCTTAAAACTGTGGTTTATTCGTCAAATAGCCTGGTGGCTGGTGGATTCTGTCCCTATGCCGAACACGTGGCATCCGGCTGCCAGTGCGCAATGTTAGAATGCGGGCTGACTTTATTCCCCCTTCTTTTCTGTAGAACGATGCACATAGCCGATACCCTGAGCACTCTGAATGCCTTGTCGCCATTGGACGGGCGTTATGGCAGCCGTACCGCCCCCTTGCGTGGCCTGTTGTCCGAAGCCGCATTTATGTGGCATCGCGTGGAGGTCGAAGTGGCCTGGCTGATCGGCCTGTCCGATGCAGGTTTGCCCGAATTGCCGCCTTTCTCTGCCCAGGCCCGCGAGGTACTCAAGACGCTGGTGCAGAACTTCTCGGAAGAGGATGCCGCTCGCATCAAGGCGATCGAGCGCACTACCAACCACGATGTGAAAGCCGTGGAATACTGGCTTAAAGAAAAAGTGGCCGATCACGCCGAATTGTCCGCGGCGGCCGAGTTCATTCACTTTTCCTGCACCTCTGAAGACATCAACAACACGTCGCATGCCTTGATGCTGACGCGTGCCCGTGAGCAGGTGATCCTGCCTCAGTTGCAAGAAGTGTGCGATGCCATCAAGGCGCAGGCCCGTCTGCATGCGGAACAGCCGTTGCTCTCGCGCACGCATGGCCAGCCTGCCAGCCCCAGCACCATGGGCAAAGAGTTCGCCAACGTGGCTGCCCGTTTGCAGAACGCGATTGCGGCGATTGCCGCCGTTGAGCCTCTGGCCAAATTGAACGGTGCGACGGGCAATTACAATGCGCACTTCTCGGCTTACCCCGACATTGACTGGCCTGCCTTTAGCAAGAGCGTGCTGGGTGGGCTTGGCTTGACGCAAAACGTCTACACCATTCAGATTGAGCCGCACGATTGGATGGCTGCCCTGTTTGATGCCATTGCCCGTGCCAACACCATTTTGCTGGACTTCAACCGTGACGTCTGGGGCTACATTTCCCTGGGCTACTTCAAGCAGCGTTTGAAAGAGGGCGAGATTGGTTCGTCCACCATGCCGCACAAGGTCAACCCGATTGATTTTGAGAACTCGGAAGGCAATCTGGGTCTGGCCAATGCCATGTTGCGTCACCTGTCCGAAAAACTGCCCATCTCCCGCTGGCAGCGCGACCTGACCGACTCCACCGTGCTGCGCAACCTGGGCGTGGCCCTGGGGTATAGCGTGGTCGCCTACGATGCCTGCCTGCGTGGTCTGGGCAAACTGGAGTTGAATGCCGCTGCAGTGGATGCAGATATTGATGCCTGCTGGGAAATCCTGGCCGAACCAGTTCAAACCGTGATGCGCCGCTATGGTCTGCCCCAGCCTTACGAGCAGCTCAAAGCGCTGACACGTGGCCGTGGTATTACTGAGGAAGCATTGCGCGAGTTTATTGGTGGTCTGGAGCTGCCCGCCGATGCCAAGAACTATTTGCTTGAGCTGACTCCACGCAGCTATCTGGGCGTGGCGGTACAGTTGGCCAAGGCTATCTGAATCCAGGCGGCTGTACCTGAAAAATAGGGGGGCAGCTGCCTTCGGCTTTCTTGAGCTAGTGCTTTATGAAGTGTTTTATGTTTCATCACACAGGAGTTCACATGAAGAAATTTGCGTTTCTGACCGCCGCTGCCGCCATGTGCGCGGCGTTTGTCGCGCCTGCTACGGCCCAGTTTGCCAAGCCAGAACAAGCCATTGATTACCGTCAGGCCAGCATGGCCCTGATCGGCTCGCACTTTGGTCGCATGGCTCCTGTAGCCAAAAAAGAAGCACCGTATGATGCGGCTGCGATCGCAAAGAACGTGGAAGTATTGACGGTTTTGGCTGCTTTGCCTTGGAGTGCTTTTGGACCGGGTACGGAAGGCGGCGAGACCAAAGCCGAGGCCTGGAGCGATGCTAAAGGTTTCAAGCAAGCAACCGACGAGTTCACTACTGCGATCGATAAGTTGAAAGTGGCCTCCGATTCGGGTGACTTCGATGCCTTCCGTGTGGCATTCGGCAATGTGGGCAAGTCCTGTAAGACATGCCATGATGCCTACCGCAAAGAAAAATAAGCGGCTGGTTTGCGTGTAAAAAAGCCCTCGAAAGAGGGCTTTTTCTTTTAGGCCTGTGCCTGTGTTTGAAGGGGGCAGTTTGCCTGCTGGCAAGATAAACACAAATCATGATCGGTACTCAGTGTTAGTAAGCTGTTTCGCCGTGGGTACGGATATCCAGACCTTCACGCTCATGGTCGGCGTCGACACGCAGGCCACCGCAAACGGCTTTGGCAATGCTAAAGGCAATCCAGGCAGCCAGGCCCGACCAGACCAGAGTGAGCAGTACGCCTTCGAGCTGAATCCACAACTGCATCCAGATACTGTTACCGGCGGCGGTACCTGGCCCCCCCAGAACGGGAGCGTTGAACAAGCCGGTGAGCAGAGCGCCCACAATCCCTCCCAAGCCGTGAATGCCAAAGACATCCAGCGTATCGTCGGCTCGCAGCCAGCGTTTCAGGCCGTTCACGCCCCACAGGCAAGCCAGGGACGTCATCAATCCAATGGCCAGTGCGCCAAGAGGTGCGACAAAACCGGCAGCCGGGGTAATGCCCACCAAACCGGCAATTGCCCCTGAACACGCACCGAGCAAGGAGGGATGGCCTTTGCTGATCCATTCGCCCAGTACCCAGGCGATGACGCCAATAGCGGCAGCCAACATGGTGTTAGAGAAGGCCAGGGTAGCGTTTTCATTGGCCGCCAGTGCCGAGCCTGCGTTAAAGCCGAACCAGCCCACCCACAGCAAGGCTGCGCCGATAAAGGTCAGTGGCAGGTTGTGAGGCGGCATGGCTTCACGACGATAATTCAGGCGCGGACCAATCAGCCAGGCACCCACCAGTCCCGCAATCCCGGCATTAATATGCACGACCGTACCGCCGGCAAAGTCCAGCGCACCACGGGAGTTGAGCAAGCCGCCGTGCTGGGGGTCGGCAAACCAGACCATATGGCAGATGGGCAGATAGGCCAGTGTGAACCAGATCACGGTAAAGACCAAAATAGCCGACAAGCGGGCTCGTTCGGCCAGACTGCCTACGACCAGTGCGCAAGTCAAACCGGCAAAGGTGGCTTGAAAGGACGCAAACAGCAGCTCAGGCAAAGAACCCGACATGGAGAACTGTTGGTCAGCGGCATTGAATAGGCCATTGAAAAAGACCTTGTCCAGACTGCCGATAAACGGATTGCCTGCCGTAAACGCCAGCGAATAGCCATAGATAAACCAAAGCACCACGCCCAGACTGAATACCAGCAAGGTCTGGGACAACATGGACAAGGCATTTTTTTGACGCACCATGCCTGAGTAAAACAGGGCCAGGCCCGGCGCGGCCATCATCAGTACCAGTAGCGTGGAGACTAGCATCCACGATAGATCAGCGTTGTTCATGAGGGGTTCTCCGGTTACAGGGCTTGCTCATCGCATTCGCCGGTGCGGATGCGGATGACATGGTCCAGCGGCTGGACAAAGATCTTGCCGTCACCGATGCGACCGGTGCGGGCACTACTTTGGATGGCTTCCAGCACGCTGGGTAACTGCTCGTCGGGAATGGCCAGCTCAATGCGTATCTTGGGCAGAAAGTCGACCGCGTATTCCGCACCGCGGTAGAGCTCGGTGTGGCCTTTCTGGCGACCGAACCCTTTAACCTCGGTCAGCGTCATCCCCTGTATGCCCAGATCGGAAAGGGCCTCGCGTATCTCGTCAACCTTGAAGGGTTTGACGATGGCGGTAATCAGTTTCATAGGTGTTCCTGAAGTAAGCACAGGCAAGCCAGCCAGACGAATGCAAAGGAACACCGAAGGGGGGTAGGAGACGGTTGAGAGGGGGCCGACCAGGATGGGTAATCCTGATGGATGGCTTGAGTGCAACCGGGCATGGCCGGTTTGAGCGACTCTCCGGCTGTCAGCAAGGTGTGTGACAGCGCGAACGCAAGTGGTAGGCAAGCGGACCTGTGTTGTAGGTTGAAGAGCAACACAATTCCGGCAAGGCGAGTAAGCTAGCTAGGCACGTGACCCCGGTCTTGCCTAGTCGGTGGGCAGCGAGATAACAGCAGCGCTCTGTGACGCCTGTCTCCGCTCATCTCACCACCGCAGGAACAACGACTATGGAAAAATAATATATGTTGCGGCGCAACAAGTGCGCATTGTGTACCGATTTTTTTTTTGAATAGTCTTAACTTTGCAACATTCGGTTTGAAAAAATGCCCCGCCCGCGAACAGGCACGGTAAGCCTGTTTGTATCGCGAAAGTGTCTGGTCTGTAGGGGGGAGAGCCTCGCGGCGTCACGATCTTGGTGAACGCGGCGAGCAGGGTCAGCCTGCAACAAGGACTCAGGAGAGGGCGGTTGACAGGGCAGCCAGCGTCTAAGCGCTGCCCGGGTACGGATGTGGCCAGTTCTACAACTCGCAAGAATCAGGAAAGCAGGCCGGGGCCGGGGTGCAAGGGGCTGTTTGCGCCCGATGTGCTCTTTGAGGGGAAGGTAAGTGGTACATGCCGTCGGTTAAATGCCTGCAGGCCTCCTTGCCATAATTTGAATCCCAGGCAGGCGTCCCATTTGTCACGTTGATAGAGCCAGTGGGTCTGGCAAACGGTGCAGTGGTAAAGACTTTCCGTGCTTTGTTCGTCGGCGTCGTCGACTCGTCGGATGGGTTTGAGGTAGGGATGTCGTTGGGCGTTAGGTTGCGAGAGTGGAAGGGTTTGGCACATGATGCACATGGTGCCGCGATCTAGCTGGGCCATACAATGCTCCTCAAATAATTTTGCGGTTGATGTAATAGCGTTTGCAATTTGGCAGGCCAATCATCGTGGAGTGATGGCTTGTAATAAATGTCACCACGATTCACTGTACTGCAGAAAATGTAGCAACCATTTCAGGCCGCATCTCAATGTAATGACATGCGACCCGTTGAGGATATGAGCGCAGGGCTCGAACGCAGGCGAAGCAGCCCGCCTCGAGCAAAGGTTTACGGTTTTTTCCGGGCCGGAGGCTCATTGCCCGGGATCTTTTTGGGATCAGGTTCGGGGTTGGGCGTCTTGCCTGGAGGCGTGGTGTCGGGAGCTTTGGTGGGATCAATCGCATTTAGCATGAACATCTCCTGGCTAAAGTGATCTTCCAGCGTATCGGATTTCTGGCGCAGACATCGTAAACAACTATGACGACCTGGAAGGTCTTGCCCGTTTTTTTCGGTTGCAAGTCACGGCAAGTCTGCGTGTCGAGAAAGACGATCAGGCTTCCGTCCCGATAACCCGGCTGTGTAGCGTTGACACATGGCGTGTGAGTTGGCTGATTGGGGGGGGGCACCTTGGAGCAGCTCGACACTGGATGGTCTAAGTTGGCCTTTGAGGGTGAGGACGCAAAAAAGCCCGCTCTATGGCGGGCTAATTTACGAGTTTGCGGAGCAATGTGTGATTTGCGGAGCAAACGTTTACAGAGAAATCTTCTGTAAGTCGCAAGATACTTGGTGGGTCGTGACAGACTCGAACTGTCGACCAATGGATTAAGAGTCCAGTGCTCTACCAACTGAGCTAACGACCCCCGTTTCCTGCGAAGAAAAAGATTATAGAACGGAAATTATTCACCACAAGACATGGTTACATAATTTTACGTTTATCCAAGCTTCGGATCGGGCCGACTGAACGTGTCACACATTTTTAACTGACCGGTTTTATACCCTTCCATGAACCAGGCCATGCGCTGTTGCGAACTGCCATGGGTAAAGGAATCGGGCACCACATAGCCTTGAGATTGCTTCTGCAGCGTATCATCGCCTACTGCTTGAGCAGCATCCAGTGCGGAGCGAATGTCCCCCGGCTCCAGAATCTGGCGTTGGGCATCGGCGTGATTGGCCCATATGCCCGCATAGCAGTCGGCCTGCAGTTCCAGGCGCACGGAAGCCTGACGAGCCTGTGAGGCCGAGCCGCTGCGACGGGCTTCATCTACGCGACGCATCATGCCCAGTTGATTCTGAACGTGGTGACCAACCTCGTGCGCAATAACGTAAGCGGGCGCAAAGTTGCCTTTGACCCCCATCGCGTGTTCCATCTCGGTAAAAAAGCCCAGGTCAATATAGAGCTTTTGATCGGCAGGACAGTAAAACGGTCCCATTGCCGATTGGCCTGCACCACAAGCCGTGGGAGTCGATCCACGATACAGAACCAGCACAGGATCGCGGTAGCTGCCATTGGTCTGCTTGGCAAAAATATCGCGCCATACATCCTCGGTTTCACCCAGGATTTTGGCAATAGTCTGTCCCTGCGCATCCGAGGCGGGAACCGGTTGAGATTGTGGGGCGGGAGTCGGGCCCTCGGCCAGGTTCAGCACCACGCTGGGGTCGACCCCGAAGTACATGGCCACCAGGGCCAGAACAATGGTCCCCAGGCCGATCTTGCCGCCGCTCAGGCGTGGCCCATTGGCACGGCGGTCCTCGACATTACGGCTGGAGCGAGACTTATCCAGACGCATCACGCTCTCCTTGAATTTGAAAACGTCAATGTACTCTGATTTCGAGGCTGTGGCCGACTCGTTTTCGATTCTTGTCATCGGTTCCGAGCAGCGGGGCGTTCCTTACCCCCTGATGACAAGTTATTGAATTACCGAGATTAATGGGACTTGTCCAAAGGCTATCCCCGTGCTTGCCCACTGAAAATGTGGATAAGTGGACAAGTGGTTCAGGCAGACACTGGGGTATGCTAGTTTCTTCAGGCCTAGCCTACGGGAGACGCAGTATGTTGGGAGGAACCTTATTGGCCTTGCGCGACCATGCACGAGTCCGTGCCATTGGAGCAGTCATTGCTCGATATGGGATTGGCGATGTGATGCATCGGCTGGGCTTATCGGAGCTGTTGCCCGGCAGCAAAACCCCGATGGCGACGGAGATGCCTGAACGTTCGGCACCGGAGCGCCTGCGACGTGCGTTGGAGGAACTGGGGCCTACCTTTATCAAGCTCGGTCAGATATTGGCCACGCGCAATGATTTGTTGCCGCTGGAATGGACCCAGGAGCTGGAAAAGCTACAAGGTCATGCCGCGCCCGTGCCTTGGGAAACCATGAAACCCGAGCTGGAACGGGCCTTGGGGCAAACCGTGGAGCAGGCCTTTGCGAGTTTTGACAGGCAGGTGCTGGCTTCGGCGTCCATGGCGCAGGTGTATCGCGCCTGCCTGCGTGATGGTGCACAGGTCGTGGTGAAGGTACAGCGCCCCGGTCTGGAGCCCTTGATCCAAGCCGACCTGCGTTTGTTGAAACAGATTGCCCGCCTGGTCCAGCAGCAGGGCTTGCTGCCCGAGTATCGTCCTTACGATATTGTGCGAGCCTTGGCGGAGGCGATTGCCGATGAACTGGACTTTACGCGCGAAGCTGCCAATACCGTGGCGGTGCGCGAGAACATGCAGCCCTTCCAAGACATTGTGGTTCCGCGTGTCTATATGGAGTGGACCAGCGCGACCGTCATGGTGCAGGAGTTTGTGCCAGGGGTCTCGCCTATTCAAGAGGCACAGTTGCAGGCCATTGAGGCGGATCGTCCTTTGTTGGCCCGCCGTGGTGCACTGGCTTTTCTGCATATGGTCCTGGAGGATGGGCTGTTTCATGCCGACCCACACCCCGGCAATATGATGGCTTTGCCGGGCAATAAGGTCGCCTTTATTGACTTTGGCCTGGTGGGTCATTTAACAGAGCGTCGTCGTCAACAACTGCTGATCTTGCTGCGTGCCATTGTGGATGGGCAGGCAGAGGGAGTGGCCACCACCTTGCTGGATTGGTCGGGAGCAGAAGATTTTGATTGGAGTCGGCTGGAAGAGAGTGCTCAGCGTTATGTAGCCCGACAAAGTAAAGGGCTTCTGTCCATCTCGGTTGCTTTGCTGGATTTCATGGCTCTGGCGCGTGAAAACCATTTGATTTTGCCGCCTGACCTGGCCTTGCTGTTCAAGGCTTTTATTACCGCCGATGGCGTACTGAAACGCCTGGACCCTCAATTTGATGTGGTCGAAGTCGCGCAACCGGTCATCTCGGCCTTGATGCGCAAACAGTACTCGCCTGGCCGGGTGTATGCGGACTTGCAACGCAGCCTGCTGGAGTCTCGTCAATTGGCTATGGACGCCCCCCAGTTGCTGCGCCTGCTGATGCATCGGGTTCGGCAAGGAAAGATTTCAGCGCGCATTCAAGTTGAGGGGATGCCCCGTCTGGCTGCTTCACTGGAAAAGGTGGCAACGCGTTTGGCAATCGCCATAGTAACGGCTGCTTTTGTCTTGATTTTGGGGCCGGTGCTGGTGACGCGCGGCCCCGCCTGGCTGGGGCTGACGATTTTCAGTTGGGCAGGCCTGCTGGCCGCCTTGCTGGGTCTGGTTCTGGTTTTATGGGGGTTTTGGCGGCGGCGTTAAACAACACCGACGCCGATTTCAGGTCTTTTGTGCATAGAGTGCTCAAGCGGCTAGTCACCGCCCAGTTTAAAAGACGGCCAGTAAAAATGCGGCTCAGCCCAAACAGTCCCCGCATTATCCCCAGGTTTATTCACAGTTTCTGGGGATAAGTCGAGCTTACATAAAGTCATCCATGCCACCCCCTGTGGGGGCCAGACCAGTCAGCCAATACACACCCGCGGCGATCAGTGCGGCGATGATCAGAGCGAGCAAACGGGTTTTCCAGGTGTCGGTACTGGCAGGCAGTGGGGCTTGAGCCGGAACAGGCATAGTGCCTTTGACCATGACACTGGTTAATTTCTGACCACGCAGCACGCGATACAGGAAAATGGCCAGGACATGCAAGCCAATGATGGCGAGCATGATGCCTTCGTTGGCTTTGTGCAGGCCTGTCAGTGTCTTGGACCAGTCGCTGCTCAGATAAGCCAGCGGGCCGGCGGTGAAGATGTCGTCATTGGCAAACAATCCAGAAACCGCCTGGAAACCAAAGACGATCAGCATGATCCAGACAGACCAGGCGCCGACAGGATTGTGGCCCGGATAGAGGTTTGGTTTGTCACGCAGGTAGCGCAGGCTGCGGGACGGATTGGGCAGGAAGTGGCTGAAGCGGGAGTAGTAACCGCCGACCAGGCCCCAGATCAGGCGAAAGGCCAACAGCCCCAGCGCCAGCAGACCAAAGCGTACATGCCAGTCCATCCACAGACCGCCAGCCTTGATGGTCACAAAGCAGCCCACAATGCTGATTACCAACAGCCAGTGGAACAGACGGGTGGGTAAGTCCCAGATAAGTAAAGGGCGAGTCGAGGAAGCGTGCATAGGGAAAATCCGCAGAGACAGAGACACCTGATTATAGTCAGTGTTGCTCTGAAATCTGCGTGACCCCGCCGCCTGCTTTAGGGTTTGGGCTGACGACGTTTGCGCAAGCTGATTTTGCGACCGTCGTAGCGATACTCGTCGATGACGCCGGGAGTATCTTGATTGGGGGTTTCCATGATCAAGGTGCGACCATGATTGCGAACCCGTATTTGCGCACTGCAGGAACCAAAGGCAGGCGAGACGTTGTAGCCCTTGGGTGAGACGGTCACCCAGTGGTAGTTGATGGAGCAGCCCCCCAGGCCCTTGTCGACTGAGATCAGCGCGGTTTGCTCGTTTGGCTGTCGGAACGCGTAGGGGATATTGATCAGGCCTTTGAGTTCAGGGGCGATGATCTGAGCGTCCAGTTGCAACTGGGCCTCATAAATATAGTCGCTTTGACTGACATGCAATGTTCCGTAGGGGCTGTCCAGGCTCAATTGCGAAGGCGGTTGCGGCCAGGTCTGGCTTGCCGCGCTATGGGCGACAAACGGTTGCAGGGCTAAGGTCAGCCCAATCACAACATGGCGAATAAAGACCGTAGAGGCGGGCATGATCGATCACGGTTGAGGATGATCCGGGCTAGGCGAGCAACACAAAGCGCCATAGATCATCTGTATTTGTAAGTTTCATAACATTTTATGTATTTACATGCTGCGTAGAATACCGGATCGCAGAACTTTTCGCTATAAGGATAGGCACATAAGGTCAGTCTTGCTTTGTGATCTCCTGGGTAAACAGGCTCGATTAGTCCTGAAAAGCATCGAGTCAAAGACATAAAGAAACAGGCTGAATTGGGCTATGATTGATAAGTTGCCCTGTATGGGGTTCAGCCGCATTTCTTCGTTGCAGCAGAGACTTATTATGCAATCCATCCCGGATGCCGCACTGGTATCAGAATCGGGCTCCACGCTTGCCGCCCCGCAGGCCAAACCCGGCGATTTATTGGACTATGTCAGTTCCAGCCGTTTGCCAACACCTTGGGCTGTTTTTCAGATTCATGTGTTTGTTGAGCGTAGTAACCAAAAAGAACATGTCTTGTTAACCCTGGGCGATGTAGCCGATGGCGAACCCGTCCTGGCCCGTGTCCACTCCGAATGCCTGACGGGCGATGCCTTGTTCAGCTTGCGCTGTGATTGCGGGCCGCAGTTGCAGTTGGCTTTGGAACGGATTGCCACTGCAGGCCGTGGCGCCTTGATGTATCTGCGCCAGGAAGGGCGCGGTATTGGACTGGTTAACAAGATTCGCGCCTATAACCTGCAGGATCAGGGGGCGGATACGGTCGAGGCCAATGAAAAACTGGGCTTTCCGGCCGATATGCGTCGCTACGATATTTGCAAGGATATGCTGTCCCATGTGGGCATCCAGAAACTACGTTTGATGACCAATAATCCCCGCAAGGTGAAAACCCTGCAGGAAATCGGGATTGATGTGGTCGAGCGTGTGCCACATCAAATTGAAGGCAATCCTTTTAATGCCAGTTATCTGAACACCAAGCGCTTGCGCCTGGGCCACTGGCTGGAAACGGACGAGTAGCGCAGTGCCAGTCTGGGCGCTGGCGCTTTGGCTTCAGCCTGGACGTTCTCGCTTGGAAAAAGGGCCCTTCACAGGCCCTTTTTTTGTGGGCGCCAGCCTACGATGACCTGGGTGGTGCGCCGGAGACGGATCAATAGGCTGGACGCTAGAGACACAAAGCAGGACTGTGACAAAAGGCCAGACGCTATAAAAACAAAGCCAGACGGGACTGGGGTCGCCGTCTGGCAATGGGTCGGGTTAGCCTGAACTTTGGGGGGTGAAACAAGCCCCCGTTTCCGGGCGATGCCCTGTGGCGGTCCTATTGGCTTGGACCGCGTTTGTTTTTAAGCCGTACTCTTTTCCAGCAAGGCGCTGACACTGGCTTTGGCGTTTTCTATAATCTGCTCTCGCAGCTCCGGAGCCTTGCCCAGACCTTCTGCGTACACGATGCGCAGATCTGTCACACCCATGAAGCCAAACATCACACGCAGGTAGCTTTCCTGGTGTTCCATGGCCTGGCCCTGCTCCGACTCGGAGTAGATGCCGCCACGGCTCAAGACCAGATAAACCGTTTTGTTACCCGCCAGACCTTCTGGGCCATTGCTGGTGTAGCGGAAGGTGCGACCTGCCTGGGCCAGGCGATCCATCCAGGCTTTAAGCTGGCTGGGAATGGTGAAGTTGTAGAAGGGGGCGCCAATCACAACCACATCCGAGGCCAGGAACTGGCTCAGGTATTGTTCGGTGATCGCGTTCTCGGCGCGCTGACGTTCGGTCAGGGTGGCAGGGTCCAGGCCCAGGCGCATTCCCAGTGAATCAGCCGAGAAGTGAGGAGGAGGGTTCAGGGCCAGATCCACATGCTCCACTTCTACCTGCTCATTTTGCTGGCGCAACTGATCCACCACAAATTGGGAAAGTTCGCGGGAAACGGAGTGGGCGCCGGTGATGCTGGAGTCTACGTGTAGCAGTTTCATAATGTTGGAATCCAAAGCGATGAAGGAATGCTTGTCATTATGTTGGATGACCCTGCCTTTGATAAGCCGGCTTTTCTGAGAAAGATTATTCTACTTTTGTCTGTAATCCTGGAAAACTATCCTGTATGTATGACTTAAATGACATGGTGCTGTTCACCGAAGTGGTGCAACGGGGCGGCTTTAGCGCGGCTGCCCGGCACCTGGGCATGCCCCCGTCGCGTGTATCGCGGCGCCTGAGCCGTCTGGAGGCCGAGGTGGGCGTGCGCTTGTTGCAACGCACGACTCGTAGCCTGTCGCTGACCCCGGCCGGCGAGGTGTTCTTGCGCCATTGTCAGGCCATGCGAGATGAGGCCGAAGCCGCCTATGCGGCCGTCGCGCAGGTGCAGCAGGAGCCACGCGGGCTCTTGCGGATCAGTTGCCCGGTTACCCTGGCACATACGGTGCTGTCGACGGTGTTTGCGCAGTTTCTGGTTCGCTACCCCCAGGTCGAGCTGGAGGTGGAGGTCAGCAATCGCGTGGTGGACCCGGTAGCCGATGGTATCGATGTGGCTTTGCGGGTGCGCAGCACCTTGAGCGACAGCGCCAGCTATATCGTCAAACGTCTGGGGGAGACCGGCTCCATTCTGGTTGCTCAGCCTGCGTTGCTGGCGCTTTTTGAGCCGGTGCGTGGGCCGACAGATCTACTCAAGTTGCCCACAGTCGCGATGTCGGCCCGGCAAGGTCAGAATGAATGGGAGCTGTATGGTCCTGATGGCGCCAGTCTGACGATAACGCATCGGCCCCGTTACATGGCTTCCGATTTGCTCACCTTGCGCGAGGGGGTGGAGCAGGGAATAGGCGTGGGCATTTTGCCCGACTATATGTGTTGCGAGGCCTTGCAGGCCGGGCGTTTGGTGCAGGTTCTGCCCCAGTGGGCGCCATTGCCGGGCATTATTCATGCCGTATTTGCCTCCCGCCGGGGCATGGCCCCGGCGGTACGGCATTTCCTGGATTACCTGGGTGAGCAACTGCCGGTGCATCATCCCCAGATTTGACAGACTTACCGCTTGGGGGTGCTCAAGTGGCAGCTGGGTTGGGCAGGCACAATGGCCCAGTTCAGGTCGATCATGGGACTGCGCTCGGACGACCAACGCTGTTGCGCCAGCCCTTTGATGGGGGCCTGCTCGTATAGCTTGAGCAAGGCTGCCGGTGGCTGTCCGCGGGTTTGCAGGCTGTACACGACGAGGGCCCCACACGCCATGTCCCGAGGCAGGGTCAGCCAGGGCGAGGCGGCGGGATCGGCATCAATGAAGACCATCACGTCCTGTCCGGCATGGACCGCAATATTTCCGCCCAGCCACGTGTCGGCAACCACGACTTTCAGAGGGATGCCGGGCATATGTTCGTTCCAGATGGCCTGCATTTGGGCAGATATTTCAGGACCCGGAAAGGTAGAGCGTGAATCCCGGCCTTTGTACCAGGCCAGCGGGCCTCGGGCCAGCGCGTAGCCGGATGCCAGCAAAATCTGCAGCACGATCACAATAATGGCGACCCGCCGCAATTGGACCTTGTCCTTGCCGCGCATGAACCACAAGGCGAAAAAACCGTACAAGACAAAAAAGGTCGTGGCCCAGGAGGCGACCAGACGTGTCCCCAGGACGGCCGAAACCAGAACCGTGCTGACAAACGGTGTCAGACCTACCCACAGCAAAAACTGTTTGTCACGCTGGGAAATATCGACAGCGTAAGACGGCGTGCCTGGCAGGCCAGGATCAGACGAGCTCCGCTGTTTTTGATCACGGCGATTCCAGATGCCCAGGGCAATCATGGCGACCAGCATGGGGCTGAGCCGACCGAGCTGATCCAGGCAGAAGGAGAGTAATTCCTTGTAGGCTTCCCAGCGGGTGTGGGTCTCCAAGGAGCCGTCCATATAGCGAAACGGCGCGAAGTCATTCTTGAATAACCAGTACAAATGGGGGGAGAGCACCACCACATAGGCGAGCAGAGCCAGACCCAGTCCTGCCCAGGTCTGCCGCTGTCGCCACATACCGCTGCGCAAAAAATACAGGAAAAATGCCGTGAACAAAATAACGGCACTGTACTTGGTGACCGTAGACAGGGCCGCGACGGCACCTAGCCATAACCAGTCAGCCGGTCTCTGGTCTCGCCCCGCCCGATAGAAAAACCAGGTGGCTGCGGTGACGGACCATAGTTGAGCGGTGTTGTGATTGAAAATGGTTCCGCGCAAAGAAAAGTAGATGCTGACCGAGCTGATGAGCAGCACCATAAAAGCGCGCTCGGGGTTCAGAAACTCGCAGGCCAGTTTCCAGATGAACCACAGACCCAGAACAGAAGCGCTCATGCCGGCGGCGAAGCTCAGCCAGGCAGGGCGCCCGACCACACTGGTCAAGGCTGCCATCACCCAGGAGGGTAAGGGGGGGTGTTTCAGGTAGCCCAGCTCGAAGCTGGCCGACCAGACCAGCTCTTCCATGCCGTCCAGGTCTGGTGCTTTGTGGCTGATGGCCATCAAAATGGTCCACAGCAACACCATAAACAACAAATACAGCAATACGGAGCGCTGATAGGCGTCGGATCGGGCAGATGCTGGGGTTTGGACAGTCATGCTTGGAGTGCGTAGGTGTAAATCAGCAAGTGTACTGTGTCTACGTTGAAACGCTTCAATTGGACAGGGACGATAATCTGGGCTACGATGCGCTTCGTCATTAGGGAGTAGCCGCTTCGACTTATCGAAGATCAGCGTCAACATACTTGACCTACACAAGGTCATGGCGCTGGTAGCAACTTAGCCTGGCAAGACTTTTGACCATAGACCTTCGCGTTTGGCCGGGGGGGTTTGTGGTCATCTGTCTCTTATCCGGCCAGGAGTTGTTATGGAAGCGTTGTTTATCTCCACGGGTGTGGTTGCCTTGGCAGAAATTGGGGACAAAACCCAGTTACTTGCCTTTGTTCTTGCGGCCCGCTACAAACGCCCTTGGCCCATCATTCTCGCCATTTTCATCGCAACCCTTGTCAATCACGGTTTGGCAGGTGCCATTGGAACCTGGGTTCCTGCGCTGTTGGACCCGAACGTATTGCGCTGGGTGCTGGGCATTTCCTTTCTTGCCATGGCCATCTGGATTCTGATCCCCGACAAGATCGATGACGCTGAAGCGACACGGACACGGTTTGGCGTGTTTGGAACGACCTTGATTACCTTTTTTCTGGCCGAGATGGGCGATAAAACCCAGATCGCTACGGTTGCCTTGGCGGCTCAATATCAGCAGTTCTGGTGGGTTGTGCTCGGGACGACCTTGGGCATGATGCTGGCCAATGCGCCTGCTGTTCTGTTTGGCGAGCGCATCGCCCGCCGTTTGCCTACTCAACTGGTGCACCGGATTGCCGCCTGTATCTTTGCTGTGTTGGGCCTGGTAGCCTTGCTGGGCGGAGTAGAAAGCCTGGGTTTCCAGGCCAGCTAGGTCCCTGATGCCCGCTGTCGTGGCCGGCCTGGGGAAACGGGCTGGCGACGAGCGCTTTCCAAGGTGACAACGGGTGCCAGAGCACGGGAATGGGCGGGAACAGGGGCATGGTGAGGCTTTTCCTTGTCACCATGATTCAGAACGCTGATGGCTTCCTGCAGCTCGGCGCCGTTCAGGTTTAATTCCCGGGCGGTTTCACTCAGATCCTGGACCAGCACGGCATTATCGCTGGTAATTTGGTCCACCTGCCGCAAGGCCTGAGTCAGTTGGCCCAGACCGATACTTTGCTCGCCGGTGGCGGCTGAAATCTCGCCCATTAAATGGGCGACCTCGGACACAGAGGTCAGAATTTCCTGCATGGTCTGGCCCGCATGGGCGGCATGGTCTGCACCTTCAGCACTCAAAGCCTGGGTTTGCGTCACCAGTTGCTTGATCTCATCAGCCGCTTGTGCCGCTTGCTGGGCCAGCGAGCGCACTGCTGAGGCAACCACCGCAAAGCCTTTGCCGGCCTCGCCAGCTCGGGCCGATTCAATAGAGGCATTGATCGACAGGATGTTGGTTTGAAAGGCGATGTTGTTGATCATCGCCACGATCGTGCCAATATGTTGCGAGCTCTCCAGAATCTGCTGCATGGACACGGTCACCTTCTGTACCGCCTCGTTGCCGCGACTGGCAATATCAGCGCTGCGGCTGGCCAGCTCATGGCTGGCTTTAGCGTTTTCCGCTGTCTGCAAAACAGTTTGACCAAAGGAGCTCATGCTGGCCGTGGTCTCTTGTATGGACGCGGCCTGCTCGTGCGTGCGGGCCTCCAGCAAGGTGCTGTTGTCGGACAGTTGCCGGGCCACTTGCTGATTGTTTGCACAACTGTTGTCGACATCCGTGCTGATGCTCATCAGGCTTTTGCGCATCAAATCCAGGTTTTGCCCCAGTGTTTCGAGCTTGCTGACCTCGGGCCCACGCGTATTGACGGTCAGGTTGCCTGCGGCAATCTGTTGGGCAATGTGGGTGGCGGTTCTGAATGAGCCCAGAACGCGCCGCATCAAAAGCGCCTGGTAGCCCAGGATCACCAAGGTTCCTGCACCTAGTGCACCGGCCAACAGAAACATGCTGCGCTCAGGCATCTCCGTATTCAGGATCATGGCGATGATGGTGCCGGTAATGCCCAGATTCAACAGGCCTTTACGTAAGAACGCCGCCAGCAGACTGGGGCCACCCAGGAAACGAAGGGCGGCAAAAGGGCGCCGCCAACTGCGGGCGACGATCTGGCCAGCACGCAAGGCTCGCGAACCGAGGCGACCTTGACGCAACTCCTGGTAAAACTGCTCAGCCGTTTGAATATCCTGAGATTTGGCTCGCACGCGCACTGAAGCAAAGCCGGTCAATTCACCTTGTTCAATAATCGGACTGGCATGGGCCATGACCCAGTAAAAACCACCATCTTTACGGCGATTCTTGACGATCCCCACCCACGAGCGCCGTTGCTTGAGCGTATGCCATAAGTCGGCAAAGACTTCGGCAGGCATGTCAGGATGGCGCACGATGTTGTGCGGAGCACCGATGAGTTCTTGCCGACTGAAACCGCTGACTTCCACAAATGCCGGGTTTGCATAAACAATGCGTCCCGCCAGATCGGTCTTGGAAATCAGGTACTGTTCGTCCAGCAACTCGGTCTCGATGCCGGTAACGGGCAGATTCTTGCGCATGGCCTTCCCCCTTGCACTTTTGGATCAGAAACAGACTCCAGATGGAACTGATCAATTTCTTGTTGCGTTTTTTTGTGAATAGTATCATTTGAATCATTTTCTATGTCAAAAAATAAAAAAATGATAATTAAATGAGGTTTTTCACCATAAAACGATAGAAATTGAAATAAATGATCTGTGTGGGTGCCGGGAAGGGCGTGCGGTCAGGATGGCAGATACTGGGCGTGGAAGGCTTCGCTGAGCAGCTGCAGCAGCAAGGCAATAGGGATGGGCTTGGACAAAGCGGTCGCGTTGCTGGGCAGACCCCCGCGGGCATGGATGTCAGCCGCACTCAAAGCGGAAATGACATAGATCTGGGTGTGTTCGGTTTCACGAGCGTCTGCCAGGGCTTTGAGCATGGCAAACCCATCGAGCTTGGGCAGATTCAAATCCACAATCAGAACATCGGGATGAAAGTTGCCGGCGGCGATCAGACCCTTTAGTCCGTCTTGCTCACAACGTAGTTCGATCGGAAAGGGCAGATGCTCCATAGCCATACGGTAAATCGCCAGCAAATCCGGGTCGTCTTCAACGACCAGCACACGCAAGCACGGCTCACCGCTGCAAGCGGGTGCATCGGGGGAGAGTGGGGGATCGGCGGCTTGCACCCCGGTGTGCCCCTGTCGCTCTTGCAAGACGGCTTGTACGGACGCACGGTCAATGCGTCGGTGCCCGCCTTGGGTTTTCCAGGCCTTCAGGGTCCCGGCTTCTACCCAAAGTTGTACGGTGCGTACAGACACACCCAGTAAATCAGCAGCCTGCCGAGTGGAGTAAACGGCGTCGTTCATGGAGTCAAATAATTGAAAGCAGGCCAGACCGGGGCAGTCCAGACAATGCGCCCCGATGTAGCAATGCAGAGTGTAGAGACGATATTAGTAAGTAGAAAAATACTAATAATGGCAATGGTAAGGGGCCTGTTCATGCCAAGTGATAGGCAGAGTATTCGACACACACGCTTCTAATATCTCCGTTTTTCAGATGTTCATGCTTCTTCAGGGAGCCACTTCAATCTGGCGGGCCTGTGAACCTGGACTCGCCTTGCTGATTTTACGCGTAACCCTTGCGCTGTCGTGTTACCGGACGAACCCAGTGTGGGCCGCTGAACACACTTGGAGTGTGACGCAGTGATTGGGTTCCAGCGCGTAGCTGGCCGCAGGAGAGCAGCCCAAGAGGGTGTGAGCACCCTAGCATTTATTTTGGATGCTAACCTTGATTCTAATCAGTGTTTATGAAATAAATAGGGCGATATTTTGTCCAAGACTGCTGTTTTTCTCAAAGAAATTTTATGCGCCTTATGGTACGGCTGTTTACGTTTCTGAGCAGTAGGACGGGTTCGTCTGGTGCCGATCTTTTTAAAAATACAGATACCTTTCCCATCGTCGCGCTTAATTGTCATAAATTAAAGTTATTAGGCGCTTAATCGTTAATTTCACCTTGGCCGACACGAAAGCATCGGCATGTCACTCATCCCATCGAAAAAATGTCTGGCTCCTGGCTTGGACCTGCTTTTTTGCTGCATGGTGATGACAAATGCACTGAGGCAGGCGCAGTGCTTGTTTTGGGACGGAAATAGGGGATTGGATTGTTGCTCACACTATTTGCGAGTTTTTTGATCGGGCACCGCTCGTTTAGCAAAACGGCGGTACCCGTACGGCCCCGGCTTGCTTATACAAGAGTACGCCGCTCTGAACAGATGCTCGATGCCTTGCCCGACGCGGTCATTATGTTTGACTCCTGTGGACATATAGAAGGTAGCAATCGGGCCATGCGCGATTTGCTCGATCAGGCGGATATCAAAAAGGGGGTCTCTGACTTGTTCGATTTTTTTCAGGGACTGGAAAAAAGTTTGCGGGTGGACTTGACCTATCTGTTGCCCGGCATTAGCCGGGTAATTCAACGGATTCAGAATCCTTTTTTTTATCTTCATCAAGACGGGGAAGGGGAGCAGGTACGGGCCTTGGAGTTTCATGCTTACGCCGCGCCTGCGCCGGATAAGGCTACCTTGCTGATGATTCGCGATGTCAGTGCCAAAGTGCAGCAGGAGCGGGAGCGTGCGGACTGTTTTGCGGTGGCAGCCCATGAAATACGCTCTCCCTTGGCCGCCATTAGCGGCTATATCCAGTTGCTGCAGCTGGAAACTCCGCCCACGGCGCGAACCAACAAAATTTACACACAATTACATGAAAAAGTTCGCGGTGTGGATGTGCTGCTTAATGATCTGGCGCGCCTGAACCGTCTGGAGTATGAGGCAGGCGACGGCAAAGAGTGGCGCGAAGCAGATTTACGGGCCGTGTTGCGTTTGAGTCTGCGTGCTTTTCACGATCAGCGCCACCGCCTGCGTCTGGAGCTGCCTTCGCATGGCTTATGGGCTCGTGTGGATATGGTTCCTTTGCAGGTGGGTTTGCGCAATGCCCTGGAGAACGCGCTTAAGTATTCCGCCCCCGATACGATGGTGACCGTGCGTTTGCAAGTTGGAGAACCCGGATGGGCCTGTATTGAAGTGCTGGACCAGGGGCCGGGCATTGACCCACTCTATAAAGAGAAAGTCTTTGACAAGTTCTTTCGTCTACCCGGTCAGCAGGTGCAAGGCAGTGGGCTCGGCCTGTCTATCTTGCGATCAGTGCTGCGGCATCATGGTGGCCGAGTCTATTTCAAGGAGCGCCCCGGTCCCGGGGCTCATTTGGTCATGGAGTTGGTTCTGCTGCCTTCCGCAGCGTATATACCTTAATCTTCTCTAAAATAGGGTTATTTTCATATATTTAAGTTTGATATAAGGTACAATTTGCGCTCTTTTCGATGAAGCGAGGTGATCGCCATTCCAGGTGCACCTCGCTTTACAGTTTTTACGTTGCGGTCATCTCGTTGGTAGGGAGCGCAAAATCCGTTAAAGGAGCACACGATTATGCAAGGCTTGCACTTGACCGCAGACCTTTACCAATGTGCATGCAGCCCCGAGCTGCTGATCGATGCCCAGAAACTGGCTGATTTTTGCCGCCAGCAAACTGTTGATGCTGGGCTGACGATCGTGGGTGAGGAGTGGCAGGCATTTCCCGAGTTCGAGGGGCAGCCCGGCGGAGTAACCGGCGTCCTGTTGCTGGCCGAGTCTCATTTGGCCATTCATACCTGGCCCGAGCGGGGTGGCGTGACGCTGGACGTTTATGTCTGCAACTTCATGCAGGACAACTCCGGCAAGGCGACCCGTCTAATTAACGGGATTGAACAGGCTTTCAAGCCAGGCCAAGCCCAGCGCAACCGTTTGTGGCGTGGTGAAGCGGATGGCCCGGCTCATGCGGGCGAGCTGCTGACTGAAAACCTGAACAAAGACGCCCTGTATGGCTTTCGCTTTACCGAGCGCCTGCTCGAGCGCCAGACCGCCTTTCAGCGCCTGGAGCTGCTGCGTTCCGAAACCCTGGGTACCACCTTGCGTCTGGATGGCTGCATGATGACGTCCGAGGCCGAGGAATTTTTCTACCATGAGGGCCTGATCCACCCGGCCGCCATGGCACACCCTGAACCCCGTCGCGCCCTGATCGTGGGTGGCGGTGATGGCGGCGCATTGGAAGAGCTGCTGAAATACCCCAGCCTGGAGCATGTCTCTTTGGTGGAGCTGGATGGCGAGGTAATCGAGGTGGCTCGTGAGCACCTGCAGTCCATTCACAAGGGGGCGTTTGACAACCCGCGGGTACGGATTCAGATTGAAGACGGCGCTCAGTTCTTGGCTAATACCCAGGACCGGTTTGATCTGATCTATCTGGATCTGACCGATCCGGAAACACCGGCAGGCCCCTTGTACACAACAGCATTCTTTGAGTCCTGCAAAGGTGCGTTGGCCAGTGGTGGAGCCTTGGTACTGCATCTGGGATCGCCGTTCCATGAAAGCCAGCAGGTCCAAGACCTGAGCCACTCGCTCGCCAGCGTATTTGCTCAGGTTCATGCTTATGGTCTGCATATTCCGCTTTACGGCTCGTACTGGGGGCTGGCGATTGCATCTGACGAACTGAACCCTCGTGCTTTCTCTGCCGAGCAGATCCAGGATCGTCTACAGCAGCGCATGAGCCGCGATAATCAGGATTCGCTGCAGTTTTACAATGCCGATGTGCATGGCGCCTTGTTTGCACTGCCAACGTTCTACCGCCGTCTGGTGCCGGTCAATGAAGTCAAGCTGGAAGAGGTCTGCTAAGACGGTTCTGTACCGTTAGGGTCTGACGACGGGCAAACTATGCAATGGAAAAAACCCCTGATCGTGTGTCGATCAGGGGATTTTTTTTGTGCCGGCAATACACCTGCGTTGAACCGACCCAAGTCCTTGAACGCTTCGTCACGGGATGGGCACCCCCTGACCGGGCAGGCTGTGCCCGGGTTTTTCTGGGGTGTTTGGCCGGGCTGGCATCCGTGCAAAGCCGTGTATGGGACGCAGACTGTCCTATTCTTTATCGGCGCCACGATAGCGCTGATAGGGCAGTACGTTCCAGGTACGTATGCTGAGCTGCTTGGCAGAGATCACCGCCGGAATATCATCGAGCAGGCTGCGGGCGGAATGCAGCTCCCGCACGACTTCGTGTTTATCCTGGTACATGAATTCGTCCGAGGCTTCCTCCGGCGCCTGCTGCTGTTTTTCTTCCAGGTCGCCGATCAGACGTTCCTGTTGCAGGCGCAGGGCAGCGCGTGCGTCCTCAATCCAGGCGGCCTGCATGCTGCGGTTGTGATCCATGACGGCACTGTATTCGGTGTACACCCCGTTGTAGATATCGGCAGCGTGATGCCGCACATCGTGGTTGGCTATTTCCAGATCGCGCACCGTCAGTTGGGTCGGGTCCAGGGGTTCGCTGCGCTTGGCCCCGCCCAGACGCGTATAGTGCGTGTAGTAGGGAAACATGCTCTGGATCAGCTTGCCCACGGGCTGGATGGCTTCCCCTTGTTCGCATAGCCCTTTGGGTTGAACACCCTGCATGGCGGGCAAAATGGATTCGGGGCGGCAGATCTCTTTGGGCGGCATGATGCCGTGACGCAGCATCTCGCGAATGCCGGTGCCGGAGATGGTCAGTCTGAAGCGCTCGTCATGTGGACAGGTTTCGGAAGTGGCGTGGCAGGCGCAGCGCGTGCAATAGAACACCTCGTGAAACAGACGCACATCAATGCCCATTTCCTGCGGACTGAACTGGTCAAAAATGCTGTGGCTGGCGTACTTGTCGTAGTAGCTGCCAATGCCGGCGTGATCGCGGCCAATCAGCGCATGCGTACACCCATAGTTCTTCATGATCAGGGCATGCAAAATGGTTTCGCGCGGACCGGCAAAAATATAGGTGACGCGCAGCGGCGAGAGGATGGCGCGGTCTTTGGGATAGTAGGTATCCAGCACATTCCGGTAGGCCATCATGCGGAACTCATGGCGCACGTACTCACGCTTGGCCATTTCCACCAATGGCTGCAGGAACAGGCCATCAATCCCTTCCAGCGCATTGCGGTGTATGTATTCATGGCCCCGGTGCAGCGGGTTCGCGCCGGTGATAAAGCCGGCCACGGAATTGAATTTCTTGTCTTCGTAGAACAGGCGCCAGGTGTCTTTGGGTTCGCGCCGCAGCTTCTCGAACGGGCCCCAGTCCACACGCTGCAGCAGGTGCAAGGTGCCACCCAGGGACACGTCGCCCATGCGCCGGTAAATGGAGTCCACGCCGGGATGGTTTCTGTCCGTGGTGCCAAACAGTTGCTGGGCGCGTTGCTCTTTGTCGTAGGAGAAGATGTCCTCGACGCTCAGGATGGCTACCGGCTCGTTGTCGCTATTGGTCAGCGCCACTTCAGAGCCGACCGAAAGTCTTTTAATAATGTCGCGGTTGCGATCGCCAATCGGGGCGAAGCTCAGCGGCACAGGCCACACCACACCATTACTCAAACGACCCTCTTTGAGCACGGAGTTGTAGTCGGCCTCGTTCATGAAGCCTTTGTTGGGGGACAGCACACCCGTGGCGATCATCTCTATGGTGATCACCGCCTCCAGATCCACGCGGATGCTGGGCAGGGAGCGCGCACGTTCAATCTCGTTCTTGACGCGATCTTGCGGGACGACCTGGTTGACCAGCGTTCCACCGTGCGGTTGCTGTGGGTAGCGATCAAAATTCAATGTGGAATGGTTCATATTGCCTCCTTTAAGGTGCCCCGCGGTGACGATGAGAGATAGTTTTTTTGTCGGGGCGTTTTCGTTTGCCAGTGATAGATGAGTTGCAGGCCGCGGGACAGGCCCCTGGATTGCAAATGCTCTATTTCTTCTTGGGATGTCGAACGAAAAATCCTCGTCCGAACAGGTGATGCCGCGCTGGTTTGCATGCCGTATGCGCATCGTTGTGTTGCGGTCGTTTGATACGGCATGACGACAAGGAAACAGGCATCGTGCCGGGCTGCTTGGCCGGTGGGGTGATCGTTACCCATGGCTCATGATGCTGCTGCTTGCCCCAGGAAAACCGCCTTGAAAATCAAATTGGGTATAGGTGATAAGCCCTAGCTTTCCATGAGCAGATCCCGCCGGAACTGCCTTAGTATTACTCACAATCGCGAGAAAAATCATCGCGTTATACCAAAGTAGGAGACAGTGCAGATGACGCCGGCTTGGGTGGTGTTGGCTTCCTTGATTTACGCTGCGATTTTGTTTGCGATTGCCTGGTTCGGGGATAGAAACCCCTTGTATACCCAGCGCCCCTGGCTGCGGCCCATGGTCTATAGCCTGGCTTTGGCGGTGTACTGTTCCTCGTGGACGTTTTACGGCGCGGTAGGGTCGGCGGTCCGGTACGGCATCGGTTTTCTGCCTATTTATCTGGGCCCGATAATGATGCTGCTGTTTGGCTGGCGAATCATCGAACGTCTGGCGCTGGTCGCCCAATCCCAAAATACCGTGTCCATTGCGGACTTTATGGCCAGTCGTTACGGACGCTCTCAACGTCTGGCGGCGATGGTGGCAGGTATTGCCGTGGTGGCGGCCGTGCCGTACTTGGCCCTGCAGTACAAGGCGGTGGCCCTAAGTCTGAGCGTGCTGGCCGGGACCGAGTTTCATGCAGGCCTGTTGGGCGACCCGGCCCTGTACGTGGCGATCCTGATGGCCCTGTTTTCCATTTTGTTCGGAACGCGGCAAGTCGATGCCACCGAGCACAGACCGGGTCTGATGCTGGCCGTGGCGTTTGAGTCGGTGGTCAAACTGGTGGCTTTGCTCGCGGTAGGCCTGTTTGCGGTGCGCTGGTTTGCCCACACGGAGCTCGATATGGTGGGGGCGGTCAGCACCTTGTTCGAAAACAGTCCACCGGTGGGATTCGTCGGTCAAACCCTGTTGGCATTTGCGGCGATCATTTGCCTGCCCCGGCAGTTCCATGTGGCTATTGTGGAGTGTGGAGACGTGGTGGACATACGGCGCGCACGCTGGCTGTTTGGAGCCTACCTGATCGTGGTCAGTCTTATGGTCTTGCCGATTGCCGCGGCCGGGGTCAGCTTGTTTGGTACTGGAGCCCAGGGGGTGGCGCCGGATAGTTTTGTGCTCGCCTTGCCCTTGTCGCAAAACCAGGTGGGACTGGCCCTGATGGTGTATATCGGTGGTTTCTCGGCGGCGACAGGCATGGTCATCGTGACCAGTGTGGCGCTCTCGACCATGGTGAGCAATGATCTGGTGATGCCCTTGCTGCTGCGTCGTGGCTGGGCGCAGTATCAGCAAAGCACAGTGGCTTCTACGGTTCTTTGGATTCGGCGTGTCGCCATTATGGTGCTGGCCGGCGTGGCTTACGGCTATTACATGCTTAGCGGCAGCGATACGACCTTGGCGGCCTATGGCTTGATGGCGTTTGTGGCGGTCGCCCAGTTCGGGCCTGGCCTGATAGGAGGGCTGTATTGGCGAGGAGCCAGCCGACAGGGCGTGGAGGCGGGGCTTTTGCTGGGCTTTGCCATCTGGGTCTATACCTTGCTGTTGCCTACCTTGGCCGAGGTGGGATGGTTGGCGGATGACTGGCTGCACCAGGGGCCCTGGGGATTGGCCTGGCTACGACCTTATCATCTGTTTGGCGTTGAAGGGTGGGACCCCTTAACCCACGGCACTTTCTGGTCCCTGCTATGCAATATCAGCGCATTCTTGTGGGTGTCCTGGCGCCGGCGGCCGGGCCTGGGCGAGCGCCTGCGCGCCGAGCCTTTCCTGAATCCCTATGCGGAGCGGCAAACCCTGGCAGCTCGTCATGCTTATGGGGATTTGTCGGTGCAGGATCTGCAGGTGTTGGCTGAACGGATTGTTGGTAAAAAAATGGCAAGGCGGGCGTTTGAGACCCAGGCACGGCAAATGAAACAGCCGCTGGAGCCGGGACTGCGGGCAGATAGCGCCTGGGTGCATTTCACGGAACTGTTGTTGGCGGCAGCGGTGGGGGCGGCCTCGGCTCGTCTGGTTTTGACCAGTGCCTTGCGCGGTTCAGGCATGGAGGTGGCCGCTATCATGGCCGTGCTGGATGAGGCCGGTCAGGAGTTGCGTTTTAATCGGGATATCTTGTTGGCGACGCTGGAAAATATTGATCAGGGCGTCAGTGTGGTCGATGCAGATATGCGTCTGGTCGCCTGGAACCAGCGCTACCAGCAGTTATTCGATTACCCGCCCAGTATGTTGTATGTGGGACGGTCCGTAGCCGACCTGATTCGCTTTAATGCCGAACGGGGTAAGGTCGATGGCGTAGAGAGCATCGGGGTGGAACAGGCCATTGCTCGCCGGATTCAGTTTATGCGCGAGGGTTCCTCTTATGTGACCCAACGCATGCTCAATGACCGGCAAGTGATCGAACTGCGAGGCCGGCCCCTGCCCGGCGGCGGCTATGTCACCAGCTATAGCGACATCACCCATTACAAGCGGGTCGAGCGTGAGTTGCGGGAGATGAATGACAGTCTGGAGCAGCGCGTCGCCGTGCGTACGCAAGAGGCGGAAAAAGCTCAGGAGTCCCGAACCCGTTTCTTGACGGCTGTCAGCCACGATGTCCTGCAACCGATTAACGCCGCACGTCTGTTTGCTTCGGCCTTGCGCGATACACACGATCTTGCCGAAATGCCCAATCTGGCCGAGCGCGTCGATACATCTTTGCGTACCGCGGAGGAATTGCTGGAGGGTCTGCTGGATATTTCCCGTCTGGATGCCGGAGCCTTGAAGCCCGATCTGGGGGTGATCAATGTTCAGCACTTGTTGCAGCATCTGGCGGATCAATATGCGCCCATGGCGGCTCGGCGCGGCATTCAATTGCGGATTCACGCCCGTCCTTTGTCGGTGTATAGCGATCATCGCCTGCTGCGGCGGGTGCTGCAGAATTTTCTGGCCAATGCCTTGCGCTACACACAGGAAGGCCGGGTGGTGTTTGGCGTGCGGGTTCGGGGCGAAGAGCTGGAGTTCCAGGTCTGGGATTCAGGCCAGGGCATTCCGCCGCATCATATTCAGCAGATTTATGCGGAGTTCCATCGTTACGAGCAAGCCTTCGACTGGGATGGCCGGGGCCTGGGATTGGGCCTGTCCATTTGCCAGCGTATTGCGGTCTTGCTGGGGCACACGCTGGATGTGCGATCCGAGGTGGGGCGCGGCAGCATGTTCTCCATTCGCGTTCCCTTGAGCCACGCGACGCAAGCCAGCAGTCACCCAAGTAACGATTCCAGCAAGCCTGCCGATGGCTTGCCGTTAAAGGGCTTGCGAGTGCTGTGTCTGGACAATGATCTGGATATTATCGCGGGCATGGAAGTGCTGCTGGGCCGCTGGGGAGCGCAAATCATTACCGCCAATACGGTAGATCGTGCTTTGGAGACCATCTCCTTGAACCCCGATGTCTTGCTGGTGGATTATCACTTGCATGATCGGCTGGACGGTTTGCAGGCACTGCAATTGTTGCGCCTGCATTTGCCTCATGCGCAAGGCGCGTTGTTGACGGCGGATGGGAGTGATGAACTGAAAGCAGCAGCTCGACAATATGGCTATCTGGTGTTGACCAAGCCGGTAAAGCCCGCTTCGCTGCGAGCTTTTTTGACCGCGCAAATTAAAACGTATTAGCGTCCTGGGATTCGTCCTGGTTCAGGCCAAGATGGCTGGCCATCAAGACGGCCTGGGTGCGATTGGAAGCACCCAGCTTGCGCAAAATGGCCGTCATGTGTGCTTTGATGGTGGCCTCCGAGACATTGAGCTCGTAGGCGATCTGTTTGTTCAGTTGCCCGGTGCTGAGCATTTGCAGTACGCGAAATTGCTGAGGGGTCAGCTCGCGCAACTTCGCGGCGACTTCACGCTCGTCCAGGCTGATGCCGGGGGCGGAAGAACCGATTTCCGGCAGCCAGGTGCCGCCATCCAGAACGACTTGCAGGGCGATACCCAGCGTTTGCGCATCAATGGATTTGGGAATGAAGCCCATGGCGCCGTGATCCATGGCGCGGCGCATGAAGCGGGCCTCTTCATGGGCCGTGACCAGAATGATGGGCAGGCAGGGGTAGGTCGCACGCAAATGGACCAGTGCACTGAAGCCGATTGCCCCAGGTATATCCAGGTCCAGCAAGAGCAAATCGGCGTCAGGATGGTCGTCGACCAGCGGATATAGATTGGAGATGCGATCCGCTTCGTAGATGGCCGTGCCGGGAAACAGACTGGCTACGACACCTCGTAACGCTTCCCGAAATAGCGGGTGATCGTCCGCAATGAGCAGTTCATTCATGTGGGGATTATGCCATGTTCAAGTATCTGCAAGGATGCCCGCCCGGATGAGCTGTGTATCCGTAAAAACAGGGCACCGAAATGCCCTGTTTTTTCTTGCATGCTGACTGAATCAGCGTCAAAGCCTTAGTGAGCGCTGGCGCTGGCAGCCCCAATACCGGTTTGACTGCGTACGGTCAGGGCCTCGAACGCGGCGCGCTCTTTGACTGCGCGTGCGCTGTTATCCAGTGTTGAGAACAGCCAGATCGAGAAGAAGGCCAGCGGGATGGACAAAATGCCTGGGTTGGGGAAAGGGGTGATAGGCTCGGCAAATCCGAAGACATCTACCCAGACGGTGCTGCTCAAAACGACCCATGCGGTGGCGGTGACCAGCCCCAGAAAGCCGCCAATGGTGGCGCCACGGGTGGTGCAGCCACGCCAGGCGATCGACAACACCAGAACCGGGAAGTTGGCGCTGGCCGCAATCGCAAAGGCCAACCCCACCATAAAGGCCACGTTCTGGTTTTCAAAAATGATGCCCAGCAAAATGGCCAGTACGCCCAAGACCACGGTGGAGATGCGCGAAATGCGCATCTGGTCTTTCTCGGTGGCTCGTCCCTTGGCAATGACGTTGGCGTACAAGTCATGCGAAATCGCGGCAGCGCCCGCCAGCGCCAGGCCGGCCACCACGGCGACAATGGTGGCGAAAGTGACGGCGGCCAGAAAGCCCAGCAGCAGGTTGCCACCGACAGCATTGGCCAGGTGGACCGCGACCATATTGGTGCCGCCAATCAGGTCGGTCAACATATTGAAGGAACCGTCAGGGCCGGTATGGAAGTACTCGGGGTGTCTGACCAGCAAGGCAATGGCGCCAAAGCCGATGATGAAGGTCAGCAGGTAGAAGTAGCCAATGAAGCTGCTGGCATAAATCACCGATTTACGGGCTTCCTTGGCGTCGGCCACGGTGAAAAAGCGCATCAGGATATGCGGCAGGCCGGCTGTACCAAAGGCCAAGGCAATGCCCAGGGACAGCACGTTAAGTGGGTTGCGGCTGACCGCCGCGCCCGGCTCCAGAATGGCATGGCCGGTCGGGTGAGTGGCAACGGCCTTCGCCAGCATGGTATCCACGTCCCAATGGAAAGCAGCCAGCACCAGAACCGTCATCAAAGTGGCGCCAACCAGCATCAGTACGGCCTTGATGATCTGTACCCAGGTCGTGGCGGTCATGCCGCCAAAGGTCACGTAAATCATCATCAGCGAACCGACAATGACCACCGCCACGTTGTAGTCCAGCCCGAACAGCAGCACGATCAGTTTGCCAGCCCCCACCATTTGTGCGATCAGGTACAGGGCAATAATCAGCAAGGATGCGCTGGCCGCCAGAATGCGCATGGGATTTTGGGACAGACGAAACGAGGTCACGTCGGCAAAGTTGTAGCGGCCCAGATTGCGCAGTCGCTCGGCAATCAGAAACATGACGACCGGCCAGCCAAACATAAAGCCGATGGCATAGATCATGCCGTCAAAGCCGCTGACGTACACCATGCCCGCAATCCCCAGAAAAGAGGCGGCGGACAGATAATCCCCGGCAATCGCCAGTCCGTTCTGAAAGCCGGTCAGGCCACCGCCCGCGGTATAAAAGTCTGATGTGGTGCGGGTGCGTCGTGCGGCCCACCAGGTAATGGCCATGGTCCCGGCAATGAAGATCAGGAACATGACAATGGCAGAGGTATTGGCCTGACCGGGCGAGGCGGCCATTGCATGGCTGCTGGCCAAGCTGAACAGGCCCAAGCTCATGAGTAAGGTTTTCATGTCACGTCCCTCATGATTTGCGCCAGCAGGGGGTCATAGACCTTGTTGGAGATGTAGACGAACAGGGACACCAGAACAACCGCGCTGAGCAGCACAATGGCGGCGCTCAGCACGCCAATCGTCATTGTCATGGAGCCGACGGGACGGCTGAAAAGCTCGGGGTCAAAAGCCAGTGTCAGAATAAAGCCGGCGTACACAATCACGGTCAGACCAAAGAAGATCAGGCTCATGCGGTTGCGTTTTCGAAGCAGCTCTTGATAGGCCGGGTGTTGGGTCACTGCCGTGACGGCAGGATGGGCTGAATTCATGGTTGGTGTCTCCTTATGGGGTTTGATGATTCTTGGCATCGAGGCTCTCTACCTACAGTACGTACAGAGAGTGGGCGCGTGAGGGCGCTCTGTGTACAGCATGTATAAAACGAATCAGCTTTTCCCGACAGGCGACTTTGGTCGTAGAGGAGGGGGGGGCAGGGCGGCGCGTTGGGCGACTTCTTGGGTGCCCCTGCCCGTGTCATTCAAATACTGTCTCGGCCGGTGATGGTGCTTGTTTCGACTCATCCCGATCAAGGGCGTTGCATACGTTCGCGATCTCGGACAACAGCAGATGAGATAGGCTTGCCGCCGCCAGCGCATTGTCAGGCGTCTGTTCAGAACCGGGCTGACAGGGCAGGGGCCAGCGGCTTTTGGGGCGTTCCTTGTAGTCCTGGTCGGTGATCAGCACGATGTTTGCGCAGCGTGTTTCCAGGCTAAGCATGAGCGCTGGCATGCCCTCAGCTCGGGGATGCAGGTTGAAAATTATCACGACATCCTGGTGCTGAATGTCCGCCAGGTATTCGCAGACCGTCTGACCGGCGCCCGGGATCAGCCGCACCCCGGGCATGAGCTTGGACAGATGCCAGTAGAAATGCCCTGCCAGAAAGTAGTTTGCCTGCAAGCCCAGTACCCAGATTTGTCGTGCGCCACGGATGGCCTGGCTGGCCTCTTGCAGGACGGAATGGGACAGATGACGATACGTGTTGCTCAGCTTGTTGTAGCCATCTTGCAAATGGGATTGCAGGCTTGCCTCACCCACAGACAGTTGGGGGCTCGGCGAGAGAAGAGTGTCATCGGTTTTTTCCGTGCGAATCTGCCTGCGTGCCGCCTCGTAGTTGGCGTAGTCCAGGCGACGAATGAGGCGCGTGACGGTTGCGTTGGAGACTTGCGCCAGGCTGGCCAGTTCCGAGGCGTTATAACTGGACAGATCACCGGGGAAATCCAGCGCGAACTGGGCCAGACGGCGCTCGGAGGCGGGTAGATCAGTAAGGATGGCGCGGACGCGGTCAAGAAAAGAGAGTGGGCGCTTGTCGGGCATGGTGTGGGGCGAGGCCCTGTTTTGGAGTTGCGAAAAACGAGCCTGCAGGGAACCGCGGGTTGGGTTCGTCTTGTTTGACGGCGTGTCATTGATTCACAAGGTAAGCCGGTAGTTTGTTCTATAGAAAGTCAGCTGATGGCTTTGAAGTAATCCTGTGCGGCAAGCAAGGCATCGCTCAAGGAGCCATGCACAAATTCCGTGCTGATCGCGACCATCAGGTTCGCAGGCAGACCGAAGTCCTCGATCAGGGCGCCGTTGCGGTCGCGCCAGGTCTGGCTGGCAGGGTCCAGAACGACTGGGCTGTAGTGCTCGCGCACCAGATCCAGTACCGTATCGGCTGTGGAGCGGTATGTGAATACCGGCAGGCCCTGAGCTACCGCGTAGCCGATTTCAAAAGCCGTGCCCGTGTCGATCTCCGCGCCCCTGAACGCCGTGATATTGGCCACGACTGCATCGGCCTGATCCAGTAGGCGGATATTGTGGTGATAGATGGCAGAGGCCTCAATCTCTTCCTGATCAACGGGGTGCAGAGGCTGAAAACCAAAGTCTCGCACCAGTTGCTTGTGCAGTTTGGCACGCTCGACAGCGTCGCTGAAAAACACATCAGGACCCGCTAAATAGATACGCTTCATCGTGGCTCCTTGTTGGTTTTGGGAAGGCAGGCAACCAGGGGCCGCGTGGGCCCGGGCGCTGATCTGCAGCGGAGGCACAACGAGGCCCTGTGGTGTCGGTCATGATCTACGTGATGATATACGATTCAAACCGTGGGAGCAGAACATCGGCGAGAGGTTTTTCCGGCCACCAGGACTCAATCGGATTCGCTGCGGCGGTACACGCTAAGGGCAAGCCCCAGCCCGGCCAGCATGCCTGCACAGCCTCGGTTCAGCCAGCGCATGGCCTGGCCCGAGAGCAGGCGCATGGCGTGATGTCCTCCCAGGGCGTAGACACTCATTAAGGCAATATCAATCAGGGCGGTGACCAATGCCAGCGTAATGTATTGAATGGCGATCGGGCTTTCAGGCCGGATGAACTGGGGTAAAAAGGCCGAAAAAAACAGCAAGGCTTTGGGGTTGGACAGAGCCACCAGTAAAGAACGCAGGAAGGCGGCCCGACCCGTACGGACTTTCTCTGTGGAGGGTTGCGACGGGACGGCGCTTACAGGGGCATGCCAAAGACCATAGGCCAGATAAAGCAGATAGCCGGCGCCAACCCATTTCACCAACGTGAAAAGCTGCTCGGAAGCCAGCAGCAGGGCGCCCAGCCCCCCGCCTACCGCGGCGATCAGAATCAGATCCGAGAGCGCGGCACCCGCAATTCCGCAGGCGGCAATGCGTTTGCCGCCATGGGCGCCATTGTTCAGGGCGAGCAGCATGGTCGGCCCAGGCATGACGGTGACAGCGGCCACGGCAACGACATACAGAGACAGACTGGTTAAATCCACAAAGACTCCTTGAAAAGAACCGGGCGACAAAAGTGGGCGGTAAGAGGGGCCACGCGGGAGCAGGGCCGGGTTTTGAATGGATGCAGTCGTTCAGCAGGAGTTAAGCATAAAAAAGGCCAGCCTGAATGGCTGGCCCCCGTTGCATTAGGCCCTCATTCAATCAGGCCTGGCCTGGTTCGAGCGTTGCCGCAGCCGTGAACAGCACGTCGGTAGATGAGTTCAAGGCAGTCTCTACGGAGTCCTGCACCACCCCAATCACAAACCCGACTCCGACCACTTGCATGGCGACATCATTGGAAATTCCGAACATATTACATGCCAGAGGAATCAGCAGCAAAGAGCCACCAGCCACACCGGAGGCGCCGCAAGCGGCAATGGTGGCCACCAGGCTCAACAACAGCGCGGTAGGCAGGTCGGCGGGGATTTCCAGCGTATGTACCGCAGCCAGGGTCAGAACGGTAATGGTGACGGCTGCGCCGGCCATATTGATGGTGGCACCAAGCGGAATAGAGACCGAGTACGTGTCCTTGTGCAAGCCCAAGCGCTCGCACAATGCCATGTTCACCGGAATATTGGCGGCGGAGCTGCGGGTGAAAAAAGCGGTGATCCCGCTTTCACGCAGGCAGGTAAAGACCAGTGGATAGGGGTTGCGACGCAGTTTGGCAAACACGATGATGGGATTGATGATCAGGGCAACAACCAGCATGCAACCCACCAGCACGATCAGCAGCAGGCCGTACTGGCGCAGCGCCTCAAAACCGGACTCTGCAATGGTGACCGCCACCAGCCCAAAAATCCCCAAAGGCGCAAAGCGGATGACCAGACGCACCAAGGAGGAGACGGCATTGGCCATATCAGTGAGCAAATCACGTGAGCCTTGGGAGCCGTGCTTCAAGGCCAGGCCCAGCGCAATGGCCCAGGCCAGGATACCCATGTAGTTGGCGTTGAGCAGGGCATCGACCGGGTTCACGACAATGCTGGTCAGCAGGTCGAGCAAGACTTCAATAATATTGCCGGGCGGGTTCAAGGTAGAGTTGGCCAGATCCAGTTTCAGCGTGACGGGAAACGCGAAGCTGGCGATGACGGCCACCAGAGCGGCCAGAAAAGTTCCCAACACATACAGCACCAGGATAGGACCCATGCGGGTAGAGGACTGGACCTTTTGATTGGCGATGGAGGACATCACCAGCACGAACACCAAAATGGGCGCGACCGACTTCAAGGCAGAGACAAACAACTGACCGAGCAGGGCGATGGAGTGCGCGGCGTCCGGCGCAAAGCGCCCCAGCAAAATACCGGCGATCAAACCGATCACAATTTGCGTTACAAGGCTGCCATGCAGGATAAAGCCTAGTAGGCCTCTGGCTTGATGGGCGGGGTGGGCCATGAAAAGCGACTCCAGACAAAAGGGGAGGGATGAGGTACGTGAAAAACGCCCTGGCGAGGACTCAGCCAGAGCGCGAAAGAGGTTTATTCTAGCACTTTGGGCTATGCAATTTGTAGCCAATGTGGTATGGTTACTAATCCACATGGGGTCGACATGGCTTCGACGTGGGTCAAGAAGCAGATCAGGGCGTGTCGAGCACCAGTACGCTCGTAAATCCACTGGAAAACTACAAACGCCAACGACGAGCGTTTCGCTCTAGCCGCTTAAGGCTGGGCCACTGCACTAATTTGTCTTTGGGTTAGGTAGGGCAACCTACAGCAGTGTTATTTACAAAGAATCGAATCGGGCTGCGCCACGAAGTCCGGTTCTAAAACTTAGTGGATCGCCAAGGAAAGGCCTGTCAATTGGCATAATCCAAGGTTAAAACTTAAAGTTAATTGACTACACATGTAGAACTGTCTGTGGACGGCTTGCGGACGGGGGTTCAATTCCCCCCGACTCCACCAAGAAATCCTGAAAAACCAATGACTTAGCTGTGGAGTTAAGCATAAGTTGGCATAAATGCCATCATATGCTTAATTTCACGAATTGCCATATTATGATTTATCGAAAAAATATGGCATAGTCAAGGGTTATCAAAAAAGCGCCTCATTATTGAGGCGCTTTTTTGTTAGGTTTTTTATGAATGGCTATCGTTCCTTGGAGTAGGTTGCTCTGTTTTGCACAGAGTAAAAAAAAACCGCCACAAAGATTGGCGGTTTCTTCGCTTTAAGAAGGGCTGAGCTCAAATGTGTTCGTCGTTGGCGGCGATGCCCGACAATACAGAGTACAAATTCTCCACACGGTTCAATGTCGTAGTATCGACAAGTTGAGTAATCCGTTCCATAGAGATGCTGTTACCTTGTTGTTGAATCTGTGTGCACACTGCGTGCAATTGTCGATGCAACACCTGCTGTTTTTCGTTGCGTTGTGTATTGCGAAAACGCAAATATCGTTCACCTAACTGACGCGTTTCAATAGGCACTTGAATGTACAAAAGACGTTCATCTATGCCTAATGAGCGGGCAATTTGAGCGACACTTTTTGGGTTGTTGGACTGCAACTCTAGACCTAAATGCCCTCTAACTGCTGACCAGTCGTACGTTTTATGTTCGTGTTTCGCAATTGTTGATGGATAGAACAGCTTGAGCGCAAGCTGTTTAACCTCACTGGGGGGCGACCAATGCGTCAAATTGCCCTGCAATAACGAGAGCACATCAAGATTGCAATGCACCGCACAACGAACGATAGAGTCCAAGGTTAACGGCGTTCGCGAATTTTTCCAGTAATGCACCGTCGCCTTACGCACGCCCAAGCGTTTGGAAAAATGGGCTGCTACCCCAGCATCAAGCTCTCCGATAAGGGTATCAATCGTGTCGTGCAGTAATTCCAAATCAGGGGAAAACGCATTGCTGGATGTGGTTGCCACAAGTGTGCCAATCTGAGCTGCTTGCTCAAGCTCAAGTTGACGGGAACTCTTGTGTTCGATTGGTCCAACTTTTTCTGGTTGCCCCAAGAAGCAATTACAGGCAGTACACCAGCCCGGAATAACGTAACTTGACGCGTGGCGCACATTACTTTGTCTGCAGTGAGGACAGCAGGCGGTAAGTTCAGTTTGATGTCGTGTGCAAGCCTTGTTCAAACTTATATCCCAAACCAGACGAAAATAAGGTGTCTTTTTGTGCTCTAGGTCGTCGTGAAGGCAGTGCGGGCACCAGCGCGACTGTGTGGCCATCAGCCCCTTGGGTGCGACCACCGACTGCAGGGGTAACAGCGTCAAGCGATGTAAGCAGGATTGGCTAGTCAGCTCCGATAAGGCGCTGGCCCATGTCAGGGCACCGTCCCCTAGTCCAGAAATTGCCCGTTGATGCCAGACGAAGCGACTTTTCCCTTCCACACCTTGATAGGTTGCCCAGCGCCCAGGTTCAATGCGGTCAATGACGAACTGCGTTAAATCGTTGGTGGAGCAGGAGTGGCTATTGGCTAACCTGCAAAAGTAGCTCGTTAAACTTTCGACATCTGATGTTCCTAATCCGATAGGAGCTAAGGCATGTAGGACGGAGCGTGGTGTAGGTATGGGGTTCATGCTACCTTCCTTGCTTTTCCGGACTTAACGAACTCAGATTCGAATCGCAATTCACCTTGTCGAATTTCTTCGAGAATGGCTATATGCTGTCCTTCCGTCAGTAGGCACCGCTCTAGTAAGTCTTGTGTCACTGCGTCGGCGTGTTGAGCCCGTGAAGCAAAACCACGAACGACGTCCATCAATGTGCCAACACACCCTAAGGTGTTGGCATGCAACAGCTTGGCGTTCTCCAGAAGCAAACCACCAAAAAAACCTTGGGCATCATGCTCGATTCGTTGCAGTACCCGCTCAAATACGAGAGTGTCATCTATGGAGTCGCTACGGTATCGAGCGAAGTGGATTTCCTTAATACGGCGTGCCAACTGCGCCGAGAGCCGGCTGATGCTCAGGATGTCATAGGAGCCAAACAGAATAATTTGGCATCCCGCGCAATTTGAAAGACTTTTCAGTGCGTCAGTCTGACGTTTCATGCGAACTTCAGATACGTTGGTGAAGTGCCCGCCCTCGTCAATCATCAGCACTTTGACGCCTCGGTGTTGCAATGCCCGTTCGACTTTCTTGCGCAGCCCGGCAGCGGTATTCTTGCTGCGACCAGACGGTCGATATACGCGGTTAGTGTGTGGGTCTACACCATACTCAACGCCTGCTGGCATTCCAGGGGTGACTTCGAGCTGCTCCAATATGTCGGCGTAAAAAAGCTTCCAGTTAAATTCCGCTTCAGAGGTGGCACGCGCCTCGATGAGGAGCACTGGAATCAGCCCGGCATCTTGTTGCATGGCGTCGGCATGACTTTTCAAGATGCGTGTAAGCAGTGAGTGGGCGAGCGTTGTCTTTCCCACCCCCGTTGGTCCGGTCACCATCAAGATATGATTTGGTCCAAGACTTTGTAGGGCTTCTACTTCATCAATGACCTCTTTAATGCGCGGGTGAGAAATCCGGCGTTGCAGTAGTTCCAGAACGACTTTGGCTGATGTGTATGTGTGGGTGGGCTCTCTCATTAGTCGAGGTCTCCATACAGGTGCTCGTCGGGCAGAGGGTTGCTTCTATCTGCAGACTCTCGCTTTGCTTTGCGCTGTGTGTTTCTGGGGCGAGATGCCAAGCCACTCGACTGTTCGATAGCTATGGCTTTCAGGGGCTCCAGACCAAATACCTTGGGCCTGGCTCCGTCTGCAGCCGTGCCCAGTAAACCGAGTCGCTCATGCAAAAACTCGGTTTCACCGATGAGCTGTGCCTGACGGAAGGTCTGAGAGTCAGGCCTCATGGTGGCAATGAATTCCAGAAAGGGGCCCACGGCAATGCTGTCCTGACGCAGATGAGCCGCGCGAGAGTGCGTCGTTAGGTACTCAGCACTCATGGCTTCCAGTTGCTTGACGTTCATGCGTGGCAGGTGCATAAGTTGCATGCAGTGAGCCTCGACCCATTCGCGGTTAGGTAACTGCACAAAAACATGTGCGATGTCATACGGGTCATAACGCACGACGCATTTCTTTTTGGTCAGCGAGTAGCTGTCAAAGGCGGGTGACTGGTAGTAAAAGTTATGCACTTTCACGCCACGCTGACGGTCGATGCTGCGTTCAGAGCCGCGGTCGACGCAGGGGCAGGTGGCAATCAAAAAGTCTCGATTAAAGAGAATGGCTCTATGAGGCCGTTCCCCGGTTTCCTTTACCGCTCGTTGAAATGCGTGGCGGGGCGATACATCCAGCGCTGGGTGCGCTTCCTGGTCGTAGTAGTCAAAGGCCCAGTGTTCCAGGACGGTGTACAGGTTCTCCAAGTTCCAGTTCGATAGACGTTTTGGAAGATGCGAGCCCGAGAGCATGCGAACCTGCTTGGTCAGTTCTGTATTGCCGTCCAGGTTGTGTATCAATTTGGTATTGAGCGTCCCGAAGATGCGTTCCATCACAGAACCGACGCGCGGCTGTCCAGCGGGGCGTAAACGGATATGTACGCCCATGCTGGTTAAGAAGTGTTTGACGTCGGCGGCGACCAGGTCCTTGCCGTTATCGCTTACCACCATCTGCGGTAAGCGGTTCCAGCGTTTTACAAAGGCACGCATGGTCATCAGGACGGCGGCGCGGTCTGGCTGCTGAAAGCCCAAGTGGATGGCCATAATGCGACGAGAGAATGCGTCAATCATTAAGGTCAACCAAGGGCGGCCTAGGTCTAGGCCGGTACGTCGACACTTGAGCTCGATGTCGAGCAAGGTGTGGTCAATGTGGACGCTTTCAAAAGGCCGCACACCATGGCGTGGCGTATCGTAGTCCAGTGAGTAGTGGAAGCTTTTGCCTTGGTAGGTCATGCGTTTGCCCAATCGAGTTCGGCGCGACCGGTCATCGTCATGGGCCTGTAGGTGCTTTAAGAAAGTGGGGTAGCTTGGGCAAGGCGTGTTCTCTTGCCTACAGTAAGCACGAAGTTGTTCGAAGGCGGCTCGCCCATTGGGGGCTCGAGTCGTGGTGTAGACTGTTTTGCGAATGTGCTCCATGGCAATGAGCTGCGCTTCGGATAAACGTGCGGAGCGATTCCCCTTTTCGTGATGGCGGGGTGCCAAACTCAAAATTTCATGACTGCCATTGCTGTTGGCCAACGCTTGCTGAGCTTTTAAGCGGTAGTAAGTTCGCTCTGAAAAAGGCGTGGTCTTTTCATCAAACGGCATGGCTAGATGGCGAGCCATAGCGCTGGCCTGTTCTAGTGCCGACGCACTGTAGTGAACCAAGGGATAGACGTCCACGGCAGGAGTCGCATCGTTGCCGCAGGGTACTAGCGCACCTTGTTCAAAAGCGGCCAGCAACCACGCCTTATCCACGGTCATATTGCGCTCTTCATTGACGACGCGAAAGATAACTTCTCGTTCACCGAGTAGCGACACCTCCAGGACTTGCCCCTCGTAGCGAAACTGTGCGCCCGGCTTCAGACTCAATGAGAAACCCAGTGCATGAGTGGGCGCATGTGCGCATGCTGAGTACGCCTGCTGAAAACGCATCAAGCTGACATCTCGGTACAGCATGAAGTCGTGTGGTTGACTAAGTAGGGCGGTGTCTAGGTTGCACGCTACGTGTCCTTCGACGATAGCGGCGTTGATATCGTCTGCACGAAATTGGAAGGGGGCTTCGAGCAAATCACCGACGCTGAGCATGGCATGTTCAGCAAGTGCTTGTTTAAGCTTATCAATGATGATTGTGGAAACTTGTGGTGCGCCGACGTGCAGGTAGTCTTCAAGGATTTCCCAATTCTTGGTTCGATTCTTGGGAATCTCGGCACCACTGTGCACTTCGTAGGCGATGCCCATTCGGGCCAGGCTTTGTTCGATTTGCGGGCTGCGCCAGTGCTCACCTTCTTTTTGATAACGCCAGGGAAATTTGCGTGCTAGGTGAAGTAACTTTTCTTCGGTTTTCCACTCCTGCAGCAGGATGTGCTTATGCGTGATGACGAGAAAGTCAGGCGTGTGGTCAATGGCATGCACTTCGCCAGTCTCGTTATCTATCAGCTCGAGTTTTAACGTGCAAGGCTGGGGGTAGTATTCCAGTACCTCTGGCTCCACCTCGTGATTTAGCGCGGCAGCGTATTCAACGGTACGGCTTTCCGTAGCAATCTCGCGTTCCATCTTGCGACTGGCCAAGAGTGTAATGACGTTGCTGCCGCGCGATTGGACTTCACGAACTGGGGCCTGTCGCCGCGCTTGAGTAATGAGTTGCCGGCCCCGCTCTGGCAGCCCAAGCTCGTCCAGTAACTGTTCGAATGCAGGTGTCGTTAACATGGCCTGCTCCTCTGACAAAGTTATGAGAGCAGGCGTATAGGCAACGGATACCTAAAATCAGCATTAAACCCTTTAATGATAGGAATAATCCCTTTATTATAGGATTTTAGGTGTGGGTAACGCAGATTGCAGGTGCAATCCGTTGAGGGCAAAGAATGAGAGTGAGCAAGCAGATGGTGTCGCCAGGACTGCAAGATTATGAGCAGTTGGCAAGCCAGGAGTTGCGTGTGCTGATGGCCCAGAAAAATCTGGCGCAGAAAGCCGTCGCCCGGGCTCTGGCCGGGGTGGGAATCAATGAAACCGCAAAGGGACTGTCGGCAAAGTTGACTGCTGGTACGTTTTCGGCAGCCTACTATTTGGCAGTAAGAGAAGTAATTAAGTCTTTGTAAAATAATGGAAAAACGCAGCATATCCGGCTCCTGGCAAATGTCATACCCTTTCATAAATAGGAAATTTGCCGACGAGCTGGAAAGAAAAGCATCGGTATGCGTTCGTTTTTCGGTATCAGTTCATATAAGGGACTGATTTTTTGATGCTACCGGTAATAAGAAATGAAGACAAACTATCCCTATGCGCAAATCGAATTGCGCAGTCTATGTGTTGTATTTAGACTTCGATGCCTTACATGACCACTAGGCGCACGAGTCCCGTAAACGAGGTATACAGCTTTGTAAGCCCAGTCGTACGTTGTTGGAGTGGATGTTTACCTTGGAAAAGGTGCTGGCTCACTCACTTGCTTGATGCGCAGCCTGGGTAACCATCTCCAGGCCTGTGTGCTTGTCTATGTTTCAGAGCTTCCATCTGCATTCAAGAGGCGGAATTGAGTAGGTGACTCTTCCAGCGCATTGCTTGCCCGCAGGCTTTGAATAAGCATGTCCAGATTTGAATAGTCGAACTGGCTTGTCCATCGCGCCATATTTACAAGACTTCGTACGAATCCCTTCGGGTCATTCCAGCGGGTAAGTGCACGGGCGCAGTCGACGTACTGAGGGTGATAGAGAGTCGGGATGATGATGCGGCTCAAGCCCGTGCGCGTGAGTTCGGCATTCATAACCAGTCTCGATAAGCGACCGTTACCATCGACGAATGGGTGTACTTCCGACACAAGGAAGGCATAGTACACGGCGCGAGCCAAACCTTCAGGGATGGAAAGCGCCAGACGCGAACCCTCCTCAAGCGTGCCTCGCACGTAGGCAGGCTCTACAAACTTAGTCGTCCCCGCGTAGTTTGCGTTGAGCTTAGGTGTTCCCGGATTTACTTCAGGCCGCATCTTCAGCATTTCTGCATGCCAGCGTTTAAGGCCTTCCAGAAACTCCGGGCCAGCAATGGGAGGGCTGTATGCGGCGATGGCTAGATGGAATACACCGAGGATATCGTGCGAATCCTCTACGCGATTGGGTACGATGACCTTGTTCATGACAATGTCACGTGCTTGCTCGATGCCGAACTTCGTGCCTTCTACATAATTGGAGAAGTACGACTCTATGAACCCAAAGTGTTGCCTAGCCATGCCGGATGTTGTTGATTCGATGCGTGGCAGTGGCTTTGTTCGAAGGTAGGCGGCAAGCGTTTCAAATCGAGCGCTTCGCTCTGGGTCCACAGGAAAGCCCGGGGCAACTGCCAAGCCCTCTCGGGTACGCAGCCTTCCTTTGGAATGGGCTTCCAGCAATGCCTCGATGATGCTGAGAAGCTCCTTTAATGCCTTCTCAGCACCGAGTGCAGGAGCCAGCGTTACAGCTTGGTCGCGAATATCGTTTAAGGTCTTTTCCCCCGAGACGTTGAGCACTGAAACCAAGAGGGCTTCGACGTCCTCCCTCGGTGCTCGAAGGCTTCTCTTACGGCCAATATTCTCGAGAAGCATTCTTGTGCGACCGGCGTAGTGAATACCAGGGACTCTTAACACCAAGTCACCAGGGAGGGGGCCGGGGCCCTGTACTACTCTAATAGTCAACCCCGGAAGCACCACCTTCTTGTTGAAAACGGTGGGGTGCGAAACGGTTAGCTCGCCACTGGGAAGGACACCACCTTTCATGGCGCTGATGTGAGATACCACGCCTCCAGGAACAGTAACTGCGGCAACCTGCTGCCAGTTCCGCCGCACGATTGCCGCTAGCTCATCATCGGACGCAGGAAACGCGTAAACACCTTTATATACGCGGATAAGCCTTCCCGCTGCAGCTCGCCTCTGTAAGGTTCGAGCTGCCGCAGCCGACAAGGAAGACGTGAAGAACAGCTCTTCACCTGGAGCTGAGAAGCGGGGGACCTTCATGGGCGCTGTCGTCTTTCACTAAAGTAGCTTATGTAGAACATGTCGTAAAAACGTCTATAACTCTACGCTGTGAAGGTCAAATTGTCGCATTTCCGCTTAGTAGTTGTGGTTTTTGTCGCAAATTCGCTCGTAACTTGTTGTTGAGCGCGTGCGCCTTTCCCAACGTAGCAGATGGAAATGACCATGAGGGCCGCCTATTTTGAAGGCTATTTCAGCCTAACAGCAGCAGCTATACCATCCACTCTTCCCCAAGCCTCTCAGCCTGCATAAGTATCAGTTCTACAGCAGAGTCTGCCATGTCAGGCGGGTACTTATATTTGCGCAGGATACGCTTCACCATGAGTCTAAGCTTGGCACGAACACTTTCGCGCCTTGACCAGTCGACAGTAATATTTTTGCGCAGGTTCTCCGTGAGTTCGTGCGCAATTTTCTTGAGTGTTTCGTCGGTCAGCTCGCGTACAGCTGACTCATTGTTGGCCAAGGCATCGTAGAAGCGTACTTCATCGTCGGACAGTCCCAGCTCCTCTCCTCGTTGAGCGGCCTCCCGGAATTTCTTAGCCATATCAACCAGCTCTTCCATAACCTGAGCGGTCTCAATACTGCGATTTTGATAGCGTTTGATGACGTTTTCAAGCAGGTCAGAGAACTTGGCTTGCTGTACTAGATTGCTGGCGAACTTGCTTTTGATTTCTCCCTCCAGCAAACGCTCTAGCAACTCGACGGCTAGGTTGCGCTCGGGAAGATTGCGGACTTGTGCCAGAAACTCATCGTCCAGCAGACCAATGTTGGGTTTTTCTAGGCCTACGGCATTAAAAATGTCGACAACGCTGTCACTGACCACGGCTTGGTTGATGATTTGGCGAATTGCCGCTTCGCGTTGCTCATCAGTTTTCTTTTGTGTGCTGATGTCACGCTTGGTTAGGATGACTTTGACGGCCTGCATAAAGGCCACTTCATCACGTAAAGTTTTTGCTTCATCCAAGGTGCAGCACAGGGAAAACGCCTTGCTTAGGGCAAGCGTGTTATCGGCAAAGCGTTTTTTGCCATCCAGCTTGCTGTCTTTTTCAGCTGCTGGTGGACGTATCGACAGAATATGGTTGGCGGCTCCAGCCAGAACCCTATGTCCACCCGTTTTGAATCCTGAGTAATCAAAGCCATGTAGCATGGCGCGTAGCACATCCAATTTTTCCAGAAGCACAGCTAAGGCTTCATGCGCATCCACTGTTGGTTTGCCACGACCTTTGCTAGCGGTGTACTCCTTCATGGCGGCTTTAAGTTCGTTGCCAATACCAATGTAATCAACCACCAAGCCGCCTTGCTTGTCGCGGAATACCCGATTGACGCGGGCAATGGCCTGCATCAGGTTGTGGCCCTTCATGGGCTTGTCGATGTACATGGTATGCACGCAGGGCGCATCAAAGCCGGTAAGCCACATGTCTCGCACAATGACCAGCTTCAATGGGTCTTTAGGGTCTTTAAAGCGCTTTTCCAGCCGTTTTTTGACCTGACCGCTGTAGATGTGTGGGCGCAGTAAAGCCTTATCGCTGGCGCTACCCGTCATGATGACTTTGATGGCACCTTTCTCGGGGTCTTCGTCGTGCCACTCAGGACGTAGTGTAATGATTTCGTTATAAAGGTGTACGCAAATGTCTCGGCTCATGGCTACTATCATGGCCTTACCATCTTGGTTGGCTTTATCTCGCTCTTCAAAATGAGTGATTAAATCAGCCGCGACACTAGCGATACGCGGCTCAGCACCCACCACCTTTTCCAAAGCCGCCCATTTGGATTTGAGCTTAGACTGCGTATGTTCTTCTTCGTCCTCAGTCAACTCATCAACCGCATCATCTATATGCTGAGTTTCCATGATGGGACGCATCTTGAGCTTGGCTAGCCGAGACTCATAGTAGATGGCGACGGTGGCGCCATCTTCCTTGGCCTGCTGCATATCGTAGATATGAATGTAATCACCAAACACTGCACGAGTGTCGCGGTCAGTGCTGCTGACTGGGGTACCAGTAAACGCGACGAAGGTGGCATTAGGTAAGGCGTCCCGCAGATGCTGAGCGTAACCTGCTTGATAAGTGACAGTTGGTTCAGCGACGGCAGTCTCAACGAAAGTAGCGTCATCATTCGCTGCAGGCTGATAGTAGTCGGTAGGGGCTGCAGATTTACTCTTACGGGTTTTGAGTTTGGCCTCAAAACCATATTGCGTCCGGTGGGCCTCATCGGCAATGACAACGATGTTACTGCGCTCAGACAAGATAGGGAAAGTGTCCTCATCCTCACCAGGCATAAACTTCTGAATTGTGGCAAAGACAATGCCGCCGGAAGGGCGGTTGCTCAGTAGCTCGCGCAATTGTTGACGAGTATGGGCCTGTACAGGTTGCTCTCGTAACAGGTCTTGCGCGAGGCTAAACACACCAAAGAGCTGTCCATCCAAGTCATTGCGGTCGGTGATAACCACAATGGTGGGGTTTTGCATCGCTGGGTCTTGCATGACTCTAGCGGCAAAACAAGTCATGGTGATGCTTTTGCCACTTCCTTGGGTGTGCCAGACCACACCACCTTTACCGCGCTGGCTTGCGTCACTTTGCAACTGAGAGGCTTCGATGACGTGTTCTATGGCAAGCCGCACAGCATGGTATTGGTGGTAGCCAGCGATTTTTTTGATGAGCGTGCCGTCGTCTTCAAACAGTACAAAATAACGTAAGTAGTCCAATAAGTACGTGGGGTCAAGCAGACCTCGTACCAAGGTTTCTAATTCGTTGAATTGGCCTAGTGGGTCTAGTTCTACACCATCAATGGTGCGCCATTGCATAAAGCGTTCCGCGTTGGCAGAAAGTGAGCCAAAGCGTGCTTCACTGCCATCGGAAATAACCAGAATCTCGTTGTACTCAAAGACATCTGGGATTTGTTCTTTATAGGTTTGAATCTGGCCGTACGCTTTCCAGATATCGGCATCTTCATTGACCGCATTTTTAAGTTCTATCAGTACCAACGGCAAACCGTTAATAAACAGAATAATGTCGGGGCGGCGTGTATGGTGTGGCCCTTTAATCGTGAACTGGCTGACAGCCCAGAACTCGTTATTTTGCGGCGTGTCCCAATCCACGAGACGCACGAAATCGCCGCGTGTTTCACCATCTTGTTGGTATTGGACATTGACACCATTGGTGAGCAGCTTGTGAAAAGCACGATTGGCAAGCAACTGAACAGGCGTATCCAGGTTTTCCACCTGTTTGAAGGCATCCTCGCGTGCGGCGGCGGGAATGTGTGGGTTCAAACGGTCGATGGCGGCTCGAAGGCGGTGGGGCAGAATAACTTGGGTATAGCTAGTACGTTGCGGGTCCGAGCCGTCGTAGGCAATATCGGGACCGCTACGAAGGGTATAACCCACATCGGCCAGCCAGCCTAAGGTTTCCTGTTCCAGTTGGTCTTCCGTCATGACAAAGCATCCTCTACCTGTTCTTGGGCCTCAGGCAAGCGTAGTTGGCCGGAAATGAGGCGGGGGAGTAGGGTGTCGCGAAGGTTTGCGAGAGTGTTGATTTGAAAAATATTGGCTCGCATTCTTTCGAAAAGCGGTTGAGTAGTCATATTAAAGTGTGATGCGACCATTTTTGTTGGAATAGTTATTGGGTAGGCCGCCAAGTCTTTCCAGTTTATCCGTGGCATCTTGGCGCCATTTGATAAACGGTCTGCATACGTCACTAGAGCATCACTAAACAGATGCAAAGTGACAAATGAGTGGGAAGCTGCTTGTTTGGGCTTGCAGACAAGAATGTCTGTGGAGCAGATGCCATCGACAGGCGCAAGAACTACCTTATGAAAATACGGGCGTAATTTGCCGAAAAGAATGTCGTTAATAGAAAATGCTGTCTTTGTACTTTCTAATCCCGCGGCAGTGCCCCAGGACGTCAGGCTAAGCTCTTTGCGCGGTATGTGCTCTAATCCAACATAAACTATCGATTCATTGAAGTTTTCTACGGGTACTGCAGAGCGGTTTAGAACTGCTACATCACCCAATTGTCCATTGACCCACCCCTTCGGTATGAACCCCAGCTCAGACTCTTCAAACGAGTCGGGAAACAGCGCCGCCGTTTCTTCATCCATCCCTTCAGGCTGACGCCCTTCCATTTTGGCGCGCACAGGGTCAAAGTCCACGAACCAGGACTTGAAGATGGCCTGAGCGATGGACTCAAGGGTTTTGTTGGTTTCGCGTAGGAGTGTGATGCGGTCGTCGAGTGCTCTTAATACCTTGCTGATTTCATTTTGTAGATTGAGCGACGGCAAATTGATTTCTATTTGTCGAACTGTTGTTAATGCTTGCGCTATCGCTGGTACACCGACCTGTGACTTATTTGCTAATAATCGTTGTTGGCCAAGAGGTGACAGCAGAAAGTAATAGATAAAGTACGGGTCAACGAGCTTTCTATCAAAGCTTAGCTTGAGTTGACTTTGGGAAACAATATACTCGGGGAAATTCGAATTTTCCGGTATTAAGCCAACTTGCCCAAGAGTGCCACGATGAGTTATCACTAAATCTAATGGGCGAGCTTTTGACGACGCTAATTCGTCAGCTTTTTCTTGGCAGAGGAAGTCAGAAAATGAGTCCGTTAAATATGTCCCATTGAGGTTCCCGCCCTTTATTACGGGGACTCCAGCTGTCACAAAGTTCTCGGCTTTGATGTTTGAGCCGAAGGGGCCCATTGCAAAAGCACTTTTCGATGATGCTTTCAACTGGTCGAAGGTGAAGTTTTTCCATTCAGAACTCATACCCCAGCCCTCCCAGCTTCTGCCGAATCAACGCATCTAGCTCAGCACCTTTTGCCATCTGCTCACCGAGTTTTTCAGTCAGTTTCTGCATCTTCTCCGCAAAGGCTTCATCGTCATCTTTTACCTCTTCAGCCCCGACATAGCGCCCAGGCGTTAGCACATGCCCATGCTCAGCAATCTCGGCCAGAGGCACGCTACGACAAAACCCCGCTGCGTCTTGATATTCGGTAATACTGGCGCCTTCTTCTACCTCGCCACGCCAAGCAGCAACGGTTTCAGCTATACGTGTGATAGCGTCATCATCCAACTCAGCTTGTACACGGGAAATCATGGTTCCCATCTTACGTGCGTCGATGAAAAGCACTTCGCCTTTGCGCTTTTTCTGTTTAGCCAGGAACCACAGGCAAGCGGGGATTTGCGTGTTGAAAAAGAGCTGACCAGGTAGTGCCACCATGACTTCGACGACATCCGCATCCACCATGGCGGCACGGATAACGCCTTCGTTGTTCTGACTAGAGCTCATCGAGCCGTTAGCCAGCACTATACCGGCGCGACCTGTGGGTTTTAGGTGATGCAGCATGTGCTGTAGCCACGCATAGTTGGCGTTACCTTGTGGCGGGTCGCCATATTCCCAACGGGCATCGCCTTCCAAGCTGCCATGCCACCAGTCGCTGATATTGAAGGGTGGGTTGGCTAAGATAAAGTCGGCGCGTAGGTCTGGATGCTGATTGCGGGTAAAGGTATCCGCAGGTTCTTTACCTAAATTGAAATCAATGCCACGAATGGCTAGGTTCATGGCCGCCAAGCGCCAAGTGGTGGGGTTGGACTCTTGTCCATAAATAGATACATCACCAATTTTCCCACCATGGGCTTCGATGAATTTCTCAGATTGCACAAACATCCCGCCTGAACCGCAGCAGGGGTCATACACCTGACCCTTGTGTGGAGCAAGGACAGCAACCAGGGTTTTGACGATGCTGGCAGGCGTATAGAACTGACCGCCTTTTTTACCTTCGGCACTGGCGAATTGGCCCAAGAAGTATTCATACACTTGGCCCAGAATGTCTCGGGCGACGTTGGCATCGTCACCAAAGCCGATGGTAGACACTAGGTCTACCAGCTCCCCCAGTTTGCCATCGGGCAACTGAGCTCGACCATAACGCTTGTCCAGAATGCCTTTGAGCTTGGGGTTTTCTGCCTCAATCACTGTCAGCGCATCATCGATGCGTTTGCCGATGTCAGGCTGTTTTGCAGCTGCTCGCAGGCTTTCCCAGCGGGCCTCCTCAGGTACCCAAAAGATATTAGCGGCGATGTAGTAGTCGCGGTCTTCCAGTTCTGCGGCTAGCTCTTCTTCACTAGCGTCGGGAAAGTGGTATTCGTCGTTCTCGTCAGCAAAGCGTGCGCGTAGCTCATCCTGGCGCCCAGCAAACGTGTCTGAGATGTACTTCAGGAAAATCAGGCCCAGCACAAGGTGCTTATATTCGGCGGCATCCATGTTGGCGCGCAGCTTGTCGGCTGCAGACCATAGCGTTCTTTTTATGTCGTCTATCATCAAATGTATCTTTTTGCATATAAGTATCAGTACGCTGACGAAGGTAGCACATTCTGAGATGACATTGGCAATTTGCAGGGGCTCAGTGGCAGTTGTGAGCAACACTCAAGCCTTAAGGTCCAGCAGCAGCTGTGTTGACTCCTACCTTGTGCCGTACCGCTTAGCTCATACGTACAGGTCTATTCAGTATTGATTTGATTTAATCAGTCATGTATTGTCAGAAGTCAAGGATTAAATCGTAGATATGGGAAGGTGAACGCTGGTGCCTAGTTTTATACGTGATGTGATGGTTAAAAATATTGTTTTGGACGATGCGGCAATTCAACAGCTACATAGGGCTGTTTTGCAACGAATCGCCTTACACAACGCAAATATTCAGGACCCTGATTTTCAACTAACTCCCGTATATGTTGTGAGATTCGATAATCGCGGATACAAGACATACTCCGAGGATGAGGCTTGGGAATATTACAAGAGTGCTGGCACGGTAGAGAGGGTCGTGTTGCAGGCGGAAAGCGTTATTGGGGTCAAAACGAATTACCAGGTTGGAGCACAAATAGAAATAAGGCTCGATACGGACGCTAATGCCTCCTCCCATATCCTCGTGGGTGGAGACTCCAGGGACTGGGTGGAAACTACGTTTACCGCACTAGAAGAGATATTGAGTCGTCAAAAGAGTACAGCGACATCAGTCATCCGAACTCAGTGGATGGTGCTAGCGTTGCAACTTATCGGCGTCTTTGCGGGTCTCTTACTGTGTTTGTGGCTGGCAACGCTATCAGCCCCGTATCTTAGCGGCGTTGAATATCCTCGTGCGCTCTCTTTCGCTTTTTGGTTCTTGGTCTATAGCAATTTGTGGGGCTATATTCAGATGAGGGCACTTACTGGAATTGGGATTATATTCCCAACTGTTCGGTTTAGTAGGAAGGGCGAGCATTGGACGCAGGTTGTAGTGCGCAAAGCGTTTGAAACTTCTGGTTTAGCAATTCTTCTCTGGGCTCTTGCTTGGTTAACAAAATGGGCGGCATCGGTTATCGCTCCATTCGTAACGTTGGGCTTATAGCAATAAATTTGCTCTTTTTTCATATGTTGCTATGGGCCTGTGCTGCCCCGAAGCTATCAAACAAACTATAAAACACGCTAGAAAAAGAGGTTTACTGGCCATGGCCATCAGGCAGTCACATAAACAACAGGAAAGCGAAACACTTTGGAATATTGCCCAACAGTTAAGTCATTTGCAGAAATTGCTGTCTCCAGGTGTTATTGGTAACTACAAGAGCTTCGAAGTAACGGAAATAGTTGGTTTTCATAAAGATAGACCAAAAGAGGCAACTAATTTCATGAGTTTATTAGTCGCTGAATTAGCTAAACCGCCAACAGGCGGCTTTTCAGAGTCAAAATTCCTTAATGATAAAAAACGCATTGTCTTGCCAGAAACACCTTGGCAATTTGGGGTTGTGCGGTACAGAATTGCAACTCAAAGGATATTCCAAGCGCTTCAGAATCTTGACGACACTGGTGAGTGGAAATTAGGCAAGTCGGCATTGAGGGTCGGGGCACTTACCCCACTACCTCCACAATTTGTGGCTTCTGATGCAGTATTTTCGCACCCATGGAATGGTGTGCTTAAAAATAATTTCTGGGAGGGTTCTCATGTTCTTGAACTTTTCGATAACCAGAAAACGGATGTGAGATTTCTCCTGGACGAACCGAGGCTTCTTAAGCAACTGGCGGCGGATGTCATGAATTTCGTAAAGATGGGCATTGATGGTCTATCCGACCGTCTTGGAAATATTCTCATCCAATTCCCTGTAACAGTCGTGACGACAAGCGTGTCCAGTTCGTCAAAGGGGGATTTTCTTGTACAGCCAATCTGGCACCACGGTACGCCGGCACGGCAGTTAAGGGTGTCATGCGAGAAGTATGAGGACACGACTGTGGAAGGTTATGGCTCCAAAGATGTTACTGGTTCGCAAGCGACCTTCCCGCTTTACTCACCGGGAGGTGGGGCTCGATACGTACTATGGGACGACCAGCACCAATTAGTGCTTGGGGCCTCTGCGCAAACTTCGTTCATCACGAGTATCGGTATGGATGTTCACGTTGTGGGAGAAAGCATTAGCACTCGAGAGTTCTGCCTCCCACTGTTAAATGGAGTGCAAAAGTCAGTCACCATTCCACTTATTGATAAACGAAGTCCCAGCATTATTGGCACCCCAACTTCCAATCCACGTGAGCCATGGCGAGAGAACAGAGTTTTTAGAGATAGTTTAAAGAGTATCCAAGCACGGAGGGAATTTGTTCAATACGGCGGGCTCTCTGGCGCAGGTACAGAAGATGCACTCCAGGACATTCACGCACTGCTTCGAGCTCATGGCAAGATTGGAGCATGGTTGTGGGACCCATATCTTGATGCCAGAGACATTCTTTCTACGCTTTTCTACTGCCCACATAAAGAGGCTGACTTACGAGCGCTCACAGCAGGGGCGGAACCTCCTGTAGCAACGGATAGCGATATCTGTTGCAAGGTTGCCACCGTTTGCCAAAGGGTAGAAAAGTGGCTTCGCACTCGTTCCTTTGGGAGTTGTATAGGGCTCAAGCTAAAAGCAGCGTCACCTCCCAAGCAATCTTGGAAGGATAAACAGCTTGAGATGTTCATGAACTCAATGGGCAATCACAAACACTTGAACTTGGAGTTCCGTATACGCCAAGGGAACGCTGGCTGGCCGTTCCATGACCGTTTCTTAATTTTTCCCTCCGAAACAGGTCCGGCAACAGCTTGGTCTCTTGGAACATCAATTAACAGTTTCGGCAAGAAGCACCATATCCTCCAAAAGGTTGCCGACGGAGAGCTGATTAGACAAGCATTTCTGGACCTTTGGGATAAGTTAAGCGGGAGTGACTATCTCGTTTGGAGAACGCCATGAACCCTACAGCGATGAGCCTTGCTCAGTCTGTCTTTCAAGCAGCCTTGAACTCTGGCTCCTCCACTGCACCAGTCGGATTGAGCCAGTTTCTTGCTAAACTTAGCTCGGACTCACTGCCACAAACCTTTGATGCTGAAACTGTAGGACATAACACCGGCGATGAGTTTCCTTTTCTGCGCAATATGATTACGTTGGGGACGTCCCCTGATGCGGCTGCTTCTGCTGCGTGGGAGGCCGCAGTGCGATGGGTATTGAATGCTCTACGCAATTGGGACCCTAATGAGGCGAACTCACTCAACAAGCTTTGCGCACTACTTGCAGCGTTAGCAGCGTTAGATGCAGGCTTCACTGGATTTTCTTGTGTTGCGACTCAGCTGGACTCAAGCCGTCTGAAGGAAGGATTACGACAATTACTAGAGAGAACGAGCGTGGACGCAGGGCTCAATGAGCTACGATTCCCCGAACTTCGTCAGGAGATTGAATCCTGTGTTAGCAGTCGCAATTTGGAACGGCTGTGGCAGGTGCTTCGCCACATACACTTCTTCCCCACATCAGATGTTTGTGTTGCAGTGGTGTTCATGTACAACGCTGACCCAGCGGTGCTTGCTGGTATTATTGAAAGGCGAAATGATGTTCTTTTTTCGCTCATGATTTGCTCTGCACTTGGGGACCAAGCCTTAGTGCTAGCGCCCAGAGTCGATAACCTATTCTTCAAGTTCGTTAGCATCGAAAATTTCAGGCAAGAACATACGACAAGTTCACCGGTTAGTTCCCAAAATACGCTACAGGTGCTGCTGCATCAAGTAGCGCAAACATCTGCTGCAGATTGGACGGCATGGATGCAGGCATTGTTCAAATATCCGGGCAACTTTTCATCCCTAGAAGCAGCTTTGTCCGCTGTGCTACAGCAGTTGTCGCTAGACCACTGGACTGCATTTTTTAAAGCACTATCGTTAGGATATTCACACAGAGCTGCAGTACCTGTTGCCGCCATCCTTATCCCGTGTTCTGGGTCAGCGAGTGAGGGAATGTGGTCCGCTGCTTATCAAGTCTGGTTAGAGTGGAACTACGGCCAGTGTGATAGTGGTAGTGTAATGTTTGCTCCAGTTGCCTGCGCCTTGGACTTTCCTGTGTCTATGTATTACGCATCATTGCCAAGCAATATACGTTTAACGGAGGAAAGTAGTCTTCTGAGCGCCATCGAGACACTGGAGCAACAGTGGTTCGATTCTGCGACAGCCTTGATAACTGAGAGAAATAGACTTAAATCTCGATTGCGCTTAGTACAGCATGGAATGACGCTTGCAAATGGGGGTACTCCGACACTCCCCCCTCCAATCCAGCCTGAAGCAGACCTTTACTCCCGCATTAGGTATCATTACCACGATATAAATTCAGGTTTAATTGATTTGTAGAGTGGTATGCGTTAGGTTTAAAGCAGCGGTTGCCGCTTAGGGATTGGGCCTAGTCCTTTCAGAGTAGGTGCTCTCAAGGTTACGTTATGTTGAGTTACGTATCTCTCTTAAAATTTCTGGCATTGGGTTTTTGCTGAATTTACTTGTTATTTTTACAGCATTTAGTTTCTTAGCGGTAAGTCGGCGGATGACAAGCGTTCTTGCCCAACCAAGGGCATTGTGTCCCAGCCCTTAATAAGTGGTGCCTCCTTAAGTATTTGAGCTATCAACTCTTCGAGGTGGTATTTACGAGTTGGCTTATCACTACCTACTGCAGTATCTAGTTGGTGGTAGGGTAACAGGTGAGTAGGGACGCCTTCTTTCAATTAATGCTCTTTGATGATTTCATCGGGTGCGACTGAAAACTATTCGCTATCGTTACTTTTTGGGATGGCTTTCATAAAACCTCCAGATGCTTACGCAGAAAGATAAACACTTTTTGAGTCATCATAATTGCGTTTGCGCAGATGGAAAATAGAGTGCTTATCAATAGGTTAGTAATGCTTTTTATAAGGCTTATTCGTCATTTACGCCTTATATGATGTATTTATACTCATAAACTGGCAGTTCGTTCGTGAGTTTTTTGCTTTAAAGTTCAAGGGTGGAGGAAAACCCTTCGGAATTTCATGGCATTAGCGATACTGCCGGTATACGCTTTATTTTGTCGTGAAGTGCCATCTTATGCTTTACAAGATGGACGGGATTTGGCCTGAAACGACGAAAATACTGTCAGCTTATGCTTTATTTTCTGCCAGTGTTTTCGTAACTCCACATTAGCGGTCATTGGTTTTTTCTTTTTGGGGCTGTTTTAGCATGGGCTGGGCACGATCATCAGATGACCTTTTTAATAGCAGATCCAGCAATGGCGGGACTGAATGCTTGTTCGGCCCTGGACTCTGTCCCAATGTCCGCGTCCGGCATCCATCTTCCATAAATTCTGGCGATCATTGTTCAGTCACTGCTGCCCATCTGACTGAGCACCCACAACGGGTGCTCACCCGCCGACAGCATCATGGAAGCATAGGTGTGGCGGGTTTGGTAAGGGCACCTGTAACGCCCATCTGCTTTTTTCAGAATTGATACCCACACTTTCCGAAACTGCTGGTCGCCAGTCCAGCGTGGCCAATTCTACGGCAGCCCTGGTTTTTCAGTGCGCTCGACCCCGTAGACGCCCCGGTGTCGGTCTATATAGGCATTTACTTCTTGAGCTCGCGGTCGAGTGCCGCCTGGTCAATAAAAGCGCTGGCCGACTCCAATAACTTGTTGGTCCGGCGTAGCGCCCTGTTTTCGCGCTCCATGCCTTCCTGCGTTCGCGTTCGCTGCTGGTCATGCCATCACGCCTGCCGCTGTCGATCTCGCTGCGCTTGACCTAATCGAGCAAAGCGGCCGGTACGCAACCGATTTTCGGCGCAATAGACTCAACACCCGCCCACAGCGACGGGTACTCACCACGGTGTGCTCCTGTACCAAGCGCACGACACGCTCACGGACTTCAGGGGGAGCTTGTTCGTGCCCCATTCCCTCGACGCTTGGAGCCTACTCTAAACCTGGGGCGATTCATTTCATGCGATGGAAAAGCCCGTAAGTTTCCAAAGGCTTAAGCGCTCGATAAACCTGCGTTGGGGCCGTTTGGACATGTTCCCGCAGTTTGTCTAGGAGGGCATCAGCGATTAAGAGTGCGTCTGACTGCTCCAATGTCATAACGACTCGTTGCTGATTGATGGTAGGTTGTATCCCAAGTACACATCATTATATAAACATTATGTTATAACGTAGCAATTATGGGGCGAAGTTATGTTCTCACAGGGATATAAACGGACATTAAGTAGGTGGACGAGGAAAAAAATTGCGGATAGAAAGTTATTGTTCAGACGAAGCGGCCCAGAGGTGGCTAAAATTCAAAGAATAACGTTTTGAATAAAAACTCTTTCTACGGCTTATGTTGAATGGATTCATGATTTCGATTTGAAGATATGCCAGTCAGTGCACATGCCTTAGCGCCGACACGTTCAATAGCAAAACGATATTTTTCATTAAACGGATAGCAGCATGATATTCGTAATGCGTTGTTATATCGAGAGTTAGGTGAATATAATGCGCCTGGAGTAAGGCAAATATTTTCTTTAAGCATCTCGATATGTAGCTCAACGGTATCTATATTTCCAGGTATTTCTACCCAGAAAACAAATCCACCTTGTGGTTTTGTGGTGCGGGTTCCTGCAGGGAAATAGTTCGCTATTAGCGATTGTGCTTGAGCCATATTTTGTTGGTAGCGTTTACGTAGTTTTCGCAAATGATGATCGTAGCCACCAGATTCTAAAAATAAGGCGATGGTCTCGCACAGTAACCTAGACTCGGTCATTGAAAGCTGGTTTTTAAGACGCTGTACTTCTTGATTGAAGCGTCCAGCGCAGATCCAACCAATTCGGAAGTCTGGGGCTAGGGTTTTAGTGAAACTTGAGCAAAAAATAATCCAGCCATCGGAATCAAATGCCTTAACCGCTGGTAAGGTCTGATCAAAATGAAGTTCACAATACAGCCCATCTTCAATAAGAGGAACCTGATATTTGTTCACTAATTTGGCCAACTGTTGCTTGGATTTGAGAGGCATGCTGCAACCAAGAGGATTGTGCAAATTAGGCATGCAGACAATGGCCTGAATTTTATGGTCCTTCATTAATAACTCTAAAGCTGTAAGGTCTAAGCCGGTCTCAGAATCCGTGGGAACTTCAATTACATTCAATCCTAATGTGGCTAATAAAGGTATTAAATAAAAATAAGTAGGGGACTCTAGGGCAACGCAATCACCAGATTTGGTGGTTGCCAAGAGCGCCAAATGCAATGCATCTATACAACCGTGTGTAATAGTGATTTCGGTGATATCAGTAATAGCACCAACATCGAGCATCCGTCTGGCTATCTGGTGTCGTAAATTTAAGCTACCAGGTGGCAATGCGTACTCACAAATCATATTGTGTTGGCGCCGGACGATCTGACTCATGATTCTACTCAGCTTTTCACTTGGATAAAACTCAGAGTCATGCTTTGGGCAGGCTAGAGAAATATTTGTGAAAGCTGGATTTTGTTGAGTGGCAAAAGTCGTTTCAATTAGCTGCAATACGCCTTGAGTAGGAGGTGCGCTGGCACTTTCTATAGGAAACGTTTGTTTAAGGCGAGGGACTTGTTCACGTACATAAAAACCTGATTGTGGCCGTGCCTGTATCAGTCCTTGGTCTTCTAAATGGCGGTATGCGGCAACAACAGTGTTGGCACTAACTGAGTAAGTTTTTGCGGTTTGCCTTACCGACGGAAGTCTTGAGCCGGCTTTAAAAGTTCCTGAGCTAATCGCCTGGTTTAGCTTATTACTCAACGTCAAATACAGTGATTCATCCATAGAATACTTCCTGTAAATATAGGGTTGTATAGGCACGCTCGGCCATTTTTTTGACTTCCGGTCTATCTATAGTCAACTGTAACCATAACAATAGCCTAGCACTGCTGCTATATCAACTAAAAAATTTAGATTAATCTTAGGTGGATGGATATAAACAAAACTGTTTAGGAAAAATTCATTTTTATTATGTTTATCTAAATAATGATTGGGTAGAAAAGTATTAAGGGCTGGCTATGACTGAGTTGCTAAACTATGTGGGAAATACTCCAATTATAAAAATAGAAAATATATTTAATCCAGATAGAGCTGGTGTTTATGTAAAGTTAGAAGAGTTCAATCCTGGTGGGAGTATTAAATCTAGACCTGGAGTGCATATGGTATTAGATGCACAAGAAAAAAAATTATTAACGAAAGACAAAATAATTCTGGAGCCGACAGGTGGTAATACTGGTTTGGGAATTACTATTGCCGCTATAGCTTTGGGGTATAAAGTTAATTTAGTAATTCCTGATAACTTCAGTAAAGAGAAAATAAAAAATTTAGAAAGTTATGGGGCCAAAATTATATTGTCTGATCACAATACTGGGCCAGGGTCGCATGTTAGGCTGGCGAGAGAAATATTGAATTCTGATAATAATTATATTTCTCTAGATCAGTTCTCTAATCCAGCTAATCCTTTGTCGCATTATTTGACTACCGGGCCAGAAATTATAAATCAATTGAAAGTTCGTAAAGTGGATGCTTTTGTCGCTGGAATTGGAACTGGCGGAACTTTAATGGGAGTGGGTAGGTATTTAAAAGGGATTAGTTCGGACACAAAGGTAATAGGTGTTCAACCCAGCGGATGTGATTTTAAAAATAATATTTTTATTCCACATAAGATTGAAGCTATAGCGGTGGGTTTTATTCCTCCAATAGTAAATTTTAATCTTATTGATCATATGATAAATGTTGATTTCAATGAGGTAATGGAATTGAGGAGTTGGTTAAGTAAAAATAAAGGTATTTTTGTAGGTGTGTCATCAGGAGCAAATATTCTTGCTTCTCTTAAAGAGGCTAAAAAGTATAAAAAAGGAAAGATTATTGTTACTGTTGCCCCTGATAGTGGTAGGAGCTATATAGGCTATGAGTAAATGTAAAAATATGCCTATGCTTGCTATTTCAGATGAGGAGATAATTCTTTCAAAAGTGGTTGGGGTGTTAAGTAGATATAGTATTTATTATTTGAAAAGGAGTGAAATTCTTGATTTATGTTCAATGTTAATTATGGATATGAACGCGTTTCTTGAGAAAGATCCATCTGCAAATAATGATTATAGATTTCTTTTGCTGTCTTATTCGTCATTTGATGCGGTGATTGGATACCGGATATCAAATTATATTTTATTTAATTACGGAAAGGTTATCGAAGCAAAAAAAATATCGGAATATTTTAAGGTTAGAACAGGGATTGAGATACATCCAGCAGCCAGTATAGGTCATAGTTTCGTGATTGATCACGGGGTTGGTACGGTAATTGGAGAAACTTGCGTTATTGGAGATAATTGTTATTTTTTACAGCAAGTTATTTTAGGCTCTTCTCATATTGCATTTAACGAAAAAAAAAGCCGCCACCCTATTGTTGGGAATAATGTTGAAATTGGAGGGTTTGCTCGAATTTTTGGTAAGGTCCGTATTGGCAATAATGTCAAAATTTCACCTCACTCTATAATTAGATCTGATATTCCTGATAACTGTTCAGTAGTAATGGAAAGTAATGAGCAGAAAATAATTTTGAGAAATTAATGAAAAGTCGTTCGTTTTTTTTAACTATTTTTTTTGTTTCATGTCTGGCGACCGGAGGGATATTTGTAAAATTAAGTGATTTGGGGCCTGTTGCAACTGGGTTTTATAGGGTTCTATTTAGCATTCCAATATTGTATCCATTGCTTAAGTTTGAAAAAGGAAATCATTTATCTATAAGAGATAAGTCGTTGATATTTGTTGCTGGTATGTTCCTGGCAGGAGATTTAATTTTATGGAATATTTCTTTTCATTATACAACGGTAGCTAACGCAAACTTATTGGCTAACTTAGTTCCATTTACTATTGTTCCGGCTGCTTATTTTATTTATAAAGAAAAAATTTCTCGTAATTTTTTAATTAGTTTGATGGTTACATTAATTGGGTTAGTGGTTTTGATAGAAGGGAAGGGGGATTTATCGAACGGTAGCTTATATGGTGATATGTTAGCGTTCGCTACATCTATTTTCTATGCTATTTTTTTGCTTATTGTTTATAAGGTCAGAGAAAAGGCAAGTGCTATTCAGGTAATGTATTACAGTGCATACGGATCTATAGTGGTACTTCTTATAAGTAGCCTTCTCATGGAAGGAGTTTCCTATCCTAATGATTTTGAAGCTTTGTGGCCATTGTTGGGTTTGGCCATATTTTCTCAGATATTAGGGCAAGGCGGTCTTAGCTATGTTTTAGGTGGTATATCTGTCAACTTAGCTGCTGTTCTCGTTCTGATGCAGCCTGTAATTTCAGCGATTTTATCTTATTTTATTTTTTATGAAACATTAACTGCACAAGAAATGTTTGGAATTTTTATTGTATTGACAGGTATTTTTTTAGTAAAAAAAGAAGGTTAAAAGATATTGAAAGGTAAATAATGCGTACAACAATCAAGCGTTATTATGAAAAGCCAGAAGAATTAGAATGTAAGGCTAGAATAGTGGGTATCTATGATTTAGCAATTGAGCTTGATCAAACTATAGCGTACCCGGAGGGTGGGGGGCAAGAAGGTGATCATGGCAAGATTCGATTGATTGAGAACCCTAATATAGCTATCGAATTTAATGATACTCAAATTTGTGATGCTATACCTATTTTTATTGATGGGTTTTCAGGTATTAAAACTGGTGGAATAATATTGCATAAAGTTGAAAATAGGGATGGGTTAATTAATTTTAACGTTGGTGATGAGGTTTTGTTGAGAATTGATCGTGATCGTAGAAGAAAAATGTCTTTAAACCATAGCGCAGCGCATATTTTGTACTGGGCTATTGATCTATGTCGTCCTGGGGTAGTTGGAAATACGATTGGTTGCCACATTAAAACTGATGGTGCCAGATTAGATTTTTTGGTTGAAGACCGTTTCAATCAAGAGGAAATAAATAAGATTGAAGAGCTTGCTAATGACTTAATCAGAGGGGGATGTTCGATAACGATGAGTTCACGAGAGGACTATCCGGATGCCCGTTATTGGGAATGTAATGGATATGTAATACCGTGTGGCGGGACGCATGTAAAAAATACTAACGAGCTGCCTCTGCTGAAAGTGCAGAGGAAGAATATTGGTAAAGGTAAAGAAAGATTGATTTTAGAGCCTATAAGCCAATCTTCTTAAATGAGTTTTCTTCTCTGGTTTCATATGAATCACTCCAGGAGTCGAGGAGCTGTTTGGTTAAAATACGGCCTTCACCGGCACAGCGCGCTAGAGTGGGTACGGTGATAGAGTTTCTTCAGCGCGCTTGACGATGGCTCCGCTCGACCCCGTAGACGCCCCGGTGTCGGTCTATATAGGCATTTACTTCTTGAGCTCGCGGTCGAGTGCCGCCTGGTCAATAAAAGCGCTGGCCGACTCCAATAACTTGTTGGTCCGGCGTAGCTCCCTGTTTTCGCGCTCCATGCCTTCATGCGTTCGCGTTCGCTGCTGGTCATGCCATCACGCCTGCCGCTGTCGATCTCGCTGCGCTTGACCTAATCGAGCAAAGCGGCCGGTACGCAACCGATTTTCGGCGCAATAGACTCAACACCCGCCCACAGCGACGGGTACTCACCACGGTGTGCTCCTGTACCAAGCGCACGACACGCTCACGGACTTCAGGGGTAGCTTGTTCGTGCCTCATTCCCTCGAAGCTTGGAGCCTCCTTAAAACCTGGGGCGATTCAACAGGGCGAATGAGAGCCTGTTTGTGATGCTCCGTGGTCCAAGCCTCGCATCATTTTTCCCGAACCCGGGATTCACAGCGTCATAATGGCCTCTTTAACGACAATAAAAGAGGAGCACAAGATGGCACGTTGGGTGTTTTATTCCGCAACAGGTACCTGTGCGCTGGCAACACACATTGCCTTGTATGAGGCAGGTGCGGATGTCGAGGTGGTCAAGCTGGATTTCGCGGCTAATCAGCAGCAAAGCCCGGAGTTTTTGCGTATCAACCCCAAGGGGCGTGTCCCGGCGCTGGTGACTGAACAGGGGACATTGACTGAAACTCCGGCTTTGCTGGCCTTTGTGGCACAACGCTTTCCGCAGGCACAGTTGGCGCCTCTGGACGACCCTTTTGCTTTTGCTCGTTTGCAGGAGCTCAACAGTTATCTGGCATCGACGGTGCATGTCGCCCATGCACACAAGCGCCGGGGTGCCCGCTGGGCCGATGATCCCGCGGCCCACGAGGCCATGCGCCTTAAGGTTCCACAAAATATGACGGCGTGTGCTGCCTTTCTGGAGTCCCTTATTGTTGGACCTTGGGTGATGGGCGAGCAATTTACCGTTTCCGATGGCTATCTTTACACCGTGGGGAGCTGGCTTGAAGGCGATGAGGTGGAGATGAGCAGATTCCCCAGGCTGGTAGCCTATCTTCAGCGGGTTGGCGAGCGTGAGGCGGTGCGCAGAGCCGTGGCCGAGGCGGCGGCCTGAAGGCGTCGTGCTGGATCGAGCGTGCCGCGCACGACCAGACTGGGGCCGATCAGATCAGATCGGGATGGATCCGATCCGTCCTTGATCAGTCCTGTACAGGGCCTAAAGAGCTGCTGGCGGCGTTTTGCAGCGCGGCACCTATATTACGCAAGGTGTCAGACCGGATCGCGGCATGCTGCCAGTACAGGGGGACATCCAGCCAAAGGCCCGGGGCGACCAAGGCCAGTTCCCGGGCTGCCAGAGCGTCGCAAACCATGGAGTCCGGGGCCAGGCACCAGCCCAGCCCCAAGGCTGCTGCCTTCACAAAGCCGGTCGAGGTGGGCAGATAGTGGATGGGGGGGGCAAGCGTCACATCGGTGATCTGACGTATAAAACGCCATTGCAACTCGTCTTTGCGATTAAAGACAATCATGGGGGCTTGAGCCAGTGAGTCTGCCTGTGCCCCTTGACTAAAGTGTCGGCTGACAAAGGCCGTCGAGGCAATGGCCTGATAACGCATGATGCCCAAAGCCTGAACCTCACAGCCTTGCAAGGGTGTGGGCTCGGCAGTGACCGCGGCCAGCACAGAGCCATTTCGTATCAGCTCCAGCGTATGGTCCTGGTCATCAACCCGTACATCAAACAAGTAGCCGTGTGCCTGACTGAGCTGGGCCAGAGCTTGAAGGAACCAGGTGTCCAGTGAATCGCTGTTGACCGCAATAGCGATGGGGCGGTTCGTTCCATTTTTCTCGGGCAGGAAATCGGCGAGGGCCTCTGCTTCCAGAGCCTGCATGGGACGGACACGACGCAGCAGCAGTTCGCCTGCCGGTGTGGGGCGACAAGGCGGTTGGCGCAGGACCAGAACCTGCCCCAGCCTGTCTTCCAGTGCCTTGATCCGTTGTGAGACGGCAGAGCTCGTGATGTGCAGCCTACGTCCAGCTGCCTCGAAACTGCCTTCCTCCAGGACTGCTGTAAAGGCTCTTAGCTGTGGGTGCAGTAAATCCATGACAAGTCCGGAGTGATTAGTTTTGCTTAACTATGTAAAGAGTAATTAGCTTTTCTTAATAGCTAAAGGATAGCACTATAAGGCGGTTTTCAAGTTCCGAGAGGGGAGCGGTATGTTTTTCTCTGTTGCAGCGACGGGTTTTTTGAGCGGAGCTGGCCTGATTATCGCTATTGGCTCTCAAAATGCCTTCGTGTTGCGGCAAGGTCTGGAGCGTCGCCATGTGGGGCTGGTGGTCGGTATTTGTGCGCTGGCTGATATTGTCCTGATTCTGGGAGGCGTTGCTGGTATTGGTACCTTGGTGCATGAGTGGCCAGGTCTGTTGCAAGTTCTGCGTTGGGGGGCCGCAGTCTTTCTGGCCTGGTATGGATGGAGGGCCGTCCAGCGGGCCTGGGCGGGCACGGGCAGTTTGCTAGCCGGTCAGGGAAGCGAGCGCAATCGCCGCCGTATAGTGCTAATGTGTCTGGCGTTTACTTTTTTGAATCCCCACGTTTATCTGGATACGATGGTGCTGTTGGGTAGCTTGTCCATGCCCTATCCGGGTCATTTGCAATGGGCGTTTGCCTTGGGCGCCTGTGCCGCCAGCCTGTGCTGGTTCCTGGCCCTGGGCTATGGGGCACGTTTGCTGCAGCCGGTTTTTCGTCAGTCCTTTGCTTGGCGAGTACTGGACGCCTGTATTGCGTTTTTTATGTGGGCCTTGTGCGCTTTATTGCTGTTGCGGCCGTTGTGAGAGTGAGCCAGGTTCTGCCCAGGCCCGATCTTTTTGTGGAATCCAAGAGTGGGGCTGCATCGTGGGACAGCTTTCTGAGATTCGATCGGCCCTGGCAAATGGTGTCCCCCGTCAAACAGACGTGCGGACGAGTCCTGATGCAGACACCTTGCCTCCCACCCTGAGATGGTCGAGAGGGGGGAGATGGCCGAGGTGTCTACCGTTCGCGCCGAGAGGTCGGGATGGGGTTTGCTGCCCTGCATTGCCCGGCCTCTATTCACCCTGGGGAAGCTGGGCTACCACCTTGATCTCGAACTGAAAACCCGATAGCCAGGGCACGCCGAGGCCGGTCAGGGCCGGGTAGGGCGCATCACCCCAGTAATCTGGCAAGACTTTCCACAAGGTGTCCAGATTCTTCTCGGGGTCGACCAGAAAGAGGGTCACGTCCAGCACATGCGCGAAGGTGCAGCCAGCGGCCGCCAATACGGCACGCAGGTTCTCGAAGGCCAGACGCATCTGTTGTTCCAGATCGGGTTCGGGCGTGCCATCTGGATGGCTGCCCACCTGCCCTGATACAAACAAAAAGCCATTGCAGCGCACCGCAGGCGAATAATGAGCACGTTCATACAAGGCGTGGCGCTCAGAAGGAAATACGGCTTGGCGTAAGGGAGTCATTCGGGGTTCCTCTACCGGCTTGAGTGGGTGAAGTTGATCAAGTCATTTACTGTAGGCGTTGGGCGTGGGCGGATAAACCCTGGATGACGAACCACACTGTTTCTATAATCAAAACAATGACCACTACGCTTTGGAGATAATGCGTGGACCGTTTTGAAGCGATGCGCACCTTCGCCAAGGTGGTGGAAACCGGCAGCTTTACCAAAGCGGCTCAGGCCTTGCATATCAGCCGGACACGGGCCACGCATCTGGTGCAGCAACTGGAGGCCCACTTGCGGGTGAGTCTGCTCAATCGCACGACGCGCAAGGTCAGTCTGACCAGCGCAGGCGCCTTGTACGTGGAGCGCGTGCAGCAACTGCTGACTGACCTGGACAATACAGAACGGGATCTGGCGCACGTCTTGGCCTTGCCTGCCGGGCGTTTGCGAGTCGATGTGCCCAGCTCGTTGGCCAGTCGCGTGCTGGTGCCTGCCTTACCGTCTTTTTATCAGCGTTACCCTGATATTCAACTGGATATGGGGGTGGGTGATAAAGCTGTGGATCTACTCGATGAGAGTGTGGATTGCGTGGTTCGAGGTGGCCCGATTCAGGATCAGGCTTTAGTAGCCAGGCGAGTGGGGAGCTTGCGTCTGGCGATATATGCCGCCCCGGCGTACCTGAAGCGGTGTGGGACGCCAGTCCATCCTACCGAACTGGATAGCTCGCAGCATTCGGTGGTGGGCTATCTTTGGGAGCATCAGAACAAACCGTTTCCGTATGCCTTGCGTCGTCACAAGGAAAGCGTAGTTGTGCGGGGATGTAGCGGGTTGGCTGTCAACGATGGCAATGCCTATCTGGCAGCGGGTGAGGCTGGTCTGGGACTGGTTTGTCTGCCCGACTATCTGGCTAATGCAGCTGTGCAGGAAAACCGCTTGGTAGCCTTGTTTGCTGACTGGAGCATGGACCCCATGCCTTTGCATGTGGCGTTTCACCGTAACAAGCATACGAATGTGCGCTTGCGGGCGTTTATTGAGTGGGTTGGGGAACTGCTCGCGCCGCTCTCTTGAAAGCCGCAGCGGCGCATATCCAGGCAGGGGCGCTGTCGCTCCTGGGGTTGCGCCCGAATCGAGTGCGGTTGCTGATGCGTTTTTCCTGAATTGAAGTGGCTTATAAAAAAACCAAGGATGGGTCATCCTTGGTTTTTGGGCGAGTTCTCGCTTAGGAGGCGTCGGTACTGTCTACAGCGGCCAGCGGGGTTTGAGAAAACTCGGGGCGTTCCGTGCCGTGCTTGATCCGATACTCTTTCAGGAACTTGGCGATGCGGTTGATTGCCTCGCGCAAGTCGGGCTCGTGCGGCAAAAAGACCATGCGAAAGTGGTCGGGGTGGGGCCAGTTAAAGCCGGTACCCTGAACCAGCATGACGCGAGTGGCTTCGAGCAGTTGCAGGAAAAATTGACGATCATCCTTGATGGGATAAATTTCGGGGTCCAGACGGGGGAACATATACAAGGCAGCGTGAGGCATGACGCAGCTGACTCCCGGAATGGCCGTAATCAGCTCATAGGCCAGATCGCGCTGACGACGCAGACGGCCGCCTTCGCAAACCAGGTCATTAATGCTCTGGTAGCCGCCCAGCGCAGTCTGGATAGCCCATTGGCCGGGAACGTTGGCACACAGCTTCATATTGGCCAGCATGCTCAGGCCTTCGATGTAGTCGGCACCGGCTTTCTTGTCCCCGGAGATCACCAGCCAGCCGGCGCGGTAACCACAGGCGCGGTAACTCTTGGACAGGGAGTTGAAGGTCAGTGTCAGTACGTCGGAGGACAGGCTGGCCATGGCGGTGTGCTTCATGTCGTCGAACAGGACCTTGTCGTAGACTTCGTCCGCCAGCAGCACCAGATTGAACTCGCGTGCAATGTCCACCAGGGCTTGCAAGACCGAATCAGGGTAGAGCACGCCAGTGGGGTTGTTGGGGTTGATGACCACCAGGCCTTTGGTCCGCGGCGTGATTTTGGCGCGGATGTCGTTCAGGTCCGGAATCCAGCCATTGGATTCGTCGCACAGATAATGAACGGGTGTGCCGCCTGACAGGCTGGTGACAGCCGTCCATAAGGGATAGTCGGGCATGGGCAGAAGCAGCTCGTCCCCATCGTCCAGCAGCGCGTTGGTCGCCATGGCGATCAACTCCGAAGCGCCATTGCCCAGGTAAATATCTTCCAGCGTCACGCCCTTGATGCCCTGTTGCTGGGTGTAGTGCATGACGGCTTTGCGCGCGGCAAAAATACCTTTGCTGTCCGAGTAACCCGCCGAGTTGGGCAGGTTACGAATCATATCGAGCTGGATCTCTTCCGGGGCATCAAAACCGAACACCGCCAGATTGCCGATATTCAGTTTGATCAGTTGCTGGCCCTCGTCTTCCATTTGCTTGGCCCGGTCCATGATGGGGCCGCGAATATCGTACAAAACATTCGCCAATTTGCTCGATTTCTTGATGCTGTTCATGATGCTAGTAAACGGATTCCATGTGTGCTGCTGATGATCGGTGGCTGCCCGGAGCAGATCCTTATCCCGATGCCGGTTCAATGCCTTGCCTGTTCCGCCGGGGGCGGTGGGGCGGGTGCGGGGCTATGTCTGCAAGATGGCGTGTCATAGTCCGGCCAGCCTTATACCTTACCGCATGCGTGGGCCTGTCTTGTGCGCATCATCCTTAAAATTTGGCATTGTCGAGTTTTGGCGACACTCTGGAGGCAAAAAGTTTCCTGTTGGGGGGGGCAATGCCGAGCTTGGCGAGCCGGGGCGGCCGTGCCAAGGAAAAAGAGGGGGCCTGACGCTGGCACCGTGGAATCGTCTTTGTTATTGGGCTTGTTTTTGATGGAGTCAAACATTAAGATTCGATATCAAACTATTTGATATCGAATTATGAAACTGGACGCCAAATACCAAGCTCTGCTCTCTCATGCCCGGCAGCAAAAGGGCATCAACATTCAGGGTATGGAGCTCTGTTTTCAGCTCTTGTCTTTATCGGCCCGGATTGATCGGGATTGTGCGGCCTTGCTGGCCCCTCACGGTTTGAGCGAAGCGCGTTTCGTGCTGCTGTTTTTATTGGAAAACGCCCCCGAGGGCATGGCCTCCCACCGATTGGCCGAGCGGGCCGGAATTACGCGGGCAACGGTGACAACCCTGGTGGATGGCTTGCTGAAAGCGGGTTTGGTGCAGCGTTTTGCAGCCCAAGCGGATCGACGTTCTGTCATGGTGAAACTCAGTCCCCAAGGTGCTGAGCTGGCGAAACAGCTGGTGGCAACCCACGCCCGCTGGATTGGTCAGTTGTTCAGCCATTTGTCGGCGGCGGAGTGCGTCCAGCTTGGGGCCCTGTTGAGCAAGGCAGCGGGTGGAGAGCAGGCATCATGAACACAGAAAATCGCATTGGCTATGCCAAAGTGGCGGATATACCGGCTGAGGTTCTCCAGGCTTTATCAACAGGAGAAATGTCGGCCGCTACCCTCACCGAGTCCTTGGCTATTGATCAGCGGGTGTTGGCGGCCGTGGTGTTTCCTGAACTCGATGAGCACGCGGTCCGGCATATTCAGTCGCTGGCCCAGCTGGGCATACTCAAACGCATGAAAGGCCTGGGCGAGTATCTGTGGCAACGCTACGGCGAATGGGCCTGGAAGCGCTGCCTGGGTCATCGCGCCGATGTGGTGCGAGGTTGGGCCTGTTTTATGGTGGGCGCGCGTGAATCGCTAAGCGTGCCGGAACGTCTGGAGGCGTTGCGTCCCTTGGCGGACGATCCACACTTTGGAGTACGCGAATGGGCCTGGATGGCGGTGCGTCCCCACTTGGTAGCCGAGCTGGACCTATCGATCCAAACCTTGCAACGGTGGGCGCACGAGGACTCAGCGTATTTACGCCGTTTTGCCTGTGAAGCCCTGCGCCCCCGAGGGGTGTGGTGCGCACATATCGCCGTTCTGAAAAAGGAGCCAGAGCGTATGTTGCCCATCCTGCAGGTGTTGCACCGGGATGATAGCGTCTATGTGCAAGACTCGGTCGCCAACTACCTGAACGATGCGGCCAAGGACCAGCCGCAGTGGGTAAGGTCGTTATGCGCTCAATGGCAGACGCAGTCGCCGCAGGATAAGGCTGTGCAGCGCGTGTGCAAACGGGCGCTGCGCAGCGTGTCCTGAAAAGGGAAAGGGTTGCGGTCGGTCTTAAGGGGCGCGCAGGGTAATCAAGGTGATTTCTGATGCGCGTCCCAGGCGTAGCGGAAAGCCGGCCCATAGTCCCGCTCCGTAACTGACATACAGTTGCATGTTACCGACTTGATACAGTCCACCTACATAGCCGTCATTGGCCATCTGCACGATCTTGTGCATGCCCAGAATATGACCGCCGTGCGTATGGCCGGACAGTTGCAAGGCCACGCCTGCCGCAGCACTTGTTTTGGCGGTGTCTGGTCGATGGCCCAGCATAATGATGGGCATGCCAGCCGGAATACCGGCCACGGCAGCACCGACATCCGGCATGGGCTGCCCGTGCACCGCAGCCGACTTGTCGGTAATCCCCGCCAAGGCAAAGGCTGCGCCATTTCGCTGAATAATGCTGTGCTCGTTCAACAGCAAACGTAGCCCCAGACTCTTGAAATGCGCTATCCAGGGCTGGTACTGAGTGTAGTACTCGTGGTTACCGGCAATGACCCAGACTCCCTGAGGGGCTGACAAAGCGTGCAAGGGAGCCACATCGTCCCGACGCGCATCGACAGTGCCATCGACCAGATCCCCGGTAATGGCAATCAGATCTGGATTCAAGGCCTGTGTCTTTTCCACGATCGCCTCAATCCAAGGACCTTGCAGCAGGCGGCTGGCGTGCAGATCCGTTAGTTGAACGATCCGGAAACCATCCAGATCGGGTGGCAAGTCCTTAATGGTCACCTCGACCGTTTTCACCTCGGGTACTTGCACGGCTTGCCACACTGCTAGTGCGGACAAACTCAGCGCCGTGATACCCAGAGCGGCGCGCAGTGTTGGCGAGCGCAGCATTACCAGGCCAAGTGGCTTGTAAAGAACACGCATCAGCAGGCCGGTCAGATCCGTGAACAGGGTCAGGCTGGCGGCCAGCAGGACACTGCCAAATGCCCAGCCCAGGACCATGATAAGGGCGGCAGGGATCTCCGGCGAGGCGCGCGTGCCCCAGAACAGAGCAACCGTATAGTGATGCAGGGTGGCGGCCAGCGCCAACGTGCTGAGCAGATATTTGATCCAGGGCCGAAGTTTCAGAGGTTTGATCAATCGCCAGGCGACGTACAGGGCAAGACAGAGAGCAGCGACTTGAAACACAAGGTTATTCCAAAAAGAAACCGAGGCCGCGCAGACCGCGCGGCTGTAAAGAGGGGCCGTACAGAGCGACAGCACGTGCATGATGCCAGAGCTCAGCCTTTCCGGGCCGAATGCTCGCATAAAAAAATGTGGACATGCTTGATTACGTTTCGAGAAATCGATTCGCACATGCCTTGTGCAAAGCCTCTAGGCTCTTTTAAGACTGCCCGCTTGGTCAGGGTAGCGGTCCCGAGTGACAAGTGCCTTGTTCCGTCAGGAGCAAAGATCGTTTGCCAGCCTCTGGCCAGTTATGCGAACGCGTGGGCGTAGTAATGGTCATGCCATGCAGACCGGCTAAGGCCGCTTCTGAAGGAAGAGGTTTGTTGTGTGATTCGATTGGAGGACATATGGTGACGAAAAAATCAGCAGCGACGAACAATCAGGACTCCCTGGGTCAGGGAGGGGAGTTGCATCAGGCGGGCCATACCGCCTTGACCAGCAATCATGGCATGCCGATTTCGGATAATCAGAACTCCCTGCGCCTGGGGGCTCGCGGTCCTACTTTGCTGGAAGATTTTGTCCTGCGAGAGAAAATATTTCATTTCGATCACGAACGCATTCCAGAGCGCATCGTGCATGCTCGTGGCACGGGGGCGCATGGCTATTTTGAGTGTACGCAGGCGATTCCGGAGCTGACCCAGGCCTGTGTGTTTCAAAAGGAAGGGCATCGGGTGCCGGTGTTTTGCCGCTTTTCAACCGTAGCGGGTTCCAAGGGGTCCAAGGACACGCCGCGTGACGTGCGTGGTTTTGCGGTCAAGTTCTATACCGAACAGGGCAACTGGGATCTGGTCGGCAACAATATGCCCGTGTTCTTTATTCAGGATGCCATCAAGTTTCCGGACCTGATTCATGCCGTCAAGCCCGAGGCTGACCGCGGTTTTCCCCAGGCGGCCTCTGCCCATGACACGTTCTGGGACTTTGTCTCGCTGATGCCTGAATCGTTACATACGGTGATGTGGCTGATGTCGGATCGCGCCTTGCCTCGTTCCTTTCGCATGATGCAGGGTTTTGGCGTACACACCTTCCGTTTCGTGAATGCGCAGGGCAAGTCGCATTTTGTGAAGTTTCACTGGAAACCCAAGCAGGGATTGCAGTCGACCTTGTGGGATGAGGCCGTCAAGATTTCAGGTGCGGATTCGGACTACCTGCGACGTGATTTATACGAAGCCATTCAAAGCGGCGCTTTTCCGGAGTGGGAGCTGGGCGTGCAGGTGTTTGATCAAGAGTGGGCGGACCGGCAGGATTACGATGTGCTGGACGCCACCAAGCTGATCCCCGAGGAGAGTGTACCCGTCAAGATTGTGGGCCGTATGGTGCTCGATCGCTACCCCGACAATTTCTTTGCAGAAACCGAACAGGTTGCTTTCCTGCCTTCCAACGTGATTCCCGGCATCGACTTTACCGACGATCCTTTGTTGCAGGGCCGACTGTTTTCTTACCTGGATACCCAGAAATCTCGACTGGGAACAGTCAACTTCCATCAGATCCCGATTAATGCGCCACGTTGCCCCTTTAGCAATATGCAGCGCGACGGCATGATGCAAATGCAGGTTCCCAAAGGCCGTGCGACCTATGAGCCCAACAGTCTGGATGAGGTCGGTGAGCCGGGTGGACCTCGTGCCCAGGCTCAGGGGTTTCGCAGCTTTCCCAGTACCGTGGAGGACGGGGCGAAACTGCGTGTCCGGGCAGAGTCGTTCGCTGATCATTACAGCCAGGCACGCCTGTTTTACCGTTCCCAGACGGAGGTGGAGCAGGAGCATCTGATTGCGGGCCTGGTCTTTGAGCTGTCCAAGGTCCAGCTCAATCATGTTCGCCTGCGCGTGCTCTCGCATATGCGGATCATTGATGAGGATCTGGCCAAGCGGGCTGCCCAGGGCTTGGGCCTGACGCTGCCGGCAGCGGCCAAACCAGCCCGCCCGCCAGTAGACATGCCACCGTCCAAGGCTTTGTCGATACTGGCTCAAAAGCCACCCGTCGCAGGCCGGATGCTGGGCATTTTGCTGACGGATGGAGCTGACAAGGAATTGCTGCAGATGCTGCTGACCGGTGCGCAGGAGGCGGGAGTGGCGGTCAAGCTGATTGCGCCTCAGGTAGGAGGCGTGACGCTGTCAGACGGGACGGCGCTGGCTGCCGATGAGAAGATTGCTGGGGCACCGTCGGTCCTGTTTGATGCGGTGGCCTTGTTGCTGGGACAGGGACAGGCCTTGAAACTGTGTACCAACAAGGCGGCGGTTGATTTCGTGGCTGATGCTTATGGTCACCTCAAAGCCATCGGTCACGATGGGGGGGCGCAGCCTTTGCTGGATCGGGCAGGCGTGTCGGCAGACAAGGGGGTATTCGTGATCAAGACGGGAGAAGACCTGCTTGGCAAGGTAGCCACGCGTTTCTGGGAGCGCCGTCATCAGGTCGATGGAATGGCCTGATAGCGGGGAAAAGGGGCGCTTTCGAGCGCCCCTTTTCCTATTTTCCTAGTAACGCCAGCTCAGACCCAGCACCGGACCGGACAGGTGTGCATCAAAGATTTGGCCGGATCGGCGGTAGTTCACATCCAGCATCTTGTATCCGGCCGTCAATGAAAAGTTCTCTGACAGATCGTAGTTCAGGGTCAGGGTGGCCTGATAGCTCAGACGTGAGCCCACGTTAAATCCGCCCACGTGAATTTGCGCCTGCGTGGAGAGCTCCGGGTTGAAACGATAAAACGCGCGCAGTCCCACCATGGGGTCTACCCAGTTGAAGCTTTCCTGATGGTGACGGTTTCGGCCCGCGATGCGCAGGTGGGCACGGCTGCGGATGTCCCAGAAGGAAAAGCCGGCCAGTGCGTCCAGGCTGGCTTGCTCGGAATCATAGAAGCGATAGCCGCCTTGCAGGGTTCCCATAAAGAGACGCGTGTCCATCGTTCCTTCTGCCGCACCCACCAAGGGCAGCCCGCCCACCACTTCACTTTCACGGGTGTTCACATAAAGCAGGTCGCTGTTGAGCACATAGCGGTCGCGACGCATCCAGGTATTGAGAAAAGCAGCTGCGCGCAGACTGTGCCATACATCCGAGAACGACTTTTCAATATCCAGTGAAGGGGCGCGTTTGAAGGGAGAGCTCTCTCCAGACAGGCCGGTGATCCAGGCGTAAGGGGTGATCTGCACGGCGTAGCGGGATGAGGGGGGGTTATCGTGCAGAGGTTCTGGTTGCTGGGCGTTCACCTGGGTATGAAGCAGGGCGGCCAGGAGCAAGGCAGCCAAGTGTTCATAGCGCAAATGCGTGAGTGTCCGTGTCATTGTTCTGAGGCCCTTTTTAGCGGTAAGCAGTGACGGCGCACTGGCGCCTGCCGTGTTTCTTTCGGTATGCTGGACAAGTCGATCACCAATTTGTGGAGAGCGTGTCATGCATGTGTTTTACCTTAGCAAGCAAGATATTGATAAGTTGTTGCCCTTGGTGCAAGCGGCGTTACAAGCTGATCGTGGTGGACAAGTCGGCTTCACGAATGAGGAGTTGGCCTTGCGTTCAGCGCTGGAAAAGCTGCCTGACCCCAAATTGTCCGAACTCTTGGCCGGCGCGTTGGTGGACCCAGGCCGCAGTGCGGTTGGCCTGGCTGATGAGGATTATCGGGAAAATCTGCTGGCCTTGGAGACGTTTGACAGCACCTATGTCCTGGCTCAGTTAATGGATAACTATGCACGCTTGCCTGGTTTTTTTAACTGTCTGGAGTTTTAGTCCGATGCGCAAAAATGGCCCTTTGAAGGGCCATTTTTTTGGGGGGGCTCTTTATGACCGTGTTGACGCTGTCAGCCTGCGTGGCTCCGTTTGCGGCCCTGTTTTTGTCGGACCCGTACCACAAGCACCCATGTTGCTTGACGTGGCGCCTTAATCCTGTTTTTGTTACGTCCATGTCCAATGTGTCGACTGTGGAAGCAGTCGGTTCTTTGTTTCATTGATTGGGCGGCTCGCCGTCTCTGGAGAAAAAGATGTTGTTAAACAAATGTCGTCGTACCTTGGTGGCGTGTGCGCTTGGTCTGGCTTTGGCGCCGGCAGTTTCCCAGGCCTGTACTCGCGCTGTTTTTCTGGGTGACAACGGGCAGGTGATTACGGGCCGTTCCATGGACTGGAAAAGGGACGTCGGGACCAACCTCTGGATCTTTCCGCGTGGTGCCAAGCGTACTGGAGAGGCTGGGCCGGCTTCCATTGAATGGACATCAAAGTATGGCAGTGTGATTGCCTCTGGCTACGATATTGCATCGACCGACGGCGCCAATGAAAAGGGCCTGAACGTCAATCTCTTGTGGTTGCCGGAGTCGCAGTTTCCCACCCCGGCAAAGGGCGACAAGACCTTGAGCTTGTCTTTGTGGGGGCAGTATGTGCTGGATAATTTCGCAACGGTGGCAGAGGCAGTCGCTGCGCTGGAGAAAAACCCCTTTGTTGTGCTGACCGACTCCCTGCCCGACGAGGATCGTCTGGCGACCTTGCATCTGTCGATGTCGGATGCCTCTGGTGACAGCGCAATTATCGAATATATCGATGGCAAGCAGCGCATTCATCACAGTCGCCAATATCAGGTCATGACCAACTCGCCCACCTTTGACAAGCAATTGGCGATCCGGGATTACTGGCAGGACGTGGGAGGGCTTAATTTGTTGCCCGGAACGAGTCGGGCGGCCGATCGCTTTGCACGCGCGTCGTTTTACATCAATGCAGTGCCGCGCAATCTGAGCGATGACAAAGCGGTTGCCAGTGTCTTGAGCGTGATTCGCAATGCCTCGACGCCTTACGGTATGACGGTTCCCGATCAGCCGAATAACTCATCGACCCGCTGGCGCACGGTGTTCGACCACCAACGCAGCTTGTATTATTTTGACTCGGTTCTGTCGCCTGGCGCTTTCTGGCTGGATATGAAGAAGGTGGATTTCTCTGCCGAAACTGGCAAGGTGATGAAGCTGGATCTGGGGCCTGAGCAAAGCACGGTTTACATGGGTGAAGTGCTGGAGCATTTCAAGCCTTCCCAGCCTTTCCGTTTTCTGTCCGTGAAAGCACCTGCTATTTAAGACGGTTGGACACAGACTTCTGTGTCCAGCTGAGTAGGCGGCACTAGAAAAAAGGGGTAGGGCATGTAGGACATGAAAACGAGTCATGTTCAGCTGTTATGCTATGCCCCGTCTTGATTTGTTAAAGCTGTTGTTGAATGACCTACGTAGTAACGCAAGCCTGTATTCAGTGCAAGTACACCGATTGTGTGACGGTGTGCCCCATGGACTGTTTTTTTGAAGGCCCCAATTTTCTTGTTATTCACCCTGATGAGTGCATTGATTGCTCCATCTGTGTGGCAGAGTGCCCAGTGGGGGCGATTGTCAGTGATCAGGATGTCACGCCCGAGCAGCAGGTGTATGTGGAACTGAACCGCAGCTTGAGCGCACATCCAGCCTGGAGGCGCATCACTGAACAAAAAGCGCCGTTGCCAGACCATGAGTATTGGGCAAGCCAGCCCGACAAGTTGGCGCTATTGAAAAAAGACTAATCGGCGTGCGAACGCCCGGGGGAGCGCTGAAAGTACCAGACCGCCAGCGCAGCCATTGCCAGTAGCACAGTACAACTGGCCAGCACGGCGACATAGCCTCGGTCGAAGGCATCGCGAGCCAACTCCGCCAATCCGAAGGCCTGCTCTTGTGGCAGGTTCTCCGTTATCAACAGGGCCTGATCCAGGCTGTCGTAGGCCAGGGGATGAGCGCTCAATGTCTCGGGCAAGATCAGGCTGGCGCTATAAACGAACGACAGCAGGCTGCCCATGAGGGTCACGCCCAAGGCGCCGCCCAGTTCATACGACATTTCTTCGACAGAGGCCACCATCCCGGCACGTGAGGGGGGCACACTTTGCATGATGGTGCTGGAGGCGGCAGTCATGGCCGCGCCTATACCCAGACCCAGCATGACCAGGCTGATTACCTGCAAAAACTGGGCACTGTTGTGCCAGAGCAGGTAAGCCGCCATGCCTGCCGCTGCCAGGCTTAGGGAGCCGATCAGCAGACGCTTGCTGCCAATAACCATCAGCAAACGACCTGCCAGGGGACCGGCCAGGAAGGCGGCCAATGGCAAGGGAATAATGGCCAGACCCGCCTGCAGCGGCGAGAAGCCCAGTACCAGTTGGAGGCGTTGGCTAAAAACGAGCTCCATGCCAATCAGGGCGGCCGAAGCGCTCAGGGCGGACAGAACAGCCGTACTGAGCGTGGCATTTTTGAACAGGGCAAAATCCAGCAAAGGAAAGGGACTGCGATTTTGCTGCCGGACAAACCAGCCCAGAAAGAGGACGCCGACCACCAGGGCTCCCGCTGTCAGTCCCCAATCGGTATAGAGCTTGCCCATTTCCTTGATCGCCAAGGTACTGGCAACCAGCCCCACCATAATCAGCACGGAACCTTTGATATCCCAGGGTCGGGAACTGTCCGGCGTGGAACGCGGCACCAGCAGCCAGCCCATGGGCAGGGCGATCAGTACGATAGGGACGTTGATCAGAAAGACCGAGCCCCACCAGAAGTGCTCCAGCAGAAAGCCCCCCAGGACCGGTCCAAAGGCCGCGCCGCCCGAGGCGATGGAGGACCACACACCAAAGGCCACTGCGCGTTCACGCTCATCGTGAAAAGTGATGCGAATCAATGACAACGTGGCGGGCATCATCATGGCGGCAGCCACGCCCAGAAATGCCCGTGCCGCGATCAGAAAGGCCGGGTTGGGGGAATAGGCCGCTGCTACCGAGGCCACTCCAAACATGGCCAGACCAGACAGAAACAGGCGCTTATGGCCGAGACGATCTCCCAGCGTGCCCATGCCAAGCAGCAGGCCAGAGACGACCAGCGCGTAACTGTTAATGATCCAGAGCTTGTCGGAGGCCGACGCCTGCAGGTCATGGGTCAGCCGGGGAAGGGCGGTGTAGAGCACCGTCATGTCCACCACAATCAACAAGAGTGCCGCCGATACAATGGCCAGAATCAGCCAGCGACGGCCGGGGGACAAGGGAACGGGTGAGAGGTGACGGTGAGTCGGACTGTGCAGCATAACAACGCAAAGGAGTGGCAAAACCCGTATGATCCATCAATATTATCAACCGACAAAGTTGATTAGCATCGATTGAATAGATACATGGACTGGACACTGGAACGTATTCGACACTTTGTGGCCGTAGCAGAGACGGGCTCCATGACGCAGGCGGCCAAAGACCTGGGCAAGGTGCAATCAGCGGTCAGCACCTCTATCGCCTTACTGGAGGCAGACCTGAATCTGGCCCTGTTTGACCGTTCGCGCAGAACCTTGAGCCTGACCGTTCCGGGTGAAATCATGCTGTTGGAGGCCAAAGCGCTGCTGCGTCAGGCCGACGTGCTGAACCGGCGTGCGCTGGATTTGTCGCAGGGGCAATCTGCCCGGCTGGAGATCAGCCTGGATGAGGCCTTGCCCCAGGAGCCCCTGCGCCTATTGCTCAAGGAGCTGGCAGAACGTTGGCCGGGCTTGGAGTTGACGATCTGGAATGGCACCGCCTCTGAAGTGATCGACTACATGAATGAGGGGCGCTCGGATGTAGCGCTTCAATTTGATCGCGGCGCTGACGTGACATCCTTTGCGCAACGGTATATTGGGGCTGTCCCTCAGGCAATCTGCGTGTCGCGAACTCATCTCTTGGCGGGTCAGGACCAGGTCAGCCGCAAAGAGCTGACTGCGCACAGACAGTTGCTGATTCACATTGAAGGCATGGAGCAGACGGTCGTCAGTCCCAGCGTCTGGCGTTCAGACAGCTTTTACGTGATTGCCGATATGGTGGCGGATGGTCTGGGCTGGGCGATATTGCCGCTTAATATTGCCGAGTATGAAAACCTGCGCAACAAACTGGCGCAATTGCATTGCCAGGAGATGATGCTGCCCCCCTTGCCAGTGCGAATGTTGTGGCGGCAAGGGCAATCTTTGCCGCCTGCGGCCCTGTGGATGCAGCAGCGCCTGTCGGAGCTGCTGCCGTAGTTTTGCCTAGCAGGTGGCCGAGTGGCTGGGGTGGGAAAGTTGACCCGTGGCCCAGCGTTGTACGCCGTCCCAGATATCGTTGGCATGATGAACGGTCAGATCCGCCTGCCAGGTACCGATGCTGTCGTCACCTGCGCAATAGCCGTAGGCAGCAATCATGGTTGCCATGCCGGCAGCCCGGCCTGCCTGAATGTCACGTAGATCATCGCCTACATACAGACAGTCTGCAGGTGCGAAGCCGGCCTTGCTGGCGGCATGCAGCAAGGGCTCCGGGTGCGGCTTGGTGTGTTGCGTGGTGTCGCCACCTACTGTGACTGCGCAAGTCTCTTCCAAGCCCAGATGACGAATCAGGGGCAGAGCCAGGTATTCGAGCTTGTTGGTGACAATACCCCAGGTATAGCCAGCTTGTTCTAGCTGGCTGAGCATGGGAGCCACACCGTCGAACAAATAGGTCAGCTCCGTCATGTGATCGTGGTAATCCTGCAAAAACTGTGCCCTCAGTTGCGCATAGTCCGGATGATCGGTGTTGATATCCAGTGCTACCTTGAGCAGACCACGGGCGCCGTGCGAGGCGTAGGGTCGCAGGGCATCGTACGGCAGTTCAGGCAGGCCTCGTTCCTTGCGCATGCGATTGGCGGTAGCCGCCAGATCGGGAGCAGAGTCGGCCAGGGTGCCGTCAAAATCGAATAGAACCAGTTTATTCATAAGGGCTTAGCGTTGGCGGCGGCTGGCCAGCAGGTAATTGACGGAGGTGTCGTCCGACAGACGATAGTGCTCGGTAATCGGGTTGTATTCCAGGCCTTTCAGGGCCAGTGCGTCCAGGCCGCTGCGACGGGCCGAGGAAATCAGTTCGCTGGGCTTGATGAAACCTTCGTAGCTGTGCGTGCCTTTGGGGATCAGGCGCAGCAGGTATTCGGCCCCCACGATGGCAAACAGAAAAGATTTGGGATTGCGGTTAAGGGTCGAGAAAAACACCCAGCCACCGGGTTTGACCAGCTTGGCGCAGGCCGCAATGATGGAGCCGGGGTCTGGGACGTGTTCCAGCATTTCCATGCAGGTGACAACGTCAAAGCGGCCAGGATGCTGGTCGGCCATGTCTTCAGCGCTGATCATCTCGTACTTGACCGGCACACCCGACTCCAGGCTGTGCAGACGGGCAATTTTCAAGGAACGCTCAGCCAGATCAATGCCGGTGACTTCGGCGCCCGACTGGGCCAGGCTTTCGGACAGAATCCCGCCTCCACAACCGACATCCAATACCTGTTTGCCAGCCAGGGAGCCGGTGTAGGACAGAATCCAGTCCAGACGCAAAGGGTTGATGGCGTGCAGCGGTTTGAATTCGCTGTCAGGGTCCCACCAGCGAGATGCCAGTGCACTGAATTTATCGATCTCTGCCGGATCGACATTGACGTTAGTGACGGTGGAAGCGGTCATGGCTCATCCAAAAAAATTAAGGCCCCGCAAAAGCGGAGCCTTAATTGTAGCCTTAGCTACAGAAATACGTGGTGCAGCAAGAATTACTTGCGGTTGCCCACGATTTCGATTTCTACGCGACGGTTTTGAGCGCGGCCTTCGCGGGTCTTGTTGGACGCCACGGGGTTAGCTTCGCCCTTGCCTTCGGTGTAGATACGGTCAGCAGGAACGCCCTTGTTGACCAGGTATGCTTTAACAGCATTGGCACGACGCTCGGACAACTTCAGGTTGTAAGCTTCGGTGCCGATCGAGTCAGTGTAACCGGTAGCAATCAGGGTTTCCAGATCGATGGACTGAACAGTGTCAGCCACTTGATCCAGAACCTGGCGACCTTCTGGCTTGATGGTGGATTTATCAAAGTCGAAGAAAGTGTCAGCGTTCAGAGTCACTTTAGTGACGGTAGGAGCGACGACAGGAGCTTCGGGGGCTTGGGCAACGGGCACACCGTCACAACCTGGAATACCCGTAGCAGGGGTCCAGAAGTTGTTGCGCCAGCACAGTTCGTTGGTGCCGTTTTTCCAAACGTCGCCAAACGGGTTGCGCCAGTTGTTAACTTCGCCGGACTCTTGTGCGGAAACTGCACCGGTAGCCGATGCGGCGGCAATGGCGAGTACAAGTGCGATTTTGGAGGGTTTGTTCATATTTCTCCTCGTTGAGCTGATGCTGTTAAGTGACCGCAGCGAACCCCTGCCGCTGATTAACGGAACCAGTATAGCAATCCTTTGCACGGAACAAAGACTTGCTTGCGCTGGGTTTCATGCGTGTTAGGTCGAATCTTAAGACATTTCGGCCACATGCGTGAGGGGGACGGGGAACGATTCGCGAACTTGCGTGGAATTAGGCTTGTTCTTTCCTGTTATTGTTGGTTTTAGGCAACAGGATAAGGGCTGGCCGGATGAGCGGATCGGTGGCCGATACGATTCATGAATGACGGTTTTTTGATGATTCACCGCTTTCAATCGCTGATCGCCGGGCCTGTCGCCGCGCCACGCTGCGTCCCCCTATGTGAAAGTGCTAGAATTTCCTCTTGTCCGTTTACGGCTGGCTTACTGCTTAACCCATATCTATAAAGAATTGACCTATGGATTCCTTTGCCAAGGAGACGCTTCCCGTTTCGCTTGAAGAGGAGATGCGCCGCAGCTACCTCGATTACGCCATGAGCGTGATTGTGGGCCGTGCTCTTCCCGACGTGCGAGATGGTTTGAAGCCCGTGCATCGACGTGTTCTGTTCGCCATGCATGAACTCAATAACGACTGGAATCGTGCCTATAAGAAGTCGGCTCGTATCGTCGGTGACGTGATCGGTAAGTACCACCCGCATGGTGACGTTGCCGTCTATGACACTATCGTGCGTCTGGCGCAGGACTTTTCCATGCGCTACACCCTGGTCGATGGGCAGGGCAACTTCGGTTCCATCGACGGCGATAACGCCGCGGCCATGCGTTACACCGAAATCCGCCTGGCCAAGATTGCTCACGAGTTGCTGGCTGATATTGACCAGGAAACCGTGGATTTCGTGCCCAACTACGATGGCAGCGAAAAAGAGCCGGCCCTGTTGCCTTCCCGCCTGCCCAATCTGCTGGTTAACGGCAGCTCCGGCATTGCCGTGGGCATGGCGACCAATATTCCGCCGCATAACCTGGCCGAAGTGGTCAACGGCTGTCTGTACTGCCTGAGTCATCCCGAGTGCACAGTAGATGAACTGATTGAATACATACCGGCTCCTGACTTTCCGACCGGCGCCATCATCTACGGCATGTCCGGCGTGCGCGAAGGCTACCGTACGGGCCGTGGCCGCGTCATCATGCGCGCCAGCACGCACTTTGAAGACATGGAAAAGGGCAACCGTCAGGCCATCGTGGTCGACGCCATTCCTTATCAGGTCAACAAGAAGTCGCTGCAGGAACGCATTGCCGAACTGGTCAATGAAAAGCGCATCGAGGGTATCTCCGATATTCGCGACGAGTCTGACAAGGACGGGATGCGCCTGGTGATCGAGCTCAAGCGTGGCGAAGTGCCGGAAGTGGTGCTGAACAATCTCTACAAGAATACGCAGCTGCAAGAAACCTTCGGGATGAACATGGTGGCCCTGGTCGATGGCCAGCCCCGTTTGCTCAACCTGAAGCAGTTGGTGGATTACTTCCTGAGCCACCGCCGTGAGGTGGTCACACGTCGTACCGTATTTCAGTTGCGTAAGGCACGCGAGCGCGGCCATGTGCTGGAAGGCCTGGCTGTGGCCCTGGCCAATATTGATGAGTTCATTGCAATCATCAAGGCCGCCCCGACTCCTCCGGTCGCGCGCGTCGAACTGATGGCTCGCTCCTGGGATTCCGGTCTGGTGCGCGAGATGCTGGCGCGAGCCGACACCAGCGCCATTGTGGGTGGCCGGCAGGCTTATCGTCCTGATGATCTGGGCGACGAGTTCGGCATGAGCTCGGACGGCCTGTATCGTCTGAGTGACGTGCAAGCTCAGGAAATCCTGAACATGCGCTTGCAGCGCTTGACGGGCCTGGAGCAGGACAAGATTGTTCAGGAATACCGTGAGGTCATGGACAAGATTTCTGATCTGCTGGACATTTTGTCCAACCCCACCCGTGTGTCCGCCATCATTGGCGACGAGCTGATCGCGGTGCGTGACGAGTTCTCGGCCACCGGCAAGGACGTTCGTCGTTCGCAAATCGAACACAACGCCACCGAGCTGGATACCGAAGACTTGATTACCCCTATGGATATGGTGGTGACGCTCTCGCATACCGGCTATATCAAGAGCCAGCCGCTGTCCGAATACCGGGCACAGCGTCGTGGTGGCCGTGGCAAGCAAGCTACCGCCATGAAAGAGGACGACTGGATCGACAAGCTGTTCATCGCCAACACGCACGATTACCTGCTGTGCTTTTCCAATCGGGGCCGTGTGTACTGGCTCAAGGTCTGGGAAGTGCCTCAAGGTTCGCGCAACTCGCGTGGCCGTCCCATCGTCAATATGTTCCCTCTGGAAGAGGGCGAGAAGATCAACGTGGTGCTGTCCGTCAAGGAATTCAGCGAAGATCAGTTCGTGTTCATGGCGACCTCGCGCGGCACGGTCAAGAAGACCCCGCTGTCCGACTTCTCCAACCCTCGCAAGGCCGGCATCATTGCTGTGGGCCTAGACGAGGGCGACTACCTGATCGGTGCTCAACTGACCGACGGTGTTCATGACGTCATGTTGTTCTCCGATGCAGGCAAGGCGGTCCGCTTTGATGAAGGCGATGTGCGCCCAATGGGCCGTGCGGCTCGCGGTGTGCGCGGCATGACGCTGGAAGAGGGCCAGTCTGTGATCGCCTTGCTGGTGGCCGAAGACGAAACCCAATCCGTGCTGACTGCCACCCAGAACGGTTTCGGCAAGCGCACCCCGATTGGCGAATACACCCGTCACGGCCGTGGCACCAAGGGCATGATTGCCATCCAGACCTCGGCTCGTAACGGCAAGGTTGTGGGTGCCGTGCTGGTCCGTGAAACCGACGAAATCATGCTGATTACCAATGCGGGTGTGCTGGTCCGTACTCGTGTGGCGGAAATTCGCGAGATGGGTCGAGCCACTCAGGGTGTCACCTTGATCAGCGTGGATGACGACAGCGAACTCTCTGGTGTGTATCGCGTGGTGGAGACCGATGACGAGGTGGACGCCGAACTGGCCGATCAGGCTGAGCAGGCGCAGGCTCCAGACAGTCTTGAGCAGGATAATCAATCTGATGCCGCCCAAGACCAGGCGGACTCTTCCGGCGAGGAAAACGAGTAATGCGTGTATGGAATTTTTCGGCGGGCCCCTCGATGCTGCCGTTGGAAGTGCTGGAGCAAGCCGCCGCTGAAATGACGGACTGGCATGGCACGGGCATGTCCATCATGGAGATGAGTCACCGCAGCAAGGACTATATGGGCGTGCGCGACGAGGCGGAAGCCGATTTGCGTGCCCTGTTGTCCGTGCCGGATGACTTTGCGGTGCTGTTTGTTCAGGGCGGGGCGCAGGGCCAGAATGGCCTTCTGCCCTTGAACCTGATCCAGCGCAATGGCAGTGGCAAGGCTGACTACGTGCTGTCGGGCAGCTGGTCAGTCAAGTCCTGCGAGGAGGCCCAGCGCTATGGCGACATTCATGTTGCCGGCACCAGTGGGCAGGCCTGGCAGGATCAAGGCAAAGAGTGGGCTCCCTGGACCTGGTTCCCTGAGCCCTCTCAATGGGATGTGCGCCCCGATGCCGCTTACTTGCACGTCTGTACCAATGAAACCATTGGTGGCGTGGAGTTCAACGATATTCCCAAGCTGGATGTGCCCGTTGTTGCTGACGTGTCCTCCAATATCTTGTCCTGCCCGATTGATTTCTCGCGTGTGTCCGTCGCCTATGCCGGCGCGCAAAAAAATGCAGGCATGTCGGGCATCGCCCTGATGATGATACGCAAGGACTTGCTGGGGCACGCCATGGATCTGTGCCCGTCGGCGTTCAACTACGCCAATATTGAAAAGCAGCAGTCCATGTTCAACACGCCGCCCACCTACTCGATCTATATGGCGGGCCTGATGTTCAAGTGGCTGGAGCGCCAGGGCGGCGTAGCTGCCATGCAGGCGCGTAATGCAGCCAAGGCTCAAGCCCTGTACGGTTTTCTGGATGCCTCCGAGTTCTACACCAACACCGTGCATCCTGCGTACCGCTCACGCATGAATGTTCCGTTCCTGTTGCGTGATCAGTCTTTGGATTCCCTGTTTCTGGAACAGGCCACGGCCGCGGGTTTGACGTCCCTGAAAGGACACAAGAGCGTGGGCGGCATGCGTGCCTCGATCTATAACGCCATGCCGCTGGAGGGCGTGCTGGCACTTATCGAATTCATGACTGATTTTGAACGACGGAATGGCTAATACCTTAACTGAGCGCCTGCTCCCTTGGCGCAATCGTATTGATGAGCTGGATCGCCAGATCCTGGAGTTGCTTAACGAGCGTGCTCGTGCGGCTTTGGAAGTGGGCAAGATCAAGCAGGACTTCAATACCGAGGAAGTCATCCTCAAGCCCGAGCGCGAAGCCCGTATTGTGCGTCGTCTGCAGTCTGAAAACGGTGGGCCTTTTACGTCCGCTGCGGTCGAGGCCGTATGGGGACAGATCATCTCTGCCTGCCGGGGCCTGGAAAGCGTATTGCGCGTGGCCTATCTGGGGCCCCAAGGCTCTTTTTCGGAACAGGCTGCCTATGAGCATTTCGGTCATGCTCTGGACGGCCTGCAATGCGACTCCTTTGATGAGGTGTTTCGCAGTGTGGAGGTCGGTCAGGCGGAGGTAGGCATGGTGCCGGTTGAGAACTCCACCGAAGGCGCCGTGAATCGCACGCTGGATCTGTTGCTGAACTCGCCCCTGCGTGTTTTGGGTGAGCGCTCGATTCGCGTCCACCACAATTTGCTGACCAAAAGCGGCACGATGGAAGGTGTGACGCGCGTCATGGCGCACCCCCAGGCTTTGGCCCAGTGTCAGAACTGGCTGCAAAAGCACTATCCGCAGCTTTTGCGCGAGGCAGCCTCCAGCAATGCCGAGGCCGCCCGCATTGCGTCCAGCGATCCTACCGTGGCCGCGATTGCCGGTAATACCGCCGTCACTGCCTGGAATCTGGGTGTCGTGGAGGCGGGCATTCAGGACGATCCGCATAACCGCACGCGTTTCCTGGCAATTGGCAACATCGAGTCCTTGCCCAGCGGCAATGACAAGACCAGTATCATTCTGGCCGTACCCAACCGTGCAGGCGCCGTTTACGACATGCTCTCTCCCCTGGCCGTGCATGGGGTGTCCATGACCCGCCTGGAGTCGCGTCCTGCCCGGACAGGCCAGTGGGAATATTATTTTTACGTAGATCTCATTGGTCATCGCGACGAGCCTGCCATGGCTGCTGCGCTGGCAGAGCTGAAGAAACAAGTCGCTTTTTTCAAAATTCTGGGCTCATACCCTGTAAACGACTTTTAAGCATCCAAGACACGACGGGTCTGGGCGGGGAAGCGTTCCCGCCCACGGTCAGCTTGCCCTGATAGGGGGGGCGGCTTGTTTTAACAAGGCATGGGACCGGCTGTGTCATTAGGGCATAACGATACAAAATACCGAGCTTGCAGGTCGCCTCGCTCTTTCGTCGATGGTCGCGCAATAGTCTGGCAGTATCTGCATTGACACCCGGTTTTCCAGCGGCATTGCACGTAATACGCCAAGCATGGACGGTCTGGGAGGGAACGTAATTAATCATGATAGCGTCATCAGAAACTATGGCGTCTGCGCCTTTGGTTCCGGTGCTGGCAGTTGTTGGGGTCGGTTTGATCGGCGGCTCCCTGGCATTGGCACTCAAACGCTACGGAGCGGTAGGCAAAGTGCTGGGCGTCGGTCGACAGCTCAAAAGCCTGCGGCGAGCCCAGGAACTGGGCTTGATCGATGAGGTCGCCACGCTGGAGCAGGCCGCTCAACAAGCGGATTTGATCATGTTGGCCACGCCTATCGGTGCAATGGCTTCGGTGTTGAAAACGCTGCGCCCCCATTTGCGTGACAGCACCTTGATTAGCGATGCGGGCAGCACCAAAGCGGATGTGGTTCGCGTGGCGCGTGACGCGCTGGGCGATCGTATTGGACAATTTGTTCCTGGTCATCCGATTGCCGGTGCGGAAACGGTAGGCCCCGAGGCAGCCCGTGCCGATCTGTACGATGGTCGCAACGTTATTCTGACACCTCTGGAAGAGAACCCAGCCAGTGCGCGCGAGCGTTTGATCGCTGTCTGGGAAGCCTGCGGAGCGCGGGTCATGCTGATGGACCCGGCTACGCATGATGAGGTGCTGGCCTCGGTCAGCCATGTGCCGCACTTTCTGTCCTCGGTTTTTATGTGGCAGGTTGCCTCCAGCGCCAACTCGGACCAACGCTTTGCCTTGGCCGGGACGGGTTTTCGCGACTTCACCCGTATCGCTGCGGGCTCGGCCGAAGTGTGGCGCGATATTTTTCTGAGCAATCGCCAGGCCGTTCTGGGCCAACTGCAAGAAGTACGTCAGGCCCTGGATCAGGCTGAACAGGCTTTGCAGGATCAGGACGGCCAGGCTTTATACGAATTTTTAGAGCGTGCTGCCTTGGCGCGCCGTTTTTGGGCAAGTAGGAGTGGTTTGCAATGAGCCAGAGCGACAGTCTTGTTTTGAATCCCGTCAGCCGTGCGTGTGGCGAGCTGCAATTGCCGGGGTCCAAGAGCATTTCCAATCGGGCCCTGTTGTTGGCCGCGTTGGCTCAGGGGCAAACGCGACTGGAAGGCTTGCTGCATTCGGACGACACCCGCGTCATGATGGCCGCGTTGCAGCAAATGGGCGTGACCGTACAGGACCTGGGCCAGGGCGTGGTGGTGATCGACGGCGGAGCGCCGTTTGCGCATCGCGACGCCGATCTGTTTTTGGGTAATGCCGGTACGGCGTTCCGCTCCTTGACCGCGGCCTTGGGCCTGATGGGAGGGCGCTTCAATCTGAGCGGCATTGCCCGTATGCATGAGCGTCCTATCGGGGATCTGGTCGATGCGCTGCGCAGTCTGGGTGCAGATGTGCAGTATCTGGGAGCGGAGGGTTATCCACCCCTGGCAATCGGGGAATTGGCCCAGGTGGATCAACAGCGCGTGTCGGTGAAAGGCTCGGTGTCCAGTCAGTTCCTGACCGCACTGCTGATGGCTGCGCCTTTGTTGACGGCTCGTACTGCTCAGCCCTTGCGCATCGAGGTCGAAGGGGAGCTGATATCCCAGCCTTATATCCACATAACGCTGGCCATGATGGCGCGTTTTGGTGTGCAGGTCGAGCGGGAGGGCTGGAGCAGCTTTACTGTGCCAGCCGATGCTGCCTATCTCAGCCCCGGCACGTACTCGGTGGAAGGAGACGCGTCATCTGCGTCGTACTTCATCGCGCTGGGGACAATCGGCGGTGGCCCGCTACGTATTCAGGGGGCGGGCAGCGACAGTCTTCAAGGCGATATTCAGTTTGCCGATGTGGCAGAGGCGATGGGCGCCCGTATTGAGCGTCATGCCAATGAGTTGATTGTCTCCGGTCTGTGTGTGGCGCGCGGCGACAAGCTCAAGGCGTTCGATCTGGATTTCAATCACATACCGGACGCGGCCATGACGGCCGCGGCCATGGCCATGTTTGCGGATGGTCCTTGTACCTTGCGCAATATTGCCAGCTGGCGCGTGAAGGAAACGGACCGTATTGACGCGATGCAGGCCGAGCTGCGCAAGCTCGGTGCCCGAGTAGAGTCAGGCCCAGACTGGTTGACCGTGCATCCCATTGCGGCAGATCAATGGCGTTCGGCCCGCATCGCGACGTATGATGATCACCGCATTGCCATGTGTTTTTCACTGGCCAGCTTCGGCCCGGTGGCGGTCACCATTCTGGACCCCGCCTGCGTCAGCAAGACATTTCCCGATTATTTTTCTGTTTTTGAACACTTGGTGCAGGCATGACAGCGCAGAGCATTCCCGTCATTACCATTGATGGCCCGACCGCCTCAGGGAAGGGGACGATTGCTTCCCTGGTCGCGCAGCGCTTGGGCTGGCACACGCTTGACAGTGGTGCCTTGTATCGCTTGACAGCGCTGTCTTGCCTGCGTCGCGGCGTAGATGTGCAGGATCAGGCGCAGGTCCAGCAGGCCGCCCAGAATCTGAATGTCCGTTTTGACTACCCCCAGATTTACATGGACGGTGAGGATGTCACGGACGCCATTCGCCAGGAAGAGGTGGGTAATCTGGCTTCCCGGGTGGCGGCCCTGCCGCTGGTGCGTGAGGCGCTTTTGCAACGTCAGCGGGATTTTCGCGTCGCTCCTGGACTGGTGGGCGATGGACGCGATATGGGCACCGTGGTGTTTCCGGACGCACCCTTAAAGATATTTTTGCTGGCAGACGCGCAGGTGCGTGCCCAAAGACGCTGTAAACAGTTGAGCGAAAAGGGTATTTCTGCTAATCTTACGAGTCTTTTGGCGGACTTGCGTGAGCGCGACGAGCGAGATCGTTCCCGAACTCATGCGCCGCTTGTGCCTGCGCCGGGTGCCCACATCGTGGATTCTTCCCAGCTCAGCATTCAGGAAGTTGTAGATAAAGTGCTCGACCTCTGGTCGGGCATCGCGGTCCCGACAGCCTAATCCCGTGCTGATCGGGCTTTGTTCACTCCACCGGGTTCTGCCTGGTGTGTTTTTTTAACGGCCATTTTGGCTGACGGATTGATTTAATGTCCACTAACCTTCACACAGACGCAACGGGCGGCGAAAGCTTTGCCGATTTGTTTGCAGAAAGCATTAAAAACCAAGACCTCAAAAGCGGCGAAGTTATCTCCGCCGAGGTTCTGCGTATTGACCACAACTACGTGCTGGTCAATGCTGGCCTGAAGTCCGAGGCACTGATTCCTCTGGAAGAGTTCCTGAACGATCAGGGCGAACTGGAAGTTCAGGCAGGTGACTTCGTTTCCGTGGCTATCGATGCCTTTGAAAACGGCTACGGCGACACCATTCTGTCCCGCGACCGCGCCAAGCGTCTGTCGGCCTGGTTGTCCCTCGAGCAAGCGCTTGAGTCCGGCGAACTGGTCAACGGTACCATCACCGGTAAGGTCAAGGGTGGCCTGACGGTCATGACCAACGGCATCCGTGCATTCTTGCCCGGTTCGCTGGTTGATCTGCGCCCTGTCAAAGACACCACGCCATACGAAGGCAAGACCCTGGAATTCAAGGTCATCAAGCTCGATCGCAAGCGTAACAACGTTGTGTTGTCGCGTCGCGCCGTGCTGGAAGCCTCCATGGGCGAAGAGCGTCAGAAACTGCTGGAAACCCTGTCCGAAGGCGCTATCGTCAAAGGTATCGTCAAGAACATCACCGATTACGGTGCGTTCGTGGATCTGGGCGGCATCGACGGTCTGCTGCACATCACCGACATGGCCTGGCGCCGTGTCCGTCACCCATCCGAAGTTCTGCAGGTGGGTCAGGAAATCGAAGCCAAGGTTCTCAAGTTCGATCAGGAAAAGAGCCGCGTCTCCCTGGGCGTCAAGCAACTGGGCGAAGATCCCTGGATCGGTCTGGCACGTCGCTACCCACAAAACACCCGTCTGTTCGGCAAGGTGACCAACCTGACCGATTACGGTGCATTTGTTGAAGTGGAAGACGGTATCGAAGGTCTGGTTCACGTATCCGAAATGGATTGGACCAACAAGAACGTTGACCCACGCAAGGTTGTGACCTTGGGTGAAGAAGTCGAAGTCATGGTTCTGGAAATCGACGAAGATCGTCGTCGCATCTCCTTGGGCATGAAGCAGTGCCGTGCCAACCCATGGGAAGATTTCGCCATCAACTTCAAGCGCGGCGACAAGGTTCGCGGTGGCATCAAGTCCATCACCGATTTCGGCGTGTTTGTTGGTTTGCCAGGCGGCATCGATGGTCTGGTTCACCTGTCCGACCTGTCCTGGTCCGAGACGGGCGAAGAAGCCGTTCGCAACTTCAAGAAGGGTGACGAAGTTGACGCCGTGGTTCTGGGCATCGACACCGACAAAGAGCGCATCTCCCTGGGTATCAAACAGCTGGAAGGCGATCCGTTCAACAACTTCGTGGCTACCTACGACAAGGGCGCCGTGGTGAGCGGTGTTGTCAAATCGGTCGAGCCTAAGGGTGCTGTTGTAACGCTGTCGCTGGACGTTGAGGGCTACCTGCGTGCCTCCGAGATCTCCTCGGGCCGTGTGGAAGATGCCACCACCGCACTGAAAGAAGGTCAGGAAATCGAAACCATGATCTTGAGCGTGGATCGCAAGACCCGTTCGATTCAGTTGTCCATCAAGGCACGTGATACCGCCGAAACCGCTCAATCCATGGCCCGTCTGACCGAAGCCAGCGCTTCGTCCGGTACGACCAACCTGGGTGCTCTGCTGCGTGCCAAGCTGGACCAGCAGCAACGTGACGACGGTTAATCAGCGTGACAAAGTCTGAGCTGATCGCGTTGTTGGCCAGCCGCTATCCGCAGCTGGCTCTGCGCGATATGGATTTCGCCGTGAAAACGGTTTTGGATTCGATGACCCAGGCTCTGGCCAGTGGTCAGCGGATCGAAATCCGAGGGTTTGGCAGCTTTTCGCTTTCTACCCGCTCGCCGCGGGTAGGGCGCAATCCCAAATCCGGTGAAAAAGTGATGGTGCCTGGTAAACAGGTGCCACACTTTAAGGCCGGCAAGGAATTGCGTGAGCGAGTCGATTCTGTCTTTCTTGAGCAAGAGCACATCGAGGCAGATGACCAGTCCTCTGCCTTCGAGCAGCTCAATGCGAGAGTCCGTCACGGTTAAGACCTACTTGCACACTGATGACACAGGCCCTTTACAGGGCCTGTTTTGCGTGTGCGCTAAATTCCGCTTGCACGTACAATCAGACATTATAAAAACACTGTTGGAGCCCTAAAAATGCGCTATCTAGTCTGGGTATTGCGTCTGCTCGTTTTTGTGATCGTGCTGCTGTTCGCACTAAAAAACACCGAACCGGTGCAAGTCAGCTTTTTTGCCGAGCATATTATTCAAGACGTTCCCTTGATCGTCGTGATGCTGGCCGCGTTTATTTTAGGCTTGGTGTTGGGGCTGCTGCTGATGGTCGGAGCCGTGATGCGTCGCCGTCGCGAGGTCAACCGCCTGCGACGCGAAATGGATCGTCTGCAAGACAGGCTGGAACAGGCACAGCCTTCGCCTGGGAACACGGCGGCCGCTGTTGCGCCTGAGACCGTCGCCCCTCTGGCGCCTTTGTAAGCCCTTGGAGTAAACAGTGGATTTTGAAACCTGGTGGTTGGTTTTTGTACCCCTTCTTTTTGGCTTGGGCTGGGTCGCGGCGCGGGTGGATTTTCGGCAAATGATGTCCGAAACCCGCAGCTTGCCCGACTCGTACTTCAAGGGCTTGAACTTTCTGCTCAATGAAGAGCCGGATCGTGCCATTGATGCGTTTGTGGAAGTGGCCAAGCTGGACCCTGAAACCACCGAACTTCACTTTGCGTTGGGCAGTCTGTTTCGTCGCCGCGGCGAGATGGAGCGCGCCATCCGTGTGCATCAAAGTCTGCTGTCGCGCGCTGACTTGCCGGTGGCCGACCGTGAAAACGCACAATTTCAGATCGCCCAGGATTTCTTGAAGGCCGGTATGCTGGATCGGGCCGAAGCGGCGTTTGAGGCAGTACGTGAGACGCGCTTTGCTATTCCTGCCATGCGCGCCCTGATTCGCATTTACGAGTCCGAGCACGATTGGCCGCGGGCGATTGAGGCCGTGCGTCGTTTGCGGGCGCTGGTCGACGAGCCGGTCCCCCAACTGGTGCATTACCAGTGTGAGCAGGCTGAAGGCGCTTTGCAGGGCAAGCAGCCGGACTTTGACCGGGCTGCAAAAGCCTTGGATGAGGCGGAAAACGCCATCCGAAAATTGGGAACGGGGCAAGGCATGTATGCTTCCCAGGCGCGGGTTGCGGGTTTGCGTGCGCGTCTGGCTCGCATGCAAGGGCAAAACGAGCAGGAGCGGGCTTATCTGGTGTCCATTTTGAGCAGCGCCCCGGAGTATGTGGGCTTGTATGCGACCGAGTTACTGGACAGTTACCGTAAACTGGGACGGGCCGAAGAGGGGGTTGCCATGCTGCGCAGCCACTATCAGCAGCATCCCAGCCTGGATATTTTCAATGTGTTGTTCCGTGTTTTGCGTGAGCAGGAAGGCCACTTGCAGGCATGGGCCTTTGCCCGGGATGCGCTGCGAGCCCATCCATCCTTGCTGGGACTGGACAAGATGCTGGAAGTCGAGCTTCAGGATCAAGGTCAGGACAAAGAAGGAGGCGACGGGGGGCAAGCAGTTGGTGTGGACCAGATCATTGCGGGGGCCGATTTAAGCCTGTTGCGCTCTTTGATCCATCGGCATACTCAGCGCCTGGACCGTTATTCATGCAGTTCTTGCGGCTTTGAGGCGCGCCATTTCTACTGGCAATGTCCCGGTTGTAATTCCTGGGAGACCTATGCTCCTCGACGTCTTGAGGAGCTGAAATGATGAGCTTCCCAGCGCAAGCTGTTGCCGCCAGCCGTGTGCTGGTGGTGGGGGATGTCATGCTGGACCGCTATTGGTTTGGTGACGTGGACCGTATTTCTCCCGAAGCGCCAGTTCCTGTGGTCAAGATGGGACGGGTCGAGGATCGCCTTGGCGGCGCGGCCAACGTTGCCCGCAATATTGCGGCTTTGGGGGCACAGGCCAGCTTGCTGGGTGTAATCGGACAGGACGAGGCTGGCAGGACGGTGCAGGAACTGGCCAAAGCGGACCACGTGCAGGCTCATTGGGTGCAGGACCCGGTCATGCCCACTTCCTTGAAGTTACGCGTTCTGGGTCGGCAGCAGCAATTGCTGCGGGTGGATTTTGAAGAAAGTCCCGCCCTCTCTGCGCTGGATCAGTTGCAGCAAACCATGAGTGATTTGCTGGACCAGCATCAGGTGTTGGTCTTGTCGGACTACGCAAAAGGCGCGTTGGCGCAGGTGGAAAGCTTGATCGCCCTGGCGCGATCGAAGAATATCCCCGTTCTGGTTGATCCCAAGGGCAAAACGTACGAACGCTATCAAGGGGCCACAATCCTGACGCCAAACCGTTCGGAAATGCAAGAAGCGGTAGGTGCCTGGAAAGATGAGGATGATTTGATGCGACGCGCTCAGGACCTGCGTCGCAAACTGAATCTGGAGTGTTTGCTGATTACGCGCTCCGAACAAGGCATGACCTTGTTCACCGAACAAGGACGTGAGCACGTAGAGGCACAGGCCCAAGAGGTGTTTGATGTCTCGGGTGCTGGGGACACGGTATTGGCAACCTTGGCAGTGATGCGTGCCGCTGGCCTGGACTGGTTGCAAGCCATGCGTTGGGCGAATCGCGCGGGAGGTATCGTGGTCGGAAAATTGGGTACGTCGATTGTGACGGCAAAGGAATTGGCATGATTGTAGTGACCGGTGGCGCTGGTTTTATTGGCAGCAATTTGGTGAAAGGCCTTAACCAGCAGGGGATAAGCGACATTCTGGTCGTGGATGACCTGAGCGATGGCGACAAGTTCGTCAATCTGGTTCAGGGTCAGATTGCCGACTACATGGATAAGGATGATTTTCGTGCCCGCTTGGCGCGTGACGAGTTCTCCAATATCGAAGCCGTGCTGCATCAGGGAGCCTGCTCGGACACTACCGAGCGCAATGGCCAGTTCATGATGGACAATAACTACCGGGTAACCCTGGAGATCTTTGAATACTGTCAGGCCAAGCGCATCCCGTTGTTATATGCCTCCTCAGCGGCGGTTTATGGTGCCGGTCCGCTGTATGCCGAAGACCTGAGCAACGAAGCGCCGTTGAATGTCTACGGATACTCCAAGTTCCTGTTCGACCAGGTGTTGCGCCGCCATCTGGACAGCCTGCGCGCACCTGTGGTGGGATTGCGTTACTTTAATGTCTATGGTCCGCAAGAGCAGCATAAAGGCCGGATGGCCTCGGTGGCCTACCATAATATGCTTCAGTACCGCCGCGACGGTCATGTCCTCTTGTTTGGCGGCTGGGACGGGTATGTGAATGGCGGCCAGCAGCGCGACTTCGTTTTTATTGACGATGTCGTGTCGGTGAATCTGCATTTTCTCGGGCAGGACAAGCAGTCGGGTGTCTTCAATTGTGGTTCGGGTCGCGCCCAACCTTTCAATGATGTGGCACAAACGGTCGTCAACACCTTGCGCGAGCACGACGGCTTGCCAGCGCTTGAGCTGGAGGATCTGGTATCGCAGCAGTTTCTGCAGTACATACCCTTCCCGGATGATTTGAAGGGGCGCTATCAAAGCCATACTCAGGCAGACTTGACCCAGTTGCGCGCGGCTGGCTATGACAAACCTTTCCATGATGTGCAGACTGGCGTGGCCGAATACGTGCGTCGTTTATTGCAATCGGGTGCGCTGCGCTAAGCAGGCCAGGATGACGGTGTCCATGCGGACTGCCACGCATGGCTAAAAGCGGTTTGCGGGCCGATTTTTCCTTTCCATTGGCAGCACCATAAAGGCTTCTTTCCAAGGAGCCTTTATTATGTGTATTCCGCTCAATGTATTTCCCGTGTTCCATGGTCGTACGCGCCAGCAGCCCAGTTGGCGCAGTAGCGTGCTGCGTGTGTTAGTTGCGCTGTGGATGTTGGGTCCCTGGGGCCTGGCGGTCGCGCTGGATCTCAATACGGCCAATGCCCAGGAGCTGCAACAAATCAAAGGCATAGGTCCCCGCACGGCTGAACTGATCCTGGAGGAGCGCCAGCGCGGTGGGCCTTTTGACTCCTTGCAGGACTTGGCCGATCGGGTCAAGGGAATAGGCGCAAAAAAAATTATCACGATGGAGCAGTCAGGTCTGAAAGTGGAGACCGGCAAAGCCGCGGGCAAGGCGCTTGCCAATAAGACCGATGCGGATATACGAAGAAAGCCGTAGCTCTGGGCGTAGACTCGTTTTAAGCTAGTAGTTTGTTTAGTCTGCAGGGGCAGCCAGTGTGAGCTGGCTGCTGTTTTGCGCAAGGTAAGAGATTTATTGATGAAAAACTATCCCACCATTGAAGATACCGTCGGTCAGACCCCTCTGGTACGGTTGCAACGCATACCAGGTGAGTTCGGACAGGCGCGCGGTAACGTCTTGTTGGCCAAGCTGGAGGGCAATAACCCGGCAGGTTCGGTGAAAGATCGCGCTGCCCGCTCCATGATTCAGCAGGCCGAGCGCCGCGGTGATATCAAGCCGGGGGACACCTTGATCGAGGCCACCAGCGGCAACACCGGGATTGCCCTTGCCATGATTGCGGCCGTTCGTGGCTACAAGATGATTTTGATCATGCCCGATAATCTGTCGCTGGAGCGTCGTGCCTCCATGACGGCTTACGGGGCCCAGCTGATTCTGACACCCGCCGATCAAGGCGGTATGGAATACGCTCGTGATCTGGCTTTGAAGATGCAGGCCCAGGGGCAGGGCAAGGTGCTGGATCAGTTTGCCAATAAGGATAATCCGGACGCGCACATACACAGTACTGGCCCGGAGATCTGGCAGCAGACAGATGGCCAGGTTACGCACTTTGTTAGTGCCATGGGGACCACAGGCACCATCATGGGAGTCGGCAATTATTTGCGCAGCCAAAATAGCGGCATTGTCGTGGTGGGGGCGCAGCCTGCGCCGGGAGCGCAAATTGCGGGCATTCGTAAGTGGCCGGAGCAGTATCTGCCCAAGATCTACGACCCCTCCAAGGTGGATATGTTCGAGGAAATCGGCCAGCAGGAGGCCGAAGTCATGACACGCCGTATGGCGGCCGAAGAGGGGATCTGTGCCGGTATTTCGTCTGGCGGCGCGCTGGTGGCGGCCATGCGCGTGGCCCAGCGCGTGCAAAACGCCACCATCGTTTTTATAGTGTGCGATCGTGGCGACCGCTATTTGTCCACTGGTATCTTCAATTAATTAGGGTTGCCGTAACCCATCTGCCAGGCCAGTTCGGACGCCAGGTCGGCAACCGAGCTGGCATAAAAATAGCTGCGGTTGTAATGGGTAATGGCAAAGAAGTTGGGCGTGCCCAGACGGTATTCAGTGGTATTGCGGGGCTCGTCCACCAGGTTGACCACCCCTAGTTTGGCCTGCTGCCACAGGCCCGTGTTCTGGGCTTGGCCTTTGACACTAGCCCCGGCATGGTGCAGTTGCGCCCAGTTCAGCTTGGGGTAAATGCCGCCATCGACCATCTCTTTATTGGCCGTGCTCAGCGCCACCGGGGCAAAAACTGGCAGTCCTGGCTCCCAGCCATGGGCACGCAGGAAATTGGCGATCGAGGCCATGGCGTCGGCCGGATTGTTGCGCAAATCTATACGGCCATCGCCGTCTCCGTCCACGGCGTAACGTATCAGGCTGCCAGGCATGAATTGGGACATTCCCATCGCGCCGGCAAACGAGCCCTGGGCAATCCGTGCATCCAGTTCACCTTGATGATGCAGTTCGATCAGATCCGCCAGTTGATCCCGAAACAGTTGGCCGCGCTCGGGCCGACTGTTGTCCGGATAAGCGAAGCCTAGTGTAAACAGGGCGTCCAGTACCTTGAAGTCCCCCATGATTTTTCCGTAGACGGTTTCCACGCCCAAAATAGCGACAATAATGGAAGGCGGTACACCGTAGTCCTGGGCGATTCTGTCCAGTGTCAGACGATGCTTCTGCCAGAACTGAACCCCCCCTTGAATGCGTGCCGGATCGACATTGCGCTGCCGGTAGGTGACCCAGCTGCGCTTGATGCGCCCTTTGGTGGGGCGCATTAATTTAGCCGCGGTTTCGTTATATTGAGCCTGCTGCAGCAGATCGATAACCAAATCCTGGGGGATGTTGCGTGCGAATGCTACCTCTTGCGCATAGGCGGCGATATCATCGTTTAATTGACCGTTTAATTGAAAAAACTGCGTCCGCCCGGAACGGGACTGGCCGGCCTGAATTGACCTCGGTTCGGGCAGAGCCTTAATGGTGATGGCAGCTGTGGCTGGGGATGGGGCTTGAAAGGTCGCGTTGTTGCTGGGTTTGGTGTCCGAAGACGGGGGCTGGGAAGTGGGGGTGGCGCAGCCGGCAGTGCTCAGCGCGATCAGTACTGCTTGCAAAATTCGAGTGGGTCTGAACATAATCCATCCTCATGGAGACACTATATTTTATCCATCCATCATGCCATTTGCATGAGATGGGGAGATGGCATCCGGAAAGTCCGCAGCGACTCGATGCCATAAACGATCAACTGCTCTCGAGCGGTCTGGCATCTTATCTGGCCCAGCGACAAGCCCGGCTGGCGACGGATGAGGATATCTTGCGAGTCCATGACCGTGCCTATTTGCAAAAACTCAAAGAACAGGTGCCGCGTCAGGGCTATTTCAATATAGACCCCGATACCTTGATGAATCCTCATACCCTGGAAGCGGCCTATGCAGCCGCTGGTGCGGGCCTGGACGCCGTCGACGGGGTCATGACCGAGGACGCGACTGGGGCATTTTGTGCCGTTCGCCCTCCCGGGCACCATGCCGAGCGGGCGCGGGCCATGGGGTTTTGCTTTTTCAACAATATCGCTGTTGCCGCGGCGTATGCGATGGAGAAGTATGATCTCAAGCGTGTGTTGATTGTGGATTTCGACGTACACCACGGCAATGGCACCGAGCAGATTTTTGCCGGTGATGAGCGCGTTCTGATGTGCAGTTTCTTTCAGTCGCCATTTTTTCCTGATTCCTTTCAGGACCCGGCAGCGCAAAACATGGTAAATATACCGGTTGAGGCCTACACCAAGTCTGCTCAGATTATCGATCTGTTCAAACAAGTTTGCTTGCCCCGCATCGAGGCATTTGCCCCTGAGATCGTCTTTTTTTCGGCAGGCTTTGACGCTCACCGTGAAGATGAGATGGGGCAGCTCAGTTTGGTTGAGGCCGATTATGCGGAATTGACCGCGATGGTTGTCCGGGCTTGTGCGCCTAGTGCCGGCCATCGTCTGGTCAGCATGCTGGAAGGGGGGTACGATCCCTCGTCCCTGGGACGCAGCGTGGTGGCTCATATCAAGGCACTCGCCGGGCTTTAGGCGAGCGGCCTCGGGCTTTGGGATTCTTCCCAAGCCCTATTTCAACAGAACAATTTTTTAATTAAGACTGCACTGGAGAACATTACATGAAGGTGTTAGTACCCGTGAAACGCGTAGTTGACTATAACGTCAAGGTGCGCGTGAAATCCGACCAAACCGGGGTGGACATTGCCAATGTGAAAATGTCCATGAACCCTTTTGATGAAATCGCCGTCGAAGAGGCCACCCGCCTCAAAGAAAGCGGTGCTGCCACTGAGGTTATCGCCGTCTCTTGCGGTGTGGCGCAAAGCCAGGAAACCTTGCGTACGGCCCTGGCTATCGGTGCTGATCGGGCCACTCTGGTGCAAACCGATGCAGAACTGCAGCCCCTGGCTGTGGCCAAGTTGATCAAAGCCGTCGTGGACAAGGAGCAGCCTCAGCTTGTGATCCTGGGTAAACAGGCCATTGACGACGATGCCAACCAGACCGGCCAGATGCTGGCCGCCTTGCTGGACTGGCCTCAAGCCACCTTTGCCAGCAAAGTGGAGGTGGCGGGCGATAGCGTTTTGGTCACGCGTGAAGTGGACGGTGGTCTGGAAACGCTAAAGCTCAGTCTGCCTGCCGTGATCACGACGGACCTGCGCTTGAACGAGCCTCGTTACGTGACACTTCCCAACATCATGAAGGCCAAGAAAAAGCCTTTGGAGACCCTGACACCCGAAGAGCTGGGTATTGATGTGACGCCCCGGATCAAGACTCTGAAAGTGACCGAGCCCCCAGCGCGGGCCGCTGGCATCATGGTGCCCGATGTGGCTACGCTGGTCGAGAAACTGAAGAACGAAGCGAAGGTGATTTAAATGGCTATCCTTGTTATTGCCGAGCACGACAATCAGCAGCTCAAGGCTGCAACACTCAATGCCCTGGCTGCCGCTCAGAAGATCGGTGGCGATATTCATGTTCTGGTTGCCGGTCATCAGGCCGCCGGTGTTGCTCAGGCGGCTGCCCAAGCCCAGGGGGTCAGCAAAGTGCTGTTGGCCGATGGCCCAGCGCTGGCTGAAGGCCTGGCAGAAAACGTGGCTGCCCAGGTGTTGGGCATCGCCTCCAACTACAGCCATATTCTGTTCCCGGCAACGGCCTCGGGCAAGAATATCGCCCCTCGTGTGGCGGCCAAGCTGGATGTGGGCCAACTGTCGGATATTTTGTCCGTTGAGTCCGCTGATACCTTCACCCGCCCCATTTACGCAGGCAATGCGGTGGCAACCGTTCAGTCCGGCGACGCTGTCAAAGTCATTACGGTGCGTACCACGGCCTTTGATGCAGTGGCCGCTGAAGGTGGCAGTGCTGCTGTCGAGGAATTGACGGCGGTGGCTGACTCGGGACGTTCTGCATTTGTCAGCCGTGAAGTTGCCAAGAGCGATCGCCCTGAACTGGCCGGTGCCAGTGTGGTGGTGTCGGGTGGCCGCGGTTTGGGTAGTGCCGAGAACTTCAAATTGCTGGACGGTCTTGCAGACAAGCTGGGTGCGGCATTGGGGGCATCTCGTGCCGCCGTCGACGCCGGCTATGCCCCTAATGACTGGCAAGTGGGACAGACGGGCAAGATCGTCGCCCCTCAGCTTTATGTGGCAGTCGGTATTTCGGGCGCCATCCAGCACCTGGCTGGCATGAAGGACTCCAAGGTCATTGTGGCGATCAATAAAGACCCTGAGGCGCCGATTTTCGGTGTGGCCGACTACGGTCTGGTTGCAGACCTGTTCGAAGCGGTGCCTGAGTTGGAAAAAGCGCTCTAAGCGCCTATCGGCCTGCTGGATTTTTTTCCAGCAGGCTTTTTTCAGTGCGTATATTCCCAGGGGACTGCTTGCCGTGTCGGTCCTTTTCGTTTCTGTGTAGGAGTGTTCATGACGTATCGTGTACCCACCCAAGACATCCGCTTTGCTCTGACAGAGCTGGCTGATCTGCCTGGTGTGCTGGAATTGCCTGGCTTTGAGGATTTCTCGGCCGAGTTGATCGATGCCATTATTGATGAGAACGCCCGTTTCGTTGAGCAGGAAGTAGCGCCGTTGAACCGCGCCGGAGATCAGAATGGCGCCAAGTGGAATGACGGTGTGGTCACGACGACACCCGGGTTTAAGAAAGCCTTTGAGGAATTTGCAAAAGCCGGTTGGCAAGGACTGCAGCACGAAGCCGAGCTGGGCGGGCAAGGTCTGCCCAAGCTGATCGGTGCTGTGGCGTGTGAAAATATCAACGCTGCCAACCTGGCCTTTTCTTTGTGCCCTTTGCTGACCGATGGGGTGATTGAGGCCGTGTCCATGGTGGGCTCGGACGAGCAAAAAACCCGCTTCCTGCCCGCCTTGCTTGAAGGCCGCTGGACCGGGACCATGAACTTGACTGAGCCCCAGGCCGGTTCCGATCTGGCCCAGGTGGCCAGCCGTGCGGTTCCTCAGGATGATGGTAGCTACCGCATCAGCGGCCAAAAGATTTTCATCACCTACGGTGAACATGATATGGCCGAAAACATCATTCATCTGGTGTTGGCTCGTACCCCGGATGCACCGGCCGGTGTGAAGGGGATTTCGCTATTTATCGTGCCCAAGTTCCTGGTGAACGAAGATGGGTCTTTGGGTGCCCGCAACGACGTCTGGTGTGCCTCGCTGGAGCACAAGCTGGGTATCCATGGCAGTCCGACTGCCGTGCTGCTGTATGGGTCCGGTAAAGGCGAGGTGGGCGAGGGCGCGGTCGGCTACCTGGTGGGCAAGGAAAACGAAGGCCTGAAGTACATGTTCATCATGATGAATGCCGCCCGTTATGCGGTAGGTGTACAGGGTATTGCCGTGGCCGAGCGCGCCCTGCAGCAGGCTATCGGGTATGCCAATGATCGTGTCCAGGGTGCCCCCTTGAGCGGTGGCAAGGCGGTTTCAATTGCCCATCACCCGGATGTCCAGCGCATGTTGATGCAAATGCGTGCGCTGACCGAGGGATCGCGCGCGTTGGCTTATTTTGCCGCTGGCGTCAATGACAAGGCGCGCCATAGCGCGGACGAAAACGCTCGCAAGCGGTATCAGGCCCTCTATGAGTTCCTGGTACCCGTGGTCAAGGGGTTTAGCACCGAGATGTCTCTTGAGGTGACCTCCCTGGGAGTACAGGTGCATGGTGGTATGGGCTTCATCGAGGAAACCGGCGCAGCTCAGCATTACCGTGACTCCCGCATTTTGCCCATCTACGAGGGGACGACCGCCATTCAGGCCAACGACTTTATCGGTCGCAAGGTGTTGCGTGATGCGGGTGCGGTTATTCAGGGCCTGGCCCCTGAACTGGGTGCCACCGTGGCCAAGCTGCGTGAGCGCGCCGCCCAGGATGGCGAACACAAAGCGGCGTTGACACTGATCGCAGATCGGCTGGAAGCCGGGGTGAAAAGTGTGGAGCAGGCTGCCACCTTTACCTTGATGAATGCGCAAAAAGATCTGGCTGCCGTTTTCCTGGGCAGTGTGCCCTTCCTGATGCTGTCCGGTTATGTGTTGACTGGCTGGCAGATGGCCCGTGCCGCGTTAGCGGCCGAGAAGGCATTGAGTGAGGGCAATCAGGACCCATTCCTGCGCCGCAAGCTGTCTACCAGCGTGTTTTTTGCCAGCCACTTGCTGCCGCGCGCGACGGCTCTGGCGCATTCCGTGGCGGATGGGGCGCAGTTGACCCCCTACCTGTCGCCCGAGCTGCTGTAAGCTCTCAAGGCGTGCAGTGCAAGGCCCGTTTAGTCGCTTTGGCTATCGGGCCTTTTTTAGGTATATTGATATGACTTTTAATTATTTGAAGCGCTGTCTTTATACTGACAAAATCATCTGACTAGTCCTGATTATTCAAGTCGGTGATCCCTTGATCGCCACTGCATTTAGAAAGAGGAACATAATGGCTACACTTCGTCTGGGCGACCTGGCCCCTGATTTTGAACAAAAATCCTCCGTTGGCACCATCAAGTTTCACGAGTTCCTGGGTGATAGCTGGGGCGTCTTGTTCTCCCACCCAGCTGACTTCACGCCGGTTTGCACGACCGAATTGGGCTACACCGCCAAGCTGGCCGACGAATTTGCCAAGCGCAACGTGAAGGTGATTGCTGTCTCCGTGGATGATGTGGATTCCCACGGCAAGTGGATTGACGACATCAACGAGACTCAACACACCACGGTGAACTTCCCCATCCTGGCCGATGCTGACCGTAAGGTATCGGATCTATACGACATGATTCACCCCAACGCCAGCACCACGGTGACGGTTCGTTCGGTGTTCATCATTGACCCGGCCAAGAAAGTCCGTCTGATCATTACTTACCCTGCCAGCACGGGCCGTAACTTCAACGAAATCCTGCGCGTAATTGACTCTCTGCAATTGACTGACAGCCACAGCGTGGCCACTCCGGTTAACTGGGAAGATGGCGACGACGTCATTATCGTTCCAAGCCTGAAAGACCCCGAAGTGTTAAAGCAGAAGTTCCCCAAGGGCTACACCGAGATCCGTCCTTACCTGCGTGTGACGCCTCAGCCCAACAAGTAAATATTGCGTTTAGGTCCTGACAAAAAGCCCTCGTGCCATTGCGGCACGAGGGCTTTTTTGTGGGTCTTGCAGGAAGAGTTGCCGCACAGAGCGACTGTGTAAAGTGCTGGGTTAGCGTGGCTTGCGAGCCCCGAGAACTCGTGGGAGAGGTATGGCAGGATTGGTAGTGAATGGGCTGTGACTGGCGCCAGTCACAGGTTTCAGCTGCTCAGTGGGGCAGGCGCAACATCACTGCAAGCGCTGATTGCACTAAATGCTGGTTTTAAGTACAGTGCTGTATAAGAAAACAGTAAACGGAGTTAGCCATGTCCCGTCCAAGCCGTCATTACCGTCCTCAAGCCACTCCTCGTTTCCGGGGCCCAGTACGCTCCGCGGCTTCGTCCAGCCCGTTCACCCAGCCTTTGTCGTTCAAGGCCAAGGTGATGGATGTGTGTTTGGTTGCCGTGTGGGGTGCCAGTATTCCCGGCTTGCTGTGGTTGGGCAGCATGGGTGGGTTTTAAGGCCACGCCCGTGTGCTGCTCCAAGGGGCGATCAGGGCACCAGCTGTGTCCAGTCGTTTGACAGGAAGCGGTCGCGGGCCAGTTTTTCGGCCTGTTCCAGTGTCGATGTATCCAGTGTGCTGGTTTTGAGGGCCGTTTTTTTACGAAAAGCATCCAGCATGGCCTCAATCACCGCTTCACGGCTCATGCCCGTTTGACTGCGGATAGGGTCCACCCGTTTTTTGGCACTGGTGGTGCCTTTGTCAGACAGTTTTTCCTTGCCGATGCGCAGGACTTCCAGCATTTTGTCGGCATCAATGTCGTAGGCCATGGTCACATGGTGCAAAACCGCATTGCCACGGCGTGCCTGGGCTGCGCCACCGATTTTTCCGCCTGCGCTGGTGATATCGTTTAGGGGCTGGTACCAGGCATCAATGCCAATGTCGCGCAGGGCCTCAATCACCCAGGAATCCAGAAACTCGTAGGATTCTTGAAACGTCATGCCGGCAACAAACTGCTTGGGCACGCTTAAAGAGTAGGTAATGGTGTTGCCCGGTTCGATGAACATGGCGCCCCCTCCGCTGATACGCCGTACGACTCGAATGCCATGACGGGTTGCAGCCTCAGCCTCAATTTCATTGCGCAGGGACTGGAATCGTCCGATGACAACCGCAGCTTCTTGCCACTCCCAGATGCGCAGGGTAGGGGCGCGGGTGCCCTCGCTGACTTCCTGGGTAATGATTTCATCCAGTGCCATGTGCAGAGCAGCAGGCTGCGGCTCCATATGGATCAGTTCCCAGGGCAATTCGTTCCAACCTGTCATGCCAGGGCCCTCCGCACGACTACGCCAATAGCCTGTGGGTCCAGACCGAACATTTCAACCTCGGCAGGCAGAGCGCGGCTGACGTAAGCGGCAATTTCTTCGGCACTGCTGTTGACGGACAGGCCTTGCAAGGCCTGATTGATCAGACCCAATGCTTCGGGGGGTTCCAGAAAAAAGTCGCCGCTCAGTCGTGCTTGTTCGATCATATTGTCTTTGACATCCAGATCGACCACGACCAGCTTGCCGCCAGGAACTTTGTATTCAGCATGCATAGACGGTGTGTCCTTTGATAGGCGCGGACCCTTTTGGGCAAAAGGGAGGGCTAAGCGAGTAAGCAATCGCTCGTGCTGCGTTTAATACAGGGGCAGGATGCCCAAAGTGTCGTATTTTAGCGTAGTTAAACGCGCAGGGACGCATGGGCACGCTGTCAAAAAATTTGGTCATTCACAATATTTACTGGTAGAATCGTGGGCTAATCATTTTTCATCCTCTGTCAGCGCGATTCTTATAATGTGTGCGGCTGATACGATGGTTTTGGAGTCAATCGTGGATTTGATCGCTATTCTTGAGCAAGAAGAAATCCAGCGCCTGACCGGTGGCAAACTGCCTCCCGAGTTTGGTCCTGGTGACACCGTTGTGGTGAACGTAAACGTGGTTGAAGGTACACGCAAGCGTGTCCAGGCTTACGAAGGCGTGGTTATTGGCCGTCGCAACCGTGGTCTGAATTCTTCCTTCATCGTTCGCAAGATTTCTTCTGGCGAAGCCGTTGAGCGTACATTCCAGCTGTATTCCCCTCAGATCGCCAGCATCGAAGTCAAGCGTCGTGGCGCTGTTCGTCGTGCTAAACTGTACTATCTGCGCGATCGCTCGGGTAAAGCCGCTCGCATCAAAGAAAAACTCGTTCGTCGTTCGGGCAATTAATTTCCCAGCGAACAGCGATGCAAAGGCACCCAGGCGGGTGCCTTTGTTTTTATGTGGGATCACATACCAGTTCTTATGGATAAGCCTCGTATCAGGCCCGTTATCGTTCCTGGATTCGACCCTCGCAGCCAACCCCTGGTTGCATTAGACCCTTTGCCTGATTTGCCTGCGCAAGCCCAGCAATTGGATTTTCTGCGTAGCGCTTTTTCCCAGCCCATACAGTGGCAGGTCGAGCCTTTATTTCGCAGTTCGTTTTATCCCGAGTTTTTGCCCGGTTCCATGAATGTGCGCTCCGCCGTCTGTATTGGCGTGATGCAGCGACCCGAGGGGCCTACCGTCATTTTTACGCGCCGGGCCATGCACCTGCACAACCATGCCGGGCAGATCAGTTTTCCTGGGGGGCGTATTGAGGCCTCGGACCTGGGGCCGGTGGAAGCCGCCTTGCGTGAAACCCAGGAAGAGATCGGTATTGAGCCGCGCTTTGTGCGTTATCTAGGCCAGCATCCCATTTTTGTCACCAGCACCCAGTTTGCGATGCGTCCTGTTATTGGTGAGCTGCAAGAGGGCTTTCAGGTGCTGCCTGACAGTTCCGAGGTCGCCGAAGTCTTTGAGGTGCCCCTGTCAGTCCTGCTGGACCCGCAGCGTCATCAATTGCATCATGCGGATTTGCCCGACGGGGCGGGTCGCTATTACTTTTCGATTCCGTGGGGGCCTTATTTTATTTGGGGCGCCACCGCGGTCTTGATTCGCAATCTCTACCACCATCTGTCCGCCGCCTGGGTGCAATTGTCTGCCGGCGGGGATACGCGCGCCACAGGTCTGTAGTCAGGCTGGACGGTCGATCGCTCCGACGCCGAATCCCGCTTTCACAAAACAGCGCGTTTTGCCTCTCCCCCTTGTTCTCTTAGTAGCGGGGTTTGTTTTCGTGTTCGGCCAGCAAGCGCTGGTACAGCGCGTGACGCTCAGGGTGAATGCTGCCCGCCTCGATGGCCGCCAGCACGCCACAGCCTGGCTCATGCCTGTGGGTGCAGTTATAAAAGCGGCAGGATTCCACAGCTTTGCGAAAGTCGGGGAAGCCGTGAGCAATATCTTCTTGCGTCATATGCGACAGGCCAAAGGCCTGGAAGCCGGGGCTGTCGATCAGGTCGCCGCTATTGGGCAGGTGATAGAGACGGGTGCTGGTGGTCGTGTGCCGACCTGCCCCCAAGGCTTGCGAGTATTCCTGGGTCAGTGCGCCTGCATCCGGAACCAGGGCATTGAGCAATGTGGATTTGCCCATGCCACTCTGACCGAGCAGTAGCGTGCGTTTGTTCGCCAGCCAGGGAGCCAGTGCTTCCCGGGTCTGTTCGGGTTCCAAGGCCACCATTTCTAAAATAGGCACCCCCAGCGCGGCAATCGGAGCCAGTTTGCGTCGGGCGCGCTCCAGATGCGTGCCCAGGTCCGCCTTGTTCAAGATAATGACCGGATCAATATCCACGCTCCAGGCGGCAACCAGCGCTCGCCCCAGCAGGTCTTCGGAATAGGCGGGTTCGGGCGCCACCACGATCAGGAGCTGATCGATATTGGCGGCAAATTGCTTGGTGCGGAAGTCGTCAGAGCGATACAGCAAATTGCGCCGCTCCTGTACCTGCTCAATGGAGCCTTCGCCTTTGGCCTGCATCATGATATCGACCTGGTCGCCCACCGCAATCCCCGCTTTTTTTCCACGCGGGAAACATTTGATGGTTTGGCCATCGGGCAGCTCGACAAAGTAGTGGCGACCGTGGGCGGCGGTCACCAGACCGCTAATGGTTGTGGATGTCATGCCAGGCTTTTCAGGTGTCGAATGCGATCAATCGCGTTGGGGTGGCTGTCGTAGAAGGCAGAGTGTAGCGGATCAGGTGTCAGCGTTGCAGCATTGTCGTTATAGAGCTTGAGCAAGGCGCTGATCAAGTCCTTGGCACCACTGTGCTGGGCCGCAAAATGGTCGGCCTGATATTCGTCACGGCGTGAGAGCAGGGCGCTCAAAGGACCCATCCAGAAGGTAAAGGTGGGCACCACCATAAAGAACAGGATCAGAGCCAGCGCATCATTGGGGCGGCCTAGTTGAGGGATGACACCCAGGCCGGTGTAAAAGCCCACTTTGCCCCAGGCCCAGCCTGCCAGCAGGAAAAAGACCAGCGATGTCAGCACACTGATCAAGAGGCGGCGTTGTATATGCCGATGCTTGAAGTGGCCCAGTTCATGCGCCAGCACGGCCTCGACTTCTTCGGGCTGGAGTTTGTTGAGCAAGGTGTCAAAAAACACGATACGTTTTTGGCGCCCTAGCCCGGTGAAGTACGCATTGCCGTGGGCGGAGCGGCGCGAGCCATCCATTACGTACAAGCCACTGGTCTGGAAGCCACAACGTTGCGCCAAAGCGTTGATGCGATCCCGCAGGCCGGCATCTTCCAGTGGTTTAAACGTGTTGAAGAGCGGGGCGATAACACGCGGGTACAACCATAGCACCAGTAGATTGAAGGCCAGCCACAAGCCCCAGCCATACCACGGCCAGGAGGGTCCGGCCCAATCCATCAGGCTGAGCAGGGCGGCGCACAGGGGTGTGCCCAGCACCAAGATGATGAGCAGTGTTTTGGCGGTATCCGCAAAAAACAAGGCAGGTGTCATGCGGTTAAAGCCAAAGCGCGCCTCCAGTACGAACTTGCGATACCAGGCAAAGGGCAGGCCGACCAGACCCATAATCGCCAGCACGGCGCCAATCAGGGCAAGCTGCCGCAGCAGTTCGTGGCTGATCCAGTGGCCCAGGGTGATATCCAGCCATTGCAAGCCACCCAGCAAGGTAAAGCCCAGCAACACCAGGGCTTCCACCAAGCGTTCGCTCAAGCCCAGCCGTGTGCGTGCAATGGTGTAACGCGCCGCGCGCTGATGACTATGCAGGCCGATGCGTTCGGAAAACTCGGCAGGCACCTCGTTCTGATGTCGATAAACGTGCCGGATCTGCCGCAGACCGAGATAAAAGCGCAGCAAAACGTCTGCCAGCAGAAAGATAATGAACAACAAAGTCAGCATGGAGGCGGCTATATGTAAAATGGGCGTTTTGAGGAATGATTATATGGCGGTTCACACACAGCGTCTGGTCTGGCTCGATATGGAGATGACAGGACTGGACCCGGACAAAGAGCGCATTATCGAAGTTGCGGTCGTGGTAACAGAAGCAGACTTGACCCTGGTAGCCGAAGGCCCGGTTCTGGTGGTTCATCAAAGCAACACATTGCTCGATGGCATGGACGCCTGGAACAAGGGGACACATGGCCGCAGTGGCCTGATCGACAAGGTCAAAGCGTCGACCCTGACTGAAGCGCAGGCCGAGGATCAGTTGCTGGAGTTTCTGAAAGAGCATGTACCAGCGGGCAAGTCGCCCCTGTGTGGCAACACCATCAGCCAGGACCGTCGTTTCATGTACCGCTACATGCCCCGCCTGGAGGCCTTCTTCCATTATCGCAATCTGGATGTCAGCACCTTGAAAGAGCTGGCTCTGCGTTGGAAACCCGACGTCGTTAAAAGTTTCGTCAAGCAAAGCCGCCACGAAGCCTTGGCCGACATTTATGAGTCCATCGACGAACTTAAACACTACCGCGAGCATTTCATCCGCCTGTAAACACAGCGCGCCAGTCAAGGCGCAAGCGCGTTAAGCGCGTCTGCCAGGGCAGGCAAGGGCATGCGGGCGGGACCAAAACCGAGGGCAGCGATTTATCGCACCTCGGTTTTTTTACGTCTAAGTATTTACCCTTAAAGTATCCGTTTCCGGGTCATATGATACGGTTTTGCGATTGACATCACATTTTTCGTATTAAATAATGAAGTGTATATGGTTTGCGTCAAAACAAAATTTTGTTGAACGCTTTCAGTACTCTTACCGGGGATGGTCATGTATGCACAACTTGTAGAGACAGGCGTCAAGCAGGTCCGGGATATCGAGCAGATGTCCGACGAAGAGCGTCGGTTTCAAGAGCGCATCGATGAGGGTGTCCGCATCGAAGCCAGGGACTGGATGCCCGAAGCCTATCGCAAAACCCTGGTGCGCCAGATTTCTCAGCACGCGCACTCCGAGGTTGTCGGGATGCTGCCCGAAGGCAACTGGATTACCCGCGCTCCTTCGCTCAAGCGTAAAGCGATCTTGATGGCCAAGGTGCAGGACGAGGCCGGTCACGGTCTGTATCTGTATAGCGCTGCCGAAACACTGGGTGTCAGCCGTGACAAACTGGTCGATGATCTGTTGTCGGGCAAAGCCAAGTACTCCAGCATTTTTAATTACCCCACCCTGAATTGGGCCGACATCGGCATGATCGGCTGGCTGGTTGACGGCTCGGCCATCATTAACCAGATTCCCTTGTGCCGCTGCTCTTACGGTCCTTACGCCCGTGCCATGGTGCGGGTATGCAAGGAAGAGTCTTTCCATCAGCGCCAGGGTTACGATCTTTTGATCCAGATGTGCCTGCATGGCACCCCGGAACAGAAGGCCATGGCGCAGGACTCCATCAACCGTTGGTGGTGGCCCGCGCTAATGATGTTCGGCCCCTCCGATGCAGACTCCACCAACAGCGCCCAGTCCATGCAGTGGAAGATCAAGCTGTTCTCGAATGATGAGTTGCGCCAGAAAATGGTGGATCAGACCGTGCCGCAGGCCGAGTATCTGGGCCTGACCATTCCTGATCCTGATCTGCGCTGGAACGAAGAGCGCGGCCACTATGACTTTGGCGAGATTGACTGGGATGAGTTCTGGGCGGTGATCAAGGGCAATGGCCCCTGTAATCGTGAACGACTCCAGGCCCGGGTGGACGCCCACGAAAACGGCGCGTGGTTCCGTGAGGCACTGGATGCCCATGCCCAGAAGCAGGAAGCCATCCGCAAGGTGGCCTGATCCCTAAGGCCAGGAAACCGTGACGGTTTCTGATCCGATCCGATTCGCAGTCCGCGCAGTAAGAGCGCGGCTGCACAGCAAGGAATTTTCAGTTATGAGCAAGAACGATTGGCCCCTGTGGGAAGTTTTCATTCGCAGCCAGCATGGTTTGGCTCACAAGCATGTAGGCAGCCTGCACGCGCCGGATGCCGAAATGGCCATTAACAATGCGCGTGATGTCTATACCCGCCGTAATGAAGGCGTGAGCATCTGGGTGGTGCGTGCTGCCGATATCGCGGCCTCCAGTCCGGGTGACAAAGGGCCGCTGTTTGAGCCCTCCAACACCAAGGTCTACCGTCACCCTACCTTTTTCCCCATGCCTGACGGCATCAATATGTAGGAATCGGTATGGACAAAGCCCTGTTTTCCTACGCCCTACGCATGGGCGATTCCACCCTGGTGCTGGCTCAGCGTCTGGGTGAGTGGACTGGACATGGCCCGGCTCTGGAAGAAGAGCTGGCCTGTGCCAATACCGCCCTGGACCTGTTGGGTCAGGCCCGCATGTGGCTGACGCTGGCCGGCGAGACCGAAGGCCAAGGCCGCGACGAAGATCGTCTGGCCTATCATCGTGACGCTCACGAGTACACCAACTATCTGTTGGTCGAACGTGAGAACGGTCACTATGGCGATACCTTGGCGCGTCAGTTTCTCTTTGATGCCTGGCACTGTTTCTTGCTGGAGCAGTTGCTGCAATCCACCGATGAGCAGATTCGGGCCATCGCCCAGAAAGCGCACAAGGAAGTGCTGTACCACTTGCGCCGCTCGACCGATCTGATCGTGCGTCTGGGTGATGGTACTGCCGAGAGCCACAAGCGCATGCAAAAAGCGATAGACGATGCCTGGTTCTATCTGGGTGAACTGTTCCTGGATGATGAGGTCACCCAGGAGCTGGCTCAGCGTCAGGCCGTGCCCTTGATGGCCAGCCTGTGGCAGCCCTGCCTGGAGTACATCCGGACCGCCCTGGAGCGCGCTACCTTGCGTTGTCCAGCCGAACAGGATGCCCAGCACAAGGCATACCGTGGCGGTCCGCAAGGCCGTCATACGGAAGCATTAGGGTATCTGCTGGCGGAAATGCAGCATCTGCCACGTATGTACCCCGACGCCACCTGGTGATCGTCATGACACAGACCTGGAGCACCGAGCAAGTCATGCAGATACTGGCCACGGTTCCAGATCCGGAGATCCCCGTGATCTCCTTGCTGGACCTGGGCATTGTGCGTGACGTGAACTGGGAGGAGGGCGTGTGCGTGGTCACCATCACACCGACGTACTCTGGTTGTCCGGCGATGTACGAGATGAGCCACTCGATTGAGCAAGCCTTGCAGCAGGCCGGCATCGAGCAGGTTCGAGTCGATACGAAGTTGTCGCCGGCCTGGACGACCGATTGGATGAGTGAGCAAGGCAAGCTGGCCTTGCGTGATTACGGTATCGCTCCCCCGGCCCAAAGTGCAGTTGATATTTCTGGTTTGCTGCGCCAGCCCGAGGCGCCCGTGGTGGCCTGTCCTCAGTGTGGCTCCACGCATACACGGGTCATCAGCCAGTTTGGCTCGACGCCGTGCAAGGCGCTGTACCGCTGCATCAGCTGTGGCGAACCATTCGATTACTTTAAGGCGCATTAGTCCTATGAGTCAGTTTTATTCTCTTCCTGTGGCATCGGTCTCGCGCAGCACCCGCGATGCTGTGGTGGTAGCTTTTGATGTGCCCGACAATTTGCAGGATGTGTTTCAGTTTCGCCCCGGTCAGTATCTGACCCTGCGCACCCATCTGGACGGCCAGGAACTGCGCCGCTCCTACTCGATCTGTGCCGCTCCGCACGACCGCTTGCTGCGGGTGGCGATCAAGCGCGTCAATGATGGTGCTTTCTCTACCTGGGCCAACAGCCATCTGCAGGCAGGTGCTTCGCTGGAGGTCATGCCTCCTGATGGCAACTTCACCGTAGATTTTGACCCCAGCAACGCGCACCGTTATGTTGCCTTTGCGGTGGGGAGCGGTATCACCCCCATTCTGTCGCTGGTCAAGACCGCGTTGGATACCGAGCCCAATTCCACCTTCACGCTGTTTTTCGGTAACCGCGCTTCTTCGGCCATCATGTTTCGCGAAGAGATCGAGGACCTGAAAAACACCTATATGGAACGTTTCTCCATCGTGTATATCATGAGCCGGGAAACGCAGGATATTGATCTGTTCAACGGTCGCCTGGACGGTGAGAAAGTCCGCCAGCTGATGCAGCAATGGTTCGATCCGGCCAGTGTGGATGTGGCCTTTGTGTGCGGTCCCCAGGACATGAGCGAGCAGGTGGTGGCCGCCTTGCAGGAAAACGGTCTGCAAAAATCCCAGATCAAGTTCGAGCTGTTTGGCGCCCCTAAAGGGCCACGTGCGCTGCGTACGGGTGAGGAGTCGCGCAAGGCACCCGGCAAGGAAGAGTGCGAGCTGACCGTGATTCAGGATGGCATCACACGCAACCTGACCATCAGCAAGAGCAACAGCAGCATTTTGGATGCAGCGCTCGAGCAAGGTCTGGAATTGCCGTATTCCTGTAAAGGTGGTGTTTGCTCCACCTGCCGTTGCAAGGTGGTAGAGGGCGAAGTGGACATGGATGCCAACTTTGCGCTGGAAGATTACGAAGTAGCCCGCGGTTTCGTGCTCAGTTGCCAAAGCTTTCCGGTAACCGACCGGGTAGTGATTGACTTCGATCAGGAAACCTAAGACCGCCAAAAATAGCGGTTTTCCAAGAATCTGGACGCCAGCTTCCCAGCTTGGCGTCCTACTAGTTTCAGGAGCACATTGTATGGCAGCAGATTTTTTCAAAACGCATCAGGCGACGCTGGATCAGGCTTTGAGCAGCATCCTAGCGCGCAATTTCTGGAGCGCTTATCCTGAAAATCCCAGCCCGCGCGCTTACGGTGAAACCGCGGCTCAGGAAGGTCAGGCTGCATTTGAAGCCTACCGCGACAAAGCCTTTCCCTTGACGCTGGAAGGCGCCCAAGGAGAAGTGGGTAATGAGCGCTCGCCTTTTGGTTCTGATCTGGGCATCCGTTACCCCAAAGTCCCCGTGGATCAGTTGGTGGCCCAGTCGCAACTGGCGCTGGACAGCTGGCGCGATGCGGGCCCGCAGGCCTGGGTGGGCATTTGTCTGGAAATTCTGCATCGCTTGAACCAGCGCAGCTTCGAGATTGCTCATGCCGTGCAGCACACAACGGGCCAGGGTTTCATGATGGCCTTCCAGGCCGGTGGCCCTCACGCTCAGGAACGTGCGCTGGAAGCCGTGGCCTACGCCTGGCAGGAAATGTCCCGCATCCCCGGTCTGGTTGACTGGATCAAGCCCCAGGGCAAGCATGATCCCATCCAGATGAAGAAACAGTTCAAAGTTGTGCCCCGTGGCATTGGTCTGGTCATTGGTTGCTCCACCTTCCCGACCTGGAATGGTTACCCTGGCCTGTTTGCTTCCTTGGCCACCGGCAACACCGTGATTGTGAAGCCGCATCCTGGCGCGATCCTGCCTCTGGCCATTACCGTGGCTGTCGCGCGCGAAGTGCTGGCCGAGGCCGGTTTCAATCCCAACGTGGTCTTGCTGGCGGCTCACGAGCCTTCGGAAGATACGGCACAGCAATTGGCCATGAACAAGGCCGTCAAGCTGATCGACTTTACCGGCAGTAGCCAAAACGGCAACTGGCTGGAAGCAAATGCGCGCCACGCGTTGGTCTACACCGAAAAAGCCGGTGTGAATCAGGTCATTATTGATTCGGTTGACGATTTCAAGGCGGTTGCCCGCAATCTGGCTTTCTCCTTTGCCCTGTATTCCGGCCAGATGTGTACTGCTCCTCAAAACATCTACGTGCCTCGTGACGGTATCCGCACGGCTGATGGTGTGATGAGTTTTGACGAAGTGGCTCAAGGTCTGGCCCAGGCCGTACAAAAACTGGTGTCCGATCCGGCCCGCGCCGTTGAAATTACCGGTGCCGTGCAAAACGAAGCCTGCGCACAGCGTATCGATCAGGCGCGCCAGCTGGGCATGCCTATCCTGGCTGACAGCCAGACACTGGAGCACCCTGCATTTCCCGGTGCCCGCGTACGCACACCTCTGATCTTGCAGGCCCGTGTGGACCAGCCCGAGATTCAGCAAGAATGGTTTGGCCCCATCGTATTTGTGGTGCAAACCGATTCGACCGAGCAAAGCATTGAAGTGGCAGGACGCAACGTGATCGAGCACGGCGCACTGACCTTGTCGGCGTACAGCACCGATGATGCCGTGACTGCCCAGATCCAGCGCATGGCCGAGCGTTCCGGTGTGTCCCTGTCCCTGAACCTGACCGGCGCCGTGTTCATTAATCAGACCGCAGCCTACAGCGACTTCCATGGTACGGGCGCCAACCCGGCTGCTAACGCCTCTCTGTCGGACTCGGCCTATGTGGCTAACCGTTTCCGTGTCGTTCAGACCCGCTGGCATTTCTAAAGGAGGATGGCCAGGTGACTGACCAAAGTATTCAATTTCAACTGGAAAACGGCGTAGCACGCATTACCTTGAATCGTCCCGACAAGCTCAACAGCTTCACGGCCGACATGCACGGTGAGCTGGCTCAGGCTCTGGACAAGGTGGAACAGTGCGCCGATTTGCGTGTGCTGATTCTGACCGGTAATGGACGCGGCTTTTGCGCCGGCCAGGACCTGTCCGAGCGTCAGATGAGTGCTGGCGATGCCCCCGTCGATCTGGGTGCAACCATTGAGAAATTCTACGCACCGCTGGTGCGTCGTCTGCGCGCATTGGCTGCGCCGGTGGTAGTGGGGGTCAACGGCGTGGCTGCGGGTGCTGGAGCGAACCTGGCTCTGGCGGGCGATATTGTGATTGCCGCCCGTTCGGCCAGCTTCATCCAGCCTTTCTGCCGTCTTGGCTTGTTGCCGGACACCGGCGGTACATTCTTCTTGCCGCGTCTGGTGGGCACCGCCCGCGCCATGGGTCTGTCTTTGCTGGGCGACAAGCTCTCGGCCGAACAGGCTGCACAGTGGGGGCTGATCTGGGAATGCGTGGACGATGAGGCTTTCCAGGCTCGTCTGAACGAGCTGGCCGCTCATTTTGCCCAGGCGCCGACCAAAGGTCTGGCTTACGCCAAGAAAGCGATTTATGCCAGTGATGCCCATTCGCTTGATCAACAGTTGGATCTGGAACGCGATTTGATGCGTGAACTGGGTGCCTCCGAAGATTATCGTGAGGGTGTTAATGCATTCCTGGGCAAACGTGCCCCCCAATTTAAAGGAAAGTAATGCAAAGCAACGCAATGGCTGTTGAAGACCCCCAGGCACTGGCTCAGCAGGTCAGTGACCATATGTTTGGCAATGACCAGGCATCTCAGGCTTTGGGCCTGAGCCTGGATAGCGTCGCACCGGGCAGGGCGGACATGAGCATGACGGTACGTGCCGACATGCTCAACGGCCACAAGACCTGTCACGGTGGTTTCATTTTTGCGTTGGCCGACAGCACCTTTGCGTTTGCCTGCAATTCCCGCAATGCACCGACCGTTGCGTCGGGTTGCACCATCGATTACCTGGCGCCTGCCTTTGAAGGGGATGTCCTGACTGCTCGTGCGGTTGAGGCTTCCCTGGCAGGCCGCACCGGTGTGTATGACATCGAGGTGGTCAACCAGAACAACAAGCGCATTGCCTTGTTCCGTGGACGCTCGTACCGGCTCAATGGCACGGTATTGGGCGGAATTGAAAAAAAATAATCTTTGACGATACATACCCTGTGGACCCGGGGGGGTCGGAAGTACCACACCAGCGGCAGGGCAGGAGTACACCATGACAGCAATTAAAGAACAGGTTGGCCGCGATGCCATCGAGCATGCAAGTGTTGACGAGATCCGCAACTTGCAGCTGGAACGTCTGAAGTGGACGTTGCGGCATGCTTACGAGAATGTGCCGCACTATCGGCAGAAATTTGATGAAGCGGGCGTGCACCCCGACGATTTGAAGCAGTTGTCGGATATTTCCAAGTTTCCCTTCACGACCAAGCAGGATCTGCGTGACAACTACCCCTTCAAAATGTTTGCGGTTCCTCGCGAACAGGTAGCACGCGTGCACGCGTCCAGTGGCACAACGGGCAAGCCCACCGTGGTTGGCTACACGGCCAAGGACATCTCCACCTGGGCAGACCTGTTTGCCCGTTCCATGTGGGCAGCTGGCGCCCGTCCTGGCGACATTGCCCATGTGGCCTACGGCTATGGTCTGTTCACAGGCGGCCTGGGTGCCCACTACGGTGCTGAGCGTCTGGGATGCACGGTGGTTCCCATGTCCGGTGGTCAGACTGAAAAGCAGGTTCAACTGATTCAGGACTTCCGTCCCGACGTGATTCTGGTCACGCCTTCCTACTTCTGCAATATCGTGGAAGAGATCGAGCGTCAGGGCATGGACCCACGCGATACTTCCTTGCGCATCGGTATTTTTGGCGCTGAACCCTGGACAGGGCAGATGCGTCTGGATATTGAGCAGCGTGCCGGTATCGATGCTGTGGATATTTATGGTCTGTCCGAGGTAATGGGGCCTGGCGTGGCCATGGAATGTGTGGAAAGCAAGGACGGCCCAGTGGTCTGGGAAGACCATTTCTACCCGGAAATCATCAACCCTGAAACCGGCGAGCCCGTGGCCGAGGGTGAGAGCGGAGAACTGGTCTTTACTTCGCTGAGCAAGGAAGCCATGCCGGTCATTCGCTACCGTACTCGTGACCTGACCCAGTTGCTGCCACCTACCTCGCGCAGCATGCGCCGGATCGGCAAGATCACGGGCCGCAGCGACGATATGGTGATTGTGCGTGGTGTGAACCTGTTCCCGACGCAGGTCGAGGAGCTGGTTCTGAAGATGCCCGAGCTGGCTGCCCAGTACCAACTGGTCTTGAGTCGTAATGGCAATATGGACGAGCTGGAAATTCTGGTGGAGGTTCGCCCGGAGTTCAATCACTTAAATGATGCCGAGCGTGAGCAAATGGCCCGCCGCCTGAGCCACTCCATCAAGACCTTTATTGGTGTGAGTGCACGTATTCGCGTGCAGTCCTCGGGTATGGTCGAGCGTACGGTAACGGGTAAAGCCAAGCGCGTGATCGACAAGCGCGCGTTTTAGGCACGATTGCGTCCGGACTCCACAACGGCTCTGCTCTGGCAGGGCCGTTTTTGTATTCGGCGCTCTCACGGTATCATTGCAAGCTAGTAGGCGACTCACGCCGTTTTCGTATTTTTTTTCTGATCACATCATGCCCCCAATACAGCCAGGTTTGATTGCCGGCATTGGCACCGACCTGATTCGTGTGGAACGGATCGAGCGCGCCCTGGCTCGTCACGGCGATCGTTTTGTAAAACGCATCCTGGGCGAGCAGGAGCAGCAGGTCTATGCCCGCCGTCAGGCGCGCGACCCGGTAAGGGGACTGCGCTATCTGGCAACCCGCTTTGCGGCTAAAGAAGCTTTTTCCAAAGCGGTCGGGTTGGGCATGCGCATGCCCATGGCGTGGTCGCGCATGCAAACCCTGAATGCGCCCGGTGGGCGTCCGATGGTGCGCTTGTCTGCGGACCTGCAAAGCTGGTTTGACGCCCGTTTCGGGGCGGTTCATATTTCCCTGACTGATGAATCCGATATGGCCATGGCCTTTGTGGTGCTGGAAGTCAAAGCGCCGGCCATTTCTTCCTTATCCTTAGCTGAGTCTTATACTAAATGAGTTCTTCCCCACAAGCAGTACTGCCACCGGGCCCGGTCATGGTCGATGTGCAGGGCACGGTTCTGACGGACCACGAGCGCGAACGCCTGCGCCATCCGCTGGTCGGTGGCGTGATTCTGTTTAGCCGCAACTTTGAAAACCGTGCGCAACTGACCGCCCTGTGCCAGTCGATTCACGAGGCGCGTAACGAGCCCTTGCTGATTGCGGTGGATCACGAGGGGGGGCGGGTGCAGCGTTTCCGCGAGGATGGCTTTACCACGCTGCCCGCCATGAGCCAGTTGGGCCAGCTCTGGACGCGTGATGCCGTCAAGGCGGCGGCAGTTGCTGCCGATACGGGCTATGTGCTGGCTGCCGAGCTGCGCGCCTGTGGTGTGGATATGAGCTTTACGCCGGTGCTGGATCTGGACTGGGGAGTCAGCAAGGTTATTGGCGATCGGTCTTTCCATCGCAATCCGCGGGCAGTATCCATGTTGGCCGCTGGCTTGATCCGTGGTTTGAACAAGGCCGGTATGGCTGCCTGCGGCAAGCACTTTCCCGGTCATGGCGGCGTAGAGGCGGATTCGCACCACGAGATTCCCGTGGACGACCGTACACTGGAAGAGATTCTGGACGAGGATGCTGCCCCTTACGGTTGGCTTGGCACCTTGCAGTTGCCCTCCGTAATGCCTGCACACGTGATCTATTCCAAAGTAGACCCGCTGCCAGCCGGCTTCTCGCCATACTGGATTCAGCGTGTGCTGCGCAAGGCCCTGGCCTATGACGGCGTCATTTTTTCCGACGACCTGACCATGGAAGGCGCCACCGTTGTGGGCGACATCCTGGCACGCGCTCAAGCGGCCTTGGGGGCGGGCTGCGACATGGTGCTGGTCTGCAATCGTCCTGATCTGGCCGACGACTTGCTCTCGCGCCTGGATTTCACGATTTCCGAGGAATCGCAAAACCGCATTCGTCGTCTCATGCCTAGCACGCCCGCTTTGGATTGGGACGCCTTGCAAGCGGATGAACACTATCAATATGCCCGCGGACTTCAATCTAAAATCCTATCTGTCTGATTTACCGAATTTGCCGGGCGTATACCGGCATCTCGATGAACAGGGCGAGGTACTGTATGTGGGCAAGGCGCGGGATCTCAAGCGTCGTGTCAGCTCGTACTTTCAAAAAACGCTGAGCAGTCCCCGCATTGCCCATATGGTGGCGCGTGTCGCGCGCATCGAGGTGACTGTTACCCGCAGCGAGGCCGAGGCCTTGCTGCTGGAAAACAACCTCATCAAGCGTCTGCGGCCACGCTACAACATTCTTTTCCGGGATGACAAGTCCTACCCCTACCTGATGATCAGCGCGCACCAGGCGCCTCGTATTGCCTATTACCGGGGCAGTACCAGCGGGAAGGGCCATTTCTTTGGCCCTTATCCCAACTCCTGGGCGGTGCGTGAAACCATTCAGATCCTGCAAAAGGTGTTTCGGTTGCGCACCTGTGAGGACAGCGTCTACGCCAATCGCAGTCGCCCCTGTCTGCTGCATCAGATCGGGCGCTGTTCGGCGCCGTGCGTCAATCTGATCTCGCCTGAGCAGTATCAGCGGGATGTGCAGCGCGCCATCAGCTTTCTGGATGGTCACACCACGCAAATCCTGAGTGAGTTGCAAGAGCGCATGATGCAGGCCTCGGACTCGCTGGATTTTGAGCAGGCCGCGATTTTGCGCGACCAGATGAAAGCCTTGTCAGCCGTGTTGCAGCAGCAAAGCATGGAGCAGGTGGGCAAGGAAGATGTCGACGTTATTGTGGTCCTCAATGCCGGGGGCAAGTTCTGTGTGAACCTGGCCATGGTGCGCGGGGGCCGTCATCTGGGAGATCGTGCCTTTTTCCCTACCCAGATCAACGATGACACCCCAAGCGAGGTGCTTGCGGCCTTTATCGCCCAGCACTACCTGGAACGTCGCATGCCACCCGTGCTGGTTTGCTCGCACGCCCTGCCTGATCCTGATCTGATGCCTTTGCTGGCGGAGCAAACCGGTGTGAAGGCGCGCATTGTGGTGCGCCCTCAAGGCGTGCGCAAGATCTGGCTGGAACAGGCAACGAAGAATGCCGGCCTGGCGCTTGCCCGGGTCTTGAGCGAATCGACGGCCCGTGCGGATCGTACCCGGGCTCTGGCTGAAGTATTGCAACTGGACCTGGATGAGGCCCAGCTCGATGCGTTGCACATCGAATGCTTTGACATCAGCCATACGGCTGGGGAGGCCACGCAGGCCTCGTGTGTGGTTTATAAGCACCACGAAATGCAGAACTCCCTTTATCGTCGCTACAACATTGCCGGCATCACCCCCGGTGATGATTACGCAGCCATGCGCCAAGTACTGAACCGACGGTTCTCGCGGGTTGCCGAAGGTCTGGCGCCTTTGCCCGACATTGTCCTGATCGACGGTGGCAAAGGGCAGGTAGAAATCGCTCGGCAGGTCTTTGTCGAATTGGGCCTGGATATTCATGTTCTGGTTGGTGTGGCCAAGGGAGAAAAGCGTAAAGTAGGTCTGGAGACCCTGGTGTTTGCCGATGATCGACCGCCTGTGGCCCTAGGCGTGGAGTCAGCTGCCTTGATGCTGGTTGCCCAGGTGCGTGACGAGGCCCACCGCTTTGCGATTACGGGCATGCGCGCTCAGCGTGCCAAAACGCGCAACGTGTCGCGTCTGGAGGATATTGATGGGATTGGCGCCAAGCGTCGCCAGCGTCTGCTGGCTCGCTTTGGGGGCTTTAGTGGCGTTGCCGATGCCAGTATCGATGAGCTTAGTGCGGTTGATGGAATATCCACGGAGCTGGCCGAACGTATTTATCATGCTTTACGATAGGCGAGAGCCTTTGTTGTTTTAAATTAGGTTGGTACCCAAGCTATGCCTTTAAATCTGCCCATTGCCCTGACGTGGCTTCGTATCGTCCTGATTCCCCTGATCGTTGCCCTGTTTTATTTGCCGGAACACTGGCTGAGCATCGAAACGCGCGATCTGTGGGCAGCGGCTGTCTTTGTCGTTGCCGCTGCGACCGACTGGTTCGACGGCTGGCTGGCGCGACGCTGGAACCAGACGTCCTCGTTTGGCGCCTTTCTGGACCCGGTTGCCGACAAACTGATGGTCAGCGCCGCCTTGCTGGTGTTACTGGATCTGGGGCGAGTGGACGCCTTTATCGCGCTGATTATTATCGGTCGTGAAATTACCATTTCTGCCTTGCGGGAGTGGATGGCCAAGATTGGCGCCAGCGGCAGTGTAGCGGTTCATCGCTTGGGTAAATTCAAAACCGCCGCGCAAATGGTTGCCATTCCCTGCCTGTTGTACTGGTCGCCTGTCATGGGGCTGCCTACACGGATCATCGGGCAAGCTCTTATTATCGTTGCAGCGGTCCTGACGGTCTGGTCCATGTGCTACTACCTGCAAAAAGCCTGGCCTGAGATCAAGAAAAAGCAGCTTTGAGACAAATGACTAACTCATCGACAAGGACGCTGGCCGGGGCGGGACCGGACGGGTCGCAGGACTGGCAGGTCATTGGCGTGATCGGTATCGCGCACGCCAGTTCGCACTTTTTTCAACTTATCTTGCCCACGCTGTACATTTCCCTGGGGCAAGAGTTCGGTTATGACTTTCTGAAGTTGGGAGGTTTGGTCACCGCTTTTTATCTGGTGTCCTGCTTTGGGCAGGCCTCTTCGGGTTTTCTGGTTGACCGGATCGGGGCCTTGCCGGTGCTGAAAGTAGGCCTGTCCTGCTTTGTAGCGGCCGCCTTGTTGATCGGAACGGCCAATGGCTATGGCATGCTGTTGGCGGCTGCCCTGATTGGCGGGGTGGGCAATGCGGTCTTTCACCCGGTGGATTACTCCATTCTCAATCACCGTGTCAGCCCGGCGCGTTTGGGCCATGCCTTCAGTGCTCACGGTTTGACAGGTAACCTGGGCTGGGCCTTGACGCCGGTCTTTATCACCACGCTGACCATTTACTTCAACTGGCGTGTTGCCGTGCTGTCGGCGGCCGCTCTGATCGCGGCTGTTTTGGTGCTTGTTCTGGTAAACCGGGATGCACTGGCTGGACGCACCGCCTCCGGGTCGATGCCGGCGCGTCCACCAAGCAAGGAGTCGGTCTGGACCACGCTGTCTACGTTGTTGTCCCGTTCCTCTTTATGGGGCGCGTTCCTGTTCTTTGCCTTTGCCACGGCGGCCATGGCAGTCGTGCAGAATTACACCATCCCCATGCTGCACACCACCTACGGTATCGATAAGGTCGTGGCGGGTACGGCCTTGTCCGGTTTTATGCTGGCGTCTGCCGCAGGCATGTTTGTGGGCGGTTTTATTGCTTCTACCACGCCACGCTCTGAGCTGATTGTATTTGTGTCCCTGTGCGTGTCGGGTGGGCTGCTTTTGGTGCTGGGCGCAGGCTGGGTGATGCCATCGATGGCTCTGTTTTTTGTGGGGGCAGCCGGGTTTTGCTCGGGTATTGCTTCGCCTTCGCGCGATATGCTGATACGGCGCGTTACGCCCAAGGGGGCGACTGGGGCTGTATACGGCCTGGTGTATTCGGGCATGGACGTGGGCTCGTCCTTGGCGCCGGTGGGTTTTGGATTGATGCTGGATGTGGGTCTGACGCAGGCCCCTTGGTATGGGGCGGCCATCGGATACTGGACTGCGGCGGGCCTGGCCGTCTATGTGGCGTCCACCGTCACCCGATCGACTAAAGCGAAAGCCTGACGGTATCCTTTGCCGCTTGGCTCGAGACCGCTTGATAACAAACCCCAAAAGCGTATCGCATTTTGGGGTTTCTTTTTTGTCAGAAAGCAGGGGGCGCCCCCTGGAAGGTGCACAGGTCAGCGGGAGGTGCGCCTGCCAGTTGCAACCTTACTGACGTGCCAGCCGTGGCTCTTGCACGCTATCTGCATGGCTGCTGCGCCAGGGATTGATGTCGAGCCCCCCACGCCGCGTGTAACGGGCATACACCAGCAAACGTTCGGGTTGGCAGCTTTGCCAGATATCGCTGTAAAGACGCTCCACACAATGCTCATGAAATTCCGTGTGGCGGCGTAGCGAAACGATATAGCGTAAAAGAGAGGCGGGGTCGATTTGAGGGCCCGTATAACGCACTTGGACGCTGCCCCAGTCCGGCTGGCCCGTAACGGGACAGTTGGATTTGAGTAAATCCGAAACCAGCGACTCGGTCACGAGCGGGGCGTCAGGCAAGCAGGCCAATAAACCGCTTTGTGGCGTGTAGTCCTGGATGCTGATATCGAGCTCATCAATGCTCCGACCTTCCAGTTGGGCGATGGTCTGACCGCTCAGAGCGCTCAAGGGCCATAGTGTCACCTGGACAGGGGCGCCGGCTATGGCGCTCAGATCCTGCTCCATGCGTCCAGCGAGACTGTCGCTGTCCTGCACGACTTCATCATTAAATGAGTTCAGATAGAGCTTGAAGGATTTGGACTCGATAATGCGCGGGCTGTTCCAGGGGATGACAAAGCGGGCCAGGGCGACCACGGGTTTGCCCTTGGGGTTGAGCCAGGAGACCTCGTAACCGTTCCAGATATCAGCGCCATACCATTGTTCAGGTAGCTCAAGGGCCTGACGATTAAGCGAGCGCTCGATACCAAACAGGACGTTGGGATCGTAACGTGTGGGATAAACCACATCGTGTCCGAGCGGCGAATCTTTAAGTGGGGAGGTGTTGCTCATGGGCAGGTGCTGCAGAAATAAAACAGGAAACCGGTGCAGCGAACACGCATTCACCGGAAGGCATACAGGCGATTATCCCACATTGTGAAATCCTTGTCTCAGTATGCAAAAAACGACTGTCGCGGTGCACAGTTTTTTATTTCATAAGCAGATAATGCATTTCATATCTCGAAATTAATTATTTATGTATATGATTTAAAACAAAAAAATAATTACTCTTATATAAGACAGAAAACATGGTTGCGGTGCAACATTTGGGTAGACTGTAGTCATCCTGTTCAATCTAGTTCACTGTTAAATCCATCTTAGGAGTTCACCATGAATGCACGAGAAACTGAGATCCGTAATTTGCAAAAACGCTGGGCTGAAGACCCGCGCTGGCAAGGTATCAAGCGTGGTTACACCGCTGAGGAAGTGATTCGTTTGCGTGGCTCTCTGGTTGAGGAGCACACTTTGGCACGGCGTGGCGCAGAGCGTCTGTGGCAGTCCATTAATCAGGAACCCTTTGTGAACGCATTGGGTGCACTGACGGGTAACCAGGCCATGCAACAGGTCAAGGCCGGCTTGAAAGCGATTTACTTGTCGGGCTGGCAGGTGGCGGGCGACGCCAACAGCGCTGGTGAAATGTACCCCGACCAATCGCTGTACCCCGTGAATTCGGTGCCCTCGGTGGTGCGTCGCATCAATAACTCTCTGGCCCGTTGCGATCAGATTCAGTGGATGGAGGGTGTGAACCCGGGCGATGAGGGTTACATCGATTACTTCGCTCCTATTGTGGCCGACGCTGAAGCGGGTTTTGGCGGCGTGCTCAATGCCTTTGAGCTGATGAAGGCCATGATTGTGGCGGGTGCGGCAGGTGTTCACTTTGAGGACCAACTGGCATCAGCCAAGAAATGCGGCCACTTGGGTGGCAAGGTATTGGTGCCTACGCGTGAAGCGGTGTCCAAGCTGGTCGCGGCCCGTCTGGCGGCAGACGTCCTGGACGTTCCCACCATTCTGGTTGCTCGTACCGATGCGGACGCAGCAGACCTGATCACCAGCGATGTGGATGAATACGATCGCCCCTTCATTCTGGAAGAACGCACAGTGGAAGGCTTCTACCGTACTCGTGCCGGTCTGGATCAAGCTATTGCCCGTGGTCTGGCTTACGCTCCTTACGCAGACCTGGTCTGGTGCGAAACTTCTACGCCGGATCTGGAATACGCTCGTCGCTTTGCGGAAGCTATCCACCGTCAGTTCCCTGGCAAGCTGCTGTCCTACAACTGCTCGCCATCGTTCAACTGGAAAAAGAACCTGGACGATGCCACGATCGCCAAATTCCAGCGCGAGCTGGGTGCCATGGGTTACAAGTTCCAGTTCATCACGCTGGCTGGTTTCCACGCACTGAACTACGGCATGTTCGAACTGGCCCACGGCTACGCCCGCAACCAGATGAGCGCTTTCGTTCAACTGCAGGAAAAAGAGTTCGCGGCTGCACCATTGGGCTTTACCGCTGTGAAGCACCAGCGTGAAGTGGGGACGGGTTACTTTGATGCTGTCACTCAGACAGTGGAAGCCGGTAAGTCCTCGACTACGGCTCTGGCCGGCTCTACCGAAGCCGAACAGTTTGCCGCTTCCGAGGCATAAGCAGGACGGGAAAGGGTAGATAGCCCCTTTTCCGATAGCAGGCAGCCCACCGCACGCTCCAGTCGGTGGGCTGCTTTTTTTGCCCATGTCATTTTGCTTAAAAGCTACATATTTCAAATATAAAATTTGTGGGCGGTGCGCTTAAGAAAGTGGAGGATTGGATGGCTCATTGTCTGTCAGGGACTGTGCGGGGAAGCCGGTCTGAAAAGGCTTGCAGAGCGATTGGCCGTTTAAGATTGAAGACTCAATAGTCAGTGAATTGATTGGTATTCTCAAGGTACGCTACTTTTGTCATGAAAGTCTTGATAATCAAGGCGTTTTCCTAGTGCAAGACATGGTAGACTTTGGCCGCGCAAGCGATTTATGAAGGGACCTGAAAAGTGAGCTTTGCGTCCAGGCGCGCATAAAAAAAAGGCTGCCAATGAGCAGCCTTGAAAGCATTGAACAGTTAGCGCCGCGTTGGGGGGGTAACGGCCTGAACAAGATGCATAGGGACAACGATAAAGGATCGAAGCAAAGTCGTATTGATTTAAATCAAGAATGAAGAAATATCAGTGGCTTATAGTCCATCCATGCGCGCATATTCGATTTTTTCTCTCCCCAAGCCGCTCACTGACGAGCAGCGATCACATCGGCGTCATACATTGGCCCGTCTAGGCCTGTCGTGGCTGGCAGCCATGCAGGTGATGATGTTTGCGTTTCCGGGCTACATGCGTTCCTTCAGCACCCGAGCTGAGGATATTGAATCCCTGTCGCAGGTCATTGTGCTCATGAACTGGGCCGGGCTGTGTCTGACCATGCCGGTGGTGCTGTACTGTTCCTGGCCGATTCTAAAAGGCGCGTTCAAAAGCCTGTCTGAGGGTCGCGTCGGTATGGATGTACCCGTGGCGCTGGGGATTGTGGGCGCGTTCCTGCCCAGTGTGTACAACACCTGGATGCAGCAAGGCGAGGTGTATTACGACTCGGTCACGATGTTCGTGGCCTTTTTGTTGACGGCCCGCTATCTGGAGCTTTGCGCACGCCAGTCGGTGACCCAGTCCGCGTCCCACGATCTGATAGAACGTTTTCGCCAGACAGTGACAGGGCATGCGAATACCTTGGCATTCTGGTTTGTCAGTATTCAACTGGTGTTGGCTGCTGCATTCGGTCTGGTCTGGTACTGGATAGACCCCTCGCACGTTGTGCCTGTGGTGGTCGCCATGTTGGTCATGAGCTGTCCCTGTGCCATGTCCATGTCCGTGCCGTCGGCCGTCGCCTCGGCACATGCCAGTTTGCTGGCCCGACCCGCTCAGAATGAATTTGAAGTTGTGCAGTTGACCCAGCAAACCGGTCGCATCGCCCGTCAAAATCTCTATGGTTCCATTGCCTGGCATTTGCTGATGACACCGCTGGCTGCCATGGGCATTGTGGCTCCCTGGCTGGCGGCTGTCAGCATGCTGGTATCGTCGTTGGCCGTAGCGGCCAACTCCTGGCGTATCTACCGCAGCCGCACCCGCATGGTGCCTGCCCAGTGGACAGGCCCGGCGGCAAGGCAGGGCTGATATGTTTGGCTCTTTGCTGGTCCTGATCCCCATCTCCATCTTTCTGGTCGTTGTCATTGGTATTTCATTCTGGTGGGCTATTTTTGCCGGTCAGTTTGAGGATACCGGCAATGCGGCGGACTCCATCTTGCTCGATGATGACTCCACAGCGAGTCCTGCAGGGACAGAGCGCCCACCAGATACCTGACCTCCCGGTTTTAGTCCTGCAAATGGTCGGCGACACACAGTCTGCGGGGCGGAAACACGTGTGAGTGCGTGCTTTCCGAAGTTTTTTGATAAGCATCAAGTAGCGGATTACCGACTTGCTGGATCATGTATCTTGTTGTCGCTTGTATTAACAATGTTTGTTTAGGGGAAGCAAATGGGCACTTCCGATGCAGTCGGAAATAACGCCGAAGTCTTCAATTACGGGATTGTCAGGCAATTCGCCATCATGACCGTATTTTGGGGCGTCATCGGCATGGCAATAGGTCTTTTTATTGCCTTGCAGTTGATTTGGCCAGAACTCAATTTCGACACACCGTGGCTTAGTTTTGGGCGTCTGCGCCCATTGCATACGAACGCTGTGATTTTCGCCTTTGGTGGGACGGGCTTGTTTGCCACTTCCTACTATGTGGTACAGCGTACCTGTCAGGCCCGTTTGTTTTGCGACAAGCTGGCTGCCTTTACCTTCTGGGGTTGGCAAGCCGTGCTGGTGGCAGCGGTCATCACCCTGCCTATGGGGTACACCAGCTCCAAAGAGTACGCCGAACTGGAGTGGCCCATCGACATCCTGATCACGCTGGTCTGGGTGGCGTATGCCATTGTGTTCTTTGGCACGATCGTCAAGCGCCGGGTGCGTCACATTTATGTGGCCAACTGGTTTTTCGGTTCTTACATCGTCACGATCGCTGTTCTGCACATTTTCAACAACCTGGAGTTGCCCGTCAGCTTCATGAAGTCCTACTCGGCTTACGCCGGTGTGCAGGATGCCATGGTTCAGTGGTGGTACGGCCATAATGCCGTGGGCTTTTTCCTGACCACGTCCTTTCTGGGCATGATGTACTACTTCATCCCCAAACAGGCTAACCGTCCCATTTATTCTTACCGTCTGTCTATCGTTCACTTCTGGGCGCTGGGCTTTACCTACATGTGGGCCGGTCCTCACCACCTGCTGTATACCTCCCTGCCAGATTGGACACAGTCCCTGGGCATGGCGTTTTCCCTGATTTTGCTGGCTCCCTCCTGGGGCGGCATGATCAACGGCATCATGACCTTGTCGGGCGCCTGGCACAAGCTGCGTACCGACGCGATTCTGAAATTCATGGTGGTGGCTTTGTCCTTCTACGGCATGTCCACGTTTGAAGGTTCCATGATGGCAATCCGTACGGTGAACGCGCTGTCGCATTACACCGACTGGACCGTGGGCCACGTGCACTCCGGCGCGCTGGGCTGGGTTGCCATGATTACCTTCGGCTCTCTGTATTACCTGATTCCGCGCCTGTACGGTCGCACTGAAATGGCTCGTCCTCGTTTGATCGACCTGCACTTCTGGCTGGCGACTCTGGGCGTGGTGCTGTATATCGCCGCCATGTGGATTGCTGGCGTGATGCAGGGCCTGATGTGGCGTGCAACCGGGGTGGACGGCACCTTGACCTACAGCTTTGTGGAAGTGGTGAAGGCAACCTACCCCTTCTACGCGATCCGGGCCTTGGGCGGCGCCTTCTTTGTGGCTGGTATCTTGCTGATGTCCTGGAACGTGTTCCTGACCGTTCGTGCAGGTCAGAAAAATATCAATCCCGTTGTGCCTCTGAAAAATCCGGATGCCCGTGACCCAGCGCTGGTGGGCCCAACCACCTTGCTGGCCTAAGGAGTAAATCATGGCTAATGACACTAATAAGCGCTTTTCGCACGCCACGATCGAGAGAAATACCGGGCTGCTGATCATCCTGAGTATTTTGGTGATTTCCTTCGCGGGTCTGGTGCAGATCGTTCCTTTGTTCTTTCAACACTCGACGACGCAGCCCACTGAAGGGATTGAGCCCTACGAGCCTTTGCGACTGATGGGGCGTGACATCTACATCCGTGAAGGGTGTGTGGGCTGTCACTCGCAGCAAATCCGCATGCTGCAATCCGAAGTGCAGCGTTACGGCCCCTATTCGCTGGCAGGGGAGTCCGTCTACGACCACCCCTTCCTGTGGGGTTCCAAACGTACCGGTCCTGATCTGGCTCGCGTCGGTCAGCGCTACAGCGATGAGTGGCACCGCATCCACCTGCGCAATCCACGCAATGTAGTTAAAGAGTCCAATATGCCTGCCTACCCATGGCTGCAGAAAAACTCGGTGGAAGGTGCAAATATCCAGGACCGCATGAAGGTGCTGCGCACCTTGGGCGTGCCCTACACGCAAGAACAAATTGATGCCGCTCCCGAGCAGCTGGTAGGCAAGACCGAAGAAGACGCGGTTGTCGCCTATCTGCAGGGCCTGGGCGTGGCCAGTCGCGACGCAGCTGCCAAGGCTGTGGAGCAGGGGAGCTTCTAAATGGTAGCCATCATCAACGGTGTCATGACTGTTTTGGCGATGGCGACCTTCCTTGGAATTTGCTGGTGGGCGTTCTCTCGGGGACGCCGCCAGGCCAACGAAGAAGCCGCGCTTCTGCCTTTCGCCTTGCCCGACGAGGGAAGCAACGATAAAAACCCTGGGGGTTCCGAATGAGTGACTTTTTTAATAATGGCTGGAGCCTCTGGATTTCCGGCATTGCCTTGCTTGGCATCATATTTTGTTTGTGGTTGCTGTTTACCCAGCGTGCATTTCTGGGCAAAACAGTCGATGTAGAAGAGACCGGTCACGTCTGGGACGGTGATCTGACGGAGCTCAATACACCGGTGCCTCGCTGGTGGACCGTGATGTACATCGGTCTGTGTGTGTTTGCTCTGGGTTATCTGGTGCTGTATCCCGGCCTGGGCAGTTTCAAGGGCACGCTGGGCTTTACCGCGGGTCAGCAGGTCAAACAGCAACAGGCCGAGATCAATGCTCGCCTGGAGCCGGTTTATGCCCGTTACCGTGACATGCCCATCGAAGAGATCGCTCGCGATCAGGAAGCCCGGGAAATCGGCCAGCGCCTGTTTCTGAACAACTGTGCTCAATGCCACGGATCGGATGCCCAAGGTTCCCCCAGCTTTCCCAACCTGGCCAACAAAGCCTGGTTGTGGGGCGGTGAACCCGAGCAGATTCTGCACACCATTACGGAAGGCCGTACCGGCATGATGCCGCCACAAGCCCAGTTCACTCCTGCTGAAGCCTCGGATGTGGCCCAGTACGTGCGCTCCTTGTCTGGCCTGGCAGCAGATCCTTTGCGGCTGGTCGCTGGCAAACGCGTGTATGACAGTGCATGTTTTGCCTGTCACGGCGCTGATGGCAAGGGCAACACCTTGTTGGGCGCCCCTGACCTGACTGATGACTACTGGCTGTATGGCAGTTCCGAAGCCACGATTGTGCAGACAGTCTTGCAGGGCCGCACCAACCAGATGCCGGCACAAAAGGGCACACTGACTCCCGAGCAGATTCGTTTGTTGGCCGGTTGGGTCTGGGGTTTGTCCAATAATGCCGAGCCTGCCCAGGCCAACTAATGTGTTTTAAATTGATCTGACGCCTTCAGGACTTGCAATGAGTAGCGATTCTTCCCAACCCGGCGCTGATAACGCGCAGGGAAATGTGCCCAAGTGGCAACCTCCACGTAACACCAAGGGAGCGGGTGGAACCTCTCCGCAAGTCGAGAAGGCGCTGGTCGATGTACGCAGTAAAATCTATCCACGATCCGTCAAGGGCGTTTTCGCCCGCTGGCGGATCTGGATGGTGTATTTCACGCAGATCATTTTCTATGGTCTGCCCTGGTTGGAATGGCATGGGCGTCAGGCTGTGCTGTTTGACCTGCTGGAGCGCAAGTTCTACATTTTTGGCATGATTCTGTGGCCTCAGGATGTGATCTACCTGACGGTGCTGCTCCTGATATCGGCCTTTTCCCTGTTTCTTTTCACCGCCATGGCAGGCCGCCTGTTCTGTGGCTACGCCTGTCCGCAAACGGTCTACACTGAAATTTTCATGTGGGTCGAGCGCAAGGTGGAAGGGGATCGCCTGGCACGTATCCGCTTGGATGAGCAAGCCTGGAATGCCAGAAAATTACGTCTCAAAGCAACCAAGCACTTTTTGTGGATTGTGATTGCTTTGTGGACCGGCTTTACCTTCATCGGCTATTTTGCGCCTATCCGCGAGCTCGGTGGCGAGCTGATCAATCTGTCTCTGGGACCCTGGCAGTGGTTCTGGCTGTTGTTCTACGCCTTTGCCACCTGGGGTAACGCGGGTTTCATGCGTGAGGCGGTCTGCAAGTACATGTGCCCCTATGCACGCTTTCAAAGCGCCATGGTGGACAGCGATACCTTTGTGGTGACCTACGACTTCGTGCGGGGTGAAACCCGCGGCGGACGATCTCGCAAGATTGACCACAAAGAAGCCGGCATGGGTGACTGTGTGGACTGCAGCCTTTGTGTCCAGGTCTGTCCGACCGGCATTGATATCCGGGACGGGCTGCAATACATGTGCATTGGCTGTGGTGCCTGTGTGGACGTCTGTGATCAGGTGATGGACAAGATGGGGTACGAGAAGGGCCTGATCCGCTATACCTCCGAGCGGGCCATCAAAGAGCGCATGACCCAGTCTCAGGTACGCCGTCGGATGCTGCGCCCGCGTGTGGTGTCGTACATTCTGATTCTGGCCGTAATCTGTGGCGCCTTTGTCTATACCCTGGCCACGCGCACGCCGATGCGGGTTGACGTCATTCGTGATCGCGGTGCCCTGGGCCGTGAAGTGCCGGGGGGCATGATTGAGAACGTGTTCCGTCTGCAGGTGATCAATACCTCGGAAGAGGCTATGGAGCTGCAGTTATCCGTTACCGGGCTGGAAGGGGCGCGCATTCACTTGACCGAGAATGGCCAGGATCATATCCGGGTGGCGCCTGCTGGCAATAGACTGCTGCCTGTCGTGGTGCAAGTCCCAATTAGTAGTGCCAAGCCGGGCCTGTATGATATTTCCATTCAGGCGGTGGGCGAGCACGAGGATGGCCGCAAGACGTACGTGACCGAACGCAGTAGTTTTTACATTCCTCAGTAATTTTATAAAGAGCAAAACATGGACGAATCAAAGGACAGTGGACCCTGGTGGCGTGAGCCGTGGCCCTGGTTGTTGATGGCGGGGCCGGCTCTGGCTATCGTGGGCTGCGTCATTACGATTGTGCTGGCCTTCCAGAATTTCAGTAATCAAGGCATTACCGATGGCGGGGTCAAGCAGGGTCTGGTTGTCAGCAAGGTAGAGTCTGCCCCCGAGCAGCACTAAATGTAGTCGTTTCACCGTTACGCTAGGGTTGAGAGAAGTATGTTTCCGTTCAAGAAGGGGGTACGAATGACCATCCGATCGTTGATGTGGATACTGTGGCCTTCATTCCTGGTTGCCGGGGTGCTCAGTGCAATCGTGTTTGCTTTGGTGGACCCGTTGGACATCGTTGTGCTTGGACATATGCAAGTAGATCGACTGGCCTTTTATACGGTGGCGTTTTTCCTGTTCTGGCTGGCTGCCGCAGTGGCCTGTGCGCTTAGTTTGTACATGTCCTCCGGTTCGCCTGCGGCATTGGCTGAACCGGCAGATAGTCTGGACTGACCCAAGCTCTGGTCTGGCCATAAAAAAAGCACATGCTAAACAGCATGTGCTTTTTTTTGGGCTTGTTGTCTGGGAACGCGTGCAGGTCGCGCAAGCCTGTCAGGGGCGGCTTACCTGCTTTGCAGTGGAGCCGTCCGGCTTAATCGCATTCGGTGCCGGCCAGCGTGCGCAGGGCAGCCAGATCGAGCAGGTGAACTTCACGTTGGGAAATTTTCAGCAGGCCTTCACGCGCAAAGCGTGAGAACAGGCGGCTGACCGTTTCCAGTGTCAAGCCCAGGAAATTGCCAATTTCTTCGCGGCTCATGCGCAAAATGAATTCGTAGGGGGAGTAGCCAAGCAGCGACAAGCGCTGGGACAGGTTCAGCAAGAAAGCAGCCAGACGCTGCTCGGAACGCAGTCCGGCGAGCGTCAACATCAACTGATGGGCGCGGTTGATTTCCTTGCTCATCAGGCGACGGAATTGTTGCTGCAAGATGGGCAACTGGGCAGAGAGGCGGTCCAGATCATCCAGACGAATGACGCAGACTTCGCTGTCTTCCAAAGCGATGGCATGGGACACATGGCGATTTTCAACCAGGCTGTCCATGCCCAGGATTTCCCCTGGTAACAAAAAGCCCGTAATCTGGATGTGGCCGGTGGAATCTTCCAATTGCATCTTGATTGAGCCAGAGCGCAACCCATAGATTCCTTCGACCGAGTCGGCCAGCCGGAACAGCACGCCGCCTTTCGGGATGCGGATGCGCTCCTTGACCAGTTCGTCCAGCCGCTCCATTTCGTGCTTAGGCATCCCAAGAGGTAGACATACCTCATTGAGCATACAGCTGGAGCAGCGTATGGAGTCAGCAGTAACCGAGATACGTTTTTGCATAAGGAATAATGTCAGATGGCGAAACGCTAAATCTTTGAGTCAAATCAAGTGTAATTGTAGCTTTTTATTGGTTGTTATTCCCGTTAATCCTTAATATGTTTAGTTCTTAAGGCTCGCGGTGCGCAGTAAGCCGCTAGGGACGCCGTGTATGGCGCACTCAGTCTGCCTTTGCCGGGTTGTTGTTTAAAAGCGATCCAAACACTTGAATACTTGGTTTTTGTCCTTATCTTCAATTCATCCTGTTATTTGTTGCGAGATCTGGGCAAACAGTATTGAGTAACTGTTTGCTTTAGCTTATCGCATATTTTCTCAAGTGAAAATTCTATGCGAATCGATAAATTGACAACGAAGTTTCAACAGGCTCTGGCCGATGCGCAGAGCCTGGCTGTTCGCGAAGATAACCCTTACCTCGAACCGGCTCACGTGCTGGTTGCCTTGTTGGCGGATGCGGACTCGGGCACGGGCAGCTTGCTGGCCCGTGCGGGGGTGGCCATTCCCCGTCTGGAAAATGAACTCAATCGTCTGATTTCCAACTTGCCCAAGGTGCAAGGGGCGGAGGGGCAGCAGCAGCTCAGTTCCGCCTTGCAGGCTGCCTTGGCCAAAACCGACAAGGAAGCCGCGCAGCGGGGCGATACCTATATCGCCAGCGAGCTGTTCTTGTTGGCCCTGGCCGATGATAAAGGCGAGACCGGTCGCGCCCTGCGCGATGCCGGTCTGCAGCGCCGTGCGCTTGAAGCGGCCATCGAGGCCGTGCGCGGTGGCAGCAATGTGAATGACGCTGAAGGGGACAGCAACCGGGAAGCGCTGGAAAAGTATACGACTGACCTGACCGAGCGGGCCCGCCTGGGCAAGCTGGACCCGGTGATTGGTCGTGACGACGAAATTCGTCGCACCATCCAGATTCTGCAGCGTCGTACCAAGAACAATCCGGTACTGATTGGTGAGCCCGGGGTGGGCAAGACGGCGATTGTGGAAGGTCTGGCCCAGCGTATCGTGAACAATGAAGTGCCCGAGACCTTGAAGGGCAAGCGTGTTCTGGTGCTGGACCTGGCTGCCTTGCTGGCTGGTGCCAAATATCGTGGTGAGTTTGAGGAACGCCTGAAAGCGGTCTTGAAAGAGCTGTCCAAGGATGATGGCAAAACCATTGTCTTCATTGACGAGCTGCACACCATGGTGGGCGCGGGCAAGGCGGAAGGCGCCATGGACGCGGGCAATATGCTCAAGCCTGCTCTGTCACGGGGCGAGCTGCATTGCATTGGCGCCACGACCTTGAACGAGTACCGCCAGTACATCGAGAAAGACGCCGCCCTGGAGCGTCGCTTCCAGAAAGTGCTGGTCAACGAACCCGATATGGAGTCCACCATTGCGATCCTGCGCGGTTTGCAGGAGCGCTACGAACTGCACCACGGTGTGGCGATTACTGACCCGGCCATTGTGGCGGCGGCCGAGCTGTCGCAGCGTTACATTACGGATCGCTTCCTGCCCGATAAGGCTATCGACCTGATTGACGAGGCGGCAGCCCGCATTCGTATGGAGATCGACTCCAAACCCGAGGTCATGGACAAGCTGGATCGCCGCATCATTCAGTTGAAGATCGAACGCGAAGCAGTTATCAAGGATACAGACGAGGCGTCGCAACGTCGCTTGCAGGCCATCAACGATGAGATGGAAAAGCTGCAGCGCGAGTACAACGACTACGAGGAGGTCTGGAAAGCTGAAAAAGCAGCGGTCCAGGGCTCGCAAGTCGTTAAAGAGGAAATCGAGAAGGTGCGTGCCGAAATGGCCGAGCTGCAACGCAAGGGTCAGTTCGACAAATTGGCCGAGCTGCAATATGGCAAGCTGCCCGAGCTGGAAGAGCGCTTGAAAGCGGCCGAAGCCAATATGGACAAGGCCGATCAGGACAAGCCGCGCCTGTTGCGTACGCAGGTCGGTGCCGAGGAAATCGCGGAAGTGGTTTCGCGTGCAACCGGTATTCCTGTGTCCAAGATGATGCAGGGCGAGCGTGAAAAGCTCTTGCAGATGGAAGACTACCTGCATAAGCGTGTGGTCGGTCAGGGTGAAGCAGTACGGTTGGTGTCGGATGCCATCCGTCGCTCGCGTGCGGGTCTGTCTGATCCGTCCCGCCCATATGGTTCCTTCCTGTTCCTGGGGCCAACTGGTGTGGGCAAGACCGAGTTGACCAAGGCATTGGCCAACTTCCTCTTTGACTCCGAGGATCACATGATTCGTATCGATATGAGCGAATTCATGGAGAAACACTCGGTGGCCCGCTTGATCGGTGCGCCTCCTGGCTACGTGGGCTATGAGGAGGGCGGTTACCTGACCGAGGCCGTGCGTCGCAAACCTTATTCGGTGATTTTGCTGGACGAGGTAGAGAAAGCACACCCCGACGTCTTTAACGTGCTCTTGCAGGTGCTGGACGATGGACGTTTGACCGATGGCCAGGGCCGTACGGTGGACTTCCGCAACACGGTGATCATCATGACTTCGAACCTGGGTTCGCAGCATATTCAGCGTTTGTCGGGTGAGCCGTACGATGTGATCAAGGAAGTGGTGTGGGAGGAAGTGAAACAGCATTTCCGTCCTGAATTCCTGAACCGCATTGACGAGGTGGTCGTGTTCCACGGTCTGGAGGCAGAGCACATTGAGTCTATTGCGCGCATCCAGCTCGAGCGTTTGGATCAGCGTTTGGCTCAGCGTGACATGCATCTGGAAGTCAGTGATGCTGCCTTGGCGCAATTGGCCAAGGCCGGATTTGACCCCGTGTTTGGCGCACGTCCGTTGAAGCGTGCTATTCAACAGCACATTGAAAATCCGGTGGCACGCCTGATTCTGGAAGGCCGATTTGGTCCTAAAGATGTGGTGCCTGTGGACTGGAAGGATGGCGAGTTCACATTTACGCGCAGCATCCAGTAAAGCAGCATGTGGCTGTGCTGGTAGGAATCAGGTTGTAACACCGCCAGCCAGAGTGCAAAAGAAAAGCGCCTTAGGTAACTAAGGCGCTTTTTCCTTGGGTGCCCCGTTCGCAGATACACTGGTGAGAACAGATTGAGCGGATCCCTGACAGAGCGGTTCGGTCGCCATCCTCGTATCGGCTCTGGGGGCCGAACCGACGAACGGACACTTGCACAATCGCTGTTCAAGCTCGGGGAAGCTGTTTGGGTGCCAACTTCTTTACTGTGCGCGTGTCCGGAGGGACTTGTTCGATCAAGCGGACTTTGGAGCAGCCGCCGGGGGAGGCGTCAGGTCCAGTTCATCCTTGCCATAGAACTTCACGCCGATCTCGATGCGCGGGCGGCCCTGGGATCGACGGTGGCGGTTGGTGTCCCGCAGCGAATACACACAGCCGCAGTATTCCTGTTGATAGAAGTTCTCGCGCTTGCTGATTTCCAGCATGCGTTGCGAGCCGCCGCCTTTGCGCCAGTTATAAGTCCAGTACTTCATCTCCGGGTAACGGGCTGCGGCCCGTTCGCCGCAATCGTTGATCTGGTTCATGTCTTTCCAGCGCGAAATGCCCAAGACGCTGGAAATAACGTCGTAGCCATGCTCATGGGCGTACAGGGCCGTGCGCTCAAAACGCATGTCAAAGCAGACCGTGCAGCGCTCGCCACGCTCAGGCGCGTGTTCCAGGCCACGTACGCGTTCAAACCAGTTGTCCACGTCGTAGTCGGCGTCAATGAACTCGATGCCGTGCTGCTGGGCAAAGCGGATATTTTCCTGTTTGCGCAACTCGTACTCGCGCACGGGGTGAATATTGGGGTTGTAGAAGAAAACGGTGTATTCGATCCCTGAGGCGTGCAGTGCCTCCATGACCTCGCCTGAACAGGGGGCACAGCAAGAATGCAACAGCAGTTTCTCGCGTTTTTCCGGCAGGGTTAAAACGGGGCGATTGAGCTGAGTGGACATGAATCTGAATCCGGGAAAAACGGCGTGCCGAGTCGGCCGCACAATAAATCGATGTGCCTATTGTAGATTCTTGGCAATATTTAGTGAAATCAATCTGTTGCCTTAGTACCCCAGTACTTCGTCCCAGAGTCGGGTGACCGCTTGTCGCTCCCGAGTCAGCTCGGTGAGGGGGACACGCGCTTTTTCCGCTCCCTCCAGGCGCAGGGCGTGCTGGCGGCGGCGCAACGCGCGATAGGCATCGGCCACGTCCTGGGCGTGGTCCACGGCAATCAGACCAGCTTGCGCAGCTATGCCCAGCAAGGCGATATTGCCCAGATTTTCCAGCAGCCTGGGGTGTTCACGGCTATAGCACAGCACCAGATACTGGGTGATGAACTCCACGTCCACCATGCCACCACGGTCGTGCTTGAGGTCAAATAGTTCGCTGCGATTAGGGTGCCCGGCACTGATCTTGTCACGCATATCCAGAATGTCCGCGCGCAATTTACGACGGTCGCGCTCCATCAGCAAGATGGAGCGGCGGATTTCGTCAAACCGTTGTTTGATCTGCGTATCGCCCGTGACAAAGCGGGCGCGAGTGATGGCTTGATGCTCCCACGACCAGGCGCTGCGGGTTTGGTATTGTTCAAAGGCATCCACGCTGACGGCCAGCAAACCAGCATCGCCATCCGGGCGCAATCGCAGGTCAATATCATAGAGCCGACCGGAGGAGGTCATCGCTGACAACCAACTGGTCATGCGGCGCGCCAGCTTGATGTAGCGCTCTACATTGTCCTGGCTGGGGTCGTCGTACAAAAACACCAGATCCAGGTCCGAGGCGTAGCCGATTTCCTTGCCGCCCAGCTTGCCATAGGCAATAACCGCGAAACGTGGCGGGGTGTCGTGTTCAGGGCCCAGGCTGCGGGGGCGCGTCAGGGGCCAGGTGCGTTCCAATGTCTCCGCCAGCATCATATCGGCCAGGGCTGAGAGCTGGTCAGCCAGCGCCTCAACCGTCAGCACGCCCTCCAGATCCTGGGCCAGCAACTGGAAGGTGATCTGATGCTGCCAGTCCCGCATCATGTTCATTTGCTGTTCCACATCGGCCTGCCCGTCGGGCAGTCGGCAGGCGTCCAGGTCCCGACGCATTTGCTCGGACAGCGCGGGAAAGTCGGGAATTTCCATCAGTGAATGCCATTCGATCAGGCTATCGAGCAGCAGGGGGTATTGCGCCAGATATTGGGCGGCCCACGGACTGGCAGAGACGATCCGGGCGACACGGGCCAGGGTGTCGGGGTACTCGGCCAGCAGGGCCAGATAGGCACTGCGCTGGGCAATCAGCTCGATGAGATTAAATAGCCGGGTGGCGGTCACTTCCGGGTGTTCCGAGCGGTAGGCGTAGTCCTCGGCCAAGGGAATCAGACGCTGCACGCGGTCCAGGCTGGCATTGGGCAGGCTGCGCAGACGGTGGCTGTTCAGCAGCGCCTGACGCAACTGTTCAATGCGCTGCTGCAAGGCCTGATCTTGCTGGGCGCTGATTTCCGCGACCGGGGGGGCGGCCGCAGCGGGCTCGGCGCTTGCTTCTTCGCCCATGCCTGCCAGGCGAAAAGCGTTGCGGAAGGTATGCGAGACAAATTTTCTGTGCTGGCCCAGCTGCGCATCAAACTCGGCCAGGCTCAGCCCCAGCGTGGCAGCCAGCTCGCTGCGCAACGCATCGTCCTGCGGCAGCAAATGAGTCTGCTCGTCCTCCCGATACTGCAAGCGGTGTTCGACCCGTCGCAAGAAGGTGTAGGCCGCCAGCAGTTGGTCGCAGACTTCCTGATCGAGCAGGCCAGCCGCGCATTGGCCTTCCAAGGCCTTGTGCAGACTGGGTGTTTGCAAGGAAGGCTGTCGGCCACCACGTATCAGCTGATTGAGCTGGACCACGAATTCGATCTCCCGAATACCGCCATCGCCCAGCTTGATGTTGTGCCAGGTTTCCACGCCATTGCGATTCAGGGCCCGGCGTGTCCAGTCTTGGCGAATGCGTTCCCGCAAGCCGCGCAGGGCAGACAAGGCATCAAAATCGAAGTATTTGCGGTAAACAAAGGGCGTACGCAAGGCCTCGAAGTGATGGATATCGGCCGCACAGCGGCTGCCTTCAAACGCCTGTGCCTTGATGGGCCGTGCTTTGATCCAGGCGTAGCGTTCCCATTCCCGTCCCTGGTTGACCAGATAATTCTCCAGCGCCTGCATACTCCAGGCCAGTGGTCCGGAGTCGCCATCCGGTCGCAGACGCAGGTCGGTGCGAAACACCTGTCCAAAAGCATCGGTATCGGACAGCACGGGCATCATGCGCTGGGTGACCTTGCCGTAGAACTCATGATGACTCAGCGGGCGGCGACCCTCGGTTTCGCCGTCTTCGTCGTAGAGCATGATCAGATCAATATCCGAGGAGACGTTTAATTCCCCCCCGCCCAGCTTGCCCATACCCAGAATAATCATTTCCTGGGGCAGGCCAGTGTGCGGGTTTTTTGGGGTGCCATGCATCTCGGCCAGTTGCCTTGCCACGGTTTCATAGGCCTGCGCCACTGCCAGATCGGCCAGGCTGCTCATGGCCAGCATGACTTCTTCAAGCGGAGCCAGGCCATTGATATCCCGGATCATCAGCACCAGAAAGACGCGTTCCCGCAGTTGACGCAAGGCCTGGCGCACTTGTGCCAGGCGGTCATTGTCGGGCTCTGGCAGTAAAGTCCGATACCATTGAGCAATGAGAGTGGGGGTGACAGGGTGCTGGGCCTGCTCTTGTAGCCAGGTGCCAAATTGTGGCTGAGCGTTTACTTTTCGACGCAAGGGGCCGGACCATTGCATCACGGGCTTCAATATAATGGACTGGCTCATACGATAAGAGGCTTTTCGGAGAAGGGAAGACGGCAAGTGGGATCACTTGTCTGACTGGGCCGGAAATGGCCGCATTTAACTATACTCGGGAATTGAATGCATGGTAGTTCGAGGGCTTGTGCGACTGGCGCTATTGCTCTATTTTGCGCTGATGCTGGGCCTGGTTGGCGTGCGCTACCTGCTCGTTCCCCAACTGGATAATCTGCGTCCGTATCTGGAGCAGAAAATCACCGAGCAAACCGGCCTGCACGTCCAGATGCAAGAGTTAAAAGGCAGCTGGCAGGGCTGGAACCCGCATCTGTCCATAACCCAGCTGTCCGTGGCCGAACCGGGCCAGGCGCCTATGTTGCAGTTGCCCAGCTTGCAGGCCGTCATCAGCTGGAAGTCGCTCTTTAGCGGCTCGCTGCAGCTGCGCCAGCTCGATGTGCAGGGTTTGACCATACCCATACGGCGCGATTCCCAGGGCCAGATTCTGGTGATGGGACAAAGGCTGGATATGAACGACGATAGCGTCGATACCAGCCCCCAGGCCTGGCAAGGTCCGGTTCGTTGGCTGCTGCAACAGCGGGGCGTTCGTATCCAGGGTACTTCCTTGCAATGGCAGGATGATTTGCGGGGCGCACCGGCCTTGAATCTGCCGTCCATTGAACTGCAGATCGGCTATCGCCAGGGCTGGCATGAGGTCAGTCTGGCCACTGCCTTGCCGACCAATCTGGGCGAGTCCGTCGCCCTGGCCTTGCGGGTGCAAGGCCAGCGTCGTTTGCCCGAGCATGTGGACGTGATGGGCTTGCCCTGGGAAATGACGGTGCAGGCCAAGGCAGTGGATACGCCGGCCTTGCGTCCCTGGTTGGACATCCCTGCGGCTCTGGACAGGGCTTGGGTGGATCTGCATGCCCAAGCCAGCCAAGCCGACGCGGCCCCGTCCATTCAGATGCAACTGTTGGCTCAACTGCGTGATCTTGCCGTGCGCACCGAGCATGAGGAGCGGGTCCAGCTGGAGCATGCCGTTGTGGAGCTGGAAGGCAGCCTGAGCGATATGCAGGCCTTGGTCCAGGGCAAAGCCAGTGACGATGTGCAGTGGGCGGTGACGATGGATGGCTTGGGCTTGCGGATACCAGACCTGTTTGCTCAGCATGTGGGTGTGGATCAGCTAAAAGCGCAGGGCACAGCACATCGCGATGAGCTGGCCAGACTGGGCCTGAATACGATGATGGTAAATGTGCGCAATGCGGATCTGGATGCGCAACTGACCGGCAACTGGCGTGAGGACGGCCAGTTTGAGGCCGGTGTGGCGGATTGGACAGGGCAATTCCAGTACCTGAATCTGGCCGCTTTAGTGAACTATCTGCCCTTGACGGTGAATCCTCTGGCGCGTGAATGGATGCAGGCGGGGCTGGTGCAAGGCGCTGTCACCCAGGGCACGATTCGGCTACGGGGCGGGCTGGATACCTTTCCCTACGGTCTGAATCCGGAGGATGGTCAGTTTGAAGTGGCCGGTGCGCTGGATAAGGGGATTGTGGATTATCAGCCGGCCCGCCCCCAGCGTCTGGCCTGGCCTCGGCTGGAAGGCGTGCAGGGCAGCATTCGCATGCATAACGACAATCTGGATATTCTGGCGCAGCAGGCTCGCATGCCTATTGCCCAGCAGCAGGATATCGTCATGCGTGATATTCAGACCCACATTCGCTCCCTGGAGCAAGACAGTGTCTTGACCCTGGAAGGGGTGTCGCAGGCGCCGGCCGGCAGTTATCTGGCCTTGGTGCATCAGTCTCCCTTGAATGATCTGTTAGATGGGTTGCTGGCTGACAGCCGGGTGATGGGAGACTGGACGGTGCCCATCACATTGCAGATTCCTTTGGACAATGCCGACGATGCGCAGGTCCAGGGCCTGATCCAGATGAAGGATGGCAAGTTTCAGTTCATGCCCGAGGCTCCCCCTTTGACGGCATTGAAAGGGGAGCTGGCCTTTAATGAGAAGGGGGTCAGCGCCCAGACCTTGACGGGCAGGCTGCTGGGAGGAGATGCGCAGATCCAGGGAATACTGGAGCCAGGTAGGCCTGGCCTGCGCCTGAGCGGCACCCTGACCTCGCAAGGCCTGGAGCAGTATCTGGGGTTGAAAGGCTTGCAGCGTCTGCAGGGTCAGACAGCCTATAACGTGCTGATGAAACTGGATGCCAAGGGAGCGTTTTCCTTGGGGGCAGAGTCCGACCTGAAGGGGCTGGCATTGAATTTGCCCGAACCTTTTCAGAAGCCGGCTGAACGGGCAGCCCAATTGAAAGCGGACTGGAGCAGTGATTCTGCCGCCAAAATGGATCGCTTGCAGATCAGTCTGAGAGATAGGCAGACCTTTTTGCTCAATTTGCTCCACGCTCAAGGCTCGCGCCAGGGCAGCTACTTCCACAGTGGCAGCATGGGAACGCCAGAATGGGTGACATGGCCTCGACGTGGTCTGGAACTGCGTAGTCGCTACGATCGTATGGATCTGGATGCGTGGGAACAGGTGGTTCAGGAGTTTGGCCAGAATCTGGATGGCAGTCCCGTGGCCCCTTCCGCTCGTCCTTTGCTGCCCTTGCTGGAACGGGTGCAGCTGAATGCAGACCAGGCATGGTTACGGGGACAGAGGCTGGATCAGCTGGAGCTGCAAAGCACCGAGGATGCTGCAGGCAGGGTGTCCCTGCGCTTGAAGGCCCGGCAGGCCCAGGGGCAGGTGCAGGCGCAGCATCGTGATGGTCGTTATACCGGTTTGTTTAACGCCCATTTTTCCCATTTGCATATTGATGGTCAGCGGCCCGATTGGGCGTGGCCCGATGCCGATGTGCCGACGGATGATGATTTGAGCCTGCCGGCTATCTCGCTAAAGGTGGATGACCTGCAGATTCAGGGCATACGGTTTGGCACCTTGCAAGCCATGGGTAAGCCGGCGGGCGCCGGGGCGACGTGGCGGCTGGAGACTTTTTCGCTTAGCGCTCAGGGCATGCATTTGCAGGGCTCGGGTTCCCTGGCCTTGCGCGGGCCCCAGCGCGGTCTGGAGCTGATTGCCAATAGTCAGGTGGCTAATCTGGGTGAGTTTGTGGATGTGAGTGGCTTGCTGACCGAGTCGATCAAGAATGGGGACGGGACCATACAGGCCGCCTTGTTCTGGAGCGATTTCCCCTGGTCGCGCGACAAGCGCAATATCAGCGGCCAGTTTAACGTGGACCTGAAAAAAGGGCGCTTTATCAGTTTGAACTCACGCTCGGCAAAACTGTTGGAGTTGCTCAGCTTGCAGTCCATCTCGCGCCTGAGCCGGCTTGACCTGGATTTGTTCGGGGCGGTGAAAGACGGTTTTGCTTTTGATAGTCTCACCGGACGCATGAATCTGTCTCAGGGCAAGCTGGAGTTGGACAATTACCAGATTAAGGGGCCAGCCGGGGAGATCAAGCTGAAAGGCTGGATCGACATCAAGGATGAAACCCTGGATCTGATTGCGGTGGTCAGCCCGAATCTGGACATGAGCGGGGCAGCAATTGCGGCGTACTTTGCTGTCAATCCGATGGTGGGGGTAGGGGCCATGCTGACCCAGTGGTTGATGCAGGTGCCGATGAGCAGTCACTTGTCCGTCACTTATGCAGTGAGCGGCAAGGTAGATGATCCCCAGCTCAAAGAGCTGGACGCCCCGGCTGTGAATACGGCTGGAAAAGACAAGCAGCCCCGGATTGAGCCTTGATTGCCACGATCGGCTTTCCAGGTGCCCGGCACGGTGCCCGGTAAGCCTGGCGATGGTTTTTGGGGCCGTTTCCCTCGTGTGAGCTGGTTTTTGTAGGGCAGGCCGATGCGCGTGAGAAGACTGAAGCAATGTGGAGCCTTGCTGTTTTTGGCAGGATGGGTTTTCAAGGGGGCGGCAGCCAGTCCTCACTCTGTCGTGCAGACTGCGCAAATGCTCGAACAATCCTTAGGCGCTCGTGTCGGTTTGGCGGTGCTCGATACGGCGGACGGGCATGTATGGCAGTACCGGGCCAATGAACGATTTCCCATGGCCAGCACCAGCAAGCTGGTGATCTGTGCGGCTTTGCTGGCCCGAGGGCCAGGCGCCATGAAGGCGGCCTGGCGGGTCAGGCAGGAGGCTGTCCAGTCTTATGCCCCCACTACCAAAGATCGGGTGGGTGAGCAGATATCGGCGGATCAATTATGTGCGATCACGATGCGCAACAGCGACAACACGGCTGCCAATGGGGTCCTGGAGATTCTTGGCGGGCCCGCGGCCGTCACTTCTTTCCTGCGTAGCGTGGGCGATACGGTGACGCGTCTGGATCGCAATGAGCCCAGCTTGAATGAAGCCGCGCCCGGCGACCCGCGTGACACGACCAGCCCTTATGCCATGGTGCAGACCTTGCATCGTCTGGCCCTGGGCGATGCACTGAAAGCAGCGGACCGCGATCAGCTGATTGGCTGGCTACGTCGTAACGAAGTGGGTGGACCCTTGTTGCGGGCTGGCGTCCCTGAACGCTGGGCGGTGGCGGACCGAACCGGGGCAGCGGCTTACGGCACACGCGGTGTCGTGGCGGTGATGTGGCCCCCTGAACGCGCGCCGCTGGTGGCTGCCGTCTACATTACGGAAACCCAGGCTTCTATGGATGAGCGCAACGCGGCCATCGCCACGATTGGCAAGGCTATTGCAGCGGCGGTGGAACAGAAAGCGCAGCCCTGATCACCGGGCAGGCACCGGCGGCGGGATGCCTAACCCGCCTGACGCTCCAGCATTTCATCCAATGTTGCGTAATAGCTCATGGACGCATGGCGCAGGTTCGTGCGTACATGCTCGCGCGCCTGTTCCGGGTTCTTGTCCAGAAAGGATTGCAGGATGCCACGGGTTGCCTGCATGGATAGCTCCCGATAGCGTGTATCGCGCAAGGTGGCCAGACGCACGGCTTCCACGTGATCGCTCAGACGCAGAATCATGGTGCTCAAGTGCGGGTTGGGGCACAGGGTGATCCAGCCTTCCCGAAACGCATCGTTGGCAATCATGTATTGCATGGGGTCTGCCGCGGCATGGGCTTTTTCGGCTGCATTGGCGGCCTTGTTCATCAGGGCCAGTCCTTCCAGACTGGCTTGCAGGCAGGCGGCGGCAGCCGCTTCAGGCTCCAGCAACATCCGTATTTCAAAAATCTGCGCAATATCAGCCGGGGTGAAGCGCCGCAGCATGAAGCCGCGCGAGGTGCCTTCCAACAGCCCTTCGTTGGTCAGTTGCAGCAAGGCTTCGCGCACAGGCATGCGTGAGACCTGCAGCTCAGCTGCAATTTCGTGGTCGACCAGGCGATCGTCATAGCGGATGTCACCACTGCGCATGCGGCTGCGCAGGTGTTTGTAGACCTGCTGGCGTATGTTCAGTTTGGGGGCGGCAGGCTGGTTTTTACTCATTGGATTTGGGCAAGACGGTGAACAGGCAGTCGACGTGCCGTCCCTGTGCACAGCAGTGTTTCTCCTGCACCTGGACGTGCTGATCGTAAATCAGTTGGCCGACGGCTGTAAGCATACCAACGATAGGCCGGCACAGGGGCCGATCATGGGCGCCAAATCCTTTGGCAAAGGGGCTGTTTGTCACGCGGACCTGTAAACCGCCTGCGCGCTGCGTTTGAATATCCCAGTTTCCCCAGCCCAGTTGTGCCGAGATGTGGGCAATGCTGTCGAGCAAAGCCTGCGGGTCGTGATGGATAGCTTCCCAGTAGGCCTTGGCGGACAAACCGCCTTGCTCCCTGACAGCCTGTCCCAAGGCGTCCAGCGCCTGTGTGCGAGCGGGCTCATCCAGCCGGCGAAACAGCCCCATCAACACGTCGGCACGCAGCATCACGTAGCGCCGATCGGCATCCAAAATCTGGCCCTGAGCCGTATCCCAGTTCAATCTGTCTCTAAATTTAGTCATTTTTCATAAAAAGTATATTGTTTTGTTTTCTGATAATAGATTGATATTAAAGAAAATAAATTATAGGGAAAACCATTATCCATTTAATTTAAGAATAAACTATATACTTTTTGCGAGGCGGATTGACGCTGGAATGAAGTCATAACAAAAGGGGACAAATGGTGAAAGCGTTGCGAAAAAGCGTGATGGGCCTGGCCTTGGGAGCGGCCTTGATGATGGGGTGGGGAGCGGCCAGCCAGGCAGCGGGAAGCGAGTTGAAAATTGCGTTCCCCGTGGATATTCCCTCCTGGGATCCGACTTCGGTCACTTTTCCTGCTGGTCAGTCGATTTACAAGGCCGTGTTTGACTCCCCCCTGTTTGTGGGTGACGACTTGCAGGTGGCACCCCGCCTGATTGAGTCCTGGGAATGGGTGGATGAGCAAGGCCAGGCCTTGAAGGTGAAGCTGCGCGACAAGGTGAAATTTCATGACGGCAGCGACATGACGGCCGAAGATTTGAAGTTCACCTTTGATCGTGCGATCAACAAGAAAACCCTGGCACTGAATGGCATGCTGCCCACCTTGAAGTCGGTGGAGGTGACCGGCCCGCTGGAAGCGATTATCCATTTCAGCTCGCCCACCCCAACGGCTCCCAAAGGTTTGGCCTTTTTGTCGGCCTATATCCTGCCCAAAGCCTATTTCGAAAAGGTCGGGGAGGAGCAATTCCTGAAGCGTCCGATTGGCGCAGGCCCGTACAAGCTGAGCGATTATCAGCGGGGTTCCCGCATCACGCTGGAAGCCTTTGAGGACTACTGGCAAGGCGCGCCCGACTTGAAGCAGGTCGTGTTTGAAATTGTGCCGGACTCTTCAGCGCGCGTCGCAGCGGTTGAGTCGGGTCGGGCAGATGTCTCGGTTCAGATTCCGGTGCGCGAAATCAGCCGTCTGGAAAAGAATCCCAAGCTGGAAGCCAAGGTCTACCCCTATAGCGAGATCTACATTTTGCAAATGCCCAGCTATGTAGACAGCTTCAAGGATGTGCATGTGCGTCGTGCCATGAACATGGCAATCGACAAGGCCGGCCTGTCCCGTGCCTTCTACAAAAATGTCGCCCAGCCCTTGTCGGTTCTGGCCACCAAGGGCTCGCCCGGAGATGTACCTGATCTGAACATTCCTTTCGACAAGAAAGCGGCGGTTGAGGAACTGGCCAAAGCGGGCTACAGCACGCAAAACCCGTTGACCATTACCTTGTATTCCACCAATAACACCTTCCCCTCGGATTATGACCTTGCCCGTGCGGTGGCGCAGATGTGGAGCCAGATTGGCGTGCAGACCACCGTGGAGGAAATTACCGTGGCCAAGTATCTGGAGCTGAGCCATTCGTCCAAATTGACGGGGGTGATGCTCTATAGCTGGGCCAATGCCACCGGTGATCCGGAAATTTTTACCGGCCGTATTCTGGACCCGCGTCTGCGGTTTTCCACCTGGAAGGAGGAGCGTCTGGCAGGCACGCTTGATGAGCTGAATCGCCAGATGGACGAGGAAAAACGCGTAGCGGGCTATCAGGCCTTGAACCGCGAAGCGGCCCAACAAGCATGGAGCCTACCGGTCCTGCAGTCCATTTCCACCATTGCCTACAAGAAGGGCCTGAAGCTCAATACCTATCAGACCGGCTACATTCTGCCGCAAGAGTATTCCTGGCAGTAAACCGTTCATGCACCCCGCAGCCTCAGGCGGTGGGGTGACCTACCGGGCTCCCCCCGGACGTATTTTCTCCTGCGGTTCTTTTCATGAAAAACGTTTGCTTCCTGATGGCGCGCAAGCTCGCCTTCGTGCTGGTGACGGCGTTTGTGCTGTCCATGATTGTGTTCTTCATGCTGCGCGTCATTCCAGCAGATTCGCTGGGCATGATGCTGCCGCCTTCGGCGACCGAGGCCGATGCGCAGGCGCTGCGTGTCGAGCTGGGCATGGATGGCTCGGCCTTGCACCAGTACCAGGTTTGGTTGAGCGGTGTGTTTCGCGGCAATCTGGGTAACTCCATCTTCTTTCATCAGCCGGTGACTGGCTTGCTGGCCCAGGCTTTGCCACCCACTTTGGAGCTGGTCGGTGTCAGCTTGCTGATGGCCTTGTTGATCTCGATTCCCGGCGGCATTGTGTTGTATCTGCTGGATAAGAAGAAGATCGAGTTCGTGGCCGATTTTGTGCTGGTCTTGCTCTTGTCCGTCCCCTCTTTTCTGTGGGGCATCATTTTGATCGTGGTGTTTGGCGTGCTGTTTCCGGTGCTGCCTTTTATGGGGCGCATGGAAGGCACGCCCGTGGTGGACGGCGGCACGGGTTTTCTTTTGCTTGATCTGCTGTTGCGGGGGCAATGGCAAGCCTGGTGGGATGCCTTTTCCCATCTGCTCTTGCCGGCCTTGGCGTTGGCGCTGGCATTTAGCCCCATTGTGATTCGCGTGCTGCGCTCCAGCCTGATCGAGACGGCTACCAGCCAGTACGTGAACGTTGCGCGTTTGCGCGGTGTACCGGAGTGGCGGGTGTTGCTGGGGCATATGCTCAAGAATGCGGCGCTGCCCACTTTGACCTTGATTGGGGTGCAGTTTGGTTTTCTGTTTGGCGGCACCTTGCTGATCGAAGTCATTTTCTCTTTCCCCGGCATCGGCAATCTGATGGTGCAAGCCATCAAGAACCATGACCTTCCCCTGATTCAGGGGGTGGCCCTGGTGTTCTGTCTGATGGTGCTGGTCGTCAACTTCTGTGTCGATGGTTTGTACAGCGTTATGAATCCACGTTTGAGGTCTGCATGAGCACGCATTCACCTTCTTTCTGGCAGGCGCGGCTGCGGCCGGTGCTGGCCCATCCCAAGGTGCTGATTGGCGGCGTCCTGGTTCTGATCTTCTCGCTGGTGGCCTTGTTTGCCCCTCTGTTGGCGCCTAATGATCCCAATGCCCAGGATCTGCTGGCCACACTCTTGCCCCCGGCCTGGCAGGAAGGCGGGTTGGCTCAGTACCCCTTGGGCACGGATGGCCTGGGGCGTTGCATTTTGTCCCGGCTGATTTATGGCAGTCGCGTGGCCTTTCAGGTTGCCGTGACGGCAGCAGCGGGCACGATGATTCTGGGTACGGTGCTGGCGATCTTGGCCGGCTACCTGGGCGGCTGGTTCGATCGGGGTGTCAGTTCCCTGGTCGTGTTGTGGATGGCTTTTCCGCCCGTGGTGTTTTCCATGATGCTGATGGTCGGTCTGGGAACCGGTTTGTTCAATGTGATTCTGGCTGTGGTGCTGGTGGACTGGACCCGTTTTTATCGCGTGGTCCGGGCCGAGGTTCTGGTGGTGCGCCAGCGTGACTATGTGTATGCGGCACATCTGCTGGGTTTTTCGCACCTGCGTATCATGCTGCGCGAAGTGCTGCCCAGCGTGGCGCCCTTGATCGTGACCCTGTTCAGTCTGCAGATGGGGGTGGCCATTGTGGTCGAAGCTATTCTGAGCTTTGTCGGGCTCTCTGTTCCTTCGGATGTGGTGGCCTGGGGAGTGATGCTGGCCGATGGCCGTGACCAGATTTATCAGGCGGGCTGGGGACTGATGGCGCCTGTGATCGGCATTGTGTTTGCAGTGCTGGGTTTTAATTTGCTGAGTGATGGCTTGCGTACCACGCTCGATCCTCGGCTCAAGCAACGGGGAGCACACTGATGAGCGTGCCGGTGATTGAATTCAAGCAAGTCAGTGTCTCGGTGCCGGTACAGGGGCAGTCGGTAGAGCTGTTGCGCAAGGTGTCGTTTGCGGTGCAGGCAGGTCGTACCTTGGGGCTGGTCGGGGAGTCTGGTGCAGGCAAGAGCATGATAGGGCGGGTGATCTCGGGCATGTTGCCCAGCAATCTGCGTTTGTCCTCGGGGCAGGTCTGTTTTCAGGGCTCGGTGGTGACGGGCGCACAAATGCGCCGCCTGCTGGGTCGCAAAGTGGCCTTTGTCCCGCAGGAACCCTTGTCCTCGTTAAATCCGGTGCTGACCATACGTCAGCAAATGTTCGAGCACCTGGCTCGACTGGGTATTCCTCGTGCATCGCGTGAACAATACTGCCTGGAGCGTCTGCATGAAGTGGGGCTGCCTGATCCGCCGTCCATGCTGGGACGCTATGCCCATGAGCTTTCAGGAGGGCAGTGTCAGCGTATCTTGATTGCCATGGCCTTTTCCGGCGACCCCGAACTGATTGTGGCCGACGAACCCACTACAGCCCTGGATGTGATTACCCAAGCGCAAATTATCCGGATTTTGCGTGAGGTTCAGCAGCGTCACCAAACTGCCGTAATTTTGATTACGCATGACTTGCGCATGGCCGCCCATGTCTGTGACGAGGTCGCCGTGTTGTACGCCGGAGATGTGGTTGAGCAAGGTCCTGCCGCCGATGTTCTGGACATGCCCTTGCATCCGTATTCCTGGGCCTTGAAAAATGCGACGCCGGCCTTGAATGGCCCCTTGTATGCCTTGCCTTCTTTGGCTGACATCATGCCGGGTTTGAAAGACATGCGGGATTTGCCCGGCTGTCGTTTTGCGCGGCGTTGTCCTACTCGAAATGCAAGCTGTGAACAACGTGCGCCCGCGTTGGCAGCGGTCAAGCCAGGCCACTGGGTAAGTTGCGCCGGTCCCTGCATGACGGGTGATGTGGCGGCGCAAGGCCAGTTGCATGTCTTGCCGCAAGCGCCGTCTGAAGAGTTGGCCCCATTGGTGGAGTTTCAGAATGTGGAGCGCAGCTACCGAGTGACGCGCAATGGTCGCCGCAGCCTGATGTATGCCTTGCGGCCCCTGTCCTTGAGCGTACGTCCCGGCGAGATGGTCGGTGTGGTGGGCGAAAGTGGCAGTGGCAAGAGTACCGTCGCCCGTTTGATGGTGGGTTTGCTGCAGCCCAGCGGTGGGCAAGTGCTGGTGCAGGGCCAGTCCCGGGAGCAGTTTGCCAAAGGCCAGGGCGCGTCCTTGTCGCAGACGATTCAGATGGTGTTTCAGGACCCTGATTCGGCTCTCAATCCACGTCGCAGCGTTCAGCAGCTGGTTACGCAGGTTCTGGAGTTGCAGCCGGGCATGACACCGGAGCAGCGCCGCCTGAAAGCGGACGAGTTGATGAAGCAGGTCGGCCTTGCCCAGGATGCCGGTCTGCGTTTCCCCGCGGAGCTGTCCGGCGGACAAAAGCAACGGGTGAACATCGCCCGCGCCTTGTGTGTGCAGCCGCGTTTGCTGGTGGCCGATGAGATTGTGTCGGGACTCGATGTATCGGTGCAGGCTTTGATTCTGAATCTTCTGTTGCGTCTGAATAAAGAACTGGGCGTGGCGGTGGTGTTCATTTCTCACGATCTGTCCGTGATCCGCTATCTGTGTACACGGGTGCTGGTAATGAAAAACGGCGAAGTGGTGGAGCAGGGCAATACCGCAGAGGTATTTGCCGATCCGCAGCACCCCTATACCCGCGTTTTACTGGGCAGCGTGCCGCCAGACGACTCCAGCCAGATCTGGCCCGCGCCCCTGGACGGCCCGCGCCAGATGCCTGGTGAGGTCGCGCCCGCCCTCGTACCCGCCATGGCGGTCTGAATCCCGTTTTACTCGTATTTACAGGAAGCACTATGAGTTATGCCAATAACGAGGCCGCCTTGTCGGGCCTGACCCAGGATCATCAAGTCCATCGGGATGCCTATCTGGACGAGGACGTTTTTCAACTTGAAATGGAACGGCTGTTCAGCCGTGCCTGGCTCTATGTGGGCCATGAAAGTCAGGTGCCCAAGACGGGCGACTATGTTTCGGTGACCCTGGCGCAAAGCCCTGTCATCATGCTGCGTCATAGCGATGGCTCGGTGCGGGTGGTGATGAATCGTTGCGCCCACAAAGGCGCCAGACTGGTCAGCGAATCCAGCGGCAATGTGGGCAAGATGCTGCGTTGTCCCTATCACGCCTGGACCTATAAGCTGGATGGCTCGTTGCTGGCCGTACCGCTGAAAAATGCCTATGAAAACACGGAGTTTTCACAGTGTCCGGCCGCTGGCGGCCTGTCCACGCCGGGGGCGGTGGAAAGCTATCGCGGCTTTGTGTTTGCCCGTCTCAGCAAGGAAGGGTTCAGCCTGCAAGAGTATTTCGGTGATGTGCTGCAGGCCTTGGACAATATGGCGGATCGTTCTCCGGAAGGGGAGTTGCAGGTGGCGGGCGGTTCGATTCGAACCGTCATCAACTGCAACTGGAAGATGTACATGGAGAACATCAACGACACGGTGCATCCCATCTCTACCCATGAGTCCGCCTCCAGCTCGGCAGCCAAGGTGGGTGAAGTCTTCAAGGAGGAAGACCCTACCGCGCTGGAGCAATTGCTGCCCTTTGGCTCGGGCTATGACTTCTATTCCCGTATGGGTGTGGAAACGTATCCGAATGGGCACAGCATTCTGGGCACCAAGTTCAGCATTCATACCGATTACTCGGGCATTCCGGGCTATGAGGCCATGATGAAAAAGGCCTGGGGCGAGGAAAAAGCAGGTCGGGTGCTGGGCTTCAATCCGCAGAATGTGGTGTTTTATCCCAGCATGGCGGCCAAGGGGTCGCCGCAGATCATCCGTGTGTTGCGGCCTTTAGCAGTGGACCGGACCTTGCTGGAAGTGTGGGTGTTTCAACCCAAAGGGGCACCGCGTGAAATGCTGGATCGTGGTCTGAGCTATAGCCGTCTGGTCTATTCGCCCATGAGTGTGGTGGCGCACGATGATGTGCATTTGTTCGAGAGCCAGCAAGCCAGCCTGAAAGCCCAAGGCAATCCGTGGGTGAATCTGCTGCGTCAATACGATGCGCAGGAACGCGAGCAGGACAAGGGCAGTTTCGACGATGCCAATAACGAATGGGTCATACGTAACCAATACCGTGCCTGGAAACAAGGCATGAAGCAGCAGGAGCAGGAATGATGGGGATAGCGCATGAGCAGGGCCCACGGATTGGCCAAGTGCAGGCTGCCCAGCAAGGTCAGCAACAGCAACAAGTGCATCCGCAGCAAAGCCAGGAGCAAGGTCGGCGTCTGGACCAAACGACGAACCTGCAACAAAGCCTGCAGAACTTTGTATGGCAAGAGAACGCCTTGCTGGATGAAGGACGTTTTGATGAATGGTACGAGCTGTTTGCGCAAGATGGCTTGTACTGGATTCCGGGTGAATCCGGCCAGGAAAGCCCCGACGGACGCATGTGCATTGCTTTGGAAAACCGCATGTTGATGCGCTTGCGTATCGACCGCCTGTCGCATCATCGTGCCTTTTCCTTGCAGCCCGGCGTGCGTGGTCTGCGCGTGATTCAAAACCCGCGTGTTCAATCTGAACATCCTGACGAGGATGGCTGCTATTGCGTGCGCACCAATCTGATTTATTCGGAGTATCAGAAGCAAAAAACCGAGATTCTGCCGGCTACTGCCTCCTACCGTTTGCGCGCCGTCGATCAGGACTGGGAGATCGTGGAGAAGCGAGTGGACTTGTTGAGTGTGGATGGTTATTTGCCCACCATTCAGCTCTTCATTTAGGCGGCTTATGCACATGAATGACCCATCACCAGGCTATCGCAGCCTGTCTTGTGAGGACATGGACGACAGCATGGCTTACCGCCTGCTGACGTCCCTGATCGTGCCGCGCCCGATTGCCTGGGTTTGTAGTTTGGAGGAGTCGGGCAGTGTGAATCTGGCCCCCTTCAGCTCCTTTAACTACGTGGCGCACAGCCCGCCGATGCTGGCGATCAATATCAACCGCAATGAGGACGGCAGCCTGAAGGATACGGCCCGTAATTTGCAGGCGAATAAGGAATGTGTGGTGCAGTTATGCCGCCAGTCTGATCTGGCTGCGGTTCATGCCAGTGCGGCAGCCTTGCCCCCCGGTCAGAGCGAGGTAAAGGAGTTGGGCATGAATCTCGTGCCCAGCCAGCATGTGTGTGTGCCCCGTCTGGATGGGGCAGCCGTGCAGATGGAGTGCAAGCTGGATCAGGTGGTGGATTTGGGGCGAGGTGTGAACCAGCTGCATATTCTGGAAGTGCTGGCTTTCCATGTGGATTCATCCTTGATGGACGAAAAGGGGAAAGTGGATCTGGAGGTGTATCGGCCTTTGGCTCGGTGGGCTGGGCCGTATTATTGCGAGCGGGGAGGGATTTTTCAGCCTTGACTTCAATGATGGGCCGTTGTGAGCCTTCTGCGGTTCGTTTTTGGTGGACAACCAGAGCCGGTCCACAGCAGCGTACGTTGCGGGGCTGAGGCCTTTACCAAATGTGCGACGGACCCTACCCCTTTGGGATAGCCATAAAAAAAACCGCCTTGTGGGCGGTTTTTTTGACTACTGAGCAAGGCGCAAAACTTAATAAACGCCTTGATGACGCATGGCACTGGCGACTTTGACAAAGCCGGCAATATTGGCGCCGTTAACGTAGTTGATGAAGTCATTTTCTTGACCATAGTTCACACAATTTTCGTGGATGTCACGCATGATGGAGTGCAGCTTTGCGTCAACTTGTTCACGTGTCCAGTTCAGGCGCTGGGCGTTTTGACTCATTTCCAGACCAGAGACGGCAACCCCGCCGGCATTGCTGGCTTTGCCGGGAGCGTACAGAATCTTGGCGTGAATAAAGGCATCGACCGCATCCAGCGTGCTGGGCATATTGGCACCTTCTGCCACGCAACGCACACCATTTTTGATCAGGATTTCAGCATCTTTGCCGTCGAGCTCGTTTTGAGTCGCGCAAGGCAGGGCGATGTCGACCGGCACATGCCAGGGGCGTTTGCCTTCTTCAAAAAGCAGGCCATGTTCTTTGGCGTAATCCACCAGACGACCACGCTGAACGTTCTTGACGTGCATCAGGGCAGCCAGTTTTTCGCGGGTAAAGCCGTCCATGTCCACCACGCAGCCTTGCGAGTCGGAAACGGTAACCACTTTCGCGCCCAGATCCAGACATTTTTCAATGGCGTACTGAGCCACATTGCCCGAACCGGACACTGACACGGTCATGCCGTCAAAGGACAAGCCTTTGCGAGCCAACATTTCCTGTGCGAAGTAGACGGTGCCATAACCGGTAGCCTCGGGACGAATCAAGCTGCCGCCAAAGCACAAATCCTTGCCGGTGAACACACTGGCCGCGCTGTTGGACAGTTTTTTCATCATGCCGGCCATAAAACCCACTTCACGCGCGCCTACACCGATATCACCGGCTGGAACGTCGGTGTCCGGACCCAGGTGACGGTACAACTCAACGATCAGGGCCTGGCAAAAGCGCATCACTTCGCCGTCTGATTTGCCCTTGGGGTCGAAGTCCGAGCCGCCTTTGCCGCCGCCCATGGGCAAGGTGGTCAACGCGTTTTTGAATGTTTGTTCAAAAGCCAGGAACTTCAGAATGGACAAGTTCACCGAAGGGTGAAAGCGCATGCCGCCCTTGAAAGGACCGATGGCATTGTTGTGCTGAATACGGAAACCGCGATTGACCTGAACCTGGCCACGATCATCTACCCAGGAAATACGGAACTGGATAGCGCGCTCGGGTTCGACCAGACGCTCGAGCAGACCATGATCGGCGTACTGGGGGTTTTTCTCGATGAAGGGCCACAAGCTGGTCATCACTTCCCGTACGGCCTGCATGAATTCAGGCTGATGAGGGTCGCGGGACTGTACTCTGGCTAGGAACTGTTCTAGAGAGATAGATTTCATTGCAAGCGAACTCTGTTTGCAATACTGAGATTTCGAGTGGAACTCAGCAGATTGAAAGAATGGATGCACGGGAATGCACCCGATCATACGCCCATCGCAAGCAAGCCTCTCGTATAGAGAGGCTTGCGCAGGATGTTCGATTTACTTCTTCATCATGTCGAAGAATTCGGAGTTGGTCTTGGTAGCCCGGATTTTGTCCAGGATAAACTCCATGGCTTCAATTTCATCCATCCCATGGATGAATTTGCGCAGAACCCAGACCTTTTGTAGAAGGTCGGGCTTGATCAGCAATTCTTCACGACGTGTGCCTGATTTGTTCAGGTTGATGGCAGGGTAAATGCGTTTCTCGGCCAGACGGCGCTCCAGATGGATTTCGGAGTTGCCGGTACCTTTAAATTCTTCATAGATGACTTCGTCCATACGGCTGCCGGTCTCGATCAGGGCAGTACCGATAATGGTCAGGGAGCCACCTTCTTCCAGATTACGGGCAGCGCCAAAAAAGCGTTTGGGGCGCTGCAGGGCATTGGCGTCCACACCACCGGTCAATACCTTGCCGGAAGCAGGAACCACGGTGTTGTAGGCGCGCGCCAGACGGGTAATGGAATCGAGCAGGATCACCACGTCTTTTTTCAATTCAACCAGGCGCTTGGCCTTTTCAATGACCATCTCGGCCACTTGCACGTGACGCGTGGCCGGCTCATCAAAGGTCGAGGCCACGACTTCGCCGCGCACGGTGCGCTGCATTTCGGTCACTTCTTCCGGGCGCTCGTCCACCAGCAGGACAATCATGGTGGCCTCGGGGTAATTGGTGGTGATGGCATGAGCGATGTGCTGCATCATCACGGTTTTACCCGACTTGGGACTGGCCACGATCAGGGCGCGCTGGCCTTTGCCGATAGGCGAGAAGATATCCAGGATACGACCTGTGATGTTTTCCTCGCTTTTGATGTCGCGCTCCAGCCGCATGGGCTGGTCCGGATGCAGCGGCGTCAGGTTTTCAAACATGATGCGGTGTTTGATGGCCTCGGGCTGCATGCCGTTGACTTTGTCCACCTTGACCAGGGCAAAGTAGCGCTCGCCATCTTTGGGGGTACGCACTTCGCCTTCGATGGAGTCACCCGTGTGCAGATTGAAACGGCGAATCTGCGAGGGAGAAATGTAGATATCGTCTGTGCTGGCCAGATAAGAGGTCTCGGGCGAACGCAGGAAACCGAAACCATCAGGCAGGACTTCAAGCACCCCGTCACCGAAAATCTGCTCGCCTTTTTTGGCGTGCTTTTTCATGATGGCAAACATCAGCTCTTGCTTGCGCAAGCGGTTCGCGTTGTCGATTTCCAGAGTGGCAGCCATTTCTAGCAGCTGCGAGACGTGCAGAGCTTTTAATTCGTTCAGGTGCATGGGTGTGGGGAAGGGCTTTCAGCAGCAGACCGCAGGCCAGCATAGGGCCTGCGTGCGGTTAATCAGAGATTACAGGGAGCTGTCGAGAAACGCGCTAAGTTGGGACTTGGAAAGTGCGCCGACTTTTGTCTCGGCCACTTTGCCGTCTTTAAACAGCATGAGCGTTGGAATACCGCGAACACCGTATTGAGCGGGGGTGTCGGGATTTTCATCGACGTTGAGCTTAGCGATGATAACACGACCTTTGTACAGTTCGGCCGCCTCATCGAGCAAAGGAGCAATCATTTTACAAGGACCGCACCATGCAGCCCAGTAATCGACCAGAACGGGAAGGTCGGCTTTGAGGACGTCAGACTCAAAAGAGGCGTCCGTAATGTGTTTGATGGAGTCGCTCATGGCTAGATACAAAAAAAGAGAGATAACGAAAAACTATACGGGTGGCGTGACCTGAGCACAATGTATTCTACGGCCATTTGCCACGGTCTTGTTGCCAATTTTTGACAGGATACCACTGCGTCTGCCTGATAATGTGCATTCGCCGCGCAGTGCGCGTCAATAAAGCGTTTGCCCATTGGCGCCTAAGCACTCGTAAAATAGCGTTTTTCTGTACGATCTACCGGGAATCAAGTTGTCTACTACACGTTACGACGAATCTTCTATACGGGTGCTCAAAGGGCTGGAACCGGTCCGCCAGCGCCCGGCCATGTATACCCGCACGGACAATCCCCTGCACATTGTGCAGGAGGTCATCGATAACGCGGCCGATGAAGCGCTGGCCGGTTTTGCACGCACCTTGACGGTTACCTTGCTGGAGGATGGCGGCATACAGGTCGAGGATGACGGGCGGGGGATTCCCGTTGGTCTGCATCCTGAAGAGAACGCGCCGGTGGTGGAGCTGGTGTTTACCCGGCTGCATGCGGGGGGCAAGTTCGACAAGCTGAACGGGGGCGCCTACGCGTTCTCCGGGGGATTGCATGGGGTGGGCGTATCGGTGACCAACGCCTTGTCGCGCCGTCTGGAGGTGCTCGTCTGGCGGGATGGTCAAGCCAATGAGATTGTGTTTGCCGATGGCGAGCTGCAGCAGCCCCTGACCCAGACGGGGACGGTGGGCAAGCGCAAGACCGGAACCCGGGTGCGCGTCTGGCCCGATCCCAAATACTTCGACTCCGCTCAGATACCCCTGGCCCAGCTGACTCATATCCTGCACAGTAAAGCAGTGTTGCTGGAGGGGGTGACGGTAGAGCTGGTGCAGCAAAAGACCGGCCAGCGTCAGCAGTGGCGCTACGAGGACGGATTGCGCGGCTATCTTCAGGAAGAAATGCAGGGCGTGGAGCTGTTGGTGCCCTTGTTCGAGGGCCGCCAGTATGCGCCGCAGGATGACGATAATTTCTCCCCGGGTGAAGGAGCCCACTGGGTGGTGGCCTGGACGCTGGAGTCCCAGATTGTGCGTGAGTCTTATGTCAATCTGATCCCCACCCCGGCGGGAGGCACGCACGAATCGGGCTTGCGTGATGGCCTCTACCAGGCGGTGCGTAGTTTTGCCGAACTGCACAGTCTGATTCCCAAGGGCGTCAAGCTGCAGGCCGAGGACGTGTTTGCCCGGGCCAGCTTTGTGCTCTCGGCCAAGGTGCTGGACCCGCAATTTCAGGGGCAAATCAAGGAAAAGCTCAATAGTCGTGACGCCGTGCGTCTGGTCAGTGGTTATGTGCGCAACGCACTGGAACTGCATTTGCATGCGAATGTGGACCAGGGTCGCAAATTGGCTGAAGTGGCGGTGCGTCAGGCCCAGGCCCGTACCCGCTCGGCTCAGAAAGTGGAAAAACGCAAAAGTTCGGGCGTGGCGGTCTTGCCGGGCAAGCTGACGGATTGCGAGTCCCACGATCTGGACAATTCGGAGCTGTTTCTGGTCGAGGGTGATTCGGCCGGCGGTTCCGCCAAAATGGGCCGCGACAAGGAGTTTCAAGCCATTTTGCCGCTGCGCGGCAAAGTGCTCAATGCCTGGGAAGTGGACCGGGACCGGCTGTTTGCCAATCAGGAAATTCACGATATTTCCGTGGCCATCGGCGTGGACCCGCACGATGCCCAGTCCGAGCCGGATTTGTCCGGTTTGCGCTATGGTCGCATCTGCATTCTGTCTGATGCGGACGTGGACGGCTCGCACATTCAGGTGCTCTTGCTGACTTTGTTCTTTCGCCACTTCCCCAAGCTGATCGAGGCTGGTCACGTTTATGTGGCGCGTCCGCCCCTGTTTCGCGTCGACGTGCCTGCCGCCGGCAAGCGTGCGGCCCGCAAGATTTACTGTCTGGATCAGGGCGAGCTGGATGCGGTTTTGGAAAAGCTGCGTAACGAGGGCATACGTAACGAGTCCTGGAGCATCAGCCGCTTTAAAGGGCTGGGTGAAATGAGCGCGGAGCAATTGTGGGATACCACCATGAATCCCGATACCCGTCGTTTGTTGCCCGTGCATTGGGGAGAAGACGGCTTGAGCGGCACGCAAGCCATGTTCACCATGCTGATGGGCAAGGGCGAGGCCTCTGCCCGCCGTGCATGGTTGGAAGAAAAAGGCAATTTGGCCGATCTGGACGTCTGAGCCCGACTTAAGAGTTATTTATGGACAGCAATCAATTGGATTTTGAACCGGCGGGATCGGACGATGGCATCACGCTGGCAACTTACGCGGAACAGGCTTACCTGGATTACGCCGTTTCAGTGGTACGCGGACGTGCGTTGCCCGACCTGACCGATGGCCAGAAGCCGGTACAACGCCGCATTCTGTACGCGATGGATGCCATGGGCCTGGGCCCAACGGCCAAGCCCGTGAAATCGGCCCGTGTGGTGGGGGATGTGCTGGGTAAGTATCACCCGCACGGTGACCAGGCCGCCTATGACGCCATGGTGCGTATGGCGCAGGATTTTGTGCTGCGTTATCCCCTGGTGGATGGGCAAGGCAACTTTGGCTCGCGCGACGGTGACAATGCTGCGGCCATGCGTTATACGGAAGCACGCTTGACCCCGTTTTCCCGTCTGCTGCTGGATGAGCTGGACGAAGGGACGGTGGACTTCATTCCCAACTATGACGGCAGTCAGAAAGAGCCGGTGACCTTGCCGGCACGCTTGCCCATCATGCTGCTTAACGGTGCATCGGGCATTGCCGTGGGGATGGCTACGGAGATTCCGTCTCACAATCTGCGTGAAGTTGCGCAAGCCTGCGTCAGCCTGTTGCGCAATCCGAATTTGAGCGATCAGGAAATCCACGAGATCGTCCCCGGCCCGGACTTTGCCGGTGGTGGTCAGATCATTTCTGCCGCTGCTGATATTGCCGCGGTGTATGCACAAGGTCGTGGCTCGATCAAGGCCCGAGCCCGCTGGGTGTTTGAGGAACTGGCTCGGGGGCAATGGCAGCTGGTTGTCACGGAATTGCCACCCGGCAGCTCTTCTCAGCAGATTCTCGAGGAGATTGAGGAGCGCACCAACCCCAAGGTCAAGGCCGGCAAGAAATCGCTGAGCACCGAGCAGCAGCAAACCAAGGCCTTGATGCTGAACATGCTCGATGCCGTGCGCGACGAGTCGGGCAAGCAGGCGGCGGTGCGTCTTGTGTTCGAGCCCAAATCCCGCACCATTGACCGGGACGAGTTCGTGACCACCTTGCTGGCGCAAACCAGCCTGGAGCGCAACGTCTCCATCAATCTGGTCTGCATTGATACGGATGGCCGCCCCGGCCAGCGCTCTTTGCGTCAGATCCTGCTTAACTGGCTGGAGTTTCGTCGTCATACGATGGAGCGTCGTACCCGCTACCGTCTGGACAAAGTCACTGACCGGATTCATGTCCTGCAAGGGCGCATGGTGGTCTATCTGAATGTCGATGAGGTCATTCAAACCATTCGTGAGTCTGATGAACCACGCGTTGCGCTGATGGAGCGCTTTGATCTGAGCGAGCGTCAGGCGGACGACATTCTGGAAATGCGCTTGCGTCAGCTGGCGCGTCTGGAAGGCTTCAAGATCGAAAAAGAGTTGCAAGAGCGTCTGGATGAACAGCAGTCCTTGCAAAAGCTTCTGGATGATCCCAAGGCCTTGAAGCGCTTGATGATTCGTGAAATCGAGGCGGACGTCAAAACCTACGGCGATGATCGTCGTACCTTGATTGAAGCGGCCGAGCGCGCCGTGCTTGAGACCAAAGTGGTTGATGAACCGGTGACGGTCATCGTGTCGCGCAAAGGGTGGTTGCGTTCGCGTCAGGGACACGGCCATGATGCCACGCAGTTCAGTTTCAAGACCGGGGATGGCTTGCGCGATGCACTGGAATGCCGCAGCACCACGGATCTGGTTGCCATCGGCACGGATGGACGGGTCTATACTGTGCCCGTTTCCAGCCTGCCTTCGGCTCGAGGCGATGGGCAGCCCATTACCTCCATGATTGATGTGAGCCCCAGTGCGCCGATCGAGCACATTTTGGGGGCCGCGCCGGAGCAGAACTATGTGCTGGCAGCCTGCGATGGCTACGGCTTTGTTGCCTCACAGGGCGATATGAACACCCGACAGCGGGCGGGCAAGCAGTTTGTTACGCTTGAAGAGGGTAAAAAACTGCTCAAACCCCTGGCCTTGCGCCCCGACGATCTCTATGTGGGGCTGCTTAGCGAACAGGGACGTTTCCTGGTCGTGGACATCAAGGAGCTGAAAGTCCTGTCCAAGGGGGGGCGTGGCACGGTGCTGATCAAGCTGAACGAGGGAGACACGCTGAGTCAATGGGTAGCCTTTGGGGAAACCGGTCTGGCGGTCAGTGGAGTGCATCGCAAGCGTGCGTCCACCGTTGTGATGGACCTGGATATGCTGGCCATGTATCTGGGCAAGCGCGCCGGCAAGGGCAAGACCCTGTCGCTCAAATTGAACGAGCCCGTGCTGCATCGGCCCGACCTGGCCTGAGTGTATATTGCCGCCGGAGGCTGGTCCTCCGCCTGATGGATTTCTTTGTAGAGTGTTGGATATGAGTTTCAAAGTCACGGTTCAGCCCAGCGGGCACAGTTTTGATGTACAGCCTGGCCAGTCGGTGCTGGATGGCGCGCTGAATGCAGGGATTGTCCTGCCCTATAGCTGCCGCAACGGCACATGTTCATCTTGCCGCGGCAAGGTTATTGACGGGCAGTACGATGCCGGTCGGGCGCCCGAGCAATTGCTCAGCCAGGAGGATCTTGCTGCTGGCTATACTCTGTTTTGTCAGGCCAAGCCCAGCAGTGACCTGTTGATCGAGTCTCATGAGATTCGCATGGCGAGCGATATCCAGATCCGGAAGATGCCCTCGCGCGTAGTGGGCCTGGAAAAAGTGCGGGATGATGTCATGATCGTCCGTCTGCAAATGCCGTCCTCCGAACCATTTCGCTACTATCCGGGCCAGTATCTGGAGTTCATTCTGAAAGACGGCAGCCGTCGCAGTTACTCGATGGCGACGCCGCCTCGGGAAGATAATCAGGTCGAACTGCATATCCGTCACATGCCCGGTGGCGTGTTTACCGATCACGTCTTTGGTGCCGGCGCCACCGCCATGAAAGAGCGCGAGATTCTGCGTGTGGAAGCACCTTTGGGTTCTTTCTTCCTACGAGAAGACAGTGCAGCACCGATGGTTTTCCTGGCCAGCGGCACGGGTTTTGCTCCTATCAAGGCGTTGATCGAACGCCTGATTCAAACCGGGAGCCAGCGTGAGGTGGCTCTGTATTGGGGCGGTCGTCGGCCCAAGGATCTGTACCAGTCCGAATTGGCCGAGAAATGGGCCAGCGAATTGCCCAATTTGCGTTTCATTCCGGTGATCTCCGACGCCCAGCCAGAAGATGGCTGGACAGGCCGCACGGGCTTTGTGCATCAGGCGGTATTGGCTGATTTGCCGGATCTGTCGGCCTGGCAGGTGTACGCCTGTGGCGCGCCGGGCATGGTTGAAGCGGCCCGCAAGGACTTCGTGGAGCAGGCTCGCCTGAATCCGGATAATTATTTTGCAGATGCCTTTACATCCTTGGCAGACGTCAAGTAAGCGTCTTGAACACTAGCTCAACAAGCGGACAGTACACATGAAAGTAGCAGTTCTGGGCAGCGGCATTATTGGGGTATCAACTGCCTGGTGGCTCAGCCAGCACGGTTGCGAGGTGGTGGTTGTGGACCGGGGAACGGGCCCGGCACAGGAAACCTCGCGAGCCAATGGCGGGCAGATCTCGGTCTCGTACGCCGAGCCGTGGGCCAACCCGAAAATGCCGCTCAAACTGCTGAAATGGTTGCTGCAGGATGACGCACCTTTGCTATTCCGTCCGCGTTTGGACCTGCGCCAATGGCGCTGGTGCCTGTCTTTCTTGCGCGAGTGCTTGCCCGGACGGGTTGCGCCCAATGTGCGCGCCTTGGTGGCCATGGCAGAATATAGCCGCAGCACGCTCAAGCAGTTGCGCCCTGATCTGGATTTTGATTATCGCCATCAGGAAAAAGGCATCATCACGTTTTACCGGGATGCCCAAAGTCTGGACGATTCCCAGCAAATGGCCGATGTCATGCGCGATATGGGCGTAGATCGCCGTATCATGAGCGTGGACGAGCTGGTGCAGCTTGAGCCCGCACTGGCATCGGCCCGTGGTCAGATTGTGGGGGGCGACTACACCAAGGACGATGAGTCCGGCGATGCCAACCAGTTTGCCTGCGGTTTGGCCGCCATGGCCGGGCGCGCCGGAGTGGAATTTCGCTTTTCCACCCAGATCACCCGTTTGTTGACCGCCAAAGGGCGAGTGCTTGGGGTGGAGGTCATCGGGACGGATGGCGGCTATGAGTCTATCCAGGCCGATGCCTTTGTGGTGGCCATGGGCAGTTTCAGTCCATCGGTCTTGCAGCCCTTGGGCATTGCCTGCCCCGTCTACCCGGCCAAAGGCTATTCGGCCACCTTTCCGGTGCTGGTTCCGCAGGGAGCGCCCACCGTGAGCCTGACCGATAAGGACAACAAGCTGGTATTTTCCCGTTTGGGTGACCGCCTGCGAGTTGCCGGAACCGCCGAGCTGTCGGGCTATTCGCGCAGCTTGAACCCGGCACGTTGTCAGGCTTTGTTAATGCACGTGGCTGATCTGTTCCCAAGTGCATTGGATTTTGATAATGTTTCTTTCTGGTCGGGACTGCGTCCTGCCACAGCCTCAAATGTTCCGCTGATAGGCCGCTCCTCCATCCCCAACCTGTACCTGAATACGGGGCATGGCACCTTGGGATGGACGATGGGCATAGGCTCTGGTCGAGCCCTGGCTGACCTTATCATGGGGCACAAACCCGAACCTGAATTTCCTTTTTTATCATGAAGGATGTATGAAAAATCTACGCGGATTACTGTTGAAACGTGGTGTTATGGCTTTGGCGATGGCAGCGGGTGGCTCAGCCGCTTTGCTGTTTGGGTCCAATGCCCTGGCAGCCGTTGACATTCAGGTCTGGACCGCTTTGAACGCGCACAATCAGGGCGAGTTTGAAAGTTTGGTTCGGGATTTCAATCGCAGCCAGAAAGACGTCAAAGTGACGGTCAAGGCGCATGAAACCGAAGCGGCGCTCGAGCAGCTCATGAGCGCTGGCAAGGATCTGCCCAATCTGGTGCAGCTTGGCGAGATGTCCGGTCTGGATGAGGTGGCCGATCGCCCCTACATCCTGCCCATGCACACCTTGCTGGCACGGGAAAAGATGGACAACGTGTCCTGGTTCCTGGCCTCGAACTCATTTGTACGCAATGGCCGTGGTCAATTGCAGGGGTTCCCTTACATGGCCGAAATCCCCGTCATGTACTACAACATCAATGCCTTTGATAAGGCCAAGGTCGAGCCCGCGGTTCCCAGCCGGGTCTGGCTGGACTTGCAAGGCCAGTTGGTGCAGTTGGCCAATAATGGTTCGCGCCGTTGCCCGCTGACCTCGGATCAGTCGGTGTCTATCAATCTTGAGAATCTGGCTGCGGTCAACAATCAGATCTACGGTCTGGCTCCCGGCCCCAAAGTCAAAGGCAAGGTCGGCTTTGATTTTGATCTGATGTATATCCGTCACCTGTCCATGATGATCAGCTGGGTCAAGTCCGAATTGCTGGTTAAGCCGGGCACCCTGCCAGAGTCGCCCCAGCGTTTTGCAAAAGGCGAATGTGCAGTCATGCTGTCCAACTCTGGTCATATTGGCGAGTACAGCAATACTCGCGGACTAAAATATGCCGTGACGGGTTTGCCGTACTACCCCGAAGTGACTCAAACGCCCGGTAAACCCTTCGTAACGGGCTCGGCCTTGTGGGCTGTTAAAGGTCATAATGCTGAACAGAATCAGGCCTCGGCCCGTTTCATCAACTGGCTGGCTCAGCCCGAGAATGCGGCACGCTGGTATCAGAACACAGGCTTTCTGCCTGTGAGCCGCGAAGCGTTTAACGCGACGGGCAGTGACTACTACAAGGACAAGGGCGACTGGATGCACCTGGTTGGCGCGTACAGCAGCGGCACCTCGGGTACGGCCAAAGGCAATTTCCGTAATTACCGCCAGATCCGCGCCGTGTTCAATCAAAGTCTGGATAGCGCGCTGGATGGTCATCAGCCGGCCTTGACGGCCTTGCGTACGGCTGCTACCGAAGCCAACCGTCTGGTGGCTCAGAAAGGACGCTGATTTATCTGTCCGTACAAGCCGATCTGGTGGCTTGAGCGAGCATCACCGAAGATAAACCCCATGCCCCTGACGGGACATGGGGTTTTTTCTATGGATGTCTGTGATGCGCGTCTTTGCCCGTTTTATCGTGTTGTTGCTATGTTGCCTTGGGATGTCTGCCTGTCAGACTGGACGGGGGAGCGATGGCCGCTTGGCCGACCCGGCTACGCGTGTGTTCAATTTCGACTGGCGTTTGTCAGGCGACCCGCAAGCCGGCCCCATGCAGGTTTTTGATAATGGCACGCGTATCTGGCTGCATTTTGCGCCGGGCCAGAGATTGCCTGCTGTGTTTGGATGGCATGACGGTCAGGAGACTTTGCTGACATTGAACGTGTCCGGTCAATTTCACGTCATTGATGCATTGTGGACGGAACTGGTGTTTCGCGCTGGGCGGGCGCAAGCCAGGGCAAGTCTGAGACCGTCGCAGACAACAGACGACGCCTCGCATCGTCAGCATGATGGAGCTGCTGCTTTGTCGTCGCCGGCCCCTTCGGACAGGCAGTCACGGCAGAACGCTGCCCTGGGGAAGCCCGGCCTGTCTGGTGATACGTCTCTGGGAGTAGCGGCTCCTTCCGTCATGGATGGACGTGCTCAGTCCGAGAGCAGGTCTGGGACGTCCTTGCGATCTGAGTCATCTGCGCGCCTGGAGACGCTGCCAGAGGCTCCACTGAAGCGCCCAATGCCGCCAGAGCGCCCGGCAGACAGTCTTGTAGCAGCATCTGCTGCAGAGGGGGAAACATCCCCGGCAACCCCGCCCTCTGATCTTGATGGGGGAAAGTGGGCGCGGATAGAGGGGGAGGGGCAGGCAGCGACTCCTCGCGTGAAAGGACAGAACCAGCAGGCTGTGGAGGGGCCATGGGAGGAAAAAACACAGTCTGTTTTTGAGCTGCGCCTGAACGATAAAACGCTACGACAAGCGCTGATTCGTTGGGCCAGGCAGGCCAAATGGGTGTTTACGCCTGAGCATTGGGCCTTGGAGGTGGATTTTCCTATCAAGACGGCCGCCCGATTTGAAGGAGGTTTTGAGACGGCGGTGGCCCAGTTGCTGGATGCGGCTAAGCTGAATGCGCATCCTTTACAGGCCTGCTTTTACTCCAATCGGGTCTTGCGGGTGCTGAGCTGGCCCCAAACCTGCAAACCTCAGCGACGGGGGGAGGGGCAATCATGAAGTGCGTCGTTTTGCCACTGGTGTTGCTCATGGCAGGCTGCGTCTTGCAAACAGGCGCACGCCAGGCTGAGCAGGCCTGGTTTGATGAGGCGTTTGTGCTTGATTCAGCAGAGCAACGGTCGGAAAGTGTCACACAGTCTGTCGACAAACCTTGGCTGTTGGGAGACGCAGTTCCCTTGAGAAAAAAGCCTGTTATGCCGGCTGTCCTGCGTCCCGGACAGACTTTCAGCTTTTCCTTGGAGGAACCTTTACCCAGCCTGGATGAGCTAGCCCGCCGCCTTTCAGCCCTGTCTGATCTATCGGTCACGATCAGTCCTGAAGCCCGTTTGCCCCTGGCACACTTTTTACCGCGCCTGAACGTGAACGAGGAAGCTCTTGAGCCAGCGCCGCGTGGGGGTTTGGTCTTTGAGCAATTGCGCTTGTCTGATTTACTGGATCAAATCGCCGCAGTCTACAGTCTGAGCTGGCGGCTCCATGCCGGTCGCATCGAACTGTATCGTATAGAAACCCGTCGTTTTGATCTGCCTGTCGCCGCCACAGAGCAGCATGTCCGTTCCGCTCAAGCCGCTGATAGGGGCGGCTTGGGTGATACGGTGCTTGACCGAGGTCAGGATGAGGGAAGAGGCCGTTCGGCTGCCGCGTATCTGCAGGACATGACGGAAATGTTCTTGTCCCGGGCCGGAAAGGTCAGAGTTCTGGGGCATCCTCCTCATGCCTTGCTGGTGACAGACACGCCGGCCCGTCTGAGTGCCTTGGGCTTGGCCCTGAAGCAACAGCCCGAGTTATGGCACCGGGATGGAATGTTGCCCGGTAAAACACAGCTCAAGGGGGGGCGATGATCTCCGTCACCTTGCCGCGCGAATACTGGTTTGGCTTGCAATGGACTGAGACTGAGCAGAGGCCGTTTGGTGGCCCGCCGGGTCGCTCTCGATGGATATGTCGTATGGGAGCGGAACGGCCCGCACTGGGCTGGGTGTGGGGCAAACAACTGCGTCACCGGCGTCGTGGCTCGGTACTCCGCCTGGCGCGGACGGGGCCGACGCGCTCGGGATTGAGAGGCATCCAAGCCCACTCTGCGGCCGCCTGCCTGGCGGTTCATCACCCTCAGGAAACGGTGCTCCTGTTATGGGCCGTAGCCCCTGGACTGCTGTGGTTCCTGGTGCTGGAACAAGGTAAGGTGGTGGAGGGCAGTGACTGCGTGCTGTCTCAGCTCGGGCAAGTGCATGCCTTGCGGCAAGCGATGCGGACACGGTATCCCAGGCTGCGTGAATTGCGGCAACCTGATGATGTATGGATATGCCTGGAGCAGGGCAGTCGTACCCATACACGCATGCTGCGTCAATCTATCACCAGGATCGGAGATACAAAAAAAACGTTTATCCGCCTGTTCACGCTGTCTCTGTTCTTGATGATGGGAGTGGCTAGCGTGCTGTCGGTGGGTTTACGGGACCAGAACAGCAGAGGAGGGTCCCCTGACAGCCCGGGTTTTGAGATAAGCATTGAGCCAAGTCTCCACCTTCAGTTCACCCCTCGTCTTGACCCAGCCAAGAGCCTGGTGTCCGCTTCTGGCCCAGACTTAGACGATGATCCAAATCCAAATCCAAATTTAAACTCAGGTTCAGACTCAAGCTCCAGTGTAGAGTCAGATCAGGAGCCGGACCCGGCCGCTGCCTCGACTGGGGTCTTGGCTTCCGTTACCTCCCCTGGCTTGCTCACGGTTTCAGCTCCTTTGCCAGCTCCCACTTCAGCCTTACGGGCTCCCTCCCGGCAAAGTGCGACTGCAGGTTTGGAACTCACTTCAGGGCAGGATGCGGGCCGTGCCTTCGCCCTTCTTCAGCAGGCGGCCCAACCCGAGGAGCGGTCTGCAGCGAATTTGTCGATAAGGGACACGTCTCACCAAGGGCGAGGCTGGCAATTGCGGCACATAGACCGTCGTGCGTCGTTCGATGCCTGGGAGTGTCACAGTGTGTGGGCCTGTCTGCGACAGGAAACAGAAAAGAAAGTGGGCCATGCTCGCCCTTCCAGGGTCGCAGAAAGCGCGCCTCAATCATTCAGGCCTGAGTCCTGGGCAAGTTTGAAAGCGATCTACGGTCGCGATACGCGCTTGCTGGCCGAGGTGCAGATCGGTCAGCGTGTGCTGTTGTTTCAGCAGGGGCAGGTATGGCCCGTGGGACGAGAGCGTGATCGGCAAATCCGCTTGTTGTCACTGGACAGTCGTTGTATCGAGCTTGAATTCGAGCCTGAAGCAGGACAGAGTTTGTCTCCAACCTCAACGCCAGCCCCTGTCCCTCCTCCAGCACAGGCCCAAAGCCGGGTACAAGGCCAGACTCCATCAAACGCTCACACCCAGCCACACGCGGTAGACCAGAGCCAAACCCAGGTTCGGGAGCACGGTCAAACCCAAGCACAGGAGCAAACTCAGGCACGGGGGGCAGGCCACGCTCCCTTACGGCATCAAGCTGGAAATTGTCGCAATGCGCAAGCCAATACACACAGTCAGCCCCGGCAGGCGATGCAGTCATTCCGATCTGGCAAGCTATGTCTGGCGGCAGGGAGTGGGTAAAGCCCGCAGCAGTCTTCGCTACCAGGTGCGTGGCGCCATAAGAAAAAACCCCGACGTGACATGTGTCACATCGGGGCTGGAGGGAGCGGGCTGATGGCCCTGTCAGGGCTTGGCCTGGGGCACTCCTAGTCGCGTGTACCGCTCCAGGCGGCAATCGCGGCACGCTCTTCGTCAGTCATTTGAGTCATATTGCCCAAAGGCATGTACTTGGAGTGCACCACGGTTTTCACCTGTTCTGCGTGCAACACGGTGTTGTCGATGGTATCGAGCAGCATGCCGGCAGGGGCGGCGGTAAAGCCAAAGTCTGCATTGGGCTTGACCGCGTGACACTGTACACATCGGGCATCCATGATTTCCTGGACGCGAGCGACCGTGATCGTTTCGGCGGCCTCACCGGCTGCTGGAGCGCTGGCAACCTCACCTTTGAGATTGGCAGGGGCAGCCAGGTAGCCCACGATCAGCAGGAGAACCACACCGGCAGCCGGGTAGGCTGGCTTTTTGATGCCGGCATGCATCAGCACAAAGTACTGACGGATCAGGGCGCCGGCAAAGATGAACAGCACCATGATGATCCACGCATTGGGGTTGTTATACGTGAACGAGTAGTGGTTGCTCAGCATCAGCAACAGGACAGGCAGCGTGAAGTAGGTATTGTGTACCGAACGCTGTTTGCCGCGCTTGCCATCTAGAGGGTTGGGCGCCTGACCGGCTTTCAGTGCCTTGACCATGCGGCGTTGGCCGGGAATGATCCAGAAGAACACGTTGGCCGACATGCTGGTGGCCATCACGGCGCCAGTCAGCAAGAAGGCAGCACGACCCGAGAAGATGTGGGCGCTCAGGTAAGCCACCACGACCATCATGATGGCCACAGCCACGCTCAGCAGGCCGTCGCGGTTCATGTTGGGACTGATCAGTCGGCACAGACCGTTATAGACCACCCAGCCCAGCACCAGGAAAGCAATGGCCATCACATTAGCCTGCGTGCCCGACATTTGGGCCGCCCATTCCCAGGGACTGTTGGGGTTGACCAGATAGAACTCGGGTTTGGTCAGGTAAAGCAGGGCGAACAGGAAGAAGCCGGACAACCAGGTGGTGTAGGACTTCCAGAAAGACCAGTGCAGGTCATCGGGCAGTTCGGCCGGGTTGGTCAGGTATTTCTGGTTGTGATAGAAGCCGCCGCCGTGGACTGCCCACATCTCGCCAAACACACCGCGTTTCTTGCTTTCTTCGCCTTTAGGCGGTTTCAGGCCGTTGTCCAGCATCACAAAGTAGATGGACTCGCCGATCCAGGCGACAGCCGCAATCACGTGCAACCAGCGCAGCAGCAGGTTGCCGTACTCAAGTAGGTAAGCGTACATAAAGATCTCGTATCAGAGTGGTTTCGTATAGAAGCGAAAAGTCGACTTGGATACGCGATCAGCTGCCGCGATAGGTAGACCAGGACCAGGGGGTCACGACCAGGGGAACGTGGTAGTTGGCGTTGGCATCGGCGATACCGAACCGAATGCCGACCTGATCCACAAAGCGGGGTTCAGGCAATGCCACACCACTGGCGGCAAAGTAGTCACCGGCATGAAACACCAGTTCAAATACGCCCGTGTGCATGGCCTGGCCTTGCAGCAAGGGCTCATCACAGCGACCGTCGCTGTTGGTGTGAGTGGTTTTGATCAGAGTGCGTTGATCGTTTTCAATGGCATACAGATCGACGCGCACGCCGCTGGCTGGGCGACCTTGAGTCGTGTCAAGGACATGGGTAGATAGCTTTCCCATAAATGTCTCCGGTTTATGGTGATCAAAAAAGGTCCAGCGAGCCCAGTTTTGAGAACCGGCCGGGGGCCAACGGTGCAAGGATCAGTGCGCTGGGTTGAGGCCCCGAAACTGTCGCTCTGTTTGAGGAATCAGATTGTCGACAATTTATGTTGACGATTTTGTCGGGGTACCGAATAATTGTCAATAGTCAATAACGAGAAATTCTATGCTTCAGATACGGCGGCAAGAGGGGACGACGAATGAATCCCAAGCGCCAAGCGCCTCCTCGCTGCTCGAGGGTGGCCTGGCAGATACCGAGGTCGGGCGTGTATATAGCCAGATCTTCGATGCGGTTGTCGATCGTCGTCTTTTGCCTGGCACCAAACTGACCGAAGCCACGCTATGCACGATCTTCGAGTGTTCGCGGGCGACCGTGCGTGCCGCCCTGGCTGCCTTGGAGCACGACAAGATTGTGGTCATCGAGCCCAATCGCGGTGCGTTTGTCTGGAAGCCCACGGCCAAGCAAACGCGCGACGTCTTCGAGCTGCGGCGCGACCTGGAGTCGCTGATCCTGAAAAAACTGCTCGCTTATCCCGATGTGTCCGAGCGTTTGGCCGGTCTGTACGACATGGTGGAACGAGAGCAGCACGCGTTCGAGCACGGCGATCGCATCAGCTGGTTGCGCCTGTCCAATGCCTTTCACGTGATGCTGGCGCGCTGCGCCGGCAACGATGAACTGACCGAGCTGATGCACACCTTGTGTGCGCGCACCACGCTCATCATCGCCTATCACGACACGCCGGGCGAACAGGCCTGCTCGTTTCATGAGCATAAAGAGATTTTGGACAAGCTTAGCCAGGGAGATGCCCAAGGCGCGCATCTGGCTATGCATCATCACTTAAGTGATTGTGAACATCGCATGAGCGAAGCGGGTGATGGCAGTGTTGCCGATCCTTGGCTGGCCCTCAGCGTAAAACGCTAAACGGAGACGGTATGTCCTTGAGTAAGTACCCTCGTGACCTGGTCGGTTACGGCAAAAACGTGCCCCATGCACAATGGCCTGATCGGGCGCGCATCGCGGTGCAGTTTGTCTTGAACTATGAAGAAGGGGGGGAGAACTGCGTCCTGCACGGTGACCCGGGCTCTGAGCAGTTTCTGTCCGAGATCATCGGCGCAGCAGCCTACCCGGACCGTCACTTGTCCATGGAATCCATTTATGAATACGGCTCGCGGGCGGGTGTCTGGCGGATTCTGAAAGAGTTTGAAAAGCGCGGCCTGCCCATGACCATCTTTGGTGTGGGCATGGCGCTGGAGCGTCACCCCGAGCTGGCACAGGAATTTGTGCGCCTGGGGCATGAAATTGCTTGTCATGGCTACCGCTGGATTCACTACCAGAACGTGTCTGAAGAAGTCGAGCGCGAGCATATGCGCCAGTGCGTAAAAGTGCTGACGGACTTGCTGGGCCATCATCCCGAGGGCTGGTATACCGGTCGGGACAGCCCCAACACCTTGCGTCTGGTGGCCGAAGAGGGTCAGTTCTTGTACAGCTCCGATTATTACGGTGATGACCTGCCGTTCTGGACCGAAGTTCAGCTCAGCGACAATACGGTCAAGCCCCAGTTGATTGTGCCCTATACGCTGGACAGCAATGACATGCGTTTTGCTGCCCCTCAGGGGTTCAATACGGGCGACCATTTCTTCTCCTACCTGAAAGACGCATTTGACGTGCTCTACGAAGAAGGTGAAGACGCTCCCAAGATGCTGTCCATCGGTTTGCACTGCCGTCTGATCGGCCGCCCTGGGCGCTTTCGCGCCTTGCAGCGCTTCCTGGATTATGTGCAGTCGCACGAGCGTGTCTGGGTTTGCCGCCGTGTGGATATTGCCCGTCATTGGGCCGAGCACCATCCCTATCCGTCCAAGGCTTGACCGGGGCAGGGCCAGGGTTTGTGTCTCCTGGCCCATCAAGATGGCATCCTGAATTTGAGCAGGGTGCATGGACATTCCGACTCGCAAGGGTCGGAATTGTTGTTTCTACCCGCTGAAAACAGTACTATTTGTCGCTTACGCAGCCGCTCGTACAGGGAGTGTGGCGTCCTGGCTTCTCACTGCTTTGCCGGGGCGGCAGGTGTTGTGCCAGCGCAGCGCGCGCATGGGCTGCAAGGCTGATCGTCTTATAATAGGCAGTTAAATTTTCCATCGCGTTGCATGTAATGAAAACCTCAGAAATTCGTCAGAAGTTTCTTTCTTTTTTTGAATCCAAGGGACACCACATCGTTTCCTCGGCTTCGCTGGTGCCAGGCAATGATCCTACCTTGCTGTTCACAAACGCAGGGATGGTGCAGTTCAAAGATGTGTTCACGGGCAAGGAAACCCGCCCCTACAACCGTGCGACCAGCTCTCAGCGTTGTGTTCGTGCCGGTGGCAAGCATAACGACCTGGAAAACGTGGGCTACACCGCTCGTCACCACACCTTTTTTGAAATGTTGGGCAACTTCAGCTTTGGCGACTACTTCAAGCAAGACGCCATTCGCTATGCCTGGGAACTGCTGACGACGGTTTACAAACTGCCTGCCGAAAAACTCTGGGTCACCGTCTATCAGGAAGACGATGAGGCCTACGATATCTGGGCCTCGGAAATTGGGGTGCCCAAAGAGCGCATCATCCGCATTGGCGATAAGGGTGGCGTGCGCTACAACTCGGACAACTTCTGGCAGATGGCCGATACCGGTCCCTGTGGGCCGTGCTCTGAAATCTTCTACGACCACGGTCCTGATGTTTGGGGCGGCCCTCCCGGTTCGCCCGAGGAGGACGGCGACCGCTACATCGAGGTGTGGAACCTGGTGTTCATGCAGTTCGAACGTTCCGCTGACGGCACCATGACGCCGCTGCCCAAGCCTTGTGTGGATACGGGCATGGGTCTGGAGCGTATTTCGGCGGTGTTGCAGCATGTGCACTCCAACTACGAAATCGACCTGTTCCAATCCCTGATTCAGGCCGCCGCACGCGAAACCAAGACCAGTGACCTGAGCAACAACTCGCTCAAGGTGATTGCCGATCATATCCGTGCCTGCAGCTTTCTGATTATTGACGGGGTCATTCCCAGCAATGAAGGTCGCGGCTATGTGTTGCGCCGTATTATTCGACGCGCACTGCGTCACGGTCACAAGCTGGGTCAGAAGGGCTTGTTCTTCTACCGTTTGGTACAGGACCTGGGTCTGACCATGGGCGAAGCCTACCCCGAGCTGATTAGCCAGCGCGAGCGTATCGAACAAGTGCTGCGCCAGGAAGAAGAGCGTTTCAGCGAAACGCTGGAAAACGGCATGCGCATTCTGGAAGGCGCTTTGGCCAACCTGCCAGAGAATGCCAAGCTGGACGGCCAGACGCTGTTCACCTTGTACGATACCTACGGTTTCCCCGTGGACTTGACCGCCGACATCTGCCGCGAGCGTGGCATTGAGGTCGATCTGGACGGTTTTGAAGTCGCCATGGAAAACCAGCGCCAGATGGCACGCGCTTCGGGCAAGTTCAAAACAGCCGAAGGCCTGAGCTACTCCGGCGTGCAAACTCGTTTTGATGGTTACACCACCCTGGAAGGCAGTGGTACGGTCACTGCCTTGTATGTGGATGGCACCTCCGTGCAGTCCGTGACCCCGGGCCAGCAAGCGGTAGTGGTTCTGGATGCCACCCCTTTCTACGCCGAGTCCGGTGGTCAGGTAGGTGACGCAGGTATCCTGAGCGATGCCGCGGGTTTGTTCTTTGAGGTGCAAGATACCCAAAAGATTTCCAATCAGGTTTTCGGGCACCAAGGCGTGTTGAACGCAGGCACCCTGACAGTGGGCCAGACCGTTCAAGCCCAGGTGGATACCGAGCGCCGCGAGCGTGTGATTCGTAACCACTCGGCCACGCATTTGATGCACAAGGCTTTGCGTCAGGTGCTGGGCGGTCACGTTCAGCAACGTGGTTCCCTGGTAGATGCTGAAAAAACCCGTTTTGACTTTGCGCACGATGCCGCCATGACGGCCGAGCAAATCGCGCAAGTCGAAGCGATTGTGAACGAGCAGGTTCTGGCGAACCAGGCCGTGCAAGCCCAACTGATGTCCTTTGACGACGCCGTCAGTGGCGGTGCCATGGCTTTGTTTGGTGAAAAGTACGGCGACGAAGTGCGCGTGCTGGATATCGGTTTCTCGCGTGAACTGTGCGGTGGCACTCACGTTCAACGCACGGGCGACATCGGTTTGTTCAAGATTGTCTCGGAAGGTGGTGTCGCCGCTGGCGTGCGCCGTGTCGAGGCCATTACCGGCACCAACAGCCTGCATTGGGTGCAAGCGCGGGAGCGCTTGCTGAGCGAGGCTTCCGCCAGCCTGCGTACTCAGCCAGAAGGTCTGCTAACCCGTATCAACGCCTTGCAAGGTCAGATCAAGGATTTGGAGCGCGAGCGCGAGCAAATGCAATCCAAGCTGGCGGCTTCGGCTGGTCAGGATCTGTTGGCTCAGGCCGTACCCTTGAATGACAGCAGCCGCTTGCTGGTGGCCACGCTGCAAGGCGTGGAAGCCAGAGCCTTGCGCGAAATGGCCGATCAGTTGAAGAACAAGCTGCAGTCTGCCGTGATCCTGCTGTCTATCGTGGCGGACGGAAAGGTCAGCCTGGTGGCAGGCGTAACGCCTGACCTGACCTCCAAGGTCAAGGCGGGTGACCTGGTGGGCTTTGTAGCCTCGCAGTTGGGCGGGAAGGGTGGTGGTCGTCCTGATATGGCCATGGGCGGCGGTACCGATGCCAGCGTCTTGCCACAGGCCAATGCCTCGGTGCAGGCCTGGGTCCAAAGCAAGTTGGGTGCGTAATGGCGATGTGCGAGACTGGCGCTTTGCCCAACAGCGATCTGCAGGTGGATGCAAGCGGGCTGAAATGCCCCTTGCCCATCCTGCGTGCCAAGAAAGCTTTGGCGCAACTGGAGTCCGGGCAAGTGTTGCAAGTTATCACCACCGACCAGCACGCCATTCAGGATTTTCAGGCTTTTTGTCGCCAAACTGGCAACGAATTGTTGGCTCAAGACCAGCAAGCCGAAAAAACTCTGCATTTTTTACGCCGTCGTTAAGCTGACGGCGGTAGAATACTGTTTTGTCTGTTGCGTATCTAGCACTGAATCTGCTATCTTAGCGTGTTACTTTTGGCATGCTTGCCAGAATAGTGCTAGAATTTTTTGTTTACCTTACACAATAAAGGGATTATCAATGGTGGTAATTCGCTTGGCCCGTGGTGGCTCCAAAAAGCGTCCTTTTTACAACGTAGTAGCCGCCGAGGCGAGCCAACGCCGTGATGGTCGCTTCATCGAACGTCTGGGTTTTTACAACCCCGTTGCTGGCGAAGGTCAGGAAAACCTGCGTCTGCAAATGGACCGCGTTAAGCACTTCACCGACAACGGTGCACAGGTTTCGCCCGCTGTGGCTCGCCTGTTGAAAGAATACTCGGCTAAGGTTGCTTCGGCTGCCTAAGTTGATTCACCTGTTTTTTGGTAGTGTTTAGTGTGAAGCAAGACGCGATTCCTGCTGACCTTGTTGAGTTGGGACGCATTGTTTCCGCTTATGGCGTGCGTGGCTGGGTTAAGATCCAGCCGCATTCCATGCAGACCAAAGCACTGCTAAATGCAAAAACATGGTGGTTAAAAACGCCCCGGCCTGGATCTCAGGCGGGCGTTTTTGCGTCTGCATCGCCAAGACAGATCCAAACAGCCAAGCAGCATGGGGCAACCATCGTGGCGCAGTTTGAAGGTCTGGATAATCGAGAGGTGGCCCAAGCCCTTAAAGGGCATACGGTTTGGGTATCCCGTGCCGCTTTTCCCCCGGCGGACGACGATGAGTTTTATTGGGTTGATCTGATCGGCTGCCGCTTTTTTGGCGAGCAGGAGGGCCAAGCGCACCTTCTGGGCCAGGTGGCAGAAGTGCTGGATAATGGCGCTCATTCGATTTTGGTCGTGCATCGGGGCTGCTGGGACGCCTACGGCGTCTTTGCGCCTGAGAAAGACGAGCAGGGCCGACCACTGGAAGAGCTGGTGCCCTTTGTGCAAGCCATTGTGCATACGGTCGATTTGCCTGCTCGCGAACTGCATAGTCACTGGGCGATTTGATCCTTCCCTGCCTAGCGATTGCGATACTAAGGCCCGCTGGGCTCTGTATCGTCATGCTCCAGCCACTTTTTCTCTTGCCGAGCCCTCATGCGATTTGATGCCCTGACCCTGTTCCCGGACATGTTTGATGTGGTCAGCGAGGCTGGTGTCACCGGCCGCGCACACAAGCAGGGCATCTGGCAGATGCGGACCTGGAATCCGCGTGACTACACCACGGACGTGCATCGTACCGTGGACGATCGCCCTTATGGCGGCGGCCCGGGCATGGTCATGCTGGCTGATCCCTTGAATGATGCGCTGGATCAGGCTTTGGCGGATCGTGGCGATAGTCCGGAAGTTATCTTGCTGAGTCCTACAGGGCGACGCTTTGATCAGGCTGTGGCGCAGGAACTGGCTCAAAGTCCCGGCGCGGTTCTGGTTTGTGGTCGCTATGAGGGTATCGATCAACGTTTTATTGATGCACGGGTTACCCAGGAGCTGTCTTTGGGGGACTTTGTGTTGTCAGGCGGCGAGATTGCTTCCCTGGCAATCATCGATAGCGTGGTCCGCCTCTTGCCGGGAGTGCTGAACGACGCTGATTCGGCGCGCCAGGATTCCTTTCATGCGGGCAACAGCGGTTTGCTGGATAGTCCACATTACACACGCCCCGAGGTTTACCGCGGCCAAGCGGTGCCTGAGGTGTTGATGTCTGGTCACCATGGTCGTATCCAGGCTTGGCGACGAGAGCAATCCCTGCGTTTGACCGTGACGCGCCGTCCTGAGCTGATTGAGCTGGCTCGCCAGCGTGGCGAACTTAGCAAGGCGGATGAACGGTTTTTGGCTTCTTTGGCGGCACAACAGCCTGATTGAACCAGCTTGCGCTTGCTGAGCTATCAGCAGGTCGAACAAGCGGGGCTGGGCTTGCCGGCAGGCTCGCCCACGTCGCTATGCCCAACGACTTTTTTGACGCTCTGCCCCTCGGAGCAGGCTTTGTGTCATCTGTGATTTGCGAGAGCGGCTCCTTGCCACGGGCTTGGCCCCTTGTGTCAGGGTGGATCGCTATGCTCGGTGACGGACGTGTTGTGATGGCGGTGTAGCGCAGGCAAGAGAGGCTGCCGGCTTTTTAAGAGGCAAGAACGCTCCGCTCGTGGTGCTGAATCGGCGCGCTGCCCTCGTAAGTGATCTGTAGGCTAAGCCCTTGATGGCAATAAAAAGGCCCTGCACGAGTGCAGGGCCGTTGCCTGTTGCCTGGGTTTACGTCGCGGTATCAGCCCAGACGATCAAACTGCTGCTTCACCTTGGCCAGCGTTTCACCGAACTGAGCCACGCGCTGGCGCTCCTGTTCGACCACAGCGGCAGGGGCGCGCTCCACAAAGCTGGCGTTGCCCAGTTTGGCTTCGGCCTTGTTGATCTCCCCTTGGAGGCGCTCGATTTCCTTGGAAAGACGGATACGCTCCGCTTCCGCGTCGATCTCTACATGCAGCATGAGCTGAGTGGTGCCAATCACTTGTACGGGTGCGCCTGCGTCTGTGGGCAACTGGTCCACAATTTCCACGCTTTCCAGTTTGCCCAAGGCAGCCAGGTAAGGGCTGTTGGCTTTCAGGGTGGCGGCGTCACCTTGTGCAATCAGCGGTACACGCTGGGCGGGCGAGATGTTCATTTCGCCTCGCAGGGCGCGAATGGCGTCGACCTGGGCTTTCAGCTCTGCGACCTGTGCCTGTGCCTGTTCATCAATGGCGGCAGGGTTGGCAATCGGGTAAGGCTGAACCGAAATGCTGGTGGTTTCATCGGCAGCGCGCTTGCCAGCCACCACCGAGACTTTCTGCCACAGCTCTTCCGTGATGAAAGGGATGATGGGATGCGCAACGCGTAGCACCACTTCCAGCACGCGGATCAGGGTGCGACGGGTGCCCAGCTGCTGTTCGGGTGTGCCATTTTGAATCTGAGTCTTGGCCAGCTCCAGGTACCAGTCACAGTACTCGTCCCACACAAAGTGGTAGATGGCGTTGGCGATGTTGTCGAAACGGTAGTCGGCAAATCCGCGTTCAGCGTCCTGCTCGAGACCTTGCAGCAAGCTGATGATCCAGCGATCGGCAAAGCTCAATTCGGCTGGAGCATCCGTGTGGAGCTCATGGCCTTCGGTGTTCATCAGCACAAAGCGGGTGGCATTCCACAGCTTGTTGCAGAAGTTGCGGTAACCTTCGCAGCGCTTCATGTCGAAGTTGATGTTGCGGCCCAGCGTGGCATAGGCGGCCATGGTAAAGCGCAACGCGTCCGTACCGAAGGCGGGGATGCCATCGGGATAGTCTTTCTTGGTGCGCTTGCTAATGCTTTGCGCCTGCTTGGGGTTCATCAGGCCAAAGGTGCGCTTGTGCAGGAGGCTTTCCAGATCTATGCCGTCGATCAAATCCACCGGGTCAATGGTATTGCCCTTGGATTTGCTCATTTTCTTGCCTTCCATGTCGCAGACCAGCCCATGCACGTAGACGGTCTTGAAAGGAACGCGGCCGGTCAGGTGCATGCTCATCATGACCATGCGGGCCACCCAGAAGAAAATAATGTCGAAACCGGTTACCAGCACGCTGGAGGGTAGGTAGCGCGCCAGGTCAGGCGTTTCTTCGGGCCAGCCCAGGTCGGTAAAGGGCACCAGGGCGGAGGAGAACCAGGTGTCCAGTACATCTTCGTCGCGGCGCAAGGGGCCTGTCACGCCAGCGGCGCGGGCTTGTTCCAGAGCGTCCTCTTCGGAGCGGGCGACAAACAGGCTGCCGTCTTCGGCGTACCAGGCGGGAATCTGGTGACCCCACCACAGCTGACGGGAAATGCACCAGTCCTGAATATTGTTCAGCCACTGGTTGTAGGTGTTGGACCAGTTGTCAGGGTAGAAGCGCACACGGCCATCGGCCACCACGTCCAGGGCAACCTGGGTGATGCTTTTGCCGGGGTGCAGCGAGTCTTCCGGAGCGGGCTTGCTCATGGCTACAAACCACTGGTCGGTCAGCATGGGTTCGATGACCGTATTGGTGCGGTCGCCCCGCGGCACCATCAGTTTGTGAGGCTTGACGGCCTGCAGCAGTCCCTGGGCTTCCAGATCGGCCACGATTTGCTTGCGCGCGGCAAAGCGCTCCAGGCCTTGATAGGCTTCGGGGGCAGTATCCGCAATGTGGGCATCCAGAGTCAGGATGCTGATCATTTCCAGGCCGTGGCGCTGGCCAACGGCGTAGTCATTGAAGTCGTGGGCAGGAGTTACCTTCACCACGCCGGTACCAAAGGCTGGGTCCACGTAGTCGTCCGCAATGATCGGGATGGAGCGGCCAACCAGAGGCAGGGTAACGGTTTGGCCGATCAGGCCGATATAGCGCTCGTCCTCAGGGTGCACCATCAGGGCGACGTCGCCCAGCATCGTTTCAGGGCGGGTGGTGGCCACCGTCAGATGGGTCAATTCCCCCTGGGGGGTAGTCAGCGGATAACGGATTTCCCACAGGTGGCCGTCCTCTTCCTCGCTCACCACTTCCAGGTCGGATACGGCGGTACCCAGCACGGGGTCCCAGTTCACCAGGCGCTTGCCCCGGTAAATCAGCCCCTGTTCGTACAAGCGCACGAAGGTCTCCAGCACGCCACGGGACAGTTTGTCATCCATGGTGAAGTATTCGCGGCTCCAGTCGCAGGAAGCACCCAGGCGACGAAACTGGCCAGTAATGGTATTGCCGGACTTTTCCTTCCATTCCCAGACTTTTTCCAGGAATTTCTCGCGGCCCAGGTCGTGGCGGCTGATGTTTTGGGCATCAAGCTGGCGCTCCACAATGATCTGGGTGGCAATCCCGGCGTGATCGGTACCAGGAATGTAGACCGTATCGTCGCCTTTCATGCGGTGGTAGCGCGTCAGGCCATCCATGATGGTCTGGTTAAAAGCGTGACCCATGTGCAGCGTCCCGGTGACGTTCGGCGGCGGGGACTGAATCACAAAAGGTTCTGACTGATGATCGCCCAAGGGCTGGACGTGTTGGCCACCCTTGAAAAGGTCGGCTTGTTCCCAGCGCGCGTACCAGCGCGTTTCGATTTCCTGGGGTTCAAAGCTCTTGGATAGCTGCTCGTCGGAGGTCGTTGCGGATGAGTTGGTCATGGTGATGCGGTCTGTCCCCCTCGTATGGCACGGTAGGTGCCGCAGAAGGCGGAACTAATCCTGGGTAAAAAACGAATGTAAGATGCACTATTTTAAGATGTGGCCGTGCGTCTTTGGCGTGGTAAAATGCCGGGTTGCCGTAAATCTGATGAAAGTGCTTGTTTTCATTAAAAAATTTAGCGCGAACCGTCGGATCTGCATTTTGCTTTACGCAGCAAAGACTACACTATATTGTTCTTATTTGGATTTTCACATGGCTATTGAACGCACTCTGTCCATTATCAAGCCCGACGCTGTTGCTAAAAACGTGATCGGTCAGATTATTTCCCGCTTTGAAGGCGCTGGCCTGAAAGTGATCGCTGGTCGCCTGGTTCACTTGTCCCGTGGCGAAGCCGAGCGTTTTTACGGCGTCCACGCCGAGCGTCCTTTCTTCAAGGATCTGGTTGACTTCATGGTTTCCGGTCCTGTGTTCGTGCAGGTTCTGGAAGGCGAAGGCGCCATTGCCAAGAACCGTGAGCTGATGGGTGCCACCGACCCCAAGAAAGCTGAGCCCGGCACCATCCGCGCTGATTTCGCTGAAAGCATTGACGCCAATGCCGTGCATGGTTCCGACGCGCCGGAAACCGCTGCGGTTGAAATCGCTTTCTTCTTCCCAGAGTGCAACGTTTACAGCCGTTAATAGGCTGAACCGCGCAGTACTGGCGGCACTCTGATCAGGAATTGCCCGGCCCGCCGCAACGGTGGTGCGCCGGGCACCTCTCAGAAAAGAGACTTGTTTGCGCTTGTGCAACAAGATAAATGCCAGACGGCGTGAAGGTATTATTTTTTTATGTCATCGCTCGAACCTATCAATCTTCTGGGCCTGGGCCCGGAGCAACTTGTTGAACTGGTCGCCCAATGGGGTGGCAAGCCTTTCCGAGCGCGCCAATTGCAGCGCTGGATACACCAGCGGCAACAGGACGACTTTGGGCAGATGACCGACCTGGCGCGCGAGTTCCGCGAGCAATTGACGGCTCATTGCCTTGTCACCGCGCCCAGCATGTCGCACGAACATATTTCTGCCGACGGCACCCGCAAGTGGCTGTTTGATGTCGGTAGCAACAACGCGGTTGAGGCGGTTTTCATTCCCGAGGACGATCGAGGCACGCTTTGTATTTCCAGTCAGGCAGGTTGTACCGTTGCCTGCCCGTTCTGTTCGACCGGATATCAGGGCTTTAATCGCAATCTGACCACTGCGGAGATCATTGGTCAGTTGTGGTATGCCCGTCGGGCCTTGCTTAGTGCGCCGGAAACCGCTCGTATTGGCGATGCCGCGCAAACCAGTACCCGGGTGATCAGCAATGTGGTCATGATGGGCATGGGGGAGCCTTTGCTCAATTACGATCAGGTGCTCGGTGCCTTGCGCCTGATGCTCGATGATAACGCCTACGGTCTGTCTCGCCGCCGCGTCACGGTTTCCACATCCGGCGTAGTGCCGATGATGGACCGTCTGGCTCAGGATTGCCCGGTTGCCCTGGCGGTGTCCCTGCATGCGCCCAATGACGCGCTGCGCGATCGGCTGGTGCCGTTGAACAAGAAGTATCCGCTGGCTGAGCTGCTCGATGCCTGTAACCGGTATCTGGAGCATGCCCCGCGTGACTTCATCACGTTTGAATACATCATGCTGGACGGTATCAATGATACGGATCAGCATGCGCAGGAATTGTTGGATATTGCGCGTATTGTGCGCTGTAAATTTAACTTGATCCCATTCAACCCTTTTCCGCAGTCCGGTCTGAAACGTTCTTCGGCAGCGCGCGTCAAGCAGTTTGCCCAGAGGCTGATGGATGGTGGGGTGGTAACGACTGTGCGCAAGACCCGCGGCGATGATATCGCCGCCGCGTGTGGGCAGTTGGCGGGCGATATACGAGATCGCACCCGCATCGAACAGCGATTGCCTGATCGGGCGGTCATTCAAATCAAACAGGAACGTGCATGAGCGAGACTCTGGACTCCTCCCATCAATCGGCTCCGGATGCGGGCTCAGGGGTAGGCCCTACACTGCGGGAGTTGCGTCTGGCGCGATCCTGTACGCTTAACGAAGCTTCCACCCGTTTGAAGTTTTCCGTGCGTCAGCTTGAGGCTCTGGAGGCCCAGGAGTGGGATCAGCTCCCCGGTGGCCAGCCGTTGCGGGGGATGGTGCGCAACTATGCGCGTTTTCTGCAGGCTGACGTGTCGGCGGTGTTGGTCATGCTGGAAGCTCAGGTCAGTGACACGGCGGCACCCAAGCCCGTGCCGCGCAGTCCCTCCGGTTCAGGACTGGGCAAAGCCGACTTGAGTCTGTATGCCGATTCGCGCGGCGGTTTTGGCTGGGTCTGGATTCTGATTATTGTTGTGTTGTTGTTGGTAGCGGGCTTTTATGCCATTGACCGGGGCTGGGTTCCCCAGGAATGGCTGGTATTTGATTGGCTCAAGGACTTGAAGAAATGACGCAGGGTCCCGAAATTTCCTCTGCTTGCCAGCCTCTGCCGGTTGGCGCCCAGCCCAAACGGGTGACGCGTACCGTGGATGTGCGCTGGGGTAATCATGTCGTTAAACTGGGGGGCTCGGCACCGGTTGTGGTCCAGTCCATGACCAACACCGATACGGTCGATGCGATTGCGACGGCGATTCAGGTGAAGGAGTTGGCCCGAGCGGGCTCCGAGATGGTGCGTATCACCGTCAATACCCCCGAGGCAGCCCGTGAGGTGCCCGCCATTCGTGAGCAGTTGGATCGCATGGGGGTGAATGTCCCCCTGGTCGGCGACTTTCACTACAACGGTCACAAATTGCTGGCGGATTATCCCGAGTGTGCCCAGGCCCTGTCCAAGTACCGAATCAATCCGGGCAATATGGGCGGCGGCAAGCGCCGGGATGATAATTTCGCCAAGATGATTGATATTGCCTGCCGGTATGACAAGGCCGTGCGCATTGGCGTGAACTGGGGCAGCCTGGATCATGAGCTGATGGCCCGCATGATGGATGAGAACAATCAGCGCGCTCAGCCCTGGACCGCCCAGGCGGTCATGCGTGATGCCCTGGTCATCTCTGCCATCAGCAACGCCCAGCGTGCTGAGGAGCTGGGCTTGTCGGGTAACCGGATCGTACTGTCTTGCAAGGTCAGCCATGTACAGGACCTGATTACGGTCTACCAGGATTTGTCGGCACGCTGCGATTACGCGCTGCATTTGGGCTTGACTGAAGCCGGGATGGGCAGCAAGGGAATTGTGGCTTCGACCGCGGCCCTGGCCGTGCTGTTGCAGCAAGGCATTGGTGACACCATTCGTATTTCCCTGACGCCTGAGCCGGGCGGTGATCGTGCCCGTGAGGTGGTGGTGGCTCAGGAAATTCTGCAGACCATGGGCTTGCGCGCCTTCACGCCTATGGTCGTGGCCTGCCCGGGTTGTGGTCGCACCAGCAGTACGGTGTTCCAGGAACTGGCCAACGATATTCAACGTTATTTGCGTGACCAGATGCCTGTCTGGAAGGATCAGTACCCCGGCGTGGAAACCATGAACGTCGCGGTCATGGGCTGTGTGGTCAATGGTCCGGGCGAGAGCCGGCACGCGGACATAGGCATCAGTTTGCCGGGAACCGGGGAAGTGCCCTCGGCGCCGGTCTATGTGGATGGTGAGCGGGTGGTGACCCTGAAGGGTGATACTATCGCTCAAGAATTTCAGACCATTGTCCAGAATTACGTTGAGCGACGCTACGGCAGGGCGCCAACGGTTTGATCAACACGCTTGTCAGTCTATGGCGAGCAAACCATTAGAATTATGACGCAGCAGTTTCAAAAGCTCCGCGCCCTGACGGGCATGAAAGACACCCTACCGGGTGAAAGCGCACAGTGGGAGGCCCTGGAGGCTCTGGTGCGGGAATGGCTGGCCAGTTACGGCTATCGCAATATGCGTACTCCCGTGCTGGAACATACCCAGTTGTTTGCCCGTGGCATTGGCGAAGTGACCGATATTGTCGAAAAGGAAATGTATTCCTTTACCGACTCGCTCAATGGCGACAAGCTCACCATGCGTCCCGAGTTTACGGCTGGCATGGTGCGTGCCTCGATTGAGCACAACCTTCTGTATGACCGGCCCCATCGCGTTTACGCCATGGGCCCCGTGTTTCGCCATGAGCGCCCGCAGCGTGGTCGCTATCGTCAGTTCCACCAGATCGACGTGGAAGCGCTTGGTTTGCCTGGTCCAGACGTGGATGCCGAATTGATCGTCATGCTGGCCCGTTTGTGGAAGAAGCTGGGGCTTACCGACATTCGTCTGGAGCTCAACTCCCTGGGGCAGGCTGAAGAGCGTGCCGCTCACCGCGCCGCCCTGATCGAACACCTGGAAGCTCACAAGGACGTGCTGGACGAGGAAGCCCAGCGGCGCATGTACACCAATCCCTTGCGGGTCTTGGACACCAAAAATCCGGCCATGCAGGATATGGCTAATGCGGCTCCGCGTCTGTTCGACTTTCTGGGCGAGGAGTCCCGCGCCCACTTCAAGGGTGTGTGTGACCGCCTGGATGATGCCGGTATTGGCTACACCTTGAACCCGCGTCTGGTGCGGGGTCTGGATTACTACAATCTGACGGTGTTCGAGTGGGTAACCGATCGCTTGGGTGCGCAAGGCACGGTGTGCGGCGGGGGACGCTACGACGGTCTGATCGAGCTGATGGGCGGCAAGCCTGCGCCCGCCGTCGGTTTCGCGATTGGCATGGAGCGTTTATTGGATTTGTGCTCCCAAGAGGGTGAGCAGGAGCAGGCCCCTGAGTGCCAGGTTTACATGGTTCACCAAGGTGAGGCTGCCCAGCGCAAGGCCTCGCTTTTGGCCGAGCAGCTGCGTGATGCCGGCCTGCAGGTGATTGTTCACGCCGGCTCCAGCGGCTTTAAGTCCCAGTTCAAGCGGGCCGATGCCAGTGGTGCACAGGCCGCCGTGATATTGGGTGAGGACGAACTTCAAAAAGAACAGGCCAGTGTGAAATGGTTGCGTGCTGCGGATGGCGCCCAGCAGCAACAGTCTGTTGATTTCTCTGAACTCGCCAGTGTTTTGTCAGCAAGGATTTGAGCATGGCCTACGATCTTGAAGAACAGGAAAAACTGGATGCCATGCGGGCATGGTGGGACCGCTGGGGCACCTTGTGCATTGTGCTGGCGTTTGCCGCGTTGGCTGCCGTAGCAGGCTGGCGTGGCTGGCAGTGGTATCAAGGCCATCAGGCCGGGCAGGCCATGGGCTATTTCGAGGCCCTGGAAAGCGCCACGACCCAGACCGGTGAAGAGGCCGAGACGCGCATTCTGGCCGCTAGCACGACCTTGCGTAACGATTTCCCCAAGTCCGGCTACACCTCTCGAGGTGTGTTGCTGGCTGCCCATGCTTTGCAGCAGCGAGGCAATCTGACACCAGCTCGTGAGCAGCTGGAGTGGATGGTCAAGACCAACCACGACCCCGCTCTGACGCCTTTGGCCCGTCTGCGTTTGGCCGGTATCTTGCTGGAGCAGAAAGAGTATGACGAGGCCCTGGCTCAGCTGAACAATCCTCCTGTCAGCTTTGCCGGTCTGTTTGCGGATCGAAAAGGCGATATTTTGGCCGCTCAGGGACAGAATGAAGCAGCACGCGAGGCTTGGAAACAGGCTGTCGAGCTGCTCAAGCAAGACCCCATTTCGCAGTTGGTACAGATCAAACTTGATGCCCTGGCAGGAGCTTAATTCATGTCTCTTCCTACTATTCGTAAATCCTCGTCTTCTGCCATGCGTGCCTTGCGTCTCAGTGCCTTGGCACTCAGTCTGACCGCATTGGCTGGCTGCTCCATGTTCTCCAGCAAGGACCCGCGCTTTGAGCCGGCTCCCCTGACAGAGTACACCCCGGGTGTGGCGGCCAAGATCAGCTGGAGCACCTCGATTGGCAGCGGTGCGGATTCGGGCTTTGCGCCACAGGTGGCCGGCTCCTCGGTTTACGCGGCGACCGTCTCCGGTCAGGTCAGTAAAGTGGATCTGGACACGGGGCGTGTGCAATGGTCGGCCAATGCGGGCAAGAAGTTGACCGCTGGTGCTGGCTCGGATGGAGTGGTGACGGCAGTTGCCTCGGTAGACGGTAATGTCATTGCATTTGACGACTCGGGCAAGGAATTGTGGCGCAGCCGTAGCAGCAGTGCTGTGAATGTGCCGCCTGCCGTCGGGGCCGGCGTGGTGGTGGTGCGTACCAGCGATTATCGTTTGCAAGCCTTTGATGCCAGCACAGGCGATCTGCGCTGGAGTCTGCAGCGTCCAGGGCCGGCACTGTCGTTGAAGACCAGCATGCAAATGCGCATTATTGATGGCCTGTTGTTGGCCGGCATGCCCAATGGTCGCTTGATGGCGATTGACGCGGCTCAAGGTCGTCTGGTCTGGGAGGGCAGCATTTCCGTGTCCCGCGGCGCCACCGACCTGGAACGCATTAACGACGTTGTGGGCGCTCCGCAAGTGGTCGATCCTTTGCTGTGTGGCGCAACCTATCAGGGGCGGGTGGCGTGCTTTGACGTGTCCCAGGGCGGTCGCCTGGTGTGGGACAGGGAATTTTCGGCCGGTACCGGTATCGCAGCGGACAATCAGATGTTGTATGCCGCCAATAGCCGCGATCAGATTGACGCGTTTGCCCTGACAGACGGGCAAACCATCTGGACGCAAAAGGCATTGCGAAACCGTGGTCTGGCTCCTTTGGCCGTCTTGCCCCAGGCGCTTGCCGCCGGTGACAAGGAAGGCTATGTTCACTTTCTATCGCGACTGGACGGCACCTTGCTGGGCCGGGTCAGTGTCGGCGGTGGTGCCATTGTGTCGCCTTTGGTCGGAACCCCGCGTGGGGTTCTGGTCCAGACGGGCAATGGTAATTTGGTCTTGGTTGGAATCAATTGAAAAGCGTTTCTTTTAAGCCCGTTGTGGCTTTGGTCGGTCGAGCCAACGTTGGCAAGTCCACTTTGTTCAATCGCCTGACGCGTTCGCGCGCGGCGCTGGTGGCCAACTTCCCTGGCCTGACTCGCGACCGTCATTACGGCGAAGGCCGGGTTGGCAGCCGTCCCTATATCGTGGTCGATACGGGCGGTTTCGAGCCGGTGGCTAAAACCGGCATGCTGCTGGAGATGGCTCGCCAGACCCAGCAAGCCATTGCCGAAGCCGACGTCGTTGTCTTCCTGGTCGATGCCCGCGAGGGCGTCAATGCGCTGGACCTGGAAATTGCGCAGTTACTGCGCAAGCTGGGTCAGAAAGTGCTGCTGGCTGTCAATAAGGCCGAGGGCATGCGCTATGAGGCTGGCGGTGTCGAGTTTCACGAGCTGGGCCTGGGCCAGCCTTACCTGATTTCGGCCTCTCACGGCGACGGGGTGGAAGAGCTGATCAATCTGGCCCTGGAGCAGGTACCCAGTCCTGAGCCTGATCAGGATGGGCAGGACGACGAGCAATTCCAGCATCGTATCAAGCTGGCGATTGTGGGCCGACCCAATGTGGGCAAATCCACCCTGATCAATACCCTGGTCGGTGAAGAGCGTGTGATTGCCTTTGACCAGCCCGGAACGACTCGCGATGCCATCGAAATCGAGTTCGAACGCAACGGGGTGGAGTACACCCTGATCGACACGGCCGGACTGCGCAAGCGCGGCAAGGTGTTCGAGGCGGTGGAAAAGTTCTCGGTGATCAAGACCTTGCAGGCAATTGAGGCCTGCAACGTAGTCTTGCTGATGATTGACGCACATACGGAAATTTCCGACCAGGACGCCAGTATTGCCGGCTTCGTTGTGGAAACCGGGCGTGCGCTGGTGGTGGGCATCAACAAGTGGGACGGGCTGGACGAGTATCAGCGCGAGTGGATCAAGCGCGAGTTCGATCGCAAGCTGCGCTTTTTGAACTTTGCCAAGATGCACACCTTGTCGGCGTTGAAAGGGCAGGGGATCAATCCCTTGCTCAAATCGGTTAATGAGGCCCATGCCGCCGCTTTCTCGAAATTGTCTACACCCAAGCTCACCCGTGTGATGCAAGAAGCGGTGGAACAGCAACAGCCGCCGCGTAAAGGCATTTTCCGTCCCAAGTTGCGGTATGCTCACCAAGGGGGCATGAACCCTCCGATCGTGGTGATTCACGGCAACGCCCTGGACGCAATTTCGGACAGTTATCGCCGCTATCTGGAAAGCCGTTTTCGCGAGGCCTTCAAGCTGGAAGGCACCCCTTTGCGAATCGAATTCAAATCATCTAAGAACCCTTATTTGAAGGATGCGTAATGAGCCGTTTGTGGAGTGATCATGTCGCTGGACTTTCTCCCTATGTTCCGGGTGAGCAGGTCAAGCTGGATAACCTCTTGAAGCTGAACACAAACGAGCATCCTTACGGTCCGTCGCCCAAAGCGCTGGAAGCGATTCGTCAGGCGGCGACCGATAATTTGCGTCTTTACCCGTCCTACAGCGCCCAGGAGCTGCGTGACGCGGTGGCTCACAATCACGGCGTCAACGCCAATAACGTTTTCCTGGGCAACGGCTCGGACGAAGTGCTGGCCCATGTGTTCAGCGCCTTGTTCCTGCGCGGCGTGCGTCCGGTCCTGTTGCCGGATATCACCTACAGCTTTTACACCACGTATTGTTCGTACTTTGGCGTGCCGGCTGACATCGTGCCGCTGCGCGAGGATTTCACGCTGAATGTGCAGGATTATGTGCGCAAGCGCAGCCTGCCGCCCGCCGGCATTATTTTTGCCAATCCGAATGCGCCGACCGGGATTCCTTTGTCGCTGGAAGACATTGAAGCGATTCTTTCCGCTAACCCTGACACGACGGTAGTGGTGGATGAGGCTTATGTGGACTTTGGCGGTACGTCCTCGGTTGGTCTGCTGGAAAAATACGACAATCTGGTGGTCATCCAGACCATGTCCAAGTCGCGGGCGCTGGCCGGTCTGCGCGTGGGTTACGCCTTGGCCAGCGCGGACATCATTCAAGCCCTGGAGCGTGTGAAAGACAGTTTCAACTCCTACCCCATGGACACCATCGCTCAAGTGGGTGCCGTGGCTTCCCTGAAGGATACGGCGTATTTTGAACGCCAGTGTCAGGCAGTCATTGATGCCCGTGAACAGTTGCGCGCCGACCTGCAGCAGCTCGGTTTTGAGGTTTTGCCCTCCAAAGCGAACTTTTTGATGGCTACGCACCCTAAGCATTCAGCTGCTGGTATTCAGCAGGCCTTGCGTGAGCATGGAATTCTGGTTCGCTATTTCCGTCAGCCACGCATTGAGCAGTATTTACGTATTACGGTAGGATCGCCCGAACAATGTGCCCGACTGTGCAACAGTTTGCGGCAGATTCTCGGGCAGAGCGCCTGATATACACCTATAGATAAAAAACTCCAGTCTGGAACGTGCGGATTCAGGGAAAACCCGGTAAAGTAGTGGGATTCGCTTCCATTTCTGGAAAAACAACATAACCGGAGCCTCACCAATGAGCAATAAAGGGCAAATTCTACAAGACCCGTTTTTGAACGCGCTGCGCAAGGAGCATATCCCTGTGTCGATCTACCTGGTCAACGGCATCAAGCTGCAAGGTCAGATCGAGTCCTTCGATCAGTATGTCGTACTGCTGCGCAATACAGTCACTCAAATGGTGTATAAGCACGCGATCTCTACTGTCGTTCCTGCACGCCCCGTCACTTTGGCTGCGGATGAGCAGGCTGAATAAGTCCTCGCCCAGTTCGTTGTACTCTGAAAGACCCGTCTCGCGGAGCCCGCGAGCGGGTCTTTGTTTCTGGAGCAAGCGTTGAAGGCACTGGTCATTAGTGTGGACATGGGCGAGCTGGATTACAAAGCCCATGCTGAAGAGTTTTTGATGTTGGCAGAAGGTGCCGGTGCCCAGATCGCTGAGCTGCTGGTGGTACGTCGTTCCCGTCCGGATCCGGCCTATTACATCGGAACCGGCAAGCTGGAAGAGGCCGTCGCGCTGGCCAAGGCCACGGGAGCCGAAGTCGTCTTGTTCGATCATGCCCTCAGTCCGGCCCAGCAGCGCAACCTGGAGCGCAAGCTGGAGTTGCGCGTGGTCGACCGGGTCGCCTTGATTCTGGATATTTTTGCCTTGCGGGCGCAAAGTCACGAAGGGAAATTGCAGGTCGAGCTGGCCCAGTTGCAGCATCTGACTTCTCGGCTGACGCGCATGTGGACTCACCTGGAGCGTCAGAAAGGCGGGATCGGGATGCGGGGTCCGGGCGAATCGCAGCTGGAAATGGACCGTCGCATGATTGGCGACAAGGTTCGTACCTTGCGCGAGCGTCTGGCCAAGGTGCAGCGTCAACGCAGCACGCAGCGTCGTGCCCGCACCCGTAGCGGCACCTTGTCAGTGTCGCTGGTGGGCTATACCAATACAGGCAAATCCACACTGTTCAATGCCTTGACCCGGGCGGATGCGTACGCGGCGGATCAATTGTTTGCCACGCTTGATACCACCACACGTCGTATCTGGATTGAAGGGGCCGGGCAGGTTGTGATTTCGGATACGGTAGGTTTCATCCGTGATCTGCCACCGACCTTGATTGCGGCCTTCCGGGCCACGCTGGAAGAGACTGTCCATGCGGATTTGCTGCTGCATGTGGTTGATGCGGCCAACCCGCAACGCGATGAACAAATCGCTGAAGTTCATAAGGTTCTGGAAGACATCGGGGCCCATGAAATACCGCGCATTCTGGTCTACAACAAAATTGACCAGGCCGGCTACGAGCCACGGGTAGAGCGGGACGAACATGGTACTATTGCCCGAGTCTTTGTTAGCGCTTTAGAGCGCATCGGATTGGATGGGTTGCGTACGGCAATCGTCGAATCAGGTCATTTCGCGGAAAACAATGCGTCTGAACAATAAAATATTCAATCTCAATGATCCCGGTTGGGGACGAGACAGTGGCAAAAACGGTTCCGAGCTACCTCGCCGCCCCGAGAAACAAGATGGCCCGCCTGACCTCGACGAGGTGTGGCGTGACTTCAACAGTCGCCTGGGATCTTTATTTGGCAAAAAGGGACGTCGCTCCCCTCCCGGCGGCACGCCGCCCGGTAGTGGCACTGGCCCGTCCCTTCCCAAGGGTTCCCCCAAGCTGTTCGTCATCGGCGGTGTGGTGGCAGTTGGCTTGTGGTTGGCCAGTGGCTTTACCATCGTGCAGGAAGGGCAGGTGGCCGTAGTGACGCGTTTTGGCGCGTATACGAAAACCTTGAATCCCGGTTTGCAGTGGCGCTGGCCCGCGCCGATCGAAGATTACCAGATCGTTAATATTTCCCAGTTGCGCACCTTTGAGGTGGGCTACCGTGGCAGCTCCCGCAATAAAGTCCTGCCTGAGTCACTGATGCTCACGACCGACGAGAACATCGTCGACATGCAGTACGTGGTTCAGTATCGACTGCTGCCCAACGGCGCGCCCGATTATCTGTTCAATACCAACAACCCGGATGAGTCGGTGCGTCAGGCGGCAGAAACCGCCATGCGTGAAGTCGTGGGCAAGCAGCCCATGGACTCGGTGCTGTATTCCGGCCGTACGCAGATTGCCTCGGATGTGCAGCAGTTGGCCCAGTCCATTCTGGATCGCTACCGCACCGGCATTCAGATCAGCACGGTTGCCATTCAGAACGTACAGCCGCCCGAGCAGGTTCAGGCCGCTTTTGACGATGCCGTCAAGGCTGGTCAGGACCGCGAGCGTCAGATCAATGAAGGTCAGGCTTATGCCAACAAGGTCCTGCCGGAAGCGGCTGGTCAAGTGGCACGCATGATGCAGGAATCCGAGGGCTACAAGGCTCGGGTGATCGGCGATGCCAAGGGTGATACCGCTCGTTTCGGCAGTGTTGAGGCTGAATACGTGAAGGCGCCGGGTGTGACCCGCGATCGTCTGTACCTGTCCACGATCCAGGAAATTCTGGAGCGTACCAGCAAGGTATTGGTTGATACCCGTAGCGATAACAACATGATTTATCTGCCTTTGGACAAGATTGTGCGTCAGGTGGGCAGTCGTACTGATATGGAGCCTTCCGCTCCCGTTGCGTCGGCTGCTTCGCAAGGACAGACCTCCCGCCCGGCCGCCCCGGCCGCGGCTTCCAAGGCGCCAGCACCCGCCAATCCAGCCAGTCTGGATACCTCGCTGGGCTCTTTGGTCAGTCCTTATTCCCCATACGCACGCTAGGAGAGCTTGATGCAACGTTTATTTCCTGCTCTGGTGGCCTTGGCGGTAATTGTCGGTCTGCTGCTGTCTTCGGTCTTTATCGTGCGTGAGCGCGATGCGGCCCTGGTTTTTGCCTTGGGTGAAGTGCGCACCACCATTACAAGCCCCGGCCTGTATTTCAAGTTGCCACCGCCGTTTGAAAACGTGGTGTTCCTGGACAAGCGTCTGCAGACCATTGAAACCAAGGATCCCGAGCGTATTCAGACTTCTGAAAAGAAGAACCTGCTGATCGACTCTTACGTTAAATGGCGTATTTCCGATCCGCGTCTGTTTTACGTGACCTTTGGCGCAACCGATCGTGGTGCGGTCGAGCGCTTGCAGGCGCAGATTCGTGATGCGCTGAACGCTGCGGTGAACGTGCGCACCGTGAAAGAGGTGGTCTCCACCGAGCGTGATGCCATCATGCGCGAAGTGTTGACGTCGGTTGAGGCCCGCGCACGTCCTTTGGGCGTGGAAGTGGTGGACGTGCGTTTGCGTCGTATTGATTTCGCTCCCGAGATTTCGGAATCTGTGTACCGCCGTATGGAAGCGGAACGGACCCAGGAAGCCAATCGTCTGCGTGCGACCGGTGCTGCGGAAGGTGAGCGTATTCGTGCCGAGGCAGACCGTCAGCGTGAAGAGCTGCTGGCCGATGCCTACGCCAAGGCCCAGGCCGTCCGTGGTCAAGGTGATGGTGAAGCAGCTGCCATTTACTCCGAGACGTATGGCAAGAACCCCGAGTTCTACCGCTTCTATCGCAGTCTGGAAGCCTATCGCAGTGCCTTCAGCCAGCAAAGCGATACATTGGTCATCAGTCCCGATTCTGATTTCTTCAAGTATTGGGGCAAGCAAGGGTCAGCCGCAGCACCTGCAAACTGATCAGCGCTATAGAACTCAGGGCCGCGGGGTGTTCCACCCGCGGCCCTGATCGTTTATACTAGCGTGTAAGTTACTAACACCACTTCGCATGCGACTTAGGCGGCTTACAGGCCCCAAGTCGCTTTTTGTTTGGCTGGAACTTTCGTTTATAAGTAGTCCGAGGCACGAGTATGTCCAATTGGTTGTTGCCAGAGAGCCTGGCTGATATCTTGCCTGCAGAGGCGCGTCGCATCGAGGAACTGCGCCGCGATTTGCTAGACTTGTATCGTACTTACGGGTTCGAACTGGTCGCTCCGCCCTTGGTGGAGTATCTGGAATCCCTGCAAGCGGTATCTGGCACAGATCTGAATCTGCGTACCAGCAAAGTCGTCGACCAAATCTCGGGTCGTACCATGGGGGTGCGTGCCGACATGACGCCTCAGGTGGCCCGCATCGATGCCCACCTGCTCAACCGCGAGGGCGTGACCCGGCTTTGCTACTGCGGCTCGGTCTTGCATGCGCGTCCGGCGGGCTTGCTGTCGGATCGTGAGTTGCTGCAGATTGGCGCGGAAATTTTTGGCCATGCCGGTATTGAGTCTGACCTGGAAGTGGTGCAGTTGGCCTTGGAAAGTGTGGGCCGGGCAGGGGTTCATCATCCTCGCCTGGACTTGAATTACCCCGATCTGGGGCGCTTTCTGATCGAGCGCGATCCTATTTTGAAAAGCCGCGTGGCGGAAGTGTGTGAACTGCTCAATGCCAAAGATGTTTCTGGCTTGCGGGCCCTGGGTCGGGATTCGGGCTGTCTGCCTGAAACGACCCGCTATCTGCTGGCCTTGACCTCCTTGTATGGCGATGGCAGCGTGCTGGAGCGCGCTCGCAGTGTCTTGCCCGATGAGCCCGAGGTGCGGGAAGCCTTGGGTAGCCTGCGCAGCTTTATTGATGCTTTGCCCGACCACGAGATTACGGTGGACCTGGCCGATATTGGCAGTGGGTATGCCTACCATTCGGGTTTGATTTTCTCGGTCTATGCCGAAGGTTGGCATGACGCTTTGGTTAAGGGCGGACGCTTTGACGGTATTGGGCGCATGTATGGTCGTGCCCGTCCCGCAACCGGCTTCAGCCTGGATTTACGCAAACTCTCGGCCGGGCTGGCGCCGGCCCAGGCGGCCCGTGCCGTACGCGCTCCCTGGGGGAGCGATGCCGCCCTGATTGCGGCGGTAAAGCAGTTGCGTCAACGCGGTGAAATTGTGATTCAGATGCTGCCCGGTCAGCAACTGAGTCTGGATGAATTCGTGATCGACCGCGAGTTGTTCTCGTCGGACGGTCAGTGGCAGGTTAGGGCGCTGTAAGCCAGACGGCTTGTGGCGTTGGTGATTGTTATCGGTCCGGCACCGTGCCGGCCTCCTTTATTCTGATACTAGACATGAGCAAAAACCTTGTGGTGATTGGCACCCAGTGGGGTGACGAAGGCAAAGGCAAGATCGTCGACTGGCTGGCCGAGTCCGCGCATGGCGTGGTTCGTTTCCAGGGTGGGCATAACGCTGGCCATACATTGTGGATTAATGGCAAAAAGACGATTTTGCGCTTGATTCCTTCGGGCATCATGCACGGGCACGTCACTTGCTACATTGGCAATGGCGTGGTGCTCTCGCCCGAAGCCCTGTTGACCGAGATCGCCGAGCTGGAAGCAGCCGGTCTGGATGTGCGTTCGCGCCTGCAGATCTCGCCTGCCTGCCCGCTGATTTTGCCCTATCACATTGCTGTGGATCAGGCGCGCGAAAAGCGTAAGGGTGACGGCAAGATCGGTACAACCGGTCGTGGTATTGGCCCAGCCTATGAAGACAAGGTGGCCCGTCGCGCTCTGCGTGTGCAGGATTTGTATGATCCTAAGATTTTTGACGAAAAACTGTCCGAAGCGCTGGATTACCACAACTTTGTGCTGACTCAGTATCTGGGCGCGGAAGCGGTATCGGCTGAGCTGGTGCGTGATCAGGCCATGAAGCATGCCGAGCAGCTCGCTCCGATGGTGGCGGACGTCTCCAACAATCTGTATCAGGCCAAGAAGGCCGGGCAGAAGCTGTTGTTTGAAGGCGCTCAAGGCGCACTGTTGGATATTGACCACGGTACTTACCCCTTCGTTACCAGCAGCAACTGCCTGTCCGGTGCGGCTTCTGCCGGTTCGGGCGTCGGCCCCCAGGAACTGAGCTATGTACTGGGTATTGCCAAGTCCTACACCACGCGCGTGGGTTCGGGCCCATTCCCGACGGAATTGCTGGATGACACTGGCATGCGTCTGGCAACGGTTGGCAAGGAGTTTGGTTCGGTTACCGGTCGTCCACGTCGTTGCGGCTGGTTTGATGCCGCCGCCATGAAACGCTCGGTAATGATCAACGGTATTTCCGGTCTGTGCATCACCAAGCTGGACGTGCTGGACGGCGTGGAGCAGATCAAGATTGGTGTGGGTTACCGCTACAAAGGCGAGTTCCTGGACGTCTTGCCCTACGGCGCACATGCAGTGGCCGAAGCCGAGCCGGTTCTGGAAGAAATGCCCGGCTGGACCGAGTCCACCGTAGGCGTGACCGATTACGACAAGCTGCCTATCAATGCACGTCGCTATCTGGAACGCATTGCCGAGCTGTGCGATGTGCCGATCGATATGGTTTCCACGGGGCCAGATCGCAACGAAACCATCGTATTGCGCGATCCGTTTACCAAATAAGCAATTTATCGCGTTATAATGCCTTGCACCGTTGTACGGTGCGTACAAAGCGGCCTAAAAGGCCGCTTTGTCGTTCTGGACGCTGCGCGGCCTACCAGACTCTTGTTTTGCAGGTATCAACGCGCAGTAAGTGCATTTAATCTGGAATACATATGAGTCTGCCCCCAAATAGCGATACTGATGAATGGGTCTCCTGGGAACAATACAATCGTCTGATTGAGCAATTGGCCCTGATCATTCACGAATCAGGTTGGAAATTCGACAAAATTGTCTGCCTGGCCCGCGGTGGTATGAGGGTGGGGGACGTTATTTCGCGTATCTATGATGTACCTTTGGGTATCCTGGCAACCAGCAGCTATCGTGAAGCGGCGGGCACTGAGCAGGGCGAACTGGATATTGCGCAATACATCACCATTACTCGTGGCACCTTGGATGGCAATGTGCTGCTGGTCGATGATATGGTCGATACAGGCAAGACTTTTATGCGTGTGCGCGATCACTTGCGTGCACAATTTCCGGCGATCACCGAGTTGAAAACCGCCGTTTTGTGGTGGAAAGGCCACGCCCAGGTCGACCCGGACTATTACGTGTCCAAGTTGCCCACAAATCCCTGGATTCATCAGCCTTTTGAGGACTACGATAGCATTCGCCCTCATCAGCTGGACGCCTGGATTCGCAAGGGTACTGGCCAGGCTTGATCGCCGGCATTCAGATACTTGGTGGATAGCCCATTTGCGCCTTGCTTGGCGTATGCCTGCAATCGTGCTACCATAATGGGCTATCTGTTACGCTAACTCTTTTTACAAAGGTCAGGGATTACATGTCCATTGTTCGCCTGAAAGAAAACGAACCCTTTGAAGTTGCTCTGCGCCGCTTCAAACGCACTATTGAAAAAACCGGTCTGTTGACCGAACTGCGTTCGCGCGAATTCTACGAAAAGCCAACGGCCGAGCGCAAGCGCAAGCACGCTGCCGCCGTGAAGCGTCATTACAAACGCATCCGCAGCCAGCAACTGCCCCCACGCTTGTATTGATCCCTGAATCTTTTGTTCAGGAACTGCTCGCCCGTGTCGATGTCGTAGATGTCGTCGGGCGGTACGTGCAGTTGCGTAAAGGCGGGGCCAACTTGCTTGGCCTATGCCCTTTTCACAACGAAAAATCCCCTTCATTTACAGTCAGTCCGACCAAGCAGTTTTATCATTGCTTTGGTTGCGGCGCTCACGGATCGGCAATCTCGTTCCTGATGGAACACACAGGGGCTTCATTCCCTGAAGCGGTACGCAGCTTGGCTGCCTCCGTCGGGATGACCGTGCCCGAAGCAGATCGTACCCCGCGCCAACGAGCGGCCGATGCCCGTCGAAAAGACGAACTATCGCGCCAGCATCATATTCTTGAAACGGCACAGGGGCATTACCTCCGTCAACTGAAACAGTCACCCATTGCCATCGATTATCTGAAGCGTCGTGGCCTGGATGGGGAGACGGCTGCCCGTTTCGGCCTGGGCTGGACCGGTACCGAGCGACGTGGGCTGTCGGCTGTGTTTCCACAGTACGAAGACAAGCAACTGGTTGAGTCCGGTCTGGTGATCGAGTCCGAGGATGGTCGTCGCTATGACCGCTTTCGTTCGCGCATCATGTTTCCGATTCGCAGCACCAAGGGCCATATCATTGGCTTTGGTGGCCGTCTGATTGAAAAAGGCGAACCTAAATACCTTAATTCTCCGGAAACCACGCTGTTCTCCAAAGGCCACGAACTGTATGGCCTGTGGGAAGGGCGCCAGGGCATACGCAAAGAAGGCTTTGTTCTGATTGTGGAAGGGTATATGGACGTGGTTGCCTTGTCGCAGCACGGCCTGCACAATGCCGTCGCGACCTTGGGTACGGCAACCACGGAACATCACATCACCAAGCTGATGCGCGCCAGTGACAGACTGGTGTTTTGCTTTGACGGCGACCGTGCGGGTCGCAAGGCCGCCTGGCGTGCCTTAACTACCTGTCTGCCTCTGGTTCGTGATGATGTCTCGATCCGATTCATGTTTCTGGCGGATAATCACGACCCCGATTCCTTTGTTCGTGAATTTGGCGCGGAGGCGTTTCGCGAACAAGCCCAGCAAGCCGCCGCTTTATCGCGCTTTTTCCTGGATGAGCTGGCGGCCCATCATCGCATGGACGAGGCAGAAGGCCGCGCTGCTTGCGTCCACGAAGCCTTGCCTTTGTTGCTGGAGCTGGCTGACAGCACCTTGAAGGTGCAGATTCAGCATGAGTTCGCCCGCATGGTGATGCTGACCCCGGACGAGCTGGCGCAGCGTCTCAGTACGGTAGAGCCGGTGCGCCGACCGGCGCTTGATGCACCGGCAGCCCAGGACGGTCTGGTGGCCCGGCCGCCTGTACCTGCGCAGTCCGCACCGGACGGGATGGAACCGTTTGAGGATGGTTTTGACGGTTCGTTTGCTGACAGCCTGCCCATGGATGGCTGGCACGATGATGCCGACTGGCAACCCCAGCCGGATTATCAGCAGCGTCCTGCTCCAGCGCGAGGCAAGGACAGAAATGCTCGCCCACGCCCGGATCGCGCTCCGCTGGGCGGTAGCCGTGCGGTGACTCCGATGGCCAAGCGATTGCTGCGCTTGCTGATCGGACATCCTACTCTGGTGGGTGAACTGGGTGATCAACAGCTTGAAATTTTGGCTCAAAGCCCCCATTTGCGTCTTGTGCAGGAGTTGATTGCGTTAAGCAATATCAGCTCGGCGCGTCATGCAGGTGCGTTGCTGGAGGCGGTGGACCCCGAGTCTGATCTGGCACCCGTGCTGGAAGCGCTGGCCACCGAGCTGTTGGGCGAAGAGGAATTGCCCGACCCGCAAGGCGAATGGCGTGATGCGCTCTATCGCATTGAACTCGATGCGATCAAGGCAGAGCAATCGGCTTTGGTGGCCACAGGCCTGAAAGAGCCTGAACAGCGTCAGCGTTATCAAGAATTGACACGCCGTATTGCTTTGTTGAATGCTGCTTATACTCGGCAAGTGAAGTAAAATATTGGGTTATGTGTTGTGTTTGTGGCCGGCCAGGGGGTTAAAACTGGTACGCGAGCAAATGTGGCGGGTAGCGGATTGTGAACCACCTTATGCCTTGAGCCCGGAGCCAGGGATTACATTTATTTAGGGTTCGCTAGCGCAGCACGTCCAGGAGCAAGCCGGTTGTGAACACGCTCATTATCAGGCTCTTGCCTGTACGACTCGGTGGCTACATATTTAGTGCCACAGGGGTAAATGGCGTCTATGGAAGAAAATATGACTCAAACGACTGGTAAAACCTCGACGACGGTCTCTCGGTCTGCTAAGAAAACTTTGGCCGCGACAGCAAAATCAGGGGCATCAAGCTCGGTAGAGCTCGATGAGCTTCACGAAAGTGGAGAGCCAGGCGCAGCGCCTGCCAAAAAGGCAGCTAAAAAGGCGGCTGCTAAAAAGACGGTAGCCAAAAAAGCGGTTGCCAAGAAAACAGCGGTCAAGGCCGCTACCGGCGGTCGCCGTGGACGTCCTGCAAAAAACGCAAATAACGACGGCATCGATTTTGTCGATGACGACGAAATGGGCGAAGAAGAGGTCATTCCTGATCTCAAACCGGTTGCCAAGCGTGGAGCCAAGCGCGCCAAGGCCGAAAAAGACGTGTTCGGTGTGCGCGGCCAGTTGAGCCCGGAAGAACAGGAAGCGCGTCGCAATCGCCTCAAGGCACTGATCAAGCTGGGCAAGGACCGGGGTTACCTGACTTACAGCGAGATCAATGACCACCTGCCCGACGATCTGGTGGATGTCGAAGCCATTGACGGCATTATCGGCACCTTCAGTGACATGGGTATTTCGGTTTACGACCAGGCTCCCGACGCGGATACCTTGCTCATGAGCGATAACGCGCCCATGGCATCCAGCGACGATGATGTCGAGGACGAAGCCGAAGCTGCACTAACCACCGTGGATTCCGACTTCGGTCGCACCACAGACCCGGTGCGCATGTACATGCGCGAGATGGGGTCGGTGGAGCTGCTGACGCGCGAGGGCGAGATTGAAATCGCCAAGCGTATCGAAGACGGCCTGAAGCACATGGTGATGGCTATTGCCGCTTGTCCTACCACCGTTAACGAAATTCTGGCCTACGTTCAGCGTGTACGTGAAGGCGTCATGCAGATCGACGAAGTGGTTGACGGTCTGGTGGATGATGATGGCGAAGAGTACGCCGGCTCCGGTGTCACTGCCGACGACGAGGACGAAGGTCCAGCCGGCGGCATGAGCAGCAAGCAGATTGAATATCTGCGCAACAAGTCGCTCAAGAAGTTCGACATCATCGGCGAGTGGTTTGACAAGATGCGCGTCTCTTTTGAGACCGAAGGCTACAAGAGCCCGGGCTATGTGCAGGCTCAGGAAACCATTCTGAACGAATTCATGGGCATTCGCTTTACTGCCAAAATGGTGGAGAAGCTGGCCGATACCATGCGTGAACAGGTTGCGATCGTGCGTCAGCATGAGCGTGAAATCCTGACCATCTGTGTGGATCGGGCGGACATGCCACGCGCCCACTTCATCAAGGCGTTCCCCGGCAACGAAACCAATCTGGACTGGGTGGTGCAGGAAGTGGCTGCCGGCCATCCCTACAGCGCCATTCTGGAACGTCACATCCCTGCGATTCAGGAAATCCAGCAAAAGCTGATCGACCTGCAAACCAGTGTTGTGTTGCCGCTGAAGGATCTGAAAGAGGTCAACAAGCGCATGACCACGGGCGAAGCCAAGGCACGCAAAGCCAAGCGCGAAATGACCGAGGCCAACCTGCGTCTGGTGATCTCCATTGCCAAGAAGTACACCAACCGTGGCCTGCAGTTCCTGGATCTGATTCAGGAAGGCAATATCGGTTTGATGAAGGCAGTGGACAAGTTCGAGTACCGTCGTGGCTACAAATTCTCCACGTATGCAACGTGGTGGATTCGTCAGGCCATTACGCGTTCGATTGCCGACCAGGCCCGTACGATTCGTATTCCGGTTCACATGATCGAGACGATCAACAAGATGAACCGTATCAATCGTCAGATCCTGCAGGAAACCGGCGTTGAGCCTGATCCGGCAACCTTGGCCCAGAAGATGGACATGCCTGAAGACAAGGTTCGCAAGATTTTGAAGATCGCCAAAGAGCCTATTTCCATGGAAACGCCGATCGGTGACGACGACGATTCTCATTTGGGCGACTTCATTGAGGACAACAACACCGTTTCGCCGTCGGATTCCGCCTTGCACGGTTCGATGCGCGATGTGGTCAAAGACGTCCTGGATTCCTTGACGCCCCGCGAAGCCAAGGTGCTGCGCATGCGTTTCGGTATTGAGATGAGCACCGACCAGACGCTGGAAGAGGTGGGCAAGCAGTTTGACGTTACGCGCGAGCGTATTCGTCAAATAGAGGCCAAGGCCTTGCGCAAGCTGCGTCATCCTAGTCGTGCAGACAAACTGAAGAGCTTCCTGGAAAGCCAGTAAGTTGTGAGCAAGTCTGTATAGAGCTTAAAAAAAACCCGGTCTGCGAAGACCGGGTTTTTTTGTGCTCCTAGTGCTCCTAGTGCTCCTAGTGCTCCTAGTGCTCCTAGTGCTCCTAGTGCTCCTAGTGCTCCTAGTGCTCCTAGTGCTCCTAGTGCTCCTAGTGCTCCTAGTGCTCCTAGTGCTCCGCCCAGCCTGACGAGGTGCGTTTTCAAGGCTTGGACGCGGCCTTCGATCGGGGCTGGGAGGGCGTCTTTTTTGACGGACTAAATGGTTTTATTGCTCCTTGCCATGGGGGCAACAGAGAGCAGGGAGAGTCTGGCTGTTTCGGGAGATCAGGCCGGGTCCAGGTCCAGCTTGAAGACACAGCCTTTGCCATCAGGTCCGCTTTGCACGCTTAAGCTCCAGCCCTGTGCCAGCGCCAGTTGGCGGGCCAAGGCCAGGCCTATTCCTCGGTGGCCTTCTTCTCGGGTGCCTGTCGGCAACTGTTTACCTTGGCTGAAATGGCGCTCGAAAATAAGAATCCGATCTTGCTCGGCAATCCCGGGGCCGTCATCCTGCAAGGCCAGTACGCTGGGCGAAATCCAGCGTAGTTGCAGCTTGCAGGGCGCGGCGTGATCGATGGCATTGCGCATCAGGATGCGCAACAACATGGACAAGGCGTAGGGGTCCAGGGTGTAGAGCAGAGTGTCGGGCAACTGGTTGCTCCATCGCACATTGCTGCTGTTGGCATCCAGCAAGGCGACGGCTTGCCAGGTTTGTTGGGCCAGCTCGCGGATATCGACCTCGCGTACATGGCGTTCGGCCGTATAGGCCAGACTTTCCGCCGCGTCCAGACTGGCGCTAATGGCATCGGCCTGAACCATCATGCGTTTCAACCGTTGCTGTGATGGCCCCTCAGGCAGTTGCAGCAGCAAGAGCTCGCAATCACTGCGTATGCCGGTCAGTCCGGTCCGCAGTTCATGGCCCAGATTGGCGGCAAACTCTCGTTCGTGGTTAAGCAGTTCCTCAACGTGCTCCTGCATACGGTTAAAGGCCCGGATCAGGCGGCCCGCTTCGTCATCCTGATGCTCTGGCAGGCCAGAGCGGCCCGGCGCCCAGTTTTCCAGATGACGGGACAGTGTCAGCATGGGCGCGACTGCATGGCGGGCAACACGGCGACCAAGCAGGAAAACCAACAGGATCGTGGCGGAGCCGATCAGGGAAAGAATCAGGCCGAACTCCCGTACCCGGTCCTCGTGCGGGGTGGCCCGGTACACCAGATAAAGCTGGCCTTGCTCCTTGTCCTGCCGCAGTACGTGCCAGGTGTCGCTGCCTATATGAAATTCGTAGAGCCCCGGTTCGGGCACGCGAGCGAACTGGGGCAGATTGTCCTTGGGTTGCTCGGGTACAAACCAGTAGGTATCCAGTTCGGCTCCCAGTGCCTCGCTGCGGCCATAGCCACTGTCGGGCAGCAAAGAGGGGTTGCGCGCGTAAGAGACCAACATGGCGTTGACCATCCCGTCTTCCATGCGGGCAAACGCGATATAAGCCAAGCCTCCCATAATGACGACGAGCAGAGCAGCAATCAGGGTCAGGGCCCACGATACGCGCTGAGTCAGGGTGCTCATGAAACGGCTACGGCGCAGTGCTTGGGCCATGGTTTAACTCTCCTGTTGCAAACGCCAGCCCATGCCCGGCAAGGTTTCGATGGTGCCTGCACCGGCTTCCGACAGGGCCCGTCGCAGAAGATGGATTTGGCTGCGCAATGCTTCAGGCGAAGGGGCACCCTGTGGCCAGAGTGTTTTTTCCAGTGCGCGACGCGTCAAAATGGCCTGCGGATCACGCAACAAGGCCTCCAGCAGCTGGCGGGCCTTGAAGTTCAGGTGTAGTTCTTGCCCGTTCACGCTGACCAATGCGGAATCCAGGTTGTATTCCAGACTCCCCCAACGCAGGGAGCCATGTTGGACCTGTGGCGGCCCCCGTCGCAACAAGGCCCGCAAGCGTGCCTCGACCTCGGCTAGCGCGAAGGGTTTGATCAGGTAATCGTCTGCGCCCAGGTCAAAGGCGGTCAACTTGCTCTCCAACTGGCTGCGGGCGGTCAGAACCAGAGTGGGGATGGGGCTATGCCGGGATTGGCGCAAGGCCTGAAGCACCCCAAAACCGTCCAGGCCCGGCAAGCCCAGGTCCAGCACCAGGGCATCGAAATCCTGTTCCTCCAGCAGTGCGAGGGCGCCATTGCCATCGTAGGCGGCATCCACCACAAAGCCTTTCAACTCCAGGTAGGTATAGAGATTTTCGGCAATCGTTGTATCGTTTTCAACAATCAGGACACGCATGACAGCTTGTTCCACAGAGTAAGGCCGGTTCTTGGTGAGCTTACTGCACCTAAGGCTGTTCAGGGTAGACGCAGCAAGACAGGTACCCAGCCATTGATCTGCAGCCATTGGGCCAGCGCGAAAACGGGCCAGATCAGGAAATAGGGTAGCGCATCACGCAATGTTCGTGCCAGGCCGCCTAAAGAGACTTGCAGTTCAGCAGGGCTGTTCCACAGACTCAGGCGTGGGGCCAGACGAGGGACGCGCTCACAGTAATCCAGATAGGCCTGACCAAACACCTTTTGCAGCAGGACCTGCTCTTCGTCAATCACATTATTGAATACGGCGTAGACGAACAGGGCCAGTACAGGGCCCAGTAGCAGGCTGCCCGACAGGGCTCCCATACCCATGACCGCGCATAGTGAAAACAGGTATAAAGGGTTGCGACTGATGGAATAGGGGCCCTGGCTGATCAGGCTGGAACCTTTGTGTCCGCCCAGATACAGCATGCACCAGCAACGGCCCAGTACGGCAATCAGGACCAGGCCCAGCCCGCTCATGCGTGTGAACTGGAACACCAGTGAGTCGGCCTGCCAGGTGGGCGCAAAGAACGGCAAAATGAGGACCATAAGACCGCCAAACACCCCCAAGGTGCGACGGCGCTGCACCTGAACGCTGGCCAGGTGTTCCCACGCCTGTTCGACGGTGGCGCGTTGGCTATGTGAAGCGGACCAGCGCTTGGGGTTCACAATCAGGGGATAGAAAGCCAGGCTGCCCAGCAACCAGACAATGGCCAGCGAGGCAAATACCTGTGGTAGGTCAAGACGCTCCTGGTCGGCTTCCAGCAGGCCCAGCAAAAATGCACACACTAGTCCCGCCAGCAGACCGCCCCAGCGCAGGCGGGACTGGTTCAAGGCCCAGCCTGCAAAGTACAAATGCAGCAGGCCGGCTCCCACCGCAACGACCGCCCCCACACCCAGCAGGGGTTTGAGCTCGGGCACCCACAAGTACATGATGTGCAGCCCGTAGGAATCAGCCGTACGCTGCAGCAGTAGCATCAACAAGGGAACCGCCAGAAACAGACTGGTGCCCAACAGCATGATGCGCTTGCCCGGCAAGGCGTCCTGTCCACGCAAACGCAACAGTTTCCAGGCGGCAAATGACAGGCCAGCAGCCGCAATCAAGCCGGTCAACAGGCCTTGCGCCTCTTTCATTTCATGGGCCATATGGCCAGGCTGACGGCTGACGGCCAGTAACGGGTTGAGTGGTGACCAGTCCTGAGCCAGGCTGGCCAGCCAGAGAAACAAGAAAGTGACTCCTAGAACTTGGGTTAAGAGGTAAAACAAAGCGTTACGCTGTACCTGGATAGAGGTGCCGGACATAAAGAAATCTCGCCAAGAATAAGAGGGAACCGGAACTGGTTCTCTGCTGACGGGCTCAATGTATCGTTGGCAGCGTAAAATCCGCGTGAAATTGCGCCAGGCCCCAGCGGGCCGATGAGAGCGAAGCAGCGTTCCCGGGTTCGGTCAGCGGTCGATGACCGAACCCGGGCATGCGTGCCTGTCTGCGTTAGTGATCGCGCTGATGTACCCGACGACCGGCGCTGTAGCTGGCTTGAATGCAGCGGTCATCGCCCAGCAGGGCCAGTACGAATAGCTGTTCTTCCAGCGAGTTCAGCAAGGCGCTGCGGCGCGCCATCAAGGCGGTGGCCTTGGGGTCCAGGACAATAAAGTCGGCCTCGGCGCCGGGTGCCAGCGTCCCGATTTGCCCTTGCATGTCCAGGGCGCGGGCGGCGCCTTCGGTGGCCATGTAAAACATAGACGTCGCCGTCAGGTGGTAGTTGTTCAGACGCGCTACTTTGTGCGCCTCGTTCATGGTGCGCAGCATGGAGAACGAGGTGCCGCCGCCGACATCGGTGGCTAGCGTGTGCAGAACCTTGCTTTGACGGATGGATTGAAAGTCGAACAGGCCCGAGGCCAGAAACAGGTTCGAGGTTGGGCAATGGGCCGCGACACTGCCAGTATCATGCATGCGTGCCCGATCCTGTTCATCCAGCCAGATGCTGTGACCGTAGATAGCGCGAGGGCGTAGCAGGCCAAAGCTGTCATACACATCCAGGTAGCTGCGGTTCGTGGGAAAGAGCTCACTCACCCATTTGATCTCGTCTTTATTTTCGGCCACATGGGTTTGTAAAAACACGTCAGGGTAAGCACGGGCCAGCTCGCCACAGGCTGCTAATTGTTCCGGGCTAGAGGTGGGCGCAAAACGGGGGGTCAGGGCGTAAAGCTGGCGGCCTTTGCCATGCCAGCGTTGAATCAGGTCTTCCGAATCGCGCGCGCCGGACTCGGCCGTATCTTGCAAATAATCCGGGCAGTTGCGGTCCATCATCACTTTGCCCGCAATCATGCGCAGATTGCGCTCGTGGCTTTCCTCGAAAAATGCATCCACCGACTGGGGGTGGACACTGCCGTAGACCAGGGCAGTCGTCGTGCCATTGCGCAGCAGCTCATCCAGAAAAACGCCGGCCACTTCGCGAGCATGTGCGCTGTCACCGAAACGGCCTTCTGTCGGAAACGTGTAGGTTTCCAGCCAGGGCAGCAGGCCGCTGGCCGGAGAGGCGATGATATCCGTTTGTGGAAAGTGCAGGTGTGTGTCGATCATGCCCGGCATGATGATTTTCCCGCTCAGGTCAAGCGTTTGCGTACCGGCAGGCAACGTGTCCGACAGCTCGGACCAGTCGCCGCAGGCCTGAATCCGGCCTTGTTCATTGACCAGCAACAGACCGTCGCTATGGTAGCGTACTGCCTCGGCAGGGTCTTCCAGCGTGGTGGGTTCCGCTACAAAGTACAGCAGTTGGGCGCGGTAGGCGCAGGCAGGGTGTAAAGAGGTAGTCATAGTGTCCTTGAAGTCGGGGTCGCCTCAGCGACTGAGCCGGCCCATTGCGTAGGCGTGGGCCAGCAATTCCGCGGCGACGGCCACGGCAATAATCGACGGGGCCTTGCCGTTGATGCCGGGCATGCCGATGGGGCAGACCAGGTCCTGAATCCGGGATTCGGGCATGCCGCGTTGTTGCAGACGGCGCTCGAACTGACGGCGTTTGGTCATGGAGCCGATCAAGCCCACATAGGCGGTATCGGGGCGGCGCAAGATCTTTTGGCACAGCGCCAGATCCAGGCCGTGATTATGCGTCATCACCAGAAAATAGCTATTGGCAGGAGCCTGTTCGATCAGGGCATCGGGGATATCCGTCACTTCCAGGCTGACGTTGTCGGGAACCTGGGCGGGAAAGAGTTCGGGGCGTTCGTCAATCCACAGAACCCGGCAGGGCAGGGTGCCCAGGATCTGCACCAGCGCCTCGCCAACATGCCCTGCTCCAAACAGCAAAATGGTCAGGGGAGCGGGGGGCAGGTCTTCCAGCCAGACGCCTTGCGAGCCGTCGTAATCCAGTCGGGACTCGTCGACGAGAGACGGGCACTGGATATCCACCAGCTTGCTGCCATCTGGCCGTAACCGAGAGCGGCGACTGACGGCCTGCCCGGCGCGTAGGGTTCCGTCCAGCGCCTCCAGCCAGTCCAGATCTGCCGTGTCCAAGGTTTCGTACAACAAGGTAACGACACCGCCACAGCATTGGCCCAGACTGGGGCCCAGCGGCAGGCGACTCATGCTCCAGGTCGGTCCGCCCGGCTGGCCGAGCAAGACACGAGCCTGCTCGGCGGCCACCCATTCCAGATGCCCGCCACCAATGGTCAGCCATTGTTCCGTCTGGCTGAACAGCATGACGGTCCCTGTCGTGCGCGGCGTGGAGCCTTTGGCCAGCGCCACCGAACACAGCACCAGCCGCTCGCCCGCTTTTAGACGGGCGAGGGCAAGAGAGGGCCAGTTACTCATTTCGCAGCGCGAATCGCCGTAACTGCCCGCAACACGGCTTCCGCCGTTGCGGGTGCGTTCAGCTCAGGTTCGATTTGGTTATTGCCCACGCTGGCCACGGCGTCGCGAATGGCATTGAAGACACAAAATGGCAGCAGCAAAGGCGGTTCACCCACGGCTTTGGAGCGATGAATCGAGTCCATGGCATTGCAACCGTCGAACAGCTTGACGCGAAAGTCGGTGGGACAGTCGCTGATGGCCGGGATTTTGTACGTCGACGGGGCATGCGTGGTGAGCTTGCCTTGGGCATTCCATACCAGCTCTTCAGTCGTCAGCCAGCCCATGCCTTGGATAAAAGCACCTTCAACCTGCCCGATATCCAGGGCGGGGTTGATGGATCGGCCCACATCGTGCAGAACATCAGCCCGCAAAAGGCGAGACTCCCCCGTCAGTGTGTCGATCAGCACTTCCGCGACCGCCGCTCCGTAGGAGAAATAGTAGAAGGGGTTGCCCTTCATGACCTTGGAGTCCCAGTGCAGGCCAGGGGTGGCGTAAAAGCCGTCGGACCACAGCTGGACACGGGCTTGGTAAGCGTGCTCAACCAGTTGGAAGAAGGGCATGGTCTGCTCACCGATCTGGACTTGACCACGCTCGAACTTCACGCTGGATTCTTCTACCGAGAACAACTGGGCAGCCACTGTCGTCAGACGCTGGCGAATCTGATGGGCGGCATCTTGGGCGGCTTTACCGTTCAGGTCTGTACCCGTGGATGCGGCCGTGGCCGAGGTATTGGCCACCTTGGTCGTATCGGTTGCCGTAACGCGGATATGCTCCAGATTCAGGCCCAGCTCATGGGCGACCACCTGAGCCACCTTGGTGTTTAGCCCCTGCCCCATTTCTGTGCCACCGTGGTTAACCAGTACGGTGCCGTCGCGATAGACGTGAACGAGCGCACCCGCTTGGTTAAAGGCAGGCACATTAAAGGAAATGCCGAATTTCACTGGCGTCAATGCCAGACCCTTTTTCAGGATCGGGCTGCTGGCATTGAATGCACGGACTTGTTTACGACGCTCACGGTACTGACTGCTTGCTTCCAGCTCGGCCACCAGCTCGTGAATCACATTGTCGACCACGGTCTGATCGTAGGGCGTGACATTGCGCTCTTTCTTGCCGTAAAAGTTGATGCGGCGCACATCCAGTGGATCTTTGCCCAGACGGCGGGCGATCGCGTCCAGCGCCACTTCCATTACCAAGGCACCCTGCGGGCCGCCAAAACCGCGAAAAGCGGTATTTGACTGCGTATTGGTGCGGCCGCACAGTGCGCTCATCTCGACATCGGACAAGTAATAGGCGTTGTCAAAGTGACAAATTGCGCGGGTGGCTACCGGGCCGGACAGGTCGGCGGAAAAGCCTGAGTTGGCGGTCATGTCCAGGCGTGCACCCAGCAGGCGACCGTCCTCATCGTAACCAATGTCGTACTCGTAATAGAATCCGTGACGCTTGCCGGTAATCATGAAGTCGTCGTCGCGGTCCAGGCGCAGCTTGATGGGACGTTGCAGCTTGACGGCGGCCACACTGGCCACGCAGGCGTATAGCGCAGACTGGGACTCCTTGCCACCGAAACCGCCGCCCATGCGTCGACACTCCACATGGACCTTGTGAGCGCCAATACCCAGACAGTGGGCAACCAGTTGCTGCATTTCCGATGGGTGCTGGGTGGAGCACCAGATATGCACGGCACCGTATTCCTTGGGTACGGCGTAGGAAATCTGGCCTTCCAGATAAAACTGTTCCTGCCCATTGCATTGAAAGCTGCCCTGCAGGCGATGGGGTGCAGCTTCCAGAGCCTTTTTGGCATCGCCTTGCTTCAGGTTCATGACGGGAAGCACGCCGGCCTGAGCCGCTTTGGCTTCCTGAGGTGTCAGAATGGCTGGCAGATCCTCATAGGTGATCTGGCCCAGACGGGCTGCACGACGTGCCTGATCATGAGACTTGGCAATAACGGCGAAAACCGGCTGCCCGAAGTAATGCACCACGCCATCAGCCAAAATGGGATCGTCATGCAGAATCGGGCCACAATTATTGGCGGCCGGGATGTCGGCAACCGTCAGAACCGCAATGACTCCCGGCGCGCGGCGCACGGCGTCCAGGTCCACGTTCAGCAAACGGGCATGGGCCCGTTCGGACAGCCCCAGAGCAATATGCGCGGTACCTTGCAGCTCGGGCAGATCGTCCGTGTAGTCCGCGGTGCCGCTGACATGCAGCTCGGCCGATTCGTGCAGGAAGGACACGCCCACCCGCTGGGCGCTTGCAGTATTCAGGTGGTCGATAGAGTCAATTTTCATCACAAAGTCTCCAGGCTGGCTTGAGCTCGGTGAAAGACGTTTAGCTGGGCGGGACTCAAAGCGTGTTCAGGGTGGGTTTCCAGAAAGAAGCGGTACAGCAAATTGGCGGCACTCTGCTGGCGATACTCGCTGCTGGCACGCATGTCGCTCAGGGCCTGATAGTCTTGTTGCAGCGCCTGCATGGCCGCTTGTACGTTTTGCTCGCTCCACGCCTGGCCTTGCAATACTTGCTCGGCCTGACTGGCCCGCTTGGGTGTCGCGGCCATGCCGCCAAAGGCAATACGGACCTGTTTGACGGTCTTGCCGTCCAGCTCTATCGCAAAGGCAGCGCAGACAGCGGAAATGTCCTGGTCAAAACGCTTGGACAGCTTGTAGGTGCGAAATTGCCACTGGGCCTTGTGACGGGGGACCAGCAGGCCTTGCACGAATTCGCCCGGTTCCATGGCGGTCTTCTGGTAGGCCAGATACAGGTCCTCCAAAGGCATGACGCGTTCGACGGCGCCTTTGCGCAGCACGACGCGAGCACGCAGCGCAATCAAGGCTGGCATGGAGTCGCCAATGGGCGAACCGTTGGCCACATTGCCTCCCAGCGTGCCGGCGTTGCGAATCGGAAAGGAGGCAAAGCGTTGGCGCAGCTCTGTCAACTCAGGGTGGTCCTCGATCAGGGCGTCAAACGCGTCGTTCAGCAGCACGCCCGCACCAATGTAAAGATCGTCCTCGATGGGTTTCAGTTCACGCAGCTCGGCCACCTGGCCGATGTAGATCAGATGTGGCAAGTCGCGGAATTGCTTGGTCACCCACAGTCCAATATCAGTACTGCCGGCCAGAATACGGGCGTGAGGATACTGTTCGCGCAACTGGGCCAGTTGATCCAGTGTGCGGGGGGCGTGGAAGGTCTGGCCTTGGTACTCGTAGGCCAGCATGTCCTTGTGGCGGATGGTACGCAGGGTGTCTTCAAGGGCTGCGCGGTCCAGACTGACAGCGGGGTAACTGTGCATGGCCTTGGCGGCATCAATAATGGGACGGTAGCCCGTGCAGCGGCACAGATTGCCCGAAAGCACATCGTCGATTTGCGCCCGGGAGACGGGACCATCCTCAGGCGAGTGGCCCATGTACAGGCCCCACAGCGACATGATGAAACCGGGCGTGCAAAAGCCGCATTGGGCGCCATGCCAGTCCACCATGGCCTGTTGCACGGGGTGCAGCGTGCCGTCTTGCTGGCGCAGATCCTCAACGGTATAGAGTACTTTGCCGTCCAGGGTCGGCAGCAACTGGATACAGGCGTTGACAGCACGCAATTGCAATTGATTGTTCTGGTCCAGTTCGCCAATCATGACCGTGCAAGCGCCGCAGTCACCCTCGGCACAGCCTTCTTTGGTGCCGGTGCAGTGCTGATCCTCACGGATGTACTGTAAAACGGTTCGCGTGGTGGGGGCGTGAGCCACTTCCTGTACCTGGCCGCGATAAATAAAACGAATTGGTCTTGTCTCCATGATCTCACTCGACTGGTTTTTTACGGATCGAAGATAGCATTTGCTTAGGACGCGAACATTTGCCTGGAATGATGTTCACTATATAGGCGTATGAGTGTCTATACGGATCAACGGCGCGGGCCAGCGCTTGTATTATTTTGATCATGCCAAAATTACGAGAACAACTAGACCTGCATTTGCTGCGGGTATTGCAGTCGCTGCTCAAAGAGCACAGCGTCTCGCGTACGGCCATCCGCTTGGGCATGTCCCAGCCGGCCGTCAGCAATGCCTTGCGGCGCTTGCGTGAAATCACGGGCGACCCGATTTTATTGCGCGGTAAAAAGGGGATGGTGCCTACCGAGCGCGGCCCCTTTTTGCTGGCACATGCCACGGAAGCCCTCCAAGCAATCGAGCGAATTTCTGCCGCCGCAGAGCCTATGGATCCCAGCCAGTCTACCCGGGTTTTCAATCTGGGGGCGCCAGACTATCTGGACGGGGCTTTTATCCCGGATATCGCGGAGCGGGTACGTCGCCAGGCTCCGCAGGCCCGTCTGGTGGTCCATACCATCAACCCGGATCTGGATTACGTGCAGGCCCTGGAGGAGGGCGAGCTGGATGTGGTGATCGGCAATTGGCTGGAGCCCCCGGAAAAGCTGCATCTGGCGCGTCTGTTTGATGATGAGGTGGTCTGCATGCTGGGCCGCCATCATCCACTGGCCCAGCGTGGCCTTTCCTTGCAGCATTATCTGGAAATGCCGCACCTGGCTCCCTCGGCCCATGTCACGGACAAGCGTGGCTTTATTGACGGCTGTCTGGCCGAGCAGGGGATCAGTCGGCAGGTACAGATGGTGGTACCGTATTTCGGCTTGGTGCCCGGTATTTTGAGTCGTACCGATATGGTGTTTACCACCAATCGTCAATTTGCCGAGTACTATGCTCGCATTTTGCCGATTACGGTCTTGCCCTGTCCGATCCATTTTCCGCTGATGCGTTTCTATCAGCTGTGGCATCCGCGCACCCACAATGCGGCCGAGCTGCTGTGGTTTCGGCGTTGCATTGCCCAGGCTGCCGGTCGGCTGGACGGCTTATCCGAGGGAACAGCATGAGCTTGAACATAGATTTGAATTGCGACATGGGCGAGAGCTTTGGGGCGTGGGTCATGGGCCAGGATGAGCAGGTCATTCCCTGGGTCAGTTCCATCAATATCGCCTGCGGCTTTCATGCTGGGGACCCGGGCACCATGCGCAAGACGGTCGCCCTGGCCCTGAAGCACGGTGTCAAGCTGGGCGCCCATCCTGGTTTGCCGGATCTGGCGGGTTTTGGCCGCCGGGTGATGGCAGTGACGGCTGAGCAGGTCTATGACCTGGTCGTGGTGCAGGTGGGAGCGCTGGCCGCGGTGGCCCGCACCCAGGGAGCCCACTTACATCATGTCAAGGCGCATGGCGCGCTTTACAATATGGCCGCCAAGGACGTTCAACTGGCCCGCGCCATCGCTCAGGCGGTGGCCGATATTGATCGTAGCCTGATCCTGTACGCCCTGGCGGGCAGTGTCCAGGTGCAGGCCGGGCGCGATGCCGGCCTGCAGGTGGCACAGGAAGTGTTCGCCGATCGCAGCTATCAGGATGATGGCAGCCTGACTCCGCGGCAACAGCCTGGCGCCATGATTACCGATGCGGAGCAGTCGGTACGTCAAGTGATGCAGATGATCGAGCAAGGGACAGTGACCAGCCTGTCCGGCAAGACCGTGTCATTGTCAGCGGATACCTTGTGTTTGCATGGCGATCAGGCAGGAGCTGCCGAGTTTGCGCAGCGTTTGCATCAAGCCTTTGCGCAAAGCGGCATCCGCGTACAGGCAGTCTGATTACGCTTTGTGTTCGGGCAGGTTGCGACGAGCTGTGTCGGTACTGGCCAGCTCTTCCAGCTCTTTTTCGCTCATGGTGTTGTACATCTCCAAAGACGCTCCTTTCAAGCTGGACACAGGCGTTTCCCCGCGCTTAGCCGACAAGGCTGCTCCGGCGGCTTTCTGTTGAGCTTGAGATAAAGCAGGCATAACGCACCTCCATAAAAAAGAGTCACGTCTGTAGTGTGCCAAATGGCAAAGACGGTAAGGCAAGCAAATGTGAGGCTTGTTTGCCGTCTTGAACAGAGGCTGAGGGAAAAGCCCACTCAGGACACTTTTCGTTTCTGAATCAAATAGATAGCCATGCCGAAAATCAGACCCCAAAAGGCGCTGCCGATATTGAGCAGGCTCATGCCCGAGGCGGTGGTCAAAAAGGTGACCAGGGCCGCATCACGGGTATCCGGGGCTTCCAGCGCCATGTGAATGCTATTGCCTATGGTGCCCAGCAAAGCCAGCCCGGCAATGGCCGCGATCAGTTCCGTGGGGAAAGCGGCAAACAGGCTGACCACGGTGGCGCCGAAAATACCGGCGGCAATATAAAAAATACCGGCCCAGACACTGGCGCGGTAGCGCTGGCCTGGGTCGGCATCGACTTCCGGCGTCATGCACAGGGCCGCACTGATGGCGGCCAGATTGTAGGCGTAGCCGCCAAAGGGGCCGAAGATCAGCCCCACAATCCCCGTCCAGCTGATGACGGTGGAGTTGGGGGCGTCATAGTTATGGGCCTTCAAGACGGCCACGCCCGGAATGTTTTGCGAGCTCATGGTTACGATGAAAAACGGTATGCCCACCCCGATCAGGGCCGTCCAGGAAAACTCCGGCCAGACCAGTACGGGCGTAGCGGGCGTCCAGCTCAAAATCTCCATTTTCAACAGGCCCTGCAGCGCGGCGATGGTGACACCGGCCACCAGAGCCAGAGGGACCGCATAGCGGGCTGACCACTGGCGCACCGTCAAAAACACAATGAACATGCCCAGACACAGTAGCCATTGGGTCTGCATGGCGCCAAACAAATCCAGACCAAAGCGCAGCAGGATTCCGCCCAGCATGGCGCCGGCAATGCTGCGTGGCATGTAGTGCATCAGCTTTTGAAAGCTGCCGCTAAGGCCGCAAATGGCGGTTAGCAAGGAGGAAAACAGAAAAATTCCCACGGCCTGGGACATGGGCAGCCCCACCAGTCCGGTGGCCAATAAGGCCGCGCCGGGCGTGGACCAGGCCGTCAGAATGGGAATTTTGTAGCGCAAAGACAGGCCTGCCGACAGCAGGCCCAAACCAATACCCAAGGACCACATCCAGGAGCCCAGTTCGGCTGTACTGGCCCCGGCCGCCTGTGCCGCCTGAAAAACAATGGCCGCGGAACTGGTGTAGCCCACCAGCACGGCGATCAGTCCCGCCGACAGGTGAGAGATCTGAAACCAACTTAATAAGCGATGCAGATATCCGTTGCGGGACAGAGGTGTGGAGGTCATGGATGTGTGTTGAGGGTAAGGGGGCTTAAGAGGATGGGCTCTGGCCTACGTAACGGCTGGGGGTCTCGCCCACAATGGATTTGAAAACACTGATAAAGGCACTGATCGAGGTGTAACCCAACTCCCTGGCAGTGCTTTTGACAGACATGCCTGAACCCAGTTTTTGCAAGGCCAGCATGATCATGAATTGTTGACGCCAGCGCCCAAAGCTCATCCCTGTGTGTTTTAGCATATGTCGGGCCAGGGTGCGCTCGCTCATAGCCAGTTCTTGAGCCCAGTCGGCCATGGTGGGGCGTGAATCAGGCTGCTTGAGCATGTGCTGGGCAATTGTTTGCAACACCCTGTCTTCCGGCACGGGAACGTGCAGCTGGCGGGTGGGCATCTGGTTCAAGGTCTCCAGCAGCACCAGAGCCAGTCTATGGGTCTGGCTGCCCAGCTCGTAGTCAGCCTTGAGCTCGCTCAGGTGAATAATCAGTTCCCGCACCAGGGGACTTAACTGCAGGGTGCAGCAGTGCTCGGGCAGTTGATCCAGGCCGGGCTCAATATACAGAAAATGGATCAGGGCCTGATCGTCAACACGGGCGCGGTGCCGGATGCCCACCGGCACCCAGACCGCGCACAGGGGCGGCACCATCCAGTAGCCCTGGTCGGTCTGCAGGGTCACCGAGCCATATTGCGTCATGATCAGTTGGCCATTGGGATGGGTATGCAGGGGATTTTCGGTCGTGCTGCCCATCGCCATCTTGATGCTGAAAACAGGCCCTCCCTGCGGGTCAGCGCTAAAACTCATGGTTTGTCTGTTTAGAGGTATAAATTGTCATAATATCCTGTTTGCGTCGAAGCGGTAAAACGATAGACTAGGGTTTTTACCTACTGGTCGTTTTTCATGTCCCATTCTCGCTTTTCCTGGTTTGCCCACCCCATGCTGGTATTAGTGGGGGTGTTGCTGATTGCGGGCAATCTGCGGGCTCCGATTACGGGTATAGCGCCCTTGCTGGACCTGATTCAGACAGATTTGTCTTTGTCGTCCACGCAGGCCGGCCTGCTCACTGCCATGCCTTTGTTCATCTTTGCCGTGATTTCATTGCTGGCAGCGGGCATGGCTCGGGTGGTGGGCCTGTCTCGTTCTTTGTTTATCGCTTCGGTGCTGATCGCCGCCGGTGTGGTGTTGCGCATTCTGGGTGGGGTAGGCGAGCTGTTTGCGGGTATTGGTCTGCTGGCGGTCGGCATTGCGTTGGGCAATGTGCTGTTGCCGTCGCTGGTCAAACGCCATTTCCCCATGCGCATCAGCCTTGTCACGTCTTTGTATGTCTTGTTCATGGGCTTGGTAGCGGCGTTCAATTCCGCTCTGGCGGTGCCCATGGCCGAGTGGACGGGCCAAAGCTGGCGTTGGTCGTCCCTGATTGTGGTGGGAATCATGGCCTTGGCCTGCGTGGCAGTGTGGGCAACGCAACTGGGTGCAGACCGACGTGCCGCACAAGATGCCCCCGCGCTGTCGGCGTCCGGCGCTCCGGTATGGCGTTTGCCGCTAGCCTGGTATATCACGCTGTATATGGGCTTGAATTCCTTGGCCTACTACATGGTGGCCAGCTGGTTGCCCGTGATGTTGGTGAGTTATGGTTTTGAACCCGATCATGCCGGCCAGATCCATGGTTTGATGCAACTGGCCTCCGCCGTGCCGGCTTTGCTCTTGATGCCGCTACTCAGTCGTTTGCATGATCAACGTGTGGTGGCTTTGGCAGGGGCCGTGCTTCAGACGCTGACCTTTGTGGGATTTCTTGTCCTGCCGTCCTGGTCATCGCTGTGGGCAGTCTTGTTTGGCTTTGGTAGCGGTAGTGTCTTCTTGATTGCCTTGTCCTTGATCGGGGTGCGTTCCACCTCTACCTCGCAGGCCGCCTCCTTGTCGGGCATGGCGCAGTGCATGGGCTATTTGCTGGCCGCCTTTGGACCTCCTGCCATGGGGGGCTTGCATGACATGTTTAACGGCTGGGGTTGGGCTTTGGGTTTGTGCATTCTGGTCAGCTTCGGTATGGCCTATGCGGGTTGGCTGGCTGCTCGTCCAGCAGTGCCCCGCACGTTCTGATGCTGTCAGGGGCGTCACGCAGCTCAGTGTTAGGGAGAGATGAAAAAACAGCCCCTTGGCAGATGCGTGCGGTCCAGGGGGCCATCTACTCAGTCCTTGATGCGCAGCGAAAGGGTATGCAAGGCCAAACCACCTAGCGCCAGCAGTGCGCCTACCCAGGCGGTGGAGGTCCAGCCCCAGCCAGCTGCAATGGTCAGACCGCCCAACCAGGCTCCCAGTGCGTTGGCGAGATTGAAAGCAGAGTGGTTCAGGGCCGCTGCCAAGGTCTGGGCGTCCCCGGCTACATCCATCAGGCGAATTTGCAAGGCAGGCCCCAAGGCGACCATCGTGCCGATCAGCAGGATGTTCAGTGAGCCCAGAACAGGGTGATGGGCGGTCAACATAAATAAAAGCAGGACGCCGCTGGCCCAGATCAGCACCAGTTGGATACTACGATCCAGATGGCGATCGGCATAGCGGGCACCCAGCAGATTCCCCAGCACCATGCCCAGACCGAACAGGGCCAGCACCATGGGGATGGCACTCAGAGACAAGCCGGCCAAGTCCATTAATGTGGATTTGACGTAACTGAACACCGAGAACATACCGCCAAAACCAACGGCCCCTATGCCCAGTGTCAACCAGACCTGCTTGCGTTTTAAGGCGCCCAGTTCCCGTAAAGGACTGGCCAGGGTATTGGCAGGGACAAACGGGACAAAACGCAGGATCAGCGCCATGGTCAGCACGGCAATCACGCTGACGAAAATGAATGCTGCCTGCCAGCTCAGCCATTGACCCAGCGCCGTAGCGATGGGTACGCCCAGCAAGGTGGCCACCGTCAGGCCCAACATTACGTAGGCGACAGCCTGAGCCCGGCGGTGGGGGGCGACCAGGCGGGCAGCGACCAGGGCGGCGACACCAAAGTAGGTGCCATGGGGGAAGCCGGCCAGGAAGCGGGTGACCCATACCGTGCCATAAGAGGGGGCAATTGCCGTCAGGAAGTTGCCCACTGCGTAAGCGGCCATCAAGGCAATCAACAGGCGGCGCCAAGGCCAGCGCGCGCCCAGTACGGCCAGTACCGGAGCGCCGATCACCACGCCCAGGGCATAAGCACTGATTAAATGGCCGGCGGTCGGGATGTTGATGCCCAGATCCCGGGCCACATCAGGCAACAGCCCCATGATGACGAATTCGCCAGTCCCGATGGAAAAGCCACCGACGGCTAAAGCCAGGATGGCCCGTAAAACGTGTTGTGCAGATAAGGAAGGATGTGAGGAGGACAAGATAAGGCCTGAAAAACAAGAGGGAGGGAGGGTAGGTCCCTGACCGGGTATTGTCGCGTACTCCCGGGTACGGACTCAAGATTTTCCGCGGCTCAATAGCTGTCTACCAAGGTCGGAAGTAGATACGTTTTTCTAATTTTTAATTATCTCTACGTCCTAGCACAAATTAATTTAAGGATCTATAGCGTCTGCCTTAAACAACGTAGGCTGATTTTTTTATTTTTTTTATATAGAATCACGGTATTGGGTTTTTTGTATCCAATCATTTTCCTGTGGTAGCTTTCCCCTGATTTTGCAAGAAATCGGGGGTTTTTTTTATGCTATTTATTTTCAATTTCAATTATTAGTTCATTGATTATTCAAGCGCAAAGCGGCCTGCAACAGCGTTCTCACGTTTTGGCCCTAGAAAGGGGCGCTGCCCCAGTATAGATGACAGAGTCTGCGGATGCTTACGCCAGACTCTTTTTTTTTCGTTCTTTTTATGTTGCTCAGTAGAAAATAAAAAACAATATGTCCGGTCATATTAAAAGCTGGTAAAAGGAGTAAAGGATTTAACGAATTAAAGCGTGTCGCTGGCTGAGTTGATTCTCTGTTTAAGCTGGTCAGCCTGTTTTTCGGTATAAGGTCGAATTTTTTCTTTGTTATTTCTTTTATCTTATTTAAGGCATGAATAAATTTTATATCTCATTGAGATGTGTTTTTTTAACCATGCTGCATGAGAGAGCAATTAATTCGCTGGCACGCATGCTCGCTTTTGTTTGAAAGGTGGGCATGGCCCCCCTGCGCTGGGAGGCCTATGAGCACGTCAAGGCGCTCATGGGGAGGCTTGTCTGCTGTGGAGGTTCGCGCAGCATGGCGCTCTCCTTGTGGACCTGGGGCCAGCCATCGGTAAAAAGCGCGGCTGGAGCGGGGTAGCGGATAGGGTGATGGGCGTTCGGGCCCCGGTCCGGCCTGCTCAGAGGCGACGGCTGCGTTAGAATCGATCAGGCCGCACAGCCAAGGAGGTGATCATGAAAGTTGCATTGGGCCAGATGGCCGTATCCAAAGATTCCCAGGAGAACCTGACTACCTGTCTGGGGCTGATCGAACAGGCATTGCGCTCTGAGGCGCAGTTGCTGGTGTTGCCGGAAGGGGTTCTGGCGAGAAATGTGGCCGACCCGGAGCTGGTGCTGAAATCGGCCCAAACACTGGACGGTGAGTTTGTCAGCCGACTGCGGACCGCGACCCGTGATACTGACCTTACGGTGGTGTTTTGTATTCATACCCCTGCCAGTGAGGGCAAGGTCTGGAATACGCTGGTGGTCTTGCGTGATGGCCTGGTCGTGGCGCATTACAACAAGCTGCATTTGTATGATGCGTTTTCGGTGCAAGAGTCGCGCTATGTGCAGCCGGGTACCGAGATCCCCGCTTTGATCGAGGTGGCCGGTTTCAAGGTGGGTTTGATGACTTGTTATGATCTGCGCTTTCCCGAGCTGGCCCGACGCTTGTGCATCGAGGGGGCGCAGGTGTTGCTGGCACCTGCGGCGTGGCTCAAAGGGCCCTTGAAAGAGCATCACTGGCGAGTGCTGACGACAGCTCGTGCTTTGGAAAATACAGCCTATATGGTGGCTGTCGGTGAATGTGGTGAACGCAATATTGGTCAAAGTCTGGTGGTAGACCCATTGGGTGTGATCGTGGCGCAGGCGGCGGAGACGCCAACCTTGTTGCTGGTGGATCTTGATCGGGAGCGTCTGGCTTACGCCCGCCGTATTTTGCCTGTTCTGGAAAACCGTCGCTTTGCACCGCCTGAACTGGCTTGACGAGCGGGGCCTTAGCCCGCCTTGCGAAAAGTCAGATTGACCCGGCCTGAGCCCCACAGGGGATGGGCCGGGCCTTCCAGCCTGCGTATGCCATGAAAATTCAATCTGGAAGGCCCCCACCAGATCAGCACATCACCGTCACGCAGCCGCAGGGTACGCACCGGGGCGCTGCGTGTTGCGCCACCCCATAAGAACAAGGCCTCACGCCCCAAGGACACCGAGACAATCGGGTGCTGCAAGTCGCGCTCGTTTCTGTCCTGATGCAAGGACATATGCGCGTGCTCGTCGTAGTAGTTGATCAGGCAGGTATCTGGCTGCAAAGGGCCCTGGCCTGACTCCTGGGCAATGTGCGTCAGCAAGTCCTTGAAGACCGGAGGCATGGCGGGCCAGCCCAAACCGCTTTGCGGGTCGGTGGGACTGTAGCGATAGCCGTGCTCGTCCGATATCCATCCCAAGTTTCCACAGCTACTTTGTGCGGCTGACATGCGATGTCCTGATGGAACCTGCATATGTCGCCAGGGGGCACTGTGCAGCAGTTCTTGAACCGCCCGCGCCAAAGCGGCGGCATAGGGCAGGGCCAGGCCCGGCAGGGCGATCAGGCCGGTATCCAGAGTCAGGACGTTGCCGGGATCGGGATCAAAGAGTGAGAGCGTGGGCATGCGGGAGTAAGCGAACCAATCAGGGACCAGAGTATAGTAATCGGGATTGCATTTTTGCGACTTCCCAATAGAGGTGTCTATGGTCGAGCTGCTGATTCCACAACGCCAGCACAGTATTGGTGCATTTGAAGTGGGGCGCGTTTTGCCCTTTCGCCAACGGCGTATGGTGGGGCCCTTTATCTTCTTTGATCGCATGGGACCGCAGGCGTTGACGGCACCGGTAGGGACGGAGAATGATGTGCTCCCACACCCGCATATCGGCCTGTCTACCGTGACCTATTTGTTTGAAGGGGCCATGACGCACCGCGACAGTCTGGGCGTGGAGCAGGACATTACACCGGGTGCGCTCAATTGGATGACCGCGGGTTCAGGCATCAGCCATTCCGAGCGCTTTGAACCCATGCGCGCGCAAGGGGGTCGCATGGATGGTATCCAGGCCTGGGTGGCCTTGCCGGAACACAAGGAAGAACAGAATCCGGACTTTGTGCATTATGAGGCCGAGCAGCTACCTCTGATTAAGGATACGGGCCTGGAAGGTCGCCTGATTGCCGGCTCGGCGTTGGGTTTGTGCAGTCCCGCCAGTGTGGCCTCGCCTTTGTTCTACATGGAGTTGCGCGTGCAGGCCGGCCAGTCTGTCCCTTTGCCAACCGGCCACGACGAGCGCGCCATTTATATCTGTGCGGGTGGGTTGGAAATAGGTAGTCAGCGTTATCCAGCTGGCCAGATGCTGGTCTTTGCCAAAGGTGACAGCCCCCGTATCCTTGCCGAGCAGAGCAGCCACTTGATGCTGCTGGGCGGCGAGCCTTTGGGACCACGCCATATCTGGTGGAACTTCGTGTCCTCGCGCAAAGACCGCATCGAGCAGGCCAAGGACGACTGGCTCAATGGCCGCATCCGCCTGCCGCCACTGGACGATGAGCAGTTCATCCCTTTGCCTGCGGTGTAGGCTCAGGTTGACTGTGACGGTGCAGGCCTTGCACCTGGAAAATGGCGTGCAGCTAAAACAGTCGCTGTGGGGGCGCCAAATCGTACACACAAAAAAAAGCCCTGGAAAGAATCCAGGGCTTTGAAGGCTTGCTCATCAGGCTGGTGGATTTGCCTGTATCTGCTCCATGAGCAGACTGGTTTTTTGATTGACGAACAAGCCTGGCAAACGGAATAGTACCGCTTGCGCAGAATGTTTAGGAAGGCAATTGTACGGATTGCCAATAAATGAAACAAAAAAGACCAGTTCGATAGCAGGGCTATTGCAAGGTGGTGTGCGGCGCCACTGATAGCCAGCGATCATGCCTGCTGATCCATCAATCACGGGCAGGAATGTTCAGGCCTCGTTGCACTGCCGGGCGGGCCTGGAATTGCTGCAGGACACGGGCCACGTTCTTGAATTGCTCGTACTCCACCAACTCGCCTGCGCCGTAAAAACCGATCAGGTTGGCAATCCAGGGGAACAGGGCAATATCGGCGATGGAGTAGCGGTTGCCCACCATCCAGTCCTTACCGTCCAGATGCGTGTCGATCACGCCCAGCAGCCGCTTGGACTCGTTGACATAGCGGTCACGGGGGCGCTTGTCTTCATAGTCCTTGCCGGCAAATTTGTGAAAGAAGCCGAGCTGACCAAACATGGGGCCGACGCCGCCCATCTGGAACATCAACCATTGCAGGGTTTCATAGCGTTGGGCCGGGTCCGCAGAGAGCAACTGGCCGGTTTTTTCTGCCAGATAGATCAGGATGGCACCGGACTCGAACAAGGCCAGCGGTTTATTGCCAGGGCCATTGGGGTCCAGAATCGCCGGAATCTTGTTATTGCTGCTAAGTGAAATGAATTCCGGGCTGAGCTGATCGTTGCGCTCAAAGCTGACCAGATGTGGCTCGTAAGGCAGGCCAATTTCTTCCAGCATGATGGAAACCTTGACGCCATTGGGGGTGGGCAAGGAATACAGTTGCAAGCGCTCGGGGTGCTGTGCCGGCCATTTGCGGGTGATGGGGAAGGCGGAGAGATCGATAGTCATGAGGTCCTTCACAATGGGGTGTAGAGGAAGCCTTGATAGTAGCAAGCGGTACGGCGACATACCGTCGCAGCCCGCCACCCAGTAAGGGATTTGTGCCGCTTAGCGGCTGCGCGGGCGCAAGGGGTCCAGCAAGGATTTCAGGCCGTTGTGGTCCAGCTCGTGCATCAGGGCCAGTAGCTGCCCCAGCCGCCCGGAAGGAAAGCCTTCCCGGGCAAACCAGTTCAGGTAATGCCCCGGCAGGTCGGCCAGCAAGCGACCTTTGTATTTCCCGTAAGGCATGGTGGTGTTCAACAGAGCAAGCAGGTCGTCGCTGGATTCAAGCATGGGGGCTTAACGGAGATGGTCGGCAAAGAAAGCGAGTGTACGCTCTTGAGCCAGTTGGTAGGACGCTGGGTGAAAATCGGGGCGATGATCGCAGCCAAAACCATGTCCGGCAGGCTCGTACACGTAAATGGCCACGTCCTTTTGCGCGTCTTTAATGGTCTGAATGGCGCTGGCAGGGATGGAATGATCCAGAGCGCCAAAGTGCATTTGCACCGGAATCTTGGGCTGTTCCTGGGCGTTCTGGGCAATCTGTGAACCATACCAGCAACTGGCGGCTTGCAGACCCTGCAAGCGGCAGGCGGCCAGCCAGCTCAAGGACCCTCCCCAGCAATAGCCCACAATACCCACCTTGCGGGAGCCCAAGGCATCGATGCAGGCCTGAATATCCAGCAGGGTTTTGTCGAGCGCAATGCGATTGCGCAGCGCCAGACCCGCTTGCACGTCCTCGGCGGTGTAGCCCAGTTGTACATTCTTCTCTTGTCGGTCGAACAGGGCGGGTGACAGTACGCGGTAGCCTTGCTCGGCAAAGCGCTCGCAGGTGTCACGGATATGTTGATTCACACCAAAAATCTCCTGCAGCACGATCAAGCCGCGTTCGGCCTGTTCATCGCCGGCGGCATAGGCCTCGAAACGGTGCTGGTCTGCGCTAGTCAAGCTAAGCATGCTCATGGCGGGTCCTTTAGCTATAAAACAATAATTCTCTCTTATAACAGTCGCCCATGCTGGGACGCCAGCCTAGGGACGTTTACAATCCACCCGGAATGGCGAGTAGCTTGACCACTTGCCCAAGCCCCTTCTACTTCAATGGAATAATGATGCGTGACGTGCTAATGGACAGTCTGTTCTGGACGATTGTGATGCCCTGGTTCTTGTTTCTAGGGCTGTTTCTTGTTCCCAAGCAACCTTCCTGGTTGCGAAGCTACGCCTTTCCTGGCGTGTTTGTGGCAGTAGGCCTGGGGCTGCTGGCTGCCGTGGCAGTGGGCGTTGGCATTTTCAGTATTGTGCTGGGTTTGATTGCCTTTGCCGTGTGTTACGAAAAGCAGAAAGCCAGCGCCTGAGTCCGGGGCAATGGCCTGAAAGAAACCATCGCAGGCAGTAGGCCGCGATGGTTTTTTTGCGCGTCAGCCATCCACCGGCTCGGTCGGCGTATCCAGCGTCAGCAGGTAAAAGGCGGCATCGAGCCAGCGCCCAAATTTGAAGCCCACTTCCTTGAACGTGCCCGAATGGGTAAAGCCCAGACGCTTATGCAGGTGGATACTGCCCGCATTGCTGGCATCAATACAGCCCACCAGCGTATGCACATTGGCCAGACGGGCACGGCGGATCAGCTCTTGCATCAGAATTTTGCCCAGGCCTTTGCCGCGATGCGCCGGGTGTACATACACGCTGTGTTCCATGGTGTATTTGTAGGCGGGAAAGGCGCGGAAGCTGCCCCAGGTAGCAAAGCCCATCAGCGTGCCCGCATCGTCCATGACGCCCACCACGGGAAAGCCGTTGGCGCGTTTGGTGGCAAACCAGCTCACCATGGCGTCGGGTGGGCGCGGCACATAGTCGTAAAGCGCGGTGGAGTTCACGATAGCGTCGTTCAGGATCGCCAAAATAGCGGCTGCATGCTGCTCTTCATCGCAGTCTATAAAACGCAGCCCGCTGTCACTGTCTTTCATGGATCTCTTCCTGTCCTGAGCAAGCCAAGCCGTCATCACCGATGGTGACGGGGGGTGGGGCGCCAGCCTGGCTGTGTGGAGTGCTAAAGCTCATGAGCGGTAGCTCTGGCCTATCGTGTGGCGTATTTTATTCCACTATGTTGGGTTGCCAGTGGGAAATTCCTGCTAAGAACGTATCGCAGTTTGCTTTATTTTGAGGTCGTTGATGTTGATCTCCAGATGCATGCCTGAAGAAAAGAAAAACGCGCAGCGTGGGCTGCGCGTTTTGGCACTCTTGTGGCGTGGGTAAAGGCTGATCCGCTGGTCGAACCCTCCACGCCCAGCCATCAATCGTAGCGAGCGGCGATATTGCGTTCGCCGATTGCCAGACCTGTGGTCATGCCCAAGCCGGTGTGCATGACCGTCACTAGTGTGCTGCCATCGGCCTGCAAGACGGAAAACGGAGCCGGTCCTTTTGCACCGTACACCCCCTGCCAGCGTTGAAGCACCTGAACCGGGCATCCCAGCACCGTTTCAGCCAGAGCCAGCAGGTACTGGTCTGTTTCTTCCTGGTTGAAGGGACTGGCTTGCTGGCCGTAGTCGTGCGAATCCCCAATGATCAGGTCGCCCTGAGGGGTTGGGCTCATCAGCAAATGAATGCCTTGCTCCAAGAGCACGCCGTGGCGTTGCTGTACCTGCTCGCGCAGTGTGGCTGCCAGAGGCAGGTCGCTGAAGGCACCATAGTGCAGGCAGGACAAACCTGTCAGCAAGGGTCGGTCCAAGGCCCAGCCCGCGTCTTGTGCACGCACTTTCAGCATTTGCAGACGGGTCACCGAGGGTTTGACGGTCTCCAGCAGTTCGCGATGCAGGCTGCTGTAGTCATGGCCTGGGCACACAAAAATGCTGTTGGCCGTGAAGTCGCCCACGCTGCTGTGTACCTGACCCGCTTGGGCATAATGCACATGTGCCTGGGTATACACATCGACGCCCATGGCCTGCAGGCTGCTGGTAATGGCGGGCAGGGCGTCGCGCGAGTAAATCTGCAAATCGTCCAGACCTTGCAGCGCACCGTGGTGATGCCCCAAGCGGCCTTCAAACAAGGCGGCCAGTTCCTTGCCGCTCAACATCTGGCATGCCACACCCGCATCCTTGGCACGGCCTTGAGCGAAGTCTTCCAGCAGTTCCAGTTCCAGATGATTGCGCGCCAGTACCAGCGAACCATTGCTGCGCACATGAAAGCCCGCTTGCGCGGCCAGTTCCAGCCACAGTCCGCGGCTTTGGCGAGCCAGTTCCATCATGATGCCCGGAGCCTGGCCGGTGACCAGGACCTGACCGAAATTACGTATGGTGGCGCCTTGGGCCTGATGACTGCGCTCAAGCACAGCCACCCGTAGCTTGCGGCGGGCAGCCGCCCAGGCATGTGCCATGCCCAGGATGCCGCCCCCCACCACGATCACGTCGTAGTGTTGTGTGCTCATTACTTCTTGGCTTCCGATTTACCGTCGTAACGCTTGGTCCATTCGTCGATGATGCGCTCGCGGTTTTCAGCAGCCCATACGAAGTTGTTGTCGATCAGACGCTGGTTCAGGTCTGCAGGCAGATGGGGGTTGGCGGTCGCGATGGAAGGAATGGCCAGAACCGCGAAGTTGGTCTTGTACAGATGGTTGGCGGCTTCGCTGGCAGAAAAGTCAGCCAGTTTCTGCGCGGCTTCCAGGTTCTTGGTGCCTTTCATGATAGCCGCGGCCTCAATTTCCCAGCCCAGACCTTCTTTGGGGAACACCAGCTCCAGGGGAGCGCCTTCTTCTTTCAGGCGGGCGCCGCGGTAGTCAAAGGACACGCCAATCGCATACTCGCCGGAAGCAGCCATATTGCAAGGCTTGGAACCCGAGTGGGTGTAGGCGCCAATGTTCTTGTGCAGGCCGTCCATGAAGGCCCAGCCTTTATCTTCACCAAACAGCTGCAACCAGGCGCTGACGTCCAGGAAGCCGGTGCCGGAGGAGGCCGGGTTGGGCATCACGATCTTGCCGGCATAGACCGGCTTGGTCAGATCTTCCCAGGAGGTCGGCATGGGCAGCTTGTTTTTTTCCAGCTCGACGGTGTTCACACACAAGGCAGCGGCAAACCCGTCCATGCCGACCCAGCTGGGCGGATTGTTCTGGTCGCGCATTTTGGCGTCAATTTTTTCCAGGCCCTTGGGGGCGTAAGGCTGCAGCATGTCCTGGCTGGCCATCAGGCCCAGGGAGGAGCCGGCCAGACCCCAGACCGCGTCAGCTTTCGGGTTGTTCTTTTCAGCGAGCAACTTGGCGGTGATGATGCCGGTGGAGTCGCGGACCCACTGGATCTTGATATCGGGGTTCTCTTTTTCAAAAGCGGCTTGGTAGGCTTTGAGCTGATCGGCTTCCAGCGCGGTATACACCGTCAGGGTGGTGGCAGCGTGTGCCAAAGAGGCGGTGCCCATCAAAGCGGCGGCCAAGGAGCTCAGAACAATGGTTTTCATGAAGGAATGTCCTTGTGACAGCAAAAGGGGGAGGGGTTAGAGAGAGTCGCTGGGGTGTCCGCCCTGGGCCATGCGCTCATTGATCTGTTCAATCACGGCAGGCAGTTGGGCAACGGTATCAATCAGATAATGAGGCTGGGCGTGGGCAAACGTGGCAGCAGCGCGATCACGCAGGGTCTGGCGGCTCGTTTCATCCAAGGCCAGAAATTCCAGCTCGGTCAGACCGGCGGCGTTGCCCGAGAGCAGCAAACCCACCGTCCACATGCCGGCATTGCGGCCTTCCTCAATTCCGACCGCCGTATCGTCAATTTTGACGCAGGCGCTGACATTGCGGATTTCCAGACGGATGACGTTTTCCAAGGCCATGGCGGGCCAGGGGCGCGCCTGTGGCACTTCATCGAAGGCCACGTGGTAGTCCACCAGCACTTGCTGGCGATGGGCGTGTTGCAACAGATTGTCCAGAACCAGACGCGGGTAGCCGGAGCACGAGCCAATCTTCAGGCCTTGGCGACGCGCCCAAGACAAGGTTTCACGCGCACCCGGGATGGCCGCGGAGAACTCGCCCACGCGTTCGTTTTGCATGGGCAGGAACGTGTTGTAGATGCGGTCCACATCGTTATCATCAGGCTGGCGATCGTGCAGGGCCACGAACTGGGCATGCACTTCGGGCAGTTCCAGCATGGCTTTGATGTGGTCCCATTTGCCAATGCCCATGGCGCTGCGAGCCTGGTCCAGGTTCAGGGTCAGATCAAAGCATTTGAAGGCTTCAACCAGAATTTGAGTGGGAGCAAAGGAGCCAAAGTCCACCAGCGTGCCGGCCCAGTCGAAAATCAGGGCTTCAAGGTGCATGGCCTGGGAGGTGGATGTATCAAGTGGCGTATTTGCGCAAGTAGGGGAGGGCATTGCGGTCCTATCGGGTTGGAGAAAGAGAGGGAGAGCGCCAGGCCTGGCTGCGGCGCAAGGCGGCACGGCTCAGTACATGAACCAGCAGGCAGACAAAACCGGAGCTCAGCATGATGACCGTACACATGGCCGCTGCCGGGCCAATAAAGCCGGCGTCATCCATATTCATGACGGCGACCGAGGCCAGCACGGTTTGCGGGCTGTAAAGAAATACGACGGCAGACACGGTGGTCATGGCCGAGACAAACAAATAGCGCGCCACGGACAGCAAGGCAGGCAGACACAGGGGCAAGGTCACCCCCATCAAGGTGGACAGGCGTGGCGCTTTCAAGGAAGCCGCGGCCGCCTCCAGCTCCGCGGGAATCGCCTTCAGGGCGGTCACGAAGTTCAGGTGGGCGCTGGTGTACAGGTGAATGACGCTGCACAGGACCAACAAGGTCATGGAGCCATACAAGCCGGCCAGGGGGTTGTTGGGATGGTTGAAAAAGAAGATGTAACCCAAACCCAGAACCAGTCCGGGAATGGCCATGGGGGCCAGCGCCAGCATCTGCAACAGGCTGTACAGACCTTTGTCGGTCCGGCCGCGGGCGGGGAGTTTTTCCAGCACCCAGGCACCCAGGAAAATCAGGGCCGAGCCGATCACGGCGGTGAACAAGGCCATGGTCAGGCTGTTGCGCCAGGCCAGCCAGCCGCCGCCATCCATATTGTTGAAGTCGTAGGACTTCAGGGACAGGCTCAGGTTGTAAGGCCAGAACTTGATCAGGGAGGCCCAGACGGCCATGCCTACAATGGTCAGGATCGCCAGGGAAATCAGCACCATGACCCCCATGAAATAGCGGTCACGGCGGCGGTGTGGCTGGGGCGAATAGGCGCTTAAAGACCCTTGTGCCTGACCGCGAGCACGGGCACGCAGGTGGCGGTCCAGAAAGAAGGTCAGGACGGCCGGGATCAACAGCAGCACCCCAATGGCAGCGCCTTTGGAGAACTGTAATTGGCCGACCACGGCCTTATAGGCTTCCATAGCCAGTACGTTGTAGGAGCCCCCCACGACCTTAGGTACCCCAAAGTCGGTGACCGTCAACGTAAAGACCAGGCAGGCGGCGGAGAAGACGGCATAGCGGCTGGCAGGCAGCGTCACGGTCATAAAGCGACGCCAGGCGTTGGCGCCCATGGCGCGCGCCGCGTCATACAGGCGGGCATCGGCCAGAGCCAGACCGGTACTTAAAATCATCAAGGCATGGGGGAAGGTATAAAAAGCCTCCCCCAGCACAATGCCCCAGAAGCCGTAGATCGTCTCGCCGCCTATCCAGTGACGCAGCAGTCCCTGATTGCCGAACAAATAGATCAAGGACAGGCCCGGCATCAGCGAGGGCGCCAGCAAGGGCAGCAGTCCCAAAGCCCGGAACAGACCGGCACCCCGGATGCAACAGCGCTGCAGGGCAAAGGCAAAGGCGTAGGCAGCGGGAATGACAATGGTCAGGGTGGTGAGGCCAACCAGAATCGAGCGACCCACCATGTGCATGAAGCCTGGGGCGCTGATGATGGACCAGAACTGGCCCAGCCCGACCAACTGACCCTCGCTGTCCTGAACGGCTCGCAGCAGGATAAACAGCATGGGCAGGGCCAAAAACAGCACCAGCAGGGCAAACAGGGCAATCAAGAGGGCGCGTCGTGCTGCCGCGCCTATCCAGGCAGGCAAGACGCGACGAGTCAGCGGGGGATTCTTCACGCGTGTGTCGGCAAGGGGTAGCCCGTACAGGCTGGTCGAGGGCAGGGCGGCCGTGCCGGCTGGCGGCACGGCAGTATTAGTGGTGGGCATGCAAGGCCTCGCTGGGAAGCTGGATACGACAGCGTCGTGCAGCCAGTGGGTCAAGCAGGCGGTCTCCCTGCTCCGGATTGACGATGGCCTGCACAGTCAAGCCGTCCATGCCCTCCGGACGCAGCGTCAGTTTGTAGTGGCGACCCAGGAAGATGCCATCCACAATGTCTGCCAGAAACGTATTGGTGACCGAAGTGGGGCTGTTGTTGTCCAGCACGCGGATGTTCTCGGGACGTATGAACAGTCGTCCGGCACTGGTTGGTGCCTCCTGGCTCAGGTCCAGACGGACCCGCTCGACCAGCACCGAGCAATCATGCAAAGGCGTGAACGGCAGCCAGTTGGCCTCGCCCACGAAACCGGCGACAAATGGGTCTGCCGGGGCGCGATACAGAGCCTGGGGACGATCAAATTGAACCAGGCGGCCTTTATCCATCACGGCAATGCGGTCGGCCATGACCATGGCCTCTTCCTGGTCGTGCGTCACCATCAAGGTGGTAATGGACAGCTGTTTTTGCAGCGCACGCAGCTCGCTGCGCAGGCGTTCGCGCACCTGCGCATCCAGGGCGGACATGGGCTCGTCCAGCAAAAGCAGCGAGGGTGAAGGAGCCAGGGCGCGGGCCAGGGCCACGCGCTGTTGCTGGCCGCCGGACAATTGGGCCGGGTATTTGTTTTCCGAACCGGACAAACCCACCAGATCCAGCATTTCCGAGACCCGCTGACGCACTTGTGTGGCCAGGTTTTTGCGGGGCGACAGCCCATAAGCAATGTTTTGAGCCACGGTCAGGTTGGGAAACAGGGCGTAGGACTGAAACAGGATGCCGTAGTCGCGTTGTTGGGGGGGCAGTTCAGTGATGTCACGTCCAGCCATAACGATGCTGCCCCGGTCTGCCTGTTGCAGGCCTGCAATGCATCGCAGCAAAGTGGTTTTGCCGCAGCCCGAGGGGCCCAGCAAACAGACCAGTTCACCGGCCTGGATATCCAGGCTGACCTGGTCCAGGGCAGTAAAGGAGCCGAACTGCTTGTGCAGTCCTTGTATGGTTAAAAAAGCAGGCTTGGCGCTCATCCCGAGGTTCCGACTTGTCATGAATGTCATGAACGTCAGTATGGGAGTCCTATATGGCGGCCCGATGACAGTACAACGAATTTCTGTAATACGAGAATCGGATAATTTGGGTTTTGAGTTTTCCCAAGGAGAGCGGCAGCATGCTGGCTCTGGAACTAAAGTCCTTTCACGCGACGGCCCATTGTGGCTCGATTACCAAGGCGGCCCAGTTGCTGGGTATCAGCCAGCCCACGGTCACCTCGCATCTGCGGCAACTGGAGAGCCGCTACGGGGTGGAGCTGTTTTATCGGCAGGGCAAAGGAGTCTATTTAAGCCAGCAAGGGGAACGCCTGCTGCCGCAAGTTGAGCAACTAATGCAGCAGGCCGCGCAGATTGATTTCAGTCTGCGAGACTTGCGTGATTTGAAAAGCGGCATATTGCGGGTAGGGGCGACCGGACCGTATTACATCATGGCGGTATTACGGAATTTTCATCAGGCCTACCCAGGTGTGAAAATGCGTTTGAGTATCGACAACTCTCATCGGGTGCTGAGTGCCTTGCACGATTACCAACTGGATGTGATCGCTTCGTCGGCGCTGGTGGATGACTCACGTCTGGTGCGTCTGGTGCTGGCCTCCGATCCTTTAGTGGCCGTGCTGCGCAAGGATCACCCGCTGGCAAGCCGCCAACGCCTGCGGATTGTGGATCTGTGCCGCTACCCTATGTTGATGCGCGAGTCTGGGTCCATGACCCGGGAGCTTTGCTACCAGGTCTTTGGACAGGCGGGGCAGGAGCCCACACACATTCTGGAAATAGGCAGCCGGGAGGCCATTGGGTGGGGAGTGGTGTGCGGCATGGGCGCCAGCTTGCTGCCTTTGCGTGAAGTGCCGGCGCACCCGGACATCATCAGCTTGCCCTTGAGCGATGTCTCGGCGCACTTGAGCGAGTTTGTGTATTGCCTCAAAGAACGCGCGCAGGGTCATGCCATACGCGCGTTTCTGGAGCAGGTGCAGGCCCAGTTGCCCGCACCGGGAGGCTAAGTTCAGTTCAGTTCAGCCAAGCCTTTCTCGAAGGCCTGACGGGCCTTTTGAACGGCATCACGCTGATCCTGAACCGCCTGGCGCTGGCTGGCAATCTGGTCCTCTTGCTGGGCCAGCTGTGCGCTAAAGCGTTCGCCCAAGGTGCTCTGTGCGCTGACCGCGGCCAGATTGGCGCGGATGCGCTCCTGCTCTGCAATCGTCTCATTCAGGCGCTCGACCGCCAGGTTCTGCGCCTGCTGGGCCTGGCTCAGTTGCCGACGCAACTCAATCAGCTTGTCCATCTTGGCCTGCAGGGCCTGGTCCTGGCCGTTGCCTCGCCATTGCACCAGCAGGGTTTCGTCGATGTCTTCCAGACGCAGTTCCGTCTGGTCCTGCAGGCTGAGCTGAGCCGTGACGGTGATGGTTTTACCTTTGGGTACCTTCACTTTCAGGCGGTGTTCCTGGGCTGTGTCGCTATCGTGGGCATCGGATTTGAAGGACCAGCCATCCTGACGCGGTAACTGGATCAGGACGGTCCTATCTTCGTTCGCGGGACCCGTGATCTCGAAACGGAAGTTTTGAAAGCGGGTCCATTCCGATCGAGCCACGCCATCGCTGACGCGCGTGTTGCTTAGGCGATATTCCTCTGTCTGTTCTTCACGGATCTGCACTTTGCTGTCCTGGGCAAAGTAGATCAGGCGTTGCTCTCCAGTTGGCAGCCCGGCCAGCTCCGCATCCCCCACATGACCGTCTTGCTGGTCAAAGACGGTGATGATGCCCGGTGGCAGGCTATTGGCCTGCTGATTGTTGACCCAAATGGCGGCCGTGGGATGATCGCCCGCCTGACCACTGCGATATACCGACAGAGCCTCAGCCTGCAAGGACGTGTCCATAAATGGGACGGCGACTGTCTGGCCGGTGGGAACATTCACTGTCTCGGGCAAGCTAAAGCGTACCTGGGTTTGACCTTCCTGAGCTTGAGCGTCGCTGTTGGCACCACCCGCGGCCCATTGTTTGGAAAGGACGCTGTCTGCCATGTAGGCTGCTTCAGCGATGGGGGCAGGGGCAGGGGGGGCCATGCGGGCACGCATGGCATTAGCCATGGCCGGATGAGCTTGATTCGCGCGCACGCTTGCCTGGGTGTCCGCTTTCGGGGCGATGGCGCTGCCTACGGCAACGGGCAGTTCGGGGCGCTCGTTCCAGTAGCGCTCCAGCAGGCGTTGACGCAGCATCACTGGCGAACCCGAGCTTAAGGTGACCTTGACGTTTTTCCAGTCCTCGCCAGTGGTGTTTTCGAAAATGGCCCAGGCCTGCAGTCGGGCTTTGCCCTCTTGCATCATCAGTCGGTAGGAGCTTTTCCAGACTGGGGCAGGAGTCAGATAGGACAGACGCGCGGTCTTGGTGTCGGTCTTGTTCAGGACCAATTGAATGTCACGCGATTGCTGATTGTTTTGTCCGGCCAAGACCTGCGCGGCTTGCTGCAATTGTTGCTGCACGGTTTTATCCAGCACTTCCAGGCTGGTGTCGGGACCCAGCTCCAATGTCTGAATCTGGCCTTGCTCCGTGAGCACGCTCAGGATGGCCTGGGAGGAGCGCTCGTTAGTGGCCGCGATGGTCTGTACACCCAGAACGGCACCGCGCACCTGGCGGCCTTGCGAGCTGGCGCTCAGTTGTTGCCCTCGCAGGGCCTGCGCCAAGGCGGCGGGCGAGCCCAGATCCTTGGCCGAGAAGGGCAAGCTGTCAAAGCTCTCTTTCAACGGGGCCAGACCGGACAGGGTCAACGATTCAATGCGGCTTTTGCCGTCTACGGCCATCAGGGTTTTTAAAATATCATCGACCTGGTTCAGAGGCACGCGCAGTTGGGCGGTTCCGGTGTCGGTAATCGGGATCTGTCGTTCGATCTCGGCCATACCGGCGCTGGATAAGGTGATCGCTTCGATCTGCTGGGCCCAGGCTGCACTGGCTGTTGAGCCCATCCAGACCAGCATCAAAGCACCGGTCAACGAGCGCAGGCGGGGAGCACGCGCCGCGTGGGGCATAAATTGGTTCATGGCGCTTCCTTATTCATCCATAAGCGAAACAAAGGGTTGAAGCGCATTATGCCTAGCCTTGCTGGGCTCTGTCTGTCATTCGGGTAACAAAAAATGCCATGCCTCGATTTCCCGCAGCCTGGAGCAAAAAATGCTTACGTCATCAAAAGCGCACACGCCTCTGCTAGGATTTGGTCAGCGAGACTGTGGGACACGCACTTTTCATTAATCGGGTGAAGGATCATTATGATGTGGACGTCGTGGGGCAATGCCTGGGCGGGAATGGGAGTTGCTCTGGTTTTGGCCGTCTGTTTTTATTGGCCCGCCCGGCGCCTGTCCTGGAGTCTGCCCATCGAACTGGAGTCCGGCTTGAGTACACGCCCACGTCGACTACACCGGCAATGGGGGTGGGTGTGCCAGGCCCTGGCTTTGGGGCTGATGCTTTGGGCAGGGTGGCGCTGGCAACTGACTCCGGCCGCAGTGGCTGCCTGTGTCTGGATCGCCGTTACCGCTTTACTGGCCTGGATTGATGCGGAAACCGGCTACCTGCCCGATCGCCTGACCTTGCCTTTGTTGTGGCTGGGCCTGCTGGTCAATCTGGATCACACCTTTACCACGTTGCCCTTGGCGGTGCTGGGTGCAGCGCTGGGTTATGGTCTGCTGTGGCTTTTGAATCATGGTTTCCTGCTGCTGACCGGACGTGCCGGCATGGGGTACGGCGACTTCAAGCTGCTGGCGGCCCTAGGGGCCTGGCTGGGGGCAAGTGCCCTGCCCGGCATTCTCTTGTCTGCCTCTGTCCTGGGTTTGCTGGCCGTGCTGATCTTGCGCTTGGGTGGTCGGCTGGCGGCAGGGCAGGCCATTCATTTTGGGCCTTATCTGGTCCTGGGGGGCTGGATCATGCTGTTTTCTCTGCCTCGCCTTTTTTAAGAAGCAGGGGCATTCGCTCAGCTAAACAAGATTTGATGGTTTGCCCATGCCCGCCGCAGGGGCCGGAAGTGTCCACCGACAGGTCTTGTTGACCCTTTTGTGAGTGCGGCGCATCTCGCTTGGCATCCTGGGTACTCGCTCCCGGCCAATAGGTGATAGTTGGGGCTGGCTGGGCAGTCGTGGTAAAACGTCCCGGGCCAGTCGGGCTGGCAGCCATTGTGCCCAAGCGGTCAGCAGACGCACAAGGCGGTTCTATGGACATTATCCCGCTGATAAAGCGGACGGGAACCTGGGGATGAAGGGATGATTATTGTTGTTGGTGCTGGTGTGGCGGGTTTGGCAGCGGCGCGCCGTCTGAGTATGCAAGGTCAGGCTGTGACGCTGGTGGCTCCGCCAGAGCGGCAGCCTTCGTGGGGTGAAACCTTGTCTGAACGCGGTGCCCAGGTCTTGACCCGTCTGGGATGGGAAAGCTGCCTGGATGAGACGGTGGCTCTGCGCTCTCAGGGGCGTTTTTCGGTATGGGGAAATGAAGGGCTGCGCACCGTGCAGGACGAGGATGGTCAGGGGTACCTGCTGGACAAGGCACGTCTGGAGCAGGTGCTGCTTGAACGCTTGCAGAAAGAAGAGAAACTCAGCCTGCGTCGCACACGAGTTCTGAGCCTGGAACATCAGCCTCACGGGCTTACTGTCAGATTGGCGGATGGCACGAGCCTTGAAGCCGCTGCCTTGATCGATTGCAGCGGTCGCGCGGCAGTATCTTGCGGGTCGGTTGCCGAGCGTCAACGACTGGACAGGCTGGTCGCGGCCTGGCGTGTTTTTGATCTACCGCAGGGAGCGGAGCCTCTGGCGGCTTCATTGGTCGAAGCGGCGGAGTTGGGATGGTGGTATTTGTCTCCCATGCCCGGCCATCGTTTGACGGTGGCCTTGTTCTCGGATGCGGATCTCTTGCCTGACGCTTTGAGTCATGATGGGTCGACGTGGGCCGGTTTACTGGCTTGCGCCGATGCAGCGCGCGTGCGTATGGAAAGTCTGGGCTTGATCGATCAAATGGCCGACTGTGCTCCTACCGTCAGCGCAGCTGCCAGCGCCACCGTGTCTCACTTTGTTGAAGGCCGTCTCCTTCGCGCTGGCGATGCGGGCGCCGCCATGGACCCCTTGGCGGCCAATGGTCTGGCTACGGCGCTGTGGAGCGGCTCGCAATCGGCACAGGCGGCTCTGGCCCTGACGCAAGGAAACCCTGAGCCGGCACGATCGTATGAAAAAGACTATTTGCTGGGTCTGGTGCGTCACCTGAATGCTCAACATGCCCTGTACGGTAGGGAGCAGCGTTATGCGGCGCAGCCATTCTGGCAACGCCGTCATCGCCCTTTGGAGTAGTCAGCAAAAGGGTGGGCCAGCCGAGCAAAAGGTGATGGGCCTGTGCATGTCAAAAAGCCGAAGCAGAATAAAGCATCTGTTTCGGCTTTTTTGTCGCTGGATCTTCGGGGTCAAGGAGATCGGTGTCTCCCCCTGACGGTTGTGCTCGTTGGCAAGGGGGCATACATCAGATCTGTCGATCCGGGCAGGTTCGCCTCCGTGCGAGGCCATGAACTTTCTGGGGCTTTTCAAACTGGTCTTTTGCGCTGCTGGTTTCACGGTTTCAGCTCAGACTGAGTGGTAGCTCGATAGGACGGCGTACGCATTTACTCAAAAGAGTGCGTTTTATGTCGTTGCCAACAGCCCAAGGCTATTTTTAATGGAAAGATCTCAGTACGGATGCGCTCTTTTTAAGTGGCGGCGCAGGGTTTTAACATATGGCCGCTATTCGTATTTTGTAATGGGCATGTTATGTGCTTGGGCCGCACGAACTGGTTTTCCTGGTTTCAGGTAGCGTAAGTGACTGTTGATCCACACTTTTTTCTTCTTGGCCTGATTTTTCTTGTGGCTTTTCTGCTGCTCGCTTTGGTCCCGGCGCTAAGCTTGTCCGCCCTTGGGGAAGCGCTACCCAGATATCAAGGTAAGTTGCCCGATTTTTAGTGCTTATCTGATCGCGGTGCTTGCGTTTGGTGTTCAGCTTGACTGCTGTACTTCAGGGGGGGAAGGTCGGGGTGGGGGCCTCGTGCGCTCCTGGAAGGGGCTCGAAGATCTTAGCGTTTGGGTGCGCACACAGCAAAAAGCCGATCATCTTTTGATGATCGGCTTTTTGAGGAATTTGTGGTGCCCAGGAGAGGACTCGAACCTCCACACCCGAAGGCACATGGACCTGAACCATGCGCGTCTACCAATTCCGCCACCTGGGCTTTGATAAGGGCTGCTGCCCGTCTCAAGCGTTAAATTATAGGATGAATCTTTTGGTAAATGCAAGCATTTTCATTGGGCACGGTTTATTTTGATTTTTGGTTGATTGTCATTCTCATTATCATTAATATGTGTCGAGTGATATAGCATAAGAGTGTGACTATGAAATTCAACACAATGGATGTCGAGCGCATGTTGCAGGATATGGGGCAGGGTCGAAAGTACTCTGCCCGAGCTATGCAGCTCATGCTGATGGCCTTGCTCAAGGAAGGCAGCACTCATGGGTATCAACTAATCCGTCGTTTTGCGCAGATCAGCCAGAACAGTTATGTGCCCAGCGCCGGCGCGGTGTATCCGGCCTTGGCCTTTTGTGCGACTCAAGGTTGGGTTCTGATTGAGGAGCAAGGGCGCCGCAAGATGTACAGCCTGACTCCGGAGGGGCTGGCGTATCTTGAGGCGCAGAAAGAGAAGTGTGACTACCTACTGCAGTCCTTGACCTACCGCGGGCGCAAGCGGGTATGGATACGGCAGATGCTGGCTGAACAGAGTAGTGACGAGGATTTAAAGGCCGCGCAGGAACAGACGGGTTGGCTGCCCGAATTTGTCCAGGTACGCCATAGTCTTAAACAGGCCATGTTTGAACAATCGACAGCCAGTCTGGCACGACAGGCTGACGTGGTGGCAATTCTGGAGAAAGCCATCGCCGAAATACGCAATTTGCCCAAGGAGTCTTAAGCATGCAGTCCGAACAATTAACGCAAAAAGTGGCCCATCCCCTGAAGTTGCGATTGCTCACCGTCAAGCATCGCCGTGAGCTGGGACCTCACATGCTGCGCATTACCCTGACGGGTGCTGACCTGGAGGGGTTTTACTCGCCGGGGTTTGATGATCACGTCAAACTGATTTTTCCGGATCCAGCCACCCATTCCCTGCGTCTGCCCCAAATGGGCGAGCGCGGTATGGTCTTTGCGGCGGGGCAGGAAAAACCTCCCATCCGTGATTACACGCCGCGCGACTACCGCGCGGCGGAACAGGAGATGGATATCGATTTTGTGCTCCACGGTGACGGCCCGGCGTGCCGATGGGCCATGCAAGCCAAGGAAGGGGACAAGCTGGGGGTCGCGGGACCCCGTGGCTCCTTTCTGCTCAGCAAGGAACTGGATTGGCAAGTCCTGATCGGTGACGAAACCGCCATACCTGCGATGGCACGACGCATCCATGAACTGCCTGCCACGGTGAACGTGCAGGTGTATGTCTTGGCGCGCAATTTATTGACGGTAGGGACGCTAGCGGCGCCCGATCACGTTACGGTGAACTGGATTCCATCACTGGCCGGGTTGCCGGGCATTCTGGACGCGCTGCGGGCTGCGACGCAGCCCAGCGGCACAGGCTATGTATGGGTGGCGGCAGAATACGCAGTTGCCCAAGGGCTGCGTGAATACTGGGTGCAGGAGCGTGGCCTGGATAAGAACGCGATTCGGGCCAGCAGTTACTGGCGCCAAGGCGATCAGGGCGATCAGGCCCCTCGTCTGGATTAAGCGGCTTGTTGCTGAGGGTAGGGTTGGGCGCGCAAGCGGCCACCCACGTGCAGCACTGGCTGAAGGTCTGTGTCCAGCGTTGTCTCGGGATGCGCCAGGCGATGCTGGTCAATCAGGCGTGCGATCGCATCCATGTTCAGCAGCAATGTGCTGTCGATATCAGGCTGAAAACGGGTCCAATAGCCGCCCCGACAACTGGAGCCCAGCCAGCGAGGCTCATAATCTCCGACAGTCTCCGCATGCTGTTCGCGGACAACGGCCAGCCGCGAACAGCCAGGACGAAGCACAATGCGGTAGCTTTGCTGTTCTAGGGTGAGGTGATAGCAGTACGGTGCAGACATAGTTTCTCCTGTTTAGCTCTTGGAAGCGGCTTCCGGGTGAGCAAGTTGGATTAAAGGACCCGTTGAGCGCCTGCTAGGTCAGGCATAAAAAAACCCGCTGGCAGCGGGTTGTTGTCATAACGATCCCTTTGGTTGCCAGATGGCCATATCTTGAATCCACCTTGTGCGGGTACACAGGTTGGCATGGGTTACCCCAACTCTTGATATGGCAATAAGCATAAAAGCGATTTTCATGAAGCGCAAGAGGCCGACAAACTTCTGTCCATCATAAAAAACAGAAATAGTTTGCGCGAATTGAAAATCGTGTTATAGTTATTTTCTGTCTTGCAACGACGTGTTTAAAAACAAGTGTTGCAGTCAGAGCCCAGGTGGCGGAATTGGTAGACGCGCATGGTTCAGGTCCATGTGCCTTAGGGTGTGGAGGTTCGAGTCCTCTCCTGGGCACCAAAATTCCTCAAAAAGCCGATCGTCGAAAGATGGTCGGCTTTTTGTATTGTGGTTTGGGAAATCGGGGTCGTATAGATATCCAGGCGCAGTTCAATTTGGTCCTTTTCATGCCCCCGACGGAGCCAGCCTGTCCGACCGGTAAGGGACTGTGCGGTTGGGTTCGCGTTCAAGCGTAAACGGCGCTTACAAGGCTGGTTCTTCTGCCTGCAAATAATGCTTTATTTATAAGGTTGGTTCTTCTACCTGCAAAGAGTGCTTTGTATTAGGCAGCTCAGGTCGACGCGCTGTTTGATGGCTTTTATTCTCCAGGCAGGATGGTTAGTGCACTCTTCTCCCTGGCCTTGTTCAGGTGCAGTTGAGCTGGCGTTTGAATCCAGTTCTTTCAACCATCGCCGTTGTCCATTCGATCTTGCTTCGTCCACGTGCTGTCAGCCAGCCATCGATCTGATGGGCAAACAAGCCTATTTGCCTAGCTAGCAATTTGGTCAGTTACTCAGTCAGTCGAGTGGTAGTAGTAGCTTGATCTGTCAGTTAGCCTGCTTGCCGTCCTCGTTCCTTGTCTTGTTCTTTGAAGGAGGAGTGCGTACACCCCTGTACTGAATGGCTAATCGTCACTTGCCGTATTTATAAGATGTATTTAATATATATCTTTATGGGCGGTGGCGATTTCATCAACTGCCTCACCTCATGTTAAAGGGATGAAAAATGCAAGTGGGAATGTTGAAATTGGCGGGTCTGCGACACCCTGAGTGTGCTGACAAAGTGGCGAATGCCTTGGCAGCGGTCCAGGGTGTGCAAGCGGCAGACGCTTCGTTTGAGAATGCGAAGGCATCGGTGCGTTTTGATGAAACCCAGGTGTCGTTGGAAGATCTGCATGCCGCGGTTGAACAGGCGGGCTATCAGATTGCCAAGCCAGCGCATGGAGAGGATGGCGCATGTTGTGGCGGCTGCGGCGGTTAATAGCGGCGACTTTATGAAATGGAAAACCGATTGTTCAAACGCAGTCGGTTTTTTTTGTCCCAAAGAATCAGGCGGGGTTTTTGAGGCAGGGGCCGTGGCAGGCAGAAAAAGATCCCTTTGTTTCTCCCGCATGGGATTGGTGATGTGTTCATAGGCCTGTAAAGAAAGCCACCGATCATGCGGTGTTGATTTCTTATTCGGAAGTGCCTGTGCTTAATCAATCATGCGCTTGTATTGCCGTTACGGCAGTCCTTGGGCTAGAAGCCTTGCTCGCTGCGTACCTTCCCAAGTCCAGTCTGGGACAAGAAAATAAGAAGGCTTGCTGGGCGCTCAGCGAATGGCTTGTCAACGCGCAAGAGCCCGGCAAAGGGTGTGGCTTGGGACGTACACGTGGAGTGGGGGCTGCGGGCCTAACCTTTCATGGGGCCTTGCGTCGGTGCCCAAGCGCCTTGCTGTATGGGCGCACAAAACAAAAAGCCGATCATCGAAAGATGATCGGCTTTTTGAGGAATTTGGTGCCCAGAAGAGGACTCGAACCTCCACACCCGAAGGCACATGGACCTGAACCATGCGCGTCTACCAATTCCGCCACCTGGGCAATATCGTTGTATGCTTATGACTGTGCCAAAAGCCTTCAACGTTTTTGCTGCGTGAGCAGCAAAGAAAAAGGATTATAGGCATACTTTATTAATAATGGAAGTGTCCTTTTGAATAAAAAACATCAAGACAGTACTGAGGACCGTATTCAAACAACGGGCCGTTATGAATTGCCGCCTGACTTCGACCCGGATACCCCGACGCGGGAAGCGATCCTGGCGGGGCTGCGCGAAGATGCAGACGGCCTGACCATGCAGGCTCTGGCACAAAAGCTGGGCTTGGGCAAAGAGATTACGGTGGGTTTTGAGCGGCGTGTGCGCGCAATGGAGCGCGATGGACAACTGCTGATCTCCCCCGAAGGCAAGATTCGCAAAAACAGCCAGACTGGTTTTATCGCGGGCAAGGTGTTGGGTCATCGCGACGGCTTTGGTTTCTTGCAGCGTGACGACGGGCAGCCTGATCTGTTCTTGTCCCCACGAGAAATGGCCAAGGTGTTGCACGGCGACCACGTTATGGTGCGCATCGTCGGAGAGTACCGCGGCAAGCCAGACGCCTCGATCGTAGAAGTGACGGCGCGTCACACCAGCAAGCTGGTGGGACGTTTCCTGCGCGAGCGTGGCACGTTTATCGTGGTGCCCGAAGATCAGCGCATCAAGCATGACATTCTGATTCCAAGCGGGGAGCAGGGCGAGGCCGAGCCGGGTCAGGTCGTCACCGTAGCGATTACCCAACAGCCGGAGCGGCATCGTCAGCCTTTGGGGCGTGTGATTGAGGTGCTGGGGGAAATTGACGATCCCGGCATGGAAATCGAGATTGCCGTGCGCAAGTTTGAGGTGCCGGTCGATTTTTCCGATAAGGCGCTCAAGCAAGCCGCCCGCATTCCTGCCAAGGTCAAGCCTTCGGAATATAAAGGCCGTGTCGACTTGCGCGATGTGCCATTCATTACGATTGATGGGGAAGACGCCCGCGACTTTGATGATGCGGTGTATTGCGAACGTGTCGATATCGGAACCGGTAAACGGCCCCGCTGGGCGTGGCGTTTGCTGGTGGCAATTGCAGATGTCAGCCATTATGTGCGTTCGGGTGACGCGCTGGATGAGGATGCGCTGGAGCGGGGTACCAGTGTGTATTTTCCGCGCCGCGTGATTCCTATGCTGCCCGAAAGTCTGTCCAACGGAATCTGTTCGCTTAATCCATCGGTAGACCGTCTGGTCATGGTCTGCGATATGGTCGTGTTGGCGGATGGCGCCAAGTCCGGCACCGTTTCAGCCTATCAGTTTTATGAAGCGGTCATCCACTCGCATGCGCGCACCACCTATTCTGATATCTGGAGCGCCCTGCAGCAGCCCACAGGCCCGGCGGCCAATCAGATCCAGCATGTGCTGGAGCCCGTGCAGAATCTGTATGCCCTGTATCGTGTGCTGGCCGAGCAACGTGCTGCGCGGGGGGCGATTGATTTCGATACTGTCGAAACCAAGATCGTGTGCAATCCTTTGGGCCGTATCGAGCGTATTGAGCCCCTGGTTCGCAACGATGCTCACAAACTGATTGAAGAATGCATGCTGGCAGCCAATACCTGCGCAGCTGATTTCATTGCTCGTAGCCGTCGCAACGGTCTGTACCGTGTGCACGAAGGCCCCACGCCGCCCAAGCTGGAAGCCTTGCGCGAGTATCTGCGCAGTTTGGGTTTGACCCTGGAAGGGGGCGATGAACCCAGCTCGGCCGATTACGCCAAAGTCGTGGCGGCAGCGCGTGGCCGCTCGGACTTTGCCATCATTCAGACCATGTGTTTGCGCTCGATGCAGCAGGCCATTTACAGCCCGGAGAAAACGGGACACTTTGGGCTTGCCTATTCGCAGTATGCCCACTTCACCTCGCCGATTCGTCGCTATCCCGATTTGCTGGTGCATCGCGTCATCAAGGGTATTTTGAAGGGCGAGCGCTATGTTCCGGCTATTGATGAGGACCCGGGGGATGCGGCGCTGCCCGCCAGTAAACGGGATTTTGCGCGGTGGGAAAAACTGGGGGCGTTGTTGTCGGCTCGCGAGCGTCGCGCTGACGAGGCTTCCAAAGATGTGGAAGCCTGGCTCAAATGCTGGTTTGTAAAAGAGCATGTGGGCGAGGAGTACTCCGGCAAGATCAGCGGTGTCACCAGTTTTGGCCTCTTCGTCACCCTGGATACTCTGTATGTAGAGGGTCTGGTCCATGTCTCTGAACTGGGCGCGGATTATTTCCAGTACAACGAAACCTTGAATGAGCTGCGTGGTGAGCGCACGGGCTTGCGTTATCGCCTGACCGATGCCGTGCAAGTACAGGTAGCCCGCGTTGACCTGGAGGCGCGTCGCATCGAGTTTCGTCTGGTCAAGGGAGTCGGGTATAAGGCTGTGAAGGCAGCGGCTGAAGCGTCTGATCCTTCCGAGCGTCCCATCAAGAAAGCGGCCCCGACCAAGCCTTTGGCGTTAAAGGGCACCACGGCGTCCCAACGGCGTGCCTCCCAAAAGCAGGCCGAGCGGGATGAAAAGCGCAGCGCGGAAAAGACGGCCAAAGCGGCCAAATCCACGCGCAGCCCAAGAGGCCGGCGCCGATAGGCGTACAATATCAAGCCGGGCTTTTGCCCGGCTTTCTTTATTTGCTTTGATTTATTTCCTCCAAGGATTGTTATGGCTCAGCAGGTTTTGGCCGGTTTTCATGCCGTTATTGCCCGGGTTCGTTATAGCGCCGCTACGGTGCGCGAGGTGTATGTGGATCAGACCCGGCGCGACAAGCGGATGTTGGCCTTTATCGAACAGGTTGAGCAGGCGGGTCTGAAAGTCATGGCAGTGCCCGTCGAGCGTCTTGATGGTCTGGCCAAAGGCACTCGCCACCAAGGTGTGGTGGCCTTGGCTCTCGAGCAGGAATTGGCGGTTGATGTCAACGAATTGCTGGATGATCTTGAAGAGGCTGGCCAGGTTCCGTTCCTGTTGATTTTGGATGGGGTTACTGACCCTCACAATCTGGGCGCCTGCCTGCGCAGTGCCAATGCCGCGGGTGCGCATGCCGTGATTGCGCCTCGCGATCGTGCCGTGGGCCTGAATGCCACCGTGTCGCGTGTCGCGTGTGGGGCGGCAGAGTCCACTCCCTACATTACCGTGACCAATCTTGCTCGTACCATGCGCATGCTGCGCGAGCGTGACGTCTGGCTGGTGGGGACCAGCGACCAGGCAAGTCATACCTTTCATCAGGTAGATGCGCGTCGGCCTATGGCCTGGGTGATGGGGGCCGAGGGAGAGGGTATGCGTCGGCTGACCCGTGAGACTTGCGATGAGCTGGTCTCCATTCCCATGATGGGGGCTGTGGAGAGCCTGAACGTCAGTGTTGCCAGCGCGGTTTGCTTGTACGAGACGTTACGCCAACGTAGCCAGGCTTAATTTCTTTTAAGTCTTGTTACTTACTTAATTACTTATTTGTATAAAAGACAGCCGCTTTCAGCGGCTGCTTCACCAGATAATAAGTGATTGGCCATCAGCCGGGCGCAAGCCCACCAAGGTTGATGGGATGTACTTGCATTTTGGGCTTTGAAACGATCATGGACGAAAACGGCTTTATTACCTCCACCCTGCATTCTGACCGTCGCTTGGGCACGCAGTACGGCGCTATTCATCAGCCATTGCACCCATCGACCGAGTTTGGCTTTCAGGATGCACGTGAGTTGGCCGCGGTCTTTCAAGGCAAATCGGGCTTCACCTATTCTCGTCAGGGCACACCCACAACGGCGGCCTTGGAAGCCAAGATTACACGCATGGAAAAAGGCGTGGGCAGCGTGAGTTTCGCCACTGGAATGGCAGCGCTGACGGCGACCCTGTTTACTTTGTTGCGTCAGGGCGATCACCTGATTGCCAGCAAATATTTGTTTGGCAATACCAATAGTCTGTTGGGCACCTTGCGGGATCTGGGTGTGCAGACCACGCTGGTGGATGCGACGGATCTGGCGCAAGTTCAGGCAGCACGACAGCCCAACACCCGTATGGTTTTTTTGGAAACGATTGCCAACCCAGGCACTCAGGTGGCCGATCTGCAAGGGGTGGGGCAATGGTGCCAGGACGAGGGCCTCTTGTACGTGGTGGATGCCACTTTGTCCTCGCCGTATTTGTTGCCGGGTCGGGAGTTCAAGGCCTCGTTGGTGATCAATTCCCTGTCCAAGCACATCGGCGGTCATGGCAATGCCTTGGGTGGCATGGTGACCGACACGGGCTTGTTTGACTGGACCACCTATCCCAACATTGCCCAGGTCTATCGCAACGGCAATCCCCAGAACTGGGGGCTAGTGCAGATCCGTAAGAAGGGATTGCGTGATATGGGTGGCACCTTGTCGTCTGACGTGGCCCATCGTCTGGCTGTGGGTTCGGAAACACTGCCTTTGCGTATGGAACGCATTTGCGCTAACGCCCTGGCGCTGGCGCGTCATCTGAAGGCTCACCCCAAGGTAAAACACGTGCGTTATCCTGGCCTGGAAGACCATCCTCAGCATGAGCGCACCGCCCACTTGTTCGGCAATCGCTTTGGAGGCCTGATGAGCGTGGTGCTGGAAGACAAAATCGAAATCTTCGATTTTCTGAATCGTCTGAAGGTTTTTGTGCTGGCTACCCATCTGGGCGATAACCGCAGTCTGGTATTGCCGGTTGCGCACACCATCTATTATGAAATGGGGGCCGAGCAGCGCGCCTTGATGGGCATTGCTGATAACCAGTTGCGTATCTCCGTTGGCATCGAGGAAATTGTCGATCTGACCACGGACTTTGATCAAGCGTTGGCTCAGTCCTGAATACATGCTCTGTCTAGTCCTGGTTCAGCCTAGGCTGTATCAGGGCAAGATGCTGCATCGCCTGTTGCAGCTCTCCCGGCTCCAGATTGGCATAGCCAAATAGCAGATGGCGCGGTTTGGTGCCGTCTGCTTCCTGGCTGGCGGCCTGGGCCAGAGGGTAAAGCCGTATGCCATAGTGAAGCGCGGTCGAGGCCAGGTGATCGGCGTTCGGGCTTTGCGATGGCAAACGAAAGGCCAGATGCATGCCGGCATTCTGCCCGCTGATCACACCTGTATTTCCCCATATGTGCTTCAGGCCCTGGAGCAGGATATTGCGCTGGTCCAGATAGCGGCGGCGCAAGTGCTGCAGGTGACGTGGGTAGTCGTACTCATCAAAGAAGCGTGCCAGTACAGCTTGTGTTAACCAGGGGGAGCCGTTGTTGAGCAGCGCCTTGCGGGCGATAAAGTCTTGGCTTAGCTGGGGCGGACAGACCATGTAGGCCAAACGCAAGCCGGGACCCAGGGTTTTGGAAAATGAGCCCAGGTAAATGACCTGTCCCGGGCTCATGGCCTTGAGCGCTGCGGGCAAGGCCGGCCCGTAACAGAAGTCTCCGTCGTAATCATCCTCGATGATCAATGCGCCACTGGTGCTGGCCCAGGCCAGCAGTTCCTGACGCCGCCGCACCGTCAGTGTATGTCCCAAAGGGTATTGGTGCGATGGCGTCACAAAGGCCAGTTGGACGGGCCTGTCGGGCAGGTGGCCGGTGCATAAACCCTGCTCATCCACCGGCACTGGAATGCCTTGTGCCCGATGCCGTTCCAGCAGATGCCTGAACCCGTTATAGCCGGGTGATTCATGCACCGCACAACTATGCTCATCCAGGAAATGCGCCGTAATCAGGCTGAGTGACTCCTGAGTTCCTGCGGTGATGATGATGTGTTCCGGGTCGGCCAGTATTCCCTTGCTGGCCGCCAGATAATCCGCAATCTGCAGACGTAAACCCCATAGCCCTTCCGGTGGCGGGTACTCCGCCATGGCTGAGCCGGCGTAGCGCAGCAACTGATTGGACAGATGAATAAACTGACGCAGTGGAAAAGCATGGGCAGAAGGCCGTCCGACCTTGAAATCGAAGCGAACTGGCAGACTGGGGGCGGGCACATGAACCCCGCTGGCCTGGGCGGTGCTGGTGCGCAGACTGCGTGAGCAATGCGCCGTTTGCAACACAAAATCCGGTGCCAGACGACTGCGTCCATGACGGGTAGGGGTGGCCACGAAAAACCCCCGGCTAGGTTCGCTATGAATCAGATTGGAATCAATCAGCAGGTCATAGGCACCCATCACGGTATTTTTGGACACTTGAAGCAAAGACGCCATCCGCTGAATCGAAGGCAGGCGACTACCTTCTTGCAAGCGCCCTGAGCAAATCAGGCTTTCGATTTGACGGGCAATTTGTCGTTTGTAGGGCGGGCTATGAGTATGAGAGAGCGTAATCGGTAAAGAAAACATGGTGGGACTGGAAAGGAATCAAAACCATCGAGAGCGAGCCAGGCTGGGCCACTATAGGTAACCCCTCTCTCTTTTAACTTGAGTTGGCTCAATGTGATGTTTCGTTCGTGATAAATTTGTCCGCTTTGTTGATCTGTCACCTTACCCATCGTCAGCGATTTTTTTATCTCGGTAAGAGTATTTAATTTACTGTAATTGCGATATAAAAAAACCGTCACCATTCTTTGGTCCGTATCCATACCTTCTCATCAAAAAATAACAATCGTTATAGTTTGAATGGCCTTGCCCCTTGGCAAGTCACATGTTGGAGGTAATGGAATGTATAGAAAAATGATGACCCTGGCCTTCCTGTCTGCCACCGTCAGCACGGCACTGGCGGAACCGACGCAAGAGCAAGTGCGGGTGGACAAGCTGTTTCAGGAGAACTGTGCGGTCTGTCACGCAGCCGACCGGGGTGGATACATTGCGCCGGGTCTGCACAGGGATCGTCTCGTTCAAAGTGAGATTGCCTTGCGCGGCACCATCATGACCGGAATCCCGGATACCTTGATGCCGCCTTTCGTGGGGCGTTTGCCCGATGAGGATATCCGTGCCCTGGCCAGGCTGATCAAAAATGAGCCTGTGGTGGAACGTCACTGGGGGATGGACCAGATCCGCGCCAGCGTGAAGGTGTTGGTCGATGAGTCCACCTTACCCGACAAGCCCAATTACGAGATCGACTCTGTCTACGATCTGATGGTCATCATGGCTCGTGGACGCTACGGTCGGGGTGACGGCGCCAATCAGGCCCGTGCGGTTTTCATCAATGGCCAGAACAACCAGAAAGTGGGCGAAATTGCGACGGTGGGAGCACCCCACATCATGGAGTTCAGCCCCAGTCATGAGCGCTGGGCCTATCTGAAAAGTGATGATGGCCATGTCTATAAAATCGACCTGTACACCTTGCAGATTGTGCGACAGGCCAAGATTGGTCTGACGGGCACCGGGATAGCACTGTCCAAGGATGGTAAGTGGCTGGCGCTGAGCTCATTCGTGCCCAACAGCATGGTTATCTTGAAAGCCGACACCCTGGAGCCCGTGAAATATCTCGCGCTGGAAGGCGAGGACCCCGATGGCAATTTCATTAAATCCGCTGGCGGTCCGATCATCGGCAGTCGCATCAATAACAAATTTGCACTGACGCTGCGGCAAGCAGGACAGATCTGGATCATCGACCCGGACAAGCCCGACATGCCCGTGACCAAACTGGCCAAGGTGGGGCGCATGTTGCACGATACTTTCCTCACCCCGGATGGGCGCTATTCCATGGTTGCCTCTTACGATGACAACAAGTATGTGGCCATCGACTTGAAAGACGACAAAGTGGTGCGCGATATTCCGGCTGGCTGCCAGCCTCATGCCGGTTCGGGAGCGGTAACGGAAGTCAATGGGCGTATGCTGGCTTTCGGCACCAATATGGGCAGTTGCAAACTGGGCTCTGTGGTCACCGTCTGGGATACCAAAGACTTTTCGGTGGTGAAACAAATTCCGGTGGCGGGCGCCACCGAATCGCCGGCTGCTCACCCCAATGCCCCGTATGTCGCGGTCGACATTATTGACAAAGACAAGCGTGCCGCCTGGATTCAGCTGATCGACAAAAACACCTTGTCCGTCGTGAAAACCCTGGACGTGGGCGGTCACGCCTTCTTTCCCAATTACAACCGTACGGGTGATTACCTGTACGTCAGCTCTGGCTATTGGGGTGATCGTCTGAAGATCTATGACAGCCGCAGTCTGGAGCTGGTGGCCGAGCACAAGATGGAAAGCCCCTCCGGTGTGTTCTCGCGTGCCCGCACCCGTTGGCTCACCATCGGGCAGCCTGAAACCCAAAAATTCTAAGCAAAGGAACATCATGAAACAGCTTTTGATGGGTCTGGCCCTGGCTGGACTGATGGCAGTCAATGCAGCCAGGGCGGCGGACGAGCCGGCCGGATTGCAAGGTTCACATGGGCAGTCACAATTGTCGGCTCAGGCCTCTGCCATGCTGCCCCTGTGTGCATCATGTCATGGGCTAGAGGGAATCAGTACAGTGGGCTTGTATCCCAACCTGGCTGGGCAAAAAGAGGAATATCTGGTCAAACAGTTGCAGCAGTTCAAAACGCGAGAGCGCAATGACCCCATCATGAGTCCGATGGCTGAGCCCTTAAGCCCTGAAATGGTCAATGAGCTGGCTGCTTACTTTGCCGGTCTGAAGTAGCAATGAACCGGGCGTCAGTGTTCACTGACGCCTGAAGGATGTGATGCCATGAATGTGTTTCCCTTGTTCTTCAATCTGACTGGCAAGGTCGTCGTCGTGGTCGGTGGGGGGACGGTCGCCGAGCGCAAGGTTCGTCTTTTGCTGCGTGCTGGGGCACGAGTTACCGTTGTAGCGCCCGAGCAAACCCCATGGTTACGGGCCAGCGCCCAAGCTGGTGCCTTGACCAGTCTGTTCAGCTCTTTTGTGGCGGATCATATTCGTCATGCCTGGCTGGTCATCGCAGCCACCGGTCGGCGCGAGATAAACCGTAGCGTGGCGCAGGCAGCCGAAGCCTTGCATTTGCCCTGCAATGTGGTCGATGACGGTGAGCTTTCGACTGTGCAGGTGCCGGCCATGGTGGACCGCTCGCCCTTGATGATTGCGATTTCGTCTGCCGGCTCGGCTCCTGTTCTGGCTCGACGGGTCCGTGAATGGATAGAAAGCGAGCTTCCCGAATCGCTAGGGCAACTGGCGGGGCTGCTGGCTCGCCGTCGAGCAGAGATCAAACAGGCTTTTCCCGAGCCCCATACGCGCCGTCAGTTTTTTGATTCTGTTCTGGATAGTCCTATTCCCGATCTGTTTGCCCAGGGTAAGCCTGAGCAGGCACAGACGGCTTTTGAGACGGCATTAAAGGAGGAGGTGCCTCCTCAGACTATTGTGGTCACCATACTGCCGATTGCAGATTTGGACGCAGTGGATTTGTTAACCCTTCGTGCGTTGCGCAAATTGAACCAGGCGGACTGGGTTTTATATTTGCCGCTTATCTTGCCCGCAATTCTCGAAAAGGCCCGTCGCGATGCGCGCCTGATGCCTTTGGATCAGGGGGGCGTGGTTTTGCAGGAAACCTTGTTGAATCGGGATTTCTGGGCGCCGCTGTGCCGTTCCTGGTCACCCGGAGAGCGTATTGTGATCACCTGGAAAGCATCGTGGCCTGTGCAGCCTTTGCTTGATCTGTTGCGTCACCATGGCGTGCAGGGCGAACTGGCTTAAACAATCTGCGTATTACGGCTGCGGTTGGGGGCAGATGCTGCATTATGTTCAGCTACTTGACTCAGGCACGATGTGTGTTTATTCGTGTCTGCGTTCTGGGCTTTGACTGACCTGCCATTGGGAATGGCTCACCATACAAAACGCACAGGCTGGTACCTGCATTATTGATTGCTGGGGCCGATGCAGCATTTGTCGATGTTTTATTCAAGCAGCTGCCATTGTGTCTTTGTAGAAGTTGGCGTGCAGATCTAGCGGGGATGTCCTTATAAATCTTGCTCAGGATCTGTTGTGAGTGTGAATTTGAATGTGAATGGGAGCGTGGGTGTGGGTGGGCGCTGCTTCGTCGGCAGTGCCCGACCTTGCGCAATAAAGAGGGGCGACCTTAGCGAGTGATTTCCTGGTCATTCAGATAGCAGCCCGGATCTTCAGCCCATACATTGCCGGTGCTCTTTTCTGCGCGGGTGCGGGTATTGCCATTACAGATGTCGAGATACGCGCAGCTCGCGCAGCGCCCTTGTACCTGCCGTGGCTTCTGGCGTAGTCCCCTTAGCAGGGGTTCCTGCTGGTCTGACCAAATCTCTGAGAAAGGGCGTTGCAGTACATTGCCCAAACTATAGTGCCACCACATGGTGTCGGGATGCACATTGCCGCGGTTATCGATATTGGCGATGCCCTGGCCAGAGGAATTGCCTCCCCATTGCCGCAACATGTCGATAATTTTCTGCGTATGTTCGGGGTAGTGCCGTCGTACCCAATGTAAAAAGAAAACACCATCAGCATCGTTATTGCCCGAGGTAAATTCCTTGGGGGTGCCAGCTTGCTGATAGGTCAGGCAGGTGGTGAACAGTTGTTCCATTGCCCATCGGGTGAGCGCGTGGTGACTGGCCAGGAAGCGGTTGCCCATACCCCTGCCCGCGTAGTTCAAATGAGAGAGATAAAAACGGTCAATCTGCTCTTGTTCCATCACCTGTAGCAGACCATTCAAATCAAGTGCGTTTTCTTGGGTTAATGTAAAGCGCAGGCCGACTTTCAGATGCTTTTCACGACATAGACGCAAACCTTGCAACGATGCCGCGTAGGCTCCTTTCTCGCCCCGAATGTTGTCATGTCTGGCTTGCAAGCCATCCAGCGAGATACCCACATAGTCAAAGCCGCAGTCGGCTATCCGATCAATAGTCTGCTCTGTGATCAACGTGCCATTGGATGACAGTCCAACGTACATACCCAAGGCTTTTGCTCGTTGGGCCAGGTCATAAATATCGGGTCGTAGCAAGGGTTCGCCACCCGATAGAATTAATGCGCGTACGCCGAACTGATGCAAATCATCCATGACCCGGCACGCCTGTTCATGGCTCAACTCCCCTGGAAAATGCTTGTTGGTCGAGGCTGAGTAACAATGGCTGCAATGCAGATTGCAACGCCGGATCAGATTCCAGATGACCACCGGGGCCTTGCTTTTACGCATAGGGGGAACCGGGGAGTGCAACGCAGCAACAAAACGGGATAGGCGAAACATGCTTAAGGCCTCCGCAGACGCAAGCCAGTTTTCTTAAGAATGGCCGTGGAAAATAAAATATCGTGATCGTGCAAAATTCCCGGAAAGTCCTGCCTGATTTGTGTACTGATGTGTAGTGCCTGGGCGCGCACCGTGTCATGGTCTTTGCCATGCAACATGGCAAACAGGTTATAGGGCCACTCGGGTAGGCGTCGGGGTCGACGGTAGCAGTGGCTGATGCCCGCTTGTGTAGCCAGCCATGTGCCTACCGTGTCCAGTTTGTCGTCTGCAATGTTCCAGACGCACATTCCATTGGCTACATAGCCCAAGGCGTAGTGATTGGGGACGGCTGCAATACGCCGGATCAAGCCGTGGTTCAGCATGTTTTGAAGCTGTGTCATGACATAGGTTTCGGACACCCGCAGCTCTTGGGCTAGTTTTAGATAAGGTTGGGGTTCTATCGCCAAGCCTTGTTCAGACGCATGAATCAAAGCGATGTAAGGCTGAGTTAAGCGCCGCATGTCAAAGCTCCAGTTTCAGGCTAAGAAGGTATTCCCGCTCTTTCGGGAATGCGAAAACCGGCAAGCCTGTTTCCACCTCGATGATCCTCAGGCAGGACTCGATCTCCAGCATGCTGGCGGCGGCAAGCACGAACCACATATTCAAGGCGTGAGTGCGACGGTAGTTATGCGCTACCTCCGGGTGGCGGTTCACCGCTTTGACGGTGCTTTCCCAGCGCTTTTCCGGCACGGCCATTGCGGCCAGGCAATAAGCCCCTCCCAGGGCTTCGATCTGAAAGAGAGGGCCAAAGCGGGTCAGGACGCCGGATCGGTGTAAGTGCTGCACGCGTGCGATTAGTTCGGACTCCTTCAAACCAAAATCAGGAGCCAGTTGCGCAAAAGGACGGGAGCAGATGGGGAATCCCTCCTGCAAGCGATTCAGGATAGGTCGATCGGCAGCGTCCAATTCGACCGGTGTGTGGCGTAAGGGGAGATTCGTATTAGTCATGATGAGGCTGGTTAAGCAATGCGCCCCGTTGTTTGAAGCAACGTTTGGAGAACAGAACTTCCTGGGGCAACAGGCTCAAGCCCAAATCGTCGTTCAACTGTGCATGTTGGCTCAGCACCTGCCCACGTTCTTTACCGTGAATCATGCAAAACAGATTGTGATTCCAATAGGGGGGAAAGGGCTGGCGCCGATAGCACAACGTGATGCCGCTTTGCTTGGCCAGTTTTTCGCCCAAGGCGTCGATATGCTGCGTGTCTACTGTCCAGACGCACATGGCATTGGCCTGATAGCCCAGCTTGCGATGGTGTAGAACCACACCAAACCGCCTGAAAATCCCTTGCGCCAGAAAGTGGCGTAGATGCAGCAGTACTTGCGCCTCGCTTATTTGCGCGTACTGAGCCCAGGGTTTGAACGGTTCGGCCTGAATCTCCACGCCTTTTAATGCGCATTCAAGCAGCTTGCGTTCAACGCTGCCCAAGGCAGGCAGACCGCTGCCGGGCGCTATAGGGTTGTTTACTTTGGTGTGATGAAGCAGGCTGAAACCCAGATCAATGTGATAGGCCTTGAGCATGGGCAGAGACAGGGGCCGTAAGCCCGTGTGGCACGCGATGTGATCGAGCGTTGCGCGCCGTTCTGCTTCATCTGAACAGGTCAGCACAAACCAGAGATTGATGGCGTGCTCCCGTTCGTAATTATGGTTGACGGCCGGTAGCGTGCTGATCCAGTTTGCCACGCCATCCAGCTCTCGGTCTGGAACTTGCATGCCGACCAACGTGCTGCTTATGCAGGCGGGGTTCAGAACCGGTCCAATGCGGCTGATGATGCCTTGGTCGCGCCAGCCTCGGAGGTAGTCCATCACTGCTGGTTCGCTCAGGCCCAGTAGCAGTCCCAGTTTGCGAAAAGGACGTGGCTCCAGGGGGAAACCGTGTTGCCAGGCATTGAGTAGTTGGAAAGCGGAAGGGGAGAGTTCAGAAACCAATGCGACTGCTCCGATGCGTAAAAAACACGCCACTGGGCTGATGAATACTCAGGCTGCTCAGGTGTTTGAAACTGCGGGTGTCGTATACGTTGACCCGGTTGTCATCGCGTGCCGAGATCCAAACCGCCTCGCCTCGAGGCGTAAACTCCATATGCAGCACAGCCTTGCCCACTTCCAGGGTCCGGATCACGCTGGATGTCGCGACGTCAATGACCTGCACCTTGTCGTTGTCTGGAAAGGCGAAGTTCACCCAAACCTGGCGACCATCAGGCTGGGCCATCACAAATACGGCCTGGCCCAGGACCGGAATGCGGGCCTTTTCTTGCCAGTCCAAGGTACTGGCAACCAGCACCTCGTGGCGCCCTATGGCAGGCAGGAATACATTCTGGCCTGCCAGTGCCCAGCCACGCAGATGTGGCATCTTGTACACCGGCAAGGCCGATTCGCCCCGACCATAGCCAGCCAGGATCTTTCGGACACCTTGTTCAGGGTTCCATAAGTCCAGCAACGCCAAGGCGTCTTCGCCAAACAGCCCGGCAATGTAGTACCGTCCGTCTGGGGTCACCATGGCATCGTAGGGCTGGCGGCCGGCCGGAAAGCGACGGGTGATAGGCCTGAGGGGATTGGACAGGTCGGTCAACCAGATCTCGCCTGCCTCGAACAGAGAGTAGACGAACTGCTGATTGGGCAAATCTGCCAGACCCACCACTTTGGCGCGCTTGCCGGGGGCGTAGGTAGAGGGGACCTCGCTGAGCAAAGTGAGGGTATCGGCATCGAAAACCTGGATGCCGCCTGGCTCGTAGTTCTGTACCACAATCAGTCTGCCGTCTTGCGAGATGGCGCCACCGATGGCATTGCCAGACTGAATGATGCGTCGCACCAGAACTTGCCCAAGCAGATCAACCTTGCTCAGGCCGCCATCACGACCAAACACATAGCCGTAGCGCCCGTCGCGGGAATAGGTGATGTGAGCATGGGACAGATCGCCCAGACCTTCGATGCGCGCCAGACGGCTTTGCTGGCTGGTTTCAATCACGACGACGCTGCCAGTGGCGCGCTCGACAACCAGTCCCAGATCGTGAGTGCCTCGTAGTGGTGGGGTCGAGCAGCCGCTTAGCACAAGCAGCAGGCCAAGCGTTATCAAAGCTTTCATGGTTTCTTGTCCGGGGTTCGAAGCAGAAAATCGGCCAGCCACAGGCTTTCCGAGGGGTGGAGAAAGCGATTCCAGCCGGGCATGGCCGTCCCTGGACGGCCGTGCATGATCGTCAGCGCGATCTGCGCCGCGCTTTGGCCATGCAGGGCGTCACTCGTCAAGGCTGGGCCCAGCCCGCCGTTGAGCTTCAGACCATGGCACGAACCACATTCCTGATGCAGCAAGCTACGGAGTGATGCTTGACGTTCCGGGCTGAGGGGCGGCTCATGGGCGGCGAGCTGCTTTGGCAAAAGAAATACGAACAACGCAGCCGGCCATAGCTTTATCAGGAAGCGGGCGATATCAGGGCGCCGGCAGCAATGCCTGGCGCTCACGTCAATGCTCCGAATGGCTCAACGTGCCTTGTGTCCTGCGCGGGTGCTCGGGGCCGGGGGTAATCGGGATGCAAACGCACAACGTCTCCGATGATCAGCAGGGCAGGTGGACTGAATGTCTCTGCCAGTTGCGGCAAGGTTTGCAATGTGCCTAAACCCCAGCGCTGATTTTTAAGCGTGGCATCCTGAGCCAGGGCGATAGGAGTGTCCGCGTCGCGTCCATGCTGAATCAAGGCCTGGGCGATATGGCCGCAATTAGCCATGGCCATGTAGAACACCAGCGTACAGGAGGGGTCGGACAAGGACGCCCAGTCCAGTTCCAGACCCCGGTTATCACGCAGGTGACCGGTGACCACACGCATGCTGCTGGCCAGACCGCGATGGGTCAGGGGAATACCCAGGGAGGCAGCCGCGCCGATGGCAGCCGTAATACCCGGCACAACCTCTACCTGAACACCATGCTGATGCAGATAAAGCTGCTCCTCGCCACCTCGCCCAAAGACGAAGGGATCGCCACCTTTGAGGCGAACGACATGCTGGTGTGTTTTGCTCAGCGACAAAAGCAAGGCATTGATGTCGTCTTGCATACCGGCTCTGCAGGCTGCCACTTTTCCAACATCGTGCAAACTGGCTTCCGGGTTGACGCAGCTCATGATCGCGCGGCTGACCAGACGGTCGTGGACGACGGCATCGGCCTGTTGCAGCAGGTATAAAGCCCGCACTGTGAGAAGTTCAGGGTCACCCGGACCCGCTCCAACCAGATAAACCTTGCCGTGCATCGCTGCGCTCCTTGCTGTCGCTAAATATGAAATACAGGGGAACAATGCAGAAAATTGTAGGAGGCGTGCAGGACCTGGCATGGGTATGGTTTATGCTCAGGGAATGGGTGCGGAAAGTGACCTTTCTGACCACCATTGCGATGCTGCTGATGAGCAAGGACGATGCCGTCAGGCGAGCTTGGTCGATGCGCACCGAGCAGGGGGACGCAGACAGGCGTGCAAGTGCTTGAAAGATTATTCAAAAACGCAAGTATCAGCCCGCTAATTTTGTGCCGGGCGATGCCCAAATAACATATTTGCGGCAGGCTGTTAAGTTTCTCGCAGCAAAATAGGGAAAGTCCTGCAACTTGTATCAACAGTGAGCAATGATGCGGGTTACAGAGGTTTTTTTGCTTGACACGGGTATTAAACGAAGGCTTAATACGCGGTAGCCAACCGGGGCACTTGTGCGCCCGGTAGCCATGACAGACAGGGCGCTTGGATGTCCGGTCGTTTGTCACTATTAAGTCTGACCGCCACAAACTGGTTCCCGCTGGGGGCCCGTAAAATAATTTTCAGGGGTATTTTCTCAATGAATAAAACCGAGCTTATCGAATTCATTTCCACCAAAGCCGATCTGTCCAAAGCTGACGCTGGTCGTGCACTGGATGCGTTTATCGATGCCGTGACCACCACGCTGAAAGAAAAAGATACGGTTACTCTGGTTGGTTTTGGCACCTTTGCTGTGTCGGAACGCGCTGCCCGTTCGGGTCGTAACCCACGTACCGGTGAAACTATCGAGATCGAAGGCGCCAACGTGCCCAAGTTCCGTCCCGGTAAGGCTCTGAAAGACGCTGTGAATTAATTTATAAATTAATTGGCGCAAAAGGCTTGCAAAAAAAATTCTTTGGTCCTATAATTCTTTTTCTTCACAAGAAGAACGGCATCACGGAAATGGGTGCTTAGCTCAGCTGGTAGAGCGGCGCCCTTACAAGGCGTAGGTCGGGGGTTCGAACCCCTCAGCACCCACCATTTCTTTTGCTAGTCGAATCAAGCACTTAGGTAAAACTAAGTGCTTTTTTTGTGCCTGTTTTATTGGCCTTATACGTGCGTTCGCCCTTGATTGAACAGGCACACCAGACCGGGAAAAAGGCCTTCAGATGCTGCCAACAGGCGGTAAAGTGGCTGTAAGCGTTCGTAAACGTACTCCTAGGTTCGCCTTTCAGGTTTGATCGAGCCTTAGCGGCTTGGTACAGAGAACAGGCAGTAAGACGGGGTCATGGGTGGTGGCAACCAGCACAGAGTTGCGCTTTACGGTCCGCTTCCGGTCATCCGTGCGCATTTGCGATCAGTGTCCGGGCCGTCTGGCTATTTACTTTGTAACGGTGCTATCTATATTGGTGAATCTCGGCCATAGTGTGTCCAGGGACATTTTTACCCTGATTATTTAGGACATACATTGAAAACAGAAATTGGTATCGTGAAGTGGTTCAATAACGAAAAAGGCTTCGGCTTCATCATGCCGGAGAGTGGCGGTAAAGACCTCTTCGCACACCACAGTGAAATTCAGGGCTCTGGGTTTAAATCTCTTGAAGAAAACCAACGCGTTTCCTTCGTTGCAGGCGTAGGCCAAAAAGGCCCTTGCGCTACCCAGATCCAAATCATCTGATCTCCTGCTAGCCTTGTCAGGCTAGTGTAGCGTTGATCGATAAGACCGGACCCCATGAAGCATGGGGTCCGGTTTTTTATTGGGTGCTTGACGCTCAGATCTTCGGTACTGGCTCTTTGGGACGGGTCGAGCGGTTCTCTTATTTGTTGACGCTCAGTCCGGTGGCCTTCACCTGTTTTACGCCTTCGGTTTTTTCAGCCACTGCAACTGCTTTCTTGTACTCGCTGTCGTTGGAGACGGTTCCGCTTAGTGTTGCAACTCCGTCGTTCATCTCAACAGCAATGTTTTTGTCTTTGAGTGCATGATCGGCATGGAGTGCCGCTTTAATTTTTTGACTGATTTCGGCGTCACCGTGTTTGTCCCCCGCCCCAGCGCGGTGGGTGCTCACCTCTTTGGCATTTGCTTCCCCTGGCGTTTTGGGGTCTTTGCTTGCATGCCCGGTTGTTGCGGAAAGATCCGGGTGAGAGGGTTTGCTGTCCGCGATGACGACCGTGCTAAATCCTAAGCTGAGCGTAGAAGCAAGTAGCAAGTTAGAAAGAGTTCTGGAGTTCATTGTTTCACCTTTTTTCTGGTTAGCTTTCAGAGTGCACCGTTAAACAGGGGGCGCACGTCAGAACAGAGGGACCTGCTTGGATGCGATGGGATAGGGCGTTTGTATCTAACTATCGTGCTCAACGATCGGGGCGGCCATTTGGGTTCGGCTGCCCGGCGAGACAGACGGGCTCGATATGTTGTGGGCGACGCTTGTGTAATCTACGTAGGACGCCACCACGTCTGGATTTTTTCATAGTCCGGCGGGCCAACCATTTCTTTACGGTTCAAAACGTAACGAAGCGAAGACCTGGTATGAGCAGTGGCTCGAAGTACAGAAAGAGTTGCGCATCCGCCTTGACTACGGCCGGCTCTTTCCCTTGTCAGTGCAGTCTTCTTGGCCCCTCTATCTGCCCGCTATATCTAACCAAAGAATCGGTATTTAGCGGTGTGAAACACCCTTGCTAGACTCGTTCTCATTGCTTGGACATGGTGTCAGGGGGGATGGGGAATGAAGCGGTTTCAACAGAAGTGGAAAGGCATGCGGGCAGGAGCCTTGCTGGCACTGGTGCTGGCGGCGGCAAGTGCGGTGGCAGCCGAAGTCAGTATTCTGAATGTCTCGTACGACCCGACACGTGAGCTCTACGCTGAGTTCAACAAGGCCTTCCAGGCCCACTACAAGTCACAAACGGGTGAGCAGGTGGTCATACGCAGCTCTCATGGCGGCTCCAGCAAGCAGGCGCGTACCGTGATTGACGGGGTGCCTGCGGATGTGGTGACACTGGGGATCTCTTCCGATATCGATCAGATCGCGCAGTCTGGTTTGCTGGACAAAGGCTGGCAGGCGCGTTTGCCGGACAACAGCACCCCTTATACCTCTACGATTGTCTTGCTGGTGCGCAAGGGCAATCCTAAAGGCATTCACGACTGGAACGACTTGATTCGCCCGGACGTCAAAGTGGTGACGCCCAATCCTAAAACCTCGGCGGGCGCGCGCTGGAATTACCTGGCTGCCTGGCTGTATGCCTTAAAGCAAGCCAATGGGGATGAAGAGCAGGCGCGTGATTTTGTGGCCAAGCTGTACCGTAATGTCAGCGTGCTGGACTCCGGCGCGCGTGGCTCGACCACGACCTTCGTCGAGCGGGGTATCGGTGATGTATTGATTGCCTGGGAGAACGAGGCGCTGTTGTCCGTCAAGGATCTGGGGCCCGATCGTTTTGATATTGTGGTGCCCTCCAGCAGCATCCTGGCTGAGCCGCCTGTGGCGCTGGTCGATGCCAATGCCGCCAAGCATGGTAGGGAAAAAGTGGCCCAAGCCTATCTGGAGTATTTGTATAGCCCGGAAGGTCAGGAAATCGCTGCACGTCATTTTTACCGTCCTCGACTGGAGTCGGTGGCCGCCAAGTACCGCGATCAGTTTCCAGCGTTGAAGCTGTACAAGGTCGATGATGAGCTGGGCGGCTGGACTCAGGTTCAGGCCAAACACTTTGCGGACGGTGGTGTGTTCGACAGCATCTATTTGAGCAAATAACCCCACTCTTACTGAGGACCGTTCGATGTCACAGGCTCGTCTTTGGGGATTTCTGCCCGCTGGCCGCAAGCAGCGGGCTTTGCCAGGCTTTGGCTTGACCATGGGTTTGTCCATCAGCTATTTAAGTCTGATTGTGCTCATACCGTTGTCGGCTGTTTTGCTCAAGACCGCCTCTATGGGCTGGTCGGCCTTTTGGGAGACCATCAGCGCCGCGCGTGTCCTGGCCTCGTTGAAGTTGACTTTTGGCATGGCGGCCTTGGCCGCTGTGATCAACGGCGTATTTGGTTTGATTCTGGCCTGGGTGCTGGTTCGATATCGTTTCCCAGGTCGCCGTCTTGTGGATGCCTTGATTGACTTGCCCTTTGCATTGCCGACGTCGGTGGCTGGGATTTCTCTGGCGGCGATTTATGCACCTACCGGCTGGATCGGGGCATGGGCGCAACCCTATGTCGGGCAAATTGCGTTCACTCCCTGGGGGGTATTGATCGCCCTGGTGTTTATTGGCCTGCCGTTTGTAGTGCGCACCGTTCAGCCAGTTCTGGAGGAATTGGAGCAAGAGCAGGAGGAGGTCAGTGCCTGTTTGGGAGCCGATCGCTTCCAGACGGTCAGTAAAGTGATTCTGCCCGCCATTTTGCCGGCCTGCCTGACCGGTGTGGCCCTGGCGTTTGCCCGCGCAGTAGGGGAGTACGGCTCGGTTATTTTCATAGCCGGGAATGTGCCGATGGTCTCTGAAATTACGCCTTTACTCATCGTGATCAAGCTGGAACAGTTTGATTACGCTGGCGCCTCGGCGCTGGCGGTTCTGATGATGGTCTTGTCATTCATTATCTTGCTGGCAATCAATCGTTTGCAGTGGTATTTGCAAGCGCGTCATTCTGGGCAGGCGCGTGGCAAAGCGGCCAGGGTGGCTGCGCCTTTTGCCTTGGAGGGCGCCCGATGAGCAGCCTGGCGATGGAACCCGCTGTACCTGTGGTGTCGGTGCCAAGGGCACGCCTGCGGGCAGCGCAGGATGAGGGGCCGGTCGTCAAGGCGGTACTGATCGGCCTTGCCTTGCTGTTTTTTGTTCTGTTTTTGCTGCTGCCCTTAATCCTGGTATTCATGACAGCGTTCAGTCGGGGTGTCTTGCCGTATCTGTCGGCACTGAGTCAGAGCGATACCTTGCATGCGGCCAGTTTGACCGTGCTCGTGGCTGTTATCGCCGTCCCCTTGAATATCGCATTTGGTTTGGCGGCTTCCTGGGCTATTGCCCGTTTTGAGTTTCGTGGTAAAAGCCTGTTGACCACCTTGATTGACCTGCCCTTTTCGGTCTCGCCAGTGATCGCAGGTTTGATGTTCCTATTGATTTTTGGTCGTCAGGGCCCGTTTTGGGACTGGCTCGATGCCAATAACATCCGTATTGTGTTCGCCTTGCCGGGGCTGGTTCTGGCAACCCTGTTTGTTACCTTCCCGTTTGTGGCGCGCGAGCTGATCCCGCTCATGCAAATGCAGGGTAGCGACGAAGAGCAGGCCGCGCGGGTGTTGGGAGCCAACGGGCGACAGATGTTCTGGCGCGTGACCTTGCCCAAGATCAAATGGGGTCTGCTGTATGGGGTGATTTTGTGCAATGCCCGTGCAATGGGCGAGTTCGGGGCAGTGTCGGTATTGTCTGGTCATATACGTGGCCAGACCAATACCCTGCCTTTGCATGTAGAGATTGAGTACAACGACTATCACACCGTGGGCGCTTTTGCCGCCGCTTCGGTGCTGGCAGTTTTGGCTTTGCTGACGCTGGCGCTTAAATTGTGGGCCGAGCGCAAAATGGTTCAAGACGGTCATCGTGGATGACCGCATTCGGAGTTCATTATGAGTATCGAAGTTCGTCATCTATCTAAACAGTTTGGTGCGTTTACGGCACTGGGTGATGTGACATTGGATTTTCCAGCGGGCGAGCTGGTGGCTTTGCTGGGGCCTTCGGGTTGCGGCAAGACGACGTTGCTGCGGATTGTGGCAGGTCTGGAACATGCGGATGCGGGTCAGGTGCTCATCAATGGCAAGGATGTGGCTTCGGTTGGCACCCGCGATCGTCAAGTCGGTTTTGTGTTTCAACATTACGCCTTGTTCCGCCACATGACCGTATTTGAGAACGTGGCCTTTGGTTTGCGCATCAAACCCCGCAAACAGCGCCTGCCCGAAGCACAGATTCGTCAGCGTGTGCACGAGCTACTGGAGCTGGTGCAGCTGGACTGGCTGGCAGATCGTTATCCTGCCGCTTTATCGGGTGGTCAGCGACAGCGTATCGCCTTGGCGCGCGCTTTGGCTGTAGAGCCTGGTGTCCTGTTGCTTGATGAGCCATTTGGCGCTCTGGATGCCAAGGTGCGTAAAGAGTTACGTTCCTGGCTGCGTCGTTTGCATGATGACTTGCATATCAGCACCTTGTTTGTGACTCACGACCAGGAGGAGGCCATCGAAGTGGCTGACCGTATCGTGGTGCTGAACAAAGGGCGGGTCGAACAAGAGGGCGCTCCGCAAGAGGTGTATAACCATCCGGCCAGCCCCTTTGTATACGAGTTTCTGGGGGCGGCAAATCGCCTGCCTGGTCAGTTCCGGCAGGGACGGTTTGTAGCTGATCCTCAACTGGGTCAGTTCGAGTCCAGCCAGGCCTTGAACGGGCAGGGCGCCGGGCAGGGCGAAGCGGTGGGCTATGTGCGTCCGCATGATCTGGACCTGCAGCGCAAACTGGATGGCCAAGGTATTGTGGTGGCGGTGCAGCGTATTATTCCCTTGGGGGCAACGGTGCGGGTGGAGCTGGCTCTGAACGAAGGAGAACGGGCCTGGGAGGCGGAGTTCGATCATCAGCGCTGGTCTCAGCTGGACTTGTCACCCGGCGAGCGCGCCTTGGCCTTGCCGCGCAAATTCAGTGCTTTTCCTTTGGAAACCCCGTCCGACGTCCGTCCGTCTTAATCTTTCGCAAACGAGGCGTAACAGGCTGACCGTAAGTCGGCCTGTTTGCGTTAGTATCAGGAAAATTGCTTGCAAAGCAGGCTGAACACAGGATATTTTCCTATTTTCCAGTATTGAGAATCATTCCTGTTTCTGTTAAGATTCGATACTTCACTGGGCATCCTGTCCGGTCCCCTCATGGTCCATGCGGGTTGCAGAATGTGTAGAACGGATTATGACCGGAATTGCTTCTCAAACGAATAATCGCTCGATGCTGGCCTTGAAGGCAACCGGGCTGGCATTAGCACTGGGATTGCACGTGGGGGTTCTGGCTACCATCTTGTGGACGGAAAGCCCCAAGATGGTGGGTGAACCTGCTCCGATTGATGTGGTGGGAGTGACCTTGTTGGAGGTAACGGAAGCGCCGGTCCAGCAAGAGCAGGTCAGTGCTCCGCCCGAACAGGTGGTGGCCGAACCTGAGCCAGAGCCAGAGCCAGAACCTGAGGTGGAGCCCGATCCTGAGCCTGAACCGATCGTGGAGCCTGAGCCAGAGCCGATTGTGGAAAAACCGCCGGTGCCAGAGCCTCCCAAGCCTAAACCGAAACCCAAGCCAAAGCCCAAGCCCAAGCCGCAGCCCAAACCGGAAGTACCGCCAGCAGAAACGCCACAGCCTGCCCAACCGGCAGCACCCGCTGCCCAGGCTGGACCGGCCACGGATAATGCGGCTCAAGCCGCGGCACGTTCTGCACAGGGCGATCGTCCCAAACTGATTGGCCGTGTGGATTATTTGGGTCGTCGACCCGTGCCCGTGTACCCGCGGGCTTCGGAACGCCGTCGCGAGCAGGGCCGCGTAGTGGTGCGTGTCGTGATTTCAACCCAAGGAACCGTGCTGGAAGCCAAGGTGCAAAGCTCCTCAGGCTATGAGCGTCTGGATGAGTCTGCCCTGAAGGCTGTACGCACAGCGCGTTTTAAACCGTATACGGAAAATGGTGTGGCCTATCGTGCCATGGCCGATATTCCTTTCGACTTTGTTTACTAGGATAGATCAATGATGCAGGAACTATTTCAAAGCGTATGGGTAAGCCTGGCACAAGTTGCAGGGCCTGTTGCCGATCAGGCTGCCGCCAGTGTTGCTGCTGCTGAGGAAGCGACCGGGGTGCTGCACTTTATCCAGCAAAGCGATGTGGTCGGCAAGACCCTGTTTGTGATTCTGGCCTTGATGTCGATTGCCAGCTGGTATCTGATTATCGTCAAGGGCATCTTGTCTTTCCGTCTGAAACGCCGCTCGCAAAGTTTCATGCGCGAGTTCTGGTCGGCCAGCTCGCTTGAGCAGGTTGAAAACGAGATCGCTACCCACGGTGCACGTGATCCGTTCAGCCATCTGGCCAGTCACGCCATTCACGCTCAAAAGCATCACGTCAAGTACGGGGCTATGCGGCTGGAGGAGAAAGGTTCAACGGGTGCGTTTGTGTCGCGCATCATGCGCAAGGTGATGGACGAGGAAACCGCCAAACTCGAAAACGGCCTGACATTGTTGGCTTCGGTCGGTTCCACCGCTCCGTTCGTAGGCCTGTTTGGCACGGTGTGGGGGGTGTACCACGCGCTCATCAATATCGGTCTGTCCGATGGCGTCACCTTGAACAAGATTGCTGGCCCTGTGGGCGAGGCATTGGTGATGACTGGCCTGGGTCTGGCCGTAGCCATTCCTGCCGTGCTGGCCTATAACGCGTTTGTGCGCACCAACCGCGTTTACTTGTCCCAGCTGGACGCTTTTGCGCATGATCTGTTTACCTTCCTGACGACCGGTCAGCCGGTGCAGGATACGCAACCTGTTCTGCGCCGTGTCCCCAGTTCGGGTGGCGGTGCAGCATCGAGCTCGGCAGCCGCTGCCAAGCGGGAGCATTAATCATGGCCTTTGGCAGCTTTGATAATCGTAATTCGGGCTCTGCGTTGTCTGAAATCAATATGGTGCCGCTGATCGATGTGATGCTGGTGCTGCTGGTGATCTTTCTGATCACCGCTCCTTTGCTGTCGCACTCCATCAAGATACAGTTGCCCCAGGCAAGCTCCGAGCCGATTCAGCAAGATCCCAAGACGATTGATCTGGCTATTGATGCGGCAGGGCAGATTTTTGTCAATGAGCAACTGGTGGCCCTGGAAGATTTGGCGGCTACTTTGGCTCCCTATTCCAAGGAGCAGCCGCAGCCGGAACTGCGTATCCGTGCCGATACCGATACTCGCTATGAAACACTGGCCCAGGTCATGAGCCGCTCCAAGGCTTCTGGCCTGACCCGATTGGGATTCATCACCCGTCCAGGCCCAACGACCCAGGCTCCTGTACAAGAGGGTGACGCACAGAAAGGTCCATCAACGGGCGAGACCACGGGCAAGCCGGCACCGGCTCCGTAACGCTGCGCGTAATCCCTCATGTTGTTTTTTCTGGCCCCTCGCTTTGCATCCGCGACGCGAGGGGCCTGTTTCGTAATAAAATCCCCACAATGCGTGTACTAGTTATTGAAGACGACGCCATACTGGGCGCCGCACTGCAGGAGTTTCTCAGCGATCAGGGCTATGCGGTTGACTGGCTTCAGGAAGGTGAAAGCGCCTTGAAGGAGCTGTCCGCCCAAGTCTACGATTTGCTGCTCCTGGACTTGAACCTGCCAGGCATCAGTGGCCTGGAGGTATTGCGGCAGTTGCGCCAGCAGGGCAATGCGATACCCGTTCTGATTCTGACCGCGCGCGACGGCGTGGATGATCGCGTGGGCGGTTTGGATGCCGGTGCGGATGATTACCTGATCAAGCCCTTTGATCTGTCCGAGCTGGCTGCCCGGGTACGTGTCTTTGGCCGCCGCCGCAGCGGGCAGGTGCAGCCTGTTATTGATGTCGGGCCCTTGAGTTTTGATACGATTGGCCGCGAGCTGCGCTGCGCGGGGCAACGCGTGAACCTGTCGGTGCGTGAGCTGTCCGTCCTGGAAATGCTGATGATGCGGGCCGGTCGTGTGGTCACCAAGCAGCAGATTATTAATTCCTTGTCTGCTTGGGATGCCGATTTCAGCGACAATGCGGTCGAAGTTTATGTGTATCGTCTGCGCAAACGCCTGGAAGGCACCGGGGCAGTGATACAGACTGTGCGCGGCTTTGGCTATCTGCTCGATGTGGAGAGCGTGGCCGGAGCATAACGGCAGCCTGTGCCCGCTGCCAGACACTTTAGGTCAACCATGCCCGATCAGCATCTTTCTTCAGCGGAAAAAACCTCCTTGTTGCGATCATGGCTGGAACGCTTTCTTGCCCCCGGCTCTTTGGCCCGCAAATTGATGGGCCGGCTTTTTCCTCCGATTTCCATTCTTGTTGTACTGGATCTGAGCGTTACCTGGGTGCTGACACGTCGTATGAGCCTGGAGGATTGGCTGCTGCGCGATATTTTCTGGACCATGGCCTTGAGCCAGGTCTTGCTGGTCAGTTTGATCGCCTGGGTGCTGTTATCCGGTATTCGCTCTCAGCTTGCCTCGATTGATGATTTGTCACAACAAATACGCAATCGGGCCGATGATGATTTTGAACGCCTGGATGCGAGCGCCTTGCCGGCGGAAATCGTGCCCTTGGTGGAGCACTTTAACGAGTTGCTGGAGCGTCAGCGTGATACCCTGCAGGCGCAAAAGCGCTTTATTGGTCATGCTGCGCATCAGTTGCGTACTCCCCTGACCGGTTTGCAGCTGGAATCGGAGCTGATGTTGGCCAAGCCCTTACCGGACGATATTCGCCAGCGCGCCGAGCGCATCAAAAGTGTGTCGGATCGTATGATTCGCCTCGGTCAGCAGTTGCTGGTGCTGGCCCGCACGGATGCCGATACCAATATCAAAGACAGTTTTGTGCGCCTGGATCTGTGTGAGTGGACGCGTGAGGAGGGCGGTGACTGGTTTTTGCAGGCCCGTCAGCATGGTGCAGAGATCCATTTGCTGGCGCCTGAAAAGCCGGTTTGGATTGACGCGGCTCCCGTACTGCTGCGCGAGCTGCTGTCCAACCTGATGGATAATGCGTTGCGCTATGGTCAAGGAACGGACCGCATTGTTCTGCGCGTGGCCAGCAACCCGCCGTCCTTGTCCGTCGAGGACCATGGTCCGGGTATTGAGGCCAGCGAGCAACAACGTGTCTTTGAAGCCTTTTACCGTTCACCCGGCACGCAGGCCGGAGGCTCCGGTCTGGGCTTGGCCATTGTGCAGGAAATTGCCCGTGCGCATGGTGCCTGGTGGAGTTTGATGAGCCGCCCTGATTTTCCCGGTACCCGTATTACCATTGTTTTTCCTGGCCCGCGTATTGGTGCGCGTCTGACCCGGCACGATACTTTGATTGGAAATTAAGCCTTGAACACAGCAACAGAAAACCCCAGAAAAGCGGCTCGGGCGGCCTTGTTAGTGGGCGCGTTAGGCGTGGTATATGGGGATATCGGGACCAGCCCGCTCTACACCATGAAAGTGGCCTTGAGTGCCTACAGTCAGCCTGGTGCCGAGCAGGTGTATGGCGTGCTGTCCTTGCTATTCTGGCTGCTGACCGTGGTGGTTTCCATCAAGTACGTGACGGTGGTGCTGCGACTGGATAATAAAGGCGAAGGCGGCACCCTGGCTTTGATGGAGTTGGCTGCCCGTGGTATTCATGGGCCCAAGCGCCAGCTCATTGTGGTTTTGGGGCTGATTGGCGCTGCTTTGTTCTATGGGGACAGCATCATCACGCCGGCCATTTCCGTGATGTCTGCATTGGAAGGCATTGGCATGGTCTCGCATGTGCTTGACCCCTGGGTGGTGCCACTGGCCCTGGGGGTTTTGCTGGCACTGTTCCTGATCCAGTCGCATGGAACGGGAACCATGGGCAAGTTGTTTGGCCCCATCATGCTGATCTGGTTTCTGGTTCTGGGTGGCTTGGGCTTGTGGCGTGTGATCGAACATCCGCAAGTGCTGATGGCCCTGGACCCGCGTTGGGCGGTGGCTTTTATTGCCCAGGCGCCCTGGCAAACGTTTCTACTGCTTGGCGCTTTGGTTCTGGCTTTGACCGGAGCGGAGGCCTTGTATGCCGACATGGGCCATTTTGGTCGTCCTTTGATTCGTAAAGCCTGGTTCCTGGTGGTGATGCCTTGTCTGGTTTTGTGCTATTTCGGCCAGGGCGCCTTGCTGATATCCGACCCGACCGCGATTCGTAATCCTTTCTTTTATCTGGCACCGAACTGGGCGCTGGTACCCATGGTGATGCTGGCAACGGTCGCAACCGTGATCGCTTCTCAGTCCGTGATTTCGGGGGCGTTTTCCGTAACCCGGCAGGCAGTGCAGCTTGGTTTCTGGCCTCGTATGGTCATTCAACATACTTCGGCCAAAGAAGAGGGACAGATTTACCTGCCTCGGGTGAATTTGCTGTTATGCGTGGCGGTGATGGTGCTGGTGCTGAGCTTTGGTTCCTCGGACCGTCTGGCTCATGCTTACGGTTTTGCGGTAACGGGCACCATGCTGATGACCAGTTTGCTGGCCTTGATGCTGTTGCCGCGTCGCGCCCACGGACTCAAGCGCTGGGCCTGGCTGGGGCTTTTGGGTATTTTCCTGGTACTGGACGTGCTGTTGTTCTCGGCCAATGCGCTTAAATTGCTGGAAGGGGGGTGGCTGCCCTTGCTGGTGGGGGCGGTTCTGCTTGGCTTGATGTTGACATGGAGGCAGGGGCGCGCTGCGTTGCACGAGCGTTTGCTGGAAAACAAACAACCTTTGAAGGAGTTTTTGCTCAACCTGGAGGAATATGCTCCAACCCGTGTACCGGGCACAGCAGTGTTTATGAGCACCATCCCAGATTCGGTTCCCCCAGCCTTATTGCATAATCTGAAACATAATAAAGTGCTTCATGAGCAAGTCCTGTTTTTGACGGTGAGCAGTGCGGGCGTACCCTATGTGCCCTTTGGTGAGCGCTATACGCTGCAACGTCTGAGCCGGGGAAGCTGGCAGGCTGTTGCCTCATGGGGCTTTAAGCAAGAGCCTAATGTACCTCAGTTGCTCGAGCAGATTACCCTGGAGCATCCAGAGCTCAATCTGGAACCTATGCAAACGTCTTACTTCTTGTCTCGTCAGACCGTGATGATCCAATCGCGACAGCCTTGGTATCTGGGATGGCGTCGACGCTTGTTTGCGTTCATGGCTCGCAATGCCAGCCGCAGCACGCGCTTTTTCAAGATTCCACCCAATCGAGTGGTGGAGATGGGCATGCAGGTCGAGTTGTAAACCGAGAGTATCGTTCAAAACGAAGAATGGGCCTGGTAAGGCCCATTCTTTTTAACAGCCAGCCTGCGCAGGCAAAAGTGTGTTCGCGAAGGTTTATTGAGCGGGCACCACCGTTGTGGTCTCGCGCAGGATACCGCCACCTTCCACGCTGCCGCGTACAGTGGTGTCCTGACCGCGCATGGCTTTCAGGCAGTCTTGCTGCCGATCAGCGGGCAGACGATGGCACCGTGCCTGACGATTGGCCTCCAGATTGTGATCCTGTTTGTCCAGCTTATGCTGACGCTCGGCCTGCAAGGCAGCACCAGCTTCACGACGGCAGGTGGTCCGCTGCTCACCGGTAAATTGCTCGCAGCGCTGGATGTCGTGGCGATAGTCTTTGGACGGGGTTTGAGCCCAGGCAGCAGAGGACAGTAAACCTAGACTGAGCAAGCCTGCACTCAGGATTCGGGATGGGCGTGTATGTAGACTCATCAATCTCACTCCTTTACTTGCTAAGGGAATCACCGGCTTGGCGAGCGCTGTCACGAGTAGGTATGAGCAGGCCGCAAAGCCCCAAAAGCAGCTGCGTATAGGGCAATCCCTGACACGCAGTAAACACCTATCAGTATAAGTGGAGCAGTTGCAAGTGAGGGTAATAAAACTTTTCCAACTCCTTACTGGCGGGTTTGCTCCTGGGGCTCAGGTTGTGGCGGAAGGAGGTCTGCGGGCAGGGGGGCTTTGTGCGGCATGTCCAGATAGCCGGGCTCATCGGGCCCGTATTCGGCCAGACGTTGACGATATTCACGTTTGATGGCGGCACGCATCAAAAAAATGGCGGTGACCGGGGAGGTAATGATCAGGAGCACGCTGATGATGAGTGGATGCAAAATAGGACGGCTCATCAAATGGCTCGCGCTGATCGCCACAGCCAGTACCATGAAAAATGTTCCTAGCGTATTTCCCATTGTTGGGGCGTGAATACGCGAGTACACATGCTTGAAACGCAGCAGGCCCGCCGAGCCGATCAAGGCCACAATGCCGCTTAGCACCAGTAAGAGGGCGACTGGAATGGCAAGCCACCAGGGCAACAATGTGTCTGTCATGGTTCGATGACCTCGGCGCGCAGCAAAAACTTCGCCATCGCGGCGGAGCCTACAAAGCCAAACAGGGCAATCAGCAAGGCAATGTCAAAGTACAGGGTTGAATCAAAGCGGATGCCCAGGGCCAGCAAGGCCAGCATGCCGTTGATGTACATGGTGTCCAGTGCCAGTACGCGGTCAGCGGCGGATGGGCCTTTGAGCAGACGGATGACGGCACAACACATGCCCAGAACAAAGCAGCCCAGGGCAAACTGACAGGCCCAGTAAACAATATCGATCATTGGAAAATCTCCAGCAGCGGGGTTTCATAGCGCTTCTGAATCGTGTCTAACCATACCTGCTCGTCCTGAAGGTCCAGAATGTGCAAGGTCAGGATGCGGGTCTTCTCATCAAACCCTGACCAGACCGTGCCAGGCGTGTAGGTAATGATGCAGGCCAGAGCAGCCAGAGCATGCGGATCGGTCAATCGCAGGGGGATGGCCAGAAAACCGGGACGCGGCGCCTTGCTGCCTTTAAGGACCAGTTTGCCCACGGCGATATTGGACAGCACGATGTCCCAGGCAACTTGTCCAATCAGCTTTAAGGCCAGAAATGGGTGACGGATGCTGGCCTTGACGGGCCGGAACGGGATGGCTGCCAGACTCAGGGCAGTAGCCAGAAACAGGCCCAGCACCAGATAGCCTGGCGATAGCGAGTCGTTCAGCAGCAGCCACAGGCCCAGCAACAGCAAGGGCAGGAACAGGTGTTTGGTATAGCGTCTCATCACAGTCCCTCCGCCTGAACGGAGCGCACAGGGTTTTGTCGCAGGACTGAACCAATATAAATACGTGGTTCATCCAGTTGCTGAGCAGTCTGTTCCAGGTACGTGGTGATGGGGCCGGCATACCAGCTCAGAATCCCGCAGGCGACAATAATGCTGGCAATTGGCGCTGCCTCGATCAATTTCAGACGAGGGATGGTCAGTGAGCTATTGCTCCAGAACAGACGAATGCCCACCCGCACCATGGCGATCAAACCGGCCACTCCTGAAATCAGGACCGCGGCGGTCAGAATCCAGGCGTTCAGGGGTTCTGGGGATTGGCCCGAAGCCTTGAGTGCGGCCGTCAGCAAGGACAGCTTGGCCACAAAACCGGACAGGGGAGGCAGGCCGACAATCAGCAAGGCGCAGGCAATAAAGGACATGCCTAGAAAAACCATCACGCCGGGGATGGCGACGCCGACCACATCATCGCTATGGTCTTCGGATTCAGGGTCATCCAGATCAAAGACTTCCTGGCTGACAGCCAGTAGATCGGCGCCAAAGGGTTTGGTGCGGCTGACCAGTTCCAGCAACAGAAAAAACGCGCCCAGCGCCAGCACGCTGCTGAGCATGTAGTACAGGGCGGGACCTGTCAGAATCACGCCGGGCATGCCCAGTGCCGCCAGCAAGGTGCCCGAGGACACGATGATGCAATAGCTGGCCAGGCGTTCGGGTTGTTGGGCCGCTATGACACCGATAGCCCCAAACGCCAGGGTGGCAATTCCGGCAGGGAACATCCATGCTACGCCGAAGGCCGCAGGAGCACCCGTGGGCAGGAGCAAGGAGCCGATACGCAGCAAGGCGTATATGCCTACCTTGGTCATGATGGCAAACATGGCGGCGACCGGTGCGCAGGCATTGCCATAGGCGTTGGGTAACCACAGGTTCAGAGGCCAGGCGGCCGCCTTGATCAGGAAGGCAATGCCCAGGATGGCCAGGGCTGCCTCAAATACCAGGCGGTCCGAATCCGGCATGGAGCCGGCGCGCAAGGCCAGGTCTGCCATGTTCAAGGTGCCCGTGACGCCATACACCAGCGCAATGGCGATCAGTAGCAGGAACGAGGAAATCAGATTGACGGCGATGTAGTGCAGGCCGGCACTGACACGCGCCGCGCCTGATCCGTGCAACATCAGCCCATACGATGCCGCCAGCAACACCTCGAAGAACACAAACAGGTTAAACAGATCCCCCGTCAGGAAGGCACCGTTCAGCCCCATCAGCAGTAGCTGGAACAAAGAATGGAAATGGACCCCTACGCGATCCCAACGTGCCAGCGAATAGAACCAGCAGCAAAACGCCAGTACATTGGTGAGCACCAGCAAAAAGGCTGCCAGCCGGTCTACGACCAGCACAATCCCGAAGGGGGCGGGCCAGTCACCGAGCAGGTACACCCCGACCGATTGCGGCCAAATGGGTGCCAGCGTCCCATCGGCCAGCAAGAGCAGATAGACGGCACACAACAACTGGGCCAGCAAGGAGGCAAAGGCGATCAGTAGTTTGTAGTGACGGCGCTTGTCGCGCAGCATCACCATCAGGGCCGCGGCCATCATGGGAATGGCGACGGGCAATACGGGCAGGTGTTGATTGAGCAGACTCACAGGTCGTCTTCCTCGCGGCCATCAACGTGGTCGGTGCCGCTCAGGCCGCGGTTGGCCAAAATAACAACCAGAAACAAGGCCGTGGTGGCAAAGCCGATCACAATAGCCGTCAGTACCAGGGCTTGCGGCAAGGGATCGGCATAGCTGGCACCCAGCTCACTGCTGTTAATAACGGGCGCGGCACTGATGGTGAGTCGTCCCATGCTGAAAATGAACAGGTTGACGGCGTAAGAGACCAGGGCCAGTCCCATGATGACCTGAAAGGTACGCGGGCGAAGCAAGAGCCACACGCCCGAGCCCGCCAGGACACCAATCGCAATTGAAAGCACGATTTCCATTATTTATTCTCCATCCCGGATGCAGCGTTCGAGGCGGATTGCAGCGACGGCAGTTTGCGATAAAAACGTAATGACTGGTGGGCCAGCGCGATCAGAATCAGGATGGTTGAACCAATCACCAGCATGAATACGCCAATATCGAAGATCAGCGCACTGGAGGTATGTACCTCGCCGATCAGGGGCAGGTGCAGATCCCAGCTTTGGGCAGACAAAAAGGGCTTGTTAAAGACCCAGACCAGCATGGCGGCTACGCCAGCAGTCAGCAGACCCAGACCAATCCAGGTTTGAGGCTGAATCAAGGGGCGCGATTCCATCCATACCACGCCACTGACCATGTATTGCAAGATGATGCCAGTAGCCATAATCAAGCCGCCCACAAAGCCGCCGCCGGGCAGGTTGTGACCCCGCAGCAGGAAATACAGGGCAATCAGGGTGGAGATGGGCAGCAGCAATCGCAGCAACACGGCTGGAATCTGCATGATGCCCTCGGGCAGAGGTGTTTTGGGGTCGGGCTCCACAAAAACGGCTTCACGGCTGTCTTTGACGTTCTGACGACGGGCCAGCGGCTGAGCGATGGCCTCGATGGGGGGCCGGAAGCGTCGCAGCAGCGCAAAGACGGTCAGCGCCACAATACCCAATACGACGATTTCGCCAAAGGTATCAAAGCCTCGGAAATCAACCAAAATCACATTGACCACATTTGCGCCACCGCCCAGGGGCAGGGCCTTCTCGATAAAGAAGGGCGAAATTCCACTGGGGTGGGGGCGGGTCATCATGGCGTAGGCCAGGGCGGCGATCCCACCGCCGGCCAGAATGGCAATGATCAAGTCGCGACTGCGGCGCAACAGGGCACGTCCACTGTTGTCCTGAGCGCCCGGCATGTCGCTGACACGTTGTGGCAGCCAGCGCAGGCCCAGCAGGATCAGCACGACAGTGACGACTTCCACGGCCAATTGCGTCAAGGCCAGGTCGGGCGCCGAGAGCCAGGCAAAGGTCAGGCTGGTCACCAGACCGGCGCCGCCTGAAAGGAGCAGGGAAGCCGGGCGATGGAATTTGGCCTGACGCGCCGCGCCGATGGCGCAGGCGATGCCGACCACCCACATCAGGGCGAAGAACGGATCAATCGGGGTGAAGATAGTGGATTTGAACCAGTTGCCGCGAGCCAGCGGCAGGGCCGCCACACTGATCGTCACGACGATAATCAACAAGATCTGGCGCTGCAGACGCGGCGAATACAGTTTGCCCACCGCCCAGTTGGCTGCCACTTCCAGGTACTCCATGGCCAGCTCGAAAAAGCGGCGGCCATCGGCGCGTGTCAGCAGCGGGGTGCGCCCTTGGCGGTTCTTATAGAAGCGGTTGATGATAAGGACCAAAATCACGCCCATGACCGTTGCCACCAGACTCATGACCAAGGGCAGATTGAACCCATGCCACAGGGCCAGGTCGTACTGAGGCATTTCACTGCCCAAAATAGCGCTGGCAGCAGTATGCAGGAAGGGCCCGAAGGTCAGGCTTGGCATAATGCCCACCAGAAGGCAGGTCAGCACCAGAATGGCGCTGGGTATGAGCATCCGGCGGGGTGGCTCATGGGGCTCGCGGGGCAGATCCTTGGCGACGGGGCCAAAAAATACCTGTGCAATGAAGCGCAAGGAGTACGCCACGCTAAAGGAGCCGGCAATGACGGCTACCACCGGCAAAGCGTATTCCCAGGTATTGCCGTTGCTGGCCAAAACAGTTTCGGCAAAGAACATTTCTTTGGAAATGAAACCGTTCAGCAGTGGGACCCCGGCCATGGAAGCGGCTGCAACGGTTGCCAGTGTGGCTGTCAGGGGCATGGCATGGCGCAGCCCGGACAAGCGGTTCAGGTTTCGGGTACCAGTTTCGTGATCCACAATGCCGGCCGCCATGAACAAAGAGGCCTTGAAGGTGGCATGGTTCATCATGTGAAAGACCGCAGCAACCAGGGCAAGGGGGCTGCTCAGGCCAAGCAGCAAGGTAATCAGGCCCAGGTGACTGATGGTGGAGTAGGCCAGAACCCCTTTCATGTCACGCTGGAACATGGCCACGTAAGCTCCCAGTGTCAGGGAGCACAAGCCGGCACCGCCAATAATGACTGCCCATTCCGTGGTGCCCGACAGCACCGGCCACAGACGGGCCAGTAAGAATACGCCGGCTTTGACCATGGTGGCCGAGTGCAAATACGCCGAGACGGGAGTGGGGGCTGCCATGGCGTGAGGCAACCAGATATGAAAGGGAAACTGGGCGCTTTTGCTCAGGGCGCCCAGAGCAATCAGGATCAGCATCCCGGTATACCAGGGATGATTGCGAATCTGCTCGCCCGACTCCAGTACCACGCTCAGATCGTAGCTGCCTGCGGCCTGGCCGAGCATGAGCACGCCTGCCAGCAAACAGAAGCCTCCGGTGCCGGTGATGATGAGCGACATGCGGGCGCCCCGGCGCGCGTCCATGCGGTGATACCAATAGGCAATCAGCATGAACGAGGACAGGCTGGTCAGCTCCCAGAACACGACCATCTGGATAAGGTTGCCCGACAGCACGACCCCCAGCATGGAACCCATGAAGGCCTGCAAAAAGGAAAAAAAGCGTCGTACCGGGTCCTGGGCTGACAGGTAATAGTGCGCATACAGGGCAATCAGTGCCCCCATGGCCGTGATGATGATGCTAAAGAGCCAGGCATAACCATCCATGCGCAACTTGAAGGTCAGGCCGTGGGCTGGAATCCAGGAACGGGAGGACTCGAGCACCTCTCCGCGAGCGATGTCCGGATAGGCGTAGAGGGTCAGTAGGGCGCAGGTAACGGCGACAGCGCCGGCAAGAGATGCTTGGAGTTTGCGAGAGTTCGCGGGCATCAGGGAAGATAGCAAGCTGCCGATAAACGGCAGTGCTAGGATCACGAGCAAATACATCTGGCTCCAACAGGCGGTAATTTAGGCGGCTAGCGCTTAATAATACGATATATGAAGCTAATTTCAGCCCAACAGTCATAAAAAAAGCGTTTTTTTAGTTCTTGTGGCCTTGATGCAGGTCAAGCGTGTACCCGCGATTTTCTCTCACAATGAATGCTTGACTAGAAGAAATCGGTCTTTTGCAGGAGGACCCTCTATGCCGCAAACCTTGGAAGCATCGGACGCCAGCGCCCCGACCACACAGGATATCGAGATCTCTGAAGCCTTGATTCGGCGCTTTGATCGTTCCGGACCGCGCTATACCTCCTACCCTACCGCAGACCGTTTTTTTCAGGATTTCCCCGCACAGCCCTACATTCATGAGCTGTCGCGGCGCGCCTTAAGCAGCAGCAATCCCCCCTTGTCGGTTTACGTGCATATCCCGTTCTGCCAGTCGCTCTGCTATTTCTGTGCCTGCAACAAGATCATCACTCAAGATCGCAGCAAGAGCGAGCAGTATCTGGATTACCTGCTGCGCGAGATCGATATGGTCACCCAGTATATGGGGGAGGACAGGCGCACCGAGCAACTTCACCTGGGCGGCGGCTCGCCCACGTTCCTGGACAATGAACAACTCACCCGGCTGATGACCAAGCTCAAGGAGCAGTTCATGTTCACGGCCGATGCTGAGCTGGGCATCGAGATCGATCCACGCACCCTGTCCGACGACACACTCCAGAACTTGGCGGCTCTGGGCTTTAACCGTACCAGCTTTGGGGTTCAGGACTTTGACCCTAATGTGCAAAAAGCCATTAACCGTATCCAGCCTTTCGACATGGTCGAACGTGCCATCGAGCAAGGCCGGGCCGCTGGCTTCCAGTCCATCAATACGGATCTGATTTACGGTCTGCCCTTGCAGACCCTGGAGAGCTTTGCATCCACCATTGATTTACTGGTGCAACTGAGGCCGGATCGGATTGCCTTGTACAACTATGCGCATCTTCCCACTCGCTTTAAGGCTCAGCGTTTAATTAACGAAGAACAGTTGCCCGATGCCGACCAGCGTCTGCAACTGTTCCTGATGTCCTCGCAGCGCCTGCTGGATGCGGGTTATGTCTATATCGGTCTGGATCATTTTGCACTGCCCAACGACGAGTTGAATCTGGCCCGCCTGGATGGCAGCTTGCACCGCAATTTCCAGGGTTACACCACGCGGTCAGCCTGTGATTTGGTGTCCTTTGGCGTTTCGTCCATTGGGCAAGTGGGGACGATGCATGTGCAAAATGCCCGCAGCCTGCGCAATTACTACGCCGAAATTGACCAGGGGTGTTTGCCCATCGAGCGTGGGATTGTGATGCAGCAGGACGATCGCCTGCGCGCCGAAGTCATCATGCACTTGATGTGCAGCATGCCCGTACCGATTGCGCGTCTGGAAGCGCGTTACGGCATCGATTTTGCCAGTTACTTCTCCGCTGAGCTGCAAGAGCTCAGCAGCTATGCGCAAGCGGGCTTGCTGACCGTCGACTCTCAGTCCATTCAGGTCTTGCCCAAGGGCCGTTTGTTTGTGCGCGCCTACAGCATGGTGTTTGACAAGTACTTGAGCCAGGAAAGCGGCGCACGCTATTCCCGCCTGATTTAACACCGTGGCCGTTGTCAAAGACGGCCACCTTTTTATTGCCCTGTTTCTGGTCCCGACGTGGCCGGCAGGTTCTTGCATCAACCTAAGGTATTTACATCGTGCTAAAGACGGATTTACGTCTCATGTCCCTGAAGGGAAAACTGCTTTTGCCTATTGTCCAAGGCGGCATGGGAGTCGGTATATCGGCGTCCCGACTGGCCGGCACTGTGGCTGCACTGGGCGGGCTGGGAACCATCTCCAGCGTGGATTTACGGCGTCATCACGAAGACCTGATGGACAGCACTCAGGGTGAAGTCGAAAAAGGTGTGGTCGATGCGGCCAATTTGCAGGCGCTGGATCGTGAAATCAATCTTGCCCGAGAGCGCTCGGGCGGCAATGGCAGCATCGCCGTCAACATCATGAAGGCGGTTTCGCAGTATCCCGAGTATGTGCGCCAGTCGTGCGAGAGCGGTGCGGATGCCGTGGTAGTGGGTGCCGGTCTGCCGCTGGACTTGCCCGAACTGGTGCAGGACCATCCCAAGGTCGCGCTCATCCCCATTCTGTCCGACGTGCGCGGCGTCACCTTGCTTGTAAAGAAATGGCTGCGTCGCAAGCGATTGCCCGATGCCGTTGTTCTGGAGAATCCCCGGTATGCGGCTGGCCATCTGGGCGCAGCCGATGATCAGTCTCTGAATAAACCGGAATATGCGTTTCAGCGCGTGCTGGAGGGATGTCGTGCCTTATTCCGAGAGTTGGGCCTGGAGTCCGAGCGCATCCCTTTGATCGCTGCCGGTGGGATTCACCGTCCTGAACAGTTGCGCCAGCTTATGGATTGGGGGGCGGATGGCGTGCAAATGGGGACGGCGTTTGCGGTGACCGAGGAAGGCGATGCCCACGAGAATTTCAAGCGTGTTTTGCTGGATGCGGAAGCCAAGGACATCGTGACCTTCATGAGCGTGGCCGGATTGCCGGCTCGAGCCGTGCGTACACCGTGGCTGGACGCTTATTTGCACAAAGAGAAAAAACTGCAATCGGTGGCTCGCGAACGGCCGTGCACCGAAGGCTTTGACTGCCTGGCTCATTGCGGTTTGCGCGACGGTGTGCAGCGTCATGGACAGTTTTGCATTGACCGTCAATTGGCGTATGCCTTGAAAGGCGATGTACAGCGGGGTCTGTTCTTTCGCAGTTCAGAGGCCTTGCCTTTCGGCAAGGCCATGAAGTCTGTGCGCGAACTGATGGACTATATGTTGAATGGTCGCAGCAAAACACCGGGTGTGGTCCCTGCAGTCTAAGGACCGGGGCTGGGCGAACTGTCTGGGGTGCGAACTGAAGCAGGACGCTCTCCAGACTAAGGCGCGCAAGCGGTGTCTTAGCCCTTGAGCTCGCGTATCAGGCCTTCTTCAGCCGCATCGATGGTATGGACAGCTTCCCGTCGTTGTGTCTCCAATGCCAGACGACGGGCAATCTCATAGCACTCCTCGATGTGCTGGTTGCCGACCTTGCGCAGTACGACAAAGCTGATAGAGGCAGAAATGGCACTGCCTATCAGCGGGACATATTTGGCACCATATTTACCGGCCAGCTTTTTTGCTCCCAGACGCACCAGAATATTGATGATGCGATCAGTGCTCAGAACGCGGCCCACCAGGCCCAAGCCCATGCTTGTTCCACCGACCACCACCAGCTTCTTCAGCTCGGGGCTCAGGGCGTCCACATCGCTGGCCGTCAGTCCAAAGCGGGCATTAATAATGGGGATGACCTTCATTAAAATGGCCACGTCGGTACCTACGTCCACGCCGGGAACAGGGACAACGGCAGCGGCGGCTGAAAGCAGGGCGCGTCGACTGATCAGTTTGCGACATTCCTCTCGGGTCTTATCCAGTTCCTGCAGGGTCATGGTGCTCATGTGTCTTTCCTGAAATCGAAGCGCTTGGGTCTTCACAAGCCTCACTCTATATGGGGTTAGTGGGCTGGTTTTCCAGTGCTGCTGTCTGTTCGTATGGCATTTATCGTAGTTGATGTCGCCAGTTTGAGGAAAAAAGGGGGTGTTTGGTCGCATTTGAAATTTTTACTTTCAAATGCCATGTTTGCCCCTTCAAAGCCATTGCGCCGTGATTTAAAGTCCGGCGTTTTTTTTTGTTGCACTTGGTGGCATTCTTTAAGCATGCATGTAAGAGTTTATACACGCTCAGCGTAGCGGATTTCCATTAAACTGGCGCCGAAAATAGCATATCCATAGGGGAAGAACGATGCATCGCCAGTCTTTGCTGGGCTTGATGTTCTTGCTGGGCGTCAGTAGCGCCCAAGCCATTACGATTAGCAGTTTTTCGCCCCAAGGGGCGACGTCCGATTTACGGGATGTCAAAGTTACCTTTGCCAAGCCCGCTGTTCATTTTGGCGATTCACAACTGCCGGCACCTGTCCAGGTCCAGTGTGATGATCCTTCCGTTGCGGGGCAGGGCCGCTGGCTGGATTCCCGTCGCTGGATTTATGAGTTTGATGAGCGACCAGGACCTGGCTTGACTTGTACCGCCGTGGTGTCCAAGAGCTTTCGCAGCATTAATAATGAAGCGATTAGCGGACCGGCTCAATATCGTTTCAATTCCGGTGGCGCCATTTTGGAATCCAGCCGCCCGTATTACAGCATTATTGATGAAGACCAGGTATTTTTATTTAATTTCAATGCGCCCGTTAATAGTGCTTCTTTAGTCAAGCACGGGTATTGCCGGGTTGAGGGCATTGGCGAGCGCATTGGCCTAAAGGCCATTGAAGGTGCGCAGCGTGATGCCCTGGCTCGTTCTGCCTTCTATGTGGATGAGGTGGATGAGCGTTATCAGGCCGTGCAATGCGCGCGTCCTTTGCCCGCCGATGCCAGCGTGTCGGTTGTGCTCGAGCCGGGCATCACGACAGCGATTGCCAATCGCAAGGGCGTGCCTAATACCGACCGCTATACCTTCGATTTTTCAGTGCGGCCACATTTCACGGCTTCGCTTTCTTGTCTGCGCGAACGCGCTGAGGCGCCCTGCACGCCTGTTGGCAGTGTGGCTGTACAGTTCTCGGCACCGGTTGCCTATGAGCACCTGCAGCAGATTCGTCTACAAGCCGGCGACAAGGTATGGGAGCCTGTGTCCGACCAGGATGAGGCCTGGCAAGACCGTGGTCCCGGCCAGAATGTACGATTTGAGGGGCCTTTTCCGGAAAATGCCCAGCTGACCATCCAGGTTCCAGACTCCTTGACGGACGATGCCGGGCGGCCCTTGCAAAATCCCGAGGTCTTGAGCAACGGCATGAAGACGACGACGTATCCGCCGCTGGTCAAGTTTGTGGTGGAGCCTTTTGGGATTGTCGAGCGCTTTGGCCATGCTGATCGCGATGGCTCGGATGACGCTGACCCACCCGCCATTGGTTTGAACTTGCGTAATGTGGAAGCGAATCTGACCACTCAGCAGATGCTGGTGTCGGCCGGGCAGGTGGGGGCGATGGCGGTCAAGGACGATAAGGAGGTCCTGGCCTGGTATTCCCGGCTGCGGCAGCTTAACTATTCCTGGTCGGTGGCAGCGGACACGCTGAAGAGCATGATGGGCAGCGATTTTCGCGTAACCGCTCCCATCGATCAAAACGGTTATCTGGATCTGCGCGCTCAGCCTCTGCTTCAGGGCAAGGATCTTAAAAAGCTTGATTTGCCCGGCATGGACCAGAAAAACGAGCGTCCTTTTGAACTGATTGGCGTGCCGCTGAAAGAGCCCGGTTTCCACGTTCTGGAAGTGGCCTCGCCGCGCTTGGGCGCCTCCTTGCTGGAGTCGGCGGGCACCATGTATGTGCGTAGTTCGGTGCTGGTCACCAATCTGGGGGTACACATCAAGCAAGGTGGTGATGACCTGCTGGTTTGGGTCACTACCCTGGATGATGCCAAAGTCGTGCCCGGCGCCAAAATCCGTGTCATGAATTGCCGCGGCGAAGAGCTGGTGCAGGGCGAAACAGGGCAGGACGGGATTTTTCATCACCCCCATCCTGTCTCCAGCCCGGATTATTGCAATGAGACTGGCCTGTCCGGCCTGTTTGTGACGGCCCGCATCGATAAAGACAACCCCATGGCCAGGGGCAAAGACGAGTTCAGTTTCGCGCTGAGCGAATGGAACGCCGGTATCGAGCCATGGCGCTTTAATGTGCCCTATAACTGGGGCGGTCGCGATGAGCCGGTTGCGCATAGCGTGATGGATCGCAGCCTGTTTCGTGCCGGTGAAGTCGCGCACATGAAACATTACCTGCGTGAGCGGGTACGCGATGGCTTCAAGGCTCCAGTTCGTTATCCCGAGACGATGATCGTCGAACATGAAGGCAGCGGCAAACGGATTGAATTGCCACTGAAATGGCAAAAAACGGCGGCCGGTAGCGTATTTGCATTGACCGACTGGACGATCCCCAAGGATGCGGAGCTGGGTGTCTACCGACTGCGAACCGAAGGCGAGAACCAGTACTTCAATTTTGGCGATTTCCGTGTTGAGCAATTCAAGCTGCCTGTGCTGGGCGGTAGTATCAAGTTAAGTGATGGTCAGGATCGTCCCTATCTGATCAGTCCTGAGCAGATGCAGGCTGATCTGCAGCTGCGTTATCTGTCTGGTGGCCCGGCGGATTTCCTGCCTGTACAACTGTCGGCGGTGGTGCGCAGTCAGTCGCCCGCGTTCAGCACTTACAGTGACTACAGCTTTGCGCCGCCTGAAAAAGCGGATCAGTCGGCGATGTCAGAGGCTCGCGTTTTCTTGAACAAACAACGCTTCCAGCTCGATGCCCAAGGCGGGTTGCGTGCCAAGCTGGATCAGTTGCCTGTAGTGGATCAGCCTTCCGAGTTTTTGGTGGAGGCGACGTTTTCCGATCCCAATGGCGAGATTCAAACCCTGACCCAGACGATTGCGGTATGGCCTGCCGATGTGGTGGCGGGCTTGCGTGCAGGCACTTGGTTGGCGGCGGGTTCATCCACCCAGCTCTCGGCTATTGCCTTAAGCCCTGACGGCAAGCCCTTGAAGAATGTGCCAGTCCGTATTGAGGCCGCCAATGTGCAGCGCTTCTCGATTCGTAAGCGTATGGTGGGCGGGTTTTACAGCTACGACAACCAGGAGCAGCGCCAAGACCTGGGTACGGTCTGCGAGGGACGCAGCGACGAACAGGGGTTGGTGCAGTGCGATGTAAAACTGGAGAAGGGCGGCCAGGTGGAGCTGCGTGCCATTGCGCGTGATGACAAGGGCCGTGAGTCGGTGGCCGCCAGCACGGTCTGGGTCAGCGGTTCGGGCTCGTTGTGGTTTGGTGGTCAGAATGATGACCGGATAGATGTCATTCCTGCGAAAAAGACCTGGGCGCCGGGCGAAAAGGCGCAGTTCCAGGTGCGAATGCCATTCCGTGAGGCCACCGCCCTGGTGTCGGTGGAGCGCGAGGGTGTGTTGCAGGCCCAGGTTGTCCAGCTCGAAGGCGACAATCCGACCGTCAGCGTGGAGATCAAACCCGAATGGGGGCCGAATGTCTACGTTTCCGTGCTGGTGCTGCGGGGGCGTCTGCGTGATGTTCCCTGGTACTCCTTTTTCAGCTGGGGCTGGAGCCAGCCTCTGACCTGGTACAAGGCCTACTCGGAAGGGGGGGGCGAGTTTGTGGCCCCGACTACCACGGTAGATTTGTCCAAGCCCAGCTATCGCTTTGGTCTGGCCGGTATCGAAGTGAGTAGCCAGCAAGATGCGCTGGATGTGAAAGTCAGCACGGATCGCAATCAGTACGCCATCCGTGAGCAGGCCCAGGTGGATATTCAGGTTCTCAAACCGGATGGTTCACCCGCAGCCGGTGCTTCCGTGGCCCTGGCGGCCGTGGATCAGGCCTTGCTGGAACTGAGCCCTAACACGAGTTGGGACCTGCTCACGGCCATGCGTGCTTTGCGGGGTTACAACGTGCAGACCGCTACAGCACAGTCCGAGATTGTGGGACGTCGACATTATGGCCGCAAGGCGGTGGCAGCAGGCGGTGGCGGCGGCAAGAGCCCCACCCGCGAGTTGCTCGACACCTTGTTGCTATGGAAGGGCAATGTGGAGCTGGATGCTCAAGGACGCGCGACCGTGACGGTCCCCCTCAAAGACTCCTTGACCCAGTACCGCATCGTGGCCGTTGCCGATTTGGCTGGTGAGCGTTTTGGCAGTGGCTCCGCCCAGATCGTCACCACGCAGGATCTGCAGATCATTCCTGGTTTGCCCGCGATTGCTCGCGAAGGCGATCAGTACCAGGCTCAGCTTACGCTGCGAAACAGCAGCCCGCGTGCCATGACGGTCAACGTGCAGGCACAGTACCGTGGCAAGGGCTTGCCATCAGCCGCCTTGCCTGAGCAAACCGTTGAACTGGCTTCCGGTTCGGCCAAAGTGGTCTCCTGGCCCATAACGGTCCCAGCCTCCAGTGGCTCGGCTGATTCGCATCAGTTGGAATGGACACTGGATGCGCAGGAAGTGCTGCAGGCGGCGGGCAAGAGCAAACCTGCCAAGGACAGCCTCTCCATCAAGCAGGAAGTCTTTACGGCCACGCCGGTAACGGTTCAGCAAGGAACGCTGGTGTCCGTGTCCATGGAGCAGCCATTGAACATGTCGGTGCAAGTGCCGGCCGGCGCCCTGAAAAATGAGCAGGGCGGGGTGCAGGGCGGCCTGCAAATGTTGTTCCGTTCCTCCTTGGGGGGCGGAATGGAAGGGGTGCGGGCCTGGTTTGAACGCTATCCTTATACCTGCTTTGAACAGCAAGCCTCCCGCTTCATGGGCTTGCGTGCTGAAGGCGCATGGGCTGGTCTGATGCAGCGTCTGCCTTCCTATCTAGACCAGGATGGCTTGCTGCGTTATTTCCCCAGCAATTACGGTTGGGGTAGCCGTGTACTGACCAGCTACATTCTGGATATCAGCTACATGGCTCAGTCCATGGGGCTGGACTATCCCATTCCTGACGGCTTTCGCAACGAGATGCTGCAAGGACTGGAGAACGTGGTCAATGGCCGAATCCCGTCCATGCAGACCGTTTCTCGCCAGGAGCGGGATATCGAAGTCATTCGTGCGGTTGCCGTATTGGCGAAGTACGGCCGTGCGCGCGTCACAATGCTCGATTCGGTCGAGTTGAATTTGCAAAGCTGGCCGACCGATATTCTGCTGGCATGGGTGGATCTGACCCAGCGCCTGCCCGGGATCAAGCAAGCTGTGCAAAGCCGTAAAGAAGCACTGGGGCTGATTCAGGCACGTCTGATCAGCCGCGGAACCCGTCTGGTGTTTGGCGACGATGCACTCAATGGCAGTCCCTGGGCCATGACCAGCCGGGTGACCAATCAGGCTCGCCTGATGCTCTTGGTCAATGAGATGCCTGACTGGACTGAGGACATGCCTCGTCTGGCCCAAGGTCTGTTGGCCGAGCAACAGCGTGGTGCCTGGCGCATGACGACGGAGAACCTCTTGGGCAGCCTGGCCATCGAGCAATTCAGCCGTCATCACGAGCAGGCCCCGACAGGACAGTCCATGGTGATTCTGGGCTCCGAAACGGCCCAGGTGGTGGACTGGGATATGCTGACACCCGACGGCCAGGGCGCACGCTCCACCAAAATGGATGTGCCTTGGCGTGGCGAGCAGGCAGACAACTTGAGCGTTGAGCAACTAGGTGAGGGCAAGGCCTGGATTGACGTTCGCTCTCTGGCCGCTGTGCCGGTGACCAAGCCTGTGGCGGCCGGTTTGAGCATAGAGCGTCAGGTTCAGGCTGTGGAGCAGGCCAAACCAGGCGTGTGGAGCCGTGGCGACATCATGCGGGTGACGATCAAGGTCAAGGCGCAAGGCCAGGCCAGTTGGGTGGTCGTGTCTGACCCGGTTCCTGCCGGCGCGACCATTCTGGGCAGTGGACTGGGTCGGGATTCGGCCATGGCCACGGCTGGTCAGACGCAGTCCGGTCAATGGCCCAGCTTTATCGAGCGCCGCTTCGATGGTTACCGGGCGTATTACGAGCGTTTTGAGGAAGGCACGACGGAAGTCAGTTACACACTGCGCCTGAACACGGTGGGCCAGTTTGTATTGCCGGCCACGCGGGCCGAGGCTTTGTACGAGCCCGATGTTTTTGCTCTCTGGCCTAATGAGCACGTTTTGGACGTTGTGGATGCGCCAAGCCATTAAAGCAGGGTTGCTGTTGTCGGGACTGGCCCTATGGGCCAGCTCCGGACAGGCCACACCCAGCTATGAAGACGTTCGTCAGTCCTTCCGATCGTCTGATGTGCAGGTCCTGGATCGCCAGGGCCAGCTCATCCAGCGGGTGCGACTGGACTTTCATCAACGGCGCGGCGACTGGGTGGCGCTGGAGCAGATTTCCCCGGCTTTGCAATTGGCGGTCTTGATGTCCGAAGATCGCCGTTTTGAATCGCATGGCGGGGTGGACTGGCTTTCAGTGGGTTCTGCGGCCTGGGACGGTGTGTTTGCGGGACGGAGCCGAGGCGCGTCCACCATTACCATGCAGTTGGCCGGGCTGTTGGATCATACGCTGCTTGGCGGACGGGGCGGGCGTTCGGTGTGGCAAAAACTGGATCAGGTAGTTGCCGCTCAATCATTGGAAGATACCTGGACCAAACCGCAAATTCTGGAGGCTTACCTCAATCAGGTAGCCTTTCGGGGCGAGCTTGTCGGGGTGGATGCGATGGCACGCACCCTGTTTCAAAAGCAGGCCGCTGCGCTGGATGCACGCGAGTCAGCGATTGCTGCCGTTTTGCTGCGAGGCCCCAATGCCTCGGCCTTGACGGTCGAGCGTCGGGCCTGCTTGACCTTGCAGGCAATGGGACGCGCCCAGCAGTGCCAAGCATTAAGTCATCTGGTGCCTGTGGCCTTGCGTCGAGCCGGGCAGGCACCACTGGGGCAGACGCAACTGGCGCCGCATTTCGCCCGCTGGGTTCTGGAGCAAAGTCCACAGACCGAAGCAGGGGATCGCTTGCACACTACCCTGGATTCGCGTCTTCAACGGCAGGTTCAAGCCAGTGTGCGACGACATCTGCTGGATCTGCGCACCGCCCGTGTGCAGGATGCGGCCGTAGTGGTGCTGGATAATCATCAGGGGCAGGTGCTGGCCTATGTGGGCTCCAGCGGCGACCTGTCCGAAGCCGCGCAGGTCGATCATGCCCGGTCTTTGCGTCAGGCCGGTTCCACGCTCAAACCTTTCCTATATGAGCTGGCCATCGAGAAACGTCTGCTGACGGCCGCTTCCTTGCTGCAGGACTCACCCTTGAATCTGCCAACCGGCAATGGTCTGTATATTCCACAAAACTACGATAAGCAGTTTATTGGCTGGGTTAGTGCGCGCAATGCTTTGGCTTCGTCCCTGAATATCCCTGCCGTACGCGTTCTGACCTTGCTGGGGCCGGCCAGTCTGGTGGAGCGTTTGCGCGAACTGGGGCTTAATTTGCGGCAGGACGGTGATTTTTATGGTTACAGCCTGGCCCTGGGCAGTGCTGATGTCACCTTGCTGGAGCTGACCAACGCGTACCGTGCTCTGGCTAATCTGGGCCAGGCTCAGGCGGTAAACGTGCGTATGGATCAGTCCATGGCCGCGTTTCGTCCCGTCATGGACCCTGGAGCCAGTTGGATTGTGGGTGATATGTTGTCTGACCGTCAGGCCCGTGTGCTGACCTTCGGCTTGGACAGTGCCTTGAGTACCCCGTTCTGGAGCGCGGTCAAGACCGGAACCAGTAAAGATATGCGTGATAACTGGGCTCTGGGCTGGACGGAGCACTACACAGTGGGCGTCTGGGTTGGCAACAGTGCAGGACAAAGTATGCAAGATGTATCCGGCGTCAGTGGGGCCGCACCGATCTGGCACGAGGTCATCTCTGTCCTGAACCAGTACAGACCCGGTCGTCAAACGGTCCGGCCAGAGCAGGTGCAGCTTCGACAAATCGTGTTTGTGCCGGCTTTGGAGCCCAGTCGTGAAGAGTTTTTTGTAGAGGGCACGCAGACCGATCGTATTCAGTTGAACGATGCAAATCTGGCCTATGCCGGTCCGGCCCGTATCCAGGAGCCCGTCAACGGTACGATCTTGGCCTTGGACCCGGATATTCCGCCGCAAAACCAGCAACTGCGCTTGCTGGCGCAGGGGCAAATCAACGAAGCGTTGGAATGGTGGGTCCAGGGCGTGAAAGCGGGCGGTGGGGCCCAAGTGCGTATTCCCCTGGTACCCGGTACGCTGCGCATTGAACTGAAAACCGAACAAGGTCGGTTGATGGACCAAGTCAGTGTACAAATTAGAGGTGCACAAATGACAAGCTTTAACAAAGATTAACCGCTTGCTCTTTTGCATGACTGATACACTGCTATCCTTATTGATACTTCGTAAAGAGAGGGGGGAACTTCACTATGATGACTTTACGCACACTGGCTCGAATTTTGGCGCCCGTTGGTCTGCTCGCCTTGGCTGCTTGTCAAACCGTACAAGAAAAGCCGAGTGACGCTGCCGGTACGTCCAGCGCGGCAACGCAGGCTCCCTCTACGTCAGCGCAACAAGCACCCGCTCAGGCCGGGGCCGAGCAACAGGCAGCGCCTGTGCAGATCTTTTTGGCTGATACACAGGAACAAGCAGGTTGGGCTCGCGTCGATGTGCAGCCCAATGGTGTGCTGTTCGTGAATCCACGCGCCGTTGTGGTGCGTGAGGATTTGGTGGGCGTGCAGGCCGGCACCAACGACAGCAAAGAGGGTTTGCTGGCGCTGGATCTGACGCCTGAAGCGGCTCAGCGTTTGCTGCAAGTGACGACCCAGTTCCCCAAAAAGCGTCTGGCTTTGGTCGTGGGTGACACCATGTTGGCGGCACCTGCGTATGGTTCGCCCGTTAAAGACGGCCGCCTGATTTTCATGGTAGGCACGGAAGCCAATGCGCTGGCGGCGGCTCGCGCCATAGCCGGCCCGCAGGCGACCCAAAACAACGGCAAGAAGTAAGCGCGATTGTTTGATTTGAATGCTGCTCTGGCCCTGGGTTCACCCAAGTCCGGCTGTTTGAAAAACGCGGTGGGCGCCAGCCCGCTGCTCTTGTTCCTGACAGGAAAGTCGGTATGGTGAACCCACCAGGCAGTCTTGCTTTCTACATTCTTTCTTTCCGGGTTCTGATCGCCCTGCACGGGGCGGCGCTTGTGTTCATCATGTTGATGGGCACGGGGGCGATCTCATCAGTTTTTGTTCCCGCCCTTTTACGCCTGCCCTTGTTTGTCTTTTTAATGGGGGTGGTGTCAGCGTTTCTGGCCTTGTGCTGGAGCCAGTGGACCTTGGTCTGGCACAGTTCCAGGACAGGGCGCCGTTGGGCCTGGATACCCGGATTCTGTTCTGCCTTCTTTCTGGCCCTGAGCTTGGCGCTGTTTGTGATTGGCGTCTGGGGCACCTTGGGTTTGGCCGACTTTGCCTATCAACATAGTGAATGGCTGACAGGCCAGTAAAGCGGACCGGTTTTTAGTGTACCCAATAGTGATCCGGCAGCATCCTTGAACGATGCCATGCCAGCGGGCTGGGCTTTCGCATGTCGTGTCCTGCCATCTGCTGCGTAGATCGGCGTTGTATTTTCTGCAATAGCCACAATTCCTCCTCGCTTTTTTCAGCTTTGCGGTTTTAAAATATGCGCATTGCGTATATTTCATAAGCGAGAGCTGATATGGCCGTCTCCCAACAAGTTTTTTTGCGTGATGCAATGCGTCGCCTGAACCTGACTCGTGACGTTTTTGCGGCACGTATTGGGGTGAAGCGTCGTGCTCTTGATACCTGGCTGCTGCCGGAAGGCTCCTTGGAGTCCCGGGCCATGCCCGAAGTGGTGCAGCGCTTTGTCACGGAAATCGTGGAAAATGAAGCGTTGCTGAGCAAGTATGCGCAAAGCGCACAGTCGGGCCCCTTGCGTGATCGCATTGCCACCGGTGGCAAACATCAGCTCTTGTCTGTAGACCAGTTCACCCGTGAAACCGTGGAAGAGCTGTGCAGTCTGGCCGACATCATGCAGCCTATCGCCCGCCGTCAGAAAGTATCGCGCGTGCTGGAAGGCGCTGTGCTGGGTAACCTGTTTTTTGAAGCCTCGACTCGTACCCGCGTCAGCTTCGGCTCGGCCTTTTGCCGCCTCGGTGGTTCGGTGTGTGACACGACCGGCTTCACCTTTTCCTCCATGGCCAAAGGCGAATCCATTTACGACACCAGCCGCGTCATGAGCGGTTACGTGGACGCCATGGTGATTCGTCATCCCGAACAGGGTTCGGTTGCTGAATTTGCGCGCGCTACCAACATCCCGGTGGTGAATGGTGGTGACGGGGCGGGTGAACACCCCAGCCAGGCCTTGCTGGATTTGTATACCATCAGCACGGAGTTCTCCCGTCTGGGCAAATTGTTGGACGGCGCACATATCGCCCTGGTGGGTGACTTGAAATATGGCCGTACCGTGCATTCGCTCATCAAGCTGCTGGGCATGTACCGCGGCCTGAAATTTACATTGATTGCGCCTCCTGGCCTGGAGATGCCCGAACATATTGTCGAGCAGGTGGCCAAGCAAGGTAAGCATGTGATCGAGCAGACCAGTTCCTTGGAAAAAGGCTTGCCCGGTGTGGACGTGATTTACGCCACGCGTGTACAAAAAGAGCGGTTTGAGGAAGGGCAGGACGGCAGCTTTACGGCCGACTTTCAAGTTAACAAGGCGATTATTGATCGCTGCTGCGGCCCGGATGTGATTGTGATGCACCCGCTGCCACGCGATAGCCGCGAAGGGGCCCATGATTTGAGCGTGGATCTGAACCACGACCCTCGTCTGGCTATTTTCCGCCAGGCTGACAATGGGATTCCTGTCCGCATGGCTATCTTTGCCGTTTTGTTGGGTGTGGAAACGCTGGTGCAGCACTCGATGCGGGATGTGACCTGGAATCCTCCCTCCCACGTCGGTCCTGATGATGCGGTTTTCCACGGTATGTACTAAGTGGAGCAGGCGTCAGCGCTAAATACACATGAATAGAAAAACCGGGGCTCTGAATCAGAGCCCCGGTTTTTTTGTCTTTGATAAAAGTGCTTTTTAAGTCTGCTGGGTGAGCAGGCTTAGAGCGATATGCCAGGCCGAATCGCCGCCAGGAGGCGAAGAGTCAGCCCGGCAAATCCACCTTTACTTGGACGTAGGCATGGCAAATTCCGCTCCCTTGGAGATGCTTTCTGGCCAGCGCTGCATGATGGATTTCTGGCGGGTGTAAAAGCGCACGCCTTCTTCACCGTAGGCGTGCATATCGCCAAACAGGCTCTTCTTCCAGCCACCAAAGCCGTGCCAGGCCATAGGGACAGGAATAGGGACGTTGATACCAACCATGCCCACATGGATGCGGCGGCCAAATTCACGGGCCACGTTACCGTCGCTGGTAAAGCAAGCCACACCGTTGCCGAACTGGTGCTTGTTGATCAGCTCAATGGCGCTGGCCAGATCCGGTACGCGTACGCAGCACAGAACAGGGCCAAAGATCTCGTCCTGATACACGCTCATGTCGGGGGTGACGTGATCGAACAGGGTGCCGCCCATCCAGAAACCGTCCTCGCATCCTTCACCCGCTTTGGCGCCGTCAAAGTTACGGCCATCCACCAGCAGCTTGGCGCCTTCTTGTACCCCTTTGTCGATGCAGCCACGGATGCGTTCGCGCGCTTGAGGGGTCACGATGGGGCCCATTTCGGCGGCAGCATTGGTGCCGTTCAGAATCTTCAGACTGCGAGTACGTTCTTCCAGCTTGGGCAGGATGCGTTCGGCAGAGTCACCCACCAGCACGGCCACCGAGATGGCCATGCAACGCTCGCCAGCCGAGCCGTAGGCGGCGCCGATCAGGGCGTCCACGGTCAGGTCGATATCGGCGTCAGGCATGACGACCAGGTGGTTCTTGGCGCCGCCCAGCGCCTGAACACGTTTTCCGCCCGTTGCGCCCATTTCATAAATGCGATTGGCAATCGGGGTGGAACCTACAAAGGATACCGCCTGAACATCCGGGTGATTGACCAGGGCCTCAACCGCGTCTTTATCACCCTGCACCACGTTGAATACGCCGTCGGGCAGGCCGGCTTGCTTGAGCAGCTCGGCGATGAACAGGCTGGGGCTGGGGTCAATGGGACTGGGTTTGAGTACGAACGTGTTACCGGCCGCGATAGCGACAGGAAACATCCACATGGGAACCATGACGGGAAAGTTGAAGGGAGTGATGCCCGCCACGACTCCCAGAGGCTGGCGCAGGGTCCAGTTATCGATATTGGTGCTGACCTGTTCGGTGAAATCACCTTTGAGCAGTTGGGGGATACCGCAAGCAAATTCCACAATCTCAATGCCTCGGGTGACCTCGCCCATAGCATCGGATAAGACCTTGCCGTGCTCAGCAGTGATCATGGCAGCCAGTTTTTCCTTGTTCTCATTGAGCAAGGCCAAAAAATTGAACAACACACGGGCGCGGCGCAGCGGCGGCGTGTCGGCCCAGGCTGGGAAAGCGGCCTGGGCACTGGCCACGGCGTTGTCGATATCCTGCTGGTTACCCAGTTTGACCTTGGCGCTGACCTGGCCGGTAGCCGGGTTGTATACCGCTTGAGTGCGTGTGCCGGCGCCAGCGTGCTGGCCACCTCCGATGTAGTGAGCAATTTCGGGGGTGTTTAACTCTGTCATGGTGATGCTCCTGCTGGGATGAATGGAAACAAGGGGCGGCAAGTTCGTCAGGTGACTTGCCGCCAGAGTACCAGTTATCTAGTGAGACACGGCGGCAATGCCGACGGCGGTTTCAGCCCGGACCTGCTGGGCGTCAAACCCGGCGCGGTCCTGGCTGGCGCGGCGGCTGCTGTCCAGCTTCGATACCAGGTAGATCATGAAAAATGCCAAAGGCATGGAAATCAGGGTGGGGAAGTCGTAAGGAAATACGGCTTCGGAAAAGCCTAGAATGCGCACCCAGACGGCGGGCGAGAGAATCACCAGCCCCAGGGCCACAAGCAGGCCGCTTAAACCGCCATAAATGACGCCGCGAGTCGTCACCCCGCGCCAGTACATGGACATCAGCAAGACCGGGAAATTGGCCGAGGCCGCGATACTGAAAGCCAGGGCAACCAGGAAGGCGACATTCTGATCACGGAACAACAGTCCCAGGAAAATGGCGACAAGGCCAATGCCAATGGAAGCCAGACGATTGACGCGCATGGCCTGGGAGGGGGTGACCTCGTCACGACGGATCACCTTGGCGTACAAGTCATGCGCAATGGCCGAGGCACCGGCCAGGGTCAAGCCACTGACCACGGCCAGAATCGTGGCAAAGGAGACCGCGGCCAGCAAACCGAACAGGAGGTTGCCGCCCAGGGCCGTAGCCAGATGCATGATAGGCATGTTCGAGCCGCCCAGCACCATGCCGCCCACCTTGCCGTCCAAGTAGAATTCGGGGTGATTCGGCAGGATGGCCATGGCAGCCAGGCCCAGAAAACAGATCACCACAAAGAACACACCCATCAGGCCAGTCGCCACAAAGACGGATTTGCGAGCGGCTCGCGCATCGGGCACGGTGAAAAAGCGCATCATGATGTGCGGCAGACCGGCAATGCCAAACACCAGCGAGACGGCCAGCGACAGGCCGGAGAAGGGATCGGCCATGAGTTTCCAGGGGCCTTTCATGGCAGTACCAGCCTGGTGATGGTCGGCCGCAGCGCTGACCAGAGCGGAAAAGTCGAAGTTGAAATAATACAGGGCCAGGGCCGCCATCAGAAAGCCATTACCCATCATCAGGATGGCCTTGATGATTTGTACCCAGGTGGTAGCCACCATGCCGCCAACGACCACATACACCATCATCAGCAGACCCACCGCTACCACGGCATAGGTGTAATCAATACCAAAAAGCAGTTGTACCAGTTGCCCGGCACCGACCATTTGGACGATCAGGTAAAACAGCACGACGGTCAGCGAGCTGATGGCGGTAAAGATGCGGGTGCTGCGTTCATCCAGACGGTACGAGACAATATCGCTCAGGGTGTAGCGGCCCAGATTGCGCAAACGCTCGGCAATCAAAAACATGATGATCGGCCAGCCCATAAAGGCGCAGACGGCGTACAGCAAGGAGTCAAAGCCGTTGGTAAACGCCAGGGACGAAATGCCCAGCAGGGTCGCTGCGGACATATAGTCACCCACAATGGCCAGACCGTTTTGTGTGCCGGTAATGCCTCCGCCCGCCGTGTAAAAGTCCGAGCTGGAGCGCGTGCGCGACGATGCCCAGTACGTGATGCCCAAGGTCACCACGACAAAGGCCCCAAAGATCAAAATGGCTTGAGTATTCATGGGTTCACCTTGGCCAGTACGCGCTCGCACAAGGGGTCAAAGCGGGTGTTGGCGATGTGGATATACACGCCAGTCAATAACCAGGACACAAAAATCAGTCCTATTCCGTACACCATGCCTGCGTTGACGGCTCCTCCACCGCCCAGGTCATGGGTCAACACAGTCGGCCAGAAAATGGCCATTACAATAAACAGGCCCGTCAGTCCCAGGCAGATGCCGGCGCAGGCAAATGCCAGACGCCGACGCTGCGACTTGAGTTGTTCATATTCCTGTAGTCCGGACAGTGCCCGGCTTAACTCTTGATGCGACAGCATGGTTTTGTCTCCGTATTGTTGTGATTACTGCCCATGTCCGCCTGGCCGATGTTATTTGCTCGGCTTCACTTTATGAGCTTTCTTGTTAACGAACTCGCCCAGGCGCTCTTGTACGTCCCGCCCGGTCTGTACGACCGCTGCCATCAAGCCCTCGGCAAAGAGACCATCGGTGGCAGACATATCGGCAATGCGGCTGATCGAACTGACGATGGCGTAGTTCGATAAGAGGGCATTGCCCGCAATGCGCTGGGCCAGTTCCAGGCTCAGCTCATAGGCTGTTTTGGGATTGGCTTCGTTGTTGCACACGTAATGCGCCAGCCCCAGACGCTCTCCTTCCACGGCATCGAGCACACGACCTGTCAGCATCAGTTCGATCATGCGGTTCGGAGAGATGATTTTTGCCGTTCGCACGGTGGCACCGCCGCCAGTAAAGATGCCGCGTGTACCCTCGGGCAGGGCAAAAAAGGTACTGCTGTCGGCAACGCGGATGTGCGCGGCACTGGCCAGTTCCAGCCCACCTCCGACCACTGCGCCTTGCAGGCAGGCAATGACGGGAATGCCGCCGTGCTCAATCTTGTCAAAGGCCCGGTGCCAGCTTTGGCAGACACGCAGAAAGTCCACCGCGCTCCGTTCTTTATCGTGGTGCTCTTTCAGGTCCAGGCCTGCGCAAAAGTGATCGCCTTCGGCCTTCATCAGAATTACCCGGATATGCTCGGGAATATTGGAAAAGTAGGCGTCAATTTCAGCGATGGCCTCTTCATCCAGGGCATTGCGCTTGTGCGCCTTGTTCAGCGTGACAATTCCGATGTTGTCCAACTCGGTGGTGAGCAGGAAAGGGGCGGCCATAAAAAACTCCTTGTGTTACGTAAATGCGAGGGCAGTGGTGCAAGTCAGCGGGGATCGGTTTGATCGGTCAGCATCTTGCGCAGCGCCATTTTTTGAATTTTTCCAGTTGCTGTCATGGGCATCTGGTCGATGAAAATGACTTTGTCGGGTACGGACCAGCGGGTGACGCGATCCTGGTAGCGCTTGAGCAGGTGGATCTCGTCCAGCTCAGCGCCTTCGCGGGGCACTACGAACAGGACTGGTCGTTCGCCCCATTTGTCGTCGGCCTGGGCGATACAGGCAGCCAGCTCAACCAAGGGTTCTTCCATGGCGATGTTTTCGATCTCGATCGAAGAGATCCATTCGCCACCGGACTTGATCACATCCTTGCTACGGTCGGTAATGTAGACATAGCCGTCGGCGTCGATGGAGCCTACGTCGCCAGTGCGGAACCAGCCGTTTTCGCTGGCCAGATCGGGCTTGCCGTAATAGCGGTCCATGATCCAGTTGCCCTGGATCAGCAGGTGGCCGCTGCTCTTGCCGTCGCGTGGCAAGGTATTGCCTTGGTCGTCAACGGTCTTCAGGCGTGCACCGAACAGGGCACGGCCTTGAGAGGCTAGAACGTGCTGTTTCTGCGCCTCGGGCAAGGTGCGGTGCTTGGGCAGTAGTTGGCAGACGGTGCCCAGCGGCGAGGTCTCAGTCATGCCCCAGGCATGGCGTACCGTAATGCCGTATTGAGCCCAGCTGGCAATCATATTGGGCGGGCAGGCCGAACCGCCAATCAAAATGCGACTCAAGGTGCTAAATGTCTTGCCTTGAGCGTTGGCGTAATCCAGCACGGTTTTCCAGATGGTGGGTACACCAGCGGACAGCGTCACGCCGGCGCGCTCACACAGGGAATAAATGCGCTCACCTTGCAGATTGGCGCCAGGCAGTACCAGTTTGGCGCCGGACATCAGCGCAGAGTAGGGCAGGCCCCAGGCATTGACGTGAAACATGGGCACCAGCGGCATGACAGCGTCGGCGCTGGCAATGCACAGCGCATTGGGGTGCGCTGAGGCATAGGCATGCAAAAGGGTGGAACGATGGGAATAGAGCGCGCCCTTGGGGTCGCCGGTGGTGCCGGAGGTGTAGCACAGGCCGCTGGCGGTGTGCTCGTCAAAGACCGGCCATTCAAAGCCCGTCGTATCGTTGCCCAGCCAATCTTCATACTGGTCGGCCAGGTCACCTTGTGCCTTGCTACCCATGCGTACCCAGTGTCGGACGCTGGGACACTGGGTGCGCAGATCGCTGACCAGGTCCTCAAAATGTTCGTCATAAAACATCACCGCGTCTTGGGCATCATTGATGATGAAGGCAATTTGCTCGCGCGTCAGGCGGGGGTTGACGGTATGGCAGACCAGACCGATACCCGAGGTGGCATAGTAAATTTCCAGGTGACGATAGGTGTTCCATGCTAATGTCGCCACGCGCTCGCCCGCTTGCACCCCATGCTGTCGCAGTCCCTGGGCCAAATCCTGAACCCGGTGGGCAAAGTCAAAATAGCGGTAGCGATGCAGCTCGCCATTGTCCAGGGCGGTGACGATTTCTTGCTCCGGGTTATTCTCTACGGCATGGGTGAGAATTGAACTGATGAGCAAGGGCATGTGCATCATATTTCCAGTGCCTAACATGGTGATGTCTCCTTGTATTATGACTATCAGCATAGGATGGTTTCGCCCCTTGCCCAATAGCGAATACTGCCGTTGAATATGCAAAAAGTGACAATCTTTGAAGGGTCATGGAAAGATGAATGCTTTGCCCGGCACGCTACCGGTTCCTGTCGATGCTGCGCACACTGCCACGGTGGCGCTGGATCTGGTGCAGGACTGGTTTCACAGTTTGCGCACCAGCTATTCGGAACAGGTGCTGGATCATTGCCTGAAGCAGTCAGGCATCGTGAAGGATTTTATTGATCGCCCTGGCGCTCGTCTGACGCGGGATCAACTGGTGCGCTTGTATCAGGTCAGCGCCCGTAAAACAGGCGATGAGATGATGGGGTTCTGGACCCGGCCTATACGGGCGGGAGCCTTGAAATACATCGTGCGCACGGTGCGGGATGCGCCGTCCATCAATGTGGCTTTGTACCGCTTTACCCAGTTCTGGAACCTGTTGCTGGACGATTTCAGCCTGAATCTGATCCGCACCGATACAGACCTGGGTATTGAGCTGGTGCCCCGCTATGGGGATGCCTGTGTGCATCGTTTCGGACATGCCCTGATGCTGAAGCTCACGCACGGCATCGTGTCCTGGCTGATGGGGCGTGAGGTGCCCGTGCAACAAGTGGCTTTTGCGTTTGCGCGGCCAGCGTTCGCGGCGGATTACTCCGTCTTGTTTCCTGCTTCAGTGAGTTTTGATGTGCCGTGCTCGCACATTGTGTTTGGCGCGGAACTCGGTCAGGTGCGTCCGCAGCGCACTCAGGTGGAGGCCAGGGCCTTTCTGGAGCGGGCCCCGCGCGACTGGATTTTCACCTCGTATCATGAGCATGCCCTGCGATTGAAAGTACGGGAGATTTTGCACACCGATCTGGGTTTGACCCTGCAGGACGTGTCGGGGAAACTGCATATTTCGGCGCGTACCCTGATCCGCAGACTCCAGGAAGAAGGTCTGTCCTTTCAAGGGATTAAGGATGAATTGCGCCGGGATCTGGCGATTTTCAAATTGCTGCGCAAAGATATGTCGCTGGCTGAAATTGCGTATGCATTGAAGTTCAGTTCGCCAGCGACCTTTCACCGGGCTTTCCGTCATTGGACGGGGATGACGCCCGGTGTGTATCGTGCCGCTCAGCAGGAGCTAAGCTGAAGTGGGGGCCAGCAGTCCAGGAAGGACGTGGGCTTACTTGCGTTCACCGCCCAGCACCTCGACCAGGTCGCTGATCATTTTAGCCAGTTCGGACGTCATCAGCGTCATGTCCGCATCGAAGATTTCTTCGTCGTTGACGGCAGTCACATCCTGCTTTTCCGTCAGGATATCGAGCGGTGCGACACGTTTGATGTCCAGCGCGTCGGTCAGTACAAAGCTGATGCGATCCGCCCAGGTCATGGCCAGTCGGGTGCATTGCTTGCCCGCTTCGACGTGCTTGCGCACTTCGTCGATATCGGCACTTTGCTTGACGTAGCGCACGGCCGCACCGCTATCGCCCGTCGAACGTAGCTCGGTGTCCTGGTCAATGGTGAAATTGGCCAGCTGTTCTTCTTCCACCAGCCAGGAGGTCATGGCGGCGCCGGGGGATTGTTCGGTGTAAAGCGGCTGCACAGGGAACGGTTCCACGCTTTTGGCCAGCAGCCCCAGCACTTCATCACTTTTAGCCGTAGCCGCCGCATCAATGGCCAGCCAGTGGTTGCGGGTGTCCAGCCAGACCCGGGTGTCGCGCGAGACCGCAAAAGCACGCGGCATCAGATCTACGATGACCTGTTCCTTGATTTCCTTCATCTGCTTGCGGCCGGGCTTGTAGCCTTGCTGCTCCTCAATATCACGCGCCTTCTCGCGCGCGACCTGATTGATGACTGTGGTGGGCAGCAGTTTCTTTTCGGCGCGCAGGGCGATCAGATACTGACCGTTGACCTCATGCACCAGGGCATTGTTTTCACGGGGACTAACCCAGCCCAGGCTCAAGGGTTCCTGGCTGGAGCCTGGCGTAAAGCTGTGTTTGGCCAGAGCTTCTTCCAGCTCTGCGGCGGAACATGTCCAGTCGGGGGAGAGGCGATAGATGCGTAGATTCTTAAACCACATGGAGACGAAGATAAATAAACGTAGAAAAGGAGCGGGCATACAGCCCGAGGCAATGTTCGATTGTACGCGCAGATGTTCTTGTGCCGCCCGGCCATTTACGCACCCTTGCATTTGCCAGTCCATCTGGCCTTTTTGCGACACGCCAGGCTATCCGCCTGCAGACAGGGCTAACGATTGATATCGTTATGGCGCGTCTCTCGCACAAAAGGCGCACCAATGGCGACGGTGAGCAGGCACACCAGAATCGGGTACCACAGGCCGTCATAAATATTGCCGGTAAGCGCAATCAGGGCAAAAGACAGGGTCGGTAAGAAGCCGCCGAACCAGCCGTTGCCGATGTGATAGGGCAGACTCATGGAGGTGTAGCGGATACGAATCGGGAACATCTCCACCAGCATGGCGGCGATAGGGCCGTAGACTGCCGTGACCAGCGCTACCAGATAAGTCAGCAAGACCACCAGCATGAGCTTGTTAACCTGTTCGGGATCGGCCCTGTCCGGGTATCCGTACTGACGCATGGTGTCGGTCAGTTCGTTTTTCAGCTCCTGCGAGTGCCGGGCAAAATCGGCCCGGCTCAGATGCCCACCCTCAAAGCCATCAATCACATGATCGCCAATTCGGACCTGGGCCACCTGGCCGGGGGCGCCCTTGACGTTGTTGTAGCTGACCGCATGGCTGGCCATATACGACTTCACAATGTCGCAAGAACTGGTGAAGGTATGGCTGCCCACGGGATTGAACTGGAAGGAGCAACGGGTCGGATCGGTGATGACCGTAACCGGGGCGTTGCGTTGGGCCTGCACCAGAGCAGGGTTGGCAAAATAAGCCAGCCCTTGAAACACGGGGTAGTAGGTGAGTGCAGCCAGCAGACAGCCCGTCAGAATAATGGGTTTGCGTCCGACCTGATCGGATAGCCAGCCAAAAAAGATGAACAGGGGAGTGGCCAGCAAGAGCGAGATGACCATCAGGGTTTGTGCCAGCGTGGCCTGCAGTCCCAGCATTTGCGTAATGAAGAACAAAGCGTAGAACTGCCCCGTATACCAGACCACGCCCTGGCCTGCCGTCAGTCCGAACAAGGCCAGCAGAGCGATGCGCAGATTGGCCCAACGGCCAAAGGACTCGGTAATGGGCGAGGTCGACAACGTGCCTTCTTCCTTGATGTGCTGAAAGGCGGGCGACTCTTTCAGGTTCATCCGTATCCACACGGAAATGGCCAGCAGCAGCACGGAAATCAAAAATGGAATACGCCAGCCCCAGACGACAAAAGCTTCTTCGCCGACCAGACTGCGTATGCCCATGATGACCAGCAGCGACAGCAATAAACCGACTGAAGCCGTGGTCTGAATCCAGCTGGTATAAAAGCCGCGCCGGTGCTGGGGAGCGTACTCGGCCACATAGGTTGCAGCGCCGCCGTACTCACCTCCCATGGCCAGACCCTGCAGTAGACGAAGGACGATCAGCATGATGGGGGCGGCGATCCCGATAGCCTCATAGCTGGGTAGGACGCCCACCAAAAAAGTGGACAGGCCCATCAGTAAAATGGTGATCAGAAAAGTGTACTTTCGTCCGACACGATCGCCGATGCGGCCAAAGATCAGGGCGCCAAAGGGGCGCACTGCAAAGCCCGCCGCAAAAGCCAGCAAGGCAAAGATAAAGCCGGCCGTCGGGTTGACGGCAGAAAAAAAGTGCTGGGCCAAAATGGCCGCCATGGAGCCATACAGATAGAAGTCGTACCACTCGAACATGGTCCCCAGGGCCGAGGCAAAAATAACCTTGCGTCCCTGGGTGTCGAGTTTGTTCTTGGTTTTGGGGGAGGCGACACTGGTGATTGTCTGGGGCATGCGTTCAGGCTCTCCAAGGCAAAGACAGTGGGAAACTGACACGCAAGCGCAGGCCACTGGGTTGGCCTCCCGTCAGTGGCATGAAGTCGATGGAGGCGCCATGAATGTCAGCAATCTCCCGCACGATGGCCAAGCCCAGACCACTGCCGTCGGCCTGGTTGCCCATGATGCGATAAAACCGGTCAAAGATTCGTGACTGATGCTCCGCGGGGATACCGGGCCCATTGTCTTCAATCTCCAGCCAGCCTTTGCCGGCTGCCTGACCCGTACGCAGGGTGATCCAGCCACCGGCCGGTGTGTAGATCAGGGCGTTGTCCAGCAGATTGTTGATCAGCTCGTCAAGTAACACCGGATCGGCCTGCAAAAGGATGGCCTTGGGGTGGTTTTCCAAGCCGAGGTCCAGCCCTAGACTCAGGGCGTCCGGCACCCGTTGGCCTACATGCAGTTCAGTCAAGGTGTTCAGGTCCAGGCTCTGCTTGGTGGGGGCATAAAGGGCATCGCTGCTTTCGGCGCGCGCCAGCGCCAGCATTTGCGTGACCAGCCGCGTGGCGCGCTCTGTGCCGCGGACCAGCTGTTGCAGGCTGGCTTCCGTTTGTTGGGGGTCCCGCTCTCGCAGGGCCAGTTCGGCTTGTGTGCGTATGCCCGCCAGAGGAGTTTTCAACTGATGGGCTGCGTTGGCAACAAACTGTCTTTGAGTGGCGGAGAACTGGGCCTGCTGAGCCAAAAGACCGTTCATGGCATCGATCAGCGGCACAATTTCGGCCGGAGCCTGTTCCTGGTCCACAGGCGACAGGTCGCCCGGCGCCCGGGCTCGCAGGCGCGCCTGCAGCAGGTTCAGGGGCTCCAGCCCGTGCGTCAGCCCCAGTCCAGCCAGCATGGCTGCCAGCGGCACAAGAATGAATTGCGGAGTCAGCATTCCGATCAGGATTTCCCGGTGTAGCACCGCTCTATGTTCATTCGTTTCAGCGGCAACCGCCAGAAAAGGCGTGTTGTTTTTGTCCTTGCCCCCCCAGACATAGGCCAGACGCAGACTCTGATCGTCCAGAACCACATCCCGGTAACGCAGCAGGTCGGTGTCATAGCTCCAGCTGTCGGGAACTGGCAAATGGGCATTGCCGGCCAACGGGGCTCCATTGGCATCGCGGATTTGCCAGAGGGTGGGCGTGGGACTTTCCTGCCGCAAAATGGTTTGCGCGCCGTGCGACAGCTCAATAGGCTGGTTCAGGTCCTGGCGGCTGATTTCCACCCGCAGCAGGTCCAGATGATCGCGCAAGGTGCGGTCATAGGGCGAGTTGGCAATATGCTGGGCGATGAAATAGGTAATGACAATGCCCACGGTCCACAGCAGAAACAAGGGCCCGAAAATCCAGATCATGATCTTGTGGATGAGCGGACGTGGCGCCCCGCGCCTTTTTCGGGCGGGCGCGACAGTGGCACGTGATGGGGGCGACGCGGGCTGCATGGACGATCCCTTCGCTTAGGCTGGAGCGTCTTCTCGCAGTTTTTCCGGTTCCAGACAGTATCCCAGGCCCCGCACAGTCAAGATGCGCACGCCGCTGGGCTCCAGCTTTTTGCGCAGGCGGTGAATGTAGACCTCAATGGCATTAGGGGTGACTTCCTCCCCCCACTCACAGAGCAGATCCACGAACTGGTTCTTGCTGATCATGCGCCCGCTGCGCGACAGGAAAATCTCCAGCAAACTGGTTTCGCGGGCTGACAGCTCCAGGGGTTGATTGTCGATATACGCCATACGGCCCTTCAGGTCGAAGCTCAGCCGTTTGTGATGCAGCAAGGCGCTGCTGGTGCCGGTACTGCGCCGCGTCAGGGCGCGTACCCGCGCTTCCAGCTCCGTCAGGGCAAAGGGCTTGGACATATAGTCGTCTGCGCCCAGGTCCAGGCCGCGCACGCGCTGCTCCACCGTGTCGCTGGCAGTCAGTATCAGCACGGGAAGCGTGTCCTGCCGCTGGCGGATGGACTGCAATACGGACAGGCCAGGCTTTTTGGGCAAGTCCAGGTCCAGAATCAACAGGTCAAAACTTTGAAGCTGCAAGGCCGAGTCGGCGCTATCGCCATCGTGCACGACATCGACCGCATAGCCTTCGTAGCGTAAGGAGCGAGAAAGTCCATCCGCGAGAATACTGTCGTCTTCAGCTATGAGTATGCGCATGACCCTACACAAACAAATGATTGAATGGCTGGCTGGCATTGTGGCACAAGGCTGTCAGGCCGGTCAGTAGGGGATAACGAGGCTGCAGGCCTAATTTATTTGAATATCTGTGTATATATACAGTATAATTTGATGCAATAATGAGGTTTGAATTTTAATTGTCGTGCCCGTCCGTTGGGGCGCCATTCCACAGTCAAGGATTTTTCATGGACGATAAAAACAGCAAAGCAGTGGCCTCGGAACGTTCCAAGGCGTTGGCCGCCGCTCTGTCGCAAATCGAAAAGCAGTTCGGCAAGGGTTCGATCATGCGCTATGGCGACGACACCGTCGAGCACGACATCCAGGTGGTTTCCACGGGCTCGCTGGGTTTGGACATTGCTTTGGGCGTTGGTGGTCTGCCTCGTGGTCGCGTTATCGAGATTTATGGGCCGGAGTCCTCGGGTAAGACCACCTTGACCTTGCAAGTGATTGCCGAAATGCAAAAGCTCAAGGGAACGTGCGCGTTTATTGACGCTGAGCACGCGCTGGATGTGCAGTATGCTCAAAAGCTGGGCGTTAATCTGGCTGATCTGCTGATCTCTCAGCCCGACACGGGTGAGCAGGCCCTGGAAATTACCGAAGCCCTGGTACGTTCGGGCTCGGTGGACCTGATTGTCATCGACTCGGTCGCGGCTCTGACCCCCAAGGCTGAAATCGAAGGCGATATGGGCGATTCCCTCCCTGGTCTGCAAGCCCGCCTGATGAGTCAGGCCCTGCGCAAGTTGACCGCCACCATCAAGCGTGCCAATTGTACGGTTATCTTCATTAATCAGATCCGCATGAAGATCGGTGTCATGTTCGGCAACCCCGAAACCACCACGGGCGGTAACGCATTGAAGTTTTACTCGTCCGTGCGTCTGGATATTCGTCGCATCGGCTCGATCAAGCGCGGTGACGAAATGGTGGGTAACGAAACCCGCGTTAAAGTGGTCAAGAACAAGGTCGCGCCTCCGTTCAAACAGACCGAGTTCGACATCATGTACGGCAGCGGTATTTCGCGTGAAGGCGAGATTATCGATCTGGGCGTACAAACCGGTGTGGTCGACAAGGCGGGCGCCTGGTACAGCTACGACGGCAACCGGATTGGCCAGGGCAAGGACAATGTGCGGGAATTCCTGAAAGAGCGTCCGGAGCTGGCGCGTGAAATCGAAAACAAGGTTCGCGAGAAACTGGGCGTAGCCTTGATGAGCACCACGGTCAGCCGTGCCGAAGCTGCGCCTGTTGCTGACGCGCCCGAGGGTGATCGTTGATCTCTCCTCCTGAGTTCGATGAGGAGCCCTTTGAGACCGATCCGGAAGAAATCCGGGAACGGAAGCAGGCTCAAAGGGAGCGTATCGCTGCGCTTTCTGCCCGATCTACAAACTCGGGCAGGAATGGCGAGCCAGCCAGCGTTGGCGATGATGCTTCGGCTGTAGAAAAGAAAGCGACCTCCAAACGGGCGGGGCTTTCGCTTAAGGCCAGAGCCTTGAATTTTCTGTCCAGACGTGAATATTCACGTCTGGAGTTGGGCCGGCGCTTGGCGCCCCATGCTGATAGTGCAGAAGAAGTGGAAGCCCTGCTTGACGCACTGGTCGAGCAAAAGTGGCTGTCTGACGAACGTTTTGCGCACAGCGTCGTCAATCGGCGCGCCTCGCGGGTGGGCACCCGGGTCATTTTGCAAGAGCTTCGCCAGCATGGCGTCGATGTGCATCAGACTGAAATTATTAAAGAAGAATTGATGGCAACTGAGCTGGAGCGTGCCAAACAGGTGTGGGGCAAGAAGTTCAGCGCCCCCCCGGATGACCCTCGCAGTTACGCAAAGCAGTATCGTTTCATGGCCAGCCGTGGCTTTTCGGGTCGTATCTTGCAGCAGATCCTGGGCGACTGGGAAGACGATCTAGCCTGAGCAAGCTGCCTCTTTTGCATTGCTCGCGCACTTGGTGATTGCGGGGCGCAGTTGCCGGTAATCCGATCCATTTGCCTACGTTGAACCCTCTCGGCTTGGGGCATGTCTGACTGCCGCCCCTTGCCTGAATTTTTAATCTGACCCGCGGGGTTTATCCTTTTGCCGCAAGGCGTCAATGAGTCACGCTTGAGCAGCCACAATCCCTTGCAGGCTTTTAAAGCAGGTCGCGCGTGCCTGTGCCAGGAAGGCTTGCACATAGTTCGCTTGCACATCTTCACTTCTGACGCTTGCGTAAAGCGTTCGCCACACACCATTCTCCCCCAGGCGACAGGTGCGAATTGAGGCCGGGTTCAAGAACTCCGTCAAGGCCCAATTGGGCAGAGCCGCCACTCCGCGCTGACTGGCCACCAATTGCACGATCATAGGGGTTAGTTCGGCTTGCCGAAGCGCAGCAGGCTCTACATCGGCTGGTGTCAGAAATTGCATAAAAATATCGAGACGGTGGCGCTCTACCGGATAGGTAATCAGAACTTGATCTGCCAGTTGAGACGGTTCTATATAGCGATATTGCGACAAGGGGTGCTGTCTGGAAACCGCTAGAACCAGCTCGTAGCGGAAAAGAGGCTCGTAATGTACAGCCGGATCGGCCTGAGGATCTGATGTAATCACCACGTCCAGGTCCCCGCGCATCAAGGCGGGCAAGGGGGCAAAAGAAAAAGCTGCGCTCAAATCCAGTGTGACATCGGGCCACTCTTGTCTGAAGGCATCCAATGCCGGCATCAACCATTGAAAGCAGGAGTGGCAGTCGATGGCGACATGCAGGCGCCCCGTTTGCCCGGCGGCAAGACGCTGCAGATCACGCTCGGTAGCGCGCACACGCGGCAAGATGTCATCAGCTAACATCAGGATACGCAAGGCGGCCGTGGTCAGGCGGGCGGGGCGGGTGCGACGGTTCAGCAGTGGCACGTGCAATCGGGACTCCAGATCGCGCAACTGGTGCGAGAGAGCAGACTGGGTGACATTCAGGCGCTCGGCGGCCTCTTGCAAGCTTCCGCTGTCACGGATGGCGCTTAGGGTTTCCAGGTGACGGATTTCAAGCATGTTGAGAAAAACTCATATTCCACACAGCGTATCTGATTTTCTTACTAATTATACAGAGGCAATGATTCGCTCCTGCTTGATAAGGGCTCTCTATTGATGCACAGCGTGTTGATGATGACAGTTGTTCATGATCTGGGTGTGGGTGCCCCAGCATCGGGCTAGGGCAGGCTTGGGGACCACTTTAGTCGGCCAAGCCGAGCGGAAGCGTTCAGGTTCCGCGCTCCCCAGCGGGGAAACGGAAATGCCCGGTTGCACTGGACAGGGGGGGTAAAACGGCACACCTGACCAAGTTCACAGGAACGGTGAGGCAGGGTGGATGGGCTTGTCCGGCAAAGGGTCGTTTTTTTCATGCGAATTTGGTATACCGTAGGATGCACCGCGCATGAAACCTGCGTTTGGCCCGCCTGGAATGCGCTTACAGATTATGTAAGTGGCTGATACGGAACATACGAGGTGCGTTATACTTGATCAGTTTCAATCTTGCCGCCTCGTTCATATCAATGCCTTTGCCTCCGCCGTCCGTTGCCCGTGAACCATTGCATACGCGTACCATCACGGTACAGTCGTTCGCACGGGAAGATGGCCTTTGGGATCTGGAGGCGTCGTTGCTGGATATCAAGTCCTATGACTTTCCCATCCGTAACGGTCAGACCCACAAGGCGGGCGATCCTGTTCACCTGATGCATCTGCGTGTCACCATCGACAGCAGCTTTGCCATTGTGGATGCCGTGGCGGTCTATGACGCAGCTCCCTACCAGGACAACTGTTCGTCCATTTCAGATGCCTATCGCAAATTGGTCGGTCTGAATTTGCTCAAGCAATTTCGTCAGGGTGTCAAAGAGCGTTTCGGACGCTCGGCAGGCTGTACGCACATGAGCGAGTTGGCGCTGGTCCTGCCCACCGCAGCCGTGCAGACCATGGCCGGTCGGCGTCGCAGTAGTGGGGAATCAGAAATTTATCGTACCGACAAGCAGCCTTTCCATCTGGATGGCTGCCATGCCTTGCGCTTGAGCGGTCCCGTGGTTGAGGAGTTTTACCCCGTCTGGTATCGACCCAAAGTGACGGATGGGGTGGAGTAGTTTTTTGTTTTAGTCAGGTTTCAGGCTCAGGCCTGGAGTTCCTGCCTTCTTTTTTTATTGTGTTTTTAGACTGACAGGTATCACATGAAAATTCACGAATATCAGGGCAAAGCACTGCTTAAGCAGTTTGGCGTTGCCGTGCCACGCGGAATTCCTGCCTTCTCCGTCGATGAAGCGGTTGCAGCTGCGCAGGAGCTGGGTGGCTCTGTGTGGGTTGTCAAAGCCCAGATTCACGCCGGTGGCCGTGGCAAGGGCGGTGGCGTCAAACTGGCTCGTTCGATTGACGAAGTGCGTCAACTGGCCTCGGAAATCCTGGGCATGCAGCTGATCACTCACCAGACCGGTCCTGAAGGCCAGAAGGTGGGTCGCCTGCTGATCGAGGAAGGCGCGGACATCAAGAAAGAGTACTACGTCGGTATCGTGACCGACCGTGCTACCCAGCGTGTAGCCGTGATGGCATCCAGCGAAGGCGGCATGGAAATTGAAGAAGTGGCCGAGCGCAACCCCGACGCCATTCTGAAAGAGTTCGTGGACCCTGCTGTCGGTTTGACCAATGAGCAGGCTACCAAGCTGGCCCGCGGTATTGGCGTGCCTGACGCTTCGATCGACAAGGCGGTTGCCGAATTCCAGAAGCTGTACAAGTGCTACACCGAAACGGACGCGGAACTGGCTGAGATCAACCCTCTGATCCTGACCGGCTCGGGCGACATCATTGCGTTGGACGCCAAGTTCAACTTCGATAGCAACGCTTTGTTCCGTCACCCCGATATCGTGGCGTTCCGTGATCTGGCTGAAGAAGATCCTGCTGAGGTTGAAGCCAGCAAATACGATCTGGCCTACATCCAGCTGGACGGCAATATCGGCTGCCTGGTCAACGGCGCCGGTCTGGCCATGGCGACCATGGACACCATCAAGCTGTTTGGCGGCGAGCCTGCCAACTTCCTGGACGTGGGCGGTGGCGCTACGGCCGAAAAAGTTACTGAAGCCTTCAAGATCATGTTGGCCAACAAGGGCGTCAAAGCCATTCTGGTTAACATCTTCGGCGGCATCATGCGCTGCGACGTGATCGCTGAAGGCGTGATCGCTGCGTGCAAGGCCGTCAACCTGAACGTGCCTCTGGTGGTACGCATGAAGGGTACCAACGAAGAGCTGGGCAAGAAGATGCTGGCCGATTCCGGTCTGCCCATCATCAGTGCTGACACCATGGCCGAAGCGGCGACTGCTGTTGTCGCTGCCGCCAAGTAAGAAAAGGTTGAGGATTAGCAAATGTCGATTCTGATCAATAAAGACACCAAAGTCATCACGCAAGGGATCACCGGCAAGACCGGCCAGTTCCACACCCGCATGTGCCGTGAATACGGTAACGGCATGGAAGCCTTTGTGGCTGGCGTGAACCCCAAGCGTGCTGGCGAGGATTTCGAAGGCGTACCTATCTACGCCTCCGTGTCCGACGCCAAGGCTGAAACTGGCGCGACTGTGTCGGTTATTTACGTTCCACCTGCAGGCGCTGCAGCAGCTATCTGGGAAGCGGTTGAAGCTGACCTGGATCTGGTTATCTGCATTACCGAAGGCATCCCTGTTCGCGACATGCTGGAAGTTCGCAACCGCATGCGCGCTGAAAACCGCAAAACCTTGCTGTTGGGCCCGAACTGCCCCGGTCTGATCACTCCTGATGAGATCAAGATCGGTATCATGCCCGGCCACATTCACCGCAAGGGCCGCATCGGTGTGGTTAGCCGCTCCGGCACGCTGACCTACGAAGCTGTTGCTCAAGTCACTGAACTGGGCCTGGGTCAATCCTCGGCTGTGGGTATCGGTGGCGATCCAATCAACGGCCTGAAGCACATCGATGTGCTCAAGATGTTCAACGACGATCCTGATACCGATGCCGTTATCATGATTGGCGAGATCGGCGGTCCAGACGAAGTCAACGCGGCTTTGTGGGCCAAAGACAACATGACCAAGCCTGTGGTTGGCTTTATCGCTGGTGTGACAGCGCCTCCCGGAAAACGCATGGGTCACGCGGGTGCCCTGATCTCCGGTGGTGCCGACACGGCCGACGCCAAGCTGGAAGTGATGGAAGCTTGCGGTATTCGTACCACACGCAACCCATCCGAAATGGGCAAGTTGCTCAAATCGGTGCTGTAAACAAGTAGTACGGGGCCCGCCAAGGCGGGCTCCTTGTCCGGCTGCCTGGCAGTCCGACACGATTGGCCAGCCGGTTTCGTCAAGAAAAACACCACAACCCGGCGCATTCCTTCCCGAATCTGGCCAGCCTGTTCATGCTGAATTGAATGACGTAAAAAGAAGCCCCTTGCGACACTGGCGCTCAGCCTTGTGCGTGATGGGGCATTGTTGTCTTGGGACAGCCCGGCGACAGAAAAAGAAGAAGTGTCCAGCGGCTGGAAAGAGAGTTCATCTTTAGCGACACGGGAACACCATGATCGAATTTCTCCAGACCCTGCATTGGGGTTCATTGTTTCAGATTGTACTGATTGATATTTTGCTGGGCGGTGATAATGCCGTCGTGATCGCGCTGGCCTGCCGTAACCTGCCCAAGCAGCAGCGCATGCAGGGAATCTTGTGGGGGACGGTAGGGGCGATTATATTGCGCGTCGTCCTGATCTTTTTTGCGTTGACCCTGCTGGATCTGCCTTTCCTGAAGTTGGTGGGCGGCGTGTTGCTCTTGTGGATCGGTATCAAGCTCTTGCTGCCCGATGATGACGAGCATGGCAATATTCAAGGCGGTGGCACTGTTTGGGCTGCCGTCAAAACCATCATCATCGCGGACTTCGTGATGAGTCTGGACAATGTGATTGCCATTGCCGGGGCGGCGCAGAATGCGCATTTGGACCACCAGTTGGGCTACGTGATTTTTGGCTTGCTGCTCAGTGTTCCCATTATTGTCTGGGGCAGTACCCTGGTGCTCAAGCTGATCGACCGCTTTCCTGTCGTGGTGACCCTGGGCGGCGCCTTGTTGGGCTGGATTGCCGGTGGCATGCTGGTCACGGACAAGATTGTGGAAAATCAATTTGGCCTCCAGCCACAGCCTGTTAAACTCGGGGTCGAGATTGTTTGTGCCTTATTAGTGGTGGCGCTGGGCAAATGGCTGGCGCGCCGTAAAGGTTCTACCAAGGAAACATAGTTCTATGGCAATTTTTAAATCCTCTGACGCCAAAGGTCAGGAAAGCGGCCTGTCCCTGCTACAGGGCTTAGGAATCCTGGCCATTATCGGTATTGTTGCAGCCGCCATCGTGCGCTACTTTGCTGCATGACCGCTGTGGTTTCTACTCCAGAAGAATTGGTCATTGCCACTCGTGCCAGTCAACTGGCCTTGTGGCAAGCCATGCATGTGCGCGACCGTTTGCAAACGCTGTATCCGCAGTGCAAGGTGTCCTTGTTGGAAATGACAACACGTGGTGATCAGATCCTGGATCGCACCTTGTCCAAAGTGGGCGGCAAGGGCTTGTTTGTCAAAGAACTGGAAACGGCCTTGCTGGATGGCCGTGCTCACCTGGCCGTGCACTCCCTGAAGGATGTGCCGGTGGTATTGCCCGAGTCCTTTGATCTGCCCATCATCATGGAACGGGACGATCCACGCGATGCTTTTGTTTCCAATACGTATCCCAATCTTGCTGCTTTACCTGCCGGTGCCATCGTAGGCACCTCCAGCTTGCGCCGCGAGTCCCAGATTCGTGAGCGTTATCCACATCTGGACATTCGCCCCTTGCGTGGCAATGTTCAGACACGTTTGTCCAAGCTGGATCGGGGCGATTACGACGCCATCATTCTGGCGTCTGCCGGTTTGCGCCGTCTGGAACTGGCCGAGCGTATCCGCGATTACATTTCCATTGAAGACAGCCTGCCGGCCGCTGGGCAGGGCGCCCTGGGTATCGAGATTCTGAAAACTCGCAGCGATGTGGCCCAATGGCTGGCGCCCTTGGCGCATTCCACCAGCCATGTGTGCGCGCTGGCTGAACGTGCTGTATCCCGCGCTTTGGGTGGTTCCTGTCAGGTTCCTTTGGCTGCGTATGCCACGCTGGATGGCGACGAACTGACTCTGAGTGGCCTGGTGGCCGAGCCGGATGGTTCCACGGTTTACCGCGCGCAGATTCATGGTCCAGCTAACAATGCGGAAGAACTGGGACTGTCGCTGGCCGAGGATCTGAAACGACAAGGTGCTCAAGCCATTCTGGATCGCTTGCTGACGGAGCAGCCTGCAGAGGGCGAGTAAAGCGGCATGAACCTGCCCTGCGCATTATTGACCCGACCCGCGGGACGGAACGAAACCCTGTCGGCCGCCCTGGCCGCGCAGGGTTTTTCTTCTTTGGTTTTGCCCGCCTTGAGCCTGGAGCCGCAAGACCTCTCCGAAACGCAATGGCAAGACCCCAAGGATTTTGACCTGGTGCTTTTTGTAAGCAGCAGTGCGGTCAAGTTCTACTTTGCCGCCTTGCAGGCGCGCGGTCAAAACTGGCCTGACAAGGTCTTGCTGGCTGCCGTTGGTTTTGCTACTGCTGCCTGTCTGCGTGCCCAGCCCGGCGTGTCCCCGGAAGCCGTGCTTCACCCTGAAGGCGTTGATTCCTTGCAGGATTCAGAGGCCTTGTGGGCGGTTCTGGAGCCCCGACTCGCACAACTCGAGCGGGTTCTGATTGTGCGTGGCCATAGCGGTCGTGAATGGTTGGGGCAGCAGTTGGAGAACCACGGTATTCAGGTTCAGCGTCTAGCCATTTACCAGCGTAGCCCGGCCAAGTGGAGCGTGCAGCAGGGCCGTCAAATTCGTGACAGCTTGCAGGCAGGCCGCCTGGCTGTTTTGCTCAGCAGCTCCCAAAGTGCCGACGCCGTATTTGCCAACGTGCAAAGCCTGGGCTTGACGGATGTGTGGTCGCAGTGTGCTTACGTGGTCATTCATCCGCGTATTGAAGAACATTTACAGTCCTTATTGCTGCAGGCTGGAATCACAGCGCCACCAATGGTAAAAAGGTGTACGCCAGACGATGATGACATTGTCGCTGCCATGATGGCGGTGCTCTCGCGCGATTAGCCTCACACGGATTACAATCTTGCCATGAACGATAAAACAGAGAACGCATCCGCAAGCGAACCGGGGACTCCCATTTCCAGCCCAGCCAGTACAGCGGCGCCTCGTCCGTATTCTGAACCTCAAGACAGCACGAGGGCACCTGGCAAGCGTAAAAGCGCGGCGGGTCCGGCCTATGCTTTGACAGCTGTTGTTGTAGTGCTGGCCGCTGCCGGTCTTTGGTACCAGAATTCATTGCTGGACAAGCACAAGGCTGAGCTGCAGGCTCAACTGGCGACCAATATCAATTCCACGGAACAAGCGCGTCAGACGGCCCAGCAGGCTCTGGCATTGGCACAGCGGCAGGCTGACAAGCTTGAGCAGCTAGAAAAATCCTTCAAGGATTCCACCGAACAGTTTCATGATCTGAGCCAGGCTTTCCAGACCATGACCGATAGCGGCTCTGAGCTGGTTCTGCTTAACGACATCGATCATCTGGCCACTATTGCCCAGCAGCAACTGATGCTCGGTGGCAATGTGGCCAATGCCATCGTTTCTCTGGAAGCCGCCCAGGCCCAGTTGGCGCGTGCCAATCGGGTGGGTCTGGCTTCTTTGCAGCAAACCCTGAATGGTGATCTGGAGCGTCTGCGTGCGGCAGCGACTGTCGATGTGGCCTCGCTGTCGCGTCAACTCGATACCCTCTCGCGCTACGTGTCGGAAGCTCCCTTGCTGGTACCGGATGATGTGGCGGGGGGAGCTCATACGCAAGCGCTGGACTTGTCCTCTGATGCCGTTGCTCCGGCTCCCGAGTTGCCCGCAGATGCCCCCTGGTGGGAGCGCGGCTGGAACACGGTTGAACAGTGGGGCAGCAGTGCGTGGCGATCGCTCAGCCATGATCTGGGACAATTTGTCTCCATCCGACGCGTGGACGATGCTGCCGCTTTGTTGATGTCACCCGATCAGGCTGCCCGCTTGCGTGAGAACTTGCGTCTACGTGTCATGGCGGCTCAACTGGCCATGATGATGAATCAGTCTGCTGTATGGCAAACAGAGCTCAATGCTGTGGCTACCGCGTTGGAAAAGCGCTTTGACACGCAGTCTGTTCAGGTTCAGCAAGCCTTGCGCTTGACACGGCAGTTGCAAGACACCCGCATTGGGGCGCGCTTGCCGACGGTCAATAATACGCTGGCGGCGATTGAAAGCCTGCGTCAGGCCCAGGCGGGTCGCCTTCAGGACAGTGTGCCCGACTCGGCCACTGAACAGAACGATGCAGATTCCGCTCTGCCTGACCCCTCTCAATCCGCGCAGCCCGACAGCAAGGAGCCCACTGACCCTGTCGCTGAGCCGGTTGAGTCTGGCTCTGCGGCTTCATCCCAGACGGAACCGCCCGTTCAGGCGCAGGGGTAAACTATGCGTACCTGGTTTTGGACACTTATCCTATTTATCGCCGCGGTTGCCCTGGCGCTAGTCTTGCGCGAGCATGCCGGTAATGTCTATCTGGTGACTCCGCATTATCTGGCCCGTGCTTCATTGACCTACGTGGTTCTGTGCATACTGGGCTTGTTCATTGTGCTGTATGTACTGTTGCGTTTGCTGGCCTGGTTTGGTGATGGCCCGGAGCGTTTTCGCTTGTGGCGGGGACGCCGTGCACAGCGACGTGACCAGACCTTGCTGGAAACAGGCTGGATCAGTATTTTGGAAGGTCGTTACGAGCAAGCTGAAAAAGACCTGATGAAGCTGATGAGCAAGACCCGCTCGCAGTCAAGCAAAGTCGTGGCCGGTTTGGCAGCGGCGCGTGCCGCACATTATCAGGGGCAAATTGCTCAGCGTGATCAGGCGCTGGCCGCCGCCCGTGCTGCCGCTGGCAATGATGTGCGTTTGAAAGAAGCCAGTGCCGTAGCCTCGGCTGAACTGTATCTGGATCAGCACCGCACGCAAGAAGCGATCGAGCTGCTTCAGGATTTGCAGGATGCCAGCTCCCGCCATTTGCATGCCACTCGTTTGTTGTTGCGTGCTTATCGGCAAGAAGGCAATGCCGAACGTGTGTATGAGTTGACTCGCTTGCTGATGCGCCGCAGTGGCATTGAACGCCAAGAGGCGCTAGGTCACATTGAATTTGCGGCTGCCGCTCGACTGCGCGCCGGCGGGGCAGAGCAGTTCAAGGCCTTGTGGTCCGATCTGAAGTCTGAAGAGAAAACCTTGCCGGGTGTGGCCCTGGAGGCTGCCTTGATTCAGGAGCGCGACGGCAATTACGAAGAAGCCGGTCGTATCCTGGAGCCAGCAATCGCAGCTAGCTTTGACAGTCGTCTGCTCGAAGCCTATGCCCAATGTCCGCCGGAGTTTGTGGGGCGTCGCTTGGCTAAGGCCGAGGAATGGCTGCGTAGCCAGCCCAATAATCCGGTTCTGTTGTCCACGCTGGGTCATTTGTGCCTGACCAGCCAGTTGTGGGGGCAGGGGGAGCATTACTTGTTGCGCAGTCTGAAAATTCAGGGCGATCTGCGCAATCATGCCTTGTTGGGTAATCTGTACGATAGCCTGGGGCGTCACGACGAGGCTGTTTCGTACTGGCGCAAGGCCGCGTCCATGGCGGGGACCCTACCGGTTCTCGCCGTCAGCACCGCCTTGCCAGCGGCCGATACCCGTCATGACCCCAGCCATACCGATGCTGACAGCCTGCCCTCGCAGGACGAGGGCCTGCCGCATTACACCTACGCAGCCAGCGTCGTGGCCGAGGATTTACCCGATCAGGGTCGGCCTTTGCCGGTGGTTGCAGAGCCTGTTGCGCCTGCTGCAAAACCGGAACAAGACAGCCTGAGCTCTTCCGCTGATTTGGATGATTACTTTGATACGGCTCCCATTCCCGGGGTCGATCTCTCTCAAACTTCGGATCGTCCTCGACGATCCAATGATTAATTTCTTTTATTTTTAAAGGTTTGCACGAATGAGCCTCGCCCACGTACCAGCTGGCAAAAAACTGCCCGACGAGATCAACGTAGTCATCGAAATTCCCATGAACTCGGACCCCGTCAAATACGAAGTTGACGAAAACGGCGTGGTGTTTGTGGATCGCTTCATGCTGACCGCCATGCACTACCCCTGCAATTATGGTTACGTTCCGCAGACCATTTCGGATGATGGCGACCCGGTTGACGTGCTGGTGATTGCTCCTTTCCCCATCCAGATCGGTGCGGTTATTCCATGCCGCCCTATCGGCGTGCTGCACATGGATGATGAAGGCGGTGGTGATGCCAAACTACTGGCTGTGCCAACCGACAAGCTGTACCCCCTGTACCGCAACGTGAAGTCGCCTGAAGATCTGCAGCCTGAAGAGCTGGAGCGCATCAAGCACTTTTTCGAGCACTACAAAGACATCGAAAAAGGCAAATGGGTCAAGGTCAAGGGCTGGGACGGCATCGAAGCTGCCAAGAAAGAACTGGTAGACGGCGCCAAGCGTTTTGCTGACGGCCAGGCAAAATGAGTACCGTCATCCCCACGCCAGCGGTTGCGGCGCTGAACGTACAGGACAGTGAGCAGGTTTTTCCTGTACGCCGCATTTATTGCGTCGGCCGCAATTATGTCGAGCATGCACAGGAAATGGGTTTTACCGGGCGCGAAGATCCTTTCTTCTTCTGCAAACCGGCCGACTCCATCTTGAATGTGCTGCCCGGCCAAGTCTGCGACATGCCTTATCCTTCCCGCACCCAGGATCTGCATCACGAGATCGAGCTCGTCGTGGCTTTGTCCAAGGGCGGGCGTGATCTGACGGTGGAGCAGGCTGCTGAATGTGTGTGGGGATACGCGGTGGGTCTGGACATGACCCGTCGGGATTTGCAGACGCAAGCCAAAAAAGCCGGTCGTCCCTGGGAAGTGGGCAAAGCCTTTGACCACTCCGCACCGACGGGCCCGCTGGTGCCTCGTAGCCGTATTGGCGATCTATCCCAAGGGGCCATTACCTTGGACGTCAACGGTGAGCGACGCCAGACTGGCGATTTGAATCAGCTGATCTGGAATGTCGCTGAGTCCATCGCTTATCTGTCAGGTCTGTTCGAGCTGTTCCCGGGTGATATCATTTTCACGGGAACCCCGGCCGGTGTCGGCTCGGTGGAACGTGGTGATGTGATGCACGGGGTGATCGAGGGTCTGGGCAGCATAGACGTTCGTCTGGTCTGATCTATATGAGTTTGAAGAAAAACCCGCCATCAGGCGGGTTTTTTTATGACTGTCAGCCCTGGGGCCCCTTGTCTTTCCGGTCTGACGAAGAAGCAGCAGACGAGCAGGAGCAAAGGAAACGTGCTGAGTGATCGGATGCTGACACGAATAACGAGGTCTTGCGCGCTGCTGGCGTATAGAGGCTGGCGAGACAAAGCCGTCCCGCTCGGCTTTTCCGAATAGTACGGCCCCCTGACGGCAGGCAGACTGTGAACTGACTTTTGGGAGATTCCAATGAGACAGTTCACCAGACGACAGCGCGGGCAGGGCATGGTCGAGTACCTGATTATTGTGGCTTTGGTTGCCGTGGCAGCCATCGCCGTTTATCAGTCATTTGGTCAGGTCATTCGCAACCAGACCGCAGCCATGGCCAAGGAGCTGGCAGGCGAGGACGGCTCCGAGCAGACACAACAAGCGCAATCTGCTGCATCAGCGGCGGCCGCTCAAGGCGCTGCCAAGAGCCTGAAATCCTTTACAGGCAACGCGCAATGAGACGCCCCATCCATCCGCAACAAGGTGCGGCACTGGCCTGGGGCCTGATCGCGCTGGCGCTCCTTTCTGTTGCATGGGGCGGCTACTTTCATGTGAACCAGATCGCGGAGCAACAAGGACGCTTGTCCCTGGTGCTGGATGCGGCGGCCTATGGGGCGGCAACCGAACAGGCGCGCACCTTGAATCTACTGGCCTATATCAATCGGGCGCAGTTGGGACATCAGCTTGCCCTCGGGCACCTGCTGACGCTGGCAACCTGGGACAGGGCAGCACAAACACAGTCCGGACAGGTGCGTCGGGCCAATCCGCCTGCACACTTGGTCGCGATGATGTTTGGTTCTGCGCATGGCCTGGCGTACACCCGGGCACGTTCGGCCGGAGATAATCAGGACGCTTTGCAGCAGGCTTTTCAAGCACATCAACATGTGATTTATGAGGTGTTGGCGCAAGCTCAGGAACAGTTGGTGCAGGGCTTGCCACAACGACGACAAGCCATTATTCAAGCCACTCTGGACGGCAGCCTGCCAGATTGGCCGGAGCAGGTGATTCGTTGGCACACCGAACAGGACGATTGGCCTCAGTTCCTCCTGCTGCAGTCAGGGCAAGGACAATGGGATAGCGGTCTGAGGCATCTGATCTCCTTGTACGGCTTTCTGGCTCCGCGTGATTACGAGGCCCGCTCCTACCCTGGCGTCGATCGGCGTTGTCCTTTGTGGCAGCATCGATTGCGTCGCGCTGGCCGCACCGCGCTTGATCATCTGGGCCGTTGGCATTCCAACGATACGCAGTCCATGCATATGGTGCGCTCCAATCGTTGGATAGGCTGTTACTTTCGCGAATATGCCATGGCATGGGCCTTACAGACGCCAGCGGGTGCGTCCGGGATTGATGCGCCGCAGGACTTTTCAGGACAAAGTTTTTGGAAGTGGGCGCTGGAGCAGGGTAACAGTTCCTTGTTGTCGGCTAAGAGCAATACCGTGGCGCAGTCCTGGGCGCGGCGCGATGCCCGCCCCTGGAGTCAACGTCCGTGGGTAAAGGGGTATGCGCTGGCTGATTCCAGACGGAATGAGGGGCCAGATCTGGTATTGACCTTGCAGGCTCGTGGTCATCTGGGGCAGACCATTTATACCCGGGCAGCCGCCCAGTCTTTTTTCTCTTTGCCTCCGGGTAGCACAGATGCTGGGGCAGGCCCAAAGCCCAGCCTGTTTATGCCTTTCTGGCAGGCGCGACTAACGGACGCAGGGAGGCGGCGATCATGAGCGAGCGGCAACAAGGGATGGCGTTACTGGAGGCCTGCTTGCTGGGCATGGTGCTGGCCCTGATGGTGATGGCAGGGCGTTGGCTGATGCAGCAACAGTACCGCTTGCAGCAGATGCAGCAAGCCACGCATCTGAGCCTGTTCCTGCATGACGCCCAAGGAGCGCCGGTTTCTCTGAGCTCTTCTCCGAGTCCCAGCACGGTGACTGCCGGTTTTCTGGAGCTCCCTACATCGCCCGCGCCGTCTTTGCAGCAGGAGCTTTTGAGCCTGTCAGATGGTTTCTGGGCGGTGGAGTCACGATTTTCCCTTCCGTGGCCACAGTGGCTGCGTTCCTTGACCCGCCTAACACAACTCCAACGGCAGTCTCTCTTGTGGGCTGCTGCGGGGCAGGCGGCCTCCACACAAGAAGCGCGACGGCGGCTTGAAAGCAGCAGAACGGCCTGGGCACAGGCGATGGAATCGAGCAGGCGAGCGGCGCAGGACACAATACGGGCCGCGGGTCCCTTGGATGCCGCGTGGGGGCGGGCAGACGTTGACCTGGACTGGTTGGGACCCTGGCAGGATTTTTCACCCGATCACCGAGGCAGGGAGTGAGCATGAGACGGGTATATGCCTTGTTTTTATTACTTTTGTGGACGCTGAGCCCCCTGCCTGTCAAAACACAGACCGTGTCTGGCCCTGTTCCGGATGCAAGGATTCATTGGGATCAAGGGCAGATCACGCAGACCGCACTTGGGCCCATACAGAGCTGGGGACTGACAGCCGATCTGGAGGCACACGTCTTGTCAGACAGTCTTGAGCCGTTCTGCGGTAGCCACTATGGCGCAATCCGCCTGCAAGCGCAGTGGGTCATTCTGCGCGCTCGTGATGGCAGAAACTGTGTGCTGTGGGTGGAGGATATAGCGGCACCCACTCTGTCAGGCTTGTTAAGTGTTTCCGAGCCGGCTCAGACGGTTGTTCCCTCATATATTCAGGCAGTAGCACCCGTAGCTGGCACCGTTTTGTGGCAACACGAACAACCGGGAGAGGCGCAAAGCTGGCTGCTGCTGGCTGAGCCAGGCTGGCAAGCGGAGTTGCGCCGCAACAAGTGGGGTGCGGAAACGGATGGACGTTACTGGCAAAGAGGTCCCGCCGAACTAGATGTAATGGAGCTGGAACACGAGCAGCAAGCCTATTTGCTCGTGATCTGCCGTGCCTGTGAGAAGGAGGCGTCATGATTCGGGCAAAATTTCTTTGGCTATGCCGTCATCCCAGCGTCGGCTTTGGCCTCCTGGCTTTATTGGCTGGCCTGATGGCGGCGGGGGCCAGCAGCCGTTACCTGGAGCGGCAGGAGCAGGCTTTGCGACAGGCTGCGCAGCGTGCCCATCTGGACAGGGTGGTAGCGGCCTCCAGCCTGCCTGCGGGAACGGTGCTGCAAGCGGAGCATCTGGCGGCGCGAGCCTTTCCTGCCGACTTGGTGCCCAGCGATAGCTGGGACGCAGCACAGTTTGAGAACTTGTTGGGACGGGTGCTCAGCCAGCCATTACGGGCAGGTGATCTGATTAGCAATGCGCATGTGCAGGAGGCCAGCGGCCCTTTCTCTCAGCAGCTCTTATCCGGCAGGCGTGCCTTGACGGTGCCGGTCGATGCGATCAGCTCGGTGTCGGGCCTGATCCGGCCAGGAGACTTGATTGATATCTATGTCAGTTTCGAGGACAGACAAAGGCGGGTGACGGCTCCTTTGCTGCAGTCGGTACTGGTTCTGGCGACTGGGCAAAAGTCGGGTGAGGCTTCTGCAACGATGCGCACGGATAAGGATGTCTACAACACCTTGACGCTGGATGTTGGCCCCGACGATGCCTTGAAGTTGCTGGCGGCCAGGCAGCATGGGCGTATCAGTGCTTTGTTGCGTAACCCCGAGGACCACACTCCCCATCAGGCGGCAGTCCGGGGAGAGCTGGCTGATATTTTGGGGCTGGGACAGAGTGTGGTGGCCAGGCCGCCCGTGCAGGTGCTGTATGGCAACAGGCCGGGAGGGCAGCAGGTTCAGGCAGAAGCGGAGCGTCTGGGCTGGCTTGATATGCCTGACAGCTTTTCATTGGGACCGCAGCCATGAGCATGAATCGATCGGGGTCTAGGCGCTTGGTGTTGGGAATGCTTGTTGCCGCCTTGCTGCTCGTCAGCGTGCAAAGTGCAGCTCGGGATCTGGGGCTGCAAGTCGGTGAGCTGATGGTGCTGCCTGATACGCAGGTTGAGCGGGTGGCGGTAGGAGATGGCGATATTGTCCATGCGGTCACGACCGAGTCCGGTGAGCTGATTCTGTTCGCACGCAAGACGGGCAGCACGGTAGTGCAGGTCTGGTCTCTGGCAGGAAAAAGCCAGTCTTATCAGATTGAGGTGCTACCCGAAAATCACAGGCAGACTTTGGCGGAGTTACGAAGTTTGTTGGAGCGTATTCCAGAGCTTCGCATCAGTGAACTAGGCGGCAAGCTGGTGCTGGAAGGAGAGGGACTGAGTGATCAGGACAAGCAGCGTATTCAGGCCTTGAGCCAGGAGCATCCCCAATTATTGGATTTCACGCAGCAAGATGGTTGGGAGCCCATGGTTTTGCTTGATGTGCAGGTGGTCGAGGTGCCGCGCAACAGTTTGCGCGAATTGGGTGTACGCTGGCAGGGGCAGTCCCAAGGTGGCTTGAGCATGGGCGGTGCCTGGGACGCAGCGACGCATCAGTTTTTGGATCGTCCTGGCGAAGCGGTGCTGCCCTTGGCTTTTCCTGCCAGTCAGGGGGCCGCCTTTTTTGGCGTCGGTGCCTTGATGTCCGCACGCGTCCAGGCCATGGCGCAGGAGGGCCACGCGTTGGTGCTGGCCCAACCGCAGCTTTTGGCGCGCAGCGGTTCACAGGCCGAATTTCTGGCAGGGGGCGAGCTGCCTTATACCACCACCGACGACAAAGGAAACAGCAGGACCAGCTTCAAGCCCTACGGTGTATCGCTGCGCATCGTTCCGCGCGTCGAGCGAGGGGGGCTGGTCCGATCACAGATCGAGGTGGAAGTCAGTTCCGTGGATGCCAGTCTGTCCCAGCCTGCCGGGCCATCCTTGAAAACCCGGCGGGCGTCGACCGAGTTCAACGTACGTTCGGGTCAAACACTGGTCTTGGCCGGGTTCATATCGCGGGAAGAGTCCATGCATATGGATCGCTTGCCGGGACTGGCTAGTCTGCCGGTATTGGGAGCCCTGTTTCGTTCTGAACGGTTTGCCCGGCAGGAAACAGAGCTGGCGGTATTTGTGACCCCCACTTTGGTGGCGGCCGAACATCCTGATTTGCTGGCCCGGCAGGCGAATGCCGCTCAGTGGCTGGAGCAGGGCTTTCCTGATGCACCGCGGTTGAATACGCCTGTTCGTGCCCTGTCCGAGGGGAGCCGCCAAGGTCGATGGTCGCAATGGGTAGAGCCACAGAGCGAGGTGTTTCGTGTTGAACCTTGAACTTGAGTCGGAGTTGGGGACAACTCGTTCCTGCACCCTTCGTTTGCCAGCGCTCATAGGCCGCGACCCGGCCTGTGACGTAGTCCTGCCCTCCTGGCGTATCGCGCGTCAGCATGCCAGCCTGCTGAATCGGGCGGGAGCGGTGTATATCCAGGATCATGGCTCCTTGACAGGGGTGCAGCTCAACGGCAAAAGGGTGTACGACGATGGGCCGTTGCGTGTCGGTGACGTGCTCACTGCCGGGGGGTTCAAACTGCGCATTGCTGGCTTGGGGTCGCCACCACGACCTGGCTCTGCGCACCCCATGACTGAGCCAGAAACGCGGGTGTCGGCGATGGTCGTAGCAACTGCTGCTTCCATACCTGTATCAGTGTCTGCTCCGTCGAAAGCGGATCAGACATCCGGTAAGGAGCAGATTGAACATGTGCAGGGGCAGGGGGCGCCACTTTTATCAAACAGCGAGCTGTTCAGGCAAGAGCAGCAGCGCTTGCACCAGGCTTTGTTATCGGCCTTGGACCTGGAGCGTCGCGATCTGTCTCGCGTAACGGACAAGCAGCTTGAACAGGAGGCGTTTGATTGTCTCGGCCGTCTGATTCAGACGCAATGTGCGCTACCGCCCCATGAGCAGGCCCGATTGCAGGCCAGTGTATGCGCGGAAGCGGTGGGTCTGGGGCCCTTGGAGCCTTTGCTGGCTGACCCGGCTGTTTCGGAGATTATGGTCAATCGTTATGACCGGGTGTTTGTGGAAAAGGCCGGACGGCTGCAGGCTCATCCCATGGTGTTCAGTAGCGATGCAGCCTTGCGCGCCGTCATCGACCGAATTCTGGCGCCGCTGGGACGACGCCTGGATATCAGTTCTCCGGCCGTGGATGGGCGACTGGCAGATGGGTCCCGTTTCCATGCGGTCCTGTCGCCCATCGCCGTCAAGGGAACCTGCGTGACCATACGCAAATTTCCCAAGCGCCGCCTCGGTCTGGAGGATTTGTTGCAGATGGGTAGTCTGTCTTCAGAGATGGGCGCATTTCTGCGGCAGGCAGTGCAACGGCGTTGCAATATTCTGGTGTCCGGTGGAACAGGGACCGGTAAGACCACACTGCTCAATGTTCTCAGTACCTGTATTGATGAGGGTGAGCGCCTGGTGACGCTGGAGGATGCGGCCGAGCTGCAGCTGCAGCATAGCAATTGGGTTGCGCTGGAAGCCCGCCCCGCCAATGCAGAGGGTCAGGGACAGGTAGATATACGAAGTTTGCTGCGCCAGGCCTTGCGGATGAGGCCTGACCGGATCGTGGTGGGGGAGTGCCGTGGAGCGGAGGCCTTCGACATGTTGTCAGCCATGAATACCGGGCATGAAGGCTCAATGGGAACCTTGCACGCGAACACGCCTCGGGATGCCTTGTCGCGTCTGGAAGGCATGGTGTTGATGGCTGGTCTGGACTTGCCCTTGCAGGTGGTGCGTGAACATATCGCCCGGGCCTTGCATATTATCGTGCAACTGAGCCGCTTGCCCGATGGCAGGCGCCTGGTTCATGAAATTGTGGAGCTTACCGGCATCGAGGCGCAGCGTATCCAGTTACAGACCTTGTACTGCTATCGCCCCGAACTGGGCTTTGCAGCCAGTGGCCTCAGGTCCGAACATCTCTTTCAGTCAGGGGAGCAAGCATGAGGCTTTTGAGCATCTTGCTGGCAGTTTGTGGCGCTGGCCTGCTGGCCTATGTGTGCTTGCGTTTGGGGCACCGGCTGCTCATGCATTACAGACAGCAGTTGCTCGGACAGTCTGAACGTAGTTTGCAGTCACATTTTGTTTTTGTGCGCAGTCACTATCTTGGGGGCCTGGCCTGGGGACTCTTGCCCGTGAGCTTATTGCTGGCGTGGTGGCTGATTCAGTCGTTCTGGCTGGCAGTCGCTGTAACAGTGTTTGTTGCGGCGACACCATTGGTGGTGTTGCGTTGGATGGAACGAAGACGGCTGGAGCTGCTTCGACGGCAGTTGCCGGATTTTGTCTTGTCATTGGCCTTGAGCTTGCAGGCAGGACTGGCCTTGCAAGCTGCCATGCAGCAACTGTCGCAGTCCTTGCCGGCCCCGTTGGGGCCAGAGCTACGCTTGCTCTTGCGCCAGCAGCGGGTAGGTTTAAGTCCTCGGGAGTCCTATGGAAATCTCTTGCTGCGCGTCCCGGTGTCCGAGCTCGCGATGGTGACCAGCGCACTGCAAATGGGGCAAAGCACGGGCGCAGGTTTGGGCGAGCGTCTGAAGATACTGGCCCAGACGATTCGGGCACGCGTGAACATCGAGGACAAAATCCTTGCGCTGACTGCCCAGGCGCGCTTGCAAGCGCGAATCATGTTTTGTCTGCCAGCTTTTGTGGCTGGTGCCTTGTACATGTTGGATTCCCATGCATTCAGGCAAGCCTGGTTCAATATCATCGGTCTTTGGGTAAGTGCCATCATCGGCGCCATGTTGCTTGTTGGGCTTTGGTGGATGCATAGGATCTTGCAAGGAGACGGGGAATGACACTTTCCCTGATCTGGCTGTTGTCTGCTGCAAGTGCGGTCCTGTTGGTAATGGGTTGTTTATGGGCCTGGCGCAAGCGCTACCTGTTTTTTCTGCAAGGGGGAAGCAGTTTGGGGCAGGCTGCATGGCAGGCCTGGCAAGCCCCGTTTGCCCAGGGGGTGAGCCTGTGTTTGTCCCTGCCCTTTGTACATGAGTGGTCGGAGCGATCGTGGGGAGCCTATACCCGTCAGATGCAAGCTTACCTGGGTCAGCGAGTGGCCATACTCATTTTGCTGGTGACCGTGATAGGGGCCTGGTACTTGAGTTGGGGTGGCGCCCTGATGGATATTCTGGGAATGGCTGCGGCCGGTTTGCTGCTGAGTGTGCTGCAGGCAGCCTCACGAGGTAGAGCGCTTCAGCGCCGACATCATGTTCGCTGCCGACGGGATCTGCCGTTTTTCCTGGATTTGTTGGTGCTGGCGGTAGAGTCGGGTCTGGGCTTGCAACAAGCCTGGGCACGTGCCTTGGAGGCCACCCCGCAGGGCAGTTTGTCGATCAGTTTGCACAAGGTGCAGGGAGAGCTTCGGGCAGGCAGACGTTTGCCCCAGGCCCTGCGCAAGATTGCTTCGACATTCAGAGTGGTGGAGCTGGAGGAATTGGCCTTGTCTTTGGAACTGGCGCAAGACACAGGCCTGTCTCTGGCCTTGTTGCTGCGATCGCAGGCGGAAAAGCTGCGCGCCCATCTGCAGCTTGAAGCCGAGCAACGAGCGCTCAAGCTACCGGTGTACTTATTGGCCCCTTTAGTGGTGTGCATTTTTCCCTGCACATTTCTGGTGATCGCCATGAGTCTGCTCGGGCCCTGGTTGGCAGGAGGGGCAGGATGACGAGCCTTCCGGGCGCAATGCTGCAGTCTATTTATTTGCTGGAAGCCCGCACTTTTTGGACGCGTTGGCGAGGTTTGAAAGCGCTACCACAGACGAATGGCTGTGTGGCGGCGGTCTGGCTGCGTCCCTGCTTTGCGGTGCATCTGTGGGGAATGACCCAGCCCTTGGATATTTGCTTTCTGGACGATCGCGATCAACCCTTAAGATTCTGTCCTTCGGTATCGCCTGGGAGGGTGTGCTGGCTCATGCGGGCCAGATCGGTGTTGGAGGCTCCAGCCGGCTCACTGTCAAGGCCAGAACAATTTGCCCCCTGGGCCGCTGCTATGCAACAGCTGCGGCGGTCAGGGGGCGGGGTATGGATGAATCGACCTTAGATGCGGTGTTGGTCGCGGATTGAGTCACCAAACACGCTGCGGTAAGCCGGGTAAAAGCTGGCGTACAGGATAGCCGCCATTGCCAGATTGATAGGTGTCAGCACCAAAGTGGCTGTGCCCGGGCTTAAACCGGCACCCAGCAGCAGCTCGCCCAGTGTCTGGATGGTGAAGAAGGCGGCAGCCCAGCACAGGCCGTAGAGCAGAAAGGCGGCTTTGTTACGCCAGCAAGCTACCATGGAAAAAAACAGGGCTTGCTTGACCGGGATGGCGTGCCAGCCTACCAGGGCAGGAGCGTGCCAGAACAAGGCCGATAAACCCAGGTACAGGATAAAGAACAGGAAGATAGGTTTGCGAAACGCCGCCATGATGGCTTCAGGGCTGGCCTCGCGGTTATCCATCAACTGCGACAATTCACTGACAAAGGGGAAGGTCGCAATAAAACCCACGGCCAGGCAGGCCAACAGGTAAATAAAGCCCAGCTTGATGAGTCGGTTGCGCACGGGCACCGGCTTTAAGGGTTCGGTCCACATGCCCAGACGCATCACTTCCCCGGCATCAATGCGGCGGCAGGCATTCTGGATAATGAAGGTCATGGTGGGGACCAGCACGATCAGCACCATCTGCCCGAAGATGGGAAAGATATTGCTCAGGTTGATCAGGATGGAAGTAATCAAACTCCAGAAAAACAGGGCGGCCGGTTGCAGCTTGAACAAACGCAACCCTTCCTGAATCCAGTACCACCCGTAGAGAAAGGGAAGTTTGGCAGCTTGCATATCAGTATCCGTGTTTATCGAGGAAGCGTCGGCACAGCCTGTTCGCGACGCTGGCGCAGTACGCGCTCAAAGTGCCGTGGATCGTGCGGCTTGAGGGTTTGAGCGGGGCGGGGCAGATAAAAGTCGTACAGGCGCGAGATCCAGAAGCGCAGTGCGGCAGCCTGGATCAGTATAGGCCAGGCGGCATGCTCAGCTTCGGTAAAAGGACGCACCTGCGCGTAGGCCTGCAGCCAGGCCTGGGTCTTTTCCTGATTCAGGGCTCCGCTGAGCCGATCGATACACCAGTCATTGACAGCGACGGCCACATCAAACAACCAGGTATCGCAGCCGGCAAAGTAAAAGTCGATGATGCCACCCATTTGTGGAGCGTCCGATGTACCCGCAAACAATACATTGTCGCGAAACAGATCGCAGTGGGCCGGCCCCTTGGGCAAGGAGCGGTAGGTGTCGCTGTCGGCAAATTCAGCCTGCTCCTGCAGGACGGCCAGGATCAGCTCAGCCTGGCTGTCGTCCAGAAAAGGCAGCACCTGCGGCACGGTGGTTTTCCACCAGCTCAGCCCCCGCAGATTGGGTTGCTCCAGCGGGAAATCCTGAGCCGCCAGGTGGGCCTGGGCCTGGGTGCGGGCGATCTGGCGACAGTGCTCAACGGTGGGCTCGGGCTCGTAGCCTCCCCGCAGGCGCGTGACGATCGAACAGGGCTTGCCGTGCATGACGCAAATGCGTTTGCCGTCGCGGCGGGTCATGGGCTGGGGCACCGGTACACCTTTGGCGGCCAGGTGGTGCATGAGTTCGATGTAAAAAGGCAGTTGTTCCTGGGTCAGAACTTCAAACAAGGTCAGAACATACTCACCCTGGGTGGTGCTCAGAAAGTAATTGGTGTTTTCAATGCCGGCGGTAATGCCGCGTAAGGAAACAAACTCGCCAATTGTGTAGTGTTCCAGCAGTTCGCGGGCGTCAAGTTCGCTGACAGAAGTAAAAACAGCCATGCTTTCAGTGAGGGTCCGGTTGTTGGCGCACTATCGGGCGCGCAAGTATGTCAAACGGCCGATTTTAGACCAGTGCGCCGCCTTTTTGGAGTCTTGCGACAATTTACGGCGCTTTATCTTCATCCTGTGCGGGTCTGAAACCATTAAAATGAACGTTTCTTCTTCGTATCAGGCCTGAAGTCAGGCCATCTGTTCCCTTGCTTATGACTAATTTTGTGATGCCGGACAGCCAGATGTGGCGTTTGAGTGTGGCGCCCATGATTGACGTGACCGATCGCCACAGCCGCTTTTTTCATCGTCTGTTAGCGCCACGCGCTTTGCTGTTTACGGAGATGATCACGACCGGCGCCTTGACTCATGGCGATCAGGCGCGCCATCTGGACTTTGATCAGGCGGAGCATCCAGTTGCCCTGCAATTGGGTGGCAGTGACCGGGACGCCCTGGTCACCAGCGCCCTGGCCGGTGAGAAGTGGGGTTACGACGAAATCAATCTGAATTGTGGCTGTCCGTCGGAGCGAGTCCAGAAAGGGGCTTTTGGTGCCTGTTTGATGAGCGAGCCGCGCCTGGTGGCCGATTGCGTCAAAGCGATGCAAGATGCGGTATCGGTGCCTGTTACCGTTAAGCACCGGCTGGGTCTGGATTACAACGAGTCCTATGATTTTGTACGCGACTTTGTCGGGACTTTGTTTGAAGCCGGCTGCCGTGTCTTTACCGTGCATGCCCGCAATGCGGTATTGAAAGGTCTGTCGCCCAAAGATAATCGGGAAATTCCACCGTTGCGCTATGACATGGCGCTGCAATTGAAAAAAGACTTTCCCCAGGCCTTGTTTATCTTGAACGGAGGCATCCAGGAGCCTGATCAGGCGGTGGCCTTGCAAGAGCAGTTCGATGGGGTGATGCTGGGGCGGGCGGCCTGGCATACGCCCGCCGTCTTAAGCGAGATACATCGTCGTTTGTGGCCCGAACATCCCCTGATGGACGAAAACACCGTGGTCGAGCGCATGATTGATTACGCCCGGCATCATGTTCAAGTCGGTGTGCCCTTGCGTATCGTGATCAAAAGCATGCTCGGCTGGCCGCATGGCAAAAAAGGCGCACGTCAGTGGCGCCGTACCTTGTCGGAACACACGTGGCTGTCCAAAAACGATCCAGGCCTGCTTGCGCAGGCCTGGGAGCAATTGCAGAGTCGCCAGTAAAACGGGCCCGAATCGGATGGATCAGGATGCGCTGGCAGCCTCGGAATCGGTCGGCCAGTCGCGGATATACGCCTTGAGCATATTGTTCTCGAACTGCTGAGCGTGAACAATGGCGCGCGCCATGTCAAAGAAGGAAATCACACCCATCAGCACCGGGCCATCCATGACGGGCATGTAGCGTGCGTGGTTGTTCAGCATCAGGCGCTGGACTTCGTCGGCACTGGTATTGGGAGTCACGCTGACGGGGGCGTCATCCATGATGCTGCGTACGGTAAAGCCTGGGGCCTTATTGCCATGGGCGTGCCAGTGGCGAATGATCTCGCGAAAGGTCAACATACCCACCAACTGACCGTGCTCCATGATCACCAGCGAACCAATATCGAGCTCGCTCATGCTCTGCACCGCTTTTTCGACGGTCATTTCGGGGGTGCCTGTATAAAGCGTGTCTCCCTTGACACGCAGGATTTCACTGACTTTTAGCATACTGGGTCTCCTGACCGGGATCGGCGTTTGGTATGGCTGGTTGCTCTGTCAGAATGCCTTGCGGCGACTCGAACAGTGCTTCCAGATTAGAGAGTCGCTGATCGAAAAACTGAGAAAGGTAGTTGAATACATATTCTAGCGGACCCTCGTGCGTATGGGCGCGGTCCAGCAAAAATGCGGTGATAAGTTGATTCAGACTGACCAGCCGCAGATCGCAGCTCAATACCCATTGCTCGTCATTGTTCAGTTGGGTATCGGCAATCAGGCCCATGGACTTGAGCTGGCATAAAACGTTGTAGAGCTCGTCGGGGTCTCGTTCCAGTGTGTGGCTGAGCTCTCTGACGCTTAGGCCTTCCGGGTTCTGGCGGTTCAGCCAGAGTTGATGGAGCAGATTGACGGCGTCGGTAAAGGCGATGCCGGGCACATTTGTTTTGACCCAGTTGCGGCCTCGCCAGTCGGGCAAGATGGCGACCATGGAAGCTCCGAGCAGGACGATCAGCCAGGAGATATAGATCCACAGCAAGAAGATCGGCAAGATCGCAAAGGCGCCGTAAATAATCGTATAGGTGGGAAAGCGGGTCAGATAAAAGGCGAAGCCGGCTTTCATCAGCTCCAGCAGGGCCGCTGTCACGACCCCGCCGATCAGCGCATCGCGCCACCATACGCGCCGGTTGGGTACGTACATGAACAGTGCAGTCAGCCCCAGCGCCGTGAACAAAAAGGGCACGTAGGCCAGGGCGAAAGACACAATACCGGACAAGTCCCCGATATACCCCATGGACTCGCGCGCCAGAATGGTGGTTGCCCACAAGCTGGCACCGGTCAGAATCGGGCCTAGGGAAATAATGGCCCAGTACACCAACAGGCGCTGGCCCAGCGGACGTTGAACATGGACCTGAAAAATATTGTTGAACGTCTCATCAATGGTCATGATGAGCATGATGGAGGTGACGATCAAAAACAAGCTGCCTACTGCCGTCAGACCCGAGGCCTTGGCGGCGAACTGGTTCAGATACAGCATGACGTTCTCTGAAACCACCTCGGGCATCAGATTGCGCGTCAGAAACCCTTCGAGGGCATGTTCAAATTCCTGAAACAGGGGGAACGCCGTGAACAGGGCCAGCACCACGGTCAATAAAGGCACAATAGCCAAAATCGTGGTGTAGGTGAGGCTGGAGGCCACCTTCATCAGATCTTTTTCTGCCACCCGCTTGATCGCAAAGCGCAGCACATTCAAAAAGTGGTGTCTGGCAGTGGGTGGCGGGGGCTTCTGCCCGACAGCAGGGTCTGTTGTGTCTGGGTTCAAGTCTGTGGGTTCAGCTTGCTCAGAGGGCATAGGAGGATTCTCGTCGTTTTTCATAGCGGTTTGATGCGGCGGACGCTGCTTTTCGACAGGGTTCAGGTGATAATAACAGCATGCATGAACCTTTAAACCCCATACTTCATCGAGTGGCGGCCCTGGCCTTGGTCGCCTTGATTGTTTTGTGTCTGGCTTGGGAGCTGCATTTTGCGCCCCTGAAACCGGGCGGCTCCTGGCTGGCGCTGAAAGTCCTCCCTCTGGTGTTGCCGTTGCGCAGCGTGCTCAAGGGCAATTTATATACGCTGCAATGGACGTCCATGATGATTCTTCTGTATTTCGCAGAAGGGGTCATGCGTGCCTGGTCCGATCCGGTCGCAGAGGTTTTACCCTGGGCGGTGGCAGAAATTGTCTTGTCCCTGATCTATTATTTCTGCGCCATTTTTTATCTCTGGCCTGCCAAAAAAGCGGCCAAGCAGCGCAGCAAAGCCGAAAAAGCCGAGGCTGCCAAAGCCGCCAAATCAGCCTGAGGGGGGCGTATGTCCAGTGCGTTCGATGGTCTGACCATCAGTCATCATTTTGCCGATCTGCCGTCGGCTTTCCATACGGCAGTGCCGCCGCAACCTTTGGCAAATGCCCGTTTGCTCCATGTCAATCAGGCGCTGGCGGCGCAACTGGGTCTGGATGTGTCACGCCTGGGCGAGCCAGAGTTTCTCGATGTCGTCAGTGGCCAGTCTCCCTTGCCCGGGGGGCTGACCGTATCGGCCGTCTATAGCGGGCACCAGTTCGGTGTGTGGGCAGGGCAGCTTGGTGATGGCCGGGCGCATCTGCTGGGACAGATTGATACGCCCGAAGGCCCTCAGGAGCTGCAATTGAAAGGCGCGGGCAAAACGCCATATTCCCGTATGGGTGACGGTCGTGCCGTGCTGCGCTCCAGTGTGCGTGAGTATCTGGCCAGTGAGGCGATGGCGGGTCTGGGCATTGCCACCAGTCGCGCGTTGGCGCTGGTCACTTCCGATACGCCTGTCTATCGTGAAAGCGTGGAAACGGGCGCGATTGTCACCCGCGTCGCCCCGAGTTTTGTGCGGTTTGGCTCATTTGAACATTGGGCGAACGACGCCGAGCGCTTGCGTGAGCTGCTGGACTATGTGCTGCGCGATTTCTATCCCGAACTGCGCCAGGACGGCGATTCGGAGCAGGAGCGCGTCTGCCGCTTCTTGCAGGAGGTCACGCGCCGCAGTGCCGAGATGGTGGCGGACTGGCAAACCGTCGGCTTTTGCCACGGTGTCATGAATACCGACAATATGTCCATCCTGGGCCTGACCATTGATTACGGCCCGTACGGCTTCATGGACCGATTTCGTGTGAATCACGTCTGCAATCACAGCGACAATCAAGGCCGTTATGCCTGGAATGCGCAGCCTGCGATTGTGCATTGGAACTTGTATCGCCTGGCCAGTGCCTTGATGGTGCTGGGCCTGGATGTGGAAGTGGTGAAAGAGCGTTTACAGACGTTCGAAGCCAGTTTCCTGAATCGCTATCACGCCAACTTGCAGGCCAAGTTCGGCCTGCGTACCTGGCAGGCGGACGATGCCCAACTGGTCGATGACTGGTGGCGTTTGCTGCATAACAGCGGGGCCGATTTCACCTTGTCCTTCCGTGCTCTGGCACAAGCCAGCAAGGCCCCTGAGGCGTTTCTGAGCCTGTTTGATGGCTCCGAAGATCAGGCTCGGGCCTGGTGGCAAGCCTATAGCCAACGTCTGACTCTGGACGGCTCCGACACGCCTGAGCAGCGCGAGGCCATGAATCGCGTCAATCCCTTGTATGTCTTGCGTAACCACTTGGCCGAGCAGGCCATTCAGGCGGCTGCCAAGGACGATGCCAGCGAAATTGACACCTTGCTGATGTTGCTGCGAGATCCTTACACCGAGCGGGCCGGTTTTGAGGCCTATGCCATGCCGCCGCCTGAAGGCAGTGCGGAACTGGCCGTCAGTTGTTCTTCCTAAAAGACCGGGCGCGGTCCAGGGCATGTCCGGATTCGGGAACAATGCCATAATCGTGCCTGACTTTTAATTTTCCATTTCTTTGCGTTCACTTTCTTTATGTCCGGCAATACTCTAGGTAAAAGCTTCCGCGTCACGAATTACGGCGAATCCCATGGTCCAGCGATTGGCGCAGTGATCGATGGCTGCCCTCCGGGTCTGGAGCTGTCTGAACAGGACATTCAGTTTGAGCTGGATCGCCGTCGTCCAGGCACATCGCGCCATGTAACCCAACGCCGCGAACCTGATCAGGTGGAAATTCTGTCCGGCATTTACGAAGGCCGCACAACCGGCACGCCCATTAGTCTGCTGATTCGCAATTCCGATGCGCGCAGCAAAGATTACGGCAATCTGCTCGATACTTTCCGTCCCGGTCATGCCGATTACACCTACTGGAAAAAGTTCGACAACCGTGACCCGCGTGGAGGGGGGCGTTCTTCGGCTCGCTTGACCGCGCCTACTGTGGCTGCGGGGGCGATTGCCAAGAAATGGCTGGCCGAACACGTCGGCGTCAAGATTCGCGGCTATATGAGCCAACTGGGCCCCATCGCCATTCCGTTCAAAAGCTGGGACATGGTCGAGCAAAATCCCTTCTATGCCCCCGATCTGGATGTGGTGCCGCAGTTGGAAGCTTATATGGACGAGCTGCGCAAAGAAGGTGAGTCCATTGGGGCCCGCATTGAAGTGGTGGCCGAAGGGGTGCCTGCCGGTTGGGGAGAGCCGATTTATGACCGTCTGGACGCTGATATTGCTCACGCCATGATGGGCTTGAATGCGGTTAAAGGTGTCTCCATCGGGGCCGGATTTGATTGCATCACCCAAAAAGGTTCAGAGCATGGTGATGCGCTGTACCCGGATGGATTCAAGACAAATCAGGCCGGGGGCGTGCTGGGTGGTATTTCTTCAGGGCAGGCCATTACCGTCTCGCTGGCGATCAAGCCGACCGCCAGCATTCGTACCCTGCGCCCCTCCATTAATCGGGCCGGAGAAGCGGTCGAGGTTCAAACCCTGGGTCGTCATGATCCCTGCGTGGGTATTCGTGCCACACCGATTGCCGAGGCTTTGCTGGCCATTGTGCTGATGGATCATTGCTTGCGTCACCGCTCGCAATGCGGAGTCTGATGTAAGGGTTTGCGCCGGAGGCCGGCACGTCATTTTCTAATCAGGTTGGTTTGCAGGAGCTGATCATGAAAGGTATTGTGAACGGAAAACGCGTCTTGGCGGCCGGTTTGATACTGGCTAGCGCGGGTTGTGCGTCGGTCCAGACCACGCAAAGCGGGGCAGTGGGGGTCGAACGCAAACAGTTCATCTCCAATCTGGTTTCTGAGGCCGAGCTGAATCAGGCTGCCGCCCAGAACTATGCGCAGGTCCTGTCGCAAGCACGCCAGCAAAAGGCGCTGGATACGGACGCTGCCCAGACTCAGCGGGTGAAAGCGATCGCTCAACGTTTGATTGGACAGGTTGGCGCGTTCCGTGCCGATGCTCCTGCCTGGAACTGGGAGGTGCATGTCATCAATGCGGACGAGGTCAATGCCTGGTGCATGCCCGGAGGCAAGATTGCGGTCTACAGTGGTTTGCTCAAGCGCATCGCCCCTAGCGACGCTGAATTGGCAGCGGTGATCGGTCATGAAATCGCGCACGCTTTGCGAGAGCACTCACGCGAGCAGGTGTCCCAGAAAATGGCGACGTCCTTGGGGCTGACAGTCTTGTCCGCCCTGACAGGGGTACAAGCGGTCAATGATCTGGGCGGCACGCTGAGTGAAGTGATGTTCGAATTGCCCAATAGTCGCACGCATGAATCCGAGGCAGACTTGATCGGTGTTGAATTGGCAGCTCGTGCAGGGTATGACCCACGGGCTGCCGTGACGCTATGGCAGAAAATGGGGTCTTTGGAGCAGAGCCGAGCCCAGCCCGAGTTCTTGTCGACTCACCCGGCGTCCTCAACTCGCATTGCAGATTTGCAGGCGATCTCGGAGCGGGTCATGCCCTTGTATCAGCAGGCGGCCAAGCCGTGACGGGGTGACCGCGTTCGGACCACAACCCAAACCGGTGCCGGTTTGGGTTTTTTTATGGAACGCGGTTTACTTGCCCATGCTTGGCGTTCGCCACACCCGGGTTGCCCAGCGAGGTGGCATGCATGTCCAGACAGAAAGAGCCGTCCTTGATTGGTGAAGTGTGTCAATACACCCGCTCGACCAACACTTTGCCCAGGCTGCTTTTGTCCAGCGCCAGTTTGGTCTGAATGAGGCCTAGGGTGACAGCGTTTAGTCGGGGAGGCGAGTGGTGCTTATCACTCTTTAGCCAAGCCCTGGCTGTGAATCACGGGAGTTGACTGCGCGAAGCAGAATATGGCTTGAGTGTCTGCCTTGGATTCGGGGAAAGCGTCCTATCGTGGTAGTTCCAATACTAGGATGGTGATTGGTCTTGTCCCAGTTACTGCGCCTGTCATAATAAGTGCAAATTTTAGTGCGCCCCGTGTGCTGCGGGACGCAATCACAACTGAATCGCGAGAGTGCAATGGCAAAAACCTTATACGATAAGTTGTTCGACGAACACGTCGTACATCAGGACACGGATGGCACCTGTTTGATCTACATTGATCGCCACTTGCTGCATGAAGTGACCAGCCCGCAAGCCTTCGAGGGTCTGACTCTGGCCGGACGCAAGCCTTGGCGCGTCAGTGCCAATCTGGCGGTGGCAGATCATAACGTCCCCACCACCTCGCGTCAGAATGGCATTGAAGATCCCATTTCGCGTTTGCAGGTCGATACCCTGGACGCCAACTGCGAAGAGTTTGGCATTACCGAATTTCGCATGAATGATGTGCGTCAGGGCATTGTGCATATTGTCGGTCCTGAGCAGGGGGCTACCTTGCCCGGCATGACGGTGGTGTGTGGCGACTCTCACACCAGTACGCACGGTGCCGTGGGCGCTCTGGCCTTCGGTATTGGCACCTCTGAAGTTGAGCATACGCTGGCCACCCAGACCTTGCTGATGAAAAAAAGCAAAAGCATGCTGATTCAGGTGGATGGCAAGCTGCCCTTTGGCTGCACGGCCAAAGACCTGATCCTGTATGTCATTGGGCAGATCGGCACTGCCGGGGGAACGGGCTACGCCATTGAGTTCGGTGGCTCGGCCATTCGTGCCCTGTCCATGGAAGGACGCATGACCGTGTGCAATATGGCGATTGAGGCCGGGGCTCGTTCAGGGATGGTTGCCGTCGATGAGCAAACCATTGAGTACCTGCGTGGTCGACCTTATTCGCCCAAAGGCGCGTTGTGGGATCAGGCCGTTGCGTACTGGAAAACCTTGCATACTGACCAAGGGGCGCAGTTTGATCGCGTGGTTCAGATTGATGCCAGTCAGATTACCCCTCAGCTGACCTGGGGAACCTCGCCTGAAATGGTACTGCCCATCGACAGCCGGGTGCCGGACCCCGATAAAGAAAAAGATGAAGTCACCCGTAATGGTATGGAGCGTGCCCTGGAGTACATGGGCCTGACGCCCAATATGCCCCTGACTGATATCCGTATCGATCGCGTGTTTATCGGCTCCTGTACCAACGCCCGCATTGAAGATTTGCGCGCCGCAGCCGCCGTGGCCAAAGGGCGCAAAGTGGCTTCCAATGTGAAGCAGGCCATGATCGTCCCCGGCTCTGGCCTGGTCAAGCGTCAGGCTGAGCAGGAAGGGCTGGACAAGATTTTTCTGAATGCCGGTTTTGAGTGGCGCGAACCAGGCTGCTCCATGTGTTTGGCCATGAACGCCGACCGCCTGGAGCCGGGCGAACGCTGTGCCTCAACCTCCAACCGTAACTTTGAAGGACGTCAGGGGCAGGGTGGACGAACCCATCTGGTCAGCCCGGCCATGGCCGCAGCGGCCGCCATTGCGGGCCATTTTGTCGACGTGCGTTCGTTCAACTGAGGAAATCCACACCATGCAAGCATTTACTACTCATGAAGGTCTGGTCGCTCCCTTGGATCGGGAAAACGTGGATACGGACCTGATCATCCCCAAGCAGTTCCTCAAATCCATCAAGCGCACCGGCTTTGGCCCCAATCTGTTTGATGAGCTGCGTTATCTGGACCACGGCGAGCCTGGCATGGACAATTCCCGCCGTCCGCTGAACCCGGATTTTGTGTTGAACCAGGACCGTTACCAGGGCGCCTCCGTGCTGCTGGCCCGCAAGAATTTCGGTTGTGGCTCCAGTCGCGAACATGCCCCCTGGGCCCTGATGCAATATGGCTTTCGCGCCATTATCGCGCCGTCCTTTGCCGATATTTTCTTTAACAACAGCTTCAAGAATGGGCTGTTGCCCATCGTATTGAACGAGCTGGATGTGGCCCGTCTGTTCGATGAGGTCAAAGCCTTTCCTGGCTACAAATTGCGTATTGACCTGGCTGAACAGCGCGTCATTACGCCCGAAGGTCGTGAGCTGCCGTTCACCATTGATGCTTCGCGCAAGCACAGCCTCTTGAATGGACTGGATGAAATCGGCCTGACTTTGCAAAAGGCGGACATGATCCGTCAGTACGAGGCCGAGCGTTTGGCCCGTCATCCCTGGCTGGTGGGCCAGCCAGGGGCCTGATGCCAGGCGCAAGATCGTCCCGCTAGGATTTTGTTGGGATGTTCCGGCGATCGAGCCGGAACCTTTCCCTCCCACTCTCTCATTTTTACGTCCCATTGATCATGACTCATAAAATTGCAGTATTGCCCGGTGACGGCATCGGTCCCGAGATTACCGAACAGGCTCAGCGTGTGCTGGGCGCTCTGGGCCTGGATCTGGAGATGACCGTGGCCCCGGTGGGCGGCGCCGCTTACGATTTGCACGGTCACCCCTTGCCACCCGAAACCTTGAGCCTGGCTCAACGCTCCGACGCCGTGCTGTTCGGTGCCGTGGGTGACTGGAAATATGACTCGCTGGAGCGCCACCTGCGCCCCGAACAGGCCATTTTGGGCCTGCGTCGTGCGATGGGCCTGTTCGCCAATCTGCGTCCCGCCATCCTGTACCCGCAACTGGCCAACGCTTCCACCTTGAAACCAAAAGTCGTGTCGGGTCTGGATATCCTGATCGTGCGTGAACTGACGGGCGATATCTACTTCGGCCAGCCGCGTGGCGTGCGTACCGTGGAAGAGGGTAACTTCGCAGGCGAGCGTCAGGGTTTCGACACCATGCACTACGCCGAAAGCGAAGTGCGCCGTATTGCCCACGTGGGTTTCCAGGCCGCACAAAAACGGCAGAAACGTTTGTGCAGCGTGGACAAGTCCAATGTGCTGGAAACATCCCAGTTCTGGCGCGACATCATGATTGATGTGGCCCGTGAGTATCCGGACGTCGAATTGAGCCACATGTACGTGGACAACGCTGCCATGCAATTGGTGCGTGCGCCAAAAGAATTCGACGTGATTGTCACAGGCAACCTGTTTGGCGATATCCTATCGGATGAAGCCGCCATGCTTACGGGCTCGATCGGTATGTTGCCCTCGGCTTCTCTGAATGCCTCCCAGCAAGGCTTGTACGAACCCAGCCATGGCTCGGCCCCCGATATTGCCGGCCAGAACAAAGCCAATCCCCTGGCCACCATTTTGTCTGCCGCCATGTTGCTGCGCTATTCGCTCAATGCAGAAGATCAGGCCAAACGCATTGAGGCGGCGGTTGCCAGCGTGCTGGAGCAGGGCCTGCGTACCGGCGACATCTACGAAGACGGTTGTCAATTGCTGAGCACCAGCGCGATGGGGGATGCAGTGCTCAAGGCTTTGCGATAGTATCTTTTATCGTTTTATTTTTTTATATATCCAGGTGGTATTACCATGACTCAAGCGGTAGGTTTGGTCGGCTGGCGTGGGATGGTGGGCTCCGTGCTCATGCAGCGCATGCGCGACGAAGGTGATTTTTCCCTTTTTCAGCCGGTGTTTTTCTCGACTAGCAATGCTGGCGGCGCAGCTCCCTCGTGGGCTGATGGCGCTGGCCCATTGCAGGATGCTCACGATATTGACGCTTTGAAAAAGCTGCCCATTATTGTGACCGCCCAAGGTGGAGATTACACAAGCCAGATCTACCCCAAGCTGCGTGCCGCCGGCTGGAACGGTTTGTGGATTGATGCGGCCAGCACGCTGCGCATGGATGAAAACTCCGTGATCGTGCTGGACCCCATCAACCGTCCTGTTATTGACGCGGCGCTGGCCAAAGGTGGCAAGCAGTTCATTGGCGGCAACTGTACGGTCAGCTGCATGTTGATGGGCCTGGGGGGGCTGTTCAACCAGAATCTGGTTGAGTGGATGACCAGCATGACCTACCAGGCTGCCTCGGGCGGTGGCGCTCAGCACATGCGTGAGCTGCTGACACAGTTTGGCCTGATCAACCAGTCCGTTGCCAGCTTGCTGGACGATCCTGCCTCGGCCATTCTGGATATTGATCGCGGTGTCTTGCAGACTCAGCGCGATCCCAATCTGCCTCAGAAAAACTTTGGTGTTCCACTGGGCGGCAGCCTGATTCCCTGGATCGACTCCGACCTGGGCAACGGCATGACGCGCGAAGAGTGGAAGGGCGGCGTGGAAACCAACAAGATCCTGGGCCGCGGTGCACAGGACAAGCACATTCCTATCGACGGCCTGTGTGTACGTATTGGTGCCATGCGCTGTCACAGTCAGGCACTGACCATCAAACTGACCCGTGATGTGCCGCTGGACGAGATCACGGACATCCTGGCGGAGGGCTCCAAGTGGGCCAAGGTCGTGCCCAACGAGCGTCAGGCCACGATAGAAGCGCTGACGCCGGTTGCCGTGACTGGCACGCTGGACATCCCGGTAGGTCGTCTGCGCAAGCTGAACATGGGCCCCGAGTACTTGAGCGCCTTCACGGTGGGCGACCAGTTGCTGTGGGGTGCTGCCGAGCCATTGCGCCGCATGTTGCGTATTGCCCTGGGCGAGCTCTGATCATGGCTGGCCGTCTGCATCCTGTACGTACGCTGGGTTCGGCCCTGCTTGTGGCCGGGATGCTGGCGGCCGCGCCGGTGTGCGCGCTGGAGCTCGGTCATAGTCGTCTGGTGTCCGCGCCCAATCAGCTTTTCACGCTGGATGTGGGTATTCGCCAGATCAGTCCCGAAGAAAGTCTGTCATTGAAAGTGGCGCCCGCACCTTTGTCGGCCTGGCAACAGGCTGGCTTGACACCGCCCGTTGACCTGGACTCTCTCAGAGCATTCATCGAGCGTGACGAGCAGGGGCAGGTGCGACGTATCCGGCTGTCCTCCGAGCAGATGTTCTCGGGTTCTGTTGCGGATGTGCTGTTGCAGATTCAAAGCGACAGCGGGCAGTTCTTGCATCAGGTCAGTGTTCTGGCTCCCGCCCCACTGACTGTCCGGCCGGTGGCCCAGGATCAGGTGGCTCGTCCGGCCCCTGTGGCGGTGCAGGTTTCAGCTGCGTCGAACTCATCGGATACGAAAGGCGCGAATGCGGTGCGCGTCCGCTCGGGCGATACCTTGCATGCTTTGGCCCGTCGCCACGCCGTGGCCGGTGTCAGCGCTTACCAGTGGATGCGGGCGGTGCAGCAGCACAACCCCGATGCCTTCATCGATCAGAACATGCATCGTCTGAAGGCCGGCAAGACTCTGCAGATTCCGGATGCGGCGGCCATGTTGGCGATAAACGATGCCCAGGCCCGCCGTTTCTACGTGGATCAGGCCCAGGCGTTGCGCTTGGCAGCGCAAGCTGGAGGCGATCAGGGCGATGCGTCCCAAGGTCGGATGCAGACCGAGAGTGGCGAATCCGCTGCAAATGGGGCAGGCCAGGATCGTCTGCTTCTGTCGGCCGGTTCTCAAGCCCGTGATGACAAGCAGCAATTGCAGCACGAATTACGTGAGACCGGGGATCGTGTTTCGCAGTTGGAAGAAAATGTCTCGACGCTGGGCCGTGCCTTGCAGTCCCAAGGCGAGGCGGCCAAAGACTTGATTCTGGACTCTGCTAACGAGCTGGGTCTGGGCCAGTCCGGCAATGAGACGACCCACTCATCTTCTCAATCTGGCGCTTCTGGCGCCGCTTCTTCTGCCGCGGTGGCAGGAGCGATTTCCGTGCCTCCCGAGCCCGAGCAGGGCAAGATGGCCGGTGCAGTTAACAAGGCAAAAAAGACCGTGTCCTGGATACAAGAACATATGTTGGCCGTCATGGCCGTGGTACTGGCGTTGATCGTGGTCCTGGTGACCTGGGTCTTGCGCCGGGCCAATACCGAAAATCGTCATGGTGATGATTCGCCTGCGCCTGTCAGCGAGGCAATGGTTCGGGAGAAACTGGAAAAAATCAATCTGGACCTGGATCAGCCGCCTTCGGACGAGCCTCCTGTACGTCAGTAAGGCAAACCCACCATGAGACGTATTGCACTGGGTGTCTGCTATGAGGGGACGCCCTGGCTAGGCTGGCAAAGTCAGGCCGGTGGCAACACCGTTCAAGATGTTCTGGAGCAGGCACTGGGCCGTTTTACGGCCCAGCCCGTTTCTACGATCTGCGCCGGGCGCACGGATACGGGCGTTCATGCGCTCAATCAAGTGGTTCATCTGGACACGACAGTCGAGCGTAGTCTGGAGTCCTGGGTGCGCGGGCTTAACGCGTTGTTGCCGGACTCGGTAGCGGTGCAATGGGCGCGCGAAGTGCCGGAAGACTTCCATGCGCGCTTTTCCGCGCAAGGACGTCACTATATCTACCTGCTGCGCCAACACCGGGTACGCTCCCCTTTGTTGCAGGGGCGGGTTGCCTGGGTGTTTCGTCCTTTGGAGCTGTCCCTGATGCAGCAAGCTGCCCAGCACTTGGTGGGTGAGCACGACTTCAGTGCGTTTCGCTCCTCGCAGTGCCAGGCTGCCAGTCCCGTAAGGACCATGACCCAGATTCAGATTCAGCAGCAGGGTGATTTTTTTCTATTTCGCTTTAGCGCCAATGCGTTTTTGCATCACATGATCCGTAATCTGATGGGCATGCTGGTCTATATCGGACAAGGCCGCCAGCCTCCCTCCTGGGTGCTGCATCTCCTGGCCCAGCGTGATCGCCGCTTGTCGGCTCCGACTTTTGAGGCCAGTGGCCTGTATCTGGCCGGGGTGGATTATCCGGCTCACTTTGATCTCCCCACGTCGGACCCCGATGACTTGCTCTATGAATTGAGCGGACTGCGTTTTGCCAAGGCAGCTGAAAATAAATGATGATCTAGCGCATTTCTAAAGGGTTTATCCCCGGTATCCGAATCGGCTTCACCTGTTTCAATCGTATAAAATGTGAAGCCATTTTCTTTCTTACATTCTTATCTGTATAAGGCCGACCACCTTCGGGCATCCGCCACAAGCGAGTCCTGAAGGCGACCATATCCTGAGCAAGGCCATGAAATTCTTTTTACGATTGTCTAGTTTGATCGACCGACTGAACACGGTCGTTGGTAAATCCGTAACCTGGCTGACCCTCATTGTGGTGTTGGTCAGTGCGATCAATGCCGTGGTGCGCAAGGTCTACGGCATTAGCTCCAACCAGTGGCTGGAATTGCAATGGTATTTGTTCGGTGCAATTTTCCTGCTGGCGGCGGGCTATACCTTCTTTGTCAATGAGCATGTACGGGTGGATGCCGTGGCAGAACGCTTCCCACCTCGTGTTCAAGTCTGGATCGACATCTTTGGCGTCATCTTTTTTCTTTTGCCCGCCACGCTGTTGATTTTCTGGCTCTCCATTCCATTTTTTGAGCAGTCTTATGTGTTGAACGAGCAGTCCTCCAATACGGGTGGGCTGGCGCGTTGGCCGGTCAAGCTCTTGATTCCGGTCGGATTCGCCTTGCTGGCACTGGCCGGTATTTCGCATCTGATCAAATGCATCGGCTTTTTGCGGGGTGCTTGTCCCAACCCCTTGCTTAAAAACGGCGGGTTAAGTGCTGAGGAAGAGCTGGCCAAGGAGATCCTGGAGATAGCCCGGGCAAATGACGCAACGATTTCTGTTTCTAAGGGCCAGTAACAATGGAATTTCTGGTTGATAATCTGGCTCCGATCATGTTTTTTAACCTGATCGTGTTTTTGCTGTTGGGTTTCCCCGTGACGTTTACCTTGTCGGCGATCGGGGTGTTGTATGGTCTGGTCGCCATTGAGCTGGACATGATGCAGCCGGCCTTGTTCCAGGCCTTGCCGCAACGGGTATTTGGAATCGTCGAGAACGACACCTTGCTGGCCGTTCCCTTCTTTACCTTGATGGGCCTGATACTGGAACGATCGGGAATGGCGGAAGATCTGCTTGATACCATCGGGCAGTTGTTCGGCCCCTTGCGCGGCGGACTGGCCATTGCGGTGGTACTGGTCGGTGCCATGCTGGCCGCCACCACAGGCGTGGTGTCGGCTTCGGTGATTTCCATGGGCTTGATTTCCTTGCCCATCATGCTGCGCTATGGCTATGACCGCAAACTGGCTACCGGCGTGATCGCTGCTTCGGGCACGCTGTCGCAGATCATTCCTCCCTCAATTGTGTTGATTATTCTGGCTGACCAGCTGGGTCGATCCATAGGCGACATGTATCGCGGTGCGATGCTGCCCGGCTTGCTGCTGGTGGTGATTTATATTCTGTACATTGTGGTGATGTCGTACATCAAGCCCAAGTCGGCGCCAGCCCTGCCGCCCGAGGCCCGTGTGTACATGGAGCCTGATGGCAGTCGTGGCCTGACTTCCCTGGTAGTCCTGACGATCGTGGCGTCTGCTGTGGCCTATTTTGGTTCTCAGCACTACTTTGCCACGCATCCCAATATTCCGATGGACGAGCATATTGTTGTGCTGATGTTGCTGTGGGGCATGACGGCCTGGTTGATCGCGCTGGCCAACAAGCTGCTCAAGCTCAAGATGCTCTCCAGGATCGCCGAGCGCGTGGTCTTCGTGATGGTGCCGCCCCTGTTTCTGATCTTTCTGGTGCTGGGCACAATCTTTATTGGCGTGGCGACACCGACCGAGGGCGGGGCAATGGGGGCCGTAGGGGCCATCATCATGGCCGTATCGCGTGGGCGTTTGTCTTGGAAGCTGTTGCGTCAGGCGATGGAGTCCACCACCCGTCTGTCCTGCTTTGTGGTCTTTATTCTGGTGGGCTCTACGGTGTTCAGCCTGAGCTTTCGCGGCATCAATGGCGATTTGTGGGTGGAGCACCTGCTGATCGACATGCCTGGCGGAGAGTGGGGCTTTCTGATCATTGTCAGCATTCTGACCTTTCTGCTGGCCTTCTTTCTGGACTTTTTTGAGCTGGCCTTTATTATTGTGCCGTTGCTCGGGCCGATTGCCGACAAGATGGGGATTGACCTGATCTGGTTCGGTGTCTTGCTGGCGGTCAATATGCAGACTTCCTTCATGCACCCGCCTTTTGGCTTTGCGCTGTTTTTCCTGCGTTCGGTCGCTCCGAAAGAGGATTACACCGACAAGGTAACGGGCGAGCGGGTCAAGCGAGTGGCAACGACCGATATTTACTGGGGATCGGTGCCCTTTATTATCATCCAGTTATTGATGGTCGCCGCTGTGCTGGTCTTTCCCGGGCTGGTCACGCATTACAAAGACGGCGAAGTTCTGTTGGAGGACTCGCAGATCCAGTTTGGTACCGAGTCGACCTACGGCTCTGATATCTATGGCTTTGGTATGGATGACGCCGCCAGCAGTTTCCAATAAAGTCGTTCCATCTTTCAAACGGGGGCATCGGGCCCCCGTTTTTTATTCGAGGATCAATGATGTACAGCCGTACCCGAGTCAAGATTTGTGGCTTTACCCGAGCGCAGGATGTTGATGCTGCCGTCCAATTGGGCGCGGATGCGGTGGGGTTTGTGTTTTATCCGAAAAGTGCCCGCATGCTCAGCACCCAGCAGGCTGTCGCCTTGCGCGCCCATGTCCCGGCATTCGTGCAGGCGGTAAGTCTGTTTGTGAACGCCCCCGAAGGCTTTGTGCGGGAGATTCTGGAGCAGGTGCAACCGGACCTGCTGCAATTTCATGGGGAAGAAAGTCCGCAAGAATGCCGGCGCTATGCTCATCCGTATATCAAGGCTTTCCGTGTCGGGGCGCCCGGCCTGGACACGGTAGACAGCCTGTTTGAGCAGTGCATGAAGTATCCCGATGCGCGAGCCTGGTTGATGGACGGCTATCACGATGCTTATGGCGGCACGGGTACGGCCTTCGATCCGGCCTTGATCCAGGGCCTGCAACTGCGTCTGCGCTCCCAGGAAGGCCTGCCGCCCCTGGTTCTGGCTGGAGGCATGCGTATCGATAATGTGGCCGATCGAGTCGCATTGCATCGACCTTATGCGATTGATGTGAGCAGCGGTGTTGAGCTGGAGCCCGGCGTCAAATGCCCTGCCAAGATGGGTCAATTCATGCAGATGTTGAGCGAGGCTTCCCTGAACTAGGGAATCTTTACGCGCGATGGCTGTCTGTTCTTGTTGGCCCGACCCGCTTAAGGCGGGTCTGTTTTTATCTGGTCTTGTCAGGATTTATGGTTATGCAAAGCATACAGCTCGGTCCTTTTACCTTTGCCACGTCCTTGTTTGCGTTCTTGGTCGCGGCCTTCTTGGGGCTGTTTCTGGCGGCCTGGCTGGACAGACGCCGACAGACCCGGGCGGAATCAGTCTTATGGCGCGCCGTTCTTCTGGGGGTCTTGGTCGGCCGCCTGGGCTTTCTCATTCAGCAATGGGAGTTCTACCAAAATGACTCCTTGAGCTGGCTGGATGTGCGCGATGGCGGTTTGATGATTCCGGCTGCAGTGACGGCGGGCTGGTTCTACGTGCTGTGGCGTGTGCTGCGTGACAAGGCGGTCTTGCCAGCGGTGGCCGGTGGCCTGGCTATGGGTGTCGCTGCGTTTTCGCTGGTTATGGTCGCAACGGGCCGAGGTGGCCTTGAACCATCCATCCCCTTGCCCGAGATAGACTTGATTCCCCTGCAGGCAGACTTCAGTACGCCGGACAATCTGGATCAGTACAAGGGGAAGGTAACCGTCGTGAATCTCTGGGCCAGTTGGTGCCCGCCGTGCCGTCGCGAGATGCCAGCATTCCAGCAAGTGCAAGCCAGCCGAAGCGATGTGAATATTGTGTTCGCCAACCAGGGCGAGGAGCTGACGGCGATCCAGCACTATCTGAATGAGGAAAACCTGGAATTGGGCAATATGTGGCGCGATCCGCATATGCAGCTGGGGCAGGCCGTGCGCAGTCGGGGTTTGCCAACGACCTTGTTTCTGGATGAGCAGGGTCGTCTGGTGGATGTGCGGGCCGGAGAATTGTCGGCAGCGACCTTGAATGACAAGATCAATACCTTGCAGTGAGCGGGGGGCGCATTGTCCATGGCGTTCTCAATGAGCTACGGCGCGCCAGAGAGCAAGTGAGGGCGGCGACGAACAGCTTTTGGCTGAGAAGACCTGCGGCTTGTTGCGTTTCAGTGCCCTGGCACGCAATGGCCCAGTGTTCCTGGAACTGGGCCATCATCGCTTACGTATCAGGCTTTTTGCAGAGACATCTTTTCTTCTGGTGTTGTCGGGCGCTGTGCGTATCGATTCGCAATGAAGGCGCAGGCCATCAATTGAATCTGATGAAAGATCATGATGGGTAGCAGAGCGGGGCCAATCGCAGCGCCGGTAAACAGCACTTGGGCCATGGGCACACCGGTTGCCAGACTTTTTTTGGAGCCGCCGAACACAATCGTGATTTCGTCTTCCTTGCTAAAGCCCAGCTTGCGGGCCATCCAGGTCGTCAGAAACAAGATAATGGCCAGTAACACCACGCAGACCACGGTCAGAATAGCCAGGGACTTGGGTGGAACAGCTTGCCACAGACCGCCGATTACCGACGCGCTAAAAGCCGTGTAGACCACCAGCAGGATGGAAGACTGATCCACACTGCGCAGCCATTTGCGGTTGCGATCCATCCACTTGCCAATCAGGGGGCGCATCAGATGGCCCACAACAAAAGGCAGCAACAATTGCAGGCTGATCTTCTTGATGGCGTCCACCGTCGAGCTGGCCGAGCCGCCGTCCGCGTCCAGCAAGAGCTTGAGCAGCACGGGAGTGAGCACAATGCCGATCAGGCTGGAGGCCGAGGCACTGCAAATGGCGGCTGGTACGTTGCCGCGAGCAATCGAGGTAAAGGCAATGGCCGATTGCACGGTGCCGGGCAAGGCGCACATATACAAAATGCCGACAAATAAGGGCATGCCCAGCAAAGGCAACAAAATGGGCTTGGAGATCAGGCCCAAAAGAGGGAACATCACAAAGGTGCAGGCAAAGACCAACAGGTGCAAACGCCAGTGGGTTGCGCCGGCAATGATGGCCTCGCGAGACAGCTTGGCGCCATGCATGAAAAACAGCAGGGCAATGGCCAGACCGGTAATCACATCAAAAATCACGGCGCCCTGACCATAGGCGGGAAAGAAGCTGGCCAGCGCCACAACGCCGATCAGGATCAGAGTGAAGTTGTCAAAAAGCAGTCGCAGTTGAGAGAGCATGGGTTTGTGAGAGGCTTGAAAGGCTTGCGTTATGAAAGGCCTCACTTTACCGTAGACTTTTTTGGGTGTTTATCGCTAAACGGATATGGATTATCGACAAACGGACATTCTGCAACCCGCCGAGCGGATTCCAGAGAGTTTGCAGCAACTGCGGTATCTGCCCAGACCACTCTATGGTCAGGAACGTACCTTGCCCAATCAGGCCATTGCGCGCCCGCATCGTCATCCTTGGGTGCAATTCTCTTATGCGCTGACCGGTGTGATTGAGGTGCGCACGGCCAGTGGGCGTTTCATGGCACCGCCCCAGCAGGCGGTCTGGGTGCCAGCAGGCGTCGAGCATGGGGTACGCAGTTCACCCGATGCCCAGATTCGCAGTCTTTATATTGATGTCAGCGCCTTGCCGCAGGCACCCCTTGCGTGTCGGGTGGTGGCGGTGGACCGCTTATTGCGGGAATTGATTCGCGAGTTTAGTTTATTGCCGGTCCTGTATGAGCGAGAGGGGGCGCAAGGGCGTTTGGTACAGGTTCTGCTCGATCGCCTGTTGGCCGCCCCTGAAAGCGGTCTGATTCTGCCCTGGCCATCGGACTCACGCTTGTTGCAGGTTTGTGAGCAGCTTCAGGCTCAGCCAGCGGTCGATTGGAGTTTGCACGAGCTGGCTGAGCAGCAAGGTTTGTCAGAAAAAACGCTAAGCCGTCTATTCCGGCAACAAACTGGTTTGACTTTTCGGGTGTGGCGCCAGCGCCTGCGCGTCATGAGCGCCTTGCCCTTGTTAGAGCGCCACGAGCGCGTGACTGATGTAGCCTTGGCCTGTGGCTACGAAAGCATGTCGGCTTTTGTGGCGGCATTTCGAGACTTGATGGGTCAAACGCCGGGCGAGTTTTTCCGTCGCCCCTTGGGCCCGCTGGATGAGTAAGTCCGCACAAAATGACAGAGCAGGCGGTGGGCGTCGGGCGTGTCCTGGATCGGGTCGGCCAGTGCCTGTGGGTCGATGCCTTGTGCTCTCCAGAAGTCGGCCTTGCGCAAGACACAGTAGCGCAGCAAGCCGGCGAAAAATTCGGGGTGAAACTGGACCGACCATTGCGATGGGCCATAACGCAGGATTTGATGAGGGTCCTGCGCGGAACGACCCAGCACTTCTACGTGATCGGGCAGGCTCAGCACACTTTGTTGATGGGTGAGCAAGGCAGGAAATTGCATGGGCAGGTCTGCCAGCAGTTCATGGTGTTGCGCCTGCTCTGAGAGCTGGACAGGTAAATAGCCCACCTCAGCGCCTTTTGGAGCGTAATCGACGCGTCCACCCAAGGCATGAGCCATCAGTTGATGACCGTAACAAATGCCCAGCAGAGGCATTTGAGTCCGATAACGCTCACGAATCCAGGCGGCCAGGTTCTCGCTCCAGTCAAGACGATCAGTGACCATGTTCCAGGAACCGCTGATCACCACAGGGTCCGGGCAGTCTGCAGCGGGCAAGGCTTTATCCTGATGCACACGCCAGGTACGGATGTTGACCGGCAGTGTTTGCAGTGCACGTTTGAACCAGGCGTTCTGATTGCCAAAGCGCTGCTCAACATCCGGCGGAGGTGAACCGGCCTGAAGAAAATGGACGTCCATCATGCTTGCCCTCGAAACAGGCTCCACGTGACCATGCCCAAGCCCAGCATCAGTAAAGAACCGATGACATGAACGGCAATGCCGCCCAGTGCCCACAGATAGCGCTGCTGCATCATTAAGGTCATGATCTCGGCAGAGAAGGTGGAAAAGGTAGTCAGGCCACCCAGAAAGCCGGTCATGACAAACATGCGCCAGCCTTCGTGACCCAGTCCCCACTGGTTGAAACAGGCCATGGCGATGCCCATCAAATAGCCGCCGATCAAGTTGGCCAGCAAGGTGCCTGGTGGCAAGGTGGGGAACAGGGTGTTGAGTGCCTGACTGAGGAACCAGCGTGCCAGCGCGCCCAGGGCGCCGCCGGCGGCAATATAAAGCATGGCTACGGGCATGAAAGGCCTTCGGGTAGGGGGGCAAACTGTCAGCGAGCAGTCAGCCGATCGCGATATATACCTTAGATAGCGTGTCATTATGCTCTTGTACAGCTGAAAAGGCGACCTTGCCCAAAGCGCTGTGTCCAGCTAATGTAAGAGCGCAATTATCAGACGGACCACCGTGAATTTCGGTTAGACCGCCCTTTTTTGGAGACTTTGTGGTGAGTATTTACGATCAGGATTTGCCCCAGACAGACGCCAACTATCGTGTTTTGTCGCCGCTGGATTTCATCGAGCGCAGTGCTTTTGTCTACCCTGACTACCCGGCTCTGGTTTACGGGCCCGCCCAAGACGGTATCAAGATGAGCTGGTCGCAACTGTATGCCCGCACCCGTCAGTTGGGCAGCGCGTTGTCCAAGGCCGGCATCGGCAAGGGCGATACCGTGGCCGTGATGCTTCCCAACACGCCTCCCATGGTGCAGGCACATTTCGGCGTACCCATGTGTGGTGCCGTTTTGAATACGCTCAATACCCGTCTGGATGCCAGTACCATCGCCTATATGCTCGATCATGGTGAAGCACGGGCCGTGCTGGTCGACAGCGAGTTTGCCGCCGTCATGAAGGAAGCCTTGAGCCTGCGTGAGAGCAAAGCGCCCATCCTGGTCATTGATGTGGTGGACCCCTATTTCGACCAAGGGGCCGAAGGGATCGGTTCGCAAACTTATGAAGCGTTTGTGGATGGTGGAGATCCAGATTACGATTGGCAACTGCCGGCCAACGAGTGGGACGCGATTGCCCTGAATTACACCAGTGGCACAACGGGCAAGCCAAAAGGCGTGGTCTATCATCATCGGGGGGCGTATCTGGGGGCGCTGTCCAACGTGCTGGAATGGGACATGCCCAAGCATGCCGTCTACTTGTGGACCTTGCCCATGTTCCATTGCAATGGCTGGACTTTCCCTTGGGTGATCGCGGCCCGTGCCGGTGTGAATGTCTGTTTGCGTAAAGTGGAAGCGCAGGCCATGGTCGACAATATGGTCGATTACGGTGTTACCCATTACTGTGGCGCGCCCATCGTGCACTCCTTGCTGGTCAATGCCGATGAAACCCTGAAGTCTCGTTTGCCCAAAGGCGTGTCCGCTATGGTGGCGGGTGCGGCTCCACCGGCCACCATGATCGAGGGCATGGAGCGCATGGGTTTTGCGCTGACCCATGTGTATGGGCTGACCGAAACCTACGGTCCGGCGTCCGTCTGTGCGCAGCACGCTCCCTGGAATGAGCTGGGCATCCAGGAGCGTGCGCAGCGCAACGCCCGACAGGGGGTGCGTTATCACCTGCAAGGGGCGGTCAAGGTTCTGGACCCGCAAACCATGCAGCCGGTTCCGGCAGACGGTCAGACCATGGGTGAGATCATGTTCCGCGGCAATATCACCATGAAGGGGTATCTGAAAAACCCCGAGGCTACCCAGGAATCCTTGGGAGCGGGGTGGTTTCATACCGGCGATCTGGCGGTGTGTGAACCCGATGGCTATGTGCGCATCAAGGATCGTAGCAAGGACATCATCATTTCCGGGGGCGAGAATATTTCCTCCATTGAAATTGAGGATGTCATGTACCGGCATCCGGCGGTGCAGGCGGCGGCCGTCGTTGCCCAGCCCGACGAGCGCTGGGGCGAAGCGCCGCATGTCTATGTCGAACTGCGCCCTGGCGCCCAGGTCACGGTCGAGGAGTTGCGCGCGCATTGCCGGCAACACCTGGCTGGCTTTAAAATACCGCGATATTTCAGTTTTATGGAATTGCCCAAAACGGCAACCGGTAAAATACAGAAATTCGCGCTGCGTCAGCAGGCCAAGCAAGTCGCTTCGGACTGAGGCCGGCGTTATTTAAAAAGCACACAGGTCGCTTCGGGCGGCCTGTAGGCACTTATGGAACAGGACGGTTAGGAATGCCATCTTTTGACGTTGTATCCGAGGTCAACACGCACGAGCTGCGTAACGCAGTCGAACAGGCCAGCCGCGAGCTGGCCACCCGTTTTGACTTCAAAGGTACGGATGCCAAATTTGAACTTGAGGATGAAACCACGATTTTGCAGTCGGCTCCCAGCGTTTTTCAGCTCGAGCAGATGATGCAGATTCTGCGTGGCCGTATTGCCGCCCGTGGCATTGATGTGCGCTGTCTGGAAACCGAGAAGGTGCTGGAGAATGTGGCAGGTGCGCGTCAGAAAGTGAAGGTGCGTCAGGGGCTGGATCAGCCTACGTCCAAGAAGCTGATTGCCGCCATCAAGAATGCCAAACTTAAGGTGGAGACCCAGATTCAAGGCGAGAAGCTGCGCGTTACCGGCAAAAAGCGGGATGATTTGCAGGCGGCCATCGCTTTGTTGAAGCAGACCGATGTGGAACTGCCCTTGCAGTACGATAACTTCCGCGATTAAACCGAGTGAAATGGCACGGTGGTGATGTTGGGCCGCCGTGTAGCTGTTATGACCTTACAGATTGAGTTAATGCGTTTGCACGACCTGGACCAGGTGCTGGACGTTCAGGCCGATGTGTATGACGCAGATATTCTGGAAGACCGCCACTTTTATCAGAACCGTCTGGATCTGTCCCCCGAGAGCTGTTGGGTAGCACGTGACCGGGACGGTCAATTGCAGGGGTATCTGGTGTCTTATCCCTGGGCAGGGCTGTTACCTCCCTCGCTGGGAGACACGCTTGAAGAGTTGCCTTCGCTGGCCGATCAATGGTTCATTCACGATTGTGCCGTGCGACGCCATGGACAGGGCCGTGGCATTGCAGGGGCGCTGCTGCGTACCGGCCGGCAGTATGCGCGGCAACGGGGGTTGCGTCGGGGTAGTTTGGTGTCGTTGGGGCCGTCGGTCGACTATTGGCTCAAACGGGGGTATCAGCCTGTACAGGGCATGGAGCCCGCGGTCCTGGAAAACAAGCTGCGGCAATATGGGCAGCAAGCACGCTTTATGCATTGCTTGCTGCCTTTGGACTGAGCGGCCTGGAGGAGCCGGTCGGGCGGTGAAGCCCGTGGGGGCACCTTAGGTATTGGCCAGTTGCAGGGCGGTTTGCAGCAGGACATTGGCTCCCGCCTGCGCCCATTCCGGGGAAATCGCTTCCGATTCGTTATGGGAGACGCCGCCGACACAAGGACAAAAGATCATGGCGGTGGGCGCCACACGGGCAATCCAGGTGGCGTCGTGTCCGGCGCCCGACGTGATATCCATGTGTGGATAGTTCATGTCCTCAGCAGCCTGGCGAATGATTCCCGTCATGTCAGCATCAAATTCGACAGGATCGTAGTGGCCTATTTTTTCAATGGAGAAGGCCACGCCATGGGCATGACTGATCTCGCGGATTTTGTCCCTGACCAAAGTGCAGATCCGGTCGAATTTATGTTTGTCTGCCGCCCGTATATCGATGGTGAAGATGACTTTGGCGGGCAGAACGTTGCGGGAGTTGGGATAGACCTTGATCTGCCCCACGGAGCCGGCTGCATTGGGCTGATGGGCCATGGCAATGTGGTCGACCGCATCGATAATGCGTGCCATCGCCAAACCGGCGTTAGCGCGCATGGTCATGGGAGTGGAGCCGGTGTGAGCTGAACGTCCCGTCAAGGTCACCTCCAGCCAGGATTGGCCCTGACAGTGCGTGACCACCCCCACCGTTTTGTGCTGAGCCTCCAGAATGGGGCCCTGCTCGATGTGGTATTCCAGATAGGCGTGCATCGTGCGTTTGCCCACAGGTTCTGACCCTAGCCAGCCCAGACGCGTCAGTTCCTGGCCAAGCGTGATGCCCGCCTGGTCTTTCAGGCCATGTGCATACTCCAAGGAATAGACCCCTGCAAAGACGGCTGAGGCGAGCATGGAGGGGGCGAAGCGGGAGCCTTCCTCGTTGGTCCAGTTGCTGATGACGATCGGGCGTTGAGTACGGATGCCATGATCATTAAGGGTGCGTACTACTTCCAGACCGCTTAATACGCCCAGGACGCCATCGTATTTCCCGCCCGTCGGTTGGGTATCCAGATGAGAACCAATATAGATGCCAGCTGCCTGCGGGTCGCTGCCGGGCCGACTCGCAAAGAGGGTACCCATTTGATCGACCGTAACGGACAGACCGGCCTGTTGACACCACTCTACGAACAGCTTGCGTCCTTTATCGTCTTCGTCGGTCAGGGCTTGTCGATTGCAGCCTCCAGCAATGCCTGGGCCGGTTTCGGCCATTTTTTCCAGTGAGTCCCACAGTCTGTCAATATTGATGCGGACTGTTTCGGTGTTGGCGCTCAAGGCGGTGCTCATGATCAGGCCTCGCTGTTTTCAAGGGTTTGCAGGGCCGATTCCCAGTATCGGATGCCAGGGTCGGTTTCCAGCTGACCCAGCTCATTGAACAGTTCGGTGCTGAGATAGCGCTCGCCGGTATCGGGAGCCATAGCCAGGATGACACTGCCAGGTGCCGCAGATTGAGCCAGTCGCATTGCTGTCGCAATGGTGGCGCCCGCCGAAATGCCCACCAGAATTCCTTCCTTGGCGGCCATGAGCCGGGCGGTTTCCAGGGCTTGTTGCCCAGTGATCGTTACCAGCGAATCGATGACATCGCGATCGAGCAAGCTGGGGACAAAATCCGGCGTCCAGCCCTGGATCTGATGGACTTCCCAGTGACCTTTAGCCAGGATCTGGGCGTTCTCGGGCTCGGCCACGACAATGTTGATGTCTGGTCGAGCCAGCTTCAGCATTTGCCCCACGCCGGTCAGCGTTCCGCTGGTTCCAAAACCCGTCACCAGATAGTCCAGTCGTTTGCCGGCGAAGTTACTGAGAATCTCGGAGGCGGTCGTCATGCGGTGATAACTGGGATTGGCTGGGTTTTCAAATTGCCGGGGCCGGAACCAGCCATTTTCTAGGGCCAGCTCATCCGCGATTTTATTGCCGCCGCTGCTGCCCAGATGCCCCGGAATCAGAATGACCTCGCCGCCCAGCGCCCGAATCAGTTTGCGGCGTTCCATTGAATAGTTATCCCCCATGACGGCGATGAACTTGTAGCAGCGTGCGGCGGCCACCATGGCAAGCGCGATCCCGACATTGCCCGAGGTGCATTCGATGATGGTGTCTCCGGGCTTGAGCTCACCCTTGGCCTCCGCGTCCAGGATGACCGACAGGGCCAGCCGGTCCTTCACCGACCCACCCGGGTTGAACGATTCGAGTTTGACGAAAAGCTCAACCCCTTCGGGGGCGGTGTTGTTGAGTTTGACGATGGGCGTGTTGCCGATCGTGTCCAGAATGGAATGATGGATTGTCATAGGGATGAGAGGGTTTATTGTGTTTCTTGACGGCTGAATAATTTGAAGGGGAACTTCAAATTCTGCGTGGAGGCATAGCTGCTCAGGAAAATCATGAAAATCCCGGCAATTTGGAAACCGTTCAGGCTTTGATCGTAGAACTGATAGTCAATGAAGATGGCGACGGCCGGGTAGATGAACGTCATGATGGCAATGGTGCTGGCCGGCAGTTTTTTATAGGACGAGTACATCAAGACATAGGTCAAGCAGGTGTGCACCAGGCCGAGCGTGACCAGACAGGCCCATTGAGTCGGGGTGATCGTTCCCACAGTCTGTAGTTCGGCAAAGGGGAAAAGCACGAAAATTCCTACCACCAGCTGTATCAGGGTGACGATAAACGGCGAAATCTGAGACAGGAACTTGACGAGGACGGCGGACAAGGCCCATAACACGGCAGCGGAAAGAGCCAGCAGTGTTCCCCATAGTTGGGCGAAGGACAGCGAGTCGTAGGTCTGGGCAAGATCGGCGACCAGCGCTACCCCTACAAACGCAATAAGCATCCAGAACAGTTTGGATTTTTCGGTCTTTTCCTTGAAGATGACCGACCAGATGATCAAAAAGAAAAAGGGCTGGGTGTGGTAGATCGTGGTGGAGGTCGAAATGGAGGCGACCTTGAAGGACTCGAACAGCAAAGCCCAGTTAAAGACCAGGAATATGCCGCTGGCAATAATGAGCATCAGGTTTCGGGCCGTAAGCTGGCTATCGCTGAATTTCTTGCTCGCCAGGCAGTAGATCAGCAGAAAAACCGAGCCCAGCAGGCATCGATAAAAGACGACGTTGTAGGCATTTTGACCCGATTCGATAACGAACAGGCCCACTGTGCCCATCATGATCATGGCGAGCAAGAGCTCTATCAGGCCTTTGTTTTTGTCATTGTTAGGCAAAATTTTCTCCCGTTTTTTTCTGTGTGAAAGGGCAGATGGCCGGACGCGGTACCTGCGGTTCTGAAAGTTGGTATTGTTTCCACTCCAGATTCTCGACGGTGCCGTAGGAACCGAGTTCCACCGGTCTGAAACCCTGGTTGTAGTCGGCGACCCGGTCCCTGATCCGTGTACGGGTGGCTTGGCCATCGGGTGTTTGCCCATTGGCAACCAGATCAAAGTTTCGGCGTGCATTGATCACGAATACAAGATGAGAGCCCAGGTTTCGGTTTTGCAGTTGAATGTGCTCCGGAGAGCTCATATTGATAAAGTATTCAATCCCGCAGAAACAAAAGCTCCAGCTGGCGTCATCGGGGTTGCGAGAGACGCTGTCCGGCCAAGGGGAGGGATCATGGCGATGCGCGTGATTGAGTGCTTCCCAACCATGGGCCAGCAGGCTGTGGCCATCGTGAAAATCCGGCGAGAAAACCACGAGCAAGGGATTGAACAGCCGCTCGCTTTCAGGGGTGGTGATGATGAACTCGGAATACGACTTCAGGCCCTGAATAAAATCCTCATACTCGTTGCCGGGTGATCCTTTATGACAGAACACCAGATAGAGGGACTGGATTTTCCATGCTTTCAGACTGAAGATGCAGGGGAAATCGGGATTTTGTATTTTTTGCTCGATTTCATTCCATGCTGTGTTTTCCCACGCCTGCATTGACGGCAGCTTCTCGTGCAGATCCTGCTGTGAAATCAACATTCTCTCCTCCCGGGGCGGTGTGACAGCAAGACTAGTTCAGTAAGTCAGTGACGAGGGTTTCAATATTGTTTAGCCACGGCTGGTTGTCGTCGTCCTGCGCGCTGAACTCGGCCAGCTCCAGACCTTTGACCTGATCAATCGGCAGGGCACGGAAAATGGCGCGCAATTGCTCCAGGGTGATTCCACCCTTGACTTTGTATTCGGCGGGCACGTTGCCGGGTTCCAGCACATCCCAATCCACGTGAATCCAGATTGGCGAGTCCCCAATCAGCGGAAGAATCGTCTCGGGCTTTACGTGGGCGGGTGGGATGACGCGAACGCGGTGCTGCTCCAGCAGGATCTGCTCGGCAGCGTCGATATCATGGGCGCCGACGATAATCACGTTCTCGGGAGGGATGGTGGCATCCAGCTCGGCGTCCCAGACTCCACAGACGGCGCTGACCACCATGCCACCCAGATATCCCGAATCGCTGCTGGTAGGGGTGTTGAAGTCGCCGTGGCCATCAAACCAAAGCAGCTTGATATCAGGATATTTTTTTACGACTTCAGGAATGGTGGCCAGGCTGGTGGGACAGGTGCTGGTGGTCAGGATGACCCGCTTGTTCTTGCTGAGCTCCTGGCTGAGGGCAGCGGCCATTTTTTCCAAGTGTGGACGGGCTTTATCCAGACTTTCAGGCCATTTGTCTTTTTCAGCCGGGCTGAGCTGACCGACTGTAATTTCTTTTTTGCCCAGTAAGGCCGCAAGATGCTGTGCTGTATAGCGGGAGCCTGCCAAGGTATTGTCAGTGCGGTCCGCAACACGGCCTTGCGAGCATAACAAGCTGATATCCATGAGGATCTATTCCGAAAAATCGTTGAAATGACTTTTCGATAGTATTTAGGCTTGTTATTACTGTCAATATTGTCCTGTGTCAAAAAAACAGGCCATATAAACACTTGATTTTTCTGGACTGATGGAAAAAATTTTAGCGTTATCAAGTGCGTTAATTATTGTTAATGGGCTAATAATTTACGGTATTTTCTAAGGATTCGACTTTCTTAATACTTGCTTAGCCGATTTTTGAGTTTCTATATATTTTTTTTGTATTGCCAGCGCCCGAAAAGTGGGTTTTATCGGGCCTGCCAGGACAGGCAGGCACCGGATTTTTCCCCTAGTAGCGTTAAGGCCGGTCTGTCAGGGGCGGAGTCGGTAGCCGGTCTTGAATATCCAGGCCGCTACGCCTAGAAAAAGGCTTAAAAACAGCAGTGTCATGCCCAGGCTGAGCCAGACATTGACGTCGGCCAGATCAAAAAAACTCCAGCGAAAACCGCTGATCAGGTACAGGACCGGGTTGAGCAAGGTCAGCTTTTGCCAAAACGGGGGCAGCATGTCGATGGCGTAGAAGGTGCCGCCCAAAAAGGTAAGGGGAGTCAGGATCAGCATGGGCACAAATTGCAGCTTTTCAAAGTTGTCGGCCCATATGCCGATAATAAAGCCCAGCAGGCTGAAGGTCAGGGCGGTGAGCACCAGAAAGGCCAGCATCCAGACCGGATGGGCAATCTCATAAGGGACGAAGAGCCTCGCGGTGATCAGGATGATGGCGGCCAGAAACAGCGATTTGGTGGCCGCAGCGCCGACAAAGGCCAGGGTAATCTCAAAATGGGAGATGGGGGCCGACAGGATCTCGTAAATATTGCGGGTAAAGCGCGGAAAGTAAATGCCGAAGGCTGCGTTCGAGACGCTGTGGGTCAGCACGGACAGCATGGTGAGCCCGGGCACGATAAATGCGCCATAAGAGATGCCGCCAATCTCATTGATGCGATGGCCAATGGCCGCACCAAACACCACAAAATACAAGGCAGTCGAGATCACGGGTGCCACAATGCTTTGCAGCAGGGTGCGACGGGTGCGTGACATTTCGTAGCGATAAATGGCCAGGATGGCGTACCAGTTCATGACTGTGCCCCTACAAACTCAACGTAAATATCTTCCAGACTGCGCTCCCGGGTGTGGATGTCGGTAATTCGCAAGCCGGCCTGTCCCACTGCCGCCAACAGGGCGCTCAAATCATGGTCCTGCTCGCGATTGGCCAAGGGGTATAACAAACTCATGCCATCAGCGGCCGCTTGCAGACCCAGGCCGGCCAAGGAGGCGGGCAGGGCGACCAACTGCTCAGCCAGATTCAGGAGCAGTGTTTTGCCGCCCAGGCGACGCATCAACTTGTCTTTGGTTTCCACCAATTGCAGCGAGCCTTTATTGATAAAACCGATACGGTCGGCCATCTCCTGTGCTTCTTCAATGTAATGCGTAGTCAAAATAATGGTGACGCCCTGGCTGCGCAGTCGTTTGACCAGGGCCCACATGCCTTGGCGCAAAGCCACATCCACGCCAGCGGTGGGTTCATCCAGAAAGAGGATTTCAGGTTCGTGCGAGAGCGCCTTGGCGATCAGGACGCGCCGTTTCATGCCGCCCGACAAGGTAATCAGGGGACTGTCTTTTTTGTCCCACAAGGACAAGTCTTTCAGAATCTGCTCAATCAGAGCCGGATCGGGCGCTTTGCCAAACAGGCCCCGGCTAAAGTTGACCGTATTCCAGACCGTCTCGAACGAGTCCGCGCTAAGCTCTTGTGGCACTAGGCCAATTTTCTGGCGGGCGCGTTTGTAGTCGCTCACATTGTCGGCGCCATCGACCTGCACGGTGCCGCTGCTGCGATTGACCAATCCGCAGATAATGCTGATGAGGGTGGTTTTGCCCGCACCGTTGGCGCCGAGCAAGGCAAAAATCTCACCTCGCCAGATATCCAGATCCAATGAGTGCAGGGCTTGATGCCCGTTCGCGTATTGTTTGCTCAGGCCTCGGACACGCAAAATAGCGTGAGAATCGGGAGTGTTGCGCATAGACAGTAAAATGCCCCTTTTGCTGGGCTGAGAGGGTTTGAATAACGCAATGGATATGACGATGCCAACTAGCTTACCACCGCAAACGCAGAGTGAGGTTTTGAGTGATGCCCAGGCCATGGCTTTGGCCCTGGAGCTGGCGCGGCAGGCAGCGAGCCTGGGAGAGGTGCCGGTCGGTGCAGTCTTGCTGGATGCAGACGGCAGACTTTTGTCCGTGGGTGCCAATCGCACCGTCTGCGATCATGATCCCACCCAGCATGCCGAGATCGTGGCTCTGCGGGCGGCAACGCGTAAAGTGGGTAATTACCGCCTGCCCGGAGCGAGCTTGTTCGTGACCCTGGAACCTTGCATGATGTGCCTGGGCGCTTTGATGCATGCGCGCCTGTCACGGGTGGTGTGGGCGGCGGCTGATCCCAAGACCGGGGTATGCGGCAGCGTGGAGTCCTTGCATTTGCATCCCACGCTTAATCATCACACCCGGGTGACAGGTGGGCTGATGGCCGACGAGGCCGCTCAGGCTTTGCGCGACTTCTTTCGCCAACGGCGCGAGCAAAAGAAGTTGCAAAAGCAGGGTCAGCAAGGCCAATCCTTGGTGGATGGCGCACCGTAGTCTGGCTAAAATAACAAACACTTTATTATCAAGGTTAATCATGAGCAGCCCCGAGCACGACCCTCACCATCATCACCACGAGCATGGCCAATGCCAGTGTGGGCAGCCGGACAGCTCGGGCATCTACCTGTTTTCGCCCTCTGGGCACCTCATGGAACCCCAACGGCTGGAGCTGGCCAGTCAACGACTGAAGCAACAGGGTTTTGCCGTGGATATCGACCCCGATGCCCTGGCCGTCCACGAACGCTTTGCCGGCACGGACGCTCAGCGTCTGGCCGCCGTGCAGCGCTCCTTGCAGCAGCCTCAGCCCATTGTGATGGCCACGCGAGGTGGCTACGGCCTGAGCCGCATATTGGGTCAGATCGATTGGCGTGCGGTGGCTGATAGTGGCAAGCGTTTTGTGGGCATGTCGGATTTCACGGCCTTCAATTTAGCGCTGCTTGCCCAGACCGGCGCCATCAGCTACACCGGGCCTACTGCGATTGCGGATTTTGGCGGAGAGGAAACGGATGAACTGACCACCGAGCTCTTTGGTGAGTTGATGCGTGGCGAGTTGGAGTTGTTCAGTTTTGAGTCCGAGGATTCGGATGCGGTCGACGGTCACGGTGTGCTGTGGGGCGGCAATCTGGCCCTGGTTTGCTCCTTGCTGGGCACCCCGTATTTCCCGCAGGTGGATGGCGGAATCCTGTTTCTCGAAGATGTGGGCGAAGCTCCGTACCGGGTCGAGCGCATGTTGACACAGCTTTGGCATGCCGGCGTGCTGAACCGTCAAATGGCGGTGGTGTTGGGTCGTTTCACTGCCTACAAGACAGGAGCTTCGGATAACGGCTTCGAGATGGAGTCGGTGGTGCGCTGGTTGCGTGAAACCGTCAAGGTTCCGGTCGTAACGGGACTACCTTATGGCCATGTGGAGGTCAAGGTTAGTCTGCCTATTGGGCAGGAAGTGGGTCTGGCCACCGAGGATGGCATGGCTTATCTGGTCCTGGATGAGCACGAGCACTAACGGATTTCGCGCCTGCTTGATACACTAGTGGGTTGAACTCAACCTTTTTCAAAGTACGTTTACGTGATCTCCACCGCTAATTTAACGATCCAGTTTGGTGCCAAGCCTTTATTTGAAAACGTCAGTGTCAAACTGGGCGGAGGCAACCGCTACGGCCTGATTGGTGCCAATGGATCGGGCAAGTCTACCTTCATGAAAATCATTGGCGGCGACCTGGAGCCAAGTGGGGGTAATGTATCGCTGGACCCCGGCGTGCGTCTGGGTAAGTTGCGTCAGGACCAGTTTGCCTACGAAGACCAGCGGGTGCTGGATGTCGTCATGATGGGCCACACCGAAATGTGGAACACCATGCAAGAGCGTGATGCCATCTACGACAATCCGGAAGCCACTGAAGAAGACTATATGAAGGCCGCCGAGCTGGAGGCCCGTTTTGCCGAGTACGACGGCTATACCGCCGAGAGCCGGGCCGGTGAATTGCTGATGGGCCTGGAAATTCCGGTCGAACAGCATCAACTGCCCATGAGCGAAATTGCGCCGGGCTGGAAACTGCGCGTGCTGCTGGCTCAGGCCCTGTTCTCCAATCCCGATATCCTGCTGCTGGACGAACCGACCAACAACCTGGATATCAACACCATCCGCTGGCTGGAAGATGTGCTCAACGGCTATCAGAGCACCATGATTATTATTAGCCACGATCGTCACTTCCTGAACCAGGTCTGCACCCACATGGCCGACCTGGACTACGGCGAGCTGCGTGTCTATCCCGGCAACTACGACGATTACATGCTGGCTTCGGTGCAGTCGCGCGAGCGTGTGCTGGCAGCCAATTCCAAGGCCAAGGAACGCATAGGGGAACTGCAGGACTTTGTGCGTCGTTTTGCGGCCAACAAGTCCAAATCCCGCCAGGCTACCTCGCGTCTGAAGCAGATTGGTCGTCTCAAGGCGGACACGATCGAGGTCAAGCCCTCATCGCGCCAAAACCCGTTTATTCGTTTTGAGCAGAAAAAAGTCTTGCACCGCCTGGCAGTGACGGTCGAGGGTTTGAGCAAATCCTATGACCATCCCGTTATCAAGAATTTTTCTGCCATGATTGAAGCGGGCGAGAAAATCGCGATTGTGGGTGCGAACGGCGTGGGTAAGACGACCCTGTTGCGCTTGTTGGCCGGCGATCTGGCCCCCGACAGTGGTTCGGTGGTCTGGTCCGAAAATGCCGATATCGGTTATATGGCGCAGGACGTCTCGGATGAGTTCGATACGGACGACAATGTATTTGACTGGATCAGTCAGTTCCGTCAGGCCGGCGACGATGATCAGTCTTTGCGCTCCGTACTGGGCCGCATGCTATTTTCAGCCGACGACATCATCAAGCCTGTGAAAGTACTGTCCGGTGGCGAGAAAAACCGCATGACCTTCTCCCGCCTGATGTTGGGCCGTCACAATGTCATGTTGCTGGACGAACCGACTAACCACCTGGACATGGAATCGATCGAATCCTTGCAGATGGCCCTGGAAAAGTTTGAAGGCACCCTGATTTTCGTGTCCCATGACCGTGAGTTCGTCTCCGGTGTGGCAACCCGCATTATCGAAGTGATGCCCGAAGGCCGTCTGGTGGATTACCGCGGCGGCTATGAAGACTACCTGGCCAGTCGCGAACAGGACTGAGGCTAGGGGTGGCGGTCTTTACCCTGCGTGAGCCCACCAGCTTCGAACAGGACATCAAAAAAAGCCGTTTTCTGGCTTTGGCTGCGCCTGTCGACAGTGCCAGCCAGGCCTTGGCCTTCTTTCAGGCCAGGGGTGTGCCCGATGCCACGCATAATTGCTGGGCCTACAAGATCGGGTCTGAATACCGCTTTAACGATGATGGCGAACCCGGCGGCACAGCCGGGCGTCCCATTTTGCAAGCGATAGAAGGCCAGGATTGCGACCGCGTCGCGGTGCTGGTCATTCGCTGGTTTGGGGGCGTCAAGCTGGGCACGGGTGGCCTGGTGCGTGCCTATGGCGGCGTCGCCGCTCAATGTTTGCGTCTTGCTGACAAGCAGGAACTGATTCCCATGGCCGCCTTGCGCTGCCGCTGTTCATTTGCCGATCTGGCCCTGGTGCAATCCCGTTTCGACAGTTTTGGCGTTCAGGTTCAGGACGAGCAGTTCGATGCAGAAGGCGTGCGCTGGCTATTGAATCTGCCGCTCGGGCATCAAGCAGACTTTCAGCAAGCCTTTATCAATATGACGCGCGGCCAAGGTGAATGCGAGCCTGTCGAACAGGCATAAATGATCGCTTTACGGCAGACTGGCTCTGGTCTGTTGTCGCTAGAGCGTCTGCTGCGGTTTTCTGGACGAAAAGGTATCTTTTCCAGACGATTGTCTCTCTGTGCCGTCCAGTCTGTGGCCATACTACCTCTCTGTGATTCCTTTTACGTCCTTATCCAGCCAGTGGGTTCGATTGGGTCCAGTCTGCATTGGGGGTACGTCATGACTTATGAAATTCATGCCAGCCAGTGGCTTAACACCTCGGCACCTTTAAGCCTGGCGTCCTTGCGGGGCCGGGTAGTGGTCGTCACCGCCTTTCAGCTGCTTTGCCCTGGTTGCGTCATCAACAGCCTGCCACAAGCCAGAAAACTCGATACTCTGTTTTCGCGTGATGATCTGCGCATCATCGGTTTGCATAGCGTGTTCGAGCACCACGATGTGATGGGGCCTGCCGCTTTGCAGGCTTTTGTTCACGAGTACCGTTTGAATTTTCCCATCGCCATTGACCAGCCCTCAGACACCGGCCCCTTGCCGCGTACCATGAAGGCATGGGGTTTGGGGGGGACGCCCTCAACGATCATCTTTGATCGAGACGGCAAGCTGGCGTTGAAAGAGCTGGGGCATCTGGATGATTTACGTCTGGGGGCCTTTGTCGGTCAGCTGATTGCCCGAAATACTCCTGTACAGGATAAGAAAGGGGAGGAGGCACAAGCGGTCGCGGACAAGAATGGTTCTGCATCTTGCGGGCCGACGTGTACCTACTGAGTTTTTTGCTGAAAAGGGTTTGTCATGAAGATTGCGGTGTTTGATACCTATGTGGTGCGCCCTGATGGGCGTCGCATGCACTTTGATATTTTGGTCAGTGACGACGCCAAGGATATGGACAAGGTGTTAAGTTATGGCCAGCGTTATCTGGCGGCCAAAGGGGTGAATGTGGAGAGTTTCACCTCGCGTGAATGTCGTTTTTGCCATACGGAAATCGCTTCGGCGCCGGTAGAGAACGAAATCAAACGGCGGGGCTTTGCCATCATTGAGCTGGAGAACTGCGAGTAGGCTTGCTGCAGACAAAAAAACGCCAGACTGCATGTCTGGCGTTTTTCTTGTTGGGAAGCCGATCAGGCTTGATCAGGCTCCTGGTTTTGCTGGGCGGCAATTTCAGCGTGGACCTTTTCCATGTCCACCGCCTTGACTTGTTCGACCAGGTCGTCCAGCTGGGCCGCCGACAGGGCGCCGGCCTGCGAGAACAGCAGAACGCGCTCGCGAAACACCATCAAGGTGGGAATGGAGCGGATACGCAGGCCCGCGGCCAGCTCCTGCTCTTCCTCGGTGTTGACCTTGGCAAACGTGACATCCGGGTGCTTGGCCGCTGCCGCGTCAAAGACGGGGGCAAATTGGCGGCATGGACCGCACCAGGGCGCCCAGAAGTCGATAATCAGTGGCTTGCCGTCTTCCACGGCGGCCTGGAATGTTTCTTCGTTCAGTTCGACGATGCTCATGGGGGAGCCTCCGCAATAAAAAAGCGGCTGATGGTGTTCAGCCGCTTCGTTAAACATGCGATCAGTGTACTCGTTTTCCAGACAGCCCTAAAGCGCCAGACGAATTTGCTGTAAGGTTTTTCATTCCGTAGCGATTGCGTACTTGATCACAAACAAGATGGCAACAATCAGCGTGGCCAGGTGAATACTGCGCCACCGGCCCGTGCTCAGCTTCAGGATCACATAGCTGATAAAGCCAAAGGCCAGACCATTGGCAATGGAGTAGGTGAACGGCATGGTCAAGGCGGCCAGCGCAGCAGGCACAGCCTCGGTCATGTCATCCCATTTCACTTCGGTAATTTCGCGCATCATCAAGCACGCTACGTACAGCAAGGCGGGGGCGGTGGCGTAACCGGGAACGGTCGCGGCCAGCGGCGAGAAGAACAGCGCCAGCAGGAACAGTACGCCAATGGTCAAGGCCGTCAGGCCCGTGCGGCCGCCGGCCTGCACGCCTGAGGCGCTCTCGACATACGCGGTGGTGCTGCTGGTGCCGAGCATGGAGCCGGCCACAATGGCGGTACTGTCAGCGAGCAGGGCGCGGCCCAGACGGTTGGGTTTGCCTTCTTCGATCAGACGGGCACGTTTGGCAACCCCGATCATGGTGCCGGTAGCGTCAAATACCTCAACCAGAACCAGCACCAGAATCACGTGAACAAAACCCGTGTGCAGGGCGCCCATGATGTCCAGCTGCATGAAGGTGGGCATGAGCGACGGAGGCGCGGAGACCACGCCGCCAAACTCGCTATGACCAGTCAGCATGGACAGAATGGTCACAGCTAGAATACCGATCAGGATCGCACCGCGTACCTTCAGTGCATCCAGGGCAGCAATGATAAAGAAGCCCAGAATCGCGTACAGGGCCGCGGGCTGGGTCAGATCACCCAGACCAATCTTGGTCGCGGGGTGGGCGACGACGATGCCCGAGTTCATCAGGGCGATCAGGCCCAGGAACATGCCGATACCGGCGGCAATCGCGCTTTGCAGGGATTTCGGGATGCCCCGGATCAGCCATGACCGGATGCCAGTCACCGTCAGGATCAGGAAGATGACACCCGAGATAAACACGGCGCCCAGTGCCTGTTGCCAGCTATAGCCCAGGGTTGCGACCACAGTGAACGCAAAAAAGGCGTTCAGGCCCATGCCCGGTGCCATGCCGATGGGCCAGTTCGCGACAAAGGCCATAATGAAGGTGCCCAGAGCGGCGGCCAGGCAGGTCGCTACAAAGATGGCATTGCGATCCATCCCGGTGGACGACAGGATGTCTGGGTTCACAAAAATGATGTAGGACATGGTCAGGAAGGTAGTAATACCTGCCAGGACCTCGGTGCGAACGTTGGTGCCGTGCTCAGCGAGTTTGAAGAGACGTTCAAACATGGGCAGCCTCCTTGTGATTATTAGGCGATCGGAGCGTGAGTGTATCGATGCGGGATTTTAACCACGAGTGTGCCACTGCGTCCCCCCCTTTTATGCGATGTATCGGCACAACCCCGATACTATCGGCTGGTTTCAATGAAGGGATAAATTCCTGTTTTCCCCAATACAGCAGGCTAAAATAAGTGCCATGAATATTCTTGGATTTGAAAGTTCCTGCGATGAAACCGGCGTGGCGCTGGTCAGTACGGAACAGGGCCTGTTGGCCCATGCCTTGCACAGCCAGATTGCCATGCATCGTGAATACGGTGGTGTGGTGCCTGAGCTGGCCTCTCGCGATCATATCCGCCGCGTCCTGCCCTTGACTCGTCAGGTCCTGGCCTCCTGTCAGATGCAACTCGATCAGGTCGATGCCATTGCCTACACCGCCGGTCCCGGGCTGGCGGGCGCCTTGTTGGTCGGGGCCAGCGTGGCGCAGTCGATTGCCTGGTCACTGAAAAAACCCACCATTGCCATCCATCACCTGGAAGGCCATTTGCTCTCGCCGCTTCTGGCAGAACCGCGACCGGAATTTCCGTTCGTGGCCTTGCTGGTGTCGGGCGGGCATACGCAACTGATGCGCGTCGACGGGGTGGGGCAGTATGAGCTGCTGGGCGAAACGCTGGACGACGCGGCTGGTGAAGCCTTTGATAAAAGCGCCAAGCTGATGGGTTTGGGCTATCCCGGTGGGCCAGCCTTGTCGCGCCTGGCCGAGCAAGGCGATGCCACGGTGTACGAGCTGCCGCGGCCCATGTTGCACAGCAAAGATCTGGATTTCAGCTTTAGTGGCCTGAAAACTGCCGTGCTGACTCGTTTGCGCAAGCTGGAGGCGCAGGAGGGAGGGGTAACGCAACAGCAACGTGCAGATCTGGCTGCTGGCACCGAAGCGGCCATCGTGGATGTATTGGCGGCCAAGGCGATCAAGGCCTTGAAGCAAACTGGTCTGAAGCGCTTGGTGGTGGCCGGAGGGGTGGGCGCCAACCGTCATTTGCGTGGCTATTTGCAAAAGGCCGTGGCGCGTCTGAAGGGCGAGGTATTTTTTCCGCCCTTGGAGTTTTGTACCGATAACGGGGCCATGATTGCTTTTGCGGCGGCGATGCGGGTCAAGCATGGCCTGGCCCGCCTGGACGATAGTCAGCATGGCTTTGCCATCCGACCTCGCTGGGATCTGGCCTGCGTCAATCAGTCCGTGTCCCAGCTGAAGCCCTGAAGATTACTTCTTCTTGGCGCCGATCTTGCTTTCTTTGCCGGTCATCAGGCGACGGATGTTTTCCTGGTGACGCCACAGTAAAAAGGCACTGATCAGGACCAGAGCGGTGGCAATGGAAGTATTCATGGGCCAGACGACCTTGGCGCCGAGCAGGTAATACAAAGGGGCGAAGATCGCGCTGACCAGGGCGGCCAGCGAAGAGTAGCGGCTGACATAGGCGATGATCAGCCAGGTGAGGGCGGTGGCCAGCGCCAGCCAGGGCAGCAGCGCTAAAATGACCCCCAGTGCGGTGGCCACACCTTTGCCGCCTTTGAATCCCAGAAAGACCGGGTACAGGTGACCTAGAAAGGCACAAAAGGCACTGATCCCCAGCAAGGCAGGCGCCCAGCCCCAATTGCTGATGGCTTGTTGGGTCAGAAAGACAGCCAGCCAGCCCTTGAACGCGTCGCCCAGCAAGGTCAGAATGGCTGCTTTTTTATTGCCGCTACGTAGTACATTAGTGGCTCCCGGATTTTTCGAACCAAAGGTGCGCGGGTCCTGCAAGCCCATGATCTTGCTCACGATGACGGCAAACGGCAAGGAGCCGAGCAAATAGGACAAGAGAGCGACCAGCGGGGCGGCCACGGCAAAAGAAACGGCGTTCATGAGGATCGAGCTCCACAATTATTGTTGCGCGGATTCTACCGGCCTTGCAGCAAAATACCAAAGGCAGCGGGTACAATTTGTTGCCCCTGTTAGATTTTTAACGGAAAAGTAAAGCATGCGTATTCTGGTCTCCAATGATGATGGCTACACGGCAGCCGGTATCGAGGCTTTGTATGAAGCTTTGCAAGGACTGGGCGAGCTCACTGTCATTGCACCCGAGACCAATTGCAGCGGTGCCAGCAATTCCCTGACGTTGAATCGTCCCTTGTCGCTGCGCCAGGCCAACAATGGTTTTTATTTTGTCAATGGTACACCGTCCGATTGTGTCCACGTGGCCCTGACCGGCTTGCTGGATTTTCGTCCTGATCTGATTGTGTCCGGCATCAATAATGGCGCCAATATGGGTGATGACACCTTGTATTCGGGTACGGTTGCCGCAGCGATGGAAGGCCATCTGTTCGGTATTCCCGCCATCGCTTTTTCCCTGATCGAGCGCGGCTGGAAGAATCTGGACAGTGCTGCCCGCGTGGCGCGCGATTTGGTCGAGCGCTGCCAGCAGCGTCCTTTGGCGGCCAATACCTTGCTGAACGTGAATATTCCGTGTCTGCCTTATGAGGCGCTCAAGGGCATGCAGGTGACCCGTCTTGGCAAGCGGCATCCCTCGGAGCCGGTAGTCAAGAGTCAGACGCCCTATGGAGAGCCGGTCTATTGGATTGGTCGCGTTGGCGGGGTATCCGATAGTGAGCAGGGAACAGATTTTGGTGCTGTCGAGCAAGGGGCCGTTTCTATTACTCCCTTGCGTGCCGACCTGACTCATCACGAGCAGCTGGCGGGTTTGCGGGACTGGGTGCAATGACAAGTAAGCCAGGCAAGCGCTATCCTTTTGCGGACGGAACACGCAACCGGTTTGGAAAATCCAGCCTGGGCAGTGGTCTGTCGGCCACCAACAGCAATACCCGTATTGTGCAGCGCGGTCAGTTACAACCCGCACCGACGGTGGTGTTGTCTGCACAAGTGTCAACAAGTGTCAATCTGGGTTTGAACTCGGAACGCTCGCGTGGCATGATGATCGAGCGCTTGCGCCGACAGGGTATCACTGATGAACGGGTGCTGGCCGCCATGCAGGCGGTGCCGCGCCATCAGTTTGTCGATCAGGGTCTGGCCAGTCGGGCCTACGAAGATGACGCCCTGCCTATCGGCTTTGCGCAGACCATCTCTCAGCCGTGGGTCGTGGCCCATATGATCAGCCTGGTATGCGACCATAAAATACCGAGTAAAGTGCTGGAAGTGGGGGCCGGGTGTGGTTATCAGGCCGCTGTTTTGGCACAATTAGTAAAAGAAGTGTATGCCGTGGAACGCATCAAAGGCCTGTGCGATCTGGCGCGTGACCACATGCGCCAATTGGGCCTGTCGCAACGGGCACGCATAATGTTTGGTGACGGAATGCAAGGTTACCCGGCGGCGGCGCCATATGATGCTATTGTTGTGGCGGCAGCCGGCCCGGTCATTCCGAGAAGCCTGCTGGAACAATTAACAGTGGGGGGGCGACTGATCGCTCCCGAAGGTACGACACAACAGCGCCTGGTTTTGGTGGAACGCACCGGACAGGCTGCTTGGCGTCGTGAAGAACTTGATGCGGTTCGCTTCGTGCCGATGCGAGCCGGAACCCAGATTTAGTCAGATATTCTCAGGAGATTTATATGCAGCATGCAGTCAGGTTACCGTTAACCGCTGCTTCCACCGGTACACAGTGGTTCTTGACGCCCCGTCAGTGCCTGGTGGCGGCTGTGGTCACCAGTACCCTGCTGGCTGGTTGTGCAAGCCGTACCGAGCGCGCCCCAGTCACTGACCTGAGTTCTTCTTCAGCAGCGGGCAGTGTCAGCACGGCTTCGGGTACGTACGTCGTACGCCCCGGCGATACGCTCTACAAGATTGCACAAGCGCACGGCATGGACGTGAACTCGCTGATACAGTTGAACCAGATTACCGATCCATCCATGCTGCGTGTGGGCCAAACCCTGCGTCTGGATGGAAGTACGTCGATGGCGGCGACCACTACACGTCCTGCCAGCAGCGGCAGCACCCAGACCTCGCCGGTCAGTCCTGCCACCCCTGTCAAGACGGAAACGCCGGTGTCGGCCCCTCGCGCCAGTGATGCGGCGCTCATTGCCTGGGGCTGGCCAGCCAGTGGCAAGATTATCCAGGGTTTCAATGCCTCCACCAAAGGTATTGATATTGAAGGCAAGGTGGGGGACCCGGTTGTAGCGGCGGCTGACGGCAAGATCATGTATGCCGGTAACGGCGTGCGTGGCCTGGGTTCCATGGTCCTGGTCGGCCACAGCAATGGCTTTATTACCGCCTACGCGCATAACAGCGTCCTGCATGTAAAAACAGGTCAGCAAGTGAAGAAGGGTCAGCGTATTGCCGATCTGGGCCAGTCGGACACGACCTCGCCTCGTCTGCACTTTGAGATTCGACGCTCCGGTACGCCGGTTAACCCGATGTCTTATCTGCCTGCGCGATAAACTCGGTAGTGTGTCTGAAAAAAGCGGCTTCTGGCCGCTTTTTTTGTCTGACGTGTTTGGAGTGGAGCGCCGGGCCTGAATGATCCCAAGACGGATCTTGAGGGGGAAGCCAACAGCCTTCTGTGGTATCTATGTGCCGCATAGGTAGTGACCTTGCGGAACCGCCATGGTCGGATTGTGCTTGTTTTTACCCGTTGAGCCGGATGCTCATTGTAAAATCATCGATTCGCCATCGCTAGCGGCGGTGCAACTGCGCCTTTCTGCCTGGCAGGACGCTTATTTGGGTTTTTATCGAATGTCTGACGTATTGTTAATTGAGTCGCTGGATCTGGAAGGCCGCGGCGTCGCCCACAAAGAGGGCAAAGTGGTGTTTGTGGAAGGCGCGCTGCCAGGCGAGAAAGTGTTGGCCGAGACGGTGCGCTCCAAAGACTCGTATGACAAGGCCCGCATGACCGCTTTGCTGCAGGCTTCGTCCCAGCGTGCCGAGCCTCCCTGTCCCAATTTCGGGGTTTGTGGCGGTTGCGCCATGCAACATCTGGAGCCCTCGGCCCAGGTGGCGGTTAAGCAACGTGTGCTGGAGGATTCATTGGCGCACATCGGCAAGGTCAAGCCGGGCCGGGTGCTGGCGCCCTTGCATGGCCCCTACTGGGGCTACCGCTACCGTGCGCGCTTCTCCATGCGTTATGTGCCCAAAAAGGGAGGAGTGCTGGTAGGCTTTCGTGAGAAGAATGGCCGTTATGTTGTGGACATGACTGAATGCCGCGTGTTGCCTCCCAAGGTATCGGCTCTGCTCGAGCCCTTGCGCACTTGCCTGGCAGGCCTGTCGCGCCCGGACCGATTGCCACAGATTGAGCTGGCCATGGGCGACCGGGTCACTACCCTGACCCTGCGTCATATGGAGCCGCTGACCAGCGAGGATATCCAGCGTTTGCAGGATTTCGGGCAAGAGCACGACATTAGCTGGTGGTTGCAGCCCAAGGGCCCGGAAACGGCGCACCCCTTGTTGCGCGAAGATGCGGACAAGCTGGCCTATGCCTTACCCGAGTTTGATTTGCGCATGCCGTATCGTCCTACGGACTTTACGCAGGTGAACCACGACATTAACCGTAGCCTGATCTCGCGTGCCTTGACCCTGCTGGACGTCAAGCCCGAGCACCGTGTGGCCGACTTGTTCTGTGGTCTGGGTAACTTCAGCCTGCCACTGGCACGTCGTGCTGCCGAAGTGGTCGGCATTGAGGGCAGCAGCACCTTGACCGAACGTGCTGGTGAAGCGGCCTTGGTTCACGGCTTGCAGGACAAGGCTACATTCACAACGCTGAACCTGTTTGAAGTGGATGTGCAATGGCTACGTGATCTGGGCCATTTTGATCGTATGTTGATTGACCCGCCGCGTGACGGTGCCTTCGCGGTGGCCACCGCTTTGGCGCAACTGGAAAAGCACGAACGTCCCGAGCGTCTGGTTTATGTGTCCTGTAGCCCTGGTACCTTGGCCCGTGACGCTGGTGTGCTGGTTCATCAAGGTGGCTACACATTGGAATCGGCGGGCGTGGTGAATATGTTCCCGCATACGGCGCACGTTGAGTCGATTGCTGTTTTTACGCGTTAAGCACGCCCTGGACAGACTTGTTATAGAGCGCCTCGCAAAGTGGACAGAGTTCCAGTTTGCGGGGCGTTTTTTTTCCTCACGCCAGCCCTGTCCACTCAATCGCCTACGCTGCTGCTTTCAAGCCCAAAAACGTGGGCTGCACGGCGTTTAAAGGCGGATCGAAGGTTGACTCAAGGCCGTATGCACTGTTCGGTCGGGCGCTCGGAGTGGACTTCCTGTTCTTGCCATGCCAGCGGGTAGCACGCTGTTCTGCATTCGGGCGCGTAGGGGCCACGCAGCTTGATCCGTGCTGTGATCCGGATTGAGCCCGTTTCTGCTGTTACAGGTCTGGGGAAGGCGTGGCCGCTTTGCTGGCGTGGGCAGCCAAGCCATCGTGTATCAGTTCCATCATCATTTTGAATACCTGCTCGGATTGCAAATGCACAAAGCGCGGCAGAACCCGGCGCAGCATGGGGATGTCTTCAGCAGGCCACTGTTGAAGTTCGTCCAGTTCTTGGCTTGTCACGGGACGGATCAAACCACTTAGCTCACCTTGAATCAAGCCGTAAAGGGCGGCATACCAGCCTACACAGGCGGCGGGGATCTCGGCATCACTCAACCCTGCATCGCGCAAAGCGCCATACACCTGCTCAAGGACCAGGTAGTCGGCACTGCCGGTATTCAGAAAACGCTGCATTTGTTGAAAAGTCTGCGGATAATTCAACGCCAGAGTCCGATATTGTCGGGCCAGATCATAGAGTCGTTCGTCCCAGGGCAGGTGACGGTCTACGGGTTGAATGCGACCACTTAAGTAATCCGCCATTGCACGCAGCAGCCCTTCTTTGGACTTGAAGTGATAGAGCACGGCCATGGGGTCGCAGCCTACCCGTTCCCCCAATTTCCGCAGTGAAAAGCCATGATCCCCAGCCTCTTCGATCAAGTTGACGGCCGCCAGCACCAGCTCGTTCTTATTGAGTTTGCGTGTTCGGGTCGCGGTGAGAGGGGATGCGTGCGCCAATAGTGTTCCTTTAGTGCGAGAAAAGAGTAACGGATCAATTTGCCAAGTTTAACTCTACAGAGTAGAATAAATTCAATTCTACAGCGTAGAAGAAGATCGTTCCATTCCGTTTTTGCAACGGGATGTTGATAACGAGACAGAACGGAACGCCGCGTTGACGGGGCGTCACCGGAGCATTCCGCTCTGTGATCCAGGCGGCCAAAGGGCCGTAACAGACACAGGACATTTATGCTTATTTCCAAACCCACGCTTTTAAACGATGTTTCTCATGCACAGAGCTTGTTGACCAGTAATCCTCGATTGTGGAACTGGCGGCAAGGCCATCTGAACGACGCGGTCGCGCCTGCTACCTACTACGAGGCGTCTCTTGCACCCTGGACCCGCTTTGAACCCCTGCAAGCTGACACGCACTGCGATGTGCTGGTGGTCGGTGGCGGCCTGCTGGGGGCCTCGACCGCCTTGCACCTGGCCCGCTCCGGTCTGGATGTGGTGCTGGTGGAAAAAGACAGTATTGGCTCGGCGGCCTCAGGCCGCAACGGCGGGCAACTGACACCGGGTCTGGCTCGATGGGAAGCGGCGGACATGATCGCGCATCTGCCCTTGGATGAAGCTCGTCGCTTGTGGCGCTTTGCCTCGCACGAAGCCATGGATCTACTGGATCAGATCGCTCAGGATTACGAACTGGATTTTGATCGTCGCCGCGGCCATTTGACGGCTGCCGTTCATGCCGGCCATATGGGTGCTCTGGTAGAGGGGGCGGATGCCCGCCGCTATCTGGGTGATACCAGTGTGGAAATTGTGGGTAGTTACGAGCTGGAGCAGGAAATCCGCTCGCCGCTGTATCACGGTGCCGTGGTGGATACCTTGGGTGGTCAACTGCACCCCTTGGCGCTGCTGCGCGGACTGGTGTATGGCCTGGTTCAGCATGGCGGTCGAGTTTACGAAGGCAGCCCGGTCCAGGAGATCGAGCAGACGGAAAAGGGCGCCTTGGCCATCACCCCCGGTGGCACGATTCTGGCGCGTCAGGCCTTGGTGCTGGCCGTGCATGACACGACTTCGCAGTTCTTGCCCACGCAGTCCAATACCACTGTTCCGTTCTATACCTATGTAGGTGTGACTGAACCCCTGGAGTGTCCAGTCAGCGAGCTGCTGCCAACCGACCGTGCGGTGTATGACACACAATTCCAGATCGACTACTACCGAGCCGTGCGTCAAAACCGTTTGCTGTTTGGCGGGCAAGGCACCGGTACCAGTTGGTCTCCTGACCGTATCAATGACTACTTGCTGGATCGTATCCAGACGGTTTTCCCGCAGCTGGAGCAGGTGCAGTTGGACTTTTCCTGGAGCGGGATCAGTGACTTTACTCTGAACGGTGCCACGGACTCGCGCAAGACCGAGGATGCGGTTCCCGTGTACATGGTGCATGGCTGGAGTGGTCACGGCGTGGCGCAAACCGTGCGTATTGGTAAAGCCATTAGTGACGACGTCATGGGTCGCAACGAGGACTTTGCCATGCTGACGGATATTACCCACCGCAGCATCCCTTTGGGCCATCACTTATCGGGTCTGGCCATCCCCGTGGTCAAGGCCGCGATAGGCATGATGAGCGCGGTTAATCCCGGTCGCCTGGTGTCTTTCTAAGTACGCTTTCAAGTCCCTGCTCAGCGGCGTTGACTAGGGCAAGCCCTTACTTGTTTTCGATCCTGATTGCTTTACATTGTGATTTCCTATTTGTATTGGCTTCAATATTTTAGGTTCATAATAATTTTCAGTATCATAAAAACAAGGGACAGATATGCAGAAAGGGCTTGTTCGTACCGGGCTTGTGGCCGCTGGTTTGATCTTGGGTTGGGCGGGGGCACCGACCCACGCGCAAGTGCAGTCGGTAGAGGTGATGCGGGACAGTTATGGCGTGCCGCACGTCTTTGCCGACAGCCACTATGGCTTGTATTACGGCTATGGTTATGCGGTCGCCCAAGACCGTCTGTTCCAGATGGACATGGCGCGTCGCTCCTTTGTCGGCACAACCGCCGCCGTCTTAGGCCCTGGTGAGCAAGATGCCTACGTCAAGTACGACATGCAGGTGCGGCAGAACTTCACCCCGGCTTCCATACAGCGGCAGATCGCGGCCTTGTCCAAGGATGAGCGCGATATTTTTCGTGGCTATGCCGATGGCTATAACGCCTATCTGGAGCAGGTGCGGCGTCGCCCTGAGTTGCTGCCCAAAGAATATGTGGATTTTGATTTCCAGCCCGAGCCGCTGACCGACTTTGATGTGGTCATGATCTGGGTGGGCTCCATGGCCAATCGCTTCTCCGACACGAATCTGGAAGTGACGGCATTGGCCATGCGTCAGTCTCTGGAGAAACAGCACGGCCCGGAACGAGGCAGTGCCTTGTTTGATGAGCTGCTGTGGATTAATGACACAACAGCTCCTACTACAGTTCCGGCCCCCGCTGCCGAGCACAAGCCGCAGGCACAAGCAGGGACGCAGGATCTGGCTCATGTTTCCTCGCCAGTACTGGCTACCGAGCTAGAGCGCCAGGACAAGCACTGGGGCGGCCGTGGCCCGGACTTCGCGCCCAAGGCCAGCAACCTGTGGAGCACTCGCCCCGAGCGAGTGCAGGAGGGCTCGACCGTACTGATCAACGGCCCACAGTTTGGCTGGTACAACCCGGCCTACACCTATGGCATTGGCTTGCATGGCGCCGGCTTCGATGTGGTGGGTAATACGCCTTTTGCCTATCCGATCGTACTGTTTGGCACCAATAGCGAGATTGCCTGGGGGGCGACTGCTGGCCCGCAAGATGTGGTGGACATATATCAGGAAAAATTGAACCCCTCGCGTGCCGATCAGTACTGGTTCAACAATGCCTGGCGCACGATGGAGCAGCGCAAGGAACGTATCCAGGTACGCGGTCAGGCTGATCGGGAAATGACGATCTGGCGCACCGTGCACGGCCCTGTGATGCAGTTTGATTACGATCAGGGCGCGGCGTACAGCAAGAAACGCAGCTGGGATGGCTATGAGGTGCAGTCCTTGCTGGCCTGGTTGAACGTGGCCAAGGCCCGCAACTGGACGGAGTTTCTGGATCAAGCCAGCAAGATGGCGATTTCGATCAACTGGTACTACGCCGACAAGCACGGCAATATTGGTTATGTCTCGCCGGCCTTCCTGCCCCAGCGTCCTGCCGATCAGGACATCCGTGTCCCTGCCAAGGGGGATGGCAGCATGGAGTGGCTGGGCATCAAGAGTTTCGACGCGATTCCCAAAGCCTACAATCCACCCCAGGGCTATCTGGTCAACTGGAACAACAAGCCTGCGCCGGACAAAACCAATACGGATACTTACTATTGGACCTATGGCGACCGCATGAATGAACTGGTCAGTCAGTACCAGCAGAAAGACCTCTTCAGTGTGCAGGAGATCTGGGAGTTCAATCAAAAAGCCTCCTATAGCGATGTGAACTGGCGCTACTTCCGCCCACATCTGGAAAAGCTGGCGCAACAGCTGCCGGCCGACGATAGCAGCAAGGCGGCGCTGACGATGTTGCTCGCCTGGGATGGAATGGAACAGGATCAGGGAGGGCAAAATGCCGGACCGGCGCGGGTGCTCTTCAAGACCTGGCTGGAAGAAATGTACAAGCAGGTCTTGATGCCGGTGGTGCCTGAATCGCATCGCGCCATGTATAGCCAGACTGGTTTTGCCACGCAGCAAGGTCCCAACCCCGGTTCCATCAACTTGAGCATGGGCACCAAGGTCTTGTTGCGTGCCTTGGCGCTGGAAGCCCATCCCGATCCCAAGCGTGTGAATGTCTTTGGTGAGCGCTCTTCTGAAGAAATCATGCTGGAGGCTTTGCGATATGCGCAGGCTCGCTTGAGCCAGGAGCAGGGCGCTCAGATGGCGCGCTGGACCATGCCGACCTCCGTGCATCGTTTCAGCGACAAGAACTTCACGGGAACCTCGCAGACGATGCCGGGCAATACCTTTGCCTTTACCGGCTATCAGAATCGAGGCACGGAAAATAACCGCGTGGTGTTTGATGCCAGGGGCGTGGAGTTCTGCGACGCCATGCCGCCCGGCCAAAGCGGTTTCACCGACCGCAATGGAGTGCGCAGCCCGCATTATGAGGATCAGCTGAAGTTGTACGAGAACTTCGAGTGCAAGACGATGGATGTGACGCATGCGGACATTCGTCGTAATGCGCAAAGCAGCACGATGCTGTTGATTCAGCCTCAGCCTTAACGTTGAGTGCGGCACCTGCGCTTTGAGGCGGTGCCGCTTTTTTTGATCGTTGCTGGAGGGCTTAGCTGGCCAGGAGATGTAGCCCGAAGTTGTAAATTAGTAAAAATAGCCTGTCAGTATCAGGAGCGAAGCTGAGTATGAAGTCCAAGCTGCAAATCCGGGCAGGATCGGAAGTGGGTTGAAGCGATATAAATGTATTGACTCAGGTTGATCTGACAGACTCTGGCAGGTCTATTGGGCAGAAAACGACCCGGAGCGGAAATAGGTGGTGAGCCCCGAACTCAGCGAGGAGCTGTCAGCGCAATTTGAGCGGCGCCCATCGCGACAAGATCCTCCAATTCGTGAACTGTCCGTATCTCGCACTTTTTTAGCATGCTTGGGATCGCCGAGGCTTCGATTTGGGTTTGCGCCTCTGCCCAATACCCAACAAGTTTGAGGGTGCCCCCGCCGACTGAAAGACGATGTGGGTTCAATAGATTGATGATTCCCCCAAGTGCACGCCCAAGAGCGCGTCCTCCTTCCGCAATCACTTCTAATGCCGCCAGATGACCTCGTTGGCTTAACAGTGCTAACTGGTTTGCGTCAACGTTAAGTCTATTGGCCATGTAGCGTCCACCAGCGATGTCGTCGAGTCTTTCCCACTGTGAGCCAGATGCCTGCACTGGCCAATATCCAAGTTCGCCAGCCCACCCCCTTGCACCGCGGAATACTTTGCCGTTGAGCATAAGACCACAACCAATGGCAGTACCCACCATAACGGTGACGGCTGTCTTGTCACTAGCCAAGTCAATTACAGTAGCGTGTAGTGCTGCATTCGCATCGTTTACCAAGGAAACCTGGTCGACTTTTTGGCAAAGCAGAGTATTTGCTCTCCACCCAGCAAGTTTCGGCAAGACATCACAGGCAACCACAGTATCGTTTTCGACGACGCCAGGTACAGCGATGCCAATCACAACGCCTGGTTCGACGTATTGCCCAATAAAATCCTTTAAGATATTCCTTAGATCAGCAGCACCGAAATCGGGTCCGGTTTCGAACCGCAGGACGTGATCCCGATACCTCAGTAGTAGCTTTGTCCCACCAAGATCAACTCCTACAGCGGACTGGAAGACCTGATTCATCATGTTTTACCTCAGTAGAGCTGTGTCCGCTTTTGGCTGAGAGCAGCAGTTCCAGTCCTAAGCCTAACGCAACTGACAAAACACGTCAGACCAAATCTGAGTCAACACCTGTAAAAAAAGCCGCTCCTGGAACAGGAGCGGCTTTTTCTGCTTTCAGGCGAAGCGTTTATCAACCTGCTACACGATCCAGAATGCGCTGTGCCTCGATGCGGACACGCTCGGGGGCGGTGCCACCGATGTGTTTGCGCGAAGCGACCGAGCCTTCCAGTGTCAGCACGCCAAAAATGTCCGACTCGATACGGCTGTCGAATTTCTGCAGCTGTTCCAGGTTCAGATCAGCCAGATCGCAGCCCAGTTGTTCGCACTCGCGTACGGCCAGGGCCACGGTTTCGTGGGCGTCACGGAACGGCAGGCCTTTCTTGACCAGGTAGTCGGCCAGATCGGTAGCGGTGGCAAAGCCTTGCAGGGCGGCGGCGCGCATCGCTTCTGGCTTGACCTTGATGCCGGAGATCAGGTCGACAAAAATGGTCAGGGTGTCGCGAATGGTATCAGCCGAATCGAACAGACCTTCCTTGTCTTCCTGGTTGTCCTTGTTGTAGGCCAGCGGTTGGCCTTTCATCAAGGTCAGCAAGGCGATCAGGTGACCATTGACGCGACCCGTCTTGCCACGGGCCAGCTCGGGAACGTCGGGGTTTTTCTTTTGCGGCATGATGGAGCTGCCGGTGCAAAAGCGGTCGGCCAGATCGATAAATCCCACGCGTGGGCTCATCCACAGCACCAGCTCCTCGGAGAAGCGGGAGATGTGCGTCATGATCAGGGCAGCAGCGGCGCAGAATTCGATGGCGAAGTCGCGGTCCGACACAGCATCCAGCGAGTTGCGGCACACATCGTCAAAGTTCAGCAGCTTGGCAACCATTTCGCGGTCGATGGGGTAGCTGGTACCGGCCAGGGCGGCAGCGCCCAAAGGCAGGCGGTTCACGCGTTTGCGGCAGTCTTGCAGACGCTCGGCATCGCGCTGGAACATTTCGGCGTAAGCCAGCAAATGGTGGCCAAAAGTAACGGGCTGGGCCACTTGCAGGTGGGTAAAGCCGGGCAAAATTGTATCTGCCTGGGCCAGGGCCAGCTCGGCCAGCTTGCGCTGCATCTGGGCCAGCAGGTCCAGGGCAATGTCGATTTCATTGCGCAGCCACAGGCGAATGTCGGTTGCCACCTGGTCATTGCGCGAACGGCCCGTGTGCAGGCGTTTGCCGGCATCGCCAATCAGCTCGACCAGGCGCTTTTCAATGTTCAGGTGCACGTCTTCCAGATCCAGCAACCACTGGAACTGGCCTTGGGCGATTTCGTCCAGAATCTGGCTCATGCCGCGCTCAATGTCGGCTTTGTCCTGCTCGGTGATCACACCGACAGCAGCCAGCATGCTGGCGTGGGCCAGGGAACCCTGAATATCAAAGCGGGCCATGCGCTTGTCAAAGTCCACCGACGCTGTGTAGCGTTTGACAAGATCAGAGACGGGCTCGGAAAAACGAGCCGACCAGGCCATGGCTTTATTGGCAAACTGGTCTTGGGAAGAGGGGGGGGTGTGTGTTGACATAGAGGGCAATTATAGTGGATCGGACGGACGAACGCAGGTCATCCAGTCCCGCAGGAAACAGACGCTGTGCAGTATATTAGAGAGTTTTCAGACTCTAGGAAACCAGGCAGACCTTTTTGGGGCTGGCTGGATAAGGAACACGACATGGAGCAAGAACGCACCTTTGCCGATTTGTTGGGCTGGCAATGGATCGAGGCGTATTTACCGCAGGATCGCTGGGTACAGATCCTGGCCGGCCTGGCCATGCTGACCGTGCTGGTCTGGATTGTCAGCTGGTTGACCACGTCGGTGCTTTCCCGTCTGGTACGGCGTTTGTTGAAAGTGGCAGGCAAGGATGATTGGGCGCGGGCTTTGGTTAAAAAGCGCTTCGTGCGCAATGTGGGGTATGCCGTGCCCTTGTTGGTGGTCAGCTCCAACCTGACGTTGCTGCCATTGACCAAGACCTTGCTGGAGGTGGTCGAGCGCGTGGCTCTGCTGGGCTTTCTGGTCTTTTTCATCATGGCAATTGTCAGTTTGCTGGGGGCCTGGCAAGAGGTCTATGCCAACTCCAGCAAAGGGCGCACCAAATCCATCAAGGGATACGTGGAGGTTGCCAAGATCGCGGTCTGGGCGGTGGGCATCATCGTCATGATCTCCATTATTCTGGACCAATCCCCTGTGCTGCTGCTCTCCGGTCTGGGCGCGCTGTCGGCGGTATTGCTGCTGGTTTTCAAAGACACTTTGCTGTCGCTGGTGGCCAGTACGCAAATGAGCACCAATGACATGCTGCGCATTGGTGACTGGATCGAGATGAAACAGGCCGGTGCGGATGGCTTTGTGATTGATATCGCTTTGCATACCGTCAAGGTGCAGAACTGGGACAAGACGGTCACTACCATTCCGACCTACAAGCTGTTTTCCGAAAGTTATCGCAACTGGCGCCAGATGTTCGAGTCTGGTGGGCGACGGATCAAGCGCACCTTGAGTATTGATGCGTCCAGCGTGCGGTTCTTGACCCCTTCCGAAGTGGACAGCCTGTCGCGTTTTGCCTTGCTGCGCGATTATCTGAACGAGAAAAAAGAAGATCTGGAGCGCTCCAACCAGGAGCTCAGCCGTGCGGGCATGGATGCGGTCAACTATCGCCGCTTGACCAATCTGGGTACGTTTCGCGCCTACTGCATGGCCTATATCAAGCGCCATGCTGAAATCCATCAGGACATGATTCAGATGGTGCGCATGATGGAGCCGACTGCCGAGGGTATTCCTGTCGAGGTGTATTGCTTTACCAATAAAACGGCCTGGGTGGACCATGAGCGTATCCAGGGCGATATTTTTGATCACTTTCTGGCGGTGCTGCCTGAAATCGGTTTGCGTCTGTTCCAATCGCCTACTGGCCGGGATCTGAGTCTGGGCCTGAGCCTGGCAGCAGAAAGTCACCGCTCCTTGCGGGACAGTGGCAAAGAATCTCTTTCAATTTGACGTGTGAGTAACCATGAAACAAATTACGGCCATTATCAAACCTTTCAAGCTGGATGAAGTACGTGAGGCTCTGGCAGAGCTGGATGTGAACGGCTTGACCGTGACCGAGGTCAAGGGCTTTGGCCGTCAGAAAGGCCACACCGAGCTGTATCGCGGGGCTGAATACGTGGTGGACTTTCTGCCTAAGATTCGTGTGGATATTGTGGTGGCGGCAGATCGCTGTGATGCCATCATCGAAGCCATTATCAAAGCGGCTCATACCGGCAAGATTGGCGATGGCAAAATTTTTGTGACGCCGGTCGAACAGGCTATCCGTATTCGTACCTCGGAAAGCGGCCGCGATGCGCTCTAACAGGCACCCGTGTCCCGGTATCTCGGGCTCTGAGCGCAGCACGATAAGGACGGACTGATGCGATACGCACCCTTGGGTTCCGCTTCGCGCGTCTCGCGCGTGGGACAAGGCAGCTGGTATGTCGAGCAGTCGGATCGGGCGCAAAGTATTGCGGCCTTTCGGGCGGGCCTGGATGCAGGAATGAACCATATCGACACGGCAGAAATGTATGGGGATGGTCAGGCAGAAAGCCTGATCGGGCAGGCCTTGCAAGGTCGTCGCCATGAGGCGTTTCTGGTGTCTAAGGTCTTGCCCTTCAATGCCAGTAGGCAGGGCGTGATCCGCGCTTGCGAGGCCAGCCTAAAGCGTCTGGGCACCGATTATCTGGATCTGTACTTATTGCATTGGCCGGGCCAGATTCCTTTGGAAGAAACCTGCGCAGCCTTTGACAAGCTGGTGCAGCAAGGCAAGATCAAGCAATGGGGCGTCAGCAATTTTGACGTGCCGGAACTGGAAGCGCTGTACGACATCGTGGGCCCGGGCGAGATCGCCTGCAATCAGGTTTTGTATCACCTGAATGAGCGTGCGATTGAACACGCGGTCATGCCCTGGTGTCAGGAGCATCAAGTTAGCGTGGTGGCGTACAGTCCCTTCGGTCATGATGATTTTCCGGAGCCGGATTCTGAAGGCGGGGCCTTGTTGGCCGAGATTGCCACCCAATATCAGGCCACCGCGCGTCAAGTAGCTTTGGCCTTTTTGCTGCGTGACCCCCATGTGTTTGTGATTCCCAAGGCATCACGTGCGGCTCATGCCCAGCAAAATGCGGCTGCTGGGGATCTGATATTGCAGCCCGAGCATATTCAGGCACTGGATGCCCAGTTTCCACGCGGGCCCAAGCCGCCTTATTTGCCGATGATTTGAACGCAAGAAGAACGGCCCCAAAGCCAGGGTTCCATCCAGGGCTTTGGGGCCGTTTTCCATGAGCCGTCGCTTTGCGGTTGTCGCTTTGCTTAACTGGCGAAGTAGGGCTGACGCTTGTTCTTGAAGTACAACCAGGCCAGAGCCAGCATCACCACGGCGGAAATCGGTAAAGTCCAGGTGTTGACGCCATACCAGCCATACACGGCCAGCACACGGCCCGAGGTGAAGGAGGACAAGGCCACACAGGTAAAGATGATGAAATCATTCAGGGCCTGCACCCGGCTACGCTCTTCAGGGCGGTAGCAATCCACCACCATATTGGTAGCGCCGATAAAGCCGAAGTTCCAGCCCAGCCCCAGCAAAATCAAACTGACCCAAAAGTGCGGTACGGTCATGCCCAGTAAAGCCACCATGCTGGCCAGACCCAGCAAAAGCACACCCACAAAGGTGACCGGGATCTTGCCAAAGCGCTTGATCAGATGGCCGGTGAAAAAACTGGGGCCGAACATGGCCAGAATATGCCATTGAATGCCCAGCGTGGATTCTTTAAGGCTGTGGCCATGCATGACCATAGCCAAGGGCGAGGCCGTCATCAGAAAGTTCATCAGCACATAAGAGGCGACCCCGGCGATCAGGGCAATGATGAAGTAGCTATTGGAGGCAATCTCGCGCAAGGGGCGGCCGGTATAGGGCACTTTCTGCCGCTGGTGGCGTGTACCGGGTGCCAGACGCAAGCTGAAGGCGAAAGGCAACACCAGAGCTGCCAAGGCGGCTTGTGCCAGGAAGGCAGCGGCAAAAGGATGGTCAGGCCAGATGTCTTGCGTATGGATAATGGTCTGGGTGGCGATAATGGCGCCGAGCAGCCCACCGGCCATCACCCAGGAGATTGCTTTGGGTCGGAAGATCTCGCTGGCCTCGTCGGCGGCGGCGAAACGATAACTTTGCACGTAGGAGGCATAGAATCCGGCCAGCAGTGTGCCCATGCAGAACATGGCAAAGGACAGGCCATAGATTCCTGCAGCGGCCAGCAGACCCGCTGCGACACCCAGCAAGGCGCCAATCAGGTAGCCGCCCTGGCGTCCCAGGCGGCGCATCAGATAGGCGGCCGGCAAAATACCGACTGCCAAGCCCAGATTGAAAATACCCACCGGCAAGGTTGCCAGATCGGGGCTGCTGGCCATTTTCTGGCCGACCAGACTGCTCAAGGCCACCACCAATGCCGGATTTGCTCCCCCCAGCGCTTGCATTCCAGACAGAATAAAGGCGTTGCGGCGGCTTTGATCGACTTGCGTGGACATGGTTAGGCTCGTTATATAACTCAGTATTATTAACTAATGTCGAAATATGACTAAGCCAGTGTAGCACCGTGATCCCAGAAGGCGGGCATGAAGGACTCGGCCACCAAAAGGGGCTGACCGTGGCGCCAGAAAACCGAGCAGCGTGACAGAATCAGCGGCGCGTGGGGTACCGGCTCCTTATCCTGTTTGCAGGCACGCTCAACACTGCGGAAAAAGCTCATGCCGCGATGTAAACGGCAACTGAGAAAGGCCGAGCGTTGTATCTGGGCATCGTTATAAAGCATGTCGGCCAGCGGGCGGCTGCGCAGCCGTCGTATGCCTTGCCAGACACTGTGGGAGGCAGCCAAGGGCGTGAAACTGCGGGCGACCACGCAGCGGATTCCGTCCACGCTCATGGACACTTCCCGTACCCAGGCCAGCGTGCCCGGCGGCTTTCGGATCAAAGCGGCCTCTTGCGGGTTCAGGCGGCAGGCGTATTCGCGCACGACGTCCAGATGGACCAGGCCCAGCCGACGCAGGCCCGCGGTCAGGGCGCCCGGACGATGAAGCCAGTACTTTTGAGCAGGGCTTGCGCTGGGGTGGACCTGCGCATGCCAAGGTTTTTTTATGCTGGAGGGAAATTTCATGTCCTGTATTATCGCCAAAGCCATAAAATAGCGCTCATGGAAAAAGAACGTATCTCAAAATTGATGGCCCAGCGCGGCATGTGTTCACGCCGTGAGGCGGACGCTTTTATCGAGCGCGGCTGGGTCCGTGTGGACGGTCAAATCGTCTCTGAATTGGGGAGCAAAGCCTACCCCAATCAGAAAATCACACTGGAAAAGCAGGCGCGTCAGCGTCAGACTCAACGTGCCACCATCTTGCTGCACAAGCCCGTGGGTTATGTGTCGGGACAGGCCGAGGCCGGTTACCGCAATGCGGTGTCGCTGATCAGTGCCGCCAACCAATACAAGGGCGGCCGTGGCAGTCAACGCTTTGACCCGGCGCATTTGCGCGGTCTGGCGCCTGCAGGCCGTCTGGACATTGACTCCACCGGTTTGCTGATCCTGACACAGGACGGTCGTATTGCGCGCCAGATTATTGGCGAAGACTCGGTCATCGACAAGGAATATCTGGTGCGAGTGACCGGCAAGCTCAGCGAACGGGGGCTGGAGCTGCTGAACTTTGGTTTGAGCCTGGATGGCAAGCCTTTGCTGCCCGCCCAAGTGTCCTGGCAAAACGATGATCAGCTGCGTTTCATCTTGCGCGAAGGCAAGAAACGCCAGATTCGCCGCATGTGTGAACTGGTTGGCCTGAAAGTGGTGGGCCTGAAGCGCGTGCGTATTGGCGAACTGGTGCTGGGTGATTTGCCTATGGGCCAGTGGCGCTACATGAAAGAGTCCGAGCGTCTGGCCTAAAGGCAAACGGGGCGGTTTACAGCCCCGAATGACGAAGTTGAAAGCTGGCCTTGTCATCCTGGGCCAGCGTTTTTGTTAACCAAGGCATGCTTTGTTCCAGAGCGTTGAGCAGCGTCCAGGGAGGATTGCTGATGAACAGGCCACTGCCATGCAAACCCAAACCATTTTTGGCCGGAGCACGAACCGTCAGGCTCACATGCAGCCAAGGTGTCTCCAGTTGCTCCAGCTTGCGTTGCAAGGCCTGTACTTCGGGGCGTTGCACAATCGGATACCACACGACCATGCAGGCCTGGGCAAAACGCTTGAGGGCGTTTCTGACGCTGTTCAAGACTTGCTGATAGTCGGACTTGGCCTCGTACGAAGGGTCCATTACCACGATGGCGCGTCGTGATGGCGGCGGCAGTAGCCGTCCCAGCTGTTCAAAGCCATTTTCCTGATAGAGGCGCACCCGGCGGTTTCCTTGAGGAAACAGTCGCGCCACGTTCGTGCTCAAAACGTCAAATTCAGTCGGGTGCAACTCGAAGCCATGAAAGCTGTCTTGCGCACGCAGATGCATCAGGGCCAGCCAGGGAGAACCGGGATAATAGCGGGCGGTTCCGTCCGGATTCAGGTCGGCAATGGCGTCAATATAGTGCTCCACCAGCTCCGGGTACTCATCTTGCTGCAAGACGCGGTCCAGGCCGTCGTAGAACTCGCCTTTGGTTTGCGCCCAGTCGTGTTCCAGATCATAGATACCAGCACCGCAATGGGTGTCGATGATGCTGAATGCGCTGTCTTTGTGAGCGTAATAATTGAAAATATGCAGCAAGGTGGCGTGTTTGAGTACATCCGCGTGGTTGCCGGCGTGAAAAGCGTGACGATAGCTGAACAAAAGAAATCCTGGTGTTGCGGTTGAGTTAAAGCGTGTCGGGGCGGATCGTGGTGACCTTATCAGTGAAGATGGCATTGCATCCCCAGTCCAGCAGTTCGCGCACTCGCTCGGCGTCGTTCACGGTCCAGACGGCGACGGTATAGCCTTTGCTACGGACCGCCTGCACCAGGGCCTGGCTGACAAAGCGGTCGTTCAGATTCAGCCCCATACAGCCCAGACGCTCCAGACGCTCCGGCCAATCAGCAGGAACTTCCTCTTCAATCAGTAGGGCTCGGGGCAAGGTAGGTGCGGCTTGCTGCGCCGCCTCCAGAGCGACTTCGGAAAAAGAGGACAGCAGCGGAGGCAGGCTGGCCTGAGCCCATAAAGCCTGGGCAGCCAGGGCGACCTGACGTCCGGTTTCCGCCTCGTGTCCCGTGGTGGGCTTGATTTCGATATTGCTGTGAACCTGATTGGCCAGGGTAAAGGCGGCAATCGAACCTAGAGTGGGTATGGGCTCTCCAGCATAGGCCGAGGAATGCCAGGCGCCAAAGTCCAGGGCGGACAGTTCGGCCAGTGTCAGTCGGGAGGCCAAGCCTTGTCCATTGGACGTGCGCTCCAGCGTGTCGTCGTGCAGCAGCACGGGAACCCCATCACGGCTCAGTTTGACGTCGTACTCCATCATGCGAAAACCGTTCTGTGTACCGACCCGAATGGCGGCCAGGGTATTTTCCGGCGCAATCTTGCCTGCACCACGGTGGGCGATCAAAGCGGGGTAGGGCCAGTGATGATTCATTGAAGGCATGGCGGACTCGCAAGCGGCGTGATAAAAAGCCAATGTACTATTTTAACCGGGGCTGTACACTGTACGGTTAAGGTTTTGGATTTACAATCCGATCCTAGGCCACATCAAGTACTCATAACGCCCTATTTTGAGCGCTGTTGGGCACTTCGTGAAGCCACAGTTTAAGCCAAACACACTTGATTCAAACACGGTATATTTTCAGGCCGAGCCGGGCTCTCTCTCCGGTCTGATGCGCCGCCCGCAGCACCTTGCTGCAAGCGAAAGTAGGTGATGATTAATGTTCGAGATTATCCGTAAGAACCAACGCGTCATGCAGCTGGTGTTGTTAGTGCTGATTCTGCCGTCTTTTGTACTGATTGGCGTCAGCGGCTACTCCAGCTATGTTTCTGGCGATAGCGATATGGTCAAAGTTGGCGATAGCGCTATTACCAGCCAGGAATTTGATCGTGCGCGCCGCATGCAGCTCGATGATATGCAGCGCAACAATCCTTCCGGTTTTGATCTGGCCCAGGCCGACAGCATAGAGAGCCGTCGTGCTTTGCTGGAGTCTTTGATCGATCAGCGAGTACAAATTGAAGTGGCTACTGCTGACCGCTTCAACGTGTCTGACATTGCGCTGCGCGATTACATTGCCTCCATGCCGGAGTTTCAGGAAAATGGCGTCTTTTCGCCGGCTCTGTATAGCCAGGTATTGGCCTCGGCCGGTATCAATACCCGCGATTTCGAACAAAGCCAGCGTGGCCAGTTGGCCCTGCAACGTGTTCTCGGCCCAGTGGCAGCCAGCGCCTCCATGCTGCCCAGCGTGATGAACAAGCTGGAGATCGCGCTGACAGAAGAGCGTGGCGTGCGTGTTCGCAGCTTCCTGACTCGTGACTTTGAATCCAAGGTGCAGATCAGTGATGCCGACTTGCAAGCCTGGTATGACGCGAACAAGCAATCGTTGGAACTGCCCGAGCAAGTCAAGGTGGAATATCTGCTGCTCAATGAAGCGGCGGCCTCCAAGGATTTGCCCACCCCGACCGATGAGCAGCTCAAGCAATACTACGAGCAAAACAAGGCGCGTTATGTGCAGGCCGGTCGGGTCAATATCAGTCATATTCTGGTGACCTTGCCGGCTGGCGCCTCTGACAGCGAACGCGAAGCGGCCCAGACCAAGGCGCGCGAGCTGGCTGAAAAGGCACAGGCCGATAAAGAGAGTTTTGCCGATTTGGCCCGCGCCCATTCCCAGGACGAGGGTAGCGCCCGTGAAGGCGGGGAACTGGGGTGGATCAGCAAAGGTTCCTGGCCCAGCGTGCTGGAGAACGCCGTGTTCGCCTTGAAAAAAGGTGATGTGTCGGGCGTGATCGAAGGGCCTAATGGTTTTCATATCTTCAAGAGCAATGAGGTTCAGCCAGAACAAGGTGAGTCCTTTGAGCAAGCCCGTAGCAAGGTGCAGGATGAAGTGCGCAAACAGCTGGCCTCGGAGCGCTTTGCCGATATGGCCAGCAAGCTGACCAATCTGGTATACGAAAATGAAGACAATCTGGAAGCGGCCGCCAATGCACTGGGGCTGACCCTGAAACAGGCCCAAGGCGTCAGCCGTCAGGGTTTGATTCCGGCTTCCCAGGTTGACGGTGAATTGGCTGCGGCCGACAGTCCCGATGCGGCCGTGCTCGATGACAGTCGCGTGCGGCAGGCCTTGTTCAACGCTGAAGCCATGGCCTCGCGCAAGAATGCGGGTGTCGTGGAAGTCTCGCCAGACACGTTGATCGCGCTGCGCGTTGTGGATGTGAAGCAAGCGCATGTGCCGGCACTGGATAAGGTGCGCGGTATTGCCGAAGAAAACCTGCGTCGTGAAAAAGCTGCTGCATTGGCTGTTCAGGCCGGTGAGGACTACTTGAAGGAGCTGCAGGCGGGGGCAGAGCCTGAGAATTTCTCGGCCCAGTTTGCCGTGAGCCGTGCCGAGTTCCCGGAGATGGATGAGGCTTTGTTGAACAAGGTGCTGGCCAATCCGGTGGACAAGCTGCCCGCCTATGTAGGTGATCGTCAGCCCCAGGGCTACACGGTGGTGCAGATTTTGAGCCATCAGCCTGGCAAGGCGGGCAATCCTGGCCTGGACATGCTGACTGCACAACTGACACAAGCCATGGCTCGTACCGAGACGCAGGCTGTGTTGCAGGCCATGCGTGTTGAGGAAAAGGTTGAGCTTCTGCCCGAGGCGGAAAAAGAGTTGAGCGCTAGCGGCGATAACGAATAAGGCGACGCGCATCACACGACACAACCCTGGAGCCCGTGGGCTCCAGGGGCATTTTCAAAGAGTATGAGCATGACTCACACGGATATTTCGATGGTACGGCGGCGCCTTATAGGCGCCGCAACTGTTTGGGGCTTGACCGCTCCGTGGTGGGCCCACGCGGCGCCGCCTGCGGGCACATTCATCGAACGTACGCTGCACCACCCAGTGCCGGGCGGAGTGGCCGTGCTGGACTTGGGAACGGTCGCCACGATGCCGGTAGCGAACTTTAACGGCCAGCGTGTCCTGGTGATTCAGGATGCTGACCGGCATTGGAAAGCCATTGTGGGCCTGGACCTGAAAACACGGCCTGGTCAACACAGCCTCGTGGTGCAAGGCCAGCTTGCGGTGGGGTTCCAGGTGGGCAGCAAACGGTATCGTGAGCAGCGTATCACCCTTAAGAACAAGTCCCATGTGAATCCGGACCCGCAACAGCAGGCCCGTTTCGAGCGTGAGTACGAAGAGCAGATGCAGGCTTATGCCAGTTTCCGCGAAGAGGGACCCAGCAATGTGGTTTTTGAAAAACCAGTGCCGGGGCGTCTGACCAGTCCTTTCGGTCTACGCCGTTTCTTCAACGGTGAAGAGCGCAACCCCCATTCCGGCCTGGACTTCGCAGCGCCGACCGGCACGGCGGTCAAGGTGCCGGCAGACGGAATCGTGACCATCGTGGCGGATTACTTCTTCAACGGCAAAACTGTATTTGTTGATCATGGTCAGGGCCTGATCACCATGTTCTGCCACTTGTCGACCTTTGATGTACGAGTTGGCGACCGCGTCAGCAGGGGTGATGTGGTGGCACGTTCGGGTGCGACGGGCCGTGCAACTGGCCCTCACTTGCACTGGAATGTCAGTCTGAACAATGCTCGGGTAGATCCAGCGATCTTTATTGGTGCTTTTCAGGCCTAGACAGGCGCAACAAGGTTTTTCATGATGATCGGTTCGGCGTATCGACGTGGTTTGCGCGACAGCGCCTCCATTGCTCTGGGCTATGTGCCCGTCGCCATTTCGTTTGGTTTGGCTGCCGTGCATGCGGGTCTGTCGCCGTGGTTGGCGGTGTTGGTGTCTCTGGTCGTGTACGCCGGCGCCAGCCAGTTTATATTGATCAGCCTGCTGCTTGCTGGTGCCGCCTATCCCAGTATTTTGGGGATTGTGCTGGTAATGAACCTGCGTCATGTGTTTTATGGCCCCAGCCTGATGGGTTTTTTTACCGGTCCCAGGACGGTCTCCAGCCTGTTTTTGGCTCCTGGCCTGACCGATGAGGTGTTTGCGGCCTCTGCGGCCGGCATAGCGCGTCAACCACCCCTGGAACAGGAGTCCTGGTATTGCGGTTTGCAACTGGGATCGTATCTGTCCTGGGTGCTGGGTACGGCGGTAGGCGCGTATTTTGCCAGCGACTTGTTGGGGCAGTCACCGGTTTTGGAAAAAACCTTGGGCTTTGTTCTGCCAGCGCTGTTTTTTGCCTTGCTGCTGGAAATCCGCCGCTCGGCACCCATGGCCGTGCTGCTGGCTGCGGCGTTGGGAGCCTTGCTTGCCATGACTTTGCTGCCCTCGTACTTGGCCATTATTGTGGGCATGCTGGCCGGGGGTTTGATGGCTTTGCGCCGCGCGTAGGGGGTGGAGATGGACTGGAGTTTCCTGCTCATGGTTGTGCTGGCTGGACTGGGCACATTTTTGATTCGCTATCTACCTTTGCGCCTTGGAGGACGTCAGCACAAAGCTGATCCCAGTCGTATTTCGATCTGGCCCCGTTTGTTCGGTGCGATTGGTCCTGCGGGCGTGGTGTCCTTATTGGTCGTGTCCTTGATATCCTTGCTGCGTCCCGATCAGTTGGCCCTGGATTTGCCCCCTTTGCTGGCCGGCCTGGCCGGCGTCCTGCTGGGCCGTCGCTGGCCAGGGGGGATTGCGGGATCAACATTGCTGGGCGTGGTGGCCTATGGCTTGTGTACGGCCTATGTCGGGGTCTGAATGCTGTGGCCCGCGCTTGTCTTTTTCACGGTAGGCCGATATCTACGCGCTGACTGAGGCGGCAAGCCAACAAAAAGCCTACTGTTGTCAGTAGGCTTTTTTGTTTTAAGGGCAGACCTTGCTTGGGCGGATGGGCTTAGCCTTTGACACGCACAATCTTCTGAACCTGAGGAACGTGTCGAATCGCCCGGATAACGCGGGCCAGATGAGTACGACTGTCCACCTGAACGGTCAGATGCAGTACGGAAGTGGCTGCCGACTCGTCGGGCATGGAGATGTGCAAGATGTTGGAGTCGGCATCGGTAATTTCAGCCGCCAGACGCCCCAGAACGCCCCGTTCATTAATGGTGGTGACATCCAGTCGGGTGGACAGATGGCGGGCGGTATTACTGTCCCACATCACCGGCACCCAACGCTCCGGCTCCTTGGCCTGGGCGCGCTGTGCCACCGCGCATTCCGCCATGTGCACTACCAGGCCATGGCCCAGGCGAATCCCCCCAATAATGGCGTCACCAGGCAAAGGCCCACAGCAGGGGGCCAGTTGCACGGCTTGACCTTCGTTGCCATGAATCAGAATAGGGGCCGAGGTGTTGGCGCTGATTTCGTCAAATTCAGCAGCTGTTGTTTCCAGCAAAGGGTTTTCCGGGGCAAAGCGCCGGGCTACCACGGCGGCCAGACGTTTGCCCAAACCGATATCGGCCAGAATTTCTTCACGGGATGCGGCGCCCGATCCCTTGGCCAGTTTGTCCCAGTTGGGATCGTCGTCTGTGGCGTGAGGCAAACCTAGCTGGTCGAAGGCCTGATCGAGCAGGCGACGGCCAAAGGCGACGGATTCCTCGTATTTGACGGTGCGCAGGTAGTGGCGAATCTCCGAACGGGCGCGGCCCGAACGGACGTAGTTCAACCATTGGGCACTGGGTCGGGCAGCCGGGGAGGTAATGATCTCCACCGAGTCACCGCTTTTCAGCTCAGTGCGCAAGGGGGCGAACTCGCCATTGATCTTGCACGCCACGGCGTGATTGCCAATATCCGTATGGATGCTGTAGGCAAAGTCGACTGGCGTCGCGCCGCGTGGCAGAGAAATAATCTTGCCTTTAGGCGTGTGAACGTAAACGGCATCGGGAAACAGGTCAACCTTGACGTGTTCCAGAAACTCCGTGGAGTCACCCGTCTGGCTTTGAATATCCAGCAAGGACTGCAGCCAGCGGTGTGTGCGCTTTTGCAGATCGTTCAGGGTGACGTCATCTTCTTTGTACAGCCAGTGAGAGGCGACACCTTCCTCGGCCACATGGTCCATTTCACGCGTGCGGAACTGGAACTCGACGGGGGTGCCGTAGGGGCCAATCAAGGTTGTGTGCAGGGACTGATAGCCATTTACTTTAGGGATGGCAATGTAGTCCTTGAATTTCCCTGGCACGGGGCGATAGAGCTGGTGCAGGGTGCCCAAAGACAGGTAGCACTCGGGCAAGGTATGCACAATGACGCGAAAGCCGTAAATGTCCAGCACATCCGAAAAGGATTTCTTCTGCTCGACCATCTTGCAGAAAATGCTGTAGAGCGACTTTTCGCGGCCGGAAATTTCGGCATCAATCCCGGCAGCCGGCAAGGCAATCTTGACGGCTTCGGTGATCTTGCTCAAGACTTCTCGGCGGTTGCCACGCGCAGCCAGCAAGGCCTTGTGCAGCACTTTATAGCGGTTGGGATAGATGGCCTTGAAGCAGCGGTCTTGCAGCTCGCGAAACAGGGCATTCAAGCCCAGACGATGTGCAATCGGAGCATAAATGTCCAGGGTTTCCTGGGCCACACGGCGGCGCTTTTCGGGCTTGACCGCGTCCAGCGTACGCATATTGTGCAAGCGGTCAGCCAGCTTGATCAGGATGACGCGTACATCGCGCGACATGGCCAGCAGCATCTTGCGAAAGCTGTCAGCTTGCTGTTGCGTTTTGGTGGCAAACTCCAGCCGTTCCAGTTTGGACAGGCCATCCACGATCTCGGCTACATCTGTACCAAACTTCTCGGCCAGTTCCTGCTTGGTGACATCCTGATCTTCGATCACGTCGTGCAGCAGGGCTGACATCAGGGCATCGGTATCCAGCTTCCAGCCGGCACAGATTTCCGTAACCGCAATCGGGTGCGAGATATAGGGTTCACCACTGGCGCGAAACTGCCCCAGATGCGCCTGGTCGGAGAAGCGGTAGGCTTCGCGTACCCGTTCCACATCTTTGGGGTCCAGGTACTGCGAGATGATCTTGGTGAGGGGAGCCAGCGAGGCAATCGGCGGGTTGGCGCTGTCTGGCACGGCCGATGCCTGGGCCGCGGGCGTCTTCTCTTTAGGCTTGCGCCGCCCTAGCCGTGAACCTTTTTTAAGGACGGCCAACAGCCCAGACGATGCGCCCCGTAAACCAGAAAATGCCATACTGTGCTCCGCCCGTGTCGATCAGGTAGGAACTTTACGCAGCATTTCCAGACCGGTCGCGCCCGAGGCAATTTCTCGCAAGGCGGTAACCGTAGGCTTGTTCTTGCTCTCCAGGCGTGGTTCGTGGCCTTGGGCCAATTCACGCGCACGGTAAGCTGCGGCCAAAGTGAGCTTGAAACGATTAGGGACCTGCTCCAGGCAGTCCTCGATAGTGATGCGAGCCATAGTAGACCTGTTATCAAAAAGAAATAAGAAGGAGATCAGCCCTGGTTCAGCAGGGCATTTGCGCCTAATTGTTGAAAGAGTTGGCGATGCCGTACTGACTGAGTGGCAGTGCGCAAACGACTGGCCTGCACAATACTCAATAGCTGCTGTAATGCCGTATCAAAATCCTCATTGATAATAGCATATTGACAGTCGTGAACATGGGCGATTTCGTGCTCGGCCGCCTCCAGGCGACGGGCGATCGTCTCTTCGCTGTCCTGGCCGCGTTTGCGTAAACGCGCCTGCAAGGTGGGTAAGGAGGGCGGCAGGATGAAAATGCCTACGGCCTCAGGAAAATGGGCTCGGGCCAGACGAGCGCCTTGCCAATCGATTTCCAGCAACACATCACGGCCTTCTTGCAAGGCTTTCTGAATGGGTTCGCGCGGGGTGCCATAGTAGTTGTCATGGACTTTAGCCCATTCCAGCATGGCGTTGTCAGCACACATCTGCTCAAAACGTGGTTTATCCACGAAGAAATAGTGCTCGCCGTGACTCTCTCCGGGACGCGGCGCGCGCGTGGTGGCCGAGATGGACAGCATGATGTTGGAATCGTTGGTCAACAGGGCGTTGACCAGACTGGATTTGCCGGCCCCGCTAGGGGCGACAACCATAAAAACGGTGCCAGGATAGCTCGTGGACATGGAGAGCGGACTCAAATAGTGGTGTTTTTATAAAAAAATTAATGGCTGTCTGGGTCGGTCTGCCCAAACTCATTCAGGACAGCCTGCACACTGGCCGTGTCGGCGCACAGAAAGACGACCGTATCGTTGGGGTTCATGGAAAACAGCACGGCTTCCACTTCCTGCGGGGCGTCCGTTGCCTGAGCAATGGCCATGACATGCACATCGCCTCCTGCCTCGAATTGTTCGGGAGGCACAATGGTGGCAACCGCATCCAGATCAGGTTCGCTGACGGCCAGATAGGCCCAGACCTTGTGTTCCTCTTCCAAGGTGATCTCAAGCACATAGGCCGAGTCGGTCTGCTCGATGATTTGGCTTTGAATTTGCATAATGAAGTGAGTGTGTCAGCTAAAAGACAGGATGGCGGTAACGGGGGCGTGATCCGAAGGTTGCTCATTGGCGCGTGGCTCACGGTCAATCTCGCAGGCCAGACAGCGCGCCTTCAGTTCATCAGACAGCAGGGCATGGTCAATACGCAGCCCGGCATCACGGCGAAACGCAAAACGGCGATAGTCCCACCAGGTGAACGGGCTGCCCTCTTGCTCAAACAGACGGTAGGCATCATGTAGTCCCAGAGCCAGCAGGCGCTCGAACGCCGCGCGCTCGGGCGGGGAGACCAGCACATCCACCCCCCATTTCACGGGATCGTAGACATCCTGGTCGGCCGGGGCAATATTATAGTCGCCCAAAATAGCCAGTCGGGGGTACTGCTGCAATTCTTTTTCCAGCCAGTCGTGCAAGGCGGCGAACCATTCCAGCTTGTAGCTGTATTTGTCGCTGTCCAGCGATTGCCCGTTCGGGCAATAGGCGCTGACGACACGGACCGGGCCATCCGGCGAGGGGTAGGTGGCAGCCAGCAGCCGTTGCTGGGGGTCCTCGTAATTGGGCAGATTGCGTTGTACGTCCGTGCCTGGCTCGCGGGAAATCAAGGCCACGCCGTTATACGTCTTCTGACCAGCCCAATGCGCGTGATAGCCCATTTCCTGAAAGGCCTCCAAAGGAAAACGTTCGTCCGGCAGTTTCAATTCCTGAAGACAAAGTACATCAACGGGGTTGGCTGCCAGCCAGTCCAGCACTTGGGGAAGACGAACGTTCAGAGAATTGACGTTCCAGGTGGTTAATTTCATGGTGTTCGACAATCGACTTGAATCGGTGAAAACCGTTTGCAGACGGTCTTATGGTTATGGGTGAGGCAGAGGCGGCCAGCGAGGCGGACAAAGCCGCTCGATGACCTGGAGCATGCGCGAATGCCGCCATCATATCAGCGCAGGCCAAAGGCTGGTTTTAAAGCCAGCAGGCTTGCGGGGGTGAATCAAATACGGATGGCGGATGTTTGTACTAGGTCGTAGTAAAAAGCAGACACGTGAGGCCAGGAGTTTCACTGTTCATTATTTGCATGTAACAGCTACAAAGACAGGGTTCAAGACCTCGCGGGTCTTGCATGCACAGTGATGTTTTTAGGGCACGAAAAAGCGGGCTTTTTGCGCAGATCACGCGCGTGCTTGTGTTAAATTGCAGGCCAAGTTGGATTGGAGGGCCAAGTGGGATGAAAATACTTGGCCGCAGCGCAGAGTGTGCCGATTCGCAGCCCAGGAAAAGTGAATAAAAAAATCGCCCTAAAGGCGACTTTTTCTGTGTGCATCAAACCGGAACTTAAGCCAGTTTTGTCGGTCTTGACTGCAAGCAAGATGGAGGCGTGTGCTGGAATCGAACCAACCTGAACGGATTTGCAGTCCGTCACATAGCCAATCTGTCACCACGCCTTTTGTTTTGTCCTGGGACATGTAAAATTATGCCCAAGGACGTAGGGAAAAGCAAGTGTCAAATGACGGGACGTGAAAATCGGTACGATCTGCAGCACAAAAGCGACTGGCGTCCCTCCCTTTTTTTGCCGCCCCCTGCGGCACTCCCTTGTATTAAGGACATGGCATGCAATATCAATTCCCCATTGTGATCATCGATGAGGATTTTCGTTCTGAAAATGCGTCTGGTCTGAGCATTCGTGTATTAGCAGATGCGATCGAGGCCGAGGGCTTCGAGGTGTTGGGAACCACCAGTTATGGCGATCTGAGTCAGTTTGCCCAGCAGCAAAGTCGTGCCAGTGCGTTTATTTTGTCCATCGATGATGAGGAGTTCACGCAAGATGGAGACAGTGCGCCTGCGCTGGTCAATCTGCGGGCCTTTATCCGGGCTGTTCGCCGACGCAATACCGATGTGCCCATTTATGTCTATGGCGAGACCAAAACCGCTCGTCATATGCCAAACGATATTTTGCGCGAGCTGCAAGGCGTCATTCACATGTTTGAGGACACGCCCGAGTTCGTGGCGCGTCACATCGTGCGGGAGGCGCGCAGTTACGTGGAAGGGGTCAAACCCCCCTTTTTGAAAGCCTTGCTCGATTACGCCGAGGACGGCTCCTATTCCTGGCACTGCCCCGGTCACTCCGGTGGCGTGGCCTTTCTGAAAAGCCCGGTGGGGCAGATTTTTCACCAGTTCTTTGGTGAAAACATGCTGCGGGCCGACGTCTGCAATGCCGTCGAGGAACTGGGCCAATTGCTCGATCACAACGGTGCCATTGGTGCCAGCGAACGCAATGCGGCGCGCATCTTCAATGCTGACCATTGCTTTTTCGTGACCAACGGCACGAGCACCAGCAACAAGATTGTCTGGCACCATGCTGTGGCACCGGGTGATGTGGTGGTCGTCGACCGCAACTGCCACAAGTCCATCCTGCACAGCATTGTGATGACCGGTGCCATTCCGGTGTTTTTGCGTCCGACTCGTAATCACTTCGGGATTATCGGCCCCATTGCGCGTAGCGAATTTGATATCGAAACCATTCGCGAGAAGATCCGCAACCATCCGTTGCTGTCTCATCTGGATGCCGATACGGTGAAACCGCGTGTGCTGACGCTGACTCAGTCCACCTACGACGGCATCATCTATGACACTCAGGTCATCAAAAATGCGGTGGATGGTTATGTGGAAGTGCTGCACTTTGACGAAGCCTGGATTCCGCACGCGGCGTTTCATCCTTTCTATGGTCAGTTTCATGCCATGGGCAAGAACCGCCCGCGTCCTCAAGAGACGATGGTGTTCTCCACCCAGTCCACGCACAAATTACTGGCTGGTCTGAGTCAGGCCAGCCATGTGCTGGCTCAGGATTCGGTTACCCGTAGCCTGGACCGCCACTTGTTCAATGAAGCCTATCTGATGCATACCAGCACCAGCCCGCAGTACGCGATCATCGCCTCTTGCGATGTGGCGGCCGCCATGATGGAGCCGCCCGGCGGTCGCGTGCTGGTCGAGGAGAGCATTATCGAGGCACTGGATTTTCGCCGCGCCATGCGCAAGGTGGAATCCCAGTTCGATGAGGACGATTGGTGGTTCAAAGTCTGGGGTCCGCCGACCTTGGCCGAAGATGGGGTGGGCCAGCCCGAGGACTGGATCATCACGGACGATCCCGAGCATAGCGAATGGCACGGTTTTGGTCCCCTGGCAGACGGCTTCAATATGCTGGACCCGATCAAGGCAACGATTGTCACACCCGGCCTGGATCTGAAGGGGGCATTCGGGGAAACCGGCATTCCCGCCTCCATCGTGACCAAGTTCCTGGCGCAGCGCGGCGTGATCGTGGAGAAGATTGGGCTCTACAGCTTTTTCATCATGTTCACGATTGGCATTACCAAAGGCCGCTGGAATTCCCTGGTGACTGCCCTGCAGCAATTCAAGGATGACTATGACCGCAACTTGCCAGTCTGGCGTGTCCTGCCGCAGTTTGCGCGCCAGTACCCGTGCTACGAGGAAATGGGCTTGCGCGACTTGTGTCAGCATGTGCATCAGCTTTACGCCAAGCACGACATTGCCCGCCTGATGACCGATATGTACCTGTCCGATGTGGTGCCGGTCATGCGTCCGGCGGATGCCTTTGCCTGCATTGCGCAGCGCCGCACAGAGCGCGTGGAGATCGATCAATTGGAAGGTCGTGTCACCACGAACCTGATTACACCGTACCCACCGGGTATTCCATTGCTGATCCCCGGTGAAGCGTTCAACAAAACGATTGTGGACTTCCTGAAGTTCTCGCGTGAACTGCATCGTCAGTGCCCGGGTTTTGGGACTGATATTCACGGTTTCGTGGAAGAGGTGGATGCCACTGGTCAGAAACGCTACTACGTGGACTGCGTGGCACAGTAAATAAAGCAGTGTGCAATCCAAGGCCGCAGAGGGAACCCGGCCTTGGGCTAGAGCCGTTAAGTGAGCGGGCCAGGTGATGGGCCTTCAAGATTCTGGGCAATTTCCAGACTTGAAATGTCGGTCGTCAGGCCCGTTTTTTTACGGCTTGGCTATCTGTAACGAGCCCTTGTGACACGCTCTTGTTGCAGTGTCTTGTCACACGCTTTGAGCTATGCGTAAAGCACATTCGAGCAGCCGTGAGGTCAGGGCTTGTGGGTCACGGTCTGCCCGCAAGATCGCCACCACCCGACGTTGTAGGCTGGGGAGCTCGATGGGGTATTTATGCAGTTGATGCTCGTGCAGCAAGGTGTCGGGAATACGGCTGGGCAAAATACAGTCGCCCAGTCCGGACGCCACCAGTCGCAACATGGCGTCTATAGTCTCGACCTCAGCCACAAACTCGGGATGCAGCCCGCTGCTGTGAATCATGCGGCGCAGGGCATAGTGGGGCGGAAAACCAATCAGGCGCAAGTCCTGATGACGGAGGTCCGTGCTGGGCACGGCCTCGTGTCTGGCAGAGATGCGGCACATATGATCGTCAAACAAAGAATGGGAAATCAGCCCTCCGCAGTCTACGGCCGAATCGTAGACAAATCCTACGTCGGCTTTGCCGCTTTCGACCAAGGCCACCACTTCTGGTGAGCTGCGCCCCAACAGAGACAAGTTCACGCCAGGGTGGGTGCTCATGAAAGCGGCTGCAACATCCGACATGAAGTAGTAGCTTAGGGTATGCACCGTCGCCAGCCGTACCGTGCCCGAATGGATGCCATGTTCCTGGCGCACGGCGTGGATAGCGCTGTCAATGCGGCTGTATGCCGGTTCAATTGCCTGGCGCAGTAGCTCGCCGGCATCGTTCAGGCTGACGCCGCGTCCGGTGCGGATAAATAGCGTCTGGCCCAGGCTTTGCTCCAGTGCGCTCAGTTGTTTGCTCAGACTCGATTGGCTCAGTCCTAAATCTTCAGCCGCTTTGCTGACGGAGCCTAATTGTGCAATACGCAGAAAACTGCGCAAGGATCGATCCAGGTGGTCGGTGGGGTGTGAATCGCGCATGTCGTGGTCTCTTTATTGTTGTAATCCAACTTGTGAAGCGAGAGGGGAGGGCCGGGCCTTGTTCGGTTCCTGCCAGCAAGGCAGGGCGAAGAAGTCGATGTCCTTTTTGTCTATGAAAAGCTCGGTTTTAATTTCTTTTATTTTTGCTCAACGTCGTCTAATTTGATCTGATAATGCGCTTATAACGCGTGTGGAATTGATTTGTGGTCTAATCATTGATATAATAAAGAAATCGGGGTGCTAAGGGCAGCGCCCCCTGTCGATATTGAGCAGGAGTTATTCGTGAGCAAATCGAAACCAGTACGTCGTAAGCAAGCCTTTGAGGTCGAGCCCTTGAATTGGGTGGCTCCCAAGAAAGCTGTCGTGGAAGCCGATCAGAAGTCCAAGGCGGACACTTCCAGCGAGCAGAATCAGGACAGTTGAGTTCTGACTGAGAGCTTAAAAAGCGCAAGCCCGGTTGCTTGCGCTTTTTTATGCCTGCCCGGTCTGTCACGGCACGCTAAGGCCAAGGGCGATGCGCTGCAGTGGGGGGCAGGTGGCCTTGCTCCAGCAGTTGCAGGCTCACTTGTTCGAAATGATTCCAACTTGCCAAGGCCAGTTGGGAACCGGTGCTGACTCGTCGCACACCTATGGCGGCCAGATCGGGCACGGTCAGGCCGGGGTGGATCAGCAGAACATTGACCGGGGTAGGGGCCAGTGCCCGAACAAGACGGGCGATGTCGTCCAGCACTCGCAAACCGGGGGCGTAAACCACGTCAGCCCCGGCCGCCGCAAAGGCCTGTAGTCTTGCTATGGTCTCCTCCAGGCTGAGCGCACCGATCAATAGGCCTTCACAGCGGCCCACCAGCATGACATCCTCACCACTCTCGCGAATCGCTTGTTTGGCGGCTCGCATCCGGGCAACGGCCAGATCCAGGTCATACAGGCCCTGCGTCTGCCGATCTTCAATGGACAAACCGGCGATGCCGGTTTCAATGGCCAGACTGACGTTAGTGGCCACGTGTTCGGGCTCATCGGCAAAGCCATTTTCAAAGTCGGCGTTGATGGGCAGGCTGGTACAGGCGCTCAGCTCGCGCAAGTGGCCGAGCAGGGCGTCGCGCCCCACTTCAAAGTCTTCCAATCCTCTGGACCAGGCAAACGCGGCGCTGCTGCTTGCAAGGGCTTGAGCGCCCATGCGCTCGAGCCGGCGGGCACTGCCTATGTCCCAGGGATTGGGCAGAATCAGTAGGCCATTTTCATGCAAGGCCCGAAAACGGCGACGTTTTTCCTGTGTGCTGACGCTCATGCAAGCCTCCTGAGAATCAAAAACGCAAACCGGAGTTTGCGTTTAGATGCTTGGTCGCGTGTTATTTTTTCTTGGCTTTTTTGCGGATGACCAACACGGGAATTTCCGAATACGTCAATACGTGCTGGGTTTCGCTGCCCAGCAACAGACGTTTATAGCCTTTGCGTCCGTGCGAGGACATGACGATCAAGTCGGCCTTTTGTTTTTCGGCAGTGGCGATGATTGCATCGGCTACCAGTTCTGATTTCACCACCAGGCCTTTGACAGACACGCCAATATCTTTACCGGCCTGCTTGACTGCGGCCAGTTCGGATTGTGCGTGTTCCACCCAGGATGCTTCGATGCGGCTATCGAGTTTTTGATCCAGAATCGGGCCTCCTTCCAGGTAACTTTGGCGGTACCGGGGAATGACGCGCAAAGCCAGCAGTTTGGCGCCGGTGGCTTTAGCCAGGTTCAATGCATGGGTGACAGCATGGGCGGACAGTTCTGAGCCGTCGGTGCAGACCAGGATACGCTCGTACATGAGGGGCAATCCTTTAAAAAGAGTTATCAAGAACGTGTCTTGTGGGTAAGGTATAAAACCATACTGCGAATTAAGGTCTTTGTGTCTGCTTTATAGTTTTCTATGGCAGCCGTGTATATTCGAGTGAACGTTTTTGTCAGCTTGGCTTTTTTTATGCAGGTCATCTTATCCCAATGGGATGGAGGGAGATTCATATGAAAGAAGTGGTGGTGGTCCAGGCATGTCGTACTGCGATTGGGGATTTTGGGGGGGGCTTGAAAAATGTGTCCCCCATTGAAATGGGGGCCACCGTATTGCGGGCGGTGCTGGACAGAAGCGGTGTATCAGCGGCAGACGTTCAGCATGTGGTGATGGGGCAAGTCATTCAGACCGAGCCGCGTGACATGTATTTGTCGCGTGTGGCCTCCGTGCAAGCCGGCGTGGGACATGGAACGCCGGCCATGAATGTAAATCGGCTGTGTGGCTCCGGTCTGCAGGCGATTGTCTCGGCCGCACAAGGCATTCTGGTGGGTGATGCCAAGGTTGCTTTGGCAGGCGGAGCAGAAAGTATGAGCCGAGCCCCGTACATGGCCAGCGCTCATCGCTGGGGCGCGCGCATGGGTGATTCGGTCATGATGGACATGATGACGGGGGCGTTAACCGATCCTTTTGATCGCGTTCACATGGGGATCACGGCCGAGAACGTCGCCCGTCAATATGGCGTCACCCGTGCCGAGCAGGATGAGCTCGCCCTGGAGTCGCACCAGCGTGCGCGGCGGGCGATTGAACAGGGCTACTTCAAAGAGCAGATCGTGCCGATCATCCAGAAAAGCCGCAAAGGCGAGATTGTGTTTGATCAGGATGAGCACGTGCGTCTGGATGCCACCATGGACAATTTCACGGGTTTGAAGCCAGTGTTCCTGCCCGAGGGAGGCAGTGTGACGGCCGGCAACGCTTCGGGCCTGAATGACGGAGCGGCCGCCGTTTTGCTGATGTGCGCCGATGAAGCTCGCCAACGCGGCCTCAAACCCTTGGCCCGGCTGGTGTCATGGGGACACGCCGGTGTGGACCCGAGCATTATGGGCATTGGACCTGTGCCAGCCAGCCGTTTGGCGCTGGAACGTGCGGGCTTGAGCGTGTCTGATCTGGATGTGGTTGAGTCCAATGAAGCCTTTGCCGCCCAGGCATGCGCGGTATTGCGCGAGTTGGGGCTGGACCCGGCGCGAGTCAATCCCAACGGCAGTGGTATCAGCCTGGGTCACCCGATTGGGGCGACAGGTGCCGCCATTACGGTCAAGGCCTTGCATGAGCTGCAGCGTGTGCAGGGCCGCTATGCCCTGGTCACCATGTGCATTGGGGGCGGGCAGGGGATTGCCGCTATTTTTGAGCGTCCCTGAGCTTGCGCAGGTCGGTTGTCCCGGCCTTGATGAGAGGATGGAAAACCCGGGGAGCGGATCAAACCGCTCTCCGGTTTTTTTTTGGTTCAGGCGTATATATCCTGACAAAACCGGTCTAGCCACGTCCCCTCTTGTGGGCCCCTAAGCATCCAGTCAATAACACGGAATTGTGTTGAAACCACGTCTAGGACTGGCTGGTCGAGCAGCCAGTCTTTGCGGCTTCTGATCGGGATAATGGCAGATTCGCATTCAAGGCGGTCGAGCCCGCTACGCCTTGACCACCCTGGGTCTGGAATGGCAGTCAGGATACGGTCGTCATGGTGGGGCGCGTCTGAATCTGCTCTTTGCTCTGCGGTGATCGCTGTTATGATGGCGCCTTGCTAAAAAACGCCGGAAGTGGCGCAATGCCGCCTTCCGGCGATGTTTTCTGTGTCTGCAGGTTCGGACCAGGGCGTGGCCCCGCGCTGAGCACTCGGTCTGAGCGGGCGGGCCTGACTGATTTGCAAGGAAGAGTTTCATGGCAGGTGAGCAGGGGGATGACAGCCCCACATTGTCGGAAAGCGAAGGGATTCGTTATCTGCACTTTGGCACGGAGTGGATTCAAGGCGCGATGCGCATTCGCAAGCCCGCCGAGCTGGTCTTGGCTTATACGCAGCAAATGATGGCCTGGTTGCTGTTCATGGAAGACCCCAAACCTGAGCACAAGCTGGCCATTCTGGGTCTGGGAGCCGGGTCCTTGCTGCGTTTCTGTTTGAAGCAGACGGCGTGCCAGGTTCAGACCGTCGAGTGGAATCCCTCGGTCATTGGCATGTGTCATGCTTTCTTTCGCTTGCCTCGCAGCGCGCGCTCGCTGATCGATCAGGCCGATGCCGGCGTATGGGTACAAGACAGCGGGCAACATGGTCAATATCGGGCCTTGATGGTGGATTTGTATGATGCCGATGCGCAAGGTCCTGTGCGAGACAGTCTGGAGTTTTATCAGGACTGCCGTGCCGTTCTGGAAGACGAGGGCATCATGACCGTCAATCTTTTTGGCGCGCATCCCAGCTTCAAACATAATATTGACAACATTCGCGCCGCTTTTAATGGCAAAGTACTGCTCTTGCCCGAAATGGATGAGGGCAATCAGGTCGTTCTGGCCTTTAAAGGCAGCACCCTGGAGATGACCGCGGGCGAACTGCTCAGTCGTGCCGAGCAGGTGCAGGCTGATTATGGTTTGCCGGCTACGCGCTGGGCGCGCGAGCTGCTCTCGTTTCGACGCCAGATGCAGGGCCAATAAGGCCTTGGGGCAGGGATTACCTCAGGGGGAAAATTCCGGCTGTTCGCGTTAGACTTAAAACCTAAAATTTTCGTTTTTTTGCATCTAAGGAGTATTGGATGAAACTGATCAGATCGGTGCATCAGGTGGCGGCCGCTTTGGCTTGTGTTGGATTGATGTCGGGCGCTGCCGTTCAAGCGCAATCTGTATCGGTGTCGTCAATTGTGGAACATCCGGCCCTGGACGCCATTAAGGATGGGGTACACAAAGCGCTGACCGATGCCGGGTACACCGAAGCCTCCGGCTTCAAATGGCAGTTTCAGACCGCGCAGGGCAACCCTGCGATTGCCGCCCAGATCGCCCGCAAGTTTGTCGGCGACAAGGCAGATGTGATCGTGGCCATTTCGACGCCGTCCGCGCAGGCGGTGGTGTCGGCAACCAAAACCATTCCTGTGGTGTATTCCGCGGTGACCGATCCCGTGGTCGCGCATCTGGTGCCCAGCATGGCGCCCTCGGGCACCAACGTGACAGGTGTGTCCGATGCCCTGGCCCTGGAAGCCCAGGTTGATCTGATCAAGAAAGTTGTGCCCGATGCCAAGCGCGTGGGCATGGTCTACAACCCTGGCGAAGCCAACTCCGCCGTGGTTGTTAAAGAAATGAAAGAGCTGTTGCCCAAACACGGCATGACGCTGGTTGAAGCCACTGCTCCTCGTACCGTGGACGTGGGTGCAGCGGCGCGCAGTCTGGTGGGCAAGGTCGATGTGATCTACACCAATACTGACAATAACGTCGTGTCGGCTTACGAGTCCTTGGTCAAAGTGGGCGTTGATGCCAAGGTGCCTCTGATTGCATCGGACACCGACAGCGTGGCCCGCGGTGCCATTGCGGCCCTGGGTGTGAATTATTACGATCTGGGTCTGCAAACCGGTCAGCAGGTCATTCGTATTCTTAAAGGCGAAAAACCGGGCGACATGGCTTCCGAGACCAGCACCAAACTGGAGCTCTACGTCAATCCGGGCGCGGCCAAGCGTCAAGGTGTTTCGCTCAACGAGGACTTCGTGAAGTCCGCCACAAAAATCGTCGAATAAGCCTGAGCTGACCGCTTCTTGCAGGTGGGTTGCCACAAGCTGCCCGCCTGTTTCTTTTGTATCCTAGACGTCCAACAATATGTCTATCTATTCAATGTGGGGGGCCCTGGAAATTGGTCTGATTTTCGGACTGGTTGCTCTGGGGGTTCTGATCTCTTTTCGCATCCTGCGATTTCCTGACCTGACGGTCGATGGCAGTTTTCCTTTGGGTGGGGCAGTAGCCGCCATCCTTATCAGCCAGGGCAATGACCCGTTTATAGCCACCGTGGTCGCAACCTTTGCCGGTGCCATCGCGGGCACCATCACTGGCTGGTTGAACGTGCGTCTGAAAATCATGGATCTGCTGGCCAGTATCCTGATGATGATTGCCTTGTACTCCATCAATCTGCGTATCATGGGACGCCCCAATGTGCCCTTGATCATGGAGCCAACGGTCTTTACGATTCTGCAGCCCGACGCCATCGCCGACTATATTGCGCGTCCGTTGTTGTTGATTGGCCTGGTTCTGGTGGCCAAGCTGGCACTGGACTGGTTTTTCGGCACGCAAACGGGTCTGGCGATGCGGGCTACCGGAGCCAACGCCCGCATGGCGCGTGCGCAGGGTGTGGCAACCGGCAATATGCTTTTGCTGGGCATGGCCATCTCCAACGCTCTGGTGGCCTTGGCGGGAGCCCTGTTTGCTCAGTCGCAGGGCGGGGCCGATATTTCCATGGGGATCGGGACCATCGTCATTGGTTTGGCTGCCGTGATTGTGGGCGAAAGCATCCTGCCTGCCCGCAAGCTGTTTTATGCGACGCTGGCCGTGGTGCTCGGTGCGATTCTGTACCGCTTCTTCATTGCCTTGGCGCTGAACGCGGATGTGATCGGTCTGAAAGCGCAGGATCTGAACCTGGTGACTGCCTTGTTGGTGACGGTGGCGCTGGTGATTCCGTTGCTCAAGAAAAAGCGTGCTCGTAAACAGAAGGGGGCCCAGTAATGTTGGAAGCAAAAAACCTGTGCCTGACCTTTAATCCAGGCACGCCTATTGAAACCCGTGCCTTGCGCGGCCTGTCTCTGACGATTCCTGAAGGCCAGTTTGTAACCGTGATCGGTTCCAACGGCGCGGGCAAGTCCACCTTCTTGAATGCCATATCGGGCGATCAGTCCGTGGATGAAGGCCACATCCTGATCGATAATGTGGATGTCACACGCCGTCCCGTCTGGGAGCGCGCCAACTGGGTGGCCCGGGTGTTTCAGGACCCCATGGCGGGCACCTGTGAAGACTTGACGATCGAAGAGAATATGGCGCTGGCCACCTGTCGGGGCAGTCGTCGCGGTTTAAGCCGTGCAGTGCGGCACTCCATGCGCGCCGAGTTTGCAGCGCGTCTGGAAACCTTGGGCCTGGGCTTGGAAAACCGTCTGACGGATCGTATCGGTCTGTTGTCGGGCGGTCAGCGCCAGGCGGTCAGCTTGCTGATGGCCGCCTTGCGCCCCTCCAAAATTTTGCTGCTCGATGAACATACCGCCGCTCTGGACCCGCGTACAGCCGACTTTGTTTTGCAGCTGACCAACCGCATTGTGCGTGAGGGCGGGCTGACCACCATGATGGTCACGCACAGTATGCGTCAGGCGCTGGATGTCGGCGATCGGACGGTAATGCTGCATCAGGGCAAGGTGGTGCTGGATGTCAGCGGTGAACAGCGCAAGGGTCTGGATGTGCGTGATTTGCTGGAGATGTTCGAGAAGGTGCGGGGTGAAACTCTGGCCGACGATAGTTTGTTGCTCGGTTAGAAAGCACTATCCCGGATCTGGAAAACCGCGTCAACTCTAGGGGGTTAAACGCGGTTTTTTTATATTCATCAAACCCTAGGTATATGATAATACGTGTTCTTTTGAGGTGGGCCGACGACGGGACGGGGATCAGGTGGGAGCGGGCTACTCGTAGGCGCCAAATGATTGCATGATCGGAATGAGTCTCATCGCAAATTTTGCTGTTTGATTTAGGCTTTTTCGACATATACTTGCTGCTTGTCCAAACCATACAATCCAGTCAGTTTAAGCGTTAAACTCCCATGCAACGCTTAGCTCAGGAGTTCTTCATGTCATTTAAAAGCTTGCTGGGTCGACAGCCATTTCGCATTGCTGTCTTCTCTTCCCTGGTTCTTCTGGCCGCCTGCGGCAACAAAGAGCCTCAAGCTCCGGCCGGCGGGATGAAGGTCCCGGTCAGCGTGATTACCGTCCAACCGACCTCTACCGAGTTGTTCTCCGAGCTGCCTGGACGAGTCGAAGCGATCAAAGATGCACAAATCCGTGCCCGTGTGTCCGGCATTGTTGAAGAGATCAACTTTGAGCAAGGCGCTGAGGTCAAGCAGGACCAGCTTTTGTTTACCATTGATCCCGCCCCTTACCGTGCGGTGCGCAATCAGGCGGCGGCCCAGTTGAAAAATGCTCAGGCTGATGCGCAAAGCGCCCGTCAACTGGCACAGCGGTATGAGCGCCTGATCAAGGAAAACGCGGTTTCGCGTCAGGATTACGATAACGCCAAGGCACGGGCCATGCAGGCTGAGGCCTCCATTGCCGCCGCCCAGGCGACCCTGGAAAGCGCCACTATCGATTTGGGATATACCAAGGTTGTCTCTCCTGTTGCCGGACGCATTGGCAGAGCGCTGATTACCGAAGGCGCTTTGGTGTCAGCGACCAATGCCACGCACATGGCAACGGTACAGCAACTGGATCGTGTGTATATAGACGTGACCCGTTCGACCGCCGAACTTAGCCAGCTGCGTCGTGCCATGGCCGATGGGAGCCTGAAGTCGGCCGGCGAGGGCCAGGCCAAAGCCAAGGCGGTGCTGGAAGATGGCTCGCTGTACGACCAGGACGGCGTGCTGCTGTTTAGTGGTGTCAGTGTGGACCCGTCCACCTCCCAGGTTACGCTGCGGGCCGTGTTCCCCAACCCCGATGAAATTCTCCTGCCAGGTATGTATGTTCGCCTGCGTCTGGAGCAAGGGGTTATTCCCGATGCCTTGCTGGTGCCTGCCCAGGCAGTGCAGTACACCTCGGATGGCTCATCCAATCTTTACGTGGTTCGTGACGGAAAAGCTCAGTCCGTACCCGTGGTGCTCGGACCTGAGCACGATGGCCAGTATGTCGTGAACAAAGGCCTGCAGGCCGGTGACCAGATCATTGTTGAGGGTTTCCAGAAGATTCGCCCCGGTGCCCCGGTCCAGACCATTCCCTGGAAGGGGGATAAGCCCGCCGCGGCGCCAGCCTCTGATGCGACTCCCGCACAGCAGCCGGCCGCAGCGGCTGAGCCAAACGAAGCCAAGTCTAGCGAGTAAGCGACATGCCTCAGTTTTTTATTGAAAGGCCCATTTTTGCATGGGTCGTTGCCTTGGCGATCACGCTATTTGGCTTATTGGCATTGCCCAATATGCCCGTGGCGCAGTATCCCGATGTGGCACCGCCTTCGGTCACGATCCGGGCGACCTACCCGGGGGCGACGGCCGAGGATGTGGCCAGCACAGTAGCCAGTGTGATTGAAGACCAGTTGAACGGCGCCAAGGGGCTGCTGTACTACGAGTCTGTCAGTGACTCCTATGGCTCCACTGAGATTACCGCCACCTTCCGTCCCGGCACCAATCCTGATCTGGCGCAGGTGGACGTGCAGAACCGGGTCAGCAACATTACCGCGTCCTTGCCGACGGCAGTGATGGAGCAGGGCCTGCACGTCGAGCAGTCCAGTACCGGCTTTTTGCTGGTGGCGACCTTGTCCTCGACAGACGGCAGCCTGGATCAGACCGCGCTGGCCGACTACATCGAGCGCAACATCAAAAACACGATTTCCCGTGTGCCTGGTGTGGCCCGATTCCAGTTGTTTGCCTCTGGTCGAGCCATGCGGGTCTGGCTTGATCCGGCCAAGCTGGTCGGCTATCAGATGACCCCTTCGGACGTCACCACGGCCATCCGCCAGCAGAATATGCTGGTGTCTGCCGGTATCTTGGGCGGGCCTCCTAATCTGGAAAGTCAGCGTGTGGCAGCGCCCATCACGGTCAATGGCCAGCTCCAGACCGTGGAAGAGTTTGAGAACATCATCTTGCGCTCCCAGCCGGATGGTTCGACGGTGCGTATCAAAGATGTGGCGCGGGTCGAAGTGGGGGCGGACAACTACCAGTTTGGGGCGCGCCTGAACAGCAAACCTACAGCGGCCTTTGCGATTTCCCTGCTGCCCGAGGCCAACGCCCTGGATACCGCGGCGGCCATCAAGGCCGAGATGGAAAAGCTCTCCGAGTTTTTCCCGGATAATATTCGCTACGATATTCCTTACGACACCTCGCCTTACGTGGACAAGTCCATCACGCAAGTGGTCTACACCCTGCTGGAAGCCATGGTGCTGGTGTTTATCGTGATGTACGTGTTTTTGCAGAACGTACGTTACACCGTCATCCCGGCCTTGGTGGTGCCCGTGGCCATTCTGGGTGCCTTTGCGGTGATGCAGGTGCTGGGCATGTCGGTAAACGTGCTGACCATGTTCGCGATGGTGCTGGCCATTGGTATTTTGGTCGACGACGCCATCGTGGTGGTGGAGAACGTCGAACGTATCATGGTCGAGGACGGGCTCTCGCCTAAAGAAGCGACCAAGAAAGCCATGCCGCAAATCAGTGGCGCCATTGTAGGTATTACGCTGGTCTTGTCGGCGGTGTTCCTGCCCCTGGCTTTCATGGCCGGTTCGGTCGGCGTCATTTACCGTCAGTTCTCGGTAGCCATGGCCGTGTCCATCGCGTTTTCCGGTTTCCTGGCCTTGACCTTCACGCCTGCGCTGTGCGCGACCTTGCTGAAACCGATTCCGAAAGGTCATCACGAAACCAAGCGTGGCTTTTTTGGCTGGTTCAACCGTGTCTTCATGCGTACGACCAACGGCTATGAAAGCTTTGTAGGCAAGACCTTGCGCCGTGGCGGCCGGATGATGTTTATCTATCTGCTTATGGTGTTGGTGCTCGGCTTCCTGTATGTGCGCATGCCCACTGCATTCCTGCCCGAAGAAGACCAGGGCTACGTGATTGCCAATATTGAGCTGCCCGCCGGCTCGACCGCCAACCGCACCATTGAAACCATCGCCAAGGTCGAGGACTACTTCAAAGAGCAGCCTCAGGTCGAGAACATCATTGCCGTGCAGGGTTTCAGTTTTAACGGTAGCGGCTTGAACTCGGCCATTGCCTTTGTGCCCTTGAAGGACTTTAACGAGCGCAAGGGAGAGGAAAACTCGGCACAGGCCATTTCCGGCCGGGCCATGGGTCAACTGCTGTTCGGTTTGCCTGACTCCATGGTGATCGCCATTGTGCCGCCGGCCATTTCTGCCCTGGGTAATTCCTCGGGTATCGATATGCGGCTGGAAGATCGGGCAGGCATGGGCCACGACGCACTGATGGCGGCAGCCGATCAGTTGTTAAGCCTGGCCAAGCAAAGCCCTGTTTTTGATCCACAAAGTGTGCGTATCACCGGCCTGAGTCCGGGCAAGCAAATTCGTCTGGAGATTGACCGGGACAAGGCCGCGGCCTTGGGGGTGAACTTTAGCGAAGTCTCGTCCCTGATCAGCGGTGCGCTGGGTTCGTCCTTTGTGGGTAAATTCACGAACCAGGGTCGGGTGCAAAACGTCTGGCTGCAGGCTGATGCTCCCTACCGCATGACCATCGATGATGTGCTCAAACTCAACGCGCGCAATAGCGAAGGCAAGATGGTTCCGCTGTCCGCTTTTGTCAGCCAGACAACTGAGCAGGGTCCTGTGCAGATCGTACGCTACAACAGTTACGAGTCGGTGCGTATTGGTGGCGGTCCTGCACCCGGCTACACCTCCGGCGAAGCCATGATCGAGATGGAAAACCTGATGAAGCAGCTGCCTAGCGGCTTTGGGGTGGACTGGACCGGTCTGTCATACCAGGAGCGTCAGGCAGCGGGTCAGTCGACAATTTTGATGGGGCTGGCTGTGTTGGTGGTGTTCATGCTGCTGGCGGCCTTGTATGAAAGCTGGGCCATTCCACTGTCGGTGATGCTGGCGGTGCCGTTGGGCATGCTGGGGTCGGTGTTGCTGGTCTCTGGTCTGGGCATGCCGAATGATGTGTACTTCCAGGTAGGTATCGTGACGGTGATCGGGCTATCAGCCAAGAACGCGATTCTGATTGTGGAGTTTGCCAAGGATGCGTATGCCCGGGGCGCGACACTGATCGACGCCACCCTGGAAGCAGCCCGTCTGCGTTTTCGTCCTATTTTGATGACCTCCTTTGCCTTTGTGCTGGGGGTGGTGCCACTGGCGACTTCCAGCGGTGCGGGCGCAGCTAGCCAGAACGCCGTGGGTCTGGGTGTGCTCGGTGGCATGTTGGCCGCCACGCCTTTGGCTGTCTTGATGGTGCCGACCTTCTTCGTCGTTATCCTCAAGCTCTTTAAAACCAAGCCTCGCTTGTTTGGCGAAGCCGCCAAACTGCACGAGGAAGAACTGGCCAAGCAAGCTGCGCAGCAGCCCGGTTCGCAAGGAGGACAGCACTGATGTCTAGCATGTTTTTACGTAGTCCCCTGGTGCTGGCTGTAGCCTTTGCCTTGTCGGCATGCTCCTTGGCGCCAAAGTATGAGCGTCCGGCGGCGCCGGTGCCCGCTCAGTTTCCCCTGGCCCAGCAGGGCCAGACGGAGGCGGTGCAGGCCGCCGATCTGGGCTGGCGTGAGTTCTTCACCGATCCACGCTTGCATGTCCTGATTGAGCGCGCTCTGGAGAACAACCGCGACTTGCGCATTGCGACTCAACGTATCGAAGAGGCGCGCGCCCAATATGGCGTGGCGCGCAGCGATCAACTGCCCAGCATTGGCGTTCAGGCAGCTCAGCAGGCCACTCACACGCCCGCAGAGCTGCGTCCTGCTGGCCCGACCTCGGCTCCGGTGACCCGCACGTTCCAGGCTGGAGTGGGCATCACTGCGTTTGAGCTGGACTTTTTCGGTCGTGTGCGTGATCTGGCCCGTGCCGCTCGCGAACAGTATTTTGCGACTGAGCAGGCCCAACGCACGGCCCATATCGCGCTGGTGGCGGGAACGGCGGAGGCCTACTTCAAGGTACGCACGGCTGAAGAGCTGCATGCCTTGATGAGCAACACCTTGCGCAGTCGTCAAGAGACTTTGCGTTTGGTGCAGTCCTCCTACGATGCCGGCACGGTGTCTGCTTTGGACCTGAATCAGGCCAAGGTGCAATACAACACTGTGCGGTCCGATATGCAGGCGGTCGAACGCGATCGTCAACGTGCTTTGAATGCCTTGCAAGTCCTGCTGGGTGGTGAGATCCCGGATGATCTGCCCGCTGGCGTGCCCTTCACCCGTGCGCAGTTGATGCCCCGTTTGCCGGTGGGCTTGCCGGCGCAGTTGCTGGAGCGTCGTCCTGACATTCTGGCCGCCGAGCACGTGCTGCGCGGTTCGAACTACAGCATTGGTGCGGCGCGCGCGGCTTTTTTCCCGCGTTTGAGTCTGACCGGTTTGTTAGGCTTCATGAGCCCGGAGCTGGGTGGTTTGTTCAGCTCAGACAACCGGTACTGGCAGTTCCAGCCGCAAATTACCATGCCCTTGCTCTCGGGCAGCACCTGGGCCAATCTGGATCTGGCCCAGGCGCGTCGTGATATTGCGATCAGCCAGTACGAGAAAACCATTCAGGATGCGTTCCGTGAGGTGGCCGATGCACTGGCGGGCGAGGCGACCTATGGGCAGCAGATTGATGCCTTGCAGGAAGTCGATCAGGCTGCCAGCGAGACCTTGCGTCTGGCCAAATTGCGCTACGAGGTGGGGATAGACAGCTTTTTGCAGGTGCAAACGGCCGAAGTCAGCCTGTATGGAACCCGTCAGGCTTATATCCAGACGGGTCTGGCCTCGCTGATGAACCGGGTGGAGTTGTATAAGGCCTTGGGCGGTGGATGGTCTGCCGAAACCGTCCAGCCTGACACAAAGATCCAGGCAGCCGGGACAGCACCGGAGTAAACAGGCGATAATGTGTCTGGTCATTCATCCCTGAAACTACGGAGGTCCTTGGGGAATGTTAGAACTGGGCGTCAATATCGATCATGTGGCAACGCTGCGCCAGCAGCGTCTGACCACCTACCCTGATCCTATTCAGGCCGCTTTGCGAGCAGAAGAAGCCGGAGCGGACCTGATTACCTTACACCTGCGTGAAGATCGGCGTCATATTCAGGATGCCGATGTCGAGGCCCTGCGCCCTGTGTTGCGCACCCGGATGAATCTGGAGTGCGCCATCACTACCGAAATGCTGGACATCGCTTGCCGTATCAAGCCGGATGATGTCTGCCTGGTTCCCGAGCACCGAGCCGAACTGACCACCGAAGGGGGGCTGGATGTACTGGGGCATCTGGATCAGGTCAGGGCAGCGGTTGAGCAGTTGCAGGCTGCGGGCATCCGTGTTTCGCTTTTCATTGACGCTGATCCCGCGCAAATTCGTGCTGCCAGTCAAGTGGGCGCCACGGTGATCGAGCTGCATACCGGCGCCTATGCGGATGCTCAAACGCCCGAGCAGGCTGCCAGCGAGCTGGAACGCATTCGTGCGGGTATCGCGCAAGGCGTCTCGCAAGGTTTGCGTGTGAATGCGGGTCATGGCCTGCATTACGGCAATGTCCAGGCCATCGCGGCGTTACCAGGTCTGGCTGAGCTCAATATTGGTCACGCCATTGTTGCGCAGGCTGTCTTTGATGGTTGGGAAAAAGCCGTGCGCGACATGAAAGCCTTGCTGGTACAAGCGGGCGCTCCTGCTCACGCCTGACCGAGCCCTGCCAGCCGGGCAGGGCATTCTTTACTGATTCTGGAAGCACTATGAGTACCATTGATTCCTTGTTGTCCCGACGTTCCATCAAGCTGGTGCAAGGCCCCGGCCCGAGCGAACAGGAGTTAGACCTGATTTTGCGCGCTGCCGTTTGCGCTCCCGATCATGGCCGTTTGCAGCCCTGGCGCTTTTGCCTGATTCGTGGTGAAAATGTACAGGCTTTGGGCGAGTTGGCGATTGCGGCTAACGAACGCGCGGGCACACCCTTGACCGAGCAGAAGGCGGCCAGCGTACGTGCCTGGTTGGCAAAAGTCCCTTTGCTGATTGCCGTGGCTAGCCACATCGATCATGGCGAGGAAAAAATTCCTGAGCTGGAGCGTGTTCTGGCAACGGGTGCTGCGGTTAGCAATATGCTGCATGCGGCTCACCAACTGGGTTTTGGAGCGTTCTGGAGCACGGGCCTGGGGACCTACGGTGAGGAAGTTCCTGAAGCCTTGGGCTTTGACTCCCTGGATTATCAGTTCCTGGGCTTTGTGTCGGTGGGTACGCCCATTCACACGCTAGGTCCTGCGCAACGTCCCGAGCCGCAGCAGTTTGTGACGGAGTGGCGCGCGGCCTGAGCCCGAAGTCGGTGCGGCTGAGCAGCCCATCCAAGACACAAGAAGCAAAAAGCCTGAGCTCTCCTTGAGCTCAGGCTTTTTTGTGTTTGTGCGGGTGAAGGTGGCAAGTCGGCACAAGCGGTCAGAGTCCGCGCTTTTTCAGCGGCGTAGATCGGCTTGGGGGAAGCCGCTTACCACCCGCCGGGGCCGATGTCTCAAAGCGGGCCTGCAGCGGATGCACGATTACTTCGGGGCGGCACGGCAGTCTTATCTGGCGTACTCGGGTGACAACAGCCGCCCTCCAGCCCATCCAGGATCGGACAGTCGGGATGCTGGTCGCCCTGACATTGCTCGGCCAGGACACGCAGTTTGGCAGCCATATCCAGCAGCAAGGCCGCCCGGCTTTCCAGGTCCTGAATATGGGCTTGAGCCAACTGCTTGACCTCAGAGCTGGGGCGCTGCTGATTGCGCCATAGACTGGTCAGTTGTTGAATATCGGCCAGATTAAAACCCAGTTCTTTGGCGCGGACGATAAAGTGCAAGGTGTCCAGGTCCTGAGCCTGATAGATACGATAGCCGTTCGGAGCACGGACACTATTTACCAGGCCCAGATCCTCATAGTGCCGGATCATCTTGGGTGTCAGGCCGGTGACGCGGGCCGCTTCACTAATCAGCATGGGCTTTCCTCTGGCAGTGCAAAAGGACTGCGTTATGATTAAACGGTTCAATTCTGCACATTGTAGAACGGGCTGTCAGACCGGTCATCTGGCCCCTGATAGCCTTGTTACACACTCAAGGAGCGGTTTATGAAGGAAATTCAGTGTGATGTTGCCGTGATCGGAGCGGGAACAGCGGGCATGACAGCGTATCGTACGGCTAAACGATCTGGTAAACGAGTGCTGATGATCGAGTCTGGCCCGTATGGCACGATGTGTGCCCGGGTTGGCTGCATGCCCTCCAAACTGCTGATTGCGGCTGCGGATGCCGCCCATCATGCTCGTCACACCGCGCCTTTTGGGGTTCATGTGGATGGCGCAATCCGTATCGATGGAAAAGAGGTAATGGATCGCGTGCGTCGCGAGCGTGACCGTTTTGTGGGTTTTGTAGTGGAGGATGTGAACGGCTTTGATGAGAAGGACAAGATACGCGGCCACGCCCGTTTCTTGTCGGAGCACGTGCTGCAGGTGGATGAGCACACCCGCATCACGGCAGGGAGTGTGATTGTCGCTACGGGTTCCACGCCAGTGCGCCCGAAAGAGCTGGAGCCTTTGGGCGCCTTGCTGATCAGTAACGAGGACGTTTTTGATTGGACTGATTTGCCGCGCAGTGTGCTGGTAGTAGGGACGGGCGTGATCGGATTGGAGCTGGGGCAGGCTCTGGCTCGGCTGGGCGTTAAGGTATCGATCATCAACCGCAGTCAGAGTCTGGCGGGACTGTCCGATCCGACAGTGCGCGAGGCTGGGCGGGCTATTTTCAGTCAGGAGCTCGATATCCGCGCGGACGTGACCGTGCTGGGTAGCGAAGTGGTCAATGGCAAGGCACGGGTGCATCTGAAGGTGGACGGTCAGGAACGTGTCGAAGATTATGATTATGTATTGGGAGCGGCCGGCCGCCGTCCTCAACTGGATGATCTGGGCCTGGAAAATACGCCTGCGCAATGGGACGACAAAGGCCGGGTGGTCTATGACATGACCAGCCTGCAGATCAAAGGAACCTCTATTTACCTTGCGGGTGATGTCAACCAGCGTGCACCTATCCTGCATGAAGCGGCTGACGATGGTCGCCTGGCGGCTTTGCAGGCCCTGAGCGAGGGGCAGGACGAGCCGATGGCTCGCCGGGCCCGTATGGCGGTCGTATTCAGCGATCCGCAGGTGGCCGTGGTGGGGACTCCCTTTAAATCACTTCCGCAAGGGGCCGTGACCGGTAGTGTGAACTTTGGTAATCAGGGACGGGCGCGGGTCATGCTGGTCAACCGTGGCTTGCTGCATGTGTATGCAGACCAGGACGGGGCATTTCTTGGGGCTGAGATGGTGGGGCCTCAAGCAGAGCATATTGCCCATTTATTAGCCTGGTCATTGCAGATGGGGCTGACGCTGGACCAGATGCTGGCCATGCCTTTCTATCATCCCGTACTGGAAGAGGGCTTGCGTACAGCCTTGCGCCAGGCACAGTCTGCGTTGCGAGGCCAATAACTCAGGGGTTGGCGGGTCGGCCAGCAGTGGTTTGCCGGCCTGTCAGGCAGAGAGCGTGGGCATGTCTGCGTTTGTTCACCAGGTCGTGCCCGTAGTGGAATCGCCAGAAAGACGAAGCCCCCTCTTGAAGGGGGCTTTTTCAAGGTAGCAGACTTCGCACACCCTCTGCCAGAACCTGTACCGACTCCGTATCCGGTGCCAGATAGCGCGCCCTGCCTTGCTGATCGAAGATATATACGCCACGGCTGTGCGAGACTTCGTAGTTCTCCGGCGCCTTGGGGTCTGGTTTTTCGATCTGGTATGCCACCCGATAACGCCGGGCGAGGTCTGCAATCTGCTTTTCTGAACCGGTCAGTCCCGTCGTGTGCTTGCCATCAAAGGCGGCCACGTAGCGGGCCAGTGCATCCGGGGTGTCGCGGTGCGGGTCCACGCTGACAAATAGGATGCGCACCTGCTCAGCCTTGTCTCCCAGAGCGTCCATGACGGCACCTAACTGGGCCAGGGTAGTGGGACAGACATCGGGGCAACTGGCATAACCAAAAAACATCATGACGACTTTATCTTTGAAGTCATCCTGAGTGAGTGTTTTGGGACCAGCGGCTTGTAGGGAAAAGCGCAGATCGGGCAGGAAGCCCCGTACGGGATGCAGATTGGCAGCAGTCGCGCTGCCAAGCAGGAGCAAGCTCAGCGCCAGTGTCAGACCATATTGCTTAAACAAGACAAGAATGGGGTTTACTGGGCTGGGCCGCATCCGGCTGGCTGTCATGAGCGTCCTCTGGGTTTAGGCGGGCTCGGGTGTGAGCCCGCTGTGACGGAGCAGGGCGGTGATGGAAGGGTCTCGACCTCGGAAAGCACGGAAGGAGTCGGCAGCGGGACGCTCGCCCCCCACGGACAAAATCTCGCGCCAGAAGCGATGGCCGGTATTGCTATCGAGGGTATCACGCGCCCCATCCGAATGGGTATAGGCTTTTTCCTCAAAGGCCGAGTAGGCATCGGCAGACAGGACTTCGGCCCATTTGTAACTGTAGTAACCCGCGCCATAGCCACCCGCAAACAAGTGCGAGAACTGATGCGGGAAGCGGTGCCACTCTGGCGGAAACAGCACGGCCACTTCCTGACGTACCTGATCCAGAATCTCCATGACGGCATCGATGTCCAGACCGCTGTCGCGCGAATGGATCAACATGTCGAACAGGGAAAACTCGAGCTGACGCACCATTTGCATGCCGCTTTGGAAGTTGCGGGCTTGATTGAGCTTGTTGTAGAGCGCGCGCGGCAGATGCTCGCCCGTTTCCACGTGGGCGGTCAGCATCTGGACGACAGGCCACTCCCAACAAAAGTTTTCCATAAACTGCGAAGGCAGTTCGATGGCGTCCCATTCCACGGCGGAGAAGGCCGACGCTGCTGGATCGTCCACGCGTGAGAGCAAGGCATGCAAGGCGTGGCCCGACTCGTGAAACAGGGTGATTACATCATCATGCGTCAGCAGGGCCGGGCGACCTGCCTGGGGTTCGGCAAAATTGCACACCAGATAGGCGATCGGCAGACACAGTTGCTCACCCAGGCGGCGGCGACTGCGTTCGCTATCGACCCAGGCCCCCCCTTGTTTGCCTTGACGGGCGTGCAGGTCCATATACAGGTAGCCCAAGGTTTTGCCATCCGAGGCAAGAACTTCAAATGGACGCACGGCAGGATGCCATACGGGGACGTCGCTGGCGCGCAAGGTCACATCAAACAGGCGCTGAATGACCTTGAACAGGCCGTTGAGAACAGCAGGCTCGGTAAAGTACTGTTTGACCTCATCTTCCGAGTAGGCGTAGCGCTGTTCACGCAGGCGCTCAGAGCAAAAGGGGACATCCCAGGCTTGCAGATTGTCCAGACCCAGCTCTTTCTGGGCAAAGGCCTGCAACTCGTCCAGATCTTGACGCGCGTAGGGGCGTGCTTTGGCCGCCAGGTCGCGCAAAAAGCCCATCACCTGTTCGGGAGTGTCGGCCATGCGGGTTTCCAGACGCATATGGGCGTAGCTGGCAAAACCGAGCAGGCTGGCTTCCTGAGCACGCAGCCTCAGCAGGGTTTCGATGGCCTGGGAGTTATCGAATTGCGCATCCCCCTGATCGGAGGCAATGGTGGTGTAGGCCCGGTACATCCGCTCGCGCAAGGCCTGATTGCGGGCGTACTGCATGACGGGCAGGTAACACGGCATTTTCAGTGTCAGACGCCAGCCTTGCTGATCGTTCTCTTGAGCGGCGCGTTGGGCTGCGGCCAGCACATCGTCCGGGATGCCGTCCAGCTCAGCCTGATCGGTGACCAGGTAATGCCACTGATCAATGGCATCCAGTACGTGCTCGGAGAACTGCTGCGAGGTTTGCGCCAGTTCCTCGGAAATGCGGGCGTAGTCCTCACGAGCCTGACCTTCCAGTTGTACGCCGCTCAGGCGGAAATCGCGCAGGGCCAGGGTAATGATGCGTTGGCGCTGAGGTGTCAGGGCCGCAAAGGCCGGGCTGTCTGCCAGGGCCTGATAGCGTAGAAATAAAGGTCGGTTCAAGCCCACCCAGGTCGAGAACTCGCTCATGCGCGGCAGGCACTGGTTGTAGACGGCCCGCAGTTCAGGCGTGTTGATAACCGAATTCAGGTGACCGGCTACCGACCAGGCGCGATACAAGGTCTCGGTGGCATCCGTGATGGGCTCGACGATGTTGTCCCAGCTGGGTTCGCTATCGTCGTTGGAGACTGTCTCTACGGCTTGGCGGGCCAGGGCCAGAAGTTGGTCCACCGCCTGCTCGATGTGTTCGGGCTGGATGGCGGGATAGTCAATAAGGCTGTCGATAGGAACCAGTAAGGGATTTGTCGTCATAAACCGTTGAATAAATTAAAGACTGATGGTGGCCGAGCGTTCGGCCGCTTCCAAGGTGTTGACCAGCAGCATGGCAATGGTCATGGGGCCGACGCCACCGGGCACGGGCGTAATGGCCGAGGCCACTTCGCTGGCACTGGCAAAGTCCACGTCACCGCACAGCTTGCCGTCGGGACCGCGGTTGATGCCCACGTCGATCACCACGGCACCGGGCTTGACCATATCACCGGTAATGATGCCGGGGCGGCCTACAGCCGCGACCAGCACATCGGCGCGGCGGGTCTGAGCGGCCAGATCACGTGTCTTGGAGTTGCACAGGGTGACCGTAGCGCCCGCCGCCAGCAAGAGCATGGCCATGGGTTTGCCCACGATATTGCTGGCGCCAACAACGACGGCTTCCGCACCGCGCAAGGCCACGTGTTCCGACTCCAGCATTTTCATCACGCCATAGGGCGTGCAGGGAGCAAACAGAGGTTTGCCGGTCATGAGCATGCCCGCGTTGCTGACGTGAAAGCCGTCCACGTCCTTGTGGGGAGCAATGGTTTCGATCACTTTATGCTCGTCCAGATGGGCGGGCAGGGGCAACTGGACCAAAATGCCGTGTACCGAGCTGTCCTGATTCAGGCGCTTAATCAGTGCGAGCAGTTCCGTTTCGCTGGTATCTGCAGGCAGGCGGATGATGTCGGACTTCAGGCCGGCGGCTTCACATGCCAGGCCCTTGTTGCGCACATAGACTTGCGAGGCGGGATCTTCCCCGACCAGCACCACGGTCAGGCCTGCCTGGATGCCGTGAGTCTGCTTGAGTTTGGCAACACGTTCTGCAACGTCCGCCTTGATGGCGGTGGACAGCTTTTTTCCATCAATAATACGAGCACTCATTTACACGTCCTCGGACTTGGTGAGGGCGATTTTCATGAGGTCGGCAACCGTAGTGACTTCCAGTTTTTCCATGATATTGGCGCGATGCGCTTCGACAGTTTTAATGCTGATGTTCAAGTCCCCGGCAATTTGCTTGTTCAGGCGACCGGCAACAATGCGCTCCAGCACTTGTTGCTCGCGCGCTGTCAGGCGGCCCAGGACTTCTTGTTGATCTTTTTGCGCCTGCGCCTGCGAGGCGCGAGCGGTAGCCTGTTCAATCATGCGGCTTACGATGGTGCGCAGATCGGCTTCGTTAAAGGGTTTTTCCAGAAAGTCGACCGCGCCTTTCTTCATGGTGCTCACGGCCATGGGGACATCACCGTGACCGGTAATGAACACGATCGGGATAGTGGATTTGCGGGCAATCAGCGCTTCCTGGAGCTCCAGGCCGCTCATGCCGGGCATGCGCACGTCCACGATCAGCACGGCCACCTGGGCCGGGTCGTACGCACCCAGAAACTCTTCGCCCGATGCAAAGCAGCGGACCCGGTAGCCGTTGGCTTCCAGTAGCCAGCGCAAGGAGTCCCGTACGGCTTCGTCGTCATCGACTACGTAGATGGTGCATGGCATTTGCGGGCTGGTCATTCGGGTATCTCCAGTTTGTTATCAAGGGTGTCCGCTACATCGGGCGCTGCACAAGGTAGACTGAAACGAAAGATCGTTCCACCCTCGGGATTGCCGACTGCCCACAGGCGGCCGTGATGCGATTCAATAATTGTGCGGCAGATGTTCAGGCCCATCCCAAGGCCTTCGGACTTGGTACTGTAAAACGGTTCAAAGAGGCGCTCGGGATCTTTCAGGCCATGACCACGGTCGATGACGGCCATCTCCAAAAGCGATTCTTGTTGGGTAATCACCAATTGAAGCACATGATGCTCGCTGTGTTCCATGGCTTCGATCCCATTTTTGAGCAGGTTCAATAATACCTGTTCTATGAGAATGGGGTCGGCAATGACGTCTGGAACGGGATCGGGGATGCTCAGTTCGATTTCGATCTGGCGTTTGCGGGCGTCAATTTCTGCAAAGCCCACGGCATTTTCCACAATGCGCATGACTTTGACGCGCGTGCGACGCGGCTCACTGCGTTTGACGAACTCGCGGATGCGGCTGATGATCTTGCCGGCCCGTTCGGCCTGCTGGGCCGCTTTTTCCAAGGCAGCCAGCAAGGTCTCGGGCTGGTAGCGGCCTGACTTGAGCATGGCAACCGCGCCCATGCTGTAGTTGTTGATGGCCGTCAGCGGCTGATTCAATTCGTGGGCCAGCGAGGAGGCCATCTCGCCCATCGTGGTCAGACGGCTGGTCAGCTGAACTTTTTCCTGTTGAATGCGCGAAGCCTCTTCGTGTTTGCGTCGGTCGGTAATATCGCGTGCCACTTGCAAACGCACACGGCGGCCATCGGTCCAGGCCAGCATACGATGGTGGACCTCGAACCAGCGGGCCGCTGATTCAGAATAAATTTCCACGGTCTCGTCCGTGAAGCGACCGAGACGCCCTCCCAGCAGTTCGGCATGGCCGTTGGACTGGGCGCCAAAGAAGCGTCGATAAGTGCGATTGGCAAACAGCAGCTCCAGGCCCTCGGAGGTATCGGCGACCACGGAAATGGCATCATCCAGACCCTCCAGTACGGTCATGAAGCGTTCGTGAGCGGCGGTCAGGGCTTCACGGATACGTTTGGGTTCGGTAATGTCGGTCATGGAAGTCATCCAGCCGATCTGCTCTCCGTTGGGGGCGCGCAAAGGCGAGACGTACATGCGGGCGGTAAAACGCGATCCGTCCCGTCGCTGGGCTTCCACTTCCAGTCCGCTGCTGGGGGTTCGTCCGGACAAGAGCAAATCCAGCGTTTCCTGGTGCTGCTGATGACGACCGGGCAACCAGTAGGGGAAAGGGGCGGTGCGACCGACCAGATCGGCCTCGTTCCAGCCAATCATTCTGCAAAACGCAGGGTTGACATAGGCAATGCGGCCTTGCATGTCAAAGACGCGCATCCCCGTGGACATGGAATTTTCCATGGCGCGTCGAAACCCGGTCTCGGCTGTCTGGGCGGCCTCGGCGTGGGTGCGAAAGCGGGTATAGCGCCACAAGGCCAGCAGGCTGACCACAATGACCAATGACAGGGCCAGAATCACCATCATCAAACGCTGCTGGCGCGTTTCCTGATCGATGGTCACAAACATGACGCTGTCGTTTTGCAGACGTTGCAGCCAGAGAAATACCCCCATGACACAGAGGTAAAGAAACAGCACGACAACCGGCGTCAGCCAATAGAATCCACGCCGGTTCTGCTTGGCCTGATCGTAGAAGGTTGAAGGGATCAGAGACTTTTTAGGATGAGTGGCCATAACTGCACGAAAAGAAGTATGGCTGAATTGTAATGTAGGGCTATTTTTTTTAGTGATATTTCGTATTATGAAAACACATACCATAAAATGAAATTTTGCTTGAGCGTTTCTAGGTTCTTTCCTAGAATGGGTTGGTGCAGGCGTACCCCGCCTTGAACGCTCACAGTCCGCAATACCCGCTTCGGTCAGGATCGCTTTACTTCTCAGGAGATGGGCGGCTCAGCGTCGAGCAAGACCGGACTACTACCACATATATGGAGACACTATATGTCCTCAACCCAAGACAATAGTTCGGCTCAGGTCAGTCAAGACCAGGCCCTAGAAACAAAAGAGTGGCTTGACGCCCTGGAAGCGGTGGTGGACCGTGAAGGCCCGGCCCGCGCTCACGAGCTTATTGAAAAGCTGATTGATCTGGCCCGTCGTTCCGGCGCCCATATTCCGTTCTCGCCCAACACGGCGTATGTGAACACGATCCCTCCCGGTCTGGAACCTGCGCACCCTGGCAACCTCGCTCTGGAAGAGCGCATTCGTTCCTACATTCGCTGGAACGCCATGGCCATGGTGGTGCGTGCCAACCGCGAAACCCCTCCTGATGGGGGTGGTCTGGGCGGTCACATTGCGTCCTTTGCCTCCTTGGCGACCATGATTGGTTGCGGTCAGAACCATTTCTGGCACGCCGAGACCGAAGATCACGGCGGCGACATGGTGTTTTTCCAGGGCCATTCCTCGCCCGGTATCTACGCCCGCGCTTTCATGGAAGGCCGGATTAGCGAAGATCAGTTGAACAACTTCCGTCAGGAAGTGGACGGCAAAGGCTTGCCGTCTTACCCGCATCCCAAGTTGATGCCCGAATTCTGGCAGTTCCCCACGGTATCCATGGGTCTGGGCCCATTGATGGCCATTTACCAGGCCCGTTTCCTGAAGTATCTGCATGCCCGCGGCATTGCCGATACCAGTGGCCGTAAAGTCTGGGTGTTCCTGGGCGACGGCGAGATGGACGAACCTGAATCCCTGGGTGCAATTGGTCTGGCTGCCCGTGAAAAGCTGGACAACCTGATTTTCATCGTGAACTGCAACCTGCAGCGACTGGACGGCCCTGTGCGTGGCAACGGCAAGATCATCCAGGAACTGGAAGGAACCTTCCGGGGCGCTGGCTGGAACGTGCTCAAGCTGATCTGGGGCGGTTACTGGGACCCGTTGCTGGCGCGCGACAAGGAAGGCATCTTGCGCAAGGTCATGGAAGAAACCGTGGACGGCGAGTACCAGGCGTACAAAGCCAACGACGGTGCCTATGTTCGTGAGCACTTCTTTGGCAAGCATCCTAAGCTGCTGGAGATGGTCAGCCGCATGAGCGATGAGGACATCTGGCGCCTGAACCGCGGCGGTCATGATCCTCACAAGGTGTATGCGGCGTTTGACGCTGCCACCAAGCACGAAGGTCAGCCTACCGTTATTCTGGCCAAGACGATCAAGGGCTACGGCATGGGCCACGTTGGCCAGGCCAAGAACCCTTCGCACCAGCAAAAGAGCCTGGATCTGGACGCTGTGCGCGAGTTCCGCGACCGTTTCAATATTCCGGTACCCGATGACAAGCTCGAAGAACTGCCGTACTTCAAGCCTGCTGACGACTCGCCTGAAATGCAGTATTTGCACGCTCGTCGCAAGGCATTGGGCGGCTACCTGCCCAAGCGTCGCACCAAGGCTGATGAACAGTTGACCGTGCCGACCCTGGAGGCGTTCAAACCTATGCTGGAGCCCACCGCCGAAGGCCGTGAGATCTCCACGACGCAAGCATTTGTCCGTTTCCTGAATACCTTGCTGCGCGACAAGCAGGTCGGTCCGCGTGCGGTGCCCATCCTGGCTGACGAATCGCGTACCTTTGGTATGGAAGGTCTGTTCCGTCAAATCGGCATTTATGCGCCGGAAGGCCAGAAGTACACCCCGGTCGACAAAGATCAGGTCATGTACTACCGCGAAACGGCCAATGGTCAGTTGTTGCAGGAAGGGATTAACGAGCAGGGTGCATTCAGCTCCTGGATTGCGGCTGCCACGTCGTACTCCAATAACAACCGCATCATGATCCCGTTCTTCATCTACTACTCGATGTTCGGCTTCCAGCGCTTTGGCGATCTGGCCTGGGCAGCGGGTGATATGAAAGCCCGTGGTTTCGTGCTGGGCGGTACCGCCGGTCGCACCACGTTGAATGGCGAAGGTCTGCAGCACGAAGATGGCCACAGCCATATTCAGTCCTCGCTGATTCCCAACTGCGTGTCTTACGACCCGACCTTCGCGCACGAAGTGGCGGTGATCATGCAGCACGGTCTGAAGCGCATGGTTCAGGATCAGGAAGACGTGTACTACTACGTCACCTTGATGAACGAGAACTACGCCCAGCCCGGTCTGGTCGAGGGTGACGAAGAAGGCATCCTGCGTGGCATGTACAAATTCAAATCGGTCGCTGAGGACGCCAAGCTGCGCGTTCAACTGATGGGTTCGGGCACGATTTTGCGTGAAGTGATTGCAGCACAAGAGCTGCTGGAAAAAGACTGGGGCATTGGCTCTGATGTGTGGAGCGTGACCAGCTTTACCGAATTGCGCCGCAATGGTCTGGACTGCGAGCGTGAAGCTTTGCTCAACCCTGAAGGCAAGGACCTGCCCGTACCGTACGTGACGGCCCAACTGGCCAAAACCGATGGCCCCATCGTGGTCTCGACCGACTACGTCAAGGCTTTTGGCGACCAGATTCGTCCTTTCGTGCCCAAAGATCGTACCTTCAAGGTGCTGGGTACCGATGGTTTCGGTCGTTCCGACTACCGCTTCAAGCTGCGTGAGCACTTTGAGGTTGACCGTCACTTTGTGGTGTTGGCCGCGTTGCGCGCACTGGCTGAAGAGGGCAAGGTTCCGTTCAGCAAAGCGTCCGAGGCCATTGCCAAGTACGGCATCAATCCTTCCAAGGCCAACCCGCAGCACGCATAAGGGACTGAACCATGAGCAATATCATTCAAGTCAAAATCCCGGATATCGGTGCTGACGACGCAGTCGAAGTGATCGAAATCCTGGTCAAGGAAGGCGAGACCATCGAGGTCGAGCAAAGCCTGATTACCGTGGAGTCCGACAAGGCTTCCATGGAGATTCCCTCGTCCGACGCGGGCGTGGTCAAGTCGATCAAGGTCAAGCTGGGCGACAAGGTTAAGGAAGGCAGTCTGGTTCTGGAACTGGAAGCCGCCGAAGGCGCGCAGGCCGCGCCTGCCGCTGAGTCTGCCAAGGCCGACGCTGCTCCTGCTGCTCAAGCTGAAGCGGCGCCTGCCGCTGCCGCGGCAGCTCCCGCCGGTGGCGAGCAGCAAGTGACCGTGCAGGTTCCTGATATCGGCGACGCTCGCGATGTGGACGTCATTGAAATCATGGTGCAGGTGGGTGACACCGTTGAGGTGGATCAAAGCCTGATTACCGTGGAGTCGGACAAGGCCTCCATGGAAGTGCCGTCTTCCCACGCTGGCGTGGTGACCGCCATCAAGGTCAAGCTGGGTGACAAGGTCAGCCAGGGCAGCGACATCCTGGAGTTGACGGTGCAAGGTAACGCCGCAGCGCCTGCGCCAGCCAAAGCCGAGGCCGCCCCCGCTCCCAAGGCCGAAGCGGCACCCGCTGCAGCAGCTTCTGCTGCCAGCTCTTCGGTGGTGGTGGGTGCGGGTGCTCCCGCCCCAGAGCGTGTTTCGCCTACTGCAGCGTTTGCGGATGCCGAAGTCTCCTTGCGCAATCTTCCCCATGCGTCGCCCAGCGTTCGCAAGTTCGCTCGCGAACTGGGCGTGGATCTGGCCAAGGTCCATGGCTCCGGCGACAAAGGCCGGATTACGGCGGACGACGTGCGCGGCTTTGTCAAGCAGGTCATGGCGGGCGGTGCCGCTCCGGTTACCGCTGCCGGTACTGCTGCCCAGGTCGGTGGTCTGGACGTGTTGGCCTGGCCCAAGGTGGACTTTGCCAAATTTGGTCCTGTCGAAACCCAAGCCCTGTCGCGCATCAAGAAAATCTCGGGTGCCAACCTGCATCGCAACTGGGTCATGATTCCGCATGTCACCAATAACGATCTGGCTGACATCACGTCGCTGGAAGCGTTGCGCAAAGAGCTGAACGAGGAATACAAGAAGTCCGGCGCTCGCGTCACCATGCTGGCTTTCGTCATCAAGGCTGCCGTGGCTGCCCTGAAGAAATTCCCCGAGTTCAATGCGTCGCTGGACGGCGACAATCTGGTGCTCAAGCAGTACTACCACATCGGCTTTGCCGCTGATACGCCTAACGGTCTGGTGGTGCCTGTCATCCGTGATGCCGACAAGAAAGGCATTCTGGATATCGCGCGTGAAACAGGCGAACTGGCCGCCGCGGCCCGTGACGGCAAGTTGAGCGCAGCTCAGATGCAGGGCGGTTGCTTCACCATTTCTTCGCTGGGCGGTATTGGCGGCACGGACTTCACACCCATCATCAATGCGCCAGAAGTGGCCATTCTGGGTCTGTCGCGCTCCTCCATACAGCCAGTCTGGAATGGCAAGGAGTTCGAGCCACGCTTGATGTTGCCGCTGTCCCTGTCCTACGACCACCGTGTTATTGATGGTGCCTCTGCCGCCCGTTTCAATGCCTTCCTGGCAACGATGCTGGCTGACTTCCGTCGCATCGCATTGTAAGGAGTTGTCATGAGTCTGATTGATCTGACGGTCCCGGATATCGGTGACTCCGGCGAGGTGGATGTTATCGAAGTGCTGGTGCAGGTCGGTGATACGGTCGAAGTCGAGCAAAGCCTGATCACCGTGGAGTCCGACAAGGCCTCCATGGAAATTCCTGCCGCGCAGGCAGGAGTGATCAAGGAATTGCTGGTCAAAGTGGGTGACAAGGTCTCCCAGGGGTCGGCCATTGCCAAAATCGAAGTAGCGGAGGGCCAGGCGGCCCCCGCTGCAGCACCCGCCACACAGGAAACACCTAAAGCAGCGGCTCCAGCCGCTGCCGCTCCAGCCGCGGCACCTGCTCCGCAGGCTGCTAGCCATCAGGGTGCTGCGGATGATTCCGTGGATGTGGTCGTTCTGGGCGCGGGCCCGGGCGGTTACAACGCGGCTTTCCGTGCCGCTGACCTGGGCCTGAAAGTGGCTCTGGTCGAACGCTACAGCACCCTGGGTGGTGTGTGTTTGAACGTGGGTTGTATTCCTTCCAAGGCCTTGCTGCATACCGTAGCGGTCTACGAGGAAGCCAAGTCCCTGGCAACACACGGCATCAAGTTCGGTGAAGCGCAAATCGACATCGACGCGCTGCGCGACTACAAGAACAAGGTGATCGGCAAGCTGACCGGTGGTCTGGCCGGTATGGCCAAGGGCCGCAAGGTGCAGGTTGTGGTCGGTAACGGCCAGTTCCTGGACCCCAATCACATCGAAGTGACCGCCAACGACGGCACCAAGAAAGTGATCAAGTTCGCTTCGGCCATTATTGCGGCCGGTAGCCAGTCGGTAAAACTGCCGTTCCTGCCCGACGATCCACGCGTAGTGGACTCCACCGGCGCGCTGGAACTGAAGTCTGTGCCCAAGCGCATGCTGATCGTGGGTGGTGGCATCATCGGTCTGGAAATGGGTACGGTGTACTCGGCGCTGGGCGCACGCCTGGACGTGGTGGAAATGCAGACTGGCCTGATGCCGGGCGCAGACCGCGACGTGGTCAAGGTGTGGGAGAAGATGAACAAGCACCGCTTCGACCACATGATGCTGGAAACCAGCACGGTGGCTGCCGAAGCTCGTGACGATGGCATCTGGGTGACATTTGAAGGCAAGAATGCGCCAGCCGAGCCGCAGCGTTACGATCTGGTTCTGCAAGCCGTGGGCCGCTCGCCCAATGGCAAGAAAATTGGTGCTGAGAAAGCGGGCGTACACGTCACCGACCGTGGCTTCATTCCGGTTGACAAGCAACAGCGTACCAACGTGCCACATATCTACGCCATTGGCGATATCGTGGGGCAGCCCATGCTGGCACACAAGGCCGAGCACGAAGCGCACGTGGCCGCTGAAGTCATCGCCGGCGAGAAATCCTTCTTTGATGCTCGTGTGATTCCTTCGGTGGCCTACACCGATCCGGAAATCGCCTGGGTGGGTCTGACCGAAGATCAGGCGAAAAAAGACGGTATCAAGGTCGAGAAGGGCGTGTTCCCCTGGGCTGCGTCTGGTCGTGCCATTGCCAACAACCGCGATGAAGGCTTTACCAAGGTTCTGTTCGATGCGGAAACCCACCGTATCGTGGGTGGCGGCATTGTCGGTACCAATGCAGGCGAGCTGATCGGTGAGCTGGTGCTGGCCATCGAAATGGGGGTGGACCCGGTCGATCTGGCCAAATCCATTCACCCGCACCCCACCTTGTGCGAGTCGGTCAGCAAGGCTGCGGCCGTCGCTGAAGGGACGTGCACGGACTTGCCGCCAACACGTCGCAAGTAATACCAGTATTCGCCTGATAGTTAAGGCGTATTGGCTCACGGCAGGTGCTATCATCAGCGCCTGCCGTTTTTATTTTGTAATTGGTGTTGTCCATGACTCATCCTGTTCTGAAAGCCGACTCTTCGCTAAGCGATTGGCTGTCCTATTTGGAAACCTTGCATCCGTCGACCATCGACCTGGGTCTGGGCCGGATTCGCGAGGTTGCCCAACGTCTGAACATCAAATTGGATGGTGTGGTCATCACCGTGGGTGGTACCAATGGTAAAGGGTCGACCTGTGCCATGCTGGAAGCGATTCTGCTGGCCGCGGCCTACAAAGTAGGGGTGTACGCCTCCCCGCATCTGGTGCGTTATAACGAGCGCATCCGCTTAAATGGCGAGATGGCGGAGGACGCGCAGATCACGGCGCAGTTCGCTCGTATCAACGAAGCCCGTGGTGATCTGACGCTCACCTATTTTGAGTTTTCCACGCTGGCTGCCTTGATGCTGTTCCAGGAGCAGCGTGTGGACGTGGCGGTGCTGGAAGTCGGTCTGGGCGGGCGTTTGGACGCCGTCAATATCGTGGATGCCGACTGTTCGATCATTACCAGCATTGATATTGATCACGCAGAATACCTGGGCAATACCCGCGAGCAGGTGGCTTGGGAAAAAGCCCATATTTTCCGTCCCGGTCGTCCCGCCATTTGCGCCGATCCAGTGCCACCACAGACCATGCTGGATTACGCCCAGGAGATTGGCGCCGAACTCTGGTTGTTTGGCAAGGATTTCAACTACTCCGGCGACCGCCAGCAATGGGCGTATGGCGGGCGTAGTCAACGACGGGCTGCCTTGGCCTATCCGGCCCTGCGTGGCGCCAATCAGCTGCTCAATGCATCTGCCGCCCTGGCGGCGCTGGAGTCCTTGCATCCTCGTTTGGCCGTCCCTGCCCAGGCGGTGCGTGCGGGCTTGCTGCGTGCGCATATGCCGGGACGTTTCCAGATTCAGCCAGGTCAGCCTTGTGTCATTTTCGATGTGGCGCATAATCCGCATGCTGCTGCCGCTCTGGCGCAGAACCTGGACAATATGCCTCCTTACCCCAAGACAATTGCCGTTGTGGGTATGTACAAGGACAAGGATGTGGATGGCGTCATCGCACGTCTGGCAAGCCGTATTGACCACTGGATGTGCGCCAGCCTGGAAGGGCCGCGCAGCCTGTCGGGTCACGAGTTGGCGGAGCATGTGCGTACCGTTCTGGCCAGCGATCAGATGCCTGCTGATGTGTTGGCACCTGAAGCGGAAAGCAGCGGGCATCGACCCGGTGTGCGCCCTGTTGCGCGTGCTTCGGTCAGTAAAGCGTCAGCGGTCGTATCCAGTTACAACAGTCCCCGGCTCGCTTACGAGGCGGCATTAAAAGAGGCCGGTGACAATGATAGAATTGTCGTGTTTGGCTCGTTTGCGACAGTAGGGCCGATTCTTGAAGCCGCAAACGAGCGCACATCTTCCTGATTATCGGCAAGACTGCTTATTTCATAGGTCTAGGGCTCATGGGTTTATTTTCACGTAACGATACTTCCTCATCGTCGGGTCGCCGCTCCAGTGCTTCCAGCGATTCACAATTATCGGAACTGCGTGGACGGGCTCGTCGCCGTCTGATCGGTGCGCTGGCGCTGGTGCTGGCCGTGGTGGTGCTGGTGCCCATGCTGACTGCTGACAAAACTCCGCCCGAGCCGGAACAGTCGCTGGCGCTGGGCCCGATTACTCAGCCCGCAGGGCAGGGTACGACGCAGACTCGCCCTGGCGAGCTGGTGGTGCAGGAAAACACGCCCACCCCGGTGATTGAGCAGCCCGACGAACCCTTGGTCGCCGACCCTGCTACCAGTAGCGATGGTGGACTGGCCGTGGTCGATCCCGGCTTGCAAACCGATCCGGCCCAGACTGGCACGCCTGCTGTACCAGCGCCTGAGACTAGCACTCCAGAGCCCGTCAAGCCCGTGGAAAAACCCAAGCCTGTTGAAAAACCCAAGCCAGCTCCCGCCCCGGCTCAAAACGGTCGTACGGATGATGGTTCGTATGCCTTGGCTCTGCTGGAGGGGCGTGTACCCAACAAGCCTGCGCCTGCCGCTAAACCGGCCGCGCAACAAGGCAACTTCATTTTGCAGATTGTCGCCTACTCCAATCAGAACGATGCCCAGTCGCGCCGTGATCAACTGGTATCGGCCGGTGTGACCAATGCCTATGTGGAGACAGCGCAAAGCGGTGGCAAACCAACCTATCGTTTGCGCGTGGGGCCATTCCCTACGCGCGAAGCGGCTCAGGCGGCCCAGGCGCGCTTGCGTTCGCTCGGTTACGAGAACAGTTTTATCTCGGCTAAGTGAGCAGCTTCGACTATATCGTCCTTGGGATTGTGGGTGTGTCAGGCCTGCTGGGCCTGATACGCGGATTGATCAAGGAAGTGCTTTCGCTCAGCGCCTATTTGCTGGCTTTCATGGCCGCAATCTGGTGGGGGCCACGCACATCAGGCTGGATACAAGTCTGGGTAGAAAACGGCTTATTACGTACGGCTTTGGCTTACGGAGCCGTTTTTTTTATGGTCTTGCTGCTGGTGGGGCTGTTGAACATGCTGCTGGCCAGCTTGATCGAGCAAACGGGGCTGACGCCTGCCGACCATGGTTTGGGCGGCCTGTTTGGCGTGGCCCGTGGCGTGCTGCTGGTGCTGATATTGGTCATCCTGGCCGGGCATACCGATTTACCTAAAGAGCCGTGGTGGGAGCAGGCCAAGCTGGCTGAACCTGCAATCCGCGCGGTGCAGTCGATTAAGGCCATGCTGCCGCCGTCTTTGGCAGAATGGCTACCTTATTGAGAACACACTAACGGGAACCAATCATGTGTGGAGTTGTAGGGGTTGTTGCGCGCAGCCCTGTAAATCAGTTGATCTATGACAGTTTGCTCTTGCTGCAGCACCGTGGGCAGGATGCCGCGGGGCTGGCGACCTGGCACGACCAGTTCTTCAGCATGCACAAGGCATTTGGCCTGGTGCGGGACGTATTCCGTACTCGCAACATGCGCTCCTTGCCCGGCAATAGTGGTATTGGCCATGTGCGCTACCCCACGGCCGGCTCCAGCCAGAGCGTGGAGGAGGCGCAACCTTTTTACGTGAACGCCCCCTTTGGTCTGAGCTTTGTGCATAACGGCAATCTGACCAATTGGCGTGAGCTGCGTGAAGAACTGTTCACCATTGATCGTCGCCACATCAACACCAACTCGGACTCCGAGGTTCTGCTGAATGTGTATGCGCACGAGTTGCAGCGTGCCGCTACCGGCCCTGAACTCTCTCAGGACGAAGTGTTTGAGGCCGTGGCTGCCGTGCATCGTCGTGCCCGGGGCGCCTATGCGGTGGTGTCGCAAATCGCGAACTTCGGTCTGGTTGCCTTTCGTGACCCGAACGGGATTCGTCCCTTGTGCCTGGGTCGCAACGTGACCCCGAAGGGTGAAGAATGGATGATCGCCTCCGAGTCCGTAGCCCTGACGGGTTGCGGTTTCGAGCTCGTCCGTGATGTGGAGCCCGGCGAGGCCATCATCGTGGATCTGGACGGTAATCTCAGCAGCCGTCAGTGCGCCGAGAACCCACGCCTGAATCCCTGTGTCTTTGAATACGTGTATTTTGCTCGTCCTGACTCCACGGTCGACGGCGTATCGGTTTATGACGCCCGCTTGTTAATGGGTGAGTACCTGGCCGAGAATGTCGCCAAGAACCTGCGTCTGGCCGATATTGATGTCGTCATGCCTATCCCTGACTCGGCCCGTCCATCGGCCATGCAGTTGGCGGCTCACTTGAACCTGAACTACCGCGAAGGGTTTATCAAAAACCGTTACGTGGGCCGTACCTTCATCATGCCCGGTCAGGAAGTGCGCAAGAAGTCGGTGCGTCAGAAACTGAGCGCCATTCCCATGGAGTTCCGTGGCAAGAATGTGCTGTTGGTGGATGACTCCATCGTGCGTGGCACAACCAGCCGTCAGATCGTGGATATGGCCCGTGCCGCGGGTGCAAACAAGGTGTTTTTTGCGTCGGCCGCGCCACCGGTTCGCTTCCCGAACGTTTACGGCATTGATATGCCTACGGTTTCTGAGCTGATCGCCACTGGTCGCGATGTGGACCAGGTTGCCAAGGAAATTGGGGTGGACGGACTGGTCTATCAGGACCTGCACGACCTGGAGCAATCACTGCGTGATCTGAATCCCCGCTTTGCTGGATTTGAGTCTTCCTGCTTTAGTGGCGACTACGTAACTGGCGATGTGGATGAGGCATATTTGAATCTGTTGGCGGAAGGTCGTAAAAGTGGCCGTGATGTTCCGGATGTGACCGATTAAGCGGATGCCCGCTCGTTGGAGAAAAGCCCGCTCTAAAGCGGGCTTTTTCTATTCCCTGTTCCGGATGCCTTGCGTGTAGGGTGATGTAAATTTTTCTTGTTCGCCAGTAGTGCGCCTGCTTCTTTGGCTTGGTGTCATGTGCTTGGCGTCACGGGCCCCTAATAGGCCTGTTTTCGCTTTTGGGGATTGCTAGGCTCTGACAGGGGTATGGAATCGAGCGCAGCACTTTGCGCGTTCATAGGAGTGCTACGGTTATCCACCCGATGTGCCGATTGACACCGTAGCCGTGGTGCGTAGAGCTGAACTGGGCTGTGCTTTGCTGTGCTTGTGTCAAGGGCAATGCGCTTTGAAAAAAAGCCCTGCAAGACTGCAGGGCTTTTCAGGAGGGCTGGCTGTATCAAGCACGGCGTCGCGTGAGCAGGGTCAGCAGCAAGCCCAGCCCCAATAGCACAAACAGTCCCAGGCTCCAGTAGGCATATTCAATGCCCAGCAGGTCTTGACGGGCATCCATGCAGGAGGCGTAAATACCAAACAGCCAGGGCAGGCTGCTTTCCAGGCCGGACTGGGTGATGAAGCGGTCCGCAAAGGTCTGGTCGCAGCTGAATAAATGCTGTGCGACCGAAACCTGATACCAGGCCGCCAGCACACCGCCCACGCTCGTCGCCAACCCTAGCAGGCTGAACAAGGTGGAGCTGCCCGAATGGCCGAGCTGACGCAGGACGCCGGCCACCAGGCTACATAGACCCAGCACAATGAAAATCAGACGTTGCAGTACGCACCAGGCGCAAGGCGGGATGCTAAAGACGTGCTGCGATAGCAGGGCGATACCCACACCTGCGAAGGCGAGCAGGGCAATCAGATAAAAGGGTGCAGCGGACTGGCGGAAAGAGGCGGCCATGGTATCAAGATGCATTTAAAGAATGGAAGGTAGATGCTTCGTGCAGCAAACCCAGGAAAAGTTCATGGAAACCGGCCCAGGTAATCTGCACGCCCAGGCACAACAGGATGAAGGCGGATAGACGCATCACGACAGCCGTGCCATTTTTACCCAGTTTGTATAAAAACTGGGAGGCAAAGCGCAGGGCCAGAAACACGATGACGCTGGCTGCGGCAATCGCCGGTAAGGCCCCCGCGAGCTTGCTCATGGTGCCGGTGACCGAGTTGTCGTGCAAGGTCGCGCCGACCGTGAGCGCCGCCGATAGCGAGCCAGGGCCGCACAGCATGGGAAAAGTCAGTGGATAGAAGGCTTTGGAGCGAATCTGCTCCCAGGAATAGGACTCGGCCATGTTCTGGGCATGGGCCGCGTCAAAGTCCGAGGCATTGATCAGGCGCCATGCGGTGCCGATCACCAGCAGGCCCCCGCCAATGCGAATGATAGGCAGGGAAATGCCAAAAAAGTTCAGCACGATATTGCCAGCGACCATCGCAATGGCCAGCATGATGAAGATGTTGACGGCCACTTTTTTGGCCAGGCGGGCACGATCGGGCACGCTGGCGCCTTCGGTCAGCGTCAGAAAAATAGGAGCGGCCGCAGGCGGGTTGAGCATGGGCAAGAGCGTGGCCAATGCAAACAGGAAGCTGCGGCTGACATCGGCGAATACGGAGGAGAGTTCCATTAAAGGGGGCGGGCTTATTGAGAAAGGGCTAAACGGACATCGCGCTCCAGGCGCAATTGATGACGGTTGTGTTCGAGGGCGGCGCCACTGAGGATAAAGACGTCTTCGACGCGATCACCCAAGGTCATGACCTTGGCCGAGCGCAGACGTACGTCGTGGCGCTCGAATACCTGGGCGAGACTGTACAACAAACCGCGCCGGTCCGTGGCGCTAAGTGTCAAAATCCAGTCTTGTCCCTGCTCGTCCTGACGCAGGTCCACGGTAGGCTGGATAGGAAACACACGGGCCCGGCGAGAACGAATGTCGCGGTAGGGGTCATGAGCTGGCTCTGAGGGCAGCACTTCCTGCTCCAGTGCCTGACAGAGCTCGGTTTCGATCAGCAACGGGTCGCGTCGCAGCGCATGGTCGTAGGCGGGCAGCATGACAACAAAGCTGTCCAGCGCCCACCCATGCCGGGTGGTGTAGATACGGGCATCCTGAATGCTGACGGACTGGCTGTCAAAGTAGCGGCAGATGCGCAGAAACAGGCCGCTGGCATCCTTGGTATAGACCAGCACTTGCAGGGCGTCGGTTTGTCCGGCCGGCCGTATGCGCACAATGGGCGTCTGGCTGTGCGACTGGTGGTAGAGCTGAATGGTATGCCAGGCGATTTCGCTGGCGTCGTGGCGCAGGAAATAGGGTTTGTCCAGCCACTGCCAGAATTCCTCGCGAGCCTCGTCCAGCAAGCCCGCCAGACGGATTTCCCCTGCGGCATCGCGCTTGCGCTGATCCAGGACGGAAACCCCGTCCTTAGCCTGTCTCCCCAGCGCTGCCAGCGTCAGGTTGTACAGGTCCTCCAGCAGTTTGCCTTTCCAGGAGTTCCAGACGGTCGGACTGGTGGCGCGGATGTCGGCGACGGTCAGCAGGTACAGCGCGGTCAGGCGTCGTTCCGTTCCCACGGTCTGCAGGAACTGGAAGATGACATTCGGGTCGCTCAGATCGCGTTTCTGGGCTACCTGAGACATGGTCAGATGTTCCCGCACCAGAAACACCACCAGTTCCGCGTCCACGGGTATCAGATTGTGATCCAGGCAAAACGCCAGTGCGTCCTGTGCGCCCAGTTCGGAGTGATTGCCACCACGGCCTTTGGCGATGTCATGGAACAGGGCGGCAATGTAGAGCAGCCAATGACGGTCAAAGCCGCTCATCAACTGATTGGCCATGGACAACTCTTCGCTGTGCTCGGCCATGGTGAAGCGGCGCAGATTGCGTATGACCTTCAGCGTGTGCTCGTCCACGGTGTAGGCGTGAAAGAGGTCATGCTGCATTTGTCCGACCACGCGCCGGAAAACCGGCAGGTAGCGGGGAAGCAGATTCAGTAGATTCATCAGCCGCAGGGTATGCACAATCCCCTTGTTCTGTTGCAGGATCTCCAGAAACAGGCGTCGATTTTTGGGCTCGGCCCGAAACTTGGCGTCGATCAGCCGCCGTGCATGCCACAGGGCCCGCAAGGTGTCGGCCTTCAGGCCGCGCAGATTGGGCTGCTGCTGCAAATGCAGCATGGCCACAAAGATCAGCGACGGGTCCTGCTCGAAGCCGTCGGGCTGGCGCAGCTCAAGCTGGCCGTGATGAATCTGGAACTGGCTGTCCAGAATGATCGGGTCCTGATCGGTTTGCGGAAATAAATGTTCCTCAATGCTGCGCATCAGGATCAGATTGAGCTGGCTGACAATTTTGGCGACCCAGTAGTAGCGCTGCATCAGCAATTCACTGGCGCGGCGGGTGGCGGTGGGCTGGAAACCGTAGATTTCTGCCAGACGCGGCTGAAGATCAAACAGCAGCCTGTCTTCGGCACGGCCCGTTAACAGATGAAGCTCAATGCGCAGGCGCTTGAAGGCTTGCTCGACGCGTTGCAGGGCGTTCAGTTCGGATTCGGTCAGTAATTCTGACTGGGCCACAGCCGCCCAAGTGCGTCCCAAGCCGGCGGCCCGGGCCATCCACAGCAGTACCTGCAAATCGCGCAGGGCACCTGGAGACTCTTTGCAATTGGGCTCCAGCGAATAGGGGGTGTCCTGCAGATGGGCATGACGTTGCTGCTGCTCGGCCTGCTTGGCCAAGAAGAAGGCCTGCGGGTCCATCTGGCTTTGTAGCTGCCGTTGGGCGTGGCGCAGCAGGAGTGATGAACCCGCCAGCCAGCGACTCTCCAGCAAGGCGGTTTCCGTTGTGATGTCCTGGCTGGCCTGTTCCAGACATTGAGCGGGCGTGGCCACATTGTGGCTGGGTGCCAGCCCGATGTCCCACAGAGCGGCAACCAGAGCCTGAATGCGATCAATATCCTGCGCATTAGGTTCGCGCTGCAGGAGGATCAGCAGGTCTACGTCCGAATGCGGGTACAGTTCGCCGCGCCCATACCCGCCCAGAGCCGCGAGGCTGGCCTGGCGGGGCAGGGGATAATGCTCCAGCAACTCACGTAGGCCCTGATCGCAAATCCTGCACAGGCTCTTGAGCAAGCGGTCGCAATGCAGATCCTGTCTGAAGCGCTCGTAGGCCCGAGCCCGGCGGCCAGCAATTCTGTCGCGAAGCTGGGCCAGGAAAGACATGGTTCAGGCCTTGTTGATGATGGCTGGAGGGGCCGGCATGCCGGGCGAGACTGTCAGCACTTCGTAACCGGTGTCGGTCACCAGGACTGCGTGCTCCCATTGGGCTGACAGGCTGTGGTCGCGGGTCACCACCGTCCATTGGTCGGCCAGGGTGCGCAGTTCACGACGACCGGCGTTGATCATGGGCTCAATGGTGAAAATCATGCCCGGTTCCAGTTTTACACCGGTGCCGGGCTTGCCGTAATGCAGCACTTGCGGGTCCTGGTGGAATTTCTGGCCCACGCCGTGTCCGCAGTATTCGCGTACGACGGAAAAGCCCTGCTTTTCGGCGTGCTGTTGAATGGCGTGACCAATATCGCCCAGCGTGGCGCCCGGCTTGACCTGGTCAATGCCCAGCCACATGCATTCGTAGGTGGTCTCGGTCAGGCGGCGGGCCAGGATGCTGGGTTCGCCCACGTAGTACATGCGGCTGGTATCGCCAAACCAGCCGTCCTGGATGATGGTGACGTCCATATTGAGAATGTCGCCATTTTTCAACACTTTATCGCCAGGAATGCCGTGGCAGATCACGTGGTTGACGGAGGTGCAGATAGAACCGGGAAAAGGCGGGTAACCGGGAGGCGCGTAGCCAACTGTGGCGGATTTGACTCCCAGCTCATTGATCCGCTCCATGCACAGACGGTCCAGTTCGCCCGTGGTGACACCTGCTTTGACAAAGGGGGTCAGGTAGTCAAGGATGGATGCCGCCGTCTGGCAAGCGGCGCGCATTTTTTCGAGATCAGTGGGGTCTGTGACGAGAATACTCATAGCAACTTGAACAGGTCTATTGAAAAATAGTAGAATTATAGGCTTTTGTGAATTTTGCAGTTGTGCGCTGGGTCGGTTTAGCCCCGCTTTGGCTCATTCGGACGGTTTGGTTAATCCGAATAAGTGGCTTAAAGAAGAGCCGGAAGGGAGCCCGAACAACGGGTTTCAAACAACGGCGTGCAACAACAGGGCTTGCAAACAACAGCTTACCCGGCAACGGGTGCCAAGCAACAGCCGCCAGGCAAAGCGGGCCACAGGTTGATCCTTCAGGCTTGCTGGCTTGTAGACGCTGGCAGGACCAGGAAAATACGGCCGGACAAGTGCTTGGATCAAACTCAGGCTTTATCCAGTCTGCCCGGACTAGCCGGAACTGAGATAAACGTGCTGCTGTTTTAAAAAGAAGCGTGTTGTGTAGCACAGGCATGATTCACAACGAATATATGGTCAGCCAGCGTTGCCAGGCCTTGCAAGAGCAACTTGGGCAACGCCCGGTTCTTGTTCGGGCGGTGCTGGCTAGGCAATCCTCTAGGATACACCTGCAAACCCGGTGCTGTATGCAGGCGGTGGCCAGAAAAGTTACAGATTTGGGTCTGGGTGGCGGACGTGTGGTCCGTTACAAGGTGCAAATCCGTTGTAGTGCAGGCGTATGCCCATGTTGGGCTGCGTTTTTATGTTTTAAGTTGTAAATCGCGTGATTGCCCGTCTCGGGGTGTCTGGAATGCAGCCTAGGCTGCGGCCCTTACCGGATACCGGGCAGTTACAAGACCAAACCCTTGGAGAACTTTATGTCTTTGATGCGTGAAATGCTGGAAGCCGGTGTGCACTTTGGCCACCAAACTCGTTACTGGAATCCCAAGATGGCTCCGTTCATCTTCGGTCAGCGTAACAACATCCACATCATCAACCTGGAAAAAACGGTTGTTCAGTACGAAGAAGCAACCAAATTCTTGCGTCAACTGGCCGCTCGTGGCGGCAACGTGCTGTTCGTAGGCACCAAGCGTGCTGCTCGCGAACTGGTGGCTGCTGAGGCCGAGCGTTGCGGTATGCCTTACGTTGACAGCCGCTGGTTGGGTGGCATGATGACCAACTTCAAAACGGTCAAGACTTCCATCAAGCGTCTGAAAGAAATGGAAGGTCAGATGGCTGAAGGCCGTCTGGAAACCATGAGCAAGAAAGAAGCCTTGATGTTCGAACGCGAACTGGAAAAGCTGAACAAGGCCATCGGCGGTATCAAGGACATGAACAACCTGCCTGACGCCCTGTTCGTGATCGACGTCGGCTACCACAAGATTGCCGTGGCTGAAGCCCGCACGCTGGGTATCCCCGTTGTGGCCGTGGTTGATACCAACCACTCCCCAGAAGGTCTGGATTACGTGATTCCTGGTAACGATGACTCGGCCAAGGCAATCGCTCTGTACGCCCGTGGCATGGCTGACGCCGTGCTGGCTGGCCGCGAGCAGAACCTGAACGGTCTGGTTGAAGAAATTGCCGCTGACGAAGAGTTCGTTGAAGTTCAGGCTGACTCTCAGGAGTAACAGGCTCACGGCTGCCTGTCAGACGCCATAAGTTGTCATGGCAGGCAGTTACAGTGACCTTTCGTATCGCCCCGGCTTGGCCGGGGCACGTTCTACAGAATTGGAGAAAACCGTGGCTCAAATCACCGCATCGATGGTTAAAGAATTGCGCGAGAAAACCGACGCGCCCATGATGGAATGCAAAAAAGCACTGACTGAAGCCGACGGCGATATGGCTCGTGCTGAAGAAATCCTGCGCGTGAAGCTGGGCAGCAAGGCAAGCAAGGCAGCTACCCGCGTTACCGCTGAAGGCCTGGTGTCGGTCTACATCGCTGAAGATGGCAAGACCGGTTCCGTGGTTGAAGTGAACTGCGAAACGGACTTTGTCGCCAAGAACGATGATTTCATCGGCTTTATCAACGATATCGCTCAGTTGGTTGCCAAGAATAATCCTGCTGATCTGGCCGCTCTGGCTGAATTGCCACTGGCTGACAGCAACGTTGAAACCGTGCGCGCCGCTCTGGTGGGCAAAATCGGTGAGAACATCTCGATCCGTCGCTTCCAACGCTACGAAACAGCTGGTCAGCTGGCCAGCTACGTTCACGGTGGCAAGATCGGCGTGCTGGTGGATTTCGCCGGTGGCGACGAAGAAGTGGGCAAGGATCTGGCCATGCACATCGCGGCAACTCGCCCCAAAGCCATGGACGCGTCGGGTGTTGACGCTGCCGAAATCGAAGCTGAGCGCTCTGTGGCAGCTCAGAAAGCAGCTGAATCCGGCAAGCCTGCTGATATCGTTACCAAGATGGTCGATGGCGCTGTAGCCAAGTTCCTGAAGGAAGTGACGCTGCTGAGCCAGCCTTTCGTCAAGAACGACAAGCAAAGCGTGCAGCAAATGCTGGACGAGAAAAAAGCATCGATCGCTGGCTTTACCCTGTACGTAGTGGGTGAAGGCATTGAGAAGCGTGTTGAGGATTTTGCCGCTGAGGTAGCAGCCGCTGCCGGCCAAGCCTAATCCAGCTTGTTTTTTCAGGGCAGGCACCGTAGTGGCGGTGCCTGCCCTGCTGCTTTACACTCTCTTCTGTCTTCGTCACTTGGAATCCCACCCATGACTACCCCTCATTACAAACGTGTTCTGTTGAAGCTCTCCGGCGAAGCGCTGATGGGCGAGGACTCGTTCGGTATTAATCGCAGCACAATCATTCGTATGACGGAGGAGATCGCCCAGGTTGCCCAGTTGGGGGTACAACTGGCTATCGTGATTGGCGGGGGCAATATCTTTCGCGGCATCGCTCCGGGTGCCCAGGGCATGGATCGTGCGACAGCCGATTACATGGGCATGATGGCCACCGTCATGAATGCCCTGGCCTTGCAAGATGCCTTAAAGCACCGTGGCCTGGATGCCCGGGTGCAATCCGCCCTGAATATTGAACAGGTCGTAGAGCCTTACATTCGTCCCAAGGCGCTGCGTTATCTGGAAGAAAACAAAGTTGTTATTTTTGCGGCTGGTACGGGCAACCCGTTCTTCACCACGGACACGGCAGCGGCTCTGCGCGGCGCCGAAGTGGGAGCGGAAATCGTACTGAAAGCCACCAAAGTCGATGGCATCTACAGTGCCGATCCCAATAAAGATCCAGGCGCGACTCGTTATTCGCGTATCAGCTTTGACGAAGCGATCGTGCGTCGTCTGGAAGTGATGGACGCCACGGCCTTTGCGCTGTGTCGCGACCAAAAACTGCCCATTAAAGTGTTTTCGATCAACAAGCCCGGTGCGTTGACTCGCGCGGTCTCTGGCGAGGACGAGGGCACCCTGGTTCACGTTTAAAGTTATAGGAATTTAGTCCATGAGTCTTTCCGAGATCAAAGCATCGACCGACAATCGTATGGGCAAGTCCATCGAGTCTCTCAAGACGGGCCTGGCCAAGATCCGCACAGGCCGCGCCACTGCGGGCTTGCTGGATCACGTGCAAGTGGAGTACTACGGCTCTATGGTTCCCGTCAGCCAGGTGGGCAATATCACGGTGGTGGATGCCCGCACGCTGAATGTGCAAGTGTGGGAAAAGCATATGGCCGGCCCGATTGAAAAAGCCATTCGCGACAGCGACCTGGGATTGAACCCGATTTCCATGGGCGAGAGCATTCGTGTTCCCATGCCTGCCTTGACCGAAGAGCGTCGTCGCGATCTGGCCAAAGTGGTGCGTAGCGAAGGTGAAGATGCCAAGGTCGCCATCCGTAATCTGCGCCGTGATGCCAATGACACGCTCAAAAAGCAAGTCAAGGACAAGGAAATCTCCGAGGACGAGGAACGTCGTGCCCAGGACGAGGTCCAGAAGCTGACCGACAAGTATGTTGCCGAGGTCGACAAGTTGATCGCCCAGAAAGAAGCCGAGATCATGACGGTCTAACGGCTTTTGCACAGGTGGCTAGGTGATTTCATTCAGTTCTACCCAAACGATTCCGGAACACGGTCAGGTTCCTGGCCACCTGGCGATTGTCATGGACGGCAATGGACGATGGGCGACCCGTCGTCTGTTGCCTCGCACGGCAGGGCACTTGCGGGGTGTGCAAACTGTCCGGCGTGTTGTTGAAGCCTGTGGCGAGCTTGGCGTGCGCTATCTGACCCTGTTTGCGTTCAGTTCCGAAAACTGGCAACGCCCTGCGGAAGAGGTGTCCCTGTTGATGGGCCTGTTTGTCAAGATGCTGCAAAAAGAAGTGGCAACACTGAAAAAAAACGGCGTCCGACTTCATGTTATTGGCGAATTGTCTGCGTTTAGTGAAGAGTTGCGCGGCCTGATTGCCGACGCTCAAGAGCAGACTCGCGATAACGACACCTTACATTTGACGATTGCCGCCAACTACGGCGGTCGTTGGGATATTTTGCAGGCGACGCAAAAAGCATTGGCTGCCAATCCCCAGCTGGTCGATCATCCCGAACAACTGGATGAGGCCCTGTTCAGTCCCTACCTGGCGATGTCCTACGCTCCTGAGCCGGATCTGTTTATCCGCACGGGGGGCGAGCGCCGTATTTCGAATTTTCTGATCTGGCAGATGGCCTATACCGAGCTGTATTTCACAGACGTGTACTGGCCGGATTTTGACCGGGCGCAGCTTGAACAGGCCTTTGAGTGGTATCGTGGGCGCGAGCGGCGCTTTGGGCGCACCAGTGCCCAGGTGCAGGGTACCCTCGCGCCTTGACGGAGCCTAGTCTATGTTGAAACAACGAGTCATTACCGCCCTGTTCCTGCTGGTCATTCTGGGCGCGGCCATGCTCGCTCCCGTACGCTGGCCTTTGCTGGCGATTTTTGTGCTGATGAGCACCTTGGCCTGCTGGGAGTGGGAGCGTTTGAGCCTGTCTCAGGCGCAGCAGCGCTGGGCCTGGCCGCTGGCCTTGCTCAATGGTGCCCTGATGCTGTGGCTCAGTGTGTACTGGTATGAAACCGGTCCGCAGGGGCAGGCTGCTGACCTGGTGTACCGGGGGCTTGTACCAATAATGGCGGCCTTGTGGGTGGTGGGTGCCACTGGGCTGGTGCTGCAAGGTCAGGCCACACAACGTGCTCAAGGTGTTTTGCTCAGTGTGATGGGCGTACTGGCGCCCCTGGTCGCCTGGGCCAGTCTGTATTTGTTTCTGCATACGCAGGGCATGGTCTATGTGCTCTCCCTATTGGTCCTGATCTGGGTGGCGGACATCGCCGCTTACTTTGCGGGCCGTGCCTTTGGCAAAGCCAAGCTGGCTCCGCGTGTCAGTCCCGGCAAGACCTGGGCCGGGGCAGTGGGTGGTATGGTTGCCGCTTCCGCCTGGATGCTGATCAGCGCCAATTGGCCCGGGAGTTTTGGTGCTGATGTGATGCAGCGCTGGGGCTGGGTGGCCACGGCGGTATTGGGTGTTGCCCTGGCCGCCCTTTCCATCGTGGGTGACTTGTTCGAGTCTTTGCTCAAGCGCCGTGCTGCAGTCAAGGATTCCAGCCAATTGTTGCCTGGCCATGGTGGCGTATACGATCGTATCGATGCCTTGTTGCCGGTTGCTCCTGTGGCCTTGTTGTTAAGTGGGGCGTGGCTCTTTTAGTCCGGTGTGACTTGGACGAGTATGCGTCAAGGAAGAACTCATGAGTTTCCAGCAAGTATGTGTGTTAGGGGCCACTGGCTCTATTGGTGTCAGCACACTTGATGTGATTGCTCGTCATCCTGATCGGATGGCGGTATATGCCTTGAGTGGCCATAGTCGCATGGAGCTGCTCGCCCAACAGGCTCAGGACAGTGCGGCTCGCGTTGTTCTGGTGCCGGACGAGGCGGCTCGCAGCCGTTTTCTGGATGCATGGCAGGGTGGTGCTTTGCCGGAAATCCGGGTAGGCGCACAGGCGCTGGCCGACACGGCTGCCGACCCCCAGGTAACGACCGTCATGGCGGCCATTATTGGCGCGGCTGGTTTGCCTTCGGCCTTGGCCGCCGCGCGTGCCGGTAAGCGGGTATTGCTGGCTAATAAAGAGGCCTTGGTCGCCGCAGGACGTATTTTCATGCAAGCTGTGCAAGAGGGCGGGGCACAGTTGATGCCCATCGACTCCGAGCACAGTGCCATTTACCAATGTCTGGCGGGCGAACTGCCTGCCGAGCCTGGCCAGCCGGTTGCCGGCTTGCGTCGTTTGTTGGTGACGGCTTCGGGTGGGCCCTTTCGCTCGCGCGCACTCTCTGAGCTGGAGACGGTTACACCGGAGCAGGCATGTGCTCATCCCAACTGGAGCATGGGTCGCAAGATTTCGGTGGATTCGGCCACCATGCTCAACAAGGGTCTGGAGGTCATCGAGGCGCATTGGCTGTTTTCTGTGCCCGTTGACCAGATTGATGTGGTGGTGCATCCGCAAAGCGTGATTCACTCCATGGTCGAGTATATAGACGGTTCCGTCATGGCGCAGTTGGGGCAGCCTGATATGCGTACGGCGATTGCCTATGGTCTGGGCTTTCCGGAGCGCTTGTACAGTGGCGTGGGTCTGCTCGATCTGGCCACGATGGGACGCCTGGACTTTGAACAGCCCGATTTTCAACGTTTTCCCTGCTTGAAGCTGGCGTATGAGGCCTTGCGCGACAGTCAAGCCGCCTGTGTGACCCTGAATGCGGCCAATGAAATTGCCGTGGACCGTTTCCTGGAAAGACAGATTGGCTATACTCAAATTCCGGCAGTGATCGAGCACTGTCTGGACAAGCTCAATGGCCGGGCCAGTCAGGCTTTGGATGCCCTGGATGGGGTTCTGGCACTGGATAGCGAGACACGGTCACTGGCGCTGGACTATTGTCGATTTTCAGCGCGTATTTAACAGGAATTAACATGCTCTTCACCGTTCTGGCTTTCCTGGTGGCCCTGGGCGTGCTGGTGACCTTTCACGAGCTGGGTCATTACTGGGTGGCTCGTCGTTGTGGAGTCCGTGTCGAGCGCTTTTCTATTGGTTTTGGCAAGGTGTTGTACCGTCGTTTCGACAGGAACGGCACTGAATGGGCCGTATCGGCGCTGCCCTTAGGTGGCTATGTGGCCATGCAGAACGATCCACCTGCTCACGCGACGCAGGCGCAGATCAACGAATCCTTCAATAACAAACCCTTGCGTCAGCGGGCCGCCATTGTGCTGGCCGGTCCCCTGGCGAACCTGATCCTGGCCGTGGTGATCTACGCCGTGGTCGGTTTGTTGGGCACCCAAGAGCCCATTGCGCAAATCGGCCCCGTGCCTGCAGGGACGCCTGCTGCACAGGCCGGCTTTCAGGCGGGAGACCGTTTGGTGTCGGTCGATGGCAAGCCTGTTGATTCCTGGTTGCAGGCGCGTTGGGCACTCATGGATGCCTTGTCTTCCGGCGGCGAGCTGGAAGTGGGGGTGAAAGACCAACTGGGGCGGGAACAAAATCGTTACCTGACTTTGCCGGCCGGCGAGATTTTGCCGGATGGACAGGACCTGATGGCCCAGGCAGGCCTGGTTCTGCGTCCGGCTCGTTCGATTGTGCAGGAAGTGTTCAAGGAAAGTGCGGCCGAGCAGGGCGGGCTGAAAGAAGGGGATGTCATCGTCCGCCTGGGTGATCTGGCCGAGCCCGGCATCACCCCGTTTGTCCAAAAAGTGCAACAATCGGCCGGCCAGACCCTGGAACTGGATGTACTGCGTGCGGGTGAGCTTGAGCGTTTGCTGGTCACGCCCGCGAGCGATTCGCAAGGGCTGGGACGCATTGGTGCGCAGGTGACGGCAGACATGCCCATGACACTGGTACGTTATGGCCCTATCGAGAGCGTGGAGCGCGGATTTACCCGTACGGCTCAGACATTCTGGTTCTCTTTGAAGATGATTGGGCGCATGATTACCGGGGAAGTCTCTGTACGGAATGTCAGCGGGCCGGTTACTATTGCCGATTATGCGGGTCAGACCGCCAGAATAGGCTTGATCGCCTACCTGAATTTCCTGGCGCTGATCAGTATTAGCATTGGTTTACTGAATTTATTGCCCGTACCTATGCTGGATGGTGGGCATCTACTGTACTATGCCATCGAAGCCGTACGCGGCAAGCCCGCTTCGGAGCGCATGATGCTGCTGGGTCAGCGCCTGGGTTTGGCCTTGTTGGCCGTACTGATGAGTATTGCTTTTTTTAATGACATCACCCGCCTTTTCAGTTGAGAGCGGGTGGCATACAATTTCCAACCATTTGACCGACCAAGGATTGTCCAGGATGTCGTTTAGCCGGAAACCTACTTTTGCGTTGCGTGTTCTGCCCGTATTGGTGGCAAGTTTGCTTGCTCCCGCCTTGGCGAATGCATTTGCACCGTTTGTCGTGCGCGATATTCAAGTCAACGGTATCCAGCGGGTCGATCCCGGCGCCGTGTTCGCGTCTTTGCCTGTCAAGGTTGGTGAGTCCTTCTCGGAAGAGCAGGCCGCAGATGCCATTCAGCGTCTGTACGCCACAGGCTTTTTTAGTGATGTGCAAATTGACACGGGCACCAATGTGCTGATCGTCAATGTCAAAGAGCGCCCAACCATCGCCTCCATATCTTTTAACGGCATGCGCGAGTTCGATGCCAAGAATATTACCAACTCCCTGGCTCAGGTAGGCTTTGGAGAAGGGCGGGTTTTTGACCGTTCCATGCTGGAACGAGCCGAGTTTGAGCTGAAACAGCAGTACTTGTCCAAGGGCAAGTACGGGGTGGAAATTACCCCTATCATCACGCCGTTGCCGCGTAACCGTGTCGGCGTCAGCTTTGACATCTTTGAAGGCGGTCTGGCCAAGATCAAGGAAATTCGCATTGTCGGTACCGAGGCGTTCTCGCAAAGCGATTTGCTCGACCAGATGGAGCTGACCACCTCGGGCATGATGACCTGGTACACGGGCACCGACAAGTATTCCCGCGAGAAGCTGGAAGGTGACATGGAACGCATCCGTTCCTACTACCTGAATCGAGGCTTTCTGGAGTATTCCGCCGAGCCGCCTCAGGTGTCGATTTCGCCCGATCGCAAAGACATTTACATCACCCTGACGATTCATGAAGGCAAGCCGTACACGCTGAGCAGCGTGAAGCTGGCCGGTGACTTGCTGGGTCTGGATGATCAGATTCAACCACTGGTTCAGCAAAAAGAGGGGGAGGTGTTCTCCTCGGAGAAAACCAGCGGTACGGTGAAAGCCATTACCGAATACCTGGGTGGCCTGGGCTATGCGTTCGCCAACGCCAACCCCAATCCGGTCCTGGATCGCGAAAATCATACGGCTGACCTGACCTTCTATGTTGATCCGGGCCGTCGCGTGTATGTGCGCCGTATCGAGGTGGGCGGCAACGTCCGCACGCGTGACGAGGTCGTGCGCCGTGAGATGCGTCAGCAGGAGGCTGCCTGGTACGATTCGGACGCCATCAAGTTCTCCCGTGATCGCGTGGATCGTCTGGGCTACTTCAATGAAGTGGATGTTAATACCAAGCCTGTGCCCGGTTCGCCGGATCAGGTGGACGTCCAGGTGGACGTCAAGGAAAAACCCACGGGTCTGGTCAACCTGGGTGTCGGGTATGGCTCCACCGATAAGCTGATGCTCTCGGCCGGGATCAGCCAGGACAATATTTTCGGTAGTGGCAATAGCTTGTCCTTGCAGGTCAATACCAGCAAGGTGAACCGCACAGCGGTAATCAGCCATACCAATCCGTATTGGACAACAGACGGCATCAGCAAAACGACCTCGATTTACTATCGGCGTACTACGCCCTACCAGTCCAATGACGGCTGGGGCGACTACCAGAACACCGCCATCGGTGCCGGTTTGAACTTTGGTGTGCCCATCTCGGAATACGACCGTATTTTCATGGGCGTCAATTTCGAGCAGAACAAACTATCGCGTCTGAGCCCTCAGTACACTCCGCTTGCCTACCAGGATTATGTGCAGGAGTATGGTGAGCGTACCAACACCTTCATTTTCAATCTGGGTTGGTCCAAAGATACCCGTGACAGCGCGATTGCTCCCAAGAAGGGAAGCCTGACCAGCTTGTCGGCCGATATGGGTACGCTGGATTTGCGCTACTACATGCTGCGCGCCAGCCATCAGCACTACATTCCATTGGGTCGCGCATACACGCTTGCCTTGAATGGAGCGATTGACTATGGTCGCAGCATTGGCAGCAAGACTTTCCCGGTTATCAAGAACGTTTACGCCGGTGGTATCGGTTCGGTACGTGGTTACGAGGGTGCGTCCCTGGGCCCACGAGACACCCTGACCGGTGACTATCTGGGTGGTTCGCGCCGTATGGTGGCCAATGCTCAGCTGTACCTGCCGTTCCCAGGCGCATCACGTGACCGCACCTTGCGTTGGTTCGTTTTTGCCGATGCTGGCAAGGTCGACAACACGAGCGGTGGTTGTGCAATGGGTCGCCCTGATCGTCGATCTGAAGATCCCTGCGGCTGGAAGTACGCCGCCGGTCTGGGCTTGTCGTGGGAATCCCCGCTGGGTCCTTTGCAACTGTCCTACGGTCGCGCCTTGCGCGCCAAGGAAGGCGACGATAAACAAGCCTTCCAGTTCCAGATTGGTACCGCTTTCTGATGTTCGTGTTTAGTGGCACAATTGCACTATTCTGCAGCCTAATTTGCAAGGTAGATTTTTCATGAAGTCAAACATCGCATTAAAACTTACAAACATCGCCCGCAGCTTGTCGCGTGGCAATAAAGCGCTCGTTCTGGCTGCCGCGCTGGGTGTTGGCGCCATGACCGCTGCACCTGTTGTTCAGGCACAGACAAAAATCGGTTTTGTCAGCACAGAGCGCATTTTGCGCGACTCCAAGCCAGCCAAAGCGGCCCAGACCAAGATCGAGGCAGAATTCAAGCGCCGTGACGAAGAGCTGGAGCGCATGGCCAACAACCTGCGTTCGCAAGCTCAGAAATTCGACAAGGACGCTCCTGTGCTGTCCGAGTCTGATCGCGTCAAGCGTCAGCGCCAGCTGGCTGATCTGGATTCCGACCTGCAGCGCAAACGCCGCGAGTTCCAGGAAGACTTCAATCGTCGCCGCAACGAAGAATTCTCGGCCATTGTTGAGCAGGCTGATGCCGCCATCAAACGTATTGCTGACTCCCAGGGCTACGACCTGATCATTCAGGACGCCGTAACGGTTAGCCCACGTGTGGACATCACCGAGGAAGTTCTGAAAGCATTGGGCGGTTGATGCACTATGCCGGTATTGCTGAACGTTGATCAGGCTGTACAGCTGTCTGAACTTATAGACGCCATCAACAAGACCGGACTGGATTGCAAGCTGCCAGAAGGCGTGAAAGAGCCTATGCCCCGGATTCGGGGCCTAGGCTCTTTGCTTTCTGCGGGCCCGGAAGAAATCAGCTTTCTATCCAATCCCAAGATGCAGGATCTGCTGCAGCAGACTGCCGCCGCGGTGGTGATTTTGACGCCGCAAGTCTACGAAGGTCTGGACGTTGAGCCCTCCTTTATCCCGGTTCTGTGCTCTCAGCCGTATTTGATGTATGCGCTGCTCGCACAGCGTTTTGATCAAGTGCGGATGGCTCAGTTGCCCACGGGTATTCACCCCAGCGCTGTGATTGATCCCAGTGCTGCATTGGGCGATGGTGTGTCGATCGGTCCATTTTGTGTGGTGGAGGCAGGCGTCAAGATCGGACGGGGCACCCGCTTGGGTGCGCATTGCGTGATCGGCGCAGGCTCTACCTTGGGGCAGGACTGTTTGCTGCATGCGCGCGTGACCCTGTATCACGAGGTGCATATTGGTGATCGCGCCATTTTGCACTCGGGTGTGGTGCTTGGTGCAGACGGCTTTGGTTTTGCTCCGGACCCCGTCAAGGGTCAGGGCGCCTGGGCCAAGATTGCGCAGATCGGTCACGTGCGTATTGGTGACGATGTTGAAATCGGAGCCAACACCACGGTGGACCGAGGAGCGTTGGACGATACGGTGCTGGCCAATGGGGTCAAGCTGGACAATCAGATCATGATCGGACACAACGTGCAGGTCGGTGAACATACGGCCATGGCGGCCTGTGTGGGGGTGGCCGGCTCAACCCGGATCGGGGCGCGGTGCACGATTGCCGGGGCGGCCATGCTGTCCGGGCATCTGGTCTTGGGTGATGATGTGCACATCTCGGGCGGTACCGCCGTTACTTCCAGCATCAGCCAGCCCGGACGTTACACCGGAGTTTATCCCTTTGCGGGGCATCAGGACTGGCAGAAAAATGCTGCCGTGCTGGGGCAATTGAGCGGTTTGCGCCGTCGCCTGCGTTCCTTGGAACGGCAGCAGGCGGATGGAGCAAATGAATCATCTGAACATATCAATAAAAATTAAGCAGGACAGGACATGGAACTCGACATTCGACAAATTATGGATCGCCTTCCTCATCGTTACCCGATGTTGCTGGTGGATCGCGTTTTGGAACTGGTGCCTGGCAAGAGCATCGTCGCCATCAAGAACGTGTCGATGAATGAACCCTTTTTTACTGGCCACTTTCCGCACATGCCGGTTATGCCTGGGGTCTTGATCATTGAAGCCATGGCCCAGGCCGCCGCCTTGTTCTCGTTTACTGATCCTGAAGATCCGTACGCGAAAGTGGACAACAAGCTGGCTTACTATCTGGTCGGCGTGGATGGTGCGCGTTTTCGCAAACCCGTGATGCCGGGCGATCAACTGCGCCTGGAAGTGACGGCTGACCGCATCAGCCGCGCGTTGTGCAAGTACACGGGTCGCGCATTGGTGGACGGCCAAGTGGTCGCCGAAGCCAAAATCATGTGTGCTATCCGACAATTGGAAGAATAGTTTATGCGTATTCATGAAACGGCCATTATCGAAGCGGGCGCTCAGCTTGCCGATGATGTCGAGGTCGGGCCCTACAGCATCATTGGGCCCAATGTCACGATAGGGGCGGGCACCAAAGTAGGCCCGCACTGCGTGATAGATGGCGTGACCACGATCGGTCGCAACAACCATTTCTACCGTTTCTGCTCCATCGGGGGCATGCCGCAGGACAAGAAGTACGCCGGGGAACCCACTCGTCTGGAAATCGGCGATGGCAATATGGTTCGTGAATACGTCACCATTAACACCGGCACGGTGCAGGATGTGGGAGTGACCCGTGTTGGCAACGACAACTGGATCATGGCCTACACCCATATTGCGCACGATTGCCAGATCGGCAGTCATACGATTATTGCCAATAGTGTTCAGTTGGGCGGCCATGTGCATATTGGCGACTGGGCCATTCTGGGCGGCTTGACCGCCGTGCATCAGTTCGGTCGCATCGGTGCGCACAGCATGATTGGTGGCACCAGCTCGGTCCGTCAGGACATTCCTCCTTACGTGATCGGTGCAGGTGATCCATTCCGTCCAGTCGGTGTCAATAGCGAAGGCCTGGGTCGTCGTCACTTTTCTGCCGACGCTATTTCGGCGGTCAAGGAAAGCTACAAGCTGCTGTACCGTCGTAAATTGACCGTCGAGCAGGCCGTTGAGCAGATGCAGGCCTTGCAGCAGGCGCAGCCCGACTGCCGGGCAGCGGTTCAGGTCATGATCGATTTTCTGAACGATTCCAGTCGGGGTATTTGCCGACCATGAGCAGCGCCTCCAGCCCAGTAGCGGCACGTTCAGGCGGGTCGGGGCAGACAGGGGTCAAGCAGGATTTGCGCATTGGGATGGTGGCGGGTGAGCCCTCTGGCGATTTGCTGGCGGCTCGTATCATTCAAGGCTTGCGCCAAGGCCATCCCGACTTGCGGGTAGAGGGCATAGGCGGACCCGAAATGGCGGCGCAGCAATTTCATCAGTTTTATCCCATGGATGCCTTGACGGTATTCGGTTATGTCGAGGCGCTGAAACGCATTCCCGGGCTGGTTTCTACCTACCTGGGCATGCGCAATCAGTGGTTGCGGCAACGCCCTGATGTGTTTGTAGGCATCGATGCCCCCGACTTCAACTTGCGTCTGGAACATCGTCTGCGTCAGGCCGGGGTTCCAACGGTGCATTTTGTGGGGCCCTCCATCTGGGCCTGGCGCTATGAGCGCATCCATAAAATCCGCGAAGCCGTGTCTCACATGTTGGTGCTGTTTCCTTTCGAGACCGAGATCTACGAGAAGGAAGGCATTCCCGTGACCTATGTGGGTCACCCCCTGGCGGCGAATATTCCCTTGCAGCCGGACAAGGCCGACGCGCGTCGGCGGCTGGGCTTGCCCGAGACAGGGCGTATATTGGGCGTCTTGCCTGGCAGCCGGTCTTCCGAGGTCAAGATGCTGTCACCCCGTTTTTTGCAGGCGGTGCAGATCTTGCAGGACCAGGAGCCGGATTTGATGATTCTGGTGCCCATGGTCAATCCTAAGCGCCGTCAGGAATTTGAGGAAGCACTGGCCCAACACCCCGTCCGTAACTTGCACATTATTGATGCCAATACAGCCGGTATTCGTCAGCCTGATTCGGAAGGCGTGGTTCGTCCACCCGCCTGGACGGTGATGGAAGCCAGTGACGCTGTGCTGGTGGCCAGTGGTACTGCCAGTCTGGAAACCGCCTTGTACAAGCGGCCTATGGTTATTTCATATGTGCTCAGCCCCATGATGGAGCGCATCATACGGTGGAAGTCTGGTCAGGACCGGCCTTATGTGCCTTGGGTGGGTTTGCCTAATGTGCTGGCTCGGGATTTTGTCGTACCAGAACTGCTGCAAGAAGACGCCGAGCCCAGGAAGCTGGCGCAAGAGTGCTGGAAAGCCTTGAGCGATCAGAGCTATGTGGCACATATCGAGCAAGTCTTTACCGAAATGCATTTGATCTTGCGTCGGGACACACCCGCGTTGGCGGCCGAGGTCATTGTGAATATGGCGCGTGCATGAAGCAGCTGGATTTATTAGTCAGTAATGCCTCGACGGGTTTGGTGGCGGGGCTGGATGAGGCAGGACGTGGCCCTCTGGCAGGTCCCGTCTTTGCCGCTGCCGTGATTCTGGACCCGAGCAATCCCATTGAAGGCCTGAATGATTCCAAGAAGCTGACCGCCAAACGGCGTGAAGCCTTGGCGGTGTTGATCAAGGAAAGGGCGTTGGCCTGGGAAATTGCCAGCGCTAGTGTGGCGGAAATTGACGACATCAATATCTTGCACGCGGCCATGTTGGCGATGCAGCGAGCCTGCAATGGCCTGAGTGTCAAACCCGAACAGGCCTTGGTGGACGGCAATCGCATTCCCACTGGCCTGTGTTGCCCGGCAGAAGCCATCATCAAAGGTGACGCCAGCCATGCTGCCATTGCGGCTGCATCAATTTTGGCGAAAACAGCGCGGGATGCAGTCTGTCTGGAATTGCACCGAGACTATCCCGAATACGGTTTTGACCAGCACAAAGGCTATGGGACGGCCTTTCATCTGCAACGTTTGTCCCAGCACGGGCCGTGTCCCGAGCATCGTCGAAGTTTCGCGCCGGTACGCGCATCTCTAGTTAGGTAAGTTGAAGAAAATGAGGCTGATTGAATCCAAAGATAATGCGCTTTTCAAACGAGTGCAGCGCCTGGCTCACGACAAACGCGAGCTGGATGGGGGCGATCAGCTGATTTGGTTGGAAGGCATCCATCTCTGCCAGATGTGGCTGGAGCGCCGTGGCTTGCCGGAACTGGCGGTGTTTGAAATGGATCGCCATTCGGACGAGCTGTTGGAACTGGCTCGTTTTTTACCGGGTCATCTCAGTGTGACGTTCAATGCCACGCTGATGAATGCGGTGTCCCAGGTAGGCCAGGGGCAAGGCGTGGGCTTTATTGTGCGTGTGCCGCGCGGGCAGGCGTGGACAGCGCCTGCTGGAAGTGCAGTCTTGCTCGATCAGGTGCAGGACCCCGGCAATGTGGGCACCGTACTGCGAACCGCCGTGGCGGTGGGCATGGAGGCGGTCTACTTGACGCCGGGCTGCGCCAGTGTCTGGTCCCAGAAGGTGCTGCGTAGCGCACAAGGCGCGCATTTTTCTATTCAGATTCATGAGCAGGTCGAGGGCCTGGAACTGCTTGAGAAAGCCGGCTTGCCGGTTTTGGTGACCTCTCTGGGGCCTGACACTCAAGACCTGTATGAATCTGCCTTGCCTGCACACGCAATATGGGTGTTTGGCAACGAGGGGCAGGGCGTCAGTCCTGCTTTGCTGGTCAAAGCCAGCCAGCGTTTGTTCATCCCCCAGGCGCCCGGGGTGGAGTCCCTGAATGTGGCCATTGCCACGGCGCTGTGTTTGTACGAACAGCGTCGCCAGCATAGAAAGTAATAGCGCTGCTGTGGGTGGGTGGCAGCGGCATGCTCCTTGCGTGGCCTGGGCAAGACGTGGGTTGAATTTGTCGTGGCACGGGTCGGACAGACAGCCTTGAAATTCCCCTCTCCACGACCTTGACGATGTCGCGTGCGGCGTGTCTTGAGGGGCTAAACAAGCGGTGATGACTCTGCCGTCCAGCGTGATGGGCATGCTCGCGCCTGAGAGCCGGGGCGAAGGCTGATCAGGGGGGGGTACATTCTGCCGTACATACGGCTGGTGCTGCGGGATAAGTGGGCCGGAGAAGGATTAAATAAAAAAAGCCCGAGTTCGGTGAAACACCGACTCAGGCCTTACGCTCATTGCCGCTCCGCTTTGTTGCACTGCGGGCAAACACTGGCGTCGACTTCAGTAAGAACGGCGGTCCAAACCGACATCATCCAGAATCTTGGTGGAGATTTCCTCAATCGATTTGGTCGTGGTCGACAACCAGGGGATGCCTTCCATGCGCATCAGGCGTTCTGCCTCGGCGACTTCCATGCGGCACTGCTCAATCGAGGCGTACTTGCTGTCGGGACGACGTTCATTGCGCACTTCGGACAGGCGGTCCGGATGAATGGATAAACCAAAGATCTTTTTTCGGTAGGGGGCCAGGGTGGCTGGCAGGGTGCCGCGCTGAAAGTCTTCCGGAATCAGCGGGTAATTGGCGGCCTTGACAGCGTACTGCATGGCCAAGTACAAGCTGGTCGGGGTTTTGCCGCAGCGTGACACGCCCACCAGAATCACATCGGCTTGTTCCAGGCCATTCACATACTGGCCATCGTCGTGGGCCAGGCTGAAGTTGATGGCTTCAATGCGGCTGTTATAGCGCTTGGACATGCCGCCCGAGTGCGAACGGCCTACGGAACGGCTGGATTTCACGCCCAGGGCACGCTCAATGTGTCGTACAAAGGCACCAAACAAATCCAGGAAAGTGCAGTTGGCCGCGCCAATGATGTGGGCCATCTTGGGGTCGACCAAGGTGCTGAACACCAGGGGCTGCTGACCCTGGTCCTGGGCACACTGATTGATGCGGTCTGCGACAGACTGGGCTTTCTCGATGGTGTCGATGAAGGGAATCCGGACGGCCTGAAATTCGAATTGAGCGAATTGCGACAGGACGGAGTTGCTGAAAGTTTCGGCGGTAATGCCCGTGCTGTCGGAAACGACAAAGACGGTACGCTCAATAGGAGAAGAAGACATGGAATAAGTCGTGCACAAAGCTCGGGAAACGGTACAATTTGCAAGATTACCATTTACCGCTCGAATCGGGGTATGGAAAGGCAGGTTTGCTTAAGACAGATTGCACAGACACCGCTGTGACGGTCCCTGTCTTAAGCAAACACGCTTTTTTTTCTATTCAAGGTGACTTATGTCTTACGTAATTGGTTTCGACAAGCTCCGCATGACGGACGTCGACACAGTAGGCGGTAAAAACGCCTCGCTGGGTGAAATGATCAGCCAACTGGCCGATGCCGGTGTGCGCGTGCCAGGTGGTTTTGCCACCACAGCCGAAGCATTCCGCGTTTTCCTGAAAAACAACGATCTGGACAAGCGCATTCAGCAGCGTCTGGACGCTTTGGATGCCGACGACGTTCGTGAACTGGCTGCTGCCGGTGCCGAAATCCGTCAGTGGATCATCGACACGCCGTTCCCGGCCGAGTTTGAAAAAGCCGTACGTGAGGCGTTTGCCGAGCTGGACGCTGACGGCAAGGGTTCCTTTGCCGTGCGTTCGTCCGCCACCGCCGAAGACTTGCCTGATGCTTCCTTTGCCGGTCAGCAGGAAACCTACCTGAACGTGGTGGGCATCGACGAGGTGCTGAGCAAGATTCACCACGTGTTTGCTTCCCTGTACAACGACCGCGCTATTTCTTACCGCGTCCACAAGGGCTACGCCCACGCTGAAGTGGCTCTGTCTGCGGGTATTCAGCGTATGGTGCGCTCGGACAAGGGCAGCGCTGGTGTGATGTTCACCCTGGACACGGAATCGGGCTTCAAGGACGTCGTCTTTTTGACTTCCTCCTACGGTCTGGGCGAAACCGTGGTTCAAGGTTCGGTCAATCCGGACGAGTTCTACGTGTACAAGCCAACCCTGGCTTCCGGTCACTACCCCATCATCAGCCGTCGTATCGGCTCCAAGCTGATCAAGATGGAATTTGACGAAAGTCGTACCACCGATCACGCTGTGCGTACCGTGGACGTACCTGTGTCCGAGCGCAATCGTTACTCCCTGAGCGACGAAGAAGTGATCGAACTGGCCCGTTACGCCACCATCATTGAAAAACACTACCAGCGTCCTATGGACATTGAGTGGGGCCGTGATGGCATCGATGGCAAGATCTACATCCTGCAAGCCCGTCCCGAGACTGTGAAGTCCCAGCAAGGCAGCAACGATGTGCAAGAGCGTTACCGCCTGAAAGCCACGGGCGAGGTGCTGGTCACTGGCCGCGCCATTGGCCAGAAGATCGGCTCGGGTAAAGTCCGCATCGTGGCTGACGCCTCCGAGATGGATCTGGTCAAACCCGGCGACGTGCTGGTGACTGACATGACGGACCCCAACTGGGAACCCATCATGAAGCTGGCGTCGGCTATTGTCACCAACCGTGGCGGCCGTACCTGCCACGCTGCGATTATTGCTCGCGAACTGGGCATCCCCGCCGTGGTCGGTTGCAACAACGCCACCGACGTGCTGAAAGAAGGTCAGGAAGTGACGGTGTCGTGTGCGGAAGGCGACGAAGGCCGTATTTACGACGGTCTGCTGGAAACCGAGATCGAAGAAGTCAGCTGGGGCCAGATGCCCGAGATCGGTCTGAAAATCATGATGAACGTGGGTAACCCACAACTGGCTTTCGATTTCTCGCAAATCCCCAACGATGGTGTGGGTCTGGCTCGTCTGGAATTCATCATCAACAACAACATCGCCATTCACCCCAAGGCGGTTCTGGACTACCCGAATGTGGATAGCGACCTGAAAAAGGCGGTGGAATCGGCTGCTCGTGGCTACGCCAGCCCACGTGCTTTCTTCGTGGAGAAACTGGCTGAAGGTATCGCGACCCTGGCCGCTTCCTTCTACCCCAAGCCCGTCATTGTGCGTTTGTCGGACTTCAAGTCCAACGAATACCGCAAGCTGGTGGGTGGTTCGCGCTACGAGCCCGAGGAAGAGAATCCCATGCTGGGCTTCCGCGGTGTGGCTCGCTACCTGTCCGAAGACTTCGCAGAATGCTTCAAGATGGAATGCGAAGCCCTGAAGAAAGTGCGTGACGAAATGGGTCTGACCAACGTCGAGATCATGGTGCCATTTGTGCGTACCCTGGGTCAGGCAGAGCGTGTGGTTGATCTGCTGGCTTCCCACGGTCTGGCTCGTGGCGAAAACGGCCTGCGCCTGATCATGATGTGCGAAGTACCTTCCAACGCCATTTTGGCCGACAAGTTCCTGCAATACTTTGACGGATTCTCCATCGGTTCCAACGATATGACTCAGTTGACTTTGGGTCTGGATCGCGACTCCGGTATGGAACTGCTGGCTGCCGACTTCGACGAGCGCGACGAGGCGGTGAAGTTCATGCTGAGCCGTGCCATCAAGGCATGTCTGGCCCAGAACAAATACGTTGGTATTTGCGGCCAAGGCCCCAGCGACCATCCTGATCTGGCCAAGTGGCTGAGCGAAGAGGGCATTATTTCGCTGTCGCTGAACCCTGACACGGTTGTGGACACCTGGCAGCGTCTGGCCAAGGCTTAAGTCCTGATTCCTGCCAGCGTCTGCCTGGCAGGGTGCTGGCGGAAGCCAGTGGCTAAGCGCCACAACAACACCTCGGTGTGCAATAGGCAGGCCGGGGTGTTGTTGCATCTGGGGGCAGGGTTATCTTGCTGGCGGTTCAATCCCTGTGAGTGACTTTGCTTTTGCCTTAGCCGCTCCTTCGATATTGCGAAACGTCTCTGTAGGCCGCTACGGTTTTTCAACGCACCGTTCGCGAACACGGACACGGTCAGGCCTAGGAGGGGCAGTTCCTTATCGATCGGACAGGGTAGAGGGAAGGAGGGGTGTAAGCCCCTTTGCTAGGCTGCCTTCGCGCAGAGGGCGGGCTCGGTGTGTGGGGTGCGTGTGCCGGGTTGGCGGCGCAAAGACGCTGCGGGCGGCGCAGCGTAGTCGGGTAGGTTTCCAGGAAGCCAGTGTCTTAACTGGCTGGGTCAAGCTGATAAACGTGTAGGAACATATCCAGAATGTGTTCGGTTTCGTTTTGAATGCGTTCTTCGCTCCAGGGCTCCATGGCTCCCATGAGCAGCAGCACAATCTCGCTTTCACTCAGGCAGCGAAAGTGTTCCACCATTAAGGTCGGGTCCAGCTTGCGCAGGGTGCCGCGCTCGATGTGGCGGGCAAAAAAACGCTTCACACCATCCCAGATCTGGTCGTCCAGCATGTCCATGAAGCGCTTGCCAATATCGCTATGGCCACCTACCGAAACTACAATACGTAGCAGTTGAGCCGTTTGCTTCGAGTACAGGTTGCTCAACATGGGAAGCAGGAAACGCCGCAACTCCTCGCGAATATCACCTTCATAGTCCAGCTTGGTCAGGACCTGCTCGGTAAATCTCTGGGCTCCCGTCAGCAGGACAGCCAGCAAGAGGTCTTCTTTGGAGGGGAAGTAATTGTAGAGCGTGCCCTTGGAACCGCCTGCCAATGCGGCGATTTGGGACATGGACGTAGCCTCAAAACCATTCTCACGAAAAACCTCGGAAGCGACTTCCAGGATTTTGTCGCGGCGTTCGCGCCCCTTTCGAGTCGCACGTTGGGATTTTCGGGGAACATCGTCATGCATAGTGGCAGGCAGAAAGGAAGTGAACAGGACAAAGTCAGCATCATACCGTATCAATGGCTGTTGTGCTGCTGCCCTATTTCGATCGTTAAGGGAAGGCAAGACTAACGTCCCGATTTTACGCCATGCACCACGCAAAGACGTATTTCTTTGCGTCAGTCTTTGATCTGCTCCCCGTTCAGGCCTCTAAAAACAGCACGGGTCCTTGGCGGTCCACAAGCTCGTCTGGCTGAGTGACCCAGATCGTGTTTGCGTATCGCTATAGTCCTTATCTGTTTTGATTTAAAGTATAAGGCGACGGTTCTGATACTCTCTTTGCTTGAGGTAAGTCCCAAGGAGTTTTGGATGTCTACTACGCAGCCGTATCAAGTGGTAATCGTTGGGGGTGGGGCAGGTGGGCTGGAGCTGGCCGCCAAGCTGGGGCGTCAGTTCGGGCGCCAGCATATCTTTTTGGTCGATAAAGACAGCGACCATATCTGGAAGCCGTCCTTGCATGAGGTTGCTGCGGGCACCTTGGATATTCATCGCGAGGGCCTGTCGTATTTCATGCTGGCGCGCGATTGTGGCTTTACCTTTATTCAAGGTGAGATGACCGGCATAGACCGTGCCCGACGCACGATCACGCTGGCCCCGGTTCTGGGGCCCGATCATGACGAGGTCTTTCCCGAGCGCACCCTGAGCTACGGCACCTTGGTGATGGCTGTGGGTAGCAAATCGAATTTTTTCAATACGCCGGGCACCCATGAGCATGCGCTGGCGCTGGACTCGACACATCAGGCCGAGCGTTTTCGTTTGAAGTTGCTCAATGAACTGATCAGTGTGACCCGTCGCGCGCAGCGAGAACCGGGGGCGCCACTCTATATCAATATTGTGGGGGGCGGGGCAACCGGGGTGGAACTGGCCGCTGAGCTGCTCGAGGCTCGTGCGGATTTGAGTATTTACAGTATTCCAGGCAGCAGTTCTGACCGCGAGGTGTGCATTACCCTGTTGGAAGGTGCCGATCGTATTCTTTCAGCCTTGCCGCCCAAACTGTCTGCCACCGCGCAAAGTTTGCTGGCGCAGCGTGGCGTGGCCGTGCGTACCTCGGTCAGGGTCAGCCGAGTGGCCGCTGATTACATTGAGGACGCGCAAGGGGGGCAATATCCCAATGATCTCTGCGTCTGGGCGGCTGGAATTGAAGCCCCCGCCTTTTTGGCGCAGTTGGGTCTGCCCGTTAACCGAATCAATCAACTGGTGCTCGATGCCTGCCTGGCCACGCCGGACCCTTACATCTGGGCCTTGGGAGACTGCGCACAGGTGCCATGGGACAAAGAGGGTCAGTTTTTGCCTGCCCGTGCCCAGGTCGCTCACCAGCAGGCCAGCTATTTGCGCAAGCGGCTGGCGGCGCGCATTCAGGGCAGACCGGTCGATGAAGCGCCCTTTGTTTACAAGGATTATGGTTCGCTGGTGTCGGTGGGCCACAGTCGCGGTGTCGGCAGCCTGATGGGGGTGCTGTCCGGCAAAAGCTGGTTTGTGGAAGGGCTGCTGGCGCGCATCATGTACATGAGCCTGCACCTGATGCATTACATGGCGATTTTGGGGTTTGCACGTACCGCAACCCTGGCTTTGGGCCGCTTGCTCAGCAAACGGGCCGCCCCTCGTGTTAAATTACATTGAGATTTAGAACAAAACGGGCTTTTCAGCCCGTTTTATTCATTTGTCTTACGGCGGGTGTCGTGTTTCATCAAGCGTTCTTGTTCGCGCTTCCAGTCTTTGTCGCGGGAGACATCACGTTTATCGTGCAGTTTTTTACCGCGCCCCAGACCGAAGTCCAGCTTGATACGACCTTTTTTGTAGTGGAGGTTCAGGGGAACCAGGGCGTAACCGCGCTGCTCAACCTTGCCGATCAGTTTACTGATCTCCTCGGCTTTGAGCAGCAGTTTACGGGTACGAGTCGCGTCGGGCCGGATATGGGTTGAGGCGGTGGGCAAGGCACTGACGTGCATGCCCAAAATAAACAACTCGCCCTCGCGCACGATGACATAGCTTTCTTTGAGCTGGACATGCCCAGCCCGGATCGCCTTGACCTCCCAGCCTTCCAGGACCAGACCGGCCTCAAAGCGCTCTTCGATAAAGTATTCGTGGGTAGCCTTGCGATTATCAACAATACTCATGAATTAATTGCCAACCATAGATTGTAAAATCAGAACATTCTATCTATTAACCAGACCTGATGCATACAGTAAAACGCTCCGTCCTTCTTCCTTATAGCTGCGAACAGATGTTTGACCTGGTTGCAGAGGTGGAAAAATACCCTGAGTTCATGCCTTGGTGTGGTGGTGCCAGTGTCAGCCAGCGCGACGAAAAGGGGATGGAAGCCTCAGTCACCATCAGCATCGCGGGTATTCGCCAGACCTTCACCACCCGTAACGAGCACGACTATCCTAACCGCATTGTGCTGCGCCTGGTTAAAGGGCCGTTTTCTGCCCTGACGGGGGACTGGCAGTTTACGCCCTTGGGGGAAGACGGGTGCAAGATCGTGTTCACCATGGAGTACGAGTTTTCCAGTCGCGCCCTGGAGATGGTGGTCGGTCCCATTTTCAACCGTGTTGCCAACAGTTTCATCGACTCCTTCACCCGTCGCGCACAAGAGGTGTACGGTGACTGAATTATCCGTTAGCGTTGTGGTGGCAACCCAGGCCCAGGTCTGGAAAGCCGCCTTGCGCTTGCCGGCTGGCAGTTGTGTGCGTGACGCTTTGCTACAGGCCGGTATTGCGCAAGGATTGCGTGAATGTGGCTTGCCGCCCCTGGATGAGGCGTCGAGCCTGGAGGGCTTGAAGGTCGGCGTCTATGGCCAGCGCTGTCAGCTCGATCAGGTGTTGCGTGATCAGGATCGCGTTGAGATCTACCGTGAACTGGTCTTTGACCCCATGGACTCCCGCCGCCGCCGCTATGCGCACAAGCTGGCGGCTCGCGCTGCTGCCCGACCCCGCCGCAAGCCCGTCCGCGCCTAGTTCTTCTGCGCCTGCGCGTCAGGCCGCTACTTTCGGCTAGACTGTCGCCTCCTGCCTTGCACTGCCCCCTATGAAACGGCTGATTGTCATCAGCACGACAACTAAAGGGGGCAGCTCGCATTATGGTGGGTAAAAATAAGGAGACGGACATGATACTGACAGACGATCAGAACGCGTTTGCGCAAGCGGCTCGCGAGTTTGCGCAAGGTGAGCTGGCACCCCATGCGGCGCATTGGGACGAGGAACAGATTTTCCCGATCGAGGCCTTCCGTAAAGCGGGTGAATTGGGTTTTTGCGGCTTGTATGCTCCGGAGTCCATCGGCGGCCTGGGGCTGGGGCGTCTGGAGTCCAGCCTGGTGTTTGAGGAAATGGCGGCGGTTGATCCCTCGACCACGGCATTTCTGACGATCCACAATATGGTGACCTGGATGGTTGGCACCTGGGGCACGGATGAGGTCAAGTCCCAATGGGGCGAACTGCTCAGCAGCGGACAGAAACTGGGCTCGTATTGCTTGACAGAGCCTGGTTCGGGTTCGGATGCGGCGTCGCTGCGTACCCGTGCCGAGCGTGACGGCAATGACTATCTGATCAGTGGCAGCAAGGCCTTTATTTCCGGAGCGGGCGATACCGATGTGCTGGTGGTGATGGCCCGTACCGGAGGCGACGGTCCCAAAGGCATTTCGGCTTTTGTGGTTCCTGCGGATGCGGCGGGTATTACCTATGGTCGCAAAGAACTGAAAATGGGCTGGAACAGTCAGTCCACGCGCGGCATTACCTTTGAGCGCGTGCGCGTTCCTGCCTCGGCCCTGCTGGGCCAGGAAGGCGAGGGCTTTAAACTGGCCATGAAGGGCCTGGACGGTGGGCGCATCAATATCGCCTGCTGCTCGGTAGGCGCCGCCCAAGGCGCTTATGATGCGGCCCGTCAGTACATGCAGGAGCGCCGCCAGTTCGGCAAGCCGCTGGATCAGTTTCAGGCGCTGCAGTTCAAATTGTCCGATATCCTGACCAGCGTTGTGGCTGCCCGCCAAATGGTGCGGCTGGCGGCCTCTCATCTGGACGCCGGTAGCAGCCAGGCCAGTACCTACTGCGCCATGGCCAAACGTATGGCCACCGATCTGGGTTTTCAGGCCTGCGTGGATGCGCAACAGCTGTTTGGCGGTTATGGTTACCTGAAGGATTATCCTGTCGAGCGTCTGGTGCGCGATACGCGGGTGCACCAGATACTGGAAGGCACCAACGAGATCATGCGTGTCATCATTGCACGACAAATCATTGATCTTGGAGCTGATATTCGATGACGGATTCTGTTTTGTTTGATCGCCTGCCCGGCCAGAACGGGAAGGCGATCGGTGTTGCTACGCTGAACCGCCCGCAAGCCCTGAATGGACTTAATCTGGAAATGTGCCAGCTGCTGTTCAAGCAGTTTCAGAAATGGGCGCAGGACGCCAGTATTGCCATGATCGTCTTGCGCGGTGCCGGAGAAAAGGCGCTGTGCGCAGGGGGCGATCTGCATTCGCTGTACGCCTCGATGCAAAAGAACCAGGGGGGCTCGGCCTGGAATAATGAGTACGCCCGCGAATTTTTTGATGTGGAGTACCGCCTGGACTATCTGATCCATACCTTCCCCAAGCCGATTTTGTGCTGGGGTGACGGTATCGTGATGGGTGGGGGCGTGGGCCTGTTCAATGGCGCCAGCCATCGTGTGGTGACAGATACCACGCGTTTTGCCATGCCCGAGATCTCCATTGGTCTGTTCCCGGATGTGGGCGGTACCTGGATGCTGTCGCATCTGCCTGCGGGGATCGGCCATTTCCTGGCCCTGAGCGGCGCGCAAATCAACGCCTCGGACTGCTTGTTCCTGGGCTTGGCGGATGCGTACTTGCCACGAGCGCATTTCGACGCCTTGCTCAAGGCCCTGCAAGCCACGGATTGGTCTGATGAACGCGCTGCTCGTGACAGCAGCCTGCATCAGGTCCTGCGCACTCTGGCAGAGGGCGCTCGCCCCGATAGCGGCCCGCTGGAGCAAAATTACGCCATGCTGCGTGATGTCTGCGCCAGCCGTGAATTTGAACGCATGACACAGGCTCTGCAGCAGTGGCAGGATAGTGCCGACCCCTGGCTGTCGCGTGCTGCACAAACCTTCGCCAAAGGGGCTCCTGGTTCGGCTCGCTTGTCCTTTGAGCTACTGGAGCGCGTGCACCACCTGTCCTTGGCCGATGTTTTCCGTCTGGAATACATCGTCTCGCTGCAGTGTGGCGTGCAAGGCGATTTCCAGGAAGGCATACGCGCACTGCTGATTGACAAGGACAAACAGCCACGCTGGAATCCGGCGTCGCTGGAGCAGGCCGATGCCCGCTGGGTGGAACGCTTTTTTGTTCCGGCGTGGCCTGCAGACAGGACTCATCCCTTGGCTGACCTGTAATTCAGGCAGACCGCTGCGGCGCCTGACGGCGCCGTTTTCATAATGACGAGGAGACAAAATGAGTAACACGATTGCATTTATCGGGCTGGGCCATATGGGCAAACCCATGGCGCTGAATCTGCTCAAAGCCGGTCATCGTTTGAAAGTCTTTGACCTGAATGCGGAAGCCATGAAGGAATTGCAGGCGGCGGGGGCGCAGGTGGGCGAGTCAGCCGCGCAAATCGCCAAAGAGGCACAGATGGTCTTTACCATGCTGCCCGCTGGTCGCCATGTTCGTCAGGTTTACGAGGGCGAGAACGGCTTGCTGCAGGCGGTGGCCCCGGGCACGGTGCTGGTCGATTGCAGCACGATTGATGCGCAAACCAGCCAGGATCTGGCGACCAAGGCAGCCAAGCTGGGCTTGTTGATGCTGGATGCGCCTGTCTCCGGTGGTACGGGTGGCGCAATTGCCGGTACCTTGACCTTTATGGTTGGGGGTGAGGATCAGGCGCTGGAAAAGGCGCGTCCTTATCTGGATGCGATGGGCAAGAACATTTTCCACGCCGGTAAAGCCGGTGCGGGTCAGGTTGCCAAGATTTGCAACAATATGCTGTTGGGAATTTTGATGGCGGGTACCGCTGAAGCCTTGGCGCTGGGCGTTGCCCATGGTCTGGACCCTGCCGTGTTGTCGTCCATCATGGCGCGCAGCTCGGGGCGCAACTGGGCCACCGAACTGTACAACCCATGGCCCGGTGTCATGCCGGATGTGCCGGCCTCGCGTGACTATCAGGGGGGCTTTGCCACCGGTCTGATGCTCAAGGACCTGGGTCTGGCTGCGGATGCTGCCGTGAGCCAAAATAGCGCGACGCCGTTAGGCGAACTGGCCCGTAACCTGTTCGCCTTGCATGCGGCCCAGGGTCAGAATGCCGGACTGGATTTTTCCAGCATTCTTAATTTGTACCGTCAGAGGCGCTAAGTTCTGGGAGAGCGTAGGGCAGGGGCTGCAATTCCAGTGCCTGTCCTTGCTCCAGTTGAAACTGGCCTTGCTCCAGGTCCGCCAGTACCACTTCCATCAAGACATACAGACGCTGCTGCTGGGCCTGCCAGGCACGATTAATGATACGGGCGGCAACGATCGGCTCGGCCCCTCCCTCGGACGGGACTAAGAATACGTCTGCTGCTTCCTGGCCCGCAGGGGGCGCATCCAGCCGGTCCGTGCGGGCGGCCATCATGCGACGCTTGATGGTGCCCCGATAGTGGCTGCGCGCCACGACCTCCTGGCCGGGATAACAGCCTTTTTTGAAGTTGATCCCGTCGATCAGGTCCAGGTTCAGGGTCTGGGGAATGAACAGGTCCTGCGTAGCGGCGCTGATCCAGGGCAAGCCCGCCAAAATATCTGCTGTTTCCCAAAGGCCTTCAGAAGCCTGCGCGTTCGCATCTTGCTGCGAAGAAATCCGCCAGTGCCGATTCATGCCCTCCAGCGTGCCGGGGGCTTGAATCAGGGTGTCGCCACCCTCGCGCTGCAAATTCCAGACGGCTTGGGCGGCAGATTGATCGGCCACACCATAAACCTGCAATTCGGCCAGGCTGATGGTGACCTTGCTGCGCAGCACGAACATGCGCAGGCGCTTGATCAGCGCTTCGCTGAGATCACGACGCACCAGAGCAAATACGGTGTCGGTCGCTTCGCGCCAGAGCACCAGGGTCGCCAGGCTGCGCCCTTTGGCGGTGCAGTAGGCGGCCAGACAGGCACGATCGGCAGCCAGATGCTCCAGGTCATTGCTGACTTGGGCATGAAGAAAGGAGACGGCATCCGCTCCCTGAAACTGGAGGACGCACAAATCGGGCAAGGTGAACGAGAGAGGGGCAGACATTCCGGTCATGGCTGAGCGAAAGAATAAATTTAAACATCAATCATACCGTGGGTAGGGCCTGTTCCAGGCTCATATCCCCGCTGACAACAGGGCATGTGCGTGTTCGCGTGTTAAGGGGACGATCGGCGCACGTCATTTCCATGCCGCCTTGTGACACATCGTCAAGAACAGGCCGCCCCATTCTGTTTACAATAGCGCTCGCATGAAAAAAAACGTCAAAATCTTCTCTGCCCTGTTGGGCCTTGTGGTGGTTGCCGCCTGTGTTCTCGCGGGTGGCGCCTGGTATTGGGCCAAGAAGCTGCCCGTGAACATGAGTGCTGAACGCATTGATTATGTGGTCCCTGCCGGTTCAGGGCCGCGTGCGATTGCGCGCAGCATGCAGCAGGCTGGCATTGATATCCAGGAGGACGCCTTCGTCTGGATGGCGCGCCTGACGGGTCTGGATACCTCGCTGCAGGCCGGCGCCTATGAGGCGGTGCGTGGTGATACCCCCTGGACAGTGATGGAGCGGATGTCCAGCGGCAATATGCTGCAGACCCGCCTGACCATTCCGGAGGGGTGGACCTATCAGCGCATTCGTGACACGCTGGCGAACAACCCGCAGGTTCGACAGACCTTGGGCGAGGTCAGCGATGCCGATTTGTTAAGCCGCCTGGGTGTTGAAGTCGGACATCCCGAAGGTTTGTTTTACCCCGATACCTATGTCTTTGTTCCGGGTACGGCTGACGTGGATATCTTGCGACGCGGTTTTCTGGCCCAGCAGGAGCTCTTGGAGCAGTTATGGGCCGACCGTGATCCTGATTTGCCGTTGAAAACGCCTTATGAGGCGCTGATCATGGCCTCCATTGTGGAACGTGAGACGGGTCACAGCCAGGATCGGGCGCGAGTGGCGGGGGTGTTCATGAACCGCTTGCGCGTGGGTATGCCTTTGCAGACGGATCCGACGGTGATTTATGGAATGGGTTCAGCCTATGAGGGTCGTATCCGCAAGCGTGATTTGACAACCGATACGCCCTGGAATACTTACACTCGTGCGGGTCTGCCGCCCACTCCGATCGCCAGTCCGGGCAAGGCCTCCTTATTGGCGACTTTGCATCCGGAAAAGCACGATTTTTACTATTTTGTGTCGCGGGGTGACGGTACCAGCGAGTTCTCGGCCAATCTGGCGGCGCATAACCGGGCCGTGGCCAAGTACATTCTCAAGCGTTAGCGCCAGAGTGCAAGACAGGCCGGCGCTCGATGAAGGAAGGCCGGCCATGGTAGATCCTGTCCGACCGGGGCCGAGCTGGCGGCCTCTTACGCCAGCAAGCCGTGGCGCTGGGTAAATCCGCGCCAGAGGTCATGGACCTTGTTTGCCAGCTCTGGCAAGCCGGCATCGTTTCGGATCAGGTAGTCTTGCGGGGCACGCGCGATCCCCCATTCCGAGGAGTGCTGGCTGATGACCGGGTTGCCAGGGCGTTCAATATGCCATATCTCCCCGCCATTTTGACGGATGAAGTCGGCTTCGTTTTCGTAGCGAATATCTTTAATCAGCAGGCAGCGTGCCTGGCTCATATCCGGTAGCTGGTGGCTCGGTGCACGCAGGGGCAAGGCCTGACGGCGTTGCTCGAAGTCGGGATACTGCGACAGGACCCGGCTGCGCAGGTGTTCAACGGCCTGACGTGGACTGAGTCCCCAAAAGCTGTCCACACGGTCGGCTTGCTCGCCGTCCAACTGTTCGGCCGACAAGCCGTAAAGAGCGGGCAAAGCCAGGGCCCAGACCGAATAGTCCTGCGGTTTGCGAACCAGGGCGGCGCCTGGCCCGAACTTCAGCAGATGTTGGGCGCGGCGCAACCAGTGATCGGGATCGCGTTCGCGCATCCAGTCTGTTCCCAGCAACTGAAAGCACTGCCGCGGGGAGCGCTGCCATAGCGCGATAGGGACTTCTTTCAGGCTGTCGTCAGTCCAGGCCTGGGCGGGACTCAGGCCAAACAGCACCTCGCAGCCCATTTTGACAGGGTCGGCCAAGGCATAGGCAGCCAGTAAAGGGGTGTGGGCCAGCAAAAGATTGGCCACGGTATCTTTGCCTGAACGCGCTTTGGCGGCCAGCCCGATCAATAAGCTCACTTCATCATCCTTGGTAGTGGAGCAGGCATTTTACCGGTTCATATTACAATGTGCGCTGAGCCGTTCAGGCAAGGGAGACCATCTTGTCTTTCTGGCGTGAATCAGGCCTGTTGATGTGCAACCTTGAGGCAATACGGTGTCTGATAGTTTGACTTTTCTACCCTGGCAAATTGAGACGGCTCAGGCCTGGCTGGGTAATCGAGAGCGTTTTGCCCATGCCTGGCTGATCCATGGTCTGCCCGGTATCGGCAAGACGCGGTTCGCCCGGGCGGCTGGAGCCAGTTTATTGTGCGAGCAGCCTGTTCAGGGACTGGCTTGCGGCCACTGTCAGGCCTGTCAGTGGGTGCGTGGGGGCAATCACCCGGATTTGCGTCTGTTGCGTCCTGATGCGATTGCCTTGGAGGAGCAGGGACCCGACATGCAGGAGGGCGATCTGGCCAAGGACGCGGCAGCCCGTAAAAATCCGTCTCGGGAAATCCGGGTGGAGCAGTTGCGACAGTTGCAGCACTGGTTCAATACGGCCACGCATCGGGGAGGCTGGCGCGTCGCGGTCGTGTATCCGGCTCAGGCCTTGAATCTGGTGTCTGCCAATGCCTTGCTGAAGGTGTTGGAGGAACCGGCCGATCGTACTGTTTTTTTGCTGGTGGCCGATGCCCCCGATCGACTGCTGCCAACGCTTGTCTCACGCTGTCGCCGCTTGCCTTTGCCGGTACCGGATGCTCAGCAATCGGTGCAATGGCTGCAGCAGCAGGGGCTAGAGCACGCATCTGATTGGTTGGCAGCCTGGGGGGGGGCTCCTTTAAAGGCGTTCAGCGCCAGTGAGGCGATGCAGGCGCCGTGTCCGGACTGGCTCAGTGCCTGGATCGAGGGTGTCTTGAAAGCTGGCCGTGAAGCGGACTTGTCGCTGGCCGATACGCTGGAAAAACTTCCGGTTCAGGAATGGGTCGATCATTGGCAACGTTTGTTCGTTGATATTCAGTTAAGTGGTTTTGCCCAGTCGGCGCGTTACTATCCCTCGTTGCAAAAACAGATTGATGCGCTGGCGGCTCAGGCCAATTCGGCGGCCCTTACCGAAGCGCTCAAATGGCTGGCCCAGCAAAAGGCGCTGGGCAATCATCCGCTCAATGCTAAATTGTTGGTTCATCATGCCTTGGACCGCTTGCACCAGGCATGTCGTCGTGTTTAAGAAAAGTACCTCTCATCATGTTTGTTGATTCGCATTGCCATCTTAACTTTCCCGAACTTGCTGAAAATCTGGACGCCATTCTGGATAAGATGCGTCAGAACCAGGTGGGCTGTGCGCTAGTGGTCAGCGTCGATATGGACGACTGGCCCGGTTTGATGGAGTTGGTCCGTCCGCATACCCATTTGTTTGCCTCGGTCGGTGTACATCCGGACTACGAAAAGGTGACCGAGCCCACCGTGCAGGAGCTGGTGACGCTGGCTCAGGACCCGAAAGTCGTGGCTATCGGAGAGACGGGCCTGGATTACTACCGTTTGCAAGAGCCGTTGGAGTGGCAGCGCGAGCGCTTCCGTACCCATATACGGGCCAGTCGTGAATCGGGCCTGCCCTTGATTATTCATACGCGTTCAGCCAGTGAGGACACGATTGCGATCATGCGCCAGGAGCAGGCTCAGCTTGCGGGGGGCGTCATGCATTGCTTTACGGAAACCTGGGAAGTGGCGCAGGCGGCCCTGGACCTGAATTTCTACATTTCCTTCTCGGGCATCGTCACCTTCAAAAATGCCACCCAGCTCCAAGACGTGGCGCAACGGGTGCCGCTGGACCGCTTGCTGATTGAAACCGATTCGCCCTTTCTGGCTCCAGTTCCGTATCGAGGTAAAACCAATAATCCTGCTCTGGTCATTCATGTGGCCGAGAAGATTGCAGAATTGCGGGGTATTTCCGTCAAGGAGGTGGAAGAAGCCAGCACAGAGAATTTTTTCAGATTATTCAATAAGGTACGGCTCTAAGTTAATCTGAATGAGAGATTCGTTTATTACTCTGCGGGATTGAGTAGAGCATAGCCAGCAGAACGTGGGATGCCTTTTGATTCTTAGGCAATGTGTCAAATAGTCAGGCTAAGTGATTGATTTTAAATAAGTAGTGCCTGTGTTTTCGGGATGAGGCAAACGCGGATAAGCCCTCGTTCCGGTTGGAACAATAGGCGGTGACATTGACAAACAAGGCGGCGCGGTCATGCTAGTCACGCACGGCTTTGACGGGCGCCTCGTGTCTGAGACATGCTCAGGTTTTTTGATATTAAATTTCTGTTTATTATCAATTGCTTAGCGGATTTATATGATCCTTTTTCTGAGAAAATACCTACTGCCAAGAGGGAACGGCTTGAGATTCGAAAGAGCTTGTTTTTCCGCTTCAATACCTCATCAAGCACCTTAAGAAAAGGACTTAAGATAATGATTTTTAATAAAAAAGTAATAAGAAAGCCTGTTCTTTCCATGATGCTGCCTCTGGCCCTGCTGCTGTCCACCTCTGTGCAGGCGCAGGAGCCTGAGTTGGAAAGCCGGAACTGGTATTTGGCGCTGGAAAATGATCGCCCCAACATCATTGAGCAGGAGTTCATCAAAGGGGCGAACCCTAATGCGGTGGACTCCAAGGGCAATCCCTCTTTGATGCTGGCGATCCGCAACAAGTCCTGGAAAGTGGTGGATACCTTGCTGGCCAATCGCCAAACCAATGTGAACATCGAGAACGAGGCCCGTGAAACCCCCATGATGTATCTGGCCCTGATGGGGGAAACCGACCGTTTACGTGATTTGCAGGCACGAGGAGGGCAAGTGAACCGAGTGGGTTGGTCGCCCTTGCACTACGCAGCCTCTAAAGGCCATGAAGACACGGTACGCTACCTGCTGTCGCAAAAAGCGATTGTGAATGCGCCCGCACCCGACGGTACCAGTCCCTTGATGATGGCGGCCTTATCGGGCAAACGTGCGGTGGTGGATCTGTTATTGGCGGCCGGTGCAGACCCAGGCATGCAAAATGCCCAGGGTTTGAGCGCTGCAGACTGGGCGCGTTCAGCCAACCACGATCAATTGGCCGCCTATCTCGAACAGACGCTTGCCCGCAAGGCCGGCTCGACTCCTCCTCCCGCAGGATCATCTTCGGGAGAGAGTGTACAGACCTATGGTGTGCCCGAACGCGTGGAGCAGCCCGATCTTAATCGGGTCCAGACTGTCACGGTCGAGCCTGCCGCTTCGCCTGCGGCGGACAGTACAAGTCCTGCTCCCGCCGCTTCCAGTGGTACCAGTCGTTACTTTGATCTGGATCGTTTCGACAAGCCCGTTCAGCCTTAAGCCTTGGGCAATAAAAAAGGAGCCTTCAAGGCTCCTTTTTGCTGAGACGGCGAACTTGTAAGGCTTGCTGGTGCTGGTCCCACCGTTTTCTGTTGTACCTGTGCGTGTCGATTTGCTTTGTAAAAGCGATCAGGCCACCTGGCACTTCTGGCCGTGTCGGCTACGCGCTTGTTTGATGTGCTCTGCTTGGCTGGGAGGCCTGGACAAAACGGTGGAAACCCTGCAGATACGTGCTCAGCAGGTTCAGGGTGTGCTCATCGTGTAACGTGCCCGCTGCGTCAAAGGAGTTCTGTGCGCGAGACACCATCAAAGATCCCCCGCTGTAGAGGGACACACCCAACATTTTCAGTGTGGGCAGCCAGGCCGCCTGGGATGAAATCGTGCCAAATCCCCCCATGGAGGCACCGACCAACCCCGTTAAACGTCCTGAGAAAATGGCGTTCCTATCAGTGCGTGACAGCCAGTCAATGCCGTTCTTGAACACGCCGGGTACGCCATTGTTGTATTCGGGGGTGACCAGAAGGAGCGCGTCTGCATTCAGAATTTTTGCTTTCAAGCTCAGTACCGCCTCTGGAATGCCGTTGCTGCTTTCGAGATCGCCGTCATACAGGGGGATGCCGTGCAAGGTTGCCACTTCAACCGTCATGCCCTGAGGGGCCTGGGCTTGGGCTGCATGAGCCAAGGCGGTATTGAAAGAGCCCTGGCGCAGGCTCCCAGAGAGGGCCAGCACACGACAAGGCCTATCTGAACTTACGACGTCCCTGGTCTCACGCAGCGCTTCGCTGAGTTGATCAATGACCTGAATCCATTCGGGCGCATCCTGCAGGCGTTTTTCCCGAATGAAATCCGCCTGGGAGGCATCCCAAAAAGGGGCATCCGCCAGCAGGACGTCGTTGGGCAAGGGGCGGTGTTCGTTCAGAAAGCGGGCAATCGCCTCAGGTGAGTTCGGCAAACCCAATTGGGCAAACAGGTCGTGAAAGCGGAACAAATTATCAGACATGATGGCGGGACCAGGTAAAGAGGGAACAGGGCGCTGGCAGCAGGCTGGGTTTCGGATCGGCAGGGCAGCGATGCCGGGCTTGGGGTAGCGTGCAACAGCGTGTGGGCTAGGACAGGCAGCCAGAGGAAGGCCGCCTGTCTGCTCAGTCAAGCGGTTTGGCTAGTTGGCGGGCAGATAGTCGGGGCGCAATATGCCTTTCAATTGGGAGTAAGGCAGCAAGAACTCAGGCTGACCGAAGGAATAGGGGGCGATCTCATAGGGGTTGTACTTCACCAGCAGCCCCTGGTCCGTCAGCGCAACATTCTGAGCGGGCTGGAAAGGCCACATTCTGTCCCAGCCGGCGCGATCCTCGCGCGCTTCGCTCAGGCCGGAGAGCCAGTTCTGATGGGCTTGACGTACCAGTTCCTGGAAAGGTTTGATCTGGCCTGGGGCGATAATACGATCCAGGGGCAGGGCCATTTTCAGGCGATTGTCCCAGTTGATGAACTGCGTGGCCGTAATACCGTGAGCGGCACCGGTCATGTAAATGCCTGAACTTAGCTCTACAACGGTCAAATCGCGGTTGCGGTAGCGCGTACGGGCTGACAGATGAACTTCATCGCGATGATTGGCCGTGGCCCAGTAGTAGTTCTCGAACTCTTTCAAACCACGATAACCGGGATGACGGTCGGTGATGACGGTCATGTGTGCCAGGCTTTCATCGACCAGCCCGGTTAGCTCAGGATTACCGGGGAAAATCAGGGATTTGACTTCCAGGCGCGGGCATTCGCCGGTACAGCCAGGCTTGATGTGCTTGTAGTTCAGGGATTGGGTAAAGACACCGTCTTTCTCCGTCTGATCCTGGGTTTGCGTGGGGATCAGGGAAATATTGGAGCTTGGCGTGCTGGAGCACGCCGACAGAGCCAGGGTTGTCAGGCCAATAAGCAGCAGCTGATAAGGGCGCTGTAAGGTCATGGAGTCGTAGTCCTATCGAATGGTTTTGGAATCTTGGCCAAAAAGGATTTGACGGGCTTTCTCATCATGGACGGGAGAGCCAGGGTTGATTGTCTCGACCAGTGCGTAGGCACGACCCGTAGCAGGCCGTTCGGCAATACGCTGGAACCAACGCTTCAAATGGGGAAAGTCGTCCAGGTTCTGGCCTTGGCGCTCATGCGAGACAATCCAGGGGTAACTGGCCATGTCCGCAATGGAATAGTCTCCAGCGATAAAGTCGCGCTGCGCCAGATGCTTGTTGAGCACGCCATAGAGGCGACCTGTCTCACGCACATAACGGTCTATCGCATACTCGATTTTTACCGGGGCATACACATTGAAATGATGGTTCTGACCGGCCATGGGGCCCAGCCCTGCCATTTGCCAGTAGAGCCACTGCAAGGTTTCGGTGCGGATGCGCAAGTCTGCGGACAGGAATTGTCCGGTTTTTTCGGCCAGATACTGCAAGATGGCGCCTGACTCAAACAAGGAGATGGGCGCGCCGCCGTCTTGCGGAGCGTGGTCGACAATGGCGGGAATGCGATTATTGGGGGCGATACGCAGGAACTCGGGTTTGAACTGGTCGCCCTGAGCAATATTGACGGGGTACAGGGTGTAAGGCAGACCGGACTCTTCCAGAAACATCGTGATTTTATGTCCGTTGGGAGTGGTCCAGTAATACAGGTCGATCATGGGTTCTCCTGGCTGAATGAAGATGCGGGCCTGTTTGCCGCAAGCAAGCCGGATGACGGGGCCGGCAGCACTGGGCTACTATTGTTTGCCTGAATACGGTTTATAGGAAGTCAAAGACTGTTATGAGCAAAATCTATCATAATCCGCGCTGCAGCACTTCGCGCAATGCCCTGGCCCTGATGCGAGAAAAAGGACGGGAGCCCGAGATCATTGAATACCTGAAAACCCCCTTGTCGCGCAGCGAACTCAAAGCGCTGATTGCGGCCACGGGTCTGACGGTGCGTGAGGCCATGCGCAGCAAAGAAGCGATTTACAGCGAGTTGAATCTGGATAATCCGGATTTAAGCGACGAGGAGTTGCTCGCTGCCCTGGAAGCCAACCCCATTTTGCTGAATCGTCCCATTGTGGTGACGGAAAAAGGGACGCGTCTGGCGCGTCCCCTGGAAGTGGTGCAGGAAATCCTGTAACTGGATTTCCTGCAACGGCGGGCAGGTCTGGATCAGGGCGCGATGGCCTCCAGGGCGATACGGATGGTGACCTCATCACCGACATGGGGCACATTGGCAGCCATGCCAAAGTCGCTGCGCTTGATCTCGATCTTGCCATCCGCACCCAGGGCGGGTTTATTCAACATCGGGTGCTTGGGCATGGTCAGGAACGACTCAATGCTCATGGTAACGGGCTTGGTAATGCCCTTGATGGTCAGATCGCCTTTGGCGGACACAGGCTTGTCGCCGTCGAATTGAATTTCCTTGGATACGAACGTGGCTTCAGGAAACTGGGCCGTATCAAAGTAATCCTTGCCTTGAATGTGTTCATCGAACAGGGGAAAGCCGGTGCTGACCGAACGGGTGTCGACTTTCATGTCGATGTTGCCGGTTTTGGCTTGCTGATCCAGGGTAACCGTGCCTTGTGCTTTGTCGAAACGCTGGTTTTGAGTGCTCAGGCCCAGGTGCTTGTAGCTGAAGTGTACAAAGGTGTGGCTGGGCTCAACCTGATAGCTCACCGGCGCGGCTTGAGCGGCAAAGACAAGGAGGAAGCTGGCGGACAGAGCAATCACTGGTTTGATCATGAGGGTGTAATCCTTGCTGATGCGGGTAGAAAAGAGGAATGAGGGCTGATGCGTCGTTTTACCGGGCATCAATCTTGAAATTGACGGTGATCTCGTTGGCCACGATGTCGTAACTGGACCAGGAGCCTTCACCGATCGAGAAGTCGCCACGCTTAATGTCAAAAGCGCCGCTGAACGTAGCTTTATCGCCTTCGGGTGCCATGGTTGCCATGACAGTAACGGGCTGTTCACGGCCTTTGATCTGCAGCGTGCCTTGCACTTCATATTGCTGGGCGCTGACTGCACGGAAACGCTTGGAGCTGAAAACGGCCTGGGGATGCGCGTCAATGTCGAACCAGCGTACGTCCTGCAATTCGTCATCGGCTTCTTCCGAGCCGGTATCCACGCTATCCAGTGCCACTTTCAACACCACCTTGGACTGATCCAGGGCGTCGGGGTTGAAGTTCAGCTCGCCTTCAAACTTGCGAAATTGGCCATCCAGCTTCACGCCCATTTGCGAATACTGAAAGCCGATTTCGCTATTTTGGGCATCCAGCGTCTGGTAGTTCTTGGCATTGGCCGCCAGACTGAGACTGAGACCCAAGGAGCCGGCCAGAAGGGACACGAAGACAGATTTTTTCATGATTTGGCTTTGCCTAAAGTAAAGGTGATGCGGCCGAGCAAGCCGTCACGGTCAATGAACTGATGCTTGAGGGCCGCCAGAACGTGCAGGCTGACCATGGCAATCAGGGCGTAATTCAAAAAGATGTGTACTTGGACCAGCAACTCTCCCAAAGGTTTGTCTTTGGAGACCAGATCGGGCAGGGGGATCACGCCAAACCAGACCGTCTGGAATCCTTTGGCCGAGCTCATCAGCCAGCCGGTCAGAGGGATGGCCAGCATCAACAGATACAGGAGGGCATGGCCGCTGTGCGCCAGCGCCCGGCTCCAGAAAGACATGCTGGCGGGCAAGGCAGGGGGGCGGTGCAACAAACGCCAGATCAGGCGCAGCACCAGCAGTAGCAGCAGGGTGATGCCAGCCCACTTGTGCCAGGAATAGACTTGCAGTTTCAGGGGGGACAGCGGCAAGGTTTTCATGGTGTAGCCCACGATGACCAAGGCAGTCAGCGCCAATGCCATGATCCAGTGCAAGATGCGGGCGATGCGGGTGTAACGGGGCTGATCCTCTGGGACAGAAGTGTTGCTCATTGATAATGCCTTTCATTTACGAAGCCTGGAAACTTTAACCTGTTTGTAAGCTTCCTAAAAGACCAGATTTTGCAATGCAGTAATGCAAATTTGAGGGTAGTCGCGCTGCGACCTTGCTATCGGCGTCTTTTCTTGTCAGCGTGTGACAAGGCTGTTAGGGTGGTGCGAGCGCGGGATACACTCGATTTTTCAGCTCGCGAGCAAGGAAGTATCTATGTGGAAGACAGCGTTGGTCGTTGGGGCAGCCGCCTTGTTGGCAGGGTGTCAGGACTCCAGGCAGGCCAATGAGGAAAATTTCAGCACAGCTATCCAGTCTTATCTGGATAGCCGGGATGGTTTATGTGTCGGTGTGCCGGGACGAAGTTATCCTTACCAGGCTGAGCATGACTCGCCCCTGATCGTGGAGGATCGGGCTCGTCTGGCGGCCTTGGCCTCGGTGGGGCTCGTGCGTCAGGTGGGGACAGAGCAGGCACCGCGCTACGAATTGACGCCTCAGGCCGATACCTATTTGCGACGTGCAGGCTCCGAGCCGTCCCAGGGCGAGCGTGATGCCTTTTGTACGGGCCGTCTGGTTCTCAAACGCATCAACTACTTCACAGAGCCGGCCAGTGCAGGCGGATTTACCGTCAGCCAAGTTAACTATGTTTATCATCTGGCTGATGCCGCGCTGTGGATTACGGATGGAGCCGTTCTGGATGCCTACGAGGACCTGCGTGCACTGACAGCACCAGAAGTTCAAGGGCAGGCACGGTTGATTCTGACCAATAAGGGTTGGGTACACCAAAATCTCTTTCGTTAAGTCAGGCGGTCTGGCTGCCGTCTGTCTTGCTTGGGGGGCGGCGCGCCGGACTTGAACAACCAAGACCAGGGGAGGGCACCGATGGCAGTACCGCAAAACAAACAGGAGTTACTGCAGGCTATCTCTAGTAGCTATCAACAACTCAGGGCAGAGTTGCTGACGGTTCCTGAGGAGCGATGCCGCGAGCGCAGCCTGCAAGGGCATGTCAAAGGAACACAGATGAGCGTGTCGGATCTGGTGGCTTATTTAATCGGTTGGAACGAACTGGTATTGAAGTGGAGTCACGCCAAAGCCCGGGGGGAAGCGGTCGATTTTCCCGAACGTGGTTTCAAATGGAACGAGCTGGGGGCCTTGGCACAGAAGTTCTACGCGGATTATGCCGATCTTTCTTATTCGGAACTGCTTACCCGTCTCCAGGATGTCTATGGCCGGATTGTGGAGCTGGTCGGACACTGTACCGACCAGGCCTTGTACGGTGCCCCTTGGTACAAGACCTACTCACAGGGGCGCATGATTCAGTTCAATACGGCCTCGCCGTATGCCAATGCGCGAAATCGGCTGCGCCAATGGAAGAAAGCAAATTCGCTGGCCTGAGCCGGCCATATTGCACGCTGCTCCCTGGGGGCTTATCATAAAATGCAATTAACGGAAAAAACAGGCACGCCATGAAAAAAAGGTCTACACGCGAAGAAGGGCAGTTTGACCTGCCACTATTGGGCGTAAAAGCCGCCGACATTTCGGCGGAAGCCTTGTTTGATACTTGGCTGCAGCATCAGCGTCCCCCCATGGCAGCCAGTACGCAACGAGTGTATCGAACCTTATGGCGGCGCTTTTTGCAGGCCCTTCATGAGCATCAAAAACAGTACACGCAGATTCAGCCCACGGATATTCGTGACTTTTTGAGCAATCTGGACGATGTGCGCCGACCTCAGCGCGAACGCTATCAACAAGTCATCGCCCGCGCCTACGAGGAACTGTGTCGTCAGGATGGTCGCTCCGAAAACCCCGCTCTGGCGCCAGCCATCAACGATCCCTTCAAGGAAAGCTGGCGGCAAGCGCCCGACAATCAGGCCACTCAATTTCTGTCGGTCGAACAATGTCGGGCGACGATCAAGTCATTGCGTCATCGGCGCCGCGTTCTGGAGCTGGCCACTGATATGACGGTCGCCACCCGGTGGCGCGAATATCGGGACATGACGATTGTGGCGGTGATGCTGGCGACGGGTCTGCGTCCGGTGGAGTTGGAACAGCTGCATCCCTCGGCCATCAGAGCCACCCAAGTGGGGGTTGACCCCCTTTCTGACGGGCAGGCCGATGAGGACGAGGGCATGGCCCTCTGGCGCGATGGCTCCCTGCTCATCAGTCTCTCGGGCGTGGCAAAGCGCGATGTCAGGGTGCCCGTATGGTGTGATGAGATGTTGCGTAGCTGGTTGATCTTCAGTGGCCTTCAAGACGCTGGAGCCTGGGTGAAAGAGAGTCGCGTCTTTCCGGGCAGCCGTCAGATCAGCGCGGCTCGTCCCCAGGCGCAGATGAATCCGGCCACCCTGGCGCGTATCGTCAGTAAATGGGGCATCAAGCAGATGGATTTGTTGATGACGCCACAACGCTTGCGCAACACCTTTGGTGCTGGCCTGATTGAACGCGGCTTTTCTCTGCCTGAAATTGAAGAGGTGATGGGTTACGCCCCGGGCGCGGCCAGCGCCTGGCGTCTGCAGGCTGCCTGGCTGGCTTGGTTGCAGGCGCAAAAAGTGGTGGCGACCTCATTAACGAGGCCCAGTACGCAATCAGACTGAAGGGCTAGTCATGGTTTGTTCGCTTCCAAGGGGCATAATTTCAAATCCATTAAGCCGGTTTTTTGACCAAGGAGTTTGAATTGACATCCACACCTGTTTTTCGTCGGGCGCTTGCAACCGATCTTGAGGCGATCGTCACCATGTTGGCCGACGACATTTTGGGCCAAAAACGCGAAGATACACGCTTGCCCCTAGCCCGGTCCTACCTGGATGCCTTTGCCGCCATAGAGGCAGATCCCAATCAGTATCTGGCCGTGGTGGAACTGGATGGTCGTGTGGTGGGTACGTTGCAGATCAGCTATATGCCGGGACTCTCTCACCAAGGCGCATGGCGGGGCGAGATCGAGTCTGTTCGTATTGCCAGCTCGGCCCGTGGTTCCGGCCTGGGTCGTTTGATGATCCAGTGGGCCGTCGAGCAGTGCCGTCAGCGCCAATGTCGTATTGTGCAGTTGACTTCCGATATGGCCCGAACGGATGCACATCGGTTTTATGAACAGCTGGGCTTTACGGCCAGCCACAAGGGTTTCAAGCTGACTCTGTAAACCTGTCTTGTTGAGGCAGTTTGCCAGGGAGCGCGGTGCGAACAAGAACGATAAAGACCGCTCAGACAGCAAGGAGTTTTTTCGAATTCAAGAACAAGCGCTCGAGCCTGTCTGTAGGCAGAATAAGGCGCAGCCGAGGTATTATGGTTTTCTGACGCTGAACCATTTCATTGAATATGGATTTTATCTATTCTTCGTTCAAAAAATATGTTCTCGTGTGTGCGCAAAAAAATCCGGCGTGACGCTGCCTGATGATGAACCCGGCGTTATTTCTAAAGGGCCTGATAATAAGGAATCAATGAAACTGAGTATTCTTGTTTGATTGACGTTTGACTCTTGCTCGATCTATCTTTCCTGTTGCTGCTTTCTATTCTTAATCACCATATAGTCAAAGACGGAATGGATTGACGCTGCAGTACATGTCTTAGACAGGGAGAGAGTCCGATGAGTGTCAAAGCGAAAACAAGGGAGATCGCCATTGAGCCCGGCCCGACCGGCGTGTTTCTGGGCTACAAGTCCGCTGGTGTCAGCGCCAATGACAAGCGCTATCGCAGCACGATCAAGTCTTATCCGGAAGGCAAAAAAGACGATTGGTCGGGTTTGTATGTGGCGGAGGATAGACTCACGGCAGAAGGGTATTTACCGGACGCTTTACCGCCGGATGGTACCGGCGAAGCCTATATCAATCTGATTTATATAGAGACCTCACCCGTTAACAAGTTCGCAGGTAAGGGGAAAAAAACCCATTTTGTTGATATTGCCGGTAATGAAATCGCAGACCCTGAAATTCCGCAATCAGAAAAATCAAAATTGGTCAGGGAAGCATTAAGTGAAATTGGTATAAAAATTCCAGATGACAAACCGCTGATTCAGAGTCTAGGACTGCAAGGTTTCATCTATCGAGGGCCGCATACCGCCAGTGAAGAGGAAATTATCATCCCTTTCAATTTTATTAATGGAATACGGGCGATTTCCTTGGCTAATTTTCAGACTTTCAAATTCAGAGATCATATGCCGGTAGGAAGTCCGGTACTGAACCCTGCACTTGGCATTGGCAACCCCGATGCCTCCATGCGATCCAATGCGGCGCTACCCTTAGCGCCTTGAGAAAACAGCCCCAGAAATAACCGGTTCCCGTCTTATCCAACCTTCCCGCCCCCAGACTCCTTGATGATGTCAAGTGGCACCGTTGTCTAGCACATCCGCTTTGCGGGAGCTGCAGCCAAGCTGCGGGTGTAAACGGCTGAGCGTTTACCAAGTGTTTATTGAATCGTCTCAAACGGTGAAACAGCAACAATAAGATTTGGACGGTCATTAAACGTGACATTTCTACACTAGGTTCATCAGTAGCAGATCGCCGTTTTTCCGGTGATCCGACTCAGGGAGCACGTAGAGATGTTGGACAAGCAGCTAGGCGTACGGGCCATCAATGAAACACTCACTCATGGGCACATGCCGCGTGACGGTGAGACATTTGCGTCGCTTCAGGCTGAAGTCGGAAAGCGTGTGGACATGCATGCCGCCACGCCGGTGGACTGGTCACTGGTCGCCTCTCTGGCAACTCAGGTACTGGATAAAGAGGGCAAGGATTTGAGTGCCGGGGTGTGGTTGTGCGCAGCCTGGTTGCATGAGTACGGTACGCGTGGTCTGGCAGCTGGACTGCAGGTGATCCGCGATCTGCATACGGTGTACTGGGACGTCATGAGTCCGCCTGCGGCACGCATTCGTGGCCGGCGCAATCAGGTGCAATGGCTGCTGGACGAATGTGACGCAGTATTGTCCGAGCCCGATTGGGACACAGAGGGACTGGATTCGCAGCAACGCGACGAGGTTCTTGCCCTGTGTGATGAGCTGGATGCGTTCTGGCAGGCTAAAGACGATGAACCGCCGGCGTGGTGGCGTTTAGGCAAGCGTCTGGGAGAGTTGTTGCCGACCGCCCAGAGCGAGGCCCCTGATGCACAGACTTCGTCTGAAACGCCTGTTCCTGATTTCCCGCGTTCTGAACCGGCTCAGGACGAGCCTGCGGTAGCGACCCAGACGGCCGCCCCGGTACGTGTAGCCAAAGAAGTCGCTCAGCCTGTGCACTCTGAGGTGGCGCCTGATTCCGTGAGCGACAAGGCCCTTGCCATCGCTGCTGCAACGCTAAGCGACGTGGTCGCGGCCGAGCGCTATGTAGAGCAAAGCGTCGCGACGATCCAGGAGTCTTTGCTGACTCTGGACGATGCACTATTGGCTACGGCCTGGCTGCTGCGGTTGAACCGGCAAAGCGCCTGGCTGTTTCTGGATACCTTGCCGCATGCCCAGGAAGGGGTGACGCGTGTTGCTCCGCCGCCTGTCGCGGACTTGGCAGTGCTGGAGCGCCTGAGCGAAGCCCAGGACCCGGCGGCGATATTGCGCTTTGCAGAGTCGCGCCTGGGACGCATGCGTTTCTGGCTGGATTTGAACCGCCTGTCCTATCAGGCGGCGCAGGCTTTGCCTCAGGGACAGCCCGGTGCGCAAACCATTCTGATCGAAACGCAAGCGATCTTGCAGCGTTTACCGGGGCTGGAGCGCTTGGCTTTTAGCGATGGGCGTCCCTTTGCCGATGAGCAGACGCGTGCGTGGCTGACCGCGTCCGGGACGCGGGTGACTGAGCCTGCACCGGCCGCTGGCCATGCCGAACCGCCTACAGAGACGGCGCGGGACGGTGAAGGATTGGATGTGTTTGGCCTGACCTCTCTGGTCATGGCGGCTGGAGCCGAGGCCGAAGCTGCGCGACGCTTGCTGGATGGAGCGTTGGCGCGGTTAAAGACGGGTGGCGAGCAACTGATGCGCGCCCGATGAAAGAACAGACCCCGATTTTCTAAACAGGAGAAACCGACATGGCTGCTGATGGTTCCGTCGCCCCCAAAGAGCGCGTCAATATTGTGTACAAACCCGCCACGGGTGATGCCCAGGAGCAGGTGGAGCTGCCGTTTCGCCAGTTAGTGCTGGGCGACTTTACCTTGCGCGAAGACAGTACGCCCCTGGATGCGCGTACGCCGGTCAGCGTGGACAAGGATACGTTCAACGACGTGCTCAAGGCCCAGAATCTGTCGCTGACCTTGCTGGTGCAGGACAAGCTCAATGAGCAGGCCGGGCCGGACGATCAACTGACTGTGGACCTGCGGTTTGAGTCCATGCGCGACTTTCAGCCCGATGCGCTGGTCGATCAGGTGCCCGAACTGCGCCAGTTGATTGCCTTGCGCGACGCACTCAAGGCATTGAAAGGGCCACTGGGCAATCTGCCTGATTTTCGCAAGCGTCTGCAGGGACTGGTACAGGACGAAGGCACGCGTCAGCGTCTGCTGGCTGAGTTGGGCGTACAGGACAAGCAAGGGGAATAAACATGACTGCAAACACACCGGAACAGCAGGCTCAGACTGCGCAAGGCGCCCAGGAAGGCGGCTCGCTGCTCGATGAGCTGATTGAATCGACTCGCCTGCGTCCTGATGATGAGGCCTATGCCATTACCCGCCAGGGGCTGGAAGCCTTTGTAGCCGAGCTGCTTGAGCCAGGTCGCCAAAGCGAGAAGATCAGCCAGGGCCTGATCGATGAAATGATCGCCAATCTGGATCGCAAACTGTGCCGTCAGGTGGACCAGATTTTGCACCATGCCGATTTCCAACGTCTGGAGTCGGCCTGGACAGGGCTGAAATTTCTGGTCGATCGCACGGATTTTCGTGAGAACAACAAGCTGGCCATTCTGAATGTGTCCAAGCAGGCGCTGCTGGAAGACTTTGAGGATGCCACCGATATCACCCGCTCGGGCTTGTATACCGCTGTCTACACGGCGGAATTCGGACAGTTCGGTGGTCAGCCGTTTGGTTCGATCATCGGCAATTACGAATTTGGTCCCGGCACCCAGGACATCAAGCTGCTGCAGTCCTTGGCCAGCGTGTCGGCCATGGCGCACGCGCCCTTCATTGCATCGGCCGGACCGCAGTTTTTTGGCGTGGACAATTACTCGGCACTGCCCAATCTGAAAGATCTGAGTGCGGTTTTTGAAGGCCCGCAATTTACCAAGTGGAATTCATTTCGCCAGTCCGATGACGCCCGCTTCGTGGGCCTGACCTTGCCGCATTTTCTGCTGCGCGTGCCTTATGGCGAGGACACGGTACCGGCCAAGACCTTCAATTACAACGAAGATGTGTCGGGCGGCAATCAGAACTTTCTGTGGGGCAATGCGGCCTTTGCGTTTGCAGACCGACTGGCCGACAGCTTTGCACGTTATCGCTGGTGCGCCAACATCATCGGTCCGCAAGGCGGCGGGGCGGTCGAGGATCTGCCTATTTACAACTACGAGGCCATGGGCGAGACCCAGACCAAGATCCCGACCGAAGTGCTGATCTCCGAACGACGCGAATTCGAGTTGGCCGAACAAGGCTTTATCGCCCTGACCATGCGCAAGAACACGGACAATGCGGCCTTCTTTTCGGCCAATTCCTCGCAAAAGCCCAAGTTCTTTGGCAACAACAAAGAAGGCAAGGTGGCCGAGACCAACTACAAGCTGGGCACGCAACTGCCTTACATCTATGTGGTGAGCCGTCTGGCGCACTACATCAAGGTGATCCAGCGCGAGAACATCGGCACCTGGAAAGAGCGCAATGACCTGGAAGCCGAACTGAACGAGTGGATTCGTCAGTACGTGGCCGATATGGATAACCCAAGCGCGGGTGTACGCAGCCGTCGGCCTTTGCGACAGGCCGAGGTGACCGTTTCGGATGTGGAAGGCGATCCAGGCTGGTACCGCGTGGGCTTGAAAGTGCGTCCGCACTTCAAGTACATGGGCGCATCGTTCACCTTGTCGCTGGTGGGCAAGCTGGACAAAAACTGAGTTTGAGGGCGGGCGATCCTGCTGACACAGGATCGCCGCCTTGAGGCACCGGCGCGACGCCAGCCAGACGTCGTGGTGTACCCGGTATTGGCAACTACTGCTTAAGTCATCACACAGTCAGTTAACAACAGGAGTAATTTACCATGCCTATGCCATGCTATCTCACGCTTGAAGGCGAAACCCAGGGCAAGATCGAAGGGTCCTGCGAAGTTCAGGGTCACAGCGGCAAGATTCTGATCCAGGCCGTCGATCATCGTATTGAACTGCCCAAGAGCCCCCAGACGGGCCTGCCCTCGGGCAAGCGCCAGCACCTGGGTATTACCTTGACCAAGGAAATCGACAAGTCCTCGCCCAAGATCTTCCAGGCACAGTGCTCGGGCGAACAACTGAGCAAAGTCGAGCTGGAGTTTTACCGTATTAGCCCCAAGGGCACGGAAGAAAAGTACTACACGATTCGCCTGGAAAAGGCCGTCGTCACCAGCTCGCGCACCTGGGTCCCTAACTGCCTGGCTCCCGAGAACCGCCAGTTCGGCCACATGGAAGACATCGCCCTGACCTACGAAAAAATCGTCTGGACCTGGGAGCCGGACGGCATCGAGGCCGAAGACTCCTGGCTCACACCAAAGTAAGAGGGAAAAGGGATGCGCGAGTTGCGTCTGCTGGAGCGCATTGCTGCGCTGGAGACGGGACAGATCCAGACCCAGGCCACGCGTGCCCAGGTGCTGGTGGTCTCGATACGCGAGCATCTGCAGCGCATCCTCAATACCCGGCGCGGCAGCGTGCCACTGGACCCGGAGTTCGGGGTGCCGGATTTCACCAATCTGGCCGGCTCCTTTAGCAGCGGGTCCACGCGCGAGATCATCGACAGTATCACCCGCATGATCGAACGCTACGAGCCGCGCCTGAAAGCGCCCAAAGTGCAGGTCAGCGAGCAGGGCAGTGAAGTGCTGTCCTTGAGCTTTTCGCTCGAAGGTCTGGTGCAGGTAGACGACCACGAGCTGCCAATACGGCTGGCTACGTCAATCTCCTCGTCTGGCCGGGTGTCGTTGCAAGCGCAATGACAAACGTGTTGGCCATTGCGTGTGCTCCAGGGAAATGGGAATGTTGAATCGATACTACGAACAGGAACTGCATAATCTGCGCTCCTTGGCCGCGGAGTTTGGGCGTCGCAATCCCGCTCTGGCCCCCTTGCTGGGCAGTGCGGCCGCGGTCGATGCGGATGTAGAGCGTCTGCTCGAAGGTGTGGCCTTCATGACGGGGCTTGTGCGCCAGCGTCTGGACGACGATTTTCCTGAGTTTGTGCAAAGTCTGGCGCAACTGATGTTTCCGCAGTTCCTGCGGCCGGTGCCGTGCATGACCATCATGCAGTACAGTCCGCGCAGCGTGACCGGTGAAACCTTGCAGGTGCCGGTCGGTACGACTTTTTCCTCTTCCGGCGAGCGCGGTGAACGCGCGGTATTCAATGCGATTTATCCGGTCGCTGTTGAGCCTTTGCGTCTGGAACACGCCTATTGGGATGCAGGTCAGCGCGCCAGTCAGGTGCCGGCGCTGGTGCTGGAACTGGCTCTGACAGGCTTGGACGCCGCTCAATGGGAAGGGAACTCGTTACGGCTGTGGCTGGGCGGCAGCGAGACGGTGGCCAGCGGCTTGTTTCGAATTCTTATGCGTGACACGCGCGCCATCTATGTCGGCTCGCCCCAAGGCAGCATGGTGCGGCTGGAGCCGGCGTGTCTGCGTCCGTTTGGCTTTGACCCCGCCTATCCTTTATTACCCTGGCCGGCAGGCGCGCATCCGGCCTGGCGCATTTTGCATGAATATTTTGCCCTGCCTGAAAAGCTGCGTTTTCTGGAACTAAAGGGACTGGAGCGCTGGCGTGCCCGCCAGGGGACGCGGCTGGTGTTGCGTTTTGAGTTTGACCGTCTGCCCGACTGGGCTCCTGAGGTCAGTGTGGACAATTTTGTCTTGCATGCGAGCCCGGCCGTCAACTTGTACCCCCTGGATGGCCAGCCCTTGTACGTGGATCACCGGCAGCCGGAATATCGTATCCGGCCAGTCACGGGGCGTCAGGGTGCTCAGATTTACAGTGTGGACCGGGTGGACCTGCGCAGTGCGGATGGGCTGGAACAAGGCTATCAGCCGGCCAGCGACTGTGTGCCGGGCGCCCAGTCCTATCACATTCGCGTACGTGCCTCGGCACTGGGCTCGGGTTGTGAGCATTATTTAAGCTTGCCAGGCGCTGGGCTGGCGCAAGACGGTGAGCAGGTCCTGTCCTTGCGCCTGAGCTGCACAGACGGCAACGGGCCGGATGATCTGCGCCTGGGCGAGATCTGCGAGGCGACCGACCGGTCGCCGGTGCGGGTGACCTTCTCCAACATCACCGGGGTCACCTCCTATCGCGAACCCTATCTGGCGCAGGATTTGCTCTGGCGCGTGCTCTCGCACATGCAGGCCAATCAGATGGCGCTGTCCAGCGCCGAGAGTCTGCGCAAATTGCTGTTGCTGTATCTGCCCGAGCAACGCGGGGAGTCCGGGCAGCGGGCCGCCGGATTGCGCCAGATCGAATCTATTCAGCAGGTGCAGGTGCAAAGCCAGCGGCGCATGGTGCGCGGCATGCCTGTGCAGGGCAGTACGGTTCGCATCGAGTGCGCAGGAGATCATTTCTCAGGTCCCGGCAGCCTGTATCTGTTCGGTTCTGTCTTGAACGAATTTTTGTCCGGCTGCGCCACGATGAATACCTTCATCGCCTTGACGCTGCATGACACGGTCCATGGGGAGACGCTGCAATGGCCAGCGCAAATCGGTCAGCAACGCCTGTTGTAGAGGCTGGGCTGCTGCAGGATTTGCAGACCCAGGCCCCCCAATACAGCTTTTTCCAGGCGGCGCGTTTGCTGCGCCAGCATCTGGGCGACGATGCGGCCTTGCGCGAGCGCGTGCGTATTCGGCCGGCATTGACATTGGCATTCCCCGAGTCGGATCTGGCCAAGATCGAGCGCGGTGTCGATGGCCGTTTTCATATTGAAGCCAATTTCTTTGGCTTGTATGGGGTGACCTCGCCGCTGCCCACGTTTTATACCGAGGACCTGATTCAAGAGGCGATGCAGGGATATTCGGCCCGCCGCGACTTTATCGACATTGTGCATGCGGCGCTTTATCCGCTGCTGTATCAGGCTTGGGAAAAGTATCGCATCTGGCTGGCTGTGCACGAGCGTCGTGACGGCCAGCGCCTGCGCCAGCTATATGCCCTGGTAGGGCTGCGTGAGACGCCTGAGCGCCAGGATGATGCGCAAGCGCTCCTGCCTTTTGCCGGCAATCTGGGCATGAAGTCACGTTCCGCCTTGGGTTTGCAAAGCCTGTTGGCAGGTTTGTTGGGGGGCTTGCCGGTGCGGGTCCACCCCTGTGCACCGCGCTTTGTCCGCATTGCCCCGGTCTATCGCAGCCGCTTGGGCGGACAGGCCTGTAGTTTGGGTGAGGACAGTGTGCTGGGCGAACAGGTGCTCGATTGCGCCGGCAATGCCGATATCGAAATTGGCCCTTTGCAGGCCGAGTTGTTTCACGACTTATTGCCGGGTGCGCCCTTGTTTGATCGGGTCAGCCGCACCGTGGCCTGGTATTTACAGGCTCCGCTGCAGTGTGAGCTGCAGTTGTGGCTGGAGCCGCAGCAGCGCCAGGGGGCCTGTCTGGGCCGGGGTTGGCAGCGGCTGGGATGCAATACATGGCTGGGCCAAGGCCGTAGCCGCGTACTGGCCGAGCGGCCGGTGCGTTTCGGCTTGAATCTTTTTACTGCGGAGAACGATGATCATGATGCTCGTTGACTTAAAGCCTTTGTTTGCCAGGCTCAATCCCTTGTGCACAGCGGCCGTGGAGTCTGCCGCAGGCCTGACCCTGGCACGGGGGCATTATGAAATCAGCATTGAGCACCTGTTGCATCGCCTGCTGAGCGAGACGGGCAGCGATCTGGCTCACATTCTGGCCCAGAGCCAGATTGATAGCCTGCGACTGGCCGCCCAATTGGAGGATGCACTGGCACGCTTCAAAAGCGGCAATCCGGGGCGCCCGGTGTTCTCGCCCATGCTGACGGAGTGCTTGCAAGATAGCTGGCTGGTCGCCTCGGTCAATCTGGGGGCCCGCCATGTGCGTAGTGGTGCCGTGTTGCTGGCCTTGTTGATGCGGCTGGGTTATTACGCCGCAGGTACACCGTGGGGCGAGAGTTTGCGTGCCCTCTCCAGTGAGCAATTGCACAAGCAGTTTGCCGCCTGGACCGGGGCGTCGGCTGAGCAGGCTTACGAGCCGCTCGACGCGTCCAAGGGGGCACCGCCCACGGCGACCTCGGCCGCTGATAGCGCACTGGCGCGGTTTTGCGAAGATTACACCGCCAAGGCGGCGCGCGGTGAGATAGATCCGGTATTCGGGCGTGACGATGAGATCCGCCAGATGATCGACATTCTGGCGCGTCGTCGCAAGAACAACCCCATTTGCGTGGGTGAGCCCGGCGTGGGCAAGACAGCGGTGGTCGAGGGGCTGGCCTTGCGCATCGAGCAAGGCGATGTGCCGGAGTTTTTACGCGGTACCCGCTTGCTGGGCCTGGACCTGGGGCTGCTGGAGGCCGGGGCGAGCGTCAAGGGGGAGTTTGAGCAACGGCTACGTGGTGTGATTGATGCCATCAAGGCCTCACCGCAGCCCATTATCTTGTTTGTCGACGAGGCGCATATGCTGATTGGCGCCGGTGGCGCCAGCGGTGGCAGCGATGCCGCCAATCTGCTCAAACCGGCCTTGGCGCGTGGTGAGCTGCGCACCATTGCCGCGACCACCTGGGCCGAGTACAAGAAGTATTTCGAGCGCGATCCGGCCCTGACGCGACGGTTTCAATTGATTCGACTGGACGAGCCTGACAGTGCCACGGCGGTGCAGATACTGCGTGGGCTCAAGAGCCGCTACGAGGCGGTGCATGGTGTGAGCGTGCGCGACGATGCCTTGCAGGCCGCAGCCACCTTGTCGGAGCGCTACATCACGGGTCGACAGTTGCCGGACAAGGCTGTGGATTTATTGGATACGGCAGCAGCCCGCGTGCGTATCAGTCTAGGAGTCAAGCCTGCCGGGGTGGAGCGGATAGAACGTCGTCTGGCGGGTTTGGCCCGCGAGCGTGAGGCCCTGGAACGCGATCAGGCGCACGGTCATCGTATCGAGGCGGCGCGTCTTGAGCAGATCGATGCACACGTGCAGCAGGACCAACAGGATCTGGATGCGTTGGTCGAACGCTGGCAGGCCGAACGGACAGCTGCCGAGCAGGTCCTGGATTTGCGACAGCGTCTGGCCCGCTTGCAGGCAGACCCCGATAAGGCCGGACCTGAACACGGTGATGCGGCGGTGGAACCGGACTTGTCGCCCGAGGATTTGACCCAGGCGTTGAGCCAGGCGCGCGAGCAATTGTGCCGCCTGCAGGGCGATGCCCCTCTCTTGTTTACGGAGGTCGGGCCCGATACAGTCGCGCAGGTGGTCTCGGACTGGACCGGCGTGCCACTGGGCAAGATGCAGCGCGATGGGGCCAGTGCCGTGCTGGGACTGGCGGGGCAGTTGTGTCAGCGCATCCGGGGTCAGGATGAGGCCCTCGCGCAGATAGCCCAGGTGCTTAAGGCGGCGCAGTCCGGCTTGCGCGATCCGCGCCAGCCGCTGGGCGTGTTTTTGTTGGTCGGTCCTTCGGGGGTGGGCAAGACAGAAACAGCGCTGGCGGTGGCCGATGAGATGTTCGGCGGTGAGCAGGCGCTGACCACCATCAATATGAGCGAATTTCAGGAAAAACACACTGTCAGCCGGCTGGTCGGCTCACCTCCCGGCTACGTGGGCTATGGCGAAGGCGGCGTGCTGACCGAGGCTGTCAGAAAACGGCCCTACAGTGTGGTGCTGCTGGACGAGGTGGAAAAGGCTCATCTGGATGTGGTCAATCTGTTTTATCAGGTGTTTGACAAAGGCTCGCTGGCCGATGGCGAAGGTCGGCTGATCGACTTTTCCAATACGGTCATTTTCCTGACCAGCAATCTGGCCACCGACATCGTGACGGCCGCCCGGGCCGAGACCCCCCCGCCGCAGACTGATGAACTGGCCGAGCGTATCCGCCCGACACTGTCGCAGCATTTCAAGCCGGCTCTGCTGGCGCGTATGACGGTGGTGCCCTACGGCACGCTGTCGGATGAGGCTTTGGCGCAGATTGTGCAGATAAAGCTGGCTCGCATCGTGCAGCGCTTGCAAGTTAGCAATGGGTTGAGTCTGGAATTTACCCCCGCAGTTGCTCAGGCCATTGCGGCGCGTTGTACCGAGGTAGACAGTGGCGCGCGCAATATCGACTTTATTTTGCGCAAGAGCCTGTTGCCGGCGCTGTCTGACCGGGTGTTGGCCTGGATGGCCGACGGTGATGGCTCGACCGCCTTGAGTGTAGATGTGGGCCCGCAGGCATCGCAGCCCTGGGTGATACGGATGGGGAGCTAAGGCATGCTCAATGACTACGATACCGAACAGGCCTTGGCCAGCTTCCGTTGTGGCCTGGCCGATCCTGACCTTTTTCTGGTGACGCGCTGGTCCGGCGAGGAGGCCGTGTCGCGGCCGTATCGTTTCGAGATCGAGCTGGCCTCCGCACGCGACGATATCGATCTGGAAGAACTGCTGGGAGCGCGTGCTACCTTGAGCGTGCTTGATGCGCAGGAGCGTTGGCTGCCCTGGCACGGCATTATTACCGAATTGCGGCAGACGCATCGTGATGATGGCTTTGCCCATTATCGAGCCGTGCTTGAGCCGCAAATGGCGCTGCTGCGCATGTTTCGCCTGTCGCGAGTCTATATGGAAGCCGATGCACAGGCAGGCGGTAAACCTGATCTGGGCACCATCATTCGCATGGTACTGGCGCAGTGCGGCCTGAGCCGGCAAGGCGAGCCAGCCCAGGATGCCGGCGCGCAGTATTGCCTGCGTTTGTCCTCCGACCTGTTGATGGCGACGCGCACTGCGTTTATTTGTCAGTTCGAGGAGAGCAGCCTGGACTTTCTCTCGCGGCGACTGGAGCACGAGGGCGTCTACTACTGGTTCGAACAGGGCGCAGACCATGAAATTCTGGTGTTTGGTCATGAGCGCACGGACCAGCCTCGGCAGGCTGTCCCCCTGTATTGGCGACCGGCCGGTGCCTTGAGCGGTGAACAGAATCGGATTGGGGTTTCGCGTTTCGATCATGCGCTGAGTGTGTCGCCGCGCTCGGTGGTGCTGCGGGATTTCTCGGTTAGCCAGCCTTCATTGAATCTGACCATGAAAGCGGCTATCGACCCGCAGGGGCAGCCGCCACAAGACAGGTTCGATGGCGTGGGAAGTGTGGAGATCTATGGGGCCCACTTCAGCAAGCAGGACGATGGCGAGCGCATGGCGAGCTTGCGTGCCGAAGAAATTGCCTGCCAGCGTAGTCGTTTTCAGGGTGTGGCTTTGGCGCCGGGAGTACGGGCCGGTTATCCCGTGCAGTTGCATGAGCATTTCCGCCACGATTTCAACCAGCGCTACTTTGTGATTGCGCTGCGCCACGAGGGGCGCCAGCCCTTGCCGCGCCAAAGTGGTGCGGCGGGGCATGAGCAGGTTTTTTATCAGGCTTCCTTGACGGTGCTGCCCGAGGTGCGTCAATTTCGCCCGGCGCGCGTCACTCCCAAGCCCCGTGTGGTTGGCTTCTTGAGCGCGATCGTCGTGGCCGAAGGCCAGGGCGAATATGCCCAGATCAACGAGCACGGTTGTTACCGCATACGCTTTTTGTTTGCCCCTGTCGATGCGAATCGCCCCGATGGTGGCAACTCCGCCTGGGTGCGCATGGCCACGCCGTATGCGGGCAGCCAGCATGGCATGAATTTTCCTTTGCTCAAGGGAACGGAGGTGCTGGTGTCGTTTCTGGGCGGCGACCCGGACCGGCCGGTGATTGTTTCGGCCATTCCAAACGAAGAAAATCCTAGCATTCGCAATCAGGATACGGCGACTCAGCCGGGCTTGCGCACGGCCGGTCAGAATGCTCTGGAGTTCGAGGACAGACTGGGCGCCCAGCATACGCGTTTGTCCTCGCCTACGCTGGGGAGCACTTTCCATCTGGGCGCGGACCCGGCCAGCCCCCATCGCTCGGGCGTGCGTCTGAGTACACAGGGGCATATGGGCCTGCTGGGACGCTCGTTCATTCAACAAGTGCCTGGTGTTTACCACCTGGAAGTGGGCAACAAGGGCAATGTTGATACCGATCCCGAACCGCGCGAACGCCTAAAGCAGGCACAGAATCAGGCCATGGCCGACTTTCTGGAAGAGGAGGCCAGCTTGCCGACGGCTACCGCGCCCGTGCAGATGAAAGCCCTGGAGGCCAAACGGGCGCTGTTGGCGCAGATGTTGGCCCAACTGCAAAAGAATGCGCAGGCCACGGCAGGCGGGCAGCCTGATCTGGATGGGGCCTTAAAGCAGTTGCAAGCCCTGCTGGCCAAACTAGATAGCGCTTTGGACAGGCTCGAGCAAGGCAAGTCCGTATCTGAGGAACCCAAAAAAGAAGGGGAGGCAGCGGGCGAGGATACCGGAGACAAGAAGGATACGACGGAGGCAAAGAAGGAAAAAACGTCCAGCGAAAAGTTCAAAGAACTGATGGATGAGATCAATCAATCGGCCAAGAAGGTCAAGGAAGGGACCGATGGCTGGGTTGATCTGTCCTACCTCAAGGCACCGGAAAAGGTGCTGGATATTTCGCTGCTGAATGTCAATCCCATCAAGATATCCACGTCGCTGGGCGCGGAAGTCAGTGCCTCAGCCTCGCTCAAAAGCAGCATTACCGTGGGCTATAGCGTGGGGATCAAGTATAGCGGCTCCAAGGAGCTGGATCTGCGCGACTACACCAAAGTCGAGTTGAGCGATCAGAGCCGCATTACCAAAGGCGATGAGAAGAAGATCATCCTGGGGGCCGAGAAACGGGTGGTGCGCAGTCAAAGCACCAAGGTGGTGGATATGGAGGGCACCTATGGCAAGCAGTCCATTACGGTGGCCAATGCCTACTCGCTGACCAGCCGCACAATCAAGTATGTCGTGGGAACCGGAGGAATCGATACGCTGGTCGCTGGCAATGCCTCCGTAACTGGAGCGCCCACGTCTTTGCTGTCCTGGGAAGTCCTGATCTCCAAGATCAAGATCAGCAAGGCTCAGGTCGTGATTAAAGCGGGTAATGCCGGTGTGATTCTGGAATCCATGTCCATGACGGGGCAGCTCAAGGTGAAAGACACGGTGGTTTACATGAAGGCTCCCATGATTGATGTGGCCGGCCAGAACGTACGCATCAATGGCACGGCCTCGGTCAATATCAAGGCCAACGGCATTGTGAAGCTCAATTAGGAACATTGCCCCTATGGATATCGACAAACCCGATGATGTGCTGCTGATGCAGGCCTACCATGCCCAGGCAGGGCAAGCGCGCTGGGTGGTGACCTTGGGCTATGTCTGGCAAGCGGGCGGATGCCTGCCCGAAGCCCAGGCCTGGCCGTGGTTGCTGGCGCATTTTCCGGATGAGGCCTTTGATGCGGGTTTGAAAAAGACACGGGGCAGTTATGGCGTAGCGGGACAGGCCTGGGCGCCCCCTGGGCAGCACACGACGGCCATGGCGGTCCAGGTCCAATTGGGCCACTTGCAAAAAACCCTCCATGTGCATGGCACGCGTCGCTGGCAACACACGCTGGCAGGTTGGCGTGCCAGTGCTGCCGAGCCGTTTCAGTCGCTGCCCTTGACCTTGCGCCAGGCGTATGGTGGCGCAGGCTACAACGAAAACCCATACGGTTGCGGGTGGTTGAAAGACCCGGAGCAGGCGCAGGGTGTCTTGCTGCCTCATACCGAACATCCGGATACGCCGGTGCTTTCGCCGGCTGACCGATGGGGGCCGGCGATATTGACGCGTCTGCCCGCTGGCGCTGGCTCACGCATGCGTTGGGTGGGGACGGTGGATGAACGCTGGGAGAAAGAGCGCTTTCCCTGGCTGCCTGATGATACTGATCCGCGATTGTTCGATGCTTTTCCTCAGGATCAGGTACGGGATGGTTACTGGCAAGGCACGGAGTCCTGGCGTGTGCAGGGGATGCATCCGCAACGACCGGAAGTGTCGGGCCGCCTGCCAGGCCTGCGCCCCCGTTTGCTGCTGCGCAGAAAAGGGAGTGAACGGATTGAGGAGGCGGTCCTTGATCTGGATACAGTGTGGCTGTTTCCTCAAGATGAACGTGTCCTGATGCTGTATCGGGCCAGCATCCCGGTCCAGCGTGCCGATGCGGCCGATGTTGCCGCTGCGGCAGTCTTTACCGAGTACGCGCACGAGCCGGCTGGCAGCCTGCCTGATCTGCAGGCACGTTGGACAGCGCTGCATGCAGCCGCTGGTGCGCAGGGTATGGCGCACGAAACACCGCAGGACAAAGAGATGGAGCCGTTGAGCGACCTGCCGCAGATGGCCGACGCGTCGCAGGCGGACCCGCAGATCCTGGCCCAGTTGCAGGACAGCCTGGAGCAAGGTCGAGCGCAGGGCAATGCCTGGATTGCGGATATGGAAGAACGTCTGGCTCCGTACAGCCCGGTTTCCTTGCCGCGCATTGCGCCTTTGGCCGCTCTGGTTCTGAGCGAAAAGGCCGAGGATAGCGATCCGCTGCAAAGCATCGAACATGCCTTGCAACAGGGACAGGACCAGTTGCTGACGCAGGTCAAGGACGTGGCCACGCGTCTGGAGCTGGATGAAAAGCCCTTGCTGGCGCTGGCGCAATTACCTCGCGCCCCCTCGACCTCCGGACCGGTGGACATGCTGGCCGAGATACAGGCTGCCAAGGCCGGTTGGGCCGATGTGCCGCCTTCCGCCTTTGATGCCTTGGAGGAGCAAGGGACTAGCCTGCACGCTGAGTTGGCCGAAATGGATCAGCGTCTGGACAGTCTGGCTGCCGAGCTGGCCGTGTTGCAGGCTGGGTTGGCTGCTCAAGGAGCACCGCAGCAGTTTATCGACACGCTGGAGCAATTTCATGCCCACCGACAGGCGGGCCATAGCCTGCGCGGGTGTCATCTGATGGGGCTGGATCTGCGGGGTGTGGAGCTCGACGGGGCCGATCTGAGCGGCGCCGTGTTGGAAGCATGCATTCTGGCGGGCAAAAGGATCGATGCATTGAATCTGACCGGTGCTCGTTTACAGAACTGTGATTTGCAGGGCGTTGTTCTGAGCGCGGCCCGACTGGCTGCTGGGCAATGGGAAAACTGCTCGCTGGAAGGTGGCGGCTTTGCCCAGGCACAGGCCGAGCGCCTGGGAATGACGAGTTGCCGTCTGGCAGGCAGTAATTGGCATGCCGCACAGTTGGATGGCGCTGATCTGTCGCAATGCACGCTGGATCGGGCGTGTTTCTCGCAAGCGGTATTACGGGGCGCCACTTTTTCCGGCGCGCAGGGCCACGCTGTGGACTGGGTGGGCGCGCAGATGGCCGATGTGCGCTTGGACAGTGGCTGCATCTTGCGTGAGGCCGATATGCGGTCTGCCGATATGCGGGGGGCCAGTATGCAGGACAGTGACTTGGGCGGCAGCCGCTTCGACCAGGCTGATCTGAGCGATGCTTTTTTACAGATCTGCGATTTACGCGCTGCGACGGGCTGGCAGGTGCAAGCTGCACGAAGCATTTTCAAAGAAGTGAATTGGACAGGAGCGCGCTGGCCCGGCGCCAATTTTCTGGATGCGGCGTTTGATTACGCCTTGATTGACCAAACCGATTGGCGTGGAGCCAATCTGTATGGAGCGCAACTGGGCAGTGCCACAGTGCGTAGCGTGGACTTGGAAGGGGCGCTGCTAGGCCATTTGCCTGACTGGGCCCGACACACACAAGGAGGTAAATCACGATGAGTTTGAGTGCAGAGCAGTTGCTGGCCCTGATCGAACAGGGCCCAATTCGAGATCTGGATTTGTCCGGCGGTCAATATAGTGGTTTGAAATTCGACGGTTTGCGGGCGGACGGATTGAACCTGCGCGGTGCCGATCTGAGCGCCTGTGATTTATCGGATGCGGTGCTGGTCGACTGCCAGTTCCAGGGGGCGCGCTTGAGCGGGGCCGCACTGAGCCGGGCGCACTTTGAGCGCTGCGATTTCAGCGGCGCGGATTTGAGCGCGGCCTCTTTGGACGATGGCTGGTGGCTGCAGTGCAATTTGAGCCAGGTGCAGGCTAGTCAGGCACTCATGCACGGCGTGACCTGGCAACACTGCGATCTGAGGGGCTTGCGCCTGCCCGAGCAAATCGGGCCGGCCTTATGGATGGATTGTGAGGCGGCTGGCTTGCAGGCGGTGGCCGCGCAGTGGTTTCAGGTTCAGGTGCGTCGCACCAGTCTGGCGCACGCGCATCTGGCACAAGGCCGTTTCGAACAATGTGCGTTTGAGCATTGTGATCTGGAGCGAGCCGACCTGTCGCAGATTGTGGCTCCGTTTCTGTCGCTGGCTTACAGCACGCTGGATGGAGCCTGCCTGGACGGGGCCCGTCTGGAGGGGGCCATATTCAATTATGCACGCTTGCCGCAGGCCAGTGCGCGCGGAGCCCGTCTGGCACAGGCCAGACTGGGGCATACGCATGCGCAAGGGCTCTGCCTGTCGGGCGCCTGTCTGGAATATGCCGATGTGAGCTATGCGCGTTTGCAAGGGGCTGATCTGAGCAGCGCGCAGGCCAAAGGCATGCGCGTACACGGAGCCGATCTGCATCAGGTGTGCTGGGATGGCTGTGACAAGCAAGATCTGCAGGGTGACGATATCCCACGCCTGCAGGCCGAGCGCTGGCGTGCCGACGCGCGCTGGACTTTGTCGGCTCTATAAAAAGGAGATGCAGATGTCTTGTCTGAGTTCAGGTTCTGAGCAGCCGTCCATCGCGCAGGAGCCCTCGCAGGTCGCTCAGTGGCAAACCGTGCCGGCCAAAGTCTATGTCCAGGCCGGCCAGCGCTGGGGCGTGCTTGGCACGATGGGCAGTTGCTTTGCACCGCTGGCAGCCTCCTGCCTGTTGCAGCCACAAGTAGGCGATCTGGTCTTGCTGACGTTCGATGGGCGGCAGGCCTACATCCTGGCGGTGTTGGAGCGCTCCGGTCACACGGCGCAGCTGCATCTGCCCGCTGATACCGTGGTGCGCAGTGCTGGCAGCGTCCGTGTCCAGACTGGCGGCGGTTTGCATTTTCAAGCGGCGCAGGCCGTAGTGCTGCAAGGGGCGGATGTGGCGCTACAGGCGGAACAGTATCTGTTACAGGCCCGGAACGTGCATCTGGCCGGACAGTCCCTGCACAGCTATTTTGCACAGCGGCAGGAGTATAGCGGCCAGCGTCAGCAGGTCGATGGCCAGAGCCAGCTACATGCTGGTCAGCGCGTTACGCGTGTGGCGGGACACGATGACTATGCGGCTGCCTCTCAACGGCTGGTCATCGAGCGGGATTGGCGTGTGCGGGCCCGCAGCGCTGAGCTGCGTGGCGCCCAACGTGTGGTCGTGGACGGCCAGCAGGTGCATCTGGGCTAGGCCCGGTATTGCCAAGGAGATTTTTATTTATGTTCATGCTCAACAATGGCGGGGCGCAGGCCAATGCAATTCCCGATGTGTGCAAGGTGCCGACTCCGGCCGGTCCCGTGCCTACGCCTTTTCCCAATCTGGCGACGACGCAGATGGCCCAGCCCTCGGGCTTGGTGCGCAATGTGCTGGTGGTCAATATGCCGGCTTTGAATCAGGCCAGCAAAATCATGATGAGCAGCGGTGATGAGGTTGGCACCGTCGGCGGCGTAGCCAGCAATCGAATCAAAGGTGAAGTGCAGTTCATGAACGGCAGCATGACGGTGATGGTGGGTGGCAAACCGGCTGTGCGGATGGGCTGCATGACGGGCCACAACGGCATGCCGGTCAATGCGGTCGGGACGGTGATCAGCCCTAGTCAAAGTACGGTGATGGTGGGGAGCTGAGGATGAGGCACAGTCATAGTGTTCGTATGGGTCGCCGCGCCGCGCTGGTCTTGCTGGCCGCACTGGTGTTGACCGGCTGCGGCATGTTCAAGACCAAGTCCAAGGACGAGGCCTTGAAGGATCTGCAGTGGGAGTACGAGCGTGATGCGCTGGTGCTGGAGGTCAATGCCGACCCACAGTTGAACACCTGGGGAGGGCAGGCGCATACGGTGCTGATGGTGGTGGCGCAGATGGTCGAACCCTCAGTGTTTGAGCCGTATTCAAGCAGCCCCGATCAGCTCTCCAGTCTGTTGATGGCCGATAGCGCGCCGACGGGTTTGCTCAGTCTGGATCGTATTTTTATCGAGCCGGGCGTCAAGCGGCGCATCCGGCTGGCACGCATGGACAAGGCCCGTTACGTCGCCGTCGCGCTGGGCTATCAGCACCTGGACCCCGCCCGCAGCACCCGTCTTTATCAGTTTGGCGCCAAGCTTGACAGCCATGGCCTGATGTTCCGTGAGTACGAGGCCCGGCCCGAGCCGTTGCGTATTCGTCTGCGGCTGGGCCCGCAAGCCATCATCGAGAGTCAGACTGATACTGTCATTCCGCCCCCGGCCACCTTGCCGGCAGCGGGCCCCTGGCCCGTCGGTCACCAACACCCATAGAGATTTCATGAGCGTTCATCCTTTGCAACCGATCTTCTGGCACCAGGGTCTGTTTTTGCAGCCCCAGCATTTCCAGCATAACGACAATCTGTTCTACCAGCGTCTGGCTTTATTCATGGCCCAGACTCAGCCGTACCCATGGGGTGTGCTGCAACTGGAGTTGGACGAGGCGGCATTGCAGACGCTGGATTTCAGGGTGCTGGCCTTAACAGCGCGGCTGCGCGACGGCAGTTTCATTCAGTATCCCGGCAATGCCGTGATTGAGTCGCGCGGTTTTGAACTGGCGGATCTGGCCACTGGCCGTACGGTGTACCTTGGACTGCGGCGCATGATGCCTGGCCAGGCCAATGTGAGTGTGGTTGACGATCCGGGCCAGGCTCAGACGGTGAGCACGCGCATGGTGGCGGCTGCCGATCCGGTCACGGTGGCGGATGATTACGCGCAGGGCCCTGAGGGGCAACTGGACTTGATGAATTACGTCTTGCGCGTGTTCTGGGACGAGGAATTGCCTCAGCTGGGTCATTATGAACTGCTGGCTGTGGCGCGGCTGGAGCAGGACGGCGATCAGGCGCGCTTGCAGCGCCAGTACATCCCCCCCAGCCTGAATTTGTCGGCCAGTCCCTGGCTGATCGAGACGATACGACGCATCCGCGACGAGCTGACCGGACGCGCACGGCAGTTGGAAGTCTTTAAACCTGGCGGCTTGGGCAGGGCGGAGGATTTGGACGGTAACCACCTGAGCTTGCTGGTGGCTTTGCAGGTGCTCAATCGTTATGGCCCCATGCTCAATCATGTGCTGGAGGCTCCGCAGACGCATCCCTGGCAGGTCTACGGCTTGTTGCGGCAGTTGGTCGGCGAGCTGTCCACGTTCTCGGAGCGCTACGACATGATGGGCGAGACCCGGGACGGCAAGGTGCTGGCCCCGCCGTATCAGCACGAAGATCTGGCAGCGGGGTTTCACGCCATGAGCACCCTGATCAGCGCCTTGCTCAATGAAATTGTTGCGGCTCCTGAATTGCTGATCCGTTTGCAGCCTGTTGGCGCCAGCGCCGGCTTGTACGAGGCTGAGCTGCCGGACGCGTTTTTTGCCGCTCGGCAACGCTACCACCTGGTGGCCTATGCCGGAGTCGAGCAGCAAGAGCGTTTGCAATCGCTGGCGGGCGACTTCAAGCTGTGTGCTCCCGATCAGGTTGAATTGCTGGTGACCCATTCGCTGGGAGGGGTCGAGCTGCTCAAACTGGCCGAACCGCCACGTGGCATTCCTCGTCGCCCGGGAGCCTTGTACTGCTACATCGATCCCATGTCGCCGGGCTGGGCGGCACTGGAGCAGACACGCGCAGTGTCCTTGGTTGCGCTGGGCGCGCCCGAGAACCTGCAGATTGAACTGATTGTCAGCAAATGGTGAGCGCGATGCCCATGATACAGGACAGTAGCCTGGCTTCTTTCTTTTTGACGGTCATGCGTCAGGCGCGTACTCACTTTTCTCAGGAAGCCGATGCAGCCCAAAGCGGTGCGGCGTTGATCGAGGCGCTGGATCAGGCCTGCGCGCGCGCCCGTGAGCGCGGCTATGAACAGGCCGAGGTCGGTGCCGCCCTGTTTGCGATTGTGGCCTGGATTGACGAGGCGGCCATGACCAGTCCCTGGCCCGGGGCCGGACACTGGCGTTTGACGCCGTTGCAGCGTCATTACTTTGCCACCACGCGCGCTGGCAGCGAGTTTTATCAACGGTTGCAGTCCCTGCCCGAGAATGCCACGCAGGTGCGTGAGGTGTACGGCCTGGTGCTGGTTGCCGGATTTCAGGGTGAATATGCGGCGCGCGCGCCCGGTGAGTTTGAGTCCTGGCGAGTGCAGTTGCTCGAGCAGATACGTCATGAGCAGGGCATGCCGGGTTTTGCGGCGGGACAGGCGCTGTTTCCGCAGTCGGGTACCGGACAGGCCACGCCCCCGCGGCCAGCCGGGCGATTGACGGGGCGGCCCAGTGGATACACGGTGACGCTGCTGCTGGCACCGTTGCTGCTGGTGCTGGTGCTGTATCTGTATCTGGATCACTCACTGGCCAATCTGGCCAGCGCTTTGTTGATGGACCATTGATATGTTGAAACGAAGTTTGCGTGTGCTGGGCTTCTTGGCGCTGCTGCTCGTGCTGACGGGGCTGGCCTGGTTGTATGTGATGCACAAGGGCTGGCCGCTGTGGGCCTTGCCAACGCTGGTGCTGGTCGCACTATTGCTGATCTGGCTGGCCGCGGGGCTGCGTCGGCGCTGGCTGGCGTGGCGTTTGCGCCGGCGTCTGGCGCGCGACATGCCGCGTGTGGTGGGCAGCCAGTATGCCGCGTTTGACGCCCAATGGGGAGCCGGCTTGCAGGTGCTGCGTCAGGCACGACTGGGGGGACGGCGTTCATCGTTGTATGCCTTGCCCTGGATGCTGAGCCTGGATGTTGGACCTTGCCAGACTCAGGACGATTATGCCCGGCTCGCGGTGCAATCGCTGCCCGCAGCGGGGCCAGGCCTGGATCAGGGCGTGGGCTGGTTTTTCATGAAAGCCAGTGTCATGGTGTGGGCTGGGCCGGTGCTCGGCGCGGATGAGCACACGGCCCAAGAAGCGGCATGGTCGCGTCTGTTGCACCAACTGATGCGCACGCGCCGACGCGAGCCGCTTAACGGCTTGGTTTTCAATATCGACTTGTCCTGGCTATTGCAGGCCAATCAGGAACAGTTGCAGGCGGCGGGCAAGCAGATGCGGGCTCGCCATGATGCCTTGGCGCGTGTTTTTCAGGCGCGCATTCCTGTCTGGCTGATGTTGCAAGGGGGCGAGAAGGTTCCCGGTCTGTCTGCCTGGCTGCAGCAATTGCCGCCCGAGGTCTACGATCAGGCGCTGGGCTATATGGTGGGCGGACAAGGGGCCGAGCAGGGCTCGCTGCAGTTTCTGGCGCAGGCGTTCGAGTCCGTGGGGCGACGAATGGCGCAATTGCGGATTGTACTCGGTCAGCATGGAGTGCAGCCTGCGCCGGTGTTTGAATTGCCCGAACGTATCGCGGCACAACAAGCCATCCTGCAAGACTTGCTGGCCCCGGCTTTCGAGGCCACGCCGTATTCGGCCACCCCTTTATTGCGTGGCCTGTACTGGCAGGTGCGCACTCCGCATCAAACTCGTGAAGGCATTGCCTTTGCCCGCGACGTGCTCGATCGCATCCTGCCGTCTTGCCGGTATGGCTGGCAAGTCTTCGACCGCTGGTCGTCCTGGCGCCGTGTGTTGCGTCATTCTCTGGTTCTGGCCTGGCTGCTCTTGTGTGGTGCGCTGGCAGGCGGCTTGTTTTACTCCAGTGAACGTGCCCGCTCGAGTTTGCAAGCCTTTGCGGCCCAACCGTTGCAGCAGCTCGAAACACGCATGCAAAAGGGTGCGCTGGACGAAGATGTGCAGTCGCTCAATATCTGGCGCAGCGCCATTGGCAGGCTGGACAGCGCCAATCACGGCATCCAGGCCTGGTTGCCGTTTCAGGGCCATGTGCGCCAGGTACAGCAGTTTTACCAGCAACGTTTTGTGGATGCGTTCCGGCGCGAAATCCTGCAGGCGTTTCTGGACCCATTGATTGTGCAGGATCTGCCACGCGTCAGTCGTAGCGGCAGCGAGACAGAAGTGGCTGCCTGGAGTCAGTATTTGGTGCGTCGCATCAATCTGGTGGCCGGCCAGTTACGCGGCAGCCCGCTTGAAGGTCGGCCTTTGCCGGGCATGGAGCTGGCGACCTTGTATGGCGACTCGGCCTCCCGGCAAGTCGGTCTGCAGACGGGTGTGCTGCTTGGTCAACAATATGTGGATTATCTGCGCTGGTCCCCCGAGCGGGTTCAACTGCAAGGGGAGCTGGATGCGTTGCAGGCTGCGCTGCGCCAGTTGGGCTTGCGTGCTCGCTCGCCCTCCTGGTTGCTGGCGTGGGCGGATTTTCAAAACAGCATCCGCCCGATTACGCTGGCGGATTTCTGGAGTGTCCGGCCCGATGCTAGGGCGCCTGTGATCGCTGCCGGTTTGACGCAGACCGGTACGGCAGCGATCTCGGGCTTTGTCCAGGAGCTGGCCGAAGCCTCGGGTGAGCGCAGTTTCTGGATGGGGCAAAGTGATGTGCTGGAACAGGGTTTCCGGCAACTGTCCTACGACGCCTGGTATCGCTTCATTGTGCGCTTTAACGATGCCCGTTTTTATTTGCAGACCGAATCGGATTGGGATGGCGCCATCAGCAGTCTGTTTTCAGTGGCTGATCCCTATGCCCGTCTTTTTGAAGCGGTCGATGGGCTGTTTCAGCAGGTGCCTGCCGGAGAACGCCCGGCTTGGGTGGCTAGCATGCTGACGTTGCAGCAACTGCGTCTGGCCGCCCGTCAGGCCCCCGCCCAGGAGGGTCTGGCAGGCTGGCTGGATCAGGCTCAACGCGTCAATGCACTGGGGCATGTGGGGCTGCGCTCGGTGCAGCAGGGGGAGTCGTTGACACAAAGCGTGCAGGGCGTCAGCGCCAGTCTGGCGGGCATTGCGCCGTTGCGTGCCTATCAGACTCAACTTGCCGATGCGATCAAGCGCTTGTTGCAGGGGCCGGGCAGCGCGCAGGAACTGGCACGCCAGACCTGGGGGTTTGGACAGGACCCGCAAGTGCAAGAGTCGTTGCTGCACGATGCCCAACACAGTCTGGATGACTTGCGCACCCAGTTGCAGCGCGATACAGCCCGTGAGGATGCCGTGTGGACTCTGATGCGTGGTCCGCTGGCCTTGGTGCTGGATTACACCGCCCGGCGCACCGCCTGCGGTTTGCAGGATCAATGGGCCGCTTCGGTCTTGAGTGTGGTACAGGGTGTGCGCAGTCCCGTCCTGGCCTATGAACTGTTGTACGGTGATCGTGGCACCGTGCCTCAGTTCTTGCAGGGTGATTTGCGCTACTTTGTGAGCCGTGATGCGCAAAGTTACGGACCGCGCAGTGCGCTGGGGCAGAGCATGCCGCTTAGTGGGCAGTTCTATGCCTACGCGAACGCCGTTCAGGCGCGGCAGGTGGCGCATGCCGAAACGCGCCTGCACGATGAACAGGCGGCGCGTGTGCGCGGTAGCCAGATCGAAACCTTGCAGCAGGAGCTGGCTGAGCTGGATAAACAGGCCAAAGCGGTTCAGTCCTTGGCCGCTGCCGTTGTGATCGATGCCGAGCCGCCGCTGCTCAACACCGGGGCGCGTCAATTGCCTCAACGCACCCGCCTGAGTTTGCAATGTGCCAGCGGTGTGACGCGGCTGGATAACTTCAACTTCCCCTCCAGGGCTACCTTTGCATGGGCACAGGGGCAGTGTGGTGATGCAGTGCTGCAGATTCAGTTTCCAGGCTTTGTGCTGGAGCGGGTCTATCCGGGCGCAGAAGGCTTTATCGACTTTTTGCACGAGTTCAGCAGTGGTGAGCACCGTTTCCAGGCCAGCGACTTCCCGCAGCAAGAAGAGCGTCTGATCGATGCCGGCGTACAGTGGCTGGTCTTGAACTGGCGTTTGCAGGGGCAACGTAATCTGGTGGATAACGTGAACCAGTTGCATCGCATTCAGGCCCGACAGGCTCAGATCAACGAGCAATTGCTGACCCTGCGCGAGGCGCAGTCCGGCGTGAGCAGTCCGATGGCGCAACCGAGCTGGACGCAGGATCTGGTGCCCGAGCGCATTGTGACCCAGTGCTGGCGTTCGCCAGTAACGGTGTTTCAGGAGGAGGGACCATTGCCGCCCGATTCGGCCCCGACTGCACCGGCGCCGCAAAAGCAGGCTGTTCAGCCCGCTTCAAAACGGGCCGCCAAACCTGCGCCCGAGCAAGTGGCGGCCTCATTAGCGACGCCTGCTCAGGAGCGGTCGCAGCAGGGCTGGCGTGTTCAGGTGGGGGTGTTTGCCGATCCCCGCGCTGCCGTTGAGCAATTGGATGCGCTGGGGATTGACGCCGTGCAGATTCCCTTGCCTCGTCCGGGACGCAAAGATCTGTACCGGGTGCAAAGCCCGGTTTATGACAGCCGCGAACAAGCCCGCATCGTGGCCGGGCAGATTGCCCAGGCCTTGCGGGTCAACCCGGAATTAGTGCCTGGCGATCGTTAAGCCAGTGCTGGTAGGCCAGCAGCCCATGCTGGTCCATGCTTTCCCGGGCCTGCTGCCAGTGTTGGCTGGCCAGGTCCGGGCATTGGCGCTGTAGCCAGATATCGCCGCGCAGACACTGTATTTCTGGAAGCATCAGCACGGAACCGTGTTGTTCGCTGATCTGTTCGGCTTCGGCCAATACGGCAAACGCGGCGTCGTCGCGCGCCAGGCTAAGCAGGGCGCGAGCCAGCATGCACAGTTGTCCTTCCACAGCAACAGGCATATCCATGCGTATACGTTCGATCGCGGCCTGCATGGGCTCAATCAGGTCCGCGTTGCGGGTCTGTAGCACAGCGGGTAGTAATTGATGCATCTGCGCCAGTGCAATCCAGACCGTATCGGGCTTGGCCGGTGACTGCGTTCCAGTCAACGCCAAACTCTCCTGAGCCATTTCCTGCAGATTTCCGGCCAGGTAGTAAATACGCATCAGATGTAGCCGGGAGGCAATGGCGCCCGCCAAAGGATGATGGTGGTAGCTGGCCAGGGTGATGGCGTGGCGGGCATTTTGCAAACCAGTGGAAAAATGGCCTTGTAAGGCCTGACACAATCCCAACGAGGCATAGGCCAGCGCCTGCGAGGGCTTCTGGGATGGCAGGGCCTGGGCATCCTGGGGTTCGGCCGACATGCCGATCAACGGCAGGGCCCGCACCAGCAACGTCTCTGCCTGTACCGGATCGCCCCGCCACAGGCGATGCTGGGCCAATGCGTACCAGGCCCAGCCTTGCCAAGCCTCGTTGAGTTGATCCTGAGACAAGCGCAGTACTTTTTCGGCAATCGGCAAGGAGCCGTCCAATTGTCCGCGATTGTGGCGGGTCAACCATTCGCCCCACAGGCTGGCCAGCAAGGTCAGGGGCTCTTCAGGGTCCCTCAGCTCGTTGACCTGCTCGAAGGCTTCTACCGAACGGGGAGAGCCCGGGCCCGTGGCCGCGGTGCTTAAGGAGGCTTTAGTCAGGTGCAGTGCAAAACTGGTTTGTGAATGCACGGTGGGATCGGCGATGAAGCGCCGGCTGCGTAAAGCCTGTGACAGGTAGCGCTCGGCTTCCTGTAACTGGCCGTGTTCGAGTGCGTGCTCGATGGCGCGTTGCCACCACTGGACCGTATCCTGGTAGCGAACTTGCCCCAGTAGGGTGGCAATAGCCGATGGCGCGTGATTATGCTCGACCATATGCTCGGCCAGCCGTCGTCCGAGTCGTTCACGCTCGGGACGGATAATGAGCTGGCGCAGACAGTTGCCCAGTATATCGGGGCAGCGCCAGCGGGATTGCTCGGTGGACATCAACCATTCATGCTGCTCCAGGATCTGCAAAGCGGTACGGATGGTCGATTGGGGTTGCTCCAGCAAACGGCTGGCAAGGCGCTCGTCAATATTGGGCAGCAGGGCTGCCAAGTAGGCCAGTTCGCGTTGTAGCGGCGTCAGGCGGCGCAAATGGGCGGCGCACTGGTCCAGCAAGCGCGGCACCAGGGTCAGGTCCTGACCGAGCTGATATAAGTGCAGCAGTTCGCGTGCCAGCATGGGGCTGCCTTCACTGTGCTCGATGATGTGCGTGCGAATATCGCGAGGCAGCTTGATCGAGCGGCTGCGCTGACTGATCAGTTCATTCATGTCCTGGTGGGCGAGTGCGCCAATCCGCAAGGGCAGGACAGGCCAGGACTCGGGCAAGGCCTGGCGAGAGGTGGCCACGATGCGCAGCCGCTCCTCGCCTGCCAGCAGACGCTGCAACAATTGTAGGCTGGCGGCATCACACCAGTGCAAGTCCTCCCAGGTCAGCAACAAGGTCTGGTTCCGACAAAGCGCGTGCAACAGGGCCAGCAAGACGTGTTGCGTTTGTTCACGCACTACGCTCTGGCCGAGTGTGGACGGTTCAATCAAGGTCTGATGCAGAATATCGGCCTGCGCAACGCTCAGGTCGTACTGGGCCATCAATCGTTGATGTAGCTGCGTGTCCTGCTCGCCGTTACGGGTGTCGGCGGTATTCGGTGTGACATATCGCAGCTCTTTTTGCAGCCAGCGCAGTACCGGCGCGTAAGGGCTGCGTACATCATTTTCCTGGGTCTGCAGCCCCACGACGGCACCTTCCACATTGCGCACATAGTCCTGCAGCGAACGCAGCAGCTTGGTCTTGCCCATTCCGGTATGACCATGCAGCAACAGCATGCGTGGCGCCGCGCTAAGACGACCGCTCCAGTATTGAAGCAGAATATCGAACTCGCGCAGCCGTCCGTGAATGCGGCCGGTATCGGTGGCGGTTTCGCTCAGGCGTAACTGGTATGAGGATGGTTCTTTGCCTGATGGCAAGGCCTCCAGAGACCAGGACGACAGGCGTGCAGCCGCCTGACTGCTGAGCAAGACCGCCCCATTGTCTGCTTGCCAGGCCAGGGAAATGACGGATTGGCAGAGCAAATGGTGTGCGTTGATGGGCGTGGTCGGATCAATGGGCAGTACATCAGCATGAACGGCCAGGCCAAGACTGACTTGGGCTGGCCGGCTGAGACCGGCCAGCGTGCGCGCCAGGGTCAGGGCAGGGGCCACGGGACGCTCATTGATGGCGGGGTAGCCGAAATGCGCCAGCAAGGTGGCGTTATGTTCCTGTTCTATCCAGGCCCCGTGTTCGCGAGCACAGCGCACCACCCGCTCATGCGTTTCGCGCAGGAGAAAGGTTCTGGTTTCGTAATCCGTCTCCATGGAATCGTCGCCGCTGTCAGGGTTGGGGCGCCAGCCAATGGCAATGGCTACCGTAGCCATGGCCCGAAAGTGGTAGCCTTCGGGATCGGACGGCCCATGTAAGGCGGGCGCTGCGTTAACACCGGTGCCTAGCAAAGCGCGCGTCTGTGCGTCAGGTTGTACACCCAGACGCTGCTGGAGCACATCGCAACATTGCTGATAGGCCAGCATGGCCGCGTCATGATCATTGTCCTGCACCAAAAGTCGGATAAGTAAGCGGTGGCAGGATTCATCCTCAGGCCACAGATTGACCCAGGTTTTGGCATACGCCAGGGCTGCCTGCTGCTGTTCGCTGGCCATCAATGCCTTGATCAGATGGTGTCGGCATTGCGCCAGCTCGATGTCCAGGCGTGCATTCCAGTTGTTGTGCCAGCTCATCAAACTGTCACTACCGGGCAATTTAAGGCCCTCCAGAAATGGACCTTGGTACAGGCTTAGTTTGTTGCGCGCTTCGTCCAGCTCGGTCGCCGTGGAACTGCCTATGTACAGAACGTCACTCCAGACGGTATCGGACTCCAGTGTCAGGCTTGCCGTGGAGCTGAGCAGCACCTTGGACAGGGGGGCCAATGCCTGACGCAACACATACAAGGCATGGCGCACCCGAGCGCGCCCCTGCTCGGGGTCGCTCTCGGGCCAGAGCATATCGGCCAGCTTGACTCGTGCTATTGCCTGGCCCTGTGCCAGCACCAAAAGAGCGAGCAGCAGCTTGACCTTGTCATAACTTAACAGGTGACTGCGGTCCTGCCCGTCGATCAATAAACGAAAGGTTCCCAAACAATAGAGTTCAATTCGGTTGGGACTCTGTCTCGAGATCCCCGTTTGCATTCCCATCTTGTTTTCCATCCCTGCCGACTGCACCCTGCGTTAGTAAATGTTAGAGTGATGCAACAAAAGGCTTCATTCTGGTTTGCAGGCGTTTATTTTTGGTTTAACCGGGAAGGAAACCTGATCCCCAATACCGCTATGAGGGACCCATCAAGCTTGGCCGCGCGAACACAAGGCATGCAGCGGGCCGCGTCGGCTTGTAACAAAACTAATTAGGCCTCTGATTTATTACGCGGCTGTGGCAAAACCCAGATCACATGGGGGGCGATAATTGGCTGTTAATGGCTTTGTGAGGGTTACGGCGGCTCAAACGCGACATCACATGGCGCTGAAAAAACGACTATTGGCGGGTCGGTCTGCGTAGCATGATCGACGGGAGCAGGGTACAGGTCCCGATAGAATGGCGTCGCTCCGGCCGTGCTCAGATTCGCCAGAACTGTCGCGCATGGCTGGTCTTGCGCTTTGCACGCAAGGCTCAGGGCGGTTGCCCTTGTCGGCTTGGGTCTGTGCCCCAACCTTATGGTGCTTTCCTTGTCGGGATTTGACGTGTACTCAGAACGGCTGGGGCACCGGAAGTCATTGTTTCTCTCTGTACTGGGCACAGACCGTTCCCCTCCATGTGGGATTGTTCAATGCTAGTTACGAGCAAATCACTACACGCCGTATGCAGTGGGTGTCCGCTTCCCTCTAGAAGGCAAACAACCCAGATACTTTTGACCTTGCGTTTAAAAGAAGGGGCTTGCCGTACACAGTTGCGTATTAAAACGACTATGGCGATTGTGGAGGCTTAATGGATATGGGCTGAGTCGTTGAGTGCTTAGCCAGGCGTTCCGTCATAGCCTTGCAACATGGCTATGAGTGAAAAAGAGTGCAGATTCTCTTAGAGTTCTTTTTTCGAGCATGCTTTGGAAAAGAGAAAAATTTTAAGCCTGAGCTTGCAGAATGTGTGTTAAAAACGCGTGGCTTTTGGAATTATTCCGAGCTGATCGTTTAATACAATTTGTATCTTTTTATATAAAATGACACACATCATAAAATTAATTATTTCGTTTTTAACCCTGATAAGTCTTGGTGGCTGTGCTGCTGAAATAGGCTCCGCGTTAGGTATTCAGCTCATAGAAAAACCGATGGTAAGGGGGGAGAGCATAGAAAAATATCGTGATGCTTTTGGTCGTAGCGGGGAAGTTGAAACCGTTTTGAATGGAGAGCCTGCCTATAAGTGGAATCTTTCCTACTACCAACGAGTCACCGTGGAGGCAGATACTTACGCATACCATAACTTGGATCGACCAGGAATGACGACAGGTATTATTTATGAGGACAGAGACATACTCCGTCCCTGTCAGCTAACGATGTCCTACGATCCAAAGACGCGTTTGGTGACGGATTTTGAACTCACTAATCCCGCAAAATGTGGAGAAGTCCGTAGTGCATTGCGGAACCTATAACAACAAAAAATATTAATGATCATAGAAATCAAGAATCAAAAAATCAGAATGTAAATAGTAATAAATAGCGGTTTATTTTTATAATTAAAATATATGTTAAAGACAATTTTATCTTTCGTTTTTCTGGTGTTGCTGATAGTGGATGCACCAGCTGTTTTTGCCGCTGACGTCAAAGGTTCTAGCGATCATCCGCTTTTGAGTCGATTCCCAGGGGCAGAGATTCGCAACTATTTGAGAAAAAACTACGATGCCGCCGTGTTGCCTGCGGGAATCATTAAGGACAAGAAAGCACCGGGGCAATTGCTTGAATTGGAGGGCAAGGTCACTCGCATCGCTTACCGGATTCCGGGTGAGCATTCAGCATTGGAGGTTCTGCGAAATTACGAGAAAGCGCTGCAGCAAGGCGGGTTTGAAACGCTGTTTGCCTGCCATGGCCCAGAGACGTGTGGTCCGGATATGATGCCCTTTATTTCCCTTGAGGGACGCGTTCGACCTACTGCATTTGGCGATGCGGTCTTTGGTAGTTCAAGTGAGCGTGTTTTGCTCACCCGTCGTAGTGATGAGGCAGGAGAGGTCCACGTTTTTCTGCATGTGGTGGATGATGCGTCCAATAACAGGACCTATCTCTATCAGGAAATCGTAGAAGGTGCCCAATTGGAACTGGATCAAATTAAAGTGCTACAAGCGGACGAGTTGCAACAATCACTCGAGCGCCAAGGGTATGTCACGGTTCCAGGCATTTACTTCGATAGCGCTAAAGCGGAGATAAAACCAGAATCGGATACGGCCTTATCAGAAATGGCTAAATTGCTCTCTAGCCATCCAGACCTAAAAGTATATGTGGTGGGCCATACGGATAATCAAGGTTCGCTTGATGCCAATCTGACTTTGTCGCAGAGTAGAGCTCAGGCAGTTGTTCAGGCTTTACATACTTCATATGGTGTTAAGGCGGAAAACTTGCTGGCTAAAGGTGTCGCATCTTTTTCTCCGGTAGCAAGCAATGCAGACGAAAAAGGGCGCGCGCGCAATAGACGAGTTGAGTTGGTAGTGCAGTAACACTATCTCAGGCGCAAGCAACGAGATGACCAGAACCAGTGTGCTGGCTGCGGGCTCGGGCGATCAGGGATAGGGCTTGCGTTCGTTCCGTCGTCCTACACCGCTCTGTATCTGTGGCGGGCTGATCTTGAGCGGCTGTGCTTGGCGTGCTTGTGGTGGCTACACTCATGCCACAAAACACATCGAGCCCAGCCCTAGGGGCAATCAATCCGATATAAGGGAACTGAAAGCGCGCATTGCCCAGGATTGGGTGTAGACCTTATGGGTGCAGGTGGCCGGTGCACCGAAGCAACGACAGGCGGCCGGATTTTGACTGTATTGAATGCTTTTTTGCTTGAAAATCAGTTGCTTGAAGGTCCCGCAAGATTGCTGTGTGGGACAAATAAAGACCTCTTGTTTAGTTCGCTGGCAATTATCGCATAATGTCGCTTTATGTTAAGTCCACCTGTTTATTAGTATTTTTTATACAGTAATTTAAGCAGAAAACTCGTTGCTTTTTCAACGAGGTTTTTAAAATGCTTACGTTCACAACTGTTGCCACTAAAGGTGGTGTTGGTAAAACCACTTTAACTGCCAATTTAGGTGGATTGCTTGCTGATTTCGGATATCGCGTTCTTTTAATTGATGCGGATATTCAGCCATCTCTGACTCGCTATTACAAACTGGCTCATCAAGCCCCTTATGGCTTAACGCAAATGGTGATGTCAGGAGCACTCACCACGGACTGCATTAGTCACGTCGAATTTCCACCTGTCGAATTCGAGGGTGACCGTTCAAGTTTGAACGTGCAGGGCGGCTTCTTGCATATCGTGTGTTCTGACACTCAGCGTGACGACAGCCCCCTTCAAATCTGGTTGTCTAATCAGCTTGATCGCCTGGTACGTATTCGGATGGCCCTCAGTAACCCGGATATCCGTGCTCAGTACGACGTTTGCATCATCGATACCCAAGGGGCAGTGGGCCACTTACAAGACGCCGCCGTCAATGCAGCGGATGTGCTTCTCGCACCTGTAGCCCCCGATGTTCTGTCGGCCCGTGAGTTTGTTGACGGTACGATCAAACTGGTCGCCCGTCACGAGTCTGCCTCCAACCTTGGCTACAAAGTGCCCGCCATCCAGTGCGTGATTAACCGTAGCGAGAACACGGTCGATAGCCGCACCATGTCCAGCCTAATCCGCAATCAGTTCATTGAAATGAGCGGGCGTGTGAACGTGCTGGCCACCCAGATTCCCCAAGCGGTCGCCTACAAAAAAGCGGCTACCGCCCAAGTCCCTGCTCACTGGATTGATCCGGTCAGAGCGGGCGATCACATGCACAGTTTGCTGTGGGAATTGATCCCCAACCTGAGCAACAAATTCACTCCGAATCATCGCAATGAGCTAGCTCCTGCGCTCGCTGCATTGCATGTCCCTATCTCCGCGTCAGACGAGCCAGACAGCCCGCTCACGACTAACTCGTAGAGCGCGCCATGTCTAAAACTCCGGAATTGCTGACCGCCAGTCAGCGTGCCGCGCAGTTGCGCATGAACGCTGAGTTGAGCTCAAAATTAAGAGAGACCAGTCCCGTGTCCTCAAAAAAATCGAATTACGAAGACATCGCCAAACGTTCCCTGATGGGCACGCCGCCACCGCTGAACGCCATGGGTGCGATGACGCCCATGGATGTGGTGGACGGCAGTATTTCAAATTTGGCGGTTACCGATATTGATCGGTACGAATTTGACCCGCGTACCGAAATCAACCCACTCTATGACGAGATCAAGGCGTCGATTCGGGCCAACGGCATCTTGAACCATATCAGCGTTACCAGGCGTCCTGGTCAGCCGCGTTATATGGTCTACGGTGGCGGGAATACACGGCTGCGTATTGCGAAAGAGCTGTACGAAGAGGGCGACCAACGCTTTGCACGCCTGACAGTCATCGTCAAAGTCTGGAAGGGGGATGCGCCGACTATTGCGGCGCACTTGGCGGAAAACGAGCAGCGTGGCGAGATTTCGTTCTGGGAGAAAGCTCAGGGAGTGCTGTCGTTTAAGGAGCATTTCGAGAAAGAATCGGGCAAATCGCTTTCAACCACGGAATTGAACCGGGAGTTGCGCCAGGCCAGCGGCCTGAATTTCGGCATGAGCATGCTGCAAAACTTCCTTTTTGCGGTTGAGTATCTGACCCCGATCGGGCGCTGGCTACAAACGCGCGATGTCAACCTGCTATTGAAACCGCAGATCTCGCAGTGGCTAAAACTAGCTGACAAGTTCAGCCAGCAAGCAGTCGCTGAAACAGCGCTACAGACAATCTTGCACAAGTACGCCGCTGTGATGAGCCAACAATCTGTCACGGCAGATCAGAGTGCTCAGCAGGTTTTAGACGTCTCGCAGTTGCTTGATGAGGTCAACGCAGCCATCGCTGAAACTTTGGGTGTGACCCCTGAGAAACTGCTGGCCATGGCCCAAGCCTTGGAGGCGAATCCGCGATTGGAGGTTGAGACCCTGAGGCTGATCGAAGCCACTCCTATGGCGCCAGTGGACCCCAAGCCGTTAGCAATTCAACCACCTACTCAGCCTCCACTCGGTCGAATGTTGGCCAGTGTGCCTACGCCTAAGAGTAAGCCCGACAGTTCTGGCGGTGCCTTTTTGCCAGCTTCCCCATCGGTCTCCCAGAACGTGGTCTTGAGCGGAGAGGGGGAAGGGTTCGATCCACAGCCGATATTTACGGTGTTAGGCGAGTTTCAGAGCCTGATCGACATGTCGGATGTGCTTTTTAAAAGCGATCAGCCACACCACATCTTTGGCTTTTACCTGGACTTTCCTTCACAAGGTATTGGGTATGTCGATGGGATTGAGCTGGAACCAGAATTGGTCATTTACCGCAGAGCCCTGTGGAAAATCCTGGTCAGTCTCACCGGTCAGCTTGATCGTCGATTTACGCAGTTCATCCCACACGAAGCCGATGGCTTCACCATTGCTTGGAAACAGCTTTGGGAGCAGGGCGAGGAACAGTTTCAGGAAGGAGCGCAGGAGTTACTGGGCGAGGCATTTGACCATGTCTCGCTCCAAAGCGTGAGCCTGGTATTGCGGCATGAGCAATTGGGGCCGTTGGTCACACGTCTGCTCTCAGAAATGGAACGGGTTCGGACCCGTTACCCAGAGCGTCAACTGGACGGCTTTGTGTCCTTGTTCATGCCGGATGTGACGGAGGAGATTTCATGAATAAGATTCCCATTCAATGTCCTGTTCTACGGCGCATGTTGCTGGCCCACATTATTGAGCAAATCGATGGCGGGTACATGGACTCTCTACTGCGTGCGGGCTACTCACCCGAGTTTCTCGATGATTTGCGTTACCGAACCACTCGGGACATCACGAATCTGGCCAACTCTCCGCAGGAAATGTGGTTCTCACTGTCTGAACAAGTCATCAGCAAGGGACTACATCTGCTCGATATGCGGCGTGAGCACGCCAAGTTACGCGAATACTTTGTGATTCATGGCGCTTCGCGTCGGATGGTGTGTGCGTATTTCAAGCTGTCCCACGAGGAGTACCGGGACTTGCGCGCACAGCTCAGGCCGGGAGGGGAGCCTGGCGGCCGTACGGCCCTGCCTCCGGTCGCTGTGCGTGATGCCATCCATCGAGCCTGGTTCGATATTCAGCAATCGATGTCTGAGCAACCCTGCCGAGACCGAGTCTACGCCTTACACCAACAGTTTCCTGAGCTGCGAATCAGTGTCCTCCAGCAAACCATTGTCGAGTTTGCTGAAGATGATGAGCTTGGTTTGGAAATAAAGCCGACGACGCCACCACTGCAAGGATAAAGCCACATGGACGAAATTATGACTATGCCAATCACTTCTACAACTGCGCCGCATCCGTCGACTCTGCCTCCGTCAAAGCGTGCTTGTGATGGCCAGACACAGGGCGGGTGGGCCTTGCCGTCCTCTCATGCCGATGGCTCCCAGAACAGTAAAGACGCGCCAAAGGAAGACTTTTTAGCGCAAGCGGCGCTGTTGAATTTGATGGGGCAAACGCCAATCAGCTTCCATCGCCTATATGTCGATATCACGGGCAATGTCATCACGGGATTATGGCTTTCGTCTGTGCTGGAACGGGTTGCTCAAGCAATGCCCGAGGAGTTCCAGGAGGATGATTATGTGTTTCGCCTATCGGCGACTCAATGTCATCAGGTCACCGGAATTACTGCCTCTCAGCAGCGGACATGCCGACGCGACTTGATTGCTCTGGGCATGTTAAGTGAACAGTCGGGGCCAGGACGTGTGCCGGAATACCGCTTGCATCTGAATGTTGTTGCGGATGCCATTCTCCAAGCATCCGCTTCATTGGCTAACTCGCTCGAAGAGGTTCATCAACAACAAGGCTCATCGTCGTCACAACCCGTTCTTTCCAAGCGATACGGATGAGATGGCTATGGGTGCCGCATTAAACACCGATACAACAACGGCGTCTCTAATTGATGAGGCTATGCAGTTGCTCACCAGCCAAGGGTTTGTACAGTACTACCCGAACCTGGCTGAAACGCTGGGCAATTTCAAAGCTGCTTTGTTTTTGGGGCACGCACTCTATTGGGCTCGGCATACTGCCGTTCACTATAAAAATCGTGATGGCTGGTTCTTTCTGACAGCAAAACAGTGTACGCAAGCAACGGGATTGAGTACCCGAGAGCAGGAGAGCGCTCGTCTCTTACTTGTTCAACATTCGCTGATTCAGGAAAAGCTGGCTGGTAGACCGGCCAAGCTCCATTACCGTATCAACCTGGATCGTCTCGCTTCTTGCCTGGGGATCTCGGTTGTTGATCAGAAAGCAAACTGGGCGCAGCTCGCCCCATTGCTGAAACGCTACGTGAGCTTTTATCGGCCCTTGGCGGATATCGCGGGCAATGTGGCCTCTGGCTTGTACCTCTCGTATCTGCTGATTCAGCAACGGCATGTTCTCACTTACAGCCGAAGCATCGAGGGTGAATTTACGCTGTCTCAACAGGCGATTCGTAACGCTCTATGCTTGACCAGCAAAACACAACGCAATGCCCGTGATCGCCTGAAACAGATGGGTCTACTCCAGGAAGCCGGCAATCGCATACGCATTAACCTGCTGGCTTTATGTCCTTTGTTGCACGGTCAGGAGCAGTACCCCCTCAAGTCTGAATCTATCGATCAACCACTCATTGCTGATGCACCGAAACTGACATCGGTATCCAAACCTGTTCCTTTGAATGGGCAGAAGCCTGCGCCATCACGATCAAGCAAATTATTTGGAGCTGGCACACAGTCACAAAGGCCGCTGTTTGATTTGGATACTGCTGGCGCAGCACGGGCCAACGCAACTGTCCAGCACGCGCTGCGTGACCCTGCCAGTATGAATCCTGGACGTCTCTTTGCTCAGACCCCAGTGAGTCCTGGGGCAGCTTGTGGACAACTCACAAAAACAAGCGACCTCACAACTTGCCCAGTTGCCCAAAACGCGAAACTTGATGCCCAAACCGCAAAACTAACTTGCCCAAAACGCGAAACTAAGCTGCCCAAAACGCGAAACAATAATACAACAATATCTCTTCAAACAACTACAAGACCCGCCATCACCACGGCGCCCGCGGGGGATAAGTCCAAGGCACTGGCCGAGATAGAGGGGTGTCGTCGTGATGATTTGAATGTTCAAAACGACGAGGTTGATATCACTTTGCCCAGCGTGCTTGGCAAGCAATGGCATGAGGCTGTGCGCAAGGTGCTGTCCATTGCCAAGCCAGAGCATCGTCAGAGTTTGCTTGATGAGTTGGAAGGCCAGTTGCGCAATCCAGGCAAGCACATCGCAAATCCTCCTGGCTACTTGCATTCGCTGCGTGTCGGCTTGGAATCCGGTCGTGTGCAACTGGCATATACGCAAAGCATTGCGAGCCAGCGTGAACAAAATCGACATGCTCAAGACGCCGTCCAAGAGCACATCAAGGCTCTCAATACAAACCTGACGACAACTCTGCCTCCAATGACGAAAGAGGAGGCCTTTGCTCAGTTGCGCCAGCAGGTGCAGACCATGAGGAAGCTGCCATGACGGCCTGGTTTACCCGTGCTTCATTCAGTAACGCGTATTGCGTTAATCCCCAACGGTTGGGAGGTAGCGCATTTTGCGTCAATGCCCAACGGTTAAGAGGTAGCCCGTTTTGGGTCACCTCCCACCCGGTGGGGGGTAGCCCGTTTTGGGCCACCGCCCAACGGTTGGGAAGTAGCCCGATTTGGGCTACTCAAGAGCACAGACTTAGGAGACCGTATTAATGACTAACGAACAATTGTTTATCCATCTTCTGCATAGGCTACAGAAATATAGCGATGCCCTGGTTCTTCATGTACTGCTACAAGACCACGGAGATGAGCGCCGAGTTCGGACGTCCGCTACCAAGATGGCTTTGGACTCATTGCGAGGTCAGATTAACCGCCGTCAAGTTCAACGTGCCTTCGAGCGGTTGGAATCCATGGGGCTTATTAACGTGATGCCTCAGCCCAATTACCGCACCTTGGTCATAGTCAACAGTGACGCCTTGTTGGAATTTCTCAATCAAGACCCTTTGAGCGGCATGTTGCCTGGGCTCCGTGCCAATACGTTCCCGTTTCTGGATGCTGTCAACGCAACACCGCTGGCAGATTTCAAGGGGTCGACAATCTGATGATGTCCGTCACCTCCTATTCATTTTCCTCTTCTCAGTGACTACCTATGCCTACTTCTACAGATAAGCAGCCACGACTCAGTTCCAGCGACAAGCCCGCTGTCGTTCCCGCACCCAAGTCTCTTATTGGGTTCTCGACGGAGGAGAGTTCACCTTTCGCCGATGGATATTCGATCACCGGCGAAGAAGCCTTGTTGGCCACGTTTATGGCAGGGCCGATGCGTGAGGATGATCCACTTTATGAGCGGTATATCGAACTGGAAGATCGTAAAGATCAACTGGCACGTATGCAGGCCAAGTTCCAGACGCGCAAGGGTTCGGACCCTGACGTCAAACCAGCCGAGTTCTTCGCTATGGATGACTTGGGCTCTCTGGTCGATTCGGAAGACGATCTGATGACCCTGCATACCAAGGAGGCATTCAGGCTGTTTATGGGGCGTGTTCGTGAGCCTGGCTCGGATGTGGCCCCTATCGTAGGTGGTCGTCGTGTCGCCAGTTCTTTGCGCAGCTTATGGCTGTTGACGGGTAATGACAATCCCTACGCTGACTGGTCTTTGCTGCGTCATGAGCAATCCATGGAAGAATTGAATGAGCGGCTGCAAGAGGAGATCAAGACCGCCGAGACTTTGCTGTCCAGCCAGCAGCAACGTGGGTTGAGCTATTCCGTGTTGAAGTCCGCTCAACCGCAGTCTTTACAACTGGGGTTCCGATCCCCCTACGGATACAGCATCAGCCGCTTGATTGTTGATTACGACTACTTCATCCGTTTGCAAAAGACGCTGGGTCGCAAGACGCTCTTAAGCGATCAGCAAATGCGCCGCTCGATCACAGAAATGACTCGCTTTATCCGTCGCGTATTCAATGAGGTCGCCAGGTTCTCACGTTGGCTCATGCAGCCAGACATCAATGCGCTGTCCCGACTGGACTTCATTACGGAACATGCTTCAGAAGAGGGTAAGCAGCGTGTGGAATTCGTGCGCGAAGTATTCGGCATGGTGCCTGCCGACGTCTTTACCGCCAAGCTGCAACCACGACATTCTCGGCGTCGGTACACATTAACTGAGAAGGAAAGGAGCCTGTTGCAGTCAGTCGGTGTGCAACTGGCTGAAGCTGAAGCACAGCGCGAAGCCAATCAGTTTCAAGATGCCGATTCAGATTTGGTGTGAAGAAAGGGATTTGTGAGGAAAGGGCGAAAGGATGACGAAGCGAACTCGAAGTCTACGTGTCAATGTGGTTGAGTGGGCAAGGAAGACCTTGGAGAACGAGACGTGTCAGAGCGTGATTGACACAAAGCCCTTTACGGGTAGGGGCACTGCCCAGTCGCTGCGCCACCATCTCATGCAAGTTGACCAAGTTGAAGCAGATATGGTCGCTCTCTGTGCTGCCACAAAGAAAGTGGCTGGCTATTCCATGTATCTGGCTGAGCACCGTCGTAAAGCGGACGGCTATATGGCGCTGCGTTGGCGAGAGATTGGCACAAGAAAGCATCTGTCATGGGAAGAGGCGCACTCAAGATATGCGGTCCTACCGACCGTGCTGCGGCAGTGGTACGAACACGCCAATGCCCAAGCTCAAGAGTTCAATTCACAACACCTCAAATTGCGCGGACTCGTACGTGAGCTGAAGTTACTGAGTCAGCAACGCAAAGTTCCCACTTTTGCTAGGCCAATTCCGAGTCGAAGTGGGGCGTGATCCAGTTAATGCAGGGCAATCCGACCATATGGTCAAGTCGTTTGTTTTTCACCGAAAGGAGTTGATATGCAGAACTTGTTTATTGGTAAGGGCAACCTGGGCGACTCACCCACCTTGAAACGTATTCCTCGTAAGAACAATTCGGGCGAAGAGTTTAGTGTGTGCAGTATGCGTGTGTACTTTGGGCGTTATGGGGTGGACCAGGCCACCGGCGAAGTTGGGCAGATTGGGGGCTTCTGGCGCGAGGTTGAGATCTACGGCAGCAAGGCCGAGGCGTGCGCACAGTTTTTGCGCAAGGGAGCTCGCGTGCTGGTCATTGGTGAGGAGCGGGATTTCTTTGCCAAAGATGAGACCACGAATGCCGAGGTACAGGTGATCAAGATCGTCGCTGAGGATGTGGCCCTGCAGCTCACACGCATTGAATCGATCACCTACAAGCAAGCAAACCGGCCTGCGGCAGCTCGTGATCAAGATGTGCCGTCGGATGAGGATGTTCCAGCGTAATTAACAAGATAGGGGGCAATGTTCATAGATATGGAGGTGTTATGAAAGTAAGGTGCTGCCGTTGAATATTGTCCCAATCTCGCTTAAGGCCCCTGAGTTACTTATTCAAGCTGTTTTTGATGGGCGCAGGCTTGGGCTACAACTGTTCAATATTTCAGGAATGGCGACCCGGTTATCCAAAGCTGGAGCATGGTGGTGTCCGGGGCGGAGGATGTGGGTATTGGAGCAGGGCAGTGCAGAACATGCCCAGGCGTGGTTGCAGGCGCTCTATCTGCGTGAGCATGTTGATTTTGACGGGGCGGCTGCGCTATTAAAAGCGGTTATAAGGGCCACGAGCCTGATTACTTTACCCAACTGCTTGACGTTCAAGTTTTTGAGCTGGCCAGAGGCGAGCTCAACCATGGCCAACATGCCGTTAGCTTTTCCTATGATGGGTTGTGCGTTCGTGCAATGCGGGCGCTACAGGGGAGATTTCATAAGTCCGCTGCGGCGTGGCAAGTACGCGGTGACGTAGCTTACATCCAGCAGGTGCTCCGTGACCTGGCAGGAGTGGCGGCTGAGTTTTCGTTCGTGCATGAGTAGCCTGTCGTACTCGAAGAGCTGGTATCACCGAATGCTGATGAATCTTCCATCCAGGTGCCTGCCGCGACCCCTGAGCAAGGGGAAAGCGGCCCCGCCCAAGATGTGGATGGAACGGGCTTTTTGTCTGCCGACCTAGAGCAAAGCAACGCGGTCGACATTGACGATGCTGTGCTGGCTGCGATCGCTGTGGGCGCAGGTTTACGGGACTATCAAGTCGATGGTGTCCGTCACCTGGCCGGTCAAACTGGTGCGTGCTTGGGCGATGATATGGGCCGGGTAAGACACGTCAGACTGTTGTAGGTGCTCGTCTAGCTGTGGGGCAGAGTAGAGTGCTTATTGTCTGCCCCGCCTCTTTGTGTATCAACTGGGAACGCGAGATCCACGCAGTGTATCCCGATGCTGTAGTCGGCTTTGCATGGGATGATCGAATCTCGACGTTATACGGCTGTTAATGGAGCATTTCAAATTATGAACGTCTGGGTGGCTTTGTTCGTGAAGTCGGGTTGGCGTTTGGGATCACTCGCTGGGTCGTATGGAGCTCAAGGAGTTCAGGAATACCTTTACGAGTTCGCGAGAACGCCGTGCTGCTTTAGCCCGCGCTTTGGCTGGTTGGATGTTGCGCAGACGCAAGGATGTACTTGACCTGGGCGCTACAACACATTCTGTGCGCTATATCTCGCCCAGCGAAGATCTTACGGCATACAAGGCGATTTATGACGACGTGAGCCTGTGATGGTCATGCCTAAAATCACCAAGCTGCGTCAGTGCCTGGAGACGCTCAAGGCGCCGTTTTTGATCGAAACTATGGAAGGTCTGCAGGCTTAAGAGAAGATCATCATCTTTTGCGAGTACAGGAGCATAGTCAATGCTATGCATGACGCCTGTGCGGCAGCGGGCATCAAGGCAGTGCGTCTGTTCGGCGCTGACTTGGGCACTGAGCGGCAAAAGGCTCTCGACACGGTCCAAGATGATCCCGAGGTCAGGGGATTTATCGGTAGCACCGTGGCGACAGGCGTTGGGACCACTCTCATTGCCGCCACTTATGTGACCTTTGCTTCTATGCCCTGGACCCCGGTGCTCATGGGTCAAGCTGAGGATAGGACATACCGGCTGGGCCAACAGCGCGACGTAGTGATTATCGTGCCGCTAATACCCGGCACAATTGATGAGGTTGTATGGAAAATTCTGGAGGGTAAGCGGGAGACAGAAATTGATGTCACGGAGGCCGTAACAACACTGCAAACAAATGATGCCGTAGTGCTAACGAATACCTCCCTAAAGAGGCGGGTGTCCGGTGAGCCGTGCTGGAATTGGTAGAAATTAACTGTTTTGGTGGGTTTGAACGGCTATACCGTGTAATGGCTTAGACTTGATCTGATAGACGATTGCTGATTAAGTCATATAGTTTTAGTACAGTCGATTTTCGGCCAAGTGGCCAGCGAGTTCTTTAGGATTTACTGAATATCAGAAGGGCTTTCTTGATGCTTATAAAAAAATCGCCAAATTTAACCAACCCGCTGAAAGCCTGGCTCAGCGAACTACTGTTTAGTCGTGAGCTTTTCAGAGGCCCAAATGGCAACCCTCTCTATACCTATCAGATATCCGAGGAAGAATATAAATCGCTTCTCGAACTACTAAAACAAGAATTCAAAAAAAGAAGCAACTCCTTGCATGCCATGTATATGGGGGCCTGCTTTTGTCTTTTCGTCAGTGAGCAATATCGCCGGAACTACAACGGCTCCTGGTCCTGGTCTGGGGCTGAAGAGGAACTGGAGATTTTGTTAACTCCGCAGCAGCGTGCAACGCTGACCAACGAGGGGCTTGCTTATTGGAAGAGGCCGATACGTGTCCGGGGCAATGGTCGAGACTTACTAGGTTCGTTATTCACAGAGGGGGGCCTGCCTTGGCCTCTAGTGAAAAGTGAGTCGCATGGTTTCGGGAGGGCAATACGACGAGGCATTAAGCATTACTACCGGACAGAGAGTAACCGGAAAACTACGGCTGACTTGATCGCCGATTTCGAAGAGGGTTTACCCGCAGCTTTTCGCAACTTAGAGACACGTCGGATACTGGCAGGCACCGTTGACCAACTTATGTATCTGGTTGAAAAATACCCCCTTAAGGATCAGCAGGATCCTGCCAGCTATCTCGATGAGAATGCTCAAGACTGGACGAATGCATTTCCAATCCCACTCGATGAAACCAATGCTCGTACGCTACTAAATGACTGGCTCCGGGATGCAGGTCAGAAACGTCAGGAACGTAAAGAGGCACTCGAGAAAGCTAGGGGATTTACTTGTGAGCACTTTCTGCATGGCACGCTACCCCATTGGTCAATACGAACCGACCTATTTCTACCCTCTGCAGCAACCTTTGCGATAGATCCGACGAGTCTAGGTAGCACGCGCCTCGAATTGCTCTATTACGAAGGCCAGCGGCTGCTTGCCCGCGGTGCTACTGTTTATGGCCAGTTTACATCGGAGGGCTTCAGGGTTCGCTTTGCCAACCCCCAGGTAACTGTGGAACGGTACGCACCAGACGAGCCGCTTAGCTTGCGCCTCATGGAGAATGGACGCACGGTACATTGTTTGTTTTTCGATGGTAGTGCGCTCGATTTCAGAGAGGCCCCCCTGGTATTTGAGAACCGCTCTGAGCGGTGGCAACTTGTTGCCAGCTCCAGCTGTTCCGTGGGATCTGGGTTGGCTCGGCTTCGTATTCCCCAAGACTTTTCCATCGCCAGTGATAGCGTAACCCCAGTGATCTTAGCCCAGGATGCGGAGAATGGTCACTGGCTGGAGACGCGATCGGATCTGTCTCTCAACAACGGTGCTGCACACTACCTGATCGAACTGAATAAGGACGCTGAAAACGAGTGTAAGCCCACGCTGAATGGCGTTTATGCACTCTATGAAAGCTCTCCCTCGATCGTCTTTCTCGGTTGGCCAGACCTTGAGCTGCCCGAGGGCTATCCCTATCCTCGCCATGAGTTACGCGAGTTTATCAACGGTCAGTTGCTCGACCGTCAACGTTATAGCAGTTATGGTCTTGTCCGTTATAGCCTGCGCAACCGCTCAGGAAGCACGCTGCTGCAGCGCAGATTCGGTGTTTTGCCTAAGGGATTCAGCCTTTCCATGTCGCCAAGCTTTGAACAGGAGCCTGCACGCATCCTGTCTAAAGGAACGGGATTGCTTGATCTACAGGTGGTTAGCGATAGCCTTAGAGTGGAGCGATCCGAACATGCGCTGCAGCTACACTACGGAGGCGAACGCCCCCCAACGACCTTTATACTGGAAGCTAGTCAGGGCCTGCCTCCGGTCCAGTTGCGTCTACCTTACCCCTACCAGGGGGCTCATCTTCTGGACCATAATGGAAATCCATCGCGGGCTTGCGAGCTGACCCTAGCTGACCTGATCGGGTACCGTATCGCTTTAATCTCTGGTCTTGCCCAAGGGCAGACCTTTCATATAGAACTGGAGCTCATGAGTTTGGAACAGCCTCATCCGAAACGCTCCTTTCGTATCTGGGTGGGCTCAACGCCTGTCACACTAAATTTGTTCAGCTACCTAGGCGACATGCAAAACATGCTCGGTGCAGTTGACGAGCAAGATGCATATATCAAATTTTCCATAGGTACTGAACAGCCACTACTAGGGCTAGAAATACGCCGCTATGGCGGGCAACTCCAATGGGAGCGGCAATTTACGTTTTATATTGGGAGTACCTCCAATGCGACGATGCTGGATGGCGTTCAGGCCGAGGCAATGTTACTCTCCGACCCAAAGTGTACGCCGCTTCAGTTGGTCGAAAAAAATAGCGAGGGGGTAGGGACTGGTTACTTCGAAATTCCACAAAAAATGCAATCTCAGGGACCATGGTTGATCTATCCGAGCACGCACTCGAGCGTCCATTTTCGTCCTAGCCTCTATATGGCGCAGAATAACAGCCTCGATTATCAATTAGAAGTGTGTTCGCTACATCGCGCAGCTGAACTTTTCCATCCTCAACATAATCCGCATGTTATCGAGAAGCAGATCGCTGCTATGGCAACAGACTTCGATCACAGTGGTTGGCAGTATCTGGCTGACTTGAAACAGCATTATCATCACCTGCCATTATCGTCCTTCGAAACTTGGAAAGCCCTGTCGCGAAATCATACCGCACTGAGCTTCGCGGTATTGCGTCTAGAAATGGATGAATCGTTCTGCACACGTATCAGTGACGAGCTTGCTGTCGTATGGGAAACCGTCCCGCTTTCGTTATGGGTGCAGGCTTATCGGCTGTTCGATAACAACATGCGCCTGACTGGTCTTCCTGACGCATTAGTAAACAGTCTTGTCTCCAATAGAGCTAGCGTGCTGCGCTGTATGGTTTCTGGATTCGACTACCTAGGGGACTATCTGAGCACTGGCCATCGCGACTCGTTGAGGAGTATTCCACCTGAAAGAGTTTTACCAATCTGGTATCAGGATCTGCGACACCTGCACGAGTCCAGTTGGAGTTGGCCTACCATAATTGGTAAGGAGCTTTCCAGTTGGGTGGACCAGCAGGGGCTGGAGCCTTTGGTGAAAGCTCTTTCGCTGGATGAGTTCACTGATGCCGTGACTTATCTGCCGATTTTTATGGCCTACGTTACGGCAGGAAAAGCTAGTCTCACCGACCTTCCTGTTACACCGACTTATCTGAAATTTGCTATTCGACAGATTTCTGATTTTGATCGCCATGGCTGGTTTATGCCAGCGCACGCACTGATGGTGTCTTATCTGCTCGCCTCTGAGGATGAGGTATAAGGAATGACAATGCAATTTTTCAGAAGTCTGATCGAGCAAAGCCTTGAGCGTACCCGTGAGGCGACGCTCGGTGTACTAGGTATCAATCACTTAGGCCTGCATCGTCACCTGAGTGAGAGTATGGTGAACACATTGGGAGCCGATGGTTGCTTCCTAGCGCCGCCGGTATTCGAGCATACCTTTGGCTGGCAGGAAGCAGGTTTGTGCCTGCAGGATCTGCAGCGGGAGGGCCTGCTGTCGAGCAGCTTGCTAGATACGCTGGCATCTGCACCAGCCTACCGATTCTCGAAAACGATACACCCCTATATTCACCAACTACATGCCTGGCGCACTCTACTTGACGAAACACCACGCTCGGCCGTGATCACTACCGGTACTGGCTCAGGTAAGACCGAATGCTTTATGGTACCAATCCTTGAAGATCTGATCCGTGAGCAAGAGCGAAGCGAGGCAGCACTAGTGGGTGTGCGTGCTTTGTTCTTATATCCGCTCAATGCCCTGATTAACTCCCAGCAAGAGCGTCTAGACGCTTGGACTAGAAAATACGGCAGCAATATCCGCTTCTGCCTATATAACGGTAAGACTGAGGAGAGGGCCGACAAGATCCGTAAGGAGCAGCAACAGAAGCCCAACCAGATCCTGTCTCGAGAGCTTTTGCGCAAGGAGCCAGCCCCGATTCTGATGACTAACGCTACCATGTTGGAGTATATGCTGGTGCGTCAGGTCGATAATCCGATTTTGGAAATTTCTAAGCAGAAACAATCGTTACGCTGGATCGTCCTCGATGAGGCACATACTTATGTGGGCTCACAAGCAGCTGAAATGTCTCTGTTGTTACGCAGAGTAGTTCAGGCATTCGGCAGACAATCTGAACAGATTCGCTTCATTGCTACATCAGCGACTATCGCCGGTGCCGATGCTGAAGAGCGACTTAAACGCTATTTGGCTGACTTAGCGGGCGTTCCGCTTGAGCAGGTGGAAGTAATTGGTGGTTCGCGTGTTTGGCCCGACCTTGAGTTTGAATCGCCAGGTAACAATGTTGCCTTGCAGGCTATCAGGGATATTGAGCCGGAAAAGGTAGTGTCTGCAGCGCGCTTCAAGGCTCTGTGCGACAGCACTACAGCTAGGCGCCTACGTCATGCCGTTGTTAGCTCTGGCAAACCCTTAGACATAAACGACCTGATTAGCGCTGTATCCAGCGAGTTGCAGGGGGGCACACACCTTGAGCGGCAGGAGCAGATGCTTGACTGGATTGACACGATGACCGGTACTCATCCGGCCGAGCAGCAGCCGCCGTTCCTCAAATTGAGAGTCCATCTTTTCCAACGTATGCTGCATGGCCTCTGGGCCTGCGTCGATCCACAGTGCAGTGCCAAATCTGCCCATCTACGGGACTGGCCTTTTGGTAACGTCTATGTGGCTCAGCGTGCGCGATGCGAATGTCATGCCCCAGTGTATGAGCTGGGTTTCTGCAACGATTGCAAGACACCACATTTACTGGCAGAGGATCGCGATGGTGAACTGCATCAACCTAGTCCTTACGCTGGCGATGAGTTCTCCCTTAATCACGACACCAATGGCGAGGACGTGCCCGTCGAAATGTTGATGGCGAAAGCCATAAACACGCGTGTCGTTATTGCAGGATTGCTGGCAGCCCATGATCCCTATTTTTCGATCAACCTTGATTTAGATAGTCACAAGCTAGGAACGGTTAATGCTACTCGCAACCTTAGTATTGTACTTACCAGTGAAAAAGACGGCTGCTGCTGCAGCCACTGCGAAAACTCGTCCTTTGGTACTAGCGATTTTCTGAGAAAAGCCTATCTTGGTGCGCCGTTCTATATAGCCAACGCTGTTCCGACCGTTCTTGAGTTCTGTCCCGATCCTGATAATGAAGACTGCGAAGGCCGTTCACCAGAAGAACTACCGGGACGTGGTCGCAAACTGATTACCTTTACCGATAGCCGTCAAGGAACTGCTCGTATGGCAGTACGGATGCAGCAAGAAGCGGAACGCTCGCGACTACGGGGGTTGGTATTTGAAACATTGAGGAATGAACAGGCCAAGGCCAATGCTGCAGTTAAGGACACATTCAACTGTAGTCCTGACGATATGCTGTACCAGGCAGATCAGCTGGAAAAATTAGGCATGGCTTCAATGGCAGTTGACCTTCGTAAAAAAGCTCAGCTTTTGTTGAGCGGCGCAGCACCTGCAAATCAATCCAAAATAATTCGTTGGTCTCAGATGATCGAGACGATTGCAGCCTCCAGAGATATAGACAAGTTCATCCTGCGCTACAACCGTTATGCCAATCCGGCATTGTTCGATGGTAACGAAGGCTGTCTGACAATGGCTCGCCTGCTGCTTGCACGTGAATTCTCCCGGCGACCCAAAAATCAGAACAGTTCGGAAACACTAGGGTTGATCAAGGTCGGCTACATGGGGTTGGAGGATATAACGACAACACCACCGCTGTGGGCTGACACCTTCGCCATTTGTACGCAGGGTTCTGCAAGTGATGCAAGAAGTCCTCTGACGCTGGATGACTGGCGCGACTTCCTCAAGGTCGCACTAGACTTCTATGTCCGGGAAAACACCTTCATTCCAATGGAAAACAAGATGCGCCGTTGGATGGGTAGCCGTTTCAGTCCCAAGGCACTTTACTCTCCTAAGAGTGATGTGCAAGAAAGCACCACCATCAGAAAATGGCCACAGATCAAGCAGGGGGCACCACATCGACTGATCAAACTACTTGAACTAGCGACCTCTCTAAACCGCGCTCTTAATGCGGATGCAGACAAGATCAACAGTTGGCTCGAGGCGGCGTGGTTTGCTCTGGTAAATGCCCGTATTCTGGAGTCTGTCGATACCGGTTACAGTTTACGCCTAGAAACCCTCACTTTCTCGCTTCCTAGCGAAGGCTGGGTCTGCCCGTTGACCCGCCGTATATTCGATACCACGTTCCGGGGGCTGACACCCTACCTTCCTCAAAAACGATTAAATCAGGACTACCGCTGCCGTAAGATCCAGCTTCCGACTCTGAGTACACTCATCCCGGACGGTTCTCCAGTTCCCAAGCAGGTGCAGATTCGTCAGCTGGTAGCAAGAGATCCCATCATTTCTCAACTCCGCCAGGAAAACCTGTGGACGGATATCAGCGACCGTACAGTCGAGGGGGGCTTCTACTACCGAACTGCAGAGCACTCAGCGCAACAGTCTGCAAAGAGGCTTGATGATTATGTTGAAGAGTTTAAGCGTGGTGATATCAACGTACTGAACTGCTCCACAACGATGGAGATGGGCGTGGATATCGGTGGTATCTCTGCTGTGGTAATGAACAACCTACCACCACATCCGGCCAACTATTTGCAGCGCGCAGGTCGTGCTGGTAGACGCAACGAAGCACGGGCTATCGCTTATACCCTGTGCAAAGCTGATCCACATAACCAGCGTGCCTTCGCCAATCCTAAATGGCCGTTCGTGACAGCCATTCCAGCACCTAACATTACACTCAGCTCTGAGCGAATTGTGCAGCGGCACGTAAACTCGCTGTTGCTGGCGCTTTTCTTGCGTATGCATAGCAGCAATGATGGTGACCGTACTAAATTAACCTTGCATTGGTTTTTTGCTCCAAGCGACTCGTCTAGTCAGCAGTTTCTGGCCTGGCTCAGGGCGAGCCCGAATGAATTTGATCGCGCTGTGAAACAGTTGGTGTGTGGTACATGCTTGGAGGGGCGTTCGCTCATCTCAATCACAAGTGAAACCCGGCTAGCATTATGTTCTCTTGAGGATCGCTGGCTGGGCGACTATCGTACTATTAACCATAAACTTCAGGCTGCCAGTGATGGGCCATACAAGAAGGCTTTGGCTCTGGAGAAGCAGCGCCATGAAAACGAGTATCTACTCCGGTATCTAGCATCGTCCGCATTTCTTCCGGGATATGGCTTCCCGACCGACGTCGTCAGTCTCAAGACATACAGCGTCGAGGACTTCCTGCATCAGCAACGAAAAAGCGAAGCGAGCAGGGAAGACAGCATCTTTGACAATAAGGAAATGCCGTCTCGCAGCCTGGATATTGCCATTCGCGAATATGCTCCTGGCGCTCAGGTAGTGATCGATGGCAGAGTCTACCGTTCTGCTGGTGTCAGCCTACAGTGGCATGCCAACGGACAGGTTAATGAAGCACAGAAATTTGATATCGCTTGGCGTTGTCCTGAGTGCGGTAACATCGGAGTGATGGAAAACGCCTATACAAATAATGAAGGATTGTGTTGCTCACATTGCTCATCCGTTATTCCACGCAGCGAGCGCCGAATGGTACTGCGTCCGGGTGGATTCGTGACGGACTTTTATGAAGAAACCTCCAATGATGTTACCTCGCAGAAGTTCATCCGCATTGAGCGACCGCGCATCCAGCTGTACAGCGAAAGTATCTCGCTACCCGACCCACGCTGTGGTTTCGTGCGCTTCGGTCATGACGGCAGTGTCTTCCATCACTCTTCTGGTGAGCATGGTAATGGTTACGCTGTCTGCATGAATTGTGGACGTTCGGCGTCTATGCTTGCCTCGGATGAAGTGCCTAAAGATCTGCAGCCTGATAAAGCTCACCGCCCAGTTGGCGGACAAACCGGTAGCCGCAAAGAGAGCGACTGTTCAGGTGAGGCCATCAAGGCCAATCTGCATTTGGGCTACCAGATTCGTACCGATGTACTGGAAGTTTTTCTTAAGAATCCACTTACTGGCGAATGGCTATCTGATACACCCAAAGGGCGTTTGATCGCTACAACCCTTGGCGTTGCTATACGTGATGTGATCGCCGGAAACCTGGGCATAGCCAGCAGCGAAATGGGCTTTAGTCATCGCCTCGATCGTGATCGGGATTCTGGGCAAGGCCGCTCCGTCATTCAGCTTTTCGATGAGGTTAGCGGCGGGGCTGGCTTTGTGCTGTCGGGTCTGGGTGACATCCTTCAGCTGCTAACTAAGGCAAAAGAGCGTCTGAGCTGCCCAGCAAACTGCGATAATGTCTGCTCGCACTGCCTGGCGAGTCAAGACAGCCGTGTCGAGCGTGAAGAACTGGACCGCAGGCTGGCACTGCAGTGGCTCTGCGAGTCTCAACTGATCGAGCACCTAGGACTGCACGATATCTTTGCAAGCCTTCGCGGAGCTCGACACTGTTCTGTTGGCCCTATGCGGGAGCTAAGCTCCTTCATCAACTCATTGGATCGGCGCGATCAGACTGCCTCTGTCTTGGTGTGCCTGCATGGCGATCATCAGGATTGGGATCTGGACCATCCCCTTGTGAGGGAGAAAATCCTAAGTTGGGCTATTACCGAACGACTGAAAATAAGAGTCGGTATTACTGCCCCTGCGTCGTTGAGAGTGGAGCAAAAGGAAGCCTTGGCACTGCTTACACGCTTAGGGGTTGAGTTGATTGAACTGCAAGCTGAAACATTGCAAGCTCCCTATTTGGTTGCCCAAGTGTCATCTCAGGCTGGTGTGTGGAGTCTGTATAGCAGTATGAGCAGCGTCGGTGCACCTGGGCCCGATTGGCTTCAAGGTCATGCAGATGCAGTCTGGGTTACTAGTAAACTAATGCCTGCCGTGAAAGGAGGTTCTATTGCCAGCGACACTTGGAGTCAGCATCATCAGGGCGCGCGTATAGTCGAAGTCACCTCGGAGCTCAACGGCCCGGTGGATACCCTTAAAACACGGCTCGCAGCGCTTATCAATACCCAGATGCCGGAGTTGGCTTCCCTGATCTCTAATGATCAAGCTGTATCCATCACTTACTCCGATCGCTATCTGAAGTCGCCCTGGTCACTGATGCTCTTGACAAGCTTCCTCGAGCTTTTTAGAAGTGAAAAACTACAGTCAATCTCTCTCAATACGTTAGCACCGAACGGTAGCCAACCGAGCTTTTTCCTCAGTCATGACTGGATGCGAGCAGAGGACCAAGAGGCGATTCTCGAGCTCTGGCTAAAAAGCCAGTTCGAATTGGCACCGGATATCAAGGTCATGAGCAGCCCTCGTGATCTGCTGCACTCTAGAGTCATCACAGTGAACTGGAGTTCTGGCAAGGTTAGCAAGGTCCTGCTGGATCAAGGTATGGGATACTGGCGTTGTAGGATGCCCAGCAGAGAGCAGATGCATTTCGACTTTAACCAATCACCTAACGAGCAAGTTTTGCAGATGCTTGATACATTTTCATCTGCACATATGCAGCAAAGTGGCGATTGGCCCACTTATATAAGCTGCTCAATGAGCTGAGTCATCTAGATGGAAACAATCCCCCGCTTCGGCAGCACTAATTTTTTGTGTAGACGAAGCGGGCTAAATTGAGCGATGGAGGTGTGGTGACCAAAATTGCTGCTTTATGGTCTGAGGCAAAAAAACAGCTCTATATGGATAGGCTAAGTTGATGATTTGTATTGTCGTACACACAAACACGCTTCAGAAGCCCTATCTGTTCCTAGGAATGAACGCCAAACATGGTTTGGCATTCAAGTGGACTAGCTGCCAGTTAGTCACTTACTTTGTACCTGAATCGCTCCGGGAATCGAGGAGGCTGTTTGGTTAAAGTACAGCGTTCATCGCACAGAGTCAGAATGGGTACGGTGGTAGAGTTCTTCGGCCTGTGCAGGAGGAATGTACCCGATCGATACGAGCAGGTGCTGATGGTTATACCAGGCGAACCATTCCAGCGTGGCAAATCCCACGGCGCTCGGTGATGGATGAACTCGGACTTGTACAGCCCGTTGATGATTTCCGCCAATGCATTGTCATAGCTATCGTCTCGGCTACCGACCGACGGTTCAATGCCTGCCTGGGTCAGGCGTTCGGCGTAGCGGATGGACACGTATTGGACGCCCCGGTCGGAATGGTGGCTCAAGGAATCGGCGGGATGTCGGTCGTACAGGGCCTGCTCCAGGGTATCAGGCACGAAGTCTGTGCTCATGGTGTTGCTGATACGCCTGCCCACAATGCGCCGGGCAAACACGTCGATGACGAAGGCCACACACAGCCAGTCTAGCTAGGTCTAGACGTAGTTAAAGTCTGAGCCCCATAACTGATTGGGCCTGTCGGCGTGGAAGTGGCGATTGACCCGATCCAGTGGGCATAACTGCGAACCGTCGGCCATGGTGTGGTACGTACTCGTTTGTCTCGGCGCACGCCCGGCAAACCCAGGCGGCGTATCAGGCGTGCAACCGTGCAGCGGGCCACGGCAATGCCTACGGCGCTGCAACTGCTGCCAGATCTTGCGGGCGCTCTGGACCTGCATGTTGGCGTGCCAGGCACGCCCAATCTATGCCATTAAATCCTCATCGAACTGGCTGCGTGCGCTGCGCAGTTTTGGGCGTTGTTGGCGAGCGGCAGGGCGCCGATACGCTGATGATGGGGCAACCTGCAACATCTTGCAGAGCGGCTCGACCCCTTAGTGGTCCCGGTGCCGGTAGATATAGGCATGTACTTCTTGATCTCGCGCTCTAGCGCCTTCATGCGTTCGCAGCTGGTCATGCCATCACGCATACCGCTGTCGACCTCGTTGCGCTTGACCCAATCAAGCAATGTGGCCGGTACGCAACCGATCTTTGGCGCAATGGACTCAACAGCCGCCCGCGGCGACGGGTACTCACCACGGTGCTCCTGTATCAAGCGCACGGCACATTCACGGACTTCAGGGGAAAACTTGTTCTGCTTGCTCATAGTGGCCACATTCTCTCAAAGGTTGGAGCCTCCTCAAAACCAGGGGCGATTCAGACCGCCTGAGCTTTAAAACATTAGTATTTTTTACGCTTGAAATTAGCTCTTCTCGTGCCTGGTTATGTACTCAATAGTTCTATCTAAGATGAAATAAAACACTGGCCGCAATGCTGCTCATTCCGGGCACAGGTTAAGGCTATGGCAAACCAAAGGGCATGGTCTTTGCGCATTTTCATCTTGGGGGGCGTCCATATTTAAAGCGGTCTGCTCAAGGTGCAAGCCAGCCTATTCAGCAACCGCACAAACTCCTCTTAGTTACGTCCGGTCAGTTGATAATTCAAAATATTTAATCGTATAAGAAGAGGGCGGGAGTTGTTGGGGATGGGCTGTAACTGCTGCCTAGCAGGCATAGATATCTGGCTGCCGAATGACGACGAGGGGTCGGCTGAAACAGTGACCACCCTCCCGCATCCGATGCGTGTTGCCGTTGAGCGGCCTGGCAGGATCCTTCTTGACCACCTAGTGACTCGCAAAATTATATTGATTTTGGGTTGTATGATTGATAATATCCTAATTAAGCATAAAAAATATTTTTTATGCAGAGAGGGTTGCTTCATTTACAAAGGAAAGGCTATGGATTCAGTTGATCTGTTGAATTTACGAAAGCAAGCAGGGCTAACTCAAGAGCAAGTAGCAGATGCGTTGAACATATCGCAATCGCAGGTCTCTCGGTATGAGTCTGCCCCGGATGAGACCCCATTCAAGATAATTAAGGAGTGGACAGCGCTCTGTGGTGATACCCAAGCCTCTCTGGGGCTTAGCCTGGCTGTAAACAAGCGCCCTGCGCTGGAAGAGGCCTTAGCGTCGGTTTTTGGATGGTTCAATTATGCCCCAACGATCTTGAGTCCTGACATGCCAGACCTAGTGCAGCTGGCAGCGTCTATAAAGACTATAGGCAGAAAGCCTCGGATTGCTGTTGCTGGTAAGTTTGATGCTGGCAAGAGCACGATGCTTAACTATTTGTTAGGCGGAAAAAGATTACCCACCTCTTTTCAACCTACTACTTCCTTACTTTGCCATATTAGGCATATTTCCGATAAGCCTGTATGGCAAGTAGAGCCGGCAGCGTTATTTAAAGAAGGTTATGATTTAAATGACCCCGAGAATAAAGAGAACTTTGATAACCATAAGCTGTTTGTAGGTGACACCTCAATTCTACAAAAATATGCACAACATGCTGATCGAATCTCTGATTTGGAAAAACCGGTTGTGCCAGTGACAGGGGCAGCTTATGCAGTCATATACCTTGATTCTCCAATATTGACTGCATTGGACTTTGTGGACTTACCAGGGTATTCGAATGACGAAGCCGATAACCAAAAGGCCGAGTTTGTTCAAAATATTGCCGATGCGTTTATTTATCTATCATCCTTCAATGGATTTATGTCCGGTGATGATATGGTTTACCTGCCAACGTTAATTGATAAGCTTAATCTTCTCGAAGTCAATGAAAAAAAAGAACCTCTTGCTAACTTATTTATTGTCTGCACCCACGTGCACGCTATCTCAGCGGATAATAAACCACGTCAGAACGTAGTAGAAGAAATACTAACAGCGGCAGCTAAACGGATAAAACCTGTTGTAGCAGGTGTATTGGATACTGCAACTAGGCGCTATGGGCTTCCAGTAACTCACGATATGCTGCGTAAACGTATGTTTGGCTTTGCTGTGGATAATAGCGTAGCCGATATTCGCTCGAGTTTTTTATCGGAGTTGACACGATATGCTGGGGATATGATGCCTCGGGCTACGTTGGGCAAGTTAATAAAAGTAATGGATGCAACAAAAAATCAGGAGCTTACGGCAATAGCAGGGTTAACTGATCAACTCAAAAAAAGCTTAAATGACCGAGCCACGGCTGAGCGAGAAGTAAAGGAGATGCGTGAAAAAAAGGAATTAACCAAAAAAAGATTTGATACAGAATATAGAAGACTAAGTTTGCTAATTGATGAGTGTTTGAGAAAATCTAAGGATTCAGCAAAAAAACATTACGAAAAAATCGTTGATGTATCTTACGTTGAGAAATTAATTAGGGAAAGTTACGGTGACAGCAAAAAAGATGCGCAACAGTATGTACCCGGCATACTATTAGACAGACTGAAACGTAACGTAAACACTGATGTTGCCGAAATTAGTCTGAGCTTTAATAAAGACTTGGATGAGGTTTTAGCACTGCTTAGCGAGGTAACAAAACCAACAGACAGCGTGCTTTCGTTTGACGCTAAGAGCGCATTTTTGTCAGCCTTGACCGGTTTGACTGCTACTGGCGCATTGGCCGGGTGGGCCGCTATCGTTGCAGGAGGCAGCAACTTAGGTGGCTACATACTCGCGGCTAAGATCGTAGGTTGGTTGTCATCATTAGGTATTTCAATTGGTAGTGCCTCAACTGTTATGGCCGGTATTTCCGCCCTTGGTGGACCAGTAACCATTGCCGTGGCGCTTGGAGCAACAATTGCTGCTGGTCTGTATGCTCTGTTTGGGGCTTCGTGGGAAACTCGTCTTGCTCGAAAAACTGTCGAAGACTTCAAAAAAAATGACGTTCTGTCTCAGTATCTTTCTGGCCTGACAACCTATTGGTCGGACACGAAAATTTCCCTATCGCAGTCAATGGAAGCCACTCTTGACCAGTATGAGAAATTTATTGCAGACCGGGCAAACATTTTAGATCTGAATACTTCAGAGATAGAAAAACGAATTGATGTGGCTAATAAGTATCTAGGTTTCTTCTTAATGTCACCCACATTACCTTCTGACGTCTAACTCCTACTCCAAGGACAATGTCTATCGCTGACTTAAGTGACAGACATTGTCCGTTTTCTGGCTGAAAGATGTAAAACTGATGCATAACGTGCTTAGGTCATTATTTTATAAAAAAGCGGAGTAGAAAACTCTATTAACTCTCGTAGAGACATAGCTCATGTATGTCAGCACGTTTGCATAATATGCATCGGCTTTTATTTCCTTCCCCCAAATAATTGTCCTAATAGTGGTGGAGGTCAAGAATTAGCTGCAGCATTAACATCGTTTCGCATCATAGTATTAATATCCCCTGCGACTTTGAGTCCACTTCACGCCATTATTGACGACCAAATGATCGGTGAACCGACATGCAGCGACAATAAAATTGCGTTCAGATGACCTGCGTCGAGATTTTGTAGCCAATTAGGCAGTGAGTCGTCTCGGATACCAGCAAAGCTCGACGGAGCGTGGTGGGCGGTTGGTAACGATGGGCGCTATGCGATCGACGTTCGCCGTAAAACTGCCGCCAACTCTCGATCAATATTTTTGCCTCGGCACGACTGCGGAACCATTCACGGTTTAGCAGTTGGGCGCGTAATTTGCCGTTGAAGCTTTCCACAAAACCGTTGTGTCATGGGCTACCGGGGGTGATGAAGGCTGGGCCGACCGATGCGTCACGTAGCCAGCGCATAACGCGAACGGCGGTAAATTCGACCCAGTTGTCCGATCGAATGAATACTGGTTTGCCATACTGCTGCATTAGCCGCGGCAGCACTAGGATCACGTCCTGCGAACGCAGGCTGTCACTCACCTCGATCGCCAGGCATCCCGTGTGCATTTATCGATCACACACAGCATCTTTAAAACCCGTCCGTCGACCAATTGGTCGTGCACAAAGTCGTAGCTCCAGGCCGAATTCGGTTGTGTAGCGCCCGGCAGGCGGGGACCGCTGCCACAGCGCCATCGGTGGAACTTCTGCTCCGTAATGTTATGACGTTTGCAAAGATCCTTGATCGGTAATTCCCGGCTCTCGGCTTCCTGCAGAATCCGAATGATCTGTTCGTCGGCATATCGCTTTTTCATTGAGTTCTCCTTGCTTCTAGAATAAGAGAACTCACTTGCGATTTAGCTACACAATCCGTCTCAGGTCAGTCTGCGCGCAGACTGGTAAAAATTGCAAACCTCGCCATTAGATGCGGTGGTGAAGTTGGGAAAGTCACGATTGCTCCGGAACTCTTCGCTCTGGTCATAGGCGACCGTGTGTGTCCGATCTAACTCCAGAATCAAGTCGTTTAAGGCATCGTGGGGGCTTAGGTGGCTCACGGTTGTATAGAAGTCCTATCTTAGTGCGCTAGTGGCGTGTAGGTTGTGGGGTCGGCATGGACTATCCGCTTCTGGCCGACAGCGGACGTTCTGGAATCGGTTAGGCTTTTTCAGTCAATGCTTGAAAGATAAGCCTGTGTTAGTACATTTAACTAGTGCTATTGACTTTATCTTTACTCATTGATAACTTTGCTACGTGAATCGCCATAAGGCACCCCACAGCGGCGTCTCAACTCTTGAAAGACGCACGTACTGATCCTCTACGGCAGTACCAGAGTACATCTTCTTCTTTGCTACCCGGACAGGGAACCCGCTTTCCCTGTCCAGGCCATTCGGCTCTTGGGTGGGTGCGTGTTCCTCCAGTCCATTTTTCTGGAGTTCACCATCATGACTACCGCTTCCACTCAAACTTCCAACCACTTCAATCTTCACGTTAACGGTCTCGGTTATCTGAACCGTGTGCGCTGGGTTGAAACCAAAGGTTCTGGCCGCAAGGCACAACCCTTTCTTGCTTGCTCGATTTCCGCCGTGCGTGGAAATACGGATGAACCTGACTACACCTACTTTGACCTTCGGGTCTCTGGGAGCGAAGCCATCGAAATGGTGGAGAAGCTCATGGGTGATGTTGAGGCGAAGCGTAAGGTTTTCGTATCGTTTCGTGTGGGTGATATCTACACACACGTTTACATGCGCAACCTTCGAGATGAGAAGGGACGTACAACTGGCGAGCAAGAGCCTGCCGCACTTATCAAGGGACGTCTGTTGTTGATCAACAGTGTCACTGTTGATGGCGTTAATATTTTCCGACGTGATTTGCAAGAAGAGTCCAGCATGGATAACATTCCTTTTCAGGAGGATGCTCCTTTGCAGAACTCCTCGACCGATGATGAATCTTCTCAGGATGTGCCGGAGCAAGACCAGTCTGAAAATAAAGCACCACAGGAAAACGCTCAAGGTCCAGCAACTCCAAAGTTCAACAGCACTCCGGTGCCTGTGAACCAAGGCGCTGCGGCATATCAAGCAGGATATGGAGCAAGTAATGTGCTTCAATACGTTGCAAGCTATGCCCATCAGAGCGTTGCTTAATTTTTAATGCTTCATCCAAACCCTCGTTACTGTTCCCACTGGGGGCTGTGCGAGGGTTTTCTTCTCCTTGATGCTGCAAAAATTAGCGACTAAACTAATTCGGTTTTGCGAGTGTTTTCAGGTTTCACTTGAATAACCTGGTCGCCTTCGGGCACGACACGTCAACCCCTGAAACGTGAACGCTCTGTATAGAGTTGGGGTACATATCACACGAGTACGTCCGTTGAATTGCACGTTCAAACAGGAACCTCACGTGCTCTAAATTACTATCCGATCGCAAGTTGGATAGCCACCATTTAAGCCCCCCTGTACCCGTCCGGCGTAAGCTGCACGGGTACTTTCATTTCACACCCCACCGGGAGATCTCTTCCGGCTGGATGTGGTCTCCCTATCTTTATGAAGGAGATCACGATGATCCGTATAGATGGAGCGCAGCTGCGCGTAAAGCGGATTCGACAAAGTCGAAATGGTGCGTTCTGCGTTGCAGACCTCTCAACTGCTTTTGGTGAGTTCAAGGTCAAAGACCCACTCCTGGATCAGTTTGAGGAAGGTGAGTACCAGGCAACGGTGTGGATTAGTGAAATCTATCTGTCGCAATACATCGCGTTTGGCAAAGGTGTGACAGAAATTCGTGCTCGTTTGCACGATTTACAAGTTGAGAGCCAGGCCGAATTATCGACTGCTCATGAGCAAGCTGAGCCTGACCCCATTGACGAGCAACGGCCTGTACGGGTTGCGCCACCTAAAAAGCCAGTTCCCCCTCCATCTACCGCAAAAGACTTTAGCCACTTCAATAAGGGTGGTAAGCCCCAGTCAGGGTCTTTGGATTCTGTGCCACTGGAGTCTACGCAGGGAGAGCACGATGGGTTGCTTGACGCAGAAATGCTCCATGCCATTGCCAATCGCGATCCCATCAAACTTGATGCGACTGTAGAACGTACGCTGCTACGACGGCAAGCAGTTGAACTTGGCCAACGTCATGGCTACCGTTTCGATGCGAAACAACAAATCTGGTTTGCCCAGTAAATCCTCATTTCTAAACCGCCCAAAGGTGGCGGTTTGACTTATGTTCTTGATGCGATCGAGACCATGAGCCAGACCGCACAGTGCATTGGTGCATCGTTGAATCTGGGAGGCGGCGTCCCCATGCGCCCGCAGCTTTTGCGCTAAGCCGGAGCTGGTGATAGCAAAATCAGCCACGTACCTTGCGCGCCGTTTCATTTGTCACCAGGACCTCCATTTCGGTGACACACACCTTGGATCCACCAAGGGGAGTGAGGGGGTATGAATTTTAATTTGTTATGTAAGCCCGGAACCGAGATGGGTTCCCTTGCGAGCCAGGACAATCAGGCCCGGCCTGCAAGGGAAATCATCTAAGCAAACCAACGATGGTTTCAATCAGGTGCGTTCAACCCTGTAAACGTGCCAAGGCAGTAAGTGCTGCCTGGGTAACTCGCTTTATTCATTCACGCAGATTTAACCTGCGCTTCTTACTAACCCCGTGGGGACACCGTGTCCCCTGGGGCTTGGTCGTCCCCATTTTTTGGAAGACGATCATGGCTCAACTGCATTTTTTCCCTATCACGACGGCTCAGCGCAAGAGTTTGCATTCCCTCTTTAATGACTGGCTTTCCCAGGCCAATGAAGAGGGATTTGAGCAGTTTCTGGCTGTTCGACATGAGTTGGCACCCGCACAGGTGTGCTCGTTCGTACGTCTGGTCCAAGGTTGCTCTGTTCGACAGGATTTGGCCCAACGTTTGCCAGGTGATCTCAAGCAGCGTCTGCAAGCACTTCATTGGCTGCGATTCGGCGCTACAGCGGTAGCCGCTTGATTCTTTAACTGACCCTTGGGGGCTTTGACCCTCGCGGGTTGATCGCCCTCTTGATTTTTTAAGGGGTACTATATGTCAATGAGTCCATCTGACTTGTTCCTGCTGCGGCAGGGCCTGGTCGATGCCGGTATGAAGCAAGAGGTTGCCGAAAAGGTGGCCATCGCAATGGAGGGTGCTATGGCACTCACACTTGATCAAGTGCTGGAGAAGTGGACAGCCAAGGTTGAACACGACATTGCCGCGCTTCGCACTGAACTGAAGCACGACATTGAGGTGACCAGAAAAGACATCGAGGTGACCAAGCGGGATATGACCATCCGTCTTGGCTTGATGCTGGCTGGTTTTGCCGGTCTGATCTTAAGCGGCATGAAGATGTTCATGCCCTAGCGTTTAGCACGCGACCATTTCAGCACACCTCGGTGTGCCCGATGAGGAGTCCGCTCCTCCAAATTAGCGAATGTATACCAGGTCTTTCATAGGCTTGGTGACATTCACTTTTCTTTTGTTTTTCCATTTTCACCCCTGCGGGCACAGATCCGCATGGGTATGGCCTGCGCATTTTTTAGTGAGGCCGACTATGACTGAACAGACTCAACCAGTGTGCAGAGGTTCCTTCGATCTCTCGCCTCTTGCCGATGTGCTGCCGCGCTTTGAGCTCGGTGTGGTTGTGGCTACGCCAGGTGTTACCAAGCTGGATCAAGAAGGCACGATCAACGCTTGTGAGTACCTGGCTCGTCACGCTATTGGTGATTGGGGGGATCTGTGCCACGAAGATTGGCGATTTAACCAGCGGTCTCTAGCGTGTGGAGGGCGACTGATGTCGTCGTATCGCGTCAACGACCAACTCAAAATCTGGATCGTTACAGAATGGGATCGATCCAGTACCACACTGACGTTGCCATCGGAGTACTGATCCTCTAACCCATGCAAACCCATCAGGATGGGTTTGCATTTTCCTCTTTCACTTTCCCGGCGGGACGATCCGTCTGGGTCTCTCGTCGTGTATTTTTCGGAGACCCAGATGATCGTTGTCCGCTATTTCACCTTACCGCTGTACACCACTGACAGAAACCGTACCGATGAACGACTGATCTGGACCGGGCCAGAACCTGTTCCAGCCATTGGCGAAACTGTGATGGTCAGGTTCAACAATATTGGTGAATGCAGAATCGTTTGCTTTGCCTCACAAGGTCCGTACCTTGGGGTGCTTGTTTACCCCCTTCAACCACCCAGTTGGTGGATTTCTCAGAATGGCGAGCCTTCGCCTGAAACAGCAGGCCTAGTGTTTGGCCGTGAGATCTCGCTCATTGATGGTCAGGAGGTGTGAAATGGCCCTTTTGTTCACCCGCTTGGCTCGCAACTTCGTCAAAGCCGGGTACTACCCGACCGATGATGAGACTTTGCAGCGGATTCAACACTTCCTCATGCCAGCATCAAGACCCATGCGAGTGCTTGACCCATGTTGCGGGGAAGGTGCGGCGCTGGCTGACATTCGTCTTGGCCTACAGGAGAGGGCTGGCGAGGTTTCAGTAAGCATTGAGGCTCTGGGTGTTGAGTTTGATAAAGAACGTGCCTGGCACGCGAAAACCCTCTTGGATAGGGTTATTCACGCGGACCTTCATGACGTCGTGGTTAAGGCTCGCAGTATTGGCTTACTGTTTCTGAATCCTCCATACGGGTTTGGAATCAGTGATGCGGCGAACATGGCCAACGCCGACTCTGACAAAGCCGAGCGTCTGGAGCGGACGTTCTTAAAGAAAACGGCATCATTCCTGGTTGAGGGCGGGGTACTTATCTACATCATTCCGTACTACGCCTTAGATGCTGAGATTCGGACATTTTTAGCCCGTAATTTCGACAATTTGCGATTTTTTATGGCCCCTGAGCAGCAATTCAAACAATGTGTCATTTTCGGGTCCAAAATCCGAAGCACACATCCACGTAAAAGCGTTCTTGACTGGCTTGCGCAGGCTCAGGCCGGAGAGTTCGTAGATCAAGTATTGCCAGAGGTCTGGGATGATGAACCCTACCAGGTGCCAGCAGCTGATACGGAGCTTGACTTTCATGCGGTGCGAATCGATGCCGCTCAATTGAAAGATGAGCTCAATACATGGAAGGCGAGTCTATTGTGGCAAGGCTTTGATGTTCATTTCTCTCAGGTACGGACCAATCACAGAAGACCGCTTCGTACGATGACGCAATGGCACCTGGCGCTTGCGCTGGCAGCCGGACAGGTGACTGGCTGCATTGAATCGAAAGACGGCCGGATTTTTCTGATAAAGGGGGATACCTTTAAGAAGAAAGAACGTATCCAGAACCTGGAGGTGGATGAGAAAGGGAATGTCTCGGAGACCATCACGATGCTGGATAAGTTTGTGCCTACGATCAATGCAATTGAATTTACTGCCGATCATCGGCTTGGTCAGATAGTAAAGATCAGCTGATGCTTTACCCATCAGTGCCCATGGTTGGCGCTATTCACCCTTCATTAGAAGGGTTCCTCAAGGGGCCTGGTCCAGGCCATTTGGGGAAACCTTCTCATCAAACCTAAAGGGGTTTCTTTAGGTGCGTTCAACCCTGTAAACGCATCAAGGTGGTCTTTGACTGCCTGGGTAGTTTTTCTTATCTGCTGCAGCCATGCATAGCATGTCAGTAGCCTCGCCTTATCCCTTGGGGACATCCGTCCTCAAGGGGCCGGATGTCTCCAGATTTTTGGAGATACCCATGTCTTCTTTCAATACGTCGATTTTACCCATCGCGCCGTCTGTATACGCTCAGGCAGCGCCTGAACCCGCGCAATTGCATGTTGCTGATGCGCATGGGCACTACGTGTTGGCGACTCCAGGGCAGATATTGGAGGCCGCACGTGAGGCGATTGTGTCTTTAGTGCCTTCGGGAACTCCCATGTCAACGCCGAGCATTGCGGAACGCTATGCCATTGCTCGTTTGGCTGGCCTAGAACACGAGGTTTTCGCTGTCTTCTTTTTAGACAACCAGCTTCGCCTGATCCAGTATCGGGAATTGTTCCAAGGCACCCTGAATCAAACGGCTGTCTATCCTCGTGAGGTCGTTAAAGAGGTGCTCAAAAACAATGCTGGCGCGGTCATTTTGGCTCACAACCATCCAAGCGGAAAGTTAGAGCCTAGCCAGGTAGACCGCCAAGTCACTGAGCGGCTTAAAAAAGCATTGGAGCTGATCGATGTAAGGGTTCTGGACCATTTGATCGTCGGGCCTTCAGCCAACACCACTAGCTATTCGTTCGCTGAGCATGGCGACCTGTAACTTGAGTCATTTCTTGTTTGTTTAGCCCGCTTTTGGGCGTTTTTAACCTGAACCCATGGGGTCGCTGCGGCCCTTATGGGGCGTTGCGACTCATTTTCTGGAGTTTGTCATGAGTCGTCATTACTTTGAAACCACCTATAAAGATCATCCCGTTACCGTGCTGTTAGGTTGGGATAGGGCTTTGGGGCATTATTTTTTGGTCATCGAAAAGCAGGTGGATTTTGTGGATCCGGATGTGACCGGGTTCGATGATCAGTATCTGTATAGCAATCTTTATGAGTCCAACCCATTTGGTTTGAGCCTGGAGCATTTTAAAGCGGTGTTGCACCGGCTCAAAATCACTGTGCCAGCAAATATGTTCACTGAGGTCGAACGCGACTCCTGGAACAACGTGGGGAATCGAGACATCACCCATCAAGCTGACGGCTCATTTGCCGTGCGCTCGGCTTGACCATCTCTCTAAACGGCGCGGCCTGGCCTCTTCCTCCTTTTTGCGAGGAAGGGGCCAGTCGCATAACTATGGAGCTCGGTGATGTACCAAGTAGAGGAGTTTTCTGAAGTCTGGGCAGATGCCTGCATCCGAGAGTCGGACGGTCGCTTTTTGTTCGTTTCGCTGTATGGACGCGATGGATCGCTGATGCAATTCATGGCTGCGATGCAGTTGGGCAATAAGGAAGGCGGTATACAACGCTTTCACTTGCGCGGCGATGATGGCCAACGCCACTTAGTGGAGGTTGGTGGTGTGGATCGCTTAGGCAAACACACCGGCAGGTTGCCTAAGCAAAACCTGTTTGGTCCTCTGGGGCAACTGTGGGTATTTGACAAGAATCTACAGGAGCCAGACCGTGCGAATCGAATCGGTTGGGCTCTTCACTACTCAGCAGAGAGCGACCTGGCCAGCCTTAACGAGGCTCAGGAGCATGATCTTGATGATCGTGCCTGGCAACTGATCAAAAGCTTGTCGCCGGTGGCCCTTCTGGACCATTGGCGTGCAGAGGTTTTGGCGTGGTGCCGTGATAAGCAAGCTGTGCAGATAATGGGCAGCGATCTGTATCCCACGCTTGGCCCTGTCAAGGCAGTTCGGGTGAGCCTAAGTGAGCATTTTCTTGATTTCATCTCTGATGGGGTCAGGGTAGGGCGCCTACGTTTGCAGTTGTAGTTTTTCTAAGCTGATTGGCTGATTTCCGGATCCAGCCTTTTCTACATTTTTTTCTAACCCATGCGGGGAGCAGCCCCGCTGGCTCCCCGTATCCCTTTTGTGGAGAGCCAGTATGGGCGCTATACATCCCCAGCTAGATACCCCAGAGCAAGATGCCGATGAGCTGCATATGCCTCTGGCCAATTTTATTGATCAGTTTGGTGAGGGCTTGTTGGAGCAAGTCCGTCGCCAGAACCCGCCTATTTACGATCCGGACCTGGACACTCAAACTCCCGTTTGGCGTGCGCGGCAACACGTTCTGGACAATCTGACTCGTCAGCCATTTGAAGCACAGGCCCATGCTGTACACGCTGTTGTGAAACTGTTGATGGATCACAATGAACCGGCAGCGGTACTCAATGCGGATATGGGCACGGGCAAAACCATGATGGCCATATGTGTTGCGGCTTTAATGCAGAGTACACATCCACGTACCCTGATCGTTTCGCCGCCTCACCTGGTCTATAAGTGGCGACGTGAGATTCTGGCCACCGTGCCTGGCGCCAAGGTTTGGATTCTGAATGGGCCAGATACGCTACGCAAACTGTTGGCGCTACGAAATGCCCTCGGTTTGAAAACCAGCAAGCCAGAGTTCTTTGTGCTTGGGCGTGTGCGTATGCGCATGGGGTTTCACTGGAAACCGGCATTTTTGACTCGCCAGGTATTGCAAGATGGTCAACGGTTTAGGTTTGCTTGCTGCCCTGATTGCATGAAACCCATCGAACGTGAGAATGCGAATGGTGAAATGATGCCGCTCTCCGTTGAGGCGGCCGCACTCATGCTTGCTGATAGACGCTGCAAATGCAGCCACTGCGATAGCACGCTTTGGACGTTGATTCGTGCAGGTAAGCGTATCGACTCCATGTACGATCTGGTGTTGGGTGCCTTGAAGCAAATGCCGACGATCGGAGATAAAACCGCTCGCAAATTGCTCTCGATTTTTGGAGAGGATCTGCTTGGGGGAATGCTCGACGATAACGTCTATGAGTTTCTCAACCTTATGGATGAGTCTGGAGAGCTTGTTTTCTCCGATCGGCAGGCCATGCGTATGGAGCGATCCCTCGCGTCCTTTGAGTTCAGTATAGGGGAGGGGGGCTATCAAGCCACTGAGTTCATCAAACGCTACTTGCCTCGTGGGTATTTCGGTCTTTTGGTTGTAGATGAAGGCCATGAATACAAAAATGAGGGCTCAGCCCAAGGCCAGGCCATGGGCGTGCTGGCCAGCCAATGCCAAAAAACACTGCTGCTCACTGGGACACTGATGGGGGGCTATGCCGATGACTTGTTTCATCTTTTGTGGAGAATAAATCCGACACAGATGATTCAAGATGGCTTCAAACCTGCTCGTAATGGGTCAATGGGAAGCGCAGCTATGGCGTTCATGCGTGAGCATGGCGTGCTCAAAGACGTGTACAAAGAAAGCACTGGCCCATCGCATCGCACTGCTAAAGGTAAGCAGATGACGGTACGGACCAGTAAAGCTCCTGGCTTTGGTCCGGTTGGCATTATGCGGTATGTAGTGCCGATCACCGTTTTCTTGAAGTTGCGCGACATTGGCCAGAACGTCTTGCCTGACTATGACGAGCACTTCATTAACGTACCAATGAGCCAGGCGCAGGATGAGGCCTATCAGCGCATGGCAAAGCACCTGGTGTACGAGCTCAAGAAGGCGTTGGCCCAAAAGGACAATAGCTTGCTTGGGGTTGTGATGAATACGCTACTGGCTTGGCCAGAGTGCTGCTTTTGCCCAGAAACCGTCCGGCACCCTCGAAGTAAGGCAGTCTTGTTTTCGCAAGGACCTGTTTTTCAGGAGTCAGAGCTTACCCCCAAAGAGCAACAGCTCTTGGATCTGTGCAAACAGGAGAAGGCCCAAGGAAGAAAGGTGCTGGTGTACTCGATTTACTCGGGTACACGTGACACCACCGCTCGGCTCAAAAGCCACCTTGAGATGAACGGCTTCAAAGTTGCTGTGTTGCGTGCTTCTGTTGACGCAGCTCGACGCGAAGACTGGGTTGCTGACCAGGTGGAGCGGGGTATTGACGTCCTTGTCACCAATCCAGAGCTGGTCAAGACTGGCCTGGATCTGCTGGAGTTCCCTACGATTGTGTTCATGCAGTCTGGCTTTAACGTCTACACGTTAATGCAGGCGGCCAGGCGGTCATGGCGGATTGGCCAGAAGCATCCAGTCAAGGTCGTGTTCTTGGGCTACTCGGGATCCAGCCAGGTTGAGTGTTTGAGGTTGATGGCCAAAAAGATCGCTGTTACGCAGTCAACGTCAGGGGATATGCCTGATTGTGGCTTGGATGTTCTGAATGATGCCGGTGACAGTATCGAAGTGCAGTTGGCTAAGCAGTTGCTGGGAAATACTTAACTTTAAAAGTAATATTAATAGGTCTTTTACATTGCCCCAAAAAGTTGGATTTTTCTCCAACTTTTTGGGGAATTCCAATAGCTATTTAAGCTAGGTTTGGCGTAAGTAGCGATATAACTTCGACACATTACATATTTTTTGGGCGCACTAAATAGGTGAAGGTACAAGCTGAATTTGAAGATCTTCAAGATCCATAGTGTTCAAGCCATTTAATATGAGTGTATGAAGGTATTCTAGTAACTCATCTTGCCTTGGTTGCCCGAATGCAAGGCGATATATCGTTAGACTACGCTTAAGCCAAGCGAGCTGCTTAACTTCTTTGCTAAATGGAAGTATTGGCACGCGCCGTTCGACGCGCACGGAACCCTCGTAGATCCAGTAAGGGATGAGATCAGTGTCGACTACGGCCTCGGATCGCGCGCGTTCGAACATCAGCTTCCACGGGTCGTTAGGAGCATGCCCATGGTTCCGAACGACTGCGGCCTGCCGTTCAGCTAGGTTGAGGCGCACTGCATGGCCCTTGAAGCGGTGGACGCGGCCTTCGCGCTGCTCGAGGTCCACCGGATTGCTCGGTAAGTTCCAGTGATAGACGCGATAGCAATAGGGATGGAAGTCCAGCCCTTCCTGGCCGACTGACGTGGTGGCGAGAACGAATGGCCGGAACGGTGAGTTGAAGGCGTCGCGCACGCCTCCGAGCCGCGCGACGGTGCCGTCTTCGTCCTTGTAGTCGGCGAGCCGCATGGCGAAGCGTCCGCGCATTTGGAACTTCCTGATGGCGAGGGACTCTCCATCGACCCTTACGTCATCGACGTCGATCTGCGACGGGCGGATGGCCAGGGCCTGAGCCATGGTGTGGGCAACACCGATTGCGCGATCCTCGGCTGGGCGGGCCCCGAGACCTTCGGCATCGACGAGGTAATGTGCGTATTCGTCCAGGACGGCCTGTAGGTTGTGCTGGGCGCAATAGGTCAGCACGCGGCGCCAGTAGTGATCGTCGGTATCCCGTCGCAGCAAGGCGACCGCGTCATGCTGATTGAACAGCGCCCTGAACGACCAGGCGACTTTAGCCGCTGCGCTTAGCAAGCGCGGGTCATCCCACGCCAGCTCGGGCGCGATCCGCTTGAGGGCGCGAAGCGCGCAGACGGCCGGACTGCCGAGCGCGACGTCAACCAGCAGGTCCGAAAGATCGTCGGACAAAACGCCGATGTCGTGCGTCTTCACCGCTGTCACCAGCTCGGCGACATGGTCGTGGAAGGCGTCTTCGCTCGATAGGGCGTACATGCCATGGGGCGCTTCTAACCAGGCACGGGATCGCGCGCCCAGCAGATCATCGACCACGGCTGGGGCAGCCCACTCGGTGCTGTGTGCGTCCTGATGCGATACTGCGCCTTCCTCTAAAGCACCGAGAGCGGGCTTGAGGCGGTTGGCCACAGCCGAGCGCATTCCCTCCAACGATAAGGCGTCTCCCGTCTCGCTGAACACCACTAGCGGATCGGCCAGCTCGGCCAGCACCGGCGAGGGATAGATCAGCAGCAGTGCGCGCAGACCCGCGAGCCGGCCGTGATCCTGCCTGAACTGCAAGGGACGCAGGCGATGCTGCTCGAAATAGCGTCGGCCGGATTCACCGACGCCCATGCGCCGTTCGGCTTCGTAGGACAGCAGGGCTGCGATCGCATCGGGCACCATGGACCAGGACGAAAATATCAGCGCCTTGGTCAGCGGCGCCCCGGCTCGCTCTTCCCCGTAATAGGGCATGGCGGCGGGTATCCAGAGGTTCTGTTCCAGATGCTGGCCGAAGATGTCGTCCATGATCGCACGCATGCGACCGTTGGCCGGGTCCAGCGGCGCATAGGTGTCGATGGCGTCGTGATCGAGCATAGCCGGTCGAGCCGCCTGGATTGCTGTGCGGAGCTCGGCCGAGGGCGCGTCGATCTGGTCTCTCAGTAGTCGCTTCAGACTGTAGTGGCGCATGAAGTTAAGCAGATACGGCGAAGACTTCCAGTATTCGATTATCTCCGGCGCATCGAGCGTGCGCGCCACCTGAGAAACGGTGGATGCCTGCGCGAGGTCGGCGGGCGCGATCGAGACCGCAATGGGAGGCTCGCTCATCATAGAGTCGCGCTCGACCGTGGATGCGACCCGCTCGGTTCGAGCGATCACACGGCGCAGGCGCCGTTCGATGGTCTGGCGAGTCTCGACCGCTGAAGCATGTGACTGTGGCAGGGCATGCAAGAGGCCGCGGAAGGAGCGCATTTCACGCGCCAGTGTGGCTGCCACCTCCGGTCCCTTTTCCCGGCCGTAGAGGAAACTCAGGGTTTCGAGAAAGTCCTGATAGTGGTCGCCTTCGTCGGGCTCGTCGCCGGCGAGCGTTAACATCCGGTAGGGTGTGGCGGACAATAGCAAGGTGCGGGCGGCATGCCCGTCGCCTCCCGAGTAGTCGAACAGTTCGCGCGCGAGGATCGCCGCGTCGCTATCGCCATGCAGCAGATCCCGAAACCGCTGGAACTCGTCCATGATGATGAGGTCGGGTTGCAGCGCATCCACGCAGGCGTGGGACAGCTTGGTGCGGAGCCGGGCGACCAGGCTGTTGCGGGGCTGTGTCATTTCGGTGGGATAGGTGTCCCGGCGGCGCGGAAAGAGTTCGCAAATCCGTTCGAGTTCCTCGAAGAGGTAGCGATCCGCCTGCAAGTCGCGGCGGAAACGCTCGATGATGCGCTTGTCGACGCCTTCGAGGGTGAGGTTGTCCACAGCGCGGTTCCAACCCTCGACGCCGGCGGTGACCTGCAACAGGTTGCGCAGGCCGCGAGGGCGCGTAACGAGATCGTGCAGGAGATGGAACAGCAAGGCGCGTTCCTGCGTTATGCCCGTCGCGGAGCGTAGATCGAAGGTCGTGCCCGGCGTCAGGCTGATGAAGTTCACCCTGTTGGCGTCGAGGCCCGCCTGGTCACGTAATTGCAGGGGAACGAGCGTCATGCGGCTCGGCAGGGCCAACTCACGACGCCCGAGGACGTTCAGCCGGTTGAGGTTCTGGGCGGCGATTGCCTGGTTCGAGCAGATGTAGAGGATGTCGATCCGCTTAGTGTTGTCCCACAGGTGTTCGATCATGCGGGCGATGACTCCCCGCGCCACCATCGTCTTGCCGAGGCCGACTTCGTCGGCGACCAGGAACTGGCGGACAGGATCGTCCTGGCCATAGAGCCGATCAAAGACGTAGTCGACGGTGCGTCGCTGAAAGACTTTGAGGGGGGCGAGCGCTGTGTCGGCGCGAAACCGTTCATTCGGCATGCGCGGCATCCTGCGTGGCGAGTGCAATTCGGAATGTGTTCCAGAGTGCGCGGAACTCGGCCGGAATCGGATCGGTATCGTCGCCTTCGCCGGTTTCCAGACGTGCGATCAGCCGTTCGATGGCGCGAAGTTGACCCCCACCCCGGCAGAAGGCCCGAACCATCTCCTCAAGGATGGGTGCGTCGTCGCTTGACGCGCGCCAGGCGCCCTGACCTGAACCATCCTGCGTCGCGAGGGCAGCGGCGAAGGAATCGCCCAGTTCGGAGAGGAGTAGCCGGAGGTAGCGGAAGAAGGTGTCCTTGCTGTTGATCACCCAGCGAAGGATGGCGGCGTGGCGCTCTGCGGGCAGCCCCACCATCTTGAGCCCGGTGCTGAACAGGATCGAGATGCCTTCCGTTTCGTCCGTCAGGTGACAGGCGAGAAACCGGGTAAGATCGACCAAGGACATTACACCAAGGTCGGCGGGCTGTCCCTGTCGGAGCGGCTCAAGCACATCGCGCGCATGTCCTTCGCCCCGCGTGATTGGCCAAACTCGCAGCGCACCGAGTCCGGCAAGGGTTAGCGGTTCGGATGGGATCAGCAAGACCCGCCAGACCGTCGCGCCATCGGCGGCGAGCTCACCGCGCTCGCAACGCAGCGTGGGGCCGCTGCGGCAGATCTCGCGCCGGGCCTGATCCAAACGAGCCTCGGCGGCTCGTTGCTTGGCATCGGCGGCTCCCGTCTCGTTGCGGACGAACGGGCGCGTCAGCCGGCCAAACCCCTTGTCGCCAAGGATCTCCTCGACGCTGCCAACCCGCGATCGTTTCCCGGTCAAGGTGGTGAATATCTCGACATTGTTGCCGGTCAGCAGCGCCGGCCGCGTGGCGTTTCCCGACCCGACCGTGATCGTTGTGTCCCAGCCGCGTTCGGCGATGAACGCCTTGGCATGGAGCCCTTGCTGGGCCGCTGCGTCTTCCTCGCCATCTTCTGTGGCCGCCATTTCGTCGAGCACGGCCACGCGGGCAAAGCCATCGAGTGTGGCGCCGGGTACCTGGGCAAGTTCGTCGGATCGCCCGATGAAGATGGGTTTTTCGGCGCTGGCCAGACCGGCGAGCATCGACAAGGTTTGATCGTCGCAGAACGGCGAGACTACGCCCAGCCGAACGCAGGGTTCCGGGCGCCATGGCTTTCCGCCGAGCCCATTGACGGCGAAGGAGACGCTCTGGAACGGTTCGGGCAGGCTCCATTCGGCGCGGCGCATGTCTTCGGCCAGGTCATCGACAAGCGTCTTCGTTCCGTCGGGAACGCCGACGGTCGCGAGGTCGGGAAGCTGGCGAAGGAAGTCGGCGACCGGGCGGTTGGCGGCTTTGGGCTGCCTGGTGATCACGCCATCGAGGGTGGCAGCGATGTCCCATGAGCGATCGCGCGTCAGGTTTCTGGAGAGAATGAGCAGCCGCATGCGGGCAGGGTCTTCGGGTTGCAGCGGCTTGAAGCGCAGCGCCCACATCTTGGGGTGGAAGGCCCCGCCTTGAGGGGCGGCGACCTCGACGATGATGCGTTCGAGCAGCGAACAAAGGCGGGAATGTGGCCGGGCGCTCGCCTGGATATGGCCAGCGTCTGTGAAGACGACGAGGCGGCCAGCGATGCGCTCGGCGCCTTCCAGCAGCGCCAGAGGATGAGAGAGAATGTCGTTGCGGTTCTCTGCGGCGAAGAGCGCCAGACTGACCGGTACGGCGAGCGCGGTCTCGAAGTCGAGTGAGAAGGTCGTCGCGACCGCCGCGTCGAAGACATAGCCCGCCGGCGGCTGAAGATTGGCGCCGTAGAGCGTTCGCTGTTCGGGATCGAGGCTGCGTCTATTCAGCATGGGCTAGATCCCGCAGGTGGGATTTGGCCTGCGCCCAGCGGAAGCTGAGGCGGTCTGCGCCCGATGCGCCGGTCCAGCGGTCACGGACTGCGTGATTGGCGTAGCGGGACTGGCTGGTCTTGAGCCTGCGTTCGCGCTCCTCGACGAGCCGCCGCGCTGCGGGAGCCGAGATTACCTGCTCCGTCCCGGCCAGAACCAGATCGCGCCACTCATTCACGAACCGCTTTGCGGCCGGTCGGACGGCGTGCGCCGGATGCTCCACGACATTCCAGAAATCATCGAGCGACCACGCGCGGACGGCGCCGGGATCGAGTTCGTCGCTCCAGGTTTCAAGCCGAGCGCGATAGTCCTCGATCCAGTCGTCACGCTGGCGCAGCTCGCTGAGCGCGAGGTTATAGAGCAGCGCGGCGCCGTGCATCACATGGGAGAAGATTTCCCCATGCTGGACGAGGCGGCGCGCTGCGGATGGAAATGCCGACAGATTGGGGTGCGTCCAGATGTAGTCGCAGTCCGCGTCGATGCCTTCGCGCGCCAGCATCGTGAGCAGTGCGGTGGGCTGGCTGGCGATCAGGCGGTCGATGAGGAATTGCGCCTCGTAGGTGGTCAGGCGGAAGACGGCGTGCTCAAGCAGGTCGCCGGGCATCTGGGGCAAGGCTGGATTCCATACGACGGGCGTCTGGTCGCCGGCCAGAGCGTCTTCGCCGCTGGATGCGCCGCGCGACCGGCCACGGCCCCGCAAGGCGACGAACAGACTGTCGAGCGAGCCCGGAAAGACGCGGATGCCCCACGCGCCCAGGCCAACCCAATAGACGGAACTCGGCAACCGCTGGAGCCGTGGTCCTGCATCCCGGCCGATGATGCCGTTGGACTCACCGCCGGCTTTCAGGGCGTCGGCAAGGCGGATTTCGGTGTCGCGCGCCTCGGTGCGGAGCTGCGCTTCAGGGACTTCGCGCTTTTCCAGCGCCCGATAGATCCAGGGAATGAACAGCATGTATCGCAGGCGCGTCTGGATCGTGCTCGTGCCCGGAAAGAGGTGATCGGCGATGGAATCCCGGATCGCCCCTAGCCCCAGTTCGTCGCGGGTCTCGCGCTCCTGAAAGAGCGCCATGATGCGCTGCGCGCGATGCCGCTCGGCTTCATCGAAATCGATCCAGGCAAGAGATGACATGGGCTCAGGCCGCCTCGCTCTCGGTCGGTTTCGTCGGCAGGACGGGAATGATGGTGCCTGGGGTCATCAGTACGATCAGGCCGCGCCCGGCGCCGGTCATGTCGAGATAGGCACGCACCTGCGCGCGATAATGATCGAGCGTTCCCGGCGCTGGCGTCACATCGCTTTTCCAGTCCACAACGACGGCGGGGCGGCCCTCGGCCGTCAGGGTCAGGGCATCAGCGATCCCGGCCGTTGCGGTTTCCACGCCATCGGCCGCCTGTGCGGAATAGACGGGAAATTCGGCGAGAAGGCCCGGCCGCAGGGACGCGATGTCAGGCAGAGCCAGGGCCCGGGCCACACAGGCCGCCAATTCCTGCGCCGACAGCCCCGTCGCTGGGTCGGCGACCGGAGACTGGCCGAGGGCGCGGATGAGGTGGTCAGCCCGTTCGGTCAGGGCGGCTTCCTCCTCCTGGGTTTCGCCGGTCAGCACCTCTTCCATGAGCTTGTGGAGGATCAGCCCGCGTTCGCGGCCGCCCTGCACCGGGGCGACGGCATCCAGCTCGGGAGGCTGGTCGTCGCCCGATCCTGTCCAGAGGGCCGCCTCTTCTTCTCGCATCACGGTCCCGGCGGCGTTTTCGTCACGGCTGGGCGCGAGCCAAGTCAACCGCGTCTGCGCGGCCGCGATGGCTTCGGCTTCGGCGGCGAAGCTCGCGCGCGTTTGGGTGTTGCCCGCGCCCGCGCCTGCGGCGGCGAGACCAGCAGGCAGGTGAGAGACGTCCAGGCTGGGCAGGTCGGCGAGCGACAGATCGACGAGACCGATCCAGGCCGATTTCGACGGCGTGGCGTCGAGCCGGGGCAAGACGAGGAGTTCGCGGGCGCGAGTGGCCGCGACATACCAGAGCCGGATGCGTTCGCGGTCCAGTTCCTCCTTCTCCGCCTGGCGCGCGGTTTCGTAGCCCTCGGGTACGACGCCCAGGACCGGGCAATAGAAGGTCTCGGCCTGGCGGTCGATCACGGCGCTCTCGGGCGCCATGACGCCGGTCATGGTGTTTACCGGAATGACGATCGGCCATTCTAGTCCCTTGGCCGCGTGCATGGTGAAGAGCGCGACCGCTTCCTCCTGGGCGTCGGGCCGTCCCTCGACGGCGCGGGCCTCGTCGGACCACGCCGCTGTCATCGCCTCGGCGAAGGCGCGCAAACCGCGCACGGCGTAGCCGGTCGACAGGCTGAGATAGAGATCGATATTGGCAAGCGCACGTTCGGCATGGCCGCGATGGCGCTCGAGGAGGAGCGGGCGGACGCGCAACACATCCACGGCCTGCGAGAGCAGCTCGTGCGGGGTCGTGCTGTTGCCGCGCCGGGAGAGCGATTGCAGCCGCTCGATGACGTCGCGCGCGAGCGGGTGCGCGATGACGGCGGGATCGATGCTGAGATCCAGACGCGGAATCCGATCTGGCTGTTCCTCCGAGCGCGGAAGCCCCCAGATCATGTCCAGTAGGTCTTCTTCGGTGAGTCCGACCAGAGGCCCGCGCAGCAGCGCGCCGAGCGCCAGCGTGTCGCGGCGGTCGGCCAGAACGCGGGTCAGCGCGATCAGATCCTGCACCTCCTGGCGGCGGAACAGCCCCTTGCCGGCTTGTGTCGCCACGGGGATGCCGCGGCGTTCCAGGGCTTCCTCATAGCGCCACAGCTCCGCGCCGGTTGGCGCCAGCAAGGCGATGTCGCCCGGCTGGCAGGGGCGCTCGGCGCCGCTGCGACGGTCGATGATGGGGTGGCCTTCGATCAGCCGGGCGCACAGCTCGGCGATGGCGTCGGCTTCAGCATCGCGCTGCTGTTCAGCGCTGGCCTTGCTGTTTTCGTCGGCCACGGCGATGTCGAGAGCCGCCACGCACAGGCCGCCCCGATCGTCATGGAATGAGTCGAGAGCGGTGAAGCCCGGCTGGCCATCGGCCGAGAGAGCAGCCTCGAAGCGCTCGTTGACGAAGGTGAGGATCGAGGCGCAGGAGCGGAAGTTGGTGGAGATCGACAGAAGGCTGTCGGGGTCCTGGGCGCGGAAGGCGTCGCGCGCCTGAACATAGGCGCCGACGTCGGCGCCCCGGAAGCGATAGATCGCCTGCTTCGGGTCGCCGACCAGGAAGAGCGCGCCCGGCCGGATTTGGAAGCGGGTCCAATCGTCATCGCCATCTACCGGTTCGCCACACAGCCGCCAGAAGATTTCGGTTTGCAGGGGATCGGTGTCCTGAAACTCGTCGACGAGGATATGGGCGAAACGCTGTCCCAGCGCCTGGCGCACGGCGTCGTGGTCGCGCAGCAAGTCGCGCGCGGCGAAAATCAGATCGTCGAAATCGAGCTGGGCGCTGGCGCGCTTGTGGTCGCGATAGCGTTGCAGGATCGGCCGCGCTTCGTCGATCAGCGCGGCTAGGGCATGGCCGGCGACGGCCTGCGCCAACGCGACCCAAGCGTCGCAACAGGCGGTGTAGTGGGTCTCGGCGGCGTCGTTCAGCCGGTCGCCATCGACCTTGGAGAGACCGGTCTGTTTGGCCGTGGCGGCCCATTTGCCCTTCTTGCGGTAGGAGGCGAAAGCGCCGGTCTTGGTGCAAAGATCCGGGTGGGGCCGCGCGATCAGGAGCCGAACGAGGCCTGCGGGCGTCGCGGGATCGGGACCGTTCGCCACGGCAGTCGCCATTTCAGCCAGCCGCTCGACGATCGTCACCGTTTCCGGCTCGGCCGCCGCCGTGCCATCCATGAAGTTCGCGAAATCCGCCGTGGCCTGCCGGAACGCCATGAGGTGGCCGCCAAGTGGAGAGACGGGCGGGGCCGTGAGCGTGGGGCGACGGCGTATATTCTCGGCGATCTTATGGATGAGCGCCACGGTCTCGCCGGGGCTATGCAGCACCAGCTCGGCCAGGATACCGCCCTGACCGCCGGACAGGCGTTCGCGCAGCCAGCCATCGACAATCTCAAGGAAGGTGAGGTCGGCCTGATTGCGATCCATAACGCCGGCGCCGGGATCGATGTCGGCCTCCGCCGGATAGGGCTTGATCAGGCGCTGGCAGAAGCCGTGGATGGTCGAGCAGGTGATTTCGTCGATCGCGGCGCTGGCGGCGGCGAGATTGTCGCGATGGGTCTGGGATAGCCCATCGGGCAGCGCCACACGCAGCTCGGTCGCGATCGTGCCGGCTGAGAGATCGGCAATGAATTCGCGGACACGTAATAGCAGCTCGCTCGCGGCGAGTTCGGTGAAGGTGACGGCGGCGATGGAGCGCGGCGCGACGCCTTCGGCCAGCATGGCGGCGATGCGTCCGGCCATGACGGCGGTCTTGCCTGAGCCCGCGCCGGCCTCGACCAGGATCGAGCGATCATGGAGGCTGATTGCATCGCGGCGCGCGCCGTCGTCCTTCAACACCTTGGACATGCTGCTCATCATTCCGCCTCCCAGACCTGAGCGACTTCACCAAGCCGCTCCGTGACGGCCGGCATTTTGCGTTTGCAATAGGTGGCGCTGGCGTTGGCCGGCAGGGCGAAAGCGAGATCGTCATAGTCGCCACCGCTATCCGGGCCAGGCAGGGCCGCGCCTCCGGCAAGACTCGACCGTGCCGCGCGCAGATAGCCTGTGATCTCCTCGAGCACGGCCTCGGGATCGTCGAGCTGGAGATTGACAGGCTCGCGCGGATAGAGCAGCGAGGCGCTGATGGCGACATCGTCTCCGAGGAGCGCCTTCACCGCGAAGGCATAGAGACAGCGCTGAAGCTCTCGTCCACCATTGAGGCGGATGTCGCCGCGCGGCGGCCGTCCGGTCTTATAGTCCCGCACGAGGGCGCGCTTGCCGTCGCCCGAGATGTCGAGCCGGTCGATATAGCCGGCGATGTTGAAGCCCGTGTCGGGAATCGCGACTGGCTCGCTCGCATCCCAAGGCGTTTCCGCGTCGGATTTCGGCTCCAAGCCGCCGAAGGGAACCTCTCCGTAGGAGCGTGCGCCCGGCAGGACATCATCACCATAGGACAAGGCGCGACCCGCCATCACGCGGGCGTCGTCGAGCGTGCGGCTCCAGATGACGGCCGGCGGAACTGGACGCTCGCTTTCCCAATCGGCGGCGACGGCTTGTACGGCCCGCGCCACCGCTGCTTCGATGGCCTCGGCGTCGGCGGAGGCAAGACCGCCTCCGGTTTCAAGGTTGCGCAAGGCGCGGTCGAGAACCAAGTGAACGAGATCGCCGATCCCGAGCGCATCGAGCACGAGCGGTTCGGTGCTGCTCTGCGGTTCACTCCATCCGAACGCGTAGACCCACACGAAACTCAGCGGATTGCGCAGCAGGCGGCGCAGCGAGCTGGCCGACTGGGTGCGGCCGAGGATGGCGAGAACGAGCGGATGATCTGCTCGCACGAGCCCGTCGTGGGGAGTAATATCGGCCTGCCGCCAGTCGCGCCAGCAGCCCTGCGCACCGAGCGCTTGCGGATCGGCTGCGAACTCTTGGGGCCGGGCCATGAGGCGGTCTGTTTCGCTGAAGGCGTGCGCCGGTGTCGCGTTGCGGCGCAGATAGGTTTCGTCGTCACGCCCGGCGAGCAGAGGGCTGCGACCCAGGAGACGCCCGTCGCTGTCGCGCCGGGCGCGCGACAGAACGACGGTGTCGGCCGTCGTGGCGAGGATTGTCTCGAAGTCGCGGCGGTCGGCGAGGTTGACCGGCAGCGGGTCGAGCACCTGGGTCGGGATGATATGGCCCGGGATCAGCCGGTCCTCGGCGATCCCGCGCGGCCAGCGCGAGGAATTAAGCCCGAGGAGCCGCACGAAGCGGCGGGGCGATGCCGCGAGCGCGCTGGCCGGCATCCAGGCGACGCAGACGCACGCTTCCAGACCGTCGTCCTGCTTCAGGGTTTCCAGTGTGGCGTCGATCGAGGCGGCGGGGCCGGCGAGCAGAGCCTTGCGCCAGATCGCCAGCGCGCGGCCCTTGAGGAAGGCTTCTCCGATCTCGCTGGCGGCCGCCGATCCTTTCACAAGGGTCTCGACCGCCGTGCGCAGCGCCGCAACGTGGTCGGCGCCGTCGGGCCAGTCTTCCGGCGTCAGCCGGGCCAGCAGGCGATTCCAGGCGCCTAGTGTCGAGAGCGGCGCATCGGTCGGCAGCACCCGCAACCAGCCTTCGGGCAGGGTCTCGAAAGGCCCGCTGTCCCGGCAGAGCGCCGCGAGGCGGCGCAGCCGCGACTGCGACAGACCGCGAACTACGATGTCGGCCAGCGCCGCAGCCGCCTGGCCCTCGCGAGTGGCGACGGTGCGGATGCCATGGATGAAGTGAAGGTCGATGTTGGCGTCGGCGCGCAGGGCCAGGAAATGATCGTCATAGTCGGCGGGCGAAGCGGTCGCGATGGCGATTTCCGAAGCCGGGATACCCGAGGCGAGCAGGCTGCGCGCCCAGCGCATCGCCTCAATGGCCTCGTGATAGGCCGTCGCCGCGCTGGCTGCACTGATTCCCGGCGCATGCGCCGGTGCGCGCGCGACCGTGACGCCGGTGCCGTCCAGCCATGCGGGAACGCTCCTCGGGCCGGCCGTCCATCGCACGGGGATATGGGCAGTGAGCGCCTGGAGCAGCGACCGCCAACAGGGCGAAAGTTCGGTGAGGCCGACGATCTCCAATGGGCCGAGGAGTGCCGGGGCATGACCAATACGTGCGGTTGCGGCGGCGACGATGTCGAGAGGCCGCATCATGCCGGGCGGAAGCTGGTCGAGGACGGCCGCTTCAATCTGTGCCATAGCGGCGAGACGCGGATGATCGGTCGCGCGTACGGTAAGATCGATGCCCGCACGCCAGGCTTTATGGAGCGTGTCGGCCACCGCATCGATCATGCCAGGGAGAGCCTTGATGTTCTCCAGCTCCCCCATCGGCGTGGCGGGCAAGGCGGCCTGGATGGCCGCGCGCAGGCTCTCATCGTCGATAGGGCGGGTGAAGCCGCCCGCCAGCCGGACGGCGGCCTGCTCAAAGGACATGATCTGGAGGCCGTGGCGATTATGACGACTCGCCGCTAGTCTATGCTCCTGCATGGCTAGGCGGCCATGAACGATTAAAGTGGATCGCTGTGCAGTATTCATGATCGCCCCCCTGTCTATATGCTGTATCGCTGTGTGAAGTAGTTTGCCAATGCCCTTTGTCGGTGAGACTGCTTCTAGTAACGCTCACCAATTTGGCAGTCAGGCTAGAAGGTATATCCGCATTGAGCTCTTGCGTTTCCTCCACGGAAATTCCAGCGATGTCTTATCCTAAGAATCATTACGCTTTGTTACGTGGTACCTGTATATTAGCTTCCGCTATTAGAAATTACTACAAGCAAGGGCGCGTTAGTATGAAACCCAATTGGGTTCAAATGGTAAAGCGGATAGAAATCTTCGGTGCACTTGTAATCGCTAGTTGCGTGGCCAGGGCCGACTGTTCGTGAACCTTACGGACTGAATGCTTTGCCAAGACTTAACTGCCGCAGCGCTGCTGAGAAGGAGAGGGATTGCCTACCCAAGTCGACGTATACAAGATCGTGGTTGGGCAGGCTGAAGAGGTTTATCGCCGAACCCGCTCGGGCTCTGTGCCGATGAACGCTGTACCGGTGCTTTAGCCAAACTGCCTCCTTGATTCCTGGGGATATTTATCTTTAAAAAGTGATTTCAGTCATTATCCACAACAAAGTCTTCACGGGAACGGCCTTCCGATTCAATTTGCTTGATCCATGTCGGCGTGCGTCCTCTACCAGTCCACGTATGACCATCTGGGTGCTGATACCTGATTTTCGATACTGCTTTCGTCTTTAACGGGTTTTTGTGAAACGCCTGGGCAATATCTTCAGGTGTTAGGTCGTGCTCCTTCATCGAGCGAAGAATATCGCTGATTACTTTAGATCTTGTTTTCTGTTTCAATTTATCGGCATCACGTTGTAGTCGAGCAATTTCATTTTTTATTTCGGTGATGGAATTAAATTCTTTTCTCATGCGTTCCTCTTTATTATCTCTCAACCGGCGAAACTGAGAGGTGGCCTTTCTAACGTGGATGTTGGCCAGGCACCAGCGGCCTGGCTAACTTTTTTTCGTGAGTTAGAACAACGACATCACAACAATGAATGACATTCCGATCATGATGGTTTTCTGTACGCCACTTACAAGCTCAACCTTTTCGATTGAACCAGTTGAGTAGTTTCGAAAAAGCGCCGTAATAAACGACATCAAGATAAGGGTAACAAAAGCAGTTGATATCGCAAAAATGATCGCTCTTAAATTGCCCATGCTGACGCCAGATCCAGATGCAAATCCTTGCTCCAGGCTTTCGGTTAAAGGCAGGCAGGCTTCACCTTCACGGATACACGGATCGACGGGTGGTCGGTAGGTGCCACCTTGATCAGGGTTTGGTCGAACGATGTCGTCTACTGGATCGCCGTTATTACCCGTAGGCGGGCCATTTCGTATACGGTCAGCCATTTTGCAGATGGTCGTCCCATTGATATCCGCAAAGCCGTTACAACTGCCTGAGTTGATCATTTTCTGGCAATTCCCGATTCCGAGCTGGACGCATGCCAGTACCATATCACCATCGACTTCTCGGCCATCGAACGTTCCCAGTCCCGCAAGAGTCTTGGGAGCCCGTGCTTGCATGGCATCAGTGGTCAGTTTTGTCCAAGCATCGACTTGGCGTTGCAAGTCCCAAGTTGCAAAATCATCAGGGGTTGTTTTTGCATATTCACGGATATTGGTTTTGTTCATCTGCAGGATGCCTGTACAACAAGACCCGTTATAGATGTCAAGCTGCCCACTCGATTCAAACATGGCCAACCGGCCTACGGCATCCGCATTTGCCTTGAGCCATGGGCTGGCGTTGGGTGAGTTGCGGACAGCATCCGCCACTTGTGCTGCCGTAAGAAGTGCTGCTGCGAATGCTACCGCTGAGGCTGTATATAAAAGCCACCCTGAGATCGATCGCTTGCGTATCACTATTTTGCCTTTTATTGGATTCGTAGGGTTCTATCGCACGATTTCACGTGCTTGCCATGTTGGATAATGCGAAAATAAGCAGTCATCGTGTTTCGGTCGAAAGCAATTTGAGATTGATTGATTTCTCCCGGTTTATCAGCTGGCTCAGGATAGAGATGGCAGTATTCAGGAAAATCCTTCGATACGGACTTGCTGCTATTCATTTGAGTCACGCGCATCGGGCAGACGGAATACATATCTTCAATTCCACGACCGTTGGCGGGAGGAATGCAGCCATTAGAAAAACCGGAGCTAAAGATTGAAAAAACGAATTGGCTCCCGTTTACTGAATACGGTTTTATTAAGATGAAAGACGCCATTTTCGATCCGGGCGTTAAGCCAGATCCAGTTGATTTAATTTCCTTTTCCCAAATATTTCTAGCAAGACTCATTTCCGCACGAGAAGCGTGAGGAAGCTCCATAGATCCTGTATTAAAACCGACCACCGTCATCGGCTCCCACTTAAGCCCAGGCGGAAGATTGCTTTGGCTGTTAGTGCCTTGTGCCTGTGCTAGGTTAGAAATTACTAGCGAGAATGAAAATGCGATGCTGGCTAATTTATTAAACTTCATCTTTATCTTCCCTTAGTTTTTTGATAACTCTGAAGCATCTAATTCTGCAATAAATTGCTCGGGAGGTGTTGCGCCAACTAACCGCTTTCCGTTGCCCAATATAACTGTAGGTGTGTTAGCGATATTGTTTGCTTCTCCAAACTTTAAAATCTCCACCAGACCAGAAATGTCGCAGTCCTCACGGCCATCAATATTTCGACCATTCATGACCATGTTCCAAGCGGTGTTTCGGTCTGTTGAACACCAAGCTTTACGGGCAATGGGGGCTGATTGCGGGTCAATAACGGGAAAGACAAATCGATAGACCGTTACGTTTTCCAGTTGATCGACGAATTTTGTGAACACGCGGCAGATGGGGCAGAGCGGATCCTCAAAGACGGCCATCTTGCGTTGTCCGTTGCCATGGACTTGCACAATGGCTTGACTCAGCGGTAGTGATTCCCATGGGATTGTGTTGAGCTTTTCAAGGGCTGGTGCGGTCACATCGCGGCGGTCTTTCATGTCCATGAGGGCGCCGCCGACAAATGCGTACCGCCCGGTCGAGTCGCTGTAGAAAATCTCGTTGCCACTGGTGACCTGGTAGATGCCGGCAATAGGCGTGGTTGAGATGCTATCGATGGGGACAGAACCTTGAGTGTGTTCCTCAATAGCTGCTTGCACGTCAGACGGTACGCCTTGAGCCCAGGACGCTGTGGCCAGTCCCAGGCTAAGGCTTGCACTGGCTGCCAGGCGAATCAGCAAAGAAGAATGGGAATAGGTTGAGGTAAGCATTGTTCGGAAGAATCCTGGTTTTCAGTAATCAAAGGCGCGAACGCCTCGGGCGACACGGCATTGTTCGACCGCGTCACGAATAAGTTGGGAGACGTGCTGAGGGCTAGCGATCGCGCTGATGTGCACGGTCGGCGTCGAGGCGTCAGTGGTTTGCAAAACGACACGGCCACGGCCGAACAGGGCTTGAAAGAGGGTGCCGGAAACGGCGATGTCTTTTACCCGGTATAACTCCAGGGTTTCGACACGTTTGACGAGGATCCCGCTGTACTCCAGTAGGCGTTGGTTCGTCAGTTCATAGCGATGATTGGCAACCTTAAGGTATCGGTAGATCGCCCACAGGACAGGAATGACTGTCCAGCAGAACAGGATAGCGACAATGAACCAGCCCGCATTGATGAGCTGGCCTTCTGTGCCTACCCAGATAAGTTCTGTCTCTCGCGTGGATGGAGGAGGCGCAATGTGGCTGGCAGCTGCCTGTGATAGTGGAGTAGGAGTGTCGAATGGGTCCATGTGGCCACTGTAGGGCCGCATGAAGTGTGTGTCTGTTCAAACCCTTGGGCACATAACCAAGGGTTTCGACTTGACAAGCCTTTAAATCAATTCTAGGCCGATTCGCTGTTGGTGCTTAGTCGAGCTGCGTCCGGCGATGTGAATGGGCTTTCACAGGATCCGCAGATAATCTTCAACTTTGGTTTACCCCAGACGCTTGTGCCGCATGGGCAGACGTACTTCCATCGGTTTGAATTGCCGGTGGGTTTTACTGGCATACTCTCGTCGCCCTGGGCGGCGTTGCTTGTGGAGGTGGCACTGGATGCCAAAGCTTGAGTGAGTGCTGGAAGTGCGATGTATGGAGGAGCTCCACCTCCTACTGAGATGTCCAAGCGCTCAGCGGCGCTACGAGGTGCGTCGGCATGTGAGAAGCGATCGTACCAGGTCAGACAAAATGACTGGGTGAGCAGATCGGCGCATGCTTTCACAAATTTGCCATCCTCAATCGCATAATCAGCCATGAGTTGGCCAGTGCGAGCGCCACCAGGTTGGCCAGTCGAAGAGGGCATCAGTCCAATCGCTTCCATCTTCGAGGCCCACTCTTCATTGTGATACCTGCCACGCCCAGGCTTGCCGAAATGGAATTGCCAGAGATGGCACATTTCATGCACCAAAGTCTGCATGGTTTCGATCAAGGGCACGACAGCAAAGTAGGCCGGGTTCATCGCTATTTCGTCTGTATAGGTGCCTTGAGCATCTACAAATCGCTGGCTTGAGAAATAGCCCATTGAGCGTTTCTCGCGTTGCAAGGTAATCAGGCAGTTAGGCAACCTACCGTCGTATAGGGCGCGATTGAAATGATCGTAGGCTTGTTGCAGCTCGGTATATGTTTGATGGGTCGGTACCGTTTTCTTGTTCATGGTGGTCTTAATGTATGAATTTGTATTGCACAATACACTACATTTGTCGTCAAAGCATTGGCCGAATTTGAGGCTGAAGATAGTTAAACTAGTCACTGCGTGAGATCTCGTGCTCTTGAAACTGCAGTTTTTTAAAGCCTATATGGATTGAAATGAGTACATCCAACATTGAGGCCCTGGCCAGCATTTGGGCACGGATTGCTGAGGAAACGGAATTCCCGACCGACTACGAAGGGACGGCCACGCCTGCGGCACACCAAGCCAGCGTAGCAATACAGGAGCGGATTCGGGAGCATATCGTCGCGACCAACGACATGCGGCTGTTCGGCCTGCTGCACTTGCTGGGGCAGGCGTCGCTGCGTATGGAGCAGGTGCTATGGCCGGAGGAATACGAGCAGATGGCCCGCGAGGTTGAAGAAGCTCTGGGTGAAGTCAGTGATCCCAATGCCAGGTTGTACACCCATGAGGAAGTGATGCAGGTGATGCAAGAGCGGAACCACCAGGCACGAAGCAAGCCCCGTTGATGGGGTGATGCAATTGATGGCTGTTTCGGCCTGAGCGGGTGACGCTGGGCTATCGATCACGAACTCAAGGGGCCTTGTCTTGGCGTTGCAGAACTACTACCGAGGCATGTTGCATGTAACGGATGATGGCCGTACTATAAGTGCATAGTTATGGAGATCAAGATGGCAAATGTAAACGCGAGAGTGCAGAAGCACCGAGATTCGCTCCGGCAAGCAGGATTGCGCCCAGTGCAGCTTTGGGTGCCTGATACACGTCGGCCTGATTTTGCGGCGGAATGCCGTCGTCAGGCGCTGCGGGTAGCCAAGGCAGATAAGGCTGACGTGGATACAGAACATTTTATGGATGAGGCTCTGGCTGACCTGGATGGTTGGACAGAATGAGGCGTGGGGATCTAGTTACTGTTGCAATGCAGGGGGATTTTGGAAAGCCTCGTCCTGCGTTAGTGATCCAGGCGGATTTGTTCGCTGCCCATTCCTCGGTCACAGTACTTCCAGTGACCAGCACAATTGTGAATGCGCCCTTATTGCGCATTAGCATTCAGCCAGACCCAGAAAATGGTCTACAAAAACCATCACAAATCATGATCGATAAGGCATTGACCGTTAAACGAGATAAGATTGGCCAAGCCTTTGGATCTATTAGTGCTGATACACTGGTGGAAATTGAACGGTGCCTTGCTGTTTTCTTGGGAATCGCTAAGTAATACCGAGTGTGAGGAGGGTTAAGGTATATGAAATATGCTTTGAAACTAGCAAGTCATGGAAGTATATTTTTTGCAAGGATGATGTGGATCGGGCTAATGCTCGTGATTGATTTTTTTCTATTATTAATAAGCTCTAGTAATAATAAAACTCTGAATAAACTGGCCGCGCCAGAAGTCCCTGATCCATTGGATCGTGGGCATCCCAACTGGGAGTTTTATTGGGGGGACCATGAGTGACCGAGTTGTTTCTCAATGATTGTTTTCGGCCAGAAGCGCCCCTTCTGTATCCCGAACTGAACGGCTGCCTCAGATTTAACGGATAAACCTGCCAGACCTCAGAAAACCTGCGGATGCATGACCGAACCATTAGCTGACCAAGCATTCCCCAGTTTTGCTTAATGCCGAAGACACTGATGTAAAGCTGTGATACGAGATGGTCAATAATTTTAAAAAAATATAAGTCGCCACACCAGTAAAAACGTATGAGTGGCTAGAACGGGAAGGATAAAAATGACAATGGATTCTCCAGCCGTCCAGGTTGCGACAACCGCAACTCAAGCATGGGACATGCTTTGCAAAAGGGGGCTTGAAATACCAGGGAGAGATGATGATCTGGTAGAGTTGCTCTGTTATGCTTTAAGAGCGAGTCAGGGACAAGATCAAGATTCAACATTAGATAAAATGTTGCAATCGATATCTTTGGAAGAGTTCATCCGAGCATTTTTCCAATCAGCCACGCCATACGTTGATATGCTCAAGGACATCCTAAGATGGTTCGAGCAGGCGGATGCAAAGAAGGGGCCGCATGGGTGGAAGTTAGCATGGGATGGCGGAGATATTCAGGAGCTGAAACATTTCCGGGAATCGTTGAGAAAACTGGAAAAATGCACAGCTATGGTGGAGCTCCCGGCTATCTCCTTCGATAATTGCTGGAAACTCATTGAGCACTTGGGAAAGGCTCCGAGTGCTCAGCGTGCGCGCAGGCTGGTCTTCGATGAAAACTATCAGTCCCTGCCGAAGTCGGCGCAGAACTTCGCGTATTTCTATAAGTATGCATTCGATATTTCTCAGATTTCTCCACTAGGAGCATCTTGTGATTCTTGGTTGATAGATGTCTGGAATATCATTCGCTGTGCGACCTTGCAGTTAAATCAAATAGGAATTTCAGGTCAACTTAAGGCTCGCGAAAACGCGCAAAAGCTGAACTACGCAAGGACAAAGGAAGATGGCTTGGCTGTTGATAGCCTATGCACGAACGAGACAGATTATTGGCTGCTGCAATTAATAGCCTGCGCGAGCGCTATCGTGGATTCACACGCTGAGCAGACGCTGATCTGCAACGAAATGGAAGCATTTTTTGACTCAATGGAACGCAGGAGCTTTGTTACCGAGGTCAGCGTCGAGTCTTTCACTACCTTTCTCGATCTTCCTCTTTGGGAACGCAGGCATGAGTTCTTTTCTGCATGGATCGCCACCAGGATCATTGATGCTTGCGGTGAGCATGAGCAAGAGTTGTTACATGAAAAGGGAGTCATCACTCTTCCATTTAGATGCACCGAGGTTGCGCGTGTCCTGACGGCGAATCCAGTGCGAACCTTGTTCTCAGAGCGACGATCACCTTTGAGCAACCCAAAGGGAAAAGGGAGGTCGCAAAACGTTCAACCCGACTTCAGCATCTGGCACTCCACGCCCGCAGGTGACTTATGCGACCTAGTTGTAGAAGTGAAGCATTATCTGCGTCCGGCTAAGACCAACTGGGTTCATGTCATCGAAGATTACGCAGATGCTCATCCGATGGCAACCATCGTTTTACTCAACTATGGGAAGCCTGGTAACGCGATGAGCGCGGTCCGTTCCGATGTCAAGAGTCGCTGCCAACTGATTGGTAATCTTAGGCCAGGGCAGCCTTCTGCGATTGCAGTACTGTCTGATCTAGTCAAACGAGCGGTAGGCCCTGTGTTTCGAACTGCTCACAAGGGCGTGAGGTGTGCAAGTGATACGCCCATGGCGGTGATCCTTGATCGATCCTTTTCAATGAAGCTGGCTTTTGAAGCACGGCGCGAAATTCTTACGCGGCAAGTGGAGGTATTTGGGGCCTCCCATGTTGGTGTTGCAACCATAGATGCCAATGTAATTTGGCAGGCAAAAGACTGTGGAGTTCATGCGGTTGCCGACTCTCAGGGCAACAGTGAAACACGGTTCACCGAGGTCATTTCTAATTTCTTAGACAGTTTTTCGGAAGTAATTTTCATTACCGACGATGAAGGTAATTCCAACCTTGATCGAGAAGAACTCTGTGTTCGCGAGGTAATGCCAGCTCAGGAAGGAGTCCGTGTGTTGCAAATCGCCTTGCGTCAGGTCAAAAACGAACCATCTTAATGTAAGCTCGCGCCGAGCCAATTAAAGTGCCGACTCCACAAGCAGCGGATGGCCCCGAAGCATTTGACGGCAACTCCAGACGGGTGGCTGCAATACTAATCCAAAGATTTTGAAGTCACGCAATGGTCTCAAGAGAGCTCCGAAGTAAGGAGCGGAGGAATAATAGGGAAAGATCAAGCGTAAGTATGGCAAAAGCTCCTCCATGGAAAAGGAGCAAGGATCATCAGCTTCAGCTGTGAGGCGGACGCTCAAAAAATGCATCAAGGTGTCGGCTTAGGGGCGGTTTTGCTCACCATACTTTGGTTGTAATCGGCCAGGAGCGGACTGTCCGTGCATCCATGAATTTTAAGGTTTGGCTAAAACAAAGAAGAAAGGCTTTCGCCAATGAAGTCGACTAAATTCAATCTGTTTAGCTGACCAATATTCTCCAGCGGCTTGCTGCTTATTTATAATTTATTGTTAGGTCTTACATGAGAGTTATAAGCTACTTGCGTCAATACAAATTTGACGCACTCTTGAATCGCCCCGGGAATCAGTGATTTGCTGGATAATATTGAATGACTATGGAATATTTAATCTTCTCCTATCTAGGTCAGCCATAAATAGATCGTTTATCCTGTGGTAGTCTTTTGAATTCGTTACAATCGCCGTTATTTTGTGAAATGTGAGTGAGCCCTTAACGAACATCAATCGGGGCGGTTCTTCCAAGGAGTTCTCCACATTGATTGACGGCATTGGAGGTGGCTGCTTTTTTGCACCAAAGAGGTCCTCATAAGGCAAGTAGGCTTCCTTGCTTACGATGCTGCATTCAGGAAAGATGACGGCATTTCTTCCCTTCCCTCCAGTCTGTACCGAGGGATAAATCAACCCGTCAACCTGGCCTTGGAACTTCAGCCGAAGATACTCGAAGACAACCTGAGTGGACAGATAGCTCAGTTCATCATTTCGTCCCTTGGGTTTGGACATCTTGTTAACTAAGGACTTCAGGAAAGCCGTGAGGTGCACCGAGTGGATGTAATCTTCATCCATGATGGTTAGCTTGGCGTCCACCTCCTGATCGAGACTGCTTAAGTTGAGAAGACTCATAGGAGCTGCTGGGGTCAGTCCAGCGGAAACAACAAAGTCTCCAGTTATTGCCCGGATCTCACTGAGGCATGTCTCGCGCTCAAACCCACAGTACATCGCAGAGATGCCAGATGGTGTCATGCGCTGGCTTCCAGTCCCCCCCCGAGGTGGCGGACCAAACTGATTTGCTGGATCGTCTTCCAGCTTCCTGGCCGCATCGTAGTCAGCCACAGTGCGCGCACGGTAAAGGACATCACCATGATTCACTACCGTAATACACTCCGGCTTCAGTTTTCCATCGCTCCTCACTATGCGACTAAAAACAGTATCGAGGAATTCTTTTGCTTTCGGGTTGAAAAACCTGTGTGAATGACTTATCCCACTGATAAATTTGCTCCACTCATCTTCAATGAAATTTCGCTCTAGATTTCCATCATCTCGGAAGTAGTTGACGTCGATTCCTTTTTCGTCTCTTTTATAACTTTCCGGCGCGTACTCGTAGATGTCATTGGTGACGCTAGCATTGTCTATCCCTAACCACTCTGCGACAACGACATCAAAGAAGGCCGCATCAATGTCATCTGAGCCGCCATCATAAAAAGACCAATACTCGAACTGCGATAGATCCTTGTCCAACGCAGTGTTTTTATCCAAGCAAGCGAGGATATATTCAAAAACCGCCTGTTTTTTGGTGCAAATTTTTTCTTTCCTGCAGTAGGCGCATGTACCACTTGCACCATTACCAGTGACAAACCTTCTTAATGGTTCAATTTCAACGCAATCTATACAAATCATGGCGACCTTGTGGTTGACCGGAAAATTATAATGGCTGACGGTTAGTTATCCTAACTTTCAGCGATATGCTTGCTTGAAAAAGGTCGTCGAGTTCAACGGATAAATGACGATTCAGTTGCCGCCAACATTTTTTGATAGCAAGTCTTTTGCCATGCCGCCGAGGCTTGACTCCTGCACCTCAGAGACGACATTAATCTATCAAAGCGTACGAACCCAATCAATGGTGGTCGGCATTGCCCACCCACTCTCGAGCAATCGATTCCAAGAACGAAGTAGTAGACCGACACCCGTTGCGTTGAACGCCCAGTGCAGGGCGTTGCTGCCGTTCAGGTACTACATTGCGAATGACTCAGATCAGTCTTCAACGGATATTGAATGATGGAAACTAAATTTTCGCTTTGGGTCATTTCTTGTCTGACAGAGTTTGTTAGTTCAAGTCTGGGTTTATATAAATTAAGCTTTACTTCTTTCCACCAAAAATTTTCCCTAGTAACGGCACTCGTCCCGAGCTTGCAGCAACGTTACCACCATCACTCATCACTCTTTCTATACCCCCCGCAACTTTGAGTCCAGCCCAAGCCATCATCGACGACCAAATGACCGGTAGACCGACATACAGCGAAAGTAAAATCGTGTTTAAAACCATTCTCTTGTAGCCAGCCGGAATAGCTCCTTTATCGATCATCATGGCTTCTTGGACAAATATATTGCCCAGCGCGCCAGGGTACATGGCATTGATTAGGTGGCCGTCGATCCAGGTGGCGATGTACCACATCGACGCCCACATTTTGATAGTAAGAATGGCCATGGCACCTAAGAACAACACGCGAAGACTGAAGCCGCTGACCAAGGTGGCCAAGGGAAGAAAAGCGTAGATACCCATGAGGACCAATGCCTGGATCATCGGTAACGAAGTCACTAATGGCATCCACGCCATGCTGGCCATGAAAGCTGCGCCTCCTACGCCGAGCGTGCTCCCAGCGCCCGTTATCGTTCGACCTGCGACTGTAGCAGCGTCATAAGGGGTTCCCATCATCTGGTCGAAATCAACAAAGACTGGATTGGCTGCGGTTGATGCTAGCCGAGCCACTTCATCCTTTTGCTTATCGAACGACGTAAATGTGAGGACGTTCGCCGCTCTGGATGCGAAGGCTCGAACACCTGGGCTGCCATCGATCAGCTTTTCCCGTAGCCGATCCTCCCACCATTGCTTGCAGGTTGGGCGTCCAAACTCTGGGTTTACCGCGCCGGTGACTTGTGGATCCACGTCGCTCGATGGGTCGTAGTACTCCGTATCGCGGGAGTAATCGATCGCAAAACCAGTTACTGGAGCACGACTGCGCATGGAGGCGTAATACCCAGGCTCAGTTCTGAAAAACTGGCTGCCCATCCAATCCACATCAGTTGGCCCATAGTCGGTATTGGATTCTGCCAAGATCGAGGCACCTGATGCACTGATTCTGCTGCGATCGCTGCGGAGATACTGACTGCGTGCCGGGATAAAGCATTCGCTATAAAACCGTTGCACATCACCGAGCAACGCGGGGTCTTCGATTGTGGCATTCTTGGCCATATCCTCCAGAACCCGCATATCAGAGCCGGAGTTATTCATGCCATTGCGAAAGGCATTGTTTATCCCAGAGCTGATGGACATGATGGAGTACCACCATAGGGGCACGTTACTCAGCCCGCTGGCCTGGCTCATACTTCCATCAAGAGCGTCGCGCAGTGCTGTATCGTAGGTGCTACCGCTGGCTCCAGGCGTAGCCTCTACAGGGTTAGGGTTGTCAATTGAAGGAGGAGGTATGTACGACAAGCGCGCATACGTTAGGCTTGTGATGGGCGATGTGAAAAAGCAGACCGACATCACAAATAGCATGACGATGAGCTGTGTCTGTACGCTTTTGATGACACCCATTACACCGATGTCTTGCATTCCCCGCTGGCCAGCTTCGCGCCAGGCATTGAGAATTATCACCAGAAAAGGGATGACGACCAAACCCGTACCGGTGACTATCTCGCCAAAAATATTGGCAAAAGCCCACCCGTAGAAAGTGGTAAAGAGTTCGAGGTAACTGTCTAGTTGCATGGCTTATACCCCCACCTAAGCCGTAATGAGCGCTATTACCAAGCGCCAGATACGGTCGAGGCCAATCGGGATCAAGATTAAGTACAGTGCGATAAATGCGGCCACCTTGCGGCGGCTGGCCAGCACGGCGTCATATTCGAATTCTTGAACAATATGTCTGGCTTGAAGCCAGCGAACGACGGCTGGCCAGCGCCCGATTATGAGTAGTGCTGCCATACATTGAGCGATAGCACCGATATCTCGCACTGACGTCGTTCCCTCAAGCAGGGTCAGGAGTTTATGTTCCTGGCCGATAAATGACTGTGCTAGTGCGCCGAGCAGCCCAATGAGCAGCAGAAATCCGGCCATACCGATAGCGAGCCATACCAAGGCTCGCCACAGCCAGCTGCGTTTTTTGGTGAAAGCGACTTGTGTCATAGTCCAGGCACCCGTCCACCCACTGCTGGGGCAGGATCAACAGGGTTCCCACCCGGTACGTTCAGTGATTGTGTGTCAATGGCGGACTGGGTGTTGATGATCGACAATGCCGTCTGGGACGTTAGATCCTTGCGGATCCGAGCCTCATACATCAAGTCGTCAATGTAGCCACTTAAGCGATCGACCGAGGCCTGAGTGTTTTGGATGGCATCTCCTGCGGCCGTCACCTCCGGTAATGTCAGGCCTGTCATCAACACGCTACGCGCCACCAACGCTTTATTGATCACCCGGTGCATCGCCATTTCCTGAGCAATGCGGTTCACAGCGATGCTGCGGGTGTCAGGCGGCATCGCCCGTAATGAGTCAAGCAACTGGGGAGATACGGCAAAGCCAGGAGCTGAGATTTCTGCGAGATCGGCATACGTGGCCGAGTTCGATGGGTTGGCCATTGCCTCGAGCTTAGGCTGGACGAAATCGACTTCGGCTTCATATTTGGGCCCCAGGCCGCTGGAGGTCACGACCGTGGTTGGGGCGGGGCAGTGATGTTGCCCGCAGGTATAGACCTTCTGATCCCCTAGGACTTCGGTTGTCCATTGGGCCAGTTCTGCCGGCGATTTAAACGCACGAACCAGACGAGAGTTCTTCTCGGCTGGAGAATTACTGTAGTCCGTGGTTTCCGATGCGGTGATTGGTTTGTTGAGGGTAGCGTTATAGCCTGCCACAGAGAGATCTCGCACCGGCTCAATGGGGCGGCCTCCTACCCCCCCGGCATTCTGGCCAAACACCCATGGCACTCCAGCTTTATTTGCCTCTTCATTTTTCTCAATGTCGATTTTCGCCTGGTAAATATCACCTTGCGCAGAGGCCTTGATCTTCCAGCCTTCGCCTTTGGCCATCTTGATCCAATCTTCATAGGGGTTCTGGCCCGCTTTGACCATGGCCTCCATCTCTTCGCAGGATTTAAGGCTGGCCCCAAGCAGGAGATCCACTTTTTGCGAATAGTTTTGGAAAATCTGATACAGGCCTGGCTGTGCGCGTTGCAAGACGTATAAGGGGAGGGCAGCGATACCAGATTGAATCGCCCCAGTCACCGTCTGGCCCAGGTTGTTGAGGTTGTTCATGATGTTGGCCCAAGATAGGCCTATATCAAACTTGCCACATGAATAGTTCAGTCGAGCATTTCCTCCAAAGCCTAAGTTGTGTGCGACCTGGCCGCGATAATTGGCAGAGCCGCCAGGCGAGCCGCCTCCCATTCGGTAATACAGCGAAGAGCCGCGTACGGGTTGCGCGTAGGCGTCGGGCATCACGCTCATGGAGGTCATCGCAAGCGCCAGCATCATGGCGGCTGGTTTCAAGCGCAGTGTGAACGGGCGTTGTGGTTGTTGCATAGATATTCTCGTCCTTCGCTTAAGGGATGCTGTATAAAAACTCACCACGGATGCGGCAGCAGTCATAGTGGTTCCACATATTCCACATATAGCCATCGGCACCATCGGTCTTGTAATCGCCAAAGCTGGCCAGGCTCAGTGAGTCATCGGCCCCAAAGGTTATGCAGGAGCGCTGAGCGCTCGGATAGATCATTTGCCAGGTAGTAGGCTTGGAGGTAGGGAAGTACTTGTAGCCACTGCCTGGTTGCAGACGCTTGTAAATGTGAGGCTGCGCCGATTGCGAGATAATGCTGCCCACACGTGTAGCCAAGACGGCAGAGGCCTTGACTGGGTGTGACTGCACCAGCTCGCCATTGCGTGGGTAGATAGGGCCCCAGGTGGTGGAAAGTGGCGAGATGCTTACTTCTCCTGTACCAGGCACCCATGATTGGGGGTAGAGCATCTCCAGTGGCCAGAATCCGCGCCAGCTCATGGCATCCATGTCAGACTGGAAGTGCAAATTGAATGCGGATGCGGAGCCGGGGCAGAACATCTCAGATAACCCACCGGAGGCACCCAGGCGCTGAGCAATCTGCACCATGTCTCTGATTGGCCCAAGATCGGCACCCACCATATCAACGCTGGACAAACCAATGGCTTGGGTGCTGACGTTTCCACCAAAAACATTGCTCAAATTTCCAATCGATGAGCTCAACTCGCCAAGTTTTGCCGGAAATGCAGAGACGGAGGAAATGATGTCTGCTGGTGCATTGGCCATGGCACGGGCTGCTTCGATGAATTCGTTGCCTAGCTGTTGGGGGACTTGCCGCCAAGACTGCGCGATACGAGGCAGTTCTGTGCGAGTGAAGGCCAACAATTCGCTATAGCCCGGAAACTGGAATGAACTGCCAAAGCTGGGGATGTAGCCGCTGGCGATGCTGGCAATCAAGCCTGCGGGGTTGCCAATGGCGTCCGCACTTTTATAGGTAGTCACCTCTGTGCCCTCGCGCTGTGTTCCTGCTGATGCGTCGATCGGGGCGCCGACTACGGCTGATCCCACTGAGGATATAGCTGTCGCCAATGGCTTACCCACCTCAGCCCAAGGGTGAGCCAGAGGATCGTTGTAGGTGCTGATCACGACATCGGGCACGTAATGTGCAACCCGAACCGACGTCCGGATGAAGCAGCCAATGAGCGGGATGCAAACCAGCCAGACGCAAATGCCTTTGACCTGATAGGACGTGCAACTGGGTAGTGCGGCGACCGTGTTGGTGATGACGCCTGCCGTGGTTGTGGCAGCTGTTGCTGGAACAGGCCGCAGCGCGGTGGTCAGCACCAGCAAACTAATCGCCAGCATGTGCCTAAAGCGCAAAGTAGTGATTGACATGAGTGCCCCTTAATTTTGGCTGTCACGCCAGGCCATAAGCGCCTGGTCAACGTCGACATAGCCAAAGACCACATAGCGCTGGTTGATAACCACGGCCGGTAAGCGGTCAATCTGATAACGCTGTGCTCGTGCCAGGCCGTTAACCGCACTGGCGACCATGGGTTGGATCATTTGTCGTAAGCGGGCTTCATTTTTAGCCACCCATAGACGCGCTTCTGCTTCGTCTTGTGGCATTCCTTCATTCATCTGGGCTTCCAGATTACTCATCGCATCCAAGCGATAGATGGAAAGAGCATAGTGAGGAGACGTAGTTGGGGTGACTGGCATTGCGGTATTGGCAAACACCTCTACGGTCATGACGCCTGCATACAGATCCTGACCAAACTGTTGCGCAAACAATGGTGTGACAACGGCAGAAAGTGCAGACAGCAATACCATGCGAGCTGTAAGACGAGAGGCGGCGATGAAAAATGAGAGTGTCTTAGTCATGAGCGACTCCGTGCCAGCTCTTGTGCCACCATTTGAGCAGCCCCCATTTCGTTGATTCCATGCTTTTCCATCAGGCGACGGCGGTGTGCTTTCTCATGACCCTCGGTCATGGCCAGTGCAATGGGAAGGGCAGGGGGGACGTTGCGAAAGAGCATCTGACCGGTCGCTGAAATCAGAACCCCTTCCGTGTATTTCGGCGGCTCCTTTTGGGCGGATTCCATCATGGCTCGCTGCTCGGTGGTGAGCGACCGAAACCGCACCACTTCTTCAATCTCTGCTTTGTCCATGGTCAGTAGCATCCAGTACTCACACATCGAGAGCACGCGCTCCATGGAGTCGGGGAAGTCTTTCAGGTTTTGTGTGGCAAGCCAGAACCAGGTATTGAATTTGCGCCACATTTTGGTGCCCTTGGCTATCTTGGGGCCAAGCAGCTCATTGGTTGTGATCAAGTGGCCCTCGTCCGTAAGGAACACCATCGGGCGACCAGAGTGTTGGTTCAGCTCGGAACGGGACTGCACTGAGTCGATGAGGCTTGTGTACGCAACTGCCAAGGCGTCTTCATAGCCGTCTTGAGTGAGCGTACCCATCTCAACTAGAGTGACATCTGCATCCGGCCAGTCCTGTCCCTCGCGATTGAATAATTTGCCTCGCAGTGCCTGGGTGAATGTCATCATGGACTGACCCATTTCTTCGGCGCGGGCCCGCCGCGCCGGTGACATAGTCTGGTCCTTATTCATGTGCATGAGCTGCAGGGCCACATCTTGCGTCAACGGGTGCTTGGCGCCCCGTTCCTTGCAACTGATCGCGGCCATAATGATGGCGCGTGATACCAGGTAGCGGTCGGCTCGACTCATCTGTGCGACTTCGTCCGCTTCACCTCCTGTGATCATCAGGATCGCGGCAATCAGCATCTCGCCCAGCAAGTCTCTTTTATCCAGCTCGTCGTCCTGCTCTTCGTCCTCTTCCCTGGCCTGGAACGTTTCATGAAAAGACACGTTGGCAGTCGACGGCTCATCATCTTGGCCAAGCAGGGCATTGAGCAGTTCGTCATCGGGCAGACCTGCGTTGCTTCGTGCCTGCTGCTCGGCCGCCACAAAACTCTCCATCACTTCACTATCATCTAGTAGTTGGTACGCATGAACGAACGGTGGCAAGGACACTTTTGCACTACTGTTCAGTTCAACTTTGTAGGTCGATAGCCCTCGGTCTTTAAAAAAATCCACCAAAAGACCAAAGGAGTTCCCGGCATCGACAATCACCAGCCGTGGCCGATGAATGGCCATCGTCATCATGGCGATGTAGTTCAAGGTGGCCGATTTACCGGCTCCGGTCGGTCCCAGCACCAGCATATGCGCGTTCTTTTTACGATCGCGTTTGTTGAGCGGATCCACAAACAAGGGCTCCCCGCCGCGATTCCAGAACCACATGCCAGGGTGGGGTGTGCCACGGGCACGGCCATACAGCGGTAAGAGACGCGCAATATGGGAGGCGAAGGTCAGACGGGATCGACGAAGTACCTGGTTATCGAAGGCGGGGTCATAGTTAAACGGCAGAGCACGCATGAATGTGTCCAGCGGGACCAGGTCATGCTGATTGCTGATGAACTTCAGGCCTGATGGGATCAACAGCGCATTAATCGTGTTGATGTTGCTATCGAGTTCATCTGTGCTGGTGGCAGTCGCGTACAGGGTCACCATCATTGGAAACAGGTGGTTGCCCCGAACTATTTCATTCAAAACGTTGGTGCATTCCCGGTAGGTTTCGATGGCCTGCGCCGTCTTAGCGCGTGAGGCATCCCGGATCCGCTCAATTTGTGACTCGACGATGTGTTGCGGCGCAATCGTGATGGAGACCGAGAGCATCGAGCCAGGAGGCAGACGGTCAAACCGTGCAAATCGCTCTTTACCGTTGGCCAGCTCCGCCGTGAAATGACCAATCTCAGGCTGCTTGCGCATATTTTGCAGGGTCAACGCCTTGACGGGTACGCCATCAAACTCAAACAATCCCTGTTCCAGGTCCGAACGGGGCTCATTGATGCTCAATAGCTCTGACAAGTCCCATCCAAAAATGGGCGTATCCTCGTCATCGGTTAACGGGGTGTCGCCGGGATAGGGTAATTCACGCATCATTTGCGTGCCAGGCGCCCAGGGCAGATCGCGGTTAAAAAACGGCAGTAGCCACTCATAGAGGTCTTTGCCGGTGCAGCGGCGAACGGCTACACCGGCTTCGGAAAACGTGGCCATGATGGTGTTGGCCACCGACTCGATTTGCTGCACCGGCGTTTGTGGATCATCGGCTGCACCGCCAAATCGACGATACAGGCAACAACGGACACGGCGGATCTGCCCGCGCCAGACTTGACCGGTGACGAGCGTATCGGTGAACAGGCCATTGGGTTGCGAGACATTCGACAGATGCGAGCACACCTCACCCAATACCGCCTGGGTAAACGGCGAGTTCAGGATCTCCTGGCCCAGGCCATCGTCCTTGTGTTGCTCCAGGATATAGTCGGTAAAAGTGTCATTAAGATGATCTAGGTTACGGTCATCGTTGACAAAAAACTGAGCAATCCACGGTGCGCCGTTGACCGATGGCATGGCTTGCAAGGCCTCCTGAATCTTCTGGGCGTGTTCATTCAGGATTTCGATAGGCATGGCCTCGGTCGCAATGGGAGAGAGCTCAAACATTGCCCCGAGGGTATTGCCATCACGCAACACAAAAATGCGCTCATCGGGGGCATAGCTGATATAGGGCAGCATGTCGGTAAACGACGGTGGCCGCAGGGCCATGCGTCGACGATCTGCAACGGTCTGGCCAGGAGACGATGCCTTTGCGGTGACTTGAGGAGCGCGCTTACTGCCTGGTTGCGCTGCACGTTGACGCGTGAATCCGAACAAGCTGGCCACATTAGCGATCATCTGCGCCTCCCTTTTTCTTGGCGCTGGATTTAGCCTCAAAGTAGTCACCTCGCCACTGCAGCAGATCTTGGGTGACTTCACCAGGTAGCGCATACTGTGTCTGGTCGTACATCGGGAAGACGGTCACGTAGCCTGGAACCGGATACTGGCCCTTGGCCAGATGCGGAAACACCACCATTACCAGGTCAGGATTCGGCAGCCGAGCAAATCGCTGGTTCATGGAATCAACAGCGGACCAATATCGCTGGGTTAACTCATCACCTGGATTAATCGGTCTGGCTTGAGTGCGCTCACGCATCCGTTCCTGGGGGGTGATGCGTGACTGACGGGTCGCTTCGTTTCGATAGTCAGTGCCTCGGTAGACGTCCAGTACGGTTGGCGAATCCTTAGTGACCTCATTAAGTGGGGATTCGCGATCCATCATGACGGTGCAACCGCTGAACATGGCGGTGGTGATTAGAGTCAGCGCCAGGCGTTGGGCAGTTTTATTCCAGACCATAATGTGCTCCACGAGAAAGCTGCTGCGTCCCTTGCTGGCGGTACACCAGCTTGCGGGCGTTGGGCATCTTGTCAATTTGCAGTTCTTTATCCAGGTGAATAACTATTTGCTTGCCAGCCGGGGTTACAACGGCGTCGAAGCTATTCTTCAAACGGGAGGTCATCCATGCGACGATCTCATTGGTTGCGCCAGAGGCCGCTTGCCCCATGGCGTAGCCACTGCGTGAGCCGGTGATTTGAGAGGTGGTATTGCCCGTGCCCAGATTGTTGGAGACGGTGCGCTGGGCATCGGAGTAAGCTTGTGCGGCGACATCCAGTCCCTTGAGCATGGCCAGGTCGGCCAGATAGGCCGGGGCATTGGTGACGAATTTGCCGGGAATGCAGGGATTGCCGTGTACGTCAGAGATGTAGCCCAGGTCCTGGGTGCTACCGCCGCCATTGACGTTGGCATTCCCCCCGCCTTTGGAGCGCTCAGAGATGGTGCGAACCGTGCCGTCATTAAAGACAAAGGTGACCGAGCGCACTTTTCCTTCTGAGCACGACAGCGCCATATCGCCGATTGCCACACCGGTGACGATCATCCCCTCAATGTCTGCTGGTAATTCAAAGCCATTGGCTGCCAGGTTGTCGCGGCCGACAATCGCTTTAAACTGCATCGGGTCAGTGACACGGCCATCAATGGGCACACGTCCGATGAGACTGGTCATCGATACTGCGCCGACCAGTGTCGAGTTCTCGGGAACAGTAAAGTACGGAATCGGTTCAGGCTTGGCGGCTTGTGGTGCTGACCGTGTTTGTGTGGCGGTGGGCCTGGACACAGGGCCCATGGAGCTATTGGCATAGGCCTGATTGCCACTGGTGCGGACATAGCGCGTAATGGCTGGTCCGTCATTGCCATTGCGGCCCTGCTCGGACTGCGTTACCGCGCTATACCCCATGGGAGGTAAAACACGGTATGGCCCTGATGAGGTAACAGTCGGAGTGGGCGATTCTGTTCCCAGGGAAAATGATTGTTGTGGGACCAGGGGAGTCGTTCGCGTCTGAGCAGCTCGATTGGCTGCTTCGGTCTCAGAGCGGGCCGGTGACAGTTGAAAGGCGCGTGAAAACGTATCGACTGCTTCGGAGCCACGCTTCAAGGTGAGGTTGACTGCGTTTTTGGCGCCCGTCTCGTCGCCGGTTGGGTCGATCGAGTCCGTACGGGGTCCGTCAAGATTGAGCGTGTCGCGTTGCTCTTGTTCGATGCGACGCGAGACCGTGGCATTAGCACCGCCCACGCGCTTATTCTCGGCGATGAGTTGATTGTTCATCTCGATCACGCGTGCCACATCACGCCGCAACTGTTCATTGCTGGCGGTGACGGTGCGTAGGGTTTCGGCGGCGTTGTCGTTGTCCGCTCCTTGCGCGGTAGGCAGTGTGGCACTTTCAGGTGTAGGAATGGAGGTCAATACCGAGTTGGTAGATTCTCCTGAACCCGTAAATTGCCTGTATATCACCACGCTGACTATTAAGACGGCGACACCACCGAGGATGGGGATCAGTTTGTTGCTGGACGTGCTGCTCATGCTGTTGTTCCTTTATTACCGGCAGGCTTCAAATCGGCGCTGGCACACCAGATAAATGGCGATGGTGTCCGTCTCGGAACCGGCTGGGCCAATTCGACCGTGCTGCGCGGTGGCTGCAATCCATTGGCCGCGCACTTGCTCAAGTGGAATCTCCAAGGGGTTATGTGACCGGTTCTTGATGAGAACGGCTGTCACATAGAGCTGGCCAGAACGCCACTGACCAACGGGGGTGGATACAACATGGACGCCACGTATTAGGTTGGCAATTGGCTCAGCAGTGACTTCGACCTGCTGCACACCTGAGAACGGGGTGGCAAGCCGCTTTGGGGCATAAAGCTGGCGTGCGGCGTAGCGGGTGAGCTGGACCATATCTGTCGGTGCTGATTCCGCCATTTGCTGGCTCAATGTGTGTTCATTGGCCATGCTGGTCGCTTGCGCTGCCGCTTGGGAAGCGGGACCATCACCTCCGATCTCCTCTGAACCAGGCGATGAGGAAGCAACGACAAAAACCTGAAGTTCGCTACGGGCACTGGCTGTTGTGCTGTCGGCAACCAGATCGAAGGGAATTTGCTGCCCAGAGTCAATGAGCTCAGCAATGATTCGCACGGGTGTGAACTGCTGGAGGGCCGTGATGTACATCGTGCGATCAATGACTTCGATTCTGGCAATCTTGGACATATCCGATGGCACATGCAGGGCGGCAGGCGCAGGCAAGGTAATCATGCGTTCGATGCCCACAGGCAGTGGCGCACGTACCGGAGCTCGATTAAACACGGCTCGCTCGACGCCATGCGGTTTGTTTTGTGGCGGTTTGCGGATGGTCGTGCCGCTTTCGTCCTGATTATCCTTGGCCTGTTGAATGGCCGCATCCACAGTGCTCACCACCATAGCTTGGTCACCCATCACATTGACGCCAGGGGTTTGATACTCAGCGTTAGAGGGTGAGGAGCCAAGATTGGGAATCTCTCCCAGATCGGGCGCGTTATTCACTGCTGCGTTTGTTGCAGAACCCACATTGACACTTGAGTTGACGCTGTCAGGGGCTGGAGCAATAAGATCTGCTGGTACGCTCTCCAAGTTTGGCCCCAAGTCTCGCACTTGTGCCTGTGCGTACTGGGCCAGCCCCAAAAGAGCGCAGGCCAGAGCTGTTTTGCGAATGCTAAGAATGGCTTTCATGGATGACAATCTCACTCGCTTTGAGGTTGGACGGGTCGCACCTGGATAGGTGTCGGAGCGGGGTCGGTCACGTTGGTTGCCGGGTCGGTGATCGTGCCGGGCAATGTGGCGGGCACGATTTCTGACTCAGTTGGCAGCTCGGGACTTTGGTTGTTCTTCTGTACTGCGGCGACTTCGTCAGGATTCAGGCGGGCAGGGCGGTTGTTGCCATAGCAGTCAATGGCCAGCTTCCAGGGGTTTTTCTCGGGGTCAACGTCATATCGCACGACACGCATCGGATACCGTATGTAGATGTCTTTGATTTGTTGACCGCGAAATGTCTCTTGCAATTGCATGTCGAGCAGTACTGTCCAGGTGTTGGTGCCTTGCGAAATGACTCGTCTGGGTGAAAACCCAAACCCTGGAATCTCGGTCATGATGCGTGTGCGTGAGCGCAACTCACCGGCTCTATCCCGTGTGTTCATGTCGTTCTCTAGCTGAGCGCGACAAGACGGGGTGATGTAGGCCTGGTAGTAGTAGATTTGCTTGCCGTAGTCCTTGTATCCGTCGGCTTGCCAACGGTTGACCTGCTGCCAGATGTAGTAGGCAAAGCCATACACATTGACGTCAGGGACCGGCGACTGGCCGTCGGTCACGGTGACGACATCCCCGCCTTGAATGTTGGGGTGCAAATTGACGTCGATTCGATGCGGTGTGCGGGCAGCAAAGTACATACCCACAGCCCCAAGAGCGGCGACAACTAAAACAAGTGCGCCCAGTCTTTTATTTGTCGCCTGAACAGTGGCCAGGGCGTTTAAATATTTTGAACTCATACGTTGTTGCTCGCTTTATCCGCTATCGGTGTCACACCTTGAGCAGCGCAAGAAGAGGGGATGGCCGTTTCGCCCGTAGAAACAACGTTCTGACGGGACGGTTTAGGGTTGAATGAAGTGGACAAGCTAAAGGGCAAGGTCCGGCCCAAGCTCCAATAACCGTTGTGGCGGATGAATTTGGCTTTCACCCACCCACGAGAGGCCATCCAGTGGTGCATAGCCTGGTTGTAATAGCCGTCAGGACGGTTGCGCTTAAGTCCCGCCAGGTATTTAGAGGCAAACCACAAAATGACTAATGGTCCAAATAGCATGATGGCCAAAAGTGTTTGCCAGAAGCCGGTTATGGCCAGCAGTACCAAGCCCACCAGCAGACACACCACCACGGAGATCAGACCGATGATTTGTGCTTCATCGACCGTCATACCGTTCAGAATGGCTGGTTGAACATTCACGCGATCGGTTATCGGCGTAGCGATGCCCTGGGTAACTTGCTCATCTAGCTGTTCAAGGTGTGGGGCAGAGGGCTTGCGAGCCATATCGACTTTTCCCCTTTACCCGAGCGTGGCGATGGCATACGTTGCCATGGCAACGAGTGCAATGGCCAACACGCCACCAGTAATTACGTACTCTTTCAGGTCACTGATATCAGCTTGACCGCGGGTGTATTGGTTCCACTTCGTGATCGCACCCATGACGACTTTCAGGAAAAAGTAGCCAACAAAGATCATGGCCAGAATCGTGATGCCCTGTTTCCAGTAAGCACCCATCGCTCCAAGCCAATCGCCGTCAGCAACTTGAGCCCCGTCAATGCCAGATCCCGGTGTAGGCATCGTGGGCAAAGCTGCCATGGCAGGTGACGAAAGTAACGCTACAGCAGGGATCAAAGCGGCTTGCGCGAAGTGACGCTTGGCTTTTTGCCACCCCGCTCGGGGTGCCGCCAACAGAGCGTTCAGTGTGGTCATAGCTAAACTCCGTATGGTTTGATGTGTTAAGAAGTCCTGTGAGCGTCAAACCAACACCCACAGGATTAAGGACAACAGCACAACTAATTTGACGCAGGCCCAGACCACCTCTTCTTGCTTGAGTTGGTTCTCCCGGTAGTTCTCTAGAGCGGCCATTACCAACCACGCAAAGAACAGAGCCACAGCTGCTACCGTTATGACCGTCAGCACGATCTTCATGGCGTTTGGGTCAACACCCGAGCCCGCTGCAAACGCCTCTCTCATGCTCGAACCCATCTGCGCATTGTTCATGCCCATAAGGAGATCTCCTGATGCTGCGTCATTGGCGGTAGTCGCCTCGCAGTGGCTCGACCGGACGCGGCTGCATAGGGGCATTAAGGTGTTGTTGAATTCCCCGACGCATCACGTCCAGGTCATTGATTAACCACTCATATCGAAAATTGACTCGTTGAGATGGAGGGGCATCACGAGAGGCCGCGGCCACCATCTGCTGCACGACGGCCAGCTCGTTTTCAATCCGTGCCAGACTTTCGCGCTCACTATCGGCATCCCCAGCCTGAACGGTGGCGCACGCGACGAGCATGAGCGCGGCTACCCAGGCGCGATGAGTCTTACGTTCTGAGGGGCCAGATTGCTGTGGTTTCATTTCTGTCGTTTCTCCAATGTCGTGATGTGAGCGAGAGGCGCTACATATACTTTTTGAGGGAAGCCACTGTGGTGCTGAGCGTTGCAGCGACCAACGCGGTGAAAATCAGAACCATGTAAGCGGGGTTGAAGCCGCCGAAAGGCCAGGTCAAATACAGACCGAAACCTCCAGTCAGTGCCCAGGCGGTGTATCGCTTAGCGTGGTGATAAACGAAGGAGGACTCTCGGCCGCCGCTCCACCGGCGCAAGTCACGCCGTACCAGGCCATCGACCGCACCCACTAGGCACGCAAGAACGAAAGCTGGCAGCGCATAAAGGGCAATCGAAAGTCGAAGCGCTACATCCATGGCGACATACATGGAAAGCACGAGTACCGTGCTGATAAATTGGCTGGCATCAGCGCCAATCGTTTTCAGCCTGGAGGAGAGGCTGTTGCCGTTTGCCTTTATTTCTTGTGCACGACGAAGGGCCTGTTGACGCTGCATGGCGGGGTCATGGCTATTGGCATACCACTGCAAGATTCCGAACTTCTCGTAAGGCCATGAGATGTAGCCGAGCATCTTGTTTGAGAAGGCCACTGTATTGGGAATAATCAGGCTCTTCGGGGCAGCCTCGATATAGCTCAGGTCCTGCTCCACGATAGAGCGAGCATGGCCTGTGCCTTGGTCCTTCCAAATCGTATGAATGCCGGCCAGTTCTATGAACAATCCCAGCACACACGCTGAGACAGAGACCATAAGCAAACCCATGACCATCTCAAATGTCATCAAAATGGGGCCGCGAGTGGTGGGCTTAACAGGGCGGCTGGTCGAGTTGGTACTCATCCGTGCCCCCTTGTGATCAGGCCCATCGTGTCAGTGTTTATCGCGCTGTTGCTTTGAGTGTCGTCATCGGGGTCAGGATCCTGCACCGCCAGATCAGTGGCGATCATGCCCGTGCCATCGGCGATTGGCTGGCTATTGAGCCAGTTTTCAGTGAACCAGTCGGTTTCACTGGCCCATTGCTCGGAAGTCCGGTAGCGGGCCTTCATTTGCGCGGCGACGTTTTGCAAAGACTGCGGTACAAATTCGTCGTTTCTTGCATCAGCCAACGGGATTCGGATCTTGAAGCGTCGATTGCCTTCAAGTAGCGCAAAGGCTTGGCCTTGCGGTAGTTCCAGCACATCGGCTGGTTCAATCATAGGGACCTTGGTTTTGGTCCAGATATCATCGTTGCGACTGATGAAATCGACGCCGGTGCCTTGAGCGGCGGTGTCTGTGACGCCTGACATTGGCGTGAGATGGACCACCTCGACTTCGGGAACCTGGTCCGTCAGCAGCTTGGCCGTAGTGACACTACGCACGCGCAGCATGACCAGGTGGTTAAAGTTGTCCAGGATCTGGCCCGCTTTGGCCTTATCTCCGACTTTTGCCTCAATATCAAATGCTGACTGTGTGTACGCGGTGATCCGAAAGCCCGAGCCCCCCAGCTTGTTCACCATGGGCACAAATTCAGGGCCTGCAATCTCATTGACCTCGTCAAAGTGCGCACAAATGGTCGGCAACACGATTTTTCCGTCTGGGGCATGAGGGTCCAGTCCGGTCTTGTAGAGTTTGCCGCCCACGCTGACCAAGTCGGCCAGCATGGAATTACCGACCGCAGAGCTGACCACGGAATCAGAGAGGGCATCTAAGCCTACGTAGACCACGCCTCCCTGCCGGATGACGCTCATCCAGTCGAAGATGGGACGCTTATCGGTTTGGTCGTAATAGTCAGGTGAGATCAGTTTGCCTACTGCGCCGGTGGTCAACTTCTCCAGGAATGGCCCCAAGGACGCGATGATCTTTTCGTAGAAACTACGCTCATAGCTAAAGGCGGCTGCCAGTCCTGCGAGGACCGTATCGTTGATCTTGGCCTCTTTGATGAGCAAAAACATTGCTACAAATTCGGGCTGTCGATCGGCCAAGGCTCTTGGCACCGGCGGCGCGGTTTTGCGATCCTGCAGCGCGAGCTCAAGGCTGGCCAGTCTTATTTCCCAGTCGATCAGACGGCCTTGGCGGGCTTGTTGGCCAAACACCATGCGGGCATAGTCCATGAACAGACCATCAATGCCGGTCACATCTTTGAGCAAGGCTTCATAGGTCGGGACACGACCCAGCGCAACTTGGGCCTGAGCCACAATATTGGTAAAACGCCAGGAGAACTCTTTAAAAGCGGCGGAGTTTCCGCTGCTGGGCAAGGCGTTGGTGGCACGAGTGGCGACTTCGGTGATACGGGAGAAGTTGCCGATGCCGTTGTACCTGGCTGAGATCTCGGGGTAGCCAAGATGGAACATGTAGAACTGGTCCAGGCGGCCTGCACGAGCGCATTCGGCATACATACGCAGCATCAGATCGGCATCCCCCTTGGGATCGATCACGATAGTGACGTGCCCAGCATGAATGTCCTGGGTGGCAAATAACTCCAGCAACCTGGTCTTGCCCACGCGCGTGGTGCCCATGACCAGCATGTGTCCATTGCGAGAAGATTGGGGAATCTTGACGGGGGCTTCGTCCATGCTGCCCACGCCATGCACGATGGGTGAGCCACCTAAGTCTGGATGAGGCTGCAATGGGTTGAGCCAATGATCAATGCTCGCAATTCCTGCAATGGCTCGCACAATGGGTTTGACGGGGCCTTTGCCTTGCGCTTGTTCGATGGCTTTTGAACCTAGGCTGCGTAGAGCCAGCTCTTTGCCCGATGGACGCACAAAACGCTTGGCCTGCGGTTGCAAGGCCTCACGTTTACGTTGTGTGTGCGCTTGCGACCACTCGAACCCTTCGCCCAGGTAAAACTCGCCCGGTGCCACGGGAATTTTGGCGGGAGCAATTTTCGTGACTTTGTAGTATTTCAGGTGATGGTGATAACGCTTGATCCGCATCGCCTGCTTAAAGCGGACCCCGCCAAAGTAGCCCGATCCTGCTGCTGCAACGTAGCCCAAAGAAGGGGGCATCATCAGCGCCCAAGGCGCCAGGGCAGCCGTGGCCGTGACGGACCAGGCCGTTGCCGCACTCCAAATTTCGACAGGTGGACGCAGTAACGCTTCCAAGACGGCGTTATTTTTCATGCGCTTCACCTCGTTCAAAACCTTCTGAGAAGATGATCTGTCGCGCTTGACCGTCCAAGCCAATCAGCACGGGATAGACAGTCACATGCGCTGCGGCAAGACGGCTCTGTAACCAGTGGCCGGGATCAGGGACGATTGGCAATGCGTTGGCTTGTCGCTGGATGTCTTTAAAGCGTTTTTCACTGGCTGCGGATACCACAATGACAGTGGCCTGCAGAGAAAGCAGGCGTTCCAAATGGAGCTTGAGCCATTCTTCTGAGCCTTTGTCGTCACCCACAATAGCTAATGTTTGGGTCATCCATTTTGGGTTAAATACTGGAACAGCCGATGGCTTAAGCACGCCAGGTTGTAGCAAGTTCGACGTCAGCGGAAACTGGATGCCGGCACCAACACCAGGTTGGTCTGCACCTGAAATTAAGGCCGAATAATAGGAAACAGCCGGAACCGAATCGTCCAGGACGACCGGTGCAGTCTGAGCGCTGACCGAGCTGGAGATCAGTGTGGTCGCTGCAAAGAAGGCGAGGGCGAGATTACGGTGCATATCGCCTCCAACCGGTTGAAGTGGCCAGTTCCGACGCATCTAAGCCCAGGTTGGCTAATTTGTTGAAAACGCCACGGCTATAGCGATTGCCGCGGCTGATTCGTTCTTGCGTATTTCTGGAGCCCGTGTGATAGAGAGCGACCGCCAAACGCCAGGAACTGTTGCGGTCAAAGTGTTCACGCAGAATTTGTGCACCTACATCGAGATTGGGGTAGGGATCCAGAGCACGTTCAAAGCTTTGGAGCTTGTCGTTGTGGTAGCCCCAGTTCACCTGCATCGCACCGCAATCCACATTGCGGATACCTCTGACATCCACATACTTGCGCAAGGCCTTGAGGGTGGCCTCATAGGAGCCATAGCGCTTAGCAGCACCTCTGACGCACAGAGTCCAAGGGTAGGGCAGCGTCTGCCGACCAAATTTCATTTGCGACTCTTGCAGTGCCACGCCGTAAAGCAGCCACGGATCTATGTTCCAGCGCTGTCCCGCCCAGTCATAAGCGCGGGGTGGCAACAAGGATGCCGTCACGATCGGCGCACCAGGACGGGTGCGTGTGCGAGGCATCTGACGAACATAGCCGTGGGGGATAGTCGTCTGCTCCTGGGGTGTGATCTTGGGCTCAATGCGCACAGCCGTATCTGACCAATATGGCCACCATTGCGGGTCCAGGCCTTCAGGCTGCGCCAGCTCCGATTGCGCAGGTGCAGCGATTGCCCACGAGCGCGTCATGACGCCACTGGCCGTCAGTGCCGTGAGGGCGCCAAGAAACTGTCGGCGGTGCATGGGGGTACCCATCACTTCGCAGAGCCCTGTGCTGGCACACTTTGAGTCAGAGGTGTGTAGCCCGGAGCGGGGGTCTCGATGATGGCCGTGCGCGGCACGTTCAATGTGTCAGCCGCACCTACCGTGGCGGGAACGGGTGGGATTTGACTGAAATTGACAACTGGCTCATTTGGGTAAAGGCGTGCCATCGCTTCGGTGAAAGCACGATTCCATGCCAATGAGCGCTCCACGTCGGCATGAAAGGCGCGGGCGAACATTTCGGCATACTTACGGCGCTCTGCTTCCGAGGTCGCGTGAATGCCCAGCGCTTCGATAGGCGAGAGGTTTTCCACCGAGAATGCTTTGCGAGGGCCTTCCAGCAAGGTTTTGGCGCGCAACATTTCTTCGTCGGTTAAGCCCCAAATATTGGCGCGCAGGCGATCTACGGCATCCAGCGCAATCGGATTACGCCCTTGTGACTGCGTAGCATTGGCGACTTCTTCGGTACGCTGCTGAGCGGTGGCCTGGGTTTGCGAATGCGCCATCGCAGGGAAAAACAGGGGCAGGCTGATGGCTGCTGCTTTGATTTTCATAAGGCGCGGCATCACTGGCCCTCCACAGTTAATTTGGTGGTTTTTCCGTTTACGAGAAAAGAGGCGCTGCGCTCGGATGCGCTTGCGCTTTGCAGCGTGACGCCGTTGACGGTGTCACCTGGTCGCATCACTAAGGTTTGGTTGTCGCCTGCGCGTGTACTGGCGACGACAACGGAGGGTTTGCCATCCCACATATCGACTGAGACCAGACGAACGCTTGGCTTCGGTGCGGCCTTGGCTCGACGAGTGACCGGCTTTTTCACGGGGGCAGGTTCAACAACTGGCACCGCCTCTGGTTCTGGTTCAGGTGTAGGTGCAGGTGTGGACAGAGCAATCAACTGTTCGTTTTGTTGTAAGAGCTCATTGAGTAACTGCCTGATTTCGTTGACATCACGTTGCAGGGACGAGATTTGCACCTCAAATGTTGGTGTTTCTTGAACGGCGTACGAGGCTTGCGATGTTTCAAGGTTCGATGGGAACGACTCTCCGAGATCAATGGAAAGTTCTTGGAATTCCGTTGACTCTGCCGTGTCTATCGGATCTGTTCCCATGGGCATGTCAGAAGCTTTCTCTACATTGCCTAGTTCACTGGTGGTGGGAGCAGGGGAGGGCTCAGAACCCTTTTTCTCATCCTCAACAGGGGCGACCTGGTCTTCGATTTCAGCCAGTGAAGGTTCGGCTGCCGACAAGGCGGCTGTTTGCTCAACCACAGGTTGGTTAAACAGGTATTTCCAGCTCAAGAAAAGGACAGCAAAAAGCACCAACGCCAGGATTAGCTTCCACGGATAGCCTGTCTTTTTCTTGAGCGTTGGAGCATCGGTAAGCGCTGCGGATGCCAATGGGGATGGCGTAACGCTGGCTGCTTGCGGTTGATTTTCTTGTTCAGCAAAGAAATCGGTGACTGCTTCATTGTTTTGCGTCTCGGTCAGGGGATCCACTACAGACGAAAACACGGGCTCCACGTTCTGTTTTTCAACGCTTGCCGTTGGTTCTTTGCGAGAGAACAAAATTTGCATGAGTGTTCGCAAGACACCTGGCTTGTTTGGGGTAGCGTCCTCCAACTCACGACGGGAGTCATAGTCGTGCTGATCCAGCTTTTCTTGGCGTTCACGCTCAAGCTGCTGGTCTTGCTCCATTCGTTCATGTTCCAAGCGCTCGAGCCGTTCACGCTCTAGCTGCTCGGCTTGCTCCCGGCGGCGAAGATCGTCTTGCTGCTGTTGCCATTGTTGATCTTGTTGGTTCATGGCTGCACCCCGCTGATGCGCTCGGTCCGGGGCAACCACGGCTTTTTAGGGTCAACTGTGACGGGGTAGGTTTGGGCGTGGAGCCAATTCTGTGTCAGTTCGACGCCTGACAGAGTCGGCTGTGCCGCTAGACTGATCCACAGTCTGCGACGGATGGGGTCCTCGTCCCAGCGCCAGGTCTCACCTACGAGTGCATTTAAGACATCACGCACTCGATACGTGCCCAGCGACCGCTGGGACTCTGGAAGGGGTAAGCGAAGAAACTGCGCGGCTTCTAGCGACAGCTTGGAGCGATCAAGCTGCCAGCCAGTCCGTTTGAGGGTGTACTCAATCGCACCATCAATGGTGGCTACGTCTTGACGTGGGTAAGTCAGTGCCACAAACACAGACAGGGGATCAGAAACGCTATGCCCTGGTGTGCTGGCTTGTGTGCTGTATTGTCCTATTCGCACCTGTGTGCCGTTGTCGTAGGTATCCCCGACCTGGGCTTGGGCCTGCAACGCCAAAACAGCCAGTGGCGCGGCAACAGCGAGTCTAGCTGTCCAGCTCATGAAGTACTCCATCCGATTGAGAATGGCGTTCAGTGTTGCAAAGGCACCCCAAGGTGTCGCTCGTTAACCCAAGGTCACGTAACACGGGGTTTCAGCTTGACGAAAACAGTTATGTGCGTTATCCGCGCGGCCTGCTATATGCGTTTTTGAGTAAGTGAAGAAAGGGTATTCAAGTTAAAATGTTTTGCCTTGCACAATACAACTAGAACAAGAATGTGTTGACGGACTGCCGGGGCGTCAATCCGCTACTGGGAAAAGGTTGCTACGGGTCAAGGGCCTTATCCAAAGGGCCGCCGTCCACCTAAAAATCCGGTGGCCGTCGGGAAAGGCTTTACAGGTAGGGGAAAAGGGGGCTTACGGGTTACGCAGCGCTTCACCCAGGGGCTGGGTGAAGCGCTGCAAATGGCCTCGGCCAGCATAGCGGGCTGTGACTTATCAGAACTTAACGTTGCGCGCAAGCGAGAACCCTAGGTTACGTCGCACCCGGTATCGCGTTGAGTGATAGCAAACCGCTTTGTAGAGTGGCCGCTATGACTATCCTCGCCCACCTCGCTGAAAACGAGCATCCATACCCCGATCCTGGGTTCCCCCATTTTGGGCGTGATGCGCACGACCGTGCTCATGCGATTTACCGCATTGTCGAGCTCCTGACTGAGCTCGGATTGGCTGAATGGGTCCCCCATTTTTCAGCCTGGCTATCGCGTTATGACGGATTAGAAATTTATGCCGAGGATGAAGATGATCCTCATCTGTGTGTGAGAGAGATTTTGAAGAATCATTGTCAGAACCTGGCGCAAGAAAGCAGCCAGGCCGTAGATCTCGCAGGGCGCAAAGAGAGCATTGTTGAAGATATTTTGCAGCAGCCATTTGTCCATTATCGGGCCCACTGGGGCAAAAATATGCTGCCTGATCCTGATTCAATTCAATGGAATCCACTGCAGATGAGCTGGTTCCATTTCCTGCAGCTGGGCGATCCGCAACATCCCACTGAGTCACTGCATATTTTGCTCACATTGCGACATCCTCGTCCGACTCTGGAGACGTTGCGAGCCCATTTGCTTGAACGTTAGAGCATGACTCACCGCCGAACCCCGCCTTGGATCTCGAAGTTCTCCACTTTTATTCCGCGACGCGCCTCCAGTACGACTAAGCCCGCACCGGTTCCGCCACCTCCAAGCCCCCCACCAGTTCCAGTTGCCCAACGTGTAGCAGGGCGGGAGGAAGGGTGGTTGCGTGTTCTTGAGTCTGATGACTTGATCCGTCTGCTGAAAGCTCAAAAAGCGGTTCATCAAATGTTCCTGCAGTCTCGCGTAGCAGATCCTGTGTTTCGACGAGATTTCATCCCAGCTATCCGACGATATGCAGAATACGTCCAGCTTATGCCTGCCTCAGAAGCACACCATCACGCCCACGCTGGTGGTTTGTTGGCCCATACGCTTGAGATGGTATTGGCAGCCATGACCTGGCGAAACGCGCATTTTTTACCTACGAATGCTCCCGTTGAGCAGATTGACGCCGAGCGTGATCAGTGGACCTATGTGGTCTTCTACGCGGCACTGCTTCATGACATTGCCAAACCGATGACAGACCTACGGATCTTATGGCGAGGCGGGGCGATGGATGAACCGTTGCGATGGAAACCGCTGGCTGGCTCCTTGTTCGAAGTGGGGCAGGGGCGTCTGGATCTGGAGTATCGGGTCGAGTTTGAGCCAAAAGCCAGCCGGGACTACCAGGCCCATAATCGCCTGGCACTGACCCTGCTTCATCAGATTGCACCAAAATCTGCCTTAACTTTTTTGTCCCAAACGCCTCACGCCTTTGATGCGCTGACTCATTATTTGTCTGGCCACAAGGATGGATTATTGGCTGACATTATCAAACGCGCTGACCAGGCCTCCACCAGCAACGCATTGATGAAGGGCAGTAAGGCTCGTTTTGCGACAGCCAATGCAGTACCGCTGGTGGATTTACTCATGCAAGCGCTCAAAAGCATGTTGCAGTCTGGAACGGAATTGCCGCTCAATCGTACTGGAGCTGCCGGATGGGTGTATGACGGCTCTGTGTGGTTTGTGGCTAAGCGTTTGGCCGATGCCACGCGGGCCTGGATTAAAAAGCATGAGCCTGACGAGTCTGTACCTGGAGAGGCCAAGAACGATAGGCTGTTTGACACATGGCAGGAATATGGAATCTTGCAAGTCAGTCCTCATTCTGGCCAAGCTATTTGGCACGTTGAAATCAACGGGCAAACGCCGGCAACAGAAGAGGGCACAGAAGCCCATCAATATCGACACAGACTAAGTGTGCTGCGCTTTCCACTGTCAAAGCTCTATGATGATCCAAACTTATACCCACCGGCGATGTCCGGAGAGATCCATGTCCGGGCCAAGCGTGGCGATGATGAGTTTGAAACAGAGGCTGATCCAGCTGCGGTTGATTGTGAGCACAGCGCTGACACAACAGTCATTCAAGCCAAAGCTGCTCCAGAACACATTGATGAAGGAATATTGCTGCAAAAGGTGGCCACAACGGCCAAAACTGCTTCAGCTCGTTCCCAAACTGCAGCACCCAAGCGTAATCTCGTACCAGCAATGGAGTTTAGAAAGCCCAAAAATGCGTCAACTGGCGCAGCCAAGCGTCAAACACCGAAAAATGGCGCAACGCAAAGCGGCAACCAGCCCAAACCTGTGCCAACCTCAAGCAATACTCACCAAACTGCTTCGATTCAGGCATACGACGACGAGACGGTGATTTTGCCAGCCGAACTCGCCGTAGATGGCTTTGATGTTGACGATGACTTTCTGGATGAAGCTGATACAGCATCCAACATTATTCATCGCAGCCCACCGCAAGCGTCGCATAAACCCACGCCTGTGCCAGGCAAAAAATTACATAAACATGAAGCAACAGCCCTAGCTGCAGCACAGGCTAAAAGTGTTGAGCCAGCCTCTGTTGAGCACACACCTGGAGCATTACCAGCCTTACCGACGCCTAAAGCGCCGGTTCTTGAGCCTGAGTCTGCTCCAAAGACACAGGCAAAATCGCAACGCATGTTCAGCCAGGCCAACACCACGCCTGTCGTGTTGACCCCGAGCCTGCCTGAACTACCGCACGAAGCTCCTGTGAAGGAACCCAGTGAAGCCGCGACGGCGTTTATACAGTGGCTGCAGCAAGGCTTGGCCAGCCGTGAGATTAAGTACAACGAATCCGGGGCACCCGTGCATTTCGTAGAGGAAGGCATGGCACTGATTTCACCCAAGATTTTCAAGCTCTACGCGGCTCAAACAGGGCCTGAAGAACAGGCCGACGCCATGGGGATGCAGATTCAGCGAGAGGTTATCAAAGCTGGGTGGCATCGGATGCGGCAAGTAGAAGGTGGTGGCAAGGTCAACATCTTGCGCTACCAGATCATTGGCAAAGGAAATGTGCCGATCGCCTCGCTGGCGGCGGTGGTGTTGATGGACCCGGACCGGTTTGTTTTACCCGTGCCGCCCGTCAATCCAGTATTAAAGTTGGATCGTTGAATGAAGGGGATGTTTGACACAGGATAAAGTGCTGTGCTACCGTCCGATCAGTCGTGCAATTCAACGTTTCGACGGGGTTTCGGTTTAGATTACTGTGAGGTGCCTAACTTCACATAATGCAAAAGACTGCTGAACAGGCTCGTTTTCCTCCCTAGAGGACGGCTGGGAAACATCGCATAATGTATATTATGTAAAGTCGCGAATCGATCAATGTTTCTGGTTGAGGCGCAGTTCCGTTTCGGTCTCCCCTCCGTTTATCTTTCGCCGATTATTTTTACGCCCAAGGTAGTTAAGTTTTCTCTAGCGTGGTTATAGTGGATTGCTAAGTAAAACGGAGCAAAAACACGATGGGCCATGTACTACAGTTTGCTGAACGCGACCCCAGCTTAAGTGATGAGTTGGCCAAGGCGCAGATCGAAACACTGCGCGAAGCCTTGTTGCTCAAACAGTACGAACGGCTGGAAAAAGCCGATCAAACCTTGCTGATTGTGGTGGCCGGCATGGACGGTGTGGGGAAAGGATCTGCCATCAACACCCTGAACACCTGGTTGGACCCGCGTCATGTGCATACCTTGGCGTTCGGCAAACTCAGTGAAGAAGAAGCCATGCGTCCCCTTATGTGGCGTTATTGGAATCGCTTGCCGGCACGGGGTCAGACCGGACTGGTGTTTGGCTCCTGGTATGCACCCCTGATGAAAGAGCTGGCGCGTAAAACGCCCGATCCGGCCAGGATTGCGTTATATACCCACTTGATTAACCGGTTTGAGGCGCAATTGGCCTATCAGGGTGTGCAGGTGCTCAAGTTGTGGTTCCACCTGTCTGCCCAGGCGCAGCTGGATCGTTGTGCCATGCTGATGGCTGACCCCAATACGGCATGGCGCGTTAGCAAGGCTGACCTGAAAGTTCACAAACACTTCAAGACCTTGCGTAACGCCGCCACGCAGACCATCAATCTGACTCATCGTAACTATGCGCCTTGGGTGGTCATCCCCAGTGCGGACAAGAATCTGCGTGATGTGTCCTTGGCAAAAGTGGTATTGCAAGCGATGGACAAGCCTATTGTCCCGCGTCAGGTCAGAGAGCCGCATGCCTTCCCGTTTCGCTTGAATGTTCCGGCCGCTTCCTTGCTGTCCCCTCCCCCTGTAGAGCCTGTGCTCGATTACGACACGGAACTCCTGCATTGGCAGGGGCGTCTGTCGACCGCGGTACGCAGCAAGGCGTTTCGTAATCATTCTCTGGTACTGGTGTTTGAAGGGCGCGATGCCGCTGGCAAAGGCGGCACGATTCGTCGTCTGACCGAAGCGCTGGATGTTCGCATTTACGATATTCATCCTATTTCCGCTCCCAATGCGGTGGAACGGGCACGGCCATATTTATGGCGCTTCTGGCGTAAGTTGCCGCGGCTGGGCGAGGTCGCGATTTTTGATCGCTCTTGGTATGGCCGAGTTCTGGTGGAACGGGTGGAAAAGCTGATTTCCCGGGCCGCCTGGCAACGCTCATATGAAGAAATCAACGAATTTGAGGCGCAATTGCTTGCCAATGGCACGGCCGTGATCAAGTTTTGGTTGGATATTGATAAAGATGAGCAACTCAAGCGCTTCAAGGCCCGTGAGCAAACGCCCTTCAAGAATTACAAGATCACGCCAGAAGATTGGCGCAATCGGGAAAACTGGGCGGCTTATCAACGGGCGGCTGAAGATATGTTTGCTCAGACTGACACTCATATGGCGCCTTGGCATATTGTGCCCAGTAAAGATAAAAAAGCCGCTCGCATCCAGGTATTGCGCACCGTGGTCGAGACTCTGGAATCTTTGGACGAACATATGATCAGCCTGAATGAGCCGGCTTTGGCCGATCAGGTCAGTGAGCAGGTATAAAACAGCGGGCTGCTAATGATCCGCCCCAAATGCAGTCATCCTGCATTTGGGGCGGATTTGTGTGGGAATGGTGGGCGGCCCTGGGAACACGCACACCGGATCGTGATGATGTGTCTTGACGCTACGCTCACAGGCTCGTCAGCACCGCGTTCATTTAGCGCTGTTTGGCCTGGTCCCGCAGTGCGGACGCCGCTTAGAGATCCTGGCTGGCGGCAAGACGAAGTATTTTGTGCCAACGTCGGAGATCGGCGGCATTGGTGGGACGGATATGCCAAGGCTGTACGGGGTTGCGCAGTAGCAGCGTCAAGCCCCTGCCCTGCACTTCAATGGTGTCAATATCCGCAAAAATAAAGGCGCAGCTCCCCTGCCCGGTCTGAATATGGCCCCGCTTTTGCAGGGCATCCAGTCGTAAGGAACCATCAGCGAATGCCAGCTCCACAATGCGTTGGCCATGCTGTTTTTTTCCGTGAATAGCCAGGTGATGACGACGCCAGAGGATGAATGGTGTCAGCAGTATGGCCACTGCCACCAGTAGACTGAGGATAGCGGCCATTACACCCGCGCTGGCGTTCACCCGATTGAAAAGCTGCACGCCGCCCTGCATCAGCCCCGCAAGAATGCCGATTAGCAGCAGGACGACGATAATGGGCATGGCGACGACCGGTCTTTGGACTTAGCGGGCTTGAACGGTCACCGTGGCCGCCGCCTGACGCGCATTTTCACGAGCAGTTTCCAGGTCGTCATGTGCCGCCAGAGCGACACCCATGCGTCGTTTCTCGAAGCTTTCGGGTTTGCCGAACAAGCGGATATCGGTTTGCGGAATGCGTAACGCCTGAGCTACGTTCAGGAAATCGACCTCTTTGGCGTCTACCCCTCCGTAAATCACTGCGCTGGCACCGGGCATACGCAAGGCGGTGTTGACAGGCAGGCCCAGAATGGCACGTGCGTGCAGCTCAAACTCCGACTGCCATTGAGTTGCCATGGTCACCATGCCGGTGTCGTGGGGACGCGGGCTGACTTCGCTGAACCAGACCTGATCGCCTTTGACGAAAAGCTCGACACCAAACAGACCTTGACCGCCCAGGTTCTGAGTGACCGCCTGGGCAATCTCGCGCGCGCTTTGCAACGCTTGGGGACTCATGGGCTGCGGCTGCCAGCTTTCCACGTAATCGCCATCCACTTGTTGGTGACCGATGGGATCGCAGAACTGGGTTTCAATCTGACCATCAGCGCCAACAGCGCGCACGGTCAGCAAGGTAATTTCGTAATCAAAATCGATGAAGCCCTCCACGATGACGCGGCACTGGCTGACGCGGCCACCGGCCATCGCGTAGTCCCAGGCTTGGGCAACGTCCTCGGGGCCGCTGATTTTGCTTTGGCCTTTGCCTGAACTACTCATCAACGGTTTGACTACGCAGGGGTAGCCGATTTTGCTGTCAATGGCCGCTTGGAGTTCTTGCAGTGATTCACAGAACTGATAGGGGCTGGTGGGCACACCCAGAGTTTCCGCGGCAAGACGACGAATACCTTCGCGATCCATGGTGAGTCTGGCGGCACGAGCGGTAGGAATGACACGGACCAGACCTTGCGCTTCCAATTCTTCCAGCACGCCCGTGGCAATTGCCTCGATTTCCGGTACCACTAAGGTGGGCTTTTCTTTTTCGATCAGGGCGCGCAGTTGGTCGGGGTCACTCATGGTGATCGTGCGCGCGTGATGGGCGACCTGTTGCCCCGGCGCATTCTCGTAGCGGTCGACCGCGATGGTTTCCACCCCAAGACGTTGCAGCGCAATCAGCACCTCTTTGCCCAGCTCTCCCGAGCCCAGGAGCATGATTTTGTCCGACGACGACGATAAGGGGGTGCCCAACAGGCTCATGGTGCATGCTCCGCAGAAAATGAGAAAGTCAAAAGCGCTATTGTAATGCAGGCCGTGCCTGCTTTTTAAAAGGGGGGACGGCTTTGTCCGCCCTGCCGGCACACACACCGGCAAGGCGGACTTTGTTGACCGAGACCGCAGGATGCGTGGCCTCTATTCCACCATTAACTGAGCCATCATGCCCAGGTCCTCATGCTCCAGGATGTGGCAGTGGAACATTCGCAGGCCCGGTAGCTCCTGTCGGAATGCCAGACGCACGGTTTCTCTGGGACGCAGATTGACAGTATCTTTCCAGGCGCGGAAAGCCTCTGGAACCGACTGCATCCCGGTTTGTCGGGCGAGGACCTGAAACTGGGTCCCATGCAGATGGAAGGGATGGTCCATGTGAGAGTCGTTGATCACGTCCCAGTATTGCCATTGCCCGGTCAGACAGCGCAGGTCTATGCGGTTCATGTCATAAACCTGATCGTTGATGCGGAACATGGAACGCAAAGCTGCCATTCCAGGCATCATGGCATCGCCATCCATGGTGCTGGCGATATTCATTGCGCCCATGTTCTGATGGTGCTGGTTCGATGTCGCCCCTGAGCCGTGTTCTGACGACATGGGCATGTCATGATCCATGGGCATCAATTCGCTAAAGACCACTTTCGTGGTGTTGGAGGCACCGGGCACAAGGGGAATGGCCCGTAACTGCTGTGGAAGGACGAGTTCCTCCTGGCGTATTGTCAGGTGTGCGAGGGTCAATGTTGTGGGCTGCTCCTGGACCATCATTTTTTGTCTGTCGTAGTACAGGGCTTGCAGGGTGCTCTCCAGATTTCGATCAGTCTGAATGAAAAACTCGACCCGTTCGGCTGGTGCCAGGAGAATGGAGTCGACCGCCTCCAGGGGCTGCTCCAGCAGGCCGCCGTCCGTGCCCACCTGAATCAGGCGAGCGCCGGGAATATGCAAGTTCAGATAACGGGCTGAGCAGGTATTCCATACGCGGATGCGCTCTCGGGAGCGGGTTTGTATCAGTGGCTGGCGCTGGCCATTCAGTAAGACAAACTGCCCCTCCCTACCGTTCATCCAGTCCAGGCCCGTATTGGGCGGAATATGGCCCGTGTTGTCCAGTCGTATGTCGCTGATAGCCCAATGTTGCTCCGCGAACTCTCTGAGTGGGTCAGCGTGCGAGCGTACGATAATGGTTCCGCCCAGTCCGTGTGCGACCTGCTCTCCGCTTTTGCCATGTGGGTGTGGGTGGTACCAATAGGTTCCGGCACTTCCCTCTGGCAAGGTAAAACGGTAGTGACGCCGTTGTCCGGGTAAAACGGTGTCTTGAGGATTGCCGTCCTGATCAGAGGGAACTGGCAAGCCATGCCAATGCAGGGTGGTCGCCTGATCCAAACGGTTTTCAAATTCAATTTCTACTTGATCGCCCTCATACAGTTCAATCAAGGGCCCTGGCATTTGCCCGTTATACAGCCAAAGTTCTGTGTTTTGGCCATCCGCCAATACTCGTCGATGAGCGGCGGCGGTAATGTTGGCCTGAAACAGACCAGGTTTATCGCTGCGGTTTTGAAGCACAGGCAAGGCCTGTAGGGCCTGGCCGGCTGGCATTTTCTCTACAGGCATCAAGCCCGTACGGGTGGTCACGCCCTGTTCGGCCATCCCGTGTGACATGGGGTTGTGATGCCCCATCCTGCTTTGTGCCCAGCTCCGTAACGGCAAGCTGCCCAACAGGCTTGCGGTCACGCTCAGTTTAAAAAAATCGCGTCTTTTCATGGGTTTGCCCCAGTAGATCATCACTGTTCATGGGCCGTCCGCCTTTCCCTAGCAAAGAGCATGGAGGTGCGGATCGGCAATGGAATGGAGGAGATCAGGACGCGCGTGGAGGCGGTTGTGCGGGGCCAAACAGCCGCGAGAGATAGTGTTGATGCAAAGGTGCTGGCGGAAAAGCTGCCTGTGCTACAGTCGCGGCCGGCAAGCTCACCTGACTAGCCAGACAGGCACAGCAGCTTATTTTGAGTGGGGTGTTGCAATGATGGGGGGCACGATGAGGTGATTGGCCCAAAACGGAGGATTGCGCGTGAGCAACAGGATGCCCTGCATCGTGAATCCTTGCTGCCTGTGCGTCTCGGCCAATACTCAAACCCATACCCAACAGCAGCACCAGCAGGCCGGTCAATAAGAGCCAGCCGACGGTTTTGCGAGGAGAAATGGGCGTGTGCAACATGCGATAAAGCTTAGCATGGGCCTTGCGACTCTCGTTGCTCTTAAAACAGTCCGTTACACCGCGTGCTGCTGCGATCGAAGACTGGCCACCCGGCGAATTAATCCAGATTCTACAGCGTTCAAAGGACTGCCATGATGGCAAGGCCCTGCCTCGGCTTGTTCAGGTGTTACAGCGCCATCCGATCTGTTTTCTAGCGTTCACTGCGTGACGAGCCAGGACTATTTATTTTTCAGGATCACTCTTGATCAGGCGCCGCTTCAAGCGCAGCGATCTGACGGGTTGTGACTGTGCCTGTTTCAGTTCCTGGCTGAGCAACTGGGATTTCTTGCGTAACTCGTCATTTTCGCGCTCTAGCAAAGCGGTACGAGTGCGCAGCATCTGCACCTGTCCTTGTATTTCTTTGGCCAGACTATGGCTGATATCCAGAGCAGCTTGCAGGGCACGGCGTTCGCCCTGCTCCTGTCCCAATTCCTGACGCAGCTTTTGCAGGAGGTCTTGTTGCTGGTTCAGTTCTTGCTCGTGAGCCTGACGCAAGGCTTTATTCGTTTGCTCGGCCTCTTCGATGTGCTGACGCAATCGTGTCTGAATCGAGCGTTCCTTGTCGATCTCCAACAAGGCTCGGCGTTCGTTAGCCTGTGCTCGCTCCTCGGTCAATTCAATGGCTTTTTGCAGTCGTTCCAGGTCCAGGGTGAACTGTTCGCTTTGACGACGAAGCTCTTGCTGCAGGCCTTGTTTCTCGATTTCCAGCTCATTTTGACGCTGGTTTGCGTGCAGCAAGTCTTGTTTCAAAGCCGCCTGTTCCTGCCCTGCTCTTTGCAAATTGTCGTGATACTGCGCTATCTGTGCCTGGGCGCGTTTTAGATCGCCCTGCCCTGCCTCCAGTTCGCTTTGCGCTTGCCGAGTCTGTGCCTGGGCCTGGGCAACCCGCTCGTCAGCCTGGATTTGGTAATGCTCCATCTGCTGTTTTGAGTGGCTCAAGGCCTCTTGCCAGATACGAGCCAATAGCTCCCCCGTCAGCGCTTGCAACTCTTCCGGCATATCGGCCACGTCCAGGCGAACCCGGCTTTTGTCGCGCAACTCCTCCCAGAACGTCTGTAGCGCCTGAGCGGGTGCGCTCATGCTGCCCTTGCGGACCAGCTGATACAGCTTGTTGGCGGTGGGTGTGACGCCATAGCGAAAAAAAAGCAATGCCGCCACTTCTTTGTACAAGGTCTGCGTATGGCTGAAACGATCCCGTAATTCAGCGACGTCAGCCAGAATTTGCGACTCATTAGGCTGCTTGGGCTCCATTTTCATACTCTCATTAATTATTTAGTTAATAATACAACGTAATATATAAAATTATCAACTAAATGGATTTATAAATTTGACATTATCTCTATAATGTCAAATTATTAAGTGTTTTAGGTCCTTGACGGCTGCGACACGGCCTTGGGACGCGCCCACCTCCCTTTTTTCTCCTTCTTTCCCTGTTTGCATGGAAATAATCCCCTCCTCGTCGTCCACCGAATTGGGTTCGGACGATATTGCGCAACTACTGGCTCGGTTTGACGGGCGGCAAGGTGTTAACCGCTCTATGAGTGGACGGGCCCAGATTGAAGCTCAAACCGATATCGAAGCGCTACGAGCCTGGCTGGCGCGCTATATCGATAGCCCACGCACCTACGCGAACTACCGTAAAGAGGCCGAACGTCTTTTGTTATGGGCGGTACTTGAGCGTCGCAAGGATTTGTCCTCTCTGAGTCTGGAAGACATTCTGGCCTATCGCCTGTTTCTGGCAGATCCGCAGCCCGCTCATCGCTGGGTGGCGCAAGGTCGCGCGCGCCCTGCCCGTCATCATGCAGCCTGGCGCCCCTTCGCAGGCCCCTTGTCTGAAAGCAGTCGCAATCAGGCTTTGTTGATTCTGAACTCCTTGTTCAGTTGGCTGGTCCAGGCTGGTTATCTGGCGGGAAATCCCCTGGCTCTGTCTCATCAAGGCCGACGTCAGAAGAAAGCGTCTGCGCCACAGCAACGCTATTTGAGTCGGCAGCAGTGGCGTTGGGTACAGGACTATATTCAATCCTTGCCCGAGGACACCCCCAGCGAACATCGCCATAAAGCCCGCGTGCGCTGGCTTTTTTCCATTTTGTATGGCGGCGCCTTGCGTATCTCTGAATTGATCCAGGCCCGTATGGCTGATGTTCAACAGCGGCCAGATGCCCCGTCATCCACGCAGTGGTGGCTGCAGATTCATGGCAAGGGAGACAAGTGGCGGCGCGTGCCCTTGACGCAAGAGCTGTATGAAGAGTTGATGCGTTATCGACAAGCGCATGATTTGCAGGGGCCTCCCCAGGCCTTGGAGCCATATCCTTTGCTGATGTCATCGGGGGCGAGTGATAAACACTTGAGCCGTGCGATGGCGCATGTGTTGGTCAAACAGGTTTTTCAAGGCAGTGCCGATCGTTTACGGAGTTTGTACCCCGATCAGGAGTCCCAGGCCCGTGTGCTTGAGCAGGCTTCGGCACACTGGTTGCGCCACTCGGCGGGCTCTCATTTGGCGGATCAGGGGGTGGATTTACGGATCATCCGTGACACCCTGGGCCACGAATCCATCGCCACCACCAATATCTATCTACATGCGGATGACGATCAACGCCACCGCGCGCTAGAGCAATCACATCGTCTGGGCTGGGACTGAAGGCTTGGCTCAGAGCGGGAGCGATGGCTGCGCTTATGTCGGTCCTTGCGCTTGCTTCTGTGTCGATGCTGGATAAGCACTATCGTGTTTGCCTGCTGCCGAGCGGCGTTCAATGTGCTACTGTTAAGCGGGTTTGAATGCGCCGGGCGCCTGAACAAAAGGCGTCCGGCTTTTCTTTATGGAGTGCGTAATGACTTACACCGTGTATCTGTCCGGCGAAATTCACACCGACTGGCGCGAGCAGATTGCTCAAGGAGCCAACGCCGCTGGACTGGATATCCTCTTTACCAGCCCTGTCACGGACCACGATGCCAGCGATGCGGCGGGCGATCACTTGGGCCCTGCCAGCGAAGGGTTCTGGCGTGACCACAAATCCTCCAAGATTAATGCCATCCGTACCCGAGCCTTGATTGAACAGGCGGATTTGGTGGTGGTGCGCTTTGGGGATAAATACAAACAGTGGAATGCCGCTTTTGATGCTGGATTCTGTGCCGCCTTGGGCAAGCCCTATGTCACCTTGCATGCCGAAGATATCATTCACCCCTTGAAAGAGGTGGATGCCAGTGCACAAGCCTGGGCAAGTACTCCTGAGCAAGTGGTCGAAATTTTGCGCTACACGCTGAAGGCCTGATACTCGGTCCGCTCATTGTGTGTCATCGACAGCACCACTGAGTCATCGTCCTGCAGCCCATCTCGGGCGGCATTTTTTCGCGTTTGCAGGCAGTAAAACCCGCTGCTCTACTGACAACGAGTTCATGAGCCTCAGGGGCGCTGAGGCCTGAACGGTTATTCCTGCAGCTTCACCCGGCGTAAACGCAGGGCATTGCTGACCACAAAAACACTGGACAGGGCCATGGCCCCCGCAGCGAACATCGGTGAGAGCAAGGTGCCATTTACGGGGTACAGAACGCCGGCGGCGACTGGAATCAGGGCGACATTGTAGGCAAATGCCCAGAACAGGTTCTGACGAATATTACGCATGGTGGCGTGAGACAGGGAGATGGCGGTGACCACGCCCTGCATATCGCCCGACATCAAGACCACATCCGCCGCTTCAATGGCGATATCGGTGCCGGTGCCAATGGCAATTCCCACGTCGGCTGCGGCCAAGGCAGGAGCATCGTTAATGCCATCGCCCACATAGGCCAGGTGCTGATGAGCTTGACGCAAGGTCTGAACCGCCTGCACTTTACCGTCTGGCATCACTTCGGCGACCACCTCGTCAATGTTCAGACGACGGGCGATCGCATGGGCCGTGTGGCGGTTGTCGCCGGTAATCATGACCACCTTGATGCCGCGGGCATGTAACTGTTCAATCGCGCGTGGTGTGGTCTCCTTGATCGGATCTGCCACAGCCAGTAACGCGATCACCTGCTTGTTGCGGGCCGCGTACATGGGTGTCTTACCTTCTTGGGCCAGGATCTGAGCCTGTTCGCTGAAGTCGGACACGTCAGCACCCAGCTGCGTCATCAAGCGGTCGGCGCCGACGTGCCATTGATCAGTACCAATCTGAGCTCTCACCCCTAGACCGGTCAGGGATTCAAATTGTTCGGCTGCAGGAAGGCTCAGTTGTCTGCTTCGGGCGGCGCTGACAATAGCCTGGGCAATTGGGTGTTCAGAGTAATTCTCAAGGGCCGCAATGGCTGCCAGAGCCTGAGCCTCATCCTCTCCAGAGACGCAAATAAAATTGCTCAGCTCAGGCGCGCCTTTGGTCAGCGTGCCGGTTTTATCTACGGCGACCACTTTCACATCACGCAAGGCTTGCAGCGAGTCCCCTTTACGAAAGAGCACGCCGGCTTGCGCAGCACGTCCTGTTCCCACCATGATTGAGGTGGGCGTTGCCAGGCCCATCGCGCAAGGACACGCGATAATCAACACAGCAACCGCGTTGACCAGCGCAAAGCTTAGGGCCGGCGACGGACCAACAATCAGCCAGACAATCGCCGTCAAGACTGCCAGCGCCATGACAGCAGGGACAAACCACAGGGTAATTTTATCGACCACTGCTTGAATAGGCAGTTTGGCGCCTTGAGCCTGTTCAACCATGGACACAATATTAGCGAGTACCGTGTCCTGGCCTACGGCGGTCGCCTTAAATTCCAGCGAGCCCTTTTGGTTGACGGTTCCCCCGATGAGCGCGTCGCCTTGAGACTTGGATACGGCTATGGGCTCTCCTGTCACCATGGATTCATCCACATAGCTTTGGCCAGCGACTACGTCACCATCGACGGGAATGCGCTCGCCGGGTCTGACCAGCACAATATCGCCTGTGAGCAGATCGGCCAGCGGCAACTCCAGTTCTTGGCCCTGGCGACGGACTCGGGCTGTTGGCGGCTGCAGGCTTAACAAGCGTTGAATGGCTTCGGAAGTGCGACCCTTGGCGCGCGCTTCCATCATGCGGCCTAACAGGATCAAGGCCACAATGACGGCGGCAGCTTCAAAGTACACATAGACCGATTCGGCAGGCAGCCAGTGTGGTGCGAAGGTGGCCACCAGCGAGAATGTGTACGCGGCCAAGGTACCAACCGCCACCAGCGAATTCATATCCGGGCTGCCTCGCAGCAAAACAGGAATGCCTTTGGTATAAAACTCACGACCGGGAAACAGTAAAACCAGCGTGGTGAGGACAAACTGGATCAGCCAGCTGTTTTGTGTCCCGATCGTGCCTGCAACCCAATGATGAAAGGCGGGCACCATATGTCCGCCCATCTCTAAAATAAAGACCGGCAAGGCCAGCACCGTGGCCAGCCAGAAGCGCTTGCGCAAGGTCTCGTAGCTTTGCTCGGCACGCTCAAACTGATCGTTGCTGGCAGCAGCCTGAGCCAGACGAGCGGGATAGCCGGCTTTGCCCAGCGCCTGAATCAGCTCGGCAGGCTTAACGCCCTGGACGAGCTGCACATGGGCTTTGCCCGTGGCCAGATTGACCGAGGCTTTGTGAACGCCTGGCACTTTCAACAGAGCTTTTTCCACCCGGCCTACGCAGGAGGCGCAGCTCATGTCCTGGACGTCCAGAACCATCTCCTGGAGAGTCACTTGATAGCCACCCTTTTCCACTGCCTGCATAATAGCGTCGGTGGGGGCAGAGCCCTGAAACTGGATGGTGGCTTTGTTGGTGGCCAGGTTCACTTGAACCGACTGCACGCCAGGGACCTTGCCAATTATTTTTTCCACTCGGCTCACGCAGGAAGCGCAAGTCATGCCTTCAACATCCAATGTCAGATGCGAGTTCTTAGTTGAAGCGCTTGTTGTCATCGAAATCACCCTTCAATGAATCATGAATGAAGTCACTTTAGGGCTTGACCCGATGGTAAGGTCAACTCGTTACGAAAAAAACGCCTCCTTGGAGGCGTTTTAAGGGGGAAGTCAGGACTGCTCAGTGCTGATCACACTCAATAAGCGACGAAGCCGCCGTTATTGTTGTTCCAGTCTTTTGCTTCGGCGCTAACCTGATCACGGCTCAGCTGCGAGCGGGTGTTAATACGGGGATAGTCGACCATGGACCCTGTGCTGATAAAGCCTTGTTCCTGGGCTGCTGCCAATTCCTGCACGACTTGCTGTCGGCTCAATGGGGCATCGTTCGACTGAATCGTGGGGTAATTCAGGTTCTCCCCGGTGGCGTCGTTATTGATGGCTGCCATGGCGGTGCTGCTCAACGCAGTGGCGCCTAAAATCAGGCTGGCAACGGTGGCACGTGTGATGTTTTTCATTATTTACTCCAAGTCTATGGTGTGTTTTTCGGTCGTTCGCCTTGTCTTCAATGCGAATCGTTAGATGGAGTATGAGCCTTTCTAAACCTAGTAAAAACCCTTAATATTGCAAACGTATTTCCATTCATGGAACAATTCAAATGAGTACCATTATCGCTGGTCCCTTATTAAACGACATCGCGATTTTCGTGGAAGTGGCCCGTGCCCGCCACTTTAGCCGCGCTGCCCAGGCCCTGGGCATGCCTGTCTCCACCGTGTCACGTCGTATTCGTGAATTGGAAAAAGAAGTGGGTGTGGCCTTGCTCAAACGCAGCACCCGCAATGTAGATGTCACCGAGGCTGGGCAAGTGTATTTCGAGCGTTGTCTGGCGATCGTCGAGCAAGCCCGTCTGGCTCATGAGCAATTGCTGGACGTGGCGCAAACACCTAAAGGACGCTTGCGAGTTTCCATGCCGGCCAGTTTCAGCATTGTGCTGATGCCGGCCATTATTCGTGGCTTTAATCAGCAGTATCCTGATATCGAACTGGAGTTTGATCTGACCATCCGGCCCATTGACTTGCAATCGGATAATTACGATTGCGTCATTCGGGTGGGTGCCCAGCCCGACTCCAGTGCCGTGGCCACATTGCTCGGGCAAATTCGTCTGGGTCTGTACGCCACCCGCAACTATCTGGACCGCAAGGGTCGCCCCAAGCATCCCTCGGAATTGACCGGGCACACCTGCATCTGTGCGCGTCCTTCCGGTCCAGATCGGCTCTGGTCCTTGCGAGGTCCCAATCAGGAACGGTACGACGCCATCGTGGACGGCTCGATTACCGTCAATAACGCGATCATGATGCGCAAGCTGGCGGTGCATGATTTGGGAATTACCGCCTCTTCTTTGCTGGAGCGCCGTCTTGACCCCGATTGTGCCCAGCTCGAGCGTGTCTTGCCCGATTGGGAGTTTGCCCCCTTCCCTGTTCTGGCCCTGTTGCCGTCGCGTCTGATGCCTCAGAAAACCCGGGTGTTTCTGAATTATTTGCGCAGTGAGCTGGACAGATTGATGTCTCACGCGGAGCTGGATGTGGCGGCCGCCGGGCAGGCGTATCCATAAAAAATAAGGGCTATAGCCTGGAATCGGTGTTGGCCATGGTCTAACTATGCTATTTATAGGCCTCTGGTCCATGAGGACTGCGGTGATGACAGGGGGACGCATGAGAGGAACATTGCAAAGCTTGCTGACCGGGCTGGCGATGAGCCTGATCTTGGGCAGTGGCAGTGTCGGGGCACAAACCGTTTTGCTGGAAGCCGTAGAGCAAGGTGACAGCGCCAAAGTGCGCGAAATTCTATCGGACAAGCGGGCGCGGACGACGGTGAACATTGCCGACGATCAGGGGCAGAGCCCTTTGCTGCGCGCTACATGGTTAAATCATATCGATATTGCCCGACAACTGATTCGTGCAGGGGCCGATGTGAATCAGGCCGACGCTATCCATGACAGCCCCTATCTGCTTGCTGGTGCACAAGGCCGGCTGGAGATTTTGCGTATGACCCTGGAAAACGGGGCGGATTTGCGCAGTGTGAATCGTTATGGGGGGACGGCGCTGATTCCGGCGGCTGAGCATGGGTATGTAGAGGTCGTTCGTCTTTTGCTCAAGGCTGGTGTGGACCCGAATCATGTCAATTATTTGGGCTGGACAGCTTTGCATGAAGCCATTGTGCTCTCTGACGGAGGGCCGGCGCATCAAGAGGTATTGCGACTGTTGATCCAGGCCGGGGCCGATGTGAATCTGCCCGATCGTCAGGGCGTGCGTCCCCTGAGTCTGGCGCGTCAGCGCAGCCAGACCGAAATGGCCGAAATCTTGGAGCAGGCCGGCGCCAGACCCTAAGTTCGGCATGGTTGCCGCTTATTTTTCTTCCAATCACAACACGCATTTTATGTCTTCTTTTCAGACCGCCCCGTCCGCCACGTCGACGGGCGCACAGGCCAGCCCCGGTTTGTGGCTGGCTTTCGTCATTTTGATGGGCCTGAACCTGCGCCCGTTTTTTACTTCCAGTGGCACCCTGGCCCGTCAGGTAGCCCAAGGATTGGACATGCCCTTGAGCAGTCTGGCATGGCTGACCTTATTGCCTATGATGGTGATGGGCCTGGGCGCGTTTTGCATGCCCTCGCTGCGGCGGGTTCTGGCCCTGCGCCATGTCCTGATCACCTCTTTGTGGTTGCTGTGCCTGGGCTGCGCGTTGCGCTGGTTTGTGCCCAATGGTGCCAGCCTGATCGCAACGGCACTGCTTTGTGGTTTGGGTGTGTCTTTGCTGCAGGCGGGGATGCCCGGTCTGATCAAGGAGCAGTTCCCGCGTCATATTGCGCAGGTAACGGGGGTGTATTCAGCGACCCTGATGGGTGGCGGTGCGCTGGGCGCGCAGATTACCCCTTGGGTAAGTTCCCTGACCGATAGCTGGCGTATTGCCCTGGCCTTTTGGGCCCTGCCCATCAGTGTCGCTTTGTGGATTGCCTGGAAAGTCGTGCCCCGGCAGGCTCCTGGCGCGCAGCTGTCTCCCCCCTCCTTGTCCTTGCTGGCCCGACCCCGCACCTGGACGCTGATCGTGTGCTTTGGTCTGATTAATGGCGGCTATGCCTCCTTGGTGACCTGGCTGGCCACCTTTTATCAAGATCGGGGCTGGACGGCAGAGAGCAGCGGTAGCTTGGTGGCGGTGCTCTCGGTTGCACAGGCCTTTGCCGCCTTTGGCCTGCCTACGCTGGCCGCCAGGAACAAGGATCGGCGCCGGTGGGTATGGCTGGCGCTGGCTTGCCAGGTGGCCGGCTTTCTGGCTTTTGCCTTTGTTCCTGATCTGGCACCGTATACCTGGGCGATTGTGATCGGTATTGGTTTAGGGGGCTGCTTTTCCCTGCTGCTGCTGGTGGCTCTGGATCATTTTCCCGACGCTGCCCGTGCCGGTACCTTAAGCGCGTTAATGCAAGGTGGGGGTTTCCCGATCGCCGCTCTGTTTCCTATGATCAGCGTGCAGCTGCGCGAGTTGAGCAATGGCTTTCAGACCGGTTGGATACTGCATGCCGCCATGGCTTTGTTGGTGGCGGTCATGGCCTGGCGTTTTCAGCCGGCTCACTATGCCGAGAAGATGAAGCAACAGGGGCATCAGTCCTGACTCTGACATAGCGATCAGCCGGGCCACGCAGCCTAAAACATACGGCCCTTCACAGACGGCCGTATCTGGGCGCAGTGGCCTTGATTCCTGCTATTGGGGGGCACCCGCCATGATCCAGTCGACCACGGCTTGGATGTCCTTATCCGAGATGACCGGGTTGGCCGGCATGGGCAAGGGGCCGTACACCCCTTTGCTGCCTTGCCGTATATGTTGGACAAGTATTTCAGCGTTGGCCGGATCGTCTTTACGCTTGGCTGCAATATCCCGGTAGGCCGGTCCCACCACCTTTCGCTCGACGGTATGACAGGACAGACAGGCGTTTCTTGTCAGTATGTCTTTGACTGCCTCCAAACCAGCATCAGCCGCCGAGGCGTTGAACGCGGTACTTAGTAAAGCCGTACAGACCAGCCACTGCTTGAAGGCCATAAGAGGTTCTCCTGAGTAAAACGAAGTTGGAAAGGAAGGGGGCATGATGCCTCTACGCTTTTTTTCCGTGCATAAGACGCACAGGGTGGCATTCATAGGGTGATCATACGGTTATGATAGAACCGTCTTTTACAAATAGCGGTTGCGCTTGATGCGAATCAAGCGAGCCAGTCCGCTTATTCTGTAATGTCCTAGTAGAAGTTATTGCTTCATATTTAAACAGTTCACACACCACAAGAGGTCTTCATGCTTAATGTTCTCGTTCCTGTCGATGGATCTGATGCTTCCACGCGCGCTCTGAAAACAGCGGTTGACATACTAACGGGCAAGCCGGAAGCCACTTTGCACGTGCTGGCCGTTCCTACCCCTATCGTTTCTGGCAACGTCAAACGATTTTTTTCGGAAGACGTGTTGCAAGCCTACTACCAGGATGAAGGAAGCAATGCCTTGCTGCCCGCTCGTGCCGTGCTCGCCAATTCGCCCTTGAATGTTAAGGAAAGTATTATTGCCGGCAACGCCGCCCAGACCATCAAAGAGTATGTGGACAATAACAATATTGACCATATCGTCATGGGTACCCGTGGCTTGAGCGCCCTGCCCGGCCTGGTATTGGGTTCGGTCACGACCAAGGTGTTGAGCCTGGTGAAAGTGCCGGTGACCTTGATCAAATAAGTTGAACTGAGCGTTTGCTTTGTGAAGGCCGTCCTTGAGACGGCCTTTCTATTGGGCGCCGCCTGGACTGGCGTTTTTTGAACGGATGTAGGCCATCGACAATATGCGGCGTGCCTCTGTCGCCAACAGGGCGGCCCCTTTACTGAGCTCCGGGCACGGATCAGCGGAACCGTGTCGTGCCTGGTTCACGGCTTGGCTTGAATCCGCAGGAGCTGGCCGTTCTGGTCATCGGTCAGCACGTAGACTGCACCGTCTGGTCCGATCCGAACATCCCGGATGCGCTGCTGCAGATCTTCAAGCAGTCGTTCTTCACCGACAAGGTAGCCGTCTTCCTCGTCAAACTGCAGGCGAATCAGCGCCTGCTCTTTCAGGGCCCCCACAAACAGACTGTATTGCCAGCCCGGGACCTCTTGCCTGTCATAAAAAGCCATGCCGCTGATGGCCGGTGAAACAGACCAATAGTGCAACGGTTCGGTAAAGCCTTCAAGTGGGGTCGCGCTGGCGTTTGGAACAGGCTTTCCGTCGTAGCCCAGGCCTTCGGTACGCAAGGGCCAGCCATAATTTGCCCCGGCCTGAATGACGTTTAGTTCATCCCCGCCTTGCGGACCATGTTCGGCCACCCACAATTCATTCGTCCAGGGGTTCCAGGCCAGGCCTTGGGGGTTGCGGTGTCCATAACTCCAGATTTCCCCTCTGGCGCCGCGCTGACTACGAAAAGGATTGTCCCTTGGCACCATGCCATCAGGGCGGATGCGAACAACCTTGCCCTGCAAATGATCCAGTTGCTGGGCGGTGGGAGGCTGATTGTTCTCACCCAAAGCGATATACAAGTCCCGACCACCCGGATCGAAAGCCATGCGCACACCGTAGTGTTGCCCGGTCGACAGGGCGGGCTCTTGACGGAATATGGGACGAAAGGCGTCCAGCCGTGTCAGGTCGGAAGACAGGACCCCAAAACCCACGGTGGTGGCTGAGTGCTGTTTGTCGCGACGCTCGGCGTACGCCAGATAAACACGACGGCTACGAAAAAAATCTGGTGCCAGGGCGACATCCAGCAGCCCCCCCTGCCCTTGGGCGTGGACTTTAGGCACGCCGCTGATAGGGGCGGACAGGCCGTTCTCCTTGGTCCAGACGCGCAGTGTACCGGGACGCTCCGTAATCAGAATGCCTGCGTCATTTGGCAAAAAAGCCATGCCCCAGGGGTGTTCCAGTCCGCTGACCACTGTCTCTACCGAGACCGCTGGCCCTTCGATTGCCGGAACGGGGTCAGATTGTGCGCGGCCCGCTAGGGGGGCCAGGGCTGCTAGCAGTCCCAGTGTGGTGGCGACTATTGCCAAAGACAAGCTGAAATTCTTCGTTATACGCATAAGGCAGTGAAAGGCAGACAGGTGGGATCAACACTCCCCTAGTCTTTCATAGGGACAAAAACCGCTTTGTTACATATTCGTCCCCTGACGGGGACGAATATGCTCAAGCCCAAGCCAGGCAGGTGCTTAGCCTGGGTGGGTCATGTCCAGCGGCACAATCCACTGGTCGTACTGCTCCTGGGTCAGGTAGCCCGATTTCAGGGCGGATTCGCGCAGTGTCAGCCCTTCTTTGTGGGCCGTTTTTGCAATCGCAGCGGCTTTGTCGTAGCCGATATGGCGGTTCAAGGCCGTCACGAGCATCAGATTCTGATCCAGATTGTGCTGGATTTTCTCCATGACCGGCTCCAGACCCTGAGCGCAATGCTCGTCAAAGGCCAGGCATGCATCGCTGATCAGAGCAATGCTTTCCAGCACATTGTGAACCATCACCGGCTTGTAGACGTTCAATTGGAAGTTGCCCTGACTGCCCGCAAAACCCACAGCTGCGTCGTTACCGTAGACCTGAACGGCGACCATGGTCAGTGCTTCGCACTGAGTGGGGTTGACCTTGCCGGGCATGATGGAGGAGCCGGGCTCGTTCTCGGGGATTTGCAGCTCGCCAATTCCGCAACGAGGGCCACTGGCCAGCCAGCGCACGTCATTGGCCATTTTCATCAAGGCGCCGGCCAGGGTGCGCAGGGACGCCGACAGGTTCACCAGCGCGTCGTGGGCCGACAGAGCAAAAAACTTGTTTTCGGCAGCCTGGAATGGCAGACCGGTGATTCTGGCAATATGGGCTGCGGTGCGTTCGCCAAACTGAGGATGAGCGTTCAGGCCAGTTCCCACGGCGGTGCCACCAATAGCCAGCTGGTAAATACCGTCCAGGGCCTTATCCACCGTTTGCAGGCCAAAATCGATCTGCGCAACCCATGCCCCAATTTCCTGGCCGAGCGTAATGGGTGTGGCATCCTGCAAGTGGGTGCGACCGGTTTTTACAATAGTATTGAACTGCCTGGCCTTGGCCGCCAGCGTGTCGCGCAACTGGCCCACGTCTTTGCGCAAACGGCGCTGACATTCCAGACCCACGGCGATGTACATGGCCGTGGGGAAGGTATCGTTGGAGGATTGGCCGCGGTTCACGTGGTCATTGGGGTGGACGGGTTTTTTGCTGCCCTTCTGGCCACCGGCCAGCTCAATGGCGCGGTTGGAGATGACCTCGTTGACGTTCATATTGCTTTGGGTGCCCGAGCCGGTCTGGAACACCACCAGCGGGAACTCAGAGTCCCATTTGCCTGCGATGACTTCATCGGCCGCCTGCACGATCAGGCGGGCCAGATCCTCGGGAAGCTCGCCCAGCTCCTGATTGGCCAGCGCTGTCGATTTCTTCAGGATGCCCAGCGACTCGATCATGCTGCGACCCCACTGGAAGCGGTCACGGCCAATCGGAAAGTTCTGGATGGAGCGCTGTGTCTGCGCGCCCCAATAGTGTTCGGCCGGAACCTCAATGGTCCCCATGGAATCCTGTTCAATACGTGTCGTACTCATCATGGCTCCTGAAAAAATTAGGATGACAGCTTAGTGTGAAAAAGGGGTGTTCACGGCTGGCGCAAAAAGCGCGCAGCCCACACACAGGCAATATCGACCATGCGGTTGGAGAATCCCCATTCGTTGTCAAACCAGACCAGCATATTGACCAGCCCGTCCCCATTGGTTCGGGTTTGCGAACCGTCCACCACACCAGAGTGCGGGTTGTGATTGAAGTCGATCGAAGCATGGGCCTGATCGGAGTAGTCCAAAATACCCGGTAAGCGTTGCGCCGCCTGCTGAAACAGGCGGTTGATTTCGTCCCGACTGGTGTCGCGCTCCAGGTTGACCATCAGATCAATCGCAGACACGTTCAGAATTGGCACGCGAATGGACTTGGCCTGTACCTTGCCCTTGAGCTGTGGCAAGAGACGCTCCACCCCAGTTGCCAGGCCCGTAGAGACCGGAATCATGGACTGCAGAGCCGAGCGGGTACGGGCCAGATCGCTGCTGTGGTAGCCATCAATCATGGGCTGATCGTTCATCACCGAATGCAGCGTACTTAAAAAAGCGTGACGAATGCCGAACGTTTTATCCAGCTCGGCCAAGACCGGAATGATGGCATTGGTGGTGCATGAAGCGTTGGAGACAATACGCTCATCGCCCTGCAACTGCTCATGGTTAATGCCCAGCACAGCGGTGAAATCGACGTCATGAGCGCTGTTGCCCGGATTGGAGAGCAGCACACGCGGGCATCCAGCATCCAGAAACTGCTGCAGCCCCGCACGGCTGCCAAAAGCGCCACTGCATTCGATCAGCATATCCAGCTCCAGGGCGGCCCAATCAATCGCTTTGGGGTCGGTTTCGTGCAGCACTCGTATGGCGGTGCCGGCCACAATCAGCTCGTGCTCATTGTGCTCTACCGGCGCCGGAAAGACGCCGTGGGTCGAGTCAAAACGGGTCAGGTAGGCCATGGTGGCAATCGTAGCTGGCTCGTTGATGACGACGACTTCAAATTCCTGGCGTCGTGGAGATTCGTAAATGGCACGCAGCAGGCAACGGCCGATGCGGCCATAGCCATTGATCGCGATGCGGATGGGACGAGGTAGCGGCATGATCGGAGAAACTCAGAAAGTAATGGAAAATCCGCCGTCTACAACCACAATATGGCCATTGACATAGGAGGCAGCCGGTGAGGCCAGAAACACAGCGGCAGCGCGGATTTCATCCGGCCTGGCCCACCGCCCCAGGGGGTTGCGGCCAACTACCAGCGGGCCTTTGACCGGGTCCTGGGCCAGAGCCGCATTGCTCTCGGTGGCAAAGGTGCCGGGGGCGATGCCGTTGCTGGTAATGCCCTGCCCGCCAAATTCTACCGCCAGCGCTCGCACCATCCCTGCCAGTCCCTGCTTGGCAACGGGGTAAATGGCGTCGCCTGGTCGAGCCAGGGGGCCAGCGATGGAGGTCAAGGTAACAATACGACCTTGTCGGGCTTGGGCTTGCAGCATGGCCTGGGCGGCGTACTTTGATAGTTTCAGCGTCGCCAGCAGGTCTACCTGCAGCAAATGCTCAATATCGTCCCAGGCCGCCTCCTGCAAGCTGCTGCGCAATCGCACGCCGACATTGTTCACCAGAATATCGGGCGTGCCGACGCGCTGACATAGGGCCTGGTAAGAGTCAGGCAAGGCGTCCAGATCGGCCAGATCCTGTTCCCAGGTATCGACCTGGGCACCGGCGGTTTTCAATTCCTCGGCAATCGGCAGGAGCTTGCTGGCGTGACGGCCATGCAGAATCACATGGGCGCCGTGAGCGGCGTAGGCACGGGCTATGTCCAGGCCCAGGCCGGCGGACGAGCCGGTAACCAGAGCGCAGCGACCGGCCAGGGAAAAATTGGCTTGATAGGAGCGTAAATCAGTCATTATTTACAGCGTATGGCGTGCTTGGCCACGATGGAAAGCCGCAATGTTGTCGATCAGCTGGTTTGCCAAAGCCTGCATAGCTTCCTGACTGGCCCAGCCTATGTGCGGTGTCAAAATGTAATTGGGTAAGTCTAACAAGCGCATCAGGGTATGGTCAGCGGGTGGCGGCTCGGGCGTGCAAACATCAATCCCTGCGCCTCCCAGCCAGCCTTGTCGCAAGGCGTGTTCCAGCGCCTGATTGTCAATCAGTCCGCCACGGGCAGTATTGATCAGTAAGGGACGGCGGGGGGCCATGCGTTCGAATTCGGCCATACCCAGCATGTTCTGCGTGTCAGCGGTCAAGGGGCAATGCAACGAGAGAATGTCGGCTTGTTCTAGCACTTGCTCAAAGGGCAAGCGGTCATCGGCATTGCTAACGATGGTCTGACCACGGCGCTGCGCAAAGATGACTTTCATCCCCAATGCTCGGCCCATGGTGGCGACGGCCTGACCCAAAGAGCCTGAGCCAATCACACCCAGGGTGGAGCCGGCCAGATCGCGGATGGGATAGTCGAAATAACAAAACTGCTGGGCTTCTTGCCAGCGTCCTTCCTTGACGGACTGGCGGTAGGCGCAGATATTACGACGCAAGGCAAAGATCAGTGCAAAAACGTGTTCTGGGACACTGCGTACGGCATAGTCGCGGATATTGCTGACCACAATCTGACGTTCGTGGGCGGCATCAAGGTCAATGTTGTCGCTACCCGTGGCGGCCAGTGCGATCATTTTCAAGTGGGGCGCGGCCTGCATATGCTCGCGTCGCAGCGCCACTTTATTGCTGATGACAATGTCGGCATCAGCAATACGTTCGGCCACTTGATCGGGAGCCGTACGTCCGTACACTTGCAGTTCATGCTTAAAGGGAACCTGCGGCAGCTTGACGCTGTCAGACAGTGTTTCCCTATCCAGAAAAACGATACGAGTCAAAGAAGTCATGCCTGTCCTTGTCCTGAGCGGTAGCGGTACGTTGCGGCCCTATTATCAGCGGGTTCTTGCCTTTGCTTGGGATCACCATCCGATATAGTAATGGGATTGATGCAGGCTTGTCCCTGGTCTCCTTCCATAACCCTGTTTTATAGGTTCGTGCTTATGCTCTTGTCCCTCTTGCTTTCTTTGGGCGCGCATGCCCTGGTACCGGAGAACGTCGCCAGCGTCACTCCTCCCCTGTACGACATTCGGGATTTTTTTCAGAACCCCAAACGCAGCGGTTTCCGGATTTCTGATCAAGGGCGCATGATCGGCTTTATGGAGCCGGTCAAGATCGACGGACATCCCGCTCGTCAGAATATTTTTGTGCAAGAGCTGGAAGGCAGTGAACCGGTCGGCGAGCCTCGTCGCGTGACCGCCGAGCATCAACGCGATATTGCCGAGTACTTCTGGAAAGGCGACGAGACCGTAATTTACGCCAAGGATGTCAATGGCGACGAGAACTATCACGTTCTGGCCGTCAATGTGAATACGGGCAAGATCACGGACTTGACGCCTTTGAAAGGGGTGCGAGCGGGCGTGCAAGATGATTTGCCCGATGATCCGGACCATATTCTGGTCTCGCACAATGGTCGCAACCCGGAAGTCTTTGATGTCTACAAGGTCAACGTGCTGACCGGTGAAAGCACGCTGGCGGCCGAGAATCCGGGAGATGTGCTGGGCTGGAGCACGGACCATCAGGGCCGCGTACGCCTGGCCATGGCCATTTCCGGTGTGGATTCCGAACTGCGTTATCGTGACAGCGAATCCGAGCCCTTCCGCAGCATTTTGCAAACAGATTTCCGCACCGAAGTCAGCCCCCTCTTTTTTCACGCCGATAACCAGCGCTTTTATGCCCTGAGCAATCGTGGGCGTGACACCTTGGCATTGGTCTTGATTGACCCTGCCAGACCCGACGTGGAAGAGAATGTTTATGAGCTGCCCGATTACGACCTGATGGGGGCCGGGTATTCACGCCTGCGTCAGGTGCTGACGTCGGTGGATTACTATACCGACAAGCCCGGTCAGCATTTCTTTGATGAGCAAAGCGAGAAAATTCACGCCGCGATCGCCCGTCAATTGCCGGGCTATGAAATCAGCGTGCAGTCCATGACACGCGACGAGAAGAAAATGATTGTGGCCAGCTACAGCGACCGCAACCCTGGCTCGCGCTATTTGTACGATGTGGACAGCAACAGCCTGCACAAGCTGGCCGTCATCAATAGTGCTTTGCCGGAAAGTGATATGGCGGTGATGCGGCCCATCGAATTTACGGCCCGCGATGGCATGAAGATTCATGGCTACTTGAGCCTGCCTTTGGGTGTGCCCAGCCGCGACCTGCCGGTGGTCATCAATCCGCACGGGGGGCCTTGGACGCGGGACTATTGGGGCTTTAACCCCGAAGTCCAGTTCCTGGCCAACCGTGGCTACGCTGTTTTGCAGATCAACTTCCGTAGTTCGACCGGTTATGGTCGCAAGTTCTGGGAAGCGGGCTTCAAACAATGGGGGTTGAGCATGCAGGACGACATTAGCGATGGCGTTCAGTGGCTGATCGATCAAAAGATTGCTGACCCCAAACGCATTGCTATTTACGGTGCCAGCTACGGTGGTTACGCGACCTTGGCCGGTATTGTCAAAACCCCTGACTTGTACGCAGCGGCAGTGGACTATGTAGGCGTGTCCAATCTTCTGACCTTCATGAACACCATTCCGCCCTACTGGAAACCGATGCTGGTGAAGATGCATGCGATGGTGGGTGATCCCGTCAAAGACAAGGAGCTGCTGGAAGCCAATTCGCCTGTTTTGCATGCCGACAGGATCCGCACCCCGTTATTTATTGCCCAGGGTGCCCACGACCCACGGGTGAACAAGGCAGAAAGTGATCAAATGGTAGAGGCCTTAAAGGCTCGCGGCGTGGATGTGGAGTATATGGTCAAGGACAACGAAGGCCACGGCTTTCACAATGACGAGAACAAGTTCGAGTTTTACGAACGCATGGAGCGCTTCCTGGCCCGCCACCTTCAAGCTCGATAGTTTTGGAGTGGCGCGATGAGCTCGCGCCATTTGTTTACCGCACTTTTGGAAAGAGAACGTATGAAACTGTATTACATGACAGGCGCTTGTCCTTTGGTGACCCGCATCGCACTGGAGTGGATCGGCACGCCGTTTGAAGCTCAGCGCGTCAGCCGCGACGAGCTGCAGCAAGAGGCATTCTTGAAGCTGAACCCTAACGGGGCCGTGCCGGTTCTGGTCGATGGTGATTTGGTCCTGACGCAAAGCATCGCTATTCTGGAGTACCTGAACGAAAAATTTCCTCAGGCCAATCTGCTGGGCAACACCATCGAACAACGCTTTGAGGCCCGCCGCTGGTTGGCGTTCCTGAATGCCGAAATCCACCGCAACGTAGGTGTCATGTTTGGTACGCATCGCTATGCAGATCAGGAATCGACACAGGCCGAAATCAAAGCCAAGACAGCCGTCCTGCTGACCAAGCAGCTTGGTGTGATCGACAAGCACCTGGAAGGCAAAGAAACCCTGTCGGGTTCCTTGTCTGTGGCTGATGCTTATCTGTACGTGGTGCTGCGCTGGGCGGGTCTGATGAAGCTGGACCTGTCAGGCATGAAGAACCTGAACGCTTTCTTTGCTCGCATGGAGCAGAACGAAGGTGTGAAGGCGGCGCTGCGTGGTGAAGGCTTGTTGAAGGATTAAGTTGTATAGCAGCTAGCGATTCAGGCGTTCAGGGGATACGGCCGTGCTTTACTCCCCTGACACTGTGGGCAGGAATGTCGACGGCTTTTAGCGTTGGTGCCGCCATCCTTGTCCCTGCTGACTCTCCGAATAAAAAACCTGAATCCAGCTCAAGCTGAGATTCAGGTTTTTTTTACAGCCCGTCAATTAAAGCGATACTTCAAATGCGCGGTGCGGTACGGCGCTGAGGCTATGAGGGCTGGCTGTTTACGCGCCCAAGTACGCCTTGCGAATATCCGGATTGGCCAACAGATTGGCCCCGGTATCCTGCATCACCACCTTCCCGGTTTCCAGCACATAGCCACGGTCTGCGACTTGCAGGGCCTTGTTGGCGTTCTGCTCGACCAGGAACACCGTCACGCCTTCATCGCGAATGGTGCGGATGATGTCAAAGATCTGCGCGATGATCAGCGGAGCCAGCCCCAGCGTCGGTTCATCCAGCAAGAGCAAAGAGGGTTTGCTCATCAGGGCACGACCAATAGCCAGCATTTGCTGTTCACCACCGGACATGGTCCCGGCACGCTGGGAGGCGCGCTCTTTGAGACGGGGAAACAGTTTGTAGACATGCTCTTCCCCTTCTTCGATCTCGCTGCGGTTCAGAAAGAAACCGCCCATCTTCAGGTTTTCCGACACGGTCAGGTCCGGAAAGACGCGGCGGCCTTCCGGGGAAATGGCGATGCCTTTGCGCATGATGCGGTGCGTGTCAGCGTGCGTGATGTCCTCGCCCATGAAGCTGATGCTGCCCGAGCTGGCTCGGGGCGAACCGCATACCGTCATGAGCAAGGTGGTTTTGCCTGCGCCGTTCGCGCCAATCAGGGTGACGATCTCGCCCTGATTGACGTCCACGCTGACTTGGTCCAGCGCCTGAATCGCGCCGTAATGGGTAGATACGGAGTCCAGCTTGAGCACTTATTCTTCCCCCAGATAGGCTTTGATGACGCGCGGATCATTGCGCACTTCTTCAGGTAGGCCGGTGGCAATGGGTTTGCCATACTCCATCACCAGAATCCGGTCCGATACGCCCATAACCAGGCTCATATCGTGCTCGATCAGCAAGACGGCCACGCCAAATTCGCGACGCAATTGGTCGATCAGAGCCTGCAGGTCACGTTTTTCCTGGGGGTTCAGGCCGGCAGCCGGTTCGTCCAGCATCAACAGGCGCGGCTGGGTAATCATGCAACGCGCGATTTCCAGGCGGCGCTGGTGACCGTAGGCCAGGTTGCCGGCCTCGCGATTGGCCAGGTCAGTCAGCCCCATGAAATCCAGCCATTGCACGGCACGTTCTTTGGCCTGCTTCTCGGACTGTTTGTATCGTGACAGATTCAGCAGCCCCGACAGGAACCCGGCCTTGAGCTGGCTGTGCTGGGCAACGAGTAGGTTCTCCAGCACGGTCAGCTTCTTGAACAGACGCACGTTCTGGAAAGTGCGCACCAGCCCTTTCTGAGCCACTTTGTGGCTGGGCAGGCCGTGAATGGGCTGACCTTCCAGAGTGACCGAGCCGGAGGTGGGATTGTAAAAACCGCCTACGCAGTTAAACACCGTAGTCTTGCCTGCCCCGTTGGGCCCGATGATGGCAAATACCTCGTCTTTGGCCACATCAAAGCTGACGGAATCCACCGCCAGCAAGCCGCCAAAACGCATGGACAGGTCTGATACTTGCAGTAATGGACTCATGTGCGCAACTCCACATGAGGACGCTGCACAGGCAACAAGCCCTGCGGACGCCATACCATCATGGCCACCATGACCAGACCAAAAATCAACATCCGATACTCCGCAAACTCTCGGGCCAGCTCAGGAACCACGGTCAGCACAATGGCCGCCAGGATGACGCCGATTTGTGAACCCATGCCACCCAGCACCACAATGGCCAGGATCAGGGCGGATTCAATAAAGGTGAAAGACTCTGGATTGACCAGACCCTGACGGGCAGCGAAGAATGCCCCGCCAAAGCCGGCAAACATGGCGCCCATGGTAAAGGCAGACAGCTTGATGGTGGTCGGGTTCAGCCCCAGCGAACGGCAGGCAATCTCGTCCTCGCGCAAGGCTTCCCAGGCACGGCCAATGGGCATACGCACCACGCGGCTGGAGACCAGCAAGGTAATCAGGGCCAAAGCCAGGGCCATCAAGTACAGATACACCACCACGTCCTGGTTGCTGAAGGTCCAGCCCATCAAGTCGTGGAACGTGGTCTGCCCTTCTGGCGCACGACGCGCCATGGGGAAACCGAATACGGTTGGCTTGGGTATGCCGGAAATACCGTCAGGGCCGCCGGTCAGGTCATACATATTGATGAGCAAGAGGCGGATGATTTCGCCAAAACCCAGAGTGACGATGGCCAGATAGTCGCCACGCAAGCGCAGCACGGGGAAACCCAGCAGAAAGCCAAACAGGGCCGCCATGCCACCAGCCAGCGGCAGTGCTTCCCAGAAGCCCCAGCCTGCGTAGTGATAGAGCAAGGCGTAGGTGTAGGCACCCACCGCGTAGAAACCCACAAAACCCAGGTCCAGCAGGCCGGCAAAGCCCACCACAATGTTCAAGCCCAGACCGAGCATGATGTAGATCAGCACCAGGGTGGCAATGTCCACCTGGGCTCGACCGCCAAAAAAGGGCCAGACCACGGCGCAGGCAATCACGATATACAGCAGAATCTTTTTGTGCTGCATGCTTAGCGTCGGCAGTGTCCAACGGCTTTCTCGCACTTTGGTGCGATTGACGTTGGGCCGGATCAGCTGAACCACAAATACCAGGGCCATGCCAATCAGGACGATCTGCCAATCGCTCTCCAGATGGGTAGTCATTCCGGAGCGCACAATTTGCAGCCCAAAGACGGGAGCCACAATGATGCCTGCCAGAACAGCGGCGATAAATGCATTGCTAAAGCGGTTCATCATCAGACTTTCTCCACCTCGGGTTTACCCAGCAGGCCCGTGGGGCGGAACAGCAGGATAAAGACCAACAGCAAAAAGGCCACGATGTCCTTGTACTGCGACGAAATAAAGGCAGCCGCAAAGGTTTCTGCCAAACCCAGCAAGACACCACCCAGCATGGCGCCAGGGATGCTGCCAATCCCGCCCAGCACGGCGGCGGTAAAGGCTTTGATGCCGGCGATAAAGCCAATAAAGGGGTTCAGTTTGCCAATCGCGGTGGCAATCAGCACGCCGCCCACGGCGGCCAGCATGGCACCGATGATGAAGGTAAAGGAAATGATCTTGTTGGTATCAATACCAAGCAGATTGGCCATGCGCAAGTCTTGGGAACACGCGCGCGAAGCCCTCCCCAGTCGCGAATACTTGATGTAGAGGCTGAGCATGATCATCAGCACCACGGTCACGACGATAATCATGACACGCGAGTATGGCGCTGTAACGGTAAAGCCGTCCGAGCCCAGGCTGAACTGGAAGGAACCCGACAGCAGCGTTGGTACGGCCATGTCGCGCGCGCCCTGACCCAGGGCCACCCAGTTCTGCAGAAAAATGGACATGCCAATGGCCGAGATCAGCGGAACCAGCCGGGGGCTGCCACGCAACGGCGCATAGGCGACTTTTTCAATCGCATAGCCGTAAACGGCGGTTACCAGGATGGCAACCAGCAACATGATAAGAATGATCAGCCAGATGGGCAGACCCGAGCCTACGCCAATCGCAGTCAGGGTCACCAGCCCGACATAGGCGCCGATCATATAGATCTCGCCGTGGGCAAAGTTAATCATTCCGATAATGCCATAGACCATTGTGTAGCCGATGGCGATCAGTGCATAAATAGCGCCCAAGGATAATCCATTGAACAGCTGTTGCACGATCTGAGGGAGTAAATCAGACATGCTTGTTTTTTTCCGTTGAGTCCGTCGTTTTGTTCTGAGGCTTTGTGGGCATCCAAAAGCAATGCCCCCGTTCTTCATAAAGAGCGGGGGCACATCATCCAGTCTTATTTCTCAACTAGATCAAAGTTGCCATCTTTATCCCACTTGAAAACGGCAAATTCGAAGTGCTTCAAATCACCCTTGGCGTCGTATTCTACCTCGCCAATGGCGGTATTGAACGCATTTGCGTGCATGTAGTCCGCGCCCTTGGCCGAATCCTCGCCGACGGCGTTGATCGTATCGGCAATAATTTGTACTGCCGCATAGGCCGGGAACGTGAAGGCCCCGTTAGGGTTGCGCTTGTATTTGCTGAAGTTCTCCATCACCTCTTTGTTGGCCGGCATCTTGGTGAAGTCAGTTGGCAAGGTCACCAGCAATCCTTCCACTGCCGGGCCGGCAATGGCGACCAGGTCACGGTTGGCAACGCCTTCCGGTCCCATGAAGGTGTTTGTCATGCCCTGCTCACGAGCCTGACGCAGTAACAGACCCAGTTCGGCGTGATAGCCGCCAAAATAAATCAGGTCTGGATTGACGCCCTTGAGCTTGGTGATCACGGCTGAATAATCGCTGTCACCGACGTTGATGCCTTCGTACATGACGATGTTCATGTTCTTTTTCTTGAGTGCGTCACGCACTTGCGTGGCCACGCCCGAGCCGTAGGTTTGCTTGTCATGCAGCACGGCGATGCTCTTGGGCTTGAGCACTTCAGCAATGTAGTCGGCCGCAAAAGGGCCTTGCTGGTCATCGCGCCCGATGGTGCGGAAAAAGTAATGAGGTTTGATGGTGTCGGTCACCAGCGGCGAGGTGGCGCCGGGAGTAATCGCCACAATCCCTTCCTGTTCGTAGATGTTGACAGCTGGTACGGTCGTGCCCGAGCACGCATGGGCGACGGCGAACTTGGCGCCGGAGTTGACCACGCGGTTGGCAGCCGGTACGGCCTGCTTGGGTTCACAGGCATCGTCAATCAGAACGGCCTCCAGCTTTTTGCCCTTGACCCCCCCTGCTGCATTGATCGCGTCAATCGCGGTCAAGGCACCGGCCTGGATCTGGTCCCCGTATTGAGTCGATGGGCCGGTCATGGGTTGAGGAATACCGATTTTGATGGTGTCCGCCGCGTAGGCGGTACCCATGGCCATTACCGTGGCCAGGGCGGTCAGAGCGGGGGTAAAGCGTCGAGTAAAGGTCATAGCAGCTGTCTCCCGAGGCCGGGGTCTACCGGCATTGCTTTTTAGAAAGTGCTTTTTCTGGTGCCTGGATAATCGTTGTTCTGCACCAGGGGAACCCATTTTGGGGTAGCCGCCTAAACGTTGTCACTTCGTATAAGCCCTAGCGCCGCGCAACGGTGTTTTCCGAATAAGCCTGCTTTGTTAAAAACCTGTTTCCTGAAAATACCTCGCCTGTTCAAGGCCTTATGGCTAAAAGACAAAAAGCATCCCGGAGGATGCTTTTTGTTTTGCCTGTTCAGGGCGCCCGATTAATTCCGCTTGGGGTAAAGAAAATCAAGCAGGTATCAGGAAAACTCTTTAGCCAGTTCACCGGCCCGCAGTTTGGCAGCCTTGACCGCTTGTTGTACCAGTGGCGTAAAACCCCCTTCGTTAAAAACAGCCAAAGCTGCAGCCGTGGTACCGCCCTTGGAGGTGACCCGCTCGCGCAAGACGGAGGGCGCTTCGGGAGACAGGGTTGCCAGCTGGGTGGCTCCATGCAAGGTCGCCAGTGAGAGCTGGCGGGCCTGTTCGGGCGACAAGCCCTGCTCAATTCCGGCTTTGATCAAGGCTTCGATGAACAAAAAGACGTAAGCTGGGCCACTGCCCGAAACGGCGGTGACGGCATCAATGGCTGCATCGTCCTCAACCCAAACCACCTCGCCAACGGACTTCAACAATTGCTGAGCAATGGATTTGTCGCTGTCATCCACCTGTTCCAGAGCCATCAGACCGGTAATGCCACAGCCAATAAAGGCCGGCGTATTGGGCATGCAGCGGATAACACGCTGGTACGGCTTGCCAGGCTCACCCAGCCACTGGGCCAGCGCGGTGGCGGGGATACCGGCAGCGACACTGATCACCAAGGTATCGTCCTGCAGATAGGGTTTGCAGGCCAGCACGGTCTCTTTCATGACCTGGGGCTTGACGGCGAAAACCCAGATACGTTGCCTGGACAGGGCCGGACCGGGCTCATGGGCGATGTGTACGCCTTGCTGGGCCCAGGACTCCAGGGCGGGCGGGTAGATATCGATTGCCAAAACGTCCGAGCCGCCGCAGCGTTTCCCGATCAAACCAGCGGCCAGCGCGCTAGCCATATTGCCTGCGCCGATAAACGCCAGCTTAAAAGAGGTATCGTGTGGATTCATCATCGCTCCCATTTAAAATCTGTCCTCTGACACGTTTTCTTAGCGTTTGAGGGTAATTAGTCATTGCTTATATGACGAACCCATGGATACATTCACGAGAGCGTCATAAACAAGTCATAAGCTTGAGTTTTAAAACCTGCTACACCTTAGCGGCACCTTTTATACAGGAGAAAACCTGATGCGAACAAAACTATTTGCTCTGTCTCTGGCCGGTCTGATTGCTTCGATTGGCACTGCGCAAGCGGCCACGGAAATTCAGTTCTGGCACTCAATGGAAGGAGCCTTGGGCGAACGGGTTAATGCATTAGTCAAAGACTTTAACGCATCTCAGTCGGACTACCAGGTTAAGGCTTCGTATAAAGGCAATTATGGCGAGTCCATGAATGCTGGCGTGGCCGCTTTCCGGGCGGGAAATGCACCCGATATCCTGCAAGTCTTTGAAGTGGGCACAGCCACCATGATGGCAGCCAAAGGCGCTATTCAGCCCGTTCAGGAGATGTCCGAAAAAGTGGGCAAACCGATCAACCCCGCTGATTTTCTGGGCGCTGTGGCCGGCTACTACTCCTCGAACGAGGGCAAGCTGATCTCCATGCCGTTCAACAGCTCCACTCCCGTGCTCTACTACAACAAGGATGCGTTCAAAAAGGCTGGCCTGGACCCCGAAAACCCACCCAAGACCTGGCAGGAACTGCATGCCACCGCCAAAAAACTGCGTGAGTCCGGTCAGGAGTGTGGCTATACCTCGTCCTGGCCATCGTGGATTTTGCTGGAAAACTTTGCGGCCTGGCACAACATTCCGTATGCCAGTGAAAACAACGGCTTTGGTGGCCCCGGTGCCCGCCTGCAGCTGGACAATCCGCTGTTTCTCAAGCATATGACCTTCCTGGCGGATATGTCCAAGGACGGCTCCTTCTCGTACGGCGGTCGGGGTGATACGGCCAACGCCCTGTTTACCAGCGGCAAGTGCGGCATGTTTACCGGCTCCAGCGGCAACCGCGCCAACATCATCAAAACCGGCGAGTTTGAGTTTGGCACCAGCAGCCTGCCCTATTACAGCGATGTGCAAGGCGCCCCTCAGAACTCCATTATTGGTGGCGCCTCCCTCTGGGTATTTGCCAAAAAGTCGGATGATGTCTACAAAGGCGTTACCGAATTCTTCCAGTTCATCTCCAGCCCTGAGCAGGCTGCTGCCTGGCACCAGAACACCGGTTATGTCCCTGTGACCAAGGCCGGCTTTGAAAAGACCAAGGAGTCTGATTTCTACGCTAAAAACGTAGGTGCGGATGTGGCGGTCAAACAGCTCGATGCCAGCACGACCGATAACTCCCGCGGTATCCGACTGGGTTATTTGCCCCAGATTCGCGATATCGAGGACGGTGTGATGGAACAGATTTTTGCAGGTAAAGTCACGCCTGAAGAAGGTTTGAAAGCCATGCAAAACCGTGGCAATGAACTGCTGGAGCGCTTTGAAAAGAGCGTGAAGTAAGCCGGGCCCGCCTTTGTGCGGGTGGTTTACAATCGAGCGTATGAGCGCAGCGCCTGACGACGTTCCTTCCGGCCCCTGGCCCCACTAAACCGTCAGCAGGCCGTCCTGGCTGCTCATACGCTTTTCGTTTCACCTGAAATCTGTCCACCCTGATGGTGGCGCTCCTTTCCCCTTGCGCGCGAACCTATGGAAAAACGTGTCGTCTTTCGTCATAAGACACTTCCCTACCTGCTACTTGCTCCGCAGCTGGCCATTACTGTGATCTTTTTTTTCCTGCCTGCCGGGCAAGCGCTGTGGCAGGCTTTTCATTTGGAAGATCCGTTTGGTCTGTCCTCGCAGTTTGTCGGCCTGGCCAACTTTACCGAGCTGTTCAGCAGTACGGAATACAGGGCCTCGTTCAAGACGACCGCCGTGTTTTCCCTTGCCGTGTCCGTTCTGGGCCTGGTGGTGGCGTTGCTGTTGGCGGTAATGGCAAATCGTGTGGTGCGTGGCGCCCTGCTGTATCGCAGCCTGCTGATCTGGCCTTATGCCGTGGCAACCGCCGTGGCCGGTGTGTTATGGCTATTTCTGTTTTCGCCGTCCGTGGGGATTGTGGCGGTTTTTCTGCTGGAGCAGGGCTTTGAGTGGAACCCGCGTTTGAATGGTAACGATGCCATGTTGCTGGTGGTGATTGCCTCGGTGTGGAAACAGATCTCTTACAATTTTTTGTTCTTTCTGGCGGGTCTGCAAGCAATCCCTCGCTCTCTGATTGAAGCAGCCGCCATGGACGGTGCCGGGCCAATGCGCCGTTTTTGGGGCATTGTGTTTCCCCTGCTGGCGCCCACGACCTTTTTCCTGTTGGTCGTCAATATTATTTATGCCTTCTTTGATACGTTCGCCATCATTGATGTCGTCAGCCAAGGCGGCCCAGGTGAAGCAACGTCGATCCTGGTCTACCGAGTCTATAACACCGGCTTTCGAGGCCTGGATATTGGCTCCTCGGCGGCTCAGTCCGTGGTGCTGATGGCGATTGTGGTGGCACTGACCGTGATTCAGTTCCGCTACATCGATCGCAAAGTGACGTACAGCTAATGCGCAGCAAGGAACATAGTCATGGTTGAACGACGCCCTCTTCTCGATTTTTTCACGCATCTTATCCTGATCCTGGGGGTGATCGTGATCGCCCTGCCCCTGTACATCACCTTTGTGGCCTCGACCCAGACCAGTGCCGAAGTGGCCCGTGCGCCCATGTCGCTCTGGCCGGGCTCGCACATGGTGGAGAACTACCTGACCGCCTTGCAAGGCACGGCGACCAATTCTCCGCCCGTGGGCCGCATGCTGCTGGTCAGCATGGTGATGGCGCTGGGCATTGCGGTTGGCAAGATCATTATTTCCATGCTCTCGGCATTTGCCGTGGTGTATTTCCGCTTCCCCTTTCGCATGCTGTTTTTCTGGATGATTTTCATCACCCTGATGCTGCCTGTGGAAGTGCGAATCATGCCCACTTACAAGGTGGTGGCCGATTTGCAATTGCTCGATAGCTACGGAGGCCTTATTTTGCCTCTGATCGCCTCGGCAACGGCCACCTTCCTGTTTCGCCAGTTCTTTCTGACCGTGCCGGATGAGTTGATCGAGGCAGCGCGTATTGATGGGGCTGGCCCGATGCGGTTTTTCAAGGATGTGTTGCTGCCTCTATCCAAAACCAGCATTGCCGCTTTGTTTGTGATTCAGTTCATTTACGGCTGGAACCAGTATCTGTGGCCGTTGATTATCACCACCAAAGAGGATATGTACCCGATTGTGGTCGGTATCCGGCGCATGATTTCCGGTGGTGACAGCGTGACTGAATGGAATGTGGTGATGGCAACGGCCCTTTTGGCGATGATCCCGCCCGCACTGGTGGTGATGCTGATGCAAAAATGGTTCGTCAAAGGTCTTATCGACTCTGAAAAGTAATTCTCTACAGGCTTTATTGAATGGCTAGCTTACGATTTGAAGGCGTCAAGAAAACCTACCCGAACGGGACGGTCGTTATTCACGGCATTGATGTGGACGTGAACGATGGCGAGTTCGTGGTCATTGTGGGCCCTTCCGGCTGCGGGAAATCGACCTTGATGCGTATGGTGGCAGGCCTGGAATCCGTTACGGCGGGCCAGGTTCTGATTGACGGTAAAGTAGTCAATGATCTGGAACCGGCTGAACGCGACATCGCCATGGTGTTTCAGAACTACGCCCTCTACCCTCATATGTCGGTCTTTGACAATATGGCCTATGGTCTGAAGATCCGGAAATTCTCCAAGGACGAGATCAAGCAACGGGTCAATGCGGCGGCGGCCATTCTGGAGCTGGGTGCGCTGCTTGAGCGGCGTCCCGGCCAGCTATCCGGTGGTCAGCGCCAACGGGTGGCGATGGGGCGTGCGATTGTGCGTGAGCCCAAGGTGTTTCTGTTTGATGAGCCGTTGTCAAACCTGGATGCCAAGCTGCGAGTCCAGATGCGCCTGGAAATTCAGAAGCTGCATCGTCGCCTGAAAACCACCAGTCTGTATGTGACGCACGATCAGATTGAGGCCATGACCTTGGCTGAGCGCATGATTGTGATGAACCAGGGCATGCCCGAGCAGATCGGCACTCCGGTCGAGGTGTTTGAAAAACCGGCCTCGGTGTTTGTGGCCACGTTTATTGGCTCGCCGCCCATGAACCTTTTACCGGTGCAAGTGAGCGAGCAAGGTCAGATTCTGCAGGACAATGGCCAGTCTGTGCAGTTTGGCCCTGAGATGGTGCCTGCCTCCGTCCGAGGCCGCAAGGTGTTTTTGGGCATTCGCCCTGAACACATCAGGCTGCATGTGCCGGGTGTGACGACGCAAGTTGAAATGGTCGAAGTTCTGGGCTCCGAGCAGCTCTTGCATCTGGGTTGTGGCGACTACCGCATTATTGTGCGCTGTCCGATTGAACAAACGCGCGAGTATCCGATTCAAATTGGGGAGGCCATCCAGATTGGTCACATGCCCCCCCACCCTTTGCACTGGTTCGATCGCGAGACGGGGTTGCGCATTGATGCCTGAATGGGCTTGGGCGCAAAACCTTAATAAAAAAAACCGACCTTCGGGTCGGTTTTTTTTGCACACAAGTATCAGAGATTACTTGCCGTAGACCGATTTGCTACCGTCTGCGTGCCAGCTGAACACATCAAATTTGAAATCGTTCAGGTCGCCCTGCTTGTTCCAGCTGATAAGACCGATAGGTGTTTTCACACTGTTGGCATGCAGGTACTCTGCCACCTTGACGGGGTCGTCAGCGCCAGCGCCCTTGATGCCTTCGGCAATAGCCAAGGTGGCAGCATAGGCGGACAACTGGAACGCACCGCTAGGATCGCGCTTCTTGTCCTTGAAGGCTTGTACGATGGCCTGGTTGTCGGGATCTTGCGAGAAGTCCGCAGGCAAGGTCAGCAGCATACCTTCCACGGCCTTGCCGGCAATGGCGTTGATATCGGGGTTGCCTACCCCTTCTGGGCCCATGAAATGAACTTTCACGCCTTGCTCAGCTGCCTGACGCAGCAACAGCCCCATTTCGGGGTGATAGCCGCCAAAGTACACGAAGTCCACACCTGTGGATTTCAGTTTGGTGATTACAGCCGAGTAATCACTGTCGCCCGCATTGATCCCTTCGAACAGGACCACGTCCGTACCGGCTTTTTGCAGTTCAGAGCGGACCGAGGCGGCAATACCCTGACCGTAGGACTGCTTGTCGTGCAGCACCGCTACTTTGGTGGGTTTGATCTGTTCCAGAATGAACTTGGCAGCAGCCGGACCTTGCTGATCATCGCGACCGATGGTGCGCAGGATCATTTCATAGCCTTTGCCATCGGTGACCGCAGGAGCCGTAGCCGATGGGGTGACCATCAATACGCCTTCGTTGTTGTAAATGTCCGTGGCCGCGATGGTCGCACCCGAACACACGTGGCCGACAACATAATGGATCTTGTCATTCACGATACGGTTAGCGGCGACAGGCCCTTGCTTGGGTTCGCAGGCGTCGTCAACAGTGACCAGTTCGAGCTGTTTGCCCAGAACGCCACCGCTGGCATTGATCTGTTCGATGGCTGTGTCGACACCTTGTTTGACCATATCGCCGTATTGGGTGACCGAGCCTGTAAAAGGGCCCGCCAGCGCGATACGGATATTGTCAGCGTGAGCAGCACCGGACAAGAGCAGACCCGTTGCCAGGCTCATGGCCGCTGCAACAGGAGTGAAACGAATTTTCATAGAAAACACCTCCGTGAATATGCAGGAAAGCATACACCGATAACGAGGCTTTATGCCTGCCTTGTGACCCAATTCAGGGTTTTCTATAGTGGAAAAAAGAAGGGCCACCTCGCGGCGGCCCTTTTTCTTGCGCTTGGACAGCGACAACGAACGAATTACTGCAGCAAACTGCGCAGCATCCAGGCGTTTTTCTCGTGCACGTCCAGACGCTGGGTCAACAAATCAGCCGTGGGCTGGTCGTCGGCAGAGTCGGCGCGATCAAAAGCCGTACGGGCGGTACGAGCCAGCGCCTCGTTACCCTTGACCAGCAATTCGATCATGGTGGTGGCATCCGGCACGGAAGTGGGCTGCGTAATCGAGGAGAGCTTCTGGAATTCGGCGTAGGTGCCTGGCGCGTAATGACCCAACGCGCGGATACGCTCAGCGATGTCGTCCAGAGCCTGCCACAGTTCCGTGTACTGGGTCATGAACAGCTCGTGCAGAGTCTTGAACATGGGGCCAGTGACGTTCCAGTGGAAGTTGTGTGTCATCAGGTAGACGGTATAAGAGTCGGCCAGCACCTTGGACAGCTCATTGACCACCGCAGCACGATCTGCCGTGGAAATGCCGATATCAATCTTCAGCGCGCTGCTGGTGGACGTCGCGGGGGCAGCGGTTTTGGTGGCGGCCGGTTTTGCAGCCGCCGGTTTACGGGCGGCGGCGGGTTTGGCCGCCGCTGTAGCAGGCTTTTTGGCGACGGCCTTTTTAGCAGTCACTTTCTTGGCGGGGGCCGGTTTTGCTTCAGCCTTTGCATCGGCTGCAACTGCGACCTTGGTATCAGTGTTCGGGGCTTCTTCGGCCTTGTTGACCTTGGCGGTTTTACTCACTGCTTTCACGGCTTTTGCCATAGTGGACTCCTGTTAAACAGAGGGCTAAATAAATACTGAAGCAGAATAACACGCAGTGGCTGCGCGGCTTACGCTAGTTCAGGATACGGGAAATTGCTGTTGTATTCGACTTTTAAGTAGTTCACACCAGCTAACCCGCTTTCCATGATCCCACGGGTCAGCGCATCAATGGCCGAGAGACGTGGAAAACTTTTGCGCCAGACCAAGGCAATGCGCCGATCTGGAATGGGTTTTTTGAAGGGAACGTAGGCCAGCAGTTCGTTAGCTTGTCCGGGGGCCGTCAGTGAACTGGCAGGCAGGACCGTCAAACCGATCCCGGTGGCGACCATATGTCGGATGGTTTCCAGCGACGATCCTTCAAAGGTGCGCTGTATCCCTTCACTGGAGGCCGAAAAACGGGATAGCTCGGGGCAGACATCCAGCACCTGGTCGCGGAAGCAGTGGCCGGCGCCCAGCAGCAACATGGTTTGGTCTTTCAGTTGCTCGGGGTCGATTTCCTTACGCTTGGCCCAGGCATGATCATGCGGCATAGCCACTACAAAGGGTTCGTCATACAGCTCGCGGATGACCAGGCCTGTCTCGGGCAAAGGCAGGGCCACAATTGCACAATCAATCTCACCTTGACGCAGCAGCTCCAGCAGGCGCACCGTAAAATTTTCCTGCAATAACAGCGGCATTTGCGGAGTCAGTTCGATCTGCTTGGGAACCAGCTTTGGCAGCAGATACGGCGCTACGGTGTAGATAATGCCCACGCGCAATGGACCGGCCAGGGGATCATGGCCCTGTCGGGCAATTTCGCGCAAATTGGCCCCCTCTTCCAGCACCTTCTGTGCCTGGGTAACAATACGCAGCCCGATCGGGGTAATCGCCACTTCGGGCCCGCCACGCTCGAAGATGACCACGCCTAATTCGTCTTCCAGCTTCTTGATGGCCACCGATAAGGTGGGCTGGCTCACAAAGCAGGCTTCGGCGGCACGCCCAAAATGGCGTTCGCGTGCCACGGCAACGATGTACTTCAGCTCGGTCAATGTCATGACAATTCCTTGTGCAAAACAGCATTAAGACCTTGGGTAAAGAGCGCTGGCCGGACAGGCTGAGCATCTTCACCACAATACAGGGGCGCCTATGGCGCCATATCCATCCTGCCTGGCTTAGCACGCCGTAAACGGTGAAGCTTGTAGGCAGGCTCATGGTCAACTACGCAGTAACTCTTCCCGTCCCTTCATCCAGCGCCGCAAATGCTGGTGAGCGTGGTCTGGATAATCACGTCGAAAGGAGCTGGCCAAGTGTTGGGCCTGTTCGATCAGGTCCTCATCAGACTGCAAACTGGCAAAACGCAGGCCGGCCTGTCCGGACTGGCGCATGCCCATAAACTCGCCAGGGCCGCGTTGTTCCAGGTCGCGGCGGGCGATCTCAAAGCCATCCGTGGTTTCATACATGGCCCGCAAGCGCAAGCGGGCCACTGCCGAGAGCGGTGCCTGGTACAGCAGTACACAAACGGACTGGATCTGCCCGCGCCCTACCCGACCGCGCAGCTGGTGCAGTTGAGCCAGACCGAAACGCTCGGCATGCTCAATAATCATCAAAGAAGCGTTAGGGACATCCACCCCCACTTCGATGACGGTCGTGGCGACCAGCACGTCCAGATTTCCGCTGCGAAAGGCTTCCATGACCTCCGCTTTTTCTGCCGAGGACAAACGGCCATGAATCAGGCCGACCCGCAAAGGGGCCAGGGCTTGTTCCAGTGCCGCATGGGTGTCGACAGCGGTTTGTAACTGCAGGGCCTCGCTTTCCTCGACCAGGGGACAAACCCAATAAGCTTGTCGTCCCTGAGCAACTTCGGCTCGCACGCGGGCCATGATCTCATCACGACGATTGTCCGCCGCCAGTTTTGTGATGATGGGACTGCGCCCGGGCGGCAACTCGTCAATCGCGGACACATCCAGATCCGCAAAAAACGCCATGGCCAGCGTGCGCGGGATAGGGGTCGCACTCATATTGAGTTGGTGGGGCAAATAGGCTTGGCCTTTGTTGTCCTGTGCATCGCCCTTGCGGTTCAGCTCCAGACGCTGGCCCACTCCAAAGCGGTGCTGCTCGTCCAGGATCACCAGCCCCAGCTTATGAAACTGAACATTGTCCTGAATCAGGGCCTGGGTGCCGATTGCCAGACGCGCTTGCCCAGAACGAATGGCCTCATACGCAAGGCGTTTGGCCTTCACGCCCAAACTGCCGCTTAACCAGGCTAGTTCCACGCCCAGCGGTTCCAGCCACGTACGCATTTTCAGATAGTGCTGCTCGGCCAGGATCTCTGTGGGTGCCATCAGGGCTACCTGGAAACCGCTGGCAATGGCCTGCACCGCAGCAATAGCCGAGACAATGGTTTTTCCGCTACCCACGTCGCCTTGCAAAAGCCGGTGCATGGGATAGGAGCGCTTCAGGTCCGCACTGATCTCTTTAACGCAGCGCTGCTGAGCTGCCGTCAGGCTAAACGGCAAGGAGGCCAGCAGGGATTGGAGCAAATCGCTCTTGGCTTCACGCATCGGCCTGGCGCGTTGAGCCTGACGGGCCGCGCGAGCTTGCGCCAAGGAGAGCTGCTGAGCCAACAGCTCATCAAACTTGATGCGGCTCCAGGCGGGATGGCCCTGCTCGAACAATTCGTCGTAGCTGAGCTCTGGCGGCGGGTAATGCAAGAGCCGGATGGCCTCGTTAAACGGCATCAGGCCATATTCGGCACGGACTTGCTCGGGAAGCGTGTCGCGCAGGTCCGCGGTATTGAGCGCATCGGCAATGGCTTTGCGCAGTTGGGTCTGACTTAAGCCGTCCGTGGTGGGATAAACGGGCGTTAGTGCGCGCGCCAGGGGTTGGCCGGCTTTGGTGACTTTGGGATGCACCATTTCCAGGCCATGAAAGCCCTGGCGCACCTCGCCACGCACCCGCAAGGGCAAATCGCTTTGCAGTTGTTTGAGCTGGCTGGGATAGAAATGCAGCCAGCGCAAGACCAGCTCGCCACTTTCATCGGCAATACGGGCATGCAGTTGCGCCCGAGGCCGAGCCTGGACATCTGTGCTGAGAATACGTCCTTCGATCTGCGCCATCTTGCCGGGGTAAAGATGGGCAATAGGCTCGACCTGGGTTTCGTCCTCGTAGCGCAAAGGCAGATGGACCACGAAGTCGGCAGGCTCTCGCAGACCGAGCTTTTCAAATTTCTGGTCCAGACTGAGCGCTTTACGGGGCGCAGTCCGTTTGGCCTGAGGCGCAGGCCGACCTGCGGTCATGGCAATACGTCTTTAGAAATTGAGGATTGCCTCGACCTCGAACTGAGCGCCTTTGGGCAGGCTGGCCACACCGATGGTCGAGCGTGCGGGGAAAGGCTGCGGAATCAGTTCGGCCATGATGGCATTGGCGCTGGCAAAGCGGGACAGGTCTGTCAGAAACAGCGTCAGTTTGACGATGTCGGTCAGGCTGGCGCCAGCTTCTTTGACCACGGCTTCCAGATTGGCGAATGCCTGACGTACCTGACCTTCAAAATTTTCAGATACCAGTTCGCCGGTGGCCGGCTCCAAACCGATTTGACCAGACAGAAACACGGTCTTGCCGCCCGATGCAATGATGGCCTGAGAATAAGGGCCTACGGCAGCCGGAGCGGCGTCGGTGAAGACAACTTGCTTAGTCATAAGAAACCTCTGATGAGTGTTGTACTATCAGAGTTTAAGCGCCTATAGCTAAAATTAACAGATCTTGGCGTGATTATTTTTCCACGAAGGCGCGTTCAATCACGTAGTCGCCGGGCTGTCCAACACCAGGCGATACTTCAAAGCCGCGCTCATCGAGCATGGCGCTGATGTCGGCCAACATGGCGGGGCTGCCGCACAGCATGGCGCGATCCTGAGCAGGGTCCAACGGGGCAATGCCCAAATCCTGGCACAGCTTGCCGGTTTCGATCAGTTCCGTGATGCGGCCCGTATTGCGGAACGCCTCGCGCGTAACCGTGGGGTAATACAGCAGCTTTTCACGCACCATCTCGCCAAAGTACTCGTTTTGGGGCAGCTCGTGCTGGATGAAATCCGAGTAGGCCAATTCGCTCACATAGCGAACACCGTGTACCAGGATCACTTTCTCAAAGCGCTCATACGTGTCCGGATCTTTAATGATGCTCATGAAAGGAGCCAGACCGGTGCCCGTGCCAAACAGGAACAGATTGCGCCCGGCCCGCAGGTCGTCGATGACCAGCGTGCCCACAGGCTTGCGGCTGACCAAAATGGTGTCGCCTTCTTTCAGGTGCTGCAGGCGCGAGGTTAATGGGCCGTCCGGCACCTTGATACTGAGAAACTCCAGGTTCTCTTCGTAATTGGCGCTGGCGATACTGTAAGCACGCATCAGCGGCTTGCCATCGACTTCCAGACCGATCATGACAAAGTGCCCGTTATGAAATCGCAGGGCGGCGTCGCGGGTAGTGGTAAAGGAGAACAAGGTGTCGTTCCAGTGGTGGACGCTAAGCACTTGTTCGGTATTGAAAGCTGCCATGGTAGTTATCGTGTAAAGGGGCCACAAAGCCCGGATCAGTAAGCAAATATCTGCCCATTGTACCGAGTTCAGCAGGTAAATCCATGCTCGAACATCAATGCGATTTGATCGCAATCAGGACAAACCATTAAGTTTTCAGACGAGGAATTGTCGCTCTCCGGGCGGGCTGCTGAACCGCAGATTTGACTGTTTTGCGTACTGACTGCCCAAATAATTCTTGCCTACTTCCTGCATACGTTTGATAATCATTCACATTTTCCGGCTTTAAGCTAACTGCGCCTGTTTCTGGAGTGTTGATGATGCGCTTTACTCTTCGTAGTCGTGCCCTGACCCAAGCCCTGCTTCTGTCCGCGATGGGTACTGTGTCGATGGCGGCTTTTGCTTCTGGCGAAGTCAATCTCTACACCACCCGCGAACCCGGACTGATTACTCCTCTGTTGGAAACCTTTAGCAAAGACACGGGTGTGAAGGTCAATACCGTGTTTGTGAAAGATGGCCTGATCGAGCGTGTCAAGACAGAAGGTGACAAATCCCCTGCCGACATTCTGATGACGGTAGACATTGGCAATCTGCTGGATCTGGTCGAAGCGGGTATTACCCAGCCGGTGGAATCCGCAGCCCTGGACAGTGCCATTCCCGCCAATCTGCGCGGCGCGGACAAACAATGGTATTCCCTGTCCTTGCGTGATCGCGTCGCTTATGTTGCCAAGGACGTGGATGTGAAAAGCATTCACTACGAAGATTTCGCCGACCCCAAGTGGAAAGGCAAAGTGTGCATCCGTTCGGGCCAACACCCTTACAACACGGCCTTGGTCGCCGCCATGATTGCTCATGATGGGGCCGAAGCAACGGAAAAATGGTTGCGTGGCGTCAAGGACAATCTGGGTCGCAAAGCCGCCGGAGGGGACCGTGACGTTGCCCGCGACATTCTGGGCGGGATTTGTGATATCGGTATCGCCAATGCCTACTACGTGGGCCGCATGAAAAATGCCGAGCCAGGTAGCGACGCCTACAAATGGGGGGAAGCCATTAATGTGGTGCGTCCCACCTTCGCGGATACCAAAAGTGGCGGCACGCACGTGAACATTTCCGGTGCGGCGGTGGCCAAGCATGCTCCCAACAAGGACAATGCCGTCAAATTGCTGGAATACCTGGTTTCCGAGAAAGCGCAGAGCCTGTATGCCAAGGCCAATTACGAATACCCCGTGCGCGCCGGTGTTGAACTGGACCCGGTCGTGGCCAGCTTTGGGCCCTTGAAGGTCGATCCCTTGCCGCTGACTGAAATCGCCAAGCATCGCAAGCAAGCCAGCGAGTTGGTGGATAAAGTTGGCTTCGACAACTAAAATCGCCCTACTCTTTTTCTACGACCGCCAGCTTTGAGAAATCAGAGCGGCGGTCGTCGCGCATTGAAGCGCCTGTAACACCTAGCCTTTCATAATGCCCTTTTTTCGTCGTCTGCCCCTTTGGTCCCTGGCCGCTGCTGTGATTGCCCTGATTGTGGCTGCGCCTGTGATTACCCTGCTGACCCACGCCTTAGGCGGCTCGACCGAGCACTGGTCGCACCTGTTCCAGTTCGTGTTGCCCCACGCCATGAGCAATACCTTATTGCTGCTCCTGGGGGTGGGAGTGGTGGTCAGCTGTTTAGGGGTGGGCGCTGCCTGGCTGATTACCGCCTACGAGTTTCCAGGCAGGCGGGTTCTGCAATGGGCGTTGCTGCTGCCTTTGGCGGTCCCGACCTATATCGTGGCCTTTGCTTATCTGGACTTGCTGCATCCGATCGGGCCGATTCAATCAGCCATACGCTATGTGCTGGGTTACAGCAGCCCGCGTGAATTTCGTCTGCCGGACCTGCGCTCCCTGGGCGGGGCTATTTTTCTGCTGGGCTCGGTGCTCTATCCTTATGTTTACCTGAGTACACGAGCCATGTTTGCCACTCAGTCGGCCAGTCTGCTCGAAGCGGCACGCATTATGGGGGAGTCCGGACGCAGTGTCTTTTTCCGGGTTGTGCTGCCGATGGCCCGCCCCGCGATTGCTGTGGGCGTCAGTCTGGCCTTGCTGGAAACCTTGAATGATATCGGCGCTTCCGAGTTTCTGGGTGTGCAGACCTTGACGGTATCGATCTACACCACCTGGGTGACCCGTTCTGATCTGGCAGGTGCCGCTCAAATCGCTGTTTCCATGCTCTGTCTGGTGGCGGCCTTGATCAGCATTGAGCGTTATGGCCGTCGTCGCCAGGCGTATTTCAGTAATCAACGCTCCGAGCCTATCCGACCCACTCGGTTGAAAGGCTCGGCGGCCTGCATCGCGATTGCCTTGGGTGCGGCCCCCGTGCTGGTAGGGTTTGTGGCTCCTTCCCTGTATCTGCTTAACGAGACAATCAAACATGTGACGCAAACCGGCGGCATCTCGGCGCAACTGCTCAACAGTGCCTGGAACACCCTGTATATCGCTGCCCTGGCTACGCTTGCGACTCTGTTCTGTGGTCTGGTGGTTGCCTGGGCTGCCCGCGCCGTCCGTTCGGGACGCAAGCCTCGTCTAGCCCGTTTTCTGGCCGGTGTCAGCAGTCTGGGCTACGCCATTCCCGGGACGGTGTTGGCGATTGGTCTGTTGACTCCCCTGGTGATGTTCGATTCTTTTTACAACCAGCTCCTGTCCTGGTTGGGCATTTCGTCAAGCGGACTGCTCTTGATGGGCTCTACTCTGGCCTTGGTGCTCGCGTATACCTTGCGCTTTCTGGCGATCTCGATTGGCGGCATCGAGGCTGGCCTGGCTCGTATTCCCGCTTCCTTGGAGCAGGCCTCCCGCCTATTGGGTGAAACGCCGGCCGGCACGCTCAAGCGCGTGCATTTGCCTTTGCTGCGCCCGGCCATGGGTGCGGCTGCCCTGCTGATTTTTGTGGATGCCATGAAGGAGCTTCCGGCCACCTTGCTGCTGCGTCCGATGAATTTCGAGACCCTGGCAACCTGGTTGTATGCGGAAGCGGCGCGGGGAACCTATGAGGAAGGCGCGGTGGCGGCTCTGGCCATTGTGCTGGCCGGTTTGATCCCCGTTATTTTATTGGCACGTACTCAATTGATGGCCTCTGGCCCACGCGCATCATGAATGATTTTCTGGATTTGCAGGCTATTACCCTGTCCTACGATACGTCCGAGGGATTTCGGCCGGTCGTCGACCAACTCAGTTTGCACCTGCCACAAGGGGAAATTGGCTGTTTGCTTGGCGCGTCCGGCTGTGGCAAGACCACGGTTCTGCGTGCGATCGCCGGCTTTGAGCCTTTGCGCGCCGGGCATATTTTGCTCAATGGTCGTGTGCTATCCGCTGTTTCTCAACAGGTTCCACCGGAAGACCGGCATGTCGGCATGATGTTTCAGGATTACGCGCTTTTCCCTCATCTGACCGTAGAGAAGAATGTGGCGTTTGGCCTGCGCAAATGGGGCCGGAACGAACGACAAGAGCGGGTACACGACATGTTGGAGTTGGTGGACTTGTCCCGCTTGGCACAGCGTTATCCGCATGAATTGTCCGGTGGTCAGCAACAGCGTGTTGCTCTGGCGCGAGCGCTGGCTCCCAAGCCGTCCTTATTATTGCTTGACGAGCCGTTTTCCAATCTGGATGTGGATACCCGTGAGCGGCTGGCCTTTGAGGTGCGCGAGATTTTAAAAAAGGCCGGCATCACGGCAATATTGGTGACGCATAATCAGGCAGAGGCCTTCGCGATTGCTGACCGCATCGGCGTGATGCAGGCGGGCAAGATTATCCAATGGGATACGCCCTACAGCCTGCATCATCATCCCGTGAATGACTTTGTCGCGGACTTCATCCGGCGGGAGGCCATTATGGCGCAGCGTGCCCAGGCCTTTTTACGTGGGGAGCCCGTGGCACTGTGACTGGGGTCGCGTTCTCCCGCGCCGCGCTGCAGCCCTGACCGCACAGGGTGCCCTTTTCTGTCTGTAGGCGTTGCACGCTGGATTGCTACAAACCTAAACGCCTAGCCGGGTGGTCTTGATGAGCATCCATACTGCTATCGGCGGGAGTCGCTGGCTTGACCATGTCAATATGAGCAATGCCATCTTCGTCGTAGATTTCACCGACGGGTTCAAACCCTAAAGACCCGTAGAACTTCTGCAAATGAGCCTGTGCGCCAATGCGAATATCCTCGCCAGGATACTGAGCATGCGTAAATCGTATGGCTTCAGCCACTAGGGCATAACCGATCTTCAAATTGCGAAACTTGGCCACAGTCAGGACGCGGCCAATGGACGGTTCGGCATACTTCAGTCCCGGCTCGACAACGCGGGCATAGGCCGCCAGCTCCCCATCCTTGAACACCGACAAGTGCCAGGCAGTCAGATCCAGACCGTCTGCTTCCTGATAGGCGCACTGCTGCTCCACCACAAACACGGCTTCGCGAACCTGGATGAGGGCGTACAGCTCCCGAGAGGAGAGATCATCCAGTCGTTTCCATTGAAAATCCAGAGCCATCTTTACTTCCATATCAATAGGGTTTGCGTGACTGCGTAGGGTAAAGGTCTGAGCACGAGTCGCAAGCATAAACTGCCAGAGCCCAGAGGCTCCGGGCGGCTTGAACAGCGCGGCTACTGAGGCTGCGGATTGTTCAGTGTCACCGTTTCTGTGTTTGCCGTGTCCATAAAAAGAGCGGCCTGAAGGCCGCTCTTTTTGACCGCACTGGCACAAGCCAGCGCCCGCGATCTTACAGGCTGTAGTACATGTCGAATTCGACCGGATGCGGCACCATGCGCAAACGGGTGATTTCGGCTTGTTTCAGTTCGATGAAGGCATCCAGCATTTCGTTGCTGAACACACCGCCCCGGGTCAGGAACTCGCGATCCTTGTCCAGAGACTCGATGGCCTGTTCCAGAGAAGCGCACACGGTTGGGATCTTTGCATCTTCTTCGGGAGGCAGATCGTACAAGTTCTTGTCGGCAGGATCGCCAGGATGGATCTTGTTTTGCACACCGTCCAGACCGGCCATCATCAAGGCCGAGAAAGCCAGATAAGGGTTGGCCATTGGGTCGGGGAAACGTGCTTCCACACGACGAGCCTTGGGGTTGCTGACGTAAGGAATGCGGATCGAGGCCGAACGGTTACGGGCGGAGTACGCCAGTTTGACCGGTGCTTCAAAGTGCGGAACCAGACGCTTGTAGGAGTTGGTCGTGGGGTTGGTGATGGCGTTCAGAGCGCGAGCGTGCTTGATGATGCCGCCAATGTAGAACAAGGCAAACTCGGACAGCCCGGCGTATTCATTACCTGCAAACAAGTTCTGGCCATCTTTCCAGATGGACTGGTGAACGTGCATGCCCGAACCGTTGTCGCCCACGACAGGCTTGGGCATGAAGGTTGCCGTTTTTCCATATACGTGAGCCACGTTATGGATGGTGTACTTCATGATCTGATTCCAGTCTGCGCGCTCGACCAGGGTCGAGAAACGCGTGCCGATTTCCAGCTGACCGGGAGCCGCCACTTCGTGGTGATGGATTTCAACAGGAACGCCCTGCTGCTCCATCAACAGACACATTTCTGCGCGCAGATCGGCAAAAGAGTCTGTGGGTGACACAGGAACGTAACCGCCTTTGACCCCTGGGCGGTGACCCAGGTTGTTGCCATTGAGTTCCAGGCCGCGCGACCAAGGGGCTTCTTCGGAGCGAATCTTCACGAAGCTGCCCGACATGTCGTCGTTCCAGGTAATCCCATCGAACACGAAGAATTCTGGCTCGGGACCAAAGTACGCGGTATCGCCCAGGCCGCTGGAGCGCAGGTAGGCTTCGGCACGCTTGGCCAGCGAACGGGGATCGCGGTCATACCCTTTCAGGTCGGACGGTTCGACCACATCGCAGGTCAGAATCAGGGTGGGCTCTTCACGGAACGGGTCCATACGCGCGGTTTTGGCGTCCGGGATGAGCAACATGTCCGAGGCTTCAATTCCTTTCCAACCAGGCAAGGAAGAGCCGTCAAACGCGACGCCGGACTCAAAGCGATCCTCGTCCACCGCGTGTGCGGGGGTGGTCAAGTGGTGCTCACGGCCCAGGGTATCGGTAAAGCGGAAATCGACAAACGTGATTTCGCGTTCGGCGATGATCTTCAGAACATCTTCGGGGGTGGACATGGTTACTCCAGCGTCAATGACGTTAACAAAAAGTGAGGAGGAGTGGCGCGGATCATTGTGTAACCCACTACGGCAGGTCTTAATTACGTTTACCGGGATCAGATCTGAATTGATCCAAACAGGCCGATTTCGATAAAGTAGTTATGGCATAGGACTTACCAGAAATTAATTGTAGAGCAATTGTGCAGATGCACAATAAAAAATGTCTTAAATAAACAATTAAATGTCAGGAACCTGCATCAGGAAGGAATGCTTCCTGTAAGTCATTTAGAAAGCGCCAGCCTAAATCCGTAGTTCGAATACGCAGCGGATCGGCAGCCAGCAAACCTTTTTCAATATTGCGCCTGATGGTGGGCAGGATCTGTGCCAGTGGCACGCCCGTGCGCTCCTGAAAGTATTGGGACGGCACCCCGGCTTTCAGACGCAACGCGTTCAGCATGAACTCAAAGGGCAGGTCCTGAGGGGACACACGCGCATTGTGCGCATAGTGGCTGCCATCCCGTTTGACGGCGGTCTGCATCCACTGGGCTGGGCTGCGGGTCGTGGCGGTACGAATAATACGGTCGTGAAAGGACAATTTGCCATGCGCACCTGGACCGATACCGATGTAGTCGCCAAACTCCCAGTAATTCAGATTATGGCGGCTGTGACCACCCCGCTTGCTGTAGGCGGATATTTCATACTGCTCCCAGCCGCGACTGGTCGTCAACTCGATCAGCCTGTCCTGCATGGCCGCGCTGTCATCGTCATCAGGCAAGGCAGGCGGATATTTGGCAAAGACGGTATTGGGTTCCAGCGTCAAGTGATACAGCGACAAATGCTCCGTTTCGTAAGACATGGCTTGCAAGATGTCGTGTTCGGACTGGGCGGGTGTTTGCCCAGGCAAGGCGTACATCACGTCCAGGTTCACGCGGTCTACCGCTTTCAGGGCGGCCTCGATGGCCTGGCGTGCTTGCTGACTATCGTGAATGCGTCCGAGCGCTTTCAGGGCCTGATCGTTAAAGCTTTGGATGCCCAGAGAGATACGGTTTACGCCACTGTGCGCATAGTCCATGAAACGCGAGGCTTCCGAAGCGCCGGGATTGGCTTCCAGCGTAATTTCAGCATCGGGCAGCAGGTTCAGATGAGCGCGCAGCATGGCCAACATGCGGTCCAGCGCCTGGGCCGATAAAAGACTGGGTGTGCCGCCGCCGATAAAGACGGAAATGACCTGTCGGCCCCAGACCAGGGGCAAGGTTTGCTCCAGGTCGGCTTGCAAGGCGTCCAGGTACTCGTTTTCGGGCAACTGCGCCGGTGCTTCGTGTGAGTTGAAGTCACAGTATGGGCACTTGCGGACACACCAGGGCACATGCACATAGACCGATAAGGGAGGCAGGCTGGGCAAGAGAGTCGCCGGCCCCGAGCCGGGCCGGATTCGTACTTCGGGAGAAAAAACGCTCATGTCTTTACTCGGCCGCCAGACGATGCAGCAACGCTCGCATGGCCTGCGCCCGATGGCTATATTGGTTTTTCACCTCGGGCGCGAGCTGTGCAGCGGTTTGCCCAAGTTCGGGAAGATAAAAGTGCGGGTCATAGCCAAAGCCGTGCTCGCCGGCGGGCTGATCCTGAATCTCTCCTTCCCAGACCCCTTCAATCACGATGGGCCGTGGGTCCTGAGCATGGCGCACATACACCAGAACGGCCACATAACAGGCGCGGCGGTCGCTTTGTCCTTGCAGACGCTGGACCAGCAAGGCGTTATTGGCAGAGTCGGACTTCTCACCACCCAGCTCGCGAGCGGCAAATCGGGCGGAGTACACGCCGGGGGCTTCGTCCAAGGCGCGCACGCACAGGCCGGAGTCGTCGGCCAAGGCGGGCAAACCGCTTAACTGGCTGGCATGACGGGCCTTGGCCAGCGCATTCTCGATAAAAGTGGCAAAGGGCTCCTCGGCTTCGGGAATGTTCAATTGGCCTTGCGGAACCATGCTGATACCGGCCTGGGCCAGGATGGCGGAAAACTCCTTGAGCTTGCCGGCATTGTTGGAGGCCAGGACAACACGCTTGGATGTAGTGTTCATAAGTGGCAACAGGCGGCAAAGCGCCCTGTTCAGTAAAAAGGACAAAGCGCCGTGCCAGGCAGTGTGTGCTGCATGGGACGGCGTCCCAATAGCGGTTTGTCCCGCTGCCTGGCGGTGTCGCGCAGGGAGCAGGACAGACCCGTTTCATCGTGATCAGTCCTGCAAGGCTTGTTTCTGGGCTTGCATCAGCTCGGCAATGCCCTGCTCGGCCAGATCCAGCAAGCGGTTCAAGGTGGGGCGCGCAAAAGTTTGGCCTTCAGCGGTGCCCTGCACTTCCACCAGATTGCCGCTGCCTGTCATGACGATATTCATATCCACGCCGCAGGCGGAGTCTTCCAGATAGTCCAGATCCAGCACGGGGTGGGATTCGAATACACCGACCGAAACGGCCGCCAATTGATCCAGAATGGGCGAGGCTTGCAGTTTGCCCTGCTCTTGCAGGTTGCGTACCGCCAGACTGGCGGCAACCCAGGCACCGGTGATGCTCGCGCAGCGGGTGCCGCCGTCGGCTTGCAGCACGTCGCAGTCAATGTGAATGGTGCGCTCGCCCAGAGCTTTCAGATCGAAGACGGCGCGCAGGCTGCGGCCGATCAGGCGCTGGATTTCCTGGGTACGGCCATTTTGCTTGCCACGGGCGGCTTCACGGTCGGAACGGGTGTGGGTGGAGCGTGGCAGCATGCCGTATTCCGCGGTTACCCAGCCCTGCTCCTTGCCTTTCAGAAAGGGAGGCACTTTGTCGAGCACGCTGGCATTGCACAGAACATGGGTCTCGCCCAAGCGGATCAGCACCGAACCTTCGGCGTGACGAGTGAAACCAGTCACCAGTTCGACAGGACGGCATTGTGTGGCAGATCGACCCGAGGGGCGTGCAATCGTAGCGTTTTCAGACAAGGCTAGGCTCCGTACAAAATTTAAAACATCTATTGTACGCCTTGCGGCACGGGCCGTAGCGCCACTCCCATGTCCATCCACTTGTCGGCCTGGCAGGTGAAAAGCAGGATCTGATGGCGCTGGGCAGCGTCGTGAATAATGCGCTTCATGGCTCCCAGGCGATCGTTGTCACTGTGGACCAGCACGTCATCCAGAATCAGCAAGGTAGGACGGCCTGCCTGTTGCAGCAAATCCGCATAGGCCAGACGGGCAATCAGGCCGATTTGCTCGCGTGCGCCAAAGCTCAGGCCATCAATATCGTCGGCCAGGCCTTGCCCACTGTCGCGCTGCAGCCAGCGTGGAGCCAGGTGCTCGTCCAGCTCGACGCGTGCTTTGCCCAGCAGCAGGCGTAGATAGTGGTTGATGTGCTTTTGCAAGGGTTCGTGCAGTTGCTGGGTCAAGGCGCTGCGCTGTTCACGCAGTACAGATAGCAACAGCCGTAGCGCTTGCACGCGGCGTTCGTACGCTGTGCAGCGGCGCCGACAGTCGTTCAGTCGCAGCACGGTCTGATCGATTTGTTCTTCCAGACCTTGGGCGCCGTGCGTTTCCAGCTTGGTTTGCACAAGCTGGGCAGCCAGGCAGGCCTCGTTGTAGCTCTGCTCCTGCTGCTGGGCGCTGCGCTCCAGCCGCTGCAAGTCTTGTTCCAACACGGCCAACGGCAGGGAGGCAAGTTCAGCGTCCAAGGCTTTCTGATCGGCCAGCAGTTGATCGCGTTGCAGGCGCAACTGTCCCCACTGCTGTTCGCGCTCCTGCTGCGCCCGCTGGCGTTGCGGGTCCGCCCATTGCTGTTCCAGACTATTGGCTTCGGCCTGGGCCTGTTCCAGACGGGCCTGAGTGCGGGCAACGGCCTCGCGGGCATCATGCCACTCACTTTCGAGCGCCCGGTACTGCTGCTCAGCCAAAGTGGCAGCTTGGACGATACGGCTCAATTCCGACGCCTCAATCGCTTCGCCTTGTGGACGCGGCGGTGCGAGGCGCTGTTGGGCTGCCTGAACCAGACCTTGCAAATGTGCTTTTCCTTGCGGAGCCAGCGCTTTCATGGAACTGCGTAACAGTCGGTCCTGTTGTTCTTGTTCCCGATATTGCTCGCGGCGGCGTTCCAGTTCTTCCAGGCTTCTTCCGCCCAACTGTCCAAGTGCCTGTGCGTATTCTTGCTGAGTTTTCGCCAACTGCTGTTGCACTTTACCCAGGTCTCGACCACCGGGAATGATGCGTAGCTGGCCCATTCCGGGCAGTTCAATCAGGGTGCTGACGCTCAGGTGAGCGCGGTGTCGGCCTTGAATGGATTCGCCATCCAGCACCAGACTGGCTCCGTCTTGCAGTTCGATCTGTACTTCGGTGGAAATCGTCTCCAGCTGGTGTTGCAAGCGCTGAATGAGCTGGTGCTGCTGACGCAATTGCTCCAGGGCCTCGTCGGCGATTTTCAGCTGCACCAAGGCGGCACCGCATTGCGCCAGTTGGGCTTCCAGCTTACCCAGTTCCTCCAACTGCCCTTGCATCTGCTGCAGCTGCTGCTGTGTGCTGTCAAAGCTGGCTTGATCTTGAAACCATTGTTGCCAGGTACGGGCGCGTTCCTGCTCCTGCAGACTGGCGTCTTTATGGCTGCGCGCCTGCTGCAGGCGCTGGCTCAGGCTGCTGAGCAGGCTCTGTTCCAGCTCCAGCTTGGCACGCAGGGATTTCACCTGCTCAGCACGCTGACTACGTTGGCTGGCCCACTCCTGGTCGCGTTCCCCGGCTTGTTGATAGAGCTTTTCACGCTCCGCCAGCATGGTCAGGGTTTGTTGCAACTCTTTGGCTCGCTCCTGCAATTGGCGGGCTTGAAGCAACTGAACCTGTACCTGTTTGGCCTGCTCACGCAGTTGTTCCCAAGGGCGCTTCGCTTCGGCGTGGGCAATGTGCTTGCGGGCCTGCGCCAGTTCGTCCACCCATTGCTGATATTGCTGCAAGGCGGATTGCTGGCTCTGCAACTGGTCTTCCAGCTCCTTGGCTTCCTTCTGCGCTGCCAACCAGACGCCACGAGGCTGTCCTTGAGCCTGGGTCACATATTGGTCCAGCTGTTGCTGGGCCTGTTCGATCAGATAATCCCCGCCTGCACTAGTCAGATCGGCAATTTCGCTACCCAACGCCTGCTGCAGGGTGCCGCTGGCGTGCTCGACCGAGCTACGCAGGTCCTGGCCTTGCCCTTGCTCAATCCACAAAAGGCCCGGCACACCCCAGTTACGGGGCTGACTACTGCCTTTGGCGGCATACTCAAACCCCATTTGCTGGGCCAAGTACTGCTCGGCCTCATCATTATCCAGATGCTGATTGCCTATGTATAAATCGCAGCGTTTGCGCTTCAGGAAACGCTTGCTCAGGCGCATGTCCTGGCCGTTCAGACTGAAATCCAATTCGATTTCTGGCGCGGCCGATGAATCGCCCCAGGGCAGGATTTTTGTCAGACTACCGGTGCCATAACGCTCGAAAAACACCGTACGCAGGGCTTCGGCCAAGGTGCTTTTACCCGCTTCGTTCGGCGCGCTGATGATATTCAGGCCCGGTTCCAGCTTGTCCAGTGATACAGGCTGGCGAAAACGTTTGAATTGTTCAACACGTAAAGACTTAATGTGCATGACCACCTTCCTTGTCGCGCAGCAGACTGGCCAGAATCAGCAAGGCATCCTCGGCAGCCTGCTGCTGGCTGCCGTGACGCAGCGCCTGCAATTGGTTCAATGCGGCCTGCAGATAGCCATCCGCTTGCAAGGCATCCAGGTCTTCTTCGGAAGGCGCCAGCCGCAAGGCCTCGCGCTGGCAGTCCCAGGCGCGGCACCGGGCCTGGGACTGTCCCAGAAGACTCTCCAGCCGCTCAAAACCACTCAGGCTCAACTGGCCCGATAGTTCCAGCTCCACCACGCTTTGATCGGCCAACGCATTGAGCTCCCGCTCCAGCAGGTCCAGATCCGTGTCGTCATTCAGATGGTATTGAATGCTGCGCCACAGGTGCTGCGCAACCGGCAAGGCTTGAACGACGGGCGTGGCGCCCGGTTCGCTGATGTCCACCAGCAAGGCCTGGCCTGAGTCATTATCCCGAAAGCGATCCGGCTCGGGCGTACCGCTGTAGTAACAGCGCTCGTTGACTTTGACCGTGCCGTGCCAGTCGCCCAGTGCCAGATAATCCAGCTTGGCGCGTTGCACGCGGTTTTGGTCAATCAGGTTATGGCTGTCCAGATGTTCCAACACGCCGCTGACACTGCCGTGCGCCAGACCCAGGCGCCAGTAACCGGCCGGGCTTTCCGCCTGATCGAACCAGTCGCTCAAATCCTGGTAGGTCTGGCGCTGAGTCAGGGGGGCCGGCAGGACGGCGACCTTGAGGGAGTCCAACAGAAACAGCTCGGGCGCATCGAGCACATGCACATGATCGGGAATGCAGTTCAGGCGCCGGGCCCGTGTCCAGACACTTTCGCTCAGAGCCGCATCATGATTACCAGGCAGCAAAAGCCACGGCCCTTTGAATCCGGCCATGGCATTGAAGCTGCGGCGCAGATTGCGATCACTCAAGGTCTGGGAGTCGAACACATCACCCGCCACCATCAGCAGGTTCACGCGATGCTCGGTGGCCAGCGCGGCCAGCTTCTCGATAGCCTTGAAACGCGCCTCAGCCAGGGCAGCCGCGTCCTCCAGCTCAAAGCGCGCGTATTGGCGCCCGATTTGCCAATCGGCGGTATGCAAGATTCGTAGCATGACAGCTTGCCTTAAAAAAGAGCCTCCGTGTTGCACCGGTGAACTGCCGCCCTCTTGGTAGGAGCGCTAGTCATGCAGGAGCAATTCGGCGGTTACGCCCAAAACCCAGGCCCCTATCTGGGACGGCCACGCCTCAGGGAGGGAAGGCTCCGTGGGGCCGCCTGGCGGTAAAAAACGGTCACCACCCTGCTTCCCTGCCCTGCCTTTGCGGTACGGATGGGAGTGTAAGGACAAAATTGGCCGCCATCGGCCAAAAGCCTAAAGTATAGAGCTTTGCAGACGCTTGGGGAGCCGCCAAAGCCGGGGCGTAAGAGTACAATCGGTGGCTTTATTCCATTCTTAAAGTGACCCCCATGATCCGTAGCATGACCGCGTTTGGCAGTGCCAAGGCCGAGTCCGAAGCAGGCACCATCACTATCGAGATGCGTAGCGTCAACAATCGCTTTCTGGACCTGAATCTGCGTTTGCCCGAGGAGCTGCGTTTTGCGGAGAATCTGCTGCGTGAGCTGGCCGCACAAGGCGTACAACGCGGCAAGCTGGAGCTTCGGGTCAACTTCGTCCGCAGCGGAAGCGATCAGCAACGCACCCTGGATCTGGAAGCGGTCGAGCGCACGGCACAGATGCTGCAGATTGCCCGCGTCAGCATTCCCGATCTGCCGGCACCGGAGCTGCAAACCTTGTTGAGCAATCAGAGTGGTAATAGTTCGGGCATGGACCCGGAGTTATGGTTGCCGATGATCAGTGAGGCTTTTCAGGCTGCTTTGCAGGATTTTCAGGCCACAAGAGAGCGAGAAGGCCAACGTCTGGCTCAGGCCATGCTGGAAATCCGTGAGGATATGAGTGCGATTGTCGACGAAGTTGAACAGCACTTGCCGTCCATTTTGACCGAGCAAAAGAACAAGATCGCCAGTCGTTTACACGATGCCTTGCTGCAAGCCAGCCCCGACGGTTTTGCCCTGATATCGGGGGAAGAGTTGTCAGCACGGGTGGCGCAAGAGGCGGCTGTTTTTTCCCTGCGTATTGATGTGGCGGAGGAACTGGCTCGTTTGCGTTCCCACTTGAGTGAACTGGAATTGATCCTGAACGGAGACGTGCTTGCCGCTCCCGGCAAGAAAAGCGCCCGGCAAGGCAGTACCGGCAAACGCTTGGACTTTCTGTTTCAGGAGATGAACCGAGAGGCCAATACCTTGGGCTCCAAGGCCGTTAGCATGGACATGACACGGGCCTCGATTGATCTGAAGCTGTGCATTGAGCAGTTGCGAGAGCAGACTCAGAATATTGAGTAGCAAGGGGCCTGCTGCCTTTAGCTGCTGAGGGGTTTGCTTTTTTCAGCCACGCAGCACCGCCCCGTCTCCTGGTAGGCCATTTTTTCTCCAAAAAGCCGTCTTGCTCAAAGCAGACGGTTTTTTTTTTGAGTCTTTTTGCAGCCTATCCCAATAAGATAGTCTCGTTTTTTTAAAGTGGCCTGATAAATTGACGAAACAACATAAACACTTTATCAGCCGCCTTAATATATAAAAATAAAATAGGATTTTTAAAAATAAAAAATTAAAACAAAAAATCGACCATGGTTTTTTCAATAATAAAAAAATATTTGGGATTGAAAATTAATTTTCTTTTTTTAATTGATTTTCAGTTAACCATATGCCCACTAACTAGTATTTTTCAACTTTTCCCCGCTTATTTTCTTGAGAGCTTGAACACCAACGCAAGCTTTTTTCCTGTTGCTGCCCGTTTTAGGACCGCAGGTTTTTGCTACGCCCTACCCCGCCTCTCCACTTTTTCAGCGGTGATTTTCTTCGCTGTTTTGCGTCCCGTACCTTCCCGTACAATAGCGGGCTCGGTGCTTCGCTTAGGCGGCGTATTAAAGGACAGGAAACACATGAATTTCATTTTTCGTGGAAATGAAATATTGGTCAGCAGTCAAGACGGACAGGCCTTGATTCCCGCCAAACCCGCGCTGGATATCCCACCGGCACAATGGCATGCGCTTTTTTCGGGAGAGGATTGCCAGGATTTTGCCTGCCATGTAGCTGCACAGACTCCTGCTCCCGATGGCTTTGCCTTTCGTCCCCTGCGTGGCGTTCTGTCGCAACTGGACGAACTGGCCAGCATCGCCAACCGGGCGTTCCAGGTATCCGAGTGGGCTCGAAGCCATCGATACTGTGGTGTGTGTGGTTCGGCCATGGAGCGTGTAAAGCATGAATTGTGCTTTCGTTGTACTTCTTGTGGCTTCTCGGCTTATCCCCGAATCTCCCCGGCCATGATGGTGCTGATCCGCGACAAGAACCGTATCTTGCTGGCCAGCCACTCCACCTATGCAACGGCGCGCTACACCGCCCTGGCTGGTTTTGTGGAGGCGGGAGAAAACCTGGAAGAAGCCATTCACCGCGAGGTCATGGAAGAAGTGGGGCTGCGCGTGGACAATATCCAGTATTTCGGCAGCCAGTCCTGGCCGTTCCCGCATTCGTTGATGGTGGCTTATACCGCCGAGTATGCGGGCGGGGAATTGTGTATCCAGGCAGACGAAATCAATGATGCGCGCTGGTTCGGGCCAGAGGACGCCTTGCCCGACCTGCCCCATACGGACTCCATTGCAGGTCGTTTGATTCGGGCCAATCTACCGGGTCAGGCTGCTTGCAAGCGTCCAGTCAATTTGCCAGATGCGTAGCCATTGAGCGCAACATACGGCCCAAATCCTGGCGCTCGTCCACGGTCAGAACAGACAGGGCGTTGTCAATCATTGCCTTGGCAGGCGGCCAGACCTGCGCGTAGCGCTCGCGACCTGTGTCGCTCAGAAAGACGCGCATGTAGCGACTGTCCGTCTCATCCGTGCGACGCTGCACCAGCCCACGATCCTGCATTTGGTCAAGCACCCGACTGAGGACTGGCTGATGGACCACAATAGCCTTGGCAATTTCTCCTATGCTGCACCCATCCTTATCCCACAGGTATTGCAGCACCCTGAAATGCACGTAGGTCATATTGTGTTCACGCAGGGTGGTGGATCTAAGGGTCTGGTCCAGCTTGTAGATAATGGTGGCCATTTGAAAAGCCATATTGGTCTCTACATTGCTGTCCAGGATGGAAACGGGGGATTTGCTCATAATGCCTTGGTGAAGTCTGTCCTGCGGGTACCGCCTCAGGAAAGCAGAGCCGTCAGTATACTAGCCCAGCCATGTGTAGGAACGAGGGCGCAAGCCATCAACAAGACAATGCCCCAGTTGGACGCCAATGACCCTTTCCCCGAACTGACAGGACGTCATGTGCTGGGCATCGCGGCGCGCCTGGCGCAACATGATTCCGGTATGCATCAGCTACCCCTGAGGGCAGATTCTGTACACTCACAGCGGCTGCATGACCGTGACTCTGCATCAACACCTGTGCTTGTTGTCGCCAAGCTGCTTGATCTGGATTCCGGCTCTGCTTGCCCATCAGGTACAACAGAGCGAACAGGTCAAGTACCGCTCGGTTTATCTGGCCGCGGATTGGGAGCAGCCGCCGCGACAGCATCTGATATTGCTGTTGCTCAATAAGTTGCAAGCCGCGCACGAGCAGGCTCTTTTTCCGCCCTTGCCTCGTGATAGTCGTTTGCGACCGCTGGCTGGGGCCAAGCTGCCACCGGCCCTGAAAGACCTGTCGGTGGAGCTGGGCCTTAGCGAAAAAATAATCAGTCGTCTGTTTAAACGGGACACAGGCCTGAATTATCAGCAGTGGCGACAGCAATGGCGTGTATTCAAGGCGATCGAACAGCTTGCGAGCGAGCAGCGCGTGACGTGGCTGGCCTCGAACCTGGGTTTTGCCAGTGACAGTGCTTTTATCGCTTTCTTCAAAGAACACACGGGACTGGCCCGAGGGCATTCGGGCATTCACAGTAGTATAGGTGTCAATTAACTGCGCCGGTGACAGGCTGGGCCGGTGCTATGATCAATCGCTATGACACTAAAAAAGCGAGGAGACAGTATGAGACACGCATTTCGCCTGAGCCTATTGGTGACGAGTTGCCTGCTGGCCGGGACGGCGTTGGCACAAACCAGCCATCCGATGGTGGAAACCGCGATGGGCAAGGCCGATGCCCTGGAGGAAAAGGTGATCGAGTGGCGACGCCACCTGCATCAGAATCCTGAGCTTTCTTATCAAGAGCATAATACGGCGGCTTATATTAAAGCTGCACTGGAGAGCATGCCCGGCTATCAGATTCAAAGCGGGATTGCACAGACCGGGATCAAGGCCGTCTTGAAAGGCGGAAAGCCTGGCCCTGTCGTAGCCTTGCGTGCCGATATGGACGCCCTGCCTGTACAGGAACGCAATGACCTGCCCTTCAAGTCCGTTGCCAAAGGCACCTGGCAAGGCAAGGAAGTGTCGGTATCGCACGCGTGCGGCCACGATACGCACGTTGCCATGCTGTTGGGTGCTGCCCAAGTTTTTTCCGACATGCGTGAGGAACTGCCGGGTACGATTGTGCTCTTGTTTCAGCCCGCCGAAGAGCAAGGTCCTGGTAAGCCCTTGAGCGGCGCCAATGCCATGATGGCCGAAGGCGTACTGGACAAGCCTAAAGTGGATGTGGTCATGGGCCAGCACATCGGACCTTCCTACCCCGCAGGGAGCATTGGCTACCGAAAAGGCAGCCTGATGGCCAGTGGTGATGTGTTTTCCATTTCTTTGGCGGGTAAAGGCGGCCATGGTTCCTCGCCCTGGACGGCCGCCTCCCCGCTTGTTGCCGCTGCCGAGACGGTGGTGGCGCTAAATAGCATCATCGCCCAGCGAACGAACCCACAGGATGGCACAACAGTGGTGACGGTAGGCTTGTTGCAAAGTGGTAACCGTCCAAATGTGCTGCCTGAAACTGCGGATATCAGCGGCACGGTGCGCTCACTGTCCAAACAAAATCAGACAAGGGCTCACGAGTTGATTGAGCGATACGCCCAAAATATTGCAGCCAACCATGATGTGAAAGCGACCGTTCGCATCGACACGGGCTATGAGGTCCTGGTCAGCGATCCCAACGTGACTCAAACCATCATCCCTGCTCTGGAACTGGCCAGCGACCGTATCGGGGCCAAAGAGGTGCCGCCAGGTATGGGTTCGGAGGATTTTGGCGCGTTTGGCAAGAACGTACCCGTGGTTTTCTGGCGGCTTAATGCCTCACCCTATCCGGATAAAATGGGTGCGCCCAATCATTCACCGGAGTTCATGATTGATGAAAAGGCCCTGCGCATCGGAACGCGTGCTTTGCTGGCCAGTTCATTGACTTATATGCTCGACAACCACACTCCTTGATACTGGGATGTCTGGGCCGGGGCGTGGACAGGTGATAACGAACGCCTGCAGTCGCCCTGCATGCCGCGCATAAAACAAAAAACCGCGCCAGAACGGCGCGGTTTTTTGTTGACAGCACAGGCTTAGCGAACTTCCAGCTTTTTGGCCCCGGTCCCGCTCTTTTTCTTGGGCAGAACCAGTTCCAATACTCCGTTTTCGCATTTAGCGCTGGCTCGCGCCTCGTCAATATCCTGCGCCAGACTGAAGCGACGGGTCTGCACCCCATAGTAACGCTCACTGCGCAACACCGTATCACCCTCTTTCTCTTCATGGGTGCGCCGGCTCTCTACCTTGATAGAGACAATATTGCCATCAACGCTGACATGCACATCTTCTTTATTGATGCCAGGCACTTCAGCGCTAACCTGATAGGCTTCCTCGTTCTCACTGACATCCAGACGGATGGCGGGTGGCGTATTCCCGGCCAGGGAACCAACGACGGGGACGCGCCGGAACATATCTTCGATATCCCGCCACGAATCCAGACCAGCCAGATCCCCAAACGGATTAAAACGTGTCAAATTGCTTGCCATGCTTGACCTCCATTTTTCCTTTGCTGAGCCCTGTGCAAGGGAAGGCGTGGGCTCGGGCGCCTACATCAACAGAAATGGGGGGCTTGTTCACTTTTTCAAGTATCTGCGTAAAAAAACCGCCCTGCTCGTTAGAGAGACAAGGCGGCCAAAGGTACGACCGTGTAGACGTTGAGCAAATATTGCCAAGAGGGACTGCCCAGCCTTACGTACTGCTCAGGCTTGGCTTGGCGTGTGGCAGGACGGGCTCATGGGCCAGTGGATGATCGTCATCAATGACCGGAATCTCCTTGCCGTCTTTGTCCATCACCTTGCCATTAATCACGTGATCACCTTCATTCAATTTGGCCAGATCCGAGACACGCAGATAGCGGCCTCCCCCAGCTGCAAATACGGAAGGATGCTCGGAATTGCCCAGGGTGAAGTGGTTGAACAGCAGATTCAGTACGATGGCGACCAGAGCGGCCGAGCTGATGCCGGAATGGAAAATCGTTGCAAACCAGACCGGGAAGTGCTCGTAGAACTTGGGTGCCACAATGGGAATCATGCCTGCGCCAATTGAGGTGGCCACAATAATCAGGTTCATATTGTTGTCATAGTTCACTTTGGCCAAGGTACGGATGCCGCTGGCTGCGACCGTGCCAAACAGCACCATGCCCGCACCGCCCAGAACGGCCGGCGGCACAGCAGCGACCAGGCGTCCCATTACCGGCAACAAGCCTAGAGCAATCAGGATCAGGCCGCCAAAGGCGACAACATAGCGACTTTTCACGCCGGTTACCGCTACCAGGCCTACATTCTGGGCAAAGGCGCTTTGCGTGAAGGAACCAAAAACGGGAGCAAGCAGGCTGGAGAGCATATCGGCACGCAAACCATCACCGAGACGGCGGGCGTCCACTTTGGTCTCGATGATATCGCCCACTGCCAGAATATCCGCCGAGGTCTCGACCAAGGTCACGATGATCACAATGAACATGGAGATGATCGCGGCCGCCTGAAAGGTGGGCATGCCGAAATGGAACAGGCTGGGCAAGGCAAATACCTCCCCTTCGCTGACCGCTGAGAAATTGGCATGTCCCATGGCAACGGCAATGACAGTGCCAATAATAATAGCCAGCAAGATGGACAGGCGAGAAATAGTGGCACTTCCCAGCTTGCTGAGCAGCAGCACGATCAGCAAGGTCAGGGCAGCCAGGGAAATATTGCCGACACTGCCAAAGTCAGGCGCCTGTGGATTGCCGCCCATCGCCCAGAAGGCCGCCACCGGCATCAGTGTCAGCCCAATCGTGGTGATTACACAACCGGTGACCAGAGGCGGAAAAAAACGGATGACTCGAGAAAAGATGGGGGTAATCAGCAACCCTATGAAGGAGGCCGCAATCACTGCGCCAAACACCGCGGGCAAACCGCCGCCCGTGCCCAAAATGGCGATCATGGTGGCAACGCCCGAAAAGGACACCCCTTGTACCAGGGGCAGCCGGCAGCCGAAGAAAGGAACGCCCAGGGTCTGCAGCAAGGTGGCCAGCCCGCCCATGAACAGGCAGGCGGTAATCAACAGCCCTGTTTCGTTGGCAGGCAGGCCCGCAGCCTCACCAATAATCAGCGGGACGGCAATAATGCCGCCATACATGGTTAATACGTGCTGAAAGCCATAGGCCAGATTGGCCCCCAGGCCCAGATTCTCGTCTTCAGGACGCGGCGCCGTTGCCGCAGCCCTTGCCTGTGCAGGTCTTGTCATAACTGTCTCCGAGGAATAATGAGGCAGGGCTCTGTCGGCCCTGTCGCTACTGAACTTAAGCCGTCACTGCGCCGGACAGTGCCTTGTCACGCAAACGACGTGCGGCGCCTTGATGACGCTGCATCAAATCGTGTTGATCAATCCCGCAGACCTGGCCGTCAATGACACGCCACTGACCTGCGACCATCACGCGGTCAGCGCGGTCCGCACCGCACAGCAATAAGGCAGCCAGGGGGTTTTCCGCACCCGAAAAACGCAATTCATCAAGAGTGAACAGGGCCAGATCTGCTTGCTGTCCAACGTTCAGACCGCCAATATCGTCCCGGCCCAAACAACGGGCCGAACCCTGGGTGGCCCAACGAATGACGGCTTGATGGGTGACCTGCCCTGGCTGGTAACGCAGCCGGCCTAACAACAGGGCCTGCCGCATTTCCTGAGCCAGATTGGAGTGATCGTTGGAAGCCGAACCATCAACCGCCAGACCAACCGGTGCGCCTGCCGCTTCCAGCTCAATGGTGCGGCACAGGCCACTTCCCAACACCATACTGGAGGAGGGGCAATGGGCGATGCCGGTCCCTGCCCGACCCAGGCGTTGAATTTCTTCGTCATTGAAATGAATGCCATGCGCCAGCCAGGTACGATTGCTCAACCATCCCTGCTGATCCAGGTAATCAAGTGGACGCATGCCAAAGAGGCGTTCACAGTAGGCGGTTTCATCGTCGGTTTCGGCCAGATGGGTATGCAAACGCACGTCTTCGCGCTCGGCCAGTTGGGCACTTTCACGCATGAGCTCACGGCTGACAGAAAAAGGCGAACAGGGAGCCAGCGCCAAGGTAATCATGGCGCCGTCCTCGCGCTGGTGATACTGGCGAATCAGGCGCAGACTGTCATCCAGAATGGTTTGCTCGTCCTGCACTACGATTTGCGGCGGTAAGCCGCCCTGCTCGCGGCCTACACTCATGGAGCCTCGCGTCAATGCCGCACGAACGCCCAGACGCTGGGCCGTTTCAGCCTGACAGTCAATTGCATGCTGCAAGGCGCCCGAAAACACATAATGGTGGTCAGCCACCGTAGTGCAGCCCGATTGCAGCAGCTCCACCATCGCCAGCTCACTGGCCACCTGCATCTGCTCATCATCCAAGCCTGCCCATACGTCATACAGGGTGGTCAGCCAGGGAAACAACGGTTTGTTCAAGGCGGGGGTATAGGCCCGGGTCAAGGTCTGATAAAAATGATGATGAGTATTGACCAGACCGGGCAGCAATACATGATGTGAGGCGTCCCAGGTTTGGTCATAGGCCTGTCGCGGTTGCTGACCAGACGCTACTTTTTCGATAATGCGGCTGTCTTGAATCAGCACGCCACCGGCGGCATCCGCGTCAGAACAAGCCAGTGGATGTCGAATCCACAGGATGGGGGAACAGCTAGTCACAAGGGTGTCTCCTGCGTTTTATTTGCTTTTATTGTTGTCAGTTCAACTTGCTGTCTTATTGCGCGTTGGTGATAAGGGTTATTCGGAGCCTTACGAACCAAGCCCCCTTTTCCGTGTCTGGCCTTGAATCTGCTTGGGCCATTAAGAAACTCGTATGTCTTCTATACGAATTAGCGTATGTCCATACCCTTTTAATTAACGGTACGCGCCGACATAAAAAACCTGCGCCAGATCAGGATTTATCCTCTAGACAAAAAGCGCGGTTTATTGTTTTTTAATCGCTTAATGTCTAAATCATTGACTCACTTAAGAAATTATTTACTGGCAAAAAAATGCATATAAAACCGTTGCTTGGCTGATTTTGACCATGCTTGTCCAGTCGTGTTAATGGTGTGGTCAAGCGCCTGAAAAAGCGCCTTGGTGCGAACCTCGCACACATACTTCGGAGAACACATGCAGCATATAAAAATCAAACCCGGCGCACCCCTGGCCGAACAAGCTGAAATAGGGCACAACCGATGGCATCCTGATATTCCCGATCTGACCAGCGTCAAGCCGGGTGAAGAAATGATTCTGGAATGCCTGGATTTTCTGGATGCCCAGATTAAAAACACCGATAGCGCCAACGACGTGCGCGACGTTGACCTGACCCGCGCTCACCCCCTGACCGGCCCGATCCACGTGGAAGGCGCCGAGCCCGGCGACATTCTGGTGGTGGACCTGCTGGATATTCGCTGTATTACCCCGGTGGGTTTCTCGGGCATTTTTGCCAAAGAGAACGGCGGTGGTTTTTTGGCCGAGCATTTCCCCGAAGCCGACAAGGCCATCTGGGACCTGCATGGTGTGTATGCCACCTCGCGGCATATCCCTGGTGTACGCATCGCTGCCATGATGCATCCCGGCCTGATCGGCACCCTGCCCTCGCATGAGTTGCTGCGTGAGTGGAATCGTCGGGAAGCCTTGCTCGTACCCAAGGGCCACGCCAATCCACCCGACGCCAAGACAGCGGTGCTGCGCGGTGTCAAGGGCGCGGAATTTGACCGTATGGCTGCCGAAGCCGCCCGTACCGTGCCCCCGCGTGAGCACGGCGGCAACCTGGACATCAAGAATCTGACCATCGGTTCGCGGATTTACTTCCCCGTGTACGTCAAAGGGGCTGGCCTGTCCATGGGTGACTTGCACTTCTCCCAGGGCGATGGCGAAATCTCCTTTTGTGGCGCCATTGAGATGGACGGCGCGGCCCACCTTGGCTTTGACCTGATCAAAGGGGGCATGGCCAAATATAATCTGACCGCGCCTATCTACGTGCCGGGCCGCCACGATCCCAAGTACGATCAGTGGATGCACTTTACCGGGATCAGTGTGGAAGAAGGCGTGAACTACTATCTGGACTCCACGGTCGCGTACCGTCAGGCTTGCCTGGCGGCGATTGACTACATCAGCCGCACCACGGACTTGTCGCGCGCGCAAGCGTACATGCTCCTGACGGCCGCTCCCGTTGAGGGTCGTTACGGTGGCGTGGTGGACCTGCCCAACAGCTCCGCCTCCCTGGCCTTGCCTACCGGTATTTTTGATACCGATATTCTGCCTAAGGGTGCCTTGAATGATGCCGCTCGTTTTGGCCGTCCAGGCACACGCTGTAAGCTGAGCTAATCGGTCCATGGCCCTGGTCTTTCATTGAGACCAGGGCCCGTTTCACTTGGATTTGCCATGCCTTTGTACGACTATCTTTGCAATCATTGCTTGCAACGCAGCAGCCATTTGCGCAGCATGGCTGCTCGCAACGACCCTCAAGTTTGCCCTGCTTGTGAAAAAGGCAGTCTTTTGCTGCAGCTGAGTGCTCCTCGGCGTCTGTTCAGCAAATCCAGCCCCGCGCGGGGCCTGACCCCTCAACAAGCCCTGGCCGGCAATAATGTGACTGGCCCCGGCACGCGCTCCAGTACGCGCAACTCGGTTATCCATACTTGCATGGGCCCTGGCTGCAGTGTCTGCGCTTGAGCGCATTCACCCTGTCTACCACGCACGCTGCCCATCTTGACAAGGGCTTTGTCTTGACCGGCAGCGGCTGGGTGTCGGGCTGAATGCGCCGATCCCTTTGTATCGGCCATACGAAATTATCACTTTGTAACACCGCTCACCTTGTTTATAATCACGAATCAATCTCATTATTACTAGGTGTTAATCATGTCGGTGTCCTCCTCTTTCGCCGCTACGCGCCGTAGGCCTGGCGGTGTCCCCTTTATGTCCCTAAGCAGTCTGGCTGTAGCGATGAGCTTGGCCTTCCCTGTTCAGACGCGAGCGCAAGAGGTCGAGGAACTGGAGCGCATCGTGGTCAAGGCCGAACAAGAGCTCAAGCAAACCTTGGGGTCGTCTGTCATCACCGCCGACGACATCCAGAAATCCCCACCCGCCAACGACATCTCCGAAGTGCTGCGCACCATGCCGGGGGTCAACCTGACGGGTAATTCAGCCAGCGGGCAGCGTGGCAATAATCGGCAAATTGATATCCGCGGCATGGGCCCGGAAAACACGCTGATTCTGATTGATGGCAAACCGGTCAGTTCACGCTCTGCCGTGCGATTTGGTTGGCGGGGCGAACGCGATTCCCGCGGCGATACCAACTGGGTTCCTGCCGAGCAGATCGAACGAGTAGAAGTGCTGCGCGGCCCAGCCGCAGCTCGTTACGGTAACGGAGCAGCCGGAGGAGTGGTCAATATCATCACCAAGCCCACCACCGACACGTTCCAGGGCTCCTATTCTCTTTATGGGAATGTGCCCGAACACAGCGATGAAGGGGCGACACGCCGCATGAATTTTGGCCTGAGCGGCCCCATCAGCGAATCCCTGTCCTTTCGCCTATACGGAAACCTGAACAAGACCGATGCGGACGACCCGGAGATCAATAAAGGCCACCAGACCGAACGCGGGGGGGCCAACGCCAACAGTCTGCCTGCCGGGCGTGAGGGGGTGCGCAACAAGGACATCAATGGTCTGCTGTCCTGGCGTCCCGACAGCCGCCACACGGTGGACCTGGAGGTTTTCTACGGCCGCCAGGGCAATATTTACACCGGCGATACCCAAAACACCAATACCAATGATGAGGTCAAACGCCAGTTGGGCGACGAGACGAACAAAATATATCGTCAAAGCTATTCCCTGACCCATCGGGGTGATTGGAATGACAAAACCAACACGCTGGCGTATGTGCAGTACGAGAAAACACGCAACTACCGTCTGCTGGAGGGCCTGGCGGGCGGGACCGAGGGGGCATTTAATGACCCGTCCCGTGTGAACGATGGGGGATTTGGTACGGCTGACCTGAGCACCCTGACCGCCCATGCCGAGGCCAGTCATCAATTCAAGGCCGGCAGTATTGAGCAATACGCAACGGTCGGTATGGAATGGGTTGGTCAGGAACTCAACGACACGTCCTCGGACTTGGCGCAACGCAACCCTACCCGCATCCCTGGCGTACCGACGGCCTACAAGCCCAAATCGCGAGCCAATATTTATTCGGTGTTTGCTGAAAACAATATTTACGCTACCGACCAGACGACCGTTACACCCGGGCTGCGCTTTGACTACCACGACAAGCATGGCAGCAACTGGAGCCCGTCACTCAATCTCACGCATGCGGTAACTGACAACTGGTTGTTCAAAGCCGGTATCGCCCGCGCCTACAAGGCTCCCAACCTGTATCAAAGCAATGATGGCTACACCTTGTACAGTCTCGGTAACGGTTGCTGGGGTAATACGTCATCGAGCACGACAGGTTGCTTCCTGCAGGGTAACTCGGACCTGAAGGCAGAAACCAGCATCAACAAGGAGCTGGGAATTGAGTATGTCGGTGACGGCGGCCTGGGTGCAAGCCTGACCTACTTTCATAACGACTACCGCAATAAAGTGGAAGCAGGACGTTTTGCAGTAGATAGCTTTACCGCCCTGAATAAGCAGCAATTGATTCTGCAGTGGGAAAACATTCCCAAAGCCGTGGTTTCAGGCCTGGAAGGCAACCTGACCTGGCCGGTTGCCCCGAACTGGCTATGGTCAACCAACTTCACCTACATGATTGAGTCCAAAAACAAGACCACTGGCGAAGCGCTGTCCACGATTCCCAAATACACCATCAACACTACCTTGGACTGGACGGTAAACGCCGACTGGTCCTTGCGGGCCAAAGCGACGTTCTACGGCGAACAAAAGCCACCCAAATACGACTACTACGGGCAGACTCTGACAGGCTCTGCAACCGACAAGGTCTCCCCGTACGCCTTATTTGGTCTGAGCACCCAGTACAAAATTAACAAGCGGATGCATATCACCGCGGGTGTCGACAATCTGTTTGACAAACGCCTGTTCCGGCGCGGAAATGCAATCGGCGTGAACCTGGGGACGCCCAACTACATCTATGGCGCTGGCGCTCATACGTTCAACCAGCCTGGCCGTACTTTCTTCCTGAGTCTGGGCGGGACTTTTTAAGTATTTTTCTTTTTAAATCAGTCTTATACAGCCCCTTCTGAACGAAGGGGCTTTTTTTTGTGCCCATTATCACTGCATATCAACATTTCAACCTTTAAATGTTCTTTTTGACTTTCATCAAGACTGTAACTTCGTATTCTTAATATGCTTATAACTGTAAATAATTTAAATGGGTTAAACCCAGGCAAAAAAAGGAAAACACATGATTCCAACCGCCGAGCCCAAACCGGGCAAGCGACGTTTTCTTAAGGAATTACTGGGCCTGAGCGCCGGTGCCACCATTATTCCTATCCAGCCTGTCCAAGCGGCCATGAACAGTCAGCCTCCCCGCCGCAGCGGTGGGAAAGAGGGGGCCCGCTACGGCATGGTGGTGGATCTACGAAAGTGTATTGGTTGTCAGGCCTGTACGGTCAGTTGCTCGATCGAAAACGCCCCGCCTATCGGGCAGTTCCGAACCACGGTTCTGCAATACGAGGTGCTCGACGACCAGCAGCAGGCGGCCATGCTGAGCCTGCCGCGCCTTTGCAATCACTGCGATAACCCACCCTGTGTACCTGTCTGTCCGGTACAGGCGACATTTCAGCGTGAAGACGGGGTGGTGTTGGTGGATAACGAGCGCTGTGTCGGCTGCGCATATTGTGTTCAGGCCTGTCCTTACGACGCCCGCTTCATTAACCATGAAACCCAAACTGCCGACAAATGCACGTTCTGTGAACATCGCCTGGAAGTGGGCTTGCTGCCGGCCTGTGTAGAAAGCTGTGTGGGTGGAGCGCGTGTCATTGGTGACATGAACGATGAAAACAGCACGATTTCCCAACTGCTCAACGAGCACAAAGAGGAAATCCGCGTTCTCAAACCCGGCATGAATACCAGCCCCCATGTGTTTTACATCGGCTTGCCAGACGAGTTTGTCGATGGTGTGGATGGTCAGGCCAGCGTGCGTCTGACCAATCAGTTCTAAAGGGCCGATATGTCTATTATTGAAATTCTGACCCCCGCCTATGAAGTCGCCTGGCTACCTTGGGCGGTCCAATACTTTTTTCTGGTAGGCATGGCCGCCACCAGCACGGTCTGGGTATGGCGTTGCGCCTGGTCTCGCGATCCCGCTTTGCGTCGTTTGGAACCCGCGCTGATGATTGTGCTGCTGTGCAGCAGCATCGCCGCGCCCGTGTCCTTGCTGGCCGACTTGCACCAACCTGGCCGTTTCTGGCATTTCTATGCCCACTTCACACCTTGGTCCTGGATGTCATTGGGCGCCATTCTGTTGCCTGTGTTCGTCGGATTGTCGGTGGCGAACGTACTGGCCTGGTGGCTGGACAAACGCGCTTTGTGGCGCGGCCTGAGCCTGGCCCTGCTGGTCTCGGCCGTGTCGATTCTGGTTTACAGCGGCTTTGAAGTGATGGTGCTGCGTTCACGTCCTTTGTGGAACACCGCGTTTTTGCCGGTAAATTTTGCGTTGACAGCAGCCCTGGCCAGTTTGGGCGCACTGTTACTGGTTGCCCGCTTTCTGCCCGGTGGCGTGGCCGGTCTGCCGATGAACTATATACGCCGCTGGTCGTTGGGTGTGGTGCTGTCCCTGATCCTGGTGGCCCTGCTGTGGCTTGGCTCCGGTTTGATGGGTGAGAGTCGCTCTTTTGCTGCCGCTCAGGAGCTGTTCCAGACCTACCCGGTATGGCGTTTGGGCTTTCTGGGCTCTTGCGCTTTGGGTCTGCTGCTGCTTTATATGCTCAGCCGCCCGGCCGAGACGTTGCAAGGCACGTGGTATAGCTTGCTGTGTGCCGCCTTCATGCTTGGCTCTGCCTGGGTGTTTCGCTGGATTATTTTCATGGCGGTGCAGGGTGTACCGAAATATGGTGCTGGTTTGTACCTCTACACCATGCCTTTGGGCAGTGATGGACTGCTGGGCATGCTGGGTGTGCTCGGCCTGTGCATTGCCTTGATTGCCGCCAGCACCACCCTGCTCTCTCTGTTCCCGGCCCGGCATGCGCCGTTGACGGCCCAGGCCGCACAGACCCACTAGATTTCAGGTACTTATCGTCATGAGCAAGAAAAACGAAACCCCCGATCTGTCGCGTCGACAGGTCCTGACCCGCGGCGGCGTTGCTGTGGGTGGTCTGGCTGCTTTTGCGGCCGGTTACAGCGACACCGTGGTCAAGGCGGTACAAGGTCTGGGTCAAGGCACAGCCGGAGCGCCAACCGCCCATGCTACCCGCGGCAACTCTCTGCAAGCTGAATTCCGGATCGATCCGGTTACCGGCTTGCTCGACACGCAGCCTGGCCAGATTGTCAGCCCTTCCAGTTGCCTGGGCTGCTGGACCCAATGTGGGGTGCGTGTGCGCATTGATACGGAGAACAATAAGATTCTGCGTATTGCCGGCAACCCCTACCATCCCTTGGCCACCACCCAGTCTGCCCCCATGGAGCAGCCGGTACGCGAGGTTTACGCCATGCTCGGTGGTGAAAATGGACTGGAAGGCCGTGCCAGCGCCTGCGCGCGTGGTGCATCCATGCTAGAGCAGCACAGCAGTCCTTATCGTGTTCTCTCCCCCCTTAAGCGTGTTGGCCCGCGCGGCTCAGGGCAATGGCAACGCATCAGCTTTGAGCAACTGATCGAAGAGGTTTGCGAAGGCGGCAACTTGTTTAACGAAGGCCACGTCGACGGATTGCGGGCCATTTGGGACCATGAAACCCTGATAGATCCGCAAAACCCCGAGTTTGGCCCACTTGCCAATCAATTGTTGTTCACCGATGCGGCCAACGAAGGTCGTACGCCGCTGGTCAAACGCTTTGCCGAACAAGCGTTTGGCACGATCAACGTCAGCAACCACGGCTCTTATTGCGGTCAGAGCTTCCGCGTAGGCACTGGCGCTGCCATGGGCGATATCAAAGGCATGCCGCATGGCAAGCCAGATTGGAAAAACGCCCGTTTTGGACTGTTTATTGGCGCGGCACCCGCTCAATCCGGCAACCCCTTCCAGCGCCAAGGTCGCGAGCTGGCGGAAGCCCGTTCGCGCCCTGAAAACACCTTTAAATACGTGGTTGTTTCCCCGATCCTGCCAACCTCGTCCAGCCTCGCCTCGGGCAGCGGCAACCGCTGGCAGCCTGTCCTGCCCGGCACCGACTTGTCGTTGGTCATGGGCATGTTGCGCTGGATTCTGGAACAAGAGCGCTTTGATGTGGAGCATTTGTCCCTGCCCCACGCCCCGGCCGAACAGGACGAAAACACGGCTTCCTGGACTAACGCCAGCCATTTACTGATTGCTGATCCTGAGCACCCTGGTTTTGGCCGCTACTTGCGCGGTACCGACCTGGGTTGGGAAGTGACCGAAGGAGCGGAATCACCCTTTATCGTTCAGGACGAACAAGGTGAGCTGCGCGCCCATACCGATCTGGATCGCGCGACGCTGTTTGTCGACCGTCTTGTTGATCTGGACGGCAAGGATGTACGCGTCTGTACCGCCTTGCATATGCTGCGCGAGCGCAGTCAGGAGAAAACCATTGCCCAGTACGCCCAAGGCTGTGGCATGGAAGAAGAAGCCCTGATCGAGCTGGCGCGAGAGTTCACCAGCTATGGCCGGCAGGCAGTGGCCGATGCGCATGGTGGCACCATGAACGGGTCGGGTTTCTACACGGCTTATGCCATTGCCATGTTGAATACCCTGGTGGGCAACCTGAACCTGAAAGGGGGCCTGGTGCTGGATGCGGGCCCATTCGGGCCTTTTGGACCGGGACCACGCTACAACTTTGCACAGTTTCCTGGAAAAGCGACGGCCAAAGGCGTGTCCTTGTCGCGCCATCGTTTCGCCTATGAGAAATCCAGCGAGTACAAACGCCGCCTGGCAAAAGGTGAAGCCTTATACCCGGCTCCTGCTCCCTGGTACCCCGCGGTGGGCGCCTTGAGCAGCGAAATGATTGCCTCCGGGCTGAATGGCTATCCCTACTCGGCCAAGGTCTGGATCAATCACATGAGTAATCCGGTCTACGCGATCGCGGGCTTTAAAAATGCGCTGCTGCACAAGTTGAAAGATCCGGCCGCCCTCCCGCTGTCGATTTCGGTCAATCCATTCATCAACGAGACCAATGCTTATGCAGACTACATCGTGCCGGACACGGTCACCTATGAAAGCTGGGGGGTGTCTGCGCCTTGGGCCGACGTAATCGCCAAGTCCTCGACCTTGCGCTGGCCGGTTGTTCAGCCCCGCGTGGAGCGCACGGCGGATGGTCAGCCGATCAACTTGGAAAGTTTCCTGTTTGCGGTCGCGCTACGTCTGGAACTGCCCGGTTTTGGCAAGGGTGTCCTGAAAGACAAGGCGGGCAATACCCATGATTTGTTGTGCGCCGAGGATTTCTACCTGCGGGGCATGGCCAACATCGCGTTTGGTGCAGGTCGTCCGGTGGGCGATGCCTCCGATGACGATATGCGCATCACGGGTGTCGACCGCCTCTTTCCAGAGCTGCAATCGCGCTTGCATCCCGAAGAGCAGCGTAAAGTGGCCATGTTGCTGACCCGCGGTGGACGCTTCGATCGAATTGAAAACGCCTGGAAAGGCAATCAGCTGAAAAATCGCTACGACAACGCTTTACAGATCTGGAACGAAGATCTGGCCAAGATGCGTCACACCATGACGGGCGAACGACTCAGTGGGTGCCCCACCTGGTACCCTACCCGTCTGGCCGATGGCAGCCCGATGCGCGAACATTTCTCTGAACAGGAGTGGCCGCTGCTGATGAGCTCCTACAAATCCAACTTGATGAGCTCCATGTCGATTGGCATGTCCCGTTTGCGCCAGGTGCATCCGCATAACCCGATCTCATTGAACCTGGAGGATGCGAAGAATATGGGTATCCGTAACGGAGATCGTATCCGGGTCAGTACGCCAGGCGGAGCCGTCGAAGGCGTGGCGTTGGTACGCGGCGGTATCATGCGCGGGGCCATCGCGATCGAACATGGGTTTGGTCATACCGAGCTGGGCGCCCGCTCTCATCACATCGACGGTGAGGCCACCCCCCATCTGGCGGATCTTGCGGCTGGCGTGAACCTGAACGAGCTGGGTTTTGCGGACCCAACCCGTGGCGACGGTCAGGACAACGTGTGGATTGATTGGGTTTCAGGAGCTGCCGTGCGTCAAGGTTTGCCAGCCCGCGTGGAGAAGTTGTCGGCTTAGAAAAGACGACCCGGGTCTCCTAAGGCCGTGAAAGGCAAAGAACGCCGACTCTACGTTGAAGAGTCTGGCGTTCTTTTTTGCCTCGTCAAACCGGCACGATCTGGTGCTTGCCCGCCCCAGCGCGTAGCGATTGCGTAGTGCGGGCCTGTTCAGGCGACGTAACAGACAGGGTCGGCCGCCCATGCCCAGACAGACCAGTTCTAGGACGCCAACAGGCCGTACTTGCGGATCTTGTCGTGCAGCGTACTTTTGGCTATGCCCAATTCCTGCCCGGCGCGAGTCAAGTTATGGTGATGTCGTTTCAAGGCTTCAGCGATTAAGGCGCGCTCGACCGCTTCAACGGTGTGGACCAATGAGGTCGGCACGGTTCCTGGAGCGGCTTGCTGACCGGGCAAGGCGCTGTTGACCCCCAGCACGCAGCGATCGGCGAAATTGCGTAGCTCGCGCACATTGCCCGGCCAATGCCAGCCCAGCATAGCCTGCAAGCGCTCGGAGTCTGGCTCCAGCGCCGGACGATCATGCCGAGCCGCCGCCAACAAGGCAAAATGCTCAAACAAAAGGCCAATATCCTCACGGCGTTCGCGTAAGGGCGGCAAGGGCAAGGTCGCCATATTCAAGCGGTAATACAAGTCGTGACGAAACAGGCCTTGATCGGCCAGGGCCAGTAAATCAACTTTCGTCGCCGCAATGACGCGGCAATTGATGGCGATGGATTGATTAGAACCCAGACGCTCCAGCGTGCGCTCCTGTAAAACGCGCAATAGCTTGACCTGCATGGCCATCGGCATGCTTTCTATTTCGTCCAGAAACAAGGTGCCCTGGTGCGCATGTTCGATTTTGCCGATCACCCGCTTGCCTGCACCCGTAAAGGCCCCCGCCTCATGACCAAACATCTGACTGTCGAACAGACTGTCGGACAGGGCGCCGCAATTGACTGCCACAAAATTACCGTCCCTGTTGGGCCCTAGATCGTGCAGACAGCGCGCCACCAGCTCTTTGCCGGTGCCGGTTTCGCCAAAAATGAGTACATCGGCGGCACTATTGCCCAGATTGCAGATCAGTTCGCGCACCTTGGACATGGGACAGGAGTTGCCCAACACGCGAGCCTCAATGGACTGCTTGTCTTGTAATCGACCCTGCAGTGCTTTGATCTCAAAGCTCATTTGACGTCTGTCCAAGGCGCGCGATACCACCTGCACAAAATGTTCGGGCGAAAACGGCTTCTCAATAAAATCGTAAGCCCCCATTTTCATCGCCTGAACAGCCATCGACACATCGCCATGACCAGTAATCAGCACCACAGGCAAGTCGCTGTCCAGCTGTTGCAGTTGCTGCAGCAAGCTCATGCCATCGGCACCCGGCAAACGTACATCGGACACGACAATGCCTGGCCAGCCATTGTGCAGGAGGCGCAAGGCCTGTTCTGCGCTCTCGGCCTCCTCCACCCGAATTCCTTCAAGCTGCAAGGTTTGGCTACAACCCAGACGCACATTGACATCGTCTTCAACGATGAGAACGGTTAGCCCTTCGTACATTTTTCTGCTCCAGGAAAGGGAAGCACAATGGTGAACACGGCGCCACCACCTGGCAAGTTATCGGCTGTCAGACTGCCGTCGCAATGTTGAATAATACTCATCGAAATAGCCAAACCCAGCCCCAGCCCTGTACCACTTTCTTTAGTGGTGAAAAATGGCTCGAATAGATGCAGCCGAGCATCCTCGCTTAATCCTGGGCCATTGTCCTGAACCCGTATCGCCACCTGCTGACCTTGCCGCTGGCTGCTGAGCTGAACAACAGGGTGCGTGTTTCGTGAGGCGCCGGCATCAATCGCATTACTCAGTAAATTAACGATGACCTGTTCAAGACGGTTGGGATTGCACTGCACTACCCCTGCATCGTCTGCCAATTGAATCTGGATTGTTGCACGATGCTGGCGAATCGCGGGTTCGAGAATCAACAGCGCCTGATCGATAATCGCGCTCAAATCTGTCAGTTCTGAATGGCCTGGCGACTTGCGGGCAAATTGCTTGAGCTGAGAGGTCAGCGCGCCCATGCTGTCGACCAGATCATTGATGCGCTTCAAGTTGGCACGCACGGTATCCAGATCACCGCGCTCCATGAAGCGGATGGTATTTCCTGACAAGGTACGCAAGGCAGTCAGGGGCTGGTTCAGTTCGTGGGCCAGGCCAGTAGACAATTGCCCGATGACCGCCAGTTTGCCAGCGTGAATCAGGCCCGCCTGGGTTTCTTCCAGCGAACGCGTACGTTCTTCTACTTTGCGTTCAAGCTGAGCATGTGCGCGCTCCAGCTGAACGCGAGCCAAGGCACGGTCACGCTGTTGCTGCCGGCGCAAATACCAGCTGACCAGCATCACAAACAGGCATACAAGCCCCAAAGCGGCCAACACGGCGTACAGACGCGCCATGGAATAGACCAGATCGGTGGGTAAAAACAGGGTCAAGGTCCAGCCGTTCGCACCAAACGGAATCGTCTGGGCCAGCAGGAGTCCGCGGGTGTCATCCTCGGCTCCCGACGCCCTGCCATCAGAAGGCAAGGACACCAGCTGCGCATCCTGGCTCAACACGCTCTGGGTCAGTAAATTCAGGGGAACAATGGGCAAACCATTGTACTGGCGGGTCTGGTGCAGATGCAGTTGTACATCTTCGCTGAGGGGCTGACTGGCAGTAAATTTCCAGGCGGGCACCGAAGACAGAATCGCCACACCATAGTGATCGGACACTATCACCGGCGCTTGAGCGTGGGTCCATGAATCCTGCAGGCGATCCAGATCCACCTTGATGACGGCCACGCCGATCACCTGCCCTGCCTGGGTGATGGGGGAGGAAATGTAATAGCCGGCCTCACCCCGTGTGGTTCCAACTCCAAAAAAGAATCCGGGCCGTCCTTCACGCGCTTCGGTGAAATAATGGCGGTAGGAAAGATCTTCCCCCAGATAGCTATCGGCCTCTTGCCAGTTGCTGGTCGCCAGAACCTGACCCTGACGGCCGAGGATATAAATCACGCGGGTCTGGGCGCGCTCGTTCAAGCGCTCCAGATGACGGCTGACCTCGCGCGAGGACCGGGTGCCCCGCTCCAACAGCCCCACCACTTCTTGATCCAGCTCCAGCATCTTGGGCAGATACTCATACTTCTCGACTTCGTGGCGTAGTGTCAGCGCATACAAATCCAGACGCTGCCGCCCCGACTCCTGCAAGCTGGACAGTCCGAATGATTCACCAGCTCGGTAAGCCATCACGCCCGCCAAGGCTGACAGTGACGCAATCAATATCAGCAACAACAGGACTTTATGAAGACGAATAAATCGGGGCAGATGCATAAAACGTAGCGGCCACTTACGTAGAATATTTAGTAAACAGCCGCTATATCGACACGGAAGACGTCAGGCGACAGCCGGTGCTGAGTCCAGGCCTGCCTGCTCGGGCTGGGGCTGTGGTGAGCCTGTCGCCTTGCTGTCCGTCTGGTCAGGCGCATCGATGGCACCTTCCCATTTGGCGACAACGGCTGTGGCAATGCCGTTACCCAATACATTTGTCGCAGTGCGGCCCATGTCCAGAAAGTGATCAATGCCCATGATCAATAATACACCAGCCTCAGGCAGTCCAAACATAGGCAAAACTGCTGCCACGACGACCAGCGCAGAGCGTGGTACGCCGGCAATACCTTTACTGGAAATCATCAACACCAACAGCATGATAATTTGCTGTTGCATGGTGAGCGGCACGTCATATGCCTGAGAGATGAACAGCGCCGCAAAAGCGGTATAGATCATGGAGCCGTCCAGGTTGAAGGAATAACCCAGCGGGAGGACAAAACCGATAACACGCTTGCGTACACCGAACACTTCCAGCTTTTCCATCAAACGAGGATAGGCGGCTTCGCTGGAGGCCGTCGAAAAGCCCAGTAACATCGGTTGACGGATTTCTTTGAACAGGGTGAATACCCGGCCCTTGAGCACCAGAAATCCCGCGGCAAGCAAAATCGCCCACAGCACCACCAAGGTGGCATAAAAGCTGCCCAGAAACTTGCCATAGACGGCCAAAATACCCAGCCCTTCGGTCGTGATGATATTGGCAACAGCGGCAAACACGCCCAGTGGTGCAAAGTACATGACGTAGTTGGTGACGGTCAGCATCACTGGCACTGCGCCCTCAATCGTTTGCGCCAGGATGTTGGCCTGAGGGTTACCACGCACTTTGCCCAAGGCCAGTCCAAAAAATACCGAGAACACCAGGATCTGCAAAATCTCGTTCTTGGACATGGATTCAAAAAAGTTACGTGGCACAACATGCGTCAGAAACGTTTTCAGATTCAGCGCCGAGGTATCCACCCCCAAATGAGCCGATTCGGCCGGCAAGGGAATGCCAACATTCGCACCAGGCTGGAAGATATTGGCAAAAATCAACCCTACCGTCAGCGATACCAGCGAGGCCAGCAAAAACCAGCCCACAGCACGGCCCCCGATACGACCAACAGTTGCCGCATCATCCATGCTGGCCATACCGGCAACCAGCGTGGCGAAAATCAACGGAGCAATGATCATCTTGATCAAGCGCAGGAACATATCCGTCACCATGCCAAAGTAGCTGGCAATGGCATGCGCCTGTTCAGGGGTGTCGGCCATCTTGTGGCAGATATAACCCACTACCACGCCCAGTACCATGGCAATCAGAATCCATGTGGTTTGCTTATTCAGCTTCATGCGTTCATCTCCCGTATCGGCCCGTGCGCGGGCCTGTCGGTTTTTAATTAAAGAGTTTGTTCCGTGGTTTTGGAGGCGCGCGGCGCGATCAGTTGCTCAGGCTGTAAGGCCTGAGCCAGTTCGTCCACGCTTAACAAACCTTGCTCCAGAATCAGCTCAGCCACCCCTTTACCGGTTTCATGCGCCTGCTTGGCAATAGCGGTGGCCGCGGTATAGCCGATCAACGGATTAAGCGCCGTGACCAAGCCGATGGAGTTGCTGACGCTGTCTGCCAGACGCTGGGGATTGGCGGTAATCGCGTCCACGCAGTAGTCGGCCAAAATCATGCATCCACGCTGCAGATGACGCAGGCTCTTGTAAAGACTGTGGGCGATAATGGGCTCAAACGCGTTAAGTTGAAGCTGACCGGCTTCGGCTGCAAAGGAGACGGTCACATCATTACCAAAGACTTCAAAGGCAATCTGACTGACGGCTTCTGGGATAACGGGATTGACTTTGCCGGGCATGATGGAAGAGCCCGCCTGGCGAGGAGGCAAATTGATCTCACCAATGCCTGCACGTGGACCACTTGAGAGCAAACGCAAGTCGTTGCAAGTCTTGGACAAGGTGACGGCAATGCGTTTTAAGGCACCGGACAGCTGTACGAACGCGCTGCAGTCCTGCGTGGCCAGAATCAGATCCGATGCGCTACGCAGACTGATACCCGTGTTCGAGGACAGCAGGCGCGTAACCAGTTCGGCATAGCGTGGCTCCGTATTGATCCCCGTCCCGATCGCCGTCGCGCCTAGATTGATTTCACACAGCTCTTGCATGGCCTCGGTCAGGCACAGGCGATCTTTGGCAATCATGCCGGCGTAAACCGCAAATTCTTGCCCGAGTGTCATGGGGACTGCTTCCTGCAACTGCGTGCGCCCCATTTTCAACAGATCTTTGAAAGCGTGAGCTTTGCGATCAAAGGCTTGCTGCAAATACTCCAAGGCAGTCAGTAAACGGGCCGCACCCTGATAGGCAGCCAGTTTCAAGGCGGTGGGGTACACATCATTGGTAGATTGCCCCAGGTTTACATCCTCATTAGGGTGAAGGAACCCGTACTGCCCGCGTTGGTGACCCAGAATTTCCAGAGCACGGTTAGCGATCACTTCATTCGCATTCATATTGGTAGAAGTTCCTGCCCCCCCCTGAATCACATCCACCACAAAATGGTCGTGATGCTGGCCAGCCTCAATTTCCCGGCACGCCTGCACAATCGCTTCTTTCTTGGCGGCATCCAATGCCCCCAGTGCATGGTTGGCCTGTGCGGCGGACGCTTTAATCTGTGCCAGGGCTCGGATCAAATCGGGGTAGTTGGCGATAGTTGTCGCCGTAATCCTGAAGTTTTCGACGGCTCGCAAGGTGTGTACGCCAAAATACACCGAGTCAGGTACGGGGCGCGTACCCAGCAGGTCTTTCTCCAGACGAGTGTTAGCCGTTGCGGCGCAATCAGTCATGTCATCTCTCCGTTTTTATTAAGGGCCCCCAATACTGGGGTTCTTGTACGGAGTTAAAAGCAACAACTGTGCCAAGACTCTTTGCTGACATTAGTCTATTGAAAAACAAGTCATTTTTTGTGTGCTGATTGTATTAGCACCAACAATACGCCCCTTTCCGTTCGGATTTCCGAACAGAACAAACCCTAAAAAGACGGAAATCCGAACAGAAAGCATCTGACCGTACACGTGTGCCCATGCGTTGATCGGTAGCCAGCCGTGTACCCTGCCGCTTCTTCACCAAAACCGCCCTCTTTTTGTTGTAGACATTCTTTTTCAATGCTTATATTTCTTTTCCGTTAATTGCATTTTATTATTTATGAAAGATGCCTACTTACCAGCGTGTTAGGAAGTTATGTACTCAAGGCCAGGCATTTCACCATTTCCCGTCCCAGCCTTAAAATAAGGCCACTTCCCTCCTTCCCTCCTTCCCTCCTTCCCTCCTTCCCTCCTTCCCTCCTTCCCTCCTTCCCTCCTTCCCTCCTTCCCTCCTTCCCTCCTTCCCTCCTTCCCTCCTTCCCTCCGGTCTTAGTTTCGGGGCGCGGCGCATCGTCGCCAAGCCTTTATCCTTTGTTGATCTGGATTTCTTTATGTCTACATTTGTCCTCATTTCCGGCTGCTCCGGCGGCGGTAAATCCACTCTGTTATCCGAGCTACAAAATCGTGGCTATACGGTTATCCAGGAGCCTGGACGGCGTATCGTGCAGGAGCAGTGGGTCAATGGTGGCTCCGCCCTCCCCTGGCAGGATATGGAGGCCTTCCTGAAAGAAGCGATACAGGTCGCGCAGACTGACTACTCAACCGCGCCCAAAGATGGCCCTTGGGTATTTTTTGATCGAGGATTGATTGACGCCGCAGCTGCTTTAGAAGAGTTAACAGGTACTCCACTGCTGGACGAACTCAACAAGACTCACCCTTATCATTCACAGGTGTTCTTTACGCCCCCCTGGCCTAAAATATACGAAGTTGATCCAGAGCGCCGTCACGACATGAACGCGGCTTTGCATGAGTATGAACGTCTGGAGCGTGTCTATCCCCTGCTGGGATACCAAGTGCGCCTGCTGCCCAAAACAAGCGTAGAAAACCGCGCTGATTTTGTCTTGGAAACACTGAATCAATAACGGAGCAAGCTTTGGTGCGCAGCGCATCAGGCCATTGGAAAATGGCTGATCGTCACTAGAGTGGCTATGTTCTCTAACACCTGTACTGCATTTCATTCCGAGCTTTATGAGTGCTTAAAAAGCACAGACACACAAAAAGGGCCGCCAGTTTTAGAACTAGCGGCCCTTTGCACTTAACTCATGCGTGACTCAGTCTTTAAAACCAGGCATCACACGCGCCATCGTGCCTGCCACCGTACGCTCCAGCACGTCAACCAGAACAACCGTCTGTTGATCCACTTCGATATTGAGTCTATCGCCTGCCTTGTAACGAGAAAATGTTGTCTGGCGCAATGTTTCGGGAATCAGATTGATGGTCACAACGCCATCCTCCACGTCCGCCACGGTCAGGCTGCAGCCATTAACACCCAGAAAACCACGCGGGAACACGTATTTCGCCCAATCTTCCGGCATCTGAAAACGCAGACGGTTGCCGGCCTCGGTAATGCTCAGTTCCAGCACTTCAGCAGTCGTTGCGATATGGCCAGCCATCACATGACCACCAATTTCCTCGTTCAGCTTGGCCGATCGTTCGATATTGACCAGATCACCTGTCTTGAGCGTGCCCAGGTTCGTCCGCTCCAGCGTGACGGGAATCGCATCAAAAGTAACTTTGTGGCCGGAAATACTGGTCACGCTCAGGCATGTGCCTTCCACGCTGACACTGGCGCCCAGTTGCAGATCCACCAGCAATTCGTCGGTGAAATCAATTTCAAACTCGGTACGGCCCAGCTCGGCCTTGACCGCGGTAAGAGGACGAACCGCTTTAACAATTCCGGTATACATCAGCACGCTCCTTCGCAAAATTCATGCAAAAGACCAACGGCTAATGCAGGGGAGATTTTCAGATTTTTCATTTGAACGCATCCTTGATTAAACAATGCGTCCTCTGGGCAACAATAAAACACGTCGCTGCCTTGTGATCAAGGCAGCGATGCTTCATCTTCTTTCATCCGGACTCTCACCGTCGGCCCAGGTTTCTCACCTGATCTGCTGACCTTTCTCTGGCGGAAAGCGCTCGCGGGCTGGGGAATGGCTCCCTTACCGCCGGTGGGGAATTTCACCCCGCCCTGAAGACGTTTGCAGTGTAAGACCGGAGCCCAAGTCTAATCAAGCCAGACCAGGGCCGGTCGCCAAGCTTAAGCCTTGCGATGCACGCTCAAGCCTGCAAAGCTTTGCGCCACCGGCATCAACTCGATGTAGTTGACATTCATATGGGCAGGCGCGTTCATGATCCAGGCAATGGTGTTGGCGATGTCCTCGGGCGTCAGCGCATCCACGTTCTGGTACAGCGCAGCAGCTTTATCTTTATCGCCCAGACGAACGGTAGAGAAATCCGTACCGGAACAGAGGCCAGGAGCCACGGTAGACACACGAACGGCCGTACCCGACAGGTCGGCACGCAGGTTCAGGCCCAGTTGATGCACAAAAGCCTTGGTGGCGCCGTACACATTGCCACCTGCGTAGGCATATTCGCCCGCCGTCGAGCCCAGATTGATGATGTGGCCCTTGTTCTGCTTGACCATACCTGGCAGCAAAGCGTGCGTAATGTGCAGCAACGCGCTGATATTGGTGGCCACCATGGTGTCCCATTGCTCCAGCTTGGCATCCTGAGCCTTGTCCACGCCCAGCGCCAGACCCGCATTATTGATCAGCACATCGATATTGGGGAACCGGGCCATTAGGTCGCCGAGCACCGCATCTGCACGCGCACGATCCGTCAGATCCACGCTGACCGGAAAAAAACGCTCGCCCAGCTCGGCAGCAAGGGCCTCCAGCTTGTCCTGACGACGCGCCAGGCCCAGCACGGTATGCCCTTCAGCGACCAGTTTACGGGCCAGAGCAGCCCCAAACCCTGAGGAGGCCCCGGTGACAACGGCGGTTTTCATAGTGCGATCCCTATACAGCTCGCTGCTCGTTAAGCAGGCGACAATTAAAGCATTAAGGATAGCAAACTTCAGGAACTACGTAGCCCCTTCCCCCTAGGGAAAAAGCGGACAAATCCGTCCATGGCAATGCCCGCTTTTTTCTGCTCCGGGCATCAGGCCGCTGGACGCTCCAGGCCCAGATGCCCCCGCAAGCTGGTGTGCTCGTATTCCTGGCGGAACAGACCGCGCTTTTGTAAAACGGGGATGACCTGCTCCACAAAGTCACCAATGCCATTGGGCAAGGACGGTGGCATCAAGTTAAAGCCGTCGGCGCCCTCATTACGCCACCAATGTTCAATCTGATCGGCAATGGACTCGGGCGTACCGACCATGGTGCAGTGACCACCACCGGCAGCAATCCGCCCCAACAATTGCCGGACTGTCGGTTTTTCCGTTTCAATGATGCGCAGCATGGTGGCATAACGCCCCTTGGGGCCCTTGAAACTTTCCAGCGCAGGCAATGGCGGAACCGGTGCATCAAGCTCCCAGTTCATGCAGTCCTGCCCGACAAACATGCCCAGTTGCCGCAAGGAGGTCTGGGTAGGCAGCAATGCATCCAGCTCCTCTTGCTTGCGGCGCGCCTCTTGCATGGTGGAACCCACATAGGTCACCAGCCCCGGCATGACAGGCACATCCACACCACGACCCGCTTCACGCACGCGTCGTTTGATGTCACGGTAATAGGCTTGAGCCGAGGGCAAGTCATACGCCACGGCGTAAATGGCTTCGGCCTTGCGCGCTGCCAGATCCCGTCCCTGTTCAGACGCACCGGCCTGAAACAGCACCGGCTGTCCTTGAGGCGAGCGCGGCAAGGTCAGGGGGCCATCCACCAGGAAATGATCACCTTTATGCAGGATCTGACGCACCTGATCCACCTTGGCGTAATCACCCTGCCTGTCCATCACCAAGGCACTGTCGCTCCAGGAGTCGAACAGCTTCAGTGCGGTATCTACGAATTCTTCGGCTCGGGCGTAGCGCCAGGCATGGTCAGGCATGGCTTCATAGCCATGGTTACGTGCTTCGGCATCAAACATCGAGGTCACCACGTTCCAGCCCATCCGCCCTTGGGACAGATGGTCCAGGGAACACAACATGCGCGCCGCTACAAAGGGGGTGTAAAAGGTGCTCGAGACGGTGCTGATCAGACCAATACGCTCAGTGGCTCGCGCCAGCGCGGCCATCATGGTCAAGGGCTCCAGAAACCAGCGCGGTCCATCTGCCACATTATCGCTGGACTGACCATCGGCAAAGAAAATCGCATCCAGTTTGCCGCGCTCGGCAATCTGCGCCAGCTCTTCATAAAAGCGGATATCGCCCAAGCGCTCAACCTGGGATTCGGGATGGCGCCAGGCGGCCTTGTGATGTCCGCAGCCCATAATGAACAGATTGAAATGCAGTTGTCTCATCCGTTTTTCACCAATCCGCCGTCAACCACCAAATTTTGTCCTGTTACGGCACGAGCCCACGGACCGGCAAAGAACAAGGCCGCATCGGCAAATTCTTCGGGCGTGGTCACGCGACGCAGCGGTGTACTGGCCGCAATCAGATCAAACACCGCCTCGGGGGTAGCCGCGGACGCATCCGTTGTGCGCAACAAACCGCCGGAAATCATGTTCACGGTAATCTGATCCGGTCCCAGATCGTGCGACAAGGTGCGCGTCATGGACAACAAGGCGGCCTTGGCCGCTGTGTAGTCGTGGTAAGGCACCACAGGATTCTGGAACAGGTTTGTCCCGATATTGATAATGCGGCCAAAACCGGCCTGCTTCATGCCGGGCAAGGCAGCCTGCGTGGTGTTCAGGGCCCCACCCACAATCCCTTCCAGTTGCTGGTTCAATTGCGACCAGGTCAAGGTATCCGCATGAGGGCGGGCATCGCCGTTGAAGGAAAACTCGGGCAAGGCGTTATTGACGACGGTGGTGATGGGCTGACCAAAGTGCGCCTGCGCCTGGGCAAACAAGGCTTGTACAGCAGTCGCATCCCTCACATCCGCTTGCACCGCCAGACAGTGCTGCGGAAACTCGTCCGCCAGCGCCTGGGCAGCGGCTGCACTTTTCAGGTAATTGATGACAACTTTGGCGCCCTGACGTGCAAACGCACGCACCAGACAAGCCCCCAGGCCGCGTGCGCCGCCAGTGACCAGAACCAGTTGTTGGGAGAGTTCCGAGACGTGTTCCACAGGCATGACATTCCTTGCAAAAATTCGGCGAGGATGTCGGCCCGGTTCGGACGCAGGGCTAGAGCTTCGGACATCCCTTCGCCAGTATGAGCTGGATCAGGTTCGACGGGTTTTATCTCAGCCCTTTTCAAGAAGGACACCCCGTGCCGCAGGGCAGACCATAGCACAAAACACCGCCAACCGTATGATTGACAATTGAAAGAAGCTCTCCTACTCTTTGAGCCTGTTCCTGGGGGAGTCCTTGACGGGCTGAGATTCCGCATTGCAGCGGTAACCCTTAGAACCTGATCCGGATCATGCCGGCGAAGGGAAAGGAAACGCGGCCTGGCAGCCTGCCCGCTCTTGTCTGTGCGGCGCATTGGCAAGCGCACACGCCCCATTTCAATCCCTCCATTTTTCTGCGCCCCGTCCCCGGCATCGTGCCGGCCGGGCCGGTTTGTGCCCGTTCACACGGGTTTTTGGGGAGATCTCATGCTGGACCAAACCGCCACCCTTTTGTGGCTGATTGTTTTTTCTGCCGCCTTTGCTTTGGCCGGGGTGCTGTATGCCCGCCACTACAACAGCTCTTTGGAAGACTTTGTGGTAGCGCGCAACAGTCAAAGCTCGCTGGCCACAATTCTGACCTTATTGGCCTCTTCGCTGGGCGCCTGGATTCTATTCTCACCGGCGCAGGCGGCCAGTTGGGGAGGCTTGAGCGCCGTGATCGGGTATGCCATTGGCTCCATGTCGCCACGACTGGCCATGATTCCGCTTGGCAAACGCATGCGCGAACTGCTGCCACGCGGTCACAGCCTGAGCGAGTTTGTGATTGCCCGCTATGGCCGTCCCATGTATGCCCTGACTCTGCTGATCATGCTGTTTTACATGTTCATCTCCATGACGGCCGAAATTACCGCCATGTCCAAGATGATTACCTTGATTGCCCCCATTCCTTTGTGGGTTACCGCCAGTATTGTGCTGCTGGCCACCCTGATCTACACCTCTTACGGCGGGCTGCGAGCCTCCATCTTTACCGACAAAGTACAGATGCTGGTCATCCTGCCCATGCTATTTCTGATTGTGATGTTCGGCTGGCAAGCCGTGGGAGGACCGGTGAATTTGTTTGACAGCGTCAAGCTGCAAGCCCCGCGTCTGATCGAACTGAGCGACCCCGTGGGAATGAAGGCCGGCCTGACCTTCTTTGTCGCCATTTTGCTGACCGGCCTGTTTCACCAGGGCAACTGGCAGCGCATTTATGCTGCCAAAGACACGCAATCCATGCGGCGTGGCTTTTTGCTGGGCGGCTTGTTTGTCGCCCCCTTCATCTTCCTGATGGGTCTGTTTGGCTTGGCCTTTGTCGGCCTGGGTTCACACGGTGACAGCTCCGTGGCACTGTTCAATGTGATTTTGCCGCATGTTCCTGTCTGGTTTCTGGTGCTGCTGATTCCCCTGGGGCTGTCCCTGGTGATGAGCAGCGCCGATACGGCCATCAGCGCAGTGTCCAGCCTGATTGCGGTGGACCTGGGCCGTATCATGCCTCACCGCAATACCGCTCAAATGATGAGTCTGGCTCGTTCCCTGATCTGGGTGTGCTCCATCCCTGTGCTGTACGCTTCCTCGCAAGGTTTCAGCGTGCTGTACCTGTTCCTGCTGGCAGACTTGCTGTGCTCGGCGGCAGCATTTCCCGTGTTCTTTGGACTGTACAGCCGCCGCTACGATGGTTTTACCGCCACGGTCAGTACCCTGGGCGGTCTAGTTGCCGGCCTGGCTGTGTTTCCACGTCCCAATGGCCCTATGGATTACTTGCTGGAATCCTTCTTTCTGGCTGCGATTGTGCCGGTGGTGATCAGCGTCCTGATCATGCCCTTGCGCCGTCATCTGCCCAATTTCGATCTCAGCTCCCTGGCTTCCTCCACGCGGGTACTGGACTAAATCCGAACGCCCTGAGACCAAGGCTCAGGATAAAAAAAACCCCGGTTTGCGACATGCAAACCGGGGTTTTGTTTTAACGATTTATTGGGCAGGGCTTTCAGTCTGTGTTTGAGGGATCTGCACAATGATTTCAACCCTTCGATTCGTTGCACGCCCTTGCTGCGTGGCATTGTCACCCAAGGGACGCGTATCCGCGTAGCCGACCGCGCTCAGACGCTGACTGCCTATGCCATTGGCCTCCATATAGCGCACCACACTTCCGGCACGCGCACCGGACAGCTCCCAATTGGACGGGTAGCGATAACTGCGAATGGGCACCGAGTCGGTATGCCCTTCGATCACAATAGGATGCGCCGATTTTTGCAGGACGGTAGCCAGTTGGCGCAGGACGGTCAACCCTTCCAGCCCCAAATCAGCGCCACCCGAGTTGAACAGAATCTCGCTGTTGATACGGAAACTAACCGACTGATCATTCATGACCACATCAATGTTATCTCCCAGACCATCCAGGTCCAAACCATGATTGCTTTTATCCGGTCCGTCACCGAGCGCCGATTCAGGAAACAGCCCTGCTGAAGCCGGCAACAGCCCCGCCCCTTCTTTACCTGCCTGGGCCATCACTGTTGCTGCCCCCTGCCCTTGCCCCTGAGCCGCAGTCTGAGCCCGCTTGCCGGCAAAAGAAAGCATCACGATCATCAAGACCAGCAGCAAAGTCATCATATCCAGGTAAGTGGTCAGCCACGCCTCTTCCTCCTCGGGGACTGCCAGGCCGGGATCGTTCCAGGGGCGACTGCGACGCCGACTGCCCAGATTGCTCGCCAGCTGCTGCTCAATCTTGGCTCCCCGGGCCTGCTCCAACTCCTTTTGCAAGGCTTTCTGGCGATCCGCCAACTCACCTAACGTCAGGTCTTGCTCCATGTTTCCCATGGGATCAACCTCGCTGCGCAGCCGGGTCGGCATCGTCATCGCGGCCGCCCCGGTCATTGATCTCGTCCTGATACTGCGCCATGAACGAGTTCAGCGTCTCACGCATCAGCGCGGGGCCACGGCGCTGGCTCATCATGGACACGCCCTGCATGATCATGTTCATCAAGACTACCCGCTGTTCCGTGCGACGCTCCAGCTTGACGGCCACCGGCTTAAATACCAGATTGGAAAGCAGCACCCCATAAAAGGTGGTCATCAGGGCCAGCGCCATCTGTTGACCAATCGAGGTGATATCGCCATCACCGAGCAGAAACATCAAATTGACCAGACCAATCAACGTGCCGACCATACCAAAAGCGGGCGCGAAGCTGGCCATCAGGCGAAACAGTTGCGCTTCGGCATGTTCGCGAGCGCGCAGACGGCTGATACGCCATTGCAAAAGATCTTCAATGTCTTCTTGTGGGGCACGATCAATCACTAACTGAACGCCGGTTTTCAAAAACGGGTTCGCGACTTTTTCCAGCGCTTCTTCCACGGCCCGGATATCTCCCATCATCCACAGGCGGGAGATATTGATCAGCTCATCCATATCCTGCTGGGTGTACAGCCGCTCGTTACGCAGCACTGTCCCAATCAGTCCAAAGATGCGAACCACTTCACTTAACGGGTAGCTGATAAAGGTCGCTGCCAAGGTGCCCACCAGCACCACGGCCAGACTGGGCAAATCCACAAACAAGGCGGGATTTTCTGCCGTAAAAAACAAGATCACGGCAAACAGCAGCACGCTGGCCACGATGCCGATCAAAGTTGAGGGGTTCATGCACAAGTCCTGGTTATGGGCCCGAGGGGCATCAGGACTACATATCGGCAGCAGAACGAGTTTCTTTAGGCCTAGACCTTGCGTTGCATCAAAGACAGACAACAATTATTCACATCGCGGCCAGTCACACTAAGGCTGGTAATTGACTCGGATCGAAGCCTGGACGCGCACCGGTTCGGTGCTACCCGCCCAACTCCACACCTCGTGCATCAACACAAAACCAAGACGCGCATCCTGGCCCGCAAAGGCTCTGGTGCTGAGTACCGACCCGTTCATATCCACGCACTTTCCTCCTTGCAGGCACAAACGGCTTTTCAAAATGGCGCGCCCATTATGGTGGTAGCTAACCTCCACCTTGCCAATCGATGAGGCCTGCGCCTGTACCGCTTGCGCTGGCATGAAGAACTGCTGGCTGCTGGGCGAAGCGGGCGTGATGGCACTGCTGAGCTGCTCGCCATCCCAACTTAATGAGGCGGCGTGTGCGAGCGGCAGTACCAAAGCCAGCGATATTGATGTCCACAAACGATTTAAAAAACTGTTTATAAAAACAGGTTTTTTATTGTTTTTAAATTTCACCAAAGACATAGACTGTGTTTTTATACAGATAAAAATAAGTTTCTTAATGATACCGCAAAGACATCTTAATTTTTTTTTAACTTTGAGCCGTAAGATACTAATATAAAGAGGATTTTTTCTGGTAGCATAAGCGCATAAATTCTCTCCGCCCTTCTGTTTCTCGCCCTCCGGGAACTGAAAAATGCCTCAGACCAGAACAAATAAATTAATACGCCGTGCGCTATGTGTTTTATTTCTAGCGCCTTTTTCGCTTTCGTCGCTGGCCCAGACTTTGGCGCTGGCCGAGCCCTCCGTCCAGGAGGAAGCCACCGCCGCCATCAGCTACAACGTGCCTCACCTGGTTTTCGAAAAAAACCTGCAGCCTATCAGCTATAACGAAAACGATAGTCGCCGTGCCCTGAATGCCCTCAAACATGACGCCCTGATTCAGAATGCGGCCTTGCGTTCGGAAATTGCATTTGTGCAGGATCTGGAGTCGTCAACGGTGCTGTACCAGAAAAACAGCGACGCCGTGCGTCCCATTGCATCCATCTCCAAGCTGATGACCGCTCTGGTCGTTGCCGAGTCGGGCTTGCCTATGGATGAAATGCTGGAGATCATCGACGAAGACGTGGATCGCATCAAACATTCCAGCTCACGTCTGAGCGTCGGCTCGCGTTTGAGCCGTGCCGACATGATGCATCTGGCCCTGATGTCGTCAGAAAACCGGGCCGCCCATGCCTTGGGCCGTAATTATCCCGGCGGACTGCCCGCCTTTGTGCGCGCCATGAATGACAAGGCGCGCGCCTTGGGCATGCGCAATACGCGCTTTGTCGAACCCACCGGCCTGTCCAGCGACAATGTGGCCAGCCCGCGCGATCTGGTCAAACTGCTGACCGCCACCAGCCAGCATGCCCGCATTCAGCAATACACGACCAACGACCAGTACTCCGTCCAGCCCATGCGAGGTCGCCAACTAGTCTTTAACAACACCAATCGTCTGGTCAAAAACGCCAACTGGGATATCCAGGTCTCCAAAACCGGCTTCATCAACGAAGCGGGTGAATGTCTGGTAATGTTGACCAAAATCGAGGATCGAGAGGTGGCTATTGTGCTGCTGAATTCCTCAGGCCGTTATTCTCGTATCGGTGATGCCGTGCGCATTCGTGATCTGGTCGAAAAATCCAACGGTCTGGCCATGCTCTGATCTCCCTGCGTGTCTGAACCGTGACAGACACACGGTCTGCCCGATGCCCCAACATCATGGCCTTTGAGCCGATTTTGGGGCATTTTTACGACCTGCTGCTCGGCTACCTCTTTCGATGGGTCAGCAGCCGGTATCAATAGGCCTGCATTCTTTTAAGGAGCGTGCTTGTCGTGCCTCAGCTCAAACTGCTTGAAGATTTCCTCACCCTGGCACGCGAAGGCAGCTTTGTCCGGGCAGCAGAACAACGCCACGTCACACACCCCGCATTTGGACGCCGTATCCGGGCCTTGGAGGCCTGGGTCGGAACCCCTCTGGTGGAACGTGGTAGCCTGCCCATCACGCTCACGGCCCAGGGACAGGTGTTCTACAACACCGCCCATCAAGTACTGGAGCAACTCAACCGGGTACGTCGGCAATTGCAGGCCTCGGAGCAGACAGGGCAAGGCCATTTGCGCATCGCCACTGGCCGCAGTCTGGCGCGCACCTTGGTCACCGATTGGGTCAGCCGCCTTCAGAAAGGCAGCCAGGCCCCCTTGTCCGCCCACATACCGATCGATATCAGCACCGGCATGATGGCCGATATGGCCAAGCTGCTTGCCCAAGGCAAAACAGACTTTCTGTGCTGCTATGAGCACCCCGCCCTGTCAATTGAGCTTCTGGCCGAACAGGTCACCTACATGACCATCGCTACCGACAAACTGGTGCCGACCTGTCAACGGCGCAAGAATGGCCACCCTTTGTATGAGCTCAACGCCGATAGCGGGCGCAGCATACCCTTGATTTCATATTCGGGCGGTCTGGCCATGGCCCGGATTCTGGGCGACAAGCTGCATCACTTTCCCTACCCTCTGGTCAGTACGGTACGGTGCGATTCGCTGGACACGGCCATGGGCTCAGTATTAAAAGGCATGGGCGTGGCCTGGCTGCCCTTGTCCATGATTGCCAATGAATGTCGTCGCGGAACGCTGGTGCAGCTAGGCGGCAAGGGCGATGAGATTGCCTTTGAGGTTCGTCTGTATCGCTCGCGCGCCCCCCTTTCGGATCTGGCCGAATCTGTCTGGGCCTTTACCCAGCAAGCTCGTTAACAGATCTGCCGGCTGAAAAAGCACGGCTATGTGCCGTAACAGCACATCAGCATCAGCTGCAGCGGACACAATACCCCTTCATAACTAAGGATAAACACGCCCGACGCACCCACCCGGGCTGCGGGCCGGAGCCCTATCCATCGAACGGGGAGCACATCATGTCTTTTTCTTTCTCCAAACGCAGTCTGGTACTGAGCCTGGCAGGCGCCTGTAGCCTCTTGCCCATTTCGATCAGCCATGCCGACACCTATCCCTCACGCAGCCTGACGTTGGTCGTAGGCTATCCGGCCGGAGGCAGCGTCGACCTGACTGCACGCCTGCTGGCGGAAGAGCTCAGCAACCGTCTGGGCCAAACGGTGGTGGTCGAAAATGCGGGCGGCGCAGGCGGGACGATTGGAGCTCAACGTGTCCAGCGTGCCGCTGCTGACGGCTATACCCTGCTGCTGGGTTCCACCAACGAGATGATTATCGCAGGCATGATCAACAAGGCCGTGCGCTATGACGGACAGAAAGACTTTACGCCCATTGGCATGATTGCTTCTCAGCCCCTGCTGCTGGCCGCCTCCAAAAAATCGGGCATCCGCTCGGCGGCGGACTATGCGCAAAAACTGCGGGCTGCCCAACCCGAAGCCTTCAGCTTTGGCTCCTCGGGCGTGGGGACCACCCTGCACCTGGCCGGTGAAATGGTCAATGCCTCCACCGGCACCACTGCCATGCATGTGCCCTATCGCGGCGTGCCCCCTCTGGTCTCGGACCTGATGAGTGGACAATTGGACACCGCCTATCTGGTCCTGTCCTCGGGCCTGTCACAAGCACGGGCCGGTGCCATCGTCCCCCTGGGCATTACCGAAACCCGTGCGTCTGCGGCTGCACCGGAAATTCCGCCGCTGGCTGATACGCCCGGTTTTGAAAAAGTCGACATCAATGTCTGGTTCGGCTTGTATGGCCCCAAGGACTTGCCTGAATCCGTCACCCAGACCTTGCGCCAGGCTTTGGACAACAGCCTGGAATCGTCCAGCCTGCAAGAGAAAATGCGGTCGAATGGCGCTACGCTTTACGCCCCCGGCATGAACGCAGCCGAATTTCAGGCCAGAGAAGTCGATAAATACGCCCGCCTGGTTGAGCTGGCCAAACTGCAAGCCGAATAAAAAAACAGGCCCCCGGCCGCAGGTCGGGGTGCTGGAGCCCCTAGCATGTCCTTTTCTCTTTCGTACCCCGACATTCAAACAGAGCGCCAGGGCAATACCGGTGTTCCCGGCCTGTGGTGCCTGGACTCCGGTAAAGCGGGCCGAACCGTGATGATCAGCGCGCTAATACACGGTAATGAGCTTTGCGGAGCCTGGGCCTTGAAAGCCTTGCTCGCTCGTGGCGTGCAACCCCGTCGCGGCAAGCTGATCCTGGCTTTTTGCAATCTGGACGCTTTTGATCGCTTTGACCCGGCGCATCACGATGCCAGCCGTTATGTGGATGAAGACATGAATCGGGTCTGGAGTGCGCAAAAACTGTCTCAAACACAGACTCAGGAACAACGTCGCGCACGCGCCATCTTGCCCTGGCTGGAACAGGCCGACTGGTTGCTGGATCTGCACTCCATGCACGAGCCCTGTGCGCCCTTGCTATTGACCGGAACCTTGGAGCGCAACATCGAGCTGGCCAAGACACTGGGCGCCCCCGAACACGTCATTGTGGATTCCGGCCATCAGGACGGCGTACGCATGCGCGATTACGGCCGATTCTCTGAGCCCGAGGCTGAAGAAACCCGCTCCCTGTTGCTGGAATGCGGCTTTCACGGAGACCCGCAGACACCGGCTGTGGCGCTGGACCTGATTGCCCGCTTTCTCATCGCCTCCGAGATTGTGGACATCCAAGATATCCCGTCAGACTGGCGTCGGGCCTCTCCCAAACAGCAACGAATCGTGCAGGTCACCCATGCGGTGGTGGCGCCCTCCCGGCAAGTGAGTTTCAGCCAGACCTGGCAAGGCCTGGAAACCCTGAGCCAGGCAGGCACATGCATCGGCCAGGCCGATGGGCAGCCCTTGCTGACGCCTTACGACCACTGCACCTTGATCATGCCTTCTTTACGTCAGCTGCGTCCCGGCGTCACGGTTGTACGCCTGGCCCGGGACTACATGGCGCCTTAAGGGCCCGGCGGCAAATACACGGCCCGCACCTGCGTTCCAATGCCGGGAAAAAATACGGAACTTGGCACTTCTTCGGCTACCAAAGCCTGCATAGCCATCCTACAATCGGCACATGTGCATCGCTTATATCGCCATCGGAGTCAATGCGGATTGGCCGCTGATTATTGCCGCCAATCGCGATGAATATCATGCTCGTCCCAGCCAGCCGGCACAGCCCTGGCAAGACGAGCCCGACATTCTTGCCGGTCGTGACCTGCAGGCCGGAGGCACGTGGCTGGGCCTGACACAATGCCGGGGACGACTGGCCCTGCTTACCAACTACCGCGAAATTCCCGGCAATAAAAGCGGCGCTCAACGTTCGCGGGGAGAACTGATCCCCCAATTCCTGCGCGATGAGCGCAGCCCTCTGGATTATCTGGCCCAGTTAGCCCGTCAAGGGGCCGAGTACGCCGGTTTTAATCTTTTTGTGCTGCAATGGCCCACCGACACGCAAGCCTTGCAACTGGCTTATTACAGTAATCGTCACCCCAGCGGCCAGCCGCAACGACTCGATCCGGGCGTCCATATTCTGAGCAATGCCTGGCTGAACACCCCGTGGCCCAAAAGCCTGTTCTTGAAGGAAACCCTGCAAGCGCAACATTTTGACGGCTCGGCCCCGGCCGTAGAGAGCTTGTTTCAAGGTTTGCGCAATCAGGACCTGGCCGCCGATGCAGACTTGCCTCAGACCGGCTTGAGCCTGGAGCGCGAACGCCTGTTAAGCAGCCCGTTTATTGTCAGCCCCGACTATGGCACGCGTTGCACCACCGTCATTACGCTGGATCAGCATGGGCAAGGTACGCTGCGTGAACGCAGCTTCACCCCGGCGGCCCAGCCCGAGCGGCAACATGACTGGCCCTTGTCATGGCCCAGCTTTCATCCGCACGGCCTGCCCCCTTCCACTCATAACAGCAACAGGGCCATGCATGGCCCGCTTAGCCACCTCACCTCAAGCAAGGAAATCTCATGAGTCCTCGTCTTTCTTTGATCGGCATTGCCATGTCGCTGGCCTTGTTGAGCAGTCCGATTGCGCACGCTCAGGAACTGCCCCCCAGCCAGTATTACGGCTCCACCGAATACGTCAGCGGCGGCATAGGCAGTGATGAAGCCCAGCTTTTCCGCATGGTGCGCAGCACCTTTCCCTTGTCCGTCAACTTTTCAGCCCAGCAGGGCGAGCGCATCGCCTACATCTCTGATGTTCAGCTGGTGATCCGTAACAGCGCCGATCAGACCGTGCTCAACAGCCTGATTGATGGCCCTTATTGCCTGATCCGCCTCGGTCCGGGCAACTACAAAGTGTTTGCCACGTACGAAGGCCAAACCCAGGAGCGCCAGACCACACTGGTCGAGGGTAAGCCGCAGGAACTGAACTTCATCTGGAAGTAGGATAGTTGCGCTCATAGGTATCCAGGCCCATGGCCTGGATCTGCTCCTCGATCAAATGCTCAAATGGCCGTAGCAAGGCGCTGAAATCGCGCTCCGGCTCCATAAGCTGCATCAACCGTACAATCGCCTCCAACGTGGAAACGGCCTGAGGATCTGGCGCTTTGCGCAACCGGTAGCGCGACACATCCCCTTGCGGCAGCACCCAATGCGGCAAACGCTGCAAGATCGGATTGCGATGCAAAATCAAGCGGGCCTTGCGCCAGGTGCCATCGGGCACCACTATCAGATCAGGCCTTTGCTGGGGCGCCAAGGCCCGGGCCACCTGGGCCTGAGGTCCCGGAAACAGCAGTACAGGACGCTGGGCCTGCGCTAAACGCGCCTCCAGATCTTCAAACTGCTCCCCCACCCACAGCTGCGCCCCTTGCACACCCAAATACGCCAGGCGCCCGGTATTGAGCGCATGCCGCGCCTCGGAATGATGCTGCAGAATCAAAAGAGGGCACGTTGCTTGCAGAGAAGGAATCAGCGAACACAAGCATCGGGCCACAGGCCGCTGACACCGTGCGCAACGGCCTGGACGAGAGAAAGAGGAAGCGTTCATGCAAGGGGACCCAACAGAAGGCCACAGTATATAAAAGTTCTGCTTTGAAGCCGATGGCCGGTTTGCCGAGTTGCATTTTTACTGTATATTTATACAGCATTCAGGAGCATTCTATGGCAAGCGCACTTCGTTCCCTTTTAGATATTCACCCCTCCCTGTGGACGGGCAAGCATTATGCGCATGCCGCCGGCACGTGCCTGTCCAGTGGCTTTGACAGCCTGAATGCCCAACTGCCTGGAGGCGGCTGGCCAGTGGGCAACCTGATCGAGCTGCTGGCCCACCCGGACAGCAGTGCCATGTCCTTGCTATTGCCCGCCTTAAATGCCATGCCGGCAGAACGCTTGCGTGTGCTGGTCGCCCCTCCCTATCAGCCCATGCAGCAATCGTGGCATGGCACCTGTGCAATGTCCCGGCCAACCCACCCTGCGCCACGCACGCTACCCGCCCGCCTGCTCTGGATACGCAGCCAGCACCTGAACGACACCTTATGGGCCAGCGCCCAAGCCCTGCGGCACGGCCACTGTGCCGCCGTACTGAGCTGGTTGCCCGCCCATGTCCCTTTAGCCGCCTTACGCCAGTTGCAACTGTTGGCCAGCCATAGCGACAGCCTGTTTTTTTGCTTACGTCCCCTGCACAGCCAAGCCAATAGCCCGGCCCTGTTGCGCCTGGCGCTTTACCCCCGACAAGATCAACAAGGCCAGGCCTGGCTGGATGTGCAGATTCTTAAGCGCCGCGGTCCGCCCTGCTCGCAAGCCATTGCCTTAGCCCTTCACCCAACCGGGATGCCGCCAGCGGCCCTGCCAAACCATGTACCTGTGCCTGCGACTGCCCCAGAGCCTGCTCACGCCTGAGGCCGGTTCAGAGCAGCAAGACAGGCTGCAGGCGGTCTTGCTACACTACAGCCCGCAACTGGCTCACATTCAGGCGAATCTATGGGTACTGAATATCAGCGCCAGCCTACGGCTGTTTGGTGGCCTGCGTCGTCTATACCAACACGTTCGGGCAGACTTGCAAGCCCTGATTCCCGATCCCTGTCTGGCCCTGGCTCCCAGCGCGCGGGCGGCCTGTTTGCTGGCCCTGTCCACACGCAAGCAACGTCGTTGCATCCGGCGGCTGCACGCTTGTCTGAACCCGCTTCCCATCCAGTTGCTGGGCGCACCTGCCGATCAGTTGCACTGGTTGCACAGCCTGGGCTGTCATACCTTGGGCCAGTTGCGTCAATTGCCACGCGACGGTCTGGCCCAGCGCGGGCTGCGTACCCTGCTCCTGCAACTGGATCAGGCCTACGGCTTGCAGAGCTGGACCCTGGAATGGGTCCAGTCTGCCCCACAATTTATATACCGACTGGAGCTGGACACCCCTTCCAATAACAAAGCCTTGGTATTACGGGCCTTGACCCGTCTGCTAAACCAGCTGGAAGGCGGGCTGAACCAGCACCAACTCGCTTGTACGGGCCTGGAGCTGACCCTGCATACGGAGCGCTATAAAGATTACCCACGCAGCACTCATCTGGAACTGCACATGGCCCGCTCTAGCTGGCGCAGCCAGGACTTTCTGCCTGTCTGGCAAGAACAGTTCCAGCCCCTGCAATTACCTGCCGCCGTCCAAAGCCTGATGCTGCGGGCCCGCCAACTTCACCCACGCCAAACCCACGCCAGCAGTCTGTTTCCGGATGCACACCATTGGCAGGAACAAGACCAGCAACTTCTGGAACGCTTGCAGGCCAGACTCGGGACCGGGCAGATCCTCACCCCCGCCCCCCAGGCCAGCCATTTGCCCGAGCAAGCCAATCAATGGCAGCCCGCATCAACGGTGGCCGCCCGCCCAGCCGCAGGCCCGGTACGGCAGCGTCCATGCTGGCTGCTGGAGCCGGCCCGGCCCCTGCCACACGACCAACAATCCCCGCTCCTGGACCATCAACGTTTGCGCCTGATTCAAGGCCCAGAGCGAATACAAACCGGCTGGTGGAACGGTGGCGGCCACCAGCAGCGCGACTATTTTGTAGCCTTGTGCCCCCAAGGGCGTTTGTATTGGGTTTACCGGGATTTAAGCCAGGAACACGCTTGGTATTTACACGGAGTCTTTGGATGAGTATCCCTTCAGAACTGCTCTACTCCGAACTGGACTGCCTGTCCAACTACAGTTTTTTGACGGGTGCCTCCCATCCCGAGGAGCTGATCAGTCGAGCCGCCGAGCTGGGCTACAAGGCACTGGCCTTATGCGACTACGCCTCCATGGCCGGGGTAGTCCGCGCCTACGCACAGGCCCGACTGCATCCACAGATCCGTTTGCTGGTTGGCAGCCGATTCCGCTTTAGCGGCCAATGGGACACTTCCTCCTGCCCTGGCACGCATTGTGAGACCGCTTCACCCAACGACACGCAGGCCCACGAACTCTTGATTCTGCCCCGCAACAAAGAAGGCTATGGCAATCTTTGTCAGTTCATCTCTGAGCTGCACCAGTCTTTGGACTTGAAGCAGGAGGCGCCCATTGACTGGTCCTTTTTGCAGCAAGCCCGCTACGGTGCGCAGCACACGGTATTAGCCGACTGTCTGGTCATTTACAAACCGGCTTATGGCCTGTCTGGCGAACACATCTATCAGCAAGCGCAAGACTTGAAAAGCCTGTTTGCCGACCGTTTGTTTTTAGGCCTCAGCTTACATAGGCGGGATCAGGATCAGCAGCATTTACGCACGGTTCGGCTGGCAGCCCAACAGTGTGGCCTGTCTTGTGCCGCCTTGGGCGGCGTCCACATGCATGTGCGTTCTCGCCAGCCCTTGCACGACACCTTGACCGCCATACGCCTGAAAACACCCATACAGGAATGTGGCTGGTCTCTGGCCAGCAATGCGGAACACCACTTGCGCAGTCGTTTCCAACTGGCCAACCTCTACCCGGCCGACTTGCGCAAGACCAGCGATCACATTCAAGAGCTGTGCCAGTTTTGTTTAAGCGAAATCAAGTACGAGTACCCGGTCGAGATTGTTCCGCCCGGCCTCAGTGGCAGTGAGTATCTGCGACAGGAAACCGAGCGTGGCGCGCACAGGCGCTATCCGAAAGGAATCAGTGACCGTTTGCGCACGCGCCTGGACGAAGAGCTGAGCCTGATTGAAGACCTGGGCTACGAGTCCTACTTTCTGACCTTGTATGACATCGTCAGCTACGCCCGCAGCCGGGGAATTCTGTGCCAGGGACGCGGCTCGGCCGCCAATTCAGCGGTATGCTATTGCCTGGGTATTACGGAAGTGGACCCCGCCAGCACTCATACGCTGTTTGCCCGCTTTATCAGTCGGGCACGGGCCGAACCGCCCGATATCGATGTGGACTTCGAGCACCAGCGTCGCGAAGAAGTCATTCAATACATTTATCGTAAATATGGTCGTGAACGGGCTGCATTAACGGCGGTAATCACGAGCTACCGCCGTCGCAGCGCCTTGCGTGATACCGGCAAGGCACTTAGCATTCCTCACGCCTTGATCGAGGCCTTGATCCAATGTGACCGCGCCTGGCTCAAAGATACCCGTATTCAGGATGAGGTCCTGGCACGCTTTCCCGAATGCCCGCCTGAACAAGCCCATCAATGGCTGTCTTTGACCCGTCAGCTCATGGGTTTCCCGCGTCACCTGTCTCAGCATCCCGGTGGTTTTGTGATTTCACAAACGCCTTTGCACAGGCTGGTGCCGATTCAAAACGCCGCCATGCCGGGACGCAGCGTCGTGCAATGGGACAAGGATGATCTGGATGTGCTGGGGCTGCTGAAAGTCGACATCCTGGCTTTGGGCATGTTGAGCGCCCTGCGTCGATGCCTGGACAGCATCAGTCAGCAAACAGGCAAGCCGTTCCGCTTGCAAGACATTCCTTTGCACAGCGCCAAAACCTTTCGCATGATCCGGCGCGCCGACACCATAGGCGTATTCCAGATCGAATCCCGCGCCCAGATGAGCATGTTGCCGCGGCTACGTCCCAAGTGCTTTTATGACCTGGTGGTGCAAGTGGCGATCGTGAGGCCCGGCCCCATTCAAGGTGGCATGGTGCACCCGTATCTGGAACGCCGTCGCGACCCCAGCAAAGTCGATTACCCCGCTCCCGAAATCCGCCCTGTGCTGGAACGCACCTTGGGCGTGCCTATTTTTCAGGAGCAGGCGATGGAACTGGCCATGGAGGCGGCAGGTTTTTCGGCCGACAAAGCAGATGCCCTGCGACGAGCCATGGCTGCCTGGCGTCGCCGTGGTGGTTTGGGGCCTTTTGAACAGGAGTTGCTAGATGGTATGGCCGCTAAACAGTATCCCCCTGAGTTCGCCAAGCGCCTGTTTGATCAGATCAGCGGTTTTGGGGAATACGGTTTTCCCGAAAGCCATTCGGCCAGCTTCGCCAAACTGGCCTGGTTCAGTGCCTATCTGAAAGCGCGTTATCCCGATCATTTTCTGGCCGCTTTGCTGAACTCTCAGCCCATGGGCTTTTATGGCCCCAGCCAATTGGTCCAGGATGCACGCCGCCACGGCGTACAAGTGCTGCCTGTTGATGTGCAATACAGCCTGTTTGACAGCCATGTATGTTCAGCACCGGGCAGCCCGCGCCAGGTCCGTCTGGGCCTGCACATGGTTAAAGGTTTAAGTGAGCAAGGCGCACACGCTATTGTTCACTACCGGCAAAACCACCCCGAACGGACATTGAACCTGGCCTGCTTGCGCCAGGAGCTGGCCCTGTCCGCTCATGATCAACAAGCCCTGGCGCAAGCCCATGCCTTGCGCAGCGCTTATAGCCAGCGTCGACATGGCGTATGGGATGCTCGCCGTCCCAGCCAGGCCGGTTTGCTCAGCCATGCAGAAAACCCGGACACGACGCCAGAGCTACCTCGTACCAGCGTAGGGATAGAGGTATTGAGCGACTATCAGGCAGTCGGATTAAGTTTGCACCGTCACCCCCTGTCCTTGCTGCGACAGCAGTTAATTCCTTTGCGATTCTCAACGGCAGCGCAACTGAGTCTGAACTACCCGGACCGCCGGCTGGCACGGGCCTGTGGCCTGGTCACGACCCGCCAACGTCCCGGCACCGCCAAGGGAACGGTCTTTGTGACGCTGGAAGACGAAACAGGCAGTGTGAATGTCATCGTGCGCGAGGAGCTGGCTCAGGAGCAATCCCAGGCACTGCTCCAGTCACGTCTGCTTGGCGTCTATGGCATCTGGCAGCGCGACGGTGCTGTCTGCCATTTGATTGCCCGACGCCTGGTTTGCCTGAATCACCTGATCGGTGATCTGGTGACGCGCAGTCGGGATTTTCAATAATCGGATTTTTCCCCATCCCGCCCTGCGTTAAACTAAGGCTTTGCCCGTTCAATCAGGAACCACCATGAGTCAAACACTCAAAACCCGTTTAGCTGACGATATCAAAACGGCGATGCGCGCTCGCGATAGCGCGCGCCTGGAGACCTTGCGCTTTTTGCAAGCCGCGATCAAACAACGTGAAGTGGATGAGCGTACGGAGCTGGGCGATGCCGAAGTCACAAGCATCATTGAAAAACAGGTCAAGCAGCGCCGCGAATCCATTCAGGCTTTTGAATCGGCCGGTCGCACTGAAAGCGCCGAGAAAGAAGCAGCAGAATTGCAGATTCTGCAAGAATATCTGCCCCAACAGGCCGATAAGGCAGAAATTGATGCTGCAATTGCCGATGCAATTACCCAAGCCCAATCGGAAGGCGCTCAAGGTCCCGCACTGATGGGCAAGGTCATGGGTTTGGTTAAAGCCAAACTGGCCGGTCGTGCCGATATGTCTCAAGTTTCCGCTCAAGTGAAGCAGAAGCTGAATCCATGAAGCATTTGCAGGCCGAACTGGCGCAGCCCAAACAGGATTTCTTCGGCACTCATATCCCTTTGATGCAGCACCTGGGCCTGCAAACCGTCAGCAGCACCGAGCAGGAAGTGATCACTTTTCTGCCCTGGCAAGCCTGGAATGCCAACTCCCGTGCGGATGTACATGGAGGCACCTTGATGGCTATTCTGGACTTCACGCTCAGCGCTGCCGCGCGAGCCCAGCGCCCTGGTTCAGGGATGGCCACCATCGACATGAACACCCAGTTCCTGCTCCCAGCCCGTGGCGATGTCTGGTTCAAAGCCCGGTGTCTCTATCTGGAAGGCGACACCGCCTATTGCGAAGGAGGCGGATACGACGAGAAGGAGCGCTTGCTGGTTAAAGCGGCAGCCACTTTTCGGGTTGTGCGCGGTAGCTGAACGCCACGCGCCAAGGGATTGCCTAAACGGGCACCGTCAAACCAGCGTTGACACCAGTAAATCAGCCATCCGCACACAATCATTCAAAAACGGCACCTTGTTTCAATCCACTACCGAATCACCACAAATTCCATTAAAAAAGCCCGCATCAAACGGGCTTTTTTATTTTCAAGCGACTTAACCAGAGCGCCGAATTAATGCGTCTGCAAATCCTCACCCACCGACTGCTCACAGTCTGCCTGGGTTTTCAAAAATGGATAATCCGTATAGCCTTTGGGGCCCTGGGTGTAAAACGAATCCCGGTCCCAGCTATTGAGGGGAGCGCGTAACTGCAAACGCAATGGCAAATCCGGATTGGATAAAAAAGCCTTACCGAACGACACGGCATCGGCCATGCCTTTGGATAAAGTGGTCTGTGCGGTGGGCAAATCAAAATGCTCATTGGCAATAATGGCGCCACCAAACTGACATTTGATCATGGGCAACAAGCTGTCCGAGGCCGGACTTTCGCGCAAGAACAAAAAGGCAATATCGCGGCGATCCAGCTCACAGGCCACGTAAGAGAACAAGCGGGCCGGATCGGAATCCTTCATGCCATGCAAACCACCCCGTGGAGACAAATGCACACCCACCCGGCCGGCACCCCAAATGGCCACACACGCATCCACAATTTCCAACAGGAAACGCGCCCGATTTTCAATCGTTCCGCCGTACGCATCGGTACGCGTGTTGGACCCATCGTGCAAGAACTGGTCAATCAGATAACCATTGGCACCGTGTATCTCTACCCCATCAAAGCCCGCACTGAGTGCGTTTTGGGCCGCTACAGCAAAATCGTCCACGATGTCGGCAATTTCTTCTATGCGCAAGGCGCGAGGCACCACGAAAGGACGCTCGGGGCTTAAATGGCTGACCATGCCGTCACAGGCAATTGCACTAGGCGCTACCGGCATCTGCCCATTGAGAAACTCCGGGTCAGACACCCGCCCCACATGCCACAATTGCAGAACGATCCGCCCCCCCTTGGCATGCACGGCTTCGGTAATCGTGCGCCAGGCGTCTACCTGCGCGCTGCTCCAGATGCCCGGTGTGTGGGCATAGCCCACGCCTTGCGGCGATACCGAGGTCGCTTCGGCTACAATCAGCCCCGCACTGGCCCGCTGACAATAGTACATACGCATCAAATCGTTGGGCATACGGCCCTCCGAGGCGCGCGCGCGTGTCATGGGCGCCATGATGATGCGGTTCATGAGCTCAATATCACCCAGTTTGATTGGATCAAACAAACTAACCATTGTTTTACACTGTCCACTATTGATGTTTCCGCCAGGGCTTGAACGACACGCGCCCAAGGGAATACCCGATAAGGGTTTTTACCAGATATCTCTTTATACCATCAACGCTTAATTTGGCTTGAAATTGTTTCAAGCATCAAACGGAACAAATAAGCTATGGCACAGTTCGCCGTCATAGGGCTAGGCCGCTTTGGATCAGCCTGCGCTCTGGAACTCATGAAAATGGGACACTCCGTGCTGGGAGTGGACACCAATCCGAAACTGGTCAACAAATACGCCGACCAATTAAACCGTGCCGTCATCGCCGATGTCACTGACCGTCAGGCTCTGGAGGAGCTGGGGCTGGACAATTATGACGTCGTTCTGGTTGCCATTGGGGCGGATATTGAATCAAGCCTGGTGTGCGTGGTGCATTTGAAAAGTTTTGGCGTCCCCACCATCTGGGCCAAAGCCATTTCCCATACCCAGCATCTGATTCTGGCCAAGATTGGGGTCAACCGGATTATCCACCCCGAAGAAGAAATGGGTATACGCGTTGCCCAAATGTTGAGCTACCCCATGGTCAACGACTACATCACCCTGGGAAATGGGGATTACATTGTGGAGGTGACCGCCAGCGACAATATGAATGGCCAGACCATACGGGATATACTGCGCGAGCAATTGACCGATGTCCAAGTCTTGCTGGTCAAGCGCCGCGGCCAGACCACCATTCAGCCCGGCCCTGATTTCTCCCTGCATGCCAAGGATCTGCTCATTTTGTTTGGGCAATTGCAAGCACTTCGTACTGCCGCCCCCAAACTGGTCTGATGTATGCGCAACTGGCTGCCCAATAGCTTTACCCGCCGTCTTGAGGTCCATCCTCATGCTCGCACCTTGAGCGCCAGCCCGCCGCTGGTGCTGGCCTTGGGCTTTATGGCCTTGATTATCCTGGGCACCCTTTTGCTCAGCCTGCCACAAGCCGCTGAACACCGTCTGGGGGTTTTCCAGGCCCTGTTCATGGCCACCTCGGCGGTCACCGTCACCGGGCTGGCGGTCATTGACCCGGCCACGGACCTGACCCACTTCGGACAAATTGTCCTGGCGCTGCTGGTGCAGATTGGTGGCATGGGATTTGTGACCTTCGCCGTGATTGCGGCGATCACCATGCACAAGCGCATCAGTGTCAGCCAACAAGCGCTGGCTTTGGAAGCCTTTAATCAGACCAGCGTGTCCCGTATCCGCAGCACGGCCTTCCAGGTTTTCAAGATTGCTGCCCTGATTGAACTGATCGCAGCCGCTATCCTGTTCTTGCGCTGGTCCATCGATTTTCCCTGGACAACGGCCCTGTATCGCGCCCTGTTCCACTCGGTGACGGCTTTTAACAACGCCGGCTTCTCTCTGTTTCATGACTCGCTGATCCCCATCTCCGGCGATATTATTTCAGTCATGACGCTGTCCGGTCTGATTATTCTGGGCGGAATCGGTTTTACAGTCCTTGCCGATGTCGGCCAGAAAAAACGCTGGCAAACCCTCCTGCCCTACACCAAGCTCATCCTGATCGGAACGCTGGTACTGAATCTGATCGGTTTTTTCAGCCTGTGGGCACTGGAATTCAACAACCCGCACACCCTGGGCATGTTGGGCACCGGCGACCAGGCACTGGCCGCCTGGATGCAGAACGCCGCGACCCGCACTGCCGGCTTCACCACCATGGATATTGCCAATCTGCGCGACAGCACCCAGTTAACCTTGATTGTGCTAATGCTGATTGGTGGCGGCTCACTCAGTACGGCCAGTGGCATCAAGATCGGCACCTTGATTGTGCTGCTGGCAGCCGTGCGCTCCTATATCCGTCAACGCGAAGAAGTCGTTCTGATGGAACGCAGCGTACCGCCTGAGACCGTCCAGAAAGCCCTGGCCCTGTTCCTGATCACCGGCGCCCTGTATTTCATCAGTGTTTTGCTGCTGACGCTGTTTGAAGACATGCCCATTACCAGCCTGCTCTTTGAAGCGGCCTCCGCGCTCAGCACCACCGGCATGAGCCACGGCATCACCCACAAACTATCCCTGCCCAGCCAGATCCTGATCATGATCCTGATGTTTGCGGGTCGACTCGGGCCTCTGACCCTGGTGTACACGCTGGCCACCCGCAAACGCAGCCGGGTTCGTTATCCGGAGGGAAACTTTCAGGTGGGCTAAGCCAATTGCCAAGCCACCGATATACAAGAAGTTTTAAGAAAAATGACTATTGTCATCGAATTTTGGTATGGTTAACGGATGTAAACATCGAACAACTACGGATCAGGACGCAGGCTTATGGATCACAGGAAGATGGCAACCTTAACCAAGCGCGCTGGAACCGGTCTTAGCGCGCTTTGTCGGGAACTGACCAGTCGTGGTATCAGTTACCACCCCTTGGTAGAAATGTACCAAAGTCAAATGGCCGTCATTGGTTTACTCAGTGACGAAGTCGTCGCTCTGCGCAAAGAGCTGGATGATCTGAAAAAAGTAGTGAAGAAAAACGGCCCATGAGCCGTTTATTTTTTTCCGGCCTGCCATATGGGTCGCCGTGACCGGCCCTGTAACCGATGAAGCCTCTTGTTCGCCTCGCCCCATGATTGCTCCCCGTTCCCGTTTTTGGCTGTGTGTCACTTTGGCCCTGTGGTCTGCCGTCGCTTACAGTCAAAACGACCGGATTCTATCCACCCGTACGCAGCCTGCTGCGCCCCCTCCCATCGCGCCCATCCCACCTGCGGCTTCCGTGCTGAACTACGGAGCCACCCTGCTCTCCCCTCAGTATCAGGGAGTGCGCCTGCATATCGAGCTGATCGGGTGGAACACCCAAAATGAGCCGAATGAAGGCGAGATGGGCACACCCGCCCGCCAGAATAATCTATTTATCATTTTGCATTACCGCTACACCAACACCTCAGGCCGTCCTCTGAACCCGCAGGTACACCGGCCACGCCTCTTCCTGGCGGATGCCGCCGGTCAGAAGTTCGCCCCGAACCGACGGGCAAGCCAGGACTACCGTTACGCGCATGATCTGGACACCGTGGGGCCCGACAAGATCAATCCTGGCGTCAGCGTTTCCGATGTGGCGGTATTTGAAGTCAGCCCTGCGCTGTTTCAAGCTGATCGCTGGAGCATTGTGGTTCAAGAAGGGCAGGTGATTCGTATTCCTCTGAGCGTCATCCCCAAAAAAACCGCGGCTCCTGCCGAATAAGTGCCTGGTCGACCCCGTCGTCTGACTTAAATGAGTAAACTCTGCGCACAGGCAAACCCATCACGGAAGCAAGCGTGAAATAATACGGGGCCTGAAAAGCACAACCCACAAATCGATGAAACGCTGACTTATACCAAAGCCAGCGACAAGGAACCCAGATTGCGTCATACCCCCGTCCGGATCAGTGCAACTCTCATCGTTGCCAGCGTATTGCTCTTACTGGTGTTGAGATCACTGCCCTCCAGCCCCGAACCCGGTCCCGAACTGATACAAGTAGAAGGCGGCTCCTTCATGGCCGGCAATTTTCAGGTCCCCATGCGAACCCCTGACGGCGCACAAAGCGTGCAATGGGTAGCCCAGCCTGACCAAGGCGCCCTGGAGCCCTACCCCGTCGAAGTCAATGCATTTTCCATCATGAAGAAAGAGGCCAGCAACGCTCTGTATGACCGCTTTTTAAAACAGACCCAGCGCCCTGCCCGCTGGCAAGCGGTCAAAGGCGACGAACAACAAGCCGCCAATATGCCTTATGACGAAGCGGAGGCATTTTGTGCCTGGTTAGGTCAAAACAGTGGTCTGGATATGCGCCTGCCTACCGAGGCTGAATGGGAGTATGCTGCCCGCAGCCGCGGTCAGGCTTTTCCCTGGGCCACCGACAATGGCCAATGGCAAGAAGGGCGCAACCTGCCCGATCAGGAGCAACGAACACAGCACTACGATATAGGCTCTTTCCCGGCTAACCCACTCGGTATCCAGGATATGGCGAACGGTCTGCATGAATGGGTCATCTCAGACCCCACGCGCGACCCGCCTCATGTCAGGGTCGTCAAGGGCGGCGGCGACGATGCCAGCACCTCACGCAATACCATCCCCACACGCGGCATCGTCTTTCCCCTATCCGAAAGCAGCATCCAAGCCAAGCCGGAACTGGCCCGTTTACGCCATTACCCGGCCGGCACCGCCTACTTCCAACACGCTACGGCTCGCTGTGTGGCCCCCTTGAAAAGCAACGGAGCTCCTGCTCCCACCCGCGTTCCCAGCAGCGATGCCCCCGCTGTGTTTGATGAGGCAACTGACAAGCCCTAGCCCTGTCTGACAGCCCTTGGCAAGCAGACCGGCCAGCAGGGGCTTACGCTCATGCGCACACATCCCGCTGACATGTACCTGCCCCCCAAGCTTGTGAAACCAAGCCCATCTTGGGGGCTACTTAGCCCGTAGGGGCTGATCAAGGATTGGCGGCGACCACCGCCTCAGCAGGCTGAGTCGGATCAACCAGCAGGTCGGCTTCCTTCATGGGCCGACCTTCCTTGTTGTTTGTGCGATCAAATGTCAGCACTTTGCCAAACACCAACTCCACCCAATCGGGGTAGTTATAGGCGGTGCCGCGATTATGGTCGATGATGGCGCCAATCCCGCCACCAAAAATAATATTGCCAAACATGCCCGCGCCTGCTCGTGAGATCAAGGTGCCCGTGGCTTCGTCTGTTCTGTCAGCAGCCGTACAGCTCACACTCAGGTTCTTGCTGGATTTGCTCACTCTCGCATGCTTGCCAGCCTCTGATACAAACTCACCTTTGTCATTCGTTAAAGTGCAGCGCGCCGCTTCTACCTTCTCTCCTGACTCATCCACCGCATCCACACGCACCAACTGATTGGACTCGGAGGTAATGGACGCGCAACCCGTCAACATGAACGCAGCCAGAAAGACAGTCTTCCTCATTCTTAACCCTTTACTTTTTTTACTATAAGAAACGGCATTGTAACTAACAATTATTAAATAAGCAGAATAATCATATTCAGGTACGTATGCGCGAAATCTTAATAGCAGCCAAAAGCAAACGAGAAAAGAAAATCGGCGGTAAAAAAAGGGCCGGAAAAACTTTAATCCCTTATCCCTCGGCCAGAAACCTCAAGCCATCCCTGGCGGCAAACCGCTGGTACAGACCGCCACCACCTTGGCATCTTCCTGACTGGTCGATAAATAAATATGCCCAATACCGCTGTCGAAATACGCAGATTCGTGTTTGTCCAGAAACAAGGTCTCACCGGTTTCAAATTGAATGGCAATAGAGCCAGACAACACGATCACAAACTCCTGCCCGGCATGACGAATATAATCGTCAAACTCACTGGCATCGCGTGAATCGATCACGGCCAAAATGGGGTTCATGTGCTTGCCGCTTAGTTCCCCAAACAACAAACCGTATTCGTAATTACGGGTCGCATAACCGGGGGTCGCAGTGGATTTGTGGCTGGAAATACCCACTGCGCTCACCGGCAAAGCCTTTGCGCTTTCCTGATCGGGCACGGCAAACAAAGAGCCGACTTCGATATTCAGGGCACGGGCCAACACCACGAATTTTTCATAACTTAAGGTGACTTGCCCCAATTCCGCTTTGGAAATGGTGGAAAGCGCCAAGCCGGTTTTTTCAGCCAACTGCTTGAGTGTCTGTTTTTGATTATGTCGGGCCTGGCGCAGGCGAGCTCCTACCTGTTCCTTGCTGAGCAGTTCATTACGTAGCATTCCTGGATTGTAAGCGGCGCAAACGGAACCAGGCAATCAGAATCCAGGCCATCAAAACAAAGCCCAGATAGCCGAAAAATGGATAAACCGTGCCCACCAGATTAATAAAACCAACCTTGGCGCCCACCAATCCCAGCACGCCGGCAATCGCGGTGCCTATATTGAATCTACGCGTATTGGGAGGCAGAATGCGAGCCGAAAAAGCGTAGAGCACTCCCACGGAGGTTGTCAGAATCATGGCGAAAATCACCACAGACATAACCGTCCCCAAGAACTTGGACTGCTCGGTCGCCAGCATCAGCATCGGTAAGGCAGCCGAGCCAATCGAGTCGATGCGACCGAACACACCGGCACTGATCAATACAATGAGCACACCCAATAACAGCCCCCCAAGCAGCCCTCCCAGCAACGCATTGCGCCGCGACGTGGCTTGCGAGCCTGCAATCATCAGAAAAGGTGCCCCCACCACCATGTTGTAGGACACGTACAGCAAGGCGGCGACCAGCCAATGCCCCGCGCCCTGGGGTTTGGTATGGGCGATGACATTGAGCTCATCCAGCAGGAGGTCACGGGTATTCCAGCTATACACCGCCAAAAAAATCACCATCAACACCAGAACGGGCGTGATGCTGCCGATAAACGCCATCACGCGGTCCACGCGCAAAAACACAATCAGCACCGTAATCAGCATGACCGCCACGCTGCCATACTCTGCCGGAACCCCCCACTGCTGCTCCATCAGCGAACCGCCACCGGCAAACATCACCACAGCGATGGCATACATAAAGAAGGTAATCATGACATCGACCACCATCCCCAGTCGTGGCCCGCAAATCAGATACAAGCCTTCCTTGAACGAATGCGAGACGGAGACCTGGCTCAGTTCCCCCACCGCCATGCCCAATATCGTGAAACACAAGCCACTGACCACCCCTCCCAACAGCCCCCAGTAGCCAAAGCTGCTGAAAAACTGCAATATTTCCTGTCCTGAAGCAAAGCCTGCGCCCACCACCACGCCGACAAAGGCCATCGCAATGCCCAGGATATTTTTTATATTTGACATGCCTTCCCCTCCGGGAGATCAAAGTGCTGCTTGTTTTTTTAGGTTCGGAAACGAGCCGGTGACACCACAGCCGGATCAATGTTCAAGGCTTTCAACGATTCAGGCAGTTCCTGCTGTTGCAACAGGCTGGCTGCCAGCAAGGACGCCCCTGCCGCCGTTTGAATTCCATAGCCACCTTGCCCCGCCAGCCAGAAAAAACCAGGACATTGCGCATCCTGACCAATCACCAACTCTCCATCTGGGGCGAAACTGCGCAGCCCAGCCCAGGTATGGCTAGGGCGACGGATACGCAATCGGGTGCGCTCTTCAATGCGATAAATTCCGGTGGCCACATCCAGTTCTTCAGCCACCACATCATGCGCCTGCACATCATCCGCATTGGCGGGCGACCCGAGCAACATGCCTGCGTCCGGTTTAAAATAGAACTCTTCGCCGATATCAATCACGGCTGGCCATTGGCGATGATCGACCCCCTCTGGCGGGGAGAACAAAAAAGCCGAGCGACGCTTGGGCTGAATGCCCAATGCCTGCACGCCACAGCGTTGGGCCAGCGTATCCGCCCAGGCACCTGCCGCGTTAACCAGCACACGGGTGCGCAGGCGGGTCGCTTCACCCTCGAGCTGGACGTCCCAGCATTCGCCATCCCACTGCGCCGATACCACCTCGGCATCCAGACGCAAGCTCACTCCTTTCGCCTGTGCGCCCTTCAAAAAACCTTGATGCAAGGCATGGACGTCCATGTCCTGGCCCTGTCCGTCATACAAGGCGCCGGCCAGCGTTTCCGGGTCCAGACAGGGCACCAAGGCCAAAGCCTGCTCAGCACTCAGGCGGCTGACATCCAGGCCCTGCTCCAGCCAGTCCTGATATTGGCTGTCCAGCAAATCCTGCTGCTCGGCCGTTCCCACGTACAGCACGCCTCGAGGCAACAGGATGGGCTGATCCGTAAAACCCTCAGGGGGATGACTGAAAAAGTCATTGCCAGCCACTGTCAAGGCACGAATCGTCTCGGTGCCGTAGGTTTCCACAAACATGGCAGCCGAACGCCCGGTGGAGTGATAGGCGGCATGAGACTCTCTTTCCAGAATCAGGACTTGGGCATCACGGGGCAAACGGTAAGCCAAAGACACGCCAGCCATGCCGGCGCCCACGATCAGGTAGTCGTACACCATAAAATTCTCATATCCGATAATCGAGGACTAATAGTAGGCCTTTCCTGGGAAAACGGCCAAGAGGGTTTTTACTAGGCGGACACTTTAAGGGCTGACCTTACGCTGACAACCCCGCCAGAGAGCTAAAGACAACACTACCTACGTCCCAAAAATACGGGCCACCCAGAAGGCCAGATCATGAGTTAGTCTGCGTATGGTCATGCCACACTCGATAAAGCCCAGGCCAGGCTATATACAGGCCCATTTAGGCGATCCGCATTCCTCCTGCAGGCAGGAAATAAGTGGGCTCAAACTCAACAGCACGCCCCACCCTATAGCCATGAGTCCAACAACCGGAAAGACAGCTCATTAATGTTTCTGAATGCAATCTTCCGGCAATACCCAGCCCTCATGATGAAAGGTCCTCCAACAACATTTCTTAATGGACTATGAATCCTGCCTTCCTGCCCCCTCTCGAACTCGTGCGGCGCCCCTTATGGCGCACTCTGGGTATTGCCCTGTTGCCTCTGGCTCTGGCAGCCTGCGACAGTGGATCGAGCACCGGCGGCAACGCCCTCGTCGATCCTCCCGTCGTCACTCCCCCTGCCAGCGAAGAGCCAGCGCCGCCACCACGTAATACTGCCTATCTAGACCGCAAAGCAGGTGATGTGATCAAAGTTCGTATCGAAGAACTGCATCCCACTCAGGCCGCCATTGGCTACGATCAGGTTTATTACAAGCTGGGACGCTGGCAGGGCGACCTGGATCGCCCCACGTGGGCACACGATCCCCAACAACAGCTGGACTATCTGAATCGCACCATCGGCAAGAAATTTGATGACTACTGCGAGGACATGGGCGGCACGGAACGTGCCCAGAAATTCCTGTCCCTGGCCGAAGTACAAGCGGCGCGTCTGGATCAACCAACGACATATCTCTGTAAAGACCCGTTGGGCTCGCAGACCGAAAATCTTAAAACTGTGGTGGTCGGCTGGGACGGCAATCTCTACCTGACCGATGGTCACCACACATTTTCCTCTCTACGTGAGATTCCTGATGGCGGTCCGAAATTGCCCGTCTGGGTCAAAGTCAGCGCCAACTACAGCGATTTGCATGATGCACCTGCTTTCTGGGATCGCATGAGCGAGGAGAAACAAGTTTGGCTGCGAGATGGCCAGAATCAGCCCATCACCGTGGAACAACTGCCTACGCGTCTTGGTTTGGCCAACGACCAAGAGGCAGGAGGCATGCAAGAAGACCGCTATCGTTCTCTGGTGTACTTCACGCGCGATATTGCCTACAAAAACGGGAATTTGCCCGAGTACGCAGAGTTTCTGTGGGGCGACTGGCTGCGTCGTCAGGCAGCAGCAGGCCAACTCCCCGGACTGGACGCCTACCTGATGGCCACGCCCGCTACACCAGAGCAGATTCTGGCAGCCAGCACCCTGAACAAGGCCCTGCAAACCGGCGGCTCAGATACGAGCTATGCGGCAGCCGTGCGCGATGCCTCTCTGAAAATGTCGGCCTTGCAAGATACGGATCTGGTCTTTGAAGATCGTGACGCTGCCGCTCTGGGTCGTATCACCCTGGAAGCTGATGCGGCCAGTGGATCGGTCACCAAGACCGCTCGCGATACCTTGGAAGAGCTGCCACGCAACGACGTCAAATCCGACGGCAGCCCGCGTGGCGCCGGCAAACTCTGGTTTGCGGTGAACTACCGCCATTGCGGCAAGCCAGCATCGGGGACTTGCTGGGGTTGGTAAAGCGGGATCGTGGGAATCAAGCCAACAAAAAGCCTGCATTCGGGATTTTTTGTTGGCCCCACGCTTCTTGTCTTGAGGCATGAGCGCCCTTTACGTTAATAAGGGCGCCATCCCGCTTATGGGCCATGACGCTGCTCGCGAGAATGGGTGGCGTCGATCGATTTCGCCCCCGATAAACCCCAATTCCCGGACGAAGCCAAATAAAATGTGCTGCCCCTGGCGTAGCACTACCAGGAGTCTTGAACGCCCTAGCATGCCAAACTTAAAACATGCCGGCATCCAGACTGTCAACGCACACAAGGCAGCAGCGTGAAACCAAGACGTTCAAATTCAATACAAGTGCGCTTTGCGCGGGAGAGGACACAATGAGAAAAATAGTATGGGCTGCTTGTCTGTTAGTTGGCACGACAACCGCAAACGCCCAGGGAATCGGACACGGTTTGGGGGCCCACCACCCATGCAAGAGCATGGCCGAGGCGCTGGACATGCGGGCACACGACGCAATGTGGAAAGATCCTTCGGATGGCGAGCTTTTTGCCACGATGAGTCTGGCTTATATGTCCTGGGTGCAAGGCTTTATATCCGCAACCAATCTTCACAGACCGCAAAACGGACAAATCCGCCTGACTCCAGCGCAGATTGCACAACGGATGCGTAACTACTGCACTGAGCATCCCAACGAACCCATTTATATGGGCGCAAAGAACATTGTAGAAACGCAGCCCCCTGGCTATAACTGATTGCTGCAATAGAAAAAGAGCCCGCCATAGAGCGGGCTTTTTTGTACTCAAAAATAACAGAAGCAACGCCCCACAGACTGAAGCGACACAGCCTGAGCGGACAAATGACTATCTTCATCGCTTGAAATGCGCTTGCAACCGCTGAATGCGAGTCTTAATTTCTGCTTTATCAAATGCACTTTTGACAGCTTGGCTATTCAACAAACGCTGCTGTTCGCTGGCAGGCAAATCATCCCACAAACTCAATAGCGACGCCCCTAAAAAACCAAGTATCAACCGATCGTCTTCATCTAACTGATCAACGGCTCTTGCTATTGCCAGGGCTTTTAATTGAGATCCACCATCATCATCCCATTGCCCACCTCCTGATGACACTTCTGTATGCATAACTCCCTCTCCTGCCGACAGTTAAATGAGAGGTCAGTATAGTCCCCCCCAGCCTTTCAGGCGTGCTTCCAGCAATGCGCAGAGACCCGGCTTTCCCTTAAAATACAATGATTTACAAATTATCATGGTGGGGACGTACAGGATCAGCCTAGTATGAGAGTAGACCTTCTCGACATCAACTTGAAGGCGCTACTGGCGCGGCTCCTCAGATCCTCTGAAAGGCATCCCGTCAGTCCTGGCAGGAGTGTCTATGACACACTATCTCCGCTCCGTTGGAAGACAAGCTGACTTGCTTCGCTTCCCCCTTCGCTCGGCCGCAGACCCGGACGAGCCCACTCTCCCAGATCCACGCGACAAACGTCCTGTCGAAATCGAAAGGATTCGCGAAGACGATCTAACTCCGCCTGCAACCGATGAGCCAATCGGCGACAAAAAACCTCGCCTGCCTCCTCCAGTACAAAACGATCAATCCATTTTTAACTAGCCACCCGTGCATCACAGTGCAACTTAACGCACTCAACATCCCGAGGCTTGCAACAGGGCTTGATGCTATTGCAAGGTATGTTGCACGATTTTCAACGGTGACGCGCTACGGAAAACAGCTTATGAAAAAAGGCCTGCAAGAGTGTCATTGCAGGCCTTTTCTCTAACAGGATAGATGGGTGACTCAAGCCTCAAGGGGTTTATCTACCCCGTGCCGCACCTCTTCCCATATGTCTGTGATCATGAGCAGCACTGGCGCGCTTGATCCCATCATTAGGAGCCTGAGTCGGCCATGCTGCGTGCGGCGGCGCAATCTCAGACTTGCGTGTACTGGGCTTCTTAGGCCGTTTGACTCTCTTGTCCATTGTGACCTCCGTTGGTCAATGGCAGCCCCAACAAATGTCAGGGCAGTTGTACAGGATAGGCCATAAACCAATAAATAGCTTGTTTATCTTCCGTCTATCAAACAAACGCACAAAACCAAGGCACCACCCGTATCATGCTTTAACCACTGCGTGGGCAATAGGGAAAACTGCAATCCCACGACTATTCCACCGCAATTAAAAAAGGCCTACAGCAAAAATGCTGTAGGCCTTTTCAAATTTGGTCGGAACGGAAGGATTTGAACCTTCGACCCCTTGCACCCCATGCAAGTGCGCTACCAGGCTGCGCTACGCCCCGAAAGAATTAAACTATAACCCTGTTTTTTCTGTTGTGCAAGCTTTTTTTGAAAAAGGTTTTGCTTAGGCCGAGTGGCTTACTACAAAAAACCAGATGGTTTACATCAAAAGGCCAATTACTGCCAGAGACCCAGGCTCCTAGGATACCCCTTAAGACCCTTCTGACCGCTCAATAACGAACAGTGGGCCGAAGTATATACAAATAACAAGGGGAAGAGAAGTGTCCAGGCGTTCACTAAAAAGACGTGCTCTGCAAAACGTCGGCCTCTTTCCAGCCAGAACTTCGTTTTTGCGCCGGTGTGGGCTGGATTCCTTAACCCTGCTCGTCCTGACCGCGTGTAACAATAGCCTGCATGCCGCCTCCTATGAGGACTGGATCAAACAGGCACGCCAAGGCCAATATCAATCTGCCATCGTCGGCTTGCAGCAGTACCAGCAACAACATCCGCAAGAGATGCGTGCCCAGCTTGATCTGATGCGCATTCATGCCTGGGCAGGTCAGCCGCAAGAGGTCATCCGTCTGTACGAAAACTGGCCGACCAAGCAGCTTTTGCCGGCCGATGTCCTGCTGTTGGCCGCGCGCGCCCACAAAGATACGCGCCAATGGGCTCCCGCCCAAACCCTGTATCGGGAAGGAGTGCGGCGCTTTCCACAGCAAACGGCCTTCACCATGGGCCTATGTATGAGCCTGGCCGATGCCGGCCTGACTGCCCAGGCCTTGAGCTGCACCCAGCAACTGAGGCCGGCCACACGTGAAAATACCAATTACCTGCTGACCCGCAGCTACATCTACCGCGCTGCCGGCCAGAACTACGACGCCCTGCGCGTCAGCCAGGATGCCCTGGCTGTCCAGCCCGACAAAATCGATGTCATCCGGGATTATGACCAGTCCCTGCATGCCGCCGGCCTACATCGTCAGGCGATGGAATGGCAAACACAGCATCCCGGCATCTTCTCGAACGCAGACATGGCTGACCGTCAGGCCGACTATGCTGCTGAATTGACCCGGCTATCGCCCCAGCCCACACGCACACTGACCGAACGCTTTGTGATTGCCAACCGAGCCATCGCGTTGCAAGACAGGCTGGCTGACAGCGGCAGCTTTCTGGGCAATCCCGCTTTCGCACGCCGCATTCGTGGCGACCGCCTGATTGCTGTGGACGCACGCGAAGACGCCCCCTCGACAGTGGACATTGCCCCCGAACGGGCGGCCCAATATCCGAGCTATGCTTACGCCTCGCTAGGAGCTCTGCAACTGCGCGCCCGCCACCCCGAACAAGCTGTGTCCAGCTACGAACGGGCGTTGGCCGAACCCTCGCTGGACGAAAAAACACGCACACGCTATCAAACCGGATTAGCCTTTTCCTTGCTGGAATCTGGCCGCGAAGACCAGGCACTGGCACTGGCCGAGCGCATGGAAAAAGACATGCCCGCCACTCGCTGGTTACGCGGCAATCCCATCGCCCAGCCCAATCCGGGCTATACCGACACCTTGATTTTAAAAAACTCGCTCTATACCTATACGGGTTTGCTCAAGGACGCACGCGAAAATCTGGCCCAGGCCAGTGCGAAGGCACCGAGTAACGTCAACCTGCGCGTGCCGCTAGCCGACGTTCAGCGCATATCGAGCATGCCAAGGGCGGCGGAACGCAATCTGAAGATCGCCGAAACCTACGCTCCGCGTCAAGAAGACGTCATCATCAGCCAGGCCCAGACCGCCATGGACCTGCACGAATACCGCCAGGCCGAAGAACTATTAGCGTATGCAAAAGCGCACTACCCCACCAATATGCGGGTCACCGAACTGGACAAAGACTGGCAAACCTACCGCAAGAACGAACTGATTTTGCGCAGCGGTTTTGAAAAGAGCAACGGGGGCGATGTCTCGGGCAATGACGGCATACGCACTGAGGCGCAATGGTACAGCGCCCCCATCGACTACAACTGGCGCGTCACCGCCCTGGCCGGGCATCTGGATACCAACGACGAGCTTGGCCACAACGTGTTCTGGCAGGGAGCCGGTCTGGAGTACCGCGGCCGCGACTGGCAGTCGCAATTAATGATCAACAACCAGAACGCGGGCCAGGGCAACAAAATGGGGGCCAGCCTGCAGGTCGATCACGAGCTGAATGATCACTGGAGCATCGGCGGCACCCTGGATTACCGTACCCTGGATATTCCGAATCGCGCTCTGGACGCAGGCATCACGGCCAACCAGGGACAAGTACGGCTGCGCTGGCAAAACGGCCCCGAACAGTGGGTGCAAGCCGCCTACACCGGGACTAAATTCTCTGACGACAACGTACGTCAGAGCCTGCAGATCACCGGTAACCAACGCATCTACACCCGCCCGCGCCTCAAGGCCGACGCCCAGCTGGAACTATGGGCTTCCGCCAACAAAGACGAAGACAGACCCTACTACAGCCCACGGCGCGAATATATGGCTGTGCCTGCCCTACGTCTGGAGCACCTGATTTACCAACACTACGACGAGCGCCTGACCCAGGCCCTGACACTGGGTGTGGGCCTACATCACCAAAGCGGCTATGGCAGTGGCGCCGTAGGTTCCGTCGCCTACGAACTGAACTACCAGCACGACCGCGATCTGGAAGTCGGCCTGCGCCTGCAGGCCCTGTCCCGCCCCTATGACGGCCAGCGGGAACAGCAGTACAGCGGCATGGTTGAACTCAAGATCAAATTCTAAGCGGCCACGACAATGAGCACACGAATCCTGCCCCTTCTGATAGTAGCCTTCAGCGCCCTTTTATCCGCCTGCAGCACTAGCCCGCCTGCCCTGTATGTGCCGCCCGAGCAGCGTCGCCTTGAACAACAGGAACAGCCCTGGCGCAACGATGAACTGCTCATCATCGCTTATCACGATGTCGAAGACCGCGACCCCAATCAGGCTTATCTAAGCGTGAGCACCGAGCACCTTCGACAGCAGTTTTCCTGGTTACAGGAGAACGACTATGTGCCGGTCAGCGTGGAGCAAATTATGCGCGCTCGCCTCGGTGTGGAGCCTCTTCCTGAAAAGGCGGTGCTGCTGTCGTTTGACGACGGTTACCAAAGCTTCTATACCCGCGTGTTCCCGCTGCTCAAAGCCTATCACTGGCCTGCGCTGCTGGCCCCGGTCGGCAAATGGTTGGACACCCCCGACAACGAAAAAGTGGACTTCGGCGGACTTTCCACCGAACGCTCGCGCTTTTTGCACTGGGCGCAGGTCAACGAAATGGCCAACTCCGGTTTAGTGGAAATCGGCGCGCACACCCAAAACATGCATTACGGTGCCATCGCCAACCCACAAGGCAATGTTCAGCCGGTGGCTGCCGCGCATCGCTATCTGACCGATCAGAAACGCTACGAGACCGATGCCGAGTACACCGCCCGCTTTCGCGAGGACGTGCGGGCTATCAGCGCCCGGGTCAAACAGCACGCTGGCAAGACGCCGCGCGTCTGGGTCTGGCCCTACGGCCGGATCAGTGGTCTGGGCCTGCAAATTCTGGAGCAAGAAGGCTATCAGATGGCCCTGACGCTGACCGACGGCGTGGCCAACGTCCACGACCTGATGAATATGCCGCGCTATCTAGTGGATAACGACCCGGACATCAGCACCTTTGCAGGCTTTATCACTGCCCGTGAAGACCGTCAGGCCGAACGCGTCGTCCATGTGGATCTGGATTATGTGTATGACCCCGATCCGGCGCAGATGGAACGCAACTTGAGCGCCCTGGTGCAACGTATAGCAGACCTGAAACCACGCAGTGTCTATCTGCAAGCCTTCGCCGACCCCACAGGCGATGGCCTGGTGCGCGCGGTTTACTTCCCCAACCGCCACCTGCCCATGCGCGCCGACCTGTTCAACCGTGCGGCCTGGCAATTAAGTTCGCGCGCCCATGTCAATGTCTTTGCATGGATGCCCGTGCTGGCCATCGAGACGGTCGAGCCGGCGCAACACGTACTGCAATGGCGTGCCGACGGCAGCCCGCCTTCCCTGCCCGCACAAGGCTACCGCCGCCTGTCCCCCTTTGACCCGCGCACTCACCAGATCATGGGCGATCTGTATGAAGACCTGGGACGCAGCGCTATCTTCTTTGGCGTCGTATTCCATGACGATGCCACACTGACCGACTTTGAAGATGCATCACCCGTCGCCCTGGACGCCTACGAAAAAGCTGGTTTTGGCAGGGACATAGGAGTGATACGCGCCAATCCCGAGCAGTTTGAGCGCTGGACGCGCTTTAAATCCCAAACCCTGATCGACCTGACCCAGGAACTGGCTGATCGGGTGCGCAAACAGCGCGGCCCACAGATCAGTACGGCCCGCAATATGTACGCCCTGCCGGTTCTGCAACCTCACAGCGAACAGTGGTTCGCACAGAACCTGAACGATTTTCTGCAAGCCTACGACTGGACTGCCGTGATGGCCATGCCCCGCATGGAAGGCATCCACGATCAGCATGCCGTGTCCTGGCTAAACGAGCTGGTCGATCAGGTAGCCAGCCACCCAGAGGGCTTGCGCCGCACCGTGTTTGAAGTGCAATCCGTAGATTGGCCCGGCCAAGATCAGCCACCCCGTCCTCTGGACTCCCGCCTGGTGGCCGGCTGGCTCAATGCACTGACAGCAAGAGGGGCGCGACATGTCGGCTATTACCCAGACGACTTTGTCAACAATCAGCCCAAGATGAACGTGATTCGTCCGGAAATCACGATTGACTGGTATCCAACAAAAAATGATTGAACGACTGATCGCCCTATTGGCCCTGTGCCTGATCGTCGGTATCCCTCTGGGAATCACCGTCGCCCTGACGAGCCACCTGCTGCTCTACTTCATCTTCATGTACCCGCTGTTCATGTCGGGCATATGGATAGGCGGTGGCTTGATCTTCTGGTTCCAGCACGAACGCCGCTGGACCTATAAACCACACGCCCCACCCGCACTGGAAGGTATGCCGCTGGTTAGCATCCTGATCCCCTGCTTTAACGAACAGGCCAACGCCCGCCATACCATTCTGTCCGCGCTGAACCAGGTCTATCCCAACATCGAAGTCATCGCCATCAACGACGGCTCTAGCGACCAGACCGCCCAAGTGCTCAACGCACTGAGCGAGGAGCACGACAAGCTACGCGTTGTTCACCTGGCCCAGAACCAAGGCAAGGCCCTGGCCCTGCGCATGGGCGCCATGAGCGCCAGCGGCGATTACTTCGTATGTATAGATGGGGATGCTTACCTGGACCCGGAAGGCGTCAATTACCTGGTCGCCCCCATGTTGCGCCACCCGCAGGTCGGTGCCACTACCGGCAATCCGCGCATCCGCACGCGCTCTACCCTGATTGGCCGCATCCAGGTAGGCGAATTCTCCTCGATCATCGGGCTGATCAAACGCACGCAGCGCGTTTACGGAAAGATCTTCACGATTTCTGGGGTGATCGCAGGCTTTCGTCGCCAGGCCCTGGAGGAAGTGGACTACTGGAGTCTGGACATGATCACCGAAGACATCGATGTGACCTGGAAGTTGCAGTTGGCCGGCTGGCAGGTGTTCTATGAGCCACGCGCACTGTGCTGGGTACTGATGCCCGAAACACTGAAGGGCCTGTTCAAGCAACGTTTGCGCTGGGCTCAGGGCGGTGCGGAAACTTTCCTGAAATACACCCCGCAGGTGCTGCGCTGGGAAAATCGCGGCATGTGGCCGCTCAGTCTGGAATACCTGTGCTCGACTTTATGGAGTTTCGCCCTGGGCGTGGCGATGCTGGTCTGGTTGCTTGGACTCATGCTCCCCTTGCCCGCTGCAACCCAGATCGACGGTCTGTTCCCGCCCTCGTTCACCGGTATGGTACTGGCCGGCATGTGCCTGCTGCAATTTGCCATCAGCATCTGGATCGACCGCCGTTACGAGCCCGATCTGCCCCTGACCATGTTCTGGATCATCTGGTACCCATTTGTGTACTGGCTGATCAATTTCTTAACCACACTGTGGAGTTTTCCCATGGTCATGCTACGCCTGCGTCGCAAACGCGCCCGCTGGAGCAGTCCTGACCGGGGCATCAAGGAGCTGTCATGATCATTACGACCCAACGCCATCCCATCACTCGCTGGATAGACCGCCTGCTGACCATCGCCGGCTGGTTCGCCTTCAGTTACCTGATCGCCAAAGGCTTGCTCCTATTGATCAATCACTCCATGGACAAAACCGGCTACAAACAGCTCGACCCGATCTTCCCGACCCTGGCCACCTTTCTATTCTACGGGGCGGTTTTACTGACCAACGGTTTGCTGCTGCTGGCCTGGTCACGCTGGCGGCGGCATCAGCGCCAGCAGCGCCGCCTTCGTCAGGCCCTGTACCGTCACCGCAGCCGCTCGCATCGCGCCAAGCAGCCTCCCTTGCCGCACTTTGACCCCGAGCAGATCGATACCGTGCGCCACAGCCGCATCGTCGTCCTCTACAACGCCCAGGACGGCGCGGTACAGCATGTGGAGGCAGCCCATCCGCTGCCCCTGCAGCAGGCCACCGGCACCCGCGACGAAAAACCGCTGGCACCGCTGATCTTTCATCCTCGCGCTTACTCCAAACAGCCTACGCCGAATCAGTAGTACCGATGCCAGACAACCCTGCGCAAGGGTAAACAGCCTAGGGAATGCGGCTCATGTAAATGCAGGTGACCATCTCTACCATAGTCAGTAACGCCGATGTATCAAGCCGTAAGGCGAGGGAACAAGAGGTGCTGCAATGACAAAACCATACCAACAAGGGGCCGTGCTGCTGGCAATGCTGTGTGTTATGGGCAGCAGCGAAGCACAACCCGGCAAAGGCACCGGCAAGCCCAAACCGGCCAACTTCATGGAAGCCATCCAGCAGGCTGAAGTGGTACGCAAGAACCTGTTTGACGATCCGCTCTCGGGCATCGTCATCAACCGCACCGTAACGGTGCAAGGGCACGACTTTTACCGCTACTTCAGCAATCGCTGGCGCGAGCTGAGCGGTGCCAGTCCTTTCACCCTGACGGTGGTGGAACGACCGTCGGCCCGCTGGGGTAGCGAAATCTGGGTCGAATACCGCCGCCAGCGCATGTATCACGCTTTTCTCGCACCGGCGCGCTCCGGCACAAAAAAGACCAGTGAGCGAGCCGTAGATCTGGTTCTGGAAAACGTCAATAAAAGCGAAATCGAACGCGTACTGACCAACAACCCGGACCTTGCACCGGACGAACTTTAATAAGAGAGACATAACGTGAAGACTTTCCTGCCCCTTGCCTCCGCTCTGCTGGCCGGTTCGCTATTTGCCCCCGTCCATGCGACCGAACTGATCTATACCCCTGTCAATCCGAATTTCGGCGGCAGCCCGCTCAATGGGCAGTGGCTACTGAACTCGGCCCAGGTCACCAACAAGCACACGGACCCAGCAGCCGAAGACCTGAGTTCGACCTTTGAGCAGCGCACCCCCTTCCAGGACTTCAACGATCAGTTGGAGCGCTCGGTACTCAGCCGTCTGGCCTCGGCCGCATCCTCACAGTTTGTGGACAGCAATGGAAAATTTGTACCGGGCACCTTCGAGACCGGCAGCTTTACGGTCAGCGTCGTTGATGTCGGCGGCGGAGCACTGACGATCACCACCACGGACCGGATCACCGGCGCTTCCACTACTTTCCGGGTGATGCAGCCATGATGAGCCCGTTGACCATCCTGAACGCCCGCCCAGCGCGCCTGCTCAGCGTGCTGGCCATGGCCTCGGCCCTGGCGGCCTGTGCCCTGCCCTCCACCCCCGCCGACGTCAAAAGTTCCGCCTACCTGACGCCCGCCTCGCCAGCCACGCACGATCTGCTGGAGCTGCCAGCGCCCGCGCAGCGCCTGACCGTGGCCGTCTATGGGTTTCGTGACCAGACTGGCCAATACAAGCCCAATCCGGACAGCTCCTTTTCCACCTCAGTCACCCAGGGAGCCGCCGCCCTACTGGTCAAAGCCTTGCGTGATTCGCGTTGGTTCACTCCGGTCGAGCGCGAAAGCTTACAGGAACTGCTGACCGAGCGGCGCATCGTGCGCGCCCTGGACGGATCGCAAGAAAACGGCCAACGCACCGCCATTAATATCCCCCCGCTGGCCCCGGCCGAAATCATGATGGACGGAGGCATCATCTCCTATGAAAGCAATGTGCGCACCGGCGGCGCGGGCGCACGCTTTCTAGGCGTAGGCCTGTCTACCCAGTATCGGGTCGACCAAGTCACAGTCAACCTACGCGCCATTGATGTACGCACCGGCAACATTTTGCAAAGCGTGTCCACCACCAAGACCATCTTTTCCTACGAAATCCGCCCTAGCGTCTACAAGTTCGTGAACTTCAAAGACCTGCTGGAAATCGAGGCCGGGGTGACCAACAACGAACCGGCCCAGCTCTCGGTCAAAGAGGCAATTGAATCGGCGGTTGTGCATCTGATCGTGCAAGGCATGAGGGAAGGTCAATGGCGCCTGCAAAACGAGGCTGACCGTAACAACCCCATCGTGCAGAACTACATGAAGCAAAACGAAACTTACCGCAACCTGCGCACCCAGGCCGCTGTGGTCGATCCTCAAGCCGCGCAAGCCAATGCTGCCACAAGTGATGAGGTGCAGACCGCCCCCGTCTCCGGCAGTTGAACACGAGCAGACAGCGCGGTGGTTCCGAGAAGACCGGCCACCGCTCTCTTTCCTGACAACGGTCTTCGACATGCACTGAGGAGAAGTATATGAACGGCAAACTGTCCACATTGGCTATTGCCCTGGGCACCGCGCTGGCCCTGCCCACACTGGCGCTGGCTGACAACGCCACCGTGACGCAGACCGGCAGCTTTAATAAAGGTGTAGTTCTTCAAAACCACAACACCAACGCCAACGCGAGCATCGACGTGAAGGGAGACCGCAACGACGACTACATCAATCAGTGGGACAACGGTACGGTTCGCACTACCGTGAAGGTCATCAACGGCAACGGCAACAAGGCCGTGGTGGAACAAAGCCGCAGCGGCGGCAACTCCACGATCACCATCACTCAATCGCGCAATCGCAACGACGCTTTCGCCAGCCAATGGGAGGCCAATGGGTCGCAAATCGGCATCAAGCAATTGCGCTCGGACAATAAGGCGGTTGTGGAACAAGTCCGCAGCGCCGGTGACCAAGCCTGGGTAAACCAAACGGGGCAAATGGGCGATGCCTATGTCAATCAATACCGAACCCGTGATGCACTGGCTGTCATCAACGACAGCGGCGAGCGCAACGACTCGGTCATCGAGCAAAACAACAGCAGCAATGTCAACGCCTTCATTACCCAGTCGGGATACAAAGGGGATGCATACATCAATCAATATAAAAGCACGGGCTCGACGGCCAGCATCACCGATAGCGGCAAGTACGACAACGGCGTTATCGATCAGTGGAATGTCTCCAACTCGAACGCCTCTATCGTCCAGGGTGGCGGCCACAAGAATGATGCCACCATCAGCCAAACTGGTACGTGGTGGGGCAATTCGGATCGCCTGCATGCCAGTATTGTCCAGAGCGGCTCGCATAACAAAGCTGTCACTGAACAGGCCGGCTACAGCAACGATAGCAACATCATCCAAAGTGGCTTGGGTAATGACGCCTACAACTCCCAAGCAGGGATCGGCAACGATTCCTACATCAGCCAGGGCGGCGGCTATAACCAGGCCGTGGTTACCCAGGTCGGTTTCAACCTGGATTCGTCGGTAACGCAGAACGGTTGGGGCAATCGCACCCAAGTGGTGCAAAGCGGCCTAAACCATAACAGCACCGTCACCCAGACGGGTAATTTCAACAATGCGTATGTCAACCAGCATTAACCGGCTAATGTAAGCCACCTGTCAGCGGCAATATGTTATATAGTAGGCGCCGCTGACAACCCTCAAATCATTGATACGTAAGGGATTTAAGGGTTATGGAGCGTAGGAGTAACCCGAATTTATAAGGCTATTCAAATAGCCAATCCGCGCTTTTCGGCACAAACTGACATTTAAAACATCAAATTTTGACAAATACAAAACATTTTTAACAATTTCAAATAATTCGTCAGCCCTGAGTGCGACTCGCCGCCGGATAATTAGGCCGCACAACGGGTATAGAGAAACGAAAACACACATAACTACCAAAGAAAATGACACATGCAACCCAACAAAAGGCTTATTCAACACAATGACATAGAGCCTATATACGCAGTGAGGGAGATACAAAATGACAACAATTATCGTCGTGGAACCACACACCTTATTCAGGTTAGGTATCATACGACTGCTGGCAGACACTCTGCCCAGCGCGGAACTGCTCAGCATGGACTACGAGTCAATGGAGACAGGTCTGCAAACACGACGTTGTGAGTTGCTGCTATTGTCGGTACCTTCCGCCGAGGCCTGTATGAAGCTGCTAGCTGATGTACGCCGCAGTCTGCAGCCTAGCGCCGTACTCTTGATGGCCGAATCCCACTACGCCTTACCGGCAATTCAGGACATGCCTGCCGGCGTCATGGGGCATTTACTCAAGACCGCCACGCCGGAATTGATGGCGGCTACCATCAATCTGGTATTGGCAGGCGGTTCCTGTTTTCCATCGCCTGCGCCCCAGCGTCAACCGACCTCAATGGCCACGCCTACAAACCAGCCTTCGAGCCCATTGCCTTCTAAAGCGGAGCCCGACAGGCTGATTACGTCCTACGAACCTGAACGCTGGCCACCCGTCAATCGAGAAATCGACCCTCTTGACGAAGCACGGCTACTGGGTCTGACGCCTCGCCAGTACGAGGTGCTTGTGCTATTGGCTCGTGGCATGACCATCAAGGGCGTGGCCCGGCAGTTGAATATTTCGTCGGCCACGGCCAAGGCGCATGCCGAAACCCTTTATATACGAATGAACGTACATAATCGCAACGAGGCTGTCTATCGCGCGGTTTCCAAAGGGGCCAGGCTCGGGATGCCCAGCTCCCACATGGAAAAAGCCTGCTGATCGCAGGCTTTTCAAAATTACAACATACCCAGTTGCAAACGGGCGGATTCGCTCATTCGCTCACGACTCCACGGCGGGTCCCAGACAAGATCAACCACGGCCTTCTCGACACCCTGAATCGTTTCCAGCTTGTAGCGAGCCTCGTCCGCAATCATGGTCCCCATTCCGCAGCCGGGGGCTGTCAACGTCATTTCCATCGTAATGGAAAAGGTTTCGGGCCCCGTCTTAGTCACGTGACAGGCATACACCAGTCCCAGATTGACGATATCAACCGGAATCTCGGGATCGTACACACTGGACAGTACAATCCAGGCGGCATCTTCAATGGTTTTTTCACTCAGCGGCAGTTCAGGGACAAAGACCTCAGGCTTGTCCTGAGACTCAAAACCCAAGGCATCGGCATCGACGCCCTCAATCCGGTAAAGATTGCCTTCCACCATGACGGTATAACTACCACCCAGCTTCTGGGTAATCGTCGCCGTACACCCCGCCTCGATGGTGACGGGAGCGCCGTAAGGAATGCTCACTGCCGGGCAGTCCCGACTGACCAGCACATCATGTCGTTCAAAGTAACTCATGGCTTGCTTGCGCCTTTATTCCGTTTGCGCGGTTTCTTTGGCCTGATTGATGGCGTTGTGCAGGGTATGCCAGGCCAACGTGGCACATTTAACCCGTGCAGGAAATTCACGCACACCCGATAACACTTCCAGCTTGCCCAGGTCCCGATCTGGATGAGCCTCTGTCAGCATGGCATGCATATCTTGAAAGAGCGACTCAAACTCAGCCAGAGTCAGACCTTTAACAGCTTCGGTCATCAAGGACGCCGACGCCTTGGAAATGGCACAGCCATGACCCACAAAGCTGACTTTCTGCACAATGCCGTCTTCGACAACGGCATATACCGCCAGCTGATCCCCGCACAAAGGGTTGTGGCCATTGGCGAAATGGCTGGCATTTTCTATTACTTCAAAGTTACGCGGGCTACGGTTGTGGTCGAAAATGACCTCTTGGTAAAGCTCGCGCAGCCCGTTGAAATCCTGGCTCATTTAGCCAACTCCAAATAATTTTTGCGCTTTGCGCAGGCTGCCCAGCAAAGCATCAATATCAGCGTAATCGTTGTACAGGGCAAAAGAAGCACGCGCCGTACCCGGGATGCCAAACCGCGTCATCAAAGGCATGGCACAGTGGTGACCGGCACGCACTGCTACCCCATCCATATCCAGGATAGTACCCAGGTCGTGCGGATGAATACCGTCAACCAGGAAAGACACAATCCCAGCCTTGTGTTCCGCCGTCCCGATAATGCGAATGCCAGGCATGGCCAGCAAGGCTTCGGTGGCGTAATCCAGCAGCAGTGCTTCGTGGTCGGCAATACGCTGCATGCCAATACGCATCAAATAATCGATGGCGGCAGCCATGGTAATGGCACCAGCGATATTGGGCGTCCCCGCTTCAAAACGCTGCGGCACGGGCGCGTAATTGCTTTTTTCAAAGCTGACAGTGGTGATCATGTCACCGCCACCCATCCAGGGTGACATGCTGTCCAAAATGTCGTAGCGCACATACAAGGCGCCCATGCCGGTTGGCCCGTAAAGCTTGTGAGCCGAAAATGTATAAAAATCGGCATCCAGGGCTTGCACGTCCACCACACCGTGGGGGACGGACTGGGCACCATCCACCAGCACCTTGGCGCCGACCGCATGGGCCTGACGCGTCATTTCAGCAATGGGGTTAATCGTCCCCAGCGCATTGGAGACATGGACCACGGCCAGCAGGCGGGTTTTCTCATTGAGCAGTTGCTGGAATGCTTCCTGATCCAATTCACCGTTGTCCAGCACGGGCACCACGCGGATGATGGCGCCGGTACGCTGGGCAACCAGCTGCCAGGGCACGATGTTGGAGTGATGCTCCAGACCTGTCAGCAAGATCTCGTCGCCTGCCTTCAAGTTATCCATGCCCCAGCTGTAGGCGACCAGATTAATGGATTCCGTGGTGCCACGCGTAAATACAATCTCTTCATCACGGGCGGCATTCAGAAATGCCCGCACTGTACTTCTGGCCTGATCGTACAGCTCAGTAGCATGTTGAGACAGCCAATGCACACCCCGATGGATATTCGCATTGGACTGCTCATAGAATCGCGCCTCGGCCTCAATGACCGAACGCGGCTTTTGCGTCGTCGCACCGTTATCCAGATAGGACAAGCGTTGCCCCCGGATCGGGCGGGCTAGGATGGGAAAATCCTCGCGGTGATTCAGCAAACCAGCAGCAGTTACGGGCATGGGCGCATTCATGCAAGATCTCCAAGGGCGAGCCCGCCCGGCAACAACGCATTAATACCGACAGTGGCACGGCTACGCAGGCTTTCAGACGCAATGCGCTCCAAGGACTGGGCGGCAAATGCATAAATCAGCATATTGCGGGCATCTTCCATGCTCATGCCTCGCGAGCGCAGATAGAACAGGCTATCGGCATCCAGTTGGCCCACCGTGGCCCCGTGAGCACACTTGACGTCGTCAGCGTAGATTTCCAGCTCGGGGCGGGAATCTGCCCGCGCCATCTTGGACAAGAGCAAGCTGTCCGAACGCTGTACCGAATCCGTACCATCGGCACCCTTGCCCACCAGCACACGACCACTGAACACACCGCGGGCGGTGTCTGCCAGAATACCGCGGTAGAACTCACGACTTTGGCAGTTGGGCTGGGCATGGTCAATCAGTGTGTTGTGGTCGACATGACGACGACCATCCACAAAGTACAAGCCGTTAAACAAGGTTTCGCAACGCTCGCCGTTGAAAACGGTAGCAATATCGTTACGGGCAATACGGGCACCGAAGGACAGCGAGTGCGAATTGAATACCGAGCCGCGACCTTGCTGCACATCGATGGCCGCCAGGTGAAAGTCTTGCAGCGCTTCCTGCTGCAACTTCATGTGCGTCAGATTGGCATCTGGAGCCACGTTCAGACGAGTCACGACGCTGCTCAAGGACGCATCCATGCCGTCCTGACCTACGTAGTGCTCAACCACCGTTGCACTGGCACCCGACTCCAGAGAGATCAGGTTACGCGTAAAGCTGGCGCTGCCCCCTTGGGTGCGAACAAAAACCAAATGGACCGGTTGCTCCAGGTGCTTGCCAGCGGCGATATGCAAGGCGGCACCATCCTGAGCCAAGGCCAGGTTCAAGGCTGCGGTCGAAGCGCCCTGGGACTCATCACCGTAAGCCTGCTGCAACCAGTCTGCATCGCGCTCCAGACAGGCGCTGAGCGACGCCAAACGCACACCAGCGGGCAATTCATCCAGGTGCGACAGCGCCGCATCGTAGTGACCATCCACAAAGACCAGGAAGTACCCGTCCTCTTGTTGGCGCACCGACGCCACCAGCTCCGCTGCCGACGCTGATTTGCGTGGTGCGAAGCTTTGTTGTTCCAGCAAAGCCAAGGAGGTGTGATGCCAGGCTTCAATGCGTGTGGTTGGCCAGCCTTCTTGTTCGAAACGCTCCAGCGCACGCTGACGCACAGCGCTTAGCCATGGCAGACCGGCTCCAGGTGCTTGTGCAGCCTGAGCGGCAAAGCTGTTGACCCAATCCGGCAGACTCATACCGCAGCTCCCTTGGCTTTCTGTTCGGCCTCTGCTTGTTCCAGCACCCAGCCGTAGCCACGCTCTTCCAGTTCCAGGGCCAACTCACGGCCACCGGAACGAATGATCTTGCCACCGGCCAAAACGTGCACAAAGTCAGGCACGATGTAATCCAGCAGACGTTGGTAGTGAGTGATCACCAGCAAGGAACGCTCGGGGGAACGCAGACGGTTCACGCCGTCAGCCACCACGCGCAAAGCGTCAATATCCAGACCGGAGTCGGTTTCGTCCAGAATGGCCAGCTTGGGCTCCAGCAGACTCATTTGCAGAACTTCATTGCGTTTCTTTTCGCCGCCGGAAAAGCCTTCGTTCACCGAGCGGTACAGAAACTCTTCACGCATACCTACAATCTTCATTTCCTCTTTCACGCGCTTGAGGAAGTCCATGGCGTCCAGCTCAGGCAGACCCTGATGACGACGCACGGCGTTCACCGAAGCACGCAGGAAATAGGCGTTGGACACACCGGGAATTTCGATGGGGTACTGGAATGCCAGGAACAGACCGGAACGGGCGCGGTCTTCAATCTTCATTTCCAGCAGGTCTTGACCCAGCCAATCAACCGAACCACCTTCCACGGTGTAGTCTTCACGACCCGCCAGAACCTGGGACAAGGTGCTCTTGCCCGAGCCGTTCGGACCCATGATGGCGTGAACTTCACCGGGTTTGATTTCCAGGTTCAGGCCTTTAAGGATAGGTTTATCTTCAACCGAAGCGCGCAAATCTTTAATCGTCAGCATTTCATTATTCTCCTTAACCTACACTGCCTTCCAAGCTGACGCCGAGCAAATTCTGTGCTTCGACCGCAAACTCCATGGGCAATTCTTTAATCACTTCTTTACAAAAGCCGTTCACGATCATGGAGACGGCGTCTTCGGCTGTCAGGCCGCGCTGCATGGCATAAAAGAGCTGATCCTCTCCAATACGCGAAGCCGTCGCCTCGTGTTCCACACTGGCACTGGGATTCTGCACTTCCATTGTCGGGAAGGTATGCGCAGCGCAGCGCTTGCCAATCAGCAGCGAATCACACTGAGTGTAATTGCGGGCGTTCTCTGCCTTGGGAGTAATCCGCACCAAACCACGATAGGTATTGATGCCCTGGCCGGCCGAAATCCCCTTGGAGATAATCGTGCTGCGGGTATTGCGCCCCATATGGATCATCTTGGTGCCGGTGTCCGCTTGCTGACGGTGATTGCTCAGGGCGACCGAGTAGAACTCCCCTTGGGAGTCATCGCCACGCAGCACCACGCTGGGGTATTTCCAGGTAATGGCCGAGCCGGTTTCAACCTGCGTCCAGGAGATGTGCGAACGTGCGCCACGGCATTCGCCACGCTTGGTGACGAAGTTGTAAATACCGCCTACGCCGTCCTTGTCACCGGGGTACCAGTTTTGCACGGTCGAGTACTTGATCTTGGCGTCGTCCAACGCGACCAGCTCCACGACCGCAGCGTGCAATTGGTTTTCATCGCGCATCGGCGCCGTACAGCCTTCCAGGTAACTGACCGACGCGCCCTCTTCCGCAATGATCAAGGTGCGCTCGAACTGGCCGGTGTCGCGGGCATTGATACGGAAATAAGTGGACAGCTCCATGGGGCAGCGCACCCCTTTGGGGATGTACACAAAGGAACCATCAGAGAACACAGCCGAGTTCAGTGCGGCATAGAAGTTGTCGCTGGGAGGGACCACCGTGCCCAGGTACTTTTTGACCAGTTCCGGATATTCACGTACCGCTTCGGAAAAGGAACAGAAGATCACGCCCACTTCTTCCAGTTCCTTGCGGAAGGTGGTGGCCACCGAGACCGAGTCAAACACGGCGTCAACGGCCACACCGGCCAGACGTGCGCGTTCGTGCAGGGGCACACCCAGTTTTTCATAGGTGCGCAACAGTTCAGGATCGACCTCATCCAGGCTCTTGGGACCATCGGCCTTGCTTTTGGGCGCGGAGTAGTAACTGATGTCCTGAAAGTCGATTGGCGGGTACTCCACAATCGACCACTTGGGGTACTTCATGGTCAGCCACTGGCGGTAAGCAGCCAGGCGCCATTCCAGCATGAACTCCGGTTCGCGTTTTTTCGCGGACAGGAAACGGATGACGTCTTCGTTCAAACCTTTCGGTATGGTTTCAGACTCGATGTCGGTGACAAAGCCTGCCTCGTAATCACGATCGAGGAAGGTGTCCAGATGTTCGTTGACGGTACTCATTCGGTTAACTCCACGTTGGAGGTGTTCGCCTTGTTTCTGTTTTTCAATTCGGGACCCGGCTTGTGTGTCAGGGGAAACTCGTTAACGGGCACGCGTATCATGTCTGCAACACTGACCTCTTCCAAGGTACGCCGGACAATATCGTTGATACGCTGCCAGTTACTGCGTATGTGGCAGTCTGACTCCACGGAACAGGCTCCAGGAGTGGCAACACATTCGGTCAAGCCAAAGGGCTGATCTTCCAGTGCATCAATAATCTGCGCTACACTTATCTGTTTGGCGGGGCGGCCCAACACATACCCTCCGCGTGCGCCTCGACTACTGATTACCAGTTCATGCTGGCCCAGCAGTTTAAGCACCTTGCTGACAGTTGGTTGGCCCAAACCCAGGATGGCGGCCAAGTCAGACGCACTGAACACACGGTCTGGATCGCCAGCCATGTGTGTCAGCACCAAAGTGCCGTAATCAATGATTTTACTGATTCGCAGCATTCCTTCTCTCTGAACAGGTCGTAGAACTATATAGTACTGCTTTGGTACTATATGGTCAAATTATCCCTGCAGACTTTGCTGGATATTCCACATACGGGCATAGGCGCCATCCAGGGCTAAAAGTTCGTTGTGCGTGCCCTGCTCCACGATCTGGCCACGCTCCAGAACCAGGATCAGATCTGCGTCCGTAATCGTGGACAGGCGGTGGGCAATGATCAAGGTGGTACGGTCACGGGCGATCTCATTGAGTTCGGCCTGAATGGCCCGCTCCGTACGCGTATCCAGCGCACTGGTCGCTTCATCCAGGATCAGCACCGGCGGGTTTTTCAGCAAGGTACGAGCAATCGCCACGCGCTGTTTCTCACCCCCGGACAACTTCAGTCCACGCTCGCCCACCACGGTCTCGTAGCCATCCGGCAGGCTTTGAATAAAGTCATGAATACTGGCAGCACGGGCAGCGGCAACAATCTGCTCCTTGCTGGCATCGGGACGACCATACGCAATATTGTGCAAAATCGTATCGTTAAACAGCACCGTGTCTTGCGGAACGATACCAATATGGCGACGCAGACTCTCTTGTGTCCACTCGTTTAGCGCACGGTCATTAAACAGAATCCGCCCGGCGGTCACATCGTAAAAACGAAACAACAGACGCGACAAGGTGGACTTGCCCGCCCCTGAAGCCCCCACCACGGCCACCGTCTTGCCTGCCGGAATCTCGAAACTCAGGTTCTGGATAACCGTGCGACGCTTATCGTAGGCAAAACTGACGTTCTCAAAACGCACACTGGCCTGTGTACAGGACAACTCTTGGGCATTGGGTGCGTCCGTCACCTCCTGCTTGCGGCGCAGCAGGGAGAACAAACGCTCCATGTCCGCCAGGGAGTTCTTGATCTCGCGATATACAAATCCCAGAAAATTCAGCGGTGCGTACAGCTGAGTCAGAAAGGCCGAGACCAACACCACATCCCCTACCGTCATGGATCCGGCCAACACCCCTTGCGCAGACATGAACAACAAAGCGGTAACGCCAATACTGATGATAGAGGCTTGCCCGATATTGAGCAGGTTCAGCGATACCTGATTACGGACGGCAGCCTGCACCCACTGACCCATATTCTGGTCATAACGATTGATTTCATACTCCTCGTTGCCAAAATACTTCACGGTTTCATAGTTGAGCAAAGCATCAATGGCACGGGAGTTGGCACGGCTGTCCAGATCATTCATGGTGCGCCGATAACGCATGCGCCGCTCCGTGACCAGCAGGGTAAAGACAATATAAGTCGCAATGGTTCCCAAGGTGACGGCCGCAAAGGTCCAGTCATAGCGCCAGAGCAAAATGCCGCACACCAGGGCGATTTCCAGCAGGGTGGGCAAAATATTGAAAACCAGAAAATTGAGCAAAAAGCTGACGCCCTTGGTGCCCCGCTCAATATCCCGGCTTAACCCACCCGTCTGGCGCTCGGTATGAAAACGCAGTGACAGATCCAGCAGATGCCGAAAGACATTATTGGCAATCAGGCGAACTGCGCCTTGCGTTACCCGTGCAAACAGGGCATCGCGGATTTCCCCCAAGGCACTGGAGGCCAGCCGCACCGCCCCATATCCGAGCAGCGCCGCCACAGGCAGCATCAGCGCCGTAGCCGGCAGACTCAAAGCATCGATGACCTGCTTTAAGTAGATGGGCATCAGGACGGTGGCCACTTTCGCCAGAATCAGGCAGGCCAAGGCCACAACCACGCGGGTTTTGAAACGCCAAACGTAAGGAAATAGAGATTTCAGGGTGCTCAAACCACCGGAGACACCATCAAGCACTTCAGGACGAGGAGGCACACGCAATAGAGTCGCGTTCAATAGCAAAAGGCCAAAGAACAGCGGACAGGTTCAAAAGAGGTTGCAGCACAAAGCTGAAATCAAGGTCAAACTGGCAGCATGCCCAGTCCACACACAGCCAGACTCCTGAGCTGTCCTTGATACGAATACAACAAAACGATTAGCCGCCTACTTTTCCTGCCAGATGAGCAGGCGTCAGGCAATCATCAAGTATAGCTCCGGGCACCTGACTCCTACACCAAGACCCTAACGCCGGCGTGCTTGTTTCAAGCCACATTGCTCCAAAAAGTGCTGTGCATCCAGCAGCCCGGTGGAACGAATGCACAGGATTGGCTCCCCATTCCCGACATCTCTGCCATTGCAATGAAAATGCTGGCAATCCAGCACTTTGTTACCTTCCGGCCTTCTGCGAAAGGCATACAATACCTGCTTGTCCGAAACGGGTACCCATCCGATCAGAATGGCGCCTGAGACACGGGCAACTGGCTTATAAATTCCTTTACCGTGCAAAAGTCATCCATGCCGTCTTCTTCTTTCTCGTATTCTTCTTCCCTGGATCAGTTAGCCGCACAGGACAGCCAGGCGCTGGATGTGCTGTACGACCGGGAAGCACCCTTGATGCTGGCTTTGGGCCAGGCCGTTTTGGGTCGCCGCATTGATGCTGAAGAGGTTCTGCGCGACAGCTTTGTCCTGTTGTGGAAAAATGCCGCAGGCTACGACCCCGATCTGGGTGAGGGCCGTGCCTGGATTTATAGCATTCTGCGTTTCAGATTGCTGGCCCGTTTACGCCAGCGTACGCAAAGTGGGGATAGCAGTTACGCTTTGCCCGCCATTAAGCCTCAGTCAGGACAACGATTCATTCCCGCCCTGGGGAAACTGGACGGTACCAGTCAACGCGCCATGATTCATGCCTATTTGCATGGCAACAGCTATGAGCAATTAGGCCCTCAACTGAATCGATCCCCCGCTCAGTTGCGCGCCGTGGTTCAGCATGGTCTGCAACAGCTCACCCCTTTAATCAATGAAGGCAATGCCAACGACCCGCGCCATGCCGTCATGATTGGCGAATACACATTGGGCTTGCTTAGTCAGCATGAATTGGCGCAGGCGCACACGCTGATGCAGCAAAATGATCAGGCCGCTCGTCTGGCATTGGCCTGGGAGCAGGCCTGGCTGGAGCTGGTGGATTGTCTGACCCCTACCGTCCCAGCCCCCACCAGTCTGGCGCACATCCACCATACCTTAGGGTTGCCGCCGCCTGCCGCACGCCGTCAGGCAGGCAGCCCGATTAGCCCCGAGAAGGAAGTTCCTGCGTCGCCAGGTGGCGGCGCAGGGGCGATCGCGGCAGCGAACAGCACAGCAGCTAAAACAGAACGTCAGGAACCCAGCATCAAGACCAGCGATGCGATTGACGGCACCGCCAAGCCAGCCATTCGTAATGAACCACGCTGGTCCGCAGACAGCACAAGCGCCACTGACAAGGCCGAGGAGCATGCTCCGCCCTTTCCCACTTTGTTGCGCGCCGACGCTGACCCTGCAGCCAAATCGATGATTCCCACGCCCGACTTGCCCCCTGTCGCGCCGCCCAGAAAAGGAGACAAGAAAAAACCTGCCAACAGCGAAGTGCCCCCCAGCCTGACCAGCGAGAAAAAACCGGCACCCGAGGCCGCAGAGGAAGGAAAAAAAGCGCGTGGCTTTGCAATGCCCTTGCCCCTGCTGCTCGGTGGTTTGGCCGTTGTCGTAATACTAGGTTTGGCCATTGCCCTGTTCATGAACATGAATTCGGAACCACCGGTCAATGTCATTGAAATGAAGCCACGTCAGGCAGCGATCCTACAAGCTCCCGGCCAATCCTCGACGCCTGCCTGGATTGCGACAGTGGACCCGCAAGGAAATGTCCTGCTGGTGCCCAAGGTCAATACCGAAGTTAAAGCCACCCAATCCGTGCAGTTATGGACTCACACGCCCCGTGGGACACAAATCCGCTCCCTGGGTTTGATCGACCCCAATCGTCCCATCACCGTCCCCGCTGCCTTGATCGGCACGGTCGAAGACGAACAGATTTTTGAAATGACGCTGGAAGCCGAGGGAGGCTCCAATAGCGGCGCGCCGGAAGGCCCCGTCCTTTATATAGGCCGCATTGTCAGTTTTGGACAATTGGACAATCTGCCTATCAGCAACAAGGAGGCTAGCTCGTCGGCAACGCGCTCCTGAACGCCGTATCCAGACGTTCCAGCTCATCAATCTCCGCTGCCGTAAAGCCCGCCTCCAGGCGGGCTTTACGATTGAACGGCCCCCGCAGGCGCGGGGCGCGGTAATGCTGCGCCAGTTCACCATAGGTATCGAAATCGGATAAACCCTGCTCCTGGCAGACTTTGCGATACCAGTAGTTCCCCAAGGCCACATGCCCCACCTCATCACGCAAGATGATGGCAATAATGGACGCGGCCTTCTGGTCACCAGCCTCCAGCAGCTTGCTGTGGACCACCGGACACGCGTCCAGACCGCGCGCCTCCAAAGTTCGAGGCACCAAGGCCAGCCGTGCCAGCAAATCGAAGCGGGTTCGCTCTGCCATCTCCCACAGGCCATCATGGACAGGCAAATCGCCGTAGCGGACCCCCAAGGTTTGCAAATGATCGTTTAACAACTCAAAGTGCAAAGCCTCTTCCACCGCAACTTGCAACCAGCCCGCGTAAAACGAATCTGGCAAGCCCGGGTAACGCCATAACACGTCCAAAGCCAGGTTAATGGCATTGAATTCAATATGCGCCAGGGAGTGCAATAAGGCCGCACGCCCCTGAAGGGTGTGTACTGAGCGCCTGGGCACCTGTTGAGGACCGACAAAACGTAAGCCGGGCGGCCTTCCGGGCACACCAGGTGGCTCATCCAGATGCTCATGCGCCCCAACAGGCAAACCAGGGGGAATGGCTCGAACGGCAGCCAGCTTGGCAGCCGGTTCTTGCACCACCAGGGCTTGTAGAGCTCGACGACGTAGATTCACTGTTCATCCTTCCATGAAAAAAGGCCGGCACCCAGGCCGACCTTCCTTCCCACCGACAATCCGGAATTACTGGGCAGAGCCCGGGTCTGTCATGGCCAGGGCCTGATCCAGCATCGCCTGGATCTGTCCCAGATTGGTGCGCAGGGCTTGCATCTCCTGACCGGTCAGACGTACCGCCGCTTCCTGGTCAAACGGCATATCCGGACCATCGCCCAGACGATTGCGTGCGCCGCTGATGGTAAAGCCCTCGTCGTACAGCAAGCCGCGAATCCGGCGAATCAACAGCACTTCATGGTGCTGGTAATAACGTCGGTTACCACGTCGCTTGACAGGCTTTAGCTGTGTAAATTCCTGCTCCCAGTAACGCAAGACATGGGGCTTGACCAGACAAAGCTCGCTGACTTCACCGATGGTGAAATAACGCTTGGCAGGGATAGGAGGCAAGGTCGCCGTTTTTTCGTTTGTGCTCATGGCCACTGATGCTCATCGACAATAGGAATGATTTTACACGTTCAGTCAGGCAAAACTGTACGCAAACGTACCAGGATTTAGTCCCGGTCATCCTCGGGCGCCACCGGTGCGCCTTCAACGACACTCTTGAGCTTTTGACTGGCATGAAAAGTCACCACCCGGCGCGCCGAAATAGGAATGACCTCACCCGTCTTGGGGTTGCGACCAGGACGCGGGGGTTTATCCCGCACCTGAAAATTACCGAAACCGGACAACTTGACCTCTACACCGTCGGCCAGGGAATCGCGGATCTCAGCAAAGAAGGTATCCACGATATCTTTGGCTTCCCGCTTATTCAAACCAACACGTTCAAACAAGAGTTCTGCCAGGTCTGCTTTGGTCAAAGTACGCTCTACGTTCATTGTGTCTCCTTATGCCCGTGCCCGTGCACCATGCGCGGATACCAGTGCCGCCAGCAATGCTTCCAGGCATTGCTCGACACGCTCATCATCCAGCGTGCTTGCGCTGTCCTGCAGCCAGAAACGAATGGCCAGACTCTTTTCCGACGCATCGTTCTTGTCACGCCAGACGTCAAACAACTGAATGTCTTTGACAATTGCCGCGGATGCTACGCTGCGGCGCACTTGATTGAGCGTATCCAGCACCGCTTGATAGGATACGTCTTTATTGACCCAAACTGCCAGATCACGCTGCACCACGGGCTGCTTGGAGATCTCCTGGGCATGCACCACGTCGTCACGCGAAATCGCCTCGACATCCACCTCAAAAACCACCGGGGCCTGGTTCAGACCAAACTCACCCAACCACTGGGGATGGACTTCACCAATCCAGCCTATGGTTTTACCCTCCAGCTTCACACTGGCGCTACGACCAGGATGCAAGGCCGGATGAACTTCAGGTTCAAACCGTACGTGAGCAGCCCGTTGACCCAGCAAGGTCTCCAGGTCCCGTTTGACATCAAAGAAATCCACAGGGCGGTCGGCTTGGCCCCATTGCTCACTCACGACAGAACCCCAGGCCGCCGCCGCAATGCGGTTCGGCTGATGGATGCCGGCCACTGTCAATGCGCCATTTTCTTGCGAAGCATCCCGCAGGAAAACACGGCCAAATTCAAAAACCCGCACACGAGACTGCCGGCGGTTGGCATTGTGTTCGATATTGGCCAACAAACCAGGGATCAAACTGGTGCGCATGACAGCCAACTGACTGGCAATCGGATTGAGCAAGCGAATCGGGTCAGCCTGCCCGTTGATCCCTTTTTCCCAGGACTCTTGCACAAAGGAAAAATTGATGACTTCCTGGTAGTCCTGCCCCGCCATGACAGCACGCAAGGCATGCGGACCGCGCAGGGCTTCCTCAGGAACGCGCATGTGGGCTGCGGCGACTGGAGGAAGATCAGGGATATTTTCAAAGCCATAAATACGAGCGACTTCCTCGATCAGATCCTCTTCGATCGTCAAGTCAAAACGGTAGCTGGGCGGCGTGACGGTAAACACACCGTCGGCGACCGAAAAGCTCAGGCCCAGGCGGGTAAAGATGCTCTCGACCTGATCCTGCTCCAAAGCGATGCCCAGCACACGACGACAGCGCTCCAGACGCATGGCGACAGGCTTGCGCTCCGGCAGGGCCACAATCTGGTCATCCAGGGGGCCAGCCTGACCACCACAAATTTCCAGTATCAAGGCGGTGGTGCGCTCCAGATGCTGGGTAATGGAATCAAAGTCCACGCCCCGCTCAAAACGATGGCTGGCGTCCGATGAAAATTTATAGCGACGGGCACGGCCCATGATGGCTTCCGGCCACCAGAAAGCCCCTTCCAGATACACATCTGTCGTGTCCAGCGTGACGGCACTTTGTTCGCCGCCCATGATACCGGCCATGCTTTGCACTACATCGTTAACCGCGATCACGCCAACATCGGTATCCAGCTCGACGTTCAAACCGCTCAGCAGCTCCAGTTGTTCGCCTTTACGTGCCCAACGCACTTCCAGGCCAGACTGTACGTGCTGCAAATCGAACACGTGCGTAGGACGGCCCAGCTCCAGCATGACGTAATTGGAGATGTCCACCAAAGCAGAGATCGAACGCTGGCCACTACGCTCCAGACGGGTTTTCATCCAGTCCGGGGTTTTCGCACGCGCATTGACGCCACGAATCACACGACCGGCAAAACGGCCACACAGATCAGCGTCTTTCACGGTAACGGAAACGCGATCTTCAATCGTGACAGGAACAGGAGTGAAGTCGGGCAGTGTCAATGGTTCGCCCGTCAGAGCGGCCACTTCACGCGCCACGCCCAGCACGGACAGGCAGTCCGCACGGTTAGGCGTCAATTTCAATTCGATAATCTGGTCGTCCAGATCCAGCAGCTCACGCAGGCTTTGCCCCACGGGTGCGTCCGTATCCAGTACCAGCAAACCATCGTGATCTTGCGACAGACCCAGCTCGCGACCCGAGCACAACATGCCGGCGGATTCCACACCACGCATTTTGACCGGGCCAATTTTCATGCCACCAGGCAGCGTTGCGCCAACACGAGCGACCGGGATCTTGATGCCTTGAGCCGCGTTGGGGGCACCGCACACAATCTGCAGCAGCTTGCCCGAGCCGTCATCGACCTGGCACACGCGCAGGCGGTCAGCGTCGGGATGAGGGGCAATCTCGGCAATAAAGCCAACGACAACATTCTCGAACGCTGGCGCGGCGGCTTGAATTTCTTCAACCTCCAGGCCAGCCATCGTCAGTTGATGACCCAGTTCTTCAGTTCCCAGTTTGGGATTCACAAAGCGGCGCAGCCACGATTCGGAAAATAACATGATGCAAAGATGGAGACGTAAAACGGTGTATACCGGAACCGACCGGGCCTGTCAGGCCCAGCGGCGCGAAACAGGAATCAACGATTGAATTGCTTCAGAAAGCGCAGATCGCCTTCAAAGAACTGGCGTAAATCGTTAACACCATAGCGCAACATAGTCAGGCGCTCCAGCCCGGAACCAAAAGCGAAACCAATGTAACGCTCGGGGTCCAAACCGAAATTGCGCACCACTTGCGGGTGAACCTGCCCGGAGCCCGAGATTTCCAGCCAACGGCCCTTATTGGGACCGGAGGAGAACATCATGTCAATCTCGGCGGATGGCTCGGTAAAGGGGAAAAAAGAAGGTCGAAAACGCACGACCAGATCGTCGCTTTCAAAAAAAGCGCGCAGAAAATTCGTGTAGACGCCTTTCAGATCCGCAAAGGAAATATCCTCGGCAATCCACAAGCCTTCGACCTGATGGAACATGGGCGAGTGAGTGGCATCACTGTCAACGCGATAAGTGCGCCCAGGGGCAATAACCTTGATCGGGGCCTGGTTCATGCGCGCGTATCGCACCTGCATGGGGCTGGTGTGTGTGCGCAGCAAATAAGGCAGACCCTGCTCGTCGTTCATATCGATATAGAACGTATCCTGCATTGAGCGGGCCGGGTGATTCTCTGGATTGTTCAGAGCGGTAAAATTGGTCCAGTCATTTTCGATTTCAGGGCCGTCCGCCACATCAAAACCGATAGAGCGGAAAATGGCCTCGACTCGCTGCCAGGTCTGGATGACCGGATGAATGCCGCCGGTGCCCCGTCCACGGCCAGGCAGAGTCACATCAATCTGTTCTTGAGCCAGACGTTGGTTCAATTGTTCTGCCGCCAAGGCAGCACGACGATCATTGAGCAAATCCTCAATTTCGCGCTTGAGCACATTAATGCTGGCGCCTGCTGCTTTTTTCTGCTCCGGCTCCATCTGGGCAAGGCCTTTCATCAAGGCGGTGATGGCACCTTGTTTGCCCAAAAAGCGGGCTTTGGCGTTTTCCAGCGAGGCGGCGTCCTGAGACTGCTCAAACAAGGCCCGAGCCTGGGCGATCAGATCGTCGTGGGAGGAAGTCATGGCGTGTTACTTTCCAAAAACAAACGGAGCCCCAAAGGCCCCGTTTGTGAACTATACAGTCAGATACCGCTTAAGCAGCCAGAGCGTTCTTAGCCTGTGCAACAATAGCAGCAAAACCTGCCTTGTCTTTAACAGCCAAGTCAGCCAGAACCTTACGGTCCAAAGCGATGGAGGCTTTGTTCAGGCCGGCGATAAACTGGCTGTAGCTCATGTCCAGTTCGCGGCAAGCTGCGTTGATACGGGTAATCCACAGCGAGCGGAATACACGTTTCTTGTTACGGCGGTCACGGTAGGCATACTGACCTGCCTTCATGACAGCCTGTTTGGCTATACGGAATACATTACCGCGACGACCGCGAAAACCTTTGGCCTGGGCAATGACTTTCTTGTGGCGTGCGCGTGCGTTAACACCGCGTTTTACTCGTGACATGTTCGATTCTCCCTAATCAAGCGAAAGGCATCATTGCTTTTACGGAAGCGACGTCGGCTTTATGAACCTCGACGGCACCGCGCAACTGACGTTTGTTCTTGGTCGTCTTCTTGGTCAGAATGTGACGCTTGAACGCTTGGCCCCGCTTGATGGAACCGCTACCACGAACCACAAAGCGCTTGGAAGCGCTTTTTTTGGTTTTCATTTTAGGCATGAAATTACTCGACTAATTTGTGTCTGCGGGTGGCCGCCAAAGAAACTGGCACGCACTTGTATGACCCAAAACAGGCACTTATTTTTTTCTTTGCCCGCTGCAAGAACAAATCCAAACAGGGGAAAAGCTCTTGATTATAGGATGATTCCTGGAAAATTGTCCAGACAGACCCCGGTTTTTTATAGCCAGGTCGTTGCTGACAGGCCCTCAATAAAACCAGTCCCTGCCACACCCACTGTCTACCCAGCAACACCGTATCACGGCCCGACACGGTGCTCATGTGTCTGTAGAGCTGGCCTGTAAACAAACAGGGTTATTCGTTCTCCCCCTATCCGCCCAGTGCGAACGTCAGCGAACCGCCCCCTTCGGGAATTTTCCACATCGTCCTTGAAGCGGGCGGCACCCGTCCATGTTCAACCGCCATCACGGTCTTCTTGTAGCCCAGCAGGCTTAAGGTAAATCCGGGCGGAACTGTAGCGCCTCCGCAATATGGGAGCGGGTCAGCTGGTCCACGCCCGCCAGATCCGCAATCGTACGCGCCACTCGCAGCACCCTGCCCTGCACTCTTTCCGACCAATGCCAGCGCTTGCGCGCGCTGCTCAGCAAAGCCATGGCATCTGCAGACAGGCCGACATGCGCTTTCAAGCCCGACACCGGCAAGCGGGCATTGCGCACCGCCTGACGCCTCACTTGCCTTTCGATCGCCTCCTGCACGCGTAACCTGACCTGAGCGGATGGCGTCGCTTCATGATCGCTCTGCGCCCCGGACTCGCTCAAGGTGACCAAGAGATCAATCCTGTCCAACATGGGGCCGGACAAACGTTGCCGATATTGTTCTCGTTGAGCGGGCGAGCAACGGCATGCCCGATGCCGACTGGCCGCCCAGCCACATGGACAAGGGTTCATCGCGGCCACTAATTGAAATTGGGCCGGAAAGACCGCCTGCTTCTGTGCACGGGAGATATGTACGCAGCCTTGCTCCAGGGGCTCGCGCAGCGCCTCCAGTGAACGTCGGCTGAACTCGGGCAGCTCATCTAGAAACAGCACGCCCTGGTGCGCCAGAGAAACCTCCCCCGGCCGGGGGCGGCTGCCCCCGCCAATCAGGGCTGGCGTAGACACACTGTGATGCGGGGCACGAAACGGAGGGCGTCGGCTGTAAAAATCCCGCTCCTGAACAAAAGAGTACAAGGCCGCCACTTCGAGTTGGGCATAGCGATCCAGATCGGGCAACAGGCCGGGCAGACGTTGAGCCAACATGGTTTTTCCTACACCCGGCGAGCCGTTCAACAAAAGGCTGTGACCACCGGCCGCTGCTACTTCCAAAGCACGACAGGCCAAAGGCTGTCCACGTACATCAGACAGGCAAAGCGACGGATCGTAAGTGTGCTCCTCTGGCCAGGGCTGAGCCAAAGCTGGCTCAAGCTCTTTATCACCCCGCAGATAAGCGGCTGCCTCGGCCAGGCTCGCCACACCTCGAACCTGCAGTTCCGGCACATGGGCCGCCACCTCCGCGCTGTGTCTTGGCAAAAGCAAACAAGGCGCTGGATGCCGCCGCGCCATTCCCAACGCAATCGTCAGCGCGCCTTGAACAGGAACCACTGCGCCCGTCAAGGACAGCTCACCGGCCATGACATAGCGCTCCAAACCCGTAATCGCCTGCTCACGCTGTCCATCATCACAGCGGCTAAGCTGGCCGCTGGCCAGCAAAATTGCCAACGCCACCGGTAGATCAAAGCGCCCCGAATCTTTGGGCAGATCGGCCGGAGCCAGATTGATTGTCAGTCGGGCAGCGGGAAAATCAAAACCGCTGGCTTGCAAAGCGGCACGTATTCGCTCCCGACTTTCCCGGATACCAGCATCCGGCAAACCAACAATATGAAAAGCGGGCAAGCCCGGAGCGACATGCGCCTCAACCCGCACATCGATTACATCCAGGCCCGACAAGGCACAACTGTTCAACACGGCCAAGGACATAGACCTTTCCCCTATCCTGAGGCAAACAGATAGCTTGCCCAGCCAAGGAAGAAAGTGCCAGATGGCGGCTCTGACTTGATCACTGCGTACTTGTACGCAACGCTGCCCCTACTGCACCCGCACCCCCATGGAACTGACTAGCCCGACCGCCTGTTCCACCGACAGACACGCACCTTGAAAAGAGTGGTTCAAGTCATAAAAGCTAATACTGCCCAACTCCACACTGCGCAAATCTGCCCCCTTAAAGCAGGTCCCACGCAGGCTGGCCCCGCGCAAACTGCCGCCCTCAAAGACGGCATCCTGGAAATCGCAGCCACCGAGGTCCGCATCGGAGAAATCCAGTTGCACCAGATTTTGCTTGCGGAAACTAATCGCGCGCAACGTAGCACCCACTAGCTTGCACTCACGCAGCCTCAGGTCCAAACCACGGGTTTCGTTGAAAACCGCAGCGCTCAACTTGGAGTCCTCGATTTGCAAGGAGGCAATCCGAGTGCCTAGCCACTTGCTCACGTGCAGATCACAAGCCCTAAAACGGGCCGAACTAAGGTCCGCCAAGCTGAAATCTGACTGACTCAGCTTGCAACGCTGCCAGACCGTGTCTTGCAAATGGGCTCGTGTAAAGCAGGTTCTCAAAAAACTGCAACCCGAAAACAGCAAACCTTCCAGCTCCAGCCCCGACAGGTCCTCATCATCAAAAATACAGTTCTCAAAACTCAAAGACGCATGGGCGCCGGCCACCAGATCGGCCAACTCATCTCTTGTGATCTGGACGTTACTGACGAGCATGCTGCCTTCCCCTCAAAAAAAAACAGAGCCCGCCTGACGGCACGGGCCCCTTGACTATCTGCATCATGCAATCTGACCTTGATCAGAGCAAAACTTAACGGCTGCCAGGCAAACCCAATCGGGACAGACGCCAGGCAATGATCAAACCCAAAATTGCAAAGCTGACTGTCGCGACCCACGCCCACTGCCACCCGCCCAACATATGCACGACTGAAGCCACGACAGGCGGCCCTACAAATTGACCCAGTGAAGAGCATTGCTGCACCCAGCCCACCGACGTGGACGTCGTCTCCGGGGAAGGCGCGGCCGTGACGGCCAGAAAAAACAAAGTCGCGGGAATCAAGCCGCCCACAATCGAGAACACCAGGATGGCGACAAACTGAACCACCAAGCTTTGTGTCAGTCCAAACGCAAGGACCGCACACGCAATCATGCCCAGGTAGCCTGCTTGCAACAATCTATGAGGCGGGATACCCGCATGCAAACAGCGCCCTGCCCCCAGATTGCCGATAACATTCCCCGCAGCAATCGAGGCCGTCAGCAAACCGGCGGTACCGACTGCTATCTCTGCCTGGTTATAAATAGTGGGCATAAAACCCACGACTGCCGCCCATTGCGCCGCGTACACGCCAAAGGCCAAAGCCAGCAACCAAACCTGGCCCGAGCTTAAGGTCGTGCGCAACAGACTGGACCAGCGAAGCGCCACAGTGTGCTGCACTGCACGCTTGGCTTGAGTCTGAGAATCGGGGGGCACAAGAAGAAAGGTCAAAACCATAAAGATGGCTGTCAGTATGCCTAGAACCACCCACAAGGTGCGCCAGGAGCCCACTGCCAGCCAGGCAGCGCCAGCCCACAGCATCAAGACCGCGCCGGCAGGCATATAACACCCCCACCAACCCATGACTCGGCTCAAGCGTGCCGCAACCGTAATACGTTTAATCAGGGCCGGGATGGGCAACACCACCATCAGAAAGCCACAGCCTTCGATCATGCGACCGAGCAATACCGGCGTGCTATGGTCGGACAGAGAGCCCAGCAGCGAAGCCAGAGACAAAATACCCAGCCCCGTCACAATGCAGCGGCGCAGACCAATCTTCTCGGAAATCAGACCAATGCACAGCCCGAGCAACATGCCGGCCATTTGCACACTGGCCAGCAAGAAGCCGGACTGCACCAAGTCCATCCCCAATTCCCGCTGCATAAAAGGCAAAGCCGGGGGGACCTTCCACACATGCAATGCGGCGCACACCCCGGTCACGACCAGAAAAACAGCAGTAAAAAAGGGGCTGGCCAATGGTGTGCCCCCAGGCCTGACGGTAGGATTCAAATGCCGTAATCAGCCTTGGCTGTCCGCTTGCTCAGGGACCTCGCCCTTGTCCTGGACTACCGGTGCCTGACGTCCTTCAAGGGCTTGCAAGCGGGTTTCCAAAGCGGCCACACGAGCCAGAGCGCGTTCGAGCATCAACTTGTAGGTATCGAACTCTTCACGAGTCACCAGGTCCATGCGATTGAAAGCCTGTCCCATAAAGGCTTTAACATTGCGCTCAATATCGGCAGCCGGGCTTTTGGCGATCAGCTCCGAGACATTTTTTTGCAGATCTTCCAGCCACTCGCTACGATTAATCATGGTCCTCTCCTGAAATTAGTGACACTAACAGCAGTATAGAAAAAGCGGGTACCGAAGGCACCCGCTTTTTGCATCTGGCCGCAAAAGCGACCGATTAATTCAAACCTTAAGGCTTGGACTGTTCAGAAGGCACAGTAGAAGGCGAGGAATCTACGCCATTGCCCAGCTTGCTCTGAATAGCGCTGTCCGCTTTGGCAGCACCTTCTTTAATGGCATCGCCTGTACGGCTGGCAGCGTCGGCCATGGCATCTTTAGCCTCAACGGCTTTCTCAGCAACTGCATCACCCGCTGCCTTGGCGTCTTCCTTCAGGTTATGGAGATTTTCCTTGGCGTTTTCTTCCTGCTTCTCTGCGTCTTTTTTGACGTCTTCAGCAACTTTATCCGCATCCTTCTTCAGCTCTTCCGTTCTCTGCTCCAAGGTCTTGTCAGCCTCTGGTGCAGGTGGAGTGGTGGCAGGCGCTGTCGATTGTGGAGCAGCAACAGGAGCAGGTGGTGCACTCGTAGCGGCTTTATCGTCCTCTTTGGAACACGCAGCCAGCAGAGTCATCGAAGCAGCAGCGGCCATGACAGCAAAATGAGCACGAGTCAGTTTCATAAGATTTCCTTCCTACTATTCCAAGGTCGCTAGATAGAATGGGCCGAGATCTGTTGCGACTGCCAGCTCGGCCTTGGGTCTGTTACAACTCCCCTAAGAGCCATTCTATCGGTGCTGGGCACACAGACCAATCTATTAGTGTAAATCCTGATTTCAATGAATCTGACGATATCGTGCAAGCGGGATGACAAACCCTTTAACAACAAGCACCTAGCGACTAGCTCGGCTTTGATGCGCTGTTACAAATAGAATCCCTCATAGGATCACAGCCGGGGTTTGTTACATATTTACCAAATTAAATAGACCTATTTTCAACTACTTAGGCAGCTAAGGTGGCCAAATCGATGCGCTCGGCGCGGTTTAAGGCACTGGCCACTTTCACACGCAATGCGTTGGAATGCGATAGACGCACTTCCTTTTTGACATCCAGCAATTGCTGCGGATGCATGGAGAATTCTTTCAGACCCAGCCCGAGCAGCATCCGGGTCACGGAAGCATCGCCGGCCATCTCGCCGCAGATAGCCACTGGCTTGCCGGCGCGGTCAGCGGCGTTGATCGTATGCGCAATCAAACGCAAAACAGCGGGGTGCATGGGGTCGTACAAATTGGCCACTTCAGCATCGCCCCGATCGACGGCCAACACATACTGAATCAGGTCGTTGGTACCGATCGACAGGAAATCGAGCTCCTGCACGAAAGGTTCGATAGCAATGGCAATGGCGGGCACTTCAACCATGGCCCCCAGCAAATAATTACGTGCAAACGGCGTGCCGGATTTCTCCAGTTCGCGGGCAGCCGCTTCAATGGCCTGCCGGCTGGCGTACACCTCGTTCATGGACGAGATCATGGGAATCAGGATACGAATCTGCCCATGCTGGCTGGCACGTAACAAGGCCCGCAACTGCGTGGCAAACATTTCTGGTCGATCCAGGCAGTAGCGAATGGCGCGCAAGCCCAAGGCAGGATTGGTCGCCACCGTCGCGTCCCCATCCAAGGTCTTGTCGGCGCCAATATCCAGTGTGCGGATCGTGACAACTTTGCCCTGCATGGCTTTGACCACGCGGGAATACGCCTCATACTGCTCCTGCTCAGAAGGCAAATCCGTGCGCCCCATGAACAAAAACTCACTACGGAACAAACCAATGCCATCGGCGCCCGCTTTCAAGGCAAGCTCGGCCTCCTCGGGAAGTTCGATATTGGCTTCGAGCCGTACATTAATACCATCCAGAGTCATCGCAGGGGCGTCCAGCAGCGCCTGGAGCTCGGCACGTTCACGGAGATAGGCTTCCTGCCGCTCCCGGTATTCGCTCAGAACCTGCTCGGAGGGATTCACTATGACGGCGCCTGAAAAGCCGTCCACAATCAGATAGTCCCCATCGCGGATCAAACTACGAAAACTGCCCAGACCCACAACGGCCGGAACGCCCAGACTACGAGCCACAATGGCTGTGTGAGAGGTCGGCCCGCCAAGATCAGTCAGGAAGGCGGCAAAATGGCCTCCCCGCAAACGCAACATATCCGCAGGCGAAATATCACGCGCCACGACAATCAGCGGCTCTTCGTGAGCGGCGGCAAAGCCGGGCAGCATGGCGGGTTTGCCAGCCAGGACACGCAGCACCCGTTCAATCACCTGACGCACATCGGCACCACGCTCACGCAGATATTCATCTTCCATCTGCGAAAACTGTTCGACCAGCATCTGGCCCTGCGAGGTCAAGGCCCATTCGGCGTTGTAGTGACGCTCGGCAATGATGGCACAGGTTTGCTGCGTCAACATGGGGTCGTCCAGCAAGAGGCTGTGCACCGTCAAAATAGGCGCCAGCTCACGCGGCGCATCCACCGGCAACTGGTCCACCATGGTGCGCAGTTCATCACGCGTACCGGCCATGGCGCTCAGCAAACGCTGACATTCGGAATCCACGTCCTCGGCGGCAATCCGGTAATGAGGAACTTCCAAGGCAGCTGCGCTCATCACCACCGCCTTGGCAATGGCGTACCCCTTGCCGACTGCTTGACCTTGAGCGGTAAACATCGCGGACAAATCAGACGCGGGGGTTCGAGCAGCAGCACTATTCATGACCGGTGTGGTTCCTTATTCGTTTTCACCAAACTTGGCGTCAAACAACGCCTGGATATCATTCAGGGCCTGATCGGCGTCATCGCCCTGGGCATCAACCACCACCGTGACGCCCATTCCGGCGGCCAGCATCATGACACCCATAATACTTTTTGCATTCACACGCTGAGAGCCACGTGCGATAAAAATCTCACTGCTGTAACGGCCGGCCAATTGCGTAAGCTTGGCCGCTGCCCGTGCATGAAGACCTAATTTATTACTGATCGTGATGGATACGCTGGGCATAGAGGCAACTGGAAAAATGAAAGTGAAAATTCAAAATCAGCAATGGCAGTCGGCGTGAATAATGCCACGCAATGCGCCTGCCATGACATCCTGAGCGAATTGCTCCGGATTGTCGCGTCGCTCGGTCAAAGCTTTCAATACCATGCACATATTGGTGCCGGTCAATAAATAGGCGCCCTGTCCCTGATCCTGTAAAGCCTGCTGGACCCGGCGCGCCACATTAAACGGAGTGGCGCCATACAGATCACACAGAATCAAGGTCGCCACGGCATCTGGCGCCTGCGTGTGTAATTGCCCCAGCAAGCGCTCTACCGCCGTGTCCGTGCATTCGTCCGCCTGAATATCAAAGACAAACAGATCGGGCTTCTCGCCCAGAACGTGCTCGGCGCAACTGGCAAACGCACTGGCCAGGGGCTCATGCATAATCAAGGCTAGGCGGATCACGCGCGTCCCGTCGCTTTCTCGACAGCCTGGACAAAGCGCTGTGCCACATCAAAGCCTGTCTGCTCGGTAATTTCGACAAAACAGGTTGGGCTGGTCACATTGATTTCCGTGACGTAGTCACCAATCACATCCAGGCCGATCAGCAGCAAACCACGGGCCGCCAGCACCGGTCCCAAGGTGCGGGCAATATGCCAGTCATGCTCGGACAAGGGCTGAGCAACCCCGCGACCACCGGCCGCCAGATTGCCACGCGTTTCGCCAGCCAGAGGGATACGGGCCAGGGCGTAAGGCACAGGCTCGCCGTCAATAATGAGGATGCGCTTATCCCCCTTGACAATCTCCGGAATGTAGCGCTGCGCCATAATGGTTTGCGTACCATTGGCAGTCAGCGTTTCCAGGATGGCACCCAGATTGGGTTCGGGATCCTGCAAACGGAAAATACCCATGCCGCCCATACCGTCCAGCGGTTTGACGATCACATCTTGATGCTCTTGGTGAAAGGCGCGCAAGCGACCCATATCACGGGTGACCAGGGTAGGCGGTGTGAACTGTGGAAATTCGGTAATGGCGAGTTTTTCAGGGTGATTGCGAATGGCTGCCCCTGAATTGAAGACCTTGGCCCCTTGCTCCTGCGCAAAACTGAGCAGGTGCGTGGAATAGGCGTACTCCATATCGAAAGGCGGGTCCTTGCGCATGATCACTGCGTCAAAGGCATTGAGCTCCTGCTCGATGGCCTGTTCGGGATGACTCCACCACGCAGGTGCACGCAAATCGGCATCCGCAGCAATGCTGACAGCCTGGCTGCGCGTACGAACCCGGCTTTGGGCGATATACAGATCAGACTGCAAGGTCACGCTGACGCGATGACCACGCGCCAGGAATGCACGCATCATGGCAACGGAGGAATCCTTGTAAGCCGACAGGCTGGGCAAGGGATCAATGATGAATAGAACGTGCATGTCACACCTAGAGAAAAACGCCTTTGCAAACCAGCTGCAAAGGCGATTGTGCCCGACTCGCTACTTGGGAGCGAATCGGGCAACGCATAATGCTCCTGGGCAGGCCCAGGCAGTATCGCGCAAAACGATCAGGACGCTTTCTTGCGAGGCGCGAGAACCATGACCATTTGACGGCCTTCCAGCTTGGGCATCGCTTCAACCTGACAGATTTCGCTAACTTCGTCGCGAATCCGCTCCAGCACGCGCATCCCCAATTCCTGGTGAGCCATCTCACGACCACGGAAACGCAAAGTCACCTTAACCTTGTCGCCATCGTCAATAAAACGTTTCACGTTGCGCAGCTTGACCTGGTAGTCGCCTTCATCCGTTCCGGGACGGAATTTGACTTCCTTGATCTGAATGATTTTTTGCTTGGCCTTGGCTTCCTGTTGGCGTTTTTGCTCCTGATAGCGGAACTTGCCGTAATCCATCAAGCGGCACACCGGTGGCACAGCCGCAGGGGCGATTTCCACCAGATCCACATCGTGCTGTTCTGCCATAGCCAAGGCGTCAGGTACCTTGACGATACCTAGCTGCTCACCCTCGACTCCAATGAGTCGCACCTCTGGAATACGAATTTCACCATTGATGCGATGTTTTTTCTCGGTTGCGATGTCGAAAACTCCTAAAAATGTCGATAAAAACGATAGCGTTCCTGTTTTATTGACGGCTATCGATCTCTTGTTTCAATCGTGCTGAAAAATCGGCTACCGGCATGACGCCCAAGTCCACGCCACCGCGTGCACGTACGGCAACGGCACCGTTCTCACGCTCTTTTTCACCCACGACCAGAATATAGGGCACTTTTTGCATACTGTGCTCACGGATTTTACGAGTGATTTTTTCACCGCGCAAATCAGAGGAGGCACGAAATCCCATTTTCTTCAGATTTTGGGCGACGGACTGGGCATAATCAGCCGAGCTTTCTGAAATGCAGCATACCACCACGTGCTCTGGCGCCAGCCAGGCAGGCAAGGCGCCGGCATGGTTTTCAATCAACATGCCAATAAAGCGCTCAAACGACCCCAAAATAGCACGGTGCAACATAACAGGCACGCGTCGCTGGTCCTGAGCATCCACATACTCGGCCCCGAGACGGGCCGGCATGGAGAAGTCCACCTGAATGGTACCGCACTGCCAGTGACGGCCAATCGCGTCTTTCAGGGTGTACTCGATCTTCGGACCGTAAAACGCCCCCTCGCCTTCCGAAATCTCGAACTCGCAACCGGTACGACGCAAGCTCTCGATCAGGGCTTGCTCAGCCTTGTCCCAGACGGCATCGTCACCAATGCGCTTTTCAGGGCGAGTAGCGACCTTGTACAAAATCTCGGTAAAGCCAAAGTCCGCATACACCGCTTGCAACTGGGCTGTAAACGCCGCGCATTCGTCCTGCAACTGGTCTTCCGTACAGAAAATGTGGCCGTCGTCTTGTGTAAATCCGCGCACCCGCATCATGCCGTGCAAGGCGCCCGACGGTTCATTACGGTGGCACTGACCGAACTCGCCATAACGAATAGGCAGCTCACGGTAGGAATGCAGACCTGAATTGAAAATCTGCACGTGGCCGGGGCAGTTCATGGGCTTTAGGCCATAAACGCGATTCTCCGACTCGGTCGTGAACATATTTTCAGCATAGTTATCCCAGTGACCTGTTTTCTTCCACAGCGACAGATCCAGAATCTGCGGCGCTTTCACTTCCTGATAACCATTGTCCTGATACACGCGACGAATGTATTGCTCGACCTGTTGCCAGATGACCCAGCCTTTGGGGTGCCAGAAAATCAGACCGGGGGCTTCTTCCTGGAAGTGGAACAGGTCCAGTTCGCGCCCCAGTTTGCGGTGGTCGCGGCGCTCGGCCTCCTCCAGCATGGTCAGATAGGCTTGCTGGTCTTCCTTGCTCGCCCAGGCCGTACCGTAAATGCGCTGCAGCATTTCATTGTTGCTGTCACCGCGCCAGTAAGCCCCTGCGACTTTCATCAGCTTGAAGACTTTCAGCTTGCCCGTCGATGGGACGTGCGGCCCACGGCACAAGTCGATGAACTCGCCCTCGCGATACAGACTGATGGGCTCGTTGGACGGGATGGAGGCAATGATTTCTGCCTTGTAGTCCTCACCAATGCTTTTGAAGAACTCGACCGCATCGTCACGCAGCCACTCCTCACGGGTGACCACTTCGTCCTTCTTGGCCAGTTCAGCCATTTTCTTTTCAATGGCTTCCAGGTCCTCGGGCGTGAAAGCACGCTTGTAGGAAAAGTCGTAGTAAAAGCCATTGTCGATCACCGGGCCAATGGTGACCTGCGCGTCTGGAAACAAGCTCTTGACCGCGTAAGCCAACAAGTGAGCGGTGGAGTGACGAATCACCTCCAGGCCGTCTGCGTCCTTGGCGGTAATGATGGCCAGATTGCTGTCCTGGTCAATCACATACGAGGTATCCACCAGCCGCGACTCGGTGCCTGGCGTGCTGACACGACCCGCCAGGGCCGCGCGGCCCAGGCCAGTACCAATCGAGTTCGCCACTTCGCTGACGGAAACCGGGCCCTCAAACTCTCGCTGGGAGCCATCGGGCAGTGTGATTCGGACCATAACACTTCCTGAAATAAAAAACGCGGCCTTGAAAAAGCCGCGCTTTTGAATTGAACGTTCTTGAAAAGCAAACGAAACGCTACGCGGCCACGGCTAGACTTGCCGACGGGTAGTTCGCGTTGAGTTCATAAGATTCTGCTTCCCAAATAACACATTTGATTGGATAAGTTTATCACCTTCCCCGCCGTCGCGATGCGGTATCGCTACAAAAACCACATTCGAAAAAGAATTCAATCCATACGGGGATACCAGCTACGGTAAAACGCCCACTCCTCCGACTCCGACCCATCTTTCATCAAACAGGTTCCATAAGCGCCACTCTCGCTTTCATGAACAATGGTTTGCCCACCCATGCGCTGACAAAAAGAGGATGCCAGATTCGTCTGGGCAACAGGCTTGGCCACGGTTTGGGGAGAGTTGGCACATGCCGACAGCATCAAAGACCCTGCACAGGCAGAAACTAAGCGGAAAAACATGATTTCCTTCTCCTTGATCTGAAGGTTGCCGATGTCTGAGATGTCCTCCGAGATGGGGACTGTCCAGGCAATCGCTACGACGCGCAGGATCGAAAATCGGAGTGCGCCAGTCGCGAAACAGATCGTGGAAATAGCTTACTACACTTGTCCAGCACGAAAAGCGGGCACAGCCAAGCGTGCAGCAAAAGCAACACCTTCAGTCAAAAAAGGCGCTGAAATCATGCCTGAAAAGAGACAGGTTATGACAAGACGCAACAGCGTCAGGCCTGGCTTACGAACGATGCAGCCAGAAAGACAGGAGAATGAAACCTAAAATACCGCAGCCGGCCAGCATTAATACCATAGGTACATAATCGATCAGATTCGAGGCATTAATCATGGCGTACATCCCAAAGTCCAACTTACAACAAGCTTAGGACTATGGTAGCGGGCCAGGCTCCGAACATGAAGTCAACGATTGTCAAGTTCCAGCACAGGAACGACACAACGACTTGTATTAAGCAACATCAATTTACTTCTGCGGCATAAACGGCGTATACCTGCTTAAAGGACGCCAACAGGCTTTCAAACCAGAGGGATATCAGGGCCCCCATCCAGTCAGCAGAGAGTAGACAGCATAGGCTAGCGGCACCGCCAAAGGCGTGACCATCAACAAACCCGTATCCCGCTTCCAGCTGTTCGGGCGGGTATAACGCAGTGTCACACCCAACAATAGCGTTACCAGCAGATACAGGCTAACAATAATGACGATGGCTGCCATATCCCCTCCCCGCGATCAAATGAACTGTTATCCCATTTAGGGCACAGGACTTTCATTGTCATCCTCTCCCAGCAGAGGAGGAAACGCATTGGCGGCCCATTGTTCCAAGCGCATTGCCGCGGCCTGACTGGCCACTGTCAGGGCGCGAGTCGGCCCTACGCCACGTTTCCATGCCAAGGCAAAGCTGGACAGAAACGCATCGCCCGCTCCGACGGTAGAACACACTGTCACCTTGCAAGCAGGCTGTACGTAATGCTGCCCCTGGAACAGCAAGACAGCTCCCTGTGCCCCCAAGGTAATCAACAAGGCTTGTTGCGCATGATGTTGCAGGCGGCTGGCCAGCGCACAGGCGTGCTGAACCGACAGGTCCAGTTGAATATCGGCGCCTTGAACACCGGCCAGCATTTGAGCCTCCACGGCATTCAGGCCCAACACATCGGCCTGCGCATAAACCTGCCTGAACCCCTGACCCTGATGCTGTAAGCAGGCCACACTGGGGTTGACTACCAAACAACTTGAATTGGCACTTTTTCCAGACAAAGCCTGTGCCAGGCTTTCCATCGGTTGCAGCGCCAAGGGGGCTACATAAACCAGATCGGCCAGCAGATCTTGCGCCTGCACACGCAAACAGGCATTCGCCCCACGACGGGCCAATACTGACGCACTACCAGACGGCTCGACCAGAACGATCGCTTTACCGGTTGGCTGATCGGGACAGAACTGGATACTGCCGACTGCCACCCCTAATTGTTCAAGATGCTCATGCAAACGAGCACCCAGGCCGTCCCGGCCCAACGCTCCCACGAGTCTGACCGTCTCGCCTTGGCCCATAAAACTCGCTGTCGCATTGAGTGCGCCTCCGCCAGGATACAGATCAATTGATCCCACCTCCTGCTTGTCACCACGCGCCAGCTCGGCCGGCATACCTGAAACCACAATATCAAGGGTAATACTGCCAATTGCTACAAGCTGCACCGTATACCTCGGCCATGAATAAGAAAGCGCCAATCTGCCTGGAGCAGTATACCCAGCCGCGGCCTCTCTTGGTCCAGGATAGAAAATCAGATCTGCGCTTTCAGTCCGCTGCTGGCGCCACCCCAACCGGCCATGCCCAGAGCCATAAAACCAGCTTGCTTTCATGGCGTAGACTGACGCATAAAAATCTAGCCCAAGATAAAAAGTCGTGCTAAATTACTGTTCATCCATACAGCAAAAAAAGAAGCATCATGTCCTATACCATCACTTTGCACGACGCTCCTTCCGATATCACTGAACGCGGCCGCCGCGAGGCTGAGGAGCGATTTCGCCGCAGCTTAGAAAAAGTCATGCAAGGCCCAGAGGCCGTGGTCCAGGCCTACCGTGCCTGGCAACTGGCGGAAGAAACCGCAGAGACCGAATTGTCTGGAGAAGATATTGCCTTGGCCAAGAAATGGATCGCTGCCGCCACGCGCGCCATGAGCGATGGTTTTCGTGATTTGGGTGAATCAGAAGCGTATTTTGAAGTTCGTATTGAGCGCTGATCCACGGCCATTTACGACACCCGGGCAATTCAAGCGATGAAGCACAGCTGGGACGCGGCGCATCACTACAAACAGGCTTGCCCCCAAGTCAGGCCACACATTTGATATCAAAAACATAAAAGCCAGCAATTTGCTGGCTTTTTAATATCAAACATTACGATTGCGGCGATGGATGGTCACGGCGCATCAATTCCCATTCTTCAATCACGCTGCCATCAGGCAAGGTACACATACCCACTTGCCCTGCCGCCGTCTGCACTATATCGAGGCGCCCTCCTTTTTCCACACAATAGGCCGAAGCGGGATTGGCCATACCGAGGGCAGGCGGGTTGGCTGGCTGATTTGCACAGGCGGACAAGACGCTGACAAGTCCCAGGATTCCCCATCTTTTCATCATGTTCTCCGGATAAGTTCTGCCGTGCAGTGTACTGCGCAACGTCTAATGGTCGGACGCAAAGGTTGAGCCTGGCACGGGGTGGACAATGCTGTCCCAATGCTGGCAGTACACCGAACGATGCTCTCCGTCCGACACCCGGTGACAATCCATACCAACCTGAGCCTTGCCATTCACAAAAGGAAAGGCAAAATCATAGCGGGCGGGGACCCAGATCCTTAGGGCCTCGTCGTGAAAGCCCATCTTCCCGTCATGCACAAAACGCGCCAAACCTTCTTTGAAATAATCCGGGCCATTATCGTAAATAAAGGGTCGCAACAGCGCTTCACCGCGATGATTCACATAAACCCAGCCGTGCTCATCTTGAATCAGGCGCTGACTGTATGCAGACGTACCAAACGTGAAGATCAAAAGCAGAAACAAGGCTTGAATCCAGAATAGCCCTTCTGCCCGCAGGCCTGCCTGCACGCGACGGACGATAGTACAAATCGCCCCCGCCATGCACAGCGGCATTTCAGTCCTGGCGCTTGTATGCTTCAAACGAGATGATTCCGTCAGTGTCCTGCGGCATTTTTCCATACTGGTAGCCACCTGATACGCTTATCTCGGTAAAGCCGACCTGCTCCAGCGCCATCCGCATCTCCTGTACCCCCCACCAGCGCAGCGAAAACTGCTCCAGCTGGGTTTCCAGCAAAACACCATGTTCCCAGAGCTCATAGCGATGCATTTCCCGCGTAAGCTGCGCGCAATAATCCTTTTCCAAGGGGGTCGCATTGAGGGTAATCAAGCCGTTTGGCGGGGCCGACCAAGTCCGCAAACCGGGCTGCACATTGACAATAGCAGCCACCGGGTCCAGATCCAGCAATAAACGTCCACCCACCTTCAAACTGGCATGAAAACGGCGCAAGGCCAGCAAACCCTGCTCAAAGGAGTCCAGCAGTTGAAAAGAGCCGGCCGGCACCACAATCGCCTCCACAGGACGATCGACGCGGTAATCCGTAAACCCCGCCAACTCCAGTCGCGCCGTCAAGGAGCGAAGCTCCAGCTCTCGCTGGCAGTAATCCAGCATTTCCTGAGAGATATCAAAGCCACTGACATCGAGCCCGGCCTGTAACAAGGGGATGAGCATGCGCCCCGTACCGACTGCCGGCTCCAGAACAGGTCCGCTTACACCGCGCAAGCGCTCCAGATAATACTCAACATCTCCAAAAGAACGTCCTACCGGCTTGTCCAGGTGATACACCAAGGAAGCCAACTTTCCATAGCGATTATTCATCATGGTTCTACATGTACCTATTTATGCTGCTCAACAGCCTGAACACGCATTTCAGCGCCTTCCACCGCCAAGACCACTACGACAGCGCCCTGCTCCAGACTCTGGCTCGCGCTAGCACTGTAATAACTATCGTTAAGCCGAATACGACCTCGGCCATTCACAAAACCTTCGCTCACCTGCGCACGCGCCCCGACATAGGCACTCAAGCCAGTGTTGAGCATGTCGGGTTGATTCGCCCGGCTGCGCCGTTGCCACCGTACGCCCACGACCACCCAGCCAATCATCGCAAGCGCCAAAATCACCCATTGCAACCACACGGGAGCATGGGGCCAGGCGGCTGAAAACAAGCCCACGGTCAGAGCCCCCAGCCCCAGCCAAAGCAGATAGACGCCGGAGATGACAACCTCGGCGGCAATCAGGACAAGGCCTGATACCAACCATATCCAAAAGGAATCGAAAATAAACGACACGATCACCTCCTTCCGCCCTGCGTTTAACCCTGGCCCGAGTGACCGGCGGTGGACTTTAACAGCTCTGCGACGCCGGCTACGGCACCGGTAATGCCGCTGGCCTCCAACGGCATCAATACCAGCTTGCTATTGGGGCCATTGCCTACGTCCCGCAACGCTTCCACATACTTCAGGCCCACAAAGTACTGCAAAGCCTGTACGTCCCCACTTTTGATTGCCTCCGATACCTCGCGGGTGGCACGCGCTTCCGCCTCGGCTTCACGCTCACGCGCCTCGGCCCGTAGAATTGCCGACTGCTTTTCACCCTCGGCACGCAGCACAGCAGCCTGCTTTTCCCCTTCAGCCTGCAGGACCTCGGCTTCTTTCTGCCCGCTGGCCTTGGTCACTACCGCACGGCGATGACGTTCCGCCGTCATTTGCAAATTCATGGCTTCCTGCAATTCCGGCGCCATGTTCAAGTCACGGATCTCAACACGTGTCACCTTCACGCCCCAAGGTGTCGTCGCTGCATCCACCGCTGCCAGCAGGCGATCGTTGATCACTTCGCGATTGGACAGCATGTGATCCAGTTCCATCGAACCCAGAACCGAACGCAGGTTGGTGGTGGTCAGATTCACAATCGCCATTTCCAGGTGATCAATTTCATAGGCTGCCTGAGCCGCATTGTCGATGCGATAAAACACCACACCATCGGCGGTAACGGCCACGTTATCGCGAGAAATCACGTTTTGCGACGGCACATCCAGCACGGATTCCATCATTTTGAGTTTTCTGCCGACACGGTCCATAAACGGAACCAATAAAGACAGGCCCGGCGTCAGCGTACGGGTATAGCGACCAAAGCGTTCCACCGTCCATTGCTGCCCCTGAGGCACTACTTTGACTCCGGCCATCACCACGACCACCGCCAAAAACGCCAACATCACTACAAAGGTAAAGGAGCCACTCATGTCGTCACCCTCTCCAAGAACAAAGCTGAAAAAGCAATTCTAGCCCAGCCTCAATGACAGCTCAGCGAAAGAACGTCATTGCGCGGCCCTTTCCGTTGACAGCATCCAGCCACGTTATCAAACCCGACAAACAGGCCAGCACGCGTAAAACAGGTGGACGCCACTGAGCGGCATTAATTCAAAATGTCGTACAAGCGGAAAATCCACAGCCCTTTATAAAGCAGCGTCCACACAACTAAAGCGGCCTGGTAACGTTGGCTGGGCACGACCATCGCGATCAACCCCATGACAATAAATACCGTTTGCTGCAAGGGATACTCCAGTCCCAGACTGAGAAAATAGGCTTCTCCCTTGATGGCGGTGTCGATCAAATCCATGATCTGGATGAGTACAAAAATACCGTAGAACGAACGCCGCCGAGTCTGGAAGTAATCCTCAAAGCCCCGATACTCCTGCAGGCTGGAAGGAAAGAGCAAGGAGGCCATGATGGCAAACACGCAGGTATACAGAATCAGGAAAAAATACAGCGGAAAGGACCAGACTTGCACTTTGACCAGGCTGAACTCATACCACCAAAAATGGATAATCGTCAGAAACAGGTACAGCACCCACCCCATATGAATGGGGTAGATGCGTTTGGCTTTGGGATGCTGAATGAACTCGGAGACGCCCACAATCAGACGGGAAATGCTGATCCCCAGCACCATACCGATAATGATGCGAACGTGAACAAAATGCTCGGGGTGGATCAACTCTGGCGGCATGGCTTGTCCTTGCAAAGTGACAAATCCTGGCCCACATTAACAGAGTCGTTTCGGGGCTCCAAGCGCGTACTTTCCCGCTATGAGCTCTGACATTTACGCGATTGTCCTGCGTCCCCTCATCGAACACTGACGGCTCTGTTGACGAAGGGACGGAAGGCGCTCGATCCGCAAGACGGCCCCAGCCTGCTAGAGATCAGCCTTAGAGCTGCGGCTGCCCGGCTTGCCCGACAAAACATCCAGACCATCTACCCTGGTGATGATTTCATAAGGCGTGGCGCTGCGATTGGTATAAACCAAGACGCAACGCTCGCCTGCTTTACCCGCCAGCTGATAGTTTTTCTGCCCCAGGCTGCTGAAAATCGTCAAAAGCGTGTCGTGCCCTTGTTAAGCGCGAGTATTCCTCGCCTCCCTGCACTTGTGACATCAGCAAATTTCTAAATTGAAATCGTCCGTATCAGGCAAAATTCGTAAGGCAGCAAATCAAATCTTTCGAACAGGCCTAGCATGAACCTCATTCCTCTTTAAGGAGCCACACATGGATATTCAGAACTTACCTTTTTGCACCGTCAACTGGTCCGACATTAACCCTACAGAGCACAAAGGCGAAACCGGCATGGCCCTGTGGCGTACCCAGCAGTTTGGCCCCATTCGTGTACGCATGGTGGAATACAGCCCCGGTTACCTGGCCGATCACTGGTGTGTCAAAGGCCATATGCTGCTGTGTCTGGAGGGCGAATTGGACACCGAGCTGCAAGACGGGCGCCGCTTCACGTTAAGGGCGGGGCAGTCCTACCATGTGGCTGATAATGCCGAGCCACATCGTTCCTCCACCCAGACAGGCGCCAAACTCTACATTGTGGATTAAGGCCTGTTACTCGCGACGGTGGAGGACTGCGAGATGACCGCCAGTGTGCCGATCGTATTGGCCGCTGTTCTGCCGGACATCTTGATGCAGGGCATCAGCGACATGGGGGTACGCTGATCGTAGGCCCGTTCTAGCCCCACTTCAATCCCGGTAAAAAAGTTTTTGTCACCACGAGTCTGATGACAGATATCAGGGAAACCGCAACGGGTATTGGCAGCCTGCCTTGGGCGCTGGTTTACCAACGCGCCCATCGCGAACGTAGGCTAGACCGGGGCCGATGTTTGCCTTCCTCGCCGACCTGACCGCCAGGCTGAATTGATGACTGCCTTGTGGGAACATGCGGGCGAGCAACCCAAGGCTGGGACGGCCTGACTTAAGCCAACGCCCATTGCCCCAGCAACACGATGCCTCGCAGAACCAGTGCCGCCGCAAATATCCAGATGTGTCCGAACACGAATCCAAACGTTGCCCAGCCCGCGGCTCCACTCACTTGTCTGGCTGAAAGCTCCATTCTTATGGCGATGACCAACAAGACCACTTCCAGACCAATCGCGGCCGGTACGACCCAATCCCAGGGAAAGGACAGCAAGTAAACAAACCCCACAAAAGCCGCTCCCAGGCCGGTCATCCAGGAAGCGACACTAAGCAGATCGCTCATATAGGCCCGATTTGAATTATTCATTACACCCTTTGCCCACATCCACGCTTAACAAACCAGGGCCAAACGCCTTGGTCCATTCCCTCAGGCGCTATCTTACAAGTTAATGGCCGCACAGAGATGCCTGAGCTGTTTAATGCCTTTGCTACGGGCCAAGGTGACAGGCACCGGTTCGTCGATGACCGAGGGGATGAGCTGAGGCCGCTGTTTCCACTCAGACACTGCAACGGTGATTACTGATAAATACAGAGACCCAACCATTGCTTGAAATAAAACGCATTAAAGCGCGATCCATAGAAACCCAGAAAGCAACTCGAAAATAGCCACAGCATATAAAGTGATTTTTATGCAAAATAACAGCATGCATAAAAAAAGCCGCCCAAAGGCGGCCTGGCGGGCAAAAGACTCCGTTTTTAATGAGTGTTTATAGTGAATCGTGTTTATTCGGAAAATCACCGGGCCAGTTCATCGGTATATCGTTCATCCTCACCTCCTGCTGCTTGGTTAATAGTGAAAGCGTAGAACGAGTTTTCATCCTATCAAAAAGAAACCAAATCGCAAGCGTCTTTCATACTACCTAGTGTTTTCCCTGCATCAATGCACATCCAGGAAAAAACAGGGGCCGCGCGTTGCCCTGTCAGTCTGTTTGTTTGTTTGCATATTTTCTCTGCAAACCAAAAACAGTCAAAAAAACAGGAGCGTAGGGATAAGGATGTAAAAAGGAAAAAAAAGCGCTCGTGCGAGCGCTTTCTTGGCCAAGCTCAATGCAGATGTTATGAACGTCTGGCCATGGCAAGGATCAAACCAAAGCCAATCATCATGCTGCCACTGATACGATTCACCCAACGCAGCCCCTGCGCATGCTGCAGCACCCCGGACAGCCGCGTACCCACATACGCGTAGGCGGCGATCGCAATCACCTCCAGCAACAAGAAAATCACGCCCTGAATCATAAAACTGGTCCAGTAATTATTCATGTCCACAAACTGTGGAAAAAAGGCCGTAAAGATCAGGATTGCCTTAGGGTTGCCAATCGCCACCAAAAACTCCTGACGTGCCAGCCCCCGGATATCCGTTTTGCCTAGCTCTAGCTGCTCTGTGGATGCCCTGCCATTGGCACGCAAAATCTTGATGCCCAGCCAGATGAGGTAGGCCGCGCCGGCAAACTTGACGACGGTAAACGCCGTTTCAGAGACCATCAGCAAGCTTCCCATCCCCAGCGCTGCCACCACAATCATGATCGCGAAAGCAAGCAGGCGTCCCATAGCCGCGACCAGGGCCGTAGACACCCCCTGCTTGGCGCCCACGGTCATGGACAAGAGATTATTGGGCCCAAAAGCCATGTTCAAGGCAAAGCAGGCGGGCAGAAACAGCAAGACACTACTGGCATTCATGATGGTACGGACTCCATAGACAATGCCAGCACTTCATTCAGAAGTGCTGGCATTGGTGGACTGACAAAGACGGGTTCAAACCTGATACCGGCGCCCCCTTGAAAGAGGACCTGTTAGCACAAGTAAGTATAACGAAGCTCCCCCAATCCAACAGGCTGCCAGCCGATAGCGACCAGGAAGGCCGTTTTAGGAACGGCCTGGCAAACCCTCAGAACTAACCTGCTACGGCATTCATGGCTAGCCGCGAACTACTGCGCAACGAGGCCAAAAACACGAGAAAGGCCAGCATGGCAAGAACGCCCGGTACCGCAAAAGCCATAAAATTCATTTGCAAGGGCAAGTTGGCTGCCATCAGAGTCCCCCCCAGAAAAGGTCCTGCAATCGCACCCAGACGCCCCACTCCCGACGCCCAGCCCAGACCCGTGGAACGCATGGACAGCGGGTAGAATTGCGCCGCATTCGCATACAGCAGAATTTGCGTGCCTATCGTCGTCGCCCCGGCGATCACGATCAGCAAATACAGGAGCAAAGTCGGGCTTTTGAAACCCAGCAGCGTAATAGAGACCGCTGACACCAGAAAGAACCATGCCACCACCTTGGGCAAGCTGAACCGATCTCCCAGCCAGCCGCCCAAAATGGCACCGAACATCCCCCCCAGATTCAGCGCCACCAAGAAAGACAGGCTGGAGCCCAGGCTGTAACCGGCATTGGCCATCAGTTTAGGCAACCAGGAACCCAGTGCATAAACCATCAGCAAACAGCAGAAAAACGCTAGCCAGATCATCAAGGTGCCCAGCAAACGCCCATCTTTGAGCAGATCCAGCATGGGCACGCCCGCTTTTTTCGGCTCATTCAAGGTCAACACTGTCTGCTTTGACACCTCCATTTCCGGCGCCAGTTTCTGCACAATCGCCCGTGCCTTGTCTTCTTGCCCCTGGCGCATCAGAAACGCCAGCGACTCGGGCAGTTTCCAGACAATCAAAGGCAGCAGCAAAAACGGTATGGCCGCACAGAAAAACATGGACTGCCAGCCAAAGCGCGGCAGCATATAGATGCCGATCGCCGCCGACAAAAGGCCACCCAATGAATAGCCACTGAACATGATCGCCACCAAGGTGCTGCGCGACCGCTTGGGCGAATACTCATTCATCAAGGCCACGGCATTGGGCATCAAGCCCCCGCAGCCCAAGCCAGCCAGAAAGCGATACACACCAAACTCGGTCGGTGAGGATGCAAAACCATTGAAAAATGTGGCCAGACTGAATAAGGTAAAGCAAAGGGTGACCCCCTTTTTGCGGCCAATCCGATCAGCCAGGGGCCCGAACACAAACGCGCCGAACATCATGCCAAACAAGGCGTAGCTGCCCAAGGCACCAGCCTGTACCGGAGTCAGATTCCACTCGTCCATCAGCACCGGCAAGACCACGCCATAAATGAACAGGTCATAGCCATCAAACACCAGCAGCAACGCACACAGGCTCATCACCAGCCAGTGATAAGATCCAAAACGAGCCTGCTCAATGACTTCATTCACTTTTATTATTTTCATGATTTGTCTCCCCCAATATGGAGTTTCTGTCTTGATGCCATTCGCTCTACAAGCCGCACGCATCGCTTGATCAGCCCTGGTCGCCACCTCCTACTGGCAAGACAGTGCCGGTAATGTACGAAGCCTCGTCCGAGGCCAAAAACAAAATGCTGGCAGCCTGCTCATCCAGGCTGCCGTGACGCTTCATCAAACTGCTCGCTACGGTCTGATCCACAATCTGCTGATACCAGATCGCTTCTTGAGGATCTTCGTGATTCTGGGTATTGCGGGGAATGCGCCGTGGCGGTGCCTCGGTCCCACCGGGCGAGACGGCATTGACCCGAATGCCGCGCTGGGCATTCTCAAAAGCCAATGAGGCGGTCAAGGCATTGACCCCGCCTTTGGCTGCGGCATAAGGCACGCGGTTGATGCTGCGGGTGGCAATCGAGGACACATTCACAATGGCCCCGCTACCCTGCGCTTGCATGCTGGGTAAAACGGCATGACAGGACCACAGCGTTGGAAACAGGGAGCGACGGATCTCGGCTTCAATCTGCCCGGGTGTGTAATGCTCATAAGGACGCGTCCAGATCGTTCCTCCGACGTTATTGATCAAAATATCAATACGCCCCCACTTATCCAGCGCCGCCCGGGCCGCGGCCTGAGCACCTTCAACGCTTTCCAGATCCGCTTCCAGCGTCAAGACCGACTCGCAGGCCAGTTCCCGCACCAGCTCCGAACGATCGACTGCCAGCACCCAGGCCCCTTCGGCCTGCAGGCGCTCGGCAACGCGACGGCCAATACCTTGGGCCGCACCCGTCACAATGGCCACTTTTTGATAAAAACGCGCAGGCGCAGTCATGATTTTTCCTTGTAAGGGTCAAGCAGCACAGGACGCCCCGCAAAGGAGGCGCTGCCTGCCTACATTGCTTGGCTGGTAATGAATTTTTCGTAGTAAAAATTCGCGGGAGCATGGGCTTGCGCATCAATGAACTGGCTGACTGCGTCCACCATGGGCGGCGGCCCGCACAGGTAAACATCCACCTGCCCCTCATGCCAATGCGCCAAATCCAAATGCTGGGTAACGTAGCCTTTGCGCTCGTGGCGGGATTTCGGGTCCACCACGCAGGTGGTGTAACTGAATCCCGGCAATCGCTGGGTATAGGACTCCAGCTCTGCCAGCATCACCAGATCCTGATCACGGGTGACGCCATAGACCAGATGCACAGGCTGCGTACAGCCTTGCCGGACCAATGCTTCAAGCATGGATAAAAACGGCGCCAGGCCCGTTCCGCCGGCCAGAAACAGCAAAGGACGAGTTACCTGCCGCAGATAAAAACTGCCTAAAGGACCAGTCATTTCTACCTGCTGTCCTAGCGGCTGTGCAGCCAGCCAGGAACTCATCAGGCCACCCGGAACCTGCTTGATCAAGAAGCTCAAACGCGACTCGCCCGGCGCAGAGCTGAAGGAATAGGAGCGATGCGCCTGCCCGCCGGGCACCGTGATATTCACGTACTGCCCAGGCAGGAAAGGCAAGGCTTTGTCGGCCGCATCAATCTTCAGCTCGTAAGCCGCGTCCTCATACTGACGGCATTCCGATACCTGCCCCTGCCACTTGGCCACGGCGGTCTTGCACACACCCGATGAAATCGGCACGGTAATCACGCAGTCTGATTTGGGAATCATCTGGCAAGTCAGCACCAAACCTTTGTCCGCTTCTTCCTGCGTCAGGGCATCTTCGATATAGTCGTCGCCCTGATCATACTGACCACTTTCGGCCTGACATTTACAAGTGCCACACACTCCGTCCGAACAATCCATAGGCAGATTGATCTGATGGCGATACGCGGCATCCAGTACTTTTTCGTGTTCACCACAGTCCACAAAACGGGTGACGCCGTCCTCAAAATTCAGCGCAATACGATAGCTATTCACGACGTTCCCCGCTTTAAATGTGATACACATCAATCACTTGACGGATGTAGTCATTCTTGAGCACTACCTTCTTTTGCTCGATCACCCAGCCCTGCTCCTGAGGCGACAAGGTCAGGTAAATCGTGCCAAAGAACTGATCTGTCACGCGATAGCGATGGTTCAGCGTTAAAAAGTTATAGCGAACGTCCACCTGCCCGTCGCGCTCGGCCAGAATCTCAATATTGCTCAGCATGTGAGCAGTACGTGGCTCGGGCGTGGAGGCGCCAGAACGCTCGGTCTTGATGCGGAACACCCGATCTTCCAGACCGTTGCGGTTGGGATAAAAGATCAAGGAAATCTCGCTATGCGGGTCTTCGATCAATTGATCATCATCATCCCAGCAAGGCATCCAGTACTGGGCGTTGGGGCTATAGCATTCCAGCCATTCATCCCACTGGCGATCATCCAGCAAGCGGGCTTCGCGATACAGGAAAGTGCAAATAGAGTGATAGCTTGCGTTCATGGCTTAGACCTCCCCGTTTTCTGCTTGCAACGCCTGGCTCATGGTCTTGGCCCAGTACTCGTGCTGGCAGACAAATAAGCCTTCATCCTCACTACGCCCGCCGCTGATCAAAGGCTTCATGCCCATGGCGGTGGCATTATCATCCGGCCCTTCCACCCACAAGGGAGCGCCTCGGCTCAAATCATTCCAGGGGGCTGCCAAACCGGCATAGCCCTCCTGACAGGCGCGGAACTCTTCCAGATCGTCCGCCGTTCCCATGCCCGACACGTTAAAAAAGTCCTCGTATTGACGGATACGGATCGCACGCTGCTCGGCACTCTCGCCTTTGGGAGCAAAGCAATAGATCGTGACCTCTGTCTTGTCCACGCTGATCGGGCGCGTTACCCGAATCTGAGTGGAGAACTGGTCCATCAGGTATACGTTCGGGTATAAACACAGATTACGTGTCTGGTTGACGATGAGTTCGGCTCGTTTCTCGCCCAAACGCTGTTTCAGTTCCTCGCGATGCTCATAGACCGGACGCACGGTTGGATTCATGGTCTTGGTCCACAGCAGAATATGGCCGTAATCAAAGCCATACACACCGCCCAGGCTTTTGCTCCAGCCATTCGCATCCACCGCTTGCGTCCCACCCTCTTTGCGACGACCCATCGTGGCTGCGTAGTTCCAGTGCACGCTGCTCACGTGATAGCCGTCAGCGCCGTTTTCCATCTGCAGCTTCCAGTTGCCGTCGTACATGTAGGAAGAGTTGCCGCGCAGCACTTCCAGCCCCTCCGGGGCCTGGTCCACGATCTGGTCGATAATGACTTTGGTTTCACCCAGATAGTCATCCAGGGACACCACATCCGGATTCAGGCTGCCGAACAGAAAACCGCGATAGTTCTCAAAACGCGCCACCCGCGTCAGGTCATGGGAGCCATTGCTATTGAACTGCTCGGGATACTGGGTGCTTTTCTCATCTTTCACCTTGAGCAGCTTGCCGCTGTTATTGAAAGTCCAGCCATGAAAAGGACAGGTAAAACTGCCCTTGTTGCCGTGCTTGCGACGGCACAGCATGGCCCCACGATGCGCGCAGGCATTGATGAACGCATTCAGTCCGCCATCTTTGCCGCGTGTCAGAAACACAGGTTGGCGTCCGATATAAGTCGTGAAGTAGTCATTGACCTCGGGCAGCTGACTTTCATGGGCCAGATAGACCCAATTACCTTCAAAAATATGTTTCATCTCCAGCTCGAACAAATCAGGGTTCGTGAAGATGTCACGACGACAGCGGTACACGCCGGATTCTTTGTTTTCTTCCAGGGCAGTATCCAGCAAGTGTCTGATATCTTTGGTTTTATCCATAAGGACTGACATGATGTGGCCTTTATGAGAGTTGCAGCCGTCCCTGCCCATGCCCCGAGAGACATAGCAAGCACGCGTGATAAAAAGAGAAATCGCGCCGGATCGAAATCCGGCAGGCTCATGACAGCGTGCAAGTGAGTCTGCACCGAGCCTGTTTCACACCCGACTGGAACGCTGTCGGGCGGCTGATGCTCAGCCCGCTAAATTGACACCAAGGGCTGTTCTGCATGACTTTCATTACAGTCCGGGTGGACTCAGGCTTCCAATACCATATCGTTTCCGCTCTATACCAAAATTCTATAGTTTGTTTTTTTATTATTAAAATCAATTGCTTATATATCACTAACACCAAAACCTATCGTTAACCCTAGACGTATAGGAGCATAAGCTTGAAGCTTGGATGGTCGAGATAGGTGATATATTGAATCGGGTTTTTTGGATCTGGGCCACAGGCAAAGCATATGGACTTGAAACAAATCCGCTACTTTGTTGCGGTCGCCAAAGCACGCAATTTCACACGCGCTGCCGAACAACTGCACATCGCTCAGCCCGCACTGAGCCGGCAGATCCAGTTACTGGAACAGGAGCTTAATGTCCTGCTGCTCTCACGAGAAAGCCGACCCTTACAACTGACCGAGGCCGGCCGAATCTTCTACGAGCAGTCGCTCCAACTGCTCAATCGGGTGGAAGCCATGAAGACCGCAACCACCGAAGTCGGGCTGAACCAACGCCCGCAACTGTCGATTGGCTTTGTGGCCTCCACCTTGTACGGCGGCTTGCCTATCCTGATCCAGAAGTTCCGTCACGCCTACCCCGACATTCGTTTTCACTTTCTGGAGCTCACCTCCAGCCAGCAGATAGCCGCCTTGCGTGCCGGGCGCATTGATGTGGCTTTTGGCCGCGTGCGCATTCACGACAGCGCCGTATGTCGTACCGTTTTGCGTGAAGAACGTCTGGTTCTGGCCATCCCGCCCACCATTGAACTGGCCAGGGATCGGGGCCCCGTGTCTTTACAGGTCATTGCCGATCACGCCTTCATCGTTTATCCCAAATCGCCGCGCCCCAGCTTTGCCGATCATGTGCTCAATATCCTGCATGACAATGCTATTTTCCCCACTGAAGTACATGAGGTGAAGGAGCTGCAAACCGCAATGGGACTGGTTGCCGGGGGCGTGGGTTTGTGTCTGATTCCCTCGGCCGCTCAGATACGCAGCGATCTGGTTTACCGGCTGATTGACGACGAGAAAGTGACCTCGCCCATTATTTTCAGCCACAGAAAAAACGACAACTCCTGGTATATCGCCCAGATGCATGCGTTTATCGAAGAGATGTATGCAGAAAAACCGCCCTGGCTCATTCCAGGGCACAGTGCTTTAAGCAACGGTCCTGCCTGAATAGCGCGACGATTTCCAATAGATGCCATATTATCGCCCTATATTATTTAGTTTAAATAATATAGGGCGTCGTTCAAAATGAAAGATAAATGAATTTTGAAAAATTGGCATAAAACCGTAATACAGTTTCAAGAAAAAAAATTACGGTTTTCGACTGAATATCCCGGTTTATTATCTTGCTAACATAATAAATAAAAACTTCTCTCAAAAATACTGCGAAAAACCTAACGCCGTATTTTCGGCAAAGGTGCTTATCAATGGACGATATAAAAGCATTTGCGTTAAAAATATTTCAATCACAACCCTTTAGCCAATTCATCGGCGCGGAGCTGGTGACATGCTCTCACGACAGCGCCGAACTGGCACTCGCTGTTCAGGATCATCACAAACAGCAACATGGATTTGTTCATGGTGGCGCGATCAGTTACCTGGCGGACAATGCCATCACTTTTGCTGGGGGGCTTGCACTGGGCGGAAACGCGTTAACCGTAGAATTTAAAATCAATTACATCCGGCCAGCGATTGGCACTCGTTTGGTCGCCCAGGCGCAAGCACGTAGCACAGGAAAGCGCTTGGCCGTTTGCCAATGCGAGGTTTACGCCATTGATGGCGAGTCCCAAAAACTATGCGCGCTGGCACAGGGAACCGTGGTTCCGGCCACTTAAACCCCTTGAACTGACTCCCCCAAAAAGCTTGGCTTCATACTAGGACTCGGCGAACAGCGATAGCCCGGTATAAAGGGACAGATAATACGGCGCGAAGCAACTTTCAGAAAACAGTGCCTGTGCAGGCGGACCAGCGACGTATTCTGGATTTTGCATCGCTTTACTACTCTCTTTTCTCGCACGCTTTTTTATTATGCGCCCAGATTACGTGGCCATTAATCTGTTCTGTCCTGAGGCACCGAATCGAACAATCTGGACACATGAAATGCTGTATCGACTAACCCAATTTCATGGAGAAGCGGGTATCAAGGCATTGGAAAAATGCTTCAGTTATACGAGTGATGTCGTATTCGATGGAAAGGATTTCGCCAGAGCCGAAGGCGTGGAAGGCCTGCAGCGGGGTTGGGTACAGGGAGGCAATCCCATGCACACACTAGGGCTCGAAGAGGGGCTGCTCGCCATATTTCAACAAACTATTGAAAATGCGATCATGGCGCACCAGTCGGGTCCTTTCATTGCCAAAGGGCCCGACTGATGGAAATCCCCCGCCCTTAAATACGCTTGAACAAGGCCGAGCGCACCTTGCCGCTCGCCCCATCTGCCGCTGTCAGAAACTGCTCCATGTGAATGTCACGCTCAAAAAGGCGGCTTTGCATCAAGGTGGAGATCGCCGCTTCGATCATGGGTGGCGGGCCACACAAATAGGCTTTGTTGCCTGAACAGCGTTGCTCAAAGAACTGCCCCACTGCCTCGTGTACAAAGCCTACAAACCCTTCCCAGGCATCTTCCGGCAAGGGGGCATTCAAGGCCGGAATGTAGTGAAAATTGTCATGCTTTTCAGCTAGCTGATAGAAGTGATCGGCGTGATACAGCTCGGCTTTATTGCGCGCTCCCTGGAACAGGTAAATCGGGCGGGTATCGCCCTGCTCCAGCAAGTCCATAATCATGGACTCGGGACTGGACAGCCCCGAGCCTCCGGCAATGAAGATCGCGCCTTGCGGATCGGACTTGCGCACAAAGAACTGCCCGTAGGGGCCAGACACATCCAGGCTCTGTCCCACTTGCAGCTCCTCGTGCAGCCAGGTGGTGCCTGCTCCCCCTTCCACCTTGCGCACATGCAAATCAACAATACCGCTCATGGACGGCGGATTCGCAATCGAGAAAGCACGGGTGCTGTCGATGGACGGCACATGCAGGTTGATGTACTGCCCGGCCTGGAACGCCATCGGGCGATCCAATTCCAGACGGATATGCTTGATGGTGGGCGACAAGTCTTCAATCAGGACGACCTTGCCCTGATAGTCCTCCACGGGCAGCCCCTGAAAATCCGGGTCTACATCAATATCGGCCTCGATGACCATATCGGATTCGGGCAGACAGCAACAGGCCAGCAACTTGCCTTCATCGCGCTCCGAATCCATCAGGGCAAAACTGGACGCATCCCCTGCGTCCGCATAGCCTTCCAGAACCTGCACCTTGCAGGTGCCACATGTGCCATGTCCACAGGCAAAAGGCAACCAAACCCCTTGTCGCAACGCAGCGTCCAACAAGGTTTGTCCGTCTTCCACCTCGACCACATCACCTGTGGGTTCTACGGTTACCTGATACGTCATTGCTGCCTCCGCCTCTTATACGCCCGTGCCCTTGTAGCCATTCAGGCCCGGGGTTTTGAAACGCAACAAGGATTTGTGATCGAAGCCTTGTTCACCCAGAGTGCCATCAGGCTTGAGGTCCACCGCCTGACCATTCAGATTCCATTGCACCTTGCTCCATTCGATCTGCTCGAAGTCAGGGTGCTGGGCAAAGCCAGCGGGCATCAGTTGCTGGATCAGTTGCGACACGGTCATGTCAGCTTGAACCAGAAAGGCCTTGGCCGAGCAGAACAACAGATGCTCATCCCAGCCGATGTACAGCAACATGCTGTCGCCATAGTGGGAGCGCTGGTCGCGCGCGTAGCCTTGATAATCCGGGGTAATCGCAGTAACTGCCATATTGATCTCCAATTTTTATAGGTAGTGGCAGCACCCACCGGGAGCGCTGCCTTTTTTCTCGCGTGACTAGGCCGTCACTCCTTTCCATTCATTCCAGCGCGTTTCATCCACCGAGCCCTTGAAGTCCATATTGTCGACACCCACGTTCAGCCGGTAGTAATCGCTCAGGATCTTCTCGAGCTCGGGGCCACCGCAGCCGCCTTGCAGGATCTGGTTCACCGGCAGCCAGGCCTGGATGTACTTTTCAGGCTCGTGCTCGAAAATATCGCGGCAACCGTCCGAGCAAGTGTGGTAACGCTCACCCTGATAAAGGCTTTGTCGATAGGTAATCTCGTCCGGTTTTTCCATGTCGGTAAAGGTCATGGGCACCTGACACACCTGGCACAGCTGTGGCAGACCGCTGGAGTAAAAACGCTTGCCTTCTGCTTCCATCTTCTTGGCCATCTCCCAACGCGGGCGGTAATACTTGTCGAAGGTGTCGGGATACTTGGCACTTAACCAATCCAGCTCCTCGTCGCTGGGAATCCAGGTGTGAAAACCGGCCGCGTGACCGAAGTTGTAAAAAATCCACCAGGCCTGATGCGAAATGTGCTCTTTTTCTTTCTCGATCACGTCGCTGTACTTGGGCATGCGAATGCCGTAACGGGCCAGGTCCTTGAACAGAGCACCGCCGGCCTGTTCAAAATACACTTCCCACGCTTCTTTCCAGGACATGACCTTGTTGGGCAACATGTAGTCCATCATCATGGCCACCACGGAGAGCAGGCGGGTGCCACGCCAGAACCATTTATCAATCCACTGCTGAACGATAGGCACGTTGTCCTCGTGCTGTTCCAGCAAGAACTTGATCACTTCCAGCCCCAGCGTCATGTGTCGAGCTTCGTCAGACTGCGAGCTGAAACCGAAGGTCACCGTCGCCATATCGCCGTTATAGGCTGCGCCCGACATAAAAGGCACAAACAGCAGGTTGGTCAGCACGTACTCAAAGGAGAAGCTGATCGCCAGCAAAAACTCGAAGGGTCCGGCCGAGCGGGCATCTTCAAAGAAGGACTTGGGCACGGACAGGTACCAGACCCGGTCATGCATATGGCTCCAGTCCTGAAAGCCATTGAAAAACTTGTTGTAATGGCTCATGGCGTGGACCTGCGTCTGGACGTGACGCAGTTCATCAATCGACTGCATCTGGCACGCAATACGGGCGCCGATGCCGCTGAACTGACGGCCCACATGGGAATAGCCCTGGTAAGCCTGGTATTCCAGCGGGGTCACTGCCGTCAGGAACACCTTGATCGCGTTCAGGTAACGCGGATCGGAAATATTCATCTGGCCATTGTTCTGCGCAAAAGCATCAAAAATGGCATACAGCTTCTTTTCTTTTTCGGCCTGGTACTTCCAATACGCGTCCATGGTCAGACGGAACGGATCTTCCCATTTGGACCAATCCGTAATCTTGATGCCTTCGAACTCCTCATAGGGGAAGGCGTCCTTGCGATCCTGGTAGCTGAATTCCCAGTCCAGATCACGAGTCAGATAGCGATATTTGTCTTTGATATTTAGTTTTTTCGTGGCCATATTGCCCCCTTTTCCGATTTAGCTGTTCCAGTGCAAAAACAAGCGGTCTTCATCTTCATCCACGTTGCCACCCAAGGTGATCAGATTCAGATGCAGCTCCTGCATGTCCCATTGCTGCCCATACTTTTCTTCCACGGTCTCGCGCTTGACGGTCAACTGACCCACACACTCAATACGGATCATGGCTGGCTGATAAATCACCGTCGCGTCCGGGTTGTCTTCCTCGATGGCCTCGACGATGTAGCGCGACATGTCGTTGTCTTGCAGACCGATATAAACCTTGGATGTCATCAGGCTTCTCCACCCAGGCTCAGGCCTGCTTTCGTGACGCGTTTGGCAATGGTTTCCTGCGCCTGTTCCCAGACCTGATCAGCCTGCTCGGCAAAGGCCGCCTTAAGGTATGGCATGAAGGCGGCGCGTACTTGAGGCAGCCACTGATTGAGCCAGGTTTGGAGTTGCCGCTTGTTTTCCTCGCTTTCGGCAACGGCAATCTTGAAGACGCTATCGCTCCAATTGGCCAGGTCTTTATGGCACTCCAACATGAACTCCAGCAGCATATCCAGATCGCGGCCGCCTTCCTTGGCCAGATCCGCCACCAGAGCTTGATACACCCCCTGATGCACCACGCTATTGACCAGCAGAGACTGCACCAGCAGCAGTTCAAACCAGTCTTTCTGGACCAACGTTTTCTCGCACAAGGCGCGCAGACCTTGCCAGGCCGCATCCTGCATCCAGGCCTCTTTGGCTTGGCTCAGGGAATCGGCACTATTGCCATCGATCAGCAGCCCCATACGGGAGACGTATTGCGCCATACCCAGCGAATCCATCCCGGCATAGAGACAGGCTTGGGTAATGGTGGTGCCATACCCGTAGGCCGAGCCCGACATGAAGTTCAGGTTGGCAGTTTGCTCAATGTGACGCACAGGCAGCAGCAAGCGGGTGACCTTGGCTTTGACGTCCTCGCTCAGATACTGAGCCAGCTCGCGCTTTTCAAAAAAACCGTAATTGGTTTCCGCCGACTCCTGCATGCGGGCACGGTTCTGAACATACGCCCCGTAATAGAACTGACGCGGGTCACGGAACACATACCAGTCCTTCATTTGAATGGCGGTGTGTGTGGGGTCGTTCAGGGTCTTGTCCGGCATCCACAGAGGCCGGTAATGGAAGTTGGCCGTCGCCTGGGCGTCGTAGGTGGCTTCCTGGTAGCGCGTGGCCGGTTTTTCGCCAAAGCGGCGGGCCACGTTGGCGAAGGTTTGCCGCACCGGCTGCAAACTGGCCGTTTTAATTTCTAATGTCATCCTCTTGTTCTCCTGAATAAAACCTACTGGGCTTCAGCCTGACGACTGTTACCGACCAAAGTGTCATAACCAAAACGCCATTTTTCCTCGTTCTCGTCATTGACCCGCATTTGCTCATCGCTCATGGGCTGGACATTGTTTTGCAGGCAAAAATGCTCAAATGCCGCCGGGGGCATGACCAGCTCCACAAACAGGTCCGGCTGGCCAATCGCAAAATCAAACTCCACAAAACGGGCATTGGCGGGACTGCGTACGCGTACATACTTCGTCAAGGTGGGCAAGCTCGTGTCTGCCATCGGTTCTCCTCCTGATCAAACGGTTGCATGAGTGTCCACAGCCTGTTCATAGCAAACGCCGTGCCAACTTCAAATTTGAAGGATTTAACCCTTTAGGATTAAAGAGATAGAGGAGAACCAGCCGAGAAGGAATGCGGCCTGAGACGGGTCCGCAGCAGGAAAATTGATCATTTGATCAAGTTCTTAGCGCCGTTTTCACCAAATGCTGAGTTAGGGTAAAACCTTAGAAAAAACGGTTTTATCCGTACTCTGGACACTATTCGGTTTTCCTTGAGTCACTAGAAAGACAGGCGGCATACTGGTTTTAGAAAACCCAAAAACACAATAAAAAAACACAAGATGGAGACTGCCATGGGGGCTACTGAACTCACCCTGCCATTGAGTCAGGACCTGATCGACGCCATTCGCTTTGACGCTCGTGAGGGAAAAATCTGGTTTAGCGAGCAACGCATGCTCTTGCTGCACGCCAGCGGTTTTGGTCAGTTGCGCAAAGAGCTGATTGCCTCTTTAGGCAGCGAGCGCGCCAAATACTTTCTGATGCGCTTTGGCTACCACGCGGGCATGAAAGATGCTGAGGTGTCCCAGAAAGTGCGCCCGGACCTGTCGCTGAAAGAGACCTTTCTGGCGGGGCCGCAAATGCACACCATTCGCGGCATGGTCAAAGTGGTACCTACCGCCCTGACCTTTGACCGCGATGCTGGCCAGTATTACGGCGAATTTGACTGGTTTGACTCCTATGAAGTCAGCAATCACCAGAAAGAGCACGGCCAGTCCAGCGAGCCCGTCTGTTGGAGCCTGCTCGGCTATGCGAGCGGCTACACCAGCTTTTATATGGGCAAAAGCATCATCTACAAAGAAACCCAATGCGCGGCCATGGGCCACAGTCACTGCAAAATCGTAGGCAAACCCGCCGAAGAATGGGAGCATGACGACCCCGAAATTGACCGCTTCATGCTGCCCGACCCGGTTCAGGACGAATTGTTTGCCTTGCGATGCGAGCTGGTGAAGTTACGTGAGCAGGAGTTCAAACGCTCCAGTGCCCACTTCAACTTGCCCAACTCCATCGGCCAGTCGGCGGCTTACCAGGCCGCCTGCCATTTGCTGGAGAAAGCGGCGCAAAGCAAAGTCTCCGTGCTGCTGCTGGGAGAAACCGGCGTGGGGAAAGAAGCCTTCGCACGCGGCCTGCACGCGGCCAGCGACCGGGCTGATCAGCCCTTCATCGCCGTGAACTGTGCCTCCATCCCGCCAGAACTGATTGAGTCAGAGCTGTTTGGTGTGGAAAAAGGGGCCTACACGGGCGCCCACAAGTCCCGCCCAGGCCGCTTCGAACGCGCTCAAGGCGGCACCCTGTTTCTGGACGAGATTGTGGAACTGTCACCAAGGTCTCAAGCTGCCCTGCTCCGGGTCCTGCAGGAACAGGAGCTAGAGCGCGTCGGGGATGAAAATACCCGTCACATCGACGTGCGTGTAGTGGCAGCAACCAACGAGGATTTGGCCGAGGCGGTTCAAAAAGGCAGTTTTCGCGCCGACTTGTACTACCGCCTGAATGTCTTTCCCATCCACATTCCGCCGCTGCGTGAGCGCAAAGAAGACATCCCGCTGCTGACCGAATATTTCCTGAACAAATACTCCAGCATGTACAAAAAGCACGTGCTGGGAGTGAGCGACCGCAGCCGGGAACTGCTGATGCAGTACGACTGGCCGGGCAATATCCGCGAATTCGAAAACATGATCGAGCGTGGTGTCATCCTGACCGAGCACAACCACGAAATCGAAACCCACCACCTGTTCCCCCAGCAAAAAAGTGCCTTGCAGTATCTGAGCAGTTTGAATACGCAAGGCTTTATGGCCAAGGAATCCTGTCTGAGCGCGAATCAGACGCAGTATCTGGAGAGTTTGCTGGAAACGCCCTTCAATCTGGACGAGCTGGAGGAACAGATCATTCAACTGACCCTGAAAAGGACAAACGGAAATATATCGGAAGCTGCCCGCAGACTGGGATTGACCCGGCCTGCATTGGCCTATCGCTTGAAAAAAGTGACGATGCCCGCTTGACGAGTCCAGTGCCTTTTTACAAGGCTCGGGCCCTGTGTGAGCGCTCATTGACGTTTATGCACCAGCCTTGTCCGCATCCCCTGCCCGCTCATCCATGCGAGCACGGGTTTTCTCGTCAAGAATCTGGCGTAAGCGGGTCAGAAACGGCCTTATAGCCGTGTATTTCTCACCGTAAGTCAGGTTGAAGCCGTAATCAAAGTCCTGCGGATTGCGCCCCTGTGTGTGTTGCAAAATCGTTTCCAGCTTGTCCAGTGCCTTCACCATACGTGCTTCGGCTGAACTGGCATTTTCGTACTCTTCCCACAAGCCCAGAATGCCGGCCTGGGCCGTCGCATCCAGGTGGCGGGTCAGATAAGCCATATCCGCACGCTCCTGCTCGCTCTTATCAGGATGCTGATCTTTTTCAATGGCGGGAATATCGCCGTGCAAGGCCTCGCCCAAATCGTGGACCAGACAGATTTTCAAGACTTTAAGCATATCCAGATCACCGAGCTCATCCTGAAACAGCATGGCCATCAAGCACAAGCGCCAGGAGTGCTCCGCCGTGCTCTCAGGGCGCCCGGTCGACGTATGTCCACTACGCAATACACTCTTGAGCCGTTCCGCCTCTTCGAGAAAAGCCAGGCGTGATTCGAGTTTCTGTCTATCCATATAAGTTAACGCTGAGTTCGTGGCCAGGAAGCGGTCACTATAAGGCAGGCTGCGGGGCAACAAAACAAAGAGTCTATCGTTGCTCCGTCATAACAAATCGCCAATGCTCGTTTCCTCAACAAAGGGCCTCATTCCTTGCTTTGGTCGAGCGGATTGCACGAGATCTAGCCTGATTTCCTCTACCTACTACAATGGAGGCTTATCTAAGGAGTCTTATGTTGGAATTTCAGCCCCGTGAACGGGCGTATTTATCGGGTATCCGAGCCCTGACGAACGATCAGGACAACAATGAAGTGTTTGTCGGTATGACCGTAGCCGAGTCCATCTGGTACGCAAACTACGTAGAGCATTCCTACAAAGGGGATGTAGCGCGAGGCGACGAAGCCGAAGCACGTTATCTGGCCCTGCATGATCAGCATGAACAGGCACGCCGCGCCGTACTGGCCTCAGAATCCCTACTGCAATCGTTTGACACCGCCGCTCAGTAGTTCTGAGTACATCGCGATCCACTCCAGGCCGGGCACGCATGTCATTCGCCCTGTTTCACCAAGCCTGGTTTGTTCGCCCGTAAAAAAGCCCGCCCATTTTTCCACAGGCGGGCTTTTTTTTGGTGACGGACTCTGGGCTCGGCACGGCTCGGCAATCAAGCAACTGGCTGCCGTGCACCACAACCAGCTACAAGCGCAGTTCCTTGGACAAAAAGGTTTGCACTCGCTGTGGCCGACCTGCCAAATCACCAAAGAACACATCCGTGGGCACGTCCTCCAGAATCTGGCCCTGATCCATGAAAACCATCCGATCGGCTACCTTGCGGGCAAAGCCCATCTCATGGGTGACGCACATCATGGTCATGCCCTCCTGCGCCAAGCTGACCATCACGTCCAGCACCTCATTGACCATCTCCGGGTCCAATGCGGAGGTGGGCTCGTCAAACAGCATGCAGACCGGGTCCATGCACAGCGCCCGCGCAATCGCGACACGCTGTTGCTGCCCGCCCGACAAACTGGCCGGATAACGATCGGCCAGCGCTTTCAGGCCCACCCGATCCAGATACAGCAAGGCCCGCTCGTTCGCTTCATCACGATCCCTGCCCAGCACTTTACGCTGCGCCAAGGTCAGATTGGCCATGACACTCAAATGCGGAAAAAGCTCAAAGTTCTGAAACACCATCCCGACCCGGCTGCGCAAGTCTGGCAGATTCGTTGCCGGGTCACCGACGGAAATCCCATCCACAACAATCGCGCCCTGCTGAAACGGTTCCAGACCATTGACGGTTTTCAACAAGGTGGACTTGCCAGAGCCCGAAGGCCCGCACACCACCACGACTTCCTGCCGGTCCACCTTGGCCGTACAGTCCTTGAGCACCTGAAATGTGCCATACCACTTGGAAACACTATCGATACGGATCATTTGCCATCCAGTCGCAGATGTTTGTCATAACGTCGGGCCACCCGGTTCGCGATCAACTCCAGCGTTGCGCAAATCACGTAGTACATCAACCCGACAAACAAGAAGATTTCAGTGGGGTGCACCATGACCCGGTTACTGACCTGAGTGGCCACGAAAGACAATTCCGCTACGCCAATGACATAGGCCAGCGACGTGTCTTTGATCAAGGCAACCCACTGATTAATAAAAGAAGGCAGCATTACCGGCAAAGCTTGCGGCAGGATGATGGACGTCATGATTTGGGCAGTTTTCAGCCCCAGGGCCTTGCCCGCTTGCCATTGCCCCGCCGGCAAGCTGCTGATGCCCGCATACACCGAGTGCGCCAGATACGCACCGCCAATCAAGGACAAGGCGCAGACCACGGTAAACAAACCCGGCACATCCACCTTGAACAGAATGGGCAGCAAAAAATACACCCAGAAAATCAGCATGATCACGGGCACGGCGCGAAAAAAGCCCAGAAACAGCAGCAAAGCGGTATGCGCTACACCACGCGTCAACACCAACGCCACTCCGAACACCAAACCCAAAATGGCAGACAGGCTTGCCGAGAGCACGCTTAACAAGAGCGTCAGGGCTGCCCCTCCTAAAGGGCCGTGCGGATACGCCCCCACCAGGAAGTACAGGAGGTTCTCATGGATTACATCGAAGTTCATTACAGCCCACCTCGCACTTGCAGACGATGGCGTTGCAACCATTGCCCACCCACCTCAACCAGCATGACCAGCAAGACATACAACAGCGTGGCAATCCCAAAGGACTGGAAGGTCTTGAAGGTTTCGGTTTCCACCTGACGGGAGGCATAAGACAGCTCTGCCAAACCAATGGCCATGGTCAGCGAGGTGTTCTTGATGACATTCATGTACTGCCCGATCAGCGAAGGAAAGGTATTGCGCAAGGCTTGCGGCATCACCACATAGCGCCAGACCTGCATGGATGACATGCCCAGGGAGGCCGCAGCGGCCCATTGCCCCTTGCGCACCGCGCGCACGCCGGAGCGAAACTCTTCCGCAACAAACGCTGTGGTGTAGAGCGTCAGCCCCACAAAGGCGGCCAACATCTCAAAACTGGGCCACTGCACATCAAACAAAACCAGTTGCAAGACATGCTGGGTGTTCAGCCATTGAACCAGCTCCGGGGGCATCAGCGCGGAGGCACCGAAATACCAGAAGAACAGTTGCACCAACAAGGGCGTATTACGGAACAAGCTAAGGTAGGCACGCACCGGCCAGGCCAGCCAGGCAAATGACGAGAGCCTGGCAATACACACCAAAAAACCCAAAACAGTTGCAGCGAAGGAAACGATTAAAGAGAGCTGAATCGTGACCCAGAACCCTTGCAGCAACCAGCCCACATAGTGGGGTGCCAGCCAGAAATCAGAAGACGGCATAGCAAACACCAAAAAGCAGGATCAACCGATCCCGCTGTTAAAAACACAAACAGGAAAAGGCCAGCCTGAACATGCGAGGCTGGCCTGCAAACACGTGGCGACTTACTGTTGCTGACCGATGCGGTACAAACGCTCCAGCGGTGTTTTGGATTGAGGACCAAACCAAACGTCATAAATGGCTTGTGCCTTGCCCTGGGCTTCCAGCTCCAGCAAGGTTTCATCCACAAAGGACTTCAGTGCTGTCTCGCCTTTGGGGATACCAATACCGATCAAGTCCTCGGAAATGCTAAAGGCCGGGATTTCATAGTTTTCCTTGTCCGGCACATTGGCCAACAGGCCGATCAGCTTGGGGCCATCCTGTGTGATAGCCTGCACATTGCCGTTACGCAAGGCGGTAAAGGCGAAAGGCGTATCGTCATAGGCAACCAGCTTGGCCTGGGGGTATTTTTCACGCAGGACGATCTCATTGACTGTGCCTTTGTCGACACCAATACGCAGCGAGTTCAATTGCTCGGGCGAGGACAAGACGCCTTTCTTGGCTAAGAACTGCTGACCCGATGCAAAGTACGGAATGCTGAAATCAACCTGTTTGGCGCGCTCTTCGGTAATCGTAAAGTTGGCCAGAACCAGATCCACTTTATTGGACGTCAGCAGCGGCACACGATTGGCTGGGTTGGTCGGCAAAACTTCCAGCTTCACGCCCAGCTTGTCCGCCAGAGCCTGAGCAAAATCCACATCCAGACCCGTGATCTGACGGGACTTCTGATCCACAAAACCAAACGGTGGATTGCTGTCGAAAGACGCGACTTTCAAGACACCCGTTTTCTTGATGTCATCCAGACGATCAGCCTGGGCCACTCCAGCCACCAACGCCAGGGTAAGGGTTGCGGCAATGCTTAAAAACGACTTCATAATAAAAACATTCCGTAAAAAAAATGGCACGTCCGATACATACCGTCGTGCCATTCGACCACAGCCGTCAGCCTTTCAAAACGATCAAATCTCCCCATGCTTATAACCAAAACATGTAAGGAGAGAGGCAAAACTGTGCTGCTGCGGCGCCCCCGCCCCTTAAAAGGCGACTATTGATTCGTCGGAATCACCTTTTGCACGGCAAAACCCTGTGATGCCGCATAGTCCAGCAACTGGCTCACCGTCTTGGGGTCAGCCTGCTTGTCTCGGGACAAAACCCACAGATATTTCCGGTCTGGAGTTCCAACCAGAGAATACTGATAGTCTCCTTCCAGCTTCATAATCCAATAATCTCCCCAGACCATCGGGAGCCAGGACAACCATTTCGGAGCAAAGCGCACCTCCAGCACCGCCGGATCAGCTGGATTAACGCTACTGGCCAGCCTGCCCTGCCCCACCGCTTCTTTGACCTGACCATCGCTACCCTGACAGCGATTGGTGACCGTGATGGTTTTGTCTGCCGCCATCACATAATTGGCCTGCACGTCCCCGACACACTCACGCTGAAAACTGTTGGGCAACCGTGCCTGCTCATACCAGGTACCCATGTACTGGTTCAAGTCCACGTCTTTCTGTGTCGCCAGGTCCGCCTGCGAGGTGGCGCAGGCCGCTAAGGTGACAGATAGTGATAGCACCATAATTTTTTTCATCAGAACTCCCCTTGAACACGAATCAAAGACTATTTCCGCCGACCTTCTCTTACGATTTTCACAGCGCTGCCCGGGCAGGGCGAGCAGCCGGCTTCCAGACCCGACTGCCAGGACAGCGCAAACAATCAGGAAAACAGCTTCACCACCTCCTCGCCGGTCATCTGCCGTGTTGGATTGGCAAACTGATAATTATCTGGTTTCTCATCGATAAAAACCTGCAGTTCAAACGGCCATTGCCCGCTCTCTTTGAACAGGCCGGCCGAAATAGCATGAAAGCCACCTGCCTTGAGCTCATAGAATAAATGCGTGCCGCAGACAGCGCAAAAACTACGCCGCGCCCATTCCGAGGAAGCATAAGACCTGACATGCTCTTTCCCCTCAATGACAGGGCTCTCATGCGTCTCTAATGAAAAGAACGGGCCTCCCGTCCAGTTTCGACAGATACTGCAATGGCAAGCACTGATTGTCGGGCTGGGCTGCGCAATACTGATTGACACCGCAGCACACAAACACGTGCCCTGAATCCGGGTTTGATCACTCGTCATAAACGCCTCCGTGGCTAGGACGTGAACTCATTCTAGCGGCTGCGCGGTCGAACAAGGGAAACTCGATGTAAGGTGTCTCCGCACTACGCCTCCAGTCTTGTGAGCCCTCTTGGTGAATCCCTGCCCGGGCCGGTATCTATTTTCCACACAGCCCTTGTCTTCTACCAGGCAGCCCCAAGGTAGGAGGATGGCGTGTGAACACACCGCCTCAACTGACTTTTTATGTATTGATGAAGATGACTAAAAGCGCTATTAACCCCTCCACCGTATTCAATTCTCTGCAATACGGTTTCAGCCAAGGCTTGGTTGTCACCGGCCAACGCCGTGTCATGTTGTCCGGGCAAGTGGGCGTCAACGCCCAGGAACAAACCGTCAGCGGTGGTATGCGTGAACAGACAGAAGCCGCTCTGGACAATATAGAACTGGTTCTGGCCGAAGCGGGCGGCCGGATCGATCAGGTAATCATGCTGCGAATTTTTATTCGGGAAGATGCCAGTTCACCCCAAGAGCAGGATGAGATTGCCGCCGCATTATTGAAACGCTTTCCGGTCAATCCCCCCCCTTCCTCCTGGATTCTGATCAACGGCCTGGCCCGACGCGAATGGCTGATTGAGATTGAAGCAGAGGCCATGCTGGACTGATCGCGCGCACTATGCATTTTTAAATGCTGAGCGCAAAAAAAGACCTGGTATCGAACCGAGGTCTTTTTTTTGCTCTCTGTCTCCAGAGCCTGTGTGTGGGCTCACCTTGCTAAGGGCACTACTGAAAACAGAGCCTGCGCCCTGAGTGGGGAACGGGGAGCACCCAAAGAGCTGCAGGCGGGCTCAAGCAGTTTTTTTACAGCCCCCACGCCGTCAAATCCGGATGGCGGGAAAGTCGGCCAAGCGCGTGTTCAACCCCGTGCGCACAATCGAGCAAACCCGCATCACGTCCCCGCGAAGTCATTAATTGAATGCCCGTAGGTAAACCGTGCCCATCCAGCCCGGTGGGCAGAGAAATAGCGGCTGCTCCCAAAAAATTGCCGGGGCGCAGCAAGCGGCCCAAACCAGCATGCCGTACATCTTCAGGATCGAGCGGCTGAGCCACCTGATCGCAGGCGGGCATCAGTAACGCTGCAAAGCCATGCATCGCCTGCGCAAACGCCTGCATATCGGCTGTGCGTCGTTGCAAAGCCGCTTCATAAGCCGCTCTATCAATCCGCCCCCCCGCCAGGATGCGTTCCCGCACCACTGACCACAGGTCGTGTCGAGGATCGGCAGCGAGCTCACCGTAATATTGATAGGCCTCGTAAGCGAGCACAATCGAATTATCTTCAGCCAGTCGGGCAAAAGAACAATCCGGCGGCGGTGCCCAGGTCTGCAGTGATACGCCTGCCTCCTGCAAGCGCTCCAGCGTGGAATGCCAGCTCGTTTGTGTGTCACGGTCCAACGTCGCGGGCCAGTCCGTCTCATCCAGCACGGCAATCGAACCCTGTATCGGCGCAACAGGTGCGCGCAAGGCCGCCACACACCCGGCAGGCAACGCCAGCGTCGAAGGATCGGCAATGTCCGGGCCTGCCAACAGCGCCGTCACTTGACGGGCATCGGCCACACTGCGCGCGATGGGTCCCAGAACATCCAGGGTCGCAGACAAAGGCAAGCTGCCTGCACAACTGATCACGCCCGTCGAAGGCTTGTAACCGACAAGGCCATTAAGTGTGGCAGGAGCACGTACTGAGCCGCCCGTATCGCCCCCCATGGCCATCGGCACCAGACCAGCCGCTACCGCCACCCCACTGCCACTGGAGGAGCCCCCCGGAGCACGCGCGACGACCGCATCCCAGGGATTGCGCGCCGTGCCCTGGCTAGGATTCTGCCCGGATAAGCCAAAGGCGAACTCGGTCATCCGGGTTTTGCCCAGCACCACCAAGCCGTGCGCCATCAAGGAGCGCAGGACAACTGCCGTCTCGGTACTAAGCTTGCCGCCCCGGCTTTGCGAACCGAGAGTCGCCTCGGTACCCTCCCATTGCACACTGTCCTTGACAGCCACGGGCACACCATGGAAGGGTCCCAGCACAATGCCCGCCGCCAGCAAACGATCGGCCGCGTCCGCCTGGGCCAGGGCGCGTTCGGCCGTGATGACACTAAAGGCATTGAGCTCGGCTGCACGCTCGATACGATCCAGAAAATACGTGGCAACCTGGCGGGCGCTTAAGCGGCCCTGCCGAATCTCCTGCCCAATCTCCAGAGCATCTCGAAAATGAAGGGCGACATCTTGTTTCAACATGGGGTTTCCTGAAAATCACACAGCCCGCATCGCGGGCTGTGTCTACTACCCGGCCAGACACCGGGCTAAACAGGCGCGATCAGCGCAATTTTTGTCCGACTGTCTCGGGCATACGTATAAAGGTGACCAAGGTAATTACCGCGCCAGCCAACACATAGTAAAAGAACCATCGTTCCAGGCCATTGCTTTGCAACCAGGTCAACAGATAAGGCGTCGTGCCTCCCAACAAAGCCACCATCAGGTTATAGGGGGCACCGATGCCAACCGCCCGGACGCTGGTCGGGAACTGCTCAGACATAATCGCTGGGCCGATCGAGGTATACATGGCGTACAGGACCAGACCAAACAGCTCCACCAACAAAATAGAACCGAAAGACGGGCCCAACGTGCTCATCAGCGGATAAAAGAAGAACAGGTACCCGGCCGCAAAAACGATTAATTGTGGTTTGCGTCCGATCCGATCGGACAAGGCACCGAACAAGGGCTGGACCACCATGAACACAATCAAGGCCACAGTATTGGCGGCAAATGCAACCTTGGGATCGGCCTGCACATGGCGGATGGCATAGGTCGGCACATAGGCGACAAAAATATAGAACGCAAAGGTTGTCAGCACGGAAAAACCGATAATGCGCAGCACTTCTCTGGGGTATTCACGCAGCAACGTGCGCAAAGGCTGCTTTTCAACCCCTGCTTTCTTGCTTTCGGAAAAAGCCTCGGTCTCGGGAATCGAGCGTCGAATCCACAGACCCACTACCCCGCCCAATGCCCCCAGCAGAAACGGAATACGCCACCCCCAGGCGGCCATTTCCGCACGCGTCAACCAGGTCGTCAGCACCCACCCTACGGCCGAAGCCGCCAGGATGCCGACCGCCGCACTGAAGAAAACAAAGCTGGAGTAAAAACCGCGGCGATGGGGCGGCGCCATCTCGGTCAGAAAAGTTGTTGCCGAGGCATACTCTCCTCCCAAAGACAGACCTTGCAACAGACGGGCAAGGGTCAATAAAAGAGGAGCCGCCAAACCGATTGCCGCATAGGTCGGGGTTACTGCGATAATAAGCGACCCTCCGGCCATCATCAGGATAGTCAGTCCTAAAGCGGCTTTGCGTCCGTAACGGTCGGAGAAGATACCAAGCAGCCAGCCGCCGATGGGGCGCATGAAAAAACCCACTGCAAAAATACCAAAGCTGGCCAGCAGTGCCGTGGTTTCATTTCCTTCAGGAAAGAACTGACTGGAAAAAAAGATAGCGAAGGAGGCGTAAATGGTCCAATCGAACCATTCAACCGCGTTGCCTACACTACCTGCCACAATGGTGCGAACGCGCGAAACCGGAACGGGGTCCACTCCTGTCGGGGCGCTCGGACGTAGAGAGGGAGTGCTCATGAATTCCTCAATTTGTTTATTTTTGGTCAAAACAGGTTTAAAAAGTTTATTTTTTAGCAATTGAAGAAGGTTAATTAGATGAATATGGTCACGTCAAGCAAGGGTAAACCCTTGCTACCCACTCTCGATGACACCGATCTGGCCTGCCTGATTGCCTTGCAGGCAGAGCCACGCGCCTCCTGGCGAGAGCTCGGCGCGGCCGCCGGCATCGCCGAACGTACAGTGGGAAGACGGATCAAGCGCCTTTTGGAAACAGGCGCCCTGCGCGTCATTGCCGAAACCGACCCGTTGACCACTGGCAAGGGGGTGGTCTTGCATGCCTGGATGCGCTGTCATGCCGGACAAGTTCCTTTCGTGGCCGAAAAACTGGCCCAAATGGAAAACTGCCAATTGGTGGTCACCTTGGCAGGCTCCGCAGACTTGATGGCCGAACTGACACTTGCCGATGAGGCAGACATGCCCGAACTGGTGACCCGCAGCCTTCCCTGCATGCCCGGCGTCGAGCATGTCGATGCACGCCTGGTACTACGCTCGTTTCGACGGGCAGGTCAGTGGCGCATACAGGCCAAGCCAGCGGACACGACCGACAGCCACTCCACGCACGCTCCCCTGGCACTGACCGAAGCCGAACACCGAATCGCGAATGGGTTAAAAAGGGATGGTCGGGCCAGCCTGGCCGATTTGGCCGAGCAGGCTGGCGTAAGCGAACCGACCGCGCAACGGCTTTTACAGCATCTGGTAGAGCGTAAAGCGCTATCTTTCCGGGTCGAAGTGGAGCCCGCTTTGGTAGGCTTTCCGGTTGAAGCTGTGGTTTCGATACAAGTGCGCCCTCAGGCGGTCAATACGCTGGCAGCACACCTGGCCCAGGACCCCAATACCCGTTGTCTCTTTGGCACCAGTGGCCCTTCCCAACTTTTCTGGCACGTGCTGTGCCGCGACAGCCTCCAGCTTTGGGATGTAGTGACGCGTCGGCTGGGGGAAATAGAAGGCGTGCTCAACAGCAACGTGGCTGTGGTCATGCAGGCCCACAAGCGCTGCGGCATCGTACGCAGCCAAGATAACGCCCAAGAACAAAAAATGGAGCACGAATGACAGAACGGCGTGTTGACCGCGCCGTCCTGTTTCTCTCGTCCAAGCCCTGAGCCTGCCCAATGGCAGGCGGCGACGACTCTGTTCACACACCGTACCTGTCTGCACCGCCGTTGCAGGAAGCCTCCGCCAGGCGACGGCGTAATGGCAAGGCCCAAGATAAAAAGACACACGGACAGGCGGGCTGAGCTCTCGTCCACGTTCCCGACTGAACGAAGAAGGGGCAACAAGGGCCCCTATCTATTCCTCCACAACTGGCGCATCCGGTATTCCTTTCTTGACCGACTCAATACTGTTTTGAGCACTCTGCTTACTGGTATAGCCTTCCGAGCTGACGCAAATAATATTGCCGTTTGCCGCCTTGAACCGCCAGCGCCATTCACCCCCTTTGTCCTTGTAAAGCACAAATTTCATGATGACCCTCCCAGAGTAAAAACGCACATTGCGCTGCTGCTATCCTAGGGCCAGACAGGTTCAGCAGACATTGGGGTTTACCTGACAGCATCGCCTTGTCGGGTTAACCAAACAGGCCACAGCGCTAGGCTAGGAGACACGGCGTCCACTTTGAACCTGACGGAGTATGCGGACACCGCACGAGCCCCATTTCCGTAAGGGAATAAGCTTGGAGCCAACACAAAAACAGCACGATCGCCAAAAACGGCGCCGTACGGCAAGAAATTAAAAAACACGGCGGTTCATGCCCCAGGTATTGCGCGGACTTGATCAACACCAATACGGGCTTCGAAGCGATGCACTAAGCTTTTCCCTTTCGGCAACAGTCTTCCATTGTGCCTGCCCTGTGTTCGGAGAGAAGAGGGAATCATGTATTACGGTGAACGATTCAATGCCTGGTCACATTTGATCGGCGCGGTTCTGGCCATCGGCGGTGTCTCCTGGCTGCTGGTCATGGCAAGCTTTACGGGCGACCCTTGGCGCATTACCAGCACAGCCATCTATGGCACTACGCTTGTCCTGCTTTACCTGATCTCCACGCTGTACCACTGCTTCCAGGGACGAGCCAAACGCGTATTTCGCAAGATGGACCACTTTTCCATCTATTTGCTGATTGCGGGAAGTTATACCCCCTTTTGCCTGGTAACGCTGCGAGGACCTTGGGGATGGAGTCTGTTCGGCGTGGTCTGGGGTCTGGCTCTCATCGGTATCCTTCAGGATATCCGTCCACGTTCGCCAGCACGCGTCTTGTCGCTGGTCATTTATGCTCTTATGGGCTGGATTGTCTTGCTGGCGCTGGAGCCCCTGGCATCCAGTCTGGGCTCACAGGGCTTTTCCTGGTTGGCGGCAGGAGGGGCAATTTATACTGCCGGCATTGTTTTTTTCGTGTTTGACGAGCGCTTCCGACATTGGCACGGCATTTGGCATTTATTTGTACTGGCGGGCAGTGCAGCACATTTCCTGGCCATATCCCAATACGTGGTGATGTAAAGCCAACTCCAGCCAACCACTCCCTGATGATCAGGCGCTTGTACGAAGCGCTGGCCTACCCAAGCGGCTCCCCATGGGTAGCTCTGCTTCGACGCTGATAATGATCAGCGCCACGCTTGTCCTACAAGGCCCCTCATAGCAACCTGACAAACACAATCGCTTTAATGACAGGGAGATAACTCAACAAAATTCCGATAGTTATCAACGCTGATAAAGCTTATCGGGCTTTCGGGACTGTAAATCAAGCGCTTATTACCGCGATAGCCTCGCGACACATCCAGGTCAGCACTGAGCCACTGCACATTAGCGGGCAAGCCTGGGCCTCTGAAAGCGTCCCCTCCTATCAATTTCTGATTGGTTGCCCTAAGCCCCCACAGACTGTCTGAAGCCTTCCCAGACCACCCCAGTCTCCTTGCTTCGTTACTTGTCAGGTACTGAGGAGGAAGCCTTTCGTACTGCTTTATTTGGCGAAGCACATGGACAAGCGCCTTCACGTCATTGATGACCGGCATCCCTTTCTCTGAGAGAAACTGGTTGACCTCTCTCACTTCCTGCTCACACGACACCCTCGTCTGAGCGTGGGCGCTACCGATCAACATGCTACAAGCGATGGCACCTAGTGTTAGTGCATTTATTTTTCTCATTATTTGACTATTTGACATTATTAAATGCGCGATTCTATCACCAACCACTGCGCCGTTACCTTATTCTCAACGCTAGGCGTTGAAGCTACCAACAGCGCGTCTATTTCAACAAGAGGCGTGTATGGATGGAGGTTGAGAACCAGCTTGTCATGCCCTTCCCTATCATGCTCACAGCGTCGTCTCTGCCAGAAACACCCTCATTGACAGAGGGTCAGGGACGCCGATGCATCGTCGCGGACCATGCCTGGATGAGGGCAAGGGGCACTTGCATACGAAAAGGCCGAACCCAATGTTTCAAAGGGTCCGGCCTTAACCGATCAACTCAACACTTGCCTAAGAAGGCAAGCAGGGGATCAAACGATTTGGATCTGGGTAGCGCAAGGGCCTTTTTGGCCAGCGCCTGCAACGAAAGAAACTCGCTGATTCTCTTCGAGAGATTTAAACCCAGTACCCTGAATTTCACTGTGGTGTGCGAAGAGGTCTTTACCGCCACTTTCCGGTGCGATGAAGCCGAAGCCTTTTTCGTTGTTGAACCACTTCACGATACCAATTTCTGTTTTCAATGTATGTCCTAATTGTTCAAGGGAAAAATCTCCCTGAACACACTATGGACCTTATTCAGAGATATAGATAGCGCTGTTACAAACTAAATAGCCAAACCGCGTTCAATCTTGGCTCTGCAGCCACCGCCTTCCCACTCCCTCAAGCATTTCAATATCAAAACTGCCTTGTCATGAGCAACGAGAGTACCGCGAACGATAGGATTAGATCCCCGGACATGGCGGTCACGGCCTACGCGTAGATGCAGCGACAGGCACAGGCTAAGCCTCTTGCCTTTCAATGGAGCCTGACGCGGCGCAAACCTCACGGGGTTATGCATGACAGCGCTTGCAGTGCACAGTCCATGCGCACACGGGCTGTGGCTGAGCGTAACAGCGCCTATATTGCGAAGCCCACCCGCTGCTCCCTCATTTAATTACAGCCCCACCCCACCCACGAGCGAGCGGCAATGGGCGCGCTGGGAAGAATTCGATATGGCCAACGCCTTATGGACCATCCCCGCCGAGCGCATGAAAGGCCGGCTGATTCAAAAACAAAGCGCCGCGGATCACCTGGTGCCCCTGTCCCGCCAAAGCCTACAAATTCTTGATTCGCTGTACAGCCTATCCGGCCGGCATGCGTTTCTCTTTCCGGGTGTGCACAATCCTCGCTCTACGCCTATCAGCAGCGAGACGATGAACCGGGCTTTAAAGATTATGGGATTTGGCGGCCTGCAGACGGGCCATGGCTTTCGTGGCTTGGCTTCCACCATCATGAACGAGCAAAGCGGTTTTCGCTCAGAGGTGATTGAGCGTCAGCTGGCACACCGTGATCGCAACAAGGTGCGCCGTGCCTACAACCATGCTCAGTACATGGCCGAGCGCCATGACCTGATGCAATGGTGGTCGGATTACCTGGACGCGCAGTTGGAGAAAGCGCCAAAATAGCCATGCCCCCATTCGTTCCGTCCGTGCCCCCATTCATGCCACCAAAATACCTTGGCGGGGCTTGGCGCAGCTTGGAACGCTGGGCAACAAAAAAGCCCCAAAGTATTGATCTTTGGGGCTTTTCTTGGCACAGCTTGGAGCTGTGTGCATATATTCTGGTAGGCAGTACTGGATTCGAACCAGCGACCTCTACGATGTCAACGTAGCGCTCTAACCAACTGAGCTAACCGCCTGCGGTGAAGAAATGAAATAATAGATCTTCCCTATGAGGCTGTCAACACTATTTTGCGTTTTTCCATAAAAAATCCCTTATTTTTTTCTCCACCTATCCGCTCGAACGCATCAAAATCCCCAGAATAAGCTCCAAGCCATTGTTTTACTTAGAATAAAACGAAAACCTATCGTTCCAAAAAATTTTGGGCGTTTTCTGCTCAATTCATCACAAGATACATATGGATACATCAATTCTGTCTCGCCTCAGCATCACGCCCCTGGGGGCATACACGATTTTCCTATTCAAGTTCTTCGCGCAAAAATAAAATAAATGCTTTACGCCTGCAGATACGCGATCTGATCTGAACCGAATTTGCGGCTACTACGGGACATCCACGCACATGACTTGCTCTTCTCTCCCGCCTACCCCCACTACTTTGCTTGACTTGCCTGGCGTTCAAGAAACAACGCTGGAAACGGTGCTTTATACGCCCCCCAATGATGAGATTTTCGACGAAAACCCCTGTTTGAGCTGTGGGGTGTGCTGCTCACACTTTCGGGTTTCCTTCTATAGTGGCGAGTTAAGTGGGGAGACGGGCGGGACCGTTCCGGTCGAGTTGACCACCCAGGTCGGGCCGCTGCGCGCGTGCATGAAAGGCACAGAGCAAGGTGAGGGTCGTTGCATTGCCTTGCGGGGCACCTTGGGTCAGCCAGGCATTCATTGCGCCATTTACCCGGATCGCCCTACCCCCTGTCGCGACTATCAGATCTGGGAACTGGATGGCAGCCCCAACGTCGACTGCCAACGTCTGCGGGCCAAGCACGGTTTGCCCCTGCTGCCCAAACGTCCCTTACCCGCTCCGCCCGCCTTGCCCGAGCATGATGAAGCCGCATAGCGTCTGGTAAATACGCTACCATGCACGATTTGTAGGGCCGCCCGGCCCTGCGTTTTCGGGAGTCGAAGTAGATGGAATACCGCAAGCTGGGCAATACAGATCTGGACGTCAGCCTGATTGGTTTGGGCACCATGACGTACGGGGAACAAAACAGCGAGGCCGAGGCGCACGCTCAACTGGACCTTGCCTTGGAGCTGGGGGTAAATCTGGTGGATACCGCCGAAATGTACCCTGTCCCTCCTATGGCAGCCACACAGGGTTTGACCGAGCAATATATTGGTACCTGGCTGGCGAAAACGGGCCGTCGCAAGGATATTGTGTTGGCCAGCAAAATTGCCGGTCCGCAGCGCGACCCCAAGCGTCCCGGACACATCCGTAATGGCAGCACAAGCCTGGATCGCAACAATCTGGAACAAGCCCTGCATGACAGTCTGCGCAGACTGCAAACCGACTACCTGGATCTGTACCAGTTGCACTGGCCAGACCGTAGCACGGTTACGTTTGGGCAGCGCAGTTACCCCTGGAAAGAGGAAGACACCGTCCCTATTGAAGAAACTCTGGCGGTACTGGACGACTTTGTACGTCAAGGCAAGGTGCGGCATATCGGTGTTTCCAATGAAACGCCCTGGGGGGTTTCCCGCTTTCTGGAATTGGCGCGCACCCAGTCCCTGCCTCTGATTGCCACCATCCAGAATCCCTACAACCTGCTGAACCGGGTGTTTGAAGAGGGCCTGTCCGAATTTTGTCGCTATGAAGGACTTGGGCTTCTGGCCTATTCGCCTTTGGCGATGGGTGTGCTAACCGGCAAATATGATCACGGCGCACGCCCCGAGAAGGGTCGCTTGACACGGTACAACCGATTCACGCGTTATGACGCGCCGCGGGCTCGTGAGGCCGCGTTGGCCTACAACGAACTAGCCCGTGAATATGGTCTGACACCGACTCAGCTGGCTTTGGCATGGGTAAACCAGCAAGCCTTTACCAGTAGCAACTTGATTGGTGCAACCACCCTGGAGCAATTGCGCGAAAACATTGCCAGCGTGGATGTTCAGCTCAATGATGAACTGATCAGCAAAATCAACGCCATTCATCACCACACGCCCAATCCGGCGCCGTAAGGGACTTGGCCCCGCTTCAATGTCATGACGCGGGGTCTCCTTTTTCTGACTGAATCTGTCCTTGTGCTTGCGAAGCATTGATTTTTTAATTATGCTCAAAAAAAGCATAACAAAAAAAACAATTTTCCTTTTCGCTCGATGTTTCACCGCGGCCATTTTTTTAAATCATTTATGCTCAATTTGAGCATCAAGGACACTCATGACTCAGCGTTTCCCTATTGATGTCTGTCAGCCCGATTCACAGGATGCCTTAAACCGTCAGATTGGCTGGCATGAAGTCCCATCCCCGATCAAGTCACAAAACGATAAAGCGGCTTTGAAACAAGTCTTGGCCACGGAGCTGAAGGCCCAGGATGCGGTGCTGGTGGCCCATTACTACACCGATCCCGATATTCAGGATCTGGCGCTGGAGACCGGGGGCTGCGTGGGCGACTCCTTGGAAATGGCTCGCTTTGGACAAGAGCACAAAGCCAGCACGGTCCTGGTAGCCGGTGTGGGTTTCATGGCAGAGTCCGCCAAAATCCTGAGTCCGGAAAAACGGGTCCTGGCCGTCCACGATCAAGCCACCTGCTCACTGGATCTGGGCTGCGCCCCGCAAGACTTCAAACAGTTTTGCGCCGCTCACCCGGACCGGGAGGTGGTTGTCTATGCCAATACCAGCGCGGCGGTGAAAGCTCAGGCAGACTGGGTGGTCACGTCCTCGATCGCACTGGACATCGTGCGCCATCTGCATGCGCAAGGGAAAAAAATAGTGTGGGCGCCCGATCGTCATTTAGGTGCGTACATCCAGAAGCAGACCGGAGCGGACATGCTGCTCTGGCAAGGTTCCTGTCTGGTTCACGACGAGTTCAAGGCCGACGGCTTAAAAGCGTTGATGAATGAGCATCCGCATGCTCAGGTACTGGTCCATCCAGAATCGCCAGCTGCGGTGGTGGCCTTGGCCGATGTGGTTGGTTCCACCACACAACTGCTGCGCGCCGCTGTCAACCACCCTGCCGACACCTTTATCGTGGCGACCGATCAGGGCATTTTGCATGCCATGCGTCAACAGGCCCCAGGCAAAACCTTTTTGGCCGCCCCTACAGCAGGCGAAAGCGCCACCTGCAAAAGCTGCGCCTATTGCCCCTGGATGGCGCTGAACAGTTTGCAAGCGCTGCAACAACGCTTGAGCGAGCCGGGCCCGGGTATACAAATCGAGCCCGCATTACAGCAAGGCGCACGACGCTCCCTGCAAAGGATGATGGACTTTGCAGCTGCTCATCAGAGAACACTGCGTGTAGGAGCTGATCTCGCCCAACACAGCCAGCAGTTTCTGCACGTAGGGGCCGCCTGATGCCGCGCCTTAGCACAAAGACGGATGTATTGATTATTGGGGCGGGCCTGGCTGGCACCAGTCTGGCTCTGTCTCTGCCTGCCTCCATGAAGGCAGCGTTGCTGAGCAGTGGCGCGGCTCCGTGTAGCGCAAGCACGATGGCGCTGGGGGGGCTGGCTGCCGTGCTCAGCGCCCAGGACAGTGTGGAGCTGCATATCGAGGACACCCTGCAGGCAGGTGCCCACCATTCCGATGCGGATGCTGTGCGCAACATCTTACAAGCCGCGCCACAAGCGGTGCAGTGGCTGCTGGAGCGCCAGGTGCCTTTGGACAGAACACCAGACGGGCAACTGCACCTGACCCGCGAAGGGGGGCACAGCCAGCGACGTATCGTGCACGCGGCGGATGCCAGTGGGTACGCCATCATGCAGGCCTTGTACCCCCAGCTACAACAAGCCACACAACTGCTCCAACGCACAAACTGCCTGGCATTGGCCTTGCGCCGGAATGAACACGGTCGTGTAGCGGGGGTTGATATTTACGACAAACAAACCCATCGTCATGAAACGATTCTAGCGGACCATGTGGTGCTGGCCACGGGCGGGCTCGGCAGTCTGTATGCCCACAGCACCAATCCCGACACCGCCAAAGGTGAAGGCGTGGCTTTGGCCTGGCGCATAGGCGCAGCAATCCGCGATCTGGAGTTCGTGCAGTTCCATCCCACCTGCCTGTACACACAAGGGCCGACGTTTCTGCTTACCGAAGCCTTGCGGGGTGAAGGTGGCCATTTACTGGATGCACATGGTCGTCGCTTCATGCCGGACTATGATTCCCGCGCCGAACTGGCCCCCCGCGATATTGTGTCGCGAGCCATTGCAGCACAAATGAAACAAGAGGACCGTGCGCACGTCTGGCTGGATGTGCGCCATCTGGGTGCCGATACGTTGCAGCGGCATTTCCCACGGGCCTTGGAAGAAGGTTTACGCCGCGGCCTGGATTTACGCCAGGACTGGATACCTGTCGCGCCGGCAGCGCATTACAGCTGTGGAGGGATTCAAACCGACCTGTTCGGTCGCACGAGCGTTTCGGGTCTGTATGCGATAGGGGAAGTGGCCTGCACCGGTTTGCACGGGGCGAACCGCTTGGCCAGCAACTCGCTGCTGGAGTGCGTGGTCATGGGGCGGGCAGCAGCGCAAGCCATCGAAGGGAGCCGGGCCGCTCATTGTTCCGCCCTGACTCCCGAGGACGAAAGATCAAAAACGGCACCGACCTTCGCAGGATCACCGCACACCCCTGCGCCCGCACGCGACAACAACAACAACAACAACAACAACAACAACAACAACAACAACAACAACAACAACAACAACAACAACATTCCCTGCAAAGACAAGGGAACACTGCATCGCCCACCCACACCCCCGTTCCCCACCCTGCCTGCCTTGCAAAACCTGATGCAAGAGCATGTCGGTCTGCTTCGCAATAGAGCGGGTCTGGCGCACGCCATCCACACCCTGAGCGACTGGCGAGAGCAAATTCGCCGCCTGCCCGACACGGTCGATCATCGCATTGGCAGTCTGCACCTGGACACCGCCTGGTTGCTGGCCCACGCGGCTCTGGCCCGCCCTCACAGTCTGGGCGCGCATTTTCGGCTGGACTAGAAGCCTTAGTTCCATGAGATAGAATAAAAAAATAAATAAAGAGGCTTCTCGACGAACAGGAGCCCATTGGATGGAGGCAATATGCGATTACTCATGGTCGAAGACAATGAGGATTTGGGAGAAGCCATCGCCAGCCGGCTCAGCGCGGGCGGTCATAGCGTGGAGTGGGTCAACACTGGCGAGCTGGCCCTACGCTATCTGGAAATGGATAACTGGGACGTCCTGCTTTTGGACATCATGCTGCCCGATCAGGACGGTTTCAGCATTTTGCGGCATCTGCGCCAGCAAACACCCAGCCTGCCCGTGCTGGTCATGACGGCTCGTTCAGAAATCGAAGATCGTGTGTCCATGCTGGACCTGGGAGCAGACGATTATCTGGTCAAACCTTTCGATCTGCGCGAGCTGGAAGCACGGCTGCGTGCCCTGATGCGGCGGCCCGCCACCACGCAAGCGGAAATCTGGCAGTTGGGACACGTCAGCATTGACATCGCCGCCCGACGCATCAATAGCCGGGATCAGACCGTGGAATTTGGCCAGCGCGAATTCTGCTTGCTGGAGTTGCTCCTGAGTCGTGCCGGACAAGTGGTCACCAAGGAACGGTTGATGATGCAGCTGTTCAACTTCGATGAAGACTCCAGCCCCAATGCCGTGGAGCTGCATGTCTCTCGTCTGCGGCGCAAGCTTAGCGATAGTGCCATTCGCATCGACACGGTGCGGGGCACCGGTTATATGGCAAGCTTGGGTGATGCCCGCTGATGCGCCGCACCCTGTCTATCCAGCAGCGTGTACTGGCGCTGGCCGTATGCTTGCTGGCCGCTGCCTTACTGGCATTGGGTCTGGCATCGCGACAATATGCCCAGCGTGCCGCCGACTCCGCCTATGACAGGCTCCTGAACGCCGCCGCCCTGACTATTGCCAATGCCATTCAAATTGACGAGGGTGAACTTTCCCTGGAGCTGCCCTATTCGGCGATGGCCATGCTGTCCGAACAGGAACATATTTTTTACAGCGTACGCTCGGCCAATAGCCTGATTTCCGGCTATCCAGACTTGGGAGACACCCTGCCGCCGGCCACCAGTTCCGAACCGCGCTACGACACCATTTCCTATCACGGCACTGCCGTGCGTGTCGCCACGATCGGACGCTTGCTGACAGGCCAGCATTCACTGGGCCGTGGCTGGATCACCATCCGCGTTGCTGAAACCCTGGGCACCCGACAAGCGCTGGCCGATGAGTTGCTGGGTCGCAGCACTCTGTCCCTGACCGGTCTGATGTTGCTGGCCCTGATGATTACCAGCCTGGGGATTCGGCGTGCGTTCGCCCCCTTGGCCGAATTGGAAACAGCACTGCGAGAACGCTCCCACGACAATTTGCAGCCCATCGACACGCCGGTACCCAAAGAGATTCGCCGTCTGGTCGATACCCTCAATGCCTTCATGCAGCGCCTGCAAACAGCGGTTGGTACTCTGAACAATCTGGTGGCCGATGCGGCCCATCAGATTCGCACTCCCTTGGCGGCAGTCCATCTGCAAACCCAGCTCGCGATGGATGAGCCCGGCTCTGACACCCTAAGGCCACGCCTGCGACGGATTCTGAACAACACTACGCATGCCACCCATCTGTTGAACCAGTTACTGATGGACGCCACCGTCAGCCACCGCCTAGACCGCAGCACCATGCGGCCTTTAGATGTGGCCCCGTTGATTCAGGAAATCCAGGGCCGGGTCGATCCCGACCGGGCCCACCGGCTGTACATTCACCTCACGCCCTCGGCTCGACGAGCACAAATCCTGGGCGACCATGTGTCCTTGCGGGAGATGCTGCGCAATGTGATCGACAACGCCATGCTCTACAGCGACGAGCCTGTTTCCGTGCGAATCTACACCCGCCCGAACGGTTGGGTGGTGTTTGATGTGTCCGACCTGGGCCCAGGCATCAGTGACGATGACAAAACCCGTTTGCTGGAGCGTTTTCAGCGTGGTCCCAGCAGCCAGGGGCGGCCCGGTTCGGGCCTAGGGCTGTCTATCGTGCGCACCGTGGTACAAGCGCATCAAGGCACGTTGCTCTTGCGTGACCATACCCCGCAGGGTCTGACAGTCCGCATCGAAATCCCCACCCTTTACCAGAGTCCCCGACCCTCGCCCCCCCTGACCATGCTCATCGCAGCGTTGATCATGACGGGCATGTTGGCCCAGCCCCAGCCAGCCTTCGCCCTCGCCAGCGCCGCGGAACCCGATATGGGCATTCGCAGTCACGACTACCCGGCTCGCTCCCCCCGTCCACCTGGACCGGAAGATCAGGCCTTGCTGGTGATTGCAGGCCCTACCGACACCGAACTGTTTGAAGTGCTCGTACAGGACTTTCAGCGTATCCAGCCTCACGTACGCATTCTTTATCACGAGATGGATTCCACCGCGCTGTATCGGCACACCACTCAAGGCAGCCTGCCTGAAACGGATCTGCTGATCAGCTCGGCCGCGGACATGCAGGTCAAACTGGCGAACGACGGCTATGCTCGTGCGCACACATCCAGTCTGACCCAGACCATGCCCGGCTGGGCACGTTGGCGCAATGAGGTGTTTGGCTTCACGCTGGAGCCGGCCGTCATCGCCTACGCACCGGCTCGTTTACCGTACGAGCTGCCGGCCTCTCGCGAAGCGCTGCTTAAGCTGCTGGAGCGTAACCAGGGCAGTCTGAGGGGCCGGGTGGGCACCTATGACATTCAGATCAGTGGCGTGGGCTACCTGTTTGCACTGTACGACGAACGCACCTCTTCCACGTTCTGGGGCTTGGCCAATGCCCTGGGCCGTGTCGGCACCCGTCTGTATGCCAATACCGGTGCCATTTTGGATGATCTGGACAATGGCACCCTGGATGTCGCCTACAACGTACTAGGCTCGTATGCCCTGGCTCGGCAAAAAGCAGGCTCGGACATTGCCATCATCGTACCCAGCGATTATGTGTCAGTGTTTACCCGCAGCGCCCTGATTCATAAACAAGCTCGCCGCCCCGATCTAGCCGCTGCTTTCATTGATTACCTGCTCTCTCCCCAAGGCCAACAAACCCTCGCCGGCCCAGCCGGATTAGGCTCGCTCAACGCCGTGGAAACGGGCAGCTGGTTCACAAAAACCATTGAAAATCAATCAATTGGAATTATTCAACCGCTTATTCTCAATCCCTCTTTGTTAGTGGGCCTGGACCCCACCCGCCGCCACCGTTTTCTGCAGAACTGGCGACGTCTGGTCACCGACACGCCGCCAGGACCCTAGCCCCTTCCCATCCCCAATGACAGGATGCTGACAGCTAGAGTCCAGACAATGCAATGACACCGATCACCCAAGAAGTCCCGCAACAGGACGGGACTCTGACAACAAGGAGACCCGAATGTCAGCATTTACCCCCCCTAAGCGCCTGAGCCTGCTCGCCCTGTCACTCAGTGCCAGCCTGCTGGCCGGACAAGCGGCCTGGGCTCAGGACGACCAGACTCAAGCAGCGGACAAAGAAGGCAAGGTTATTGTCTACTCGACCACGGACACCAAAGCCGCCGCACCGCTCATTGCCGCGTTTGAGGCCGCCCACCCCAAGATCAAAGTCGAATACCACGACATGAACAGCACCGAGCTGTACAACCGCTACATCAGCGAACAGGCTTCGGGCAGCCACAGTGGCGACCTTGTGTGGAGCTCCTCCATGGACTCGGCTATGCGCCTGGCCACCGACTACGCAGCCCGCTACGACTCCCCTGAAATCCCTGCCCTGCCCAGTTGGGCCGTATGGGAAAACAAGGCGTTTGGCACCACTTACGAGCCGACGGTATTCATCTACAACAACCGTCTTATCAAGCCTGAAGAAGCACCCAAGACGCATGCAGAACTGGCCAAGCTGGTGGAAAGCGACAAGGACCGCTTTCGCAACAAGGTCACTACCTACGACATTGAAAAATCTGCAGTAGGCTATATGCTGGCCGCTCAAGACAGCAAGAAAGGCCAGAGCTACTGGGATTTCATCAAAGGCGTAGGTTCAGCCAATCTGGTACTGCAGTCCTCGACGGGCACCATGATGGAGCGCGTCAGCTCGGGTGAAAACCTGATTGGCTACAACCTGCTGGGTTCATATGCGGAGACCCGCGCCGCCAAGGATAAAGCCATCGGTATTGTGTACCCCTCGGACTACACCCTGGTCCTGTCACGCGTGGCGTTCATCAGCAACAAGGCCCAGCACCCCCATGCCGCCCGTGTCTTTCTGGACTACATGTTATCCAAGGACGGACAGGATGTTCTGGCGAACCAATCCGAGCTGGCCTCGATCCGCTCTGACGTGGAAGGCGACAACGATGTGGATGGCCTGACCAAGAAATTGGCAGGGGTAGAACTGACCCCCATCCCGGTGGATTCGTCGCTGCTGGACTTCCTGAAGCAAAAGGAACGCCTGGACTTCATCAAGCAATGGCGCGCTGCGGCCAATAAATAAGACACCTCGTCTGTGAACCGGGTGACGGCCTCGGCCGTCACCCTGCCTTTTACCGCCTGGAATCCTTATCATGCAAGCCTTACGCCTTCGGTGGCAGGCCTGGCCACGCCATGTCGTTGTTCTGATCACGGCATTGGCCATTTATGTGCCGCTTAGCCTGATCATCATCCAAAGCCTGCTATCGGCCCCCTTTTTTGCGACTGACAAGTCTCTGGGGCTGGATGCTTTCCGTTTCATCTTCGACGACCCGGACTTTTACAAAGCACTGGGGAGCGGTTTCATCATGGCCTTTGGCCTGGCCGGTATTTCGATTCCTTTGGGCGGCATCCTGGCCTTCCTGATGGTACGTACCGATTTACCCGGCCGTGCCTGGATTGAACCGCTCATTCTGGTCCCGATTTTCGTCTCGCCCATGGTGCTGGGCTTTGGCTATATTGTTGCCGCCGGACCCGTCGGTTTCTTCTCCACCTGGACGCTGGAGCTGATCGGCTTTGTCCCCTGGAACATTTACTCCTTCACCAGCATTGTCATCATTGCCGGTCTGACGCACGTTCCCCACGCCTATCTGTACATTTCCTCGGCCTTGCGCAGCATGGGCTCGGATGTGGAAGAAGCCGCCCGCAGCGCCGGTGCCAGCCCCTGGCAGGTCATGCGCTCGGTCAGCCTGCCCATGGTGCGTCCCGCCATCCTGTACGCCTGCGTTCTGCTCTTTTTTCTGGGGCTGGAAGTATTTGGTCTGGTGCTGGTGCTCGGCGACCCTGAAGGCCACCTGGTACTGGCCACCTATCTATACAAGCTCACCAACAAGCTCGGCATTCCGTCCTACCACCTGATGGCGGCTGTGGCAGTCGTCCTGATTGCCATGACTATCCCGCTCGTGATGCTGCAACGCCGTCTGATGCGCACCGCCAACCGCTTCGTAACCGTCAAGGGCAAAGCCTCCCAGGCGCGTGCCTTGCCGCTGGGTCGCTGGCGCTGGGCAGCTGCAACACTGGTCGGTCTGTGGTTGTTCTTCACCGTCATTGTCCCGGTGGTGGGCGTAGTCTTGCGCGCCTTTGTGTCCAACTGGGGGATTGGCGTCTCGCTGATGGACGTGCTCTCCCTGGATGCCTTCCGGCAAGTGTTTGGGCAAGCCAATCTGCTGCGCGCCATTCTGAACTCAGTGGCGATTGGTGTATTTGGCGGCGCCTTGGCCGTCATCTGCTACACCTTCATTGGCCTGGCCATGCACCGCAAGCCAGACGGCATCACCCGCTTTCTGGACTACAGCGTTCTGGTACCCCGTGCCGTCCCCGGTCTACTGGCGGGTCTGGCCTTTTTGTGGATGTTCCTGTTCGTGCCCATGTGGCTGGATCAGTCCCTGGAAAACGGCTACTTGTCGGTCCTGCCCATGGCGGAATGGTTGCAAGGCACGCTCGTCAGTCCGCTGCGCGCCCTGCGCAGCACCATCTTCAGCGTCTGGCTGGCCTACAGCGTGGTCTGGATGGCTTACGGCTTGCGTCTGATCTCCTCCACCCTTTTACAAGTGGGTCCGGAGCTGGAAGAAGCCGCCCGCAGCACGGGAGCGCGTCCCGGTCAGGTAACACGTCAAATCACCTTACCACTGGCAAAGTTCGGCCTGATCGGGTCCTGGTTATTGATGTTCCTGATTTTTGAGCGGGAATACTCTACCGGCGTGTACCTGCTCACACCGGGCACGGAAACCATTGGCTCCATGCTGGTTTCACTGTGGGCGACCGGCGCCATCGACATTGTAGCTGCCCTGTCTTTTATCAATATCGTTCTGGTGGTCATTGGCCTGACCATCGCATTGCGCTTCGGAGTAAAACTACGATGACCGAGCTGACTGTAGACAACATTCATCTGGCCTACGACCGCAACCCGGTTCTGAAAGGCGTGTCCATGAGCCTGAACAAAGGTGAGGTGGTTTCCCTGCTGGGGGCCTCGGGTAGTGGCAAAACCACCTTGCTGCGTGCGGTTGCCGGGCTCGAACAGCCCTCCCAAGGGCGTATCGCCATCAATGAGAACGTGCTGTACGACTCGCAAAACCGTATCGACCTGCCCGCCGAGGCGCGCAATCTGGGCCTGGTTTTCCAGTCCTATGCCTTGTGGCCACACATGACCGTGCAGGACAATGTGGCTTATCCGCTCACGCTGCGCAAAACCTCCAAGGCGCAAAGCCGCCAAAAGGTGGACGCCATTTTGGATCAATTGGGGTTGAAAGGCCTGGGCGAGCGCTACCCCAGCCAACTGTCTGGAGGGCAACAGCAGCGTGTGGCCATTGCCCGTGCGCTGATTTACAACCCCCCGGTCATCTTGCTGGATGAGCCACTGTCCAACCTGGATGCTAAGCTGCGTGAAGAGGCCCGCGTGTTCCTGCGCGAACTGATTGTGAAAATGGGCCTGTCCGCTTTGATGGTAACCCATGACCAGGCGGAGGCCATGGCGATTTCGGACCGGATCCTGTTGCTGAATGGTGGCGAAATCGAGCAACAAGGTACCCCGCAAGAGGTCTACAGCAATCCCAAGACCCTGTACACCGCCGAGTTCATGGGCTCGAACAATCGTCTGCAAGGCAAGGTTACCGAGCAACGCGATCAACAAACTCGGCTTAGCGGCCCTGGTTGGGAGTTATGGGGCCATGCCGCCGCTCCTCTGAGCGCCGGCCAGCACGCCACCGCCGTGATTCGCGTCGAACAAGTGCAACTGAATGCGCAGCCCGGCCCCGATACGCTGCCACTGCAGCTATCCACCAGCATGTATCTGGGCGACAAGTGGGAGCACGTTTTCCGCATGGCCGACCCGACTGCCGGCACACTGCGAGCTTTCGGACCTGAACCACTGCCCAGTGGCGTGCATCATCTGCAATTGCCGCCCTCCAAACTGTGGATTTACCCCTCCTGATCCATCGCTCCAAACCGGGAGCCACCCCCCACAGCTCCCGGTTTACCCTGATTGCAAACTTTTGTAAGCGCGGCTACTGTAGTCGCGTCACTACAGGCGGTATGAAAGAGACCTGTTCAATCAGGCGCCGACGGAGCAACCACCCCGGAATCTCTCAGGCAAAAGGATCGTACCAGCCCGACACTCTGGAGAGCGGCGTTTGACGCCCACCGAAGGAGCCCAGCCAGATGCACAGGTTGGATAAACTCTCAGGTCACAGGACAGATGGGGTATTGCCACTACTCGGTGGTAATTCACCTGTCAGGAGCCTGTTATGTCGCATATTGCCGTCATTGGTGCCGGTATTTCCGGAATCACCACCGCCTACGCCCTTAGTCTGAAGGGCTATCAAGTCACCGTTATTGACCGCCTTCGCTACCCCGCGATGGAAACTTCTTTTGCCAATGGCGGGCAGCTTTCCGCCTGCAATGCCGAGGTCTGGAACAGCCGCAGCACCATTTTCAAAGGCTTGAAATGGATGATGCGCAAGGACGCTCCACTGCTCTTCAACCCCAAGCCAAGCTGGCACAAATACAGCTGGATGGGCCAATTTGTGGGGGCAATTTCCGGTTACGAGCGCAACACGATCGAGACCGTCAAGCTGGCCATTGCCGCTCGCGAAAACTTGTATCAGTGGGCCAAGGACGAAAATATTGATTTCGACCTGGAGCAGCGCGGCATTTTGCATATTTACCACACGCCCGGCGGCTTTGAGTCTGGCAAAAAAGTCAGCCAGCTACTGCAAAAAGGCGGTCTGGAACGCCGTACCGTTACCAACGAAGAAATCCATCAGATCGAACCTGCTCTGCAAGGCACCTATTACGGCGGTTTCTTCACGCCCTCGGACGCCACCGGCGATATTCACAAATACACCCGCGGCTTGGCCGATGCGTGCGCCAAGCGCGGCGTGAAGTTTCTGCAGGATACCGAAGTCCTGGGTATTGATTGCGGCCCACCGCACCGTATCCAGCTCCGTACTGGCGAAGGTGCAGATGCCCACACCCATACGCTGTCCGTGGACTCCCTGGTCGTGTGCGCTGGCGTAGGCAGCCGCCACCTGGCCCGTATGCTGGGCGACTACATCAATATTTATCCCGTCAAGGGCTACTCCATCTCGGTGTACCTGGATACGCCCGAAGCCCAACATGCAGCCCCCTGGGTCAGTTTGCTGGACGAAGAGGCCAAGATTGTGACCAGCCGCCTGGGCAAAGACCGCCTGCGTGTGGCCGGCACCGCGGAATACAACGGGTCCAACAAAGACATACGCGCCGATCGCATCGCCCCGCTGACCAACTGGACACGCCGCAACTTCCACGACGCGGCTACCGACCGTGTCGTACCGTGGGCAGGTTTGCGCCCCATGATGCCGGACATGATGCCGCGCGTAAAAGCGGGCAGCCGTCCTGGCGTGTACTACAACACCGGCCACGGTCACCTGGGCTGGACCCTGTCCGCCGCCACTGCGCAGATCATTACCGAGGTGATTGCCCAGAACGAGCGTCAGTCCGCACCTGCTCAATTTGCCACCAGTCCGGCAACAACTGCTGCACCCGCCGCTGCCCATAACGTTCGTCCAGCAGATACACAAAGCCTTGATCCTGCTCATCGCGAATCACACGACCCGCGGCCTGTGTAATCTTGCGTAGTCCCGGATACAGATAGGTATAGTCATAGGCCCGCCGCTCCCCAAAGAGCCGGGCCATGACTTGCCGCACCGACTCATTGGCCGGGTTGAATTGCGGCAAACCCAAAGTGGCAATAAAAGCACCGATCAAGCGTTTACCGGGTAAATCTACCCCTTCTGAAAACGCCCCCCCCAGCACTGCCAAACCCACTCCCTTGCCGTCCAGCGTAAAGCGGTCCAGAAACTGCGTTCTTTGCTGATCGCTCATACCCGGTTGCTGATGCCAAAGCGGCATATCCGGCCAGCGCTCCTGCAAGGCCTGGCTGACCTGCTCCAGATAATCAAAGCTGCTCAAAAACAAGAGATAGTTGCCAGGCTGCTCCTGATAGGCCTGCCCGACAATATCGCACACCCCGCTCAGGCTTTGCGCCCGGTCGGCATAGCGCGTGGACAAACCGGCATATTGACGTACCCGCAACTGCTCGGCTCGATAAGGAGATGCTACGTTCAACTCTGCCGTACTGGGCGGCAGCCCCAAGACATCACGATAAAACTGCGAAGGATTCAACGTGCCGGAGAACAGCACCACGCCGTGCGCATCGCCGTAGCGTTCGGCCAGAAAGGGAGCAGGCACGATATTGCGCAGGTTCAGAAGTACACCATCGCGCTGCGCCAAAATATCAAACAAGGAATGCGAGCCGAACTGCCCGGCCAGGTCCACAAAATACAGTAGCTCGAAATAAAACAGCAGCAAGGGGCTGTCTTGCGGCAGGGGATTCTCCGCTACATAGGCCCCTAAACGGGCAGCCAGATACTCGCACTGCTCCAGCAAGTCCTCCGGGATTTTTTCCAGCCCCCATTGGTCACCGCCTTCCTCGGGTATCAGGTCCTCCATCAAGCGAGTCAATGGAGCGAAATGACGCTTCAAGGCCGAAGGCGCGGCTTTACGTGCCATGCGCAACTGCACTTGCGAGAAGGACGCGGAATACATGGAACGAGCACGTTCTACCAGATTGTGCGCCTCGTCCACCAAGATCGCGCTGCGCCATTGCTGGGCCAGGGTCTGGCTATAGAGCACCGCATGTGAGTCGAAAAAATAGTTGTAGTCGCCCACAATGGCGTCCGCCCAACGCAGCATTTCCTGGCTCAAGTAATAGGGGCAGACCTGGTGTTCGCTAGCCACTTGCTGCAGGCGCTGGCTAGTTAGCATGGGCTGCTCCAGAGCTTGCTGACGGGCCGCGGGAAGCCGGTCGTAAAAGCCTTCGGCCAAGGGACAGGATTGGCCATGGCAGGCTTTATCCGGATGGGGACACTGCTTGTCGCGGGCCACCATTTCCAGCACCCGCCACGCGCCCCCACCATCCGGACTTAAGCGCTGCAAGGCGTCCAGCGCCATTTGCCGGCCCGAGTTTTTAGCCGTCAGATAAAACAGCTTGTCCAGACCAGCCTCGGGCATGGCTTTCAGGCCCGGGAATACGACTGCCAAGGTTTTGCCAATACCCGTGGGGGCTTGCGCTAACAGGCACTGTGCATCGCGCTGCGCCCGGAACGCAGCTACAGCCAGTTGCCGCTGACCCGCACGAAACTGTTCAAAGGGAAATTGCAGAGCAGTACAAGCTTGATCGCGCGCCAGCCTGTGTTTTTGCTCCTGCTGCCCCCACGCTACATATGCGCGACATTGCTGCTCAAAAAAGGCCCACAGGTCCGCGCGCTCCAGATACTCGGAAATGCTGGTCTCTTTGTGCTTATCTACGTGGTAATACACCACGCTGACTGTCATCCCCGGCAAATCGCGTTCCTGGCACAACATGGCAGCATAGACCTTGGCTTGCGCCTGATGCAGTCGTCTATGGTGCTCGGGGATGGCATCAAAAGCACCACGATAGGTTTTCAGCTCTTCCAGGCAATTGCTGACGGGATCAAATCCATCGGCTCGGCCACGCACCAAGAGCCCTTCCATCTCATATGACAGCGGTACTTCGGCTTCATAGTGCTCGGGGCGACGCAGCGTTAACTGCTGATGGCCTAGAATGCCTTCCTGTGCCGTCGCCGCAGGCGTAAAGCGCAAGTCCAGATCCCCGCTGCGGGCGGTAAATTCGCATAAGGCTCGTACGCCTACCGTCCAGGCTTTCATGACGCCTCAGGCCGGGTCACATAGCAGACACGCGCGGGGATGGCGTGCTGCTCGAAATAGCTTAACCAGCGCCGTTGGTTATCTTGCAAACGATCTCCGGGCCCTTTTACTTCTATCAGCTCGTAGCTTTGCTGGGCGGGCATGAAACGCACCAAATCCGGCAGGCCGGCACGGTTATCCCGCCAATCCTGCAAGATACGCGTGAACACGAGCTGCAAATGCTGGGCGGGAATGCAGTGCAAAGCCTGCCCAATCAAGGATTCATCCAAGGCGGGCCAAATCAGCAAGGGACACTGTATGCCGCGCTTTTCCTGCCAGCGTTGCCAGATCACGGTTTTATAGTCTGTACCGTTCAGCACGCTTAAAGACTGATCAAACAAGTTCTGCCTGCGGGACACGAAATCCGGGCTCCCCCAATCGGCCGGACAGGCCTGATAGGGATGAAAGAAAGCCCCAGGCAAAGGGGCGTAAATGGCATCCCAGCCGAGCAAACCCAGTAAGGCCGGAAACAAAGTGTTTTCTACATAAAAGACCGGTGCCAGAGGGCTGTTCCAATGGGACAGAACCTGCACTTCGACCCGAGTGCCATCATCAGGCAGCACCAGGTCGCTGCGTTGTGTACGGCTCGCCGGTTTGCCGGATGGGACATTGGGAGGTGCCTCTAGCGCCAACTTACGACGCAGGCGCGGCAGCATACGTCGTAATTTCTGTGCCTCACCCTCACTTTCGGGTTGCTCCCAGGCCTGGCAAAACAAGGGCCAGGCATCCTCTTGCTTTTCCTGCCGCTCCAACACCCGTAATTGACGATAACGCGCGCCCGGCCAGCGGGTCTGCGCGTAGGCCTGCCCGGCCAGTGACCACCAGTGTTGTCGCTCGGCTTGCTGGCCCAGCTGAAACACGGTTTTTGCCTTGCGTCGCCGCAACCAGTCACTGTCCGTCTGAATCCTTTGCACCGCGGCAAAGCGCTCTGTCCAGTGCTCAAGATCGGCCTCGTCCGGTGCATCACGCAGTTCAGACAGGGTTTCATACAGACGCACGTCCTCCTGGTGCCGGAACGCTCGACTGCCTTGATCCAGCGCCACAGCCTCGTAACGATACAGGCCCAGATCACTTAATACGAACTCGGACCAATCCTGGTAATGATTGCCAAAGAACAACAGTTGCAGCCGCTGCGCCCAATGCACCACGGCCGCTGACAAACGCAGCAAGGGAGCCCGCAGTTCTGGCCGCGCGCACCATTGCAAAAAAGGCCGCTCCTGCTCACCCTGGGTCCGAGCTATCCATTGCTGATAATCCGACTTGCGGCCGGCGGCGGGCAGATCATGAAACATACGACGCAATTCAGGCATGGTATGCACGGCAAACAGGGTATCCAGATCCAGCACAGGATCGGTTTCTATGAGTTTGCAGGCGGCCAGTTCCTGCACAGCGGCCTCCAGATCTTCGATTTCGGCATAACGAAGCTTGTCGATACGAAACACCGGGCCTTTGCGCATCAACAATCGCACCAACAGTGCTTGCGCAGACTGAGACGCTTGCGCAAAAGCATGGTCGCACTGGACATGTTCGGGCTCCAGCAAGTCGGCACTGACATGCTGGACCCACTGCAATACCTGGTGGAAATTATGCAGGTAATAAAACGGAGGAAGCTCGGGCGAAATCATAAGCAGGCTGTGTATATATCCAGCTACTTTAGCATTCCTTTAAACCGGGCGCGACTCCAACAAACGCATCCAGTCACGCAGCAAACCGTCCAGGCGTTGTCGCTGCGTCGCATCCAGACCTTGCAGCAGATTTTCCTCGTTGGCCAGATGGTCCACTACCACCGCGTCCACACAGGCCAGCCCAGCCGGACTCAACCGTACCAGGCTGCGACGGGCATCCTCAGGGTCGGCGATACGCTCGATCAGGCCCTGCTTTTCCAGACCGTGCAAACGGTGTGTCATCGTGCCCGAGCTGACCATCAGTGAGGAAAACAAAGCCGTGGGCGCCAAGGTGTAGGGCGGGCCGGAACGGCGCAAACTGGCCAGCACGTCAAACTCACCCAGTTGCAAACCATGACGACGAAAGTTTTCGCCCATTTGCTTTTGAACCAGTTGAAAGCAGCGGGTCATGCGTCCAAGCAGAGCCATTGCATCCAGATTCTGCAGGTCGGGCCGTTGCTCACGCCATTGCTTGATAATCAGGTCGACGGCATCCTGTTCTTCGCTAGTGCTCATGATTTCTCGGTAAAAACATTTATCTTGATATTAAGATAAAACGTCCCTACACTGGCATTTATCTCGATATCAAGACAATTAACCATGACCCGATTTTCTCTCTGGCTGGTGACGGCACTGACCGCACTGGGCCCGGCCATTTGGGGCTCCACCTATATTGTGACTACCGAAATCCTGCCGGCGGATCGCCCTTTTATCGCCGCATTCCTACGCTGTTTTCCAGCCGGTGTGATCCTGCTGTTATGGAGTCGGCGCATGCCCGCCCAAGGGGAATGGGGGCGGACCCTGATTTTGGCCGCCTTGAATATCGGCGCTTTTCAGGCGCTTTTGTTTGTGGCTGCCTATCGCCTGCCGGGCGGGCTGGCTGCCGTTGTGGGCGCCGCTCAACCCTTGGTGGTCATTGCGCTAGCCTGGGCGCTGGAAGGCAAGCGTCCGATCAGCCTGGCTTTAGTCGCTTGTGTGCTTGGCATCGTGGGCATGGGTATTTTGCTGCTCTCGCCGCACAGTCAGTGGGACGCGTGGGGCATGCTTGCGGCGATTGTCGGGGCTTTGTGTATGGCACTGGGCACCTATCTGTCGCATCGCTGGCGAAGCAGCATGCCAATATTGGCGTTCACGGCCTGGCAACTGATGTTGGGCGGATTGATGCTCGCTCCCCTGGCCTTATGGCTGGACCCACCTTTGGATGGTTCCCTGAGCATGATGCAGATCAGCGGCTATCTCTACCTGTGTCTGGTCGGCGCGCTACTGGCCTACACCTTGTGGTTCCGAGGGATTGCAGTCCTGCCATCGGTGGCGGTGTCGTCCCTGGGGCTGCTCAGCCCCTTGACCGCCGTGATACTGGGGTGGCTGATTCTGGGTCAGGCCATGACTGGCACCAGCCTGCTGGGCATGGTGTTGGTGATGGGCAGCGTGCTGGCGGTCCAATGGATCAGCAATCGTCCGCCTGCCCCACGCTCTGAGGGACGTAAAAAAAGCGCCCCTTAGTAAAACCAGCCATGGGCGCACTGCAACGAGTTCACCATCTTGCCACTTCGCCGGAAGCGGCAAGATAGTGACTAGTACCGCTCTTTCAGAACCTGTGCCAGATCAGCGGCAAAACGTTGCGCATCTTTCGCATTCAAACTCGCAAAGCTGACGCGCAAGCCTTGGGCTGGATGGCTCACCCCGAAAACCTGGCCCGAGCGAACCAACCAGCCACGCGCGGCCAGCCCGGCCAGCACAGGCTCGGCTTCCCGGTCCAGGGGTATCCATAGGTTGAACCCTTCTTCGCTATCCCAGAACGGAATGCCCTGCTTTTTCAAGGCCTGCATCAGGTCGGCCCGGGCCTGTACGTAGGCAGCCTGGGCGGCGCGGGTCTGAGCCTTGATCTGGGCGTCCGTCAAGCCGTGTACCACCATTTGCTGCAAGAGGTGACTCACCCATTGCGCCCCCGACGCCAGGCGTTGTGACAAGCGTTCGCTGGTTTGCAGGTCAGACGCCACCAGGGCCACCCGCAAATCAGGCCCCAGTCCCTTGGAGACAGAACGGATCAAGGCCCAACGCAAGTGCTCGGCGGGAATCACATTCCGGTAAGGACTGCTGGCCAGCATCCAGAAATGGTCATCAATCATCAGCAACAGCTCAGGATACTGCTTCAGGATCTGCTCAATCTGCTTGGCCCGGGTACGACTAAGCGAACACCCAGTGGGATTGTGAGCCCGCGGCGTCAAGATCAAGGCTCGCAGGCCGTCGGCCAATGCTGCCTCCAGTGAGGCTGGCACCATGCCCTCACTGTCGACCTCAATACCGACTGGTTTGTAGCCGAGCGTATGAACGGAATTGATGCTGTTCAAATAGCCTGGGTCCTCAATGCCAACCTTGTCGCCCGCCAGCAGGAAAGCCTGTAGCAAACGCTCTATGGCATCCACCGCGCCGTAGCTGACGTGGTAGTCGGTTTCCGGGGGCGTATCTTTATGAAATACCTGCTGACACACTGCGCGCAGCTCCGGCACCAGGGGATCGGCGCCATACAGGGCCTGAGTCTGACCTCGCACCCCGGCCACCAACTGAGTCGGAGCCGGTAGGTATTCCAGCGCCGGGTTTCCGCTGGCCAGATCCTGCAAGGCAGAACTGGCTCCGTGCCCTTCCCGCGCCAGCTCCCGGATCGCCTCGCGAATGCGCGTACCACGACGACCTTGCGCATCGGCCACGCCCGCAGACACCAGGCGCTTGTAGGCCAGGGCAACCGTGTTCCGGTTCAGTCCCAGTGTCTGAGCCAACTCGCGCACCGGCGGCAGGATCTGACCCGGCGCTATCCGCCCCAGCGCCACCTGCTGACGGATATCATCGAAAAGTTCCTTCGCATTGCTTCCCTGGATATTCATTTTGACCTATGACATAATAGTTTATGCGCGACCCGCAGGGTCGAGTTTATCTTTTTTTTCTTCCTTACTGGTGCGCCATGTCCGAATCCGCCCCTGATCTACTTCACACCGAGCATTATCCCACCTCCACCAGTGTAGAGGCATTTCGGGAACGCATTGCCCTGGTACAACAACGAATTGATGCTGCCTGCGTGCGGTACGGACGTGCTCCCGGCGATGTCCGCTTGCTCACTGTCAGCAAAACCTTCGGGATTGACCGCATTCGTCTGGCGTATCAAGCCGGCTGCCGCCTGCTGGGCGAGAACAAGGTGCAAGAGGCCGAAGGCAAGTACGAGGCCCTGCGCGAGGAACTGCCGGATCTGGAATGGGCTGTTATTGGACACCTGCAAAGCAATAAAGCCAAGTCGGTTGCACGCTTTGCGCGCGAATTTCACGCACTGGACAAGCTCAAGACCGCCGAGGCGCTGGATCGTCGCCTGCAAATCGAAGGCCGCAGTCTGGATGTCTTTGTACAGGTGAACACCTCCAACGAGGACAGCAAATTCGGTTTGCCGCCGCAAGACGTTCACGCATTTGTGCGCGAATTACCACAGTTTTCTGCCCTGAAGGTCAAAGGTCTGATGACCCTGGCCCTGATGGACGCCGATCCTGAACGGGTGCGCCCCTGCTTTGCGCTGCTGCGCAATTTGCGCGATCAGTTACGCAACGACATCCCGCATGCCGAAAACATGCACGAGCTCTCCATGGGCATGTCAGGCGACTACGAAGTTGCCATCTCCGAAGGCTCAACCATTGTGCGCGTCGGACAAGCTATTTTTGGCGCACGCGCCACGCCCAATAACTTTTACTGGCCCGTCTCTGATACGGCAACAACATCATGAACCCACTACGCCTGATCATTCGTCAAAACGGCAGGGAAATCGGTCACTTTGAATCCAGCCCCTGCTGCCCTCCCGAACAACTGTTGGCCGTAGCCCGACACTTGATGACGCTGCCAGACACCGAGCTGGAGTTGCAACAAGCCAAAGGCGAACATCGCATCCTCGATAGCGGCCCGCACGGTCTGCGTGTCCTGAGCGCGCAGGTACTGTACGAAACGGTCGATCTGCAGGCCTGGCTGCAACAAGGCAGCAAGGTGACCGCCTGAACACAGCCCGTGGCCGGGCCACAAGCCCATCACACGTGTGCAACCCTGTGGCGCTTACCCGCTGCCTCAAAAAAAAACATACCCGGCCAGCAGCCGGGTATGTTTCTTGTGTTTCAGACTATCAGTCCCAACTAAGACTTAACGATTCACCTGTTTGGCCGGCAAGGCAAAGGCCAGCAAACAACTTACCATCAAGCTGCCGGCAAACAGCCACAAGGCGGCGCTACCGGAACCGGTCAGATCCGTCACCCAGCCAATCAGGGAATTACTGACCAGACCCGCAATATTGGCCAGAGAGCAGGCCAAGGCAAAACCCGTTGCAGCGGCCGTGCCTTTCAGAAAGGTAGCCGGCAGGCTGAAGAACACAGGGACCGCACCCATAATCACCGCCGAAGCAACCGTAAAGGCCAATACGGTCAACCAGGCGTGATGCGCAACAAAGGTACTGACAACCAGCGCTATCGCGCCAATGGTCAGCGGCACAATCAAGTGCCAACGACGTTCACGGCGACGGTCTGAGCTGGCACCGATCATCAGCATGCCGACCACGCCGGCCAAAGACGGAATCGCAGTCATCAGGCCAATCTGGAAGGGGTCCTGCACACCGGCAGCACGAATAAAAGACGGCATCCAGAAACTGATGGAGTACGTCCCCAACAAAATGGAAAAATCGATTCCACCCAGCATCCACACTTTCAGGTTGAAAAAGCCGTCCTTGAAGCTGTGCTTGACGCCTTTGCCCTCTGCGTCATCGGCCGCCAGGTCCGCAGCGAGGCGGGATTTCTCTTCGTTATTGAGCCACTGGGCGGACTGATAATTGTTAGGCAAGGCCCAGAACGTCAGAATGCCAAGCAGCACACTGGGAATGGCTTCCAGCAAAAACAGCCACTGCCAGCCGCGCCAGCCGTTCATGTGATCAAAATGACCAATGATCCAACCGGACAAAGGACCGCCAATCACACTGGACAAGGGCAAACCGATCATGAACAAGGCAATGATCTTGCCCCGCCGATAGGTGGGAAACCACAAGGTCAGGTAGTACAGTACACCTGGCAGGAAACCGGCCTCCGCCGCCCCCAGCACAAAGCGCAGAATATAGAACTGCGTAGGCGTGGTGACAAACATGGTCAGGCCCGACAAGATGCCCCAGGTGATCATGATGCGGGCAATCCACAACTTGGCACCCACCCGCTCCAGAATGAGGTTGCTGGGCACCTCAAACAGAATGTAGCCCAGGAAAAACAGGCCCGCTCCCAGGCCGTACGCAGTTTCACTCCACTGCAGATGATCGAGCATCTGCAGCTTGGCAAAACCGACGTTGATCCGGTCCAGATACGCCGCCAAATAACAAAAACACAGAAAGGGGATCAGACGCCAGACGATCTTCTTGTAGAGATCTTCGTTACCGTCCCGGCCGGCAGGCACCGCCGTAGGACTTGGGATGGATGAATGCACCTTGTATATCTCCAGATAATTATTGGTATGCCTGGTGAACCAGAAAACTGCCTAAGAACAGCGCCTGACAGAACACAGCAGGGCCCTGAACACGTCCGCATTCCCCCCATTGGGCTGCAGACTGTTTACAGATAAAGAATGAAGGATCAACCGTGATTCCCGCTTGTCATGGCCTCTGACTCGCTTGGGCGAGAGCAGCGGGTTTACAATAGCGGGACCCGATCCGATCAGGCTGCGCCAAATCCGGATCGCTCCCGTATTTGGCGCAGCATGCCGTTTAGCTGGATTTGAGGTCCTGACCGTACAAGTCGTAGCCATACACCCAGGCCGGGTCTTCCTGGGTACGCAGGAACGTATTGGCATTGGAGACCGACTGAACGCGAGTGGCACGCTCTTTGCGGTTGAGCTCATACAACTCGAAGGCCGTGCGAAAGTCCGACAAACCGGTCTCTTGCAGGCAGCGGGTCAACATGGCGGCATCTTCAATCGCCATGCACGCGCCTTGCGCCATATGCGGCTTCATGGGGTGGCAGGCATCGCCCAGCATTACCAGACGGCCACGGCTCCACAACGGCAAGGGATTGCGGTTGCGCAAGGGCCACTTGGTAATGCTCTCGGTTGATTTGATCAAATTCTGAACCGTGGAATGATAGCCCTCAAATGCGGCCAGCATCTCTTCTTGCGAGCTGTCTACGTACGCGCCCTGAAAATCCCAGGCAGGATGTGGCACGCCCGTCACAAAATAGTATTCATCACGCTTGCCGGTGGTGTAGTACACCATCATGTGACGATCCTCTGTCCACCACTTCACACAGTCCTCGAACTCATCGGCAAAGCGGGCCAGATTCTCGCCACGGATCAGGGCACGGTGTGCCACCCAGCCGCTGTAAATCGGATCTTCCACCCCCAGCAAGGTTTCGCGAATCTTGGAGTGAATGCCATCGGCACCAATCACAATGTCGGCCGTCACGCTGGTGCCATCGGCAAACTCCAGCAACACGTCATCGCCGCGGTCCACCAGATTTTGCAAGCGCTTGCCAAAATGGACGGTGCCCGGTTTGATGCTGTCGATCTGCAAGGCGTGCATATCGCCGCGGTGCACGGTGATGTAGGAAGCCCCGTATTCTTTCCGCGCAAAGTCGCCCAAAGGGATACGCGACAGATAATCGCCTGTCTCACCATCACGGCTGAACCAGAAATCAGGGTGCGAGCCCATCTCATCGAGCGCCTTTTCCAGACCCATGCGACGGAAAATCTTCATCACGTTGGGACCCACGTGAATACCGGCACCCAAACGCGAGAATTCCGGCGCCTGTTCAAATACTTCCACCTCAAAGCCGGCCTGCTGCAACAGAGTCGCCGCAGCGGCTCCGCCAAGACCGGCCCCTACAATCGCAATCTTGACTGTCTTTTCCATCGTTAGCTCCAAATCACGGCACTCACAAAAAGTGCTCACCACATGTTTTTTCGTAGTGTACACACTAAGTTTAAGCATGAAAACATAGGAAGCTGCTAGGGTTTATACCTACTTTCATGCAAAAAAAGCCGCGCGAAATATGGGAGCAAAAAACCATTTAACAATAAAAAATCAAGAACTTATAAATAAAAATTAACCACAAGCACCGTCTCAAAAACTTAAGCCTACAGTTTATGAAATTTTTGAATTTAACAGTGTGTAGACTTATTTATTGCCATGCACACCCTAGAAAGACGTATGCTTCAAGCTCAAAAGAACTGATCTGGATCAGGCCTTGCTCCATCTCGGGACAGGTATACTGGCCCCGTTGTCATACCCCGGCCTGCCCACTCCACAAAAAGACAGAAAGACTATGCAGCCTAGCTCCCCGGCCTCCGAGCCCCAAACCTTGTCCTACGATGTCACTGAACAGATCGGCCACCTGCTGCGCAAGGCAGGTCAACGGCACACGGCCATCTTTCAACATTACGTCGGTGACAGTCAGTTGACGGCCATTCAGTTCGTGACCTTGTGCGCCCTGCGCGACCACGGGCCGAGCTCGCAAACCGAATTGGTCGAGGCCACTGCGGTAGACCAGGCGACCATACGAGGCATTATTCAGCGACTGAAATCGCGGGGCCTGATTGAACTGGCACCCGATAAAGATGATCGACGCAAAGTGATTGTGGAACTGACCCAGGATGGCCTGGCACTGCTCGATCGCGTTATTCCACGAGCCCACACGATTAGCGAACTGACCATGGGCAATCTGAACCCCGCCGAACGCGTGGCGATCGTCTATTTGCTGCGAAAAATGATAGACAGCACGCTTGATATGAGCGACAAAGAATAAGGCCGCCTATCGTCAAGAGACTAGGTTTTATTCGGCCTTTAAGATATATTTAAAATACATCTTTCAACTGATCTGCCATGATACCTCTGACTGCCTCCCCCGCCTCTACCCGTCCGCAATGGCGCGCTTTTCTGGAATTGGGATTTCGCCCCCTTTACCTTTTAGCCACCTTATGGGGTGCTGCCAGCATTGCGCTCTGGCTCTACACACCCGCCTGGCTATCCAACACCGCCATTCCTTCCTTGTACTGGCATGCCCACGAAATGCTCTGGGCCTTTATCGGCACCATCGCCGTCGGCTTTCTGCTAACGGCCAGTGCCACCTGGACAGGACAGACTACCCTGCGGGGCCCCTCCCTGGGCGCCTTGTGTTTGATCTGGATTCTGGCCCGCTTCAGCCTGTTGCTTCCCAATGGCCTGCTGGCAGCCCTGCTACTCGACGCCCTATTTTTCGCCATTGCCGCTGCCGAGCTGGCCCGTGTGATCCTGATCGCGCGCAACAAGCGTAATTACGGTATTCCCGTGGCCATGCTGGCTTTGGGCCTGAGCCATAGCCTGTTCATGTACAGCCTGATGCAAGGGCATGACCCCATGCCCTACTTCTACAGTGGATTCTGGACCATGGGGCTGATTACCCTGCTGATCGCCCGCCGCATCATTCCTTTTTTTGCCATGCGCGCTTTACCGGGCCTGAGCCTGCCGGCTCAAACTCGCAGCGGACACTGGCAAATGGGGCTGAGCGCCCTTGCCATCGGCCTGTCGCTGACCCCATGGCGCCTGCCGCTGGCCCTGACACTGGCGGCCTTGGGGCTGATCGCCTGCTACCAGTGGATACGTTGGCAGCCTTGGGCCAGCCGTCATACCCCCCTGCTTTGGATTCTGTATCTGGGCTATGCAGGCTTGGCGCTCGGCCTGCTCAGTGCTGCCGCCTATGAGGCAGGCTGGATTGCACGCGCCGCCTGGCCTGTGCATATTGTGGGCCTGGCAGGGTTTAGCGTCATGATCATCGGCATGCTGACCCGCACCGCCCTAGGCCATCTGGGCCGCCCCCTGCGCGCCACGCCCAAAGTTGTACTGAGCTATGCTTTCCTGATCGCCGCCTGCGTGTTGCGCCTGCTGGCCTTGATTCCCAGTAGCTGGAGCCTGCCCTTGCTGCACCTTGCCGGCCTGTGCTGGATTCTGGCCATGTTGAACTACCTGCATCAATTTGCCCCAATGCTGATTCGCCCCAGACTGAACTGATCGCAGCGCCAGCGCCACACTTTACCGCCCCAAGCTCCTGGGGCTATGTATCTTTATTTTCTGTCTGACCGTGCCTGCTTATACTAAGCAGGCACGTTGTTCGCGCACTCTGCCAACAACGCGGGACGGATCATGCTGATCCTTGTTTACTCCGCGCTCCCACCACCCATGTCTCTTGCCAGTCTGGCCTGCTCTGTATTGATACGCTCCCTGTTTGCCGGGCTGTGTGCCTTCGTTCTGCCGCTTTCCGTCCTGGCCGCCGATGCCTGTCACGGCAGCCGGGATCTGGTGGTGGTCGGCCATATGGACGACGATCTGCTATTCATGAATCCGGACCTGTCCAGCAATATCCAGGCCGGTGCCTGTATGCAGGTTCTATACCTGACCGCCAGCGAACGCAAAGGCGGGCTGGAATACATGTACAGCCGCGAACAGGGGGTACGCGCGGCCTATGCCTATATGGCTGGTGCAGTCAATGAGTGGCAGCAAACCCGCCTGATGGTCGGCAGTGCCTCGATTGCGCAATTTACTTTGCGGTCCCGCCCCGGCATTCAGCTCAGTCATTTACGACTGCAAGACCCCTGGTTAGGACCGGGATGGGGAAGCCTGACCCCCTTGAGCCGGGCAGAATCCGAACCCGGACAAACCGTCCAGACCTTGGACAGCCCCCAACAAACGTTCAATCGCGAACAATTGGTTCAAACGCTGGCTGCCCTGATACGACTTTATCAACCCACGAGCATCCGCTATCTGGATGACACCAATCCGGTTCCTTACACCCAACTTTGCTGGCGTTGTACCGGCCATGGCCACCCAGACCATATTGCCAGCGCCCGTCTGGTTCGCGAAGCCATGCTGGCGGCGCCGGGTAATTACGCGCAAATTGGTTATGTGGATTACCCCATTCAGGAGCAGGCCGCCAACCTGACCTTGAACGAAATCCGTAGCAAAACCGAGATTTTCAGGCGCTATGCCTGGCATGACCGACATGCCTGCAAAGGCCCGGCAGTGTGTCAGGAACCGGCTGGGCCGGCGGCTGCCTGGGTGCAACGCAGTTACTACACCAGCCGGGCGGACTACCCTGCCAGTCTCCTGGCTGACCGCTCCGGAGGCCTGCATTTTTTCGTCTCCGGTGAACAAAACGACGCCATCAACCAGTGGGATGTCCAGCAACAGCGCTGGTTCACCTTGGGTGGGCGCACCGCCGACGCCTTGAGTGTCTTTCATTATGCAGACGGCAGCGCCGGGCTGTTAGCCCGTGACGCAACAGGCCAGGTATGGGTGAGCCGATCTGAAGATGACGATGATTGGCTGGCCTGGCAAAAACTCCCTGGCCCTCGGGTCTTGCACACCCCTATCGTCAGTCCACAAGGAGGCCAGGCCTTGGCCATGGCTACCGACGGACGCTTTTACTGGAGCACGGTTCGTCCAACCGATCATGCCTGGGGCAGTTGGAAAGCGCTTCCACCTCTGGACCAAGCCACCTATCCTGCCGCCCTGAGCGTGGACTCTCAGGGACGGGCACATGTATTTGCCAGCAACCAGCAGGGCCAACTTTTTCAGATCGTCCAGCGCAACGACACCCAATGGCACGCCTGGCAGGCCATTCCAGTGGCGCCGGTCAGCGGAGGCCTGGCAACGATTGTGAATGCGCAAGGCAAAATTGAGCTGTACCTGCGCGATCGGCAAAGCCAGCGTTTGCAGCGCCTGGTCCAGTCGGCGGGCGAGCACAACTGGGGCAAGCCTGAAAATCTGGGTTTGACCTATGTGGGTCGTCCCGCGCTGAGTCTGGGCGAGCAAGAACAGGTCGTGGTCGCCCTCCAGCAACAACCCGGGGGCGCAATTGTCTTGCTCGATGAAGGACAGGTGGTGGAAGTAGACAAACACTCGGCCTCCCAGCCGGTGCTTTACCGACTGGGGCGTACGCTTTATCTGGCCAACCGCCCCCCTGGCCCCCAACAACGCTACCGTCTGCTGGAACGACGTGCGGGCAAATGGGTGCAGGTGGCCTTGACTCAAGCGCCTCCTCCCGCGGGTGGACGATCCTTTAGCGAGGCCCCGGCCTTCATTACCCAAGCCTACGTGCAACCGTAAGTGCCCGTAGCGCCCTTAAAACGTAACAAAATACGGATATGCTATGGCAAGCTTGGGCAAGCCGCTGAACCAGCGAGCGAACCCCGTGACTGATCCGCAGCTCGAGCAGGCAGGCGAACTTTTACGCGTTGCAGTAGCACTTTGTTGCAATGGCATGCGCCTGCTCGTTCAGCTCCAGTACAATCGCCCGCTAACGCGTGCCAGCGTACCGGCGCCCCTTTCTTTAGCTACTCTTCAGAGATCATGAAGCCAACTACCTTATTTGCTGCCCTGCTGGGTGTACTCGTGGGCGCAGGTGGCGCCATTTATTACGCCAAAAACGTATCGTCCCCCGCCACCGACAAACCAGTCAGCTCTGCCAGCACGACGCTAGCTGCCCAAGCCTTGACCCTGGGCCAATCCGTCTCGGGCGAACTGACCAGCAAGAGCTTCTTGAATCTGAGCGATGGCGTACGGAGCAGCCTGTTTGATGTAAAGGCTGAAGCCGGCCAGATTATCAAGATCAGCGTCAGCGGCCCTCTGCGTCCACAGATCAGCGTCCTGCGCAATGGCGAGCTGGTGACTCGCAGCCAGCGTTGTGAAGACTGCCCCGACAGCGAAACCAAGGGCCAAACCACCACGCTGGGCTTCAAGGCAGACTTCAACGACACCTACCAAGTCGTTGTGAGCGGTTTCAATACCAGCTCGTATGGTCCCTTCCAGGTTACGGTAGACACCTTGAAAGCCTATACCGGCGAGCCACTGAGCGCCGACCAGACCATTCACGATTGGGCTCTGGGCGGTCAGAAGCGTTACCGTTTGACTATCGACAAGGATGGTTTGTACAGCCTGGCCATGAAAGCCGAGCAAAGCAGCCTGGATGCCTATCTGAAGCTGATGGATCGCCGCGGCATGGAGCTGGCGTCGGACGATGACAGCGCTGGTGGTACCGATGCACGTTTGCAGATGTACCTGAAAGCGGGCGACTACATTGTTCAGGCCAGCTCGGCCATGGGCTCGCAGAACTTCCAGGGCGGCTTCTCGCTGGAAATCAAACCAGAAGAGATGACGGGCGAGATTGAGCTGAAAAACGGCGATAGTCTGAGCCTGGACGGTGAAGGCAAAACGGGTCTGTTTACCGGTGAGACTCAGACCTACAGCTTCACCCTGTCCGAACCCAAGCTGGTTACAGTGCAAATGGATGCCCAAGGCTTCCAGGCTTCGTTGGAAGTAGACTCCAGCACCGCCAGCCAGTACGGCGATGAAGCCGGTCAGCAACGGGTGCGTGGGGTACTGGCCGCAGGCGAGCATCAGGTCAAGATTTCGGGCTCCTCCCAGGCTGGGCTGTTTACCTTGTCGGCCACGGCCGATGAGGTTCCTGCCAATGCGGGTGGTGGCGTTTTGCTCGTGGGTGAGCCTCGTCAGGCCCTCATGCTGCAGGGCATTACCAGCGACAGCTACCAGTTGAATGTGCGTCAGGCTGGCCGCTACGTAATCGACATGACCTCACCAATCTTTGACACCTACCTGGTGCTGCGCAAAGACGGCCAAACCGTAGCCGAAGATGACGATAGCGGTGGCGATATGAACGCTCGTCTGGAGGTACAACTGGAAGTGGGCGAATACGAAGTGAAAGCCATGTCCTTGGGCAGCTATGAGCAAGACATGGAGTATGAGCTGTCAGTGCAACGTCTTTAAGAGCGGACTGACACGCTAGCATCAAGGCTGAAAGTTTCCGGACTTTCAGCCTTTTTTTATATGGATAACGGCCTGGGCCTGCTCAGGAGCACCTACCTGAAATGCCCCGAACTTGCCCCATCGCTACAGGGCCTGCTATTTACCGTTATCCTCTCAACCCGCGCTTTCCTCCTCTCGCGTACCGGTTTTTCCCGTTTGGTCTGCTTACGATTTGCTCACTGTTTTTCTTGTAATTATAAATGCAAATCATTATCATTAATTTCATTATTGATGCACCGCCCTTTTAGCAGGAGCCCCGCATGCAGACACCCGTTCAACCGCCCCACCACGCCCTGAGCCAGCGCGACGAACTGGCCTGCTGGCGCCATTGGATTGCACAGGGAAACCTGGCCTTCCAGTCTCGAAATTACACCAACGCCCTGGCGCACTATCAACAAGCTCGCGCGTCTGTCCGGCCCCTGCTGTTTAATGCTTCGGATGGAGCTGACGCCACCATTGCCGCCTGGGTCATTGCCCATTTGAATCTGGCCGATGCCTGCGAACAGCTGGGTCAAAGCGACGAGCAGGGTCTGCACCTGTGCACCGCGCATGAAACCTTGTGCTGCGCCGCAGCCAACACCCACCTGGCTGATGACTGGCGCATGGCTGCCTGGCAACATAGCCGACGCACGTATGCCGAGCTGGCGCGCTATGCACGTCGCTATCCCCATCATGTCGCGACCTGCTCTGCCCTGTTCTTGGGGGCGGTCAGCCCGCAGGAGCGCTCTTTTTCTCATTAAGTTTCATGGTGTCCCCCACATGCGACTGACCTGGGGTTTATCGAGGAGTGCGTTTTGCCTTATACCTTACCTGCCCTGCCTTATCCCTACCATGCTTTGGAGCCGCATATCGACACCCGGACCATGGAGATTCACTACAGCAAACATCATCAGACCTATATCAATAATCTGAATGCGGCACTGGAGGCGGCCAAGCTGCCCTACCCGCCTATTGATCAACTGATAGCCGGCCTGGATACCGTGCCTGAACCCCTGCGCAATATCGTGCGCAACAATGGAGGCGGTCACGCCAATCACAGCCTGTTCTGGACCGTCATGACACCCGATGCCGACACCACCCTTCCCAAGGTTCTGGCGCATGCGATAGACCGGGATCTGGGTAGCTTCGCGCACTTCAAGGATGCCTTTACCAAAGCGGCGATTTCACGTTTTGGCAGTGGCTGGGCCTGGCTGAGTGTGACACCCGAAAAGAAACTGGTGGTGGAGAGCACCGGCAATCAGGACAGCCCGCTGATGCACGGCAACACGCCCATTCTGGGTCTGGACGTGTGGGAACACGCCTACTATCTGAAGTATCAAAATCGACGGCCCGAATACATTGCGGCTTTCTTTCAAGTGATCAATTGGCCCGAAGTGCTAAGAAGATATTTGGAAGCCCTTACATAAAACGGGTTTACTGTTTGTCATTTTCCAGCCCCTCATCCCCCTATCTTCCTATTTAACGATAGCTGGCACCAAGCGCTTTGGCGTGTCTCCTGTTGCACGCAACCCTCCTCCTTTGGAGGGTTTTTGCGTTGTGAACCCAGCCCTACACAAGGCTGACGTCGAGTCTGGGTTTGGCCCGATTGCGCTCACCATCATCAAACGCTATGTTAATTATCAGCACCCTTATCACACCCGTCCTCAGGCCCCCACATGTTGAGTCTCTGCGATCGTATTCAATCCCTGCGTTCTCTGTTTCACTTCGATGCGGTGCAACTTCTGGGGTGCGCGCCGCAAAGCCGTACGCATCTGGAATTGCATTGCGAAGGCTATAACCTGAACTGTGCCTCTGCCTTGGGGACGGGTTTTCCGCAGATCTATGCACCAGGCTTCACAGCCCAAGCCTCTCCCCACGATTTGCTACCACCCTCCATTTCAGAATGCTCGGACGCCATGAATCCGCCTTTTCGCAGCACCGCCATCTATACCGATGCCTTGCTGCGTGGCGGGTTTCAGGATGGGATGACGGTCGAGTTGCAGCGTGGAGATTCCTATTTGGGGATGATTCACTTCTCCTCTCAACATGCAGGAAGCTTCAATCGCCACGTTCGCACACTGGCCCTGGGCGCCAAGGTCTTGCTGGAGGAGGCCATGCAGAATATGGCCTGGCACCAAGGCACCATTTTGCATCTGGTACCCCAGGCCGGCGGGCTGGTCGTGCGCGAGGATATGCAAGCACAGGCGAACGCAATCAGCGGTACGCTGTTCAAAGCCCTGTCATTCATGGATCGGCAAACCTCCACGCTGCAGGCTTTCTGGCTGGAAGGCAGACAAAGCTACCGTTTACAGGCACAGCGCTTTCCGAAAGGAGATGTGCTGCTGCGACTGGTGCCCGCTGATTTGCCTGGTGGTCTGAGCGCAAAGGAAATGCAGGTACTGAGCTGGCTGCTTACGGGCCACACCGATCGGGAAATCGCCGCCAAGCTGTTTCTGAGTGAGCGCACCGTCCATTCGCATGTTACGTCCTTGCTACGCAAGCTGGGCATTACCAGACGCACCGAAGCCGCTGTTAAAGCGGCTCTGAATCACTGGTATGTGCCGGATGCACAGGGTGCGATCCTGGCGGCGGTGCCCGGACTGTGCCACTAAAGAAGCAGTCCGGGATGCCGGTCCAGCCAGGCACTTCAGGAATTAACGCAGTCCACTCAACAAGGTTGCGGCTTCATCCACGCTAGCGCGCTCCGCATCCAAGAGCGTGTCGCCGCCCATCCCTCCCAGGAACTCCGCGTAAGGATCAGCCAGCGTGCGTACCCCGGTCAGTTCTTCAATCACGGCCTGGCCGCAAAATGGCAAGTAATGTGGGCTGTAACCCCCTTCCTGCACAAAAGCGATACGGCCTTCACAAACCTCTTCGGCACAGTCAATGATTTGACGCGCCATCTGGCGGAAACCGGACGCTGTCACCATCATGCGCGCCAAGGGGTCCATCATGCTGGCATCAAAACCCGAGCCCACGATAATCAGCTGCGGCTTGTAAGTGCGCAGCGCAGGCAGCACCACTTTCTCCATAGCATAAAGGTAAGCGGCATTCCCGCCGCCAGGAGGCAGGGGGATGTTCAAGTTGTAGCCCAGGCCTTCACCCTCACCGCGCTCAGTCGTGAAGCCGCTATTGGCCGGGAAGCACAGATGCTGGTGCAGGGAAATGGTCAGAACAGAAGGGTCATTCCACCAGATATCCTGCGTACCATTCCCGTGGTGCACGTCCCAATCCAGAATCGCGACACGATCCAGACCCAGCTCCTCGCGGGCATAGGCCGCCGCTACCGAGGTATTATTGAAAATGCAAAAACCCATTGCCCCGGCGCGGGGTGCATGGTGGCCGGGAGGATTGACCAGCGCATAGCCGTTGCTGACTTCACGGCTGACCACTTTCTTGACCAGCTCAATGGCGCCACCCGCAGACAGCATGGCAATTTCCAGCCCGCCATTGCCCATGGTGGTAATACCGTCCCCGGTGTCGCCCCCGGTGGGCAAGGCGCTGACGCGTTTCATGTTTTCCAGATGCTCGGCCGTATGAACACGCAAAATATCCTTGTCGCGTGCCGGCTTGGCCTGGATGCTGGTCAGATGATCAATTTGACCGGAGGCGCAAACCAGCTCGTGAAAGCGGCGCTTCGTATCAGGATGAGCCAGGTGGTGGCTGATCGGCTGTAAACAAGCTCCCAGATTGGCCGAGGCAAGACTGCCCGTACCAGTATCCACCCAGCCGTAAAGCGTGTTCCAGATGTATCCTGTTGCCATGTCGTCTCCTTTATTTTGGTTTGTGTGGCACAACCATAGTAGGGATTTAGACAACAGAACGAATCCGTAGGATTGCCGAATTTATGAACTGATCAGACAGCCCTCACGGCAAAAAAGGCAGAGGACACTCGTTTGCCGTGGGTGATTTCTGCCTCTCTCGTTGAGCTGATGTATGTATAGACGACGCGCAATGGCCAAGGCTTAAACCAGCTCTGCAACATTGATTATTCTTGCGCTGCATGCCTCAACCAACTCGGCATCGTAGCTGGCGAACAGCACAACACGATCGTGTGACCAGATCTGAAACTGTTCAGCCAAGGCAGCACGAGCCTGCATATCCAGGCCATTGCTCGGGCCATCAGCAATGATTACAGCCGGGTCACCTAAGGCGGCCGCCGTCAGAAACACCTTGCGCCGCGTTCCGGTCGACATCTGCTCAAAGCGCTTGTCCAGGTGCGGTTCCAAGCCCAAGCGACAGGCCAGATCCAGTACAGTGTCATCCACGTGGGTCTGCTTTTCTGTGGCGATTTGCTCCAGCAGCGCTCGGCCAGTCTGAGACGGAAACAACATGCAGTTGTCGGGCACATACGCCATGCGGGCGCGTGCTCGTCGGGGGGCTTTCATTAGCGAATGCCCATCTACCCACACGTCCCCCGTATCTGGTTCGAGCAAGCCAGCGATGATGTTCAGCAAGGTGGACTTGCCGGTACTGTCTTCTTCACAGAGCGCCACGCAGCCTGGCTGAAATGTATGAGTCAGTCCCTTGAAAACGGGATAGTCACCATAGTTTTTACTGAGATTGTCTATGCGTAGCATGCTGGAAATCACTGCCAAAGAAGCGCCCGGACAGTTACAAGATGCGCTGACGGGGCGGGATGAAAAACAAGTCGGGCACTACCCCGAACAGGGGCTTTAGTATAGGGCTTTATGGGCGGCTGTTTGGACTGCCTGCCGTGCCTTGGTCATGCGGGAGTCACCGGCTATGGGGCAAGGGCCGTGTCGAACAAAAGCGGGGCGGACCGCCATGCTCAGCTCTGTAGCCAAAGCCAGAAAATAGCCTGAATCAAGGCCGGCTTGTTCAGGCTATTTTTTCCCGCATGGCCACACCTAAGCCAATGCAGTATCCAGCAACATCATCAAGACAAAACCTATCATCAGACCGCCGGTTGCAAAGCTTTCATGCCCTTGTCGGTGTGATTCCGGAATAATTTCATGACTGATGACAAACAGCATGGCACCAGCGGCAAAGCCTAAACCAAAAGGCAGCAGCATCAGCGAACTGCTGACAGCAACGGCACCGAGCACCGCCCCTAAGGGCTCAACCAGACCGCTGGCCATGCCTAGAACCACCGCAAACGTACGGCTGTATCCCGCCGCCAGCAAAGCCAGTGCTACCACCAGCCCTTCAGGCACGTCCTGAATGGCAATCCCTGTGGCCAAGGCATTGGCACGTACGCCTTCATTACCTACATATCCCACCCCAATCGCCAAGCCTTCCGGGAAGTTGTGCAAGGTAATGGCGATGACAAACAGCCAAGCTCGACGCATGGTAGCCGAGGAGGAGCGGCTCGAACCTTCACGCCCCTTGATGAAATGCTCATGAGGCAGGATACGATCCAGCAGCATTAAAGCAGCAGCGCCCAGCAGGATTGACAAGCCGACAGCCAAACCCGCCCCCCAGGCGCCAGGGCCAAACACCTGCTGTTGCTTTGCCGCTTCCAGCCCCGGCAAAACCAGCGAAAAGGCACAGGCAGCCAACATCACCCCCGCCCCAAAACCATACAGCGTATCTTGCGTGCGCTGCGACATGGTTTGAGAAAACATGACGGGTATGGTGCCTAGCGCCGTAGCCAGTGCCGCGATGGAGCCTCCTACCAGGGCCTGTAAAACCACCGGGTGATCTTGCGCGTACAACCAGAACTGATGACAGATCGCCCAGACGCCCCCCATGGAAATGATGAGTCCAACCCACAGGCGCAAGTGTTGGCGCCAGTTCGGCGATATTCCCTTATTGGGCGAAAAATAGAGACTTGATTTCAGTTTCATCGCCATGCACCCCCAGAAAATGACGCCATCCAGGTATGCCTATGACAGACGCAAAGAGCTGCAAAACCGCTCCTGCAAAGGCATGGATGCCGTATCAACCATCATAGCGACTTCATCTGCGATTTAAAATACAAAAACAGAAACGATAACAATTCTCATTAGCAATTCAACAAATAAACCACAATCTATGCGATCAGCGTGGGGCTGGATGGCAATCCAGCCTGCTTTTTGTACTTTATAGTGCGATGCTAAACCGAATTAATGCTGCCTCACGCAGTTTGTACATCCTGTTTGATCGCCTCCAAGGCCTGGACCCGCTCAGCCACGGCGTTTTCCAATTGAATCAGCTCCTGCGTGAGCTGCTCCAGGCGTTGTTCAGCCTGCTCCACCACCTGTACCGCCCTCTCTTGGGCGCTATTCATCACCGCCTCACTCAAGCTGATGTACAGGCGGTTGTAGTCGATCAGTGGCGCCTGCCCTCCCCCCGGCTCCTGGAAAACGTCATAGCCTATATGAGCAGGCAGATTCAGCGTCGGCAAGTCTGGCTGCGACAGCTGAAAGTTCGCCAAGGCAGTCCGGCTTAACTCGGCAAATTCCTTGCCCAGATTCTGGGCGAGATCGTTACGCACGGCGGCCACATCTTGCTGGGCCGCATGTTGTTCAAGCACTGCAGGCAATTGGGGCACCACCCGCCGCCAGCTACCTTCGGCCAATAGGTGTACGGCATCCTGCAAAACAAGCCTTTGCTCTTGGATACGTTGATGCAGTCGGGCAGCGGCCTGTTCCATCTCCACCGTCAAGGGCTCCAGAATAGCCTCTTCTAGATGATGTAATTGCAGTTCAGCAGGTTTGCGTCGCTTGTAGGCCAAAGCGGGCTCCAGCATGTTTTGCAGTGCCACGTATAAACGTGCAAACCCCGCCTGCTCCAACCCCTGCTCTTCATCCTGTTGGCTGCGCGCCATGTGAACAGACAGGGACACAGCCGGTTTGAGCACATCCCTGTCCAGCCCCCAATGGCTCAGGGCCTGCGCTGCCCGCGTCATGACGTCCTCTTCTTGCAGTTGACGATTATCAGCTGTCTTGTTGCAAAGCACTTTGACGATCTCGTCGTCGATCTCATCTTCCTCAATGCGATCACTGCGGGTAATTACAGGCAGCAAAGGCTTGTTGCGGCGCAATTCCACCCGCAGATCCTCCAGCTCATGAACTTGCCCCGGCGCACTGGAACTGCTCAGCCACAAAAGTGCATCCGTGCTTTCCAGAAACTGCTGTGTCAACGCCGCGTTATGGGCATTGACCGAATGCAGGCCGGGGGTATCGAGCAAGACCAGCTTGTCGCCTAGACAAACGCCTTGCAAGGCCACGGTGGTTTCTGTAGCGCCTTCCTGAAAACCCTCGGGCATGGCCTGCAACTGCCCCTTTTCCAGACGAAAAAAATCCACACGCTGCCCATGACGGCGAAACCGCTCGGCAAGGAAGTTGCACAAGGAACTTTTCCCGGCATTAAAGGAGCCGAACACCAGCAGCATGATACGGTCGCGGAAACGCTCCGCCAGCTCTTGCGCTGGTATCAACGCAGTCCACGAGGTCGCCCAGCCTGCCCGGTGTTCCTGTAGCTGCTGGTTCAAATGCCCGACCGCGCGCGCCAAAGTCCCCTGCTCATGCAATCCAGTGTCGGACAAGACCTGGGTCAAGGTGGCTTGCTCCAATTCCGTCAACCACTGTTCCATTCTGGTAATAGCGGGCTGACTTTCCTGGCAGGCAGGCTGCAGATCGGCGATTGCCCGGATAAGGATGCTTTCCGCTGACATCAGACACCCTCCAAGAGCGCCAATTCCTCCAGAGCCTGGCGGGTCTGCTGAAGCTGTTTCTGGCTTGTCTCGATCTGTGCTTCCAACGCCCTGCGGCCATCCGAAATCTCAAAATAATGGGTGAAATCCTGGACCAGTTTGTCGCGCCCGGCCTGCTCACAGAAGATGCGGCGCAGATCGGCACGGTACTTCACCGACACACCCATCACCGCAATCATGACGGTGTCCATACTGCGCACCGAGGTCCGTTGCGCTGCGGGTAAACCCACGGCACCGTATTCCACCAGATGACTATTGATCGCAATACACGCACGCGAATAGGCGATCTGCAACCGGGCACGCTCTTGCTTGCCCGCTGTCATCTTGAAGCCGAATTCGGCCGTATCCGGCACCAGCGAATGGTCCACCCCCGCGGCATTGACCAGCGGTTCCAGATCCTTCTCGATGCCTTCCAGAACCTTGCGCAAACCCTCAACAAAATCAATATGCTGCTGCCTTTGCGTCTGCTGCAGGCTGTGCAGACTTTGCTCTTGCATCTGCTGCAAGGCGCTCAATTCTTGCGTCAGCTCGGTCAGCAAGGCGTCACGCTCGAACTCGCGGGCTTGCGGCACACGCTTCAAGGCGGCTTCCAAAGAAGCCTGCAAAGCCGGAATGCCACTTTTCTCCAGCATGCGCGGCTTGCCACCGTCGCGGCCCTGACGATAACGGGTGCTGGAGACGGGGTGTAGCAAGCAGCCTGGGCATTGCTGTGCAATCGAATCAAGCACTTTCTCTTGCTGCTGCTCGTCGGCCAATTGGTCGATCTGGCTGATCACCAACAGAGTCTGACGCCGCGAACGCTGGTGATCTGCGGACAACTCCTGCAACAAGCTGCTTTCCAACGCGTCCAGCTCACCTTCTTTGGCTGCGTGGACAAAGAGGCGGATATCAGCCTGCAAACCCAGCGCCTCGCGAGCCAGCGCATCATCTTGCAAGGCCACGTCTGCGTACAGACCCGGTGCGTCCAACCAGCGCACACCTTCATGCACATGCTCGGCCAGCGAAATCGTTTCGCGACGGTCGGCCACATTGAAAATATCGCTGCCCATCAACTCATTGAGCAAACGGCTTTTGCCGTGATTGTATTTGCCGACCACGGTCACGGTGGGCGGCACCTCTTTTTGGAGGAGGACGCGCAGACGGTCCAGGTCCCAGCGGCGCTGCGGCAGCACGGCCAACACGGCGTCCCAGACATGATCGAGGGATACTGCCAACTGATTCATAGTCTCTTCCTTTTCTCATTTTTGCCAGAGCCCAGCACCCAATAGGCCAGCAGGCCAAAGACCACGCCCCAAAAGGCGGCACCCAGCCCAAACAGACTCATGCCCGAGGCGCTTGTCAAAAACGTAATGACAGACGGCTCGATATAAGCATCCTCACTGGTCATTGCCCGCATATTGGCCACAATGGCTCCAATCAGTGCCAGACCGGCCAGCGCCGCGATCAGCGAGGCGGGTAAGGCAGTAAACAAATACACAATTGAGCCGGCAAAGGTGCCGCCCAAAAGATAAAACACGCCATTGGCGACACCGGCCATATAACGCCTGCCTGGATCGGGATGGGCATCCTTGCCAGTACACAAGGCCGCAGTAATCGAGGACAACACGGTGGTGATGCCGCCAAAGCAGGCCATCCCTATCGAGGCCAAACCCGTGCCGACAAGAATGGGGCGTGACGGTGTGGGATAGCCGGCCAATTGCAGTACCGCCATGCCAGGCAGGTACTGGCCTGTCAAACTGACCAGCACCAGGGGCAAGGTCAGACTGAGCAGGGTCGCGATATTGAATGCGGGACTGATCCAGACCGGGCTGGCCAGCGCCAACTCAAAAGCGTCCAGTTGCACCTGTCCGCTGAGCATTGCCATCCCGAATCCCGACAAGGCCACCAGGACAATCGCATAACGCGGCAAGAGGCGTTTGCCCAGCACATACACCGCCACCATCACCAGCACGATAGCGGGCATTTCGCCACTGGCCTGGAACGTCGCCAGCCCGAACTGCAACAAAATACCGGCCATCATGCCGGCGGCGATTCCTTTAGGAATAAAAGAGAGAATCTTCTCAAAGCCACCGCTCAAACCAATCAGGACGATAATCAGGGCGGCGCTGAGATACGCGCCCACCACTTCGGGCATGGTGATGCCGGGAAACAGGGTCAACAGCAAGGCCGTGCCCGGTGCAGACCAGGCGGTAATAATGGGCAGCTTTAACCACGCACTCAGGATTAAGCCGCTCAGGCCGGCACCTATGGAAATGGCCCAAACCCAGGAAATCAGCTCTGCCTGGGCAATTCGTCCGACCTGTGCGGCCTGGATAAAGATCAGCAAGGGTCCGGCATAGGCAATCAAGACCGACAAAAACCCCGCCACCCAAACGGATGCCGAACCAGTTTTCAATCCCATCGTTTTGTCTCCCCAGACGGGTTATCAGCATAGTCAACGGACACGGCCCTAGGCCGTGCTGGGATCGCAGCCTGGTTTTTTTATTATTGGCCCGTCCCCAGGAACAAACGCCCTGCCAAGCAACCGCAAGCCCAAAGCACCACGCGGGAGATCTTCTTGTGGTCACCCCCCACAGCAGGGCACAGGGCAAAAGTATGGCACGGGCATGCTTCTTATCGCTGGCCGCCTCCGGACCAGCAAGGTGTCCGCAAGGCAGCCATATTCTGAGCCGTATAGGACAGTCAGGTTTTAAATGGCCGACGGGTGGGTGGCCAAGGGTGTCACGTTGATCTGCATATAGGGGAACAAGGGCAAGGCACTGAGCAGATTGTGCAGCTCTTCATTGCTCTCTACATCGAACACGCTGTAGTTGGCGTACTGACCCACCACACGCCAGATATGCGGCCACTTGCCAGAACGTTGCAGATCCTGCGAGTAGGCTTTTTCTTCGGCCTTGATGCGAGCAGCCTCTTCGGCCGGCAGGGAGTCAGGGATATCAACAATCATGTGTACCAGATAAAGCATGGTGTTCCTTTCTAAAAACAAGCGCTCGGGCACTTAGGCCTGGGCTAAAAAATTCAGTACGGCACGCTCGAAGGCTTCGGGCGCTTCCAGGTTGGACAGATGCGAGGCCGGTACGACCGCCACGGTGGAACCAGGAATACGGGCTTGCATGGCCTGGGCATCGGCAACCGTTGTAACCGGGTCCCACTGGCCCGCGACCAGTAACGTCGGTGCCGCAATACGGCTGATCTGATCACGCAGATCCGACTCGGCCAAGGCATCACAGCAAGCGGCATAACCCAGGGGGTCCAGCTTGGCCAGAGCGTCCTGCATGGCTTTGACCAACTGCGGCGATTGCTGGATGAAGGCCTCACCGAACCAGCGCGACGGCGCCGAATCGGCCAAGGTACGCATCTGAGCGGCACCGCCTTGACGCAACGCCTCGGCGCGTTCCTGCCAGGCTTGGGCGGTACCAATCTTGGCCGCACTGTTGCACACGATCAACGCATTCAAGCGCTCCGGCGCATTCACCCCCAACCATAAACCGGTGTGCCCCCCCATGGACAGGCCGCAAAACGCAGCGCGTTCAATATCCAGCGCATCCAGAATCGCCAGCACATCACGCCCCAAATCCTTGAAACAGTATGGGCCAGGAGTCACCGGGCTGCCGCCATGACCACGAGTGTCATAACGAATCAGGCGATAAGACTGGGCGAAACCTGCCACCTGTGGGTCCCACATCTCGTGTGTGGTGCCCAGGGAGTTGCTCAGAATCAGGGCCGGAGCCAGCGGATCGCCTTGCACGCTGACGCGGAACCTGCCCTGTGCGGTATTCAAGATGCCAGTGCTGCCTGTCATTGCTCTTCTTCCCGCGCAGCTGGGGCGATGGGCAAACCAATCATTTCCTCCAGAGCGTCATGGGTCAAACCGGGCACCAGATCGATCAACTGCAAACCGTCCGGCGTGCAGGCCAAGGTAGCCAAATCGGTGTAAACGCGTTTGACGCAGGCAAGCCCCGTCAGGGGATAGGTGCAATGCTCCACCAGCTTGCTCGCACCTTGCTTGGTCAACACATCCATCATGACCCAAGTCTGTTTGGCGCCAATCGCCAGGTCCATGGCACCGCCGACCGCTGGGATCGCGCCCGGTTCGCCGGTACTCCAATTGGCCAGATCACCCGTGGCCGACACCTGGAAAGCACCCAGCACACAAATATCCAGGTGACCGCCCCGCATCATGCCGAAACTGTCGGCATGATGGAAAAATGCGCCCCCGGGCAGGAGAGTCACCGCCTGCTTGCCCGCATTGATCAGGTCGTAATCCTCCTGACCGGCAGCCGGTGCCGGGCCCATGCCCAAAATACCGTTCTCACTGTGCAAAACGACTTCCACGCCAGCGGGCAAATGATTGGCGACCAACGTCGGCATGCCAATACCCAGATTCACATAGGCACCGTCATGAATGTCCCGGGCGACGCGCTGCGCCAATTCGTCTTTGCTGCGACGTTGATAACTGAGTGTCATGCTGTCCTCTTTCATGCTCTGTCCATTCATGCCTTGAACCCGCCTGCTTCTGTGCGACTGCGTGGCACCACCACGACGCGACGCACATGAATGCCCGGCGTCACGATGGTTTCAGGGTCCAGCTGACCCAGCTCAACCAGCTCGAACACACTGGCAATCGTGGTGCGCGCCGCCGTCGCCATGACCGGACCGAAGTTGCGCGCCGCCATGCGGTAAGTCAAATTCCCCCAACGGTCTCCCCGTTCGGCCTTGATCAGGGCGACATCGCCGTGAATGGGCTCTTCATAGACATGCCAGCGTCCGTTGATCAAACGTGTTTCCTTGCCCTTGGCCAATTCCGTACCATAGCCTGTAGGGCAAAAAAAGCCGCCGATGCCTGCACCAGCAGCGCGCAACCGTTCGGCCAGATTGCCCTGCGGCACCAGCTCCAGCTCGATCTTGCCACTGCGATACAGATCATCAAATACCCAGGAGTCTGCCTGACGGGGAAAGCTGCAGATAATCTTGCGGACCCGGCCAGTCTTGAGTAAGGCCGCCAGCCCCACATCGCCGTTACCTGCATTATTGTTGACGATGGTCAGGTCGCGAGCGCCTTGCTCGATCAAACCGTCGATCAGCTCCGTGGGTATGCCAGCCGTTCCAAAACCACCGACCAGAATCGTGGCGCCGTCCTGCACATCATGCAAAGCCTGTGCAACACTGCTTACCTGTTTATCGATCACTCCGTTCTCCGTATAAAGCGCTGACGCTACGGATGGGCTCAGCCCTGACGTCAGGCACAGCAAAAACAAATCAGCCCAACGCCCCGTTTAACAAGTAAACGCGGGCGCTGGACTGATGCAGAACTTAGGCGGCCAGACGCGGACGATTCACAATCTGGTTGTCCTTACCGTCGACCAGCGGGGTCAAGGCAATATCAAACACGATCTCTGCAAAAGGACCATCCAGGTTTTCAGCCGCGATGCGGGCGGGGTCCGTCTGCTCGGTCAGGGGCGGAACCAGACCTTCACGGGTGGCATAGGCAAAGTCGTCGTACACCAGCGGATCGCCATCAATATTGATCTGCGTGGTCAGTTTACGGTGGCCGGGAGCCGTCACAAAGAAGTGAATATGCGCAGGACGGTTGCCGTGACGGCCCAGCTCGTTGAGCAAGCCTTGGGTTGGGCCATCGGGAGGACAGCCGTAACCCTTGGGCACAATGCTCTGGAATTTGTAGCGACCATTCTCATCGGTAATGATGGTGCGACGCATATTAAAAGCTTGTTGCTCGCCAGTGGGGTCAAAGTGGGAGTAAAAGCCCTTCGTGTTGGCGTGCCAGACTTCAACCTGGGCACCCGCAATTGGCTTGCCATCCGCACCCGCGACCACACCATGCATGATCAGGGTTTCACCCGCGGTATCGGAACCGTCGTCCAGACGGGCAAAACCGTGCTCCACCGGAGCGCCCGACACGTACAAGGGGCCTTCAATGGTACGGGGGGTCCCGTTGTCCAGACCCAGTTCCTTGTCCAGCGCATCCATGCGCATGTCCAGGAAACGGTCAAAGCCCAGACCGGGGGACAACAGGCCCGCTTCGCTGGCGGTGCCCAAACGGTTTAGATAGGCGATCGCCGCCCAGTATTCGTCGTTGGTGATTTCCAGATCTTCAATGGTCTTGAACAGATCGCTGATGATGCGGTGCATGATCTGCTTGACGCGTGGATTGCCACCGGGTTGATCCAGGCCCGAGGCCAAACGCAGGAAGTCCTGTACATCGGGGGTATCGAAAATCTTAACGCTCATTCTGTGTCTCCTAATATCCTGAAAAAAGTGTTCCCAGCAACGCCGCTACGACTGGCTTGCCGATGCGCCTAGGCAGCCGAGCCAACACTGACGTGTGTCCTGTCGCGACGGAAATACTGGACACGATCCTCGTCCAGTACGATACCCAAACCCGGCCCTTGAGGTATCTGTAATTCAAAATTGCTGTATTTGAGTGGCTCTGCCAGAATTTCCTCGGTCAAGAGCAAAGGCCCGAACAACTCCGTGCCCCACTGCAACTGGTTGACGGTGGCAAACACATGAGCCGCCGCAATCGTGCCGATCGCCCCTTCCAGCATCGTGCCGCCATACAGCTCAATCCCCGCTGCTTCAGCAATGGCCGCAACCTGCATGGCAGCCCGCAAACCGCCAGACTGTTCAATCTTGATTGCAAACACATCCGCTGCACCGTCGCGTGCCAGCGCAAAGGCGGAGGCCGGGCCAGTCAGGGACTCATCGGCCATCAAAGCAATCGGAAAGCGGCCTTTCAGCTCAGCCATCGCCTCGGCGCGTCGTACCGGCTGCTCCACCAAGGAGCAAGCTGCATCCACCAGACCAGCCAAACCATGCTGAGCCTGCAAGGGGCTCCAGGCCATGTTCACGTCCACACGCACTTCGGCGCGATCGCCCAACGCCTTCTTGATGGCAGCCACGTGCGCCACATCATCCTTGACGGGACGACGACCAATTTTGAGTTTGAAAATACGGTGACGTGCCTGGGCCAACATGCGCTCGGCCTCATCAATGTCCTTGGCGGTGTCACCCGACGCCAGTGTCCAGGCAACAGGCAGGCTGTCGCGCATGCGGCCGCCCAGCAGGTGCGAAACCGGCAGACCGGCACGCTTGCCCAGGGCATCAAACAGCGCCGTTTCCACCGCACTCTTGGCAAAACGGTTGTCCTGAATCGCCGTGTTCAGACGAGCCATGATGGCCGGCACCGCATTGGCATTGGCTCCCAGCAGCAAAGGGGTGAAATAGGTGTCGATGGCCAGCTTCATACCCTCGGGCGATTCCGCGCCATAGGCCAGACCACCGATGGTCGTACCCTCGCCCACCCCCACCGAACCGTCCGAGCAATACAAACGCACCAGCATCAAGGTCTGGCCTTGCATGGTCGTCATCGCCAATTGATGAGGTCGGATCGTGGGCAGATCCAGCAGCAAAGTCTCCACCCGCTCGATCAGGGCCGGCGCTGCTAATAGTTGAGAAGATTGCGTGTGTTCCATGCCTTGATTGAACACGAATCAGCCCTGCTCTTTCCAAGACTAAATAGGTCTAGTTCCATACCTTACAGGTATAGTTTCTGATATAAATATTAAAAATCAAGAATCTAAACTCCATCAATCCAGCTCAGGTATGGTTTTCCCTTATGGATCTACGCCAACTCAAGTACTTTGTCGCTGTAGCCGAAACCCGCAACTTCACCCGGGCGTCCGAACGCCTGCACATGGCCCAGCCACCGCTGAGCCGACAGATCCAACAGTTGGAAGAAGAGCTGGGTGTGACCTTGCTGCTGCGCAATTCCCGACCTCTGCGGCTGACGGAGGCGGGGCGGGTGTTTTATGAACAGTCCTTGCAGATTCTGAGCCGGGTGGACCAACTCGTACACACCACTCGGCAGATCGGGCTGAATCAGCGCCAAACCCTGTCGATTGGCTTTGTCGCCTCCACCCTGTATGGCGGCCTGCCCGCGCTAATGCGCAAACTGCGCCATCAGTACCCGGAAGTCGACTTGCAAACCGTGGAGCTGACATCCATGCAGCAACTGGAGGCCTTGAAGTCAGGACGGATTGATGTGGGGTTCGGTCGAATACGGCTCAATGATGCGTCCGTGCAAAGAACGGTGTTGCGGGAAGAGCAACTGGCCCTGGCCATTCCCCCCAGCTCGGATCTGGCCAGTTCGGACAAGGCTGTGAGCTTGAAAAAAGTGCAAGGGCAAAAGTTGATTGTCTATCCCAAAGAGCCCAGGCCCAGCTTTGCCGATCACGTGCTGCACCTGCTGCACGACCACAGCGTGCGTCCGGCTGAAGTCTATGAAGCGGGGGAAATTCAAGCCGCCTTGGGGCTGGTGGCTGCCGATTCGGGACTGTGCCTGATTCCTACTTCGGCACGCCTGCGCAACGATCTGCACTATCGCTTGATCGAAGAAGCGCAGGCGACCTCACCGATTATTCTGACGCACAGGATAAATGATCAGGCCTGGTATATCGAGGCGATCAAAAGCCTGGTGGCCGACATGTAAAAGATGGCCACGCTCGGTCAAACAATCGGGCTCAAGCTCACTAGAACGGCGATAAGCGCCAGCCCCCTTAGCGCTTGCAGACTTCCTGCCGCAGTTGCTCTGCCGACAGCTTGATCATTTTGCCGTTCTCCACCAGCACCACCGAGGTATTGGTTTGTATGGCCACAAAACGGGCCGACTGTGCAGCGCGTTCCAAGGCGGCCAAGGAAGCCCGCAAGTCCGGATTTTTTGCTTTGGAAATATCTTCTTTATTCATCTTTCTCTCCCCACTCCAGCAAGACTGGCACACTGCCCGCGTTATCGTATAAAACCCAGTCATCCACGGTGTCCCGATAATGATGCAGGAAGTTCTTCATGCCAGCCGCAAAGCGGCGACGAATGACGGCTTCGGGAATATTATGTCCACCTTGCCGAACCCGTTCTGCCACCCGTGCGATCGCCATCTCCGCATCGGGCAGACTTAAAAAATACAGACTGACTCTATAACCGAGTGCCTGCCACTGTTGAATATGGCGGACATACGCCTGGCCGGACAAGGTTGTCTCCAGCGCAAAACTCTCGCCCAGACGAACCGCTTCTTTGAGCTCGTCGAGCATCAGGCGTCCAGCTTTGATGGCAGCACTCTCTGGCGCAAACGGCGATAAGCCGGCCGCGATCAGGTCGGCATTGATAAAACGTGGCACCTCCGCCTCAACCGGAAGGAAAGAGCGCGCAAACGTCGTCTTGCCTGCCCCGTTCGGGCCAGCAATGATCAAAATCTTTTTGCTCTTGCCCGTCTCAGCGATGTTGCCAGACATAAATACACCTAAACAATGTCCTCATTGATTAGATTTGTATCATAGATTGGCGAAAAGGCCAGCCGGACGCCCCCGGCGCAGCCTGCCCGGCAGCAATAAACCCGGTTTCAGTGCGGCGGGCCGGCTTTCCGAAGGCAGCAGCCCCTCTTCAGAAAAGCCGGCGAAGCGACCTTTCGTTCAGCGCACGCCGCACTTGATTTAGAGGCGTTTTTTCAAGGGGCAGCTCTTTAGGCCAAGCATGGTGTACAGCGGGCAAACCCCCACCAGACCCGTAATGAGCGGAATCAGACCCAGCCAGCCCCACCAACCAATCACGTTGGTCACCGCCAGGACGATCAACACCAGCCCGACAACGATACGAGCGATACGATCAAAACCACCTACATTGCTTTTCATGGCTCATCCTTTCAACACAAGAAACAAGAAAAAACGCGGCGGGCAATGACCTGCGTAACGGGCATTGTCACCCGCCCTGTTTTCTGCCGCCTACAGGCTCAGGGACAGAAAATATCTTTCAGGGTGCCAATCAGTCTGGCGACATTCGGGTCTTCAATTCGGTAGTACAGCGTCTGGGCCTGTCGTCTATAGCTGACCAAGCCCTCCTGCCGCATCCGAGCAAGATGCTGTGACAAAGCCGATGGGCTAAGTGCCACCATCTCGTTCAAGGCGCCCACACTCATCTCGCCTTGCTGAATTAACAAACACAAGATGACCAAGCGCTTAGGGTTGCCAACAGCCTGCAACAAGGCAGCAGCTTGTTGCGCGCTCTCTTGCAAAAGCTCAATGTCGGATTTGCGTTGGATCATGGTTTTGCGAAGGTTTCAGACTTGTTAATTTAGTTAATGCTTAATTTAGCATATACTCAATTAAAGAAGTCATTAAGGACGGCATTTTTCTTTTCTTCCATCCCAAGGGAGTGACCCATGAGTGAAACCAGCTACAAGCAGTTGACCCACACCATTTCCGGCAATCTGGCCCAGTTGCGTCAGACACAGCCCGAGGTCATGAAAGGCTTTGGAGACCTGGGCAAGGCGGCCATGGCAGGCGGGGCTGTTGATGCCAAAACCAAAGAACTGATCGCCTTGGCTATTGGTGTGGCTACCCGCTGCGAAGGATGCATAGGCTTTCATAGCAAGGCACTGGCGCAGATGAATGCCAGTCTGGAAGAAGTCCATGAAGCACTGGGGGTAGCGATTTACATGGGCGGTGGCCCCTCTGTCATGTATGCCGCCAATGCGGTGGCGGCTTTCAATGAATTCAAGTCTTGAACCATAAACCAGGAGAACGGTAATGCCTAAACCCGCTGCTTTCGTATCGACGCTATTTCATGCACAGGGCAATCCCGACAAAGTGACCGTGGCTCTGACCATGGCGCTCAATGCCGTTCAGAAAGGACATAGCGCCTGCCTGATTCTGATGGCTGAAGGGGTCGCCCTGGGAGTACCCGGTGCCGCCGAACCTATCCATATTGGCGCGCCCTTTGAACCGGCCGCAGATCTATTAAAGAAGTATCTGGAGCAAGGTGGGCGCGTGGCCGTGTGCAAGTCCTGCATGCTGCATAACGGCCTGAGCGCCGAGCAAATGGACCCGCGTTTTGAGATTATTACCGCACCGGATGTGATCGACCTGCTGATGGGTGCGACCGGGTCTTTACAGATTTCCTGACCCACCGCATCGTCCAATGCAACGCAGGCCAAAACCCATTCTGTGTTTTGGCCTGTTCTTTCTTGAAGACAGGATATCGGTATCACGTAGGGCAATCGTACGTGGCACCCTCGTTTTCTGGACCGGCCTTACACAAAGAAACGTACACCATCGATATCGCGGCCCCCCGCAATCACGCAAGGGGCAAGCAAGCGACCTATCCGTCCATCAAGCCAAATGCGCCAGCAAGGCCTCCAGTAAAAAGAAGCTGGCGCAAGCCGACTCCACTAACTCCGACTGCCCCGGCGCAACCTGATAAAGATGCCCCACAAAACGCCCTGTCTCACTTAACTCGGGCGTCAGCAAGGCATCCAGATACAGGCGCGATTGCTCGTGCAGCCATTGTTGCTCCGGCAGAATCTGCCACAGCTCGACCATGGCCAAAATGTGGGCATGCCACGCTTTGCGTTTCAAGGCATTACGCCCAATCTGTATGTGAAGCACAGCTTCAACAACAGCAATATCGGTGAGCACTGAGAAGTGAGCGGAACGATATCGTTTTTGAACGGCAAGCCTCGCCCCACGTGCAACAGAAAGGCTTTGCCATCACCCCTCCACAATTTGATGCAAGGGCTCATCGCCAAGCCATGGCGTGCCCAGCGGTCTTAGCCGTCAAGCGAACCGGAAAGGAAGAATAATCAGGTCTTGTTCTTGCGATCAAGACGCCCACAAGCATGCGACCATGAACTGCTTTGCAAGGCACACCGCGCTGCTTGCGGGGCGCTTATGCCAAGCGCAATGGTGTCCCCTGTGGCCCGATACCAAAAACCACACAAACCGCCGCGCAAAAAACCCACAGACCATCAGCCGGGATATAGTCGAGCAATCGATTTTCCTTAGCAGACAGACCACTTACCCCTTGGAGTCTTTCCCATGTTTGGCCAAGAAAAAGAAACCAGCTCTGACAGCAACTCTCAACACAGCGCTTTCCTGGAAGAAAAAGCCTTCCGCGCCCGCACAGTGCTGGTCTTTGGCACCATCACGGACAAACTCGCCTCGGAAACCGTGCGCAAGCTGCTGGCTCTGGATGCGGAGTCCACCGCCCCCATCACCATGATCGTGTCCTCGCCCGGCGGCCATCTGGAATCGGGCGATGCCATCCATGATGTAGTGCGTTTTATTTCCTCGCCTGTCACCATGGTCGGGACGGGTTGGGTCGGCAGTGCCGCTACCCACCTGTTCCTCGGTGCGGCTCGCGAGCGTCGTGTTTGCCTGCCCCAAACCCGTTTTCTGATTCACCAGCCCAGTGGTGGCGCCGGCGGTCAGGCCAGCGATATGGCCATTCAAGCGCAAGAAATCATGAAAGCGCGCGAACGTATCGCTCAAGTGATTGCCCGTGAAACCGGCCAGCCTATCGAGCGTGTACGTGACGATATCGAACGTGACAAATGGATGAGTGCCGAGGAAGCCATTGAATATGGCCTGATCTCGCGCATTATCGAACGCCGTAACGAGCTGCTGCCCTCTCAAGCGTAAACCCCTCCCCGCCCTGCGGGACGGGGAGTGCGTGTTGCGGACATTTCCTACCGCGATGCCGTATCAGGCCCCTCGCCCACACACCAGGATGCTCTACAGACTCAGGTATCCTGGCCGCGAACCCTGCCCCTCATCAAGCAGCCCCGTGAGGACACGTTGAAATTTGGTGCCTTATAGCTGACGCAGACCTCATCAGGCCGCTGTGTATTTTATAATATACTTTTGCCCATGCGCGCCCTGGGTCCTCGTCTCGTTTGTCGCAAGCTCGGAGTCTGGCAAATTCTGTTTTGCCTGGCTGTGCTGGCTTACGTGGGTCGCGCCTTTATCCCGGCCGGCTATATGCCTGCCAGTCCGTCCCACAGCAAGGGCTTTGCCATTACCTTTTGTACGGCAAGCCATTCCACCCCTACGCTCTGGATTGATCTGTTCGACCAAGAGGGCCAGGCAGACCCCGACACGCCTCACCCTGAGCAGGACTGCCCCTTTGGCATGGCGGTTTCTGCCGCTTTACTGCCTGCCCTGGATGCACCGGCTCTACATAATCTGATTCGGTATCGGGCCGTGTTGCTGGACGATACGCATCGGGCCTGGTCGCCGTTACTGGCACAAGGCCCGCCGTTAGGCTCACGCGCCCCACCCTTTTAGCCTCGCCGATGGTTTCCCCGTTCCGTGACGGTTTGCACTTTTCTATCCAGCCGAGGTTTTTAATGTCGATTTTTTCCACGTCTTCCCGTGCCATTGCGGGCATGGCAGCGATGCTGTTCGCTTCGGGCGCTGTTGCCCACATTTCACTGCTCACCGAGCAAGCCCCCGTGGGCAGCAGCTATAAGGCCATTCTGACGGTTCCGCATGGCTGCAAAGGCTCTGCCACCACCAAAATCCGTGTCCGTGTTCCCGACGGTGTAGTGGGCGTCAAACCCCAGCCCAAGGCCGGTTGGACACTGGAAACCGTGAAGGGTGATTACACGCAAAGCTACACCCGTTGGGGCGCCAAAGTCAGCTCGGGGGTCCAGGAAGTGATTTGGGCTGGTGGCCCATTGCCAGACGATCATTACGACGAATTTGTCTTCATCAGCTATTTGAGCGACGAACTCCAACCCAACAGCACGCTCCATTTCCCGGTCGTTCAGGAATGTGAGCAAGGACTGGAGCGCTGGATCGATCAGACTGAGTCCGGTTCACGACCGACAAAAAATCATTCGGACGCCCCCGCGCCGGCATTGCAGCTATTGCCCAAACCGTAAGCCCAGGTAGCGGATGCGAACGGATCGGGCGCATCCGCCTGAAGGAGAATTTTATGCAAACGCAAACTCAGCAAGGGCGTGCAGGCGGGCTTGCCTTGGTCTCAGGGCTGATGGTGCTGCTCTTGCTGTTGGTCTGGTCGCCCGTACTGCATGCTCATGCAGCCCTGGTGGATAGCAAACCCGCCAGCGGCACGATTCTGATGCAGGCCCCGCAAACCGCCAGTTTGCGCTTCAATGAGCCCGTGGCACCCTTGCTGCTCAAATTAATTCGCCCTGACGGCACCGTCGAGACGCTCACGAACGTCGTCACACACGAACAGAGACTGGAGCTGGCCTTGCCAACCTTGTCGGCCAAAGGCAACTACGGCCTGAGCTGGCGGGTGATTTCCGCCGACGGCCACCCCGTTGGCGGAATCCTGACGTTTTCCATTGGCACACCAGGCACCAATCTGACGTCCACACCCCACAGCCATCCCCTGCGAAATGGTCTGATCTGGCTGGCCCGATTCGTGGCTTATGTGAGTCTGTTCACAGGGATAGGAGGGCTGGTCTACCAAACGCTGAGCCCGACGCCCCAGGGGGCATTTGCCCGTCATCGACACTGGCTTCCCGTTCTGCTCGCCGTGGGCGCCGCTGCCTTGTTGCTGACTCTTGGCCTGGTGGGTATCGATGCCCTGGATTTGCCGCTCTCTGCCCTGTTACAGCCCCAGCCCTGGACAGCCGGTGTATCCAGCTCCATGGGCCTGGCAGTGCTGCTGGGCTGGATGGCTCTGATTGGTGCGGCCCTTTCCTGGAAAGCAGTCTGGACCACTGCCCAGCCATGGCTGGCCGTCGCGGCCCTCGTTCTATTGGGAGCCTCGCTGGCTTCCAGCGGCCATGCCAGTACAGCCAGTCCCACTTGGCTCTCGCGGCCCAGCGTCTGGCTCCATGGAGTGGCACTGACACTGTGGGTGGGCTCCTTCCTGCCGCTGGTCTGTACGCTCAGGCACGACAAGCCGCCCCACCTGGTAAGGTGGTTCTCGCACTGGATTCCCCGCATCTTGCTGGTGCTGACCCTAAGCGGCGTGGCCTTGATCTACGTGCAATTCGATCAGATCGCCTCGCTCTGGGAAAGCCGATATGGTCAGGTCCTGATCGCCAAGCTGGTTCTGGTCGCGTTTTTGCTGGCCCTGGGTGCATACAACCGCTATCGCTTGAGCCCGGCCGTGATGCAAAAGCGCGAAGGAGCGCGCTACGCCCTGCAAAGAGTGATCCGTCTGGAATACGCGCTGGCCGTGCTGATCCTGGCCGTCGTCGCCTTGTGGCGTTTTACCCCACCTCCCCGGTCCCTGGCCCAGTGGGTCGCGCCCGGCATTGCCAGTCATATCCGAACCGAAACAGGCATGGCGGATCTGGTGTATCTCCCAGCCACGGCTACCTCCCGACCCACCCTGACCATCACCTTGCACCAGCCCGGTTTCATCCCCCTTCAAGCCCAAGAGGTCGAGGTGACGTTCAGCAACCCGCAGGCCGGTATCGCCTCCATTACTTTTCCGGCTGCCCCTACCTTGCAGGGCCAGTGGCTGGTCAACCCGATTGAACTGCCTCATCTGGCCAGTTGGAATATTCGCATTCAGGTATTGGTCTCTGACTTTGAACGCATCAATCTGGACGGCACGTTGAATCTGCAGACGCACTGAACCGCGCTCCGCCCATGTGCCATTTCCAGCGGGACTGCACAAACGCACATAGCCAAGAATCTCGCACTGCCCTTCGCGCCAGCAAATCCAGTATCTTGAGGGCGGCCAAGGCCGCCACCCTAGCGCTTAGGGCAGACTGAGCTTGTTCATCACAGCTAGGGAACTGACCCAGTATGACCCCGTCTGGCTAGCCCTACGCTCGCGGGGCTCGCAACCTGTATCTTATTGGGATGATCGGGCAGAATATCGCGTACCTGATTGCTGTGTACTTGGTACCATCAAGTCTCTCCCTGACCGCAATCCGCGTTGAAGGACCTCTTTACGGTCGCGCATGGATACCATAAAGTGATGAAACAAAAAACCAGGCATCATTTTTAACGATGGAGAAGTCGGTATGGAAATGCGCCAGTTACAGATTTTTTGTGCTGTGGCCGAACAGGGCAGCTTTACCGCTGCCGCCCAGAAAGTACATACTGTGCAGTCCAATGTCACCATGCGGGTCAAGGAGCTGGAGGCCGAGCTGGGGCAGCAACTGTTCATACGCCAGAAAAGCGGGGTGGTACTCACAGCGGCGGGGCGTACTTTTCTAACGTACGCCCAGCGGATCTTGCAACTGACCAATGAAAGCCGCGCCGCCTTGCAGGACACGGGCACGCCACGCGGTCTGCTACGCCTGGGCTCCATGGAAACTACAGCTGCCATACGCTTGCCGCCATTACTGATTCAGTACCGCGAACGCTATCCCCAGGTTCAATTGTCCTTGCAAACCGGCACCACGGCCGAACTCATCAAAGCGATTGAAAGTCACCAATTGGACGGCGCCTTTGTAGGCGGACTCCATCACAATCCTGCCTTGTCACAAGAAGAAGTCTTTGAAGAGGAACTGGTTCTGCTCAGCAGCAAGGCCATCCCCTCCCTCTCTGAGCTCATCGAACAGATCACCCAGCAAACCGTGCTGGTCTTTAGGACCGGGTGCTTTTACCGCTCTACGCTGGAACACTGGCTCCATCAAGCCGGCCTGGTCCCCGATCAGATCATGGAAATGGGCACCCTGGACGGCATTCTGTCCTGCGTGGCCTCGGGCATGGGCATCAGCTTACTACCGAAGGCGATTGCCCAAACCCGCAGCATGCACCTGCCTATCCAATGTCATGAGCTGCCGCCGCAGGTAGCCCGGGTGAAAACCGTGTTCATCCGTCGTTCGGATACCCTACCCAGCTCGGCTCTACGCAGTTTTCTCGCCCTGGCGCACACACAGTTCGCCCAATTACCCAAATCAATGCAAAACCAGGCCGAACGCCTCGATTAGCCCCACCAGTCCCAAGGCTGAGCTTGCGCAGCCTTCCCACAACCATCTGCCCGTAAAGCCTCAGGACAGGCCCCGTGCCAGTTCCGCCACGCGCTCTGCAGCCGGCATAATACGATGGATTTTGCCCACCCCCTGACCGGCATACAAAGACAGTTTCCTGGCCACGCTGTCCTGATCAATCGCCCTGGCACCGCCCCCGATCAGACGCAACAGATTCCACCTGTCCCGGTTGGGTATCACCCGATGCGGCGTCCCATAGGGCCAGCCAAAGGAGTAACCAGTGCGATACTCCGTATCGTCCGTACCTGCCTCCAGAATTCTGTGTTTGTAGAGTGGGTGCGCATTGGATTCCTCGCTGGCCAAAAAAGCAGTACCTGCCAGCACCCCCGACGCGCCCAGGCTCATGGCAGCCCGCACATCCTGACTTGTCGTGATGCCGCCCGCCGCCAGAACGGGACAACCGTGTGCAACGTCGATAATCGCAGGCAGCAAGGACATCAAGCCCACCGTGCCACGATTCAAATGCCCTCCACTCTCACTGCCCTGGGCAACCACAATATCGGCTCCCTGTGCAATCGCTTGACGGGCTAGAGCCACCGTGCCGGTTTGCACCATGACGATCATGCCCGCATCTTTGGCGCGGGCAATCAGGTCGGCACCAGCATCCTCGGCATAAAACAAGGACAATAGTCGGGGCCGCTCCTGAAGAATCACCTGAAACTGGGCCTCAAACACAGCCGGTCCACCAAACTGGGGCACGATATTGACACCAAACGGTCTGTCGGTCAGACCTCTGGTTTCCCGCAGCCACTCGCGCAGCACCTTGGGAGCCAGACGCAAGCCTCCCAACACTCCCACCCCGCCCGCATTTGCTACCGCGGCCACCAGTTTAGGCCCCGAAATCGCGGCCATGCCCGCCAGAACAATCGGATACGCTACCCCGCACATGTCTGTGATGACATTGCCTGCAAAAGTCTGTTTTGTATCACCCATGATTCACAACTCCACCTGTTTGCCCAACATGCGGCGCAAGGTCTGATTCTTCAGCACAAGGTGGTTTCTGAACGCGCCAAACAGATGTAGAGCAAGCCCGGCCACAAAAGCCGTCGCCCCAATGTTGAACAAAGCGTCCAGCACCGCCTTGAGCGGCTTGCTCGGGCCGATCGGAGCCGGGAGCATCAAGCCACCGGGCAGCTCAATTCCCACGCCGGCCGCTGCGCGGGACAGCCAGACGGCTAGCGGCAGCAGCACCATCGCCAATGCCAGGGCGGTGGCCACCGAGCGGGACACAATCACTTGTACCGGCGTGGGCGAGCCCAAGGGTAAAGGATGAGGCGAGCTCACCCTGGCCCAGAATCGATAAGCCGAGATCAGAAAGAGCATCAGCCCCAACAGATTCTGTATCGGCTCCAGTCGGGCAGACGAGGCCTGGGCCGCGGTTCGGGCCATTGCCACCTCCAACCCCAGGATAGACAGCAGTAAGGCTGCGACCAGCCAGTGCAGCACAATCGTAATGGGCGAGAACCTGAGTCCGTTGTCGCGCAACTGCATGACGACCTCCTTGAAAAAGCACTGAAGACCCTCTCCTGTCCTAGCACACACACCGTAAGCCGGGCGATACGCGTGAGTGCTGGCCAATGCCGCGCGGCTTGCAAAGAAGTGAGCGACGGGCCCGCCAAGGCCCTTGCTCTGGAACGGGTCACCGTCCGCACGCCGCTAAGATAGACACGATCAATCATCAAGTAAAATGATAAAACCTGATAGGACCAATCTTTATTTATGATTTATTTAATCTTTATACCCTGTCATGAGGCGACGGCCAACGAGTCAGGCGTCACCGCATCTATCGCCCAGGTTTAACTGGCATAAGCCACGGTCCTGACGAGTAACGCCTCGGCTCATCGCAAGCCTGCGTTGAACGTAGTGCTTGTTATTCACTATTAATGATTTATAAATTCATTATTCATCATTTTACATGATTCTTATAGTCACCTATCTTAGGAGTTGCTAATGCTGCTTTACAACGCCCCCTCCAAGAGACTGACTGCATGACTCATCCTGTCGCCCTTATTGACCACTACATCAACGGCCAGCGCGTGCCGGGCACCTCCGGCCGTCATCTGGACGTCTGCAATCCCGCCACCGGCGCCGTTAGCGCTCAGGTCGTCTTGGCCACCGCTGCCGAGGTGGATAAGGCAGTTCAGGCCGCTGCAAGCGCCTTCCCCGGCTGGGCGGACACCCCACCTATCCGCCGCGCCCGAATCCTGTTTAAGTTTTTGCAACTGCTGAACGAGCATAAGGACAAGTTGGCCCACCTGATTACCGCCGAGCATGGCAAGGTCTTCAGCGATGCCCAAGGTGAAGTGGCTCGCGGCATTGAAATCGTGGAGTTCGCCTGCGGCATCCCGCAACTGCTGAAAGGCGATTACACCGAACAGGTATCAAGCCATATCGATAACTGGACGGTACGCCAAGCTCTGGGCGTCGTGGCGGGTGTGACCCCGTTCAACTTTCCCGTCATGGTGCCCATGTGGATGTTTCCGCTGGCCATTGCCGCCGGAAACACCTTTGTTCTCAAACCCAGTCCGATCGACCCCAGTCCCTCGCTCTTGATCGCCCAGTTGTTCAAACAGGCGGGTCTGCCCGATGGGGTATTCAATGTGGTGCAAGGCGACAAGGAAGCGGTTGACGCGCTGCTGGAACACCCGCTGGTGCAGGCCATCAGCTTTGTAGGCTCGACGCCGATCGCCCACGCCATTTACGAAGCGGGCGCTCGTCATGGCAAACGAGTGCAGGCGCTGGGTGGTGCCAAAAACCATATGGTGGTGATGCCCGATGCCGATATCGATCAGGCGGTGGACGCACTGATCGGTGCCGGCTTCGGTTCGGCGGGCGAGCGCTGCATGGCCATCAGCGTAGCCATATTGGTGGGGGATGTGGCCGACCGGCTCATCCCCAAACTCGTCGAGCGCACGCAAGCCTTGAAGGTGCTAAATGGCGAAAACCCGGCCGCCGAAATGGGCCCCCTCATAAGCCGTGCCGCTTACGAACGCATTGCCCACTACATCGCACTGGGCGTACAGGAAGGTGCCCGACTGCTGGTCGACGGCCGCCACTTTCAAGGCAGTGAAGCGGGACCAGGCTGCGAGGACGGCTTCTGGATGGGCGGCACCTTATTCGACGGTCTGACTCCTGAGATGCGTATTTACCAAGAGGAAATCTTCGGGCCGGTACTGGGCTGCATGCGGGTGGCGAACCTTGAGCAAGCCTTAGAACGGGTCAATGCCCACGCGTTCGGCAATGGCGTAGCCTGCTTTACGCGCGACGGTCATGTAGCCCGCGAGTTCGCGCGCCGCATTCAAGTCGGCATGGTGGGAATTAATGTGCCTTTGCCTGTGCCAATGGCCTGGCACGGCTTTGGCGGCTGGAAAAAGAGCCTGTATGGCGATATGCATGCGTATGGAGAAGAAGGGGTGCGCTTTTACACCCGGCAAAAATCCATCATGCAGCGCTGGCCGGAACGCATCGCCAAAGGCGCGCAATTTGTCATGCCCACTACGCAATGAGCACCACAGCCACCTTTTAGGGTTCAACAAGCGAACGCCCCATGCGTTCCGTGGCTGCCACCGACTTTGCCGTCCCTCTCCCCTGCCCCTGCATATGCTGACTGACGATCAACGCGACCTCATCAAGACCACCGCTTGCCTATTGGAAACAGGTGGTGACGCCCTGGCCATCCATCTGTATGCCTTGTTGCTGCGTACCTGCCCCCTTGCAGAATCCCAGGCCCCCTGGACCAGCAAGCTGCATAAGGCCCTGCCCGTCCTGCCTGAGCTCGATCCCATGACAAGCACCTGTCTGCTACAGGCCATACAGGATGTACTGAATCCTAGTGTGGGCGAGGACACCGTGCTTGGACGGTGGACGTCTGCCCGCCAACAACTGGCTGATCTACTCATTCAAGCCCAGCTTGCCAGCGATGCGTAGTCCGTCGTGGGCATGCGGGTCAGGGCCAGGGCGCAGGGAGCAAGGGTCACGCAAAGGCAGGTATACTCGCCCAGGTCATATTGTCAAAAACCGTCTTTATGATCGAGGGGCCCTGGGAAGCGGGCTGAAAAACTGCCTGTCCCTGTTGCTAAGCAGAGTGACCGGCTGAGCTTGATCCGGGTCATGCCAGCAAAGGAACGGATCGCTATCTGCTCGCCGCTTGATCAAGGAAGGCCATCCTTGACCTGGAGTTGCTATCTTGTCCGCTGATCCCGCTTCCCCTGCCACGGGACCGGTTCCCGCCACCCTGGCCGCCGTCGTTCATCAAGACCGAATTTTACTGATACGCCGCGCCAACCGGCCCGATGCTGGGCGCTGGGCATTCCCGGGCGGCAAAATCCGTCCCGGTGAAACCATTCATGCCGCCGCGCATCGTGAACTGCGCGAAGAAACTGGGGTACAGGGTCAGGCCCTGCACATCTTTGATGCCCTGGATGTGTTTGACCGCGAACCCAGCCCCACCCCGCCAAGCTATCCACATTTCATTCTTATCGCTGTTCTCTTTCAGTGGCAGTCGGGTAGCGCTCAAGCCGCCGATGACGCACTCGACGCGCGCTGGTTCACCGAGGCCGAGCTGGACGCGCTGGAGGTGGCACACAGCCTTGATGTACGTGGCCTCGCGCGCCGCGCATTGGCACTGGCTGCCTCCTGCCGCACTGCCTGACCGACACTGAGCCTCTGCAGCACCGGTCTACCCGCTTCTAATACGCAGGCTAATTATTCCTATAATCCGGAATGGCTTGCGATCGGGTGCCCATCCCTTTTTCTTTTCATCGCCGACGCCAAACATGAGCGTTTTGTCATGTTTGACTCATGATCCGCCTTAAGCCTTGCGAACAATCCGTTTTTTTAAATGGATGTCATTGCCTGTTTCTAAAAAATGGAAAGTCATATGTGGAATTGCTTATTGATTGAAGATGACCGCGACAACGCCCGCTATTTGGTAAATGGTTTGTCCGAACTGGGCTACTCGGTTGTCGCTAGTCACGACGGCGTATCCGGTTTGGAAAATGCCATGAAAGAGATATGGGACGTCATTATTCTGGATCGCATGCTTCCCAATCATGTAGATGGCCTCTCTATTCTTTTCACCTTGCGATCATTAGGAAAAAAAGTCCCCGTTCTGGTATTGAGTGCTTTATCAGGAGTGGACGACAAAGTGGATGGTTTAAAAGCGGGCGGGGATGATTATTTAATCAAGCCTTTTTCCTTTCAGGAGCTGGCTGCCCGCCTGCATGCCTTGATCCGCCGCAGCACAGATAATGCAGAAATCAGAAGTGTGCAGATTGATGATCTGGTGATGAACATTCGTACACAGACAATCACCCGCGCAGGGGTCGTGCTGGAGCTGCAACCGCGCGAAATCAAACTCCTGTCCTACCTGATGATGAACAGTCACAAAATCCTGACCCGCACCATGCTGCTGGAAGTGGTCTGGGGTTACAACTTCGACCCGCAATCGAATGTGGTGGATGTGCTGGTCAGCCGCCTGCGGCGTAAAGTGGACAGGGAAGGCATTCCACCTCTGATTCATACGATACGCGGTCGCGGCTATGTACTCAGCGACAAGGCTAGCGTTGACGGGATCAGGCTGAAACGCAGCGATGATTGAGCTCCTGAAACGGCTCTGGGAGTCCACCTCGTTTCGGCTGACGCTCAACTACAGCATACTGGCCATCTTCACCACCTTGTTTCTGATCGGTTTTTTCTACGTTCAGGTCTTTGGTGCCTTGCGCGAAGAGCACTTGCGCCAGATCAGCGTTGCAGTGCAGCGGCTGAGCATTGCCTATGAAGTAGGTGGACGCGAAGAGGTCTTGCGCATGATCGAACTGACCTTGTCGGACCGGATTGATTCGGGGCAGGAAATCTACCTGCTGCTCGATGAGAACAAGCACACACTGGTGGGCAATATCCACGCGATCCCAGGCCTGAACGAACTGCCCGAGCAACAGGTGGTGGAAGTTCAGATCAAGCATATCGATGCCCTGTCTGAAGGAAATGTTCGCGTCACCAAATTGGCTGGCGGAGAAACCCTGGTAGTTGGGCACGAACTGGGCACCCTGAACGAGCTGCGTGCCATGCTGAGCCGCATCATCCTCACCTCCATGATGCTCGCCTTGATGCTGGTGATTCTGGGCGCCTACGTCTTTAGCAGCGAACTGAAATACCGCATCGGCCGCATCCGTGTGCTGACGGAGCAAGTAGGTGCAGGCGACATCTCCAAGCGTATCAGTTCCGAAAGCGAAGATATCTTTGGCCTGATCCACCACGACATCAACCGCATGCTGGACAAGATTGAAAGCCTGATGCAAAGCGCCCGCCATATCTCCGATACCGTAGCCCACAATATTCGCACGCCACTGACCCGAATCGTTGGCAAGCTGCGCGAGACCCGTAACCTGCCCGGCGTCCCGGCACCCGTCCAGCAGGCCCAACAGGAAGCCATTGAAGAAGTGGAGAAGCTGAGCGTACTGCTGGGCAAGCTGCTGCAGATTGCAGAACTGAATGCCGGAGTCCACCGACAAAGCTTTAAAGCCTGCAACCTGGAGCAGATTGCGGAGGACGTTCTGGATCTGTACCAGTTTATTGCGGAAGAAAAAGGGGTCAGACTGCACAAAAAGAGAATTGATGCCGTCACCCTGAATGGTGATAGCAATCTTTTAGCCAGTGCCTTGGCCAATATCGTGGACAACGCAATTAAATATGCCAGAAAAAACGTTAACGTCGGCATCGAAAGAAAAATCGGCCATCTTGTTGTGATTAGTGTTGAAGATGATGGCCCCGGTTTACCCGAAAGTGAATACGAGAACGTGGGCAAATATTTCTACCGCTACCATCATGACAGCGAAGGATTTGGATTGGGATTAAGCAGTGTTTCGGCCATCGTTGAATTACATCGCGGCGAACTGATTTTCTCAAAAGGAGAATCCGGCCTGAAAGTTACCATTGCGCTTCCCGCCCCCTCTTTTGCACAACCGCCAACATGACCAAAAGGTAATGAAACTGTCACCCTAAGCAAACTTCTGCTCCGCTAAGCTAGCCTCATTTTTAAACGCTCTTTTTCAGGAGTTATAAAAATCATGCGTGCTTTACGGAAATGGGGAGGGTCATGAGCAGACAAAAATATTACTCAGTTGGGCTGATGGTGGGGGTGGGCGTCTTGACGGTTCTGATGGGACAGAAATACTCCCTGGGCAGCCTGGCCCGCATGGGGCCGGGATACTTCCCGTTTCTGCTGGGTATCGTGATGATCGCGCTGGGCGCGCTGTACCTGTTTGTCGAGACCGCCTCGCACGACGAGGAGCAGGAAGAAGATTACGGCCCACCGCAATGGCGAGGCTGGCTGGCCATTGTGGGTGGCATCATCGCCTTCATTATCCTGGGCCGCTACGGCGGACTGGTTCCCGCCACCTTCGCCCTGGTGTTCATCTCGGCCATGGGCGACAAAGAGCACTCCTGGCTCACCGCTTTGCTGCTGTCCGTGTTTGTAACGCTGCTGGGTGTGCTTATTTTCTCCTGGGGGCTGGAGCTGCAATTTCCCCTGTTCACGTGGGGCTAGGCATGGACATTCTCTCTAACCTGATGCACGGCTTTGGCGTTGCCTTTCAACTGGATAACCTGATGTGGGCCGTCTTTGGCGTGTTCATGGGGAACCTGATCGGTGTTTTGCCCGGCATGGGCGTACTGGCCGCCATCTCCATCCTGCTGCCCCTGACCTACGCCATGACGCCCACGGCTGCCCTGATTATGCTGGCCGGAATTTACTATGGTTCCCAATACGGCGGCGGCATCACCTCCATCATGCTCAACCTGCCCGGAACCGCCTCACACGCAGTGGCCTGTTTGGATGGCAATCCCATGGCCCGCAACGGCAAGGCCGGCTCAGCCCTGTTCATGTTGATGTTGTCCTCCTTTTTTGGAGCCACGATCGGCATTTTGGCCATGATCCTGTTCTCGCCAGCCCTGGTCAATGTGGCCTTCAAGTTCGGCCCTGCCGAATATTTTTCCATGATGATGATGGGACTGCTGGCCGGGGCCACCTTGGCGAAAGGCTCGGCCATCAAAGGCGTGGCCATGGTGGTCATGGGGCTGATCTTTGGCGTGGTAGGGACGGACGTAAACAGCGGTGTGTCGCGCTTTGACCTCAATATTCCGGAGCTGCAGGACGGCTTGCAGATTGTGGCACTGGCCATGGGTCTGTTCGGTATTGCGGACTTCCTCAAGAACATCAACCGGATCCATAGCGGCCATACCAAGGCTATTGGTAAAGTCTCCACCCGCTCCCTGCGCCCGGAAAAAGGCGACATCAAGCAGTCCAAGGGCGCTTTGGTTCGCGGCACGGCCATTGGCGCTGCCTTCGGAATCCTGCCCGGCACAGGCCCGACCATTGCCTCCTTTATTGCCTATGCCACGGAAAAGAAAATCGCCAAGAAACCTGAGCGTTTTGGACGGGGTGCGATTGAAGGCATTGCGTCGCCCGAAGCCGCCACCAGTGCCTCGACCCAAACCAGCTTCATTCCTACCCTGAGCCTGGGCATTCCTGGCGATCCGGTCATGGCCTTGATGCTGGGGGCACTGATCATTCATGGCATCCAGCCCGGCCCACAAATGGTGGTCGAACACGCCGATATGTTCTGGGGCCTGATTGCCAGCTTCTGGGTGGGCAACATCCTGCTGCTGATCCTGAACCTGCCCCTGATCGGGATGTGGGTGCGTCTGCTGTCTGTACCTTTCAAGTACCTGTACCCCGCTGCCCTGTTCTTTGTGTGCGTGGGCGTCTATAGCACCAACAACAACCTGTTCGATGTCAACATCGTGCTGCTGTTTGGCATTCTGGGGTACGGCTTCATGCGCCTGCGCTTTGAAGCTGCCCCCTTGCTGCTGGGCTTTGTCTTGGGGCCGATGGTAGAAGAGAACTTCCGCCGGGCCCTGCTGCTGTCCCGCGGCGACCCCATGATCTTTCTGGAGCGCCCGATCAGCATGGTCTTTATCATCGCCTGCATCTTGCTGATACTGGGACTGAGTTACTCGTTCTGGCGCGCGAACCGTCAGAAAAAATGGGGGGGTCTGGCCAAAGCATCCTAGTGGAGCCAAACCCGTTCACAAGGCAACTGCGACAAACACAAAGCGGGGCGACCACGCCCGGCTTTGTTAGCCTGCTCCCCAAGGAAAACCGGACAGCCTCTTGTCTGGCCCCGTCCACCCAAACGGCAGGCTAAAGCACGGTAGGATTGGGCGCATCGCCATACACGTCCTGCGGATCAAAGGTCTTGGTCGACTCAATAAACACCAGTTTCTGGCCCTTGCGGTGCGCCGCTCCTACCGGTACCTGCCGATAAAAACAGGAGTAGTAGCCTACGTGGCAACTGGCTCCTGAACCGGCTACCCGCACGCGCAGCAGTACGGCGTCCTGGTCGTCATCGATGCGCATCTCCTCTACTGTTTGCACCAGACCACTACTCGCCCCTTTATGCCAGAGCGTCTGGCGCGACCGGCTCCAGTAATGGGCCTCGCCCGTCTGTATGGTTTTTTCCAAGGCTTCCCGATTCATGTACCCCAACATCAGGACCTCCCCGTTCTTCGCATCTGTAGTGATGCAGGCAATCAGGCCCTGTTCGTCAAATTTGGGCGCCAGCTCTTCGCCCTCTTCCACCTGTTCCACTGACACTCGAGGGCGCATCTGCACCATGGGGGTGTCGTCCAGTCCGCATTCTTTTCCTGCTGTTTTCACGTTTTCTCCTTGTCATGGGGGGAGCCGGGGCGATACGTGCAATCGGGATTCAGGCAAGGCCCATACAAGACGTGGCTATGAGCCAGAACTTGAAAGCCCCGCTCTTGAGCAATCGCTTGTTGGCGCTGTTCGATCACCTCGTCATGAAACTCCTGCACGCGACCGCAGTCCGTGCAAATAAGGTGATCATGGTGTTCGCCATCATCCCGCTCATACAGAGCCCGGCCGGGCTCAAAATAAACCTGCTTTAACAGGCCTGCCTGCTGCAATTGCGTCAGCACGCGATACACAGTGGCCAAGCCAATTTCACTGCCTTGCCGGATCAACTGACGATACACATCGTCCGCCGTCAAATGACCCATGCCGGGGGTCTGGAAAATCTCAAGAATTTGGATACGGGCTGCGGTCACCTTCAGACCACGCTCTTTAAGCTCTTTTGAATCCGTCATGGCGTACTCCTTGCTGAATGGGCGGCTAGGGGACATCCAGAAAACGCAGTGGCCTGCCTTGCGCTTGCCCTTCCAAGGCTTCATCACGAACCACACAATGGCCGCGCACAATGGTGTGAATCGGCCAGCCCACAACCGGCAGGCCGTCGTAGGGAGACCAGCCGCTGACGCTGGCCATCCAGTCGTTGCGAATACGACGCCGCGCCTTCAGATCCACAATGCTGAAGTCGGCATCAAAGCCCACGGCAATACGCCCTTTGCCTTCCAGACCAAAAATCCGGGCAGGACCGGTACTGGTCAAATCCACCAGTCGCTGCAGGCTCAGACGACCCGCATGCACATGGTTCAACATCAGGGGAAGGAGAGTTTGCACGCCTGTCATGCCACTGGGCGAGGCCGGGTAGCCCTGAGACTTCTCCGACAAGGTATGCGGCGCATGATCGCTGCCGATCACATCTACCACACCCGCTCGGACCGCCTGCCACAGCGCGTCCTGATGACGCTGCTCCCGCACCGGTGGATTCATTTGGGCCAACGTGCCCAAGCGCTCATAACAGTCGGGAGCCTGCAGACTCAGGTGATGAGGAGTGACTTCCACCGTCACGCGAGCTTTGTGGGCGGCCAGAAACTGCATTTCCTCTGCGCTGGACACGTGCAGCACATGCAGGCGGCGATTCACCTGTGCCGCCAGGCGAACGATGCGTTGAGTCGCCATCAACGCACTTGGGACATCACGCCAGACCGGGTGTTGCCGCACGTCCCCACTATCCAGAGCGATATGTTGGCGTTCACGCAGTCTGGCCTCATCCTCCGCATGCACCGCCAGCCGTCTGCGGCCATGACGCAAGATGCGGATCAGGACTTCATCCTGATCCGCCAGGAGATCGCCAAAAGAGCTACCCATAAAGACCTTGATGCCCGCGCAGCCTGGAAGCTGCTCCAGTTCCTGCAAAGATTCGGCATTCAAGGATGAGCCACCGATGTAAAAGGCGTGATCGCACCAGCTACGACCTTGAGCGGCATTTAGCTTGGCGTGCAGATCGGCAGCTCCCAGCGTCAAGGGATGGGTGTTGGGCATCTCGAAAATTGCAGTCACCCCGCCCAGGACCGCACCCCGTGTCCCCGCTTCCAGATTCTCCTTGTGCTCTAACCCCGGCTCTCGAAAATGCACCTGGCTGTCGATGACCCCTGGCAATACATGCAGGCCGCTCAAGTTCAGCAGGCACTCTGCGCTCCAGCTGGGCTGCAAATCGCCAAGAGCCATAATCCGGCCTTGCACACAGGCGATGTCAATGTGCTCGGCACCGTTAGGGGTCATTACCGTACCGCCACAGAGCAGCAGATCGGCATGGCGCAGATCATGCTGTTTGGTCGTTTCTGTGGACCGGGATAGAGGGGCCTTCAGGATTGCTGGCGTCATGGTTTTGCCTTTGCGGCTTCTGCACCCAGAGCATCTTGTGCCATCAAACGAATCCGCTCCATCATGTGAAACAGGCCATTGGCGCGATTCGGTGACAAGTGCTGCCCCAGTTCAATTGCCCGTAAAAAGTCGGGGGGATGGGACAGAATTTCTTCAGGCAGACGCCCCGAATACACCTTCATCAATAAAGCCAACAAGCCGGTGACGATGGCAGAATCACTACGAGCCTGAAAAAACAACCTGTGATCATGCAATTCAGAGACCATCCAGACCTGTGCCTGACAGCCGTGCAAACGATTCGCTTCTGTACGCCATTTTTCCGGGAAATCGGGCAAGGAGCGCCCCAGATCAATCAGATATTCGTAGCGCGCCATCCAGTTACCCAGGCACTGGAAACTGTCCACAATGGCTTGCTGAGTCTGAGCGATGGACTCTTTAGGTACGCCCCCCTTATCCACGGCCTTCTCCTGACTGCCTGGACGCTTGCCTGCCCTGATCGCCACGAGCAGGAACCGGGTCGTGCCCGCCCGGATGCCAAGGATGACAACGGACAAGGCGTTGTGCGGCCAGCCACGTTCCTTTGAAGGGGCCATGCGTGCGCAAAGCCTGAATCGCATACTGAGAACAAGTCGGATAAAAACGGCAGCGTGGCCCCAATAATGGGCTGATTAAAAGTTGGTAGCCCCGAACCAGCAGGACCAGGACAGAGACAAGAAAGGCTTTCATCGCCGCTCCGAAAGACGGGAATGGAGCATCAGGTCAGTCAGACTGAACGTGATCTTGCTGACCTGCTCCAGCAGCAAGCAAATTTGACCTTGCAGCAGTGTCTGACAAGGATTAGCAAGGGCTAAAACACTCATGGCTCCACGCCCCCGTTCAGTCCTGAAAAAGGCGTTGCTTCCGACAATGGAACTTTGAACGCCACCGTATCATGGGGATGCAAACTCTCTAAATGACGGACCCGAATACCAGGGTTCTGATAGCCCGCCAAGGCCGCTTCTATACGACGCGCTGCGTCCTCCACAAACATCAGGTTCTGGCCATTCAAGGCCGTAAAAGCTTGCTCGTCAGCCCGCTTGACGGCGGTTTGCAAGGGTGTTGCCAGCGCCTCTTCGACACGATCAATCAGCGCTAAAAACCCGCAGTCTTCCCTATTTTCCAATACGTGGACCTGAACCAGAGCCTGACTGCGCTGGCTATGCGGAGTGGCCAGACTGGCGTGCTCATGCAACCAGGCAGCAACCTCAACCGCACCTAGCACAGGCTGTTTTCCAAAGGCCTGCATAAAACCTTGTTCAATCAATTGCCGAGCCAGCGCCGCCGAACACGGACAGGTCGACGAATAGCCAATCTGAACCTGCACCTTGCACATAAAGATACCGTCCAAAAGTCTGGCTTCCAGCACGACGGGATAGGACTTCCAACCTGCCAGATCCGGCGTCACCAAGGCAGGCCGTCGCACCAATAAATCAAATCTGAAACCCAAGCGCGCACTGCGCGTGCCGCAGTCCTCCTGGCTATCCACCATGCTTTGCAAAAGACGTCGCAGCTCCAACGGCGACAAGGCCTGTTCGGGCGGCAGGTCATTCAGCAAGCGATACAGCCTGGACATGTGTATCCCTTTCACATGCGTCAGCGGCAAATCAACCTGGGCATCCACACGCGCATGAAGTTGGCGCGCATAGCCCGGTTCAACCACGGTAATGGGTAAATCGATTCCCTCCATACCTACCCAAGACAGCGGAGTCAGGCCATAGCTGGAATCGTTCAGAGCCGGGTCGGGAAGTACAACAGTCATACTCAACATCCAATCAAAAGGCCTTGTCCAAGCCGACAGAGACTTGGCAAGACCTCAATTCCATCAAGGCCAGTCTGAAAACGGATTTGTCCATGTTGTCCAGGTGCTGGGACCGCTGGCCATTTCTTCATCGCTTAACAGGCAGGCATCGAAACGAGCGCGCAATGCAGCCTCGTCCATCTCCATGCCAATCAGCACCAGCTCCTGCCGCGCGTCCCCGACTCGCTCATCCCATTTTTCCTTGATCAGGGCTACCGCTTCGGGGTCTTGCGGCCAGCGTTCGGGCGGCATGGCAGCCCACCAGTAACCCGCCACGTGATAGCGAGCCACCGCGCCCGCCTGTGACCAGGAACCCGCCAAAGTCGGGAAGTTTGCCAACCAGAAAAAGCCTTTGGAACGCACCACGCCGGGCCATTCGCTTTCGACCAGATCCAGAAAACGCTGCGGATGGAACGGACGGCGTGCGCGATAAACAAAGCTGCCTATGCCGTATTCCTGTGTCTCCGGAGTGTGAGTGCCACGCAATTCCTGCAGCCAGCCTGGGGCTCTGGAGGCTTCTTCAAAGTCAAACAGACCGGTGTTGAGCACGCGGTCCAGGGGCACCTTGCCGAACTCGGCCATTTCAATACGTGCGCGAGGATTCAGGCTGCTCAGAATGGCCATCAGGCGCTCGCGTTCTGGCTCGCTGATCAAGTCAATCTTGTTCAGAACCAACACGTCACAGAATTCGATCTGCTCAATCAACAGGTCCACAACGGTACGCGCGTCTTCTTCACCCAGGGATTCACCCCGGGACTGAATGCTGTCTTGCGAGCTGTAATCGCGCAGGAAATTAAAGGCGTCCACCACCGTGACCATGGTATCGAGGCGAGCGACTTCGCCCAGGCAACGGCCATCCTCGCCTTCAAAGGTGAAGGTCTCAGCCACGGGCAGCGGCTCTGAAATGCCAGTGGATTCAATGAGCAACTGATCAAAACGCCCCTCCTTGGCCAAACGATCAACCTCCAGCAACAAGTCCTCGCGCAAGGTGCAGCAAATACAGCCATTGCTCATTTCCACCAGCTTTTCATCCGTGCGCGATAGCTCGGCACCACCGTCACGAACCAGAGCCGCATCTATATTGACCTCGCTCATATCGTTCACGATGACGGCCACGCGGCGGCCTTCACGATTGTTCAGGATGTGGTTCAGCAAAGTCGTCTTGCCCGCACCCAGAAAGCCGGACAAAACCGTTACGGGAATGCGGGCCGCGGGATCGACCGGCGTGTTATTAAGGTTCATCGTCATTTCTCTTCATTCTTGAGCATCAATGGGCGGTTCCTTGCACAGGATTTTGCCAATTTTGATATGTTATAACATAACAATATTTAGCCAAGAAAAAACCCTCTTGCAAGGAGGGCTGGAAGACTAGAACGGACAACCTGATTCTTCCAGCCCCACGTCACGGGAAGCGGGAATCAGGTGTCAGGTGGCCGCCTCGCCTGCAAAGCCACCCGGTTCAAGCAACAAGGGCTATCCAAGACTTGATCCAGATAGCCCCCGCTCACTCCAGACTTTGCAAACAGCAAAGATCAATCTGTGACCATCGCCCTGCGCACAATTTTCTGCGCGATTGAGGAGGACGTTGCCATTTCCAAGGTGCCGTAATGCGCTCCCCAAGACCCCACATCCCCGCCGCTGCGCGTACTTAAAAACACATCCGCCACCTCTTGAGAGCTATAGCGCAGCAGCTCGGCTGCCTGCGAGACGCGGGCGACGGCTTCAGTCATGGGGCGGGCCAGAAACTCGTCCTCGATCGCCGCTCTCACCAGACGCTCAGTGTGCTGCACCAACGCATCGAAGCGCTTGTCTTGCCCGGCCAAGGGTTTGAGTTCATCAAAAACCGCCTCCACCGTGCGCGGATCCCTGATCATGGCGCGCCGCACATCCATACACATCATATTGGCCGTGCCTTCCCACACGCTGTTCAAGGGTGCCTCTCGATACACGCGGGCCATGGGGTTCTCTTCGATAAACCCGTTCCCACCATGACACTGCAAGGCTTCATTCGCGATGGAGGGCGCGCGTGAGCAATTAAAGTATTTGGCCGCAGGAGTCGCTACCCGAGCCAGCAGTCGTTCATGTTCGCTGCTTTGCATCAGATCCGTCGCCTTGGCCACTCGCAAAGCCATCAAAGTTGCCGCTTCCACCTCGACCGCCATATCCGCCAGCACATTGCGCATCATGGGGCGGTCGGCAATAGAGGTTCCAAAAGCCTTGCGTGATGTCGTGTGACGCAGAGCCAAGGTTAGCGCCTGCCGCATCAAACCCGCCGAGCCAATCGCAAAGTCCAGACGCGTCAGATGCGAGTGCGACAGGATTTCCCGAATACCGCGCCCTTCCTCCCCCACCCGAATCGCCAGCGTGCCGGCATACTCCACTTCACTGGACGCGTTGGATCGATTCCCCGCCTTGTCCTTCAAGCGCTGCACAAAAAAGCGGTTGTAGCTGCCGTCCGGCAAGGTACGGGGCAAGAAGAAGCACGTAACAGCGCCATTGACTTTAGCCAGCGTAAAAAAGCCATCGGACTGCGGCACCGAACAAAACCATTTATGCCCTGTCAGCTCATACCACTGCGCCGTAGCACCGTGATAATCCGCACTGTGGGAAAAGCGCGCGGTCGTCTGTGTCTCACGCAAGTCCGAGCCGCCCTGCTTTTCCGTCATCGCATAACCAATCACCACCGAGGGCTTGTCCCCCACTTCGCGACGACTATATTCATAGCGCGTCCCTTTGAGCTTATCCGCCCAGATCGCCAAGGCAGGCTCGGCCTCGAAACCAGCATAAGCCGCATAAGCCATGCCGGTCGGGCAGCCCGTACCGTGCTCCACCTGATTCCACAAATAAGACAAGACAGCGCGGGCGAAATGGCCGTTTTTCTCTTGGGTACGCCAGCTTAAATTGGGCACCTCGTGCTGCCAGGCCAGGCCCATCAACTCATGCCAGCTGGGGTGAAATTCCAGCCAATCAATCCGGTTGCCAAATCGATCATGCGTTTTAAGCTCGGGGATATGGCGGTTCGCCAAGTGAGCCAGTTCCTGCACATTTTCATCCCCAGCTACCGCCCCCAACGCCTGACAACGCGACGCGGCCCAGGGAGCTTCACGACTGATGGCGTCAACCAGCACCCGATCACCCGTAAAAGCATTGAACCCGCTGGCAGGCAAAGCCTGATTCAAAACCTGATGCGTGCTGTAACGATCCTCGGACGCAGTCAAAACACTGGGGGAAAGCGGCTGATTCATGTTTGTCTCCGAGTTTTTTCTAGGGTGTGGCAGAAAGGACTGCCACGCTGGCACACGCCATCTGGGCAATCTGGTCAGCCAGCGCGGCCACTTGGCGCTGGTAACTGTCCGTGCCATCGTGCTGTTGACGGCTTAAGGGAGAAAGCGGGCCAATCAGACCTTCCATGAAACCGCCCACAATGACGGTCGCCGCAATATCGGGCTGCACATCCTGACGCATTTCCCCCGCGTCCTGACCTTGGGAGACCAGGGCGTGAACAACCTGACTGATTGCGGCGCGATACACCAGACGAGCCGCGTCAATTTCCTTGTCGCAAGGCTCGGCAATCAAGGCATAGGCCAGGCGAGGATTGCGCATGGCACGTTTCACAAACGTGGCGACTGCGGCTTGCAGGCGCAGCATGCAAGAGCCGTCCGCCTGGGCGATATCCGTGAGTACGTCCACCTCACGCTGGGACACCTGCGACAGGACCTCTGCAAACAGCTCTGCCTTGGAGGGGAAGTAACGGTAGACCGTCCCGGTCGCCATGCCCGCCGCGGCCGCCACACTGGCCACCTGGGCTTCCTGCCAGCCACCCTCACTGACCAGACTGCGGGCCGCTTCCAGGATACGGCTCCGATTGTCATGCAAGCGGGCTTGAACAGCGGGAGTTTGTCGGTACGCCATAAAGAAGTGAATCCTGATTCATAACATGAGTGAATCCTAATTCATTTCTTTGTGGTGAACAAGAATTTCTTTATACAGTGGTCGCAAAAAACTCGCCTACAAGCATGGTAGGCTAGGTAGGCGCATTGATGACTTGAGGTCTGGGATGGGGAACCTGAGATCGGGGAACTGGGACCCAAGAGCGAAGTCTTGAAGTTGACTGTTGGGGCTTGCGCTATGGAAGTTCGAGGATGAGTGTGGACGCAGGTGGGCCGTTTGGCTCGTGGCGTTTGGTGTTTGGTGTTTGGTGTTTGGCGTTTGGGGATTGAGCTTATTCAGGGTTCAGCCCCTTTCCACACCTCTCCTTTTTCATGCCCCCAGGCTTTAAAACCTGGGGCTTTTACGAAACAAGGCCCAGGCTCCGCCCGGCAAAGATCTGCAGCACTCCTGCACACCCAAACAAAAAAATGCCCCCAGCAACAGCGATGGCAACACCATCTTGATCGTTTGCTGAGGGCAGCCTGAACAGGCTAGCGTTCAGGCATCAAAGCCATCAGGCCGACAGTTCCTTACGAACGATCTCAGCGCCGGCGCTCAGGGCGTGCAGCTTGCCGCGTGCCACTGCGCGTGGCAAAGGTGCCATACCGCAGTTGGTGGAGGGATACAGCTTGTCAGCGTCCACAAACTTCAGTGCTTTGCGCAGTGTGTTGGCCACTTCGTCAGCGGTTTCAATCACGTTGGTGGCCACGTCAATGGCGCCAACCATCACTTTCTTGCCACGGATCAGTTCAATCAAATCCATAGGCACACGGGAGTTCTGGCATTCCAGGGAAATGATATCGATCTTGGATTGCTGCAGCTTTGGGAATGACTCTTCGTACTGACGCCATTCCGAGCCCAGGGTTTTCTTCCAGTCCGTGTTGGCCTTGATGCCGTAGCCGTAGCAAATATGCACGGCGGTTTCGCACTTCAGACCTTCGATGGCACGTTCCAGAGTAGCAATACCCCAATCGTTGACTTCGTCAAAGAACACGTTGAAAGCGGGCTCGTCAAACTGGATGATATCCACGCCTGCGGCTTCCAGCTCTTTGGCTTCCTGGTTCAGGATTTTGGCAAATTCCCAGGCCAGCTTTTCACGGCTTTTGTAATGGTTGTCGTATAACGTATCGATCATGGTCATAGGACCTGGCAGGGCCCATTTGATCGGCTGCGAGGTTTGCTGACGCAAGAATTTCGCATCCTCCACAAACACGGACTTGGGACGGGTCACTGCCCCCACCACCGTAGGAACGCTGGCATCGTACCGGTCGCGAATACGCACGGTCTCGCGTTTCTCAAAATCGACCCCGTTCAGGTGCTCAATGAACGTGGTCACAAAATGCTGTCGCGTCTGCTCGCCATCGCTAATCAAATCAATGCCAGCGTGCAACTGCTCTTGCAAAGACAATCGCAGGGCGTCTTTCTTGCCTTCGATCAAATCCTCGCCCTCCAGTCGCCAAGGCGACCACAGCTTTTCAGGTTCGGCCAGCCAGGAAGGTTTAGGCAGACTGCCTGCGGTGGAGGTGGGTAGCAACTTTTTCATAAATAAATAACCTTGTTGTTTTTGATGAATCAACGCGCGTAATTCGCCGCCCATTGATCAAGAATGGCTTTATAGGGCTTGATAAAGCTCTCTTCTGTAAACCGACCTTGCTCAACCGCCAATCGGCTGCGCTCCTCGCGGTCGTACACAATTTGCGTTACCGAGTGATCGGGATTTTTCAAACTAGGTTGGTAACGCATTCCCGCCGCCGAGTTGGAATTATAAATCTCAGGGCGATAGATTTTCTGGAATGTTTCCATCGTGCTGATCGTACTGATCAATTCCAGACTCGTATAATCATTCAGCAAATCGCCCCGAAAATAAAAAGCAAACGGAGCAAGGCTATTGGGAGGCATAAAGTAACGAACCTTCAGACCCATTTTTGCAAAATACGCATCCGTAGGCGAAAACTCGTTTTGTTGATACTCAAATCCCAATACAGGATGCTGATTGCCGGTGCGGTGGTACACCTTGCTGCTGGACACGCTCAAACAAATCACGGGCGATTTGTTGAAGTTTTCCTGGTACAGCCTTGAATTGACAAAAGACTGGAACAACTTGCCATGCAGATCCCCAAACCCCTCCGGGGCACTAAAGCCATTTTTGTTCTTGTTGTGCTCCATCAGAACCACGCTGAAATCATAATCGCGCACATAAGAGGAAAAATTATTGCCAACGATACCATCAATACGTTTGTTCTCTTTATGGTCAACGATGGTCGTTTTCAGAATTTCAATTGTTGGGAAGGTGGAACCATTTCCCTCAATATCAATATCTACAGAGACAATATCCAACTCAAGAGCATAACGATCGCCCGCCGGATTATCCCAATGAGCCAAATTATTGAAGCGATTGTTAATCATGGCCAGCGTATTACGCAGATTCTGCTGGCGACTCTCACCTCGCGCCAAATTGGCAAAGTTAGTCGTCAGACGTGTGCTGTCTGCCGGACGATAGTTTTCATCGAAACGAATACTACGGATGCTAAACGCAAATTCTTGGTTCATTTTCTTTTGGACCCTAATTTCTGATATGGAAGCTGATCTGCTTGCCAACAAAATGGAATTGAGCAGAGCAGGCTTTTTATTTTGTTGCTGCACGGATTGACAGGCAAAGGCTCAACGCAAAGCCCTAGCGCGCCAAACCGGGAGAAGTTCTCTGCCTGGCGTCGCTGCCAGGCAAGTAGTCTGCGCTCTGGCTTATATAGAAAGTCCCAGCATCTGGCCGGGACTGTTTGCCAAACTCGATCCTTGAACCGATCAGACACTTGCCCGCAAGGTTTTCGCGGCGGCCACCATATTGCTCAAGGCCGGAATCACCTCTGCCCACTGACGGGTTTTAAGCCCACAATCCGGGTTCACCCACAGACGGTCTGCGGGCACACGCTCAGCGGCTTTCTTCATCAAATTCACGATGTGCTGCTCGCTGGGGATGTTGGGCGAATGAATGTCGTACACACCGGGTCCGATCTGATTGGGGTACTGGAAGTGCTCAAAGGCATCGAGCAATTCCATGTCCGAGCGGCTGGTTTCAATCGTGATTACATCGGCATCCATGTGCGCGATCGAGGAAATAATGTCGTTGAACTCGGAATAACACATGTGAGTGTGGATCTGCGTCGCATCACTCACCCCATTGGCAGCGATACGGAAGCACTCGACGGCCCAGTCCAGATAGCGCTGCCATTGCGATTGACGCAAGGGCAAACCCTCGCGCAAGGCAGCCTCATCAATCTGGATTACACGCACGCCGGCCTTCTCCAGGTCCAGCACTTCTTCGCGTATGGCCAACGCCAACTGCCGGCAAGACTCCGCGCGGGGCTGATCGTCCCGCACAAAAGACCAGTTCAAAATCGTCACCGGCCCTGTCAACATGCCCTTCATCGGCTTTTGAGTGAGCGACTGAGCGTACGTAATCCACTCCACCGTCATGGCATGGGGACGGCTGATATCCCCAAACAAGATGGGAGGCTTCACGCAGCGCGATCCGTAGGACTGCACCCAGCCGAACTGGCTGAATGCGTAGCCCTCCAACTGTTCCCCAAAATACTCAACCATGTCGTTGCGCTCGGCCTCGCCATGCACCAGAACGTCCAGACCCAGCTTCTCCTGCTCACGCACGCTGCGCTCAATCTCGGCACGCATGGCGGCCTGATAGCTGTTTTCATCCAGACGGCCGGCTTTGAACTCACTACGGGCACGGCGAATGTCTGTCGTTTGGGGGAAGGAGCCGATCGTCGTCGTGGGAAACGCCGGCAGATTCAGAAACTGCGCCTGTTTGGCGGCCCGTTGCGCATACTCGCTCTTGCGCTTGCCCTGCTCGGCGCTAAGCCCAGCAACAGCCGCCTTCACCGCTGGATTATGGACACGGGGAGACTGACGACGCGCTGTCAGAGGCGCCAGATTCTCGGCCAACTCTGCCTTGACAGCCTCACGCCCATGAGCCAGGGCTTGGCCCAGAATGCGCAACTCGTCCAACTTTTGCAGAGCGAAGGCCAACCAGGATTTCACATCCGCATCCAGGTTCTGCTCGCTTTCCAGATCCACTGGCACATGCAGCAATGAGCAGGAAGGGGCCAACCACACACGATCTCCTCGTTGGCGTGCGATAGGCTCCACCCAGTCCAGCGTGGCCGTCAAATCCGTTTTCCAGATATTGCGGCCATTGATCACGCCCAAAGACAGTACCTTGTCCTTAGCAAGGAGTGTGAGCAACGCATCCACACCATCCCGATCGTTGATCGCATCCACATGCAAACCCGCCACCGGCAGACCGGCTGCCAAGGCAGTGTTTTCCAGCAGTTGTCCAAAATACGTTGCGACCAGCAGCTTGACGCCAACAGGTTTGAATTGCTCATACGCCTTTTTGAAGGCTTGCTGCCACTCGTCATCCAGCTCGGTGACCAGAATAGGCTCGTCAATCTGAACCCAGTCCGCACCCGCCTCAGCCAGGGCTTCCAACAACTGCACATACACCGGCAAGAGCCGATCCAGTAATGCCAGCTTGTTGGACTCATCCTTGGCTTTACCCAATGCTAAATAAGTAAGGGGCCCAATAATCACCGGCTTGGCGTGAACGCCCTGCTCCTGGGCTTGTGCCAACTGCTCCAGTAAACGCGAAGCGTGCAGCGTAAATTGGGTGTCGGCCTTGAATTCGGGAACGATGTAGTGGTAGTTCGTATCAAACCACTTGGTCATCTCACCAGCTGCCACTCCGCCGCAGCAGGCGCTATGCTCCTCCGCCCCTTGAGCGGACCGGCCTCGCGCGACACGAAAATAATTATCCAGCTCATCACCCTGAAAACCTTGCACACGTTCGGGCAGATTGCCCAGCAGAAAGCTGGTATCGAGCACCTGATCGTAAAAAGAAAAATCCCCTACAGGCACCAGATCCAGCCCCGCCTGATTCTCCCAGTGACGCTGACGCAACTGCGCGCCCAGGGCCTGAAGATCCTCACGCGAAGACTCACCCTTCCAATAGGATTCCAAAGCGAACTTCAGTTCACGTTTGGCGCCAATGCGCGGAAAGCCAAGATTATGAATCGTCGTCATGTGCTGCTCTCAAAGGACGGATGGAACAAAGAATGACTTGCATTGTAGGAAGCCGGTTCAATGAAGTAAAATGGTCTTATCTCACCGATTCATGAAAATACTTCACGTAACATGTTAGAGCGCATCCACCTGTCCGTCGTACAGCAAGTCGACAAGCAAGGCTCCCTGACCGCCGCTGCCAATGTACTGCACGTCACTCAGTCGGCCCTCAGCCACACCATGAGAAAACTGGAACAACAATTAGGCACTGAAATCTGGCGCCGCGAGGGCCGCAGCCTGCAGTTGACGCAGGCAGGCCAGTACCTGCTGGCGGTCGCCAATCGCGTGCTGCCTCAGTTGGACCTGGCCGAAGAGCGCCTGGGTCAGTTTGCTCAGGGAGAGCGCGGATCGCTGCGTATCGGTATGGAATGCCACCCCTGCTATCAGTGGCTGCTGAAGATCGTCTCCCCCTATCTGAACGCCTGGCCAGACGTGGACGTCGATGTGAAGCAGAAATTCCAGTTCGGCGGAATCGGTGCCTTGTTTGGCTATGAGATTGATCTGTTGGTCACACCGGACCCGCTCTACAAGCCAGGTTTGAAGTTCGAGCCCGTGTTCGATTACGAGCAGGTGCTGGTGGTTAATACCGAACATCGCCTGGCTACCGCAGACTATGCCAAACCTCAGGACATAGACCGGGAAGTGCTGATTTCCTACCCGGTGGACATAGACCGGCTGGACATCTACAACCAGTTTCTGCTGCCCGCCGGCATCGCCCCCAGACGGCACAAAACGATTGAAACAACCGACATCATGATGCAGATGGTAGCCAGCGGCCGTGGAGTGGCGGCGCTACCGCGATGGCTGGTGGAGGAGTATGCCGAAAAGCTGGACGTGGTACCGGTCAGGTTGGGCAAACAAGGCATCGCCAAACAAATTTACCTGGGGATGCGGGAGACGGAGGCCGTAATTGACTACCTGCAGGCCTTTATGGAGCTGGCGCGGGGGTTTGGGCCCGGAGGACAAGAGCAGAACAAGAAGTAAAGCGCCACTTACAGACGCTTTAATATCCCCTTGTCTGAATCATGAAGCCATGATGCTGACGAAGTAAGGAAGATACGCGTATACCATCGCGCCCCATAGACTGAAAATGCCATCAAGCGCGTTTCACTGCACCCTTTGCGCCCAATCCACAGGCCATGCCTACTGAGGCTGCCCCACCGTGGGACACCGACGATGCGCGCCGGGATTGGCCCAAGCAAGGCCAGAAAACAACTACATCACTAACAAGGACGTGGTGGCAAGCCTGAACTCGTCGGCGAGAGCCATCAACGTACATAGGCTTACTATGCAACGGAAAGAGTCGGGTTCCATTTGCAAAAGCGGATGAATGTAAATAAGCCCGCAGTAATGCGGGCTTATCAGGTTTTATGCCATCAGGAGCACGGTACTGCCAGACGCGGGATCATTCCCACTCTATTGTAAACAAGAAATTTTTATCTTTTATATTCAATGGCTTATTTTCCTGCTAATTGGTAATACCATGAAAAATACCATGCTCAGAAAAGGCTTAACAATATTTTGAAAAATTGCCTACTGAGCGCTGCCGCACAGCTCCATAGGCCGCTTTCCTGGCTTTGCTTCCAGATGTATGCTCTTCTGCTCCTGCAGCTAATGGATCACCGCAAACAGGTTACTCGCCTGGGGATTCCCTTTCGACCCGAGCATCCGTATGAGACTCATGCTCGATTATTATTATAGAAGCCCCCATGAATAAATCGCTCATCATTTTCGGCATCGTCAACATAACCTCGGACAGTTTCTCCGATGGAGGCCGGTATCTGGCGCCAGACGCAGCCATTGCGCAGGCGCGTAAGCTGATGGCCGAGGGGGCAGATGTGATCGACCTCGGTCCGGCATCCAGCAATCCCGACGCCGCGCCTGTTTCGTCCGACACAGAAATCGCGCGTATCGCGCCGGTGCTGGACGCGCTCAAGGCAGATGGCATTCCCGTCTCGCTCGACAGTTATCAACCCGCGACGCAAGCCTATGCCTTGTCGCGTGGTGTGGCCTATCTCAATGATATTCGCGGTTTTCCAGACGCTGCGTTCTATCCGCAATTGGCGAAATCATCTGCCAAACTCGTCGTTATGCATTCGGTGCAAGACGGGCAGGCAGATCGGCGCGAGGCACCCGCTGGCGACATCATGGATCACATTGCGGCGTTCTTTGACGCGCGCATCGCGGCGCTGACGGGTGCCGGTATCAAACGCAACCGCCTTGTCCTTGATCCCGGCATGGGGTTTTTTCTGGGGGCTGCTCCCGAAACCTCGCTCTCGGTGCTGGCGCGGTTCGATGAATTGCGGCTGCGCTTCGATTTGCCGGTGCTTCTGTCTGTTTCGCGCAAATCCTTTCTGCGCGCGCTCACAGGCCGTGGTCCGGGGGATGTCGGGGCCGCGACACTCGCTGCAGAGCTTGCCGCCGCCGCAGGTGGAGCTGACTTCATCCGCACACACGAGCCGCGCCCCTTGCGCGACGGGCTGGCGGTATTGGCGGCGCTGAAAGAAACCGCAAGAATTCGTTAACTGCACATTCGGGATATTTCTCTATATTCGCGGTTCAGCAGGCATGTCCCCTTTGAGGGCGACCCGACGACAGGATAATCGACCTTATGGTGCGCAAATATTTCGGCACAGACGGTATTCGTGGCAAAGCCAACGAAGGCGCGATGACGGCGGAAACCGCCTTGCGCGTCGGCATGGCGGCTGGCCGTGTCTTTCGTCGCGGTGACCACCGCCATCGTGTCGTGATCGGCAAGGATACGCGCCTGTCGGGCTATATGCTTGAACCCGCGCTCACAGCCGGTTTCACCTCGATGGGCATGGACGTATTCCTTTTTGGCCCGCTGCCGACAACGTAGAACAGTTGTTTTCCCGCACCCAGATGGGCCAACTAAAACAACAAAATCCTCATTATTAACTTCCAAATTAAAATTTTTAACAACAAAGTTTTTCCCATCGAAAGTTTTGTTTATGTTTTCTAGCTTTAATTTTAACATTTAGCTTTTCCTTATCTGCCGTTTATCTATTTTCTGTTATTTTGCTTTCTATTTCTATGAATCTTTTCTAAACTAGACTCATGTTCTAACATTCTTTTATACGAATTGTTAACTAAAACTTTTTTATCCTTGCTTACCATGTTCGAATTATAGAGTTTAAACATTTTTAGCCAAAATTCATAACTCCAATTACTTATATTTGAATCATCATTAATTCGGCTTTCTTTTAAAATTATTTTTTGTTGCTTATAACTAAAAATTCGTTTTGTTTTTTCTTTAAATGTAACTCCCTTTTCTAAAAAGACAAAGGCTAAAAAATCTTTCCAAGCATGCCTGTCTTCAAGGTTTATATCTGTAAAGTCTTTATAAGAAAATTGGCCCAAAATAATGTTTGCGTTTGGAGCTGGCTTAAAATCAAATTTGCTAAAGCTATGCAATATGTTAGTTTTGAAAAATGGTTTATATAATAAAGATTTATAAGACTCCTTGTAAGATGGTGCACCCGCATACTTTAAAAAAGGTTCATATTGCATAATTAAAAAAGTATCTAAGGGTGGGTTCTCACTATCTAACAATTTATTTAAAATACTTGCCGTTATGTTAAATGGAATGTTTGAAAAAACTTTATAATTATGGTCTGGTAAATTGTATTTTAAAAAATCGGCTTCAATAATAGACACATTTGAACTTTTAAATTCATGGCTCAACTTATCAGCCAATACACTATCGAACTCAATAGCATTAACGGCTTTGCAGATTTTGCTTAATGCCTTGGTTATTATGCCTTTTCCAGGCCCAATCTCAACAACAAAATCCTCCTTAGTTATATTGCTTTTAAAAAGCAAATCTTCGACTAATTTAGTATTATGCAAAAAATTCTGTGAGTCTTTAATGTTGAAATTTTTGTTTTTTATTTTAGTGTTTTTATTCATATCCATGTATTACAATTATAGACTGATTTTGTCAAGTAAGAATTGTTTTGATTTATGTATAATTCCTACAAGTTCGGAAATTTAAAAATGAAAGAAGCCTGAAATTATCAGGCTTCAAGCTTGTAAGATTTTTAAGATTATATTTACACTGTTAGAATATTCTCTACTGACATGAGAAAAACCAACGTATAGGAAGAATAAACGCCCTTTTCACCCAAGTCCAACAGCTTTGGACCGCAGTTGACTCTTTCGACACCCCTGCGATGCAACCCAATCCGGCTGACGGGGAGCCAGCAACGCTGAAAATTTACCCTCCTCTTTCCCACTAGCGGCTCCTTTTCCGACAACCAGCACGGCGGATCCCTGCCGCGGCGCTGTGAACGCAGCATTTTGATTGGTATCGTTGGCCTTCAGGCTCGTCAGTCAAACAGACCCAGGAGCAGCTCAGCCGGTGGCGCCCGGCTTTCGGGTAACGCCCTGGTCCCGCTGGTTTCGGCTTTGTGCTTCAGGTGATCAAGGATCTGCTTGATCACTATAGGGTCTTCAATGCAGGCGATGACTTTCATGGCGCCGCCGCAGCCGCTGCAGGTCTCGATGTCGATATTGAAAACACGCTTGAGCCGTTGCGCCCATGTCATCGACGCTCGCCGTTGTGCTGGTGTTGCCGGTTCATCAGCCACCCTGACCTTGTTGCCCCTGCCCCGTTTTGCCGGCGTGACCAACGCCCGGTGCCGACTGTTGGGTGCGAACACCCCGTGGAAGCGGGTTAGGTTGACTCTGGGCTTCGGTACCAGGGCGGCCAGCCTTGCAATGAAATCCAATGGTTCGAAAATGACGTGCGTGGTGCCGTCCCGGTACGGCGTCTTGAGCTGGTAGCGCACGTTGCCGCCTCGTGTTAACGACAGCCGCTTCTCGGATACCGCCGGGCGGCTGATGTACCGGCACAGCCGTTCGAGCTTCTTGCGTTCATCGGCCCTGGCCGCCACGCCGGCGTGCAGGCTGGACCCGGCTACCTTGCCAATCCCGTCACCGAACGGATCACCACTGGTCGGCAGAGTTTGCAAAGTGAACACCTTTCGCCCCGCCTGTGAACCGACAGCGATACGGTAAGTGATCGAGTGCCCCAGCAGGGGTGTCATCGGGTCGTCATCCACCGCATCCGAAGCCAGATAGCTGTTTTCGACATCCCGTTCCAGCAGGCCTTGCCGTTCCAGATAGCGACCCACCCGGTGGGCGATGGTGTGCGTCAGCTGGGTGAGCTCTGGGCTGGTCGGCGCCTTGACCCAGCGGAAACGCGCTGAGCCGTGGGATTGCTCGACATACACACCGTCGAGAAACAGCATGTGGAAGTGAACATTCAGATTGAGCGCCGATCCAAAACGCTGGATCAGGGTGACCGCGCCCGTCTTGGCCACTTGGTGGGTATGGCCCGCTTTCTTGACCAGGTGCGTGGCAATGACGCGGTAAACGATGCCCAGCACCCACCCCATGATCTCGGGCCGGCTGGCAAACAGGAAACGCAGCTGAAACGGGAAGCTCAACACCCACTGACGCATGGGTTGTTCAGGCAGTACTTCATCAACCAGCAAGGCGGCACTTTCGGCCATCCGCCGCGCCCCACAGCTCGGGCAGAAACCGCGACGCTTACAGCTGAAAGCGACCAGGTGCTCGGCGTGGCAAGACTCGCAGCGAACCCGTAGAAAGCCATGCTCCAGCCGCCCGCATTGGAGAAATTCTTCAAATTCCCGTTGCACATAGCCCGGCAATTCCTTTCCCTGCTCTGCCATAAGCGCAGCGAATGCCGGGTAATACTCGTCAACGATCTGATAGAGAAGGGTTTGCTCGGGTCGGTGGCTCTGGTAACGACCAGTATCCCGATCCCGGCTGGCCGTCCTGGCCGCCACATGAGGCATGTTCCGCGTCCTTGCAATACTGTGTTTACATACAGTCTATCGCTTAGCGGAAAGTTCTTTTACCCTCAGCCGAAATGCCTGCCGTTGCTAGACATTGCCAGCCAGTGCCCGTCACTCCGCGGTCTTCACTGCGTGATCGAGTTGATCGACACCCGCCGTGACACGCTCCATGAAGTGCCTGCCTGCGTCTGTTAGCCGAACGCCCCGCGCATGGCGCTCAAATAGCAGGACACCAAGGTTATCCTCCAGCGCTTTCACACGCGCGCTGACGCTCGACTGGCTGATACCAAGTGCCTTGGCCGCATGCCGAAAATTCAGATGCTCGGCGACGGCGATGAACTGAACAAGGGAAATGAGCGGTATCCTGCCAGACAGGATACCGACATTCACGAGGTTTCGATGGTTAGTGCGCCGCATCGGAGCGGGCCTGCTACCAGTCGTCGGTTAGACGACTGGCGACTTCTCGGTGGCAGCCCCACGGAGCCGAAGGAGCACCAGCCCCAACGAAACCAGTACCGCCATCGCCGTGGCGTAACAGATCACGGGCCACGCTGTGTCACCGTTTAAAAGTGCCACCGCCAATGTCCCGACAATGCTGACTATCAGGCTTTGAACGCAGAAGTAGAACGCGACCGCTGATCCCGCGATGTCGTCGAACTCTGCCAAAGCGCCGTTCGCGGTAACGGACACCGTGAAGACAATACCGACCGCGACAACCCACATCGGTAGGATGAAGGTGAGGAATGACGGCGAGCCGTAAAGTTCGCCGATCCCCAACAGGACCGCTCCGCAAACAAGCAACGCCATCCCACGCGCCACGCATCCTGCGATGCCCCATCTGGCGACAAAGGACTTCGCGAAACGGGTTGTCACGATCATTACAAGCGCGACAGTGGCGAAGGCAAAGCTGAATCCGATCTCGGAATATTCCGCTTGGCCTATGAGCACACGGGGAGCCGTCGAGAAGAAGACGAAGTAGGTGCCCATACCGGCGCTAAAGCCGACAGTGTAAACCCAAAAAGCCGGACTCGCGAAGATCGGCAAGACAGATCGGCGCGTCTTGACTTGATCCAGAGGGCGGGTTTCGTGCCACCTGAAACCCGCATTTAGGAGTGCGAGCATCGCCAGTATAGCCAAAGTAATGAATATCGCCTGCCATCCCAAGAACTCGCCGATCAATACTCCGGCGATAGGGCCGAGCGCAGGCACGAACGCCAGCATCGAACTGAAAAGGCCGTAGATGACGACACCCTCAGGACGGTTGGCATAAACGTCGCGAACCGTCGCGAACGTCGCCACCAGCATGGCCGACGCGCCCACTGCTTGAAGTAGACGGAAAGCGACAAAGGCCGGTGCAGTTGAAGACCAAGCTGCTCCCAGAGACGCAATGACGAAAGCCGTTGCGCCCGCAAGTAGAATTGGCCGTCGCCCGATTCTGTCTGAGAGCGGACCAAAAATCACCTGGCCCACGCCGAGCATCACCATATAGAGGCTCAACGTGAGTTGGATCATAGCGGGCGTCGTGTTCAGGATGCCGGGCATCGCTGGAACGACAGGGAGATAAATATCCATCGCCAGTGAAGCGAGGATGTCGAAAGGAGCCATCAGCAGCAGTGCTGCCGGCAGCGTATAGGCCCACGCGGGGCGTGTGGTGGTCATGACGAATCAACCCTCGATTAAGGAATACCGGGCGACGTCTGCTCGTCAGCAATCAGATGAGACTAGCCTTACAGAGCGCCGCAACAACAATACTGGTTGTTGCGGCTTACTTGTCTGCTGACTTGGAATTTCCCATCTGATTACTCCACGCTTACGAATATGAATTGCTACATTTTATCCGATTATCTTTTGCTTCGCAATGCGGCATGGGCGCACTCAGCGTTCCAGCCCCCTCTGCCGCCCTAACTGCCACGACACCGACCCGCCCTGCACGATGCCCATAACCTCGCGGCCGAGTTGGCGGTCGATGATCGGCCGCCACGGGACAAGGGTGAACTCATGGGATTTCTCGACCACGGCGAACTTGCCGCTCGATAGATGCACGGTTCCGGTAAACTTGCCGCTGACGCTCTCGCCGTCCGTGGCGGCGCGGAACGGCAGGCCCTTACTCAAAGCCATATCCGATCCGACGCCGGCTACCTCGCGCTCCCGCAGGATGGCGAGAAGGTTGCGCCGGTAGAAGACGCGGCTGTCCCGGCTGCGGGTGGCGTCGCCCTGTTCGATATGGTGCTCGCGGCGCTGGTCCATGGCTTCGCGGACTTGTTGCCCGAAGCCGGTTGGCGCAAGGTCGGCCGTCTCGCCGTGGATCAGCCGCCGGTCCAGCCAGGTCGCGCCGTCCGATCCGATCTGTTTGTTCAGATCGACCGGGGAAAGGACGCGAACGCTGGCCTGACTGTCTCGGCCGGCGTCATGGGCGGCGGCACGGCTGACCAGATCATCGGGGATGCGCCATTGGTCGGCGTCGATCCGCTCGACGATACCGGCCCGGCGTAGCGCCTCCAGCCGGCGCACATGGGCATCGACATAGCCCTCATAGTCGCCGCCTGGAACGCGGCACGTATAGGAAGAATAAACGCCCTTTTCACCCAAGTCCAACAGCTTTGGACCGCAGTTGACTCTTTCGACACCCCTGCGATGCAACCCAATCCGGCTGACGGGGAGCCAGCAACGCTGAAAATTTACCCTCCTCTTTCCCACTAGCGGCTCCTTTTCCGACAACCAGCACGGCGGATCCCTGCCGCGGCGCTGTGAACGCAGCATTTTGATTGGTATCGTTGGCCTTCAGGCTCGTCAGTCAAACAGACCCAGGAGCAGCTCAGCCGGTGGCGCCCGGCTTTCGGGTAACGCCCTGGTCCCGCTGGTTTCGGCTTTGTGCTTCAGGTGATCAAGGATCTGCTTGATCACTATAGGGTCTTCAATGCAGGCGATGACTTTCATGGCGCCGCCGCAGCCGCTGCAGGTCTCGATGTCGATATTGAAAACACGCTTGAGCCGTTGCGCCCATGTCATCGACGCTCGCCGTTGTGCTGGTGTTGCCGGTTCATCAGCCACCCTGACCTTGTTGCCCCTGCCCCGTTTTGCCGGCGTGACCAACGCCCGGTGCCGACTGTTGGGTGCGAACACCCCGTGGAAGCGGGTTAGGTTGACTCTGGGCTTCGGTACCAGGGCGGCCAGCCTTGCAATGAAATCCAATGGTTCGAAAATGACGTGCGTGGTGCCGTCCCGGTACGGCGTCTTGAGCTGGTAGCGCACGTTGCCGCCTCGTGTTAACGACAGCCGCTTCTCGGATACCGCCGGGCGGCTGATGTACCGGCACAGCCGTTCGAGCTTCTTGCGTTCATCGGCCCTGGCCGCCACGCCGGCGTGCAGGCTGGACCCGGCTACCTTGCCAATCCCGTCACCGAACGGATCACCACTGGTCGGCAGAGTTTGCAAAGTGAACACCTTTCGCCCCGCCTGTGAACCGACAGCGATACGGTAAGTGATCGAGTGCCCCAGCAGGGGTGTCATCGGGTCGTCATCCACCGCATCCGAGGCCAGATAGCTGTTTTCGACATCCCGTTCCAGCAGGCCTTGCCGTTCCAGATAGCGACCCACCCGGTGGGCGATGGTGTGCGTCAGCTGGGTGAGCTCTGGGCTGGTCGGCGCCTTGACCCAGCGGAAACGCGCTGAGCCGTGGGATTGCTCGACATACACACCGTCGAGAAACAGCATGTGGAAGTGAACATTCAGATTGAGCGCCGATCCAAAACGCTGGATCAGGGTGACCGCGCCCGTCTTGGCCACTTGGTGGGTATGGCCCGCTTTCTTGACCAGGTGCGTGGCAATGACGCGGTAAACGATGCCCAGCACCCACCCCATGATCTCGGGCCGGCTGGCAAACAGGAAACGCAGCTGAAACGGGAAGCTCAACACCCACTGACGCATGGGTTGTTCAGGCAGTACTTCATCAACCAGCAAGGCGGCACTTTCGGCCATCCGCCGCGCCCCACAGCTCGGGCAGAAACCGCGACGCTTACAGCTGAAAGCGACCAGGTGCTCGGCGTGGCAAGACTCGCAGCGAACCCGTAGAAAGCCATGCTCCAGCCGCCCGCATTGGAGAAATTCTTCAAATTCCCGTTGCACATAGCCCGGCAATTCCTTTCCCTGCTCTGCCATAAGCGCAGCGAATGCCGGGTAATACTCGTCAACGATCTGATAGAGAAGGGTTTGCTCGGGTCGGTGGCTCTGGTAACGACCAGTATCCCGATCCCGGCTGGCCGTCCTGGCCGCCACATGAGGCATGTTCCGCGTCCTTGCAATACTGTGTTTACATACAGTCTATCGCTTAGCGGAAAGTTCTTTTACCCTCAGCCGAAATGCCTGCCGTTGCTAGACATTGCCAGCCAGTGCCCGTCACTCCCACTCGATTGTAAACAAGCACACAAAACCCTTTAGTGACAACAATTTGCAAGAACTATCAGGCTCAGTGCCATGAAAAATACCATGACCAGATCATGAGGTTGAACACGGCTTGCGCCGGCAGCGTTCACGCTCCTGGTCGGCGATCTCGCCCGGCTGCAATGCTAGCTCAGCATCGGTCATGCGCTCCAGCACGTCGCGTAGGCGGATGGTGCAAGGAATGGGCGGCAGCTCGAACTCATAGCCGCCGGCGATCATTTCGGCCGCAATCTCCTCGGTGATGAAAAACGGCTCGTCGTCTTGGTTCGGCTTCTTCATGCCCTTTCCTCCTGGCGCTCATCCTGGCCGACAGCGGCCAGGGCATCGGCTTCCGTCAATGCGTCCTCCACGAACGCGCCGTGCTGCTTCGCTTCGGCCTGGCTGACCTCGGCCCATATCCGTTTCACCTGGGCCGCACTGTACCCGGCCAGCTCGGCGGTCTTGTTGATGCTGTAGCCGGACTTGCGCAGCGCGACAACTTGGGCGCGGCGCTTCGGATCAGCACGGCGGCCCTTGTACCGCCCGGCCTGGCGGGCCAACTCAATGCCTTGGCGCTGGCGTTCGCGCCTGTCCTCGTAGTCGTCGCGGGCCATCTGCAAGGCCAGGCGAAAAAGCATGATCTGCACGGCTTCCAGCACGATCTTGGCGACGCCCTGGGCCTCGGCCGCCAGGTCGGATAGATCGACCACGCCAGGGACGGCCAGGCGTGCGCCTTTGGCCTGTATCGAGGCCACCAGGCGCTCGGCCTCGGGCAAAGGTAGGCGGCTGATGCGGTCGATCTTCTCGGCAATGACCACCTCGCCGGGCTGTAGGTCGCCGATCATGCGCAGCAGCTCAGGCCGGTCGGCGCGTGCGCCGGATGCCTTCTCACGGTAGATGCCGGCGACGTAGTAGCCGGCGGCCTTCGCGGCCGTAGTGATCGCCTCTTGGCGTTCCAAGTCCTGCGCGTCGGTGCTGACGCGCAGATAGACCCGCGCCACCATCGGCGCGGCTACTGGCTTCGTCCTGCGCATACTTGCGGGCTCCTTTGGGCATACTCAAATGCACCCATCTTAAACTGGCAGGCCAATTTATCATGTCGTTTTCAGAAGACGGCTGCACTGAACGTCAGAAGCCGACTGCACTATAGCAGCGGAGGGGTTGGATCCATCAGGCAACGACGGGCTGCTGCCGGCCATCAGCGGACGCAGGGAGGACTTTCCGCAACCGGCCGTTCGATGCGGCACCGATGGCCTTCGCGCAGGGGTAGTGAATCCGCCAGGATTGACTTGCGCTGCCCTACCTCTCACTAGTGAGGGGCGGCAGCGCATCAAGCGGTGAGCGCACTCCGGCACCGCCAACTTTCAGCACATGCGTGTAAATCATCGTCGTAGAGACGTCGGAATGGCCGAGCAGATCCTGCACGGTTCGAATGTCGTAACCGCTGCGGAGCAAGGCCGTCGCGAACGAGTGGCGGAGGGTGTGCGGTGTGGCGGGCTTCGTGATGCCTGCTTGTTCTACGGCACGTTTGAAGGCGCGCTGAAAGGTCTGGTCATACATGTGATGGCGACGCACGACACCGCTCCGTGGATCGGTCGAATGCGTGTGCTGCGCAAAAACCCAGAACCACGGCCAGGAATGCCCGGCGCGCGGATACTTCCGCTCAAGGGCGTCGGGAAGCGCAACGCCGCTGCGGCCCTCGGCCTGGTCCTTCAGCCACCATGCCCGTGCACGCGACAGCTGCTCGCGCAGGCTGGGTGCCAAGCTCTCGGGTAACATCAAGGCCCGATCCTTGGAGCCCTTGCCCTCCCGCACGATGATCGTGCCGTGATCGAAATCCAGATCCTTGACCCGCAGTTGCAAACCCTCACTGATCCGCATGCCCGTTCCATACAGAAGCTGGGCGAACAAACGATGCTCGCCTTCCAGAAAACCGAGGATGCGAACCACTTCATCCGGGGTCAGCACCACCGGCAAGCGCCGCGACGGCCGAGGTCTTCCGATCTCCTGAAGCCAGGGCAGATCCGTGCACAGCACCTTGCCGTAGAAGAACAGCAAGGCCGCCAATGCCTGACGATGCGTGGAGACCGAAACCTTGCGCTCGTTCGCCAGCCAGGACAGAAATGCCTCGACTTCGCTGCTGCCCAAGGTTGCCGGGTGACGCACACCGTGGAAACGGATGAAGGCACGAACCCAGTTGACATAAGCCTGTTCGGTTCGTAAACTGTAATGCAAGTAGCGTATGCGCTCACGCAACTGGTCCAGAACCTTGACCGAACGCAGCGGTGGTAACGGCGCAGTGGCGGTTTTCATGGCTTGTTATGACTGTTTTTTTGTACAGTCTATGCCTCGGGCATCCAAGCAGCAAGCGCGTTACGCCGTGGGTCGATGTTTGATGTTATGGAGCAGCAACGATGTTACGCAGCAGGGCAGTCGCCCTAAAACAAAGTTAGGCATCACAAAGTACAGCATCGTGACCAACAGCACCGATTCCGTCACACTGCGCCTCATGACTGAGCATGACCTTGCGATGCTCTATGAGTGGCTAAATCGATCTCATATCGTCGAGTGGTGGGGCGGAGAAGAAGCACGCCCGACACTTGCTGACGTACAGGAACAGTACTTGCCAAGCGTTTTAGCGCAAGAGTCCGTCACTCCATACATTGCAATGCTGAATGGAGAGCCGATTGGGTATGCCCAGTCGTACGTTGCTCTTGGAAGCGGGGACGGATGGTGGGAAGAAGAAACCGATCCAGGAGTACGCGGAATAGACCAGTCACTGGCGAATGCATCACAACTGGGCAAAGGCTTGGGAACCAAGCTGGTTCGAGCTCTGGTTGAGTTGCTGTTCAATGATCCCGAGGTCACCAAGATCCAAACGGACCCGTCGCCGAGCAACTTGCGAGCGATCCGATGCTACGAGAAAGCGGGGTTTGAGAGGCAAGGTACCGTAACCACCCCAGATGGTCCAGCCGTGTACATGGTTCAAACACGCCAGGCATTCGAGCGAACACGCAGTGATGCCTAACCCTTCCATCGAGGGGGACGTCCAAGGGCTGGCGCCCTTGGCCGCCCCTCATGTCAAACGTTAGACATCATGAGGGTAGCGGTGACCATCGAAATTTCGAACCAACTATCAGAGGTGCTAAGCGTCATTGAGCGCCATCTGGAATCAACGTTGCTGGCCGTGCATTTGTACGGCTCCGCAGTGGATGGCGGCCTGAAGCCATACAGCGATATTGATTTGTTGGTTACTGTGGCCGTAAAGCTTGATGAAACGACGCGGCGAGCATTGCTCAATGACCTTATGGAGGCTTCGGCTTTCCCTGGCGAGAGCGAGACGCTCCGCGCTATAGAAGTCACCCTTGTCGTGCATGACGACATCATCCCGTGGCGTTATCCGGCTAAGCGCGAGCTGCAATTTGGAGAATGGCAGCGCAATGACATTCTTGCGGGTATCTTCGAGCCAGCCATGATCGACATTGATCTAGCTATCCTGCTTACAAAAGCAAGAGAACATAGCGTTGCCTTGGTAGGTCCGGCAGCGGAGGAATTCTTTGACCCGGTTCCTGAACAGGATCTATTCGAGGCGCTGAGGGAAACCTTGAAGCTATGGAACTCGCAGCCCGACTGGGCCGGCGATGAGCGAAATGTAGTGCTTACGTTGTCCCGCATTTGGTACAGCGCAATAACCGGCAAAATCGCGCCGAAGGATGTCGCTGCCGACTGGGCAATAAAACGCCTACCTGCCCAGTATCAGCCCGTCTTACTTGAAGCTAAGCAAGCTTATCTGGGACAAAAAGAAGATCACTTGGCCTCACGCGCAGATCACTTGGAAGAATTTATTCGCTTTGTGAAAGGCGAGATCATCAAGTCAGTTGGTAAATGATGTCTAACAATTCGTTCAAGCCGACCGCGCTACGCGCGGCGGCTTAACTCCGGCGTTGGGCGCACAATAAGGCTCCTTGCAGAGTTGCTTGAAAGTTGTTACGATTCAAATTTAATCATGAGATAGTCAGCAGATGAGCACTTCCAAGAACGCAGACAAGTAAGCCGCAACATCAGAATTGTTGTTGCGGCGCTCTGTAAGACCAATCCCATCTGATTGCTGACGAGCAGACGCTGCCCGGTATCCTTAATCGAGCGGTTGATTCGTCATGACCACCACACGCCCCGCGTGGGCCTATACGCTGCCGGCAGCCTTGCTGCTTATGGCTCCCTTCGACATCCTCGCCTCGCTGGCGATGGATATTTATCTTCCAGTCGTTCCGGCGATGCCGGGCGTCCTGAACACGACTCCATCCATAATCCAACTCACGTTGAGCCTCTACATGGTGATGCTCGGTGTGGGCCAAGTGATCTTTGGGCCACTCTCCGATCGCGTCGGGCGACGGCCGATCCTGCTTGTAGGCGCAACGGCTTTCGTTGCTGCGTCTCTGGGAGCGGCTTGTTCTTCAACTGCATTAGCCTTTGTTGCGTTTCGTCTGGTTCAGGCTGTTGGAGCATCGGCCATGCTGGTGGCCACCTTCGCGACCGTGCGCGACGTATATGCCAATCGTCCCGAAGGTGCCGTCATCTACGGCCTTTTCAGTTCGATGCTGGCGTTCGTGCCTGCGCTCGGCCCTATAGCCGGTGCGCTGATCGGCGAGTTTTGGGGATGGCAGGCGATCTTCATCACACTGGCTGCACTGGCTTCGCTCGCACTCTTAAACGCCAGTTTCAGGTGGCATGAAACCCGACCGTTGGATCAGGCCAGAACGCAACGATCTGTTTTGCCGATCTTCGCGAGTCCGGCCTTTTGGGTTTACACGGTCGGATTTAGTGCCGGCATGGGCACATTCTTCGTTTTCTTCTCGACAGCCCCCCGTGTTCTCATAGGCCAAGCCGGCTATTCCGAGATCGGATTTAGCTTGGCCTTCGCGACTGTCGCGCTGGTCATGGTCACGACAACCCGCTTCGCAAAGTCCTTCGTTGCCAAATGGGGTATCGCGGGATGCGTAGCGCGCGGGATGGCGTTGCTCGTTTCCGGCGCGATCCTGTTGGGGATCGGCCAACTTTTCGGATCGCCGTCATTTTTCAGCTTCATCCTGCCGATGTGGGTTGTCGCGGTCGGCATTGTCTTCACGGTGTCCGTTACCGCCAACGGCGCACTTGCGCAGTTCGACGACATCGCTGGATCAGCGGTTGCGTTCTACTTCTGCATCCAAAGCCTGATAGTCAGTATCGTCGGGACATTGGCGGTGACGCTGTTAAACGGCGATACAGCGTGGCCCGTGATTTGTTACGCCACGGCAATGGCAGTGCTGGTGTCGTTGGGGCTGGCGCTCCTTCGATCCCGTGATGCTGCCACCGAGAAGTCGCCAGTCGTCTAGCCGACGACTGGAAGCAAGCCCGCTCCGATGCGGCGCAATAATCTTCGAAACCTCGTGAATGGCGGTATCCTGTCTGGCAAGATACCGCTCATTTCCCTTGTCCCGTGGCGGCCGGTCATCGACCGCCAGCTCGGCCGTGAGGTCATGGGCATCGTGCAAAGCGGATCGGTGTCGTGGCAGTTGGGGCGGCAAAGGGGCATAAGCCTCTAATCTGTTGTAGATGAACGCAGCCGCTCGAAACCAGCGATGAGGCTGTCGAGTCCGAAGTTGAACGCAGCATCCATGCCGTCTGTTTCCAACTCGTGAAACAGATCGTGCAGGAAGGACGACGGTGCTTGCTCGGACACATCTGGCCTGTCCGGAACTCTCTCATCGGCATCAGATGCCTGCTGCTCGAGAACGGAACCGACCACATAGTGACTGACCGCCCGGAGCGCCCAAACGGCGCGCTTCGGACAAAAGCCCTCCGCGCAGAGAAAGCGTATTTGCGTCTCGGCGGTGCCAAAATTCGGTTCTGTCGGTCGAGTGCCGGCATGGATACGCGCGCCGTCCCGATAAGAGAGCAACGCCGTTCTGAAGCTCAGGGCATTCTCTTTCAGGAACACCCGCCAGTCCTCATTCTCTTCGGGTAGCGAGCGGGTATGGCGTTCCGCCAGCATCGCCTCGGCGAGCGCATCAAGCAGCGCTCGCTTGTTCTGGAAATGCCAGTAAAGCGCAGGCTGCTGAACCTTGAGGCGTTCAGCGAGCTTCCGCGTCGTCAGGCTGTCCATGCCAACCTCGTTCAACAGCTCTAGCGCCGCCGCGATCACGGTGCCCTTGTCCAGTTTGGTCATTCACGTTCCTTCGCCAGTGCTTGACAATTTATCACCGATAAGTTATATGTCCATCTCCTTATCGTTGATAAAGTCGCTCCATTGAGCGGCGCTGGAGTTTCAGGTGCGCAGCTCTGCCATCATTGCCCTGCTGATCGTGGGTCTTGACGCCATGGGTCTCGGCCTCATCATGCCCGTCCTTCCGACGCTTCTGCGTGAGCTTGTGCCAGCAGAGCAGGTCGCTGGACACTATGGTGCCTTGCTGTCGCTCTATGCATTGATGCAGGTCGTCTTCGCGCCCATGCTTGGACAGCTTTCGGATTCTTACGGTCGGCGTCCGGTACTTCTGGCTTCTCTTGCAGGAGCCGCAGTCGATTACACGATTATGGCATCAGCGCCGGTCTTATGGGTGCTCTATATCGGCCGACTCGTGTCCGGCGTCACGGGCGCAACCGGAGCTGTAGCAGCCTCAACCATTGCCGATTCGACGGGGGAAGGTTCTCGCGCACGCTGGTTCGGCTACATGGGGGCCTGTTATGGGGCGGGCATGATTGCCGGGCCAGCACTTGGTGGCATGCTCGGTGGTATCTCTGCTCATGCCCCGTTTATCGCCGCCGCCCTTCTCAACGGGTTCGCGTTCCTGCTTGCCTGCATTTTCCTCAAGGAGACTCATCACAGCCATGGCGGGACCGGAAAGCCGGTTCGCATCAAACCATTCGTTCTGTTACGGCTGGATGATGCATTGCGCGGGCTAGGTGCGCTTTTCGCAGTTTTCTTCATTATTCAACTGATCGGCCAAGTGCCTGCAGCCCTATGGGTCATATATGGCGAGGACCGTTTTCAGTGGAACACCGCGACCGTTGGTTTGTCGCTCGCGGCGTTTGGGGCAACACATGCGATCTTCCAAGCGTTTGTTACCGGCCCGCTTTCAAGCCGGCTTGGAGAGCGGCGCACGCTGCTGTTTGGCATGGCTGCGGATGCGACTGGCTTCGTTCTTCTGGCTTTTGCCACGCAGGGATGGATGGTGTTCCCGATTCTGTTGCTGCTTGCCGCCGGGGGTGTTGGCATGCCGGCCTTGCAGGCAATGCTCTCAAACAATGTCAGCAGTAACAAGCAAGGGGCTTTGCAAGGAACGCTAACGAGCCTCACCAATCTAAGCTCTATCGCAGGACCGCTTGGCTTCACAGCACTCTATTCTGCCACCGCCGGGGCATGGAACGGTTGGGTTTGGATTGTCGGCGCGATCCTCTATTTAATATGTCTGCCAATACTACGCAGACCATTCGCAACTTCATTGTGATTTAGTCATGGCGATTTGGCATGCGTAGACTTAGGAGAAATGACGGATTAAATCTGTTGAGCAATCATCTCCTTTCGGGGCGAGTGCCAATGATGACCTTAGTTCACACTCTCGCTGTCGCCGAATATCTCAACTTCCGTCACGCCGCCAACGCGCTCGGCGTTGCACAGTCCAGCGTCAGCGCCCGCGTGAAGGCACTGGAAGAAGACCTCGGCATCCTCTTGTTCGAGCGTCATGCGCGCGGCGTTCGGCTGACCGAGGCCGGACGCCATTTCGTCGAGCGGATAGCCGTAGGTATTGACCAACTCGACCATGCGGTGAAAACCGCCGGCATGGCGGCAGCCGGAGAAAGCGGCCGGCTTCGTATCGGTATCCATGCCCTGATTCCGCATAGCTTCCTCGCAAAGCTGATCGGCCAATACCGCAAGGATTACCCCGATGTTGAAGTCGAGATCGCCGAAGGCCCGGCCCGTGAAGCGGTGGTGCAGCTTCGCGCCGGCAGGTTGGACGTGGCGTTCGTCGCGGGCACGCCCCAACCACCCGACTGCCATTCCCGTCGCACATGGACCGAACCGCTCTTGGCGGTGCTACCGGAACGGCATCCGCTCGCCAAGCGGTCAGCCGTCACATGGCCCGATTTGGCAGGCGAGACGTTCCTTGCGTATAGGAAGTTCAAACGCCCTTTTCGGGCAGTCTGCTGGGTAGGCGGCGGTCGCGCAAGCCCCGTTTTGGGCACGGATCGGACGTCTGTGAGTGGGATTTCGGCATCGCGGGGCCACGCAGCGGCGTTGTCAGCAGCCATGCTTCGCTGATTCCCGACAGCGGGCCGAGCGCCGCCCTGCGGATCGTGGCCGCATCGGCTCGGATTCCGGTTTCGCCGTCGGCTGTGCAGCCGGCAGATCGTCACGCGGCTTGCACTGGCGGCGCGCGCGCTGCGGGCCTGTAGTGCGCTTCTTCCCGCGCGCCGTGCTTCTCGAAGTGGGCGAGGATGGCGCGGATGGCGGTGGGTTCCTCGATGCTGGCGACGATCCGCACGGTGCCACCGCAGTGGACGCAGGCGGTGACGTCGATGGAAAAGACCCGCTTGAGCCGTTGCGCCCAGCTCATCGCACGGCGCTTCTCCTCGGGGCTGCGCGGCGCGTCGTGGGCGCTGACGTCCACTGGCGCCGCATCGCCCGCAGGCCGCTTGCCGCGCCCCGAGGGCGTCAGCTGCGCACGCAGGTTTGCATTCGGGGCGAATACGCCGTGGAAGCGGGTGAGATGCGCGCGAGGTGGCGGGACCAGCGCCGCCAGCTTGGCGATGAAATCCACCGGATCCCATTCCACATGCGTGGTGCCATTGCGCCACGGGGTCTTGAGCTGGTAACGCACCCTGCCCTGGAGCGCTATCGACAGCCGCTTCTCGCTGATCGCCGGGCGCGTGATGTAGCGGCACAGCTTTTCCAGCTTGTGGCTTTCGTGTGCTTCGGCCGCCACGCCGGCATGCAGTGAGAAGCCGCCGACCTTGCCGGCTTCGCCCTCCAGCGAACCGGCGTCACCGGGCAGCGTTTGCAGCGTGACGACCTTGCAGCCAGCGTCGCGGCCGGTGGCGATGCGGTAGGTGATCGAACTCATCCGCAGCCCATCCATGCTGTCGTCGCCTGCAGCGCTGTCTGCCAGGAAGGCCGATTCGCCCTCCCCTTCGAGCCAGCCTTTGCGCGTCAGGTGCCGACACACCCGGTGCGCGATGGTAGCTGCCAGCTGGGTCAACTGCGCGGTGGTGGGCGCACGGGCGCGGTGCAGGCGCAGTTCGCGCCGCGGCAGCTCGGTGGCTTCCACGTACACGCCGTCGAGCCACAGCATGTGGAAGTGGATGTTCAGGTTCAGCGCGCTGCCGAAACGCTGGATCAGCGTCACCGCGCCGCACTGGGCGCTGGCGCGGTCGATGCCGGCTTGATCGGCCAACCAGCCGGCGATCACGCGCTGCACGATGCCCAGCACCGGGCCAATGGCTTCTGGCTTGCTGGCGAACAGGAAACGCAAGGGGTACGGAAAGCTCAGCACCCATTGCCGCACAGGCCGCGGGCCGAACACCTCCTCGACCAGGTGCCGCGCACTCTCGGCCATGCGTCGCGCGCCGCAACTCGGGCAGAACCCGCGCTTCTTGCAGGAGAAGGCCACCAGCCTCTCTGCACGGCAGTGCTCGCACACCACCCGCAGGAAGCCGTGCTCGAGTACGCCGCAACGCAGGTAGGCATCGAACGCCTCGCGGACATACCCGGGCAGCGAGCGGCCCTCCGCTTCGATCCGTGCAATGAAGTCCGGGTAGTGCGCCTCTACCAACGCGTACAGCAGCGTGCGCTCGGGCGCGTGGCGCGCGTACCGCGAACCGGTGTGGGCGGACGGCAGTGGCGCGCATCCCGCGGCTTGCCGCCGGGATGTGGCGAGGCGCGGCACGCAGCGCTCCGGTGCGGGGACGGCTGCTCAGTGTTGCGCCTGTGTTCGCACGTTCGTATCGGTGCGTTCTGATCTTCGCGTCAGACATTGCCGCGGCGCGGGCACAACAAAAAGCCCGGCATCGCTGCCGGGCTCCGGCCCCGTCCTTGGGGCCTTGATGTCGGGTCGTTGCCGGGATCGGACCGCGCTGGCGCGGTCCGGTTCCCTGACGACCGGGCCAACCGGATCAGAAATCCATGCCGCCCATGCCGCCCATACCGCCAGCACCCGGCATGGCCGGCTCTTCCTTCTTCGGCACTTCGGCCACGACCACTTCGGTCGTGATCGCAAGGCCGGCGACGGAAGCGGCGTGCTGCAGGGCCGAGCGGGTCACCTTGGTCGGGTCCAGGATGCCCATGGCGATCATGTCGCCGAACTCGCCGGTGGCGGCGTTGTAGCCGTAGCTGCCTTCGCCGGCCTTGACGTTGGCCACGATCACGCTCGGTTCTTCACCGGCGTTGGCCACGATGGCGCGCAGCGGGGCTTCCAGCGCACGGCGGGTGATGGCGATGCCCAGGTTCTGGTCTTCGTTGATGCCCTGCCAGGGCAGATCCGTGCACAGCACCTTGCCGTAGAAGAACAGCAAGGCCGCCAATGCCTGACGATGCGTGGAGACCGAAACCTTGCGCTCGTTCGCCAGCCAGGACAGAAATGCCTCGACTTCGCTGCTGCCCAAGGTTGCCGGGTGACGCACACCGTGGAAACGGATGAAGGCACGAACCCAGTGGACATAAGCCTGTTCGGTTCGTAAACTGTAATGCAAGTAGCGTATGCGCTCACGCAACTGGTCCAGAACCTTGACCGAACGCAGCGGTGGTAACGGCGCAGTGGCGGTTTTCATGGCTTGTTATGACTGTTTTTTTGTACAGTCTATGCCTCGGGCATCCAAGCAGCAAGCGCGTTACGCCGTGGGTCGATGTTTGATGTTATGGAGCAGCAACGATGTTACGCAGCAGGGCAGTCGCCCTAAAACAAAGTTAGCCATTAAGGGAGTTAAATTGAAAATATCATTGATTTCTGCAGTGTCAGAAAATGGCGTAATCGGTAGTGGTCCTGATATCCCGTGGTCAGTAAAAGGTGAGCAACTACTCTTTAAAGCGCTCACATATAATCAATGGCTCCTTGTCGGAAGAAAAACATTTGACTCTATGGGTGTTCTTCCAAATCGCAAATATGCAGTAGTGTCAAAGAACGGAATTTCAAGCTCAAATGAAAACGTCCTAGTTTTTCCTTCAATAGAAAATGCTTTGAAAGAGCTATCAAAAGTTACAGATCATGTATATGTCTCTGGCGGGGGTCAAATCTATAATAGCCTTATTGAAAAAGCAGATATAATTCATTTGTCTACTGTTCACGTTGAAGTCGAAGGTGATATCAAATTCCCTATAATGCCTGAGAATTTCAATTTGGTTTTTGAACAGTTTTTTATGTCTAATATAAATTATACATACCAGATTTGGAAAAAAGGCTAACAATGCGTTGCAGCACCAGTCGCTTCGCTCCTTGGACAGCTTTTAAGTCGCGTCTTTGTGGTTTTGCTGCGCAAAAGTATTCCACAAAGCCGCAACTTAAAAGCTGCCGCTGAACTTAACGTTAGGCATCATGGGTGAATTTTTCCCTGCACAAGTTTTCAAGCAGCTGTCCCACGCTCGCGCGGTGATCGAGCGCCATCTGGCTGCGACACTGGACACAATCCACCTGTTCGGATCTGCGATCGATGGAGGGCTGAAGCCGGACAGCGACATAGACTTGCTCGTGACCGTCAGCGCCGCACCTAACGATTCGCTCCGGCAGGCGCTAATGCTCGATTTGCTGAAAGTCTCATCACCGCCAGGCGATGGCGGAACATGGCGACCGCTGGAGCTAACTGTTGTCGCTCGAAGCGAAGTAGTGCCTTGGCGCTATCCGGCGCGGCGTGAGCTTCAGTTCGGTGAGTGGCTCCGCCACGACATCCTTTCCGGAACGTTCGAGCCTGCCGTTCTGGATCACGATCTTGCGATTTTGCTGACCAAGGCGAGGCAACACAGCCTTGCGCTTCTAGGCCCATCCGCAGCCACGTTTTTCGAGCCGGTGCCGAAGGAGCATTTCTCCAAGGCGCTTTTCGACACTATTGCCCAGTGGAATGCAGAGTCGGATTGGAAGGGTGACGAGCGGAACGTCGTTCTTGCTCTTGCTCGCATTTGGTACAGCGCTTCAACTGGTCTCATTGCTCCTAAGGACGTTGCTGCCGCATGGGTATCGGAGCGTTTGCCTGCCGAGCATCGGCCCCTCATCTGCAAGGCACGCGCGGCGTACCTGGGTAGCGAGGACGACGACCTAGCAATGCGCGTCGAAGAGACGGCCGCGTTCGTTCGATATGCCAAAGCAACGATTGAGAGAATCTTGCGTTGAGCGGCATGTGCGAAAAGTGCATCGACCCGCGCCGAGGGCATCTGATGCCTAACTCGGCGTTCAAGCGGACGGGCTGCGCCCGCCGCTCAACTATGCGTTAGATGCACTAAGCACATAATTGCTCACAGCCAAACTATCAGGTCAAGTCTGCTTTTATTATTTTTAAGCGTGCATAATAAGCCCTACACAAATTGGGAGATATATCATGAAAGGCTGGCTTTTTCTTGTTATCGCAATAGTTGGCGAAGTAATCGCAACATCCGCATTAAAATCTAGCGAGGGCTTTACTAAGCTTGCCCCTTCCGCCGTTGTCATAATCGGTTATGGCATCGCATTTTATTTTCTTTCTCTGGTTCTGAAATCCATCCCTGTCGGTGTTGCTTATGCAGTCTGGTCGGGACTCGGCGTCGTCATAATTACAGCCATTGCCTGGTTGCTTCATGGGCAAAAGCTTGATGCGTGGGGCTTTGTAGGTATGGGGCTCATAATTGCTGCCTTTTTGCTCGCCCGATCCCCATCGTGGAAGTCGCTGCGGAGGCCGACGCCATGGTGACGGTGTTCGGCATTCTGAATCTCACCGAGGACTCCTTCTTCGATGAGAGCCGGCGGCTAGACCCCGCCGGCGCTGTCACCGCGGCGATCGAAATGCTGCGAGTCGGATCAGACGTCGTGGATGTCGGACCGGCCGCCAGCCATCCGGACGCGAGGCCTGTATCGCCGGCCGATGAGATCAGACGTATTGCGCCGCTCTTAGACGCCCTGTCCGATCAGATGCACCGTGTTTCAATCGACAGCTTCCAACCGGAAACCCAGCGCTATGCGCTCAAGCGCGGCGTGGGCTACCTGAACGATATCCAAGGATTTCCTGACCCTGCGCTCTATCCCGATATTGCTGAGGCGGACTGCAGGCTGGTGGTTATGCACTCAGCGCAGCGGGATGGCATCGCCACCCGCACCGGTCACCTTCGACCCGAAGACGCGCTCGACGAGATTGTGCGGTTCTTCGAGGCGCGGGTTTCCGCCTTGCGACGGAGCGGGGTCGCTGCCGACCGGCTCATCCTCGATCCGGGGATGGGATTTTTCTTGAGCCCCGCACCGGAAACATCGCTGCACGTGCTGTCGAACCTTCAAAAGCTGAAGTCGGCGTTGGGGCTTCCGCTATTGGTCTCGGTGTCGCGGAAATCCTTCTTGGGCGCCACCGTTGGCCTTCCTGTAAAGGATCTGGGTCCAGCGAGCCTTGCGGCGGAACTTCACGCGATCGGCAATGGCGCTGACTACGTCCGCACCCACGCGCCTGGAGATCTGCGAAGCGCAATCACCTTCTCGGAAACCCTCGCGAAATTTCGCAGTCGCGACGCCAGAGACCGAGGGTTAGATCATGCCTAGCATTCACCTTCCGGCCGCCCGCTAGCGGACCCTGGTCAGGTTCCGCGAAGGTGGGCGCAGACATGCTGGGCTCGTCAGGATCAAACTGCACTATGAGGCGGCGGTTCATACCGCGCCAGGGGAGCGAATGGACAGCGAGGAGCCTCCGAACGTTCGGGTCGCCTGCTCGGGTGATATCGACGAGGTTGTGCGGCTGATGCACGACGCTGCGGCGTGGATGTCCGCCAAGGGAACGCCCGCCTGGGACGTCGCGCGGATCGACCGGACATTCGCGGAGACCTTCGTCCTGAGATCCGAGCTCCTAGTCGCGAGTTGCAGCGACGGCATCGTCGGCTGTTGCACCTTGTCGGCCGAGGATCCCGAGTTCTGGCCCGACGCCCTCAAGGGGGAGGCCGCATATCTGCACAAGCTCGCGGTGCGACGGACACATGCGGGCCGGGGTGTCAGCTCCGCGCTGATCGAGGCTTGCCGCCATGCCGCGCGAACGCAGGGGTGCGCCAAGCTGCGGCTCGACTGCCACCCGAACCTGCGTGGCCTATACGAGCGGCTCGGATTCACCCACGTCGACACTTTCAATCCCGGCTGGGATCCAACCTTCATCGCAGAACGCCTAGAACTCGAAATCTAACGTCCGTTCGGGCATCGAGGTCCATGTCGGGGTGGGACGGGCCCGTGGCTTCAAGATCACTTGCAGTCCGACCGCGATGTCTTGGTTGCGCGAGAGGTTGTCGATATCCTCCACTTCCATCATCAACCCTGGATAATGCCGCCGCCGTCATCGCCGCCGACGCCCGTGCCGGGCTTTTCGGGCCTGTCAGGCTTGCTCGGCCTTCAGCCTGCCTGGGCGAGATCTCCGGCGGACGGATTAACGGCGGAGCTTCGCCGCCTTTCGTGCGTGTGAAGGCCGAAGATAGTTCTCTCAAAAACATCCGTTTATGAGAGATACCAAATGTCATTTTCAGAAGACGACTGCACCAGTTGATTGGGCGTAATGGCTGTTGTGCAGCCAGCTCCTGACAGTTCAATATCAGAAGTGATCTGCACCAATCTCGACTATGCTCAATACTCGTGTGGGCTCTGTTGCAAAAATCGTGAAGCTTGAGCATGCTTGGCGGAGATTGGACGGACGGAACGATGACGGATTTCAAGTGGCGCCATTTCCAGGGTGATGTGATCCTGTGGGCGGTGCGCTGGTATTGTCGCTATCCGATCAGCTATCGCGACCTTGAGGAAATGCTGGCGGAACGCGGCATTTCGGTCGACCATACGACGATCTATCGCTGGGTCCAGTGCTACGCCCCGGAGATGGAGAAGCGGCTGCGCTGGTTCTGGCGGCGTGGCTTTGATCCGAGCTGGCGCCTGGATGAAACCTACGTCAAGGTGCGGGGCAAGTGGACCTACCTGTACCGGGCAGTCGACAAGCGGGGCGACACGATCGATTTCTACCTGTCGCCGACCCGCAGCGCCAAGGCAGCGAAGCGGTTCCTGGGCAAGGCCCTGCGAGGCCTGAAGCACTGGGAAAAGCCTGCCACGCTCAATACCGACAAAGCGCCGAGCTATGGTGCAGCGATCACCGAATTGAAGCGCGAAGGAAAGCTGGACCGGGAGACGGCCCACCGGCAGGTGAAGTATCTCAATAACGTGATCGAGGCCGATCACGGAAAGCTCAAGATACTGATCAAGCCGGTGCGCGGTTTCAAATCGATCCCCACGGCCTATGCCACGATCAAGGGATTCGAAGTCATGCGAGCCCTGCGCAAAGGACAGGCTCGCCCCTGGTGCCTGCAGCCCGGCATCAGGGGCGAGGTGCGCCTTGTGGAGAGAGCTTTTGGCATTGGGCCCTCGGCGCTGACGGAGGCCATGGGCATGCTCAACCACCATTTCGCAGCAGCCGCCTGATCGGCGCAGAGCGACAGCCTACCTCTGACTGCCGCCAATCTTTGCAACAGAGCCCTCAATAACGTGATCGAGGCCGATCACGGAAAGCTCAAGATACTGATCAAGCCGGTGCGCGGTTTCAAATCGATCCCCACGGCCTATGCCACGATCAAGGGATTCGAAGTCATGCGAGCCCTGCGCAAAGGACAGGCTCGCCCCTGGTGCCTGCAGCCCGGCATCAGGGGCGAGGTGCGCCTTGTGGAGAGAGCTTTTGGCATTGGGCCCTCGGCGCTGACGGAGGCCATGGGCATGCTCAACCACCATTTCGCAGCAGCCGCCTGATCGGCGCAGAGCGACAGCCTACCTCTGACTGCCGCCAATCTTTGCAACAGAGCCTCCGTCGCCATGCTCACCTCGCTTTGGTGCACACGAGTATTGAGCATAGTCGAGATTGGTGCAGATCACTTCTGATATTGAACTGTCAGGAGCTGGCTGCACAACAGCCATTACGCCCAATCAACTGGTGCAGTCGTCTTCTGAAAATGACATATCACATATCGATCTAAATGCGCCTAGCTCATTTTTACAGCTTAAATGAGCTATTGAGCACACTCCATATTTCGACTATTATTGAAACATGGAAACGATAAATGCTGTAGCCGCCCTGGCGGCCATCGCTCAAGAATCGCGCCTCGCGGTGTTCCGGCTTCTCGTCCAGGCCGGCCCCGCCGGCATGGCCGCCGGAAAAATCAGCGAAGCGGCCGGCATCCCGCCGTCTTCGCTATCCTTCCACCTGAAAGAGCTGGCACACGCCGGCATGGTCACGTCGCGGCAAGAAGGCCGATTTGTGATCTACGAGGCGAACTTTTCGACGGCCACTAACCTGGTGGCCTTTCTCACGGAAAACTGCTGCGGCGGCCAGGTGTGCAACCTGTCTTGCACCACGGAAGCCGGGAAGGTGTTGGCATGAGACTTCGCCATCTTTCCGACCCCGATTCTTTGCCCGCTTTGGACAAATCCTTTGCCATCGAGCGCCCGGCGCTCGGGCTGGCACCCGACGCCCCGCCGGTGCGTATCCTGCTGCTGTATGGCTCGCTGCGCGCCCGCTCGTTCTCACGGCTGGCCGTCGAGGAAGCGGCCCGGCTGCTGCAATTCTTTGGCGCAGAAACACGCATCTTCGACCCGTCCGATTTGCCGTTGCCCGATCAAGTGCAAAGCGACGATCACCCGGCCGTCAAGGAGCTGCGCGCCCTGTCCGAGTGGTCAGAGGGACAAGTCTGGTGCAGCCCGGAACGCCACGGTCAGATTACCAGTGTCATGAAGGCGCAGATTGACCATCTGCCGCTTGAAATGGCCGGCATCCGGCCGACCCAAGGCCGCACCCTGGCCGTGATGCAGGTATCCGGCGGCTCGCAGAGCTTCAACGCCGTGAACACCTTGCGTCTGCTCGGCCGCTGGATGCGAATGTTCACCATTCCGAACCAGTCGAGTATCGCCAAAGCGTTCCAAGAGTTCGACGCGGCGGGCCGCATGAAGCCCTCGCCGTACTACGACCGAATAGCCGATGTGATGGAAGAACTGGTGCGCTTCACGGCGCTGGTACGGCCGCACCGTGAAGCACTGACAGACCGCTATTCCGAACGGAAAGCGGCCGGCCACGTCATCGACGAGGCCACCGATCTTTCATCCATCGCCATTGCTCCCCAGCCACTACCAGAAAGCGAAACATCATGACCGAAAGAATCTATAACGTCCTCATCCTCTGCACCGGCAATTCGGCGCGCAGCATCATGGCCGAAGCTCTCATCAACACGATGGGGCAAGGGCGCTTCCGCGCCTACAGCGCCGGCAGTCACCCAACCGGCAAGGTCAATCCCTTCGCCGTCGAAAAGGTGGAGTCGGTGAATTACCCGACCGAGAATCTGCGCAGCAAGAGCTGGGACGAGTACGCCACGCCCGACGCACCGAAGATGGACTTCATCATCACCGTCTGCGACAACGCCGCCGGCGAAATGTGTCCGGTGTGGCCTGGTCAGCCGATCTCGGCGCATTGGGGATTTGAAGACCCGGCCGCCGTCGAAGGCACTGACGCCGAGAAGCGCCGGGCCTTCGAACAAACCTTCCGGCACATGATGAACCGCGTCCGCCTGTTCGTGAATCTGCCTCTCAAAATGCTTGACCAGACGGCCATCAAGCGCGAGCTGGCGAACATCGGCAAGACCGAGCAGGAAGCATGAGCGCCGGCGCACAGGCCATCGCCGCGAAGCCGCGCCAGGCCCCGATGAGCGGCTTCGAGCGTTACCTGACGCTGTGGGTGGCCCTGTGCATCGTCGCCGGTGTTGCGCTCGGCCAGGGCCTTCCTGACGTGTTCCAGGCCATAGGCCGCATGGAAGTGGCCCAGGTCAATTTGCCGGTGGGCCTGCTGATTTGGGTAATGATCGTCCCGATGCTGGTCAAGATCGACTTCGGGGCGCTGCACCAGGTCAAAGAGCATTGGCGCGGCATCGGCGTCACGCTGTTCGTGAATTGGGCCGTCAAGCCATTCTCGATGGCCCTGCTGGGGTGGCTGTTCATCCGACAAGTGTTCGCTCCGTTCCTGCCGGCCGATCAACTGGACAGCTACATCGCGGGCTTGATCTTGCTGGCCGCCGCGCCCTGCACGGCAATGGTGTTCGTGTGGAGCCGCCTTACCAACGGCGACCCGCTTTTCACGCTCTCGCAAGTGGCTCTGAACGACGCCATCATGATCGTGGCCTTCGCGCCCATCGTCGGCCTGCTGCTGGGCATGTCCTCGATCTCGGTGCCTTGGGACACGCTGCTGATTTCGGTCGTGCTCTACATCATCGTGCCGGTGATCCTGGCGCAGCTCTTGCGGCGGCATCTGCTCAAGCAAGGACAGGCCGCCTTTGAACGGGCCATGCAGAAGATCGGGCCGTGGTCGATGGCCGCGCTGCTGCTGACGTTGGTTCTACTGTTCGCCTTCCAGGGCGAGGCCATCATCCGGCAGCCGTTAGTGATCGCCATGCTAGCCGTGCCGATCTTGATTCAAGTGTTCTTCAATTCCGGGTTAGCCTACTGGCTGAACAAGCGGGCGGGGGAAAAGCACTCTGTCGCCTGTCCTTCGGCCCTGATCGGTGCCAGCAACTTCTTCGAGCTGGCCGTGGCGGCCGCCATCAGCTTGTTCGGTCTGCACTCCGGCGCTGCATTGGCAACCGTGGTCGGCGTCCTGGTCGAAGTGCCGGTGATGCTGCTGGTCGTGCGCGTGGTGAATCGCTCGAAGAGCTGGTACGAACGAGGTTGAACATGAGTAGGAAAAAACTGAGGAAATGATTGCAGATTGCCGCGCCGGCCGCTTCCTGGCGCATTCGATCACTGACCTGGAACACCTAGTATCCATGCTTGCTGAGGTCGCCCGATGACAGACCCAAAGAACCTAGAGAACAGGCTGCATGAGAAGGCCGACCCGGCCCGCGCCGTTTCCACTGGTCGGGTGCGCTACACACTGGCCGAACTACTGGCCGACGCGGAAGCATCCGGGGCTTACCCGCTGCCGCCGGAGGAACGCGAATGGATGGATGCGCCGTCTGTGGGTCGGGAATGGCCAAACAGTGAAGATTGAAAAAGGCGGCCAGTTCGAGTGGCCGCCCTTTCGTCATTAGCTGCACGCTTGGCGCAAGGCGTTCATTGCTTCTTGAAAATCAGCCTGTGTCGCCCGGCCCGTTTCAGCTTGGTAGTACACCACCATAAAAGCATTAGCGACGGCTTCGGCCAATGGCCCAAGGCTCCGCGCTTCCGCTTGGTTGATGTACTCCAAAGAAGAAAGAATAGCCGCTGCTTGATGCACTGCTTGCCCTGGTTCGATAATATGTTGTGTTGTCATAATTCACCTCTCCAGTAGGTGTTGATTGAAAGTGCCGGGCTGGTTGTGGCCAGCCCGGTGCGCCTACAGGTACAGCCCCGCCGCCTCCGCGAATGCTGACCGCTCATTCCTGCCGCCATTAACCTCAATACTTATCGGCTTAGTTTCGCTCTCTCTCATAGGGTCTGGCCGTGATACAAAAGCGGCTGTTTCTGTCTCTGCATCGACCTCGGTCGATTGATCACCCAGCGGCGAAATAAATACCTGGCTGACTTCTTCCCTTGGCGCTTCATCCAGGGCCGCCAATGCGGCCATGTATGTTGATGTCGTCATCGTGCTAACTCCTGACTTCGTTACTATCTGGGCCAGAATCGGCGCCCAAGCTATTGCCCTCGAACTGGCCAGATTGGCTTGCTTCTTTCGGCTCCATGCTTTCGCGTATCGAAGCAGCCAGTTTTCCGCCTGTGGTTTCGCTCACTCGCTCCTGGAATCCCTGCTTCACTTGAGAGCCGACACCCTTGGCTAACTCGGAGGCCGTGCCTGTGGCCAGCTTCGCGGCCTTGGCAAAGCCGCCACCGCTTGAGCTACTGCCGCTGTCACCAAAGCCAGCCGCTTGGGCGAATGGGCTACTGCCAGCAGTACCCGCTTCACCACCACCGTTTCCGCCACTGCTGACAACTGACCCCATGCTGGACATGTCACCGCCGGTTTCCATACTCGCTGATGCTTTCTGAAAAGCCGCTTGGAGTGCACTTGCACCTCCGGCTGCACCGGCTGCGGCACCCATAACCGCTTTACCTGCCAGGGCAGCGCCGCCAGTTGCCATACTGGCCGCCGTCACCGCCGCCCCAACTGCCGCACCCGCACCGAAGTTTCCAATTCCACCGGCTGCGCCAATACCACCACCAGACACAAGACCAGAAATCATCGGCGGAACTTTGTTGACCAAGAAAAGCAAGATGACCGATATAACCAACATCACGGCCAGTTCCTGGGATGCCATGTTCTCGCTGATTTGCGTGTAGTAGTGATTGATGAACTCTTTGCCAATCGCAACCAGAAGCACCATTGCCATAAGCTGTGCGGCCAGGCCCAGCACGGTCTTGTAGTAATTGATCGCCATGTCGGAAGTCCAACGACTTCCACCAAAGCCAAGGAAGAACACACCGGCATACAACAGAATCCAGGCTGATGCGAGCAACAGCAACAGGTTGACCGCAATCAACGCCAGGACAAACAAAACAGCCAGGGCCATTAGCTCCATGACCAGAGCAGTTGCCATCTGCCGCCATCCCAGCTCCGAGGTGGCCTGTACTGTGCGGTTGTATAACTCGAAACCAAGATCAAGGATGCTGGAGGGCCCAAGATTGCTATTGGAAAGTCCCCCCGCCTGCGCGCCCAGAGTTTGCAATGACTGAACAATCGTACCGGCGATATTCATGCCCTGGTTCGCATTCGTCAGCAACCACCAGAAAAAGCCGGTGAAGATCGTGAAGCGAACGAACTCCGCGAAGAACTCGCCAATGTCGGCCTTGCGCAAAGCCATCATGCCGAATGTCCAGACCATCGAAATCACAACCAGCGTCCAGAACAAACGCGATGCAGCGGACTCAATAGCTGGCCCCCATGTTGCGGCAGCATCATGAAAACGCTTGAGCACATCATTCATAACACCGCTGCTACTTAGCTCCTGCGCCATTGCAGGTTCAGCCAGCACCATTGTGGCGACCATCATCAAGCCACCTAGAGCAATTTTCTTTCTCATGGCGACCACCTCAATAATCATCTTTAGGGCTGGGCTTGAACTCCCACTGACGCATCTGCTTGGCCTTCTGGAATGCTCTGCATTCCTCGGTAAAGGCCTCTCGGTTCGCTTCGCTGCGCATTTCATTCAGTGCTGCCTGGAACGCATCGGGGGCACACGTCGCCGCATTTGGTTCGGGCATCCTTTCCTGTTCACATCCAGCCAACAACAGCAACGTAGCCGCGGTAGTAAAAAAGATTTTTTTCATCTCACCGCCTCCCTAGTAGTTGTCTGCCGGACTCGGGCGAAACGTCCAGGTACGCATTTGCTCGGCCCTGGCATCACCTCGCGCCTCGGCATCGAGTTCTGCTGCAATCCGGGCTGCCTCCGCGTTGTGTTGGGCGGTCAACATGGTGCGAATCTGCAAGAGCTGATTGGCCTGCTGGCTGGCGAGCTGGTTGGCGTAGCCGATGGCCTGTAGCTGGCCAGTTGCACCCTGGGCCGCGCCTTGCAGCCGCTCCAGGGTACGGGCGTCATCCTTCAAAGCCTTTTGCTGGTCGGCAACGGTCTGGAACAGGGCATCGTTGGCCTTCTTTTGCGACTCTGACGCCAGGCGGCGGTTCTCTTCCATCGCTGCCTTTTCGGCCGGCGTGCATCCGCCGCTGCCGTTGAAGCATGGCGAGCTGCGGTAATAGGCCACGTCCTGAAACTTGGCCAGGTAACGATCCAGGCTGCCTAGCTGGTTCTCGTAATAGGCCAGCGTGTTTTGCGCGGCAATCAGCCGGTTGATCGTAGTCTGCGCCTGATCCCAGATATACGCGGCTGGGGCCATCGTGTTCTGGAGCTGATTTTCGTACTGCTGCAACTGGGTCTGGTACTGCTCAATCTGCTTGAGCGTCTGCGCCACCGACTCGATGGCCGTCATGATGTTCTGGGCCAGGTTGCCGCCGTCGATGACGGGGATACCAGCTTGCACAGGGGCGGTGGTAGTGGTGATAAAGCCGGTTGCGAGTGCAACGGCTAGAGCGGTTTTTTTAGCCGCTAAAATTTTGGACTTCATGGTCGTACTCCGTCGATGAAAAGAAGGCATTGCCTTGACCAAGCGTTGTGCTTGTTCTCGGCAACGTTTCATCGAAGAGCTACGCCACTAGCTGATCGGTATTGCCCTTGGCGCTGAGGCCCGGACTTACAAACGTAAAACTACTCTGTTTTTTTATCGCTTTCGGACAAGCCAACTTCCCGGCCAATCTCTTCAAGCTCTAGCGGCTGTACTGCCGCCGTCAGTATTTCGCGTATTTCCGCGTCGGTGCTCCTATCGTTGAGCGCTGCTCGAACTTTCAACGCACGGTGCACCTCGGCGGGTAAATTCCTGATAAGCACATTTGCCATATCAATACCCTTTTGGTGTACCCGACAACCATGCTATCAAAGATATTAAAAATAGCAAGACCTATACTCTTGCAACCGGCGGTAGCCGATCAGCCCCGCAGGGCAGGATTCCCGTTGAGTGCCCCCGGCGCGAATAAGGGACAGTGAAGATAGATAACCGGCTTGCCGGTTAGCTAACTTCACCCATCCTGCCCGCATTTCACCCACTATTGAAAATCTAGCGCATATCGAACGTAAAGCGTTTTATCGTCAAACAAACACCGATTCTTGGCAACATAACCGTAATCGTCACCAAATCGGCCTGCAATCGACATAGTCGCTTCAAAATCGCTGCTCAATCGGCTTTAAATCGGAACCTAAAATGCCAACAATCGACACAAACCATTCGCCCCGATGGGGCGAGTTGGACGCCAAAAAAGAAGGGCATAACCCGCCCCTCAAGTGTCAATGAACACAAGAAATTTGCCTCCCCTCCCGTCATACCACTAAGGCGACGTATTGATACTTGAGGGGCAACCTTTCCTGATGTTGACACCTTCACGCAGGTTACTGGTTATGGGCGTCCAACACACACGGCTCATTCCTGCTTGGTAATAATAAGAATAATAATCTTCTTATTATTCTTACCGAACGAATGGGCACTGCTTAGCCATTTCACGTTTCGAGCCAAGGTTTCAGTACAGATAACTACAAGTGCACACAGCGGCCCTCCAGCACCGTTAGACGCAGATTCTGCTTCAGCTCATGGAATAAGGGACTCCGGGTTGTTTTCCCCTCTCACAAGGCGTTTCAGCGGCCACTGAAGCCGCCTTCTCTTCTTGGCGTTAAACCATCGGCCTATGGCCGATTGATAAAGCCCGCCAGGGCTTTATTGGCAAGGTCAGAACGCGCCCTCAAGGCGCGAGCTGCACCGCGCATGATGGATTATCTTTAGATAATCTTGGATGGATTTCCCAAACTGCCCGCAAAGCAGCGCACCGTCTGGGTTTTCCAAATTGGGACGGGGAACGTTACGACGGCAGAAGGGGAGCGTTACGACGGTAACAAGGGAACGTTACGACGGTAAACGGGTGCAGTTGCCGTGGGGCCAGGCCTCTTGATCTCCCATTTTCCCTTGGCGTATTCGTTCACTACCCAACCCACGGCGGCAAGTTCGGCCAGTGCCTTCCGGGCAGTCTGACGGCGTTTTTTCATAGCTTCGGCATTGGCTTCATCTGGCCAGACATAGCCGCAAAGCGTGTCCAGTTCCACGCGCCCGGATTTGCCGGGGTCGATCCAGCCGCATAGCCGTTGGTGCATCAGCCGTGCCGGATCAGTCTGTAGCACCCGCACTTCCGCCATGTCGATACGGGCATATGGACGATGCCCCAGGATCGCTTCGGCAATACGCGGATTCAGGGCAACCCATAGCCTGCCGTCCGTCTCGTCAAAAGCATGACTCATCAGGTGGAACGCGGCTTGCCGCCGTCCCTTCGTCACAAGGATGGTGACGTTCGACATGCGCAGCAGGCTGGCTTTGAGCGCCTTGATGTTGTCGCCGCTATCCGTCATGCCCGTTTCTGAGAGCAGTTTGGTCAGGCTCTCACGAACCACCAAGCCGTCTTGCTCAATGGCTTCGAAACGGGGTTCAAGGAATAGCCGTAGCTGTCGCCCCGTCTCACTGGTCGGTTCCGGGGTTAGCAAGATGCCGTTCGGGCCGCCAAGGGCCACGATGCCTTGCAAAAGACGCATATCATCGGCCCCGAGAGGTTCGAATCCGACGAAACGCATGGATTCGTCCTCGCCAAAGGTGTAGGTCACGTCCAGCTTGCAGCGTTTGCGATCGCCACGCTTGAGGCTGCGGAACAGGCCAGGTGCCAAACAGTGCGCGGGATCATGTCGGACGTGGGTCAGGTCATGCTTAGGCTTCTTCACGCTGTCTCCTTTTCACCTTGCACTGCCGCTCCAGTACAGCAGGCTTCAACACGCCGCCGTCGTGCCGTCTAAACCAGAGTTCTTGAAAAGGTGCGCCATAGTTGGCCTTGCTGACGCCAAAGCGGACAAAATACCCACGCTGACAATCATCGACCCCCAGTATCTCGGCCTCGCCTTGCGTCATGCCGGATAGGTACGATTGCCAACGGATGTTATCAACCAGTACGGACGATCCACGACTGGCCTGCTGTTGATCGCCCGACCCCATCATGGCTGCGCTTTTACTCGCGTGGTGCAGAAACACAATGGAGCAGCCTGTATCAGCGGCTATGGCCTCCATGTGCCCAACAACCTGCGCCATCGGCCCGCTAGCGTTCTCCTCCTCAATGTGGAAGCGCCGCAAAGTGTCCAAGATCATCAAGCGACGACCTTCAGCGGCTCGTTTGAGAGCATCGAACCAGCTAGCAGCCATGATGTTTGGGCATTTACCGATCAAGGGTTCAATGAGCAAACCATCAGCCACGGCTTGCCGTTCCGCTGCGCTGAGGTGTGCCCCAAGGGCGTGCAGACGATGGTGAATAGCGGCCGGTGGATCTTCAGCAGGCAGATAGACCACTTGCCCGGTGGGAAACTCGCCTATTTCAAGTAAATCAGGCCCGCCTGCAATCTGTGCAGCCAATTGAAGGGCCAACATGGATTTACCAGCCCCACCAGGCGACACAAGAGCACCAACAGTGCCAGCAACCATATTAGGCAGAACATAATCAATGGGTGGCGGCAATTCCGTGAAAGCCGCCATAAGATCAAGAGCCATATAACTAGCCCTCTATAGGGCCAGGTCGCGCAGCTTGATCACCCGATGATTTACGTGCCTCAATCCACTCTTCGACCTCTGACAAATCCCAGGCGACATTTCTACTGGTTAACGCGATACGGCGTGGAAAATCCCCTCGCTGCTCCAGGTTATAAATTGTTCGTGTCGAAAGCGGGATCATCTCCAGGAGCTTCTTCCTGTTGATGAGGGTCTTTATATTTTGCATGGGTCAATACCTCTCAAATGAATAGTTGCTATTCATCGAGTAGCTGCGCGAAGCAGCTAATCGGTAATTGACCTGCCCGATGCCAATGGCGGCCTTATTTATAAATTCACGGCATCAACTTCAATGCTATCAAAGATAGCAAAAACATCAACCCTTACTGCCTCCCGAAGTCCACTCATCAATCATATCGGCCCAATCCTGCAACATCGCCGCCCGCTGCTCGCGGTACTCAGCCTTGTTGTAGACAGCCCTCACGCCCTTCTGCTCGTGCGCCAGGCACTTCTCGATCCAGTCGGTGTTGTAGCCGGCCTCATGCAACAGCGTGCTGGCTGTGCGCCGCAAATCATGCGGTCCGAACTTGGTAAGTGACTTCCCATCTTTCTGCGCCGCCTTGTAAGTCAGCGTCAGCACCTGGTTAAGTGTGGCAGCGCTCATCGGCGCATCCGAGTCGTACCGTGATGGCAAAACGAAGTCGGAACCACCGGCAAAGGTTTTCATGGCAATGAAAATATCCAGAGCCTGCTGGGACAGAAATACCAGGTGCGGGTTACGGCGTTTCATCCGCTCCTTTGGAATCGTCCACAACGCTTCGCTGAAATTGATCTCGCTCCAGGTCGCATTGGTCAGCTCGCTCTTGCGCACCATCGTCAGCAATAACAGCTTGGCCGCCGCACGGTTTGTTGGGCTTGTGCCCACTCGCTCCATGTACTGGTACATCAGCCCAATTTCTTCTGGCGTCAACGCTCGGTCACGTGGCTCGAATCGAGCGATGCTTGTTGGGCGCACCAGTTCTGCCGGGTTTTCGACCTTCTGCCCACGCTCGATGGCCCAGCGAAATACCTGCAACACGATTTCACGCACATGAACGGCGGTGGCCGGTGCGCCTCGCTCAACAATGGCATCAGCCAGCGCCCGCAAGTCTTCGTGGGTGATCTCCACCAGCTTCTGATTGCTGAATTTCGGCTTCAGCTCACGCTCATAAACCGAGCGGCGCATATCGCGGGTGGAGTCGGCCATCTGGTAGCCACGCAGCCACTTCTCCGCCCAGGCACCGAACGTCTCTGCATCTTTCACCCGCGCCTTGTCTCGGGCTTTCTCCTTGGCCGGCGACTTGCCCGCCGCAACCATCTTCTTGGCGTCACCCAACAGCTCGCGGGCTTCGGCCAGGGTGATGCCACCGACACCATAACGCCCAAAGGTGATGGTCTCCTGCCGACCGTTGATTGAGTAGTTGTAACGGAACGAGATGGAGCCGGCTGGAGTCACTGCCACATAGAGACCTTCCCGGTCATTCACTTTGTAGAGTTTGTCCCTGGGCTTGAGATTGCGCAGCTTGGTATCGGTCAGCATGTACCTTGTCCTTCTTCGTCTCCGATACCATGCTGAAAAAATCTCGAATTTATCGTATTTTTTCTTACGAAACAGTAACTTATAGAATATTAATACCATGAACACACAAAAGAACGCAGCATGGTATCGGCATCAATCATGGCATCGCCAAACCATAATACCAGCTTTAATGCCATGCTCAAACGGTGCTTGGCGCTTCCTCCCGTTGCCAGATCGTGCCAAACACAAACAAAAAAAAGCCCGCAATTACGCGGGCTTAGCGGCATTTCATGCCATCAGGTGCCTGGCTGTGCCAGACGCGGAATCATTCCCACTCAATCGTCGCTGGCGGCTTGCTGCTGACGTCATACGTCACACGGTTAATGCCGCGCACTTCGTTGATGATGCGACCCGAAGTACGCTTGAGCAGCGAGTAAGGCAGTTCAGCCCAGTCCGCCGTCATGAAGTCGGTCGTCTGTACAGCGCGCATGGCAACCACGTACTCGTAAGTGCGTGCATCGCCCATCACGCCGACGCTCTTTACGGGCAGGAAGACGGTAAATGCCTGAGAAGTCAGGTCGTACCAATTTTTGCCAGTTTCTTCGTCAACCGTATTACGCAGTTCTTCGATGAAGATTGCATCAGCTTGGCGCAGCAGATCTGCGTACTCACGCTTGATTTCACCCAGGATGCGCACACCCAAGCCTGGGCCTGGGAAGGGGTGACGATAGACCATGGCAGGTGGCAGGCCCAAGGCCACGCCCAGTTTGCGCACTTCGTCTTTGAACAGTTCGCGCAGAGGCTCCAGCAGCTTCAGGTTCAGCGTTTCTGGCAGGCCACCTACGTTATGGTGAGACTTGATGCCCGTAGCCTTGCCCGACTTGGCCGCAGCCGATTCGATAACGTCTGGGTAAATCGTGCCCTGTGCCAGCCAGCGAGCATTGCTGAGCTTGGCAGCTTCTTCCTGGAAGATCTCTACGAATTCGCGGCCAATGATCTTGCGCTTGGCTTCTGGATCAGTAACACCGGCCAGTTTGCCCAGGAAGCGATCGGACGCGTCGATATGGATGATTTTCAAACCCATATTGTCGGCGAAGGTGCGCATGACTTGCTCGGCTTCGTTCAGACGCAGCAGGCCGTGGTCCACGAATACGCAGGTCAGCTTGTCGCCAATCGCCTGGTGGATCAAAGCGGCAGCAACCGAGGAGTCCACCCCGCCGGACAGGGCCAGAATCACTTCCTCGTCGCCGACTTGTTCGCGAATATTGGCAATGGCCTCTTCCACGTAGTCCGGCATGTTCCAGTCGCCCACGCAGCCACAGATATCGCGCACAAAACGTTGGAACAAGGCAGCGCCTTGCACAGTATGGGTAACCTCAGGGTGGAACTGAACCGCGTAGAAGCCACGATCTTCATCAGCCATGCCGGCGATGGGGCAGGTAGGCGTGGAAGCCATCAGCTTGAAGCCGGGAGGCAAGGCGGTGACTTTATCGCCGTGGCTCATCCAGACTTTGAGCATGCCGTGGCCTTCTGCCGTAGCGAAGTCCTGGATACCATCGAGCAACTTGGTGTGGCCGTGGGCGCGCACTTCAGCATAGCCAAATTCGCGCTTGTCGGAGCCTTCGGTAACGCCGCCCAATTGGCGGGCCATGGCTTGCATGCCGTAGCAAATGCCCAGAACGGGAACGCCTGCTTCAAAAACCGCAGCGGGAACTTGCAAAGCATCGTCGGCGTAGACTGACGCATGGCTGCCCGACAAAATAATCCCTTTCAGGCCTTCTTGGGAGCGGATAAATTCATCGCTGACATCACCGGGATGAATTTCACAGTAAGCACCAGCTTCGCGCACGCGGCGCGCAATAAGTTGGGTGACCTGGGAGCCGTAATCAAGAATCAGAATTCGCTGGTGCATGAAAGTATCGAGCCAATAATAAAGCGGTAAAGAGTCTATTTTACGCTGTGTAGCGCCGCTTAGGGAGCCGTAGAAATACTCCAGGCCGAAATTGTCCTGCATCACTGGCATTCATGCGGCAAGGCAGCTACAGTACATGCAGCCATTTTGGGAGTTTCAGCATGTCTTCGAGTCGTACCCCTCATTCAAACGAGCTCAATGAACACCATGAATCCCGACCTGCACAGGCCGGTCCACAGCAAAGCGGGGGCAGCTATATTCCCGCCTCTGGTGCTGCTGACGAACGTTCGCGTGGCTTTGCCTACGAATGCCAGCAAGATACCGACGAGGTATCGGGCAGCCTGACATTTGTACTGGTTCACGGCGCCTGGCACGGTGGCTGGTGCTGGTCCCGGCTGGCTGAGCGGCTCCAGGCCAAAGGACACAAAGTCTACACCCCCACCTTGACGGGCCTGGGCGAGCGCAGTCATTTACTGGGTCCGGACATCACCCTGAATACCTTTGTGGATGATGTCGCCAATTTGATACGCTGGGAAGATCTGTCCAATGTCGTGCTGGTTGGCCACAGCTTTGCAGGCCTGGTGATCAGCGGCGTGGCCGACGTCATGCCACGTTGCATACGTCATCTGATTTATCTGGATGCCTTTATTCTGCCTAGCGGCACCAGCACGTTTGATACCCTGCCTGAAAAAATGGTGGGGAGCATGATCGCCTCGGCCGGCCAAAGCACGATTCCCGCTGTCCCCCCTCCTCCCCTGCATGCATTGGGACTGCATGCCACAGAGGATCTGCGCTTTGTCGGCAATCGCCTGACTCCACAACCCCTGAGCGTTTACAGATCAGCTTTAGTATTGCAAAACCCGGTCATCGGTAACTCCCGCCCCTGCACTTATATTTCCTGCACGCAGCCGGTGTTTCGAGCAGTAGACACCTCGCGCGAGTGGGCCCGCCAGCAAAAGGACTGGGAATTTAGGGAGTTGGAAACCGGGCATAGTGCGGCTATCACCCATCCCGATTTGCTAAGTCGCTTGCTCGTGGAAATCGCCGACTAGTCAGCCTGCGGGAACGCCGGGACATCAGGTCGATAAAGTTCGCAAAGACGCATTTGCCCGTGCCATCCGCAGAGGAAGGCCTCCATGCAGCGAAAAACCTCGCCCGCCACGTTCCCATCCTGATCCATACAGGCGGCCGCCCACTACGGTCAGACAGGAAAGCGGCATGGCAAAAAAAAACGCCAACCCACAGGTTGGCGTTTTTTGGCATGCAAGAGACTGACTACGATCAGTCGGCGCGGTAGTTTGGCGCCTCTTTGGTGATCTGCACATCGTGCACATGAGACTCACGTACACCCGCAGCCGTAATTTCCACGAACTCGGCCTTGGCATGCAATTCCTCGATGGATTTGCAACCGCAGTAGCCCATGGAAGCACGAATGCCGCCCACCAATTGGTAAATAATGGCGATGACACTGCCCTTGTAGGGCACACGGCCTTCAATACCTTCTGGGACCAGCTTGTCTGCGTTATTGGAAGGGTCCTGGAAATAGCGGTCCGCTGAACCATCAACCATGGCGCCCAAGCTACCCATACCACGGTAGGACTTGTACGAACGGCCCTGGAACAGCACTACTTCACCAGGAGACTCCTCGGTACCGGCAAACATGCCACCCATCATGCAGGCAGACGCACCCGCAGCCAGGGCCTTGGACACATCGCCCGAGAAGCGGATACCACCGTCAGCAATCAGCGGCACGCCCGTACCTTCCAAGGCCTTGGCGACATCCGCAATCGCGGTGATTTGCGGCACACCCACACCGGCCACGATACGCGTCGTGCAAATAGAGCCTGGGCCGATCCCGACCTTGACGCAATCTGCACCCGCTTCGACCAGCGCACGGGCCGCTTCCGCCGTGGCAATATTGCCGCCAATGACCTGAATGCGCGGGAAATTCTTCTTGACCCAGCGAACACGCTCGATAACGCCACGAGAGTGACCATGGGCCGTATCCACCACCACTACGTCCACACCGGCTGCGGCCAGTTTTTCGACTCGTTCTTCCGTACCATCACCCACACCGACCGCAGCGCCGACACGCAACTGACCGTGGCTGTCTTTGCTGGCCAGTGGATGCTCGGTGTTCTTGACAATATCTTTGACAGTGGCAAGACCACGCAACTGGAACTGATCGTTCACAATCAGCACGCGCTCCAGGCGGTGACGGTGCATCAAGGCCTGGGCCTCATCCAGCGTGGCACCTTCGTGCATGGTGATCAGACGCTCCTGGGGCGTCATGACATCGCGCAAAGGCAGATCCAGGCGGTCTTCAAAGCGCAGATCGCGGTTGGTGACAATACCCACCAATTTACCGGCTTCCACCACAGGCAGACCGGAAATACCGTGCTGGCGCTGCAGATTGATGGCATCGCGCACCTTCATGGTGGGCGTGACCGTGACCGGGTCAATCACAATACCGAACTCGTGACGCTTCACACGTGCGACTTCACGCGCCTGGGCATCGGCTGTCAGGTTTTTGTGGATGATCCCGATACCGCCTTCCTGTGCCATGGCAATAGCCAGACGCGCTTCGGTAACCGTGTCCATGGCAGCCGAAACCAGCGGAATATTCAGGGTGATGTCCCGCGTAAAGCGGGTGAGCAAGGATGTATCGCGAGGCAGAACCTCGGAGTAAGCGGGAACCAACAACACATCGTCGAAGGTCAGTGCTTTCTTGATGAGACGCATGCTTTATAACTCCGTCCAAAAATCGATTATACGCGTAAGCAATTACGCAATCCAGACCCGAGCGTTGCGAAACATCCGCATCCAGGGAGTAAATCCACCATTTGCCATTTGATCAGCCCCCTGATCAGCTGCGCCCCACTGCGCTGGCGTCCAGGACATCATGACGTTGCGGGTCACGCGTTCCGGGTGCGGCATCATGATGGTAAAGCGGCCATCTGCCGTGGTCACACCCGTCAAGCCGTCGGGGCTGCCGTTGGGATTCAGCGGGTACTGCTCGGTACGCTGACCACGATGATCCACGAAGTGAACCGCAGCGGCGACCTTGGACGCATCGCCCTGACGCTGGAAGTTGGCAAAGCCTTCACCATGAGCCACGGCAACCGGCAAGCGGGTGCCTTCCATGCCCTTGAAAAACAGGGACGGCGACGCAGCAATTTCCACACTGGAGAAACGCGCTTCGTATTTTTCCGACTGGTTACGGGTAAAGCGCGGCCAGAATTCTGCGCCTGGGATCATGGGAGCCAAGGCGGCCATCATCTGACAACCATTACAAATACCCAAACCAAAGGTATCGCTACGTCCAAAGAACGCCGCGAACTGATCGGACAACTGACTGTTGAAACGAATGGTTTTGGCCCAGCCTTCACCGGCGCCCAGCACGTCCCCATAACTGAAGCCACCTACAGCCACCATGCCCTGCATGCCTTCGAGCGATGCGCGGCCCGACAGCAAGTCGGTCATGTGTACGTCCACGGCCTCGAAACCGGCTGTGTCAAAGGCCCAGGCCATTTCGACCTGGCTGTTGCAACCCTGTTCGCGCAAGATGGCAACGCGGGGGCGCTTACCGGTAGCGATGAAAGGAGCGGCAATGTCTTCCTGCGGATTGAACAGAACACGCGGGCTGATACCGGGATCTTCCACATCCTGCCAGCGTTCGAATTCAGCCTGGGCGCAAGCGGGATTGTCACGCCGCTCCATGATACGGCGGCTGACTTCGCTCCACTGTTGGGCCAGCTCAACCAGAGGTGCCTGATAAATGCAGGCGCCATCACGGTAGAACTCGATCTGATCGTTTTTATTCAGACCCCCAATGACGTGGGAGTGAGCCGACAAGCCTGCCTCACGCAGAGTTTGCATAACCCGGTCGCGCTGGGTCAGCGGTACTTGAATCACAGCACCGGCCTCTTCATTGAACAGAGCGCGCAAGGTAAGTTCATCCCGCTGTACGGCAACTTGCTCGGCGCGGATCTTGTAATCCCCCCAGTCCGCGGCGTGTGGGTCAATAGTCAACATGTCCAGATTCACGGACACGCCGGTATGCCCGGCAAACGCCATTTCAGCCACGGTGGCAGCCAGACCGCCATCGGATCGATCGTGGTAGGCCAGGATCAGATCCTGATCGGCCAACTGACGGATCACCTTCACAAACGACAGCATGGCCTGGGCATCCTGCATATCGGGGACGGACTGTCCGACCTGATTGAAGGCATGAGCCAGAACGGAGGCGCCCATGCGCTGCTTGCCCTGCCCCAGGTCAATCAGGATCAAGGCAGTATCACCCGCTTTGGTTTGCAATTGAGGGGTGAGCGTGCGACGCACATCGGCCACTTGGGCAAACGCAGTCACAACCAGAGAAACCGGAGAAATCACCTGACGGGATTCGCCGTCCTGCTCCCAGCTGGTGCGCATGGACAGCGAGTCCTTGCCCACCGGGATGGACAGACCCAGGCTTTGGCACCACTGGCTGACGGCCTGAACCGTGTCAAACAAGGCAGCATCCTGGCCGTCTACACCGCACGCCGCCATCCAGTTGGCAGACAGCTTGACGTCTTTCAGGTCACGCACATCGCTGGCGACCAGGTTGGTCAGGGCTTCAGCCACGGCCATACGGCCGGAGGCAGCAGCGTCGATCATGGCGCTAGGGCTACGCTCGCCCATGGACATGGCTTCGCCACGCACACCTTCAAAGTCAGCCAAGGTTACGGCGCAGTCAGCCACGGGCACTTGCCATGGGCCAACCATCTGATCGCGACTGCACAAGCCACCCACGCTACGGTCACCAATGCTGATCAGGAAAGTCTTGTTGGCCACGGTGGGATGACGCAGCACCCGATGCATGGCATCGACCAAGGGGATTTCCGTCAGGTCCAGCGGCTCAGCCACCCCTTGCAGACGTTTGACGTCACGCTCCATACGTGGCGCCTTGCCCAGAATCACGTCCATAGGCACGTCTACAGGACGCTCCTCGATGCTCTTGGGGGTATGCACGTCGTCCACACCAGGCAGACCCTCACCGAACGTCACACGCAACTGGCGCTCTTCGGTAGCCACACCCACGACGGCAAAGGGGCAACGCTCGCGCTGAGCGATGCGCTCGAAACGCGGCAAGTCCTTGGGCAAAATAGCCAGGACGTACCGCTCCTGCGATTCGTTGGACCAGATTTCGGCGGGCGACAGACCCGATTCTTCCAAAGGAACGCGCGTCAGTTCAAAAATGGCGCCACGCTCGGCATCGTTGACCAGCTCTGGGAAGGCATTGGACAAACCACCCGCCCCCACGTCGTGGATAGCAATAATGGGATTGTTCTCGCCCTGTTGCCAGCAGCGGTCAATCACTTCCTGGGCACGACGCTCCATTTCCGGGTTGCCACGCTGCACGGAGTCAAAATCCAGCTCAGCACGGTTGGCGCCCACGCCCATACTGGACGCAGCGCCACCACCCATACCAATACGCATGCCGGGACCACCCAGCTGAATCAGCAAGGCGCCCACTGGCAGAGGATCTTTGTGAGTCAGGCGATCGTCAATCGAGCCCAGACCACCGGCAATCATGATGGGCTTGTGATAGCCCCAGCGCTGATCGCCAGCCGTTTGTTCAAAGGTACGGAAGTAACCCAGCAGATTGGGACGACCAAATTCGTTATTGAAGGCAGCACCACCAATCGGGCCTTCAATCATGATGTCCAGCGGGCTGGCGATACGGTCAGGAATACCGTGGGAGTCTTTTTCCCAAGGTTCCATTTGTTCAGGAAAGCACAGATTGGACACGGTAAAGCCGGTCAAACCCGCTTTGGGCTTGGAGCCACGGCCGGTTGCGCCTTCGTCACGAATCTCGCCACCGGCACCCGTCGATGCGCCAGGAAATGGAGCAATCGCGGTGGGATGGTTGTGCGTTTCCACCTTCATCAACGTGTGAACCAGCGCTTCGTGACGCTGATACACGGGCTCGTTGGCCTGATCGTTGATACCAGCGTGAAACAGAGTGGCTGGACCGCCCGTCATGATGGCGGCATTATCGGCATAAGCCACCACGGTGTTTTCAGGCTGAGCAGCATGGGTTTCACGAATCATGCCAAACAAGGTCTTACCCTGGCTTTGACCGTCAATTACCCACTGTGCGTTAAAAATCTTGTGACGGCAGTGTTCGCTATTGGCTTGGGCGAACATCATCAGCTCCACATCGTGCGGGTTACGACCCAGACGTGTAAAGGCCTCCATCAGGTATTCAATTTCATCTTCGGACAGCGCCAGGCCCATTTGCTCGTTGGCCTGTTTCAAGGTTGCCACGCCACCGCCCAGAATATCCACGGTCTGGATCGGCTTGCCCTCCAGTTGGGTAAACAAGGCCTGTCCGTCAAAATCCAGACCCACTACCGTCTCGGTCATGCGATCATGCAGCAAGTCAGCCAGTTGCTCCAGCTGCGCCTGATCCAGCTCTTTAGCGCCTAACAATCCACGCTTGGGAGTAATGATGTAGCGCACACCGCGTTCAATACGACGGACGGCCTGCAAACCACAGTTGTGGGCGATATCAGTCGCTTTACTGGCCCAGGGCGACACGGTGCCCAGTCGAGGCACAACGCGCAGCACCAAAGCGCCCTTGGGCGGCTGCGGGTCCAGCGCAGGCAGACCATCGTCCAGCAGATCGCTCAGGTGCTGACGGGCACTGGCATCCAGACCGGACTCTTCAGTCCAGACGTAGTATTCATGCAAGGCAAGAATGTCGGCAACTGGCAGTTGACGCTGCTCGATACGCTCTAGCAAACGCTCACGACGAAATGCGGAGAGCACGGACGAACCGGGAAAGTACAGGATTTGGCTCACGATACGGGAGGGGCAAAAAAGTGGGAGAAATAGAAAACACGCCATTTTAACCGGAAGCGACACAAGAGGTCACATCACTAAATGGCGTGCACAAAAAGGAAAATTCAGATCCAACAACGGGCTCGCGACCAGGGTTGCAGACACGATCACCCCGGCAAGCGCGACAGGACGTCTTGAGGGACCGGAGCGATTGGCGCCCCGCAATCTCCAGTACGGGCCAGGCACGGGATTCAAATCGGGCTGTCTCCATCCAGATCCGGGGCGGGGGCAGGTTCAGGGTAGGACACGCTCAGAATATCCAGCTCTTCCTTGCCGGCCGGGGTACGCAACACAACCGTATCGCCTTCACGCGCTTTAATCAGAGCACGGGCAACCGGTGAAATCCAGCTGATACGCCCTTGCAAAGGCTCGGCCTCGTCCACTCCCACAATCGTGATGGTGAACTCTTCACCTTGGCTGTCGCTGTACACCACAGTTGCACCAAAAAACACCTGATCCGGGTTCGGCTGCAAGCCGGGGTCGACCACTTCCGCAATTTCCAGACGTTTAGTCAAAAAACGGATGCGACGGTCAATTTCACGCAGGCGTTTCTTACCGTACAGGTAATCGCCGTTTTCTGAACGATCGCCATTGGAGGCGGCCCAGGAGACGATCTGTACGACTTCGGGGCGTTCTTTGTTCATTAGATGGCTCAATTCGCTGCGCAAACGGCGATAGCCCAGAACCGTCATATAGTTTTTGGTGCCGCTAGGCAGCGCGCTAGCCGGCGTGTCCAGATCGTCGTCATCGTCCTGATCGGACTCTTTTACAAAGGCTTTATTCATCGTTTTGATTGCTCCTGCTACAGCCACTCATGCCAGACAGGCTTCAACCCCGAAGGCAAAGGCGGCAAACCGCCCAAATCAATCCGCCCTTCACGGGGGCCATGAAAATCCGACCCGCAAGACACTTCAAAACCATAACTGCGCGCCACCTGGGTATACACACTGTATTCCTGAGCAGAGTGACTGCCCGTCAACACTTCAATCCCGACGCCCCCCAATTCCAGAAACTGGCTATACAAAGCATGACTGCGGGTGTCGTCCAGCTCATAACGTCCCGGGTGAGCAATAATGGCTTTACCACCCGACTCGCGTATCCAGCCTACCGCTTCCTCCAGACTGGCCCACACGGTTTCAACCGCAGCAGGTTTACCATCAGCCAGGTAACGACGAAAGGCTTCGTTCATATCGGCACAATATCCTTGCTGCACCAAAAAGCGCGCAAAGTGCGTTCGGCTGATCAACTCCGGGTTGGCTGCAAAGGGCACTGCGCCTTCGTACGCGTCAGGAAACCCCAGCTGCGCCAGACGCTCGCCCATTTGCCGGGCGCGCTGTCCACGACCAGCACGCACGTCCTGCAAGGCCTGGTGCAGCGGCTCGTGGTCCGGGTTCACACCCAAACCCACAATATGGATGGTTTTGTTCGCCCAGGTAACGGAGATTTCCACCCCGTCAACAAACCCCATTCCCAACCGCTCGGCATGGTGCCGGGCCTGCTTGAGGCCACCGATTTCGTCATGATCTGTCAGGGCCCACAGCTTCACACCGTTAGCATGCGCACGCTCAGCAAGTTCTGCGGGGCTGAGCACCCCATCTGAATAAATGGAATGGCAATGCAGATCAACGGGCAGGCAGGCCTGAACACTCATAAGGGGCTATCCAGCAAGAAAGTAATCGATGTGGTTGATCTGCTCAGCATTGCGCAGCATGGGCGCATGCCCCACCTTGGGGATGGTCACCAGTTGGGAATTCGGATTGCGCTGCAACATTTCCTGCGCCACCTCTGGTTTCAGCAGATCAGACTCCTGGCCGCGCATAATCAGAACCTTGTCTGGCAAACCCTCATAAGCCCCCCAGAGCAAAGCCTGCGCTGCTTCCAAGTCCACATCCGCCTGCTGGGCAAAGGCTTGTGACAAGCGCAAGTCATAATGACGACGCCACTTTCCTTCATGCTCCACAAACACGTAACGGGACATCTGTGCCCATTCTTCGGCGGAGTGTTCCCCAAACGAGGCCGAGACAGACCGCACATAGTCCACCGCCTGCTCGAAAGTCTCAAACTGAACGGCTTGGCCCACGTATTCGCTGATGCGTTGCAGACCTGTCAGATTCAGCGCCGGCCCTACATCGTTGAGCACCACCCGCCCTAAAGGCAGTTGCAAAGGCGCTGATGCCAAGCCTGGGCCGGGGCGTGTGGGTCGCAGCAAGGCCGACATGGCTTGCGCGCCTTGCAAGCCCAGCGCAATCAAGCCCCCCATGGAGGTACCGACCCAATCCAGCCGTGCCGGCTTCACGCGGGCGATCAACACGAGCATGTCAGCCACGTATTGCGGGATGGCATAGGCGGCGGGGTCAATCAGCCAGTCCGAGCGACCTCGTCCCACCACGTCAGGAGCAATGACGCGATAGCGGCTGGACAGCCGCTGAGCCAGCAGGTCAAAATCCCGGCCTGTACGCGTCAACCCGTGTACGCACATCAGGACCTGATCGTTATCGGGATCGCCCCACTCCCAGTACGCCATGCGATGCGTGCCTGCGGCACTGGCACACATAACCCAATTGAGGCGCGGCTCCTGTAGATCAGTTGTCATGAACGCTCGGACAAGAATTTGACAGATAAAGGGCTATTGTAGCCCAGGCTGACGGCTTTACCCTGCCGTTTATGTCCCCGCTCAGGGCGGTGGGGACGATTGCCAGTAGCGGGCGTAGCGGTCACGCTCGCCAAAGTAATACAAGGCTGACGGACGTGACTCCACCGTCAAAGCCCCCCATTGATCGGTACGCAGAAACAAAGCTCCTGATCGCTCCCAACGAGCCTGCACCAGGGCATGGGGGTGGCCGAAACGATTCCACCACCCCAGTTGGGCAATCGCCAGCCCCGCCTGCATCTGTTTGACAAAATGAGCCCCCGAGGAGGTCCGGGACCCATGGTGGCCGACCACAACCACATCAATGGGCCCCACGCCAGCCGCCACAATGGCTTGCTCCTGCGCGACACCGGCATCGCCTAACAGCAAGGCGCTGTGTCGGGCACCTTGAACCTCCAGCACGCAGCTGACGGCATTCTTGTCCTCCTCGCGACCGGAAACTGCCTTGTCACTGCTCTGCTCAGCCGGCGGCCACCAGAAGCGAAAACGCACGCCATCCACTTCCCAACTGACATCCTGTTCGCAGCGCAGGATCTGCTCTGGGCGCGGAGTGGAGCCCGTCGCAACGCCCAACAGGCGCTCCTCCCGACTCACATGCAGGTCCAGATCAAAGCTACTGTATGACCGACTGACCGGGGCGGCCTGCAAGACGCTGCGCGTCCCGCCCACATGATCCATATCGGCATGGGACAGCACCAAGGTATCTATCTGCCCTATCCCTGCTGCTTTGAGCCAAGGGGCGATGCTGCGTTTGCCCTCGTCCGAATCAGGGCCATAACGGTTTCCCACGTCAAATACCAATACCTGACTGCGGGTACGCAAGACTACGGCACTGCCCTGGCCGACATCCAGCGCAAATAAATCCCAGTCCCCTTCCTGAAGTAAAGAGGGGCGAATCGCCAGAGCGGGGATCAACAGCGACAAGCCGCTCAAGCGGGACACAAACCCTCGGGGCAAGAGCAGAAGCAAGACCCCCAGCAAAGCCAGCACAGTCCAGGCCCAGTGTTGCGCAGGCACCGGAACGCTCGCCAGGTGGCGCTCAGCCAGCCATACCGTGGGCTGCATCGTGAAGTCCAGCGCGGCATGAGCGAGATAAGCGAGGGACTCACACCAGGCCGACGGTGCCTGGAGTGCGACCAGGATCAATAACAGCAGCACCAAGGGCGTGACAATCGAACCGATCAAGGTGATGGCGTACGCATTGGCGGGCAAGGAAGCCAGAGATACCTCGTGGAACAAGGGAGCCACGGCGGGCAACAAGGCCAGGGTAATCAGAATCTGCAGCCAGGCGGCAAACCCCATTCTGCGTCCCCAACGCTGCCACCACGCCCCAGTTGGCGGCACCCGTCCCATGAGCTGAGCAAAAGCGAACAGAACCGATACAGCCCCAAAGGACAAATAAAACCCGGTCGTCAGCCCCGCCCAGGGGTCGTGCAACACCACGACCCATGCCGCAAGCAGCAAGGTTCGGCCCGCGCCCAAATGCAAACCCCGGACACGACACAGGCCCACCACCAGCAACATCAAGAACGTACGTTGGGCTGGCACCCCCCAGCCTGCTATAAGGCAATACACCCCCGCCCCCGCAATCCCTACCCAGGTAGCAGCGAGCTGAGCCGGAATCTGCTCAGCCAGTACCCAGCGTCCCCAGCGGACACGTCGCCAGCACCAGGACACCAGACCGGCTAGAAGCACAGCCAGAAAGGTAACGTGCGTGCCACTGATGGACACTAAATGAGTCAGCCCGCTGCGATTGAAAATCAGCCAGTCCGGCGCAGCGATGCTGGCTTGATCCCCCAAGGACAACGCCAACATCACCCCGCCCCAGCGCCGCTCCTGCACATAAGGCAGCATGAGCTTGCGAAGATGATGACGCACGCGCTCAGTCCACGTATGCCAGGAATCAGCCGGATCAAAAGCCAGGGGTTGCGGCTGACCCCGCACACTGCCAACAGCCCGCCAGCCTTGAGTGATGGCATGACGCTCTGCATCGAAACCGTGGGGGTTACGTGCTCCTTGCGGGGGTCGAACTAAGAGAGACATCCGCCAACGCTGGCCAGGCATCAGTTCCGGGAAGTGATGGTCAGGGGGCTCTCGATACAAAGAGTACCGTTGGGCTGCATTCCAGCGCACCAGGATATGCTCTGGCAAACCCGGCGGCTGGGAGCGCAAAACCCGTGCTTGAAACTGCCTGTGGCTGGGTCCTGCCTGCACTAAAGAAAGGATTTCCAACTCGACACGACTGACTTTATTGGTATCTTCCGCAAGGACAGACTGGCTGAGTCGATCCTGTATGTGCCAAACGCTGTAGCCGGCCCCCAAGAAGGCAAACACCAGGACATAGCTCACGGGAAACCGTGGGACTAGCACCAGGCACAGCAGCGCTGCACCCAGCCAGCACCAGACTGAATACCCTAAATAAGACGGTGCCAGAAAATGGGTAAATGTTGCAGCAGCCACAAAGGCAGCCAGACATGCCCGCCCTATCATGCGTTCTGTCCTGCCATATCGCCCCCAAGCCAAATCTGTAGCTTAGGAGTCCGGGCACCATCAGACCGTTACGGCAAACAACTTTGCTCACCTCGGCTTGTACCTACGAATCTTTCCCGCAACCGTCCATCAACCCGTCAAAACCGAGTCAAGAAGAGGCGCGACATGACAGGGCGAAAACCGTTATGGGAAAAGACAGTCGCACCCTGATCGCTCAAGCGCATTCACTGTCCCTGGCTCGACAGAAATGCATCCAGGCGAGGCAAAACTCGGCGGGCCGTGGCTCCAGTCTGCGCAATCACATCTGCCACATTAAGCCCCCGCAACTGCGCCAGACTTTCGGCCACCCCATACACCTGTGCCGGTTCGTTACGAACCGACGCCAAGGCAGTCCCGGGCTCCACCAGCCAGGACGGGGCCAGATCTGGAGCATCGGTCTCCAGCACCATATCAGCCAGACTCAACGCCTGCGCCAAACGGCGAATCTGTTTGGCGCGGCCAAATGTCATGGCCCCACCGAAACCCAAGGCATAGCCCTGGCGCACAAACATCTGCGCTTGCTGTTCGCTACCATTAAAAGCATGGGCAATCCCGCCGACTGCGGGATATTGGCGCAGATATTTCAGCACGCGATCCTGGGAGCGGCGAACATGTAGAAGGACAGGCAAACCATAGCGTTGCGCCAGGCCCAACTGGGCGTCAAACAGAAATTCCTGATGACGGCTGGCCTCGTCGGTTTTCAATTCGGGTACAAAGTAATCCAGACCGATCTCGCCCAAAGCGACTAGACGAGGATCAGGCAGCCGCAACTGGATTTCCCGCTCCAAGGCCTGCAGGTCCGTTACCCCTGCTCCCGGTGTAAACAATGGATGAATGCCCAGCGCATACACACCACCGGGCGCTGCCAAGGCGGTCTCGCGAGCCGTCTGAAAATCAAACACGGCGACCGACGGCACCACAATCGACTGCACACCGGCTGCGCGGGCGCGCGCCATGACTTGCTCACGGTCCCGGTCAAATTCAGAAGCATCCAGATGACAATGTGTGTCGATAAGCATTACAGAATTCCGACAATAGCCCCTTCAGGTCAGCAAAGAGCAGATACACTGGCCCACATCGCGTCCGGCCGGGTGTCAGGACGGTCGATTGGCTCTGATTTCCTGGGTCAAATACCCCTTGTCCATCAGCAACTGACGATGCGCCAAGGAGGCCAGAGCCTGATCATGGGTGACGATCACAAACGCCGTGCCAAACTCCTCATTGACCCGGCTCAACAGCTCGAACATGCCTTCGGCGGTATAGCGATCCAGATTGCCCGTGGGCTCGTCCGCCAGCACGCAGGCTGGTCGTGTCACCAGGGCGCGCGCCAGAGCGACCCGTTGACGCTCCCCCCCGGACAACTGGCCCGGATAGTGATGCACACGCTGCGACAAACCCACCTGCTCCAAAATCTGCTGAGCCTGCTCGCGGGCTTCTTTGCGCTTCATGCGTCGCACGATCAAAGGCATGGCCACATTGTCCAAAGCATCAAACTCAGGCAGCAAATGATGAAACTGGTAGACAAAACCCAGCACCTTGTTGCGCAACTGGCTGCGCTCGCCTTCATTCAGGCTTTCCGTCTGCGTGCCGTTGACCTCGATACTGCCTGAATTAGGTTTATCCAGCAGACCCAGAGCATGCAGCAAGGTACTTTTCCCCGAACCGGAAGCCCCGATAATGGCCACCATCTCACCACGGCATACTTCCAGATTCACACCCGAAAGTACGTGGATAGTGTTGCCGCCTTCTTCGTACTGAACACTGACATCGCGGGCGCGCAACACGGTGGGAGCGATAAGATCAGTCATGACGCAGCACCTGTGCAGGTTGGAGCTTGGAGGCACGCCAGCTGGGGTACAGCGTGGCCAGGAAAGACAACACCAGGGAAACGAAGGCAATCAGCACAATATCGTAAACCTGCGGATTGGATGGCAGTTCACTAATGAAATAAATCTGCTGGGGCAGGAATTTACGACCCATCAGGTTTTCAATAAAGGGCACGATCACGTCGATATTGTAGGCAATCAGCGTGCCCAGCCCCACACCCAACAGGGTACCCACCACCCCGATCAGCGACCCCTGAACCAGAAAAATGCGAGCAATCTCGCTAGGCGTGGCGCCAATGGTGCGCAAAATCGCAATATCCGACTGTTTATCCTTGACAGCCATAACCAGCGACGACAGCAAGTTAAAGGCAGCAACGGCCACAATCAGCGCCAGAATTAGAAACATCATGCGCTTTTCAGTTTGAACAGCTGCAAACCAGGTACGGTTATTGGCGGTCCAGTCCGACACCAGCACATTACGCGGCATGGCGCTGGCCAATTCCTGTCCCACCAAAGGGGCTTGCTGCATGTCTTTGATACGCAGACGCACGCCGCTGTTGCCGCTGTCACGAAAGATCTTCGAGGCATCTTCCACGTTCACAAACGCCAGACTGGCGTCGTACTCGTAATAGCCCGAGGAGAACACACCGGTGACGGTAAACTGACGCATGCGCGGTGAAAACCCCGCCGGCGATATCGAGCCTTGCGGAGCCATCAACATCACCGTGTCGCCAGTGCTGACTCGCAGCTGATTGGCCAACTGCTCACCCAGCACAATACCGAAGGTGCCCGGTTGCAAATTCTCCAGTCGGCCCATGACCATTTGCTGGGCCAACTCGGACACCTTGCTCTCTTGTCCGGGCTCAATCCCGCGCACCTGCACCCCCATCAGCTGGTTGCTGCGCACCAACATACCCTGCCCCGCAACATACGGAGCGGACCCCACCACAGCGGGATTGGTCTGGGCTTTTTGCGCCAGAGCGTTCCATTCGTTCAAGACCTGCTGATGATCGGCATTGCGCACAATCAGTTCAATATGCGGCAAGACTGAGAGCATGCGATCACGCACCTGAGTCTGAAAACCATTCATCACGGAGAGCACAACAATCAGCGCGGCCACGCCCAGGGCAATCCCCGCCATTGAACTGCCCGCAATAAAGGACACAAAGCGGTCTTTGTGTCCGCCACGCCGTTTGCGGCCTTTGGCCAGACCGGCATACCGCGCCCCAATCCAAAATTCGTATCCCATGCGAGCTGCTATCGCCTCAAAGAAAACACTACAATCGCTGTCATGCAGATCGTAATCAACGGCGCGCTGCCGGAACCGGCCATCGCGCGCGAACTCATTAAACACTTGCCCCAGAAGGCCCCTGCGCTGATTCAACTACTGACTCAGGGCACAGGCACCCTGTCGGTACGCGACCCAGCGACGGACCTGTGTACACCCGCACAATCCTGGCTGTTGCAGGCCCACGGTTTTACGGGGGACCAAGCCCAGCATCTTAGCGCAGGTCTGGCCCCTTTGCGGCTACGTCAGTTGAAACAAATCCACTCGGTAGCACCGGATCAGCCTGTCTGGCTGGCCGAACTGGTACACATTGCCCCGTCACGCGAGGGCGCCATGCTGATCCCCGCCGACCAATTGGCCTTGTCCGAATCCTACAGCCGAGCCTTGTTGCAGGCCATTGCTCCGTACCTGGACGACACTGGCTTTCAATTCGAGTATCTCAGCCCCGAATGGTGGCGCGTCACACCACCGGCTGATTTTACGGTGCAAGCGGCCTCAACAGAACTGGTCAGTCAAAGCAATTTGAACAATTGGTGGACTCAAGATGTGCAAACCCGCCCCTGGCGTCGTCTGATCAATGAATTTCAGATGCTGGCCTTTGCCCTGCCCGACAATCGGCAGCGCGAACAGGCAGGTTTACCCAGTGTCAACAGCTTGTGGCTATTTGGTGGGGCGTCCTGCCAGCAGTTAGGCCGCGAACCTGGGAACTTGCATCTGGTGGATGATTTGCATGACAGCTTGATACGGCAAGACTGGGGGCTTTGGCTTGAACAACTGGCCCAATTGGATCGCACCCTGCTTGCCCCCTTGCTCACAGGGCCCATGCCAGAGCTGGTGTTGACCGGACTGGACCGCTACGCTCACGTCGGTCCCGCGGCGCGCCGTATCTGGCCTTTTTCCCTGTTCAAACAACACTCTAACTGGAGTCAGTGGTGGTCACCCCTATCCTGAAAACCCGTCCCGTCCAAGAAGCCGCCAGCCAAGCCCTGAAACAGGCCGGAATTCACGATTTAATGGCCCGCTTGCTGGCCTCCCGAGGAGTGACAGACGCCGCGCAGATTGATCCAGCCTGGCGCAATCTGATTCCACCTGCCATGCTGACACAGGCCCGTGAGGCCGCTGCCCTGCTGGCCGATGCCATTGCCCGTCGTGATCGCATGTTGATCATCGCCGACTACGATTGTGATGGTGCCACGGCCTGCGCCGTAGGCCTGCGCGCCCTGCGCAGCATGGGAGCCATTGTGGACTTTCTGGTTCCCAACCGCTTTGAAACCGGCTACGGCCTGTCCCCAGCGGTCGTCGAACTGGCCGAGCACCACCCCTCGGGCAAGCCGGATCTGCTCATCACCGTCGATAACGGCATTGCCAGTATTGAGGGCGTCGAGGCTGCCCATCAGGCAGGAATGAAGGTGCTGATCACCGATCACCACTTACCGGGCGATGAGTTGCCCGACGCGTTGGCAATTGTGAATCCCAACCAGCCCGGCTGCGCCTTTCCCTCCAAAAACCTGGCCGGCGTCGGGGTCATTTTTTACCTGATGCTGGCCTTGCGTGCCGAGCTGCGTCAACGCGGCGTTCTTGACGCCAATGGTGGCCCACGCCTGAACGAGCTGGCCGATCTGGTGGCGTTGGGTACGGTGGCCGACGTGGTTAGTCTCGATGCCAACAATCGCCTGATTGTCACCCAGGGGCTGGAGCGCATGCGCAAAGGCCAAATGCAAGTGGGACTACGGGCGCTATTCCAGGTGGCCGGTCGTGACCCCCGCCAGGCCAGTGCTTTCGATCTGGGTTTTGCCTTGGGCCCACGTATCAATGCCGCGGGTCGACTGGCCGACATGGCCTTGGGGATACGCTGCCTGATTACGGACGATGAAGACGAGGCCGCCCATTTAGCTCGCGAACTGGAGGAGATGAATCAGGATCGTCGATCGATTGAGCAAACCATGCGCGAAGAGGCACTGCGTGCAGCTGAACTGGCCGAGCCGGAGACCAGCGCCACGGTCTGCGTTTATCATCCTGAATGGCACCAGGGCGTGGTGGGTCTGGTGGCCTCCCGCCTGAAAGAAAAGTACTGGCGCCCGACCCTGGCTTTCGCCCAAGGTAATGAAGGCGAAATCAAAGGCTCAGGCCGCTCCATTCCCGACGTTCATCTGCGCGATGCACTGGATCTGGTCTCTAAACGCTATCCTGGCCTGATTCTGAAGTTTGGCGGCCACGCCATGGCAGCCGGGCTGACGATTGAAGAGGACAATTACGATGTCTTTGTGCAGGCTTTTGATGAGGCCGTGCAAGAGCTCACTGGTCGCTTCCAATTTGACCCCGTCATTGAAACAGACGGCTCCCTGGAGCCTGAGCACATCAATATCACGGTGGCTGGAATGCTGCAAAAACAAGTCTGGGGTGCAGGTTTCCCAGCACCCGTATTCCGCGACCGGTTCTTTGTTCGCCAGCAGCGCCTGCTGAAAAACAAGCATTTGAAACTGAACCTGGAGCGTAACGGCGAATACTTCGATGCCATCTGGTTCAATCGTGACGCATTGCTGCCCGAGCATATCGAAGCCGCTTATCGCCTGGATCAAAACGAATGGAATGGCAATGTCAGTGTGCAATTCATTATTGAATTCGCTCAGGACTGCCCCATCAACCCAGCGGGCTGACCAAACCCAATCCCCTGCCCGCACCCCATTAACGTTCGCTATCCCTTGATTATCGCCGCACAGGGATAGCGCACTCCGGATGAGTTAACTCAAATGCTCACGGAAGAACCCGCGGATGCGTTCATAGGCCGCTTCGCGGGCAGCCGGATTGGCTCCTACATGCACCCCTGCCTCGCCATTAACACCGTTGGGAACATTTTTACGGACGTAAACCTCACTGTCGCTGTCAAAGGCGTGATAGGCACCCTCATAAACGCGCAGTTCAACGGGCTCGTTGCGCCGCTGACTGCGGGTAGCCAACTCTCGGCAGGGCTCTACCGGCGTCCAATCGTCTTTCTCGCCCGCTAAAATCAGCAAGGGGCCATACGCCGAAAACTCGGGACGCTTGCGCGACTGCCAGCCGCAACCTGGATACAAGGCCACTGCTGCTGCAAATTGCTGGCCCGAACGCCTATACGCTTCACTTGTCGCATCCATTACCGACAGTGCCCCGCTACCCCCGTGCGAAAACCCGATGGCGCCGATCTTGTTCCTAACAATGTCGGAGCGCGAGTTCAGGTATTGCAAGGCCCCATAAGCATCCAAGACCCGGTGTCTGTTCTTGATATCCCGATCCGCAAGAGGAGTCGTGCATATCTGTGACACGCCGCGTGGATTAAAGCTGTCCACCATCAACACCGCATAGCCCATCTCGTTGAGCAACTGCGCCATTTTGGTAAATCGCGGGGTGATGCGCCCGGTCTTGGCAGATAATGCTCCGGCGCAGCCATGAAACATAACAACAGCAGGAAAAGGCGCCTGAGCGGCCGGCTTGAACAGGTATCCGTCCAGCGTTAAAGCCTGATCTCCCTTCCACGTATCAAGGCTAGGAAAACTAAGCTGCTCGGGCTGCACCGGTTCTCCCTGCGCCACTCCCAGCATGGTCCCGCCCAGCACCAAAGCCAAGGCCGCTGCAATCAGGCCCCTGAACCGCGAACCAGACCTACGCGTAAAGCCGCTGGCTGTCTGCTCTGCATCCATCCGATTATTCACCAGGCTCTGTCGACTGTTTTTCATCGCCACCACGACCAGGAAATCTCGTTCAGAACATAAAGCTTGCTGCTGTCACCAAGTGGTACGGCGTCGATGCAGCTTCATCCCTAGTGCAACATAAATGAAAGTGTGATTCAACCGAGCTTGGCAGGCCTATGGACGCTATTGATTGCCGTGACCGCTTGTCCCTTAGTGCTCTTTGCTCACACTCCCCGCTACTGAGACAAGGTGTAAAAAATGATCGGCCCTTTGCTTTAATTCTTGTTAGAACCTATTTACATCCCACCTCAACATTCATAGTCGATTTCGCTCTACTTGTCCGACATCGTGCCTTTCAGATGCGAATTGGGAGACTGCTCTGGTAAGGCCCATAGGGCCATGAACAATGAGGTGCCGCCTCCTAACAACGCACTCACCCAATCCTTTAGACCGGGAAACACAAACATATTCCAAAATAAGGCAGTCAGCGCCCCCAGAAGGGTAATCAATAAGACACCAAGCCCTGTTTTTGTAGGTTGCACTACGCTATAGAGCAAGGCTAATAGCAGCGCTGGAACACCATAGAAAACAAGCACATTGAGTGCGGCCAGCAAAGCACCTGCCATACTGCCTACCAACACCACCCATGCCTCATCCCCGGTCTGTGGCCCCGACAAGGCCAGCCACCCCCCAATAAATGGGCCGGCCAGCACGGGACACAGCAAGAAACTCAAAAACACACGCCTGCGTGGGTATGGGCTCATGGCTTGCGCCCCTGTTCCTGGCTATACCTCGGAGGTCGAAACATAAACAAACCTCAGCCCTTATCACAAGACGAATTAAATGATTCGCCGCTAGGGTACTTAAACAAATCCCTTAATACTATCAAGAGCAGCAATGGCACTGTTGGTGCCGGTAGCTGCATCCAGGCCACTGCCCATTAGAGCAGATTTGTCGACCCTCTTGAAATGGTTTTCACGACCTGAAGCTTTGCTCTCCTCTAGATGGGGGCAAAACAACCATCGCCGTTATCAGCGAAAATATCGCACCTAATACGAATGCCTTTGACTGTATGTTCTGCAAAATTAATGGATAAGCGTGTTGAAATCTAGCTGATAGATCATTTCCACCCAACCCAAAAACATACACTGTCCAAGCATATGCTGTAGAACCTCCACATATAAAAACGAGCAAGTAACTCAATGCTCCTCGTTTTAGCTTTATCCAAGCATAAAGCGCCCCCAAGATAGCTGCGGGAACCACTTCAAAGAACAGGGCAACAGCCATAGAGAGCAGCAACATTACGAACTGAAGCCATACATTCAACAAAATTCCTACGGTATCGGAAGCAGGCATCGTGAATAGAATTGCCAATCCCATACACAACCCTCCCCACATAGGAACGAGAGAGAAAGCCAATATGACTCTCAATACAGGATACTTACTCATGGCTTACATCCCTGCGCTTCACTATATCCAAGTAACTTGCAACCAAAGCGAACTCGTGATGCATAGTCCAGAATATCAAGACCTGAAATTCTGGAAACTGCTCTGAGAATAATTCTTTCGGTAAGGTATTTTTCATGGATTGGCTGAAGAATTTTCTGCTCGCTCATTAATTGGTTGATATCCCAAGCTACAACGTTATTAATAGTTTTATTATACAAATTACAGAAATTCCTAAAGCCCGCCTTCATCAAGGCGCTACCCGCTTCTGCTCGCCACTCATAAATGGAGGGTGCATTTACGCCAGCCAATAAAGACCCCATCAGAAAAGTGTAACTAGATCCACTTCCATCTGCACCCAGCCCCGTCAGGAACCTCCTCGATACATCTTCCGCACCCCCATACCATTTCGCCCCCGAACCGACGTTTTGCTCATAACGGACTGATGCCCCAAAGAAATCCGCGCGGTTATCAATGGTGTTGTAGTACAACGCAAAGCGCACTTCTGCTCCAAGGCTGTTGTAGACATAAACAAATATATTTTTGGACGAACGAGTCACATCCCCGCTCAATAAGGCCCAGGCATCTTGCTAGGCAATGAACTGCGTGGCCGAATTGGCCGCACATATCGCATTCATTTCTCGATCCAGGAACTGACTTAGCCGTTCAGCTTATTCCTTGCTGACCTTCTTTTGCTCCTCGGAGGAACATGTCTTGCCGCTCAGGCAGGCTTTCACTTTATCGACCGAAGATTGCGTCAGATAGTTGTTATCAAGAGCAGCAATGGCGCTGTTGGTGGCGGTAGCCGCCTCCAGACCACCGGTTGCACTGATACCGGCCACCAGCGTTGCAATCAGATTGCGCTTCGCTTCTTTTGCCTGCGCCGTCTCTCCCGGTTGATCCAGGAACAGATTGGTCAACAAGCTACTGCTTGCAGCGCCTAGTGCCCCGCCAGCACAAGCTTGATCGCTGGCCGCCGCTCCCGCACATGCCAGCACACCATGCAAGGCGGCATGCAAGGCGCTGCCTTCGGTCAATGTGCCATCTTTAACTAAGCCGCCGATAAACCCGGCCCCTTGCTGTTGCAGGTAATTGACCACCAGATTCTGGGCAAACTGTGAGGAGGCGCCTGTCACATTGCCCCCCGCGGCCGCCGCCAGGGCTGTCAGCACCTGACGGCCTGCACCACCCGGGGCCCAGATTGCCGTGGCTTTTAGCTGTTGTTCAAGCGCCGCCAAACGGGCAGGATCACGCTCACCTTCCGGCTTGCTCCGCTCACGATCCAATGCATTCTTGGCGGCTGTGGCTTCTTTGGCCCGATTGTTCAGGAATACGCCGGTCTCACGTTGCAAAGCCCCGACAATTTCAAAACCCGCCTGAATTTCCTGCTCATTAAAAATCGGCTTAAGAGCATTGCTGCCGTCCTGGCTCGTCAATACGTCACGGTTCAAACTGGCAAGACGCTCATCCAGTGTTTCCCCTGTCAGAAGCTGTTGCTTAGCTTGATCTGTAATGGTGATTTGCGCCACTAATGCCGCTATACGTGGTGCTGCTACTCTTGCCGCTAGCCGCCATGGTTAGGCAAGGTGGTGCCAGGCACCTGCTCCCAGCCCAATCACGGAACCCGCTAAGTTGCGCTCTTGAAGCCAGCGTGTGGACGGCCCACCCACATGACCATAATAAGCACCCACTGATACACCGATTTCATTGTGCCAGGCCCAGCCACGCTCACCCATGAGCATCAGCTCACCATCAAAGGCACGCACCGAGTAACGGCCACCAATAAAACGCTGGGACTGATCCCCCTCCAGCTCGATCTGTGAAATAGGAAAACAAGGACTTTCCTTGTCAGGCAATTGCTCGGGAGCGAGGATTTGCACAGGCAGCAAACGCACATCAGGCAGGCTCTCTTGCTGCTCACGCAGCACACGTTCCCGTTCCTGCTGTCGCAACAACTCTTGCGCCATTCCATTTTGTGTCTGCGCCAATGCAGGAACAAACGGCGCAAACAAAACCAGCAAAGGCCACCTCTTGGGCCAAACCGTGCCCCTCATCACCCATATCCCTTTTCGTAAGCATCAATATTTTTTTCTAATACCAGGAAACTGGCGGGGCTAATGATACCCAAGTAAACAAATGATGGGCGCGACAGTAATACCCTGTAGAAATACTTACGAATAAGGACAATTTGAATGGCTAGCCATCAGGACAATCTGGCTTCTGAACGCTGCGGCAAAGTCGCGAGCACCAAGCCCGCCAAAGCCAGGATGAAAGCGTACACATGCACGGTGGTGAAGCTCTCCCCCAACACCAACACACCCACTGCTGCGGTGCCTAACGGCATCAGCACCATAAACACTGCGGCTTGCGAAGCAGGCACGGAACGCACACCCGTCATCCACAGCCAAACCGTCCAGACACTGGCGGCCAAAGAATAAAAAACCAGCAGCGGCCAGATCCAGCCTGCCGGTGCCGTGAAATCAAAATCCCAGGCGGCGTATAAGCCTAGTGGCGTAATCAGGGCCAAACTGCAGAGATTAATGATCGCGCTGATACGTTTGGGGCTAAGCATGGCAGTCAGGCGTTTGCCAATAACGGCGTAGGCCGATTCGCACAGGACCGCACAAAAAATCAGTGCATTACCCAACCACACTTTCCCTGGCTCCAATTGATCCACCCCGTGCTCATCAGCCTGCACCCAAGCCAACAAAGCAATACCCCCCATGCCCAAGGCCAAAGACGCCCACGTACGCGGTCCTATGCTTTCTTTTAGAAAATACCAGCTGAACAAGGCCACCATGCCAGGGATGGCCGACAAAATAACGCCCGCAGAGACCGCACTGGTCATGCTGATGCCCGTCACCATGCAAAGAGTGAAGAGGAAATTGCCCAGGAAGGATTCCAGAAAAATCAGGCCTCGAGTACGCAGGTCCAGTGCGGGCTCCGTCGATGGTTTGCGTACCCAGCGCAGCATGGCTATTGCGCCAATGCCAAAGCGTAGCCAGGCCAGCAAAAACACTGGCAACGCTGCGACCAGGGGCCGCGTCAGGGCGATATAACTGCCCACCAAGGACATGGACAAGGCCAAACACGCGTAGGCCCTCAGACGTGATCCCGCTCTCTTCACCCACCCTCTCCTAATACACACATTCGCCAGGCAGCTAATCAAAATACCACGGTGACCAAGGTCTACAATACGCCCGAGCTCGACCTTCCTGGATAAAAGACATGGCCTGCCATGTTGCCCGTTTCGCTCACCGCCGCCTGTACCCCTGACCTTACCCAGATCTGCTGTACGGCACTGTGTTGCCAGCGTTTTATCCCACCCCTGCGGAACGTCGCGTCGCCAGTCCTTAAGCAGGATTGCGATGTAGGGCCGGGACAATCCGGCCCGATCCATGCTGCTCCCCGTCACAGACTAATCCGCATCGTGCCAGCCTACCGGCCAGCCGTGCTCCTTGAAGGAAATTTGATCATGCAGGCTATCGCCCGCCTGAGCCGTTTTGTTGGCAATACCTTTGCCATCTGGGTTCTCCTGTTTGCCATTCTGGCTTACTACTTCCCCGACCACTATCGCTGGTTGGGCGCCTATATTGTTCCACTTCTGGGCATCATCATGTTCGGCATGGGACTGACCTTGTCACGTCAGGACTTTGCCGAAGTGTTTGTCCGGCCCGGCCGGGTGGCCATCGGCGTACTGGGTCAATTCATCATCATGCCCGCCCTGGCCTGGTTTTTGACCTACGCTTTTTCTCTGCCACCCGAACTGGCCATTGGCGTGATTCTGGTGGGTTGCTGCCCCGGCGGCACCTCGTCCAATGTCATGACCTTCCTGGCTCGTGGCGACCTGGCCCTGTCAGTAGCCATCACGTCGGTGACCACTTTGCTTGCGCCCATTGTGACTCCCGCCCTGATCTACTTCCTGGCCAGCCAATGGCTGGAAGTCAGCGCCACGGCCATGTTCTGGTCCATCGTTCAGGTGGTGATTCTGCCCATTGCCCTGGGCATTATTGTGCAATCCCTGCTGGGTGAGAAAATCCAGGCCGGCGTGGCCGCCCTGCCCCTGATCTCGGTAGTGGCCATTGTGGCTATCGTCGCTGCGGTGGTGGCTGGCAACCAGGCCAAAATCGCAACCAGCGGCCTGCTGGTATTTTCGGTCGTGGTCATCCATAACACGCTGGGCTACCTCCTCGGTTATTTGTTGGCCCGCCTGAGCGGCATGCCTTTACCTCAACGCAAAACACTGGCAATTGAAGTGGGCATGCAAAACTCCGGACTGGGCGTGGCACTGGCCAGTGCCCACTTTTCGCCATTGGCCGCTGTGCCCAGTGCCATTTTCAGTGTCTGGCACAATATTTCCGGACCTCTGGTGGCGACAATCTTCCGCCGCATGCGCAACGACAAGTAAGCCGTCACTGCCGCATTCAGGAACTTGAGTTCAAGACCTGAAAAGGGCGCTCCACAGAGCGCCCTTTTTACCTTTCACCTACCACCTACCGTTAGACGCTCAAACGAGCTTATCCCTTACGTCTTGCGCGACGACACATAAATACCGCCCACAATCAGCAAAAAAGCCGCGCCATGGTAGGGCTTGGGCGTATCGCCCAGAATAAAGACGGACATCAACGCGGCAAAGACAGGCATCAGATTGACGAAAAACCCGGCGGTGGCTGCACCCACGCGCTGGACCGCGACCCCCCAGCATCGGAGAGCGATCAGAGCCGGCCCGGTACCGACATACAAAATAGCCAATACCAGCCCCCAGGACCAGTCGATATGCCAGTCGGTAAACTTCCACTCCATGGCGGCAAACGCACCCGACCAGATCAACCCGAAAAAGACTTGTGCCATCACCACTGTCGCCCAGGTCTGAGCGATGACCCCCTCATGGCGCCGCGTGCTAAGCATCCAGCTGTACACCGCCCAGGCAATGGTGGCGATCACCATATACAGGTCGCCCGGCACAAAACGAAACGCCACCAGTTCCTGCCAGTCCGCCCGGGTCAATACCAGTAGCACGCCCAGCAAAGACATCAGGCCGCCCAGCAACTGACGGCCATTCACGCTGGACTTGAAGAACAAACGCCCAATCACCAGCATCCAAAACGGTAAGCTGGCATTGACTAGCGTCACATTGATGGGAGAGGAGCTCTGTAGCGCCAGGTATTGCAAGGCGTTATAAATCCCTATGCCCAGCAAACCCAGGATGGAGTAACGCTTCCAGTTGGCCCACAGGTTGCTGTTGCGTTGCAACACCTGCCGCCCCACAAAAAGCAAGATGGTAAACGCGACCAGCCAACGAAAAAAATTCAGGGTAATGGGAGGGACCTGATCATGAATCAGGCGCCCTACAATCGCATTGCTTGCCCACAAAATCGTGGGTAATACCAGTAAAGCAGTGGTGCCAGGGGTCAGTTTCTGAGTGCTCACAAGCATGTCCTAAAAAACAGCAACGGCGCATCTGATCCCTCTTCAGATCAGCGCTGCGCCGTTACGATGGGCCTAGTATATAGGCAAGAGCGGCTTGCTCTCTACGCCTGGACCGGACCGTTTGCACACGCATGAACTGGTCAATCTTTGACCAATCCATAAATATTATTTATAATCATACAATTGTCACGTCATGGCGCCGACTGAATACCATTGGCCCATCCCATTCACGCTCGTCTGGCTTTCACAACAGCAGATGCAGCTACCCAGGGTAAATCGACCTTGAAACACCCCCACTTTTGGGAATAAGGCTTGACCTGTTCAAGCGCCGCCCCAAGTGCATTACTTGGCACCACAACCCGTATCGTTGACCGCATGGGCCTGTTCCAGGCGGCGCAATGCAGGTCTACGTTCTTGGCAAGTCGTCGTGTTTTTGCCCGCTTTTCAGGTATGCAGATTCCGTCTGCACAGGCGGGTTCCCCTCATGAACGCTGGGCATGTTTTCAATTTGATCAACCCGACCCTGTCCGGAACCCCCTGCTCCTGACAGACACTGTTTCGCCCCGATTTTTATGGGCCTAGTCCCAGGCTGGACCTTTGATACCCTTACCCGGTTTGTCGGTCTGCCTTGTGGCTGAGCCTGTCCCCGTCCCGCCCTGCAGGGCCAGACGGGAATTATTATTTTTAAAGGAGTCCCGATTTATGGCCAAAGAAGAGCTACTTGAAATGCAAGGTTCCGTCACCGAAATCCTGCCTGACTCGCGCTTTCGTGTCACCCTGGACAACGGTCACGCAGTTATCGCCTACACAGGCGGCAAGATGCGCAAACACCACATCCGTATCCTGGCTGGCGACAGCGTCACTTTGGAAATGTCGCCCTACGACCTGAGCAAAGGTCGCATTATTTTCCGCCACCTGCCCAAACGCGTTGGCGCTCCCAGCTCCGCGCCGCGTCGCAGCCCCCAGCGTCGCTAAACCCTATCGCCACACCCCTGTCACAATTAGATGCAAAGATAACCGTGCCTGACAGGGGTGCGACAAACGCCATCAGCGCCTAGGCGCACCCCACTTTACTGTGGGAGTCGCCTTGAAAAAACTACTGACGCTCAAAACAGGCTTTATCGCCTATTTTGCAATCCTGAGCCTGTTTTTAGTCCTGATGCTGATTGCCCTGCAGCACCTGAGCAACAGCATCGAACAACGCAAGCACCTGGAAGCGCAGCGCCATCAAACCACAGCGCTCAGCAAAGACTTCAAACGCATCAGCGAATTACTGAGCCGGCAGGCTATCGCGTTTGTCTCCAGCGAGCAGATCGAATTCCAGGAAAACTTCCGCCATCTGCTGGCGGTGTTTACCGGTGCCCAGGCGGATCAGGAGGGGGTGACCCTGAGCATGCTGGAACGCTTCAACGATCTGGACCTGGAGCCGGCCGAACAGGATCTGCTGCGCTCGGCCTATGATCAGACCCTGGCATTGAGCCAAGTTCAGTTCGAGGCCATTCAAACCGCCAGCGGCCAGTTTGAAGACAGCAACGGCGCCATCCGGATCGCCTTGCCCAATGCCCTGATGGCCAAAGTGCTGGTGTTCAGCCAGCAATACATTCAGGCATCCACCCAAATCACCCACACGCTCGACCAGTTCGAGCATCAGTTCAGCGAGCGCCTGGATCAGTCCCTGGGGTTGGCCGGTCGCAGCAGTGATCGCGCCTTCAGTTTGGCCCTGGCCGCCCTGGCGCTGTTCTTCATCGCCAGTACAGTCGCACTGCGCCTGCTGTACCGCTCCATCAAGCAGCCCTTGGACCAGGGTGCCAATCTGGCCAAGGAACTGGCGCAAGGCAAACTCAATGCCCAATTGAGCGTGCGTCGTCACGACGAGTTTGGCACCTTGCTCACCGCCCTGAACGGCATCGGACAGGGCGTACAAACCGTTGTACATCAAATTCGTGAACAAACCGGTCTGATCCGGGAAGGGGCGCACGCGATCGTACTGGGAAGCCAGAACCTGGGCACACAGATTCTGGAGCAGTCGACCGAGCTCAACCAGACTGTCAAAACCATGAATCAGTTGGCCGACACCGTAAGACAAAATGCCCGGCAGGCCCAAACGGCAGACCATCTGGCCCAAGATACCTCCAGCCAGGTCGCACAGGGCAATCTGGCTGCGCACACCCTGCTCGAGACCATCAATGCGATTGCCGATAGCTCGCACAAAATGAGCGAGATCACCAAGCTCATTCGCAGTATCGCCTTTCAAACCAATATTCTTGCCTTGAACGCCGCGGTGGAAGCGGCCCGCGCCGGTGTGCACGGCCATGGCTTTGCGGTCGTCGCTGCCGAGGTACGCAACCTCGCCCTTCGTTCCACGGATGCCTTGCAACAGATTTCCACCCTGATCTCCAGCTCGGTGGAACAAACCGAACAAAGCTCGGCGGCGGCGCGCGGCATGGCGCAGGTGATGGCCAGCACGCAGCACAAGGTCAATGAAATGCGCCGTATTGTGGCCGACATTGCACAGGCCTCCCAGGATCAGGCCACCCACATCGACTCAGTGAACCAGGCCATGACCCATCTGGACCAGCAAGGCCAGAGCAATCGCCAACTGCTTGAACACAGCGCCCACACAGCCCAGGAACAACTGGAGCAAACCACGTTGCTGGCACAGGTCGTGGCGCATTTCAGCCTGGATCAAGCTCTCTCCGAACCGGCGCCTCACTCCCAAAGCACCGTATCAAACCGAGATTCCTACCCTTGTGCACCCGTCTATCGTGCCGTCGCTTGCACAATGTCCGGTTCCTGAGCGGCCAATACGTGCCATAGACCGCCGATAAGGGTAAAATCGGAAGTTTGCCGCGCGCCGCCTTTGCAGCGCTGGTGCGCATGGCACCTCAAACATAGGAAAGCCGCTGAATCATGGAATCGGAACGACTTAATCAACTGGAAGCCCGCCTTGCCGATTATTCGGAGCGGGAAAATGCCTTACGGAGGTATCTTTGACTACGATGAAAAAGCGCATCGCTTGCACGTAGTCAATGCCGAACTGGAAGACCCCAACGTCTGGAACGACCCGCAACGAGCCCAGGATCTGGGCCGCGAGAAAAAAAGTCTGGAAAACGTGGTGCATGTGCTCGATGCCTTGCACAAGGGTCTGAAAGACTCGCAGGATCTGTTTGAACTGGCTGCGATGGACGATGATGATGCCACCATTGCCGCCATCGAGGAAGATTGCGCCGCCATGGCCAGCCGGATCGAAGAGCTGGAGTTTCGCCGCATGTTCTCCAACCCTGCCGACCCGCTTAACTGCTTTATGGATATCCAGGCCGGCGCCGGTGGTACCGAAGCCCAGGACTGGGCCTCCATGTTGCTGCGCATGTACGTGCGCTATGCCGAACACAAAGGCTTCAAGGCGGAAATTCTGGAACAGTCTGACGGGGACGTGGCTGGCATCAAATCGGCCTCCATCAAGATTGAAGGCGATTACGCCTATGGTTTTCTGCGCACCGAAACCGGGGTACACCGCCTGGTTCGCAAGAGCCCCTTTGATTCGTCCAATGGTCGCCACACCTCGTTTACCAGTGTGTTTGTCTACCCGGAAATTGATGACTCCTTTGAAGTGGAAATCAATCCGGCCGACTTGCGTATTGACACCTACCGCGCCAGTGGCGCCGGTGGTCAGCACATTAACAAAACCGATTCGGCAGTTCGTATTACGCACGAACCCAGCGGCATCGTGGTGCAGTGTCAGAACGACCGTTCGCAGCACCGCAACCGTGCGGAAGCCATGCAAATGCTCAAGTCCCGCCTGTACGAGCTGGAAATGCGCAACCGTATGGCCGAGCAGCAGAAACTGGAAGACTCCAAGAGCGATGTAGGCTGGGGACACCAGATCCGCTCTTATGTGCTGGATCAAAGCCGTATCAAGGACTTGCGCACCAATTACGAAATCTCCAATACGCAAAAGGTACTGGACGGCGATCTAGACCCCTTTATTCAGGCCAGCCTGAAACAGGGTATTTAAATGCACGCTTCCACGCTGACCATTTTGAGCGGTGCCTCGCGTGGCCTGGGCTTGTCCCTGGCGCGTCAGGCGCTGGCCGCTGGCCACCAGCTGATTACGCTGGCCCGCAGCGAGCTGCAGCTGGACGCGCCCCCCGGGGCGCACCAGCATCTGCAAGTGGACCTGGCCAGCGCGGAAGGCACACAACAGGCTGCCAAGGCTGTGCAGGCCTTGATCAGCCAGGCCCAGGCTCAACGCTACGTGCTCATTAACAATGCAGGCACGGTTGATCCTGTTGCGCAGGCCAGCCACCTGCTCGATGCCCAGGCCATTACACAGGCGCTGCAACTGAACGTCGCCAGTGTCATGAGCCTGACCGCCGCCTTTTTACAAGGCGCCCCCAAGGATGCCCAGCGACAGGTGCTCAACATCTCTTCGGGTGCCGGCCGCAAGCCCGTATCGGGCTGGGCCGTGTATGGAACCAGCAAGGCCGCGCTGGACTTTTACACGCAGACCCTGAAGCTGGAAAACCCGGAGCTGGCCGTTTGCTCCCTGGCCCCTGGCGTGGTGGATACCGATATGCAAGGCCATATCCGTAACCAGTCCCGCGACCAGTTCCCGAATCTGAGCCGCTTTATCGACCTGCATCAGAAAGGGCAGCTACGCAGCCCGGACGACACAGCCAAGCAAATTCTGCGCTATCTGGACAGCCCTGCCTTTGGCCAGCACGTTCTGGATGACATCCGCCACTACGAATAAGTACTGACACAATGACTGAACCGCTAGACACTTCCGCACCCGTTGTAGACGAGAACCGCCTGATCGCCGAGCGCCGCTCCAAACTGGATCGCCTGCGCGAGAATGGCATCGCTTACCCCAACGATTTCCGCCCCGATGTGCACGCTGCCGAACTGCACAGTCAGTACGGTGAACAGGACAAAGATGCCCTGGCAGCAATCAATAAAATGGTGAAAGTGGCTGGCCGCATGATGCTCAAACGTGTCATGGGTAAAGCCAGTTTTGCCACATTGCAAGATGCCTCGGGCCGCATCCAGATCTATCTGGACAAAGGCGTACTGGGCGAAGAACGCTACGCGGAATTCAAAGGCTGGGATATCGGTGACATCCTGGCTGTGGAAGGCACCGTCTTCAAAACCAATAAAGGCGAACTGTCGGTACACGCCACCAGCGTTCGCCTGCTGGCCAAGTCCCTGCGCCCCCTGCCCGACAAATTCCACGGTCTGGCAGATCAGGAACTGAAATACCGTCAGCGTTATGTGGACCTGATCATGGGTGAGCACACTCGCCAGACATTCCTTGCCCGCAGCAAGGTCATGAGCAGTCTGCGCCAGCACATGGCCCAGGCCGACTTTCTGGAAGTGGAAACCCCCATGCTGCACCCGATCCCGGGTGGTGCCTCGGCCAAGCCTTTTATCACGCATCACAACGCGCTGGACATGGAAATGTACCTGCGTATCGCTCCCGAGCTGTATCTGAAGCGTCTGATCGTGGGCGGTTTTGAACGCGTGTTCGAGATCAACCGCAACTTCCGTAACGAAGGTGTCAGCCCCCGTCACAATCCCGAATTCACGATGATGGAGTTTTACGCGGCCTACACCGATTACCAATGGCTGATGGACTTCACTGAAAATCTGATTCGCGAAGCAGCGATCAGCGCCTGTGGCACGGCAACCCTGCAATATCAGGAGCGCGAGCTGGACCTGAGCCAGCCCTTTGATCGCCTGACCATCACCGGTGCGATCATGAAGTACGCTCCGTCCTACACCCAGGAGCAGTTGCAGGACCTTCAGTTCCTGCGCACCGAGCTGGCGCGCTTGAAAGTGGACGTGAATGCGCCGCCATTGCGCGATGCGGGTCTGGGCGCCCTGCAACTGGCTCTGTTTGAAGAAACTGCGGAATCCAAGCTCTGGCACCCTACGTTCATCGTGGACTACCCCGTGGAAGTATCGCCATTGGCACGGGCCTCGGATACCCAGGAGGGCATTACCGAGCGCTTTGAGCTGTTCATCACTGGCCGCGAGATCGCCAATGGCTTCTCGGAGCTGAACGACCCTGAAGATCAGGCAGCTCGCTTCCAGGCCCAGGTTCAAGCCAAGGATGCTGGCGACGAAGAAGCCATGTTCTACGACGCCGACTACATCCGCGCACTGGAGTACGGCATGCCTCCTACAGGCGGCTGCGGTATCGGCATCGACCGTCTGGTCATGTTGTTGACCGATAGCCCCGCGATCCGCGATGTGATCCTGTTCCCTCACCTGCGTCGCGAAGACTGATCGCTGCGCCAGACGCGGCTCTCGCCCGGGCCGCCGCGCCGCGTTTAAGCGGCGCAACGGCCCGGGCGAGCGTCTTGGTAAACAGCGCTGGGCGATTGAACATCGCAACCCTGACAGCCATGTTCGCTCGTTGAGCCACTGACTCTGGTGTAATTCGGCATACCGAATCGACCGAAGCACCTCGTCAAGCCGCAACAGCCAGGTTGGATGCCCCCTTGCCTGGTGCACTCCATGCCTCCCGAACAACAAAAAGGACGCCTTAACGCGTCCTTTTTGTTGTCTGCTCAACGATCAATACATCGTGCGGTGCCTGTACGGACAGCTCATTCAATCCACCGGCAAGCGCATCACCGCCTGCGCCCATTTATGGGCCACTTCAGGCGAAGAAAAACACGAGGCTTTATCCGCCACCACACGCACCGCGCGTTCCAGCAACTGAATGTCGGCTTCGTGCTGGCGCGCCACGTGCGGATCTTCAAAGAAGATCACTCGCTGGCAACGGTTTTCCAAGACCAGCTCCGCAATTTGTGCATCGCCACCCAAAGGGCCGCTCAAGTAAGACTGAATCCAAGGTGTTTCCTTGGGCCAGCCTTTGGACCAGGCCAACTCGTTTAACAAGCGACTGGTCGTGCCCGTCCCCACACGCTGCCCAAATCGCGACAGCAGGTCAAAATGCTTGCTGGCAAAATCAACCATTTTCTCCTTGAGGGCATCATGCGCAATCAGGGCCAAGGTTTGATTAGGGAAGTCGAAAATACGTTTGCAGCTCGAGTCTGGCCACAAACCTCGGCTGACACGCTCTACTTCGATCCATTCAATGGCCCCCATCAAGGTGGAGATAAAGGGTCGACCATGCGTAATGCACTGACGCTTGAGCGCCAGGGCTTCCGGAAAAATGGAAGAAGGGTCCACCGGGTCGATCAAGTAAATGGCGCCATCAAACGGCGGCGTGCCGTCCGGGTTTTGCGTCACCCGGGCAACCAGTTTCATCAACCCTCCATCACGACCGTAGGGATAGCGAACCAGGCCGCCGTAACCTTCCAGCAGGCCCGAACGCTCAATCGCGTTGCAGGTACGCCCTACCGTATAGAGCTCAATCTCCAATTCGCGAATACCGCTGGCCGAACGCCGCAACCACTGAAACAGAGCCGCATCTGCCGAATCATGGTGCAATTGATTGGCCGCCAAACCGAAACGTAATGACATGAGTTCCTACACGGTAAACGATTCGCCACACCCGCAGGAGGCTTTCTCGTTTGGATTGATGAACTTGAAACCTTCATTGAGGCCATCGCGGCCATAGTCCAGACGCGTGCCATCGATGAAAGGCAGGCTTTTGGGATCAACAAACAGTTTAACGCCGTGCTCTTCAAACAGTTGGTCGCCTTCTACCGGCTCATCAACAAAATCCAGTTTGTACGCCAGACCCGAACAACCGGTCAGGCGCACACCCAAACGTAGCCCCAAGCCGCCACCACGCTTTTTTAAATGACGCTGGATATGTTCTGCGGCGGGCTGAGTAAGAGAAATAGACATAATCTGTTCCTTTCTATACACCTGAAGCACAATCAGCCTTCAGGCTTGGACAACTAAAACACGCCTTTGTTCTGCACCGAGGCAACGGCGGCCTGAACCGCCTCCTGGGCCAACAAAGCACAATGCACTTTGACCGGGGGCAATTCCAACGCTTGCTGCACGTCCGCGGACGAAAAGCAGGCTGCCTGCTCCAGACTGCGATTCTGCAACCACTGGGCGGCAAACGACGCAGCGGCAATGGTGCAACCACAACCATATGCCTTGAAACAGCTCTCCTGAATCTGGCCCTGGTCGGATACCTTGAGCTGAATACGGATGACAGCCCCGGTCTCATGGCTACCCGCCTCCCCTGTCCCCACATCAGCATCACTGCTGTTCAGGACACCCACATGACGCGGGTGCAGAAAATGCTCCATGACGGCGTCACTATATCTCATTGTGCGCACGGCTCCGACGCAGACTCATCCCACAAGGGCGAGATGGCCCGCAGCTGTTCGACCACACGGGCGATGGCGGCGATCGTGTCATCCACCTCCTGTTCGGTGGTGAACCGGCCAAGACTTAAACGCAAGGAGCTGTGCGCCAACTGATCGCTACGACCCAGGGCGGTCAACACATAGGAGGGCTCCAGGCTAGCCGACGTACAGGCCGAACCGCTGGACACAGCCAGCTCCGTCAAGGCCATCATCAAGGCCTCACCCTCAATATGATCCACGCTGATATTCAGGTTATGCGGAACGCGCTGCTCCAAGCTTCCATTCAGGTAAAGATCCGGGATACTTTGCAGCCCCGCCCATAAACGATCACGCAGCGCCGTAATGCGCTGATTGTCCTGATCCATCTCCTGGGCAGCCAGCTCAAAAGCTCGCCCCATGCCGACAATCTGATGCGTTGCCAGAGTACCCGAACGAAAACCGCGCTCATGGCCCCCGCCATGGATCTGCGCTTTCAGACGCACCGCCGGCTTACGACGAACGTACAGGGCGCCAATCCCTTTGGGGCCGTAGGTCTTGTGTGCCGACATGGACATCAGATCCACCGGCCACTCCTGCACATTGATCGCCACCTTACCGGTCGCCTGGGCTGCGTCCACATGGAACAGCACCTTGTGCTCACGGCAGACAGCTCCCAAAGCCTGGACATCCTGAATCACGCCAATCTCGTTATTGACCAGCATGACCGAGGCCAGAATCGTGTCTGGGCGAATGGCTTGTGCAAACACCTGCGGGTCAATGAGTCCATTGGGCAGTACATCCAGAAAGGTGATTTCAAACCCTTCATCCTGCAAGGCCAGGCAGGTATCGAGCACGGCCTTGTGCTCCGTACGGACGGTAATGATATGGCGGCCTTTGGCCTGATAAAACTGAGCGGCCCCTTTTAACGCCAAATTGATGGCCTCGGTCGCCCCCGAGGTCCACACGATCTCGCGCGGCTCCGCTCCGATCAGCGAGGCCACCTGGCGGCGCGCTTGGTCCACCGCCTCTTCGGCATCCCACCCGTAAGGATGGCTGCTGGAGGCAGGGTTGCCAAATCGTTCCGTCAACCAGGGGATCATGCTGTCGGCCACACGCGGGTCTACCGGTGTGGTGGCGGCATAATCCATATAGATACGCTGAGCGCGACTCATACAAAACTCCGGATCAGTAGCGGCGAGCGTCCACTACAAGGTACATTCTTCTGGCTGGCCGGCTTCCTGGGCGGCCATCTTGAGTTGACGCAAACGCTGCTGATCAACCAAGTCCTGCAAAGAGACAGAATCCAGGTAATCGACCATTTTACGACTAAGCGTCGCCCAAAGCTCGTGAGTCATGCACTCGCCTTTCTGTCCGTTTGTGCCTTGCTTGCAATTACCCTTGCCACCGCACTGGGTGGCATCAACGGGCTCATCGACCGCAAACACAATGTCAGCAACGGTAATGTGACGGGCCAGACGCGCAAGCGTATAGCCACCACCTGGACCTCGAACGCTATCGACCAGCTCATGGCGGCGCAGTTTGCCAAAGAGCTGTTCAAGATAGGAGAGCGAAATTCCCTGTCGCTGGCTGATGCCTGCGAGCGTCACCGGTCCACTTTGCTGGCGCAGCGCAAGATCGATCATCGCGGTTACGGCGAAACGCCCTTTTGTCGTCAAACGCATGATAGTTTCCTTGCCAAAGGCGAAAGCGGCCGGAATGCCAAAGGCAAATCCGACCAATTTGGTCCAGTATAGCAAATACAGGGGAAACTACCGTGCTTGAGCGCGTGTTTTTACACTTATACTGCAGTGTTATCGCGGCGCTCAGGCGGCACGGTAATGGGGGACGCGCTTGCGAACCAGTTCGAATACGCCCTGACAGGCATCCTCGATATAGTCCATGACCTTATTGAAGCCTTCCTGGCCACCATAATAAGGATCGGGCACGGTCGCCGCCTCGTAGTCGGTGGCAAAACGCATCAACAGCATGAGCTTGTGACGATAAATGGGCGGACACATTTGCTGCAAAGCAGCGTGGTTTTCCCAGTCCATGCTCAAGATAAGGTCGAAGTTGCGAAAGTCCTCGCGTTGGACCTGTCGGGCCTGATAGGCAGAGATGTCATAACCGCGTTTACGAGCGGCTATTTGTGCGCGTGTGTCAGGATGCTCGCCCACATGAAAGCCATGTGTAGCGGCTGAATCCACCAAAATATCTTCCGACAAGCTGGCTTGGTCGACCAGTTGGCGCAAGACGCCTTCGGCGCTGGGAGAGCGGCAAATATTCCCTGTACAGACAAACAGAACCTTACTCATAATGCGTCAAAGTCTGCGGGAAAACCCCAAATAAGGCAAGACAGAACAGAGCCTGAAACAGCCCCCGTCAACCGCTTTGAAAACCGCAAAACCGTATCGTTTGGAGGCTGCAAATCAGCGCTATACGCCAAGGATGGACGTATGGAATAAACCAAAGGCGCGGCACTGTTTGCTTAGCGGATCAAGGCCCTTGATGGGCTGAGGTAAATCAAGCAATACACCTGTGCGATGAAAGCGGATAGCCGAACCCTGTTTTTTCTGACTATCCGTCCAGAAAGAGTTGCAAATACACAACAAAACAATAAAAGAAGCGCTCCTTAGTTCAAAGAAGCGCCTTGATTTCCCCTGTCCGATCAGGCCTTGCGGCACATCACCCCATGAGCAGCTTGGCCTTGAGTCGTTGCAGCTTGTCGCGGGCAGCCGCAGCCTGCTCAAACTCCAGGTTGCGCGCGTGATCCATCATCTCTTTTTCTAAACGCTTGATCTCGCGGGCAGCCGCCTTTTCATCGCGGATCAGCTCCTCGGGAATGTCCTCGCGCAAACCGGCAGTCGGATCAGACGCCACCACACCATCAATCAGCTCGCGCACAGCCTTGTTGACACCACGTGGCGTAATGCCGTTCTCCTCATTAAAAGCAATTTGTTTAGCTCGACGCCGCTCGGTTTCCTCAATGGCCCGATGCATGGAATCGGTCATCCTGTCGGCATACAAAATGGCTTTGCCGTTAAGGTTGCGCGCCGCCCGACCGATGGTTTGAATCAGGCTGCGCTCCGAACGCAGGAAGCCTTCCTTGTCCGCATCCAGAATCGCCACCAAAGACACCTCGGGCAAATCCAGACCCTCGCGCAGCAAGTTAATCCCCACCAAAACATCGAACACGCCCAACCGCAAATCTCGAATGATCTCGGCGCGCTCAACCGTATCAATATCGGAGTGCAGATAGCGCACGCGTATTCCGTTTTCGGACAAATACTCGGTCAAGTCCTCCGACATACGCTTGGTCAGTGTGGTCACCAACACCCGGTTCTGCTGGGCAGTACGCAGCTTGATTTCACCGAGCAGATCATCGACCTGGGTGGTAGCCGGACGCACCTCAATCTCCGGGTCCACCAGGCCAGTAGGCCGCACCACCTGTTCGACCACATTGTCCGCGTGTTCCTGCTCGTACGCGGCCGGCGTGGCTGACACAAACACGGTCTGCGGCATGCGACGCTCGAACTCTTCCAGCTTCAACGGCCGGTTATCCATCGCAGAGGGCAGACGAAAGCCGAACTGCACCAGGGTTTCCTTACGAGAACGGTCACCTCGATACATGGCCCCTAATTGCCCGATCGTGACATGGCTTTCATCGATGAACATCAGGGAATTGCGCGGCAGGTAATCAATCAGTGTCGGTGGCGGATCGCCCGGCGCCGCACCCGACAAATGCCGCGAATAGTTTTCGATTCCCTTGCAGAACCCCAGTTCCTGCAGCATTTCCAGATCAAAACGGGTACGCTGCTCCAGGCGTTGCGCCTCGACCAGATGCCCTTCACGGGTCAGAAACTCCAACCGTTCACGCAGCTCCATCTTGATGGTTTCAATCGCCCGCAACACCGTTTCACGCGGCGTCACGTAGTGAGAACTGGGGAACACCGTAAAGCGGTTGAGCTTTTGCACCACTTTGCCGGTCAGCGGGTCAAACAGCTCCAGCTCTTCCAGTTCGTCATCAAACAGACTGACCCGCAAAGCCAGCTCCGCGTTTTCCGCCGGAAAAATATCAACCACCTCACCGCGGGCCCGAAACACCCCACGCTGAAAATCCAGGTCGTTACGCTCATATTGCATGGCCACAAGACGCGCCAGCAGTTCCTGCCGGGCAATACGGTCGCCTTTGCGCAAGGTCAGCACCATGGCGTGGTAGTCACCCGGATTACCTATGCCGTAAATGCAGGACACGGTGCCCACAATAATGGTGTCGGGTCGCTCCAGCAGGCTTTTCGTGGCTGACAAACGCATCTGCTCGATGTGCTCATTGATGGACGAGTCCTTTTCAATGAACAGATCTCGCGAGGGCACATAGGCCTCGGGCTGATAGTAGTCGTAGTAAGAAACAAAATACTCGACGGCATTGCGCGGAAAGAACTCGCGCATCTCGGCATACAACTGCGCTGCCAGGGTTTTATTGGGTGCCAGCACAATGGCTGGACGTCCCGTACGCGCGATGATGTTGGCCATGGTGTAGGTTTTGCCCGAGCCCGTCACCCCCAGCAGAGTCTGGTACATCAAGCCATCATTAATCCCTTCGACCAACTGCTCGATGGCCGCCGGCTGGTCGCCAGCAGGCAAATAAGGTTGGAAAAGTTTGAAGGAACTCCCCGGAAATTCTTGAAAGGCAGGCTCAAATTTCATGCTAGACACACTTTAGGGTAAGCCCGTATTATCACATTAATGCTTTGTTTTTCTACCTTTCCGCACTAACGCCCCCATATCATCATGACATCGCTCTTCGAAACCGTCGAACTGGCTCCACGCGACCCCATTTTGGGTTTGAACGAACAATACAATGCCGACGAACGCAGCGGCAAAGTAAATCTTGGAGTCGGTGTTTACTACGACGATCAAGGGCGAATCCCGATTTTGCAGGCGGTTCAGAAGGCTGAACAAGCCATGATGAGCACTGCTGCTGCCCGCAGCTACCTGCCCATCGAAGGGATCAACACCTACAATCTGGGCGCTCAAACCCTGTTGCTGGGCGCTGACTCCCCCGTCATTGCCGAAGGACGCGCCCTGACTGTCCAATCTCTGGGCGGGACCGGCGCACTGAAAATCGGTGCCGATTTCCTGCAGCAGCTGCTGCCCCAGTCCAAGGTCTACATCAGCGATCCAAGCTGGGAAAATCACCGCGCCCTGTTCGAGCGTGCGGGCTTCACGGTCGACACCTACACCTATTACGATGCAGCCACCCATGGCCTGAACTTTGAAGGCATGATCGCGTCCTTGCGCACCATGCCCGCCCAGTCCATCGTGGTGCTGCACGCCTGCTGCCACAATCCCACGGGCGTGGACCCCAGCATGGAACAATGGGCACAGATCGCCGAACTGATTAAAGAGCGTCAACTGGTTCCATTCCTGGACATTGCCTACCAGGGCTTCGGTGACGGCCTGGACGAAGACGCCAGCGTCGTGCGCCTGTTTGCCAAGCTGGGGCTGTCCATGTTCATCAGCTCCTCGTTCTCCAAATCCTTTTCGCTGTACGGTGAGCGTGTGGGTGCCCTGACCCTGGTCACATCCAGCAAGGATGAGACGTCGCGCGTGCTCAGTCAGGTCAAGCGCGTGATTCGCACCAACTACTCCAACCCCCCTACCCACGGTGGCAAAGTAGTGGCCACGGTACTGAACTCTCCCGAATTGTTCCAGACCTGGGCCACTGAACTGGCCGGCATGCGTGAGCGCATCCGCGACATGCGCGCCCAGCTGGTTGCCAAGCTGAAAGAGCACGGCGTCGCACAAAACTTCGACTTCGTTCTGCAACAGCGCGGCATGTTCTCCTACTCGGGCCTGACCGCCGAGCAAGTAGAGCGTCTGCGCCAGGAGCATGGGATTTACGCGGTCAGCAGCGGCCGCATCTGCGTTGCCGCACTGAACAGCCAGAACATTGACGTCGTGGCCAAGGCCATCGCTCAAGTCCTGAAATAAGCCGGCCTTAGCCCTACCCACCAACGCCCTTCTCCGGAAGGGCGTTGTTGTTACAGCCCTTGGAAAACACTCATGACCGACGCGATTTCCCTACATACCGACCGCCTGCTTCTCCGCCCTTGGAACGCCACCGATCTGGAGCCCTTTCACCGTTTGAACCGTGATCCGCATGCACTACGCTTTTATCCCGCAACGCTGGATCGTGCTCAAAGTGATGCCATCGCTCAGCGAAGCCAAAGTCTGATCGAAGAACACGGCTGGGGCCCTTGGGCAGTAGAACTGAACGAAACCGGCGCATTCATCGGCATGGTGGGCTTGAACCGCCCCACGGCCGACCTGTATTTTCAACCTTGCGTAGAACTGGTCTGGCGCCTGTTACCCGAGTACTGGGGCAAGGGGTTTGCGACGGAAGCGGCTCGCGCCTGCCTAGCCTTTGCTTTCAAAGAACTGGAGCTGGAGCAGATCGTTGCTTACACCGCGCAACTGAACCTCCCTTCGCAAACCGTTATGCAACGTCTGGGCATGACGGAGCAGCCGGGCACCTTCGATCATCCCGGCGTCCCTGCCGGCCACAAACTTGTGCCGCATGTTCTGTATACACTGGACCGCAAGGATTGGAACCCGCCCGCTTCGGTGCCACCAAAGGCCAAAAGTTAAGTCTTTACGGCCTGAGCCGCTTGCCAAAACACGAACGGTAACGCACAATCTTTACTGTATATATATTCAGCAGACAATACTATGACCGCCAAGCTCACTGCACGCCAACAACAAGTGCTGGACATCATCCGTTCCGAGATCGAACGGACCGGTTTCCCTCCCACTCGAGCCGAGATCGCTCAGGTGCTGGGCTTTAAGTCCGCCAATGCAGCCGAAGATCATTTGAAGGCTCTGGCCCGTAAAGGCGCTATCGAGCTGACGGCCGGCGCTTCGCGCGGCATACGACTGCTCGGCACGGACACCCGCGACAGTACGCCTAGCAGCAACAACGTACTGGCCAATTTGGCCGATGCACTTTTGCTGCCGATCATTGGTCGCGTTGCCGCCGGCAGTCCTATTCTGGCCACCGAGCATATCGAGCGCGAAATTGGCGTTGCCCCCACCCTTTTCTCTCAAACGCCCGACTATCTGCTGCGTGTACGTGGCCTGAGCATGAAAGACGCCGGTATTTTCGATGGGGACCTGCTGGCAGTCAAAAAAACCACCGAGGCACGTAATGGTCAGATTGTGGTGGTTCGCATTGGGGATGATGTCACGGTCAAGCGCCTGTCACGCTCCAGCAATCAGGTAATCCTCTTGCCCGAAAACCCGGACTTTGAGCCGATTGTCGTCACTGATCCCGACTCCCTGTCCCTGGAAGGCATTGCTGTCGGTCTCATTCGCACCAACCCGCTCCATTAAGCCCCTGTCCTGGCCCAGGTTCCGGGCGACATACACAGACCAAGCTCAAAACCCCATACCCCATTGTGGACTATGGGGCTTTTTTTGCGGCTTGCCCCTACCAGGCACGGCAAGCGCAGGAATGACTCAGCCCCGCCTGGGTAGCACTCCCAACATGCAAACAGGCTACCTTGAACCCAAGGTAGCCTGTTTTTGGTCCTGCGAGAAAGAACGGCTTAGTGCTTGAATGACTCGGAGCCAGCACCAGCAGCACGAGAGGCCGCCAGGGCTTCAGCAGCCAAACGAGCCACTTCCTCGTCGCTCAAGGGCGTGACGGGATCTTGCAGCGCTACTTCCAATACGCGATCAATCCAACGCACCGGAATGATCTCCAGCGTGTTTTTCACGTTATCGGGAATATCCGCCAAGTCCTTGACGTTTTCCTCCGGGATCATCACGGTTTTGATACCGCCGCGTTGCGCTGCCAACAGCTTCTCTTTCAAGCCACCGATAGGCAGAACTTCGCCGCGCAAGGTGATTTCACCCGTCATGGCCACGTCGGCACGAACCGGAATACCCGTCAGGCTGGATACGATAGCGGTCGTGATGGCGATACCGGCCGATGGACCATCCTTGGGCGTCGCGCCCTCTGGAAAGTGTACGTGCAGATCACGCTTCTCAAACACCGTATTGGGGATACCCCACTTCTGAGCACGGGATCGCACAACCGTACGGGCCGCTTCGACCGACTCTTTCATCACGTCACCGATCGAACCGGTACGCAGCACATTGCCTTTACCGGGCATATCGGCGACTTCGATGGTCAGCAAATCGCCACCCACCTCGGTCCAGGCCAGACCAGTCACCTGACCAATCTTGTTCTCTTTCTCGGCCAGGCCGAAGGAGAAACGACGCACGCCCAGGTATTCGCTCAGGTTCTCCGAGGTAACCACCAGGGTTTCCTGCGTCAAAACCTTGTGACGGGACGCTCGTGTGCCAGCCTGAGGATTGGCTACCAGCAATTTGCGAACCACCTTGCGGCAGATTTTGCTGATTTCCCGCTCCAGCGAACGGACACCCGCTTCCCGCGTGTAGTAGCGTACGATGTCGCGCACGGCATCTTCCGTCACCTCGAGTTCGCCTTCGCGTACGCCGTTGTTTTTCATCAGCTTGGGCAGAAGGTAATCGAAGGCAATCCGCACCTTTTCGTCTTCGGTGTAACCCGACAGACGAATCACTTCCATACGGTCCAGCAGGGCCGGTGGAATATTCAAGGTGTTGCTGGTTGCCACAAACATCACATCGGACAGGTCGTAGTCCACTTCCAGGTAGTGATCCTGGAAGGTGTGGTTTTGTTCAGGGTCCAGAACCTCCAGCAATGCCGAGGATGGATCACCACGGAAATCCGCACCCATCTTGTCGATCTCATCCAACAGGAACAGCGGGTTGCGTACACCCACCTTGCTCATGTTCTGAACCACCTTGCCGGGCATGGAGCCGATGTACGTACGGCGGTGACCACGAATCTCGGCCTCGTCACGCACCCCACCCAAAGCCATGCGAATGAACTTGCGGTTCGTGGCCTTGGCTATCGACTGACCCAAAGAGGTTTTACCCACACCCGGAGGGCCAACCAGACACAGGATAGGTGCCTTGAGCTTGTCCACGCGCTGCTGCACTGCCAGGTACTCGACAATCCGTTCCTTGACCTTCTCCAGGCCAAAGTGATCCGCATCCAACACATCCTGGGCATTGCTCAAGGAGTTATTGATACGGCTCTTTTTACGCCACGGCAAGCCGACCAGCGTTTCAATGTAGTTGCGCACCACCGTAGCTTCGGCTGACATCGGCGACATCAGCTTGAGCTTCTTCATTTCGGATTCGGCTTTCTTAAGCGCCTCTTTGCTCAGTTGGGCCTGTTCAATGCGTTTTTCCAGCTCTTCAACATCCGCACCGTCCTCGCCTTCGCCCAACTCTTTCTGAATGGCCTTGACCTGCTCATTCAGATAGTAATCACGCTGGCTCTTTTCCATCTGCTTTTTCACACGGCCGCGAATACGCTTCTCGACCTGCAAGATGTCAATTTCGCCTTCCAACTGAGACAACAAACCTTCCAGGCGCTCCATAGCCTTGGGCGTTTCCAGCATGCCTTGCTTTTGCTCTAACTTCAAAGGCAAGTGAGCAGCAATGGTATCGGCCAGACGACCGGCGTCATCAATCCCCGTCAGAGAAGTGAGAATCTCCTGAGGAATTTTCTTGTTCAATTTGACGTATTGCTCGAACTGGCTCAGCACAGCACGGCGCAGCGCTTCGGTTTCAGCCGCATCACCGGCATCACCGGGCACCTCGACCACGGAGGCCATGAAGTGGGTTTCCGCATCCTGAACCTGCGTGATGCGAGCGCGCTGCAAACCCTCGACCAGCACCTTAACCGTGCCATCGGGCAGCTTGAGCATTTGCAAAATACTGGCCGCACACGCAATTTCGTAGAGATCCTCGGGAGCAGGATCGTCCTTGCCCGCGGACTTTTGCGCCACCAGCATAATATTGTTGCCGGACTCCATCGCCAGCTCAAGAGCTTTAATCGAGCGAGGCCGGCCCACAAAAAGCGGAATCACCATGTGAGGGAACACCACTACATCGCGCAAAGGAAGCAGCGGCAGCTCAATAGGTTCCGTAGAAAGAATCTGGCTCGCAGACATAGTCATTTCCTATAAATGTCCTTAGACGCAAAAGGGAAGCCTGGGCTTCCCTTTCACGGTTTAACCTGTTGTAGCTCAGATTGTGGCAAATTTTGATATTTCAAGTAGGCCGAACGAACATGAGAACAGAACTTTACAAAGTTAAAGAAAGGCCAACGTTTACGCCCGTAGGTTTCTCACCCCTTTCTTAATCCTTGCCTGCCGCCCTGTCTTGCCTGCGCGCCTCTGACCGAAGCCAGAGCGAGCACCAGCAAGGAAATATCTCTAAGCTACTGCGTTTTTCAAGGGCGACTCAGTGTCACTGGCTTCACTATCGGACAAAGGACGACCCAAAATCAATTCGGGTTTACTCTTTCCAAGAACCGCATCTTCGGTCAGCACCACTTTGCTGACGTCCTTGCGCGAGGGCAACTCGTACATGGTATCAAGCAGGGCCTGCTCGACAATACTGCGCAGACCGCGAGCGCCGGTGCGACGTTTAATGGCCCGCTGAGCAACGGCGCGCAGGGCTTCGGGCTGAACTTCCAGCTCCACCCCTTCCATGTTCAGCAATTTCTGGAATTGCTTGACCAGCGCATTGCGAGGCTCGGTCAGGATGCGGATCAACGCATCTTCATGCAACTCTTCCAGCGTGGCTACCACTGGCAACCGGCCCACCAGCTCGGGAATCAGACCAAACTTGATCAGATCCTCGGGTTCGGCTTCGGAGAACAATTCGCCAACGCCGCGCTCAGACTTGGCTTTCACCGAAGCAGCAAAGCCAATGCCAGATTTTTCCGTACGGTCTCGGATCACCTTTTCCAGACCGTCAAAGGCACCACCCACAATGAACAGAATGCTCGTGGTATCCACTTGCACAAAGTCCTGATTCGGATGTTTGCGGCCACCTTGCGGGGGCACAGACGCCACCGTACCTTCAATCAGCTTGAGCAGTGCCTGTTGCACGCCCTCGCCCGAGACGTCGCGGGTGATCGAAGGGTTATCCGACTTGCGGGAAATCTTGTCGATTTCGTCGATGTAGATAATGGCGCGCTGCGCTTTTTCCACATCGTAATCGCAGTTTTGCAGCAGTTTTTGAACGATGTTCTCAACGTCCTCGCCCACGTAGCCGGCCTCGGTCAGCGTCGTGGCGTCGGCCATCACAAAAGGCACATCCAGCATGCGGGCCAGTGTCTGGGCCAGCAGCGTTTTGCCCGAACCCGTTGGCCCGATCAGCAAGATATTGCTTTTGGACAGCTCTACATCGTCACGGCTTGCCTTGCCGCTACGAATTCGTTTGTAGTGGTTGTACACCGCTACGGCCAAGGTGCGCTTGGGCATCTCCTGGCCAATCACATACCCGTCCAGAAATTCCTTGATTTCCCGGGGAGTAGGCAATTCCTTGCGTTCACCATCAGGAGTGGCGCCCGCCGCTTCGTCACGAATGATATCGGTACACAGATCAATACATTCGTCGCAGATAAACACGGACGAAGGCCCAGCGATCAGTTTTTTGACCTCATGCTGGCTTTTGTTGCAAAACGAGCAATGCAGAACTTTCTCGTCGGCCGATTTCTTTTCGGACATAAATTTAAATTTCACTTCAGGATGGTAAAAGGACGGGAACAAGTCCCGCCCCCGAACAGCCATAGTACTGCTTCAGACCGCCCCTCGCAGGGGAAGGTGATTACTCGTCACGAGTACTCATCACCTTGTCGATCAGGCCATAGGCCACAGCGTCTTCAGCTGCCATGAAGTTGTCACGCTCGGTATCCAGCTCGATACGCTCGACAGGCTGACCGCAGTTCTCGGCCAGGATCTTGTTCAAACGCTCGCGCAGGCTCAGAATTTCCTTGGCCTGAATCTGGATATCGGAAGCCTGCCCCCGCGCACCGCCCGAGGGCTGATGAATCATGATGCGCGAGTTGGGCAAGGCAAGGCGCTTGCCCTTGACGCCCGAAGACAGCAAGAACGCACCCATGCTGGCAGCCATGCCGGTACACAATGTCGAGACTTCCGGCTTGACGAACTGCATCGTGTCGTAGATGGCCAGGCCTGCATAGACCGAGCCACCGGGCGAATTGATGTAGAGCGAAATATCCTTCTCAGGATTTTCCGACTCCAGAAACAGCAGCTGGGCCACGATCAGATTGGCCGAGTTGTCATGAACCGGGCCCACCAGAAAAATGATGCGCTCGCGCAGCAGGCGGGAGTAGATATCGTAAGAACGCTCTCCCCGACCAGACTGCTCGATCACGATAGGCACATAGCCCAAACCCGTAGGGGCAACGGAGTGCCCCCCATGCATTGAAGCGTAGAAGTCGACAAAGGTTGACGACATTTAGTTGGTTCCCATGATTTGGTCGAACGCCACCTCCTCGTCGGTCACCTTGGCCTGGGACAGTACGTGCTCGACGACATTGTCTTCGAGTACCACTGCCTCAATCTCGGCGCGACGCTGGCGATCGGACAAGTAGTAGGCCACCACTTGGGCGGGCTGTTCGTAGTTCTGGGCAAATTCTTCGATGCGGGCGCGAACCTGCTCTGGCTTGGCTTGCAATTCAGCGGCCTTGACCAGTTCGGAGACCAGCAGACCCAAACGCACACGGCGAGTGGATTCTTCCTGGAACGCCTCGGCCGGAATAGGCATCTTGTCGGCATCAGGCACGCCACGGTCTTTCAGTTCAGCGCGAGCCGAAGCAATACGACCTTGCACGTCGTTGTCCACCAAGGCCTTGGGGACCTCGAAATCGCTGGCAGACAGCAATGCATCCATCACAGCAGACTTGTTGCGAGCGTGGACACGGGCCTTGATCTCGCGCTCAATGTTGGCACGGATATCAGCCAACAGGGCCTCGACATCGCCTTCAGCCTGACCCAGGGATTTGGCAAATTCAGCATCCAGCTCGGGCAGAACAGGCTGGGCCACGTCTGTCACGGTGATCTTGAATTCGGCAGTTTTGCCAGCCACTTCCTTGCCGGTGTAATCGGCAGGGAATTCCAGAGGGAATGTTTTGGTTTCGCCTGCTTTCATACCGGCAACAGCCGTTTCGAACTCAGGCAGCATGCGGCCACGACCTTGCAGGTACTGGAACCCTTCAGCGCTACCGCCCTCAAAGGCGACGCCGTCGATGGTGCCCACAAAGTCCAGCGTGATACGGTCATCTTCCTGAGCCGCGCGATCAGCACTGGATTCGTAGTTGGCACGTTGCTTGCGCAGCACGTCTACGGTGCGCTGGATGTCTTCGTCGGTCACAGGCGTGTTGGCACGCTTGATTTCCAGCTTGGACAAATCAGGCAAGCTCACTTCAGGATAGACTTCGAACGTGGCGGTAAAGGCCATGGTGCCTTCAGGCACGTCGCCTTCTTTGGCTTCCAGATTGGGCGTGCCAGCAACACGCAGTTTGGAGTCCTGGATCACTTTGTCCAGAGCTTTGCCGATTTCTTCGTTGATGGCGTCGTAACGGATACCAGGGCCGTGGCTGCGCTCGACAACGGACAAAGGCGCTTTACCGGGACGGAAGCCCTGTACCTTGGCCGTACGAGCCACACGCTTGAGCTGGGCCTGGACTTGTTTTTCTACGTCGGCCACCGAAACGACCACATCGACTCGGCGCTCCAAGCCGGACAGAATTTCAACCTCGGGCTGCATTGAAGACCTATATTAAATTGAGTAATTGATAAGAGTAATCCGGCATTTTACCGGAAACTGGCACGGTAAATCCAAACAAACGTATTTTGAATCATAATTTCCTGTCAAGACAATACAGCCGTGCCGGACTATCATCCCTTACTTTACCTTCCCGACGCAAGACTGACATGCACATGAACACCCCTTTAGGCGGCATCCGGGTCCTGGAACTGGGCCAATTGATCGCCGGCCCCTTTGCCGCCAAGATCCTGGGCGAATTTGGCGCAGACGTTATCAAGATCGAATCCCCTAAAGGCGGCGACCCCTTGCGTAAATGGCGTTTGCTGCATGACGGTAACTCGGTCTGGTGGGAGGTGCAATCTCGTAACAAGAAGTCGCTGGCTCTGGACCTTCGTCAAGCTGCATGCCAGGACGTGGTGCGCGCCCTGGTCAAGGAATGCGACATCCTCATCGAGAATTTTCGTCCTGGCGCCCTGGAGGAATGGGGGCTGGGCTGGGAAGACCTCAAGGCAATCAATCCCGGCCTGATCATGTTGCGGGTCTCGGGTTATGGACAGACCGGCCCTTACAAGGACAAGCCTGGCTTTGGCGTCATCGGTGAGGCCATGGGCGGCTTGCGCCACCTGAGCGGCGAGGCCGGGCGCCCGCCCGTGCGTGTCGGCGTGTCGATTGGCGACTCGCTGGCCGCTTTGCACGGCGTCATCGGCATCATGATGGCTCTGCGGCAACGTGAACAAAACGGAGGCGTCGGCCAGTATATCGATGTCGCCCTCTACGAAGCCGTTTTCAACATGATGGAAAGCCTGCTACCGGAATACGCTGCGTTTGGCGCCATACGTGAACCAGCCGGCAGCAGCTTGCCGGGCATCACGCCCAGCAATGCCTATGTATGCAAAGATGGTAAATATGCCTTGATCGCGGGCAACGGCGACAGTATCTTCAAACGCCTGATGGTCGCAATTGGCCGTGCCGACATGGCCGACAACCCGGACTACGCCCATAACGATGGGCGTGCCAGGAGCGCAGGTGTGATTGATGCGGCCATCGGCCACTGGGCCAGCGCCCTGGAACTGGACAAGGTGCTGGAAATTCTGGATCAGGCAGGCGTTCCAGCCGGTCGTGTTTACGACATTGCCGACATAGCGGCCGACCCGCACTATCAGGCACGCGACATGTTGCTCGACAGCCAACTGCCCGATGGCACACCGTTGAAAGTCCCTGGCATCGTCCCCAAGCTGAGCGAGACGCCCGGCGGCCTATACCGCCCCGCCCCCCGTCTGGGCCAGGACACGGAAGACATCTTGAACAGCCTAGGCATCAGCGCCGAACAGCAGGCTGATTGGCAGGCACGTGGCCTGATCGCCAAGAGTCCTAAACGTCACTGAATGGGGTGATACGCAATAGGCTGCCGCAGAAGGTAGCCTCCCGAGCAAATCGACCCACCACCGCAAATAAACTCTGTGCACTAGGGCCAGACGCTGGAAAGCGTGAAAGCAGTCTGTCAAAAGCCAGACAATAAGAAGAAAAAACGAAACCGTTGACGTATTTAAAATTGATTTTGTAAAACATCGGCTTTCGTTTGATGGTGCGAACGGAGAGACTCGAACTCTCACACCTCTCGGCGCCAGAACCTAAATCTGGTGCGTCTACCAATTCCGCCACGTTCGCAACACGAAAGACGTAGATTCTATCGTGGATTTTCACCCTAGGCAAGTGCCTGAACTGGCAAAAAAAGATCAGGGCCCGCCTGGAACGCGCCCTGATTCGGTGACCGTATAGGCGCTTGCACCGGCCCCTTGGGCCGGCACGCCCAAGGATGCCCTGCAAACGGCGTCCGTGGCCGGTTTGTTCCCTAGGGTCCGACCACTTCGCTGACATAGACCGGGATATCCCAGGCTCCTCCTGCCCGAATCAGGGCACAACGCCCCGTATCACCACGTTCACTTTCTACAAAGCGGCTGCCATCCCAGACCGATGTTTCATAGCTCCAGCAATCCCCCAACCCGCGGCCTTTCATCGCAGAGGAGATAAGACCATTGTCGTACCCGGTAGCACTGTCACTCACCAACACGGGAGCCGACTGCATGGTATTACTGACAAGAAAATAGGCGTCCCCCGCGTTATAAGCCGCCAGCCAGCACGGTGCGGCAACGAGGGAAAACTGCGGATCAAGTCGTGCGATTTCCCAAGGTTCGGACAGTCTGTCATCACTACAGGACTGCTCGGCATCGGCTGCCAGCGCCTGCAACAGCACTGGCCGAATCAAGGCGTCCTCTTGCTGATTCATGGGACGAAGGTTCTTATCGATAACCGGGGCACGAGTAATACGAGGGGCGTCAAGGGGGAGCTTCACCGTCGACTCACTCGCCTTTCCCTGACGTAAAATCGCCCCTGGCGTATTCACGCGCCCTTGCACATCATCCATTTTCAGCAAGACCGCACTTGAACCTGCCCCTGAGAACAAATAGGTTCGGTCATCCCGGCGGAAAGACAGAGCATCGTCTTTTTTCAAGGCCGCCAGAAAGCGAGTGAACTGATCCTCGCTCATTTGCCATGACTCATCGCCCGCCGAGCTTAATCGGCCTGCAGTACGACCTGCGATAAACAGTTCTGGCGCCGCACCTGTCTGCTGCTGAGCATCGTCATAGTGCGCAAGCATCACCTTGTTGACAACCGGCTCCCCCCTGCCTGCCTTACGAGTTAACAGCACGGTTGAACCTGGCTCCTCACTCTCAGGTGCGTAACCGGCGGCACGACAAGTCAGGGTGTTATCACAGCTCAGATCCCAATCCTTATGAGAAAAGGTGACTGACACATCCTTGGCAGCCGCACTACTCATCGCCAACACGAGGGACACTGCCAGCATGCGCACTGAAAAAAGCACGTTGTCATCTTGTTTTGCCCTACTCATTTCCGTTACTCCCCAAAAATTTCTTTCAGCTCAATTCACGTACCGGCATTTTATCCACACGGCGGGCACAATTTACCTAGCGAATTTGTGCGGTAGTCGTCCGTGCGCGCAACGCTCTACCTATGCCTTGCGAAGGAGGAAACGGGCGAAAACACCGTTGAATACGAAGCGCCGGCCCTAAGGCTACAAGACTCGAAAGTTTGCTTCTGGAATCACTCGTCAGCGGTCACGAGTGTCGATCATGCTTTCCCGGGAAGTCACTGGGCCAGCGCATCGGTTTCGGGCCGGGAACGGGCTCCGGAGCCGGGGTGGGCTTAGGGTCCGGATTAGGGGTGGGGTTTGGCTGAGGGTTGCTTGGCATATCTCGTTTTCCTATACGCCTAAATAAGAATTAAAACTATTATTGAAATACCATATCAGCTAGCATCTATCGCCCATAAATGGCATTGACTCCTGCTTTGCCACTGCCTGGGGCACTTAGGTAAAAACCCCATCCAGCGAATCAGGTAGAAAGCCACCAAATCATAGATTACTGTCGGCAACGATATATAGCCAGCCCCTACTGCGCCTATTCCCGAAGATACTGATATACAGCGACCTAGTTACCGTATAGAAAGCAACAAAAAAACAAACACCCCAAGCTATCAGCCACCATACTTTTGAGTTAAAAATCGATCACCAGAAAAACCTCTATCCCTTGATTGCAAGTACCATCTTCATTCCGCTTCTTTCTTGACATAAAGCACAAAAACTCTGCCGTCTTTTATTTCAGCATTAAAGCAAGTCAGCAGCACTTTTTTTCCATTACCACGCCGTGAATCCACACAAAGAAAGGCAGCATCCCTCTCCTTTTCTTCATCGTCGGTGTACCTTTTTTTGGATGTTATAAATAAGCCGGTTTTGCTTATAAAGGGCTTGAAAAAGAAAGAGCGGTAGCCAGCCTATTTCCAAAATTGCTAACAGACTATGTTCCCAATGCGTTGCAAGCCTCATCATGCCTTTCTGCAAGCCCTCTTTCAGCCATTCTTCTTAGCCAAGACCGGTAAACCTTAGCCGCCTCTCTCTCATTCGAAAAAAACTGATTTTTGCTTTTATATGCATACACCTGGTTCTCTCAGGGGTAGAGGTCTGACAGGGTTAATTTTCAAATAAGAAAAAACCGCTCAAGGAGAGCGGTTTTTTGCATCTAGCAGAAGCTAATCCTGCCTATCATGTTTACCCGGAAAATCACCAGGCCAACGCATGGGTTTAGGCTCCGGCCTGGGCTGGGGGGCTGGACTGGAAGCGGCTGCATGGTACACGATTCAAACTCCTTCACGGATCAATCAAAAATCGTAAAGCCATATGCCTATTCCACTAAAAAAGTGAAAAATCAATAACCGCATCGGCTTATTACTAGCAAACCCATTCACTTTAGCATCAATTAAAAAAATCATTAACAATTCCAATGTAAATTAGGGAAATATATTTTTTAACTCCCCACCGACAACCAAATATTTATCCGCCTTAATTTACTTTTCATTTTTCCTTAAAAACCCTCTCAGCTGGCCCGCGTCTTAACAGCTTACTCAATGAAAACACGCAAGCACACTGCGCCCCCCGTATCAAGCGATCCTATAAAAAAAGACCGCCATAGCGGTCTTGGGTTTGCAGCCCGAACTGGAGGGGCTCTCTTTTCCCTCCAGCCTGGAGCCTAAATCACACCCCAAAAATACAGCAACGCCGGCAACAGGGCCGTTAGTACCCCTTGCACCGCAGATACCAGGCCAGTCAGCCTGGCAATAGGCTTGTTCAGAACCAGCAGCAAGAAGAACATGAACCAGAGCACAGCCCAGGACAGCCAGCTCACTACCTGCCAGTAGTCAAAAACCTGCTCGGCCACGCGCAAATTAGTCAATGCAGCCGGAACAGCTATACACGCCACCAGCAAGGAGTACCATCCCAGGGCCCGACCATCACTGCCTGTGAAGGCATTCACCCCCACCCAGAAGTAAGTCAAGGCAAACAGGCCCAGATAGACAGCTGACAAAGGGGAATAGGCAGCGCTGTTGGCGGGATTCAGGATGTGGGACATACAGATAAATCCCAGTACAGCGGTGAACAAATTAACGATGGCGGCATCTTTGGCGCTCACCAGTCTTTCCGTGTGGTGGCCTTCAGAGCAGTAGAGACGAACACCATTCACGAACAGGCACAGGCCTGCAAACGCCAGAAAAGCGGCAACTAGCATGTTGAAGTTTTCCCAAGTAGTAAATAGGCGAGCACAGAACAGGCACGCCACAAAAGATTGCACTCGGCACGGAGGCGGAGCAGATCATAGAGCGTAGCTAGCGCATCACCATGTGGGTTTTTTTATAAGCGCTATAAGAAAGAACTGTGCAGGGCTCACAGGCCTGCTCAAGCCTGCGTAGCTTCTTGGCGTCGAGTTGCCATACGCACATAGACCAGCTGTGCCAGTAACTCCACCAAGGTTTGGGACAAAATGATGGCTGGCAGCAAAGGCATGGCGCCGGGAATCGCGAGAACCAACGGCAGGACAACCAGCGAATTACGCGTGGCAGTGCTAAATGCAACGGCACGCCGCATGGGAGCTGCCAGATCCGCCAGCCGCGCCGCCGCCCAGCCAATCATCGGGGCCAGAACCGCAAATAATAGGTAAACCGGTACGACGCGCCCTATCACGTCCAGTGCGGGTTCCAATTGCAGCCAAACAGCGGCCACCACCATAAAAAGCACCGCAGCGGTGGCAGGCACAGGCGCGAAACCCAAACCAAGATGGATCTTCGCCCAAACCGCACGTTTGGCAGCGAGATACTGAGTGGCAGCCGCCAGTAGCAGCGGCATCAGAATCAGAAAGCCGAAGGCGTTCAGAAAGGGTCTGGCCTGAATAGACAACGCCAACTGCTCTCCCAAGGCCAAACGCAGGTAGGCAGGCAACAACAGCATTTGCAGAGCCAGTAATATCGGGGTAGCGGCCAAGAGTGCACGTGCATCAGCCCGGCCCATATGGGCAAAGGTCACCACATAGTCGACACACGGAGCCAGCAAAACCAGCAACACACCCAAGCGCAACAAATCGTGCTCGGGCAGCAGAGGCAACAAGGCAAATACCAGCAGAGGAATCAGAACAAAGTTGGCAATCAGCAAAACAAGCAGAAAGCGCCATTGCGTCAGCGCCTTGCCCAACTGGGCAAGGGGCACCTGCAAAAAGGTGACATACAGCATGAAGCCCAGCGCCGGATTGACCCAGTCCACTAGACTGACCGGCAACACCCAGACCTGGGAAAGACCGGCAGCAAGCACCATCACCCCAAAATAGATGGCAATTTGTCTGCTTTCCAATAGCGCTCGCACCACGCTCACACCCTCGACGTGCAACGCCGGTCGCTCACTGCCACCAAGAAATCACAGGCGGCTTTGACGCAAACGCGCCGCCGACTGACGGTTCAAATCACGGGCCTGGCGTTCGGCGTACTCGCTCTCGCCCGCTTCGTAGCGACCCTCGTACATGCAGGATTCCCGGTCCCAGGTACATTCGTTAAAGAGTTTTGATACGGGGCCAGCACCGGGCTTGGGCGAAGAACATGCGGCCAGCAAAGCGGCCAAACCCAACACCGCCGCACTTTGAGTTAGTCGTCGAACCATCATTGCGTTTTCCCCACAAAAAATCTTTATTGCATTTACCGCCAATGGAAACAAAAGCCAATCGCGGACAATAGGCACACTGTACCCCGAGGCTCCAAAGCACGTCGATTCTCTTTTTCTGACAATTTGCAATTCATGACTCACGAACAATTTCTGCTTTTAGCCCAAGTCCTGAACATCATGCCAAGCGCTGAGCTGGAAGAGCAGGTCCGCACTCCGAATCAGGCACGCAGCGCAGAGGCGCACAGGATGCTGACCTTGCATCACCGCATCAAGGAGGCTTATGTCATTCACCGACCCACGGCTTTCCGGGTTGTGGTCAGCCATGACGACCTGGACCGGTTTCCCGGGGCGCTGGATCTGAAACCGGACATGCACGTGCAACTGGTTTCCTACACCAGCGAACGCTATATCACGGTTCGTATCACCCAGGCGCCCGCCACCCCAAAAGCTTATTTCCGGGGCGTGGTCAGTGAGCAGAACATCAGCTACACCGTTTTTGAACAAGGTGACAGCGTGTACTTTTCCGAAGATCAGGTCCACGCGGTCCTGAACAAGTAGCACAACCCGACGGCGGCACCCCAAAAACGGTTTTTACTCCGCCCCTTTGAGGCTTAAATCGGGCAGCAGGTGCAAACCGGTACGGCGCACGAACTCTGGATAGCTGATCGGCGGCCCGGCACGGGTAGAGGCTTGGTTAGCCTGCCAATGTACCCAGGCGCGCCCTGTGGTGGCGTCGTACACCAGCTTGAACAAATGACTGGGCACGGCAACCTGATTGGCCCCGATCGTCCTGGCATTACGCTCAAAAACAGGTCCGGTAAACACATAGACTTGACCTGCCGCACGAGAGACATACTGACGCGTGTCAGCTTCGATCTTGTTCCAGGGTCCCGCGTTATGAATCTGATTTTGCGGCACCATATTGGCCAGCGAAAAGCTTTGGGCCATGCCCTGTTCGGAGGCCATGTCGCCAGCCGGTGCCATATGTCCACGTGAATAGCCCGAGCCCCGATAATCATTCAACTCAGCCCGCTCGGCCCGAGGCAAACGCGCCTCGGCGTAAAACCGGTCGGTGCGTTTGATGCCTTTGGCCGCCTGAATATGCTGTCGATTCAAGCGCTGCGCTACAAACACCGGCGTTTTGGTTTGACCGCTATGCAAGATCGCAAAAGAGCTAAAGCACAGCTCTCTTTGCGTGTAAGCCATCGGCACCACAGGTCGGGCGCCGGGAAAGAACTGTGGACAATGAGCAAAAGAAGTCTGAACATAACCATCTACAGACGCCGGCACGGGAACATGGTCCTGAGCCGTGTAGCCAGGCAAGCCCAGCGACTGCAACCAGGGCTCCACACTTTGCCAGTTCAGCCCCTGGGGATGAAGCCAGGCCGTGGCAATCCCGAAACTGGTCAGAGCGGCGGCCAGGACAGATTTCAAAAAACGAGCCGGACCCGCTCCCCCTGTTTTTTTCCTGCTGCTGCTTTTTCCTATACCGCGACCCATCTTCTTTCTGCTCATACCACTCTTGTTTTATACGTGATCGGCCTACAACATTGTGCCCACCACAGCTGTGATTATAAGCAGTCCTTTCCCATTCCACGGCGCGTAGCCCCACAAGGGGCCCGTGTTCTGCGTTGAACCCCTTGCCGCAGACTATTTGCAGAGGGCACTGACCCCTACCCTCCTTGCCTGCGTCGCCGCTCTTTTACATCGCGCCCAACGCCTGCAATTCGTTCAACTCCTCCCGTAACTGCTCCAGCTCGATCCGGTCGCGCTCAAGTTTCTGCTCGAGCTTCCGAACCTTGTCGGTATCTCCCTTGCGCGTTTGTTGAGCAATTTCCTCCATCCGCTCCTGAATCTCCTCTTGCTGCTCACGGATCGCTTCCTGTGCATCTCGCAGCAGATCTTCGTCCTTGCAATGCTGCTGGACCTGGGTCAAGGCGCGCTCCAAGCCGCGCTGCTTATGCACATTGCCATGCTCTCGGGCATAGTCGATCTGATTCTGAATTTCTGCCGCCCGATACTGACAGGCGGGATTATCCGCCCACACAGGCAAAGCCATGACACTTAGTACGATGCTCAAGCACGCAGCGGCTATTCTCATCGTTTTTCTCCTGTCAATTTCATCCGCTCAGCGCACGGGCACGACCGTCTTCCGGGTGGGTATCTCCCCACCCTGCACTGCGCTCTCGTCGTTTTGTCATGAAACCATGATTAAATTCGAATGTTCCTGCGTTTATGCTATCTTTAAGTAACAAATTTATCGCAAATTGTGACAATGAACTTACATAACTTGTCTTTGCGCATAAAACACATCAGTTACACTCGAAATCCTCATAAAGCGAATCTCTACCGTTATCGTGTTCACCCTTACCATCAGGAAACTGATCTTTTTCCTGTGCGCTGTTCTGATTGTGCTCGGACTCTTTCCCTTTGCGCACGTCAGCGAAAGTTGGCTCAACACGTCCCAGGCTTATTCTGCCTGGCGCACCAGTGTGCTTCACTCCGTCATGCCTTTGTCAGCGCTGGCCGTAGCCAGCCTGATCTGGGCAGAACGCACGCTTTCCGCCTGGCTTGCCATGGCCGTGAACACGGTTGTGTTCATTTTGGCCATTAAAAATATCTGCGATACAGCCGACCGCTTCTCCCGTGTCTGTGGCATTGATATCTCCGTCTCTTACGGGGCTATGGCGTACGGTTTGTGCCTGGCTGTCTTATGGGTGCTGTTACTGAGCTATCACCGCAAAAATCCAGGAGATCAGCAGCCCGCCGGTTCCCTGATTTAATCCCTGCAATCCCATTTTTTACGGTTAAGCCCGCCCCCAAACCCCTCGGTACACTATCATGCCCGGGCGCTGGTCCTCCTATTCTGCCTCGATACAATCAGGTGCCCAACGGGCGAACTGACAAACCTGAAGCGCGCGTCTCTTTGAAGGGAAGCAAGACATGAGCCAGGCCCTTCGTGAGGCGGTCGCCAGCCTTGCGCTTAAAAAGGCCAGAAAACAGGAATCAGTGCGACGCCCAGAACCCAGAAGATCAGATTCAGGGGCACGCCTACCTTGAGAAAATCGGCAAAACGATAACCCCCGGCGCCATAGACCATGGTATTGGTCTGATACCCCACGGGCGTGGCAAAACTGGTCGAGGCGGCAAAGGTGACGGCAATCAGAAATGGAGTAGGGTCCACATCCATCATTTTGGCCGTGGACATGCCAATCGGCGTGAGCAACACCGCCGCTGCGGCATTGCTCATGAATTCGGTCAACAGCAGCGCCATCATGTACACCACCGCCAGCACGGTCAAGGGCCCAAATGACTTGACCAGACCCACCGTGTTTTCAACCAGAAACTGAGCAGCCCCTGTCTCACTCATGGCCAGGCCCAAAGGCAACAAACCGGCCATCAGGATGATGATGCGCCAGTCAATCGCGTCGTACACCTCATCCGCCTTCAGGCAGCCCGCCAGGGTCATGGCCACCGCCCCCACCAAGGAAGTAATGCTGATAGGTACCCAGCCTAGGGCGGGAATTGCAATCACCAAAGCCATGGTGAACAGCGCGAAGGGAGCGCGCCAGCCCATCTCCTTTTCCGCCTCCCGTTCAGACAGCACAATAATGTTGTTGTCCGACCGCAAGTCCGCTTTTTCAGCCGCGGGGGTCAACATCAACAAAATGTCGCCCACCTGCAAACGTACCGCCCGCAACTGCTCACGCAACACCTGACCACGACGATGTATGCCCAGCACCGTCGCATTCTTGTGCCAGCCCGGTCCCAGACTACCCAAGGTGCGCCCGCTGATTCGTGAACGGGGAGCGATCATGACTTCAGTCAACACCTGGTCCACCTGCTCAAACGACTGCTGCTCCAGCTTGAATTGCGGGTCCACTTCCAGTCCCGCCTCTTTACGCAACTCGTCGAGTTTGGTCCAGTCACCGCGCGCCAAGAGCACATCATCCGCCTCAATCTTCTGTTCGCGCGGCCCCCACACTTTGGTATCGCCTCGCAACAGCTCCAGCACGAATACCCCGTACTGCTCGCCCAGTTTGGCGTCCCCCACAGACTGCCCGATCAAAGACGAGTCGGGCATCACGCGCAGCTCGGTAATGTACTTGCCCAATTCATATTGCTCGACCAGCTCACCCGCGCGCGTGTCAGGCAATAACCAGCGTCCTATTGTCAGCAAGTAAATACAGCCGACCACCATGCAGATCACACCAAGGGCGGTGAACTCAAACATGGTAAAGCCGGGATGACCCAGATCACGGGCAATGGCATTGACCAGCAGGTTGGTGGACGTACCGACCAAGGTGCAGACCCCCGCCATTTGTGACACATAAGACAAGGGAATCAGCGCTTTGGAAGCCGACATCCCGATACGCACACTGGCAGCCATCACGATGGGAATGAACACCGCCACCACCGCGGTGTTATTGACGAACGGGGCAATCACAGCCAGAACGAGAAACAACACCAGTAAAAACTGGAACGGTGAGCGGGCCTTGCTGAGCAAATCTCCAATTCCCGAGAGTGCTCCGCTATTTTGCAGGCCCGCTGCCAGCACAAACATGGCAGCCACCGTTACGGTGGCCGGATTGCTAAACCCACCCACCGCCTGTTCAGGAGTCACCAGGCCCAGCACTGCCAAGGTGCTTAACACCAACAAGGCAATGGCATCTATTCTGAGTTTTTCGGTAGCAAACAAGACAATCGCTATTAAAGCCAGACCCAAGACCACTGCAATCTCTGTTGTCATGCTGCCCTACTCCTGTTTATTCTGTGTTGCTCAGTATAGGTAAAAATCCAGCGTCCCAAGCGCTGCATATAGCCTTACGGAACAAAAAAACACAAGTTCGCGCAGCAAAGGAATCAATGTAGAACGAGGCTTTCCTGGGCAAGTCATATAGCGAGAGCATCGCTAAGCGGTAGGCGGCACCATTGAATAACAGTGTGCGCCGATGCAGGGGTCTGCTGAGGGTCTATGTCCTGCTGGACGAACTCAAGCGACTCTGGTTCTACCGAAGATCTGCCTGGGCAAAACAAACTTGGCATCATTGTTGCGAGCAGGCCGAGCACAGTTAAATAACCCTCTTAAACACCTTCGCCCAGTGCCCGAAAGGCTATCTGCATGGCATTCTGGCCGCATGCCGACATCGCCTCAACACCAGTATCGTTGAGGGCTTCAACAACACCATCAAGCTCATTAAGCGGCGTGCCTACGCTTACCGAGTCCATGAGTTCTTCTTCCTCAACATCCGCGCCGCTTTCCCCGGTAATGCTCAATGATCCAAAAAAAAGCCCCCGGTCGCTCAGGAGTCGGGGGCCTTGTAAGGATGAATACGGGAACGGAGCTCGCGCGCCGTCCCGACCACCCGGTTTAGAGCTTCAGACGCGCCCGTCCTCCTATGGTTGCGGCCAGGCTCGCCACAAACGCACCGACCAGCAACGAGGCAAAGGCCCATAAGGCAAAGGCGGCAGCGGCCTTGCGAGCAGCATCTGCTGCTTCACGCGCCTGTTGTTCCAGCTTTTCGGCCGCCTCCTTGGCTTGCTGCTGCACCGAATCCAGACGCTCTTTGGCCTGCTCGGGCGTCAAACCACTACGATTGGCAATCAGCTTCAGCAAATAGTCCTGATCCTGCTGAGACACCTGACCTTCGGCCAGGCTGCGAGCCAGAATACGACTGACCTCACGCTCTGGATTGGCCGTTTGCGCCGGTGCATTAGCCGGATCAGCAGGACGCAGCAAGCTATCGGTAAAGTAACCCAGGCCTGGCCCCTGCATCTGATCCTTACCCGCCTGCCCTACCACCGCCGAGGCAGCGCCTACCCCAGCCCCGGCCAGATTGGCGCCGGCTTGAGCGGTGCCCGACACCAGCGATGCCACCCCAGAACCCAGCAGAAACACACTGACGACGGCACTGACAGCCCAGACCAGGAAACCGTGTGCCGTATCGCGAAAATGGACTTCGTCACCATGCACACCCGTCCAATTGGTGCGCAGGCGACCGGTTATATAGCCCGCCATCCCGTAAGCAATGATCTGTGTAAGGAACAACCAGACAATTGTGCCGATAGCGATCGTGGTGCCCGAGGCCCCATCATTGTTCCAAGGAGAGATCGCCATGAATCCCAGACCCGTCCCGCCCACCAGCAAGGTCACGGTCATGGCAGCGGCGATGACGGCCCCTCCAATGACGGCGCCCCACGATACCGCTGAATGCGAGGACTCCGCTACGGCGGGCGTACCCAAACCTGCATCTGAACCAAATTGCGTTGTAGCCATGATGATTCCTTATTCCGGATTGTGATCGCAAGCACCTCAGTGCCAGAACAAAGCCAACAAAATGATGATAGGGATAGGTACACCCAAGAGCCATAAAAGAATTGATCTCATAACCCCTCCATTCGAATGAGACATTAAAAGCAAAATGCTATTAACAACACTGTCCTCGTCGTCATTCTAGGCAGATAAAAAACCCCTACATCTTATAAAATGTAAAAAACGAAACCAATTCGATTTGCACGGGGAACGCAAGGTCATTGCTCTGTAAAACCCTGACATGTCCCTTTTGCAAAAAGCTTGCAAGCCTTTTTTGACGTGCCACACAGAGGAAGATCGGATATCCGGTAAGCTCAACTATCAGGCGACATCCTCGTGCTTCGTGAAAAACTCTTGATGGGTGGCTAATACCAACTCCGCTTTTCATACTTATTTTTTAGTCTTTGGAAATATTTATTTACGCACACAGCATAGATAAATAATCCCCACCAGCACCAATGAAATAACTGAAATAAGCGAAAATGGCGAATCAATAAAAAATTATCGGAAAACAAGAATGCAAAAACTCAAAAAATAATCTCAGAAGAATGTCTGCACTCCTCCCGGTAAACCTGCTATCAGGTTCAAGCTTTTTCTTATCCACCAAGCCCGGCAACGCGCACACGACTCCAGCCAGAGCCCAGAACGGCCGCATCAGGCCCTCAAAAGCACTACAGAAAGCCATAAAACCGTACATGGATGGGGCAGACTCGGTTATCCTGTTGCCTCCATTCAAGCTCGGCCGCTGCGGTGGTAAGCCGCGCATCATGCGCCTTCTGTATCCCGATACTGCCAATGACGGCCTGAATTCACACAGAGCCTAGCCTATGAGCGACCTCCAAAGTCTGATCGAATCGGCGTGGGAACAGCGAGCTTCCCTCTCCCCCCAAGAACACAGCATTGAACTGCGCACGGCCATCCATACCGTGATTGAAAAGCTGGATTACGGTTCCCTGCGCGTGGCGGAAAAGATTGACGGACAATGGCAGGTCAATGACTGGGTCAAGAAAGCGATTCTCCTGTCTTTCAGAATCAAGGAAAACCGCGTCATGGCTGGCGAGCCCGCTCCCTTCTATGACAAGGTGCCTTTGAAGTTTGAGCAACATGACCAGGCCGCCTTTGCCCAAGCCGGTTTTCGCGCCGTCCCCGGCGCCGTCGTACGCCAAGGTGCCTATATCGCCCCCGACGTAGTGCTGATGCCCTCTTTCGTGAATATCGGCGCCTATGTCGGGGAAGGGACCATGGTCGATACCTGGGCCACCGTCGGCTCCTGCGCCCAGATTGGCAAGCATGTCCATCTGTCAGGGGGCGTAGGGATTGGCGGAGTCCTGGAACCTTTGCAGGCCAATCCCACCATTATCGAGGACAACTGCTTTATCGGCGCCCGCTCTGAAGTGGTGGAAGGCGTAATCGTAGAAGAAAATTCGGTGCTGGCCATGGGCGTATTCCTGTCGCAAAGCACCAAGATCTACGAGCGCGAAACGGGCAAAATTTATCAAGGCCGCGTGCCTGCCGGCTCGGTCGTCGTGCCGGGTTCGCTGCCCTCGCCCGATGGCCTGTACAGCCTGGCCTGCGCCATCATCGTCAAGCGTGTGGATGCCCGTACCCGCGCCAAAACCAGTATTAACGATTTACTTCGCGCCTGAACATGAGCACTGACAATTCTGTACTTGATACCCTTAAAGCCTTGATTGCCCGTCCCTCAGTCACCCCCGAGGACGCACACTGTCAACAATGGCTGGGTGCCCGCCTGGAGCAAGCAGGCTTTAAGCTGGAACATTTGCCCAGCGGCCCGGTCTCGAACCTGTGGGCCCGCCGTGGCACCCAGGCCCCCCTGTTTGTTTTTGCAGGCCACACAGATGTGGTGCCTACCGGGCCGGAAGCGGCCTGGGATTCGCCCCCCTTCGAGCCTACCGTGCGCGATGGTCAGCTGTATGGCCGCGGTGCCGCAGACATGAAGGCCTCAATTGCGGCCTTCCTTCATGCCGTCGAGGAGTTCACCACCGCCCATCCTGCACACAAAGGCTCGATCGCATTGCTGCTGACCTCGGATGAAGAAGGTCCGGCTATCGATGGCACCGTACATGTTTGCCGTGTTCTCCAAGAGCGCGACGAACAGCTGGACTACTGCATTGTGGGCGAACCCACCTGCTCGCGCCAACTGGGCGACACCATCAAAAATGGCCGTCGCGGCTCACTGTCAGGCCACCTGATCGTCAAGGGCCGCCAAGGCCATGTGGCCTACCCGCAATTGGCCATCAACCCGCTGCATGTGTTCGCTCCTGCACTGCATGAACTGACCGATCGCATGTGGGACGCTGGCAATATCGATTTCCCCCCCACCAGCTTCCAGATCTCCAACATCCACGCCGGAACTGGCGCCAGCAATGTGATTCCCGGCCAGTTGGATGTCCACTTCAATTTTCGCTTTTCTACTGAGCAGACTCCTGCCGGTCTACAGGCGGAAGTGGAGTCCATCTTGCGCCGTCACGGCGTGGATTTCCAGCTCACCTGGACCTTGGGCGGCGAGCCTTTCCTGACAGAGGCCGGCCCTCTGAGCCAGGCCCTGGCCAAGGCCATTGAAGCTGAAACCGGTCTGGAAACGGATCTGTCCACCACCGGTGGCACCTCAGATGGTCGCTTTATCGCTAAAATCTGCCCTCAAGTGGTCGAATTTGGCCCGCTCAACGCCAGCATTCATCAAATCAACGAGCATGTTGCCATTGCTGATCTTGAGCCTCTTAAAAACATTTATCGCCGTACATTGGAATCCCTGCTTTGTTAAGCCCTTGCATCGATCATTCCTCCCTGCTCCACGCCCAGCAGGAGCTGCGCACCGTGCGCGACTTGTTGCGCTGGTCCGTGAGCCAATTCAACCGCTGTGAACTGGCCTTCGGCCACGGCAGTGACAATGCCTGGGACGAGGCTGCCTATCTGCTGCTGCATACCTTGCACCTGCCGCTGGACACGCTGGACCCCTATCTGGATGCCATTGTTCTGGAGTCCGAGCGCACTGCCTATCTGGCCCTGATCGCCCGTCGCTGCAATGAGCGTGTTCCCGCAGCCTACTTGACGGGTGAGGCCTGGCTGCAAGGTCATCGCTTCCGTGTCACGCCCGACACCATCGTACCGCGCTCTCCGATAGCCGAGTTGCTGGCCGAGCAGCTCCAGCCCTGGATTGCCGACCCCGATGCCATCTACAGCGCCTTGGATTTATGTACCGGTTCGGGTTGCTTGGCTATCTTGACGGCACTGGCATTCCCCCAGGCGCAGGTCGATGCCGTCGATCTGTCCGATGCCGCGCTGGAAGTGGCCCAGTCAAATATTGATGCCTTCGGACTGAACGATCGCATGAGCCTGTTCAAGAGCGATCTGCTCGACCAGGTGCCGCAAACCGCCTATGACCTGATCATTTGCAATCCGCCGTATGTGAATGAGCAGTCCATGCAGAACCTGCCGCAGGAATACCGTCACGAGCCGCAACTGGCCCTGGCGGGAGGCGACGACGGCATGGATCTGGTGCGGCGCATTCTGGAAGCCGCGCCCAATTACCTCTCCCCCGAAGGCGTGCTGGTATTGGAAATTGGCAATGAGTATGACAACTTTGTTGCCGCCTTCCCGGAGCTGGAACCGATCTGGCTAAGCACGGAAACCGCTGAAGACCAGATTCTCCTGTTAAGCCGGGAGCAGTTGGCCCCGTGATACGCGCTACTGGAATTACGCTGCGTCGCGGCGTCAAAGTCCTGCTGGACAATACCGATTTCATCGTTAACCCAGGCGAGCGTCTGGGTATCGTGGGCAAGAACGGCGCAGGCAAGTCCTCGCTGTTCGCTTTGCTGCAAGGCGAGCTGGACCTGGACGGGGGCGACCTGAGCATTCCTGAGGTCTGGGAAGTGGCCAGTGTGCGCCAGACCATCCCGGACCGTGACCGCCCCGCCCGCGAATTCGTTATCGATGGTGACGAACGTCTGCGAGCCTTGCAGGAACAGCGTGCCAATACCCCTGACAGCGACGGCCAGACCATTGCTGAGCTGGAAAATGCGCTGATCGAGGCCGATGCCTGGTCGGCTCCCTCGCGTGCCGAGCAACTGCTGGCAGGGCTGGGTTTCCGTCCCGATCAGTGGATGCTGCCGGTACGCGAGTTCTCCGGCGGCTGGCAAATGCGCTTGTCACTGGCACGCGCATTGATGGCCCCCTCGGACCTGCTCTTGCTCGACGAGCCCACCAACCACCTGGATCTGGACGCCATGCTCTGGCTGGAGCGCTGGTTGGGTTCTTATCCCGGCACTGTCTTGCTGATTTCGCATGACACCGAATTTCTGGATGCAGTGGCTCGTTCGATTCTGCACGTAGACCAAGGCAAACTGGTTCGCTACAAGGGTGGCTATAACGACTTTCTGATGCAACGCGCCGAACGCGTACAGCAAAGTCAGATTGCGTACGAACGCCAGACTCGTGAAGCCGCCCGTCTGCAAAGCTTTATTGACCGCTTCAAGGCACAGGCCACCAAGGCCAAGCAGGCGCAAAGCCGGGTCAAGGCCCTGGCACGCATGCAAACCTTGACACCCTTGCGTGACGACTCCAGCGTATCGATTCGCCTGCCCTCACCGGAGTACACCCCTGACCCACTGCTGATGCTGGATCGGGCCGACCTGGGCTACCCTGGACAAGACAAGCCTATTTTGAGCCAGGTACGTTTGATGGTGCGGGGCGGCGCCCGGGTGGGTATTTTGGGGATGAACGGTGCGGGCAAGTCCACGCTGGTCAAAACCCTGGCCGGCAAGCTGGCTCCCGTCACAGGCGAACGCCTGGAATCCAAGGGGCTCGTGATTGGTTACTTTGCCCAGCACCAGCTCGATTCCATTGATCCCGACTCGACTCCCTTGCAGCATCTGGCGCGGCTGGCACCAGATGTGCGCGAGCAGGAGCTGCGCAACTACCTCGGCTCCTTCGGCTTTAGCGGTGATATGGTCACCAGCCTGACCGCCCCCTTTTCGGGTGGTGAAAAGGCGCGTCTGGCCCTGTCCCTGATTGTTTGGCAAAAACCTAACCTGCTTCTGCTGGACGAGCCCACCAACCACTTGGATGTGGATACCCGTGAAGCCCTGGCGACGGCCTTGGCTGATTACGGTGGCAGCGTGCTGCTGGTATCGCACGATCGCCATTTGTTGCGTTCTACCGTTGATTCTTTCTGGATCGTGGCCGATGGCCAGGTTCAGGAGTTTGATGGCGACCTGGAAGACTACCGCGACTGGCTACTGGCCCGCAGTGCGCAATCACGTTCGGAAGCGCGTCAAGAAGCACGAGCGAACGATAACGGCAATGAGGGCACCGACCGCAAGACCCAACGCAGGCAGGAAGCGGAATTACGCCAACGCCAGGCACAGCAACGCAAACCCTTGGAAAGCCGCTTGAAAAAAGTGGAAGCCGGAATGGAAAAAACCCAGCAACGTCTGCACGAGCTGGATACCTTGATGCAGGACCCGGACTTCTATTCAGACAGCTACAAGGATCAACGCCCCGCCCTGATGAGCGAGCATGGCGAGCTGAGCAAAACGCACCAAGCCCTGGAAGAAGAATGGCTGGAGATTCAGGAAGCCCTGGAGGAAATCGGGCGGCAGGCTTGAGTCGACCTGATCGATAAGAGCTTTGCCCCTGCGACATTGCTGGCGACGCAGACAGAGCCAGCACGCCCCACTACTTACCTTTATCCCCTCAACCGACCACATCAGAACTTGACCATGCACCTTGCAACACAGGATTTTCCCCGCATCTGGATCTCGAACGACTCTCCTTCCAACTGGAAAGAGCAACTGGAAGCCTTGCTGGAACAGGGTCAGCGCTTTGTGCTGCTGACACGCGAGCTTCCGGGAGCTGCGTCAGACGGACCTGACAATGACGCAGAAGCATTTTCTCAATGGATCAAAGACAATCGCGATCGTCTACGCCTGTGCTGTGCGGCCAGCCTGGTGGTCGTGAACAATGCCTTGATGGCCTTTTCCCTGAATGCATTCGTCACCCCGCTGAGCAAGAAGCTGGGTTTTCCTGTTCGTGTCGTACATGAGGATGAGCTCGATTCACAAGTCACCGCTTATTTGCAGGCCACTCCCGCCCTGGAAAACAGCTAAACCGCCGCGCTGCCAAACCCTACTCATCCTGCCCACAACAGCCCATCAGGCAGATGGTGTCCGCCATCTGCATCTCTGTGCTCAAAACCCTACATCCGCACCCGATGCTCGCCCCCCGCACACAATGGCACCGCCCAACGTGCAACTTTATGCGCATAATGCTGTCCATTGTCCTTTCTGATTCTGGCTGTAACCCGTTTGAATCTCTCCCATTCCTCCTCGAACTTGCCGCCCGTGCTGGCCGGCCCTATTTTGCGTCGTCTCGATGCGCAACGTCTGAATTTGTGGCTGGTTGGCAGCTCAGCCCTGTCGCTGGAACTGCTTCTGGAACCGCAAGGCGCCCCTGCCCATCGCATTGCACTGGATGCCGGGCAATGCCGTATCGTGCCCATTGGCAAGCACGCCTTTATCCACTTCATTGATGTGCAGCTTGCCGACCCGCTGCCCCTGGATACGCTTGTTTTCTACGACCTGATTCTGCACTCAGCGTGTGAAACGGAGCAAAACATCGCAGATTGGGCCCCTCACCTGCTGCATCAAGGCCAAACCCGACCCAGCCTGGTGCTGTCCAGCCGCGCTGACAATCTGATGTTTGGCTCTTGCCGCAAGCCGCATCACGCGTCCCGCGACGGCTTGGCACAAGCCGACCGGGTCTTGAGCGAACATATCAGCCACGCCGATATGCGGCCCGCTTTACTGATGCTGGCTGGCGATCAGATCTATGCCGACGATGTGGCAGGCCCAATGCTGGCAGCCATCCATGCACTGATTGAACGCTTGGGATTGTTCGGGGAATATCTGGAAGGCGCGGTCGTGTCCGACAGCGAATCTCTTTACCGCCACCCTGCCAGCTATTATCGGCGGGCTGATCTGCTGCCTGCCTTCAAGTCCAATGAAGATTTGCGCGAGCGCTTCTTCGGCGGTGTGGAAAAACCCATTTTCACTACCGCCAATGCACACAATCACCTGGTGACATTGGCCGAAGTCCTGGCCATGTACTTGCTGGTCTGGTCCCCCACTGCCTGGCAAATCATTGGCGAGCCCACTCCGCCGGAGCTCTCCGCTGAGCACCAGCAGCGCTGGCAACGTGAATCGCGTGCCTTAGAAGGTTTTCGTCAGGACCTGCCCCAAGCGGCACGCTTGCTGGCGCATGTACAGACACTGATGATTTTTGATGACCACGACATTACCGATGACTGGAACCTGTCGGCCAAATGGGAAAGCACGGCCTACGGCCACCCTTTTTCTCGTCAGATCGTGGGCAATGCGCTGGTGGCGTATATGTTGTGTCAGGCCTGGGGCAACCGTCCTGATGTCTTTGAGTCCGTTCTGGACACCGTCAACGCCTGGACACGTTTGCCAGACAAGCATCATCGCCTGGACCATGCGACCCAGGACGCCCTGATCAAAGAGCTGCTGGATTTCCGTCAATGGGACTATGTGCTGCGCACTCAGCCTACGCTGATCGTACTGGACACCCGTACGCGCCGCTGGCACAACCGCCGCTTGCCCAGCCGCCCTTCCGGTCTGATGGATTGGGAATCCCTGACCGAGCTGCAGCACGAGTTGCTGGATGAACGCGCTGCGGTCATTGTCTCGCCCACCCCTATGTTTGGCGTCAAACTGATTGAGGTCATACAAAGAATTTGCACGTACGCCGGTTTTGCGCTGACAGTAGATGCGGAAAACTGGATGGCCCACCGCGGAGCCGCCAACACCATGCTCAATATTTTCCGGCATTCACGCACGCCGGGCAATTACGTCATTTTGTCCGGTGATGTGCATTATTCATTTGTCTACGACGTGCAGGTGCGCCATAGCAAACATATCCCGCATATCTGGCAGGTCACCAGCAGCGGCATTAAAAATGAATTTCCGGAAGGTTTGCTCAACTGGCTGGATCGGCTCAACCGTTGGCTTTACTCGCCCCGCTCGCCGCTGAATTGGTTTACGCAACGGCGTGACTTGAGCATCACACCCCGCCTGCCCGATCAACGCCAGCATGGTGAGCGCGTCTGGAATGGGTCAGGGCTGGGCCAAATCTGGCTGGACGATCAAGGTCGTCCAGCGCGCGTACTCCATCACAATGCCAACAAAAAACCGCCTACCGAATTTCTGCCTCCTGAACAGGAGACTGAAGGGTAAGGCGACCAGATCTGCCCCAAGGGGCAATCGCAGGTTTTACTGTCCTGCTACGGAACTGACGTAGGTCGCGATGGCGTCGCGCTCTTCATCGCTCAAGGTCTGCGCGAACGAGGGCATGGCACCCATACCCTCTTTCATGACTTTCAGGATTTGCTCTTTCGAGGGCTGCAACTCATCCAGATCAGGGCCGATGGCACCGGCAGAACCGGCATCGGCCAAGGTATGACAAACCGCACAGGCAATAGGTTTGGCACCGCTGCTAAACAGAACTTTGCCTTGCTCATCTGCATGGGCCTGACCTGCAACAGCAAACAAACAGGCAGCAGCAACAACGAGGTATTTATTCATGATTTTCTTCCGCACCCACCCCGACGTGTCGGGGTGGCTACAACATTTAATACTTAAACAACGGTGACCGCCAACATGTGGTCACGCCAACTATTATTCAAATAGCCATGGCTGTTAGCCACGCGCTCCTCAGGTTGAACCGTGCCGGCTTCACTGGTCGCGCGGCTGGCGATTTCATATTGACCAGGCTTCAGGTCCATGCCCACCACAAACTGGCGCCAGGCATACTTGCCCAGGTCCGGTCCAACGAACTGGGCCTTGACCCAGTTCTTGCCGCCGTCCACCGTCACTTCCACCTCCTTGGCAGCGGACATGCCGCCAAAGGCCAGGCCCTGAATCTGTACGAGTCCTGCCTTGAGGTCTTCGCCAGGCTCGCCGTTCGGGCTGGTGATCCAGGACTTGACCGGCATTTCCCACACCGATTCCTGATTCACATTGGTCTTTTCGCCCATAGGCGTCATGCGGTAGCTGTTTTGCTGAATGCTGGCAGCCGACTGGTCCTTGCTAAAGGCCAGTTGCTTGATGTATTTGACATTATTGACGCCCGTGTAACCCGGCACGATCAAACGCAATGGGCCACCGTGAGCCAGGGGAATGGGCTGACCATTGATTTCCCAGGCCAAAATAGCGTCATCAATCGCTTCCAGCGGCAGCGAACGCTCTACCATGATGGTATTGGGGTCCAGGCCTTCTGGAATATCCTCCCCACCGGTACCCGTCATGTACTTAGCGCCGGCGTCCATTCCGCCGGTAGCTTCCAGCACAGCCTTGACAGGTACGCCCGAGAACACGACACAGCCTGCTGCACCCACGGTCCACTTGGTGCCGCTGGGTTTTTCAGGAAAGTAGGCACGGCCGTTACCCGAGCACTGCAGCACCATCGGCACGGCAACCAGACCCAGACGCTTGAGCTGGGCCACGGTCATGTCCTGTGGGTTCTTCACCCCCTTGATGGACAATACCCAGGCATCCGGATCAGCCACGATCTGCTCGGACGGAGGGGCTACATTATTGCGTACGAACAAGCGATCCAGCGGTGTAATCAAACCGGAGCCAAAGGCGCTGCGTTTGGTTTCAATCGTATTGGCGCTATGCACGATCAAACTGTCGGCATGTTTCCAGGACGCATAGGCCGGCAGAGCTTTCGCTTGCGTTTTAGCCTTTTCCTGAGCCAGAGCGGCTGACAAAGGGGTCAGACTTGCGGTACCAGCCAGGGCCATCACCCCGCCTGTCGACAAAAGCATGCGCCGACGTGAAAGATTGCTAGGTTCCATGATCGCCTCCATGTATGTTTGTTACTGTAATTAATTTAGGCTTCGATTTTATGGGGGCACCCATTTTATAACTAGAAAATATAACCCTTGTATATAACGCTTGGATTGAGATTTAAGGGCAAGGACGAACGCGCGGAAACCCGCGCTAAACAAGGTTCTTTAGAAAATCGAGCAGTCGTTCATCCGTCCGAGGAAGAAGGCTAGACTTTTATCCATCCGCTTGACGTGGCGCGCTGACAGACACTAAACCGACCAGCATGGGAGCCGGATGCTCGACAAAAATGCACACTATCTGACCGTAATGGCAGAAGGTTCAAGAGTGGTCTGCCTTATCAGCACGTACAAGCTGGGCGTGACGGCTTAAACACGGGGAGCAAAGGCTGAAAATCAGCTCCAGACTCCAAGCACTGGTTCAGGCTGGGGTGAATGCCATGGCCAGGACCTGGGCCAGGCGTCAGAATGGGAGTGGGACTGGGGATGAGATTAAAGTTGCCGTCCCGGATGGGGACCGGCTTAAAGCGCATTCCGGGTTCGGTTTCAGGGTCAGGCCCGGGTTCATCGTCCTGTTCAGATGCAGACGTAGACTCGTACAGGATCAAAAAACCTGCTCATGCCCAAGGCCAACAGAAAGAAACAAAGACGGAGATAGACTCATAGGCCAAGGTAGAGGAGCTTGCGGTGCTCCAGGCACAGAGCATTAAAAAAGCCCCCGTCATTGCGGGGGCCCTCAGTTTGCTATGGCCTGTCTGGCTCTTGCTTAGCTAACCGTATCCAGCTTGGCGATCGCCAAGGCCAGGGTCTTGCTTCCCACTTCGCGAAACTGGATCAAAGCCTGTGCATCCTCCCCCTGACCGGTCAGGTTGATGATGGTGCCTTCACCAAAACGATTGTGGTGCACGCCCTGCCCGACCCGGAAGGTCTGACCGTTCACCTCCAGAACACTGGTGTGACTACGACCGCCATAGGGCTGAGCCGAGTAGCTCTTGTCCTTGGACTCCCAACTTTGGCCACGACGGAACGCACCCGAACTGGCTTCAGACTGCATGGGCGAACTGGTGTAACGCGCCGACAACCACTTGATGTGTTGTTCCGGCAGCTCCTCCAGAAAGCGAGAGCGCATGGCGTAACGCGTTTGTCCATGCAACATGCGGCTTTGCGCCAAGGTAATGTACAAACGCTGACGCGCCCGCGTAATCGCCACGTACATCAGGCGACGCTCCTCCTCGATCCCACCTGGGTCAAACAGGCTGTTTTCATGAGGAAAAAGCCCCTCTTCCAGACCAGTGATAAAGACTGCATCAAACTCCAGTCCTTTTGCCGCATGGATGGTCATCAACTGAATCGCATCCTGACCCGCCTGTGCCTGATTGTCGCCCGCTTCCAGCGAAGCATGGGTCAGGAAGGAGCCCAAGGGCGACATGGGTGCCAGTACAGAGGCTGCCGCTTGCTCCGGATTTTGCATTGCCTGTTCGGACTCACCGGGCACAGCTTCAGGAACACGGCCTGCAGGCAGTTCGGCAAAGCCTTCCTCACCCACAAACACGGTGGCTGCGTTCACCAGTTCCTGCAAGTTCTCAAGCCGTTCAGCGCCTTCACGGTCAGCCTGATAGTGAGCCAGCAAGGTACTGTGGTGAACCACATGCTCAATCAGCTCGGGCAAGGACAAAATCTGTGCCTGGCTGGCCATATCCTGAATCAGCGTGGCAAAACGCATCAAACTTGTTGCTGCACGCCCTTGCAGATAAGGAATGGCCCGCAGCAAACTCGTACCACGTTCACGCGCCAAATCGGCCAGTTGCTCAACAGAGCGGGCGCCAATTCCGCGCGTGGGAAAATTCACGACACGCAAAAACGCCGTATCGTCATCCGCGTTATCCATCAAACGCAGATACGCCAGCACATGTTTGATCTCCTGGCGCTCGAAGAAGCGATGGCCGCCATACACCTTGTAGGGCAGCCCCTGGGAAAAGAGCCTGTGCTCAATGACCCGCGACTGGGCATTGCTGCGATACAAAATGGCAATCTCGCGGCGCGGCTTGCCCTCGGCAATCAAGGCGCGAACTTCATCCACAATCCATTGCGCTTCCAGAGCATCGGAGGCCAGCTCGCTGATGCGCACCAGCTCGCCTTCGCCACTATCCGTCCACAGATTCTTGCCCAGACGGCCACTGTTATTCTCGATCAGCGCATTGGCCGATTCCAGAATATGACCACAGGAGCGGTAGTTCTGCTCCAGACGAATCACATTGCCACGAGCATAGTCGCGCTCAAAGTCGGCCATATTGCCCACGTTCGCACCACGGAACGCATAGATGGACTGGTCATCATCACCCACGGCGAACAAACTGGCCTGCTCACCCGCCAACAAGCGCAGCCAACGATACTGCAGGACGTTGGTGTCCTGAAACTCATCGACCAGAATGTGCTTGAAACGGCGCTGATAATGCTCGCGAATAGGGGCATTACGAGACAGGAGCTCGTAGGCACGCAACAGCAGCTCGCCAAAGTCTACGACGCCCTCCCGTTCGCATTGATCTTGATACAGCTGATAGAGCTCGATCAGACGGCGACGGTGGGGATCGTGGGCGTCCAGGTCTCCAGGACGCTGGCCGTCTTCCTTGCAAGCATTGATGAATTTCTGGATTTCCTTGGGCGGGAATTTCTCGTCATCAATATTATTGGCCTTGACCAGGCGCTTGATAGAGGCCAGTTGGTCAGCCGTATCCAGAATCTGGAATGTCTGTACCAGCCCGGCATCGCGATAATGCATGCGCAGCAAGCGATTGCACAGACCGTGGAAGGTTCCCACCCACATACCGCGGGTGTCGATGGGCAATAAAGAAGTAAGCCGCGTCAGCATTTCGCGCGCGGCTTTATTGGTGAAGGTAACAGCAGCAAGGCCGTGTGGGCTGACCTGCCCGGTCTGGATTAACCAGGCCATTCGGGAGGTCAGGACACTGGTTTTCCCGCTACCAGCTCCGGCCAGCACCAAGGCATGGCCAGAGGGTAAGGTGACGGCGGCTCGCTGTTCCGGGTTTAAGCGATCCATCATGCCGCGTAGCGGCGCAGACGCAAGGCGAACTGCTCAAGACTGTCAATGCCACTTTGCTGAGCACGCTGGCACCAGGCGCGCAGATCCGCGAGCAACTGCTCGCTCGATGCGCTGGAACTCTCCCAGATGCCGGCCAGCTCACGCTGCATGCGAACCAGAATGGACAGGCGCGAGTTACCCGCTGCCACATTTTCCAGCTCCGCACGCTGCTCAGGGGCCAGAACATCGTCGCCACGACCGATCCAGTCGTTGCAGCTTTCCAACAAGGCCCACGAGCAATTGGGATTGTCTTTGTTCACCTGTGGCTTCAAACGGGCGATCTCTTCCGATGCGGTGGTTTTGATGATGTCCGCATAGCGCGCCAAAATTTCGTAGCGGTGCGTGATCACGCCTTGCAGGGTGGACAGACTGATACTTTCCACGGGGGCATTCGACGGCACACTCGGTTCCAGACGCAGCTTGGGAGCCACCTTCTTGACCTTGGCCAACCCCAGTGCCTTGAACACCGTGATATAGCACCAGCCCAGATCAAACTCGTACCATTTGCTGGAGAACTTGGCCGATGTACCGTAAGCGTGGTGGTTGTTGTGCAGTTCCTCGCCGCCAATGATGATGCCCCACGGGAACACATTGGTGCTGGTATCGGGACTGGCAAAGTTGCGGTAACCGATCGCATGACCCAGACCGTTCACCACACCGGCTGCCCAGAAAGGAATCCAGGCCATCTGGATCGCCCAGACAGTCAGACCCAGCAGGCCGAAGAGGAACAGGTCAATACCCAGCATGATGGTAATACCCAGCATGCTGTACTTGCTGTACAGGTTGCGCTCGAGCCAGTCATCGGGGGTACCGTGACCGAAACGCTTGAGGGTTTCCGGATTGGTGGCTTCCTGGCGGTAAAGCTCTGCGCCACGGAAAAACACCTGGCCCAGGCCAAAGACAACGGGGGAATGAGGATCGCCTTCACGTTCGCATTTGGCGTGGTGCTTGCGGTGAATCGCAACCCATTCCTTCGTGACCATGCCAGTGGTCATCCAAAGCCAGAAACGGAAGAAATGCATCAGCGCTGGATGCAGGTCCAGCCCGCGGTGCGCCTGACTGCGGTGAAGAAATACGGTCACTGCCACAATAGTGACATGTGTCATCGCCAAAATAACGAGAATAAGCTGCCACCAAGACAGTTGCAGCCATCCGTCAGCAAGAAAAGAAAGAAACGATTGCATAGACCCTTTTAGACCTGATTTTTGTTAAGGGAAACTGGAAAAGTGTAGCTCACCTAACCCCTTAACAATAACATTATTTAAGGACGAACTTGCTTTAAATCAAGCACTTTCCGTGATTCGTTCAAGTGCCGCACCAAAGAAACAATCTGTCTGGTGACGGTCCGTGCGCAGATTTAAATAAGGCCCCTCTAGCGCAAGGGCCGGACATTTGTCCTTCAATATTTCCCGGGCGTCCAGCAGTCGGAACTCGGGATGTTTGTCCAAGAATGCCTGCACTTGTTGCTCGTTTTCCTCGGGCAAGAAACTGCATGTTGCGTAAACCAAACGACCTCCTGGTGCAACACAAGCGGCGGCTTGTTCCAGAATGTCGGCCTGCATCTGAGTGTACTGCTCCAGAGCCTGCGGGTGTTGACGCCATTTAAGATCAGGATTTCGACGCAAAGTTCCCAATCCGCTGCACGGTGCATCCACCAACACACGGTGAGCCTTGCCATGCAGGCGACGAACACGCTGGTCGCCTTCTTCCTGAATGACCACCGGTACCACATTGGACAGACCGGCGCGGGCAAACCGCGGCTTGGCCTTGTTCAGGCGCGTGGCCGACACGTCAAAGGCGTACAGGCGGCCTGTGGAGCGCATCAGGGCTCCCAGGAGCAGGGATTTGCCACCGGCGCCCGCGCAGTAATCGATGACCATCTCGCCCCGACGGGGCTCAAGCAAGGCGGTCAGCAACTGGCTGCCCTCTTCCTGAATTTCCAGCTCACCTTTTTCATACTGTGGCCATACAGCGACAGAGGGGCGGCCTTCAATTCGGATACCCCAGGGCGAAAAAGGCATGGCAACCGGTTTGAATCGGGCCATGGGACCGTTTTGCAACTGGCGCAGCACGATGTCGCGCTCGGCTTTCATGGGGTTGACGCGCAGATCCAGCAAAGCCTGCTCGTTCATGGCGGCCATCAGTTTGTAAGAGTCCGGAATCTCTTTCAGACGCTCTTCCAGCCACTCAGGCAGGCTCAGGCGCACGCCAACTGGCAAACCGTCTACGTTCAGGGCACGGATATGGCTCAGCCACTGACGCTCTTCTTGTGTCAGCCCCAGCGCCAGAGATTCCTGCCCCATCGCGGTAGACAGGCCAAGAATGGCCAGACGACGGGTGGACGGGCCCACGCCGCTTTCTGCCCAATTACGGTACTGGCGCAAGTGACGCAATACGTCGAAAACAGCTTCACGAATCTCGGCACGGTCACGCGAGCCCATTTTGGGGCGTGTACGGGCCCAGCGGGTCAAAGCCAGGTCGGCGGGATGCTTCCATTGCAAAACTTCACCCAGGGCACTGGAAACCTGTTCCAGACGACGCTGTGCCATCGCTCCCGGCTCGGGTGGGCCCGAGGGTTTGTCACGGCGTGCTGCATAAGGACGACCGCGCGCTCCAGACTCGTTACGTTGGTCCGTCGAGGATGGGCGCTTGCGGTCCGAGCGGCCGCGAGATTGTTGGTGATCAGACATGAATATTCAAAAATTCCAAATAACCCGCTTAAATCAGGCGGGGAAATAAAAGCCGCGATGCGCAAGACCGGCCACCTCGACACGGCCATCGGCATGCAAACGCACGCGCCCCTCGATCAGCCAGCGTACGGCCTCGGTATAGACGTGATGTTCAGTGGCCAGAACGCGCTCTGCCAAGGTTTGTGCATCATCGTTGTGCAAGACAGGCACAATGCTCTGGGCAATGATGGGACCATCATCGAGCACAGGGGTCACAAAGTGCACCGAGCAGCCATGAAACTGCACGCCTGCGTCAAGTGCCTGTTGATGGGTATTCAAACCGGGAAAGCTGGGAAGCAAGGATGGGTGTATATTGATGAGCTTGCCTGCATAGTGCTGAACAAAATCGGTGCTCAGGATGCGCATGAATCCTGCCAGTAGAACATAATCTGGCTGGTAGCGGTCAATCACGCGCGCCAAAGCCTGGTCAAAGGCCTCGCGTGTTGCAAATTCGCGATGCGAAACGGTCTGGACAGGCAGCCCTTGACGCTGTGCCCATGCCAATCCGGGCGCATCGGCCTTGTTAGAGATGACCGCCTCGATACGGCCATTTAGGCCCGCTGTCTTGATCAGTTCGCCTATGGCTTGCAAGTTGGAGCCGCGGCCTGAAATAAGCACAACAAGGCGACAAGGTACGGTGGAATCGGTCAAAATCCTGTTTCCCGAGAAATAACGAATCCAAAATTGTAAACTCTCGCTTGTGAAATCTGATCTAAAACTCTATCGCTCTCTGCCACGGCGCAACAGCACGGCCCGCAGCGCGGTCACCATTGGTAATTTTGACGGCGTGCATCTGGGCCACCAGGCCATCTTGCACCGCGTCAATGACGTGGCCCGCCAGCAAGGTCTTAGCTCCTGTGTCATGACCTTCACCCCGCACCCACGCGCCTTTTTCGCGCAGCGCGGCCAACGGCCCGAACTGATACCGACGCAAATCAGCGGCTTGCGGGACAAGGTCGAGGCCCTGCACCAGTGCGGCATTGAACAAATTTATCTGGCCCGTTTCAACCAGACCATGGCCGACATGTCGGCAGCAACCTTTATTGAAGACATTCTGGTTCAGGGCCTGAATACGGGCTGGCTACTGGTGGGCGAAGACTTCCGCTATGGCCACAAACGCGCCGGCGACATTGAGATGTTGCGCGAAGCGGGCAAACGTCATGGTTTTAGTGTCGAGACCTTGCACGACGTGGCCGATGCCGATGGCCGCCGCATTTCCAGCTCGGAAGTGCGCACCGCCCTGGCCGTCGGTCAACTGGACCGCGCCCGTGCGCTGCTGGGCAAACCTTTTCACATTAGTGGTCATGTCATTCATGGCCAGAAGCTGGGCCGGGATATTGGCTACCCGACACTCAATGTCCGTGTCCCTGAGCACTGTGCCGCCCGCTCGGGCGTGTACGTGGTTCGCGTTCACGGACTGGCCGGGCAGGCTCTGCCCGGCATTGCCTCCCTGGGCGTGCGCCCAACTGTCATCGACCAGGGACGGCTGCTCTTGGAGGTGCATTTACTGGACCAACGCCTGGATGCTTACGGTAAACTTGCCCGTATAGAATTTCTGGAATTTGTCAGGGACGAAGAAAAATTCCCTGACCTCATCACAATGATCGCTGCCATCGACAACGATGCACAACGCGCTCGCGACTACTTTGCTTCAAATGGACTATAAAAACTCTCTCAATTTGCCCGACACGCCTTTTCCCATGCGTGGTGATCTCGCCAAACGTGAGCCGGGCTGGATTAGCCAGTGGGAAGAAAACAAAGTCTATGCAGCAATTCGGCAAGCCAGCGCCGGTCGTCCCAAGTTCATTTTGCACGACGGCCCGCCCTATGCGAACGGTGACATTCACATCGGGCACGCGGTCAACAAGATTTTGAAAGACATCATCGTCAAGAGCCGCAACATGGCTGGCTTTGACGCGCAATATGTGCCTGGCTGGGACTGCCACGGCATGCCCATTGAAGTTCAGATTGAAAAGAAGTACGGCAAGAACCTGCCTGTGGCCGACGTTCAGGCCAAGGCACGTGCCTACGCGCTGGAACAGATCGAGAGCCAGCGCAAGGACTTCAAACGTCTGGGCGTGCTGGCGGACTGGGAGAATCCCTACCTGACCATGAACTTCAGCAACGAAGCCGACGAGCTGCGCGCGCTGTCCAAGATCATGCAAAAGGGTTTCGTCTTTCGTGGCCTGAAACCGGTGAACTGGTGTTTTGACTGTGGCTCGGCCCTGGCAGAAGCCGAGGTTGAATACGCGGATCGCACCGACCCATCCGTGCATGTGGCTTTCCCCTTCGCCCAGAAAGACAAATTGGCGAGCGCTTTTGGCGTAAGCAACGTGGACGATGGCGCCATCGTCATCTGGACCACCACTCCTTGGACCATCCCTGCCAACCAGGCGCTGAACGTCCACCCCGAAATCCGCTACGCCCTGGTCAAACTGGACACGGCACGCGCGACTGGCTCCATGCTGATCGTAGCTGAGGATCTGGTTAAATCCTGTCTGGAACAATGGGGGCTGACCGGCCAGATTGTTGCCACCACGACGGGTGAAGCCCTGAACCTGATCGAATTTGATCACCCGCTGGCCAAGGTGGATGCTGGCTATCAGCGCCGCTCCCCCGTGTACCTGGGCGACTATGTCACCCTGGACAGCGGTACTGGCGTGGTTCACTCGGCCCCTGCCTACGGTATTGAGGACTTTATCTCCTGCAAAGCCCACGGCATGAAGGACGACGATATGCTCAAACCCGTCATGGGCAATGGGCACTACGCCGACAATCTGCCTCTGTTTGGCGGTCAGCTGATCTGGAAGGCCAACCCACAAATCGTGGAAACCTTGCAAAACGCTGGCACTTTGCTCAAGACCGAGCAACACCCACACAGCTATATGCACTGCTGGCGCCACAAAACCCCCATTATCTACCGCGCCACCAGCCAATGGTTTGCCGGCATGGACAAGGAAAACAGCAGTGGCCGCACGCTGCGCGAGATGGCGCTGGAAGCCATTGACAACACCGAGTTCTACCCCTCCTGGGGTCGCGCCCGCCTGCATGCCATGATCGCCAACCGCCCTGACTGGACCTTGTCGCGACAGCGTCAATGGGGTGTACCCATGGCGTTCTTTGTACATAAGGAAACGGGTGAGCTGCATCCGCGCACGCCCGAGCTGATGGAACAAGTCGCTCAACGCATCGAAAAAAACGGTATCGAAGCCTGGCAGAACCTGGACCCGCGTGAGCTCCTGGGCGACGAGGCCGATCTGTACGAGAAAAACCGCGACACGCTGGACGTGTGGTTTGACTCGGGCACCACGCACGCCACCGTTTTGGGCGGCAAGGATCACACCACGCACGGTTCGCACGCCGACAAGCTGCAATGGCCTGCCGATCTGTACCTGGAAGGTTCGGACCAACACCGTGGCTGGTTCCATTCCTCCTTACTGACTGGCTGCATGTTGTACGGTCGCGCACCGTACAAAGCCCTGCTCACCCATGGTTTTGTGGTGGACGGCAATGGCCGCAAGATGAGCAAATCGCTGGGCAACATCATCAAGCCGCAAGAGATTGCCGACAAGATGGGCGCCGAAATCATGCGCCTGTGGGCCGCCTCCACGGACTATTCGGGCGAGCTGTCCATCTCCGATGAAATTCTGAAGCGTGTTGTGGAAGGCTACCGCCGTATCCGCAATACCTTGAAGTTTCTGCTGGGTAACCTGGCCGACTTCGATGTCACCCAACATGCAGTGCCTGTTGATCAATTGATCGAGATCGACCGTTACGCCCTGCAAATGACCGCCGACATGCAGGCCGACCTGCTGGAGAACTACAAGCGCTACGAATTCCATCCTATCGTGGCCCGCTTGCAAACCTTCTGCTCTGAAGATCTGGGGGCTTTCTACCTGGATATTCTGAAAGACCGCCTGTACACCACCGCTAAAGAGGGTCAGCCCCGCCGCTCGGCTCAGACCGCGCTGTATCACTTGACCCAGACACTGCTCAAGCTGATGGCCCCTATCCTGTCCTTCACGGCAGAAGAAGCCTGGCGCGACATGCACGGTGGTTCGGTTCCTAGCGGCACCATCTTCACCGAACTGTTCCATGCCTTGCCCGAGCAAGGCGAGCAGTCGGCACTTAGCGCCAAATGGCAGCGTCTGCGCGCCATCCGTGCCGACGTGATGCGTCGTATTGAAGATGTACGCAGCACCGGCGCCATCGGTTCGTCCCTGGCTGCCGAGATCGACATCTACGCCCAAGATCAGGATCTGGAATTCCTGCGATCCCTGGGCGAAGACTTGCGCTTCATGCTGATCGTTTCCCGTGCCGACGTGCACGCTGGCGAAGGCGACTTGCGCATTGATGTCACCCCTACCGAACAGGCCAAGTGCGAGCGCTGCTGGCACCATCGCCCTGACGTAGGCCAAAGCGCCGAGCACCCCACCCTGTGTGGTCGTTGCGAGGACAATCTGTTTGGCGAAGGCGAAGTGCGTCACCATGCCTGATCAGGACATGGCCTCTTCTCCCGACCAGGCCCGACTGCCCTCCCGGCAGTTCTGGGCCTGGATTGGTCTGGCCGCCTTGATCGTAGGTCTGGACCAGTGGACCAAGCAGTATTTCGACAGCAACCTGTTCTATCAGGAACGTTGGAACATCCTGCCTTTTTTTGACTTCACCCTGCTCTACAACCCCGGGGCTGCGTTCAGTTTCCTGGCCGGCGGCCAGGGCTGGCAACGCTGGTTCTTTGTCGGCATTGCCGCCATTGCCACGGTGTTTATCGTGACCATGCTGCGTCGATCCGCCAAACAGCCCTTGTTCTGCCTGTCACTGAGCCTGATTCTGGGCGGGGCCGTAGGTAATGTGGTCGATCGTCTGATGCATGGTCACGTTGTGGATTTCCTGCTTTTTTACTGGAATCAGTCCTACTTTCCAGCCTTCAACATTGCCGACGTCGCCATTAGCTGCGGCGCTGCCTTGTTGGTGCTGGATGAGTTTCTGCGCATGCGCCGCAACAAACGACAGCGCTCCTGAGTCTGTAAGGATCATGTCCTATGCTTAGCAATAAAAAACTGGTGTTTGGCATCACCGGCGGCATCGCTGCTTATAAAACCGCCGAACTCTTGCGTCGCAGCCAGGACCTGGGCGCCCGGATTGATGTCGTGATGACCGAATCGGCCACGCGTTTTATCAGCCCGGTCACTTTTCAGGCCTTGTCGGGCCGCACGGTCTATACCGATCTGTGGGATGCACGTGTACCTAATAATATGGCCCACATCCAGCTCAGCCGGGACGCAGACGCCATTCTGATTGCGCCGGCCAGCACCAACTTCATGGCCAAGCTGGCCAATGGCCTGGCCGACGACTTGCTCAGCACCTTGTGCATCGCCCGTGGTCATTGCCCGCTACTGCTGGCCCCGGCCATGAACCGGGAAATGTGGCTGCATCCGGCTACCCAGCGCAATGTGGAACAACTACGCCGCGACGGTGTGCATATTCTGGGCCCCGGCACAGGGGACCAGGCCTGTGGTGAAACCGGCGACGGGCGCATGCTGGAACCGGCCCAACTGCTTGCTGAGCTGACGGCGTTCTTTCAGCCCAAACTGCTGGCGGGCAAACGCGTGCTGATTACCGCTGGCCCTACCAGCGAGCCGATTGACCCGGTGCGCGTCATCAGCAACCGCTCCTCCGGCAAGATGGGCTACGCCATTGCACGGGCGGCTCAGGAGGCTGGTGCACACGTCACGCTAGTCTCAGGGCCGGTTGCACTGGAAACGCCTTACCAGGTGCGTCGCATCAACGTGGAAACGGCCCGCCAAATGCACGCCACCGTCATGTCTCAAGTGGATGATGCCGATATCTTCATCAGCGTTGCAGCGGTGGCCGACTGGTACGTCAGCAATGCCAGCGACATCAAGATTAAAAAGACGTCTGAACAAGCCACACCAAACCTGCAATTCAGCCCCAATCCCGATATTCTGGCCGAGGTTGCCGCACTTAAGAACGGTCCTTTCTGCGTCGGCTTTGCCGCCGAGACAGACAATTTGATCGAGCACGCCCAGGCCAAGCGCCAGCGTAAAAATGTGCCTTTGCTGGTTGCCAACCTGGCCCAGCGCGCCATGAACGCCGACGACACCGAACTCGTGCTATTTGACGAGCAAGGCCATATGCACTGGCCTGCCCAGGATAAACTGCTGGCTGCACGTCAACTGGTACAAAATATCGCCCAGCGGCTTTAACGCTTTTTCTCTTTTATGATTGCGGGCAGCGCCAAGCAGATGCGCTGCCTCTTTTTTTCAGGATACCGTCTATGCATCGCCGTATTGAAGCTCGCATCGTCAATGATCTGTTGGGCACGACCATTGAAGCCCCCAGCTACGCCACGGACGGCTCTGCTGCCATGGACCTGCGTGCTTGCCTGAGCGAAGCCGTCACCCTGCCCGCAGGCGGCCGCACACTGGTTAAAACCGGACTGGCCATTAATATGATGGACCCTGGTCTGGTTGCCATCGTCGCCTCACGCTCGGGCCTGTCCCTCAAACACGGTGTGCGGGTTGCACAAGGCATTGGCGTGATTGATGCCGACTACCACGGCGAGATCGGGGTGATTCTGGCCAACGACAGCGACCAGGACTATGTCATTCAGCCCGGCGAACGTATCGCTCAGCTCATGTTCCAGCCAGTCGTGCAAGTAGCGCTGCAGTTGGTAAGCGAGTTCTCTACTGAGACAGAACGTGGCACCGGCGGCTTTGGCAGCACAGGCAAGCATTAAGCCTTAAGGCGAGAGAAGGACGCGATGCACACCCGCCTGACCACAGCAGGCATCGCTCCTTTACAGCCCTGACACGATGCTCTACACGCGTGCCAGCGCCACGATTCAGACTGACCCAAGCCATTTTCGGACTTCAATGCCCTCTCACAAAACAGGTAGTTCCAACGCTGAACGAGCCACATCAAACAAAACAGCGGCTCAACTCCATCCGCGTAACCGCCATCAGGGCCGTTATGACTTTGACACCCTGATCAAAGAGACACCCGAACTGGCAGCTTTCGTTTTCGTCAATCCCTACGGCGATCAAAGCATCAACTTCGCAGATCCGAATGCCGTCAAAGCCCTGAATCGCGCCCTGCTCAAGAGCTTTTACGGCATAGCACATTGGGATATTCCGGCCAATTACCTGTGCCCTCCTATTCCTGGGCGTGCCGATTACGTGCACTACTTGGCCGATGTGCTAGCCAACAGCAATAAGGGGAGCATTCCCCGCGGTGAAGCAGTGCGTGTCCTTGATATTGGCGTCGGCGCAAATGCCATCTACCCTTTGATTGGTCATGCCGAGTATGGCTGGCAGTTTCTGGGCACGGACATTGACGCAAGTGCCTTAACATCGGCGCGCACGATTATTCATGCCAATCCCGGCCTGTCGGCTGCCATCAAGTTACGTCAACAGAAATCGCCCGCCCATATTTTTAAAGGCATCCTGGGTGCAAATGACTACATTGACCTGACGCTATGCAACCCGCCCTTTCATTCATCGCTCGATGAGGCCTTAAGCGGCAGCCAGCGCAAATGGCGCGGACTGGGCAAGGCGGTGCCTAAACAACAGGCGCCTGTGCTGAATTTCGGTGGGCAACATGCAGAGCTATGGTGTGAGGGTGGTGAAGCACGCTTTATACGCCGCATGATAGAAGAAAGCACGATTGTAGGCCGGCAAGTGCTATGGTTCAGCAGCTTGGTGTCCAAAGCGTCGAACTTACCTGGAATCTTGTCTGCTTTGAGGAAGGCCAAGGCCTTCAAGATACAGACAGTTGAAATGACGCAAGGTCAAAAGCAAAGTCGGTTTGTAGCCTGGACGTTTCTTGACGCTGGGGAACAAGAGGCTTGGCGCAAGGCGCGTTGGCAGTAGGCTCGTAGCAAACGCTGGACGAGATACAGCCAGATAAACAGCGCTTGCGCTGCTAAGGAAGTCTTAGGTGACACAACGCCAACGAGAACACTAGGTCCACACGGTTTCGACCTACCGTACTCTCACGCGCCGCGCCCTCGGAGGCTGCCCGGCTCAATGACGTCACTCCCCCACCACCCAGCAACTCAAGCCTTCAGGCCGTAGGCTTGCCCCTACCGTCCAAATGGCCAGAATTGTCGAGGAATGCTTGGTTGCGACCGCTGACTTTAGCCTTATAGAGCGCCGCGTCAGCACGCGACACAAGTGTGATCGCGGGTTGAGGATCGCGTGTGTCGAGACAGGTGACGCCCGCACTGATTGTGACAAACCCGATGGGTGAGTCCGAATGCGGGATGTCCAAGGATCGCACGGTGGTGCAAACGGCCTTTGCCAGCTCTAGGGCTTTAGCGCATGGAGTTTCAGGCAAAATAATCGCAAACTCTTCACCCCCGTAGCGGGCCACAAAATCGCTCGAGCGTCGGCCCACCTTCTTGAGGGCCTGCGCCACAGCTCGCAGGCAGTCATCACCGGCTTGATGTCCATAGCGATCATTGAAATGCTTGAAAAAATCAATGTCCAGCAGGATTAGCGCAAGAGGATGAGAATGACGACGAGCGCGTGCAATTTCTTCCAGCAAGATTTTGTCGAACTGGCGTCGATTGGCTAAACCCGTTAAACCATCTGTGGAGGCGAGCGACTCCAGCTTCCTGTTCGCTTCTGTCAGGTCGGCGGTTCGAGCCAGCACCTGAGACTCAAGCGACTGATTCAGGTCTTGTAGCGCTGTTTTGCGCGTTATCAGCGTATGCGTCATGCCAGCAAGCGACAGGCTCAAGGAGTCGAGTTCGCGGATTCCACTGGATTTAACAGAAAAATTGACGTCCTCTTTGCCCGCGTTGATCTGAGACGCGGTTCTTTCAATGTCTTGCAACGGCCTGCTGAACCGGACAGCGGCCCGGTCAGCCAGCACGACCAGCAGCAGGGAAAGACCGATTCCGAGCCAGAGCATCTGCTGGTGCAGGATGCTGACGCTGGCAAGTGCAATCTCGCGTGGCTGGCGCACGACAATCGACCATCCAAGGTCTTCCGAGCCTGGGCCGACGATGGCGGCACGAGCTGAAATATATTCCTTGAACATGTCCTCAGTTAAGGTGAGGTTGAGTGCACCGCTGGCAGATGAGGTACCGAATAGCTCGACTTCACGCGTTCTTGAAAGTGTGTACAGTACTTGCCCTGCCCGATCGACAAGAAAGACATCAATCTGATGACTGGTATGCTCCTGGCTGACACTTTCCTTGATGACCGCTTCGATCCACGTCCAATGCGCGTGTGTCGCAATGACTCCAATTATTTCGCCTTGGCTGTTGCGGACCGGGGCGGCAAAGTCAATGAAACGCAGAGGCTCAGACGGGGATGCGGAGGGCTGAAGATGACGAGCCAGAAGTAGGGCTTCATGAACGTCGCCCGTAAACAAGCGTTCTTTACCCCTGATGAACCAAGGGCGAGCACTGACATCAACGCCTTCAAGCAGACCGTCGGAGGCCACAATGACACGACCGTTGATGTCGCTTAGCCCCATCCAGGCGTAAGGCCGATAGCCTTGTTTAACGGCATCAATAATGGTCCGTACAGACTCGGTTTGCCAGTCCTCAAGAGTCAGGGTTGGCAAGCGGCTGATAAGATCGATCTCACGGCGCCTTTCTACCAAACTCTGGGACATCACCCTGGCAATTGAGCGAGAGATTTCTTCCAGCTTGTCTTGGCCGAGGGATGTTAAGGTCTGTGTGGCTCTATTCTCGATCACGACGGAGGACACAAGCCCCAACAGCAGCGAAACTCCACCGAAAATCATGATCAGCCGCTGACGCAAGCTGCGTGTCACTCGTCGCATCGCGAAGCGTCCCAGCATATAGATTAGGTTTCAAGAATTTTACATTGTAGCCTCGAGCGACGTTTTCAGCTGCTTTGTCACGCCATTTGGATGCATTGCTGCTCATTGCCCCTCAGTGTCAGGCAAAGGGCATACAACTTGATTTGCAGGGCCACACACATGGCCGGTCTCATAAGCGTGAGGCTGGCGCAACCACGAGCGCACTGGATATTCAGGCCTGCCGCCGCAACGGCCCGCAGTAGCGCGATCGCCGTGAGCAGTTAAAGGTACAACTGACCACCCAAGTACGGTTAGCTGTCTCAACGTCCAAAAACCATGGCTGCCCGAACAATTGAACGTACCTCGTCCCTACCAGGCGCAAGAACCACCACACCAACGATGCTGCGCTCAGCATCGTTGGCTAGGCTGGGTCAGCCCAAGAGCTTCAGCAAGGCCTGGGCGACCGGTTTGGACGAGGCCGGGTTCTGACCAGTGATCAGCAAGCCATCGCTGGCCACATAGGGTTGCCAGTCACCGCCTTTGCTGTAATTACCGCCGTTCTCTTTCAACATGTCTTCCACCAGAAATGGCACAACATCGGTCAGGCCGACAGCCTCTTCCTCGCTATTGGCAAAACCGGTGACGGATTTACCCCGAACCAGCGGCGTGCCATCAGGCGCCTTGACACGACGCAATACGCCGGGTGCATGGCAGACCGCAGCGACCGGCTTGCCGGCGCTCAGCATGGTTTCGATCAGCGCAATGGATAAGGGGTCTTCGGCCAAGTCCCACAATGGCCCATGGCCACCGGGATAAAACACAGCATCAAAGTCGGCGGCGGCAACCTCCTTCAGTTTATGCGTGTTGCCAAGCAAGGCCTGGGCGGCGGGATCTTCCTTGAAACGGCGTGTGTCATCGGTCTGCGCCGCAGGATCGTCGCTCTTGGGGTCCAGTGGCACCTGCCCACCCTGTGGCGACGCGACCGTGATCTGCGCCCCCGCGTCCTTAAAGACGTAATAAGGCGCAGCGAACTCCTCCAGCCAGAAACCCGTTTTTTGACCTGTGTTGCCCAGTTGATCGTGCGAAGTCAGAATCATCAAAATCTTCATGGAGCACCTTCTTTGAATGGAGGACAGAGAAACAAGCAATCGCGCCAGCAGGACCTTACTCACTGGTGATGCCAAGTACCAGCTTACCAAAACCGCTGCCGCTGAGCATGCCAATCATGGCCCGAAGTGGCTGTCACCGACGGTGCTGAGTGATACCCCCGACTCACTCCCCTACCACATTCATTCGCTCGCCCACGCGCTAGCCCACCAACAGGATCATGTCTTGCCGCAGTCTTCACAGACTTGTGTATGCTTTGCTTGTAAATAAGTGGTGCAGGGGGGCATGTAGATTCACCACGGTTTCACGCGAAGAACGGCACGCAGACAACCATACTGGCGTCAATATCGCATGACTGTTGATCCTGATGATGGTTAATTAGATGCCGGGACTGACAGCGCGCGCTTCATGCTTCACTTAAACAGGCCATACGTCATACGACCGGCACCGTACGCAACCACACACCAATCTGGGGCTATCTATGAGACATACTGAAAGACACAAGACGCACCGTACAGGCTGGCTTCGAGCCGCTGTTTTAGGGGCGAATGACGGGATTGTCTCGACAGCCAGCTTGGTCTTGGGGGTGGCGGCCACAGGAGCAAGTGCCAAGAGCATTCTTGTTGCAGGCGTTGCCAGCCTGGTCGCTGGTGCCATGTCCATGGCGGCCGGTGAGTATGTATCAGTCAGTTCACAAGCCGATACAGAGAGCGCAGATCTGGCCCGCGAGAAAGCAGAACTGGCGAAGAACCCTGAGCAGGAACATGCCGAACTCACAGCCATTTATATCAATCGGGGCCTGGATGAAAATCTGGCGTCACATGTCGCGACCCAGCTAATGGCCCACGACGCACTCGGGGCCCATGCGCGAGACGAGCTCGGCATATCAGAGACCTTGGCGGCCAAACCGGTACAGGCTGCACTAGCCTCCGCTGCGACGTTTGCAGCCGGCGCCCTGCTGCCTTTGCTGGTGGTTCTGCTGCTGCCGACGGCTGCACTCATGTGGTATGTCGCAGGCAGCTCGCTGCTCTTTCTTGCCCTTCTAGGCTTGATCGCCGCCAAGGCAGGTGGCGCTCCGCTATTCGTCTCGACCGCCCGCGTGACCTTCTGGGGGGCATTGGCGATGGGGCTAACGGCTGGCGTCGGTGCTTTGTTTGGTGTGGCTGCTTAATTGCAGGACCTTCTTTGACAATGCCAGATGGATATCCCCAGTAGAACGATAGCGTTCAGCTCATCAAGGCTGCTTTCGGCCTTGAGCAGTCGCTGGCCATCCAATGCGGATTGCGTTCATCAAGACAAGAGAGGCCTACTGTATGCCAGATTGATCGCATCTACCCCTAAGGCTGTTGACTACAGCTATTCCTGCCTTACTATCCCATCTTGCTCATGTTTTGTTTTTCTAAAAAGACACTTGTTGGGCAAATTCTCAGGCATTCCAATGTTACGCGACGGAGATGTTGCCAGAAAACAAAGTTAGGCAAGGAGAGGCTAATTGGAATATATACCCGTTAGGGTCAGCGACATCATCCGGCAGGTAAATCGGGATATTTACCTGCCGGCCATTCAGCGGGAATTCGTGTGGGGGACCGACCGCATCGAACGGCTGTTCGATTCGATTATGGCGGACTTCCCCATCGGTTCGTTCCTGTACTGGAAGTTAGAGCAAAAGAATAAAGACGAGTGGCCGATCTACGAATTCATCCGAGACTTCGACGGCGAGTCGTCGCACAACCCACTGGCGAACATGGCGGGGATCACCAGGGACGTTACTCTCGTCCTCGACGGCCAGCAACGCATCACATCACTCCTGATCGGCCTGAAGGGTTCGTACCGTTACTTCTACTACCGTTGGCGCCAGACCAGCCTCTATCTCAATCTGCTAAAGCCTCCGACGCCGAACGAGGACAACCCGGAGGAGTTGACCTACGGTTTCGCCTTCCGTGAGAGCGGCGATCCTAGTGGCAAAGCCCCGCAGCTTTGGTATCCCGTGGGCCGCATCCTCGACTTCGAGGACGCTGAAGACGCGAAGGCCGACATGAAATCGAAGCTGGCTGAGCTACCGGAAGACCTGCGTGATAACGCCAACAGGCTGATCGGCCGTCTGCACAACCAAATCCACACAACCCTGGTGGGCAACTACTACCAGGAGAAATCTCAAGATTACGACAAGGTATTGCAGGTGTTTGTCCGGGCGAACTCGGCGGGCCAGCCGCTAGAATACTCGGATCTGCTGCTCGCCACAGCGACAGCGAAGTGGGAGACACTGGATGCCCGAAAAGAAATCCACGAGTTCACCGACTCACTCAACGACATCGGGACCGGCTACGGATTCGGCAAGGACTTCGTACTGAAGGCTTGTCTGTACCTGACTGAAGACCTACCCATCCAATATAGGGTGAAGAACTTCTCTCGGAGTAATTTGCGCAAGATCGAGGAAAATTGGGGCGACATCAAGGAGGCCCTGACAACAACCGTGCGGCTGATCTCCCGCTTTGGTTTCAACTCCAAGAACGTCGTTGCCCCTCTGGCACTGCTGCCGATTGCCCTTTACCTGCTTAAGCGGGGCAACCGGACCTTCGACATGTCCTCAAAGGTCGAGGACGCCGAGGCCCAAATCGCCATTCGACAGTGGTTTATCTTCTCGACCCTGAAGAACGCTTTTGGCGGATCGTCGGACACCACGCTGAACCGCCTTCGGGAGTTGTTGAAAGATGCAGGCCCCGATACACCGTTCCCAGCCGACGACCTTTACAAGTCTCTGGAAATTGAGCCAAGGCTCACCGATGCTGAGATCGAGCGCATACTCACCTACCGCTACCAGGGCCGCTATACGAACCTGGTTCTGTCACTGCTCTACCCCGACCGGGACTGGAAGGACGCCGTATTCCACGAGGACCATATATTCCCTCAGTCGGAGTTTCAGATTCGACTCTTAAAACGACGTGGTTACGCTGAATCCAAAGTGCAATCGTATATCGCTAAATACAACCTGCTCGCTAACCTGCAATTGCTTACCGAATCCGAGAATTTGTCGAAAAACGCTACGCCATTTGAGGAATGGGTCAAGACGCGCGATGCTTCTTTTCGACGGCGGCACCTCATACCAGAAATGACATCCTACGTATTTGATGCGTTTGACGAGTTCTACGAGAAGCGCAAAGACAGCATAGTAAAGGCCCTGCAAAGGCTGACCTGATGCACACCACCACTAAGTGAAAAGCATTGAACAACAGCTTTCCTGAAAGCTCAATGGCGGCAACGGGTCGAAAGCAGCCCTCTCAAGATTAATCTTCACTACTTATAAAACCCAGCACAAAAATCAAAAAGCCAATCAGCTCTGAGCTGATTGGCTTTTTTTTCTAATCCTAAATCCTACTTACGCAGCAAAATCCTCTTCCCCCAGATACGCGGCTCGTACCTTGGGGTCATGCAGCAACTGCGCAGCCGGCCCTTCCAGAATAATCCGCCCCGACTCCATCACATAGCCCCGATCTCCCAGTTCCAATGCCAAGCGCGCATTCTGCTCGATCAGCAAGATCGTCACGCCTTCTTTGGCAATGGTCTGGATCAGCTCGAAAATCCGCTCAACCATGATCGGGGCCAGCCCCATCGACGGCTCATCCAACAGTAGCAAGGACGGCCGGGAAATCATGGCGCGTCCCATGGCCACCATCTGCTGTTCCCCACCGGACAACGTCCCGGCCGATTGTTTTTTACGCTCAGCCAGTCGAGGAAACAGGGTGTAGATACGTTCGATATCCTGGCGTACTTCGTGATGATCCTTGCGGGTGTATGCCCCCATGGCCAGGTTTTCCTCAATCGTCAGTTGAGGAAAGATGCCCCGCCCTTCCGGCACCATGACCACACCACGGCGCACGAGCTGGTGTGATGGCAGGCCGACTATGCTCTCGCCCTGGTGTTGAATCTGACCGGCAGCCGCCGGAACCAGTCCGGTAATAGCCCGCAAGGTGGTGCTTTTACCAGCACCGTTAGCACCAATCAGGCAAACCAGTTCGCCTTGCCCGACTCGCAGGTCCAGGCCGCGTACCGCCCGGATGCCACCATAAGCCACGTCCAGGCCCCGAATATCCAGCATCAACGGTTCTGTGCTCATGCCTTTTCCTCTTCAACGGTAATACCCAGCTCTTTGGCAGCACCCGCACCCAGATAGGCTTCAATCACACGCGGGTTATGCTGGACTTCGGCAGGTTTACCTTCGGCCAATACTTTGCCGTATTCCAGCACCAGGACTCGGTCACACAGGCCCATGACCAGCTTCATATCGTGTTCGATCAGCAGGACAGTAATGCCGTCACCACGGATTTTTTCAATCAGCTGGCGCAGGACGACGGTCTCGGACGGGTTCATCCCAGCGGCCGGTTCGTCAAGGGCCAGCAACATGGGATCGGTTGCCAAGGCGCGGGCGATTTCCAGGCGGCGCTGGTCACCGTAGGACAAGGACCGGGCAATCTCGTTAGCGTGCTGGGCGATGCCCACGTAATCCAGCAACTCGTAGGCACGGGCCTCGATCTGCTCTTCTTCCTGACGAGTAGCGCGGTTACGCAGCACCGCACCCAGCACGCCTGCGCGGGTGCGGACGTGACGACCAATCATGACGTTTTCCAGGGCAGACAAGCTGCCAAACAAACGAATGTTTTGGAAAGTACGCGCAAAACCGGACTCAGCAATTTGATGGGGCTTGCAATCGGTCAGGTTACGACCCGCAAAGGTGCAGCGGCCCGACTCAGGGATATACAGGCCCGTCATCACGTTGAACAGCGTAGTTTTACCTGCGCCGTTCGGGCCGATCAAACCGTAAATGTCACCTTTGCGAATGCTGAAACTGACATCGGACAAGGCCTGCAAACCGCCGAAGCGCTTGGACAAGCCTTCTGCCTGCAACAGCACCTCGCCCTCTTTTACGTGTTGGTTCATGGTCACACTCATGCTTGCACCTGCTTCATTTTGCGCTCACGACGGCGCACCGCGGAGGGCCATAGCCCTTCCGGGCGGTAGATCATGACCAGTACCAGAGCAAAACCAAACAGGAGCATACGGATGCCGTCCGGGTCCAGAATCACGTCGCCAAACACGCTTTGCTGCAAGGGCACCACGACGGAGCGCAGCAACTCGGGGAAGACGGAAAGCAGCAAGGCACCCACGATCACTCCGGGGATATGTCCCATCCCTCCCAACACAACCATGCACAGCACGGCGATCGATTCGGTCAGGCTGAAACTCTCTGGGCTGACGAAGCCTTGCATGGAAGCAAACAGACCGCCGGCCACGCCACCAAAGGTTGCGCCCATGGCAAAAGCCAGCAGTTTGACGTTACGGGTATTGATGCCCATAGCCTTGGCCGCAATTTCATCTTCACGAATGGCTTCCCAGGCGCGCCCAATACGGGAGTGCTGCAAGCGCACGCAGATGAACACAATCAGCAGGGTGATCAGCAAAAGCAGGTAATAGTACTTTTCCGGCCCGGTTATCCGTATGCCAAACAGGGTTTCCGCTTTACCGAAGATGAAATCACCAATCTTGAAGGTATCGACCCGATTGATCCCTTGCGGGCCGTTGGTGATGTTGATGGGCGCATCCAGATTGTTCATGAAGATGCGGATAATCTCACCAAACCCCAAAGTCACGATGGCCAGATAGTCCCCACGCAGGCGCAGCACCGGAAAGCCCAGCAAAACGCCAAATACCGCTGCCAGGGCAATACCGGCTGGCAACACCACCCAGAAGGGCAAATGCAATCCAAAATGTGGCGAGGCCAGCATAGCCCAGACATAGGCTCCTACCGCATAGAACGCGATATAGCCCAGATCCAGCAGGCCGGCAAAACCCACCACGATGTTCAGGCCCAGTGCCAGCATCACATAGAGCAAGGCAAAGTTCAGGGTACGGACCCAGCTCTGACCGGCCATGCCCAACACAAAAGGCAAAATGGCCAGCACCACCCCGATCAGCAGCGCGCCGACCCAGACTTTGGCGGGTGTTGCAGGACGCGGCTTCGAACCCGATCCACCCCATGTTTGATTCAGACTCATGCGCGATCTCCCACACGCTCACCCAACAGGCCCGAGGGACGGAAAATCAGCACCAGGATCAGCACGATGAACGAGAACACATCCTGATAGTTGCTGCCAAAGACGCCGTTGGTCAGGTCACCGATGTAACCGGCACCCAAGGCTTCGATCAGGCCCAGCAGCAAGCCACCCAGCATGGCGCCGCCCAAATTGCCAATGCCACCCAGAACGGCGGCGGTAAACGCTTTCAGTCCCAGCATAAAGCCCATGGTGTATTGAGCCACCCCGTAATAAGTGACGATCATCACACCGGCCACGGCAGCCAGGGCCGAACCGATGACAAAAGCGGCGGAAATCACCGTGTTGATGTTCACCCCCATCAAGCCCGCCACTTCCCGGTTCTGGGCAGTGGCGCGCATGGCAGTGCCCAAACGGGTACGATGCACCAGTACCATCAGACCGGACATGATCGCGGCGGCACCGACAATAATCAGAATTTGCAGCAAGCTGATGCGCGCATCGCCCACCTGGAAAACCATGGGCTCAATAATGTGCGGAAAACTCAGATAATTGCGGCCCCAGATCATCATGGCCAAGTTCTGCACAATAAAGGACACACCAATGGCGGTAATCAGCGCCGCCAAACGAGGCGCACGACGCAAGGGCCGATAGGCATAACGTTCGGCGGTCCAGCCTATGCCCATGCAAACAGGGATGGCGGCCAACAAAGCCAAGCCGACCATCAGCCAGGCAGACAAGCCTGCCGGGTCTGCGCCTACCAGCGATAACACCACTGTCGTGGCCAGCATCGCCCCAACCATGACGACGTCACCATGCGCAAAATTAATCAGGCCAATAATTCCGTACACCATGGTGTAGCCGAGCGCCACCAGGGCGTAGACACTGCCCACGGTCAGGCCATTTATTAGTTGTTGTATCAGGATTTCCATAGATTGGGACTCGTGGTCATTGCCCCCTGCCCCGGCGCATGACGATAGAACAGGGAGCGTGGGCCTGCCAGACACAGGCCACGGTAAAGATGAGCCCCGAGGGGCTCAAACTGCAGGCTCAGAAAGGCTTAGTTCGCCTGGCTGACCATGGTTTTCACCATCGTCCACTGGCCATCTTTGACCTCGTAGATGGTGACGGCAATTTCTTTCAGATCACCGTTCTGGTCGTAGGCGATGTTGTTGCTGGTCGCACCATTCCGTTTCAGAGCAGCCAGCTTGGGCAGATAGTCTTCAGCCTTGGACGAACCGGCTTCTTTCATGGCCGTAATCATGTTCCAGGCACCGTCATACGCGTAAGGCGCGTAGACACCCGGCTCTGCCTTGAAGCGCGCCTGATAGTCCTTGGCAAACTTCTCGCCAGCAGCCATGGTGGACAAAGGCACACCAGCCAGAGAGGCGTAGGTCCCGTTGGCCGCCCCGCCTGCCAGACGCAAGAAGGTGTCACTGCGGGTCATTTCACCGGATACCAGTGGCGCTTTGATATCCAGCGTTTGCATCTGACGCTTCATGGGGCCGGACTGCGCATCCAAACCACCAAAGAAGATGGCGTCAGGCTGCTTGGACTTGATGTTGGTCAGAATGGAGGTAAAGTCGTTGGCTTTGTCCGTGGTGTACTCACGCGCCACAATCTGACCACCTGCTTTTTCCACGGCACGGGCCACCTGATCCGTCAGACCCTGGCCATAGGCGGTACGGTCGTCGATCAGGGCCACTTTCTTGGCGGCCAGATCCTTGACGATGAACTGACCCACGGCAGCGCCCTGCTGAGTGTCGCTGGTCATCATGCGGAAGGTATTGTCGTAACCCTGCTGGGTGTACTCGGGCGAGGTGGCCATGGCGATCTGGGGGATACCCGCGTCGTTGTACACACGCGAGGCAGGAATGGTGGTGCCCGAGTTGAAGTGTCCCAACACGCCATCCACACCCTCGTCCACAATCTGCTGGGCGACCTGAACCGCCGTGCGCGGGTCAGCCTGGTCATCTTTGGCGACCAACTCGAAACGGGCGGTCGCGCCATCAATTTCAATGTTCTGGGCATTGGCCTCTTCCAGCGCCAGCACCAGGCCATTGCGCATGTCTTCACCGTAGTGCGCCTGAGGGCCCGTCAAGGGGGCGGCAAAACCCAGCTTGATGACCTTGTCAGCGGCCAACGCCGGACCTGCTGCCAGTGCCCCAAAAACCGCTGTCGATACCAAGGCCAATTTAAAGCTCATGATGGACTGCATATTGTTCTCCTTCGTTTTTTAATATAGCCGCACTACAAGTGGGCCCGTGCCGTGAGAAAGAACGCAGGGCCGCCGCTCCAGGTGAAATGTGCGACCAAACGTGTGCATAAAAACGGGTGCCTGCCAGATCAACCAACCATCATCAAACTGGCATTACCCCCAGCTGCCGCTGTATTGGTACTGACTGAGACTTCACGCAGCAAACGCTCGACCACGTAGGTTGCGCCCCCCTCCAATTCCTGTGTCAACAAGCCCTGAACCCCGACAATCGGACCGGGGCGCTCAGCCACGTAACCCAGTACCAGTCGAAGTTCGTCACTGTCGCCTTCAAATAAAACAGCATCATAATCTGCCTCACCCAAATCGGACATGGCAATTTGTTCGGCAGGCGCATCCTGCCACGCTCCCAGACCCAGACGATCCAGCAAGACGGGCTGATTACCACTGCGAGTGCAAGCCTCACGCTGCGCCTGCCAGCCCTGCGCACTCACAGGCATGCACAGCACACGCCCACGCGGGTGGAGCTGGTACAGATTGGATTCGCCGGTGGGACCGGGCAAGACCATACCGTGCTGCTGCCAGCTCTGCAAAGGCAGGTTTTGGGGACAGCGACTGAGCAGACGGCGCAGATACAAAGGGCCACCCGCTTTGGGGCCGGTACCGGACAAGCCTTCGCCACCAAAGGGCTGCACGCCGACCACCGCCCCCACCATATTGCGGTTCACATACACATTACCCGCCCGAATGCGTGAGACTACGCGCTCTACGGTTTCGTCCAGCCGGGTGTGAACACCAAAAGTCAGGCCGTAACCACGCTCGTTGATCTGGTCGATCAGGCCATCCAGCTCGCTACGCTTAAAGCGCATCACATGCAGTACCGGGCCAAAGATTTCGCGCTCCAGATCCTTGACCTGCTCAATCTCGATAATCGTCGGCAATACAAAGGTACCGGTCAGGCTGCGGCTTTGCTCGCTTTGGGTAACACGGAAGCCTGCTTCACGCATCGCCGTAATGTGCTCTTCGATACCGGCACGGGCCTCCTCGTCAATGACGGGGCCTACGTCGGTACTGAGCAGATCCGGATTGCCCACGCTCAGTTCCTGCATGGCCCCGTTGAGCATGTTCAGCACGCGGTCGGCCACATCTTCCTGAATACACAACAAGCGTAAAGCCGAACAACGCTGGCCTGCCGAGTCAAAGGCCGAATTCAGCACATCAAACACAACCTGCTCGGCCAGAGCAGAGCTGTCGACCACCATGGCGTTCAGGCCACCGGTTTCGGCAATCAGCGGTACTGCCCGCCCGTCGGCCGTCAGGCGCTGGGCTAATTGACGATTCAAGCCCAGGGCTACCGCTGTCGACCCTGTAAACATGACAGCGTTAACCTTGTCGCTGGCGGCCAATGGGGCACCTACGGATGGGCCATCACCGGGCAAGAGCTGCAAGGCACCGGGAGCAATCCCCGCCTTATGCAGCAGCTCTACAGCCGCCGCCGCAATCAGGCAAGTTTGTTCGGCCGGTTTGGCCAGAACCACGTTACCGGCGGCCAAGGCCGCCGATACCTGCCCCAGAAAAATAGCCAAGGGGAAATTCCAGGGGCTGATGCACAGCACCACGCCTACAGGACGATACTCATCGTTATCGAAGTCACGCAGCACCTGTCCGGCGTAGTAGCGCAGAAAATCTACCGCTTCGCGCACCTCGGCAATCGCATTGGCGTAGGACTTCCCGGCTTCACGCACCAGCAAGCCCATCAAATCCTGCATATTGTCTTCCAGCAATTGAGCCGCCTGCTGCAAAGCGGCGGCGCGCTCCTGCACCGGCGTTGCCTGCCAGATCGGCGCATAATGACTGGCAGCCTCCAGAGCCTGCTCCACATCCTGCGAAGTGGCATACATGACCTGCCCCACCACGTCCTGATGATTGGCCGGATTGCGCACCCATATCGCTTTGGTCTCGTCCCAGACCGGATTGCCCTGACCCAATACAGGCTGAGCCTGGCGCGGCAAGGCAGCTGTTTGCATCAAGGTGGCAGCCAGCGAACCCAGGCGATGCTCATTGCTCAGGTCCAAACCGGCCGAATTCAAGCGCTGCTCGGCACTCCAGTAAAGCTGGCGCGGCAGGGGAATCTTGTCGTGGGGACGCCCCAATGGTTGCAGGCTCAAGGCCTGGGCCACGGGATCGGCAACCAGTTTATCCAGATCCACATCCGCGTTGCCGATCTGGTTCACAAAGGAGGTATTGGCGCCATTTTCCAGCAGACGACGCACCAGATAGGCCAATAAGGTCTCGTGGGAGCCGACCGGGGCGTAAATACGACATGGACGGTTCAACTTACCCTCTTTGATCGGGCCAACCACTTCCTCATACAAGTCCTCACCCATGCCGTGCAGGCACTGGAACTCATACTGACCCGTGTAATAATTCTGGCCTGCCATCACATAGATTGCCGCCAGCGTTTGCGCATTGTGCGTTGCAAACTGCGGGTATACAGCGTCGGGGGCCTGTAAAAGCTTGCGGGCGCAGGCCAGATACGACACATCCGTGTGAACCTTGCGCGTGTAAACGGGATAATCTTCCAGTCCATCGACCTGGGCACGCTTGATCTCCGAATCCCAGTAAGCGCCTTTGACCAGACGCAGCATCAGGCGATGGCCACTGCGACGGGCCAGATCAATCAGGTAATCAATCACAAAAGGTGCGCGCTTCTGATAAGCCTGCACCACAAAGCCAATGCCATTCCAACCGGCCAGCGAAGGATCAAAACACAGCTTGTCCAGCAAATCCAGAGAGACTTCAAGACGATCTGCCTCTTCCGCGTCTATGTTCAGACCCACATCGTAGTGATGAGCCAGTTGCGCCAGGGACAATAGGCGCGGATAGAGCTCGCGCATGACACGATCGCGCTGGGCCCGGCTATAACGCGGATGCAAGGCTGACAACTTGATGGAAATACCAGGCCCTTCGTAAATCCCACGTCCCTGACTGGCCCGGCCAATCGCGTGGATCGCCTGCTCATAGGCCTGGTAGTAGCGCTGGGCGTCCTCCGCCGTGGTGGCGGCCTCGCCCAGCATGTCGTAGGAATACCGGAAACCCTGTTCCTCAAACTTTCGACTATTGGCCAGGGCCGACGCAATGGTTTGCCCAGTCACAAACTGCTCGCCCATCATGCGCATGGCAACGTCCACGCCTTTGCGAATCAGGGGTTCGCCACCTTTACCGATCATGCGAGTCAACGCAGAGGACAAGTTCTTTTCGCTATTGACGCTGACCAGCCGGCCGGTCAACATCAAGCCCCAGGTGGCGGCGTTCACAAACAAGGAGGGTGACTCGCCAACGTGCGCACGCCAATCGCCATGGCTGATCTTGTCGCGAATCAGAGCGTCACGGGTGGCACGATCGGGGATGCGCAGCAGGGCTTCGGCCAGACACATCAGCGCCACCCCTTCCTGACTGGACAGAGAGAACTCCTGGATCAGACCTTCGACCCCGCCGCCACGACGCTTGGCACGCAACGCCTTGACCAGACGCGCTGCCAGTTCCTGGGCGCGGGCACTTTGCGATGAACGCGCTGCGCTAAGCAGCAAGGGCAGGCAGTCGGTTTCAGGACGGCGGTACGCCGCGGTAATCGCGGCACGCAGGACACTTTGGGGTTGCACATCTTGGGCAAAACCATAGAAAGGAATGGCCGGCATGACGACGCCATCTTCGGCCAGTTCCGCATCGCCCCCACTTAACAGAGCCAGCTCACTGGGCAGCACACCTCGTTCTATCCCTTCGATATACGACAGCAGCGCTTGTTTATGCAGCCAATGCGGAGTGCATTGCAATTGATCCGCCGCACGCCGCAAACGCTCGCGCAGCTCGATATCGACTTTAATCCCTAAGGTTGTGCTGGCCATGCTTCTTATCCCGGTTACGCTGTATTGACTGCGATATGCCGAAATAATACTGACGGTTAACCTAAATCTGTATTCAGGTTAACCCGCAACAGAACGGGTTAACCTTTTATCTTATGCGGCGCACAGCATAGACTTGCCCAGGTTAACCGGGATAGGTTTACCTTGCATCTGAGCAGCCAACGCATCCGCCCAACGCTGCTGCAATTGACGGTGGGCCGTCACTAATTCAGTAATGCCAGTGGCAGGCTCGGAATCGAGCCAGCGGCACTGCCGAATGGGTGCCTCAAAACCCAGGGGCGTCAAGGTCCAACTCAGTTCCAAGGTGGCACGCTCGCCATACACCGAATCAAAACGTTGAACCAGGACATCAATCTGCCAACGGGGCGTGTTGGTTGCTGCGCTGGCCAACTGGGGCACGCCCAGGCGATTTTGCAGACCGGACACCAGCGCCAAGGACATTTCATCGGGCAAAGGCGATGCCCACTGGCTATCGTTCAGCAGCTTGACCTGCCCCCCTGCCGCTTGCGTCAGCACCAGAGAACGACGGTCCAACTGCGCCGGTACATCCAGGCGTCGCAACTGAAACCCTTTCCAGGGCTGTGCGGAAACCGCCTTGTCTGCCGGGACTGCCTCTGGGGCCTGCAAGGTGTAATAAGTTGGCGTGCTCGAGGCACAGGCGGTGAGCAAACTGGCAATCGCCACAGGAATCAGTAAACGGGACATCATGGCGCGGGCTCCGGCAACACGTCAGGGGAACGACCTCGCAATACGGCAGAGGGCTGGCTTTGCAAGGTATCGCTTAAATCACGCAAGGATCGCAAGGAGCGCTTGAGCTCACTTAGCGTTTGATCGACAGAGGCATTGAAGGCGGAATCCGAATCGAGCATGGCACCCAGCTTCTGGACAGCCGCATCCATGGATTTAAGGGCTCCATTCAGTTGCGGTACGGTGGTCTTGTCCAACTGCTTGAGCACTTGTCCCAGCTCGGTCAACCCGCTTTGCAGATTCTTGCCAATCTGGTCAAAAGGAACCGCCGCAATCTTGGTGACAATATCGCTGACCTGCTCTTGCAGGCGATCAAAATCGCCAGCAATAACGGGTACTACAAGGGGTTTGGTGGTGTCATCCAATTCCGCGGCAGGCGCTTTGTCAAAGAACTCCAGAGCAATATATTGCTGGCCGGTAATCAGGCTGGCCGGCCGCAATTGGGCACGCAGACCACGTTCAACCATCGGTTTGAACAAGGCGCTGACCGGGTCCTTGTCGTCCGGACGATTCTCCACCACCTGTTCATACAGATGACCGAAGCGCTGCGGATAAATACGCGCTTTCACCAGGGCAAAGAAACGTTTGCGCTCAAAGTCAAACTCCAGATCCACATCATAGACCTGCCCCAGCTCCAGCCCCCGGAACTCCACCTTGGAGCCGGGCACCAAGCCACGCACGGACTGATGGAAATGGAAACGCAGCTCGACGGCCGGGCCATCAGGCTCGGCCATGGCGCGCTCCTGCGTGGGAAACAGCTCGTATTGAGTGTCCGCCTTCGCCACCTCCAAGGGTTCGCCTTCCATCTGATCAAACGCCAGGCCCCCGGCCAGCGCCGAAACCAGCGAATGCGTACGCACATTGAAGCCGGTGGAATCCAAGGACATATTGACACCGCTAACATTCCAGAAGCGTGATCCCTGCGTCACGAACTTATCATTAGGAGCGTCCACGAATACCTGTATGCGCACCCCATTGCCGTCCTCATTCAGCTCATAGCTGCTGACCTGCCCCACCTGGATGCCCTTGTAGTACAACGGTGAGCCCAAATCCAGCGAACCCAGTTCGGGCGCGGTCAACACATAGCGTTTTCCTGCCCGGCCACTGGTCACCTCGGGCGGACTTTCCAGACCTACAAAATCCAGCTGCTCGGCCTTCTTGTCGACCGCAAAAGGGGCATCCACACCGATGTATACCCCCGACAGCAAGGTGCCCAACCCCGACACGCCACTCAAGCCCAGACGAGGACGCACCACCCAAAAGCGTGTTCCTTCCTGAGTAATGAACTCCGAGCCGTCGCGCTCCAATTGCGCCGTCACCAGCACCCCTTTTCGGTCTGGTGATACCTGAATGTCCGAGATTGTCCCCACATCCACTTCGCGATAACGCAGCTTGGTCTGGTCCACGGCCAGCCCTTCGGCCGACTCAAAACTGATCGTGATGCGAGGTCCGGTCAGCATCCAGTTACGCAGCACCAATGAGGCACCGACCAGCGCCGCAGCAATGGGCAAGATCCAGATCCAGGAGAATCGGGATTGCTTGGAGGGAATCAGTTTAGGTTGTGCTGGCTCGGTCTGGCCGTCAGGCTGATGTGTTTTTGATTCTTGCACCTTGTTTCCTTCAGGAAGTCGCCTGGGTACCAGGCGGAGACGGCTTTGGTCGCGGTTCTATGAGTAATTCTTCTCGAGGGTCCAGATCCCAGCCCTGGCGAGGGTCATAACTTAACGCGGCCAGCATGGTCAAGACAACAACAATGCCAAAACTCAAGGCCCCCGCGCCGGGAATGATCTGCGATAAGCCCGGAAAGTTCGCCAAGGCTGCCATGAGCACCACGACGAATACGTCCAGCATGGACCACTGCCCGATCAGCTCGACCATATCGTAAATGCGGTTGCGTTGCCGCTGCACCTCATTGCCTCGCCAGCGCCGTCCTATCAGCAGAATCACCAGGGCCAAGAGCTTGGTAATGGGAACGACAATACTGGCAATAAAAACAATCAGGGCCAAGTCCCAGGAGCCCAATTGCCAAAGCTGGATCACCCCACCCAAAATAGTGTGGGCACTCGTGCCCATAATGCTGCGCAGTTCCATGACAGGCAGGACGTTGGCCGGAATGTAAAAGACACAGGCCGTCAGCACCAGCGCCGCCACCCGCGCACGGCTATTGGGTTTGCGTTTGTGAACGGGCGCTGCACAACGGCCACAACGTGAGTTCTGACTGGACTGGACAAACCCGCAATGGGTGCAGGCGCTCCAGGCCGGATACGCTTTCAAGTCCTGGCGGGTTGCAATCGGAACCAGATCACGATCCTCGGCCCAACGCCAAAGTCGGCCTGCCGTAATACGGCTCAGGCCGGTCAGCAAAAAGGTCAGGGCAAAAAATGCATACAAGCCCGGCGCCACCGTCAAATGCCCTATTCCGGCAAACTTCACGATAGCCACGATCAGCCCCAGGAACAACACGGCTGTCATGGACCAGTGCTCAAGATGACTCAAGGCTCTTAGCCCCACTCCGAAATCCGCGGGCAACGGTTTTTCACGGGCGATCAGGTCCAAGGCCCAAAATTGAAAGATCAACTGGAACAAGGGCAGCCAGAACCCCACCAGCCCGGCCATCACGGACAAGCCCCAATACCCTTGCTGCCAGATCAGCAACAAGGCCTTGGGAAAGGTGGGAGCCACCGTTTTTCCCGCCATGCTCAGATGGACGACAGGAAACAGGTTGGCAATCAGAAAAAGAATGAAAACTGCCAAAACCAGCGCTTGCCATTCACGTGGTGAAAAGCGGCTGTGGCGGTACAGTTCGGTATCGCAACGTACACAACGAGCGAGCCCCGCTCCTTGAACGGGGACTCGCTCGTGTACGGTGTCACAATGCGTACAGACGATCAAGGGGCGCGATGCCCTCACGGCTTAGTCGACTAATTCCGGCTCGGGACGCGAAGAAGCCTTGCTGCCGGGCTCATCAGGTCCTGAAGAAGGATATTCCAGTACCACTTCACCGTTCTCGTCCAGATCGACCTCGACCTGCCCCCCATCGACCAGACGGCCAAACAAGAGCTCGTCAGCCAGGGCGCGACGGATGGTGTCCTGAATAAGCCGATGCATGGGGCGAGCACCCATGGCAGGATCAAAGCCCTTGGCAGCCAGATGATCGCGCAAGGCATCCGAGAAGGTCACTTCCACCCGCTTCTCGTGAAGCTGGTTTTCCAGTTGCATCAGGAACTTGTCCACCACGCGCAGGATAATATCGCGCGACAATGGCTTAAAGCCAATAATGGCATCCAGACGGTTGCGGAACTCTGGCGAGAAATGACGCTTGATATCCTGCATTTCATCGCCCGAGCGCTGAGCCTGAGTAAACCCGATACTGGTCTTGTTCAGGGCCTCGGCCCCCGCATTGGTGGTCATGATCAAGATAACGTTGCGGAAATCTGCCTTGCGGCCATTGTTATCCGTTAGCGTACCGTGATCCATCACCTGCAGCAGGATGTTATAGACATCCGGGTGCGCTTTCTCGATTTCGTCCAGCAAGAGCACACAGTGGGGCTGCTTGGTGACCGCTTCAGTCAGCAAACCACCCTGATCAAACCCCACATAGCCGGGAGGCGCACCAATCAGACGCGATACGGTGTGACGCTCCATGTACTCGGACATGTCAAAGCGCAGCAACTCCACGCCCAGCACAAAGGCCAATTGACGAGCCACTTCAGTCTTACCCACACCGGTCGGTCCGGAAAACAGGAAGGAACCGATAGGCTTGTCGGGCAACCCCAGGCCAGAACGGGCCATCTTGATGGCGGCAGCCAGGGCATCAATCGCCATGTCCTGACCGAACACCACCGATTTCAGATCGCGTGCCAAGGTTGCCAGCTTATTGCGATCGTCGCTGGATACGGTCTGAGGCGGAATGCGGGCAATGCGCGAGACCGTTGCCTGGATATCGGCCTTGCCAATAACTTTCTTCTGCTTGGAGCGCGGCAACAAACGCTGCGCGGCTCCGGCTTCGTCGATCACATCAATGGCCTTATCCGGCAAAAAGCGGTCATTGATGTAGCGTGCAGACAACTCTGCAGCCGCAGTCAGGGCAGCCGCCGAATAGCGCACGCCGTGATGCTCTTCGAAGTTGGCTTTCAGTCCACGCAAAATCTGGATGGTCTGCTCAACCGTCGGCTCGGCCACATCGATTTTCTGAAAACGACGCGACAGGGCGTGGTCTTTTTCGAAAATACCGCGGTACTCCGAATAGGTCGTCGCCCCCAGACACTTGAGCTGACCAGAAGACAAGGCAGGCTTGAGCAGATTGGACGCATCCAGCGTACCACCCGACGCCGAGCCAGCGCCGATCAAGGTATGGATCTCGTCGATAAACAAAATGGACTGGGCCGTTTCCTTGAGCTGCTTGAGCACGGCTTTCAGACGTTGCTCAAAGTCGCCACGGTACTTGGTGCCAGCCAGCAAGGCCCCCATATCCAGCGCATACACACGTGCCTGGCTAAGAATGTCCGGCACATCGCCACGCTGAATACGCAAGGCCAGGCCTTCGGCAATTGCGGTCTTGCCCACGCCGGCCTCGCCCACCAGCAAGGGATTATTCTTGCGGCGACGGCACAGCACCTGGATGACACGCTCCACTTCCTTCTCGCGGCCAATCAGAGGGTCAATACGACCCAGGCTGGCTTCGGTGTTCAGGTCGGTGGCGTACAGATCCAGCGGCGACTTCTGGGCATCCGAACGAGTATCGGTTTCCGAAGCGGCGGCCGGTTTGGGTGGCTCGGGAGCGGCAGGCTCCGGATTGGCCTTGGTAATGCCGTGGGAGAGGAAATTGACGACATCCAGACGCGTGACACCTTGCTGCTGCAGGTAATACACCGCGTGCGAATCTTTTTCCCCATACATCGCCACCAGCACATTCGCTCCGGACACCACATTTTTACCGGAGTTACTGGACGATACGTGCATGATGGCACGCTGAATCACACGCTGAAAGCCCAACGTGGGCTGGGTGTCGACCTCGCCCTCGCCAGGAAAAGTGGGCGTATTTTCGTTGATGAATTTACGCAGGTTCTGGCGCAGTGCATCAATATCGGCAGCACATGCTTTCAACACTTCCAGCGTGGAGGCGTTATCGAGCAGGGACAACAGCAGATGCTCTACCGTGATGAATTCATGGCGCGCGGCACGAGCCTCGACAAAGGCCATGTGTAGACTGACTTCAAGTTCTTCGGAGATCATGCTTCCTCCTACACGGCAAGAGTAAAACTAGGGGTTAAGGCTATTCTATGACTAATTTGCCTGATCTGAACAATACGGTAAACCATTAAATGGTCAAGCATCAGGCACCGGTTCCATCACGCACTGCAAAGGGTGCTGTCGCGACTGCGCCAGTTGTCGCACAATTTCCACCTTGGTGGCCGCGATGTCGCGCGGATACACCCCACAGACAGCCCGACCTTCGTAATGTACTTTAAGCATAAGCTGTTCGGCCTGCTCCGGGGTTTTGGCAAACACCCGCTCCAGTACATTCACCACAAACTCCATGGGCGTGTAGTCATCATTGAGCAAGATGACCTGATACATGGGTGGTGGGGCAAGCCGCGCGGATTGGCGCTCTACCGTTGTGGCGCCTTGCTTATCGATCTCAATGGCCATAATACAGAACTAGGTGCTTTCCATAGGTTGACTGGGGGGAACAAAATTCAGCATCATCCGACTGATCGTGTCAACTTCATAAAAAAATGGAGTACCGCGATCACAGGCCCAGGGAGGGGCCGCAAAAAGTATCAACCATACACTAAGTTGAGAGGCAGCAAGCATGTCGGAAACTACCACCACCGCAGGCACTGGAGACAATCAAAAACTATCCGGGACCGTTAAGTGGTTCAATGACGCCAAAGGCTTTGGGTTTATTACACCCGATAACGGCGGCGAAGATCTCTTCGCTCATTTTTCATCCATTCAGATGAACGGGTTCAAGACGTTGAAAGAAGGCCAGAAAGTTCTGTATGAAGTTGCCCAAGGCCCCAAAGGCAAGCAGGCACTTAATATTACTTCGCCTTAAGATTTCTTGCGCTCTCGATTCTAACAAAAGCAGGTTCGCAACACACATGCAGTATCGCACGACGACTACGGGGCCTGCGCGCCCTGTTTTTTTTGCCTGTCTTCTGGCCGCGTTTTGCATCAGCGCCCCGGCCCTGGCAAATGAGACTCTTCCCACCCTGACACTGAAACTGGGTTCCAAACAGATCCAGGCCGAAGTGGCTGATCGCGATGAGACGCGTGCACAAGGTTTGATGCATCGAGAAAGCCTGCCCCCCGATCACGGCATGTTATTTGTATTCGAACAAACCGGAATGCCTTGCTTCTGGATGAAGAATACGCCTTTGCCGCTGGATATTGCCTTCATTACGGATGACGGCACCATTAGCAATATCGAGGCCATGCAACCCTTTGATCTTCAATCTCACTGCCCGGTGCAACCCGTACGCTACGCCCTGGAGATGGAGCAGGGCTGGTTTAAGCAGGCCAATAAAAAGGCCGGTGAGAAGATCACCGGCCTGCCTGCTCTAAAACCCTAGCTTAGACGCGCTCAAGAATCAAAGCCACGCCCTGACCGACGCCAATACACATGGTGCACAGGGCGTAGCGGCCACCAGTACGATGCAGTTGATTGATAGCTGCAATCGCCAAACGCGCGCCACTGGCACCCAGCGGGTGGCCCAACGCAATTGCGCCCCCATTCGGGTTCACGCGCGGATCATTGTCGGCCAGGCCCAGCATGCGCGTGACCGCCAGACCCTGCGCGGCAAAGGCCTCGTTCAATTCAATCACATCCATTTGATCCAAGGTCAGTCCGGCCAGGGCCAGGACTTTCTGGCTGGCAGGAGCGGGGCCAATACCCATGATGCGGGGCTCCACGCCGGCAAACGCCATGGCCACCACACGCGCCCGAGGTGTCAGACCATGCGCCTGCACGCTTGCCTTGTTGGCAACCAACAGTGCGCAGGCCCCATCGTTCACCCCAGACGCATTGCCAGCGGTGACGGTACCATCGGCACGCACGACAGGTTTCAAACGAGCCAGAGACTCCAGCGTCGTAGCACGGGGATGCTCATCCTTGTCCACCACAATGGCATCGCCTTTGCGCTGCGGAATAATTACAGGCGTAATTTCCTCAGCCAGAATGCCGGCCTCCTGAGCAGCGGCCGCACGCAACTGACTGTTGAGCGCAAACAGGTCTTGGTCTTCACGCGACACGTTGAACTGCTGCGCCACATTCTCAGCCGTTTCGGGCATGGAATCCACCCCGTACTGCTCTTTCATGGCCTTGTTGATGAAACGCCAGCCGATCGTGGTGTCGTACATTCCTGCGCTGCGGGAAAAAGCTGTTTCCGCCTTGCCCACGACAAAGGGAGCACGGCTCATGCTTTCCACACCACCGGCCAGGATGAAGGAGGCATCGCCGGCGCGAATCGCGCGAGCGGCCGAACCAATCGCGTCCAGGCCCGAGCCACACAGACGGTTCAGGGTCACACCGGGCACGTCCACGGGCAAACCAGCCAACAGCGCAGACATGCGCGCAACGTTACGATTGTCTTCACCGGCTTGATTGGCGCAACCGTACATCACGTCATCGAGCTTGCTCCAATCGACTTGCGGATTGCGCTTCATCAGGGCTGCGATGGGCACTGCGCCCAGGTCATCCGCCCTCACAGCGGACAGCGAACCACCATAACGTCCGAAAGGCGTACGAATTGCGTCACAAATAAAGGCGTCCTGAGTCATGAAAATCACCCTGATAACTGGAATAAAATGAGGTGAGCGCCCTCTACAGAACGCTCCAAATCTACTGTTTTGATAGTAGCGCCTGAGCATCACGGGTATTTTCCCCGTCCCTGCGGCTGTCCACACCGTGGTCATTTTAACAGAGTGACTTCCGATGCCCCGACCAGCCAACTACGCCCCCCTTGCCAGACCGACCCGCCACAAGACCCCGTGACAGGCTGTCTGGTCACCTTGCTCCGCGGCCCCGGCACACGTCCCGCAATTTCGTTGCGCATGGCATACTTGCCACGTCGACACCCCCTACAGGCTCATCATCATGCTAGGCAACCCCGAAGTCATCAATTATTTGAATCAATTGCTACGCGGCGAACTGGCAGCACGCGACCAATACTTTATCCATTCCCGGTTTTATGAACATCTGGGCTTTACCCGGCTCTACGAGCGAATGAACCATGAAATGGAAGAAGAAACCCAGCATGCCGACGCCCTGATCCGCCGGATTCTGATGCTCGACGGCATTCCTGACATGCGACCTACCGCGTTTGAGCCCGGGCATGACGTAGTGAGCATGCTGCGCAAAGACCTGGATCTGGAATACGAAGTGCGTGCCGCATTGCGCAAAGGGATTGAACTGGCCGAATCCGCCAGCGACTTCGTGACGCGCGACATCATTCTGGCTCAACTGCGTGACACAGAAGAAGACCACGCCTATTGGCTGGAAAAACAATTGGGCTTGATAGAGAAAGTCGGCCTGGAAAATTATCAGCAATCACAGATGTAAAAACCAGCAGACCCCTGCCAGGCTCAAGCCGCGCTTTCCTGAGCAGTCTCAAGGCCAAAAAAAACCGCCAGCATGCGCTTGGCGGTTTTTTATTAGTGGGCAGTCCTCTGATGAGCACTGCCCTTCCCTAAAGCGTTTAGCCCAGGTTCTTGGCCGCAAAATCCCAGTTCACCAGGTTCCAGAAAATTTCCAGGTACTTGGGACGGGCGTTGCGGTAGTCGATGTAGTAAGCGTGTTCCCAGACGTCACAGGTGATCAAGGCAACATCATCGGAGGTCAGGGTCGTGCCAGCGTTGCTGGTGTTGACGATATCCAGGGAACCGTCGGCCTTTTTGACCAACCAGGTCCAGCCCGAACCGAAGTTGCCAACAGCAGACTTGGTAAAGGCTTCTTTGAAGGCATCGAAGCTGCCCCATTTTGCATTGATGGCATCAGCCAGCTTACCGGTAGGAGCGCCGCCGCCATTGGGAGCCAGGCTGTTCCAGTAGAAAGTGTGGTTCCAGACCTGAGCAGCGTTGTTGAACACGCCACCGGAGGATTTCTTGACCACATCTTCCAGGGAAGCATTTTCGAATTCGGTGCCAGCAACCAGATTGTTCAGGTTGGTGACGTAAGCCTGATGATGCTTACCGTAGTGATACTCCAAGGTTTCTTTGGAGATGTGTGGCTCAAGGGCGTTGAGTTCGTATGGAAGAGCTGGAAGAGTGAATGCCATTTCAATTCCTTCTAAAAAAAAACCGTGTTTGGTATCCAACAAGGACGACGCAGCCTAAAGCAGATCGTGCGTGCGCACCACATCCACCGTCACATGACCGCGACTCAACTCGACATCGAGTCGTTCACCAATCTTTAAGTCTAACGCATTTTTTACAACTTTCCCCTCGCTATCCCTGACTATGGCATATCCACGATTGATGATAAGGCGAGGCGACAAGGCCTGAAGCGTTTGCTGGGCCGCCGCCAGACGCTGGCGACGCAGAATCAGGGCATGAGCCAGGCTTTTTTCCAGCCGCTGGAAAAGCAAGTTCAGACTTTGCTCTCGTGCAGCTACCTGAGGAATGCTGCGCACCAGCCGCGCCTTAAGCGTAGCCAGACGCAACGCCGCCGCCTCGGGAGCTCCTCGGGCCACTCGCTGCAGCCTTTGTGTCAAGTGATCCAGCCGCTGTTGCTGTTGAACCAGCCGCTGATGCGGAGAGACCAGCTTGGCAACGGCGCGATCCAGGCGCAAAGAGGCACGATCCAGGTGACGCTGCACGCCATGACTTAAGGCCCCCAGGCGGGCGAACACCTGCTCGAGCAGTTGATCGCGACCCAGACAGGCCAGCTCAGCCGCGGCCGTCGGGGTGGGCGCGCGCAGGTCCGCCACAAAATCAGCAATCGTAAAGTCTGTCTCGTGCCCCACCCCGCTAATCACAGGGATGGGACTGGCAGCAATCAAACGCGCCAGCCCCTCATCGTTAAACGCCCAAAGATCCTCCAGGCTGCCACCACCTCGCACCAATAGCAGCGTATCAACCTCGGAGCGCTCAATGGCCGTTTCCAGCGCCTGCCGCAACCGGCCTGGCGCGTCAGCACCCTGTACGGGCGCCGGGTAAATAATAATGCGTACATGCGGAGCGCGTCGCTCCAGCGCGGTTAATACATCCCGCAGCGCGGCAGCCGCCAGTGAGGTGATGATGCCGATGCTGCGCGGCAAGCTGGCGATCGGGCGCTTGCGCTCCGGCTCAAACAGCCCCTCACTTTGCAATTGGCTTTTCAGACGCAAGAACGCCTCATGCAAGTCACCCAAGCCGGCGCGCCGCATCCCCTCGACCTGAACCTGAAAGTCCCCACGTGCCTCATACAAGGTGACTGAGCAACGAAACTCGAACCGTTCACCCGCCCGCGGCACAAAACCCACAGCCTGGGCCCGCCCCCGAAACATCACCGCACGCACGGCGGCCTTGTCGTCCTTGATGGAGAAGTACCAGTGTCCGGAAGCAGCCTGAGTAAAGTTGGACACTTCGCCACTAACCCACACCACTGGCATATGCTCATCGAGCAGTTGACTGACGCGGCGGTTCAACTGTGCCACTGTCCACACGACAGGCGCTCTAGATTCTTGATAATGCATCATATTCTTTATTTTTGTTTCGCCCCAAACCACTTTTCCACCGATTCGTATCCACAACTGTCATGTGTTTGTCAAATAGACGCCAAGACAATAGCTTCCGTTCAACACTTGATGCGAAACTTTATGGAAATCCAATAAGTCATTGAAAACAAAAGACATTTGAGAAAACATACAGATGGTCGAAAATTAGCCAGGGAACCTCTAAACCACCGCCCGAGCCACTATGGGACATTTTATACACAGAATTATCCACAGTTTTTGTGGATAGTTTTAGAACTCCATCTATGACTTCACATACATCAGCGGCGTACCTGCGTCGGGGGAAGAAAAGATCCTAAAGTGTACTCCGGTCACACCGGAACATTCCCGCAATCCAAACAGGGGCTCTACAATAAGCACTGGTTTACTTCGCGACCGGAAACTCAACCTGTGCTTACTTTGATCCATGCCGCCGGCTGGCCCGTCTGGTTCTTGCTGGCCTGCTCTATTCTAGCCCTGGGACTGATCCTGGAACGCCTGCTGGCCCTGCGCAGCAAGCGTATCTTACCGGACGGCCTGGCCCGCCAGATCACTGAGCTGACCGCCCAAAACCGCATACAGGACGAGTCCTTAGCCCGACTGTATGACAACTCCCCCTTGGGCCGTGTGCTGGCTACTGTGCTGAGCAACCGGCATCAGCCTGCCGCTGTGCGCGAGGCGGCGGTCGAGGCGCAAGGCAGAGAGGTCAGCTACCAGTTGAACAAGTACATCCCGGCACTGGGCACCTTGGCCGTGATCGCCCCGTTGCTGGGCCTTTTTGGTACCGTGATCGGCATGATCGACATTTTTGCCGCCTACGACCCCAGCGGTGCCGACCCCAGTCTGATCGCTCGCGGCATCTCCGTTGCGCTCTACAACACCGCTTTAGGGATTCTGATTGCTGTTCCAGCCATGATCTTTCATCGCTACTTCCGTAGCCGTGCAGACTACCTGCTGCATTGTCTGGAATGTGAGGCTGGCGCACTGAACCGCCTGCTAATTCAGAGGGCTGGCTGATGCGCTTTCGCCGAGCACAAGATCAAGACACCCTGGAGCTGAATCTGGTGCCTCTGATTGATGTCCTGCTGGTGGTGCTGATTTTTCTGGCCGCCACCAGCACGTTTGTTCGCTACCGCCAACTGGATGTCTCCTTGCCCCAGGCTCAGGCCCAGGTGTCCCAGGAAGCCGAACTTTTACTGGCCATCAGCCAGGACGGACGGTATGCCCTGAACGGCCTGTGGCTGGATGCCAGTAGCGGCGCCCCACTTCGCCAAGCCCTGACGGGCGAGAAAATGGATCAAAACACCAGTCTGCTGATTCTGGCCGATGCACAGGCTCCGCACTTTACGGTAGTCCAGGCCATGGAGGCCGCTCGTGAAGCGGGCATCCACCGTATTCACTTTGCCACCCAGGCGCCATGAGTGTGCGCGTGCGCCTGACCAACTGGCTGCATCGCCAGTGGCAGAAGAAAGGCTGGTTCAGCGTTTTAATGCGTCCACTGTCCGTCTTGACCGGTTTTTTTGTCCGACGCAAGCGGCAGCGTTATGAGAACGATCCTCACGCCTCTTACCGCAGTCCGGTGCCGGTGATAGTCGTGGGTAATATCATCGTGGGCGGTGCTGGCAAGACACCCGTCGTAATGGCCCTGACCGAACAATTGCGCGCTTTGGGATGGACACCCGGTATTGTCAGCCGCGGGTATGGCGTAGACATCGGCCCGGCCCCTCGCGTTGGTCAAGGTCAATTAGCCGCAACGCAATTTGGTGACGAACCGGCTCTGCTCGCCACCCAGACCCAGGCACCGATCGCCGTTCATCCTCGCCGCGCTCTGGCCACCCAGGCTTTGCTCCAGACTTTCCCTGCCGTCGATCTGATTATTTCGGACGACGGTCTGCAACATCTGGCCCTGCAACGCGATATGGAAGTCGTGGTCCAGGATGCTCGCGGTGTCGGGAACGGCTTGCTGCTACCGGCCGGCCCCCTGCGCGAAGGCCCCGAGCGTCTGCACCAGGCAGACTGGCTGATCAGCCAGGTTGTGGCCGACCAGCCCCCGCCCGCTATGCCTCAAGCTCCTGAGTCAGGCCGGTCCCTGACCATGAGCCTGCGTCCCTATCAAGTGGAGCATCTCGCCTCAGGTCGTCGCATGGACTGGGCCGCCTGGCTAACAGAGTACCGCCATCAGGATCTGCAAGCGCTGGCAGCGATCGGCCAGCCTGCCCGCTTTTTCACCATGCTGCGCGCCTGTGGTCTGCAATTAAGCCGGACTTTCCCCCTGCCCGACCATGCCGCCTTGCAAGCACAGGACTTTCAGGGCCTGCATGAAGGGCCAGTACTCATTACGCGCAAAGACGCCGTAAAATGCCAGCACCTGAATGACCCACGGCTGTGGGTTGTCGATGTCCAGCCCGTGTTCTCACGCCCAGACTGGATTGCTGAACTGGATAGCCTGCTGCGCGAACGGCGCTCAACCTCACCCTCATTACCCGGAGTTCAATAATGGAAGCTCGCCTACTCGAAGTGCTGGTCTGCCCCTTGTGCAAAGGCCCGCTGCGCCACGACCGCGAACAGCAAGAACTGGTCTGCAAGGCCGACAAACTGGCCTTCCCCATTGTGGACGGCATTCCCACCATGCTGATCAACGAAGCTCGTCAACTAGACGCGCAGGAACCTGCCAGCCGCTGATATGACCTTTTCCGTCATCATCCCGGCCCGCCTGGGCTCAACCCGCCTGCCCAACAAACCGCTGGCCGATATTGCAGGCCAACCCATGATCGTGCGTTGTGCTCAACAGGCAGCGCAAAGCGCGGCGCGTCAAGTCTGGGTCGCGACCGACTCGCCGCAGGTGCTGGAGGCGGTTCAGGCCCATGGTTTCCATGCCCTGCTGACCGATGCCGAACACCCCACTGGCACCGACAGACTGGCCCAGGCGGCAAGACTGCTGGACCTGGCCGAAGACGAAATCGTGGTCAATGTGCAAGGGGATGAACCACTGATCCAGCCTGAGCATATCAATGCGGCTGCCCAGCTTCTGGCCCGCAGCGGACAGGCTGACATTGCCACCTTGGCGGCTCCGATCACCAACGCCGAGACGCTGTTCAATCCCAATGCCGTCAAAGTCGTGTGCGACCTCAACGACCGCGCTCTGTATTTCTCTCGCGCCCCCATTCCCTGGGCGCGTGATACCCTGGCCCAGGGAGACCGGATATTGGCCGACGAGCTTCCCGCATTGCACCATATTGGCCTGTACGCCTACCGAAATCGCTTCTTGCAGCAATACGCCCAGTTGCCGCGTGGGCCGCTGGAGCATTTTGAGTCTCTGGAGCAGCTCAGAGCCCTGGAAAATGGCTTCCAGATTATGGTTCACCGCCTTCAGGAGATTCCTGCTGCAGGCGTGGACACCGAGCAAGACCTGGAAAGAGTACGCGCTCACTTCGCAAATCGGTTATAAAAGATCTTTTTTCTGCGCTTTCCGAATAAAAAATGCGCTAAATATGCTGCAACGCATCATCAAGCGAGAATCGGATCGACGCATTTCCTGGAGGAATTCATGCGACTCATACTGCTCGGGCCCCCTGGTGCCGGCAAAGGCACTCAAGCTGCTTTCATTACCGAGAAATTTGGTATTCCACAAATTTCCACGGGCGATATGTTGCGTGCCGCTGTCAAAGCCCAATCCCCGCTGGGTGTAGAAGCCAAAAAAATCATGGACGCCGGCGGCCTGGTCTCCGATGACATCATCATCGGGCTGGTTCGCGACCGTCTGAAAGAAGCAGACTGTGAGCCCGGCTACCTGTTTGACGGTTTCCCTCGCACGATCCCCCAGGCCGACGCCTTGAAAGATGCCCAGGTCAAACTGGACTTCGTGATCGAGATCGACGTGCCCGAAGAGAGCATTATCGAACGCATGAGTGGCCGCCGCATCCATGCAGCCAGCGGTCGTAGCTACCACGTCACCTTCAATCCGCCCAAGACCCCCGGCGTGGACGATGTGACCGGTGAACCCTTGCTTCAGCGCGACGATGATCGTGAGGAAACCGTCCGCCACCGCTTGTCTGTCTATCGCGAGCAGACCCGCCCTCTGGTCGATTACTACTCGCAATGGTCAGCCACCGGCGACCCACACGCTCCGGCCTATCGCAAGATTTCCGGCGTGGGCAGCGTCGATGAGATTCGCCAGCGTATCCTGGACGCCCTGGCAAGCTAAGCCAATATTCAACCGGCCCCCAGGGCCGGTTGTTCATTATTCAAGGGAGACAAGCTCATGCAAATCAATAACAAGACTTTTATCGTGACGGGCGGCGCATCCGGTCTGGGCGCAGGCACTGTGCGCATGCTGGTGGAACACGGTGCGCGTGTGGTGATTGCCGACATTCAGGATGAAGCCGGGCAGGCGCTGGCCCAAGAGCTGGGCCAAGATTACCTGCATTGTGACGTCACCTCGGAGCAAGACGCCCAGGCCGTCGTGGATCTGGCTTGCCAGGACAGTGCCCGCCCCCTGTTCGGTTTGGTCAACTGTGCTGGCGTGGCCCCTGCCTCGCGCACCGTAGGACGTAATGGCCCACACACGCTGGAGCTGTTTCAGAAAACCGTCATGATCAACCTGGTCGGCACCTTCAATATGTGTCGTCTAGCCGCCGCTGCCATGAGCAGCAATACCCCCGAAGCCTCGGGCGAGCGTGGCGTGCTGATCAATACGGCTTCGGTTGCCGCCTACGACGGGCAGATCGGACAAGCCGCTTACGGTGCCTCCAAAGCCGGCGTCGTGGGCTTGACCCTACCCCTGGCTCGCGATCTGGCCCAGACCGGTATTCGTGTCATGACGATTGCTCCCGGCATCTTTGGCACCCCCATGATGTTTGCCATGCCCCAGGAAGTTCAGGACTCCCTGGCAGCCAGCATCCCTTTCCCATCACGTCTGGGTCGCCCTGAAGATTTCTCCCAACTGGTGCAGAGCATCATCAATAATGAAATGCTCAATGGCGAGACCATCCGTCTGGATGGCGCCATTCGTATGGCACCAAAATAACTTTCTGCATCGGCTCCAATGGGTTTGTTTCGCTCGGCGGCCACGATTAGTGGCCTGACACTGCTCTCGCGCATTACCGGACTGGCACGCGATATTCTGATTGCCCGCGCCTTTGGGGCGGGCCCGCTTACCGATGCGTTCTGGGTGGCCTTTCGCATTCCCAACCTGCTGCGGCGTTTGTTTGCGGAAGGCGCGTTTTCGCAGGCTTTCGTTCCCATTCTGGGGCAGGTACGTAAAGAGCACGAGCAGGACAAGGTCCAGCAGTTGCTGGACCGCGTTGCGCTGCTGTTGACCTTTGCCGTAATGCTGGTGACCATCATCGGTATAGTGGCGGCACCGTGGGTCGTCAGCGCCATGGCCAGTGGCTTGACCTCGCCCGAGCGGCACACCGAATTTGGCGCCGCCATCACCATGACCCGCTTGATGTTCCCCTACATCATCTGTATGTCACTGGTGGCGTTTGCTTCTGCCGTACTCAATACCTGGAGTCGCTTTGCGATTCCTGCCTTCACGCCTATCTTGCTGAATCTGTCCATGATTGGCGCCAGTCTGTTTCTGGCCCAACACATGGAAACCCCCATTTATGCCCTGGCTATCGGGGTGATGGCCGGTGGTCTGGCCCAACTGCTGGTGCAGTGGGCCGCCCTGGCTCGCCTGGGACTACTGCCACGATTTTCGCTACGGCTGGGAGAAGCACGCCGCGACCCCATCGTGCAACGCATTCTCAAACAGATGCTGCCCGCCATCCTGGGGGTATCTGTGGCGCAGATATCCTTGCTGATCAATACCAATATTGCTACCTGGCTGCAGTCGGGCAGCGTCACCTGGCTATCCTTTGCCGATCGCCTGATGGAGTTTCCCACCGCACTGCTCGGGGTGGCGCTGGGTACCGTCCTGTTGCCCAAGCTGTCTGCCGCCCATGCCGGTCAGGATGACAAGAACTACAGCGCCCTGCTTGACTGGGGCCTGCGCCTGGTCCTGTTGCTGGGTCTGCCTGCTGCACTGGGCATGGCCTTGCTCTCGGATGGTCTGGTGGCCACCCTGTTTCACTACGGGGCCTTTGCCGCTGCCGACGTCGCTCAGACCCGCCTGGCGGTGGGAGCGTATTCAGTCGGTCTGGTCGGCCTGCTGGCCATCAAAATCCTGGCACCCGGCTTTTACGCTCGCCAGGATATCCGCACTCCCGTCCGTATCGCCATTGCCGTTCTCATCATTACCCAGCTCTTCAATCTTGTGCTGGTACCTGCCTTCGCCCATGCGGGACTGGCGCTGTCCATCGGACTGGGGGCCACCGTCAACGCCCTGACCTTACTGGTGATGCTGCGCAAACGCGGCATTTACCAGCCCCATCCCGACTGGTTGCGTTTTTTCCTGAGAATCATTCCGGCCTTGCTCGCCTTGGCCGCGATCCTCGTGCTGGCAGACCGCCACATCGACTGGATCAGTCTGGGGGCAAGCCCCTGGCTGCGTGTACTGGCCCTGAGTGGGGTGTTGGCTGCCAGCGGCATTTCCTATTTCGGTATGTTGTTTATCGTGGGCATTCGGCCCTCTTACTTTACAAAGCGCACTTAGTATCCTAGAATATTTGTCTTTGCCGATTAAACTTTAAAACTTAGGCTTTATTAAAAATGGCTAATACCGCACAAGCACGCAAGCGCGCCCGCCAAGCAGTGGCTCGCAACAAACACAACGCCAGCATCCGTTCCATGCTGCGTACCGCTATCAAGCGCGTTCGCCAGGCTATCGAAGCCGGCGACAAAACTGCTGCTAACGAAGTATTCCGCAAAGCGACCAGCATCATTGATCGCGTTGCCGACAAGAACATCATTCACAAGAACAAGGCTGCCCGCCACAAGAGCCGCCTGTCTGCTGCTATCAAGGCACTGGCCTGATTGCTGAAGATTTTTAATGGTTTAATCGGCCCTGGCCTAAAAACCAGTTAAAAAAGGGGTGCTTAGCACCCCTTTTTTATTAGCCACAAAACCATTGCCTGAACGTGCAGGCCAATCGTGCTAAGTTATGGATTTGCGTTTTCATGAGCGAGTCCCCATGACACGTCCCATCGTGCTGCAACTGGCATCTTTGGCCCAGCACCCCTATTTTGACGATATCGACCGTCATTTCGAGCGCATCTCCCTTCAAGACCTGAATCAGCTCTCTGACGAGCAGATTGCACGCGTCCAGGTATTGTTAACCAGCGCTGTCACCGCCACCCCCGCTTCCTTGATGGAGCGCCTGCCTGCGTTGCAAGCAATTTGCAGTGTAGGGGTAGGCTACGACTCTATCGACGTCCAGGCGGCCAGGCAGCGCGGGATTCAAGTCAGCACCACCCCCGACGTTCTGAACGACTGCGTGGCCGATATGGCCTGGGCCTTGCTGCTGGACGCGGCTCGCCGCGTCACTGAATCCGATCGCTATGTGCGCGCTGGCCACTGGGACCGACCAAATGGCTTCGGGCTGGGCACGCGAGTGAGCGGCAAGAAACTGGGTATTGTGGGGCTAGGCCGCATTGGACAGACTATTGCCCGCCGAGCCGGCGGCTTTGATATGGAGCTGCGCTATCACAACCGCCGTCCGCGCCACGATGTGCCCTGGCACTATGAACCGTCCCTGATCGAACTGGCCTATTGGGCAGATTTCCTGGTGATCGCCGCCGTGGGCGGTGATGAAACACGGGGACTGATCAATGTCGACGTCCTGAACGCCCTGGGCCCGCACGGGATTCTGGTCAATATTGCCCGAGGCAGTGTCGTCGATGAAACGGCATTGATTGCCGCCTTGCAACAGGGACGGCTGGGCGCGGCAGGGCTGGATGTCTTCGAAAAGGAACCCCAGGTTCCTGCGGCCTTGCGCGATCTGAACCAGGTTGTCCTGGCGCCGCACACCGCCAGCGCCACCCGGGAAACACGCGAAGCCATGCTCTCGCTGACACTGGAAAACATCTTGCAGTTTCAGAAAACGGGCAAGGTACTGACGCCGCTGACACTATAAAAAAACAAGTCGCCTGCCGTTTAACGGGGGCGACTGAGCAGACTGCGCAAAATCAGGATCAGGACTCAACAGGGTCCATATTCTCGGGATCGATACCGCTGATTTTCAAATTATTGTCTTGCGCAAAGCCACAGACGAATTTCCAGGCCAAAGGCTCGAGCTCTCGCAGACGAGCATCCACCACCACGCAGCGCACGCCGTCAATCAGCCGCGGCACCACATAGGGCGAGTAGGTCAAATGGCCACCCATCGCCCCAGCCGGGCGAAACTGGGACATTACACCGGCCAAGCGTTCTGCCCAGTCGCTGGGACGAAAACGCTGATCCTGCCGGGTCACACCATGGATTACAAGTTGCTTCACTGGCTCTGTCATAACAATTAATCGCTCACCGTGCAGTACAGGTCGGCTGCACTTTTTCCTTTGTCGCTCCGCATTGTATCCGATCGCAGCCGCGCAAAGCCCGGGATTCAATAAATTAGCCACTTGACAATTTATTGCCAAGCATTACTTTGCCCTGCCCTTTTTATCCAAACGCCCACCCCCGTCCTGCCCCCGTCAGGGTCCGACTTTGCTCTAAATAGCCGGACAGGTTAAGATGGCTTTCTTTATCCGCAGGATTTTCTTATGGATGCCATCGTGCAAGCAGGACCGCTTCGGCACTTTCTGCAATTTCGCGACTTTTCTCACGACGAAATTTTATATGTGCTGGAACGCGCACGCCTGATCAAAGACAAGTTCAAACGCTATCAGCCGCACCACACATTGCACGACCGCACCTTGGCGATGGTTTTTGAAAAAGCCAGCACCCGTACCCGTGTCTCGTTTGAAGCCGGCATGTATCAACTGGGCGGCTCGGTCATTCATTTGACCACCACTGACTCGCAGCTGGGCCGCTCCGAACCCATTGAAGATACCGCACGCGTGGTTTCGCGCATGGTCGATATCGTCATGATCCGCACCTTCGAGCAGACCCGCCTGGAACGCTTTGCCTCCCACTCGCGAGTGCCGGTCATCAATGGACTGACTAACGAGTTTCACCCTTGCCAGATTCTGGCCGACATCTTTACCTTTATCGAGCATCGCGGCGATATCAAGGGCAAGACCGTGGCCTGGATCGGAGACGCCAACAATATGGCGTATACCTGGCTGCAAGCGGCAGAAATTCTGGGCTTCACGCTGCATGTGTCGGCCCCTAACGGCTACCACCTGGAGTCGGATCGCACCGGCAACCCGGACTCCAGCATTCTGCGCGAATTCGACGATCCCTTGGAAGCCTGCAAGGGCGCGCACCTGGTTACCACGGACGTGTGGACCAGCATGGGTTACGAAGACGAAAACGAAGAGCGTCGCAAAGCCTTTGCAGACTGGTGTGTGGATCAGGAGATGATGGATGTGGCGGACCCGAGCGCCCTCTTTATGCATTGCCTGCCCGCTCATCGCGGCGAGGAAGTCACCGGCGAAGTCATCGACGGCCCACAAAGTGTGGTCTGGGATGAAGCTGAAAACCGCCTGCATGTTCAGAAAGCATTGATGGAGTTCCTGATTCTGGGACGCCAGCAAGCCTGAACACCACAGAGCCACGCCAACGGCTCAACAATGTAAAAGGGGATACGTTGTATCCCCTTTTTCTTTTTACGCCTGAACTTCCAGACCCGCCAAGCGATACCCTACCTGCAGTTCCGTCAGCAGATGCTTGGGCTGTGCGGCATCCTGCTCCAGCTTTTGACGCAACTGCATCATGTACACCCGCAGATAATGCGGCCGGTCTGAGTAAGCAGGCCCCCAGGTTTCGTGCAACAAATGTTGATGCGTCAATACCTTGCCATGCCCCCGAATCAGGGCCGTCAGGAGACGAAACTCAATAGGCGTCAAATGCACGGCCTGCCCATCCCGCGTCACCTCATGAGACGCCAGATCGACCTGCACCCCTCCAAAGCGGACCCGCGAGGAGGCTACCTGCACGTTTGGCACCAATTGGGAGCGCCGCAACAAAGCGCGTATACGGGCCAACAGCTCCGGCACGCCAAAGGGTTTGGCCAGATAGTCATCCGCGCCGGCATTCAGGGCCGCCACCTTCTCTTCTTCTCGATCCCGGGCAGACAGGACCAGAATCGGAGAATAGACCCAGCCGCGCAGATCGCGAATCAAGTCCTTGCCGTCTCCGTCTGGCAGACCCAAATCCACAATCATCAAGTCGGGACGACGGGTTGCCGCGTCCATACGCGCTTGCGCCAAGGTGCTGGCTTCGATCACGGCCATGCCCTCCTGCTCCAGGGCAATCCGTACGAAACGACGGATATTGGATTCATCCTCCACGATCAGTATCTGGGCTTTGTTCATGTCGGTAGCTCGTCACTCTCCATACGGGGGGCCGCTTTCCAGGGCAGGCGAATCTCAAAGACCACCCCCTGCGGCAAGCGCGGCCTGGCGCTGATCGTACCACCATGTGCAGCAATAATCGTTCGACACAGTCCCAGCCCCAAGCCCACCCCCGCCACGGAGGATTCTTTCTGTCCCCGTGTGAAAGTATCAAACAATCGCTCGGGATCCCCTGGTGGCAAACCGGGACCATCATCGCTGATCAGCAAATACATGGACTGACCCGCCCACACCCCCCTCAGCCAGATCGTGCTGGTATCGGGCGTGTACTTGGCGGCATTATCCAGCAGATTCGTCACCACCCTCTCCAACATGACACCATCGACTTCGACTAACGGCAGGTCCGCAGCGAACTCGGTCACGACCTGACGAGGCTGCAAGGCGGCCGCGCAACGGGCAAGCGCAATCCCCACAATATCGCCCAAGGCATGCCACTCCTTGTGCAGTTTGACTCCTTCATTTTGCATACGGGCCAGGTCCAGCAAGTTGGACACCTGACGACGCAACTCATCAGACTCCACACGTATGGCCCTCGCAATATCGCGCTGTTCTGTTTCACCCAGGCCCTTGGGTTGCTCCAGGGTTTCAGCCAGACCCCGGATCACAGTCAAGGGCGTACGTAAATCATGCGAGACGGCCGACAGCAAGGTATTGCGCATTTTCTCCCCCTCCATGCGCAGCACCGTGTCTTGGGCGATGGCCACATAGTGAATGCGTTCAAGAGCTTGCGCCAATATAAAGCAGCACGCATCCAGCAAGCGCCGCCCATCGGGTGTTCGTAACGAAGCTGCCGCGCCAGACTGTACCACCAGCACACCACGCGGGGCCATCGGGCCTTTCAAGGGCAAGTACAAGGCACTGGCCCCATTCAGGGTTTCAGTTCCCTTGCCCGCCGCTTCCATGTGGTCGAACACCCATTGCGCGACTGAAAGCTCCACAAAGCTCGTATGGCGAGTTGCGACCAGCTGATTATGCTGATCCGGCACAACCAGCACCATCGGCATCTCAAACAAAGGCTCCAGGGTATCGCGGCACACGGCCAGCACCTGCTCCAATGCCAGCGCCCCGGCCAGATCCCGACTGACACGCGTCAACGCGGCCGCCCGGCGCTCGCCATCGCGCGCCGCTCGTGCCTCGGCCTGCAAACGGGCTGCCAGCTGACCAATAATCAAGGCCACCACCAACATCACACCAAACGTGAAGACATACTGGGTATCCGTAACCGAAAACGAATAGCGGGGTTCCACAAAGAAAAAATCAAAGAAGGCCACCGACAACAGCGAGGCCCACACACCGGCCAACCGTCCCAAGCGCAAGGCGGTAAAGACCACCGTGATCAAAAACAGCATGATCACATTGGAGAGTTCAAAAAACGGCAACAACTGCTCCGCCAGCAAGGTCGTCACCACACAGATGATGGAGGCAATCGACAGGGCTTTGCCCTGCGCCATGGGGGTCTCCAGCAGCTCAAGGGGGCGGATAGGTCGCTGAACCGTATCCACACGCACGAGCAGCAGGCCAATCTCGGGGTTGCTACGCGCCAGCCGCTCCGACAAGGCAGGCCGCCAGGGCCAGCGCGAACGTGCCGAGGAGTTACCCAGAATCAACTTGGTGGCATTGCGTTGCCGTGCGTAGGCCAGGACGGTATGAGCCACATCCTGACCGGCAATATTGGCAAACTCAGCGCCGGCATGCTGCGCACTGGCCGCCAGGCGCACCAGCGCTTCCTGCGCCTTGATCTGACCGCTTTCCGATGGCGTGTCCACATGCAGCACGATCCAGGGCGTTTGCCATTGCTGGGCCAGCCGCGCCCCCTCCCGAATCAGCGCTTCCTGGGCACTGTCCGCACTGACGCACACCATTAACAGTTCACGAGTAGGCCAGACGGTTCGTATGGCATGGGAGATTCGGTAGACATGCACATCGGCATTGACCCGGTCCGCCACGCGACGCAAGGCCAGTTCACGCAAGGCAATCAGATTGCCCCGACGAAAGAAGTGTTGACGCGCCTGGGCCACCGAGTCCGCCAGATACACTTTGCCGGCATTCAAGCGAGCCAACAGATCATCCGGGGGCAGATCCACCAGCAGCACATCGGCCGCACGATCAAATATCCGGTCTGGAACGGTCTCCCGAACCCGCACCCCGACAATGCCCCCCACCACCTCATTCAGGCTGTCCAGATGTTGCACATTCAACGCGGTATACACATCGATTCCCGCATCCAGCAGCTCTTCCACATCCTGCCAGCGTTTGGCATGACGGCTACCCTCAAGATTGGAATGGGCCAGCTCATCGACCAGCAGCAACTGATACCCCGACACAAGGGCCGCATCCAGATCAAACTCGGTGACCACCCGTCCCTGACGCTGATACTCCTTGCGCGCCAGTACGGGCAGCCCCTGCAGCAACGTCTGTGTTTCCTGACGGCCATGCGTCTCCACAATACCAATCGCAACGGACACTCCCTCGGACTGACGCTGATGCGCTTCCTTGAGCATGGCGTAGGTTTTCCCCACACCGGCGCACGCTCCAAAGAAGATCTTGAGCTGCCCCCGGCGAGGCTGGTGCGGGTCCTCGCCAACCACCTGCAACAGCTCATCCGGGTCCGGCCTATCTTCAAGCGACATGGGTCTGTGTACTCCCTGCAGAAAACTGGTAATGATCTTACGCTCTTATCCAAAAAACGGCGTCAGCAGCAGATCAATCAACTTGATGCCGACAAACGGAGCGATCAGCCCGCCCAGGCCGTAAATCAAGAGGTTTCGCTTGAGTAAACGGCTGGCCGGTTCGGCACGGTATTTCACCCCCCGCAAGGCCAAGGGAATCAGAGCGATGATAATCAGGGCATTGAAAATGACTGCAGACAGAATGGCAGTGGCCGGGCTGTGCAACTGCATCACATTCAAGGCACCCAGAGCGGGATAAGTGACTACAAAAGCCGCGGGAATAATCGCAAAGTACTTGGCCAGATCATTTGCGATACTGAAAGTCGTCAAGGCGCCGCGGGTCATAATCATCTGTTTGCCCACTTCCACCACTCGCAACAGCTTGGTGGGATTGCTGTCCAGATCGACCATATTGCCCGCCTCTTTGGCCGCCTGCGTGCCACTGTTCATCGCCACAGCCACATCAGCCTGGGCCAGCGCAGGAGCATCATTGGTCCCGTCACCCGTCATGGCAACCAGTCGCCCTTCATCCTGATAACGCCGGATCAACTGCAGCTTGTCCTCCGGCGTGGCTTCGGCCAGATAGTCATCCACCCCGGCCTCGGCCGCGATGGCTGCGGCCGTCAACGGGTTGTCCCCGGTAATCATGATGGTCTTGATCCCCATAGCCCGCAGCTCAGCAAACCGCTCCTTGATCCCGCCTTTGACGATGTCTTTCAGCTCCACCACGCCCAGCGCTTTATTGCCTTCGGTCACCACCAGCGGCGTGCTGCCCCGTCGCGCCAGCTCATTGACCAGACCATCCAGTTCAGGCGGAAAAATACCTCCCAACGATTCAATGTGAGCGCGCATCGTGCTCGCCGCGCCTTTTCGGATCTGACGACCGTCAATATCAATTCCACTCATGCGGGTATGGGCGCTAAAGGCAATGGTTCGCGCGCTATGCAGCTCACGGCCTCGCAAATGAAACAGTTGCTTGGCCAAGACCACAATGGAGCGCCCCTCGGGAGTCTCGTCCGCCAGCGAGGCCAATTGGGCGGCATCGGCCAGAGCCTGCTCAGACACCTGCGGCGCGGGCAGAAACGCCCAGGCTTCCCGGTTGCCCAGCGTGATCGTGCCGGTCTTGTCCAGCAGCAAAACATCCACATCCCCGGCTGCCTCGATAGCGCGGCCAGAACTCGCCAGCACATTGGCTTGCATCATGCGGCTCATGCCAGCAACCCCCACTGCCGACAGCAAGGCGCCGATGGTGGTGGGAATCAGGCACACCAACAAAGCAATCAGGGCTGTCATCGTGACAGGTGAACCTTGTCCGGTCAGCACCGTCGCAAAGCTGGAAAAAGGCAACAAGGTGACGCACACCAGCAAGAAGATCAGCGTCAAGGCCACCAGTAAAATCGTCAAAGCAATCTCGTTGGGGGTTTTGCCACGCCTGGCCCCCTCCACCATTGCTATCATGCGATCCAGAAAGGCCTCACCCGGTTTGGCGGTCACCCGCATCACGATCCAGTCTGACAGCACCCGGGTACCGCCCGTGACGGAACAGAAGTCTCCCCCGGACTCACGGATCACCGGCGCCGACTCACCTGTGATGGCAGACTCGTCCACCGAGGCGGCACCCTGCAAAATCTCCCCATCGGCGGGGATAATCTCGCCTGCCTCAACCAACACGTAAGCGCCCGGCAGCAGCTCGTCGCTGGGGACCGACCAGGCACGGCTATCGCGCGCGGGTTCTTTCAATACCCTGGCCATGACCCGCTTGCGGGTGGAACGCAATGCATCGGCTTGCGCCTTGCCCCGCCCTTCCGCTACGGCCTCGGCCGCATTGGCAAACAGGACCGTAAACCACAACCAGGCCGACACCGACCAGATGAATCCGGCCGGAGCCTCACCCTGGCCCAGCAGAGCCTGCGTGCCCAGCAAGCTGGTCACAATGCTGCCCAGATACACCACGCACATCACCGGGTTTTTGAATTGCGCCCGGGGCGAGAGTTTTTTGAAGGCTTCCTTGCACACCGTTCCCCACGGTATGGCGCGCAATGACGATGAATGACCCGCCTCTTGCATGGCTTTCAGATCAGTAATAGACATAATGACACCTGTTCCTAACGCACGGCGGGCTGAACAGGCTTGACCCTGTCCAGTGCCAGATTAAGCTCCAAGACCTGCACACGCGGCTCGCCCAGCACTCCCCATTGACGGGCCTGGGTGTAGCGATCGATCAAGACCTGGACCTGAGCCAGCGGCATGTCCCGCATCCTGGCAATACGAGCGGCCTGCAAACGGGCATTGGCTACCGAGATATGGGGGTCCAGCCCCGATGCCGACGCCGTCACGGCATCCACCGGCACGGGTGCATCCTCTGCCAAACCGTTCATCAGGCGATAGGCCTTGCTGCGCTCCGCCACAGCATCCAGCAAACTGCTGCTTAACACGCCCTGATTGCCAGCCCCGCTGGCCGCGGCGTTATAGGGTTGGGCAATACTTTGGGAAGGATCTGCCGGGTCCACTCCCACAGTCGCGCTGGGGCGGCCGTGAAAATACGCGGGCTGGCTGAAGTACTGGCCAATCTGGCGGGAGCCTACGACCTGGCCATCACGTTGAATCAGGCTGCCCTTTGCCTGAACCGGGAACAGGGCGGTGCCGATAAAGGTCGTGGCCAAGGGGTAGGCAATGCCCGTCAACAGCATAAAAAACACAGCAGACACCAATACCGGCCGCAACAAGCTTCTCATCGTCGGGGCAGCCAGTGTCGAAACCAAAAAGTGATGGGTAGACATGACGGTCAATCCTCAAAAAGTAATGCCATCGAGCATCAACAGGTGCTCCACAATCGGGCCCAGCGCCAATGCAGGCAGGAACGTCAACCCGCCCACCACCAGAACCACAAAAATCAACAGACCCGTAAATAAGGGGGTAGCCGTCGACAAGGTGCCTGGACCCGCAGGAACCGCTTTCTTGGCGGCCAGCACACCGGCCAAAGCCAGCAAGGGCAGCAAGGTCAGATACCGCCCAACCAGCATCGCCAGCCCTATCGTCGTATTGAAGAAAGGAGTGTTCGCATTAAAGCCTGCGAAGGCTGAACCGTTATTGGCCGTGCCCGAGGTGTAGGCGTAGAGCACCTCGCTAAAGCCATGCGGGCCCATATTGGACAGACTGTCCAGGGTCGAGGGCTGCAGGCTGGCCAAAGCGGTAAAGCCCAGGATGCTGAAGGCATGCGCCAACATGGCCAGCATCACGTACTTCATCTCCCGCGCCTCAATCTTCTTGCCCAGAAACTCGGGGCTGCGCCCTATCATCATCCCCACCAGAAAGACCGTCAAAATGGCGTAGCTGACCAGACTGATAAAGCCCACCCCGATCCCGCCAAACACATTGTTCAGCATCATTTGGGCAATCGGCACCAGACCACCCAAAGGAGTCAGCGACGAATGCATGGCATCGACCGAGCCAGTGGTCGCGGCCGTGGTCACTGTGGCAAACAGACTGCTTTGCGCCACCCCGAAACGCAGCTCCTTACCCTCCAGGTTGCCTCCACCCTGCGTGCTGCTTTGAGTCTGGTCCACCCCTAAAGGAGTCAGCAAGGGATTACCGGCTTGTTCAGCGCTGTAAATCAGGGCCAGAAAGCCCACGAACATCACCAGAAAAGCGGCAAAAAATGCCCAACCCTGGCGACGGCGGCTCAGCATGGTGCCAAAGGCATAGGTCAGGGACGAGGGAACCAGCAACATGCTGAGCATGTGAATGGTATTGGTCAGCGGGGTGGGATTTTCAAAAGGATGGGCCGCATTCATGCCAAAAAAACCGCCCCCATTGGTTCCCACATGCTTGATGCTTTCAAGGCTGGCCACTGGCCCCAGAATAATCTGCTGCTTAAGCCCTTCCAGCGTGTTGACCACGACATCAGACGCCAGTGTCTGCGGCATACCCTGCCAGATATAAAGCAAGGCCAGCAAGAAGCTGCACGGCAAGAGCAGGCGATACAAAGAACGAGTGAAGTCCACCCAGTAGTTGCCAATATCAGCCGAACTTTTCCGGCTTAAACCACGGATGAAACCGCCTGCCGCCGCCAGACCTGTTGTGGCACTGATCATCATCAGAAAGGTGATGGCCGCCATCTGGGAAAAATTGGACAGACTGGACTCCCCCGAATACGCCTGCCAGTTGGTATTGGTCGTAAAGGAGATGGCCGTATTAAAAGCCAGGTCAGGAGACTGGGCCACACGCTGCAGGCTGTCTCCCGGTATCCCGCCCTGCACCCGCAAAAGAACATATCCCAAAAGCAACATGGCGGCATTGCTTAACAACAGCGCCAGCGCATATCGCTTCCAGGACATCTTCTCGTCCGGGTTCACCCCCAACAGCCGATACGTGCCACGCTCAATCAAACTGTGCTTCGGGCTACAGAAAAAATGGGCAATCCACTTGCCCACCACCACTAACAAGACCGTAGAGACGGCCAGAACCACCAGGAACTGCATCAAATCGTCCAGCATGACAGCCCCTCTTACAGTTTTTCAAGACCGAGCACAAATCCGGTCGCCATCGCAAAGAATGCGAACAGCACCGCTAAGAATAAAAAATCACTCATATGCACACCTGTTCCAAACAATGAACACTTGCCAGCCTGAACTTAGAAGTTTTCGGCCTTGAGCAAGGCATAGAACAAATAGATAAACAGCCCCAGCGATACCCCTGCTGCCAGAACCGTAAAAAAGGACGCTGTCATCCTGAACTCCCGATCAATGCTGACTTGCAGCAGACAGAGACAGTCTAAGAGTGACGGCATAAATTCAGAGCAGTGTTTACTGGCCCACGTATAAAGACGGCATATGGATTTGGACCAGGGCGAGGCCGGCACGCTCCATCAACTGGTCTGTCCAGCGTTGATAGGCCTGTCTGGCAATAAGGTGCAAGGGGCTTAAATGCTGATCCAGGCCCCACAAGATATGTTGTGCATCCTGAGCCGCAGGACCGTACACCTGCTCCAGCTCGTGGCGGCCGTGGTCGCACCACTGTCGGATGCTATCGGCGGTCACTTCCAGATGGCCTTGAAAGGCCCAATGCGGACCCAGGCAGAAACCTTTATTCAAGCAATGAGGACCGTATAAAGTCCGGCTGGCCCCCGAGGGAATCTGGAAGGTGTCGTAATGCCAGTTAAACAGCATGGCACGCTTGGGCAGGCCCATGACACGCTGCGCGTAAGGGCTGCTCCAAACCTGGCCCCAACCTATGCTCGGATATGGGTTGCGTTGCACTTGAGCCCCAAGGCAACGAGCCAGCAGTTGCGCCCCAAAGCAATGGCCCAGAACCGGAACATGGCGCCGAACCGCGTCCTGCAATAGTTCGTGCTCCTGCTCTATCCAGGGCAAACAATCATGAACACTGCGATCACTGCCCAGCACGACCACCCCGCTGTAATCACGAGCGGATACCGGCGCCCCGCCCTCCAGCGGCGACATGCACAAGTGATGGGGAAGACCATGGCTCTCCAGATGATCCAGCAGCACTCCCGGCCCTTGCGTGGCCTCGTGCTGCAAAACAAGAATGGGTTTCATGACGTGAATGCCTGACCGCGCAGGCCTGTTGTTCAAGAGAACTCACTGTAGAACTGGCCGTATCAAGACCAGGATCTGTTTGCGATCAGGCTCGTATAAGTGGCATCAAGGGGATGTCTGCTGCAAACAAAAACACAGTTCGTCATTTGCCTGACATATGCCTTTGCTCAAATGTAATCGTTTTCATTTTGACGGCTGGGTGTCATGGCCAATGTAGGAATACTGGATGTCGCCAGAGCAGCCCAGGTATCGGTTGCCACGGTATCGCGCGTGCTCAATGAGCCAGAAAAGGTGGGCGAAAAGACCCGCCTTCGCGTGCAAGCCGCGATCGACGCGCTGGGGTATGAGCCCAATGCCTCGGCACGCAGTCTGCGCAGCCAACGCAGTCGGGTCATCGGCGTCGTCTTGCCTACCTTGCTCAACCCCGTTTTTGCCGAGTGTTTGAAAGGCATCGCCGATACGGCAGCCCGCGGCGGCTATGCCATCTTGCCCTTCTTTACCGACTACCACCTTGAACGTGAATCCCAGGCAGTCGCCTTGCTCCTGGCCAGCAATGTGGAAGGCATTGTGCTGGTGGTCTCCAACCCGGCTCATTCCCCTGCTTTAGTGCGACTGGGCAAGACTCGCTGTCCCTACGTACTGGCTTACAACCAGCACCCCGAGCATCCTTGCGTCACCGTCAACGGCGAGCAGGCCATGATTGAATTGATCCGCCATCTGGCCACACTGGGCCATCGCCGCATTGCCATGGTAAGCGGTCATCTGCACGTGTCTGATCGCGCCCAGCAACGCAGCCATGGCTATCTAAAAGGAATGGACAAGGCGGGTCTGGCGCCCATGCCACTGCTGGAAGTGCCGTTCATGGATCAGGGCGAAGAGGAGCAAACGCCACATTCTGACGGTGTGCATCTTGCCAGCGTCGCCCGACTTTTGCGCCAGCCCGAACGTCCCACGGCCTTGATTGGCTCCAATGATCTGATTGCCATTCGCTGTCTGCGCACAGCGCAACAGATTGGCCTGCAGGTTCCCAACGATATCAGCGTGATCGGCTTTGATGGCATTGCGCTAGGGGCTGAACTGTTTCCGCGTCCGGCCACCATCGCACAGCCCAATGAAGAAATTGGTCGCCAATGCATCGGCCTGCTGCTGGAGGCAGTGGCCCAGCAAAAAACAGTTTCCGCGCAGGCCTCGGTTCTGCTGCCCTACACCTTCGACCGGGGCGAGTCCTGCGCCCCTGCCCCTTGCTCACCAAGGGCCCATACAGGATGAGGCCCCTTTCCTCTGTGAGACTCTTTCCCACCACCCCTGCGTTCAAGCCATTCCCGGCTTTTTCCTGACACCACTTACTAACTGGAGTGATCAACCATGAAACATATGCTGAGCACATTGGCTTGCCGCGTGGCACTGCCCCTGGCCCTGATGACGATGGGAAGCGCAGTCGCCGCGCAGACCGCCATTTGCTACAACTGTCCCCCTGAATGGGCCGATTGGGCCAGCCAGATCGAAGCCATCAAGCAACATACCGGCATTACCGTGCCGCCCGATAACAAGAACTCCGGCCAGTCACTGGCTCAACTACTGGCCGAATCCGCCAATCCGGTCGCTGACGTCACGTATCTGGGCATCACCTTTGCCATCCAGGCCCAGAAAGACGGCGTGACCCAAGCCTATAAACCCGAAGGCTGGGAACAGATTCCGGAAGGATTGAAAGATCCGCAAGGGCATTGGTTCGCGATTCATTCGGGCACCATGGGCATCATGGTCAATAAATCGGCCTTGGGCGATGTACCGGTGCCCACGTCCTGGAACGATCTGCTCAAGCCAGAATACAAAGGTCTGGTGGGCTATCTGGACCCTTCCTCTGCCTTCGTGGGCTATGTCGGCGCCGTTGCGATCAACGAGGCCCTGGGCGGCAATATGGACAACTTTGACCCCGCCATCAACTGGTTCAAGGCCCTGCAACAGAACAATCCCATCGTCCCCAAACAAACCGCTTATGCTCGCCTGATTTCCGGCGAGATCCCCATCTTGCTGGACTATGATTTCAGCGCCTACCGCGCCCAATATAAAGACGGGGAAGATGTAGCATTCGTCATTCCCCAGGAAGGCACGATTGTGGTGCCGTACGTCATGTCGCTGGTCAAGAACGCCCCACATGCCGAACAGGGACGCAAAGTACTGGATTTCGTGCTCTCCGAGCAAGGCCAGGCTATCTGGGCCAATGCCTTCCTGCGCCCGATTCGCAGCAGTGCCATCAGCGAGCAGGCACAGTCACGCTTCCTGCCTGACAGCGACTACGCGCGCGCCAAGGCCGTTAACTACGCACGCATGGCACAAGGTCAGAAGCCTTTTGCTGAGCGTTACCTGGCTGAGGTCCGCTAAGCGGTCCAGACGGAGTTAGCGTATGCAAGCCACCTACCTGCTGCCCCTGTGCTCGGCACCTGCCGTCGCTTTTTTTGCCGCGTTCTGGCTGTTGCCGGCGATACAACTTCTGGCATTGCCCGCTCAGGAAGGCATAGACACCTACTGGGTCGTGTTGACATCGGGACGGTACTTGCAGGCCCTGCTGCAAACGCTGCTCCTGTCCGCTCTGGTAACCCTGGCCACCTTGGTGCTCGGCGCCATCGTTGGCATCGTGATGGCCCGCCACCGCGTGCCTGCCAAACGCCTGCTGCTCGCCTTGATGACGCTTCCCCTCTCTTTTCCCGGCGTCATCGTGGGTTTTTTCATCATCTTGCTGGGTGGTCGCCAGGGGCTGCTGGCCCAGATCACCCAGGATCTGGGGTTGGGGCGGATCACGTTTGCCTATAGCCTGCTGGGTCTGTTTCTGGCTTATCTGTACTTTTCCCTGCCTCGCGTCATTGCCACCTACACCGCCGCGGCCCAATCCATAGACCGCAATCTGGAGGAAGCCGCCCGCTCCTGTGGTGCCACACGCTGGGATATTGCCCGGGACGTCTGGATACCGGAGCTGGCGCCAACGTCGCTGTCCTGCGGCGCCATCGTATTTGCCACTTCCATGGGTGCCTTCGGGACGGCCTTCACCTTGTCCAGCCGCTACGAAGTCTTGCCCATCACGATCTACAACGAATTTACCAACTATGCGAATTTCACCTTGGCTGCCAGCTTGTCCATATCGTTGGGGCTGCTGACATGGTTTACCTTGTGGCTGGCCCGGCGCGTGGTGCGCGACCCCGCGGTGGTGGTGTGAGGACGTCATGAGCACAAAAATGCTATCCCATTCTCAGCGGCCCGCTCCCCTGCTCCTGGCGCTTACCGGCCTGACCATCCTGTTCCTGCTGGGCCCCATCCTGGTTTCGGTCATGGCAGGACTGGTCAACAACTACCGCATCGGTCTGAAAAGCGGCCTGACGCTGAAATGGCTCGAACAAGTCTGGGCAAACTACGGCGGTACGGTCTGGCTATCGCTGCAACTGGCCCTGCTCTGTGTCCTGGCGGCCATCGTACTGGGACTGCCTTGCGCCTATGCACTGGCCCGTAGCCGCTCCCGCCTGGCTCGCAGTTTCGAGGAGCTGCTGACCTTGCCCGTGGCCGTGCCCGGCATGGCCTCCGCCCTTGCCCTGCTGCTGGCTTACGGTTCACTGCAAGGCTTTCGCCAGAGTTTCTGGTTCATTCTGGTCGGTCACATTGTATTTACCCTGCCGTTTATGGTGCGCACCACCACCGCCGCCCTGCAAAAACGCAGCCTGGTTGATCTGGAGGAAGCAGCCCGATCCCTGGGGGCCAGTTTCACTCAAATCTTTTTCGGGATTTTACTTCCCGCCATCTTGCCCGCCGTTGTCGCCGGCAGCCTGATGGTTTTCACCCTGTCGCTGGGGGAGTTCAACCTGACCTGGATGCTCCACACCCCCCTGACACGTACCTTGCCAGTGGGCTTGGCCGACAGCTACGCCTCCATGCGCATCGAAGTGGGTTCGGCCTATACGCTGATTTTTATGCTTGTCATCTTGCCCGTGCTCTGGGCACTGCAAGCCCTGGCGCGCTTGCTGGAGAAACAATATGGAAACTAAACACGTACCCGTGCGCATTGAACAATGCGCCAAAACCTATGCGGATGGCACACGGGGTTTGCACCCCAGCACCCTGGATATCGCCCCGGGTGAAGTCATGGCGCTGCTGGGCCCCTCGGGCTGCGGCAAGACCACCTTGCTGCGGCTGATCGCCGGTCTGGAAATGCCCGATGCCGGTAGCCGCATCCTGTTCGACGGACAGGACGTTACCCATCTGCCGATTGAAAAACGCGAAGTCGGCATGGTGTTTCAACATTACGCCCTGTTTCCGGCCATGACGGTTGAGGCAAACATCGGCTATGGCCCGAAAATCAAAGGCATGGCCCTAGCGGAGCGCCAGCAACGGGTAGGCGAACTGGTCGATCTGATGCGCCTGAATGGTCTGGAAAAACGCCTGCCTTCTGCCCTGTCCGGTGGACAGCGACAACGGGTTGCGATCGCCCGCGCCATCGCCAATCAACCCCGTGTCCTGCTCCTGGACGAGCCCTTGGCTGCCCTGGATGCCAAGCTGAAAGTCTCGTTGCGCGATGAACTGGCCGAGCTGCTGCGACGCCTGCGCATTACCGCCGTTCACGTCACCCACGATCAACAGGAAGCCTTTGCCATTGCTGACCGGCTGGCCGTCATGCACGAAGGCCGCATTATTCAGATTGGCGACGGAGAAAGCCTGTACCGGCATCCCGCCCATCCGTTTGTCGCCACTTTCCTGGGGCGCGTCAACGTCCTGCAACGTAACGCACAAAGCCTGTTTCATAACGATGTGCGGCTGGCAGACCTGCGCCTGCCCTGCCCCGAGGCTTTACGCGGGTCACAGGAATTACTATTACGCCCAGAGGACATCCGTGTGTGCATGGAGGCACCGGCTGGCTGGGCACGGGCCCGTGTTCAGCAACGCAGTTTTATGGGCGGGCGGGTCCAGTTGACCCTGGAGGTCGCCGGACAAGCTCCCCTGATTGCCGAGGTAGATCGTGACCATGCCGCCGTGCTCGGCAGCACAGTGGGTATTCAGCTCAACCCGGACTCGCTGATACCTGGCTCGGTGCCGATGTCCTGAGGCAGTCACACCTTCCGGTCAGCCCAGGCCTGGTTCCCTTGGGCCCCCACCTGATAACAACACGGAGCGCACAGCGCGACCTGATACCGATGCTCAACACCCTACTGATTCAAATGACCGACCCGCATATACGGGAGGAAGGCCGACTGGCCTACGGACGACTCAATACCGCCCCCTATTTGCAGGCTGCCATCGACCATGCTCTGGCGCTGCCTCAAAGACCGGATGCCATCGTGCTGACAGGCGATCTGACTGACTTTGGGCGAGCCCGGGAATATGCGCAACTGCGCAGATTGCTCGCGCCGCTGGACTCGATTCCCGTCTACCTGCTGCCAGGCAATCATGATGACCGGCAGCAACTACGGGAAAGCTTCCCCGACCATACGTATTTGGGCAAAACCGGGCCGGTTTGCTACGGCGTCGATATTGGAGGGCTCAGACTGCTGGCGCTGGACAGTGCCGTCGCGGGAGCCAGCGCAGGCAGCCTGGATCAGGCGCAACTGGATTGGCTGGCTGCTGAACTGGCAAAGCACGCTACACGTCCCACTGTCATTGCCCTGCACCACCCGCCGTTCAACACCCTGATCGGTCATATGGACAGGATTGGCCTGCTGCAGGGCGCTGCGCAACTGGAAGCGATCGTTCGTCAGCACACGCAGGTCGAACGGGTCATCAGCGGGCATTTGCATCGTAGTATCCAGATCCGTTTTGGTGGAACAATAGCCAGCACGGCCCCTTCAGTCGCGCACCAGGTGTGTCTGGACCTGGCTGATGATGCCGCCTCTGCCTGGACGCTGGAGCCGCCGGGCTATGCCGTCCACGCCCTCGATAGCCACGGGCAGATTGTCACTCACACCGCTACGGTGGGCCAGTTCGACGGCCCCTTCGCCTTCCATGAACCCAGTGGCAAACTCATCGACTGATTCGCTGCGCAGCACTTTCTCTGGGTAGCGCGGCCTTGCTGCCCCCCTCAACCCCGGTTGAGGATAGATAGATGCAACCCATTGGCCCGGCGCGATCAGCAAACGCTGAAACGCTTAAACAGGATCGTTACCAGACACACCGGGACTCGCCGCATGCACAAAAATACCCCAATGCCTGATCCAACAGGGATTGGGGTATTTTGTTGGCGCTGCCTCAAACCAGGGCGCTCCGTTCAGAGACACCCCGATCTGCAAGGCAGGTCTTACTTCTTGCTGTCTTTCAGCTGAGGCACAGCCGAACCGGCCGCAGGAGCCAACAGGCCAGCTTGTGTGTAGGTGAACAGCTTGTCGCGTGTGTCCACGATGTCCAGATTGCGCATGGTCAACTGACCGATACGGTCGCGTGGCGAGAACATGCTATCCACTTTTTCCATGCTCAGACGCTCGGCCTTGTAGGTCAGGTTAGGCGAGACGGTATCCAAGATAGAGTAGTCATTACCGCGGCGCAGTTCCAGCGTCACTTCGCCAGTCACCGCACGAGCCACCCAGCGCTGGGCGGTTTCACGCAGCATGATGGCTTGTGGGTCGAACCAACGGCCTTGGTACAGCAGACGACCCAAACGCAGACCGTTGATGCGGTACTGTTCAATGGTGTCTTCGTTGTGAATACCCGTTACCAGACGCTCGTAAGCAATGTGCAGCAAAGCCATGCCGGGGGCTTCGTAAATGCCACGGCTCTTGGCTTCGATGATGCGGTTTTCGATCTGGTCGCTCATGCCCAGACCATGACGGCCGCCGATGCGGTTAGCTTCCAGCATCAGTTCCACAGGGTCGGAGAATTCCACACCGTTCAGAGCAACAGGCTGACCTTCCTCAAAGCGCACACGCACTTGTTCAGCAGGCACGGCCACATCGTCACGCCAGAACGCGACACCCATAATGGGTTTGACGATATTGATGCCGGCATTCAGGTACTCCAGATCCTTGGCCTCATGCGTGGCACCCAGCATGTTGGAATCGGTGGAGTAGGCTTTCTCGGCCGACATCTTGTAGTCGAAACCGTTTTCCTGCATGTACTCGGACATCTCGGCACGGCCACCCAGCTCATCAATAAAGGTCTGGTCCAGCCAAGGCTTATAAATCTTCAGTTCGGGGTTGGTCAACAAACCGTAGCGGTAGAAACGCTCAATGTCGTTGCCCTTGTAGGTGCTGCCATCGCCCCAGATATGAACATCGTCCTCTTTCATGGCGGCCACCAGCATGGTACCGGTTACAGCGCGGCCAATAGGCGTGGTGTTGAAGTAGGTGACACCGCCCGTGGTGATATGAAAAGCGTTGCACTGCAAAGCGGCAATCCCTTCGGCCACCAGTTGCTGACGGCAATCCACCAAGCGAGCCAAGGTGGCGCCGTATTCCTTGGCCTTGCGAGGGATGGCATCGTAATCGGGCTCGTCGGGCTGACCCAGATTGGCGGTGTAGGCGTAAGGGATGGCGCCCTTATTGCGCATCCACAAAAGGGCAGCGCTGGTGTCCAGGCCACCGGAAAAGGCAATGCCGACCTTCTGGCCGACTGGAAGAGATTCAAGGATGGTTGTCATTATCGCGTCAGTAGTGGTGTGCAAGTACAGTTCCGCCTGTCAGGCTCTCGACAAGAGCCCTGCCCGCGGCCGGATCAATATGTCATTATATCGCCTTGACCGACCCTGGACACCTTTGCGTAGCTGGATTTAATTACCCGATGAACTAGAACACGCTTTTTTACCTGGAGACCTGCCATGCCCGAGACACCCGCTCACGCTGCCATCAGCCGCTACCCCGTCCCTGCCCTGGCCGAAATGCCCGACGATATTCGCAGCCGTATTGAAGCAGTGCAGGAAAAATCCGGCTTCATACCCAATGTGTTTCTGGCCCTGGCTCATCGGCCTGACGAGTTCCGTGCCTTTTTTGCCTATCATGACGCCTTGATGGAAAAACCCAGCGGCCTGAGCCAGGCTGATCGGGAAATGATTGTGGTGGCCACCTCGGCGGCCAATCAATGCCATTACTGTGTGATCGCCCACGGCGCGATTTTACGTATCCGCGCCAAAAACCCGCTGGTGGCAGACCAGGTTGCCGTCAACTGGCGCAAGGCCGACATTAGCGCTCGCCAAAAAGCAATGCTGGCTTTCGCTCTGAAAGTCTCGCAAAACGCCCAGGATATTGACGAGGCCGACTTCCAGGCGCTGCACGAGCACGGGTTTAGCGACGAAGACGCCTGGGACATTGCCGGCATCAGTGCTTTTTTCGGTTTGAGCAATCGCATGGCCAATTTCATGTCCATGCGCTGCAATGACGAGTTTTATATGCTGGGCCGTGTGCCACGCTAAACAATGATGCGCTACGCCCTGTTGTGCGCCGGGTGGATTTGTGTGGCGCTGGCCATTGCCGGCGCTATTTTGCCTTTGCTGCCTACCACACCATTTGTCCTGCTGGCCGCCTGGTGCTTTTCGCGTAGCTCCCCACGTTTTCACCAATGGCTGCTGAATCAGCGCCATCTTGGCCCTTACCTGCGCAACTGGGAGAACGGCCAGGGGCTGACACGCCAGGCCAAGCGTCGAGCATTGATTATCTTGTGGCTGTCGCTGGCAGTGTCAGCGTGGTTAACCAGCCACTTGGGCTGGTACCGTCTGGGTTTGCTGATTCCCGGCATTTTTGCCACCCGTTATCTGCTCCGCAGCAAAACCCTGGATGACACGTCTTCAGGCCCTGTGCAAAAATAGCCTGCTTGAACCGATCCTGGCTTCCTTTTTTGCTTGAAGATTCCATGTCTCCTCCTGTCATCTTGCTGGCCGCGGCCTATATCACCAATCCTGCCGGACAAATCCTGCTGGTCCGCAAACGTGGCAGCGCCTATTACATGCAGGCGGGTGGCAAGCTGGAGGCTGGTGAGACGCCTTTACAAGCCTTGCAGCGTGAACTGGAGGAAGAGCTTGGGCTGACAGCACAGGAAACCGCGCAGGCCCGCTATGAGGCGTACTTTGAAAGTCCCGCCGCCAACGAGCCCGGCCATATGGTTCATGCCCATGTGTTTACCCTATCAGTAGAGCGCGACATCCAGGCGGCAGCCGAACTGGAGGAAGCCCGCTGGGTCAGCCCTCAAGAAATCCGTTCTCTGACCCTCGCCCCCTTGCTGGCCAATCACATTTTGCCGCGCCTGTGCGCTCCGGCAAGCGCCTGAGAGGTGACTGGGTCTGAGGCGAGCTCTCTTGCGCGGCACAAACCACGAGCCGACTATTTTTTGGCATAATGTCGCCCTTGAGTCTCCTCTTGGGGGACGCAGCTATTTGCCCGGCCAGCCCGCCACGGCGGGCTTTTTTTATTGAGCGCTAATTTATGTCCTCTTTGCCCTGTCAAGGCGCAATCGTCACCTTTACCCTTCAGCAACTGCGTGCCGCCACGCAGGCAGGGGGAATTTTGGGTGTGTCCATCAAAGGACAAGGCAATCATTTTTTTGTACAGGTAGCCACGCGTGCCGGACAGGCGGTGCTGGTCACCGCCCGCAGTAAAGATCCACGCAGCTTCAAAAGCCCCCTGCAAGCCATGGTCTTGCTCAAGCAAGTGGGGATTGTGACCGGCCAGTTTGATCTCACCCAATACTCACCGGACCAACACGAAACCGCTCCTCGCAGTCGTCGCCGTCCTGCCAAGCCCAGCAAACTGGGTTTGCGCTGGAACCGGATTGCAGAACGCATCTCCAGCCCGGCGCAGCCATCCTTGGATGACCCCAGCCTGGATATCAGCGAGGAGCAGACACGCCGCCTGATCGCCCGGCAAGAAAACCAGCAATTAAGCCTGCTGGGCAACTAAGCGCAAGCCTACGGAGTTTTCGGACGTTTCCACCGCATAGGCCGCGTCCAGAGCCTGCGCCAGATCCTGCTGTAAGTGCCCGGGCTCCTCCAGCCCGACATGCAAACGCAGCAGTTGTCCTTCGCCAAACAAGGCACGCCCGTTGCGTTTGGGCATATCGATGGGCAAAGCCAGACTTTCAAAGCCGCCCCAGGACAGGCCAATACCGAACAGCTGCAAGGCTTTAAAAAAGCGTGAGAGCTGCTCGTGGCTCAAGGGCTCGAGCACCACGCCGAACAGGCCAGTTGCGCCGGTGAAGTCCCGCTTCCAGATAGCATGCCCGGGGTGCGATTCCAGTGCAGGATGCAATACCTGACGCACCTGCGGATGATGTTCAAGAAAACGCGCAATCTGCAAGGCGCTGGCCTGATGCTGACGCAGGCGCACGCCTAAGGTGCGCAAGCCTCGCAACGCCAAAAAGGCATCATCTGGCCCCGCTGTCTGGCCAAAATCATGTGCCGCACGGCGCAGCAAAGGCCAGGCCCGCTCATTAGCAGTCGCAACCCCCAGCAAGGCATCCGAATGCCCGGTCAAATACTTGGTGGCGGCCTGTATGGACACATCCACACCGTGCTCAAAAGCTTGGAAAAACAAAGGTGTGGCCCACGTGTTGTCCAGCAATACATAGGCCCCGGCTGCATGCGCGCAACGCGCGATAGCGGGGATATCCTGGATCTCAAAAGTGGCAGACCCCGGGGACTCCACATACACGACCTTGGTGTTGGGACGAATCAGACGAGCGATCCCCTCTCCGATGCAGGGCTCGTAAAACTGAACCTGAATACGCATCCGGCCAGCCAGCACCTGCTGCGCAAACGTGCGCATCGGACCATAAATCGAATCAGGCAAGAGCAAATGGTCACCCACTTCCAGCATGCCCAGCAAGGTGTGGGTACAAGCAGCCAGACCGGAAGGAAACACGCTGGCCTGAAATCCCCCTTCCAGCTCGGCCACGGCCTGTGTCAGGGTCTGCAAGGTGGGGTTGGTGAAACGACCATAAGAGGCGTACGGGTTATCAGGCTCTTTGCGCTGTGTCCATTGCTCCAGATTGTCGGCCAAAATGGTCGACCCCCGGCAAATGGGTACATTGACAAAGCCGCCTGACACACGGCTGTCCCGACCCATATGCGTCAAACGGGTATTTTGATAATCGCAATCCTGCATGCTGTTTTCCTGGTCCTGTTCACAAGAGATGAATGGAAACAGTCTACGCAAGAGCAGGCAGGCAATTATTGCCTTTTCACCCTAGGATAGGGAGAATAAATAGAATAAAAATCCTCATCCATCCTTTTTATTGGGAATTTTTTCTTATGCTGGATAAGTTCGACAAGCACATCCTGGAAATACTGCAAAACGACGCCACTTCGCCCATCCAGGACATTGCCGATCGTGTCGGTTTGTCCAGCACCCCATGCTGGCGTCGCATACAACGGTTGGAGCAAGATGGCTATATCGAAAAGCGAGTGGCGCTGCTCAGCCCGGAAAAGCTGAATGTGGGTGTCACGGTATTTGTGGCCATCAAAACGAATCAGCACAACAAGCAGTGGTACAGCCAGTTTTCCGCCGTGGTCGAGGCCATTCCTCAGATCGTGGAGTTCTATCGCATGAGCGGCGATACCGATTATTTACTACGCGTCGTGGTACCGGACATCAAGAGTTTTGATCGTGTTTACCAGCGCCTGATCTCGGAAATTGAGCTGACCGATGTCAGCTCCAGCTTTGCCATGGAGCAAATCAAGTTCACGACACGCCTGCCCCTGGACTATGCCTGAAGCCTCTTGCCCGCCTCTCAGGCACTCAAGCCCGCCAGCGCCCTAAAAACTGTATTCCACATCCAGGGTCTGACCAATCGTTAGCCTCTGAGCGGGTGACTCGACCAGCATGGCCTGCATGCCGAACAAGGTACCTTGTGCAAACTGGCGACTTTGCGCCAAGGCCAGGCCTGGCTGCGTGCCGATCTCGGCGGTGAGCTGATTCACGTTAGGCATAGGGCAACGAGTACATTGGCGAACGAAGGCAAAACTTAATCCTTCGCTGCTCAGGCCAAGGACATAATCTTCCTCGTAGGCAGGCAGACCCTTGAAAACCACATTGGCACGGAAACGATCGACGGGCACGGCCTGCTCACCGGACTGCTGCACCAGACGATTCAATTCTTCCACGGACGCTTCATTGATAAACAAGAAAGGCAGTGCATCCGCAAAGCCAAAACCCTGTTGCTGATCGCCGATTGAACGCCAGCCCTGTGACTTTTCTTCCCAGGGACGCACACGTTCGGTCAAGACATGACGACGGGCCCGGCTATGCCTGCGCAGCACCCGACACGGGGTTTGCAAAAAATCACTGAACCAGTGTGCGACCAAGTCGCCCTCATCCCGGCCCAAGGTGTCCGAGCTCCAGATACGCACCGACACGGCGACGTTCTCGCCGACCGGCGCGTCCAGAGACCAGGACAAGGTTTCCATACCGGGCGCCTGGAGGGTGATTCGCCCATCCTGCACAACAGGGCGAATCAACGCCATTCGGGGCCAGCGGCGCTGGGTCATGAATACGCCTTGCTGATCGACCACCACCCACTCTCGGTCGTAAGCCAGGCCTGCCACACTCGCCAGCACCCCCTGCGGGTGCGCCTGGGCTGCGCAGGACTTGATGGGATGAGTAAACAAACCGGTAATGGTAATCATGAGTCGCGACAACAAAAGGCAAAAAGACAAGGAATCCATTCTAGATCAGCCAGAACAGGCAGCCCCAAATACCAAGACAAGCACTCCCCACGACGTGGGTCAGAAACATCGCCCTCCGATAACTTTGCCGCTTTATATCTTGACAAAGCCATCGAATCATGTCTTAATAGACGACAGATCGCAGCAACACATCCATTAGATTAAAAATATGCGGTCAAATTTTTTTGGAATGTACCCATCTACTTAGGTCCTGCTGACCTTTTGGCATGTCCCCCAAACATGCGGGTATTCATTCACTACGGCGACGACAGCCACATCCAGACTTATTTTTTGCATCGTAGCGGTCTCGCTGCGTCCATTTGCTTGGCAAACGAATAAGGCGCTGTCCATGCCACCACAGAGCTTGTTTGTCTGGCGCATTTGTCGTCCAGTCAGCAAAGATCTACATTGAAATAGTAATGGCTTGGTCTCCGTGTGGAGTCCGGTCCATCATGGTGTCATCAAATCTCAATAAAAAAACGATGTAATGACGCCACACGATAAGGAAAAAAACATGAAAAATATCTATCCAACTGGCTTGATCTCGCGTCCTGAGCATATTGCCCTGAACAAAACCGATATTCGCATTGGCGATACGGTTTATCTACAACCCAAGAACGGCCCGCGCATGGCCGGCACGGTGATCTTCAGTTCACCCGTACATGGCTGCACGACCTACACGGCCGATGCTCACAGTCAGGATGCGAATGTGCGGTTCCGCTTCCGTTTGCAGGATGTGCATCACGTGGCGCCTCGTCATCCTATGCCCGCCTTGAACTAAAGCGATGTGTGCCAGATAATGCGGGGTAAGCGGAATACCCCGCATTAATTTCATTTAAGAACATATAATTACAATTTGAAATAAACATTTCCGCTTTCATCCTAAAATAGTAGCGGCTTGAAACTTATCCGACGCTGTAAAGCGTCCACGACGAGCAGGCGCTCCTATGGCAACGGATATGAACCCAAAGCAGGCGTTCTGCTTGCGCCCATCCCGGCGCCACTCCTTCCTCTCTCGTTTTCTTCTATTCAGCCTGGTCTTGGTCTTGACCCTGCTGGGTACCCGCTTGCGCCATTACGACGCTCTGACCATTTTCTGGCCAGCCGAAGCGGTGCTTCTGGGGCTGTTTCTTCGACGCCCGGATTGGGGGCGGCAGGTTCTTAACTGGACCATTGTGGTAGTGGCCTACCTGTGTGCCGAACTGATTGCCGGCAACCCCTTGCCTATCGCCCTATTACTGACCGTGGCCGACGCCAGCGGCTTGGGCCTGGCTTATTGGCTCATCACGCACAACCCTTTGCTGGATCTATCTTTGCGTCGCCCCCAGGCCATGTTGACCCTGGCTGCCTACTGCAGTCTGGCTTGCGTGGTGTCGGCCTTGCTAGGCGGCCTTGCCTTGTATCTGCATACTCCCCAGCCTTTGTCACTGGCCATTTTGTCCTGGATGCTGACGGGCATGATTTCCTACGCGGCGATCCTTCCGGTCATTCTAACGGCCCCTTCCCGTCCCCTACGCCGTTTTCTGGAATATTGGAATGAACCTCACCTGACAAGCCTGGCTCAGTTGGCACCCGCTTTGTCGTTACTGCTGACCAGCTTATTGAGCCTGCTGATTGACGGCCCAGGCTCAATGGCCTTTCCCGTTCTGCCTTTATTGTGGTGCGCGTTGAGCTATTCGCTCTTTTCCACCACGCTACTGACCTTGTTCTACGTACTCTGGACACTTTTCGCACTGAACCCGCCGGTGTACTTTCTGCCCAGCCAGTTACACACATCGCTGGATTTGTTGTCCTTGCGGATTGGAATCGCTTCTATTGCCCTGGCCTGCATTACCTGCGCCAGCCTGATGTCGGCACGCAATCTGGCGGTGGAGAAACTCCAGCGACTGGCGCACCGCGATGCCCTGACAGGTCTGCTCAACAAACAGGCCTTTTACCAGCAAAGCCAGGATGCATTGACCCAATGCCGCCTGAAACATATCCCCGTCAGCGTCATTGTTCTGGATATCGACCACTTCAAGCCCATTAACGACACGCATGGCCATCATGTCGGCGATCTGGCCCTGAGCGCCATTACGCAACGCATTTCCTTGGCGTTGCGCGATACCGACTTATGCGGGCGGCTGGGAGGTGAGGAGTTCGGCATTTTGCTGCCAGACTGCGGGGCCGCTCAAGCGCATGCCGTGGCCGAGCGAGTCCGCAAAAGCATCGCCTTGCTGCCGTTTTCTCTGGACAATCAGCAGCAACTGACCATGACCGCCAGCCTGGGGGTTGCCACTCTGGAGCCTTCCACCCTGGATCTGCATGCCCTGCTTCGCCAAGCCGACAAAGCCCTGTATGAGGCTAAACGGGCGGGCCGGGACCAGAGCTTTTCCTACCCGTTCCCCGAACCCCAAACAGGGACTTGACGTTACCCGTAAGCAAACCGATACTGATGTGTCAAAACGAAACAAACCATCAGGGAGCGGTAATATGGCGTCAGTTTATGCCTCACCTTTGTGCCAGGCGTGTTTGACCTTGCCGCACGGAGTAAGCACCAGCCAAGCGCACGCTGATTTGCGCTTACTCGGTCAGCACCCCCCTTCTGCCGACGGGGCGCACGAAACCCAGTACCGTTGCCTGAGCTGTCAGACTCACTGGCTGTTGCGCACCAACCGCTGGGGCATTCCCGAAGGCTTCCGGCTCAAACCTGTATAGGCAAAGCAGAACACATGCACTACCATGACAGCTTTGTCTGTTAGCGATTGCGTATGTCTGCCCTGCTGTTTGATACTGAAACCACCGGCTCCGCCAAACCTCAAGTCATTGAGGCGGCCTGGCTGCGTTTGAGCGACCCTGTCTTCTTGCTGGTCAACGAAGAGTTCGAACAACGCTACCGACCCGATGAGCCCAATACTCTGGGCGCTCTGGCCACGCACCACATTTACGACGAAGAGCTACAAGACTGCCCTTCTCATACCGAGTTCAAGCTGCCTGCCGACACCCAATACATTATTGGTCATAACGTCGATTATGACTGGGGTGTGGCCGCTTACCCGGCGGTCAAGCGCATTTGCACGCTGGCCCTGGCCCGTCACTTGATACCAGGACTGGACAGCTACAGCCAATCTGCCCTGATCTATCATATTGACCGCGCCAACGCGCGTGAGCGTCTGCGTCATGCGCACAGTGCATTGGCAGATGTGCGCAATTGTCTGTCGCTTCTGCAGCATCTGTTGGGCCTGACCCAGAATATTCATACTTGGGAGCAGTTATGGCAGCTCTCTGAACACGCTCGTATCCCGACCACACTGCACTTTGGCAAGCACAAGGGCATGGCCATTGCCGATGTGCCACAAGACTATAAAAACTGGCTGCTGCGCCAGCCGGATCTGGACCCCTATTTAATCAAGGCCTTGAAAGTCTAAGTCTTAAGCTTCGTAAAATCCCTAATGGCTGCCAACCGGCATATGCCCAATGATGAAGGTCCCAACAAGAACTTCATGAGGTGGCAAATGATCGAGGTTGCATACGTCACGAAAGATATGCGTCGGGACCCTTACGAACGAATTACCCATCTTGGAGGCGCAGGCTGGCAACACTCACAACCCGAGGTTGTCCGACATATCGAGCAAGGCCAGCAGGACTACTACATTTTGCTGGATGGCATTCCCGCCAAACTGATCGTGGCGCTTAGCCGTTTTGGTTCCAAGTACCTGAAAACAGAGCTGGAAGTTGAAGAGCCTCACATTTTGCTCAGCCTGCCCAACCAAGCGACTTGAACAGGCTGGCTTGTTCTGCAGTCTTTAACCAGAAAAAACGCGGCCCGAGCCGCGTTTTTTCATCGTAAGGCTTGTTTCTTACGGCTTGAGCAAACGCCACTGGCCCTCACGCACCGTAATCAGCTCACGCCCACGCTCGTCAAAGCCACTGTGATCTTCTGGCGTCATCGTATAGACACCTTGCGTAGCGATCAGATCACGCGTTTGCTCCAGAGCATCACGCAAAGCGGAACGAAACTCGGGGGTCCCGGGCTTGGCCTTGGCAGCAGCAACCGGAACCGCCTTCTCCAGCAACAGACCCGCGTCATACACATTGGCGCCAAAGGTAGCGGGAGCCTGACCGTAGCGTTCGGTATAACGCTGGATATAGTCCTGCGCAATGGGTTTGGCTGGATTGCTGTCCGCAATCTCTGGCAAGACCAGCATCAGGCTGGCTGCCAGAATCGTCCCCTCCACCTGTTCGCCGCCCAGACTCAGAAAAGCCGGTAAAGCAGCCCCGTGCGTTTGATAAATCTGCCCTTTGTAACCCTGTTTGACCAGGGTCACCTGGGGCAACACCGCCGCAGCACCCGTACCTGCAACCAGCACCGCATCCGGTTTGGCCGCATAAATCTTCAAGGCCTGGCCTGTGACCGACGTGTCCGAGCGCACATAACGTTCGGTCGCCACAATGTCGATATTGTTCGCCTCGGCCAGCTCTTTGAACACCGTCAGCCAGCTCTCGCCATACGCATCGTTGAAACCCAGAAAACCTGCGGTCTTCACACCATTGTCGACCATATGCTTGACCAGGGCCTGCGCAATGATGTCATCATTTTGCGTGGTCTTGAAAATCCACTTTTTCTGCTCGGTCATGGGCAGCACCACCGAGGCCGCACCCACCGGGGCCAATACCGGCGTGCCCGAATCGGCCGCAAACTGAATCAGCCCCATGGCATTGGGCGAGCCTGTCGGCCCGATCAAGGCATCGATCTTGTCCTCGGAGATCATTTTCTTGAACAAGGTCACCGTTTGATTCGGATCACTGGCATCATCCATGGAGATGTACTCCACCGTCAGATCCCCCATCTTGGTCGGCAGCAAAGGAACCGTATTGCGCTGTGGCAAACCGACGACCGCCGTCGGCCCGGTCGCCGAAGCGATAACGCCGATTTTGACTTGGGAATGGGCCGGAGCGGCCAGGGCAGCCAGCGCAACGGATAAAGCAAAGACAGTTCGTGTCAGTTTCATAATATGCAGAGCCAGTTAAGCCCTTCCCCCCTTGATATCGGCGCGCCCGCGCCTATATGGATTGATCTGGACATACGATAGCAAATTCTCCGTGCCGCACGTGTCCTCTTAGGGCATCTCCTTCGGCAGGTCTGCTTACAATTGTACGCGGGCTTACCTAATAAAGTAGTTTATAACGAAGCTACTGTTTACCTCTGATAGAGCGAATCCATGTCACTACAGCAAATGTTGCAACAAATTCTGCAAAGCGGCCAAGGCGCGCTGAAACAGGGCCAAGGTCAGTTGAATTCTTCCGGACTGGGGAGAAAACTGAGTGAGCAGGCCAGCGGTTTTGGCGGCGGCGCCGTAGTTGGCGGCGTTCTGGGCGTACTGCTGGGCAACAAAAAATTCCGCAAAATGGGCGGCTCCATGGCTGCCTATGGAGGAGCAGCCGCGCTGGGCGCGCTGGCCGTCAAAGTCTATCAAAACTGGCAGGAACAGAATGCGGGTAAGCAAGCGACACCCGCGCCAGTGCAAGCTGTTCCGGCCGCGCCGCTACCAGTGGCAGCCACTGGGCAAGCCGACACGCACGCCATGGTCATCCTGGCCGCCCTGGTGTCCGCCGCCAAGGCAGATGGTCATATTGGTGATGCCGAGCGTGAACTGATCGATGCAGAGATCAACAAGATGCCCGCCCCCGAGCAGGCCCGTCACTGGTTCTCGCAAGAACTGCACAAACCTGTCGATCCTCAGGCCATTGCCCAATTGGCTCAGACCCCCGAGATGTCGGCCGAAATTTATCTGACCAGCGCTCTGGTGATTGACGAACAAAGCTATATGGAACGCGCCTATCTGGACGAGCTGGCACGTTTACTATCCTTGCCAGATTCCTTGCGCGAAAGTCTGGATAACCAGGTACAGGCTTTGCCTCAATCTTGAACCAGCAGCGGGGACTGACCGATCCGGCCACTCCCACCCTGACTGCCTATTTTCAACCCAGGGCTACCCCATCCGGTAGCCCGATGACTCATCAAGGAAACCACCCATGACAAAAACCCTCAAGTTGACGATTGGTTCACTGGCCTTAATGGGTCTGGCCGCCTGTGCGGCTCCAAACAGCAGCAATACCGCCCCTTCCGAGCGCCAGATGGACAAAGAAAACTCTTTACAGGCTTACCACTGGCGCCTGTTTGCGACCGCCGACAAAAGTGGCCAGCAAGCCCCTGGAATAACGGGTGCCAACGGAGAGCCAGTTACCCTGAATTTCACCGACAACATGATGTCAGTAGACAATCTGTGCAATGTTCTGGGTAGCGGCTACACCATCAAGGGCTCCAAGATCACGTTTACCTCGCCCGTGAGCACGATGAAAATGTGTTCAGACCCCGAGCTGATGCGCAATGAGCAGGCCGTGGGCAAACTGCTTCCGACGGCAACAGATTGGAGCATGGCCAAGGCGGATTCCGCCCCGGACAACCCCGCCCCCGTTCTGACCCTGAACTTCAAGGACGGTACCAAATGGCGCCTGAAGGGTGAACCGACAGCTTCCACCCGTTACGGCAGCGAACCCACCCGCGTGTTTCTGGAAGTGGCGGCTCAGCGCGAGGCATGTTCACACCCCATGATGCCAAACTATCAGTGCCTGAAAGTACGAGAAATTCAATATAACGATGCAGGCGTCAAAACCCAGACCGGTGAATGGATGTATTACTACGGTGATATCGAAGGCTACACCCATACCCCTGGCGTGCGTAACGTACTGCGCATCAATCGGTATGAACTAAAGAATGTGCCCGCCGACGCCTCATCCAAGGCCGACGTGCTGGACATGGTCGTGGAGTCTGAGCAAGTCAGCCAGTAAGGGGCTCGCCCCGACTGAACGAGCCAGAAATCGGTTCACCTGCCCCAAGGCTGGAGTTTGCTTCGGCCTTGGGGTTTATTGTTGAGGCAGCTTCGGAACTTGTGATGGAGCGGCATGCTTAGACCCAGACACATTCCCCTGGGTCTGACAACGTTATGCGCATGAGCCACAAATAGTTACTCACTGCTATGCTTTGAACCTAGTCAGCGCCCCCGCCCGTCCGTAGTATGGAATGACCGGATAACATTTTTCACCTCCCTATTTATCCGGTTTGGGGCCTTGCATCATGCGAGGCTTTTTTTTATGCCACAGACACGCCCCCTATGGGCTACTTCAAGGGTCCGTAAAAAATAAAAAATGCCCCCGCACCAATCAACGTAAAGCCCAGCAGATGGTTGAGTGTGAAGCTCTCTTTGAGATACAGCACCGAAAACACGACAAAGACCAGCAAGGTAATCACCTCCTGCATGGTCTTTAACTGGGCTGCGCTATAGACGGTGTGTCCTAAACGATTAGCCGGTACTGCCAGGCAGTACTCCACCAGGGCAATGCCCCAACTGATCAGCACCACTTTAAGCAGGGGGCTGTTGGGATACTTCAAATGCCCATACCAGGCAATCGTCATGAACACATTGGAGACGACCAACATCAAGATAGGAAGGATCTTAGCCATGATGGACACAAAAAAGTAAAAACGGCCGGTGCCGCGACCCCAGCAGTGTAGCGTCACATTCAGACAGCGGATATGGGGATAATCAGGCAGCCCTATTCGCAAGCCGAAAGACTTTTGTTCAACCTACTCTTTTTTTGCACCATGCTTTCTCTTGAACAACTGGGCCCGCGCATCTGCATATTGGGCCCCTCCAATAGCGGCAAATCCACCCTGGCTAAAGCCATCGAACGCAAGCTTGCACTTCCCGCCATCCACCTGGATCCGCTCTACCACCTGCCGCACACGGACTGGGTACCGCGACCCGACGCTGAATTTGCCGCCTTACATGCTGCCGCAATTGCGCGGGAACAATGGGTGATGGACGGCAATTACACACGCTACCTAGCCCCTCGTCTGGAACGGGCCACCGGTTTTATCGTGCTGGAAATATCCACGGCAGCTAGTTTGCTGCGCTATTTTCGGCGCACCCTGTTGGAACGTAAACGACAGGGTGCGCTGCCAGGTAGCAAAGACCGTCTGAAATGGGACATGATCCGACACATCGCCATTGTCACCCCGCCCAATCGCCATAAATACCTGACTGTTTTCGAGAAAAGCAGTTTAGCTAAAGTCAGGCTGCGCAACCCGCGCGAACTGAGCTTGTTTTATCAGGCTAACGGCTTGGAGCGTTAAGGAGATGACATCACTTCGATTCGAGCACACGATGGATGACCCAAGCTAGCAATCGGGTTAAGGCGGGGGAGAGAGGGCCAGACAAAACACAGACAGAGCATGGGTTTGCATTTCGCCACCCTACTTGTAAGCCCATAAAGGGCCTAGCGTTTTTTCAACTGCTGATCGACCTGCTCCATCCATGCCTGATCACACGGCACGGGGGTTTCAGCTATCTGGCCATACAAACGGAAATGGACTACATTGCACCATTCCTGCGAGGCGTAATCCGGCCCATGTCCCTGGCCATCGGACACGGCCAGTTGACGATCCACCTTTTCCAGCCAGGCGTAACTGCCCACCTTCTCAGTGGGTACGGCACTTTGGCAAGCGGCCAACAAAAATGCGGGAACAAGCATTAAGATTCGCATGAGCTCATCCATGAATAAAAATCTGCTTTATCGCAGAGCATAACAATCATTACTGTATCCGTGTCCTGCCAACCGCCATTGCCAGGGCAAAAAACGGACTTCCAGCGAGAGACAAGTATGAAGTGGCTATTCTTGTGCCTGATCCTGACCCTACTCCCTCTTGATACGCAGGCAAGAAACACCCCTTGTTCGGGAAAAAAAGGCGGCATTTCTCATTGCGAAGGGGAAGTCTTTGTTTGTCGCGATGGCTCAGCCAGCGCCAGCAAACGGTCTTGCCCAGCGTACACAGGTACTGCAGCAAGCAACACCAGGCCCGCCCCTCAAACCCTGCGCTCCACCAGCAGTTGCCCCTGCTCCAGCCAGACTTATTGCACAGGACCGCGAGGCGGACACTATTGCGAAACCAGCACGGGCAGCAAACGATATCAGCGCAAATAGCGCAGCAAACGCGGCACCGTTTACTAGCAATTGCCTTTTTTCGCTTGGCCAGGCGGGCAGTGACGTTGTCCATAGCCGCCATAGCCATCGGGATCGACAATGACAGAGCCTCTGGGCGTATAAACGGCACAGGCAGATAAAATAGCCGTCAAGGTCACGGCCACAAGAAGGGTTCTCATAATTTTATTTCCCCGGGTGAAAGACGCGCTCATTGTGCTACAAGGATCGACAACAAGGTGCTACCAATCGCGAGAAAATACTGTTCATTTTACAAACAGTTGAAAGTCCGGCTCGACAACTGGCCACGCTAGGCACAAACAAGGACTTTATGTAATAATTGCGGACTTGTTGCCCCTCTAGCTCATGCTTGGTTAGAGCAGCGGACTCATAATCCGTTGGTGCCGTGTTCGACTCACGGGGGGGGCACCAAAGAACTTGCGGGTTTCATGAGAATTTGGAATCTCGCGCAAAATAATAGTGGGGGAAAATTTGACGCCCTCGCCGGTAGCCCGCCATCGCGCGGGCTTTTTTGTTGGTACTCGCTCGCTCTGGACAAAAAAAGGGGCCAGGCAAGGCCTGACCCATAGGAAACGTGAACGCGGCACGGGTTCTGTCAGAACGGCGCCAGATGACGTGCTCATCGAGTAGGTTTCGTGTGTTTGGCAGGCGTGTGGCTGGTGGGTTTATGAGCGGCACGAGCCGCGGTCGCCTTGGGAGCCTCCGGAGCTTTGGCCTTGGGGGCCGTCGTCGTGGCAGTATGGGCGGGGGCATGGGGCATGGGCGCTGGCTTTTGGGCCATCGCGCTTGTACCGGCCAAGGCACCCGTCACGCTTATCAGTGCAGTACAAATCAATGTCGAGCGTTTCATGATAAAGCTCCTTGAGTAGGAAAGTCAGGCCTGTTCATACAAGCCTGGCCTTATTATGAGCACCACTATCTGAACCTGTTCTGAGATTTTCATTCAGACTGCGTTCATGAAAAACAGGGTAACGTCGTCGGTATGCAGGCCCCACAGGCTCAGGCCCCGATATTCTCGCCCCACTACCTGCCGGGCTTGGCACCCAGTGCTCCTTCAAACCCCGCTCCCATCTGGTTCAGCGCCCATTCCGGCCCTGGCCGGAGGCACTGAAAACCTCATAAAAGCCTTATTTATCCCTTGGCACCAACGAGGAATGGTGACTGACAATTAACCACTGCTTGCCATCCCATTGGTAGGTATAGGTGTAGCGCGCTTTGACGTCCTCGCCGCTATTTCCCATATGGAAGGTATAGGAGCCCGAATCCACGGCCATGTTGCAGCCCAAGGTAATTTGCCTTTCGGTGACCTTACCCTGCGGTCGAGTGGCCAAGAAATGCTCAAAATAGTCTTCTTTCTCTGCGCGGCTGATACGGTTCACCCCAGACAAAGTTGGCAGCAAAATCGAACGCTCTGCGTAATTCTCAAGCACTTCCTCGGGCTGGCCGGTTTGCAGCGACGTGTTCCAGCGCTCAAACAAGGCGGCAACACTGGCCTCGTCAATCGGCGCGCAACGTTCACTGGTCTGGACAGCCGCATGCCGCTCCTGACGGGGTTGAGTCGTACAGGCCGTCAGTGCCACAACCCCTAGTAAGACTATGATTTTTTTACTCATTTACTTGTCCCCCCTGTCGTTTTTGTGAGTTTGATAGTAGCACTGCCCCCTGATAGGCAGCGTTTAAATTCACTCGGATCTGGCTCGCCGAAACTCAAGGAGGTCAAGGCCTGTCATGGTCAGGCCGATCCCCGTGGCCGGCATCACATCAGCCTGCCGGGTACGTTTCAGCGTCTCCTTTCCTTTGTGTAAGCACACCCGGAACAATGTTAAATATTGTTTTATAAGCCACTCCTTAGCCACCTCATCATTAAAATTCCGTCTCTTTGCATAAACAGAAGGGGAAGTTGATGATGTCTCGTATCGGAACATTGGCCGCAATGCTGGCCCTCGCTGGTCTGACAGCGGGCTGCCAAACCATGGACATGGGCGGCATGGTAGGCGCTGGCAGCAAGGCCGTGCAGGCATTCAGTCTGTCCGATCAGGAAGTGATCGCCTTGTCTGATCAATCTTGCCAACAAATGGACGCTGAACATAAAGTGGCCAGTGCCAACAGCAAGTACAACCAGCGCCTGCAACGTGTCGTCAAGCCGCTGACGAAACCGTTAAATGGCCAAACCCCGAGCTTCAAGGTCTACCAGACCCAGGAAGTCAACGCATGGGCCATGGCCAATGGCTGCATCCGCGTCTACGCGGGTCTGATGGACCAAATGAATGACGATGAACTGCGCGGCGTCATCGGCCACGAAATGGGCCACGTGGAACTGGGCCACAGCAAGAAAGCCATGCAAACAGCCTACAGCCTGTCCGCGGCTCGTGATGCGGCCGCCGCCACAGGCAACACCTTGGTGACTCAATTGAACGCCAGCCAGCTGGGCGAGCTGTCTGAAGCTTTTCTGAACGCACAGTTTTCCCAATCGCAAGAGTCCGATGCAGACGACTACTCGTTTGAACTGCTCAGCGAGCGCCAGCTCAAGACCCAAGGGCTGGTGACGGCATTTGAAAAACTGGCTGCCCTGGACGGCGGACAAAGCACCGTCATGAGCTCTCACCCTGGCTCCAAGGAGCGTGCCCAACGTATGCAGCAGCGTATTGACGCAGCCCAATAAGCCGCTTTAAGGTGATCTGACATCTCGCCCTGACCCGTCCGCTTTTGCGGGCGGGTTTTTTGATACCGGGCTCCGTTACGTTTGGTCGCTGCCATTGCTCTAAAGCCACCGCTGCTTTCAGGTATGCTTGTGCCATTGTTCGATCTTGGCAGTAACGCCCTTGAAAAAGACTTCCTTTTCGAAAAACACCTGCCCTTGCGGCAACCCCAAACCCTACGAAACCTGCTGTGGTCCCTGGCACCAAGGCCCTCTCTATTTGCAAGCCCCGGATGCCGCTGCTTTGATGCGCTCGCGTTACAGCGCTTTCGTACGCGACGACCTGGACTACCTGCTGGCCACTTGGCATAGTTCCACCCGCCCGCACTCGCTTGAGCCCAATGCGGAGGGTTTGCAATGGCTGGGGCTGGAAGTGCGCCGTCATGAGCGCATTTCCGACACGCACGCTCTTGTGGAGTTTGTCGCCCGCAATCGGCTGCACGGACGGGCTAACCGTCTGCACGAGGTCAGCCGCTTTGTGCTGGAGCAGGGGCAATGGTTTTACGTGGACGGTGAGTTCTCATGAACCCGTCCCGCAAGCCGGGCCACCCACAGCAGGTACACGGGTCCAGCCTGCCCCTGTCGTTGCTCTTGCACGCCGACCCCAGCCCGCGTCTGATCGAGACATATCGACACACACCCCATGCCTGGCGTATCGACGATCAGGAGCACACGGCTGCGGCCGCCATTGTGCAGCCCCAGAATGCTCAGAGCTGGGAGTTGATGAATATCGCGGTAGCGCCGTCGCATCAGGGCCGGGGTCTGGGTGCGCAACTGTTATCGACTGTCATTGATTATGTGCGTGCTCAGGGTGCCCATACGCTCACTGTTGCCACTGGGACCATCGGGTATCCGCTGTTTTTCTATCAGCGCGCCGGCTTTCGGGTCGTGGCGGTAGAACCTGATTACTTCCTACGCTATTACGACGAGGCTCTTTTTGAGGACGGTTTGCAGCACAAGGACCGTCTGATCCTGAGCCTTGCCTTGAAATAAAGAACGGCCTGTCGCTGTCACCTCTCCCTGATTGATATGCTGAGCACTTTAAGTAATTTTGCAGAGCAAGCCACGGCACTGATCAGCGCCAACCCCCAATGGGTTGCCCCCGCCGTATTTGCCCTGTGTCTGATCGAATCCCTGCCCTTTTTGGCTTTGGTCATACCAGGCACCGCCATTCTTCTGTCCGTCGGCGCCTTGGTCGGTGCCGGTGAAATGAGCTTGCTGCCGGTTTGGTTATCCGTCACCTTGGGGGCTGGTGTGGGCAACGCCATCTCCTTTTACCTGGGCCAGCGTTACGGCGGCAACCTGTTCCATTTTGAATGGGCGCGCAAGCGTTTACATCTGTATGCCAAGGCGCAAGCGTTTTTTGCCCGCTGGGGATGGTTTAGTATTGTGGCTTGCCGCTTTATCGGCCCCTTGCGCTCGACCGTGCCCCTGATTGCCGGCACCTGCTCCATGTCGCCCCTCAGCTTTCATATTTCTTCCTGGGCCTCGGCCGCGCTGTGGGCCAGTGTGCTGCTTTTGCCCGGCTGGCTCAGTTTTCAACCCTGATTTCCAATGACTCCCGCCAGCCTCGCCTACTTGCATTTGTGCTTCGCGATTATTTTCGAGATCATCGCGACCAGCTTGTTGCAGCGCTCTGAGCAATTCACCCGTCTGATGCCCAGCGCCTTTACCATTCTGTTTTACGCCGCTGCCTTTTATTTTCTGTCCCTAAGCCTGCGGGTAATGCCCGTGGGCGTGGCCTACGCCATCTGGAGCGGCGTCGGTATTGTGCTGATTTCCTTGATTGGCTGGGTGTTCTTTAAGCAGAAACTGGATTTGGCCGCTATGATTGGCATCGCCTTTATTGTGGTGGGCGTCTTGATTGTGAACCTGTTCTCTAAAACCGTCGGCCACTGATTTTACTGAAACACAATGATTGCCTTGATTCAACGAGTACGGCGGGCCCAGGTCGATATTGACGGCCAGACTGTCGCAAAAATCGGTGCCGGCATGGCGGTTCTGGTCTGTGCAGAGCACGGGGACACCAGTGAGCAGGCCGCGCGTTTGCTGGACAAACTACTGGCTCTACGCATCTTTTCAGATGAGCAGGGCAAGATGAACCTGAATCTGCTGCAAGCCGGGGGGCAACTGCTGCTGGTGAGCCAGTTCACCTTGGCCGCCGATACACGCAAAGGCAACCGCCCCGGTTTTAGCCGCGCCGCGCCACCGGCCATCAGCCAGCCGCTGTTCGATGAACTGGTGGCGATGGCCCGCGTGCGCGTGCCCGATACACAGTGCGGTGTGTTTGGCGCCGACATGCAGTTGAGCCTGATCAATGATGGCCCGGTCACCATTCCCTTGCATATCGTCCCCGAGACCCGCCCAAGCTGACATTTGCCTTAAAGAAACTCCCTCCCTATAATTGCGCAGGGTGTTTTGCTGGCATGGTGCAGCAGGGCAGGTTAAATGCTTACGCAGGGTCGGGCCGCCTTGTGGAGAATTGCCGACCATGTCTCACCCCTCTTCCGGCGCGCCTTTACCGCGCGCCCATGTCCTGACCCGCCAACTACAGGCCCAGCTTCAGCGTCTTTTGCACATTGAAGCCCTAGGCGGCGTCATCTTGCTGATGGCCGCCGCTGTCGCCCTGATCTGGGCCAACTCCCCGTTTGCTGACAGTTACTCGGCCTTGTGGCATACCCAAATCACCCTGGAGCTGGGTAGCTGGCGTTTTTCGCAAGATCTGCATTTTTGGGTCAACGATATCTTGATGACCCTGTTCTTTCTAGTGGTCGGGATGGAGATCCGTCGTGAGATCCATGACGGGGCCTTGTCCGACTGGCGCTCGGCCATGCTGCCAATCTGCGCCGCCCTATCTGCCATCACCCTGCCCGCACTCATTTATGCGGCAATGAACCCCGAGCCGCAGGTTCTGATGGGCTGGGCTATTCCGACCGCCACCGATATTGCCTTTGCAGTAGGCGTATTGGCTCTGCTGGGTCGCTCCCTGCCCCCCAGCCTGCGCGTCTTTTTGCTGGCTCTGGCCATCATTGATGATCTGGTCGCCATTCTGATCATCGCCTTCTTCTACTCGGGTGGGCTGGACTACAGCGCTTTCCTGATCGCCGCCGTGGGGATTGCGGCAGTGCTGGGCTTACAGAAAATGGGAATAGGTTCGGCCTGGGCCTATGTGCTTCCTGGCGCCATTCTCTGGTTTGGGCTCTTGAAAACGGGTGCTCACCCCACGTTGGCCGGCGTTGTTCTAGGCATGATGAGCCCGGTGCGCACGCTGCCACTGCCGCGCAAGGCTCGCCATCTGAATCTGGAGCTGGCGACCAAGCTGGAGAGCCAGCATGACACACAGGAAATCATGCATACGCTGCAAAAAATGCAACTTGCTCAACGTGAGATCCTGCCCCCTGTGCAGCGTATTCCCGCGCTGCTGCATCCGTGGGTGGCCTTTATCATCATGCCGGTTTTCGCCCTGGCCAATGCCGGTGTCAGCCTGAACGGTTTAGACCTGAATGCAGCCGGTGCACATAGTGCTCTGTTTGGTGTGGCGATTGCCTTGATTGTGGGCAAGCCGCTGGGCGTCTTGCTGGGAACCTGGCTGCCTGTACGCTTGGGGCTATGCACTCTGCCAGCCGGCATGAGCTGGGCCGGCGTCACCCTGATTGGTTTGCTGGCCGGTATTGGCTTTACCATGTCGATCTTTGTTGCCAACCTCGCGTTTGCAGAGCCCGTTTTGCTGGATGCGGCCAAGCTGGGCGTGCTGTGCGGCTCCTTAGCCTCAGCTGTGCTGGGTCTGCTGTGGGGACTGATGGTACGTCGCCGTTATCAACGCTCAGCCGCTGAGCCGGTATACAGTCAGGCGTAAAACACACAGGCCCACGCAAGCGTGGGCCTGTCTGCCGCTTGATCAGGCAGCTTAATCAATCGTGAGAATTCGCTCATTCAAAATACGACGACAATCCATTTCGTATTCCAGATCCTTGACCGGAGGTCGTGCCAAGTGCCAGCCCAGACCATGATTGATCGCGCCACGCTGGGCCAGCTCACTGGCCATGAAAGGATGCAGATTATGCACGGTGTAAGTATGAGTGGCCGTCGTATCGGCCCACTCATGACCCAGCACTTCCAGGCGACGCTCCATTTCATCGAGCACCCACTGGGCCTTTTTTAACAGGCCTTCGAGCGAGACGTCCTGATACGCCACAATGCTCTCTATGTAATCGTCCGGGGTTTCGGGAACCTCGCAACTGCCGGCGATCACAAAGGTGGCCTCTTCAATATCGGTTTCCACCGTGTAGCTGAAGGCATAAAAGCTGGGCTCGGCCGGAGCCCCCACCAAAGGCGACACATTGCTGCGTGCAACCGGATTATGTTTGCCTTTGAGCAAACCCCACTCTTTCAGGGTTTCCAGGTACAACTCATTGAATTTATTGAAGTCACTGTCGCTGACAGGCTCAGGCGAACGCAATTCACACGCGCACAAAGCCGTCAAAGGACGTTCTTCGGCTTCCAGCACGGCCTGAATCAAATCAAAACCCTCTTTCAGAGGGACGGGCGCGGAGAACACGACCCGACAGATCTCATAGCCGGGCTGAGCGGCGACCCCGCCCGAAAAGCGATTCACGCCAGTCGGAATGAAGCGGTAGTTGCCTTTATCAAAATTAATTGCGGTGCTCATGGTGGTTCCTGGTCTTGTAGCGGACAAAATCGCCGTGTCCTGAACTTATCCTTTGAGTACAGGGGGCGAGAGCGGGCACTATAGCATCGCCGGCACCATAAAAAAGCCCGCGAACCGGGTCGGCGGGCTTTTTTACATTCAAGATACGCGTTTACCGAACGATAGTGATTGTCTTGACATCCACTTCATTGGTGCCAACGATGGCCTTGTCCATCTCGCCAACGATCTCGACGGTTGTGTTAGCATCCACCGGCTCTTGGGGGAAAATCTTGTCATCGATCTCGACCTGAATTTCGCCGGTTTCATCGGCAAAAAGATACGTTTCATCGGACAGTTTGCGCAGCAATTTGCCCCGCAAGGCGACCGGATCATCGTCCTTGGCGTTGTTCACAAGCTGTTCAACTTTAGTGAATGTTTTCTGGCTGGAGGGACCCACATATTGCGCTTGAGCCATTGGAATAACGGCTCCGCCCATCAATACCGTGATTGTCAGGGCTGTCAGTTTGGCCTTCATGTCCATAAGATGCTCCACTGGTTAACACTATTCGTATCCTAGCACCATTCTGGCCCAGGACAATCAATCCTGGCAGATCGTTACAAGAACCCCGCGCCCAACAGTCACCACGCCAAGCCACGACATTCCGTACTTGCACGTCCACTGGAGTATTGCATGCCCAAGCATCCATCTATTGACCTACTTGGCCCCCCCACTCCGATTGCCGATATTGTCCTGGCCTTGAACCAGCTCGAGCGCGGCCCCGCCCTGCTCGCTGCCCAGGAGCTGGACAATGAGCGACTGCAGGCTTTGCTGGAACGACCCGAACTGCGCTGGGCCAGCGCCATTGCGATGGAGCTGCGTCGGCCAGAACGCCTGCCTGTTCTGGAAACACTGGCTGAAGACCGCATGGCCGACCTGCTGCAAGACCTGGACCCGCAGGATCAGGAGCAGATTCTGAGCCGTTTGAGCCAGCCCACCCGTACCTCCGTCATGCGGCTGATGCACTACCCCGCCGATACGGCCGGCGGCATCATGACCACGGAGTTTCTGCAGGTTCCCATGAGCTGGAACGTCGCCCAGACCCTACAGTACATCCGGGAGGTGGAAAGCACGCGCGAGACGGTCTATGCCATTTACGTCGTCAATGACAAGCAGCAGCTGCAATTTGTGGTGCCTTTGCGCAAGCTGGTGTGTGCTGCGCCCCAAGCGGCCCTGACCGATCTGTGGAGCGGTGACAGCCCCATCACGGTGCAGGCACTCACTGACAAGGAGGCTGTGGCCCAGCTTATTCGGCGACACGACTTTCTGGCTATTCCGGTGGTCGACGAGGCCCAGGTCATCATCGGCATTGTGACGGTAGATGATGTCATTGACGCCTTGATGGACGAAGCCGATGAGGACATGAACCGGTTTGGCGGCGCCGAGCATATAGGCAAACCCTATTTGCAGGCCGGCTTCAGCACCATGATCCGCAAGCGGGGGGGCTGGCTGGCCATTTTATTCCTGGGCGAAATGCTCACCGCCAGCGCCATGCAGTATTACGAAATACAGTTGGAAAAGGCTGTGGTGCTGGCCATGTTCATTCCCCTGATCATGAGTTCAGGAGGAAACTCCGGCTCGCAGGCCACGTCCTTGCTGATTCGGGGCCTGGCGCTCGGTGAGGTGCGGGTACGAGACTGGTGGCGTGTGCTATTGCGCGAGCTGCCGGTCGGTCTGGTGCTGGGCACCCTGCTCGGGGCCATCGGCTTTGTGCGTATTGAAGTCTGGCAACATCTGGGCTTGTACGATTACGGCGAACACTCCTTGCTGATTGCCTTTACGATCTGGCTGGCTCTGGTGGGCATTGTGACCTTTGGCTCCTGCATTGGCTCCATGCTGCCCTTTATCTTGCAACGCGTCGGTTTTGACCCGGCCAGCGCCTCGGCTCCCCTGGTTGCCACCTTGGTGGATGTGCTCGGGCTGGTCATATACTTTTCAGTAGCGGCGCTGCTGCTGACCGGAACCTTGCTTTAAACATGAATATTTTTCGTCAATCCATGTAAAAAGCTGCACAGTAAGAGACAAACTCGGTAACCTATCCGGGTTTCATCGTTACATTCCCTCTTGCTATGCAGAGGGAGCCTGACACATTTCGTCTAACTTGGCCCCGTGGGCCGCTTCGGACATCAGCACCTATGCGGATACTCGACCAGTTCTTCATCAGTGCGGACCCCATGGCTCCCTTGTTGGTTGGCAGCTATAACAGTGGCCTGGTCATCCTGTCCCTGCTGGTTGCCATCTTTTCGTCGGGCATGGCTCTGCATACCGCGCATATTGCCCGCATGGCCGATTTGCGTCTGCATCGCCAGATCGCCATTTGCACAGGCGCCATTGCCCTGGGCGGTGGCATCTGGACCATGCACTTTATCGGCATGCTGGCCTTCGAGCTCTGTACCAGCGTGCATTATGATCCGGCCATCACCATGTTGTCGGTGCTGCCCAGCGTAGGCGCGTCCTGGGTGGCCCTGCAGATTCTCTCGCAAGCCCGCGTCCAGCGCTCGCACCTGATTATCGGCGGGGTTCTGGTGGGGCTGGGCATCGGCACCATGCATTACAGCGGCATGGCCGCCATGCGCATGGCTCCCCTGCTGCGCTATGAACCCGTCACGTTCTTCCTGTCGATAGGCGTCGCAGTCATTCTGGCCACCCTGGCTTTGTGGATACGCTTTCGCCTGCACCGTACGCGCCTGACCTTGCTGCAGCGCGTGGTCATCAGTGGCATCGTCTTGGGGCTGGCCATCTCTGGCATGCACTACACCGGCATGGCGGCGGCCCGTTTTATCGGTCAGACTACCCCGCCCGATGACCTGATCATCTTCAACAGCACCTTTGCCTCCATGGTGCTGTCCACGTTCACCATTACCGTAACGGTGCTGGTGGCCGCCGCCAATGGCTTGCTGCGCTACCGTCAACTGTTCCTGAAAATGGAAGAGAGTGAATCGCATAACCGCGCGATTGTAGATACGGCCATTGACGGCATCATCACGATCAGCAGCAACGGCACCATTCTGGATTTCAACCATTCGGCAGAGCGTCTGTTTGGCTGGAAAGCGGGTGAAGTATTGGGGCGCAACGTCAATATGCTCATGCCCGAACCTGACCGCTCTCGCCATGACAGCTATTTGTCCAATTATCTGCGCAGCAATGACCCTAAAGTGATCGGCGTAGGCCGCGATGTCACCGGCTTGCGCAAGGATGGCAGCCTGATGCCCATGCGGCTGGCGGTGGGTCGGGTGCGTCAGCCGGGGGACCCCATTTTTGTCGGCTTTGTGACCGATATGAGCCGCTACAACGCCTTGACGGAATCCTTGCGTCAAAGCGCGGAGAAAGCCGAGCAGGCAGCCCAGGCCAAGAGCTCTTTCCTGGCCAATATGAGCCACGAAATAAGGACTCCGCTCAATGCGATTATTGGGTTTAGCGACTTGATGCTCAACGACGCGCTCACTGCCCAACAGAGCAAACACCTGAACATTATCAATCAGTCAGCGCGCTCCTTGCTGGCCTTGCTCAACGATATTCTGGACACCACCAAACTGGAGCGGGGCTCGGTCGAACTGGAACAGGTGGACTTTTCTCTGATCGACCTGTGCCAGCAGGTCGTCGCTTCTTTACGCTTGGCGGCCGATGCCAAGAACCTGGAGTTCCTTCTGAGCTGTGCGCCCGAGCTGCACCCTTTTTACAAGGGCGACCCGATGCGCATCCAGCAGGTACTCAACAATCTGATCGGCAATGCCATCAAATTTACTCAAAGTGGTGCAGTGCGGGTCGAGGTCAACCCCGAACCCGGACGCAATGCAGTCTCCATCCGTGTCACCGACACCGGCATCGGCATGAGTCCTGAGCAGTTGCGTCATGTATTTACCCCTTTCACTCAGGCCGACGTTTCCATCAGCCGTCGCTTTGGCGGCACGGGCCTGGGCGTGTCCATCGCCCGCCAGTTGGTGGACCTGATGGGCGGCACGCTGGAGGTTCAAAGCACCCTGGGTGTGGGCAGCGTCTTTGAAGTCCGCATCCCCCTGGAGCCGGGCAACGAACCCTGCCTGAGCCCGGAAAACCAAGCCGTGCCCCACCTGCCCCCCCTGCGAATTCTGGTAGCCGATGACATCAACCTTAATCAGGAACTGCTGACCCTGACGCTTGAACAGCACGGCCATTCGGTCACCGCCACCGACAGCGGCCACAAGGTGCTGGAGCTGCTGGACAAAGAAGACTTTGACGTCGTTTTACTAGACGTTCACATGCCTGAACTGGACGGACTGGAGACCGCCCGTCGATGGCGCGAACAGGAGCGTCGTGAAGCACGCCTGCCTTTACCGCTGATTGCGCTGACAGCCAGCGTCATGGAGTCCGATCGCCACGCTGCACAGGAAGCCGGCATCAACGGCTTTGCCACCAAACCGCTGGACCTGCCTGCCTTGATGCAGGAAATTGCGCGGGTCATGGGCCTGGCCACAACCAGCTCACCAGACGACAGCGTCGAGCCCCAGAAAAGCGGCCTGATCGACTGGGACCTGGGTCTGAGCCTGTGGGGCTCGCCAGTGCGTTTGCGCCGTGCGCTGCTGAGTTTCTTGTCGGATCTGCATACCCGCTACCCACTCGATGAGATCAAACAGGCTTCACCAAACTGGGAAGTTGTCTTGGGCAGTCTGCATGGTATTCGCGGCACGGCAGGCAATCTGGGCCTGCCACAGGTTTCCTTACTGAGCGCCGAGCTGGAAGAAAAAATCCGTCGTGGCCAGACGCGCCAGATGCGCGGACGCATCGAGCAGTTGCAAGACATGTTCAACCGCATTGCCCAGGAGCTCAGCCACCATGGTCCACCGGCCCCCTATACAGATTCACAAGCAGGCGTGGTACACAGCCCCGACGTGGTGTTGAATTACCTGCACATTCTGCATAGCAGCGTGCAACTCAATGAGCTCGATGAGCCTGCCTTGCAGGCGATCTGTCAGTACCTGGAAAGTACCGGACAAAGCGAGACGCTGAATAATCTGAATAAAACCATTGATTTGTTTGACTTTGTGCAGGCAAGCAGCATCTTGACTGCGCTAATCACGGAATTGAGTGCCAGCCTGGCCAAGGATCCGCCACGCCATGAATGAATTTAGCTCGCCACGCCAGACACTGTTGCTCATTGATGACGAGCCGGCCAATCTGCAGATTCTGCGCCACACCCTGCAGCAGGACTTCCGCCTGCTCTTTGCCAAAGAAGGCGCCAAGGCGCTGGAACTGGCTCAACGCGATGTGCCCGACCTGATTTTGCTCGATATCATGATGCCGCAGCTCTCGGGCTACGACGTGTGTCGGACCTTGAAAGCCGACCCCAGAACCCGCCATATACCCATTATCTTTGTCACGGCACTCTCGCAACCCCACGATGAGCAAATGGGCCTGGACCTGGGCGCAGTGGACTATATCTCCAAGCCCTTTAACCCGGCCATTCTCAAAGCACGCATACGCAATCACCTGTCCCTGGTACAGATGCAGGAGCTACGCGACAGCCGTCTGCAAATCATTCGTTGTCTGGGTACGGCCGCCGAGTACAAAGACAACGAAGTTGGCCGGCATGTGATCCGCATGAGCCATTACACCCGCATTCTGGCCCACTGGCTGGGGTATTCCAACGAAGCGGCCGACGAGATGCTGCATGCTGCGCCCATGCACGATATAGGCAAAATCGGCATCCCTGATTCCATTTTGCAAAAACCGGGCAAACTGACCCCCGAAGAATGGGACATCATGCGCACGCATACCCTGATTGGCGCGCGCATTATCGGCCAGCATTCACATGGTCTGCTCAAGCTGGCTCGCACTATTGCCCTGTATCATCACGAAAAATGGGATGGCAGCGGCTACCCCTACGGCTTGAAAGGCGAGAACATTCCCCTGCCTGCCCGCATCGTGGCTGTTGCAGATGTATTTGATGCACTGGCCAGCGAGCGGCCCTATAAAAAAGCCTGGAGTGTGGAGACATGCGTCAGCTATCTGCGTGAGCAGTCCGGTCAGCACTTTGATCCTCAACTGATTGCGCTGCTGGATAAGTGCCTGCCCGAAATGCTGCACATCAAAGAAAAATGGGCGGATGAACCGCAGCACACCACACCCTAGAACACCCAGCCCTCACTAACACGACCCTGACACCCTGGGCACCAGGCCACCGACCTTCTCTGACGTGAAATCCAACGTGCGTGCCCGGACAGGTAACGACGAGCAAAAGCGCGCCGACTAGGTCTGTACCGGATATCAGCGATAGCCTGCACGCCGACAGCCCCGAACTGTCGGCGCCTCAGCTTGGCGAGCTTGTCTTACAATACCGTCTTTCTCACCTATCGCTCGCTTTTCCATGGCCGCATTGCGTATTCGCCAGGTCCGACTTCACAAAAAACTGTCATTGCGCAAGCTGGCCGAGCTGGCGCAAGTCTCCCCTGGCCTGATCAGCCAGGTAGAGCGAGGTCTGACCCAACCCAGCCTGGACACCTTGCGCCAAATCGCCCGCGCACTGGATACGCCCCTGTTTTCCCTCCTGGAAGACGATGTGGAACAAGTGGCCGTGGTGCGTAAGAACGAACGCATGAGCATTCAGTCCGCCTCTGGCGTGCAATACCAGCGGGTGTCGCCGGGCTTTGGCAGTATTGAAATGCTGGCGGGCTTTTTACCGCCGGGCGGCAGCTCGGTTGGGCAGCGCTGGAGCCACCCTGCCGAAGAATGTGTGCTGGTCACCGAAGGCCAGTTACTGGTTGATGTCGGGGATGATCAACACTGCTTGCAAACAGGCGATAGCTGTTACTTCAATTCCAGTCTGCCTCACGCCTATCGCAATCCTTACGAGCAGGATGTGCGTTTTATTGTAGCGATCACCCCGCCCAGCTATTGAGCGCGAGGATCAGCCCCCGCGGTGCAACTGGGCCTGGATCAGATCCAGTTCGGTTTCGTGGCAACGCTGCAAACGCAACCACCGATTTTCATCCATATCCGTAGCGCGTGTGGCCAGCAGGATCAAGATGCAGGTCTGCTCATCCAGCGCCTGCACCATGGCGCTGATGCGCGGCGTACGTTGTATCGCGCTGCCCACCCAATAGCGGATCAGGCCTTGCTCAGCAAGAACCTCGACGCTGACGTGCGTCTGCCCACCATCAAACAAGGAAGTGCCCACCACCAGCCCAGGCCCCACACCTTGCGTATTCAAGCATCCTAAAGACCAGCGCCCCAATGCATCCAGATCGGCCATATAGTCCATTACGACCTTGGCTGATCGCTCGATACGACGGCTGGCCTGATGCGCCCAAGTTTGACTATCCATAGCCCTTCCTCCTTTACCAGCCGGCTTGCAAGGTGTCGCACAAGCGCAGCACATCCTGCTCGGTGCAGACATTGCCGGGGGACAGGCGCAAAACGCCATCACGCTGATCGCAATACAGTTCCTGCTCGCGCAACCGATCAACCATGGCCTGCGCACGCTGGGCACTGCTGGCACGCAACATGATGCTGCCGCCACGTTCACTTTCGGCCAAAGGCGTCAGCACCGGCCACTTGGCCTTGGCGGCGCGATCCAGCAAGATAGCCGTCAATGCCCGGTTTTGTTCCAGCAATTTTTCCACGCCGGTTTCCAGCACGAAACGCAGGCCGGGTAACGAGGCAATACTGCCCAAAACAGCCGGTGTGCCATGGTCGAAACGACGCGCACCGTCAGCATAGCTGAACTGGTCCAGATTCCAGTTAAAGGGATTTTCCTGGCTGAACCAGCCACGAAACTCGGGCTCGCACTGCTCGATCAAATCCGCACGCACGTGCAAAAGGCTGGCTCCCGACACACCACAAGCCCACTTCAAGGAAGCAGACAAGGTAAAGGCGACGCCTTCATGCACGGTAAACGGCACCAGACCTGCCGCTTGCGTCAAATCCAGCGCCATCAGGCTGCCATGCTCTGTCGCACACTGCGCCATACGGTCCACATTGACGCGGTGCGAGGAGGTAGAGCTGACCCAGGTCACCAGGGCCAGGCCCACGTTGTCATCCCAGGCATGGATGAAATCATCATCGGTCACATAGGACAGACCGGCGCTCAAAGGCACGGTGCGCAAGGTGAAACCCAGACGCAGGGCCAGCTTTTGCAGCAGGAAATGCAGGCTGGGAAAGCAATCGGCCGCCACCAGCACAGTACGTCCTTTCAGCACGTGCGCTGGCAAGGAGCCCAGAATGCTGTACAGGCCGCCGGTCACGTTTTCACTAAGCGCAATATCGTTGGAGTCAGCGCCAATCAGGCTGGCCCAGGCATCCATGAAAGCCTGTTTCTGGCCCAAGGCGTAGCCCCACTGCGCATCATCCGGTGCCGACCAGACCTGACTGAACTGATCCAGCTCGGCACGCATGGCGGCTTCCTTGCCCTCGAACATACCAATGGAGTGATACAAAAAATACCCAGACATCGTTTACATCCTTGAAAATCAATCAGCCAATTGGCGACCCGAGGTTTCTTGCACCGTGCTCAAGGCAACCATCCCGATCAATGCCACCACCATCACATAGAACGCAGGTGCCATGCTCGAACCAGTCAGACCTGTCAGCCAGGAGGCGACAAAAGGGGCCGTCGCTCCACCCAGAATGGTGGCGATGTTAAAGCCCAGCGACACACCGCTGTAGCGCACTCGTGTAGGAAACAATTCGGCATACAGGGGGTAACCCACGGCCTGGACCACAATGAACGGCAGAATGGACACGGCCACCGCAATGACGGCCAGCGGGAAGTTGCCCCAGGAGGCCACCCACATCGTCAAGGGAACCAGCACCAGATAACCGAGCAGGCCAATCGTCAGCAAGGGCTTGCGACCGAAACGGTCAGACAGGCCGCCGGCAAAAGGCATGATGAAGGCCGAGCACAAGGTGACCAGGGAAATCAGCCAGAACACCGCGGTGCCGTCGTATTTCAGGGTATGGATCAAATGGGTGCTCAGATACACCACGCCAACATAGCCGGCCGCATTCTGGGCAAAGCCAATGGCGATCACCTGCAATAAGGGGCGACGGTAATCACGCACAATCAGGGACAAGGGCGAATGCTCAGGGTGATGGCGCTTGAGCATCTCTTTAAATCGCGGTGAATCCTCAATACGCGAGCGAGCCCAGACACACAACACGATCAGGGGAATGGACAACAAAAAGGGGATCCGCCAGCCCCACTCCAGCATGGCGTCCTTGCCGACGATACTGGTGACCAGGCCCGCCACCCCCGTAGCCAGGGACAGACCCAGAGTCGCCGCGGCCGGATTGAATGCGCCGAAAAAACCGCGTTTGCCCACTGGCGAGCATTCCGCCACATAGGTGGCGGCCCCGGTAATCTCGCCCCCGGCAAAAAAACCCTGCAGTAAACGGCACAACAGCAACAAGGCGGGAGCAGCCAGCCCCAAGGTGGCATAGGTCGGCAGCATGCCCATCAAGGCGCTGGCGACCCCAATGCCCACAATTGTGAACATCAGAGCAGCGGTACGGCCATGCTTGTCACCAAACCAGCCAAAAAAGATGCCCCCCAAGGGGCGGGCCAGAAAGGCGCCGCCAAATACGGCCAGCGTGGACAGCAAAGCAGCGCTTTCATTACCCGTCTGGAAAAACAGCACGCTAAGCGTCACGGCCAGCACGCCATAGAGCTGAAAATCGTAGTATTCGATCATGGTGCCCAAGCCGGCTGCACTGGCAGCACGCCAGGGCGAAACGGGGGCCGTACCCTGAAGGGGCTGTTGCTTACTCATGTCTCATCCATCCTGATGCGCGTCACGCGCTTTTTTGTTTAGTGTAGCTAAACAAATTATACGGATGAATATTTCAGCTTTCAATCACTGGGAAAACCCTAGAAATCTGGCTCTTGCGCCCTGTCTTTATCCATGGCCTGTTGCACCCAGCGTTGTGCAGGGTGCAAGGTAATGCCCTGCTGGCGCAGGCGACGCAAGATCTCCAGCATCAGGTTGCTCCGGACCCGGCGCTGTACCCGCATGCTGTTGATGAAACAGCGCATGCTAAAAGCCAAACCATCGCCAAAAATCCCGTCACACGACAGGACGGGGGCCGGCTCGTCCAGAATTTCCGGTTCGGACATGACGGCTTCACGCAGAATCTGCATGATGGCATCCGCATCCACATCCAGCGGGAACAGCAGCCGGGACTCAATCGCCCCCAGGGAGCTAGGGGTGTAGGTCAGATTGCGAACCTGCTGACCCATCATCTGAGAGTTGGGAACCATCACCATCGTGCGATCAAAACGTTCCACATAGGTGGCCCGCAGGCGAATCTGGCGCACATTGCCTTCACTGCCCTGTACTTCCACCCAATCTCCCACTTTCACGGGGCGCTCGACCATCAGCATCAGACCCGACGCGATATTTTGCACAATGCCGCGCAAACCAAAACCCAGGCCCACCGTCAGGGCGGTGAAAACCCAGGTTACGGACTCAATCGGCACCCCCAGCATAGACAGGCAGATCACCAGCAGAACAAAATAGGCGATATATCCCACCACACCGACAATCGCATTTTGCAGGCCGGGCTCCAGCGTGGTGTTAGGCATGTAGCGCTGACGCAGCCAGACCCGCAAGCAGTGGATCAAGACCGCACCCACCAACATGACGCCCAAGGCAATCAGCCACAAATCCAGGCGCCACTGCACAGCGCCCAGTCGCAGGACATCGCGTGAAACGCCCAGGCCGGACTCCAGCATCTGTTTGGGTTCGTTCAACCAGTCCCCACTACCCATCCAGATGGCCAGACCCAGCACGGTCATACGCGCGAGCGCAAAGAAGACCACAACGAGCTGGCTTTGCACGCGAATCGGCGCCGCTTCCGGGTCACGACTGCGATTGCGCAGATAGGCCAGCAAGGAATCCGACATGTCCTGCAAACAGACCATGAACACATAGGCAAGCAGACCCAACACCAGCGGCATCGTCATGAAATGAGTCATCAAATCATCAGACAGGACTTGCCAGCCGCCAATAAACAAGCCCAAGACCAGAACATAAACCACGACAGCGCCTTTAAAGGCCAGACGTGCCCAACTGCGCCCCGTGCGAACCGCGCTTTGTCCCTGTATCTCGGTACGATCAAACAGCTCATCGCGCATGACCCACAAGCCATAGGCATACAACAGCAGATAGAGCACACTGCTCACCCCATCGAGCAGGGCCTGAAACGCATCCGACACGCCGATGGAACCGCGAAAGAAGCTCTCCGCCACATCCAGATAGGCGACCAGAAAAAAAGCGTAGGCAAAATAACGCAAGCGACCTTGGGTTTGGGCCGACACGGGTATCAAGCGCCAGGAAGAGCGAGGCTGTATGACAATGCCCTTGATCGATGCCAGCACTACCGCGGCAAGCCATGCCGCCAAGTTGAGATAGGCCAGCAGTTCGTACTGTATGGTGGACAGGCCAGGCCGCTCCATCACCAACTCAACCAGTTGATCGACCAGAACCCAGCTGAGAATAAACCACAGAAAAAAATTGACGATCGTCAGACTGGATCGACGTAAACGTCCGGCTGGCAGGTAACGACTGATCCAAATGGGCGTCATGCGAAACAGGACCATCCCCAGCATCAAAACAGCAGCCACCAGCCACAAGGAGGCGCTGCTTTGCTGCCAACTGCTGTTTTTCCAGGTTTGCCGCCACTGCCCGGCCAGATCGGACAGCTTCTGACGATCCTCAGGCCAAGCCGCCCTTAGCTCGGGCAAACTTTCCAGCAAAACCAAGGAAGGACTGCGTTGCCAGCGTTTTTCTTTGGCATAACGAGCTGTCGCCTCATGCAGCAACTGACGGGTCTGTTGAGACTCCAACTGCACCAGGCGGGCGACACGCAAGTCCGCGCGCAAGGCGGCATCCGCACGTCGCAGGCGCATACGCTCATTGTGCAGTGTGAGTTGATCGGCCTCATCGCCGGCATCCTCGCCCAACTCCTGAAGACGGGCCTGCAACAAGCGACTGCGCCGCTCCAGCGATTGCACCACGCGGCTGGACAAGTCCTGCGTTCGCTGCAGTTTCTGATCCTGCTCATAACTGCGCTCAGGTCGTATCGAGGCCTGATTGCCTTCCAGGCCATACTGCATCAGGCGCAGCTCGTCCTGGGCCTGCTGCAACTCGCGCATCATCTGACGCTCTTGCTCGGACTCGGACAGGGCTTGCGCCTGGACCATCGGCACCCAGCCCACCATCAAGCTCAGCAAAACGAGCAAGACCTGCGCACATCGTCGTAGCGGCTTCATGGCTTTTGCCTCCCGGGGACCGATCTGTTTTTTTAACGTTCAATTATTGAACAAGGGATTGCCGCCCTCGGTCTGGCTGGCCACCGGCAAGGTCGGCAATACCGTCATGGTTTGAGTGTGATGCAGCGCCAGACCTTCTTTTCGCAACCCATCCAAAATATCGAACATCAGGACGCTGCGCACCCGGCCACTGACACGCGGCGAGGATACATAACAAGTGGCGGTGAACTGCAAACCGTTGGCATCAAATCCGTCCAGCGTCACTTCTGGCGCAGGATCGGCCAACACATCGCTGTAATTCTGCATCACCTCCAGCATGATAGAACGCACCCGTTTAGCGTCTGTGTCAATGGGCATATTGATCTTGACCTTCACCACACCCAAGGGGTTGCTCAAGGTCACATTGCGCACGGTCTTGGTGATGAACTCCGAGTTCGGCACAATCAGGGTCGAGCGGTCGAACATCTCAATTTCCGTGGCCCGCGCATTGATCTTGCGCACATTGCCCTCCACGCCGTTCAAACTGACCCAATCGCCAATCTTGATGGGACGTTCAGCCAGCAGGATCAACCCCGACACGAAGTTCTGCACGACTGCCTGCAGGCCAAAACCAATCCCCACCGACAAGGCAGAGATCACCCAAGCCATCCGCTCCAGGCCAATGCCCAAGGAAGAAATGGCCGTGGCCACCACCACAAAATAGCCCACATAGCTGAACAGATTCGCGGTCGAGACCCGCATTCCAGGGTCAATACGGGTGGCAGGCAAAAGCTGGTTAGCTACCCAGCGCTGCAGGGCTTTGACAAACAACACACCCAATACCAGAATCATCCCGGCCAGCAGCACGGAACTGGGCTTGAGCTGAACCTGCCCCAACGAAAAACCCGTGACCAAAAAGCCCAAACGGCGTTGCAGCCACTGCGTGGGGTCTTCGCCAAACGGTAGCAATACAAGGGTAACGGCCATAATGATCAGGCACAGGCGCAGCGCCCCCGACAGAACAATCACGATCTGGCTGCTGCCCCGCACCTGGGCGCTGGTCCACTCGTTGGAGGCCCGCTTTTCCTTGAACTGCAGCAACAGGCTCTGGCCAATATCGGCAATCAGCGCCACCAGCACATAGCAGGTACAAATGACCAGACTCAGCCACAGGACTTCCTGCACAATCAGACTGCTCAACGCGATGTACCCGAGCAAGAAGGCGATCATTCCCAGCCCGATCACCACTCCCAGAGTGATGGGAATGGCACGCAGCCAGGTCGACCCTTGTTGTACCGGGACGGTTTTCTGCGGGTCGTCACCCTCTTGAGGCACAGGGGGCTTTTCGCGCCCTTGACTCAAATTCCAGGCGGCGATGGCAATAAAAATGCTCAGGGTCAGCGTATTGAAGCTGTTGACCAGCAAGGTGGTACTCAGCGTCGCATTGACCAGCCCCAACAATTGCTGTGACATCCAGGTCAGGGCCACCATTACGCCCAGCGCAAGCGGCAGCCAGGCCAGTTTCAGCGCCACATTGCTGGGGATCGGAGGCAAGCGCCAGCTAGGCCGCTGTGCGGACAGCAGCACCCGCCCCATGCCGGTCACGAAGCCGCCCAGATACAGGGCAAACACCGATTTGGACACGAAGCTGGACAAGTCGGGAGCCAGATTTCCGTTCCAATAAAACAGGCCCGCCGCCAAGGAGGCCAGAACCCCGGGCACCAGGCTATAGAGCACAATCAGGGCCGCAGCGTAGAAAGAACGCCGCAAACGTGAGGGTTTGGTATGGCTGATGGTAAAGCGCTCCAGCCCGCGCACCGCCCAGACCGCCAGACCCAGCCAAACCAGCGCCAGGCCTGCTGCTGACCACAGCACATACGTGGGCAAGTCCAAGAGCCGTTGTGCCAGATCCTTGCGCATGCGATCGACCCGGGCCAGATCGCCGGGCAGGTCGCGCGACACACTGCTCCAGAAACGCGGCGTCAAAACCGACTGTGACTGCAGGCCCAGCTCGGCCTGAAAGATCGCCCGACGCTGCTTGGACACCAAATCCAGCCCTTGGGTGGTTTCTACGCCGATCAGGCGGGCCAGCTTGATCATGCCATCCAGCTCGGTGACCGACTGCTGCAGCTGCGCCCGCTGGCGTGCGATGTCATCGGACTCGCCCGCCGGGTCGTCCACCGGCCCCAACTGATTCAAACGGGCCGTCACACTGAGCAGTTCAGGCTCCAGCCGCACGCTCATTTCCTGGGCCTGTTCCTGTGCCGCCAGCAACTGATTGCGCAAGGCGACCAGATCAGAATCTCCCAAGCCGTCCTTTTTCTGCAAACGCTGCTGCACCGTTTGCAGCGTGTCCCGCAATTCATTCAGGGATTCACTGGCCTGTGCAGGCGTCCAGGCCGCAGTCTCGGCTGCTGCAGGGATAGGGGTAACAGCCAGCACCACGGCCAGCAGCCACAAGGCCAAAAAGGCACACAGGCGCGAACAGCGAAAAGCGCGCATTAATAAAACTCCGGCTAAACAATCAGGCCACGCCCCGACAGGGATACGGGCAGCACAAACATGCACAGAATACCGAAAGAATCATCCTCTTGGCACAAAACACAGAAGGGACAAACGAAAAATCCCTCTCTCTCAACCGGCTCAGATCGCCTTGCACTGCATGCCCTACCCATTCTGCCACGGTCAACTTCGAGTCGCCCCGGACAACAGACCGCTCAGTACGCGCAACCAAGCTCAAAAAACCACCCTTAAAACCAAGCGCAAAAAATATGAAACCCAAAAAAATAATCAAGGAAAATTAAAAAAACAAAACCCCCATAAAAAAAGCACTATCAACAATCATTATTTTGATTAAAAACCAAGTTATTCCTCTAGCATTTCTTAACTATAAGACGGCAAGAAAAAACAAAGAACACAAGGAAAAAGGCAATTAGATAGCAAACAGCAAAACGAAGATTAAAAAATTAGCCCTTAAATAATCAGGAAATGCGAAATAATTTTCTTAAACACAAAGAAAGAAATCATTGCGCCCCCTCTCGAACACAGCAACGCAACCAAAATGACATTCATCGTGTTTTTTAAGACCGTCACTTAGCCTCACTCTTTTATCTGCGGTGGCAGACCGCTTCGGGAGTTGGGGGACACTGAATAATGTCGATATCACCTGGGGCGGAATGAACCGGTTCCATCCAGATGTAGCGACCCTGACTGCCTGGCTTCTCTTAAGCGCCATTCTCACGCCAAGCTGCTCAGCCAGCACCTTTCTGTTACGGCAACTCGAAAACTACCGAACCTGCCCTGACGATAGTAAAACCCAAGGCTAAAACCGGCGTATTCACATGCTCGCCCCGACCCTTTTCCCACTGACAGGAGATCCCGTGTCCAAGACTCGACTTAACCCATCTAATTTGTCCCCCAACATCTACAAGACCCTCGTCAAGTACGACGCCCAGATCTACAGCGAGACTACGCTGAACAAAGAGTTGATTGAGCTGATCAAGGTCAGAATCTCGCAACTGAACGGTTGCGCATTTTGCATTGATGTCCATAGCAAACATGCGCTGAGTCTGGGCATTGCCGAACGAAAACTCCTGCTTTTAAATGCCTGGAAAGAAGCCCCCCTGTTCACCGAGCAGGAGCAGGCGGCGCTGCGCTGGGCTGAGCAAGTGACTTTTATTCAGAATCTGGACGATAAGCAGACGCCACTGCATGAACTCAAGGCTCACTTCAATGACAAGGAAATCGTCGATCTGACGTATCTGGTCGGTTTGATCAACGTCTGGAACCGCTTGGCTATCAGCATGAACTACGAAATCAGCCTCTAACTAACGGAGCATTTTCCATACGCGACGCTGTGCTAGCACCTGGCGACCGTATTTCCAAAGCAGGTTTGAAGATGATCCTGCTGACCTGGCTTGCCGCCGATCCCGAGCGGCACGCCTTCCTGAGCCGGGAAAAAATGGCTCCGATTGTGACGCGGTCCAAATCTGAGGCCGGCCAGGGAATCAGTCTGGATGCAAAATTGCTGTGGCAGGAAGGAGCCGGACACTCGGCCGTCATCCACAGCAAAGATCAGGACGAGATTCATCAGTTTTCCAGCACCCTGCCCGCCGGACGCATTCTGGTCAATATGCCCGCTACCCAAGGCATATTGGGCATCAGCTCGGATATTGCGCTCTCATTCATGCAAGGGTCGGGTTTTTGGGGAGGCAATATTTCCGAACCCGTGCATTGACGGCATCTGGTCAACATCAAGCGCGTGACATTCAAGCCATAAGCCTCAGGGCTGCAAGGCGCCCGCTTCTTCGGTGATCCGGCGATCGCCTTTCGGGGAGGATACGATGCCTGGACCGCCAAGCCTACCCCATGCAAACAGGCCAGACAGACCGCACGACGATCTGTCTGGCCTGTTATGTTTTCCGAAACGTGCTTCCCTAACGAATCTGCTCCGCCACCATGAATCCGGACGCCCCTGCCAAGCCTGGACCTGGGTGAGTAGACGCACCGATGTGGTAGACGTTTTTGTACGGGGTTGCGTGGGAGCGCGCACCGTTACTGGCCGCAAAGGGGCGCATCCAGAAGAACTGGTCGGGCGAACAGATGCCCGAGTACGGGTCGCCGCCCACCAGATTGCAATTGATGGATTCCAGGTCGGCGGGCGAAAGCACTTTCTGGCCCACAATTTGTTGACGCAGACCGGGCATGACGCCTTCCAGTTGGTCGATAATGCGCTCGGCCACGGCCTTGCTGACTTCTTCGGACCATTTTCCGTCTTCCGGCACGTCGATCTTGCCAGCCGCATCGCCACGCAGCTTCGATGGCATGTCCTGCATCTGCATCCACAAAATCCATTTGCCTTGGGGTGCTCGGCTGGGGTCCACCGCGCAAGGCTGACCAATCGCCACGGTGAACCTGGCCGGAATCAGGCCGTTATTGGCCTGGGCCACGCTCATGCTGACGTCTTCCAGGCTGTCGGACAGGTGCAGCAACGGTACTTTCAGCAGCTCCGGATCGCTCCAGTTCGGCATGCTGTCCAGCGCCAGATGAATTTGCATGTCGCCACGGCCAAAGCGGTAGGCATTGGCTTGCTTACGCACTTGGGCAGGAGCGCCCGGCAACAGACGGCCATAGAGCTGTGGCGGAGTGACGTTACACACCACATGGCTGGCTTCGTAGACTTGGCCACCGGCACGCACGCCACGGGCTTTTTGTCCTTCCAGCACAATTTCTTCTACTTCGGTGTTCAGTTGAATGCGGCCACCGGCTTTTTCAATAATGGCGCATAGCGCACGCACCAGATTCTGGCCACCGCCTTTCACCACCGGCATACCACCGGCCACCACGGCGGCAAAGGTCAGCTTGCCGATCAGGGCCGAGCAGGCGTCGTCAGGGCCCAGGCCCGAGTGCAAGACCCAGGGAGCCATCATGCCGCGCACCCGGTCATCTTTCAGTTCACGATCGGCCCAGCGGCGGAAGGATTCCAGGGACTCACGTCCGTACTGAACCATGCCGTCCATGCGACGCTTGCGCCATTGCGAGAACAGCAAACCCAACAAGCCACGGCTGTAAGGCTCGGTGCCCAGCAAGCCAAAGGTCAGACCGGCATCGCGCTCGAACAACTGGCTGCACATGGCACCGAAGGCGTCGCCATCGCCTGCTTGCAAAGCATTGATACGTTGAATCGAATCGCCCACATCGTGACGCAGGGCCATGCCCTTGCCATCGCTGCCCACCACGCCGGTGGTATAGCCGTTTTCCAGAAACTCGACCCCTTGGGCAGCCAGATCATCCTTCAGGCGTGCATACGCCGCCCCGGAGGTAAACAAGGGGTACCAGGATGACAGCAGCTCATGGGTAAAACCGGGGAACAGTTCCTCGGTGCGGATACACCCACCCGCACGGTCGTTACGCTCCAGCACCAGAACCTGCTTGCCTTTTTGCGCCAGCAAGGCCGCACACACCAAGGAATTAATGCCACTGCCCACCACAATGACGGCATATGACTTGTTATTTGTTGAATCTGTCATCCCACACCTTTTTGTAAATTGCCCTGAACGGGTTCAGGGCTTGTAAACATGCCGCAAGAAACAGCTGTCAACAAGCCCTGGGCATCTTTTACCGCACTTTTCTATTTATGAGCCAGACGACTGCGCCTGCCAGCGTTCAAACCAGTGACGGGGCGACTTGCCCTGCTCTGGCCCAAGCACGGAAAAGCCACCGTCGACAGGCAGGTCGATCCCTGTCATCCAGGAAGCGGCGCCCGACACAGCAAACAACACCACCTGGGCAACTTCTTCGCCGGAACCGACTCGGCCCAACGGATGAACTTGTGCGCCCACCTGATTGGCCAGTTCACGCGAACCACCGCTCATGCGCTCAACGGACGGCGACCAGGTCCAGGCGGGCGAAACCGTCAGGACACGAATCCCCGATGGGGCCAATTCCACCGCCAAGCTTTTAGTGAACTGCAAAATGGCCGCTTTGGACGCTGGGTACAACGCGCGTCCGGCCACGCCAAACTTCCCACCGGTACTGCCCATATTGATGATGACCCCGCCTGGGCCCATATGCGGCGTGGCTTTCTGGGCCAGAATCGCGCTGGAGATCAGGTTCACATCCAAAGTCTGATGCCACAACTCGCGGCTGGAAGCCAGCCCTTCGTCGCCGTAGGAGCAGGCATTGTTCACCACAATGTCGATGCGTCCGGTTTGTGCCAATGCGGCCTGCACGCAGGCATCGAGCTGCGCATCATCACAAATATTGGCAGCCAGAAACTGGGCCTTGCCCACAGCCTGCAGGCGCACTTCAGTGCGCTGTCCCTCTTCCTGACTGCGACCCACCACCAGCACCCACGCACCGGCGGCACACAGAGCCAGAGCGATATCCGCTCCCAGCCCTTGGGTAGCTCCGGTCACAATGGCGACCTTACCGTGTAAATTCACCTGCATATCCTGTTGCATGGGCTTCTCCTACTCTGCTTGTGGCGCGCCAAAGACGGCTGCCCAATCTTCGTCACGATCAATATGCGCTATCAGGCTCATGCTGGCCAGGGAGGCTTCATGCGTGGCGGGCGGTGCGCCGCAGGCGCTGGCCACCACCGCCACTTCATAGCCCATATCCACCGCATGGCGCACCGTGCTTTCCACCACGGAATGGGTGGCCACACCGGCAATCACCAAACGCTCCACGCCCAAACGACGTACCACCGGCTCCAGCGCGGAACCAAAGAAAGCGTTGATGCGCGTGTGATGGACTTCAAACTCGTTGGGCAAGGGAGCCAGCCCGTCAAAGAACTGAGCTCCCCAACTGCCAGTCTGCATGGCGCCGATGCGTTTCACATTGTGCAAAATCGGGGCGTTGCACAGCAGATCGGCATAGTCTGGCCGGTAGCCCACCCGCACATGCACAATGGGCACGCCCTGTGCACGCGCCTGTGCCAGCAGACGGCCTGCGGCCTCGATCAGCGCCTGACGCTGGGGGCTGTCAGCCTCCACCCCCACACGAATCAGGCCATCAGCATGCAGGACGTCGTTTTGGTAATGCAGGGCCAGCAAGGCGGTGTGATGGGCTGTCGACATCAGATGTACACCTGAATGGCGCCGTGGACCGCATCACGATCGACCAGATTCACCTGCTTCATGCGCAGTTTCCAGCCACCCCCCTCCTGGGCCTGCAGCTTGTGAATCAGGCTGCCCACCCGGTGGACCGGATCTTTGCCGCGCCATTCCATGGAGTGAAAGCTGGAACGCACCACCAGATAACCTTCAGGATCGGTCCCGTCTATCATCACATTACCCAGCACGCGGCAGGACTGGGTAATCGGCTGCTGGGACCAGTTGCGGTGGTTTTCCAAGCGACGAATACGCAATTCACGCAGCAGCTTGTTTTCCCAGCACAGGGAAATGTGCTCGTACGGGCTTTGCTGATCGTAGCTGTGAGGAATCCAGTACATGCCTTCCTCGGTCCACAGATCCAGCCATGCTTGCCAGCGGCGCTCGTCCAGCAAGCGGGCCTCGTGATAGATGAACTGCTCCACTTCGCGGATGGCTTCCAGGCTCAGGTTCACAGGTGTGACCTGATCCACGCTGACGTCAAAATCAATATCAAACAACATAAGAATTCTCCTTGGCTCGGACAGCAGCCCGCTTAAGCCTGTGAGGCGGGGGCGATAGGCTCACCGGAAGCCGAACGCACCGTGGCTTTACCACTGTCTTCCGACTGCGCTGGCGCGTCGTACAGGCTGGTAGTCATGAAATGCTTCCAGGCGCGGAACTGGTTACGCATGGGCAGTTCACTGGTGCCATTGGTCGCCACCATACCGCCTTCAATTTCCTTGTCAGTGCCGTCATAGCGATGCATGCTGATCCAGTCGCCACCGTTGGTTTTATTACCTTCCTGGCAACGACCATAGACCTCAATGTCGTCCGGCATCACGTTGGACGAGGGGGAGTTGATCAGGTTGGCATACATCAGGCCGCGTTTGTAAATTTCATCCGGCGCCCCTTTCAGGCGGAACAACTGAATTTCGACATGTGTGCGATCCACCGCCACAGGACGAATCACGCGAAACTGCTGGAATACGGTATGGGGCGAGCCACTGCCGTAAATGATGCTGTTGTGGCGGTTCTCGCCCAGAATGTTCAGGGCTTTTTCTTCGCCATAGGCTTGTTTCAGGGTCTCGTAGTGCGCCTTGGTGACAGGATCAGTCTCAATGGCACCGGGATTGAAAATGCCTTCCATGTAGCCATGTCCGTTATCAAAGGCGTACAAGTCCAGCTTTTCCCAGAAACCGTAAGGCTCGCCGTTGCCGTCCATGATGTGCAGCTCCAGCGGCATGGAGCCATAATCTTTGGCCTGCTCGCGGGCCGCCACGTAGGATGACTCATGCGTGACATTCGCGTGCATGGTGTCGTGCAGATTCTCGTAGAACACTTTCCAGTTGGACGGCTGCCAGACCTTGAAGCTGCCGCCGGCCACTTCCACTTCCCCCACCGGCGAGCGATCGCACAGATTATCGATGGAACTAATGATGGGCCCCAGAAACTCCTTCAAATCCGGGCCGTGGGCACTTTGACAGGCAAACACAAAACCACGGTACGTTTCCACACGAGCCACACGGCGCATGGAAAAGTCCGGATGTTTGGGGTCGAAGCAGGTGCCCTCAAAGCCATTTTTCATGGGCGCAGCCAAATGCTGACCGTCCAGCTTGAACGTCCAGGCGTGGTAGGGGCAACGGAAGAACTTGCCGGCATTGCCACACCCATCGGCCACCACTTTGGCACCCTTATGGGGACAGCGGTTGTACAGCACGTACACCTTCTTGTCGCTGCCGCGAACCATGATGACGTCCTGACCACCCAACAAGGTCGTGTGGTAATCGCCCGGATTGGGCACCTGGCTGTCGTGACCAATGTAAATCCAGGCACGGCCATAAATGCGTTCCATCTCCAGACGGAAGATTTCAGGGTCGGTATAGACCGATTTATGTACGCTGTCTCCCCGCACCAGTGCGGCCAGCTGTTCGTTGCTATAGATCATCATTAACCTCCTTGCTGCCGGATGCTTGACGCATCCTCTTTATGACTTTTCCATCTTGCACTGCGGCGCAAAATGATCCTGGAACTGCTCAAATACGGTGGACACAATCTTGTTGCTCATCTGGCCCTTGTCATTCGGGGCCACTTCGCGCATGTAATAGGTCTGCACCGGATATTGGTTGTTGTTGAAAGCAAAGGCCCCGCGCACAGACTCAAACGGCGCGCTGCGCAAGGCTTTACGCAAGGCCTCACGATCGGTTGCCGCTTTCGGGTCGGCCTTCAGTGCGCCATCGAGCAACAGGGCAGCGTCATACCCCTGAGAGGCATACATGGACGGCAAGCGGCCATAGGTTTTTTCAAAATCCGCTACAAAGCGTTTATTGACCGGATTATCCAGATCCGGTGACCATTGGGCGGCATTGGCCATGCCTTTCATGGACTCACCGATGGCAGCAATGGTGTCCTGATCGGCCGAGAAGCCGGGGGTGTACACCGCCAATTGCGTGGACAGGCCCGAGTTGATCAGCTGCTTGATAAAGGACACACCCATGCCACCGGGCAGGAAGAAGAACACCGCATCCGCGCCCGACGCACGCATTTGCGCCAGCTCGGCCGCATAATCCATCTGACCGACCTTCACATAGACTTCGTCGGCAATCTCGCCCTTGAACAAGCGCTTGAAGCCTTCAATGGACTCACGGCCACCGGGATAGTTGGGGGCGATCAAATAGACTTTCTTGTGCGCCTGATCGGTCACGTACTTGCCCATGGCGGCGGGAATATCCTCGTTCTGCCAGGACACGCTGAAAAAATTGGGGTGGCAACGCTCGCCTGCGTAATCGGCCGGGCCGGTGTTGGCGGAAATGTAGACCGTGTCACTGTTCAAAATCGTCGGCATCACGGGCAGCAGCACATTGGAGAAGGCCATGCCGGTGATCACGTCGACCTTGTCGCGCTTGACCAGACGGTCCACGGCCTGACGGCCTTCCATCGGTTTTTGCTGATCGTCCAGCACCGTCAGGGCCACATCCACGCCACCGAGCTTGCCGCCCGCGTGCGTCAGGCCCAGCTCGAACCCATCGCGAATTTCTGCGCCAATGGCCGCTCCGGGACCGGACAAGGTCGTGAGCAAACCGACCTTGAATACTTCCTGACTGGACACCGGGCTACAGGCCAGGGCCAAGGCCAGCGTGCTCATGCAAAACGCCACTTGCTTTTTCATGTTTGTCTCCGTCCTCTGTCTTTCAAAAAACTGGACTTTAGGTCTGCCTTGGATCACCCCCAATACGCCGGAAACTGTGTATCACTGACGCCGGTGGTTTGTGCGGCGCTTGTCCTGCAGGCCTGGGGGAACGGGCCCAAGAGACTACGTGAATACAGCAATTCCCAGTCGTATCCCAATCTGCTAAGGTGCCGGGACAGGATTACTGTTTTAGGTTTGAAATACATTAGACCGGCTCAGAACAGGCGGCTATCCAGATATGGCAAGCCTTATCCCTAACCGGCAAAAATTTGGAGACACCCATCATGCAAGCGTGGTTTATGTCAGGCTTGGCCCCCTTGCAACACAGTGCGCCGCGTTTTCAATCGCGCTGCCCAGACCAGACTCGCAGCGAGACTGCCGGCTTTTTGACCGAGCATCGCCTGACCTGGAATGACGGCCCGGTCGATGCCTCGCTGCGCTATGCGAGCAGCCACAGCTTTTCCTTTGTCTTGCTTAAATATGGTGCGGCCGTGCAGGTGTCGCCGGGGATTCTGGAAGATTTCCTGCTGTTTCAGGTGCCGATACAGGGACGATCCTGTATCCGGGTTGGTCGGGAGTACGTCCAGGCCAACCCCAAAGTCGCCAGCGTCATCTCCCCTTCTTTGCAAGTCGAGCTGGACTGGGAGCAAGGCTGTGAACAGTTTTTGGTGAAGATCCCGCGCTACAGGCTGGAAGAGGTGGCCCGCCAAACCTTGGGCCTGAGCCTGGACCGGCCCATTGAGTTTGCCGCTGGCATGCCCTTGGACTCACCGCAAGGCTGTGCCTGGCAGCATCAAATTGGCAGCCTGCTGGCTTATGGCGGACATCTGCCTCCGGAAATGGATCAATGGTCGCGCCAGGCCGAGGACAATCTGTTGCTGCATCTGTTTCATACCCAACCCGGCAATTACAGCCGGCAGTTGCAGCAAACTGTGCGCCCGGCCAGTTCGCGCCGGGTACAAAGGGCGGAAGATTTCATGCGCGCCAGTCTGGACCAGGCCCTGACGCTGGAACAAATCGCTACCGCAGCCTGTGCCAGTGTCCGCAGCCTGACGCTGGCATTTCGTACGGAACGGGGCCTGAGCCCCATGCAATTTTTAAAGCAGATTCGTCTGGAAGCGGCCCAGCAGGCTATCCGCACCGCCACACCTGGCACCCAGGTCAGCGAGATTGCCTTGCGCTGCGGTTTCAACCATTTCGGCCGCTTCTGTGCCGACTACAAGTCCCGCTTCGGGCGTTCGCCCTCGCAGGACTTGCGCATCGTCGATTAGTCTTTCAAGGCCTTGCCGGGAACCCAGACACGGCCATCAAACAGACGGCGCGCCGTACGGTAGAACGAACCGGCCTTGGCAAACCACTGGCCGTCTTTCTTTTCCACTTCCGCGCCTACGGTCAGCACGCCGGAAGGCATGCCCAGACGCAAGGGGCCTTGAGGAGCGACGGAGTCGGACAGACATTGTGAGGGCAGGCTGCCCGTCAGCCGAGCGGCCACCGCGGTACACAGCGAGATCGTCAAGGGCAAGGCGCGGTGCGGCTGACCATTGGAAATCACACGGGCCACCAGATCAATATCCTTGGCAGGCACCACCTCACCCGACAGCGTGGGGTTGTCCTGGGCAGGCGACACAATGCAGACAAACGGCACGATGCGAATCTGACGCGCAGCTTCCACATCGGGCGCAATGCCCATGCGTACCGAAGCCTGCACGCGGATGGCGTCCAGACGCTCCAGCACGTCAGGATGCGCCTCCAGCCAATCAGGCAGTTCCAGACCAGTCAGACCCACATCGGCAGCGCGTACAAAAACAGCGGCATTGGCAGCATCCACCAGCGAGACTTCAATACGGCCCACGCCCGGCACATCCAGCCATTCGGTCAATTCACCGCTAGGCAATAGGGAGCCGGTCGAGGCACCGCCCGGTTCCACAAAGTCCAGACGGATAGGCGAACCGGTACCACCTACGCCGGGAATGGACAGATCACCGTCATACCGGGGCTGGCCATCTTCGACGGTGAAATGCGCATGGATGATCTTGTTGGTATTGGTGTTCAGGATGCGCACACACGCTTCGCCATCCTCCACCTTGACCATGCCTTGTTCAACGGCATAGGGGCCGACTGCCGAGCTCATATTGCCGCAGTTGCCGCGGTAATCCACCTTCTCTTCCTTGATCGCCACTTGTGCAAAGGTGTAGTCCACATCGGCGTCCGGATGGCTGGACGGGCCAATAATACACACCTTGGACAGTGAGGAGACCCCGCCACCCATACCGTCCAGTTGACGACCGTACGGGTCGGGCGTGCCCATGGCCGCCGCAAACAACGGTGTCCAGTCCTCGCGCTTGGCAGGCAGATCTGCGATATTGAGCATCAAGGCTTTGCTGGTGCCACCACGCATGAACACGGCGGGAAGGGATTTTTGTTTCATCACGTCATTCCTGGTTCTTGGCTTGCGCCATTAAAGAAAACTGCGCCGTCTCCTGCATGGGTTCGGCGTGAGAGACTATCGGTTCACTAACAAAGTCTGATCGGATCGTGCGCTGTTGTCGTTCCAACTGCTGCACTTTTTCCTCACTGGCATTGCCCAGATGGCGGGCTAGCAAAGCTGAGGCCTGGGCGCGTTCGCCCTTTTCCAGCAAATCCAGAATCGCCAGATGCTCCAGACACTGACGACGAATACGTTCCCGATCCAGCGTTTCCTGGTATTCCAGCAGGCGCCGCAACTGGTTCTGACGGGTGACGGTCTGAGCGATAAAACGATTGCCCGACAAGGAGGCCAAAGCCTCATGGAACGTCGCATTGGCCTGATACATTTCAGCATGTCCCGCATATCGCCACCCCCCATCGGCCAAGGCTTGCTGTTGCCGACGCACCCGGCGCAAGACGGCCGAGTCAATTGCAAAGCTGGGCAGCAGCATGGCCGCCGGCTCCAGCATCTGCCGCAAGGTATAGCTCTCCTCACAAGCCTGGGGGCCGTCAATCATGGGTAGAAACGACCAGCCCTTGCTGGCACGCTGTTCCATCCAGCCTTCATTGGCGGCGCGGGCCAGAACACGACGCACACGCTCACGCGTCAGACCATAACGACGCATGGCATCGTTTTCCGACAAGGTGTCGCCCCAAATTCCGGAGAGCTTGTCTCGAGCCAGCTGCAAATAGATCTGGTCATCCTGGCTGGTGCCCAGCTCTTCTTCGATCACACCGAGCTGATCGGCCCCTTTCAACAGGTACAAACCCCGCCGGGGCGGCTGGGCGCCCACAATGCCTTTTTCCGCCAGATAGGCCAGCGCTCCCCGTATGGGCGAGCGCGATGCACCCAGCGCGTGGGCCAGCGATTGTTCCGTCAAGTGATGCCCGGCCTGCAAATGCCCTGCCCGCACGTAGTCCAGCAGGCGATGCGCCAAGGTGACATGCAAAGAATTGGATTGGCCTTTCATGCCGGTTTTCCTAAAAATCAACGCGATTCTCAATCATTTTATTGTACTATATACAAACAAAATACAATTCAATTGTTTTTTCAAGGCTCCAGACGCATAACTTTATTGATTACTCTTGCCCAGGCGGGCCCTGTCTGTCTGGCTACTTACTACGGATGAATCGTTTGCCATGTCCCAGTCTCTTGCCCTACAAACGCTGTCCCTGAACGGACGTTCCGTGCGTTACGTTCCCATTGCCGACATACCCGGTATTGAAAAGCTGCCCTATTCGCTGCGTGTCTTGCTGGAAAACCTCTGTCGTCAAAAGGCCGTGCGTCACGCCGACGTGGATCAGGAAATCGATTCCCTGCTCCAGCGCAAGGTGGGCGATGGCATCACCTTCTACCCTGCCCGCGTATTTGGTCAGGACATTCTGGGTTTGGTAATGTTGCTGGACATGGCGGCCTTGCGCGAAGGCGTACAAGCGGCCGGAGGCGACGCCAGCCGCGTGCGTCCCCAAGTCCCTATCGACGTCATTATCGACCACTCCCTGCAAGTGGACAGCTGGGCCAACCCCAAGGCAGCCGACATCAATCTGGCCCGCGAGTACGAGCGTAATGGCGAACGCTTTGCCTTTTTGCGCTGGTGTTCGAGCAACTTTGACGGCGTCAAAGTGGTTCCGCCCGGCAAAGGCATCATGCACCAGTTGCACATTGAGCATATTGGTCAGGTCGTCTGGACCGAAGAAGGCAAGGATGTGGATCTGGTCTACCCCGATAGCTGCGTGGGCACCGACAGCCACACGCCCATGGTCAACGGCCTGGGCATTCTAGGCTGGGGCGTGGGTGGCATTGAAGCTGAAGCGGTGATGGTGGGCCTGCCCGTGGCGATTGCCTTGCCAGCGGTGGTCGGCATTGAACTGAGCGGCAAGCTAAACGACGGCGTATTGCCTACCGATCTGGTGCTGGTCATTACCCAGAAACTGCGCGAGCTGGGGGTAGTGGGCAAGTTTGTCGAGTTCTTTGGCCCCAGCGTGGACGAGCTGTCCCTGGGCGACCGCGGCATGATCGCCAATATGGCACCAGAATACGGCGCCACTGCGGTGTTCTTCCCGATCGATGACGCGGCACTGCATTACATGCACATGACAGGCCGCCCACAAGAGCAGATTGATCTGGTCGAGCAGTACAGCAAGGTACAAAAGCTGTGGCGTGATCCGGCCGCTCCCGCTCCCGTGTACGACACCGTGCTGAAGCTGGATCTGAGCAGCATCAAACCCAGCTTGGCCGGCCCCAGCAATCCTGAAGATCACCTGGATCTGGATACCGCGGCCCAGTCCTTCCCCGCCCATCACCAGAAAATTGCCGGCCGTCCTTACGATCCGCAACGCGCAGTGCCCGTGGAAGGCGAGGACTTCGTGTTAAATGATGGCGATGTGGTCATTGCCGCCATTACCTCCTGTACCAATACGGCCAACCCCGCCAATATGATGGCCGCCGGCCTGCTTGCGCGTAACGCTGTCGCTCGTGGCCTGCGCAGCAAACCTTGGGTCAAGACCTCGCTGGTGCCAGGTAGCCAGGTGACCGCCGACGTGCTGGAACGCGCCCAGTTGCAGGATGATCTGGACGTGCTGGGTTTCAACATTGCCGGTTTTGGCTGCACCACGTGTAACGGTGGTTCGGGACCGCTACCTGCCAATATCGTCAACGCGATTGAATCGGAAAAGCTGATCGCCACCGCCGTGCTGTCGGGCAACCGCAACTTTGAAGGCCGCATTCACGCCAACGTGCGTGCCGCTTACCTGGCATCACCCGCTCTGGTCGTGGCCTACGCCCTGGCCGGCAATCTGAATGTGGACCTGACCCGCGACCCGCTGGGCAAAGATCAGGACGGTAAAGACGTCTACCTGAGCGACATCTGGCCCAAATCCGCCGAAGTGCAAGAAGCCATCCACGGCGCTTACGACCGCGATCTGTTCATCGAACGCTACGCCGAGCTGTACGACGGTGGCGAGCCTTGGGACGCCCTGGCCCGCGAAAGCAATGGCGGTCACTACCCCTGGGAAGCTGACAGTACCTACATCCGCAAACCGCCTTACTTTGACGGCCTGCAGCGCGAGCCTGCCCCCGTGGCCAACTTGCACGGTATGCGCCCACTGGCCATTTTGGGTGATTCCATCACCACGGACCATATCTCGCCCTCCGGTTCGATCAGCCTGGGCACGCCTGCCGCTGACTTCCTGCTGTCCAAGGGGGTGGAGCAAAAAGACTTCAACAACTACACCACGCGCCGTGCCAACCATGAAGTGGTCAAGCGTGCGACTTTCGCCAACATCCGTCTGCGCAACAAGATTGTTCCCGGCGTGGAAGGCGGGGTCACCAAGGTGATGCCCGAGGGTGAAGTGATGCGCATTTTTGAAGCTGCTCAAACTTATCAGGAACGCCAGGTTCCGCTGCTGGTCATCGCCGGCAAGAACTACGGTTGCGGCTCGTCCCGTGACTCGGCGGCCAAAGGTCCGGCACTGCTGGGGGTGAAAGCGGTGGTTGCCGAAGGCTTCGAGCGTATCCACCGCACCAACCTGGTCGGTATGGGTGTGCTGCCCCTGCAGTTTCAGGAAGGCACCAATGCCGACACATTGGGCCTGGATGGAACCGAAACCTTTGACGTCAAGGGTCTGGAAGAAAACCTGGGCGTACGTTCGCAAGCCCAGCTGATTATCCACCGTCTGGATGGCAGCACCCAGTCCGTACCGGTCACTGTACGACTGGATACTGTCGAGGACATGGAGTATTGGCGTCACGGCGGCATCCTGCCCCGCGTCTGGCGCAAGTACCTGGAGGCCTAAGCCTACCCTGGCTTAGGCCAACAGGCTGTCGCTTCTCTCAAACGCCAGGGCCCACGCCCTGGCGTTCCTGTTTGGCCAGCCGCAGCCAGTGTTCTATACGGCCCAGGGCATAGCGCGCGCTTTGCTGACGGATTTCATCCCGTGTGCCGTCAAACACAATCGTCTCGGTATACACGACCAAAGGATCAAACTTGTCCTGCGGCTTGAACAGCCACGCAAAGCACTGCGTTCCGGCGGGAATCTGTGGCTCGGCAATATCATCGGCCACGCCGGTATTGGCAATGATCAGATTGGCCGGAGTCAGTTGCGCTGCGCCTTTGGCCATGGCTCTGGCTACCGCTTCACTGCACAGATTGTTTTCCGACAGCACGCTTTGGTCCACGCCCAGACAACGATACTTGGCTTGTGGCGAATAGGTCACAAACGCGCAGTCGAGTACGGCTGCCGCCCCCTTCTGGTCGGCCAGGGTGGATGCAATCAAACCCGCCGTGCATGATTCCGCCGTTGCCAGCGTCAGCTTGGCATCGCTCAGGATATTGACCAGGCTAGCCAGATCCAGATCTTTCATGACAAACCCTCCTTATCAGGACACAAGGACGGTTTATTCAAACATAAAGAAATACGGCAGGAAATAAAGTTCCGCGTTCTCTCACCATCTGGAACATGCGCTTACGTGTCAGCAACCTGCCCTGAATGCTGTCCAAACAGGCTGCTCATATCGCTGGCTTTCAGGCCCAGATTGCTGGCCAACATGTCAAAACAGCGCAAGGCCGTCTTAATATCCTGTTCGGGAATGCCGGCAAACAAGGGGGCGCGCGACTGGCGCAACAGTTCCAGCAAATGCGCATGAAAGTCACGTCCTTTGTCCGTCAGACACAATAGCCGCGCCCGTTTGTCCTGCTCGTCGGGCACACGTTCGAGCAAACCCGTCGATTCCAATTGATCAATCAGACGAACCAGTGTCGGGCCCTCCAGACGCATCATGCGCGCCAACTGGCCTTGACGTATGGGTTCGCCCAGCTGAGCCAGATAACGAATAGGCAGGATGGTGGCCTCGGACACACCGTAACGCCCCAGCGTCTGGTCCAGCTCACGACGGTAAAGACGCGCCAGCACAATCATGGACAAGCCAAACCGTTCATACAGTTGGTGATTCATCAGGTCGACTCCACAGCACGAGGCACCGTATTAGGGGGGTAAGCATAAACCAGAACGGGAGTAGCCCCCAGCAAGGACTGAGCAACATCCCGGATCGCCTCTGCCAGCACAGGATCGGCACAAGATTGACTGATACGCAGCAACTGTTGAGCCAGCTCCTGCGGCTGGCTCTCAAACCCCTCCAGCAGTTCACATACCAGACTGACGCAAGTCTGCTGCGGCGCGCCCCGCCTGCCCAGACGCTTCAATGCCACAATCCCATGCCCCAGATTGATCAGCGACACCAGACCCTGCGGCGCTTGCTCCCCCATCCAGTGCAGCAGGCGCACCCACTGCCGGGCCACCCGTGCCCGCCAGACGCGAAACAGGCGTGGCCGGGAACGACGGATCAAGGGATACAGCTCGCGCACCACCCGCCGCACCAAAGCCTGCCCACGCGGGTGGGTACGACGCGGCAACAGAAAAAAGGCGCTGCATACCACCGCAGAACCCGCCAGCAAAGGCACGGACTCCTTGATGATGAGCGGCCAGCTAACGGCTGCCATACCCGCCTGACTGGCCAGTTGGAAACACATATTGGCATCCAGCGCCCAAGCAGATGTGGGGCGATTGGCCCGCAACAAACCACCCACCACCACAAAAGGCAGCACTGAAACGATGACCTGCCAGTCCGTCACCAAATAGCCCTGAACCAGATAGCGATAGAGGCTGGCCACCAGCACGCCCACCGTAATTCCGGTGAACATGGTGCGACTCATCAGCTGCGGACGTGGCATGGAGCCCAAAATAATGGAGAAAGTACATACCCCCATCGCCATCAGCTCCAGTGCCGGACTGGACAAGGCAAAGGCAAGCGCCCCTGCACTGAAGGTAGCCAAGGCGCTAATCAAGCCGGTACGTGTTGCCAGAGGCCAGTCCACCGACCGTGCCGGGGTGGCCAAGAACCGGTGAGGGCCCCGACGGGCTGGTGTCCGAGCGGCAAACAGACCCGTTTCAGCCCGCCGAATCTGCCCCATGGCTCGACGCAACCGCGCCAAACTGATTTGCTCGGGCGGCCTGACGCCGGTTTTTTCCAACACCGTCAAAGAATGCCCCTGCTCCAGACGCTGCGCCTGCTCCAGCAAGAACTGCGCCTCATCGGCGGCGGGCAAACGACCCCGCTCTCTTTGGCGCACAATCAGCTCACTGGCGGCCAACAGCTCGATCACGGCATATAAAAACGCGTCCACATAGGGCAGGCGACGATAAGCATCCCAGGAACCGGCAGCCGTAATACGGGCCTGAGCATCCAAGTCCACTATTACCTGCCTTATCCGTGCGGACAGGGCCGGGTCCGACTCTTTATAAGCAGGGCCCAGCGCATGCGCCGCCAGACGCAAAGCGTCCGCCGCCAGAACACGCACCCGTTGGTAATACGTTTGGCGCTGGCTATGCGGCGTCGTGCGGGAGCACAGGACGGTAGTGACCACTACCCCGATCAGGGTGCACTGCACGCGCGACAACGCCAGATCCAAGGAGCTGTCTGGCGAGAGCACCGAGGGCAGGACCACCACGCCAATCGTGATGCCCGCCAACATGGGCAAATATGACAAGGCACCCCGCAACACATGGGTCAAGGCGGAGGCCACCCCGACTACCAGGGCCATGCCCAGCAATTGCCAATAAGGGTGGGGCAAATGCAGAAAGGCCAGCCCCAGCCCTGCCCCTGCCAGGGTTCCCACTATTCGCCACAAGGCGCGCTCATACACCAGTCCCCGATAGGGCTGGGACAGAACCCACACTGGCATGGCGGCCCAGAACGGGTTGTCGACAGACAGCAAAACCGCAATCGCAAACGACAAGCCGGCAGCCAACGCCATGTTTAAACCATGCAGCAGCGCAGGCCTGTCCAGCTGGAGCCAGGGAAAAGAAACAGACATAAAAGAAAGGGACGTCTAAACGAGCGAAACTTCAATTATATAGATAGCTCACCTATCTATTCAATTGTCGAGTCGTGGCGCAGAGTGCCACTTGCGCTACGGCTTGTCTCAAGGACCTGGCGCTCGAATGCAAACCGCTGCTCGCCGTGGCGGCACAAGCCTGTCTGCCCCGTTTCCAAGGCTTTTTCTACGTCAACCCTTTGCAGCAAATCGGGACTTTTTCTGCAAGGTCGCCTTTCATTGTCAGTTTTCATTAACTATCGCAGCCCAGGCATAGTCAAACCGTACGGGGCCGTTCTATGATGTGGGCATCCTGATGGGCAGGTACCCGAAATCCTGTTCCCTCACCCCGTTTTTATGGCAGGAGTCTTTATGCAAAAGTGGCTGACACGCTACACCGCCTTCTACATCATCATTGGTCTTACCGCCTTTTTCTTGCTGTTGTCCCTGTTCAAGAGCGCGAGCTGGTTATGGCTGGCCATTCCCGGGCTGGCCCTATGCGTGCAAGGTTTGGTCGATATCACTCAGACTCGTCATGCCATTCGTCGCAATTACCCGGTTATTGGCAATCTGCGCTTTATTTTTGAAGCCATTCGACCTGAAATTCGCCAGTACTTCCTGGAAGGCGATGAGCAGCAACTGCCCTTCTCGCGTGCCGATCGCTCCTTGGTGTACCAGCGTGCCAAACAGCAGATCGACAAGCAGCCCTTTGGCACCCATCAAGAGGTCTATAACAACGGCTACGAGTGGATCAATCACTCCATGACGCCCAAACACATCAAGGACTCGCAGTTCCGAGTGCAGGTGGGCGGGCCAGACTGTACGCAGCCCTACTCGCTGTCTGTGCTGAACATCTCGGCCATGAGTTTTGGGGCGCTGTCGGCCAATGCCATTCTGGCGCTGAACAAGGGCGCCAAAATGGGCAACTTTGCCCACGATACAGGCGAAGGCGGCATCAGCACGTATCATCTGCGCCATGGCGGAGATCTGATCTGGAACATCGGGTCGGGCTATTTTGGTTGCCGCGATGAGCACGGCAACTTCTCACCCGAGCGTTTCGCCGAGCGTGCGACCCAGGATCACATCAAGATGATTGAAATCAAGCTGTCGCAAGGGGCCAAGCCTGGCCACGGCGGCATCTTGCCCGGCACCAAAGTGACGGCCGAAATCGCGCTGGCGCGGGGCGTCCCGGAGGGCGTGGATTGCAACTCCCCGGCCAGTCACAGCGCGTTCCGCACACCCGTGGAGCTATTGGAGTTCGTCGCTCAACTACGTACCTTGTCCGGCGGCAAACCGGTGGGCTTTAAACTGTGCATCGGACACCCCTGGGAGTGGTTTGCAATTGCCAAAGCCATGCTCAAAACCGGCATTACTCCCGACTTTATCGTCGTCGATGGGGCCGAAGGCGGAACCGGAGCTTCTCCCGTCGAGTTCATTGACCATGTGGGCACGCCCTTGCGCGAAGCCCTGCGCCTGGTTCATAACACCTTGGTCGGCATCGGCCTGCGTGAGCAGATTCGTCTGGGCGCCTCGGGCAAGATCATCAGTGCTTTTGACATGGCACGCATCATGGCCCTGGGCGCGGACTGGTGCAATAGCGCCCGCGGCTTCATGTTTGCGGTGGGCTGCATCCAGGCCCAGGCTTGTCATACCGACAAATGCCCGACAGGCGTGGCTACCCAAGACCCGCAGCGTCAAAAAGCGCTGGTGGTTGACGACAAATCCTTGCGCGTGGCCAGTTTCCACGGCAATACGCTCAAAGCGCTGGCCGAGCTGCTGGGTGCTGCCGGGCTGGAGCACCCTGACCAGCTGCGCCCCCACCATATTGCCCGCCGCATCAGCAACGGCGAAGTCCGGGTTCTGTCGGCCCTGTTCCCCGATTTGAAGAAAGGTGAGCTGTTGCGCGGCCACTACCGCCAAACCATTTTCCGGGTGGGCTGGCCCATGGCCAACCCCGACTCTTTCGAGCCCGCCTACAGCCTGAGCAAAGCCTTGTCGTACCTGAACGATGAGGCCGAGCCGGACGACATCATCAAAAAACAGGATATGGCTGACAGCGCGGGCCAGGCGCTGGCCTGAGCAGCGATGGCGGCAGTTTCCCTAACGAGACTGCTGCACTGTCCCTATTCCGGCATCCACTTCTCCATACACCTGCACGCCGGATGACCGACTCCAGCCTGTGTCAGAGGAACGATCCGCAGTTGAGCACGCCATCAGTCCGCCGACCATGAGCAAAGCGCCCAGCACTCCATAAATCTGTCGCATATCAAGCTCCTTGATGATAGGCAAATACTGTGCCACAGAATCTGGGCAAACAGATTTCCATCTGTACTAGAATGCTGAGATCATGATCAGGCACTGCGCACTTTCCTTCTCGGGTACTCGCAGCCGGTTTTTACTGGTGCTGGCACTGTGCGCCCTGCTGCTGCGCGGACTGATCCCCAACGGCTACATGCCGAGTGCCAATCCGGACAACGCCGCCGCCCTGAGCCTGTGCGTTCAAGGCGACTCCTTCCTGGCGCAATGGAGCGCTCAGCTCCCCGACCCAAAACACGATGAGCAGCACAGCCTGCATGCCGCCTGTCTGTTCGCGCAGGCCCAGGCGCAAAAAGCTCTTAACGATGGGCCCAGTCCCGCCTGGGATCTGGCACCCACACTCCCTCATATCTGGGACACTGCCCAACAGGCGGCGGCTCCCGTTCTTCCCCTAACGGGCCCGCCCCTGAGTGCGCGCGGCCCGCCTTCCTCGCTCGCTTGCTGACCTGCCCCGGCTGCCCGACGCGGCCACCTTATGTTGTCAATTAGCGGGATATTTCTATGAACGCCTCCTTCTCTCGCCGCCAGCTTTTGCTTGCCATGCTGGCGACTCCTTTGGTCCTGAGCGCCTGCGGCGACAAGGCCCCCAAGCAACCAGCCTTCCGTAACCTGGAAGGGGTGGACATGAGCAGCGCCGACTTTGCCAAGGATTTCAGCTTGCTGGATACCGAAGGCCAACGTCGTACGATGGCGGACTACCGTGGCAAGATCGTGCTGATCTTTTTTGGGTTTACCCAATGCCCTGACGTCTGCCCGACTGCACTGACTCGTGCCGTCGACATCAAGGAGCAGCTCGGTGAGGATGGCGACAAGCTGCAGGTCTTGTTTATCTCCATTGACCCAGAGCGCGACACGCCCGAACTGCTGCGTGCCTACATGCAGGCTTTTGACCCCGGTTTCGTGGCTCTGCGCCCCACCGAAGAAGAGCTGGCCAAAACCGCCAGCGACTTCAAAGTCTTTTACCAAAAGGTTCCGACCGGCTCCAGCTACACCATGGACCACAGTGCCTTGACCTATGTGTATGACACCCAAGGCAAGCTGCAAATTGCCCTGCGCCATACGCAAACGGCTGACGAAGCCGCGGCTGATATCCGCCAGGTGCTGGCTTTGAGCAAGTGAACCCCAACAGGATAACCAATATGAAACGTACGATTGCGAGCTCTCTATTCTCCCTGGCCGCTTTGTTGAGCCTGCCCACTCTGGCGCAGGCCGAAGTCACTGTGACTGATCCCTGGGTACGCGCCACCGTTCCTGGCCAACAGGCGACCGGCGCCTTCATGGTGCTCAAGTCCACTGACAACGCCCAATTGCTGGGTGCCAGCAGCAGCCTGAGCAAACAGGTTGAAGTGCACGAAATGGCTATGGACAACGAGGTCATGCGTATGCGCCAGGTTGAGAAAATCGACCTGCCCGCGGATACAGCAGTGGACTTGAAACCGGGCGGCTACCACATCATGCTGCTGGGTTTGGACAAGCAGCTTGAAGTGGGCAGCTCCGTGGATCTCACTTTGGAGATCCTGAATGCCGCCGGCCAGAAAGAGGAGCTGAAGGTTCATGCCCCCGTACGCGCCTTGAACAGCAAGGCGGGCCAAGGCCACCACGGCGCGCACGGCGGCCATTGAACCCGTGTCATCCGGCCCGATAGCCGCTCCGTTCATGGAAGAAAAGGCCGGGTTTCACATTTGCGGGTTTTCCATAATTGGCAGGTTTTGATTAGCTGACGTACAGTGAAATCACTGACAAAGTGTCAGTAAGCTGCCTGAAACGCAGCTTTCCAAAACTGCCATCATGGTAGTTCACCGCCGCCAGAGCGGCCACAGGCCCTACCGCAACGGTAGGGCCTTCGTCTTTTGGCCGTCGCCCTTCAGACACAATGCCCCTGCCTTTGCGTAACACTAGGCCCCTGCCCGGGTCTGGAGTACAGTTAAAACCGTAGCGCCGGTTTAACCTTGCAAGGAGTATGCAGATGGCCTCACGTCCTCATGACACCAATCGCTCTGAATTGCTACGTCAACTACCTTTGAAGCCAGGATGGTTTATTGGTCTGGGCATCGCCCTGATTATTCTGGGTCTGATCGCCTTGATCTATGTCGTAGGTGCCACGGTTGCCAGCGTCGTTTACATCGGTATCCTGATGAGCATAGGCGGGGTGCTGCATCTTATCCATGCCTGGAGCTCCAAAGGCTGGCGTGGCTTTCTATTCTGGAGTTTGAGTGGCATTTTGTACTTGTTCGCCGGTCTGATTGCCATCAGCAATCCTCTGATGGGCGCGACATTGCTGACCCTGGTTTTTGGCGCTTTCCTGATCGCATCCGGAGCATTCCGGCTGTGGATCTGGTTTCAGAATCGCGCCCAGGCTGGCGGCGGCTGGATGGCCTTTTCCGGACTGATCACGCTGGCGGCGGGGCTGATCATTGCTGCTGGCTGGCCAGGCAATAGTGTCTGGATTTTAGGCCTGATCCTGGGGATCGACCTGCTGACTCAAGGTTGGGCCAGCCTGTTGCTGGGCATGGCCATCAAACGCAACGAAGCCTGATGTCACCTGAGCCGACCCTGAGTGCTCGCCGCCCTGAACACGACGAGCGTCTTTGACCTGACTGGCTCATCACACCATGCCCGTCCCGCAACACATGTGGGTCGGGCATTTTACGATCTCGCCGTGGGCACCCAGATTGTCAGCCCCGAAATCAGCCGCCTCTGTTCAGCCCTCCAGTCTCGGCAGTGCCGCATCACGCCCCCGTAACCAGGGCTGGCGTGTATGCGCCAGCATCGGTCCGTCACCTGGGCTGTCACCATAAGCCATGTCCAGCTCCACGGGCTTGTCACCCAGCCATGCCTGAAGGCGACGCACTTTTTCCTCTCCCCAGCAATTGGCGCTGGCCAGGCCCCTACAACCTTTGTGCTCATCAAATGCCAAATCGGTCGCCAGCACCTGAGCCATCCCCTGCTCGTGCGCCCAGAGCTGTAAATATATGGACGGCGAGGCACTGACCAGCAACACCGTGTCCCCTCGCTCACGATGCGCACGAACCCGTTCCATCATCTCCGGGCGTAGAATCCGTGGCAGATAATCCCGTACATAAACGTCTGCCAAGGCCTGAACCTGCGCACAGCTCAATCCACCCAGGGCACTGCGCAGAAAACAATGCTTGATCGCCTGACGACGCAGCGGCCCCCGATCCCAAACGAGAAAGCGCGGCACACAAGCCAGGTAGGCCCGAATACAGACCGGCCAGCCTCGCATGCGACGGATGAAGTCCTGCAAGCTGTCCCGGTCTGTAATGGTGCCATCAAAATCAAATGCGACCAGCACACGCGCCCCTTTCATTGTGGAAAAAAAGAGCTAGTGTACGGGGGAAAGCCATGCTTCCCAAGTCAAGCTTTACAAGGCCCAACCACCCAGATAGAAGACGGCCAAGGCAAGGGCAATCAGCACGGTACCTACATTGAGGCGGCGCAGCTCACCTGAAAACAGGCGCCCCAGCACCAACGTACAAAAACCCAGCATGATGCCCGTGACAATATTGACAGTCAGCACGATAAACACCGCGCACACCAGGCCTGCCATCGTATCGACCGTATCGTCGGTATTCAGATGACGCACGCCACCCAACATCAGCAAGCCCACATACATGAGGGCCGGTGCCGTTGCATAGGAGGGTACCAATGCAGCCAGAGGCGAGAGGAAAATCAGCATCAAAAAGCCCAGCCCGACCACCACCGCGGTCAAACCAGTCCGCCCCCCTGCCGCGGTACCGGCAGCAGACTCAATGTAGGCAGCAGCGGGCGATGCCCCCAGACTGGCCGACACCAGGGAGCTGAGGGAGTCCGTTGTCAAGGCACGACTGCCATTGATGATCTGGCCGTCCTTGTCCAACTGTCCGGCATTGCCTGCCACCGCGCGAATCGTCCCTGTCGCATCAAACACCGCTGTCATCACCAAGGCCAGCACACTGGGCAACACAACCGCGTTCAAAGCGCCGCCAATATCCATGGTCCCAATCAGAGAGTGCTCCCCCAACAAACTGGGCATGGCGAACAGGCCTGTAAAACGCACATTGGGATCGAACACCAGGCCGATGGCAGACAAGCCCAGTATCACCAGCAAAATGCCCCCGGTTACGCGGCGTCGCTCCAGTCCAAAAATCGCTGCCAGACCCACGACGCTCAGCCAGACTGGCATGGAAGTTACATCCCCCAAAGCAACTGGCAAACCGGCGCCCGTATTGCGAGTGACCAGGCCCACTTCATTGGAGGCAATCATCAATAGGAACAGACCAATGCCTATGCCCGTGCCGTGCGCGATTCCCAACGGCAGATTGCGCAAGATCCAGGTACGAATGCCAGTGGCCGAAATCAGGGTGAAGATCAAACCCATCAGAAAGACCGCGCCCAGCGCCACGGCTGGACTGAGCTGCTGCCCCAGAACCAGATCGAAAGCCATAAATGCCGTCAGAGACAGGGCGCAGCCCACGGCAATAGGCAGATTCGCCCAGAACCCCATCAGCAAAGAGCCCAGGGCGCTGGTCAGACAGACCGCCACGAAAACAGCGGAAGTATCAAAACCCGCCTTACCCAGCATGGAAGGCACGACAAATACGGAATACACCATTGCCAGAAAGGTGGTCAGCCCTGCCAATACCTCCTGACGCAGGGAACTGCCGCGCTCTGTATAGGCAAAATGTTGTTGCAACCAACCACCCGTAAGCGGCGGAGCCAAGGCCTCCTGCCCTGGCCGCAATGCGGATTCTTGCTCAGCCATACTCCATGCTCCTTTATCAGTATTGTGATGTCTGAAACGGTGCGTTGCCGTCATCAGGAATCAGTAATGGACAGGTCCCGCCCCCCCAGGGGCAAGGCGCCTCTCACGACCTGAATCAAAAGCGGGCGTTGAGCAAAGACAAGTCCTGCCCCTGCCCGCAACAGAATGCAGACATGGGCAGAAAGAAGAGGTATACGGGGGTGTCTCCGACCGAACCGAGGCCTTTGCGGCGCTTCTTTTGATCCCGATAATGGGAAGTGAGGCTCATTCTACGAGCCGTCCGGGACAGGAAAATCACCTCTGGGTAATGAGGGTTATCAATCGCTTTGCCGGTCCGATACCGGCACATAGGCCTGGCCGATGAACTGCTGTCGCAGCTCCTGCCACTGGGCCTGCATCGCCTGAATCTGCGCGGGCTCGGGGCGCAGGCGTCCCGGTTCAAGCTGCATGAGGGCCAGCCCATATTTGGCTGCCGACAACTCCTGGGCCACGCTGGCCGACTGCTGCACGGCCTGGGCCGGGCGCGTTTGCCACATGGCTCCCAAACCCACCAGACCTTCCGCTGCCTTGCCCAGGCGCTGACGCACCGACCCCGCGATACTGACAGGCCAGACCTGGGTAAACATCAGATACATCACCGCATTGCCCAGCAAAATACCAATCACCCGGTCACGGGCCGAGTCCAGATCGAAGCTGGGGCCAAAGCCCTGCAAAACCACCAGATAAAAGGCAAAAGCAATTTGAATACCGGCATAAGAAATACGTTCGGGCCCGTAAAACACCCAGGCACCCAGCAAGGACACCAGAAACACCAAAGCCATCAAGGCGCCAATATCCTGCAAATACGGCATGATGAACAAGATCGTCACAAAGCCGAGCGCCGCCCCAAGCAGGCATCCCACAATCCGCAAGGCCAGCTTGTGAACGGTTTCCCCGGTCGAACCCAAGGCAGCCACATAACAGGTAATCATGGCGGTATGAATGCCCTGCCAGTCCGCCGCGCTGTAGATCAAATAACACAATACAGCGGCTGCTGTCGCCTTCAGGGCATGATGCTGATAAACCGGGTTGCGGAACGCATCAGGGACCATGAACGACTCCTTCTCGGGGTCCGCCTTGCCAATGGACACGGCTCCCGACAAGGCCAACAAGGCATCGCGCAAGTCCTGCACGGCCAAGGCACTGGAAGCAGACAGCTCGGGCAAGTCCTGACCTGACGGCAGGCGCCCCTGCTCGATGGCTTGAGCACTGCGTTCACAATACGGAGCAAAGACGGCCGACTGCTCCGTATCCAGACCTTGATCCCGCAAGACAGCCACCGCCAGCAAGGCTCGGTACACATTGAGAATAGCTTGCTCCAGCTCTGCCTGCTCATGAGCAGGCCGCAAGTGAAACAATCTGATCCATCCCAATCGCTTCTGTTGAGCGCTGACGCCCAATGCCAGTTCATCCCACAAATCCTGTGTATCGGCCTGCCCCTGCAAGCCCTGCGCGGCCAGTCGCAAACGAGCAGCCAGTTCGCGACGCAACACCTTGTGCGGGTACAAACCCAAACACAGATTGAAGATCAGTACCAAGGCCATGGGCGAGGCGGTCATCAACCAGGCATAGAGCACCGCACGGGTAGCAATTTCGCCAAAAGGCACATAACCGAGCAAGGTCAGTACAAAAGCGATGACCAAGGCAATAATGCCCCCCAGCGGCCCCAGCTTGCTGGCCACGCCCAGAAACAGCAGCACAAAGGAAGTGAGCACCATGGCCAGCAGACGCCAGGCCGGGAACTGGATCGTGACCTGAATCAACGGCACCATCAACAGCACCACCACCGACACCAGCACGACCAGCGCCAGGGCCAGCACCGAACTTTCACCCGCATCGGACTTCATCACAAAAAAGATGACGAAGCAGCTGACGGCCGACTCGGGAATGCCGTAGTTCATGGCCAACAACACCATCAGGGCGCACAAAACTGCTACGCGCCAGCTCAGCGCCAAACGGCCGGGAGTGGGCTGCAGATCCTGCCACACCAGCCGGGCCAGACCCAGCGAGCCGGTTTCAGCAGTTGCCATCGCGATGAATGATGGTGGTGGCCGAGGCGCCCATGCGCATCAGATCCGCAGGGGGGGCATCCAGACGAATGCGCACCGGGAAGCGTTGCGCCACCCGTACCCAGTTCAGGGATTTTTGTATGTAAGGCAGGCTGCGCGGCAGGTTGATCTGCTCCTGACTACTCACGCCCCAGCCGATTTCCTCGACTTTGCCCGAGAGCTTGCGCGAAGGGTCCGACAGCACGTAGACCGTCGCGCAATGGCCAGGCTTGATCTCTTTCAGGTCGGTTTCACGGTACATGCCAGTGACATACCAGGAGTCGGTATCAAGCAAGGTGAACACAGAAATGCCCGGCATCAAATGCTCTCCCGACCCGACACGCAGACCGACGATACGGCCATTGTGCGGAGCCTTGACCTGGGTATGTTCCAGATCGCGCTGGGCCATCGCCAAGCCGGCCTGGCGCGCTTGCACCATCGCTTCCTCGGCCTGGGTATTGCCCACCAGCGCCTGGGCAGCACCCGACTGCTCTGTGGCCTGTTTCAAGGTGACTTGGGCATCGCGCAGCAAGGTATTGGCCTCATCCAGCTGCTGCTGAGAAACGTAGCCTTTGGCCGCCAGGTTCGCCAGGCGGCGCTGGCTTTGCGCAGCCATGGCCAGATTGGTCTTGGCGCGGGTGATCTGGTCGTCGGCAATGACCGCATTATGTCCTTCTGCCCGCACGGCCCGCTGCTTCATGTCCAGCGTGGCCTGAGCCAGCGCCAGCTCTGCCTGGGCCTGCTCCAGACGCAGCTGATAAAACACCGGGTCTACGGTAAAGAGCAAGTCATCGCGGCTGACATACTGCCCATCCTGCACCGCCATGCGCTCAATGCGCCCGGGCAGGGAGCTGGAAATGTGAACAACGTCAGCGCCAATCACCGCATCTTCAGACAGGGGATTATTGGCCAAACGCTGCAAATACCACCAGGCCAGGATAAGCGCGGCAACAACAATCAGCGCGCTCAATACACGGGCAAGGCCTTTACGAGAAGAAGATGTCTGTGCCTGGGTCATGGCTCAGTTACTCGAAGAAAAGAAGAAGTGCGGCAAACGTCAATGCCAGCGTCAGACAGGCGTAGACGGGCAGGCGCATGGGCAGGGCATCGTCCACACCCACACGGATCAACCCCCAACGAATCAACACGGTCAACAGCACGGCAAGCAACACGCACACCAGCCAGGCGGGGAAATACGAGCCTGCCATATAGACCGAAGGCGCAAGAGAACATCCGCCCAACAAAGGCAGCACTGTCAGACTGGCTGTAAGCGCACGCATGCGTGGCACCCCCCCGATTATTTTTAATACGATCCCCGTATCTTGCTCAGATAACTGCGAGGAATTGTACCTGAGCCCTTTCAGGCATAGACCTTTTATTCCTGCCGGATCGTACATCTGTGTCTCTCGCATTTTTACGCGTATAGTGACAAGCAACTTTCTGATAGGGCCTCAATGACCACCGTCATTTATACAGAATCGCCATGGACGACGTAAACCTGACCTTGAGCATGCTGGCTGCCGTTTTAATCAGCAACAGCATGGTAAAGATGATTCCCGTTGCCATCCCTGCCCCTTTGGTGCAGATCCTGATCGGCTTTTTGATCGCAGGTTGGTTCAATCACGGCATCACCCTGAATCCGGACCTGTTCTTTTATCTGTTTCTGCCGCCCCTGCTCTTTCTGGACGGCTGGCGCATTTCCAAAGAAGGTTTAATTCGAGATCGGATCGGCATTCTGGTTCTGGCTTTCATTCTGGTATTTTTGACCGTGTTCGGCTTGGGGCATGTTTTGCACTGGCTTATTCCCGCCATGCCCTTGCCAGTCGCTTTTGCATTGGCCGCCATTGTTTCGCCAACCGACCCGGTCGCCGTTTCCGCCATTACCCGGCGCGTGCCCTTGCCGCCACGACTGCAAGCCCTGCTCGAAGGTGAATCCCTGTTCAATGACGCCAGCGGACTGGTGGCGTTTCGGCTTGCTGTCGCCCTGGCTCTGGGCGGCTCTTTTTCAGTCACGGCAGCCAGCCAGAACTTCCTGTGGCTAACGCTTGTCGGCCTGGCCGTGGGTGTGGCAACCACGCGCGCCCTGCTGCTGGTGCGCAATCTCTTTGTGCGCCGCTGGGGCGAGGAGCCCGGGGCCGAAGTCCTGTTCAGCCTGCTGCTGCCCTTTGCGTCCTACTACCTGGCCGAGCAATGGGAAGCGTCCGGCATTCTGGCTGCTGTAGCGGCGGGCGTTACCATGAGCTATGCCGAACTCTCGGGCAATGCGCTGGCCGCCACCCGCATGCAGCGCAAGACCGTGTGGGACACCGTGCAACTGAGCTTGAACGGCATGATGTTTGTCCTGCTGGGCGAACAGTTGCCAGCCATTTTTCGGGGCGCGGTACAGGTGGTCCAAGAAACCGGCCACCACAATCCTGCCTGGCTGCTGGTGTATGCGGTGGCCATGTGTACCACCTTGATTGCACTGCGGTTTTTATGCGTGTACGGCTATTTATGGCTGCGACGAGGCCTTTCACTACTGGGGCTGCGTCATCACGACGAAACCGCTCAGGCCAATCCGCTGCTGGTGCTGGTCCTGTCGGTTGCGGGGGTGCGGGGCGCCGTCACCCTGGCCGGTGTCATGACCTTGCCGCTGACCTTAACGGACGGCAGTCCCTTCCCGGCCCGCGACCTGGCGATCTTTCTGGCCTCGGTCGTCATTATCGTCTCGCTGCTGACCGCCAGCCTGGTTTTACCTCCCCTGATGAAACGCGTCTCCTTTCCGACTTTGCGACGCCGCCAGGAGCAGGAAGAACTGGCCGAGCAGGCCGTGCGACACGCCAGTGCGCAATCGGTCGCGCAAACACTGAATGAACTGATTGCCCACAATCCCGAGTCCTCCGGAACGCGCTACACCGCCATGGCCGACCGGGTCCTGAGCGCCATTGCCCATAGCCCGCCCGCCGAAGGGGTTGACCAGGATCTGGCCGAACAGGAGTTGGAGAAAAACATGCAAATCCAAGCCATCCGCGCGGCTCGCAACGCCGTTTACACCCTGGCGCGTACCCGTCAGATATCCGATGAAATCGCTCGCGAACGGGTCCGATTACTGGACCTGATCGAATTGCGCATGTCTTGAGTCCGCTCTTTCTCTTTCCCCTACCTTTGATTTTTCAGGATGCCATGCAGACCTATTCTTACCTGGGCCATTCCCCTGCTCTGCGCCAACAACGTCTGGCTTATCGCCACGGTGTGCCGGCCTGTGTTTGCGCGCACCCCTCCATCCCTTTCATTCACAAGCGTCTGAGCGCAGCGGCCAGCTTTGCTCCCAACGCCACCCCAACAGGTCCGGCCTTCCAGTCCAACAATGCCTTGGAGCAAAAGCCGCTCGCCCTGTCCCCAAAACTTATTCTGAGCAATCTGCGCCTGTTCGATGGCCAGAGCACCGAGCTGAAAAACGGTCTGGCCGTTCAGATTGATCAGGGTCGCATCACAGCGGTCATGCCGGTAGCCGAGATTCCCGCCGATGCCACCGTCATGGATTGTCAGAATAAAGTGCTGATGCCCGGGCTGATTGACGCACACTGGCATAGTCTGCTGTGTGCAGTAGACCAGATGACCGCCATGATGGCCGACCCGGCTGATCTGCATTTGATTGCCAGCAAAGAAGCCGAGCGTACCTTGCTGCGCGGCTTTACCACCGTGCGCGATGCCGGTGGCCCCAGCTTCTCGCTAAAACGCGGTATTGATATGGGCTTGCTGCACGGTCCCCGCATCTACCCCAGCGGGGCGATGATTGCGCAAACCGGGGGGCACGCCGACTTCCGGATGCGTTACGAAGTCCCCCGGGCGCAGGGCGATCTGAGCCACACCGAACGGGCCGGGGTCACCTGTATTGCCGATGGGCCCGACCAGGTTCTGCGTCGCGTGCGTGAGCAACTGATGTTGGGGGCCAGTCAGATCAAGCTGATGGCTGGGGGCGGAGTGACGTCCTTGTACGACCCCCTGGAGGGATTGCAGTTTAGCGATGCAGAGCTGCGCGCCGCCGTCGGCGCCGCCAGCGACTGGGGCACCTACGTAATGGTGCACGTTTACTGTGCGCGCGGCATCCAGCGTGCCATCAAGGCGGGAGTCAAATCCATCGAGCATGGCCAACTGGCAGACGACGAAACGGCCCGCATGATGGCCGGCGAAGGCGTGTGGTGGAGTTTGCAACCATTCCTGGCCGACGAGGATGCCAACGTCCAGCGCGACCCACACAGCAAAGCCAAGCAGCAGCAGGTTGCCGTGGGCACTGTACGTGCCTACGAACTGGCCGACAAATACCAGATCCAGACCGCCTGGGGCACGGATATTTTGTTTACCCCCGCTCATCTTCCCCATCACGGCCGGATGCTGTCCAAACTGACCCGTTTTTATGAACCGCTCAAGGTGCTGAAAATGGCGACAGGAGACAATGGCCGCCTGCTGCAACTGTCCGGCCTGCGCCAGCCATATGAAGGCGAGCTCGGCGTCATTCGCCCTGGCGCTCTGGCCGATCTGCTGCTGATCGATGGCGAGCCCGAACACAGTCTGGACTTTCTGGAACAGCCCGACCAGAACCTGCTGCTGATCATCAAGGATGGCAAAATCTACAAGAACGCCCTGCCCGCCTGACCCTCACCCCCAGGAGATCCCATGCCAGACGACATCATGCAGCTATTCAAACTGATCGGCCTGGGGCTGGCATTTTTGCTGCCCATGGCCAACCCCTTAACCGCCATGGTGATGTACTTGTCTTTAGGCGAGAGCCTGAGTGCAGAGGAAAAAAAACAGCAGCTGCGCCAGGCAACGCTATGCGTGATCCTGGCCCTGCTGGTGACCTATTACGCCGGGTTGTGGATTACATCGGCCCTGGGCATTTCCATGGTGGACATACGTATCGCGGGCGGCCTGATCGTGGCCTACATCGGTTTCCGCATGCTGTTTCCTCCCGCTGTCAGTGACATGGTGTCCCAGGCCAACGATCAACATACGGCCTCGCACAACAATATCGCGTTTGTGCCCTTGACGCTGCCATCCACTGTGGGGCCCGGCACCATGGCTCTGGTCCTCAGTGCCTCGTCCCAAATGCATGGCATGCGCGGACAGTATGCCCAATGGGTCCTAATGGTGGCCCCTGTGATTCTGGCGGTTCTGATCGGCCTGATTTTTTTCATCTGCCTGCGCTCCTCCTTGAGCATCGTGCGTGTCATTGGTCATGGCGGCGTCGATGCCATCTCACGCATCATGGGGTTTTTATTGGTTTGCATGGCCGTGCAGCTGGTCCTGGAAGGCGGTCAGCAGTATGCTGCCACGCTGCTAACCCATTCTGCCGCCTCCTGAGTGTATGTTTATGTCTTGTTTGCCTGCTCTGCGTCTTAGCCTGAGCGTGACCGCCGTCCTGATCCTGACGGCCTGTGCGGCTCCGGATCATCGGTCCGTCGCTTCACCCGCCTCCGGCCAGGATGCCCCTGAGCCGCCCCGACTGACACTGGCCAACGAGCCGGGCCCCGAGTCCAGCCAGCCCATCCCTACGATCCGGGCGGGTCACGAATACAGCCTGCCTGAACTGATCGATCTGGCGCAACGCCTCAATCCCAGCACCCGTATCGCCTGGGGCGAGGCCCAGCAAGCTGCGGAAGCCGCCGGCATGGTGCAAAGCGCCTACCTGCCGCTTATTTCTGCCAGTGTGGTGGGCGGCTATATACGCAGTGATCGGGATGACAGTGTTCACATTCTGGGCAGAGAAATCGATGTGGACTACGACACCCATTTAAGTGGTGCCGTCCCTTCGCTTACCTTGAAATGGCTGCTGTTCGATTTTGGCAAGCGGGCAGCCTTGCAAAAGGCGGCGGACAAACTGGCCATGGCCAGCCGGATCACCTTCAGCGGTGTCCACCAGGCCGTTATTGCCGAGGTGTCCATCAGCTATTTCAACTACAACTCGGCCCGTCAGCGCGCGCGCATCTCTGCTCAAGGTCTGAAAAATGCCACCTTGATCGAAGACATTGCTCTGGAGCGGCAACGCAATGGCCTGGGCACCCAGATCGAAGTGGCCCAGGCGCGGCAACTCAAGGCACAGGCCCGTTTGCATCACGTCAATGCCAGCACACTGGCACGGCAGTCCTATCAGACGTTGTTGGGGGCCATTGGCCTGTCACCCGAGGCGGAGCTTTCGGTCGCGGACAGCGCCTCGCGGCCCTTGCCGGAAGACCTGGACATTCCCGGCAACGCAATCCTGAAAAAAGCCATTGCGCAGCGCCCTGATGTTCAGGCATTGCAAGCCGCGCATCAAGCCAGTCTGGCGGGCATCGAATCTGCCGAAGCGAGCTTCATGCCCAAATTGGCACTCATGGGCTTCATGTCCAAGCGCATGGGCTCACTGAGCGTCGGCAGCCTGCCAGAGATCAGCCCCCAAGCCTCCTCCCGGGGGGCCGTGCTGGCCTTAAGCATCCCGCTTTACGATGCAGGATTGCGCAACAAGCAAGTGCGCGAAGCCCAGTTACGCGCTGACACTGCGCGCGAACGTGTCGTCAAGACCGAGCAGGATGCCTACAAGCAACTGATCATCGCCGCCGATGCCTTGCGCGCAGCTCTGGAATCCCACCAGGCCGCCAGCAGTCTGGTCGAGGCCGCCCAGATCACCTACCAGGGCGCGCTGGAGTCTTATCAGGAAGGTCTGACCGGCATGACCTTGCTGACCGAAGCCCACACGGGGCTGCTGGGCGCCCAGGAGGCCCAGACTCTGGCCCATACGGCAGGGCTGGTGGGCTCCGTCAATCTCGCTTTTGCCATGGGTGAACTCAACCAGGCGCCCAAAGAGCCCTAAACCCTCAATCTTAAGCAGCGGCGCCTGGCCAACCCTGCCATCCGGCTGGGCCTGCCTCGAATGCCGGCCCAGTCAATCGGGGCAGGGGCTCCGGCCGAGCCCAGTCATCCACGAAGGGAGCCTCTCGCGGCTCCCTTTTCATGGGGGCAAAAAAGGTGTGCACCCACGCCTTACTGCGCCTCAATGGCATCCAGGGCTTGGGCCAAGCGTTCTACAGAACGCTCGATATGAGTCAGCTTGTCCAGGCCAAACAAACCAATGCGGAAAGTCTTGAAATCGGCAGGTTCATCACACTGCAAAGGCACGCCCGACGCCGCTTGCAAGCCAGCCTTGGCAAACTTCGCCGCCGAATGAATCCCGTCGTCCGCGGTGTAGCACACGACAACGCCCGGGGCCTCAAAACCCGGCGCGGCCACGCTGCGAAAACCGTGCTCACTCAACAGAGCGCGCACTTTGCGACCCAGCTCAAGCTGACGATTGCGGACCCAGTCAAAACCCAGCGCTTCGGTCTCGGCCATCGCCTCTTGCAGAACCTTCAACGAATCCGTAGGCAAAGTCGCGTGGTAGGCGTGAGCCCCATTTTCATAGGTTTCCATAATCTGCAGCCACTTGCGCAGATCGCAGACAAAACTGGTGCTGGTTGTACTGTCAATGTGCTGACGAGCCCGCTCGCTCAACATCACCAGGCCGCAACACGCTGAACCGGTCCAACCTTTTTGTGGCGCGCTAATCAAGACATCCACGCCCACATGCTTCATATCCACCCAGACGGTGCCAGAGGCAATGCAATCCAGCACAAACAGTCCGCCGACCGCATGCACCGCATCTGCTACCTGACGCATATAGTCATCTGGCAGCATAATGCCCGAGGCCGTCTCCACATGCGGGGCAAACACCAGGGCCGGCTTTTCAGCCTGAATCGCGGCGATCACTTCCTCGACAGGCGCAGGCGCGTAGGCCGCCTGCGTCCCTGGCTCGATCGGACGAGCTTTCAGAACCGTCGTGCTGGCAGGGATGGAGCCCATATCGAAAATCTGCGTCCATCGGTAGCTGAACCAGCCGTTACGAATCACCATGCACTTGCGATTAGTCGCAAACTGACGGGCGACCGCCTCCATGCCGAACGACCCGCTGCCCGGCACCACAATCGCCGAGTGAGCCTGATAGACCAGCTTGAGCGTGCGAGAGATTTCGCGCATCACTTCCTGGAAGGTTTTCGACATGTGGTTTAGCGCGCGATCGGTGTAGACCACCGAATACTCAAGCAGGCCGTCCGGATCAACAGGCGTATTGGTGTGAGACATGAAAACCTCGGAATTCAGAGAGAAAAAATAGTAAGCTCCAGGGATTTTAGACCAAGCCATCCAACACGGTCTGCTTGTCCCATCGCGTAGTCTGCTCAGACTAAGGTTTATCGGAAGCAGGCCGTGCCTTTCTTGACTCCAGTCCCGGCTATGAGTACCGTGATGGGCACGTATCACCCAGCCCGAACATGACAATGCATGTAGCCCGCTTTAAGCCAAATACCTTGGGACGCGATATTGCCGTGGGAGATATTCACGGTTGCTTCACCAAGCTGAAGAAGTCTTTAGAACGGATTCGGTTTAATCCCTCCAAGGACCGGCTTTTTTCAGTGGGGGACTTGGTAGATCGCGGCCCGGAGTCGCACCAGGTTCTAGACTGGCTTGACCTGCCCTGGTTTCACGCAATTTGTGGCAATCACGAACAACTGACCTGGCGGCGGGCGATTGGACAAGCGATTCAAGAAGTAGACCATCGTGTGCATGGCGGGCTATGGCTGGACGACTGCACACCGGACGAACAATCCCTTATCGCGCAACGCCTGCAAGCCCTGCCTTTGGCAATGGAAATTGAAACGCCCCTGGGTTTAGTGGGTATGGTGCATGCCGACTTCCCCTACGAAGACTGGCAACACATCCATACCCAGGCTTTCGATGCCAATGACCGCTATGTTTGCATGTGGTCCAGAGACCGCTATGTGACGGGCTACGACGGTCTGGTCAGTGGCGTGCGAGCCTTGGTGCATGGGCACCAGACAACGCACAAAATGCGGCAATTGGGCAATGTGTTTTTCATTGATACCGGCGGGTGGCTGGATCATGGGCATTTCACCTTGCTGGACTTGAAGCGCTTGGTGGCTTTGTAGGCGTTTTTCGTCAATGCTGGTGCGGGCTTCTTCCCTCACGCTGTCTCTGCACCGGCTTGAACATCGGTCATCCCCCAGAAAAGAACAGGCGGATGACCACCCCATCAAGACATCGCCCTAACTCTGCTGTCTGTAATGATGTCTCTAACGCAGAGGATCTTTGAACTGCAGCAGAAAGCCGGGTTTGTAGGCGCTGCCGTCCAGATACGATTCCATTTTCCGGCATTTGGCGTTGCGGGTTTTATTGACCTGGAAGTCGGTCACGATTTGCGTGGCTTCGTCATACACCACTACCACAGAGCACTTGCGAGGCAGTTCGCGTTCATAAAAATACAGGCCTGTGGTCATACCAGGCCGATCGGTGTTGTGATAGGCGTAGCTATCTGTGAATGTCACCGTTTCAACTTCGTCAAATATCCAGTAATAGTAGGGTTTGCCATCGTTGGTTATTCCAGACTGTTGCAAACGTTTGGGCATGGCGTTCACGGCTTCCGATACAGGTTTGCCCTCAAAGCGGGAAGGAGCCCGATGTGCGGCACAGCCTGCCAGCACGAGAGCAAGGGAGCAGATGCCAAGTTGTTTAAAGGGAATCATTCGAAAAAAGAGGTCAAAAAAGTTGGAACAGGTCGGCGAGTGCCAAGCAGATAAGGTATGGTTTTTATCTCTTTATGATATTAATAACAACCATATGCTGGATAATCCGCCGTTTAATGGGGTGCTTTTCAGCCCAGTCCATCAAGGTCACTGGACAGCCGGATGCTGCAACTGCCGATAACTGCTTGTGCATAACATCCATCGACCTGATTTCATTGGGTGTTTACGGCACAAACCGCTGCCCAATTACTTTGCTTATGGGTCCAAGGAAGCAATCAATCGGCAAATCCCCAGTACCGGCGTCCTACGACCTCGCTTTCCAACAGCCCAACATTTACTTGTCCACGCCCCCACCCAACACAAGGCCGTTCACTTTCTTGCCGTAGTAGCTTTCCTCTCCATCGTGAAATTCCACGCGAGCCTGCTCCAGCGTCCCTGTCTGACGAGGATCTTTGGGACGCTCATGACTGTTGATGTAAGCGGCAACATCCCAGGCTTCTTGATCGGTCAGGGAAAATGGTTTACCCAAAGGCATATTGGCCTTGATGAAACCCGCTGCCGTATCAATACGTGCCATCCCCGCTCCCCAGTTGTAGGAGTTATTCCCCCATAAAGGCGGGAAGACCACGCCACTTTCAGCATCCTTCTGTCCCTGACCATCCACCGCGTGACACAGCACACAGTTATTGGTGTAAACCTCTTTACCCCGCGCGACGTCATAGCCCAGCTCCGTCTTTTTCACCTTGGGAAAGCCGGCGCCAGGCAACTTCTGACCGGTCGGCGCCCCGTCAGACATCCAGTACATATAGGTCATCAAATCACGGTAGACGTCGCTGCCTGCCGGTGGCGCCACGCCCGTAGAAGAAGCCTGGGCATTCATCGAATAGGTAAAACAACCAATAATGCGATCTTCCAGGGTACTGATGGCCTTGGTCTTGGAACGGTACGCCGGGTAGCTGACATAAGCCCCCCACATGGGCGCTGAATGCTCACGGCGCCCGGCATCCAGGTGGCAGTTCACACAGGCCAGTGTGTTGCCCACGTGATCCGACACTGTCGTGGAGGTTTCCATAAAAATCTGTTGTCCACGCCGAACGGCTTCCCCGTATGGTGTGTCGGGAATGCTGCTCTCGGCAGGCGGCACAAAGTAGCCGTCCGGGCCCACCGGCATTCCCGCCGTGACCGCGAGCTTGTCCTTGCTTTGCGCCTCTCGATCGGCTTGCATGGCCTCACGGCTGTAACCGACATCGCCCACCTTAATCGTCGCCGAATCGGGCGAGCCCAGGGAAAAAGACAACCAGCCCCTGGCGTTCAGACCATATCCGATGGCAAACAGCAATACCCCTATACCGGCCCCCCAGGCCAGTCTGCGTCCGCCCGACATGACGGGTTTGCCACGACCCTGCTCTTGCGTATCTTTCATAAAAAACTCTCTGTTCTGATCTTATTTCGCCTGCGTGCCAGGGGCTGGCAAGGAGGCGGCGTAGTAGGAAACCGCATACAGGTCCTCGTAGGACAGGCGCGAGGCAATATCATCCATCAGCGTTTGCGGCGAATTGTGACGATGACCGCCTTTCCAGGCCGACAGCTGACTGAACAGGTAGTCCGCCTGTTGAGCCGCCAGCGGCGGGAACGCAGCCCCTACCCCTTCACCTTGGCTGCCGTGACAGCTGATGCAGGCAGGCACGTTCTGCTTCCAGTCCCCTTTCTGGAACAAGGCCTGCCCACGCGCCAGATCCGCGTCCGAACTGGGTACTGCAATAGCGGGGACGGGCAGCTTGGCGTAGTAGCTGGCCAGCTCTTTCATATCCGCCGGCTGCAAGCCACGAGCCACATACTGCATGGACTCATTCAAACGTGCGCCACTGGCAAAATCCTCGAGCTGCTTGAGCAGATATGCCTCTGAAATACCGGCCAGACGAGGGGTGATACCCGCGCCTTCACCCGCCTCACCGTGACAGGAGGCGCAGCTCCACACACTGCCCTGCCCCGAATGCACCAGCACCGGTGCATCCCTTGAAGCAGCCATTGCCGGCACGACTGGCGTACCACCGCCGTGAGAGCCGATGACAGTGGACTCATCTGGCGCGGCATGCGGGGCCAGATCATGCAGATAAAGGCCCACGCCCGCCAAGGCCAGCGCCACCAGCACGGCCAGCAGAAAAATCGGAATGGGACGCGGTGGCTCCCATGGCTCAAAACTAGGGTCAATATTCTCGACCAGAGGCGAACTCGAATCTTTTTTCTTTGTCATGACATGTCCTATTGAGCGCCCAAGTCCATCAAGGTCTCGCCAGGGCGGCGGTCGTAGCCGCGGTCGCGTTTATCCAACTCCTGGCTTGTAGTCGCGTAGGTGCGATCCAAGGCCAGCAAATACTCGACCAGATCCAGGGCTTCCTGGCGGGCAACCACATGCTTGCCCTCTGGCTGCAAGGATTCGGGAAGACGCACAAGCACATCGCCCGGTTCGAGCTGAGCTTTCAGTTCGAACATATAAGGGTAGGATGGCATTAGGCTCCAGTCGAAAATCGCACGCGGCTGGTACAGGTGAGTCAAGTGCCAATCCCGACTTTTCATGCGCGCTGCGACGTTGAACAGGTCCGGACCGGTACGCATCGTTCCCAGCAAGTGGGGCGAGTCGTAAAAATAGTCACCGGGCGTAGAAGCACGCCCCCAGCCACGGGCGGTGTCAAACAGAGTCTGACCGCTCGAGCGGGGCTGCTGGCTGTGACAGTACAAGCAGCCGTTCGCCACGTACTGATCACGGCCCTGCAACTGCTGGACGGTATAGGGCTTCAATGGTGCAGGAGGCTCCGAGGTGCGCAATTGCCAAGCCGGCAGAATCACCAGCATGAGAGTGGCCAGCAGCAAAACGCCAATGGCTCCGATGAGTAACGGTAAGAGTCGGTTCATGATGCATCTGCCCGAGCAAGTGGAGGAGTCGCATTAACAGCGGTGTCTTTGCGCAACAACAGCAAGGCAAAGTGAGCCGCAAAAATGAAATGACCCAAGGTCATCATGGTGCCGCCGATCGAGCGGGCCTCCAGATACGGAACCATCTTGCGAGTGATCTCGCCGAAACTGGCGCCCGGGTCCATCAGACCCATGCCCTGCACGACCCCGGCAATGCTCAAGGCCAGCACATAAATCGTGAAGCCTGCCGTCACCAGCCAGAAATGGGTCTTGATCAGCGCCGAAAAGGGCCAGCGACGTCCCAGAATGTGGGGCATCATGTAATACAGGGTGCCAAACATCACCATGGACACAAAGCCGTAGGCGCCCAGATGGGCGTGACCGACGGTGTAATGCGTAAAGTGCGTCACCGAGTTCACCGAACGGATGGCCTCCAGCGACCCCTGGAAAGAGGACAGGGTGTACATCAGTGCGCCAATCCAGACAAAACGCAAGGCCATGGATTGCTTGAAGGCCCACAAGTTCTGCGCCACCGTGACGTGCTGGTTGATGGCTACCGCAATCACAGGCACAAACATCATGATGCTATGCACCACGGAAAGGGTGACGGCCCAGGTCGGCACCGGCCCCCCCATCAAGTGATGCATGCCCACCTGACTGTAGAACAGCGCCAGGCTCCAGAAACCCAGCAAAGACACGTTGTAGGAATACACGGGCTTGCCAATGATTTTAGGGATGATGTAGTACGCCGCCCCCACGCCCATCGGCGTCAACCACAGACCCAGCACATTGTGAGCAAACCACCAGTTCACGGTAGCTTGCTGAGCACCGATGTGCAGGCCCGGGATATTCGATACCAGGAAAAGGAAGGGAAACCACACCATGCCAGCCAGAAAGTACCAGCCTGACACATAGATATGGCGCGACTTGCGCTTGGCCGCAGTTTCAATAGCCGGCCAGGCCAGGAAAAAACCGCCTACCGCCAGCAAAATATCGATCTGCCAGGGGAACTCCAGCCACTCAATGCCATCGGACCAGCCATTGGCAACGGCCAGCGTGCCGCCCAAGACCCCCAGGGTCCACAAGGCCGCACCGAAGTACACCATATTGGGCCGTCGCAAGGGCGTATGAAAAATGCGTGGCAACAGCCACAAGGCCACACCGATTCCGGTCACCGACAACCAGCCATAGGCCACAATATTCAGGTGCAAGGTGCGCGCCCGTCCAAACGTCACCTGGGCCACATCGGCCAGCCAGTCGGGCCAGTGCAGTTTGAGCGATGCCATCACGCCAAACACCGAGCCTATCAGCAGCCAGGTAATTCCGACCGTCACCAACAGCAAAACCGGCCCTCGGCCACTGCGATCAATGCCGGCACGCAACACGTCAAAACGATGCGCCTGCGCCTCGCTCTTCTCCCCAAAGGAAGCGCTATCGTCAGGCTGGCCCAACTCCCCTTTCATGAAGATGGTTTCAGCCTCGTTCTTGCCGACGAAAATCAGTTTGTTTGCAACGGCCCAGACAAGAATGCCCAGTGCCACCAAAGAGGCGACAAAACTGGTCGCCAGTAATATTCCCAATATAGGAGTCATGTGAATAAATGCCCGAGATCGATCATGCGGCTAAGCCTGGAGAAACGTCATTGCCCCAGCCGGTTTTATTAAAAAAGTAAGTACCGAGATGCAAATGCAATGCAATCTAGCTCACAGTAGAGGATCAGGATTAAGGCCAAATTAAGAGAGAGGCGCCTTTTGCCGCCCGCCTCAAGACTGCTAACATGAACGCCGAAACGTAATGAACATCAGGCTTTGCCTGAACACGCCGCATTCGCGACAAGGGGGGAGAATGCACGTCTTACTGGTTGAAGATGACGCGCTGGTCGCCAGCGGAATTGTGGCCGGCCTGCGATTGCACGGCTTGACGGTGGACCACGTAGGCACCGCCAGTCTGGCCGATACGGCCTTGCTGTCCTCGCACTTTGATGTCTGTATTCTGGATCTGGGCTTGCCCGATCAGGACGGACTGACGCTGCTGCGCCGCTGGCGCGATCAGGGCCGCAAACTGCCCATTCTGATCCTGACCGCCCGCGATGCGCTGCATCACCGGGTCGAGGGCTTGTTGGGCGGAGGCGATGACTACGTCATCAAGCCTTTTGACCTGGACGAGCTGCTGGCGCGTCTGCATGTGCTGACACGACGCTTGGCCGGTCACGAAACCGACTGCATTGAATATGGACGATTAAGCTTCTGTGCGTCGACCGGCCATGTCACTCTGGATGGCAAGCCAGTCAGCCTGGCCCGGCGCGAACTGTCCCTGTTGCGCGCCCTGCTCAACAAACCCCATGCCATTCTGAGTGCCGAACAGCTGTGTGACAGCGTCTACGGGTACGACCAGGATCTGGAAAGCAATGCCATCAATGTCCATATCTACCATTTGCGGCGCAAGCTGGGCAGCCATATCGTTGAGACCGTTCGCGGTCTGGGCTACCGACTGGGGCCGGCGGGCTAGGAAAGAAACAACATGAGTTTGCGCCTGAGGTTGCTGCTGGTGATCGGCATTTCCCTGACCGTGCTATGGAGTGCCGTGGCGGCCTGGATGCTGATGGATGCGCGCCATTCCCTGCGTGAGGCGCTGGACAGCCGTCTGGCGGCCTCGGCGCGAATGGTGGCCGGGCTGGTGGCCCAATTTCCGAATCTACAGGAGTTGGCCCAGTCAGCCGAACGCCCCTTGGACATCATTGCCCGCGACGGGGTTGCCTGCGAGATCAGCGTGGTGCGCAGTGAAGTGGAGATTCAGGCAGTCAGCCGTACCGCCGGCAGTCCGGACATGTCGCAAGTGGCCTTGGGCTTTGGCACCCATATCCATGGCGGCAAGCGCTGGCGTACCTTTGTCCTGCGCGAGGGGCATATCCAGATTGCCGCCGCTGACAGCATCGAGATACGCGAATCCCTGGTACGGGAAATCATGCTCTCGGCAGGGCTGCCTTTCGTGGTGGCCCTGTTTGGCAGTCTGCTCCTGTTGTGGATAGGGATTGGTCACGGGCTGGCCCCTCTGGAGCGGATTCGGGATTTGCTGGCCCGCCGCCGTCCCGGTGACGACAGCCCGCTTCCCCAGGTCAAAGCCCCGGTGGAGCTGCAGCCGCTGCTGCGTACGATTGAGGCGCTGCTGGAGCGGCAACAGGCCGCCATCATGCGTGAACGCCGCTTTACCGATAGCGCAGCCCACGAATTGCGCACCCCGCTGACAGGCATCAAAACCCACCTTCAAGTGGCTCATCTGGCGGCCCAACGTCCTGGCGAGCGTGACACGCTGGATGCCGCCTTAAGTCAGGCCGATCAGGGTGTGCAGCAACTGCAAAATATCCTGCAAAGGCTGCTGGAGCTGGCTCGGCTGGACGGCCAGGGCGCGAGTCAGGAAAGCAGTCAGGCCGATGAAGCCGTCTATGCAGCTTTACATGCGCTCAAGGCCATCCATGGTGACACCATCGACGCCATCACGCTGGACACACACACTCAACCCGGACCGGTGCAAATTGAAAAGTCCTTGCTGACAGTGGCCATACAGAACCTGATCGATAATGCCCTGCGCTATGCCAAGGCCTTGGCAGCCATCAGCCTGCGAATTGAGGCGGGAGAACCGGGTTACCTGCGTATCAGCGTATTGGATAATGGCCCTGGCTTGAGCGAGAGCGAACGCGATCTGGCTATGAACCGCTTCTGGCGTGGCTCACAGCAACAGGCCGGTTACGGGCTGGGCTTGTCCATCGTGAACGCCATCGCCACCCAGCATGGAGGAACGCTGGAGCTGCTGAACCGGCAAGGTGGCGGTCTGGAGGCTCGGCTGACCGTACCGCTAAGCGCGTCAACGCCGCTCTAAAGCGACGTGTCGCTCCAGCTGCCCGACATCGGACCTACTGCTGGTAGAGCACGCAGCGCCCATCTCTGGATTGCAGGTGGCAGCTTGCCAAGCATTAAAAAAGGCCGGAACCTTGGCGGGTTCCGGCCTTTTCAGTTTGACGCGGTGCTTGCCGGTTCAGGCAAGCCCATCATCAAAGAATTTGGATTTTAGTTGCGCATGGGCCTTTTTGGCCTGCACCTTCGATGAAGGAAACGCGTTGGTTCTCTTCCAATGTTTTGAACCCGGTTCCCTGAATTTCACTGTGGTGTGCGAAGAGATCCTTGCCGCCGTTCTCCGGCACGATGAATCCGAAGCCTTTTTCGCTGTTGAACCACTTCACAATACCAATTTCTGTCTTCAAAATAAGTCCTAAATGTAAAAACGAACAGAGAAAAAATTTCTCTCCCTGCACTATCCTCCGATTTTGTGCACAAAGATAGCGCCGTTACGTTTTAATCCAAAAAATCCGGTTTTTCTGTTGTTTCCTGAGCATTTCCGAGTGTTAACCCTTACCCGCAGTCCGACGTTTCCACCGCACGACCAGCCCTCCCCCCCACTTCGTTCTTCCCCCACCCGCACTGAACTGCGCTGCTGCACCGTGCCTGAGCGGCCTCTAACCTTGGTTTCAACGCCTTGGCCCGGCAAAAAACCCCACGCAGCCCCGACAGTCTTGGCTATACTGGCTCGCACCAAGCGGTCTACTTACCAGGATTGACGTGTGTCATGTCATGATCACGAGGAACATAACAATGAATCGTAGAAATTTTCTGCTGGCCACCCCAGCCGCCGCACTCGGAACAATTGTTCTTCCTTCCACCAGCCTTTCAGCCCCCGCCATCATCACCAACACCAGTCAGATCCTGCCGCGCCACACCAAAGGCCCGCGCATTGTGATTTGTGGCGGCGGTTGGGGCGGGATGACCGCTGCCAAGTATCTGTCCAAGCTGGTTCCCCAAGCTCAGGTTGTGCTGATCGAGCGCAACCCCACCTTCTGGTCGGGGCCCATGAGCAACAAGTGGCTGATTGATATCGTCAACACTGATTTCCTGAACCATGACATGCTGGCTCCTTCGATCAAGTATGGGTACAGCTTGGTGCATGCCGAAGTCACAGCCATCGAACGCGACAAGAAAACCGTACGTACCACCCAGGGCGCGCTGGAATACGACTACCTGATCCTGTCGGGCGGCATACGCAATGCCTATGACGCCTGGTTTGGCAATGACACCTACGCCGCGGAATACACACGCCAGCACTTTCCCAATGCCTACATCCCGAACGCCGAGATGTTTGCTTTGAAGAACAAGCTCAAGGCCTTCAAGGGCGGCACCATTGTCATGACGCTGCCCCCGCCGCCCCACCGCTGTCCGCCCTCGCCCTACGAACGCGCCTGTTTGATGGCCTGGCACATCAAGACCAACAAGATTCCAGGCAAGATCATCATTCTGGACCCCAAGCCCAATATCGCCCCGATTGGCGAGGGCTACCGCGCCGCGTTCCAGGAGCTGTACCCGGACATCATCACCCATGTCCCCAATGCACGGGTGCGTGAAGTCGACCCCTTCAAAAAACACATCAAGACCACTGCAGGCGACTTTGATTTCGACGATGCCGTGCTCATGCCTCCGCATCAGGCGGCCGACATGGTCTGGAACGCGGGTCTGGTGGGCACAGGCCCTGACGGCAAACCCACCGGCTGGGCCAATATTGATCCGCGCCTGTTCACCGCACGCGACGACGACAATGTCTATGTGGTGGGTGACTCGATGGGCTTTATTTCCGATCAGTTCGGCCACTATCCCAAGAGCGCGCACGTTGCGCATGCCGTGGCGAAAATCGTTTCCCAGAACCTGGCCGAACGGATTGCAGGCAAGGAAGTCGTGCCGGTACTCCCCGACAACCTGTGCTACATGATGGTGAATGGGGACCCGCAAGAAGAAATTTCGGTCAAGTTTGAGTACGAGCTGGATGCCAGCGGCAAGGTGCTGCAAACACAGATTGATATGGATGTTCGCACCCCCGACCTTGTTCAAGAAGATTTTCAGTGGATCCAGAGCCGTTTCAATGACTTCCTCTAAACTTCCCTCCCGTTTCGTGCGTCGTCGCCAGCTGTTGCTGGGCAGTGCGGCCGGACTAGGCGCCGCCTGGCTGCCCGTCAATCTGCATGCACAAGTCGCTTTTGATCAATTGCTCAAGCCGGCCACCGCCGCCCAGGTCCAGGCGGTGGTGAACGAGTTCCTGGACGGCGCGACCCCTGAGGAAAAAGGCTTGAAACTGGACATGCCCGCCCTGGGAGACAACCCCGCCGCAGTGCCCGTCAAGGTCGTGCTGGACCTACCCGTCAATGACGAGCTGTATTGCCAGGAACTGATCATTCTGGCCCAGGGCAACCCACACCCCCTGGCCTGCCGCTTTCGCTTTACCGCCCTGGCAGGTACAACGGAAGTCGCCGTGCGCCTGCGTCTGATTGAAACCCAAACCATCCGTGCCCTGGCACGGTTGAGCGATGGCCGCGTTCTGAGCGCCCAGCATCACATCACCGTGACCGCTGGCGGCTGCGGCATGTAAACAAGAGCCCCTCATGAGTAAACCCCGTATCTGGATCAGCAACGCCACGCCCAAGACAGGCGAGATCGTGCGCGTGCGTGCGCTGGTAGAACACCGCATGGAAAGCGGCCTGCGCCTGAACAAAGAAGGTCAGGTTGTGCCACGCAACATCATCCACGACTTCAAGGCCACCTTTAACGGTGAACTCTTGTTCAATTGGCAACCGGAAACCGCCATTTCCCAAAACCCCTACCTTGAATTTACTTTTGTCGCACGACGCTCGGGGGTTCTGGAGATGAGCTGGACGGACGACCAGGGCGCTGTCATCACCGGCCAGACCGAGCTGAGCATCAGCGACTGATTATTGCTCGGTTCCCGTCAGACTCCCTACCCCCATCTCAGCGCCCCTATTGGGCGCTGAACTCATAACAGCGTTCTATATAGTCATACAAAGTGGGCGTAAGGAGAATGCTACGCTGAGCGTCTTTTCCTGCAACGAAGCACATTGACAAGAAGAATGCCCATGTCCCTCTCTCTGGTAGGTCGTCTCCTTTTCGCCCCCGCCTTGCTGGCGGCCAGCAGTGCCGCGGCACCGGCCTGGGCCAGTTCCACGCTGGATATCAAGACCGTAGCCAGCTCCTGTGCGAACTGTCACGGCTCGGATGGACGTTCCACCACCATCATTCCCTCGCTGGCAGGCCGTCCCCAGGCCGCCTTGCTGGAACAGTTGCGTGCCTTTGCCTCTGACAATCCCCCGGCTGGCACCACCATCATGAACCGTCTGGTCAAAGGCTACCAGGATGCGGATCTGCAAGCTCTGGCCCAGTACTTCTCGACACTTCCCTCCACCCCTGTCAGCATGGCGCAAGGACGTTAAGCATGAGCACACCCGTAAACTCCTCCCGTCGCCAATGGCTGAGCCGTGTCGGCAAGACCAGTGCCGCTGGCCTGGCTCTGAGTGCCTTGCCGGTGTATGCACGCAGCCGTTCCGCCCATGTGATTGTGGTCGGTGGCGGCTTTGGCGGTGCCACTGCGGCCCGCTACCTCAAGCGCGGCGATCCATCCCTGAAAGTAACCTTGATCGAACCGGCCACCACCTTCTACACCTGCCCATTCAGCAATCTGTATCTGGCCGGTCTGCGCCGCTTTGAACAGCAGGGCCACGGCTTTGAGGACCTGCGTGCAGCGGGTATTGAGGTGATCCACGATCGGGCAACGGCAGTGGACTCCCAGGCCAAAACCCTGAGCCTGTCCAAAGGCCAGACGCTGTCCTACGACAAGCTGCTGCTCTCGCCTGGCATTGATTTTCGCTGGAACACCCTGGAAGGGTATGACGAGGCCGCCGCCTTGTTGGCGCCGCATGCCTGGAAAGCCGGTGAGCAAACCCGGCTGCTCAAACGCCAGCTCGATGCCATGCCCAACGGCGGCACTTTTATTATGGTGGCCCCCGAAAACCCATTCCGCTGCCCGCCTGGCCCCTACGAGCGCGCCAGCATGGTGGCTCACTACTTCAAGCAGAACAAACCCAAGTCCAAGATTCTGATTCTGGATGCCAAAGACAGCTTCTCCAAACAAGGCCTGTTTCAGGACGGTTGGAAACACGTCTATGGCGACATGATCGAATGGGTGCCCTTCTCCAAGGACGGCAAAGTCACCCGCGTGGATGCCGCCAAGCTCAGCGTGGAAACCGAGTTTGGCGAAATCCACAAGGCCGATGTGCTCAACGTGATTCCGCCTCAAAAAGCGGGAGCCATTGCCGAACAGGCCGGGGTCACCAACGCCAGCGGCTGGGTGCCCATTGACCCGCATACCTTCGAATCCGAGCAGGTCAAAGACATCTATGTGGTGGGCGATGCCACCATTGCCTCGCCCATGCCCAAGTCCGGCTTCTCGGCCAACACACAAGCCAAGCTGGCAGCGGCTGCCATCATCAATGCCTTGAACGGCAAGCCCGTGCCACAGGCGACCCTGAGCAATACCTGCTACAGTTTGATCGCTCCTGACTATGGCATTTCCGTGGGGCATTTGTACGCCTTTGCCGATGACAAGCTGGCCGAAGCCTCCGGCGGGGTCAGCCCCAAAGAAGCCAGCCCGGCCTTTCGCAAGCAGGAAGCCCAGTATGGCGAGGCTTGGTATGCCGCAATCAGTCGCGACATCTGGGGCACCCAAGGCTAAGTGGTTTCAATCCCGTTCCCTCTCCAGCGCACATGATGAATACAGAACTTGTACTGTGGGTCAGCTTGGCCATTGGTCTGCTCTTTGGCATGAGTGGCCAGCTCAGTGGTTTTTGCTTTTATCGTGGTTTAACCGAGCGCTGGTCCGGGCGCAGCGGCTACAAGCTCCAGGGCTTTGCCCTGGCGCTGGCCGTGGCCCTGGCCGGTACACAACTGGCTGCAGGCAGTGGGCTGATCAGCCTGGACAAGGTCTTGTACCTGAATCCGACTTTTTCCTGGCTGCTGGTGCCGGTCGGTGGCGTGCTGTTTGGTATGGGAATGACCTTGGCCAATGGCTGCGGTGCCCGCGCTCTGATTCTGTTGGGGCAAGGTAATTTGCGCTCTTTTGTAGTGCTGTTATGCCTGGGTATCGCCGCTTACATGACCTTGACCGGACTGCTGGCCCCGCTACGCATGAACCTCGCCCAAGTCAGCAGCATCACCCTGCCTGCCGTCACCCTGCCCGCAGGCCCCGTACGATCCATCGTCATTGCCCTGCTCGTTGCCGCTTTAATCGCCTTTTCCCTGCGCCCCCGTCTGGACGGCCAGCGGCTGAATGATCTGCTGGCAGGCGCCTTTATCGGGCTGCTGATCGTAGCAGGCTGGCTGACCACCGGTTGGCTGGGCGATGACCCCTTCGAGCCTGTGCCCGTCAGCTCGCTGAGCTTTGTGGCCCCGATTGGGGAAAGTATTCAATACGCCATGATCTCCACCGGCATGAGTCCACGCTTTACCATCCTGATGGTGGCGGGTGTGCTGGCCGGTTCCTGCCTGAGTGCTCTGCTGCGCCGACGCTGGAAACTGGAAGGCTTTGAATCACCGCGCCACATGCTGCGTGCCATGACCGGCGGCACCCTGATGGGCGTAGGCGGTGTGCTGGCCCTGGGCTGCACCATCGGCCAGGGCTTGAGTGGCCTGTCTACCTTGTCCGCCACCTCCTTGCTGGCGGTGCTGGGGATCGTGATTGGCTCGCGCCTGGTCTGGGCACGCCCCAACTCCTGAGTCCGTGTTTCAATAGGGGTTTGATGGACCACCCTGCAGGCTGCCCGACGCTCCTGAGGCTAGCATTGCTGCAGGCGCTTATTGAGGCTCGTGCAATGCGACAGATCCTGCTTGTTGTCGATGTGCAAAGCTGTTTTGCTCCTCCCTTGTGGCTGATCGAAGGGATTAATAGGCTCAGCCGCCGCCTGCCCTGTGTGGCGCTGATCGAGCAGCATGACGAGTCCCAAACCCCTTTCATCAGTCAGCTCGGCTGGTGTCCGCCGCGCGATGATTGCTGCCTGATCGATGCCGACGCCATCTTCATCAAGCATGGTTACACACCCAGCCCTGCTGCAATGGAGTATCTGCGGCAGTATCAGGCCGATCGCATCCTGGTCTGCGGTATTCAGACAGATACCTGCGTGCTGGCTGCGGGTTTTGCCTTGTTTGATGCTGGGCTGCATCCCACCCTGATTACCGATCTAACCGTGGGTTCATCGCTGGATCGATCCGGCGCGATGGGCATCAAGCTGTGGAAACATCACTTCGGTCGCACGATTCATAGCCGCGAGCTGCGGCTTGAGCAGGACCCGCCATAACCTTAGTCACTCCCCTTGCGTTACGCCTTGCTTGTCATTGACACCCGCTTGCTAAACGCTCTTAAGCCTGTCGACCCTCTGATGCATCGCATCGGCCCGCTTCAGTGCCCAGCTGCCAAGCGTTCTGCGCCTCATGTCTGCGGTCGCACATAGCCACAAAACCGGCCAAGAAACAAGAATTACCCGTCTGAAAACACTACAGGTTAACGCTAGTAGTCATCGCTTTTTGCCTGTCTATACAATAGCGGCGTCAATAACGGTTCAGGTGAGAGTCTTCACATTGATGAAGCGCCGACGGAGCAACGACCCCGGAATCTCTCAGGCAAAAGAATCCTGAACCTTTGACCATCTGGAGAGAGGCACACCCGTGCCCACCGAAGGGGACCATCGCGAACCGATGGATAAGCTCTCAGGTAAACGGACAGAGGGGGTACAGAGACCATATGGTCTTTGTTCACCTATTTGTCCGGAGTCTATCTATGAGCAGATAGTCAGGTGCCTTTTCTGGACGCCTGACCCACCACTACTTTATTTCTATTTTTAATCGCACACAGGTCTGTTCTGACATTTCATGTCATCAGAACAAGGAGGACTGTTGTGCGCTCCCCATCATATTTAGATCGGTATCAAGAAAACCGTCCTTGAGGACGGGTTGTACCCTTTGTTTTCTCGCAGCACAGTCATAATTACGCATTTGAACGAATAAAAATCAGGAGAACAGTGTGTCTCAGCAACATTCATCTGGACTGCAGCGCTCGTTGAAAAACCGGCACCTGCAACTGATAGCAATTGGAGGCGCTATCGGCACAGGGCTATTTATGGGATCAGGCCGCACGATCAGCCTGGCCGGCCCCTCGGTCTTGTTTACGTACATGATCATCGGGTTCTTTTTGTTTTTTGTTATGCGGGCAATGGGAGAATTGCTTCTGCATAATCTGGAATACAAATCTTTTGTCGATTTCGCCGCCGATATTCTAGGCCCGACCATGGGCTATTTTCTGGGCTGGAGTTATTGGTTTTGCTGGGTAGTCATTGGGATTGCAGATATTGTGGCCATTACCGGCTATACCCAATTCTGGTGGCCGGATATTCCATTGTGGTTACCAGGACTGGCCTGCATTGCTTTTTTGCTGGTCTTTAATCTGCTGTCGGCCAAATTATTTGGTGAGCTGGAGTTCTGGTTTGCACTGGTCAAGATTATTGCCATTGTGGCCCTGATTGGCGTGGGTGCGTATCTGCTGTTTACCGGCTTTGTGGGCCCAACCGGTGAAAAAGCCAGCCTGACCCACTTGTGGGATCGGGGCGGGATGTTCCCCAATGGCCTGGGTGGCTTTTTTGCTGCCTTCCAGATCGCCATCTTCGCATTCGTGGGTATTGAGCTGGTGGGTACGGCCTCGGCTGAAACAGCGGACCCTGCCAAGAACCTGCCCAAAGCCATCAACAAGATTCCCGTTCGCGTGATTGTGTTTTACGTGCTGGCCCTGACCGCCATCATGACCGTCACTCCCTGGGATATTGTGGCCCCCAACAAGAGCCCCTTTGTGAACATGTTCTTGCTGATCGGCGTAGGTGCAGCCGCTGCCATCATCAACTTCGTGGTGTTGACCTCGGCCCTGTCCTCGGCCAACAGCGGCATGTTCTCGACAGGCCGCATGTTGTACGGTCTGTCCAAGAACAAGCTGGCTCCTGAAGCATTCAGCCAGCTGTCGCGCAATGGTACCCCCCGCAATGGCCTGATCTATTCTTGCGCCCTGTTGCTGTCCAGCCTGTTCCTGCTGTATGCAGAAGGCGATGTCATGCGTGTGTTCACCATCGTGACCACCGTGGCCAGCATCTGCTTTATCTTTGTCTGGGCCGTGATCCTGATCACCTACCTGAAGTACCGCCGGGTTCGCCCCGAAGCCCATGCCGCATCGAGCTACAAAATGCCCTTTGCGATTCCCATGTGTTACCTGACCCTGGCTTTCTTTGCCTTCGCGCTCTATCTGTTCAGCCAGGAAGAAGAAACCCTGATCGGCCTGATTGCCACGCCGTTCTGGTTCCTGGCGCTGTTCATCTGCCTGCCTTTCTACAAGAAACGCATGAAACAGCATCTGGCCCTGGGCCTGGCGGCGCAAAGCGTCCGTTAAGATCCCCTGCGCCCAACACGGCCCTGCCAGGGGCCGTGTTGCCGCAGCCAGGGGCTGGCTCCACAGGCGTAGGTCCGCACCCACAGACGACCTCTCATCCTGCAATCGTGGGAGAGTAGACCTGGAGCAAGGGCTGAAGCCCGGCACTCGAAAGCCACCCTTTGGGGTGGCTTTTTCTATGTGCAGACAAGCGGTAGCCGAGAGCCCCCAACCCTTTAGGCCCCCGATATTTCACGCCAATAACACAGATTCAGACGGAAAAACCTTTTACACGCCCTCATTTACACCTTATTACCCTTAATGCCTTCTCTCAGGTTGACGTAAGGGTAAACCCAAGTTGTGACACGGCAAAGCTTACTCATAGACTAAACCCGATGTGTAGCCAATAAGAATGTACAAAAGGGACAAGCATGGTTTTACGTCTAATCGACTCGCTCAATGAATGGATAGGGAAGCTTATTTCCTTTATCGCCATCATTTTTTCCACCATCATTATTTACGAAGTCTTCATGCGCTACGTGATGAACCAGCCCACACGCTGGACTTTTGACGTCACCAAGCAGCTATATGGGTTTTACTTTCTGATGTTGGGCGCCTACGCACTCAAGCACCAGGCCCACGTCCGCGTCGATCTGCTCATCCAGCGCTTTTCTCCTGCCGTCCGCAAATGGACGGAAATTGCAGGTTACCTGATTTTCTTTTTCCCCTTCGCCTGGGTTTTCCTGACCCGCAGCTATGACTTTGCCATGCGCTCCTGGGCTCAAGGCGAGACCACCTACGGCGCGGTCCAATTACCTGTTTATCCACTCAAACTCTCCATGGTTCTGGCGGCCGCCTTGCTGCTGCTCCAGGGAATTGCTGAAGTTATCCGTTTGCTCAGTCAGAAGGACGCCCCCCGCCATGACGCCTGAATTGATTGCACTTGTCATGGGTGGCCTGCTGTTGCTGGGGCTGTTCATGGGACACCCCTTGGCCTTTGTTCTGGGCAGCACGGCTGTCATCGGCGCGCTGGTGGCGGGCAAACCCATGGTTCTGGGCATTGTGGTTAACCGCATTTACGGCGATGTCCTGGACAACTACACGCTGATTGCCATCCCGCTGTTTATTCTGATGGCACGTTTTCTGTCCGACTCAGAAGTCACCGACAAGATGTTTGAGGCCTTGCGCCTGCTGATGTCTCGCGTTCGGGGTGGGCTGGCGCTGGCTGTGGTATTTATCTCCATCTTGCTGGCAGCCACCACCGGCATTATCGGCGCCTCGATTACGGTTACCGGCATGATGGCACTGCGCCCCATGCTGCGCTATGGCTATTGCCCCAAGTTGACCACCGGTGTGATTGCCGCTTCGGGCTGCCTGGGCATCCTGATCCCGCCGTCCATCATGCTGATCCTGATGGCCAGCTACTCCCCACTGTCGATTGGCGAGCTGTTTGCCGGCGCGCTGATTCCTGGCGTGCTGCTGGGCCTGCTCTATGCCCTGTGGGTCGTGTTTGTTGCCTGGCGTCATCCTGAACGCGCCCCTTCCGTGGAGCCCGATGAAAAGATCTCCAGGCCCGCCTTGATCCGCATGCTGCTGGTGGAAGCCGTGCCACCCATCTTTCTGATTCTGGGCATTTTAGGTTCCATGCTGGCCGGCATTGCCACGGCCACCGAAGCCTCCGCTATCGGGGTGCTGCTGTCCTTGCTGATCGTGATTTTCCGGGGCAAGTTCAAATGGTCCATTTTTCTCAATGCCCTGTATGAAACCGGTCGCACCTCCTCCATGATTCTGTTCATTGTGGTCGGTGCCACGGCCTTTACCGGGGTCTTTAACATCACCGGCGGTTTGGGCGCTGCCCAGGACATCATGCGCGGTTTAGACATGGAACCCTGGCTGCTGATCGTCGTCATGCTGCTGATCATCTTTATTCTGGGCTGCTTTCTGGACTGGACCGGCATCGTCCTGCTGTCTTTCCCCATCCTGCTGCCGATTGTGCAGGAGATGGGCATCAGCCTGCTCTGGTTTGTGATTCTGGTTTCGGTTGTCCTGCAAACGTCCTTTTTGACCCCGCCTTTCGGTTATGCCCTGTTCTATTTGCGGGCCATCACACCCAAATCGGTCAAGACCATGGAGATCATTACCGGCGTCATCCCCTTTATCGGCCTGATTATTTTGATGTGCATCTTGCTGGCCATTTTCCCTGGTCTGGCCACTTGGTTACCCACCGTGCTGTACGGAACCTAATACAACAAGGAGACATAATGAAACTGACAAAAAAGGCACTTGGCGCCTTGACCGGTCTGGCTTTGCTAGGCATGACGGGCCTGAGCCAGGCCGCCCAGAAATGGACCATGACCAGCACCTGGCCAGCCTCGATCGAATTGGTGGAACTGGACAAAAAATGGGTCGATCTAGCCAATAAACTGGTTGGAGATGAACTGAAAATCGAGTTCTACGAAGGCGGCGCCCTTGTCCCTACCGGCGAGGTCTTTAGTGCCGTTGAGTCCGGCACCATTCAGGCAGGGGCTGATTGGCCAGGGTACTGGGCAGGCCGCAACCCGGCCTTCTCCCCCTTGGGGACTCACTCCAGTCTATTCAATGCGGTGGACTACGCCAACTGGATCAAGGAATGGGGAGGCGCCGAGCTTTATAACGAGATTTATGGCAAATATGGCATGGTCTACCTCCCCTACGCCATCACCAATAATGAATCCGGTTTCCATACCAACGTTCCGATTCGCAACCTGGAGGAAATCAAGGGTAAGCGCCTGCGTCTGTCCGGACTGGAGCAAGGCAAGGTACTGGAAAAAATTGGCGGCACTCAGGTTTCCATGGCTGGGCAAGAGCTGTATCAGTCACTGGAGCGGGGGGTGATCGAAGGCGCCGAATTCTCCACTCCTAACGTGGATGTGTCTGCCGGCCTTCATCAAGTCACCAAGCACTGGACAACGCCCGGCTGGCACCAGTCTGCATCCGTCTTTGGCGTCATGATCAACAAAGCCGCCTGGGATGCCCTGAGCGACTCGGCCAAGGAAAAACTGAAAATCGCAGCCGATGCCACCATGATGTGGTCCATCGCTTTTACTGAAAAGAAAGCGACCGAAGGCTTGCGCACCTTTCAGAAAGCCGGGGTGGAAATCCACCGCATGGACGATGAGAGCCTGAAAACCATTCAGCAAGTCACCAATGAAGTCATGATTGCCATGGCTTGCAGCAACCCGGATGCCGCCAAGGTGTATGCCAGCCAGATGGAGTACCTGCACGACTACAAAGACTGGCGCGAAACCTCTATGCCGTTCAATCTTGGCCGTCCCATCGAGGGGCCCGATCTGGACAAAATCAAAGCCTGCCTGAAATAAAGCCGACGTCCTTGCCGTGGCAGAGGAACCCGGTCCTGAGATCAATCGGAACCCCTCGCCGCGGCAACTACCTCCAAACGATAGTGGTCTGCCACTATCGTTTTTTTATGGGCCCACGGCTCGCTTCTTGAGCCACACGTGTCACAGCACCTGTAAAAACGCCAACAAAGCCTGGATTTCCGCCTCACTCAAATTCAGCTTTCGTATGCGTGGTGACTTACGTGGTATCAACGGACCGGCTTGCCCAGCGTCAGGGATCATGCCCGCATCGTACATGCGTACGACACCCTCCAGACTCGGGAACAAGCCATTGTGCATCCAGGGCCCCGCCCGCGCGACGTTGCGCAAGCTGGGGGTACGAAACAGCCCCAGGTCGGCCGGGTCGCGAGACCACTCAAACCGGCCCAGGTCCTGCAAGCGACGTCCATAGAAAGACAGGCCTATATTGTGAAAGCGGTTATCCGTCAGCAAGGGGCCGTTATGGCAGTTCATGCAGCGCGCCTTGGTGCGAAACAAGTGCAGGCCAGTGAGCTCCTGATCATTCAAGGCAGCCACATTACCCGCGAGAAAATCGTCAAAACGCGTTGCGGCCGGTCGAAGGGTGACCACATAGGCGGCCAGCGCCCGTGCCAGTCCTTGGGCATCCACCCCAGCGTTCCAGGCCGGTCCAAAGGCCTGTTGAAACGCCTGGGGATAATCGTCCAAGGTGCGCAGGCGCACAATCAGATCGCGCAAGGCATGATTCATTTCCACCGGGTTTTCAATCGGACCGAGCACCTGATCCTGCAAAGTCTGCACCCGACCATCCCAGAACAAGTCTTTGGCAAATGGCGCAGCGAATAAGGGTGGCGTACGACGCTTGCCCATCAGACCGTCCTCCCCAATCGCCAATGCCTTGCCATCGCTAAATGATTTGTCGGGCTGATGACAGGATGCGCAGGAGATCTGTTGCCGACGCGAGAGCCGCTTATCAAAAAACAGGCGCGCGCCCAAGGCCACAATCTGCTTGTTACTGGCATCCTGGGCTGCCTCATGCTGTGCGTCCGAGCCTGGGCCTGGTATCGGCCCCCACTCCAGCCACCGCTCTGCCTCATCCATATCAGGGGCCGGCCATTGACGCGGAACATGCTCATAGCGTGTGCGCAGGCAAGCGGCATCAAGTTCGCCCTCCTGCCAGCAAGATGGGGACGTCGCTTCCAGACCGGGCGACCAGCGGGCAAGCTCCACCTCGGGATCATCGCCCCCTGCATTGGACGTAGTCGTCACAGAGGCCGCGCAGGCCGCACCGGACAACAGGGTTCCCAGCGCCACCCTCAGCCAGACGACGCCGCGCCGTTTGATCTTCAATAACGGTACGAAGCGCGCAACCACAGCTCTCTTCCTGTCCGATAAAGGTTCTGGCTGCTTGCCGAGTTCGGCGTGCTGATCACCAAAGGCGCTTGCTTGTCCAGCACATTCAGCACATCCAGCCCCACGCCCAAGCCTTTGAACATCGTCGGCTCCCAGTCCAGACGCATATCCCAGGTCCAGTAAGAACCTACCCGGCCAGACTCGTATTTTTCCCGCCCGTCACTCCGATTCAGGCCCAGATAATGCACATCCTTACGGGCGCCATTCCAATGAATGCGGTTACTAAGTTGCAGACCATACGATGCCCACCTTCCTGTAAGACCCGCACTGACACGCCACGGCAGGTTGTAATCTCCTACGGGACGGTCACCTCGACGGATCAGGTCGCCATTGTAGTAAATGTCGTCGTCCATCTCCTCGGCGGCGCCCTCATAACCATCGGCCAGTTTGGTATTGCGCTTGCTGCGCTGATGGGTGATATCCAGATGCGCCGTCCATCGACTCGGCCCCACCGCCCAGGGTGCAATGCTCTTTACACTCAAGGTGAAGGCATCGGTTTTGGCGTGTCCCTTATTGGTGTAGAGGTAGCCAGTTTTGCTCGTGCCTTCGATAGAGACCTGTTGGCGGCCATAACGACGCACATAGCCCAACTCGGCGACCACCGTGCTTGACAACTGTTGCTGCACACGCAGAGCCCACTCGTCGTCATAGGGCGTGCGCAAGCCGTCAAGCGTATAGGCGGTATGGGAAGGTCGATCTACCCGATTACCTCCGGTGATTAACAAGGTGTGCAATTGGCTCTTGCGCTCACGCATGGCGGTCCCAAGAATGTCCATGCCGTAATAACGGGACCAGCCGCCCGACAAACGCGTTTCCCCTGTCCCGAGCACATCCCACTCCAACAAGGTACGTGGCGCCACATTGGTGTTGCCGAAATAATTGTCCCTGTCCACACGCAAACCGCCGGTCAGGGCCAGCCGCTGCCATGACAAACGATCAGACAGGTAAACCGACGCAGCGGTATAGCTGACCCCCACATTGCCGGCCTGGTAGTAGTTCAAGGTCTACAGCTTATCGGGCTGACCATTGCTGAAATGGCGAGTATTACCGCCGTAAGCATCCTTCTGACGCACGAATTCGCCCTGGGTATGGGCCAGCTCAACACCGGCATACGTGGCATGTTCAATTGCCCCGGTCTGAACCGGCTTGAACTCCAGTCGGGACTTCAAGGTCAGATTGCGCTGTTCGGTCGATTCCTGTCCAAAGCCACCGGTGATATAGGTGTAATCCAGGCGACCCGTGGGCTGATACATCATGTGGACCATATAGTCGGTACCGTCAGAATGGCGGTAACTGTTCATCTGGTCATAACCCAGTTGCACACGCGCCTGCCCCCAGCGCAGATCATGGTTCAGATCAAACCCCAGACCGTAGGATTGTTGCTGGTGCTGCCACTGAATCTGGTCGGCCAAACTGCCCGAGTCCACCAGATCCTCACGACGATCCGCATACTTGAGGGTCAAGGCGGAGTCGGTGTCGGCACTCCAGCGAGTATGAATTTTGACAAACCCATTATCGACCCGGTCTATGGAGCGCGTCTTCAAATCCGTGAAGACCGTATCGTGGCGCACACGCATGGACCGATCAATCGTGGACTGACGTCGGGAGAGGTGGATCAGGGCTGCCGTATCCTGTGTCCATCCCACGTCAAGCATTGCCGAGGTGAACCGTTTGGTCCAGACCGGAGAAAAACCGGGTTTGCCCGCCTCAAAATTCTTCTTTTGTTCGGGCGCAATCTTCTGCGCAGTCAGCCCCGAGGAGTTGTAGCTGAAATCAAACCGGACACTGTTGTCGCCTTGGGGATTACGTACCCTGGCATCGACCACACCCCCCGTGAAACGACCATAGTCCACAGGGATACTACTATCGAGTACCGTCACGCTTTCCAGCAGGTGCGTATCCAGGTTGTAAGCCTGGGCATAGGCCGGTACATTGCCCACCTGCAGATTCAAATTGCGGCTGGCAGGGTCGATCTGGTTGGTGGCGCTAATGCCGTCAATCTGGAACTGGTTCTGAAAAGGGCTGGCCCCGTAGAAACTGATATCTTGCAGCGCCAGGGAACCTCGATTCACACCGCTTTGCGCGGCATCATCCTGACGCACCGCGGGGTGATCGGCCAGCAAACTGGACACGTCCCGATTGCCGGCGGGCCGCTGATCCATATCCCCTCGGGAGTAAACACGTTCGCCGATGCGCTGGCCCTGAACACGCACAGGTTCCAGCACCGACAAGCCCTTGGGCACCGTCGCCGTCACTACCGTATAACGACGCGCCCCCTGCTGACGCGCGGCCAGCCCCCAGGGGGCCAGCAAATTGTCCAGTGCCTGCTCGACCGTCAGCTCACCCTGCAGGGCCACGGCCTGTTTCTCCCGAACCTGCCCAGGTGAGAATGCGATTTCCACCTGAGCCTGACGCCCTATCTGCAAAAGCGCGTCTGCCAGCGCTTGAGGGCTCATGTTCAACACCAAAGCGTCGTCAGCCCGCACCTGTGCAGGTGGAAAAACCAGCAGCATGCTGGCAATCCATAACACCAATGGTCCCGGTTTCAGACGTCCTGGCCGATGCGAGGGACCGAGGTCGGCCGCCATCTCAGCAAGCGTTTGCCTGCGCAGGGCAAGAACAGACGGCGTGTACTGCAAAGCGCACTTCATGATTGAGCATCCTATTTAAACAACTACTATCAGGACGCTGTGCTATCCGTCTCCCCTCACCCCGGGTTGCCATCGTATTTTTTAATTGATAATAACTATCATTAGTAAATAACTATGACTCCCGGCAATTCCCTGATACTCACGTCACTGCCGGCAAGCAACAGACTCAAGGCGGCGGCAGGTTGAGCAGCTCGCACCACCCCGGACACACGGGTGGAACCTGCCCGCTCATTCACCACCCAGATAAGGCGCTTCGTGTACTGGCCCAACTGACGGGCCAACTCATGCACACTCATATCATCAACACTGAGCAAGCCGCGTGTCCAGGCCGGGGCTGTGTCCGCCTCTCCCGGCGGTGAACTCAGCGTCTGCAGCCGTCTGCCGGTCACGGTGGCACGCTCACCGGGCTGCAGGATCACAGCTTGGGCGGTGTCGCAAACGTGGCACTGCACACGTACCGTGTGTTCGTAAACCGCAACGCGGCTGAGCTGGCCGTTCAGACTGACCTCATACTGTGTACCCAAGGCCGTCGCCTGCGCCGGGCCCGCCACCACCGTAAAGGGACCTGTCTTGTCATTGCTCGGCACTACCTGGAAAAAGGCCCGGCCCGCCTCCAGCTGAACGTGTCGCTGCCCCTTTTCAAAGTGCAAACGTACACGCGTGTGCGCGTCCAGAATCGCTAAGGAACCATCTGGCAAAGTCAGCCGGGTCAACGCTATCCCGCTGCTGATCGTTCCGTGTTGCTGCCAGGTTTGCCAGGCAAGCAAAGACGCAGCCACCATTGCACAGGCCCCCAACAAGGCCTTGAAACCAGGCTTGCCTCTCTTGCGCGCGACCGGCAACACCCTCAACTGCCCCAGTCGTCGCCAACTTGCCGCCAGGGCATCGTAGGTTCGCGCGTGCAAGGGATCGGCCGCGTACCAGGCCTCAAACTCGGCCCTGCCCCCTGGCGGCAGCCTGCCCTGGGCGTTGCGCAATACCCAACGGGCCGCGTCCTCATCGACTGGGCTCCAGGTCGGATCAGGCAGCGCGCTCATGCCGTCGTCATCAGAACATGATGGGCCACCAGCAAGATGCGCATCATATGCTTCTCAATCGTACTTTCGGAGACACCCAGCTTTTGGGCAATCTGGGCATAACTCAGCTCCTCGCAACGATGCATCATGAAGATACGCACGCTGCGGGGGGATTGGGCCATCAAAGCGTGCTCTAAACGCTGCAAGATCTCTTTGGCCAGCACTTCCTCATAGGTATCAGGGGCATGGTGATGGGCGATGCTCAAAGCGTACCCGTCGACAGCACGCTGCTCACGCGTATGGCGTCGATACCAGTCTGCAGCGATATTGGCCGCCACTTTGAATACATACGCGCGATGGTTATCGGCCTGCACCTGCTTGCCCTTTTCCAGCAAGCGCAACCAGGTGTCATGCGCGCAGTCCTGTGCCAGTTCAGGACAATGCGTGCGCCTGCGCAAATAGCGGATCAGATCCGGATAATGGGCCAGAAAGGCCGCCGTCAGCTTGGACATGAAAAGGCGATCAATTTATATAATCAATAATCATTCTCATTATTATATACGCGCCAGGCATCTGATTTACCGCTGTCAGAACTCCTTGAATGTGCTGATCGCTGTCACTCCCTTGGCGATCAGGCATAAAAAAAAGCGCCGCATTACAATGCGGCGCCTGGCGAAACCCAGCCTGAATGCTCAGGCTTTCTTCAAATACATGGCTTTCAGCAAGTAGCTGATGCCATCAATTTTGCAATCGACCTCATGGTCACCTCGAACCAGACGAATGCCTTTGGCCTTGGCACCCTTTTTCAGGGTATTGGAACCTTTGACCTTCAAATCCCGGATCAGAATCACATCGTCGCCCGCAAGCAGCACATTGCCGTTGCTGTCTTTGACAATCAGCTCGTCCTCGTCCATTTCGACATCCGTCGTTTGATGATTATCTTGCCATTCATAGCCACAATCGGCACAGACCCATTGCTCGGTGTCATGGTAAGTATTTTCCAAGGTGCACTGAGGACAGGGAAGCGGTGTGCTCATATTTTTTTCCTGTAAAAAGCTGGGTGCTACCGCACCAGAAGTGCGGCCAGTGTAGCCCCTCGCATCAGGAACACCAAAAACACCCCACGCAAGACCAGCGCGATACTGCGCCAGCCTCGTCGCCAAGGCACAGTCCGGCCAAGAACCGGTCAAATGAGCGGCGCGTCAGGCAAGTCAATTAATAGCCTATGCAAACACCAGTCCCATACCGCCTCGACCGACTTTCGGGCGGGGGTCGAACGCTTGCGCAGCAAATAAAAGTCCGCGCCCACGGTCCCCGCATGCGCCACCTGCACCAAACGGCCGGCCGCCAGATCCCTGGCTACAAACGCCTTGCAAGCCAATGCCACCCCTTGGCCGGCTAATGCGGCATCCAGTGCCAGAGTGGTCTGATTGAACACCGCACCGGGCAGTTTTCTAGGGGTTTTCAAGAAAGCAGCCCAATGATTCTGCGCATCATGCAACAGCGGCAAGGCATGCAACTGCTCCATGGACAAAGGCAGTGCGGCATTCCCTACCAGTCCAGGGCTGGCTACCGCGACCACATCTTGACGAAACAACAACTGTGCCTCTAGATCCGCCGCAAAGGGAGGACGAGTCAGACGCACCGCAATATCGACCTGGTCGCGTTCAAAATCCGACAAGGCTTCCGTTGCCACGGTGCGCAACTCCACATCCGGCAGCAGAGTTTGCAAATCTCCCAGCCGTGGAATCAATAGCTTGGCCGCAACGGTGGGCGTGACACTGATGGTGACGGTATCCGGGCGCGTTAGTAAACGCCCTGTCGCCTCGCTTAGCGTATCAAAAGCACGGGTGACATCGGCCAGATACGCCGCCCCCCGCCCCGTCAAGTGCAGTCCACGCGGCCGACGTTGAAACAACACCACACCTAAATGCTCTTCCAAGGCCCTGACTTGCTGCGCCACCGCCCCCTGCGTCACCCCCAGCTCCTGAGCCGCTGCTCGGAAACTGAGCCTGCGCCCCGACACTTCGAAGGCGCGCAAGGCATTTAAGGAAGGCAGGGAACGACGTGAGGAGCTCATGGTATAGGCAATAGTTTTTCTACAGTCTAAGACGTTTATTTAACGCCTGATTTTTTCCCATCAGACTGAAATAATAACGTTAATCACTTAACAAGGAGCCTTATATGACTATAGAAAAAGTTGCTCTTATCAGCGCTGGGGGATCCGGCATGGGGGCCGCGGCCGCACGTCGACTGGCTCAAGATGGCTATCAGGTCGCCATCCTGTCCTCATCCGGCAAAGGGGAGGCACTGGCCAAGGAACTAGGCGGCATCGGACTGACGGGATCCAACCAGTGCAACGAGGACTTGAAACGACTGGTCGACATGGCCATGCACCGATGGGGACGCATTGACGCACTGGTCAGCTCGGCCGGGCACGGCCCACGCGGCCCCATCCTGGACATCAGCGACGAAGACTGGCACACAGGCATGGACATCTACTTCTTGAATGCTGTGCGCCCCGCCCGACTGGTGGCCCCCATCATGGCAGCGCAAGGCGGCGGCGCTATCGTGAACATCTCGACCGCCTGGGCGTTTGAGCCTGCGGAAATGTTCCCCACTTCGGCGGTATTCCGCGCCGGATTGGCAAGCTTCACCAAGATTTTTGCGGATAGCTATGCAGCCCAAAATGTGCGCATGAACAACGTGCTGCCTGGCTGGATTGACAGCCTGCCAGCGACCGACGAGCGGCGCGACAGCGTACCGATGGGGCGCTATGGCAAGGCCGAGGAAATTGCGGCGACCATTTCGTTCCTGCTGTCAGACGGCGCCGCTTACATTACGGGTCAGAACATCAAAGTGGATGGAGGGCTGACACGTTCGGTGTAAACCGCAAGCCGTGCAGCCCACTGGACCCGTCTTATAGAGGGCTTATCCTGACAAGAAAGGCGCTCATGCGCAGCAGGAAAGGCCATGCGCATTGGCATTGAGGGATTAGGGGCCAGACACTGTGCGGCAAAAAACAGAGCTAATCGCCCTCTCTCCGCACCACCCAAACTCTATGAGCCCAGAGTCCATCACCGACGGTTTGAACACCAAAAAAAAAACGGCCACCCTTGCTGGGTGGCCGTTTTCTTTATCTGAATGCCGCATTACTGATTCACCTTGCCGCACTATAGCGTCGTCTGGAACGGCGGGCGGACAAGCGTAAAAAACAGGGGCCAATGGCATCACCAAGAAGGCATAAGAACACCAGTGACGCCCCCCAGGACATTACCCCGAATGTGCGCGCTTGCCAGGATTTTTCTTGTTGCGAGTATGCGCACCACGCTCCTGACTAACACGTTGACCCCGGCACTTTGTGCTAAGGGTGACACCCTTGGGAGCGGCGGGGGCCGGAGTACGCTTACGATCAGCTTCAGTCACAATTTTAGTACCCATGTCTCTCTCTCCAGTTTGATTAAATTCGCACTTGTTTCCCATGTGCCCGGTTTATGCGTGGCAACAGGAAACAGACAAGAGGATATTCGGCAGTGCCTTAAGGTATAAAGGCACAACTGATGGGTCAAATCATCACGAACAAGCCCTCAGCCAAGTTGAGCATAGCAGGGATTGAGCAAACCGGCTCGAATAGGCCCCGAGCAGACACCCAGGCAAGCACCCATGCCTACCCCACAACAAGGCCACTGCTGGGCGGGCCACTAAAACCATACGTCCCACACGGCGAGAGCCGTTTCTCAAAGGGGGCAGCCTTCCCTGCTCATTCTTTGACCCAGAAAGAGACATAACTACAGCGATGAAATACGCAGTGCAGCCCAGCCGCATCGCATCTGCACATGTAATCGAATGAGCAATACGGACAACCCCAGGGCCACGAGTCTCCCGCTCATCGCTGACGCGAATGGTCATCCATTAGGGACGGGAGCTTAAGCGTTAGATTTGTCAGAGCATGCGACGCTGCCAGCGCCCCGAACAGCAAATTGCAACACCGTGAGCTACCCGCCAAAGCGGACACAGTCCAGGCAAAGAGTATCGGCCACATCCACCAGACACAGCATCAGCCTGGGCACTAGTCGGCAAGCAGAATGGCGCACTAGGCCCAAAACCGTGGCGGCGGCAAGATAAGCCCTACCAAATAGATTGCGCGCAGCACGACCAAAACGGCGGAACAAAGAAAAAGCGGCTCACATTGCTGTGAGCCGCTTAAATTTTGGTGGCGCATCCCTGATTCGAACAGGGGACCTGCGGATTATGATTCAGTTTGACAGCAAAGCAATGATGGTGCTTTGTCTTTGCAATCAATTGGTTAGGGCAGCCATCAGTTGCTATGGATACGCTATGTTTTGCTACGGGGTTGACGCTTCGTTGACACCGTATCATCAAACTTGTGAGCAATAAATCATATTCTCATAATGTGAGGCTGCTGAGTAATAATTGTCCCCAATTAAACTGCTTCAGCATCTGGAACATCATATGTCGTATCAGTTATCTCGCTAAACAGACGGTGATCCAAAAGTATCTGCATTATTGTTTTTGCGGTAATATCGCAAGGGATTATTTTCCCATTTTGATCAAAATTCAATCCGAAATTTCTTCTGCTATTAACTTGTTGGACCCGTTGGGAAAACCCAGGCCTAAGATATAGTGCTCTTTGTTGAATTACAGAGATTCTTCTTAGCTGCATTGCATTGCTTCCGACATAATCCCTAAGTGGCTGCATGTTGGTAAAGATCGTTGTGAAATTTTGGTCCACCAACAAGTCGTCAAAGTTTTTTTGATATATTTTCTTTTCCGACAAAATGCTTTCATAGGCTCTTTTTGTTTTAACAAAAACTGTATCATTAAAACAGTAGAAATCAAAAAACGAATCAAAAGAGAAGGTTTCGTTTGGCGTAGCCGAAAGCTCTCCATTATTAAAAATTGCATTTATCATGCTATTTCTAACGGTTGCTTTCCATGTGGGAGCTGTTTTTCTTACCGCATAGACTACTCGATTAGAATGCTGGAACTTAACCAAATAACCAGCAGCTCCCTTTAAATGCTTAAGAAGGACGTCGGTGTTCTCGGCTTCTGGAGCATCGACAACATTGAGTAATGCAATAAGTCCCTCACTATCCTCAAGTGAATGCTTTAAACAGCTACTCTCATTTGTTTGTGATATCGGGCTGTAGTCACGCTCCTCTGTAATCGAGCGGACTTGCTCTATTATAGTGTCGCGAAATAATCTCTCAATATCTTCATCAGTTCTTACATGCCATGCACGGAATTTTGACTCCGTTGTGCTTTTCTTGAAAACCCAAAGCTGAACCGACGAGTTAGCATAATCAAACCTTCTCCAGTTTGAAAAATCAGTCATCTTTAGGGTCTCCGTCAGTAATATAGTTTTCGTGGACTGTTTCGCATAAATAATTTCCTGGAAACAGTGATTTTTTGCTTAAAATCTTAACAGTTCTTTCATGTGATTTATTTGATTTGTTATGGTTGTTGATACTAACTCTTGCTTCGTATAAATTCCAACCAAACATCAAAAGCATAGGATTCATAATTACTTGACCAGCTTTATATGTAATCAAAAAAAGCCAGGTCAAAAAAGCCACTAATCCCGCAACTTTCCCCAATGACGAATAATCAACCCCCATAAAGGAAACTATATACGGAAAACTGTAGCTAATGAGTTCACTTGGAACTGGCTTTGAGTCTATCACTTTTACCGGATACTTATACCTAAGCTTTGCAATCACCTTGCAGGTTAATAATAAGCACAATCCTGAAAAAAGCACTCCAAACAGTGAGAGCCAAGGGTGATTGAAGCGCGGAAATGTACAGTCTTCCCAGTTAGTGCAGATACCTGCCGTCCATGACTCATGACTTATATCTTGCAAGGCAAGAATTAACGCCAATGGGAAATAGGATCCCAAAAAAACAAGAAGTGCAGGTAAAAGTCGAAACCTCATAAGCAGCCTCCAGTTTCTGAGAACCTAGTGCGGTCAAATAGATACATTTTTTATAGATTAAATGTATCTTGTTAAATCATTTTGTATTTAGTGTTTGCTTCATCTTACCTCAAACTACGCGCTCGCCGCTAGGCAGGGTTGCAGGGTTAAAAGCGCCCTGCAACCCGACCAATAGCGTGTGTGGTCAGCAATGTGTCAAGGATTCGCTACGCCGGGTACTCACCCGGTCCCGGCAGGCCGGGCTGCGGCTTCCGTGCCCGCCCTTGACACGGCACACACCGTCTAGGAAAGTTGCCCTGTTACGTTCCCACCGACGACAAACAATGCACGACACATTACGCCTACGCCGCTTCAACCTGAACACACAGGGACGAGACTTCGCGGTTGGCGACATTCACGGTTGTTTCAGCAAGCTGGATACTGCGCTGCGCAAGGTGCGGTTTTCACCAGCACATGACCGGCTATTCGCCGTTGGTGATCTGGTAGACCGAGGGCCAGAGTCTGCCCTGGTGCTGGAGTGGCTTGCGCAGCCTTGGTTTCATTCAGTCTGTGGCAATCACGATCTGATGACCTGGCGTCGGGTGTCAGGTGATCCACTGCCAGATATTGACCATGCCGCACATGGCGGGCAATGGCTCGACAGCCTAGACGAGCTGATGCACCAGCGTATTGCACAAAGCCTACGTGAACTACCCTTGGCGATTGAAGTGGACACAGCAAATGGGCCAGTGGGCATCATCCATGCCGACTTCCCATATGACGACTGGCAGGCCGTATACGAGCACCAATTCAGCGCCGAGGATGAAAATACCTGCCTTTGGTCTATCGACCGCTACCGCACCGGATACAAGCAGCCTGTCCGCAGTGTTCGCGCCATCGTGCATGGTCACATGGTAATCCCCCCATTTTTAACGATTGCCAGAAGTAGGAATGCTATGCGGCCATGGCCAGCCGCTGTTTTGGGGTACATCCGCCCAAGACCATATGTGGGCGTTCATGATTGTAAAACCACATCCACTGCGTGGCGACGCGTTGAACGTGGTCCAGATCATCCCAGTGATACTGGGACAACCACTCGTAGCGAACGGTTCGGTTGAATCGCTCAACGTAGGCGTTTTGTTGCGGCTTGCCGGGCTGGATGTACTCGAGCTTGATGTTCCATGCGCCAGCCCATTGGACGATCGCTGTGCTCAGATACTCCGGACCGTTATCACAGCGAATGGCTGAAGGTTTTCCTCTCCATCCAATGATCTGCTTGAGCGTGCGAATCACCCGTTCAGAGGGCAGCGAGAAGTCCACTTCGATACCCAACGCTTCTCGGTTGAAATCGTCGATCACGTTCAGCACACGGATGTTGCGCCCATCGGCAAGCTGGTCGTGCATGAAGTCTATCGACCAAACCTGGTTGATGTGCGACGGTATCGTCAACGGCTCAGGCACCTGGCGCACCAGCCTTTTGCGTGGCTTGATCCGTAGATTCAGCTCGAGCTCGCGGTAGATCCGATACACGCGTTTATGGTTCCATCCAAAGCCTCGCACATTACGCAGGTACAGAAAGCACAGACCAAAACCCCAGTTGCGATGGTGCCCTGTCAGGCGCAACAGCCAATTGGCAATCTCTTCGCTCTCGGCGTCAGTCCGGGCGATATACCGATAGCAAGTCTGGCTGACGCTAAATGCCGCGCAGGCCAGTCGGATCGATATACCTCGCTCTTGCACCGCTCGTTGAGCCATCTCGCGGCGGCGAGACGGCCTCACCACTTTTTTTCGAGCGCCTCCGTCACAATCTCGGCCTTGAGCTTCTCCTCGACATACATCTTGCGTAGCCGGACATTCTCGGCTTCCAGCTCCTTCATCCGGGCCATCAGCGACACGTCCATACCACCGTACTTCGAGCGCCACTTGTAGAACGTGGCTGAACTCACGCCCAGTTCCCGGCACACCTCGGGAACAGCAAGGCCTGCCTCTACCCGCTTGATGGCTTCAATGATCTGGCTGTCTGTAAATCTTGATCGCTTCATGTTGTAGAACTCCTCAATGAGAAAATTCTACTTCTGATCTCACCGCTTTATTGGGGGGATTACCCTGGCATTTCCTTGAACACCGTGAATCGTGAGCATGCATACATGCGGGCCATGTTCAATGAGCTGATCCGGCTTGGTGTCTGGAAACGAAGTAATCCGCTAAAAGATTTGCGCCAGTTCAAGGTACAGGAAAATGAGCTGTCTTATCTGACCAAGGAGCAAATCGCGGTGCTGCTGGTCGAGCTGAAAAAATCGACCAATCCACATGTGGATCTGGTGTCTCGAATTTGCCTTGCTACGGGAGCCCGTTGGAGTGAAGCAGAACAACTACAACCACAACAGGTTCGACAACGACTGATCCAATTTGCCCGAACAAAGACAGGAAAAGCGCGGGCAGTACCGATTAGCCAGGAAATGCAAGACGAGATTTCTGCTCATCATGTAGCGCACAGGAATATGGGTGCAATTTTCACGGGTTGTACTGGTGCTTTCAAAGAAGCAATTGAACGCGCCGGTATTCAGTTGCCGATGGGGCAGCTTACCCATGTGCTGCGTCATACGTTTGCCAGCCATTTCATGATTAATGGCGGTAACATTCTCGCTTTACAGCGTATTTTGGGGCATCAGGATCTAAAGACCACCATGCGGTATGCGCATCTTGCCCCAGAACATCTGGATACAGCAAGAACACTTAATCCATTGATGTCCTGCTGATCCACGTTGCACATGACTGAGTGGTTGCATAGTGAAAAGCTGCAACCCTATCGCTCATTCAGCGGCTGGCGCAGCCACAATCAATAGCTTACGGCATAATTGGTGAATTTTTTTGAGAAAGATATGTTTAAGAAAATATTAAAATTTTTTGGCTTACCTAGTTCAGTTGCGCCCTTTCCCTCTCTACCGCAGGGCATGAATGAAATCGGTGACTATAAAGTTTTACTTGAGCAATCTGCTCTATTTACAAGAACGCTGGGCTTTGATACTCCAGAAATAAACTGGAAGAATTGTGATGTGCTTGGGGCTGATGGGGATTTTATTCGGAAGATTGGAGAGGCAGCTAATATTATTGATTTCTCCAGTTCAGCAGGACAGTGCCTAAAGTGGTGTCATTATATTCGTCCCTATGCCGAGAAAATACTTGAAGTCCCTGTGTGGCTCACGATCGGTCAGCTCTGGAAATCTAATAAGACCGTTTTTAATCCAAGCTGGGAGGATTTTCAAAAATGGAGCACATTAGGAATCTCCTTGCCCGAGCTGAGAGATCAAAATCGATCTGGAATAAACCTGCACGCATGGCTGACCGTAGCTACTGGGGAAATTATTGAACCTACCCTTATGAGCAGCATCGCCGCGGTCAATCCTCAAATAGCAGACTCCTTTCGCGGAGCGATAACCTGGGGCAGAGAACCAGGTTTTATCAAAGATCATCGCTACTTCCCAATGGTCGTAGGAGATACCATTGCAGAGGCAATGCATCAAAAATCATCATTACCGTTATTAGCTAGGTGCCAAACGGATCTATCAGAAATTCCAATTTTTATCGAATTATCTACAAGGTAGCTAGGTCGGCTTACTACTTTTACTGACTTTGTCCCCATCCGACTAATTATTGTTGGCGCTCACCATCATAGGCTTTTCCCCCAAACCCCACGCTCGCCGATAGGCAGCGCGGTAATCAATGGTGTGTCAAGGATTCGCTTCGCCGGATACTCACCCGGTCCCGGCCAGCCGGGCTGCAGCTTCCGTGCCCGCCCTTGACATGGCAGGCACCGTCTCAAGATGTCAATGGTGACAAGCGGCACTTGGCCAAGTCAATGATGTGTCGACGAGACAATTGCAGCGTGCCCACACATGAAGCCGAAACGCGCATGCAAGTGGCGAAGACACGAAATGGTCAGCATCAGCAACCGTCACCTCAATCCTCCGTTGACACTTGGTTGACACCCAGCCGCAGAAAACATTAAAGCCACCCCAAGGGGTGGCTTTAATGTCCTGATTTAACAGGGGTATTCTGGTGGCGCATCCCTGATTCGAACAGGGGACCTGCGGATTATGATTCCGTCGCTCTAACCTGCTGAGCTAATGCGCCGAAGAAGAAATTATAGCAAGGTTTCTTCTTTTGGCAAGCACTTCTCTCGAAATTTTTTACTTTTTTTGATGTCTTCCACCCATAAAACCGCTAAGCCCTTGTATTTACTAGCTTTACCCATTTCCCGTAACCCTAGCCCGTTCTCATCATCAAGAAACAAGATGTAAGAAACCCGATGCAACTCCGTCTTTGGGGCCCGGTCCCCGTCTTGCGCGCTATCAAGCCGTTTTGTCATTGCCTGTTGCTACACTGCCTGCTTGGCGTTCGACCCCACCTCATTTATTGACGTCCGTGATCCGGACCTTGCACAGGAACTTTGTTTATGGCCAGTACGCTTGCTATCGTTGTCTCGCTTTTACTGCTGATGTTTTTTGCTTATCGGGGGGTGACGGTTCTGTTGCTGGCTCCCTTGATGGCCGCTTTGGCCGTGCTGCTTTCGGGGGATTCCGGGTTTTTGCTGCCCATCTATACCTCCACCTTCATGAGCGCACTGAGCGGCTATGTGCTGCAGTTCCTGCCCATCTTCTTGCTGGGCGCCCTGTTTGGTCAGTTGATGGCGGACTCCGGAGCGGCGCAGGCCATTGCCAAGTGGATCACCCATAAGCTGGGGCATCGCCACGCGATTGCCACTATTGTGATGGTGTGTGCTGTGCTGACCTATGGCGGCGTGTCCTTGTTTGTCGTGGCCTTTGCTATCTATCCCATTGCAAAGGATCTGTTTCGTGCCGCGGGCATTCCCAAGCGTCTGATTCCTGCCTCCATTGCCCTGGGCTCCTTTACCTTTACCATGACCGCCCTGCCCGGCACGCCCGCCATCCAGAACGCCATACCTATCCCTTACTACGGCACCAACGTGTTTGCAGCGCCCGGACTGGGAATTATTGGTGCCTTGATCATGGCCTTCGGTGGCTTGTGGTGGCTGCAGTCACGGGCTCGCAAGGCCATTGCCCAAGGCGAGACCTACGGGGATCATGGGCAGGATAAGTTCGACGCCAGCACCCCCGATAGCACGGAAGGTGAGAAACCCATGCCCATCTTCCTGGCTTTGCTGCCTTTGATTCTGGTGATCGGCGTCAATGCCCTGTTCACCTATGGCATTTTCCCCGACACAAACTTCGGGTTCATGGCCGAGCGTTTCCCTCAGCTGGACCCGGCCAAAATTACCGGTCTGTGGGCGCTGATTATTGCGTTGATCACGGCCATTCTGGTCTTGATCATCAGCCGTCTGGGGCATTGGAAAAACCTGCGCGAAAGCATCAACAAAGGGGTATTCGGTTTTATGCTGCCCTTGTTCAATACCGCCTCTGAAGTTGGTTACGGTGCGGTCATTGCCAGCCTGGCAGGCTTTGCGATTATTCGGGACTTTGTACTGAACGTGGCACCGGGCAATCCACTGATTTCCGAGGCAGTCGCCATGACCACGCTGGCCGGTATTACCGGCTCATCCTCGGGCGGCTTGAGCATTGCCTTGCAGACCCTGGGCCCGGACTATCTGGCCATGGCTCAACAAGCCGGCATCAGCCCCGAATTGCTGCACCGTGTCGCCGTGATGGCCGCAGGTGGCCTGGACACCCTGCCCCATTGCGGGGCCATCATCACCTTGTTGTCCATCTGCAAGCTGAACCACCGCCAGTCCTACGGCAATATTGCCATGGTGACGATGGCAGCCCCTATTGTGGCGCTGATAACCGTGATTACGCTGGGTACGATTTTTGGCAGCTTTTAAACCGTCTGCCTAAAATGGCCTTGTCCACAGCGGTGTGCCCCTCGCACATCGCTGTTTTTTTATCCAAAACCGGTAACGCTTTGCTATCCGTTGTTGAGACTGAGCATGCTAGGATTCACGCGTAGGGGCCCGTATTATCATTAGCCATAATCAGGAGCACGCCATGAACTACACCTATACCCTCAATGAGTTAGGCGCGGAAGCCATTCGTCAGTTTGTGCTGGATCGTGGTCAGCCTGAGCTGAACCTACAGGCGTATATGGCCGCTGCCGAAGTCGAGGCCGACAACTTCAATGAAGGTGGCAGCCAGCGCGGCCAGATCGAGATTGACTCTCACTGCAGCAAGGACGGTTTGACGCATACGCTGCTGTTGGAGAAACACTGGTTTGCCACCCAGCCTGTTCCTGAAACGCCTGAGGAAGACAGCTTCTTTTAACCACCTGCAGGCCGTTTTCCGCGTTCCGCCTACGTCGCTGACACGCTGCTCGAGCCCTCTTTCTGTGCCCCGACGATGTTTAGCCTCAGCCAGGCAGCCTGAAACGGCTGCCTGATTCTGACTCTGCGTGCATGCGCGGGCAAGGGGCGATCCGCACCTGAAAAAACGGCCTCGCACTCAAGGCCACACCGCTGCCGCATCAATCCACCTGCAAGCCTATTTTGGACGACAGGGCCCCGAACCGGTCGATATCGTTCCAGATCATGGCCTTGAAGCCGCTGGGCCGGGCAGACTCGTTTCCTTCTTGCGGCGTATAACCCAATGCCAGCAATTCCGCCTGCAGGGCGGGGTCCGTCAAGGCTTTTTGCACGACACGATTCAGCGTAGTGATGATGGGTTCGGGGGTGTGGGAAGGAGCCAGCAAGCCATGCCACTGATCCAGTTCAAACCCTGTCTTGCTCACTTCAGCCACCGTCGGCACATCAGGCAGTACCGGACTGCGCTGGGCAGAGGTGACCGCCAGAGCGCGCAGATGTCCGGATTCGATCAAGGTAGCTGCGCTGGACAAGGTGACGATGCCAATCGGCACCTGCCCGGCGACCACATCGTTCAAGGCCGGGCCGCAGCCTCGGTAAGGGATATGCAATAAGGCCGCACCACGCAGATCGTAGAGCATTTCTCCGGCCAGGTGCTGCGGGGTGCCATTGCCACATGACGCATAGGCCAACGCCGGTTCGGACTGCTGCAGCAGGACTTGCTGCAGACTCTGAATATCCGAGCCGCTCCCGGTCACAATGACGGAGGGCACAAAGCCTATATTGGCAATGGGTGCGAAGTCTTCTTTAGGCTTGAAACCCAGGTTGCGGAACACACCTGGATTGATGGCAAAGGAACTGTTGGCCATCAGCAAGGTATGCCCATCGGCACGGGCATAAGCCACGGCACGCGCACCAATATTGCCACTGGCCCCGGGCCGATTGTCGATGATGACCGGCTGGCCCAGGGCTTTTTCCAGACGGGGGCCCAACTTGCGAGCCAGCAAATCGGTTCCCCCACCCGGCGGAAAGGTCACGATCACGGTAATGGGTCTGAGGGGATACTTTGCAGTCTGGGCGACTGCTACCTCGCTGGCCCGCCCCGTCAAGGGGCTTGCGCCCCACGCCACCACCCCCAGCAAGGCGGCCGCTGCCACCCGCTTGCTCACCTGAAAACCCGCCATGACCGCCAGCACCTTGTTACTCAAGCATCCAGACCAATATCGAGCACACGGGCGCTGTGTGTAATCCAACCCACCGCGATCCGATCCACGCCACAGCGGGCAATTTCCACCGCGGTCTCGGGCGTGATACGACCCGAGGCTTCGGTCTTGGCGCGGCCACCAACGCGGGCCACAGCCTCGCTCAAGGTCGCAATATCCATATTGTCCAAAAGAATGCTGTCCACCCCTAGCTCCAGCACTTCATCGAGCTGCTCCAGGGTATCGACTTCCACCTCGATGCACACCAGATGGCCGATATAGGCGCGAGCCGCTTCCACGGCCGCTTTCACGCCCCCGGCCACAGCGATGTGGTTGTCTTTGATCAGCACCGCATCATCCAGACCAAAGCGATGGTTGCTGCCACCGCCCACGCGCACCGCATATTTCTGCACTGCGCGCAGGCCGGGCATGGTTTTGCGGGTGCAGGTAACCTGGGTGCCGTAAGGCGCAATGGCCCGGGCGATGGAGGCCGTTGCCGATGCCACGCCACTTAAATGCCCCAGAAAATTCAATGCGCTACGCTCTGCCGTCAGCATGGAGCGGGCCGAGCCACTGATGACGGCGATCTGGGCACCCGGCATCAGGTCATCCCCATCTTGAAGCTGGGCCTCAAAGCGCAGCGTAGGGTCCAGCAAGGTAAACGCCAGACGAGCCAGATCCAGACCAGCCAACACGCCTTGTTCGCGGGCTACCAGGCGCATTTGCGTACGAGAGTCGGCAGGCACAATGGCGTCCGTTGTCAGATCACCCGCACGACCCAGATCTTCCTGCAAGGTGGCGCGCACCAGAGGCTCAAGCATCACGTCGGGCAGGGAAGGAATACGGTGCGCGCGTGTCTGCGCAGCTTGCGCAGCCGGCGCAGGGGCATTAATTATGCTCATTATGAGTATTTAAATCGCTAAAAAATAAGGCCTAATGGCACGGTGCATTTATGCTATTCCTGAGCATAAGCACTGTCAAGCCATAGGCCCAGTTTTTAACGCGCCTGTTTCGCCAAGGGCAACTTGCTACCCGAGATAGCCCGCTCAAACAACACGTCACCCCGAAAGCGGAACAGCTTGGCAGGCCGCCCCGAGCCGCCCATGCTCATCGCGCCGGTTTCCTCGACCAATGCCTGCTGCTCAATCAAGCGGCGGAAATTCTGCTTGTGCAGGCCACGGCCAGCCAGCGCTTCGACCGCCTGCTGCAATTGCAGCAAGGTGAACTCCGGGGGCATCAGCTCAAACACCACGGGGCGATATTTGATTTTGGCGCGTAGGCGCGCCAGACCCGTAGCCAGAATCCGGCGATGGTCGTGGCGCATGCCCAGTCCCAAGGCATCCTGCTTGCCCTGCGCTTGCTGCTCCTGCTGGCGACGGCGACAGGATTCGGGTAACAGGCCCGCTTCGTACAGCAGCTCGTAGCGCTGCAAGACAAAATCTTCGTTCCAGATGGCGCCCTCCAGCCCAAAGCTGTAATTGACGCGCTGACGTCGTAATGCACGCAAGGACTCGTCCTGCTCGCACCACGTCAACAAGGCCGGCACGATGGTCTGCTGAATAATCGAAGGAGTACCCTCACGCCAGTCCTCCCACGGAAAGTAACGATAACAATCCTGCCAGATCACCTGAGCCACATCCGGCTGACCCACTTCCCGCGTCAGCCCCACATAGCTGACTGACACGATACGCGTTCCCTGAGCGTCAAAACGATCGCGATCTGCAAAGGTATAAAGCTGCTCCACATACCCTACCGGGTGATGGGTTTGCGTTTCCACCCAATCGCGCAGCCCCGTTTGCAAAGAGCGATGCGTATGCTGAAACGGCCCGGCGGGCAAGGCCTGCCCGCCATCCGTGGTCAAGACACGGGGCTCGCCGTCGCTGACAGCGACTAACACAGCGACCAGCTCAGCGCTGACTACAGGTTCCTGCGTATCGATCACATATTCTCCTTCTGAATCTCGCCCATGCGCGTGTGGCCGATTATAAGCGAGCCCTGAGCCGCCCCCACCTCGGAGCGAGCACGTACGCCACGCAATACAGTCCGTACATTATTTTCAGATGATCAAATTATGATCCATGAACATCTAAGCCTAAAGAATTTTGTTTGGCAGCCGTTAAGCGTTTGAACTGTATGTGTTTGCCATAAATGACAAGCAAGCGCTCAGTCAAAGGCCGGATCAGTCAACAGTTTCACGCTTTGTTCTGCTCCGCCATTCGCAAAAATAGAAGGTTTCTGACAGTTCAGAGCAGTCAGTAACCGGGCGTAGAAACCTTTGCTTTTTTTGCATGGCCCCTGCGGGCTTGACGGCCCCTCGCGTCCCCTTTGTTGCTCCCCTCCAGGATGATGAATGCGTAAGAATTTCCCCATTACCCAGGACGAGGTTCGCGTCCGGGCCGATCAGTACCTTATTTCAAAAACCGATCTGAAAGGACGGATCACCTACGCGAACGCGGCCTTTATCGCCATCAGCGGCTTCACCCGGGAAGAGCTGATCGGCAAGGCGCACAATCTTGTCCGCCACCCCGACATGCCGCCCGAGGCGTTTCAGGATTTCTGGGACACCTTGCAAAACAAGCGCCCCTGGATGGGGGTGGTCAAGAACCGACGCAAGGATGGTGGCTTTTACTGGGTCTACGCCATGGCGGTGCCCATTTATGAAAATGGCACGGTAGCCGGCTATGCCTCGGTCCGGGTCAAACCCAGCCAGGAACAAATTGACGAGGCTGAGCGCCTGTACACCGCCATCAATGAGGGACGTGCCCACGGCGTGCGCTTGCATGAAGGTCGTGCTGTGCCGACCGGCTGGCGAAAGGCCTTGAGCCAGTTGCGCCGCCCATTTAGCAACTCCCTGCGGGCCAGCCTGTTCCGTATGGGCACACTGGCGCTGGCCACCACCGGAACTGCGCTGTACTTCGCCCTGACGGGAGGGGTTCCCCAAGGCTCGGGCCTGTGGCTGACCGGTGGCTTGTGTCTGGCCAGTGCGGTCATGATGGGCTACGGCTGGCTGATTGCCCAGCGCGTCATCCGCCCCCTGGATCAGGCCTCGCTGATCGCCCAGCAAATTGCCACCGGCAATCTGCAACTGGACATTGATGTCAGCTCCAGCGAAAGCAATTCGGAAATTGGTCAGCTCTACTTCTGCCTGGACCTGATGCGCAAAAGTCTGGTGGGCATTGCCAGCGATGCCCGAGCCGGAATTGACGCCTCGATTCATGCCGCCCGCATCCTAGAGGTGAACAATACCAATCTGGCCTCCCGCACTGAAGATCAGGCCGCCTCCTTGCAGGAAACCGCCGCCAGCATGGAAGAGCTGACCGTGACGGTGCGCCAGAACGCCGACAATGCCAATCAAGCCAGCCAACTGGCCGATGCCAGTATGCAGATTGCCCAACGTGGCGGCGCTGTGGTGAACGAAGTGGTGCAAACCATGCAAGGCATTCACGACAGTTCACGTCGCATTGGCGATATCGTCACTGTTATTGAAGGCATTGCCTTTCAGACCAATATCCTGGCGTTGAACGCAGCGGTGGAATCGGCTCGCGCCGGCGAAGCGGGACGCGGGTTTGCGGTCGTGGCCGGTGAAGTACGTAGCCTGGCTCAAAAGAGCTCGCAAGCTGCCGGAGAAATCAAGAACCTGATCGACGCCTCTGTCAGCCGCATGGCCATCGGGGCCGAACAGGCGGCCCGCGCCGGCGCCACCATGGGCGAGGTCGTCGATTCGGTCAAACGTGTCACGGACATCATTGGCGAAATCTCGACCGCCTCGATCGAGCAGGCCAGTGGCCTGGACCAGATCAATGAGGCCATGGCCAAAATGGATGGTGTCACCCAGCAAAACGCCGCCCTGGTGCAGGATCTGGGCAATACCATGAGCGACCTGGCCTCGGAAGCGTCCGAGCTGGCCGATGCAATCAAGGCTTTGAATACGGGCTCGGTGGAATCGGCCCAGGGTGCCCCGGCGGCCCTGGCTCAGTTGAGTCAAGCCTCTACCGTGCAGGTGCTGTCCTACCAGAACACACCGGCCTTCCAGGCTCACAGCGCCAAAACGGCGAACGCCAGACTTGAAGCGATTCGTCGCTAAGCAGGCCCTTCAGGATCGGCAGCCCCCTTGCCGATCCTGATACTACTGACAGCTAGACAAAACATTTAATCTGGGGTCGGTTTTTTACCGCCAGACCAGCAAAAAAACAATAATTAATAAAATCAACTGCTTATAGAGATCAGATCACGCTTTTTGAACCGGTTTTTCTTCGTCATCACGGTGACACATTTAGACTTTAATACAAATACTAAGTAACAAAATTAAGTCGATATGCAACATAATGATCTGTCCTTTTCCGCCTACGTCTTTAACAGGGCCAGATCATGCGTGAAAACCAAGCCATTACCTCTCATGAAACACAGGTACCCGAAAAAACCTATTTAATCTCCAAGACCGACCTGAAAGGGCGCATCGTCTATGCCAATCCCGCCTTTATCGAGGTGAGCGGCTACAGCCACGACGAGCTGATCGGAGCACACCACAATATTGTGCGCCACCCCCACATGCCGGCCGTGATTTTTCAGGATTTATGGCAGACACTCAAACAACAACGATCCTGGTCGGGGCTGATCAAGAACCGCCGCAAAGACGGCGGCTTTTACTGGGTCAAAGCCCGCGTCATTCCTTTATTTGAAAACGGCCGCGTCAGCGGCTACGCCTCGGTTCGGGTACGTGCCCAAGCCAAGGACATCAAAGAAGCGGAGTATCTGTACCACTCCATCCAGCAACAAGGATTGCGCGGTTTTCGTTTACACGAAGGTCAATTGCAGGCCAGAGGCTGGCGCTCGGTTCTGAACACCCTGCTCCAACCCTTGAATCGCAGCCTGCGTGCCAGCTTGTTGCGATTTGGGTTTCTGACCACGGCACTTGTAAGTTTGAGCGCCGGCTTGCTGGTGGGCAGTGGCGCATCCGGCACGTATCTGACTGTCGGGCTGAGCAGTCTGGGGCTGGTCAGCCTGGTAACCTTGGCCTACGGCTGGATGGTCACCCAGCGCATGATGCAGCCCCTGCACAGCGCCACCCATATCGCCCAGCAAATTGCCACCGGCAACCTGTTGATCGATCTGAACCCCCAGCACACCCGCAGCCAGGAAATCGCACAGCTCTATTTCTACATGGACATGATGCGCAAAAGCCTGCTGGGTCTGGCTTGCGACGTGCATCAAGGCATCCAGGCCTCTTTGGATGTGTCCACACAGATTGAAGAGGGCAATCGCCAGCTTTCCCATCGTACCGCCGCTCAGTCGGGCTCCTTACAGCGCACCGCCGCCAATATGGAGCAGTTGACCATGAATGTGCAGCAGACCGCGGACAATGCCCGTCTGGCCAATCAATTGGCCGACCAGAGCCTGTCTACCGCACGGCGAGGTGGTGAAGTGGTTCAGGACATGGTCAGCACCATGCAGGACATACACAACAGCTCTGAGCGTATTGGCGATATTGTGTCGATTATTGAAGGACTGGCTTTTCAAACGAATATCCTGGCCCTGAATGCCGCTGTAGAATCGGCCCGCGCGGGTGAGGCAGGCAAGGGCTTTGCCGTGGTGGCCGGTGAAGTGCGCAGTCTGGCGCAAAAAAGTGCCCAAGCCGCCGGGGAAATCAAAAACCTGGTGGAGGATTCGCTCAAACGCATGGCGACCGGGGCGCATCACGCCAAGCGGGCAGGTTCCACCATGGACGAGATCATGCAATCCGTCTCAGATGTCACCCATCTGATCAGCGAAATCTCCACCGCCTCCAACGAGCAAGCCAACGGTTTGGCGCAAATCAACGATGCCGTATCCACCATGGACAGCGACATCAACGACAACGCGGATCTGGCTCGCAACCTGGGCGAGACCGTCAACGAACTGAGCCGCCAGGCCAAGGAGCTGAAACTGTCGATTCAATTGCTCAATACCGGCATGACGAACCGCTCGACTTACGTGCCCGACCCAAATGCTACCCAGAAGCCCGTCCCCTTGCTGAAAGTGGCCTGAGTGAAGGGCTGGGTGGCAAAGGCCCCAGCGGCTCGCTGCCCCACCCGCTTACGCCCTGGCCCGCTCCGACCTGAGATCTGAACACATTCTGACTGGCAGCGACGAACATGTTCGTTCGCCGGGCACGGTTTGCATCTTCGCCGGGCACCACTCTGACTGCTATTGTCAGACCAGCCCCAACAGCAGGATGGCGTGCAGGCCCACGCCCACCAGGCCACCTACGACCGTGCCGTTAAAGCGGATGTATTGCAGATCGGTACCCACCGTCAGTTCCAGCTCGCGCACCAGTTGCCTGTCATCCCACTGACGAACGGTGCGCGAAATATGATCCTTGGCCCCTTCGCGCAACTGCTCGGCCAGCCCGGCCGCCGCCGACAACATATGCTCATTCAAGGTGGCCCGCAACGTGGCGTCGGTATTCAGGCGGGCGCCAAGGTCCTGAGCCACCTGCCGCAAATGGGCGGCAACCGAGGAGTCCGGTCTGGCAAGATCGCTGCGCAGCACACGCATGACATCAGTCCAGATGCCATCGATGTATTCGCCCACCTCTTTGTGATGCAAAAACCGCTGCTTGATGGCTTCGACCTGTTCTCTGAGCTCAGGGTCCTGGCCCAGGCGCTGAATATAATCGAGCACCCACTGCTCATAATCCTTACGCAAGGGATGCTCGGGTTCACTCAAAATTGTGTGTACCTCGTCCACCAGCGCACGCGCCAAACGGTCGGCCATCTTGCCTGACAATTCGTCCACGGAGGTCACCACGCCCACCATCGCCAACAGTTTGGGCCATTCGCGCTGAGCGTAACGCACAAGCACAGCCGCCACGCGTTGCTTGACGGCTTCATTGGACAAATAAGTACCCAATTGCTGCAAGACCTCATCGAGCAGGCGCTGATGCCGGGCATTACGCGTCAGCAAGCCCAGAATCTGGGAGCTGGTCCCCGCCATATCCACCCGCATCAGATAGCTGCGCACCCCATCGGTCAGGGCCTGTTTGACGCTACGCTCGTCCAGTAAACGCAGGGCCTCGCCCAGGGCCGTTTGCAAAGCACGGCTCACACGTTCGCTTTGCTCAGGTTGCGACAGCCACTGCCCCAGGCGAGCCGCCGGGTCCAGACTGCGCAGTTTCTCCAACAACATCGCCGAATCCAGAAAGTGGTCGCGCACAAATACGCCCAGACTTTCCCCCAGACTGTTTTTCTTATTGGGAATAATGGCCGTATGCGGAAAAGGCAGGCCCAGGGGATGCCGGAACAAGGCCACGACGGCAAACCAGTCAGCCAGCGCGCCCACCGTGGCCGCTTCACTAAAGGCACGCAGCCAAGGCCACAGTCCAGCAACCGGCGCAGCCTCGCCCCGGCCAATCATGGCGTGACTGAGCAGGAACAGGCTGATCGTCAGGCCCAGCAAAGCCAGGGCGCCGCGTTTCATGCGACGCAGACGACGTTCAGGCGAATCGGGGCGAGAGGGAGATACAGGCATGTGCACAGTCTATGCGTCGTTCAGCGACCCCCTTATTGTCACCCTGTCTTTTTCTGGCTGTCCAGAAGCAAATCAGCCTGGGGCAATCCAGGCTGATTCAGGCCCAGCCACATGCCGGGGGTTTACTGGCAAGCCTGTTCGGCACGCTTCACAAAGTCGGTTGTAGCATCGCGCAAGGCCTGGGCAATCTGACCCGCTTGCTTGGGAGCCAGCGTGACACCGCCCGTCGCCGTAGCCGCACAGGCGGACAGGCCTTGACCGGTGATATCCACCACATTGATCCGCAAGCGCGGCTTGGCGCGTGCAATACTGCGGGACACAGCGCAAATATCCTGCTCGCAACCGTCATTGCCATCAACAAACAAGACAATCAAAGCATCCCGTTTAACGCCATCCACCCGACTGGCCGCCAGATTCAGGGAATGAACCAGATTGGTGCTGTCCTTGGCCTCGATAGTCTGAATCAGGTTTTTCAACCGTCCCCGCTGAGCCGTCGTAAAGCGGCCCTGGTAATTGGGTGCGGCGCACTGCTGCGCGAAGGTTATCAAATGCAGGTCCTGCCCCGCGGGCAAACTGTCCACCATGCTGGAGAAAGCGCTGCGCGCCGCCTTGATGCGCGACGTCCCTTCAAACAGGGTTTTAGCCCGTTGGGTCGCGTAATCGCTCCAGGAACCCATATCGCTCAAGTCCTGGCTGAAAAACCACTCCTCGTCCTGAATCTTGGCATCCACGCTCAACAGCATGGACATGGACGTATCAAAAATAAGGTAGACCTCGGGTTTGAGCACCTGGCCCTTATCATCGTGCGCACACACAAAATTAGGGTCTGATGACACCTTGGGGGCAGGCTTGGGATCGGGCTGGGGTTTGGGCGCAGGCGATGGCTCAGGCACGGGCGCCTCCGGTACCACAGGCTCGACCTTGGGCGGTTCGGGGACCGGCGCCAACGGCTCTTGAGCAGGCACAACCGGGGGCAGGACAGGCTCCTGCACCGCAGGCGCTGGCTTGACCACTGCGGGCGGGGCCACGGGCATCCCACTCCTGTCCCACCAGCTGGCAGGCCACTTGAACCACCAGGACAATAGCAGAGCCAGCAGGAGGGCCAGTAGCGCGGCCAACAGAAACCACAGAAGCGGGCGAGCCTTGGCAGCAGGCTCCCCCATGACAGCCGCGCCAGCCCCAAGAGCCGCTGTCGCCGGTGGACCCGGCGGCACGGCCGCTGCTCCGGCCATCCGACGTCGGGCAGACGCGAACAAAGGTTCGGGCGACAGCGCCGGATTCTCGCTCATCACCAGCAACGGCTTGCCGCCTACGCTGTAGATCGCCCCTTGGGCCGCCCCGTCTTGCAGCAGGGCTTGTAGCGCCTGCGCATCTTGGCTCGCCCCCTGATCGTGCAACTGGCGAATCAACAGCTCAATCCGGTCCAACGCTTGCTGATAACGCGCGTCCAGTGCCTGTTGCTGAGCAGCCGGCAAACTGCTTTTGGCCACAGCCTGGCCCTGCAGGCCCGTCCACCAGGCCGTCGTCTGCGAACCATCGGCCTGATAAATGGAAAACAGATGCGTCAGGGGTTCATCCTGACGCTTCAGGATATCCAGCGCAAGCTGATGCTGACGATAGGCCCCGGAGGGCCCCACCGAATCAAGTATGACGCGCTGCATAGGCCTTTACTCGTCGTATCCCAAACTGGACTGCAGGCGGCTGACATCTTTTTGCAGCTGTTGCAACTGCTGCTGCTTTTGGGCTATCGCGGCCGGGCTGTTGTCTTCGGTGGAACGGTTTACGTCCTTGAGCCCTTTATCCAGATCCTTGAGCTGATTCAGCAAGCCGGCTTGCTGACCTTTACTGGCCTGCAAACTACGCAACAACTGCCCCATGGAACGGTTCAGCGCAGTCTGGGCCTGACGCTGCCGGGCCAGACTGGCGTTGCTCAAGCTTTGCTGAGCCTGAATATCCTTGTAGACCTGATGAAACAGCGCATTGGCTTGCTGCGCGCTCAGCAAACTTTGCTCACGCGTGTCAATGTGCTGGCGATAGGCGCCCGAGGTGTCGCAACTGATCTTGGTCAGGAAACCGGCGTTTTGATCCGACGGATCACACTCGCTCATGGTGGTGGCGCAACCTGCCAGCACAAGACTGGCCGCAACGGGTGACCAACGTAGAAATACTCGCATGAAAAATCCCTTTTAACCCAAGGTCACTGCAGAACGCATGGAATACAGGTCGTCCACTTCTTTTTGCAGCACGGCCACTTTGACATTCATCTCGTCAATCTGACGATCCAGACGCTGGACTTCCGCCTTCTTGCCTCCGTCCTTGCGCTCCGCATCGGCCACATCCCGATATAGGCTGACTTTTTCAGTCATGTTTTTCAGATCGCGATTGAGAACCTCGATATTCTTATCAATACGGGCCAGTTGCTTTTCAGCCTGTTTTTTCTCCATCGTCTTGGCCTTCATGTGCTTTTCAATGTCGGCAATCTGCCTTTTATCGTCAGCAATCACCTGCTGGGCCGTACGGGTTCGCTCAAGAATATTGGCAGTATCGGCCTCGACGTCACGTTGCATGGCGGCCAGACGCTCCGTGGTATTGGCGTATTCGGTGCGACGCTGATCCAGATAGTAGTTGGTCCCCATGGCGACCCCGCAGGCCGCCACGCCCGCGATAATCGCGCAAGCCGCCTTGTTGCTGGAGTTCGACAGCATGCAAGCCAGCACGCCCACCGCCGCCGCGCCGGCGCAGGCCTGAAAGCCAGAGCGGCTGAAGAATTTGGCATCCTGACCACTGGTGAGACGATCATCGGCCTGAGCACCACTGAGCAAACTACTGCCCGTGCTGGCACAGCCCGAAAGCAAAGCCACACCCAGCATCAGACTGCCCAGTAAGGTTCTAGGGGTAAAACGGCGCACGTGTTGCATAACTTCCTCTTCCAATTGAAGTACGTCTATTTTTTATTGACCCGCTCTTTACGAGTTGGGAATCGATTTGCAGTTGTTCTTCCAGGCACTGATATCAATCGAATCTGTTTTCAAATAGTCTTTTTGATTCTTCCAGTGCACGTCCAGATAAGGTTTCAGGGCGCTGAGGCTCTTGTTCTGTTCCATCATCTGGCGTGCGACCGGCACCTGTTTTTCCAGCAAGGTGAGCCCGTACAGGGACGAGGCGTCAATCAAGTTGCTGGCGTAATAACGCGCCAGTTTCGCAACACGATCGTGCTGTTCATCCAGCTTCAATTTGCGGCTGACACATTGTTTGTCGTCCGGGCTGGCCTGACACAGCGCCTCGTAATTTCGTTGCAGCAGCTCCACGAACAAGACGTCGTCTTTAAGTTTGGTGCACAGAAAAGAGCCCAGCTCCAGATTGGCGCGAATGGCTTGGTCGCGCATTTCCTCCTGTCGCAAATTGGCAGCGCGCAAATCCCCTTCCAGCTGCTTGAGCTGCGTCTTGAGCGTGTCGTCCTCCAGACTGCTGGCCAGGGAGCCCAAACGCTGCACGGCGGACTCTTGTGCCGGCGCATCCGGGTTGACAGCGCCTTGCTCGGTCCCCAAGGCCTGCCAGCTCTTTTCAATGGCCTGCACCCGGTCGCGCGAAGTCAGGGCAATTGACACCAGAGCCAGCCGCATACCCGTCGTTTTGGCCTGGGTAGGCCCTTTGGAGCCGTAATAGGCTAATTCCTTGCGCGCCGAAGCGCGCAAGGCTTCGGGCTTGGACAGGAAATTGCCGCCCCGCACCACAAAGCCGCCTGCCTGACCATGCTGACGATCCAGCTTGTTCAAGCGAAACGGCTCCAGAATCATCTCGTCCACATTGCCCAAGATGTCGTGCAGCCCCAGCGGATTGGGCTTGAGCCGCCCCATTAGCTGAACCGCCCCATTGGACGACTGCGACCCGGCATACCACTCGTAGTCGTTCATGCCTTCAGGCATGGGATAGCGCACGTCACGGAACTCGGCCGAAGACAAGGACGAGCCACCACGGGCCGCGTATTCCCACTCGATTTCCGTTGGCAGACGCACAAACCCAGCCAAGCCGTCTTCTTTGGGCAGCTTGTCGGCGGCATTGTCGCGCAACCACTGGTTGTACAGGTCGGACACACGGATCGCGTCCATCCAGCTGATTTCGGTCTGCGGCACCACCAAGGTATTTTTGGGTGTCGGGCAGGTGGCTTCTGTCAGAGACTGGTACTGCAATTTGTTCAGCTCATACTTGGCCATCAGGTAGTAGCGCGATGAACCGGTCTTGCCATCGGTAAAACTGCCCGCAATAAAGTCAGGGCGTTTGTGTTCGATATAACCCCATTCTTGCGCTTCCTGCCCCACCACCACACGCATATCATCCAGAGGGCCGGCCACCGGCACCGCGACACGGCGAAACACCATGGCACCCTCACAGGGCATGGGCAACACCACATCGCCTTCGGCAGGTTTGGGGTTGTAGTACTTCTCCTCCCAAGGTGCCGCCTGAGCAAGCGCGCTCATACCCAGCAGCGCCGTCGCCGCACTGAACCACAATTTACATTTCACGCAGACTCTCCGCAGGTTGAACGCGAACGGCACGCCAGGCTCCGATCGCCGCCACCACACAGGCCAGGCTCGCCACCATCAATAAGGCGTACAAGGCATGGGCCGGGGTGATACGACATACGAAGTCCGTCTGGAGGCCATCTCCCACTAGTAATTGATTAAATAAAGCACTGCCCAGGCCATAGAGGCCCAGCCCCAGGGCATAGGCGATCAGGCTCAGTACCAGTGCCTGAATCAGCACATAACGAATGACACCGCCACTATCAATACCCAGCAGCCGCAGGACCGCCAGATCTTTACGTTTGCGATCCACATTAGCCAGAAAGGCACCGCCCAACGAGGCCGCGCAGCCCACCATGGCCGTCAGAGCAATCACGCCAAAAATCAGGCTCAGCACACGATTGATGGCGCGAACGTTTTCAATGTCGGCATACCGGCTGGCCACCGGAATACCCTGCTGTTCCAGCCCCTTGGCCACCGCCCCGACCTGATCGATCGTGCTGGCATAGACCCGGGCGCGGGCATACAGCACGGGCATATCAGCGGCCAGGGGTTTGCCGCTGAACAGGGCAAAATCGGGCACTTGAAAACCATCGCGAGCGTATTCCAGGGCCAGTAGGGTTTCCGGGGCCACGAACACGGCAGGACGCGAATAGCGATGTTCAGCCAGCACATCCACCACGGTCATGGCTTTATCGCCCTGCTCGCGCTGCCCGTCCAGACGACGGTCAACACGAATATGAACCAACTCGCCCGCCTGCCAGTTCAATCGGCGCGCAGCCTCCTGCGTCAGAATGATTTCCTGGGGGGACAGATCACGAGCCTGGGTCTGCAACAAAGGATCGCCCTGCGCACTGGCCAGCACTTCAACGTTTTCCAGAAAACGACGTCGGTCCAGGCGCAGATCCGCCTGCGTGTTCAGCGAACGCGTCATGCCCACGGCGTATGCCACACCGGGCATCTGTCGCAGCCGGTCCAGCCAGGCCTGATCAAAGCTGCCGCTGCTCAGCATCTTTACTTCCAGATTGCGCGGATCATGCAGCAACGCTTGCTGCAATTGAGTGACAACTCCGTGCTTCAGACCGAAGAGCAGCAGCAAAGGCGCGACCACGGCGACCATGGCCGCAACCATGCAAAAAGAGATGCGCCAGTCAAAGCGCAAGTCAGCCCAGGCCAGTCGACACACGCTTAGCAGCATGTCGCATCCCCCTGAGGAAGGAAAACACTCAAACCGGGCTCCAATCTGGCTTGCAGGCGCGGAATGGCGAACTGGCTCAGACTGTCCCAATCATGCGAGACCAGCAAAACCGCCAGATCCAGCTCCCTGGCCAGGCTGAAAAACAGCTGGAACACATCATGAGCGGTTTCGGGGTCCAGGGCTGCGGTAGGCTCATCGGCCAGCACCAGGCCGGGAGCGTGGGCAATCGCGCGCGAAAAAGCAACTCGCTGGCGCTCTCCAATCGATAAGGCAGAGGGGTACAGATTCAGCAGCCGCCCCAGCTTCAGGGTGGCAATCGCGGCATCCAGATGATCGGCCTTGATCGGCATGCCTAACAAGCGCCGTGGCAGAACCATGTTTTCCCAGACCGACAGGTAGGGCAGCAGACCACCATTTTGCAGCACAAAGCCCAGGTTCCTGGCACGCCATTGCGCCAACTCGGATTCACGACCATCGGCATACAAGGCCTTGATATCCATGGCCTGCCTGCCCAAACGAAACGCTTTGACCTGTTTGGGCTTGAGCAACAGTCCCAGGGTCTCCAGCAAGGTGCTTTTGCCGCATCCGCTGACGCCGGTCACGGCCACGATCTGCCCCGCTTCCAGAGCGAGCGCAGGCAATTGCACACGAAAAGCCCGGGGGCCTTGCCCCCTGGAAACCTCTAACTGCTGAATGCGGAGCATGTCAGGGCATCATCTCCAACGGCACGGGATACACGTCATCCCGCGCATCTGCCCCTTCGGCCAATGACACCCAGCGATCCGCATCCGCGTTGTAACGCTCGTAATGGCGCAACTTGATGCCCAGATCACGAATGAATTTCTCCTGGCTCAGGGCATCCCAACTGCTCCAGGTATCTTCGTCCAGACTCAGTACCGCGCTTTGGTAGGGCAAGTCGTCCAGATACTCGCTCATCAGGCCCAGCTCGGCGAGCTTGGTGCCCTTTTCCTGCTTCAAGGTGCTGGGGTCCGCCCCCATGGCGGCGGCCACGGAACGCAAGCGGTTAAACATGTCGGTAGGCGAAATCATGCCTTCGTTGGCCGCCTCCAGAATCTGTTTAACCACAGCGCTCAGATCACTCAACTGGGCTTTGGTCAACAGAACACGGACATCCGTTGTGGGAATGTTCTGGCGCACCAGGTCACGATCGCTGATCCAGGCATGAAATACCTCGGGCGCGGTGGTGCCGGTTGTCTTACCCAGATAGGCCAGGCGCATGGCATGGCCGATCAACTCGGCGTCCGAGAGCATCTGGTCAGTCGTGCTATCGCCCGTTTCCTCGGCGCGGGCCGCGCTGCCAATGGCATCTCCGCCCTGATAGGCCACTTTGACCTGCTCCGTCAGCGCCGTGGCCAGGTTATCGACCATCTTGCCAAACTGGTTCACATCACCGGCATTGACGGGGTAGTACAGCGAAGTCTGCGTGCCCCCATACGTGGACAGCTCGCGGTACTGGTCTTCGGCTTTGGCGTGGTTGTTCTTGCCCGAGGGCGTCTTCAGATGCAGGGTGTAGATCGCCACCCCCGGCTTGGCCGCTTCAATACGCAGTTGCGGCGCATCCAGGCCGGTCGAGGAGTACGTGTTATTGCCTTCCAGCGCCCCGGCGTCGGTAATCAGCACCACGTAGCGCGCGCCAAAATCATTCCAGTTCACCTTGTCCAGGGCTTCGAGCACCCCGGCGTAGGCGTCTTCGTCATAGGCAACCGTCGAGACCTTGGCCTGCTTCAGATCGGCCACTTTAGCCAGGAAGTCTTCACTGCTGGTGACGGTATTGGGATCTGCATACATGCGCGTCAGATACTCAATGCCCGGCGCCGCGTCCAGATTGGAGCGAAACGCGATCAACCCGAACTTGACCTGCTCTGACAGGCCCTGCTCTTCCACCTTGCTATAGACCTTGCGTACCGCCTCGCGGGTACGTTCAATGTAGGGGTCCATGGAAATGGTGGAGTCAATCACAAAAACGACTGCCGCACTAAAGCCCTTGATCTGGGACGTGCGAAGGGCATCCTGATCCGGCTGCGGCTCGTTCTTGGCGGCGTCCGGCTCGTTCTGATCGGCTGTCTGTTTGCTGACCGAGGCCACATTGAGCAAACGCGTACGGAAACCGTTTTCAGTCATCACCTCTTCGCCACTCAAAACGGGCAACAGGTAGAACTGCTCTTGCACATCCACAAAATACTCAGGTTCCTGGGCCAGCACACCCTCGGCCTGCGCGTCTTTACGCAGCGCCTGACGGATAGGAGCCACCAGGGTTGCCGGGTCAGGCGTGTCCAGGACTTTTTCCAGCAAGGTGCGCTCCTGGAAAAACAACATGCGGTCACGGTTGGCCGGGTTGGTAAAGGCCAGGGTCAACTGCATTTTCCAGTCCACCGTGCAGGCCTTGTCCAGCCAGCCCACGGTTTTGCCCTGGCTGTCCGGGCCCACCTGCAAGCGCTCTGCCCCGGCCTGCTCGATGCGCTGATAAATATAAAAACGGCTAAAGGCGGGAACTGGCTTGCCCTGTTGATCCGTTGCCGAAGAAAACAGACGGCAGGAAGGCGTGGTCAGGACGCGTTGATAAAGCGTCTTTTTACCCTCTTGCAGCAAGGGGGCGGCCGCCTGTGCCTGGCCTGCCCCCAACAAGAGCGCAGCAAGCAAACTGAATCGAACCAGCGGACGGATCATCATTGGCTCAGCTCCTGAAAGCGGGCCTTGGCGTGCGCATTATCGGGATCGGACAGCAAGACGGTTTCATACCAGTACGCAGCGGTAGCCGGATTGGGCTTGCCAAAGCAGGCATGCGCCGGGTGATCCTGGGGATCATATTCACGGGCATAGGCCAGGGCAATCTTCACATCACCAGACTGTGCCTTGTTCACATACAGGCGTTGGGCGACGTCGCATTGCCCCGCCTTTTTGACTTCCTCAATCACAGCCAGCCACTGCTCGGACGTTTTGCTTTCCTTGACACACTCTTGCACGAACTGCAGCCCAGGCCGATCTGCCAGCTTGTCCATGGTGCAGTTGTCAGTCTTCACCACGGCGGGCTTGGGCTCGGGTGCCTCGGGGGCCGCCGGGCTGTCGTCCTTGGCGGACTGGCTGTAGAACCAGTAGGCGGCTGCGCCCAGCAAAGTCAGCAAAAGGACGAGCAGAACAATCCATTTGGCCATGCCACCTTTTTTGGCGGGAGGCTCGACAGGAGCCACCGTGTCCACGTTGGGGGCAGGCATCTCCACCTTGACGGGTTCCGGCGCTGGAGGAGCCACCGTCTCAACCACAGGAGGCGTTTCCACAACAGGCTCGGGCGCGGGTGTTTCGGGTGCAGCGGCTACCGGCATGGTCAGTTCCATTGCCTGGGCATGGCCACCCGCAGTAGAAGGCAAGATGGCCTTGTCCAGTTTCAGCGGGCTGCGACCCAACTCTTCACCACCACTATCCGCCAAGGTGATCTGATACGCATCGCTGGCATTGGCCAGCAGCGAATCCACAATGTCGGCGTTCAGCAGAACCGCAATCCCCTCTTCATGCTCGGTCCAGCCTTGTTGCGGCAACCAACGCAAAGAAGCATCCCAGCTTTGTGCCGAATGCAGGTAATAACTGTTTTGGCTGCGCTGAATGGCGATCGCATAGTCCCCCAGCTCCAGCTCATCATCCAGATCACGCACATACAAACGAGCGCGGCCCGGAACAGCAGGCTCCAACGCCTGCAAACTAAATCTTAATTTCATGCCACGCTCTTATCGGTAAAACAGTCCAAAATGCGGCCCAAGGCCTGATTTTGCTCCAGGCTCAGTTCGCGCCCGCCCTCATAACCCGCGTTATGCAAGGTGGTGTGCGCCAAAGCGGCCAGCCATTGCTCAAAAAAGAGAGCACCGTGATCCTGGGGCTGGGCGGGCAGTGCCGGCATGCCATCGGGGGCAAACGTCCTGGGGGTCTTGAAGAAATCCTCGGTGCCGCCTTTCAGGTAGAACCAGGTCACAAACTCGCTGATCGTCATGGACACATTGCAGACCTGACGATCAGCCAGGCGCTCGCGCCGCACACCGCTTTGACGACGCTTGGTCAGCGCGGCCAGCAGCTTGTCGCGCAAGGCCCAACGATCCGAGGCCACAATCAACTCCTCCACCAGGCTGGCGAGCAAATCGACCGGCATGCGCAACACATTCTGATTGGTGCGGCTGGCAGGAAGGTCACGCAACTGACTGACCCAACTGCGATAAACCAGATCGGCATACTGCTGCTCGAAAGGCTGCTCCTGAACCAACACGCCCGGTTCATCGGGCTCACTCTTGCTGGAACCCAGGCTCAAGAACAGATCTCGCAAGGTGTCTTGCGACAGGTGCAAGGCCGCCAGCAGTTCGCCCACAAGGGCACGATAGGCAGGCAATTCTTCACGGAACTGTTTGGCCAGCGCCTCTTTGACTACCGATTGCTGATCGCCATCCTGGCTGTACCAGGAATACAGGGACTTCTTGACCAGGTTGTCATGCAAACTGCGAAACTGCTCTTGCAGGCGCATCAGCTTGAAATCCAGGCCGCCGATCTGGGCCACATAAGCGCGCAAACGCTGCATGCCACCATCGTTCAAGGCGAGCATGGCATCCCAGGCCTGGGCTGGATCACTCAGTTGCTGCGCCAGCAGCGGGTTCTCAATAAAGCTGCCGCGCATGCGCCCCATTTTCTCGGCCACAGAGGCGGTAATGGAGAGCTCCCGGCTCTCTGTATCCAGATCGATAAACGGCGTGGGCATGCCGGGCTTGCGCACCAGGAAGGTGTTGGAAAACGGCTGATCGGGACGCCATTGCTGCAACCATTCGCAGTGGCCAAAACGCTCCTTGAAGCTCATCTTCATCAAGCCATCCCAGCTGTCACGCACCTGAGCATCATCCTGAATCAGGGAGGCGCCAATACGTTTGTCAAACATGGTAATGGCCCACATCAGGCCCACTTTGCGGTTCTGGCGCTCCTGCGGTGTGGCCCCCTGAGTGCGATGCACCCACCGTGTCAGCACGGGTTCCACGTCCTTGACATCACTTTGCTTGTCCGAGGCCGTACACATGACAAGGCCGTTCATCTCCTGCTGGTCGGTATAGCGCTCAAACAGATAGGCCACCTTGCCGCGCAGAATCAGCTGCGAGGCAGGATTGCCACCGCTGCTCTCCGACGCGGCACCGGCCTCCTGCACCGAGCGAATGTTCAGGCGACCGCGGTAACCGGGAAAATCCAGCAGGTCTACCTTGTCCACACCGCTGGCCTGGGTTTCACCGATCAAGGGAAAGGTCAGCTCAACGGTCAGCGCGGCCAGATGGGCCAAGGGCACGTCCACCGCCTGGGCAGCAACAACGGTCTGGCCATCGTGCTCGCGCACGGGCAAAACGCTCAGGCTTTTCTCGGCGGGACTGCCCAAGGATTCGAGCACATCCACGTTCATGATGCTGTCCTGCTGCACAAAGCCATCGCCTTCGCGACGGATCAGGGCGGTCAAGGGTGCATACACCTTGCTGGGATGGCCCAGGGCCTGCAGCACTTTAGCCAGGCCGATATAAAGTTCACTCAACTCAGCCTGTTCACCCCACAAGATGGAGAACAGCTGTGCCCGATCTTCCAGACGCAAAGCGGGGGCCAGATTAATGAGCTCGGGCCAATAAACACTATCGAGCAAGCGGGTGGAATTGCCAAAACTGCCGCGCACGTAATCCCACAAGGACACGGCATCATCGGCGCTAAAGCCGGTATCGGTGAGGCCCGCGCGGCCTTTGAGCGAGTCGATCAAGGCCTTGATACGATCAGGAGCAAAGGTATAACCGACCTGCTCCTTGTCAAAGTCATTGAAATAACTGTTGACCAGGATTTTCACCATATCGACCTCAGAAAAAATCTGCAGTTCGACAGGGTAGGCCTCGGGACCTGGGCTCGCATTACGGCTGAAACGCGTCACCAGACCCGTGGCTTCTTTACCGCCTCCCGGTGGGTTCACGTGGCGCAAGAAGTCGATGGTTTCACCACCGTAACGGGTTTCCAGGCGTCCGTTGCCCCCCGCGGCAAGGCTGGAAATCAGATAGGATTTGCCCGCTTGCGACAGACCAAAAAACCCAATCGTCATGGGGCGCCCCGACACCACGCTCAGACTGCGGGCTGTATTACGGGCACGGCGCAGCTCCAGCACCAGACTGTCGGCCTGCGCATTCAGGCGTTGCGACGAGCCACGCGCCTGCATGACCCACTCAATCGCCTGTCCTGCACCGTGATATACGTTCTGCCAGTCCTGGCACAAATCCTTCTGTAAGGTTGTCATGTCCGTCATTTGAGCACTACGCTCCCGCTATCGAGCCAATATGGAGAATCACCCAGACCTGCTTCCAGCATGGTGTTGAGCTGGATACGCACGGCCTTGGGCACAGGGCTGGACAATTTGAAGTCGCGCGGATTGGAGCGACGCACTTCCAGGCGGTCGCTGATCATGCGGCGACCTTGCTTGTCACGCACTTTCTGATTGACCTGCAAACTCACTTCCATGGAAGGCAGTTGCCCATCATCGTCAGGCGCATCCGCCATCTGGCGACGCACCTTCTCGTTCAAATGCAGGTAATACAAGGGCGAGGCGGGCCAGCGTTCGACATCCAGCTGTCGATAGCCCAGACGCAGGTAACTGCCCTGCATCAAGAGGTGATAGCCGTCCGAGTCCTCGCTGCTGACGCTTTCCAGCGTCACCATTTCCTCGCGGGTATCCGGGTCAATCTGGAGCACATCCTTGTAGACCAGATCCTGATCCTTGATCTGATTATTGGAATCGATAATCCCGATATGGCGCAGGGTGGAGCGCGGCCGCAGATTCGATACTTTGAAATTGAACTGGTCAATATTCATGTTGTAGCAAAGCAGGCACAGCATGGCGCCCACCGAGGCCGTACTCTTGGGATCATCGATCCGGCCATTGGTGTGGAAAGGATACCAACTGCCGGTGCGGTAATTGTGCAAAGGCAACAATCGCGCAGGCGAGACAGGCATCTGTGAGCGCACATAGGCCTGCACGCCTGGCAGGCGCGAAGGACGCCCGGCCATGAGCACAATGTCGCAGTCGTAATAGTTCAACACTTCGCAAAAAGCGCGCAAAGGGTCGTTAATGTTCAGCGAACCCGTGACCAAACCCTGGTGCAAATGGGCCAGATCAAAGGACTGCTCAACATGGGCCAGCTCCAGCTCCACGCGCTGACCGACATGCTTGTGCAGTTCGTCCAGCACATACTGCACCACTTTGCCGGAAACGCGTGGCAGGGCATCGGCCGCCCCCGCCGAGGCATGGGACAGGGGAACATTGCCCTGATCGCCATGCACATGTTCAAAGTCCAGCAACTGGCCCCAGGGCACCGACTGAACAGCGCGCGGGTCCTCGTGCGGATCGTAGGCTTCATAGCGTTTCAGAAACTCCAGCCCCAGCGGCACAAAGACCTGCAGGGCCAGTTGCTGGCGCAAGACGGCTTTATTGGCATCGGCTTTTTCATTGCCGCATAGACGCGACAGGAAGACGTCCGTATCCTGCACACCGGCATGACTCAGGGCGTGTTCAAACGCGGGCAGGACATAACGCTGAATCACATCGAGCAAGATATCGTCACCGGCCACGCGGAAGCTGTCGCGAAAACGCTGTTTGGGCGAGATGGTCAGGTTGCTGCCACCGCCCGCTCCTGCCGGGCGACGCAAGGTGTAGTCGCTGATCACGATATCGGTGGTGCCCCCACCAATGTCAATAATGCCCAAGGTCAGCGTTTCCCGATCTTCCTTGTAGGGGGCCGCAACGGCATCAAAGAACTCATCGGCATGGCCGGCAAAGTTCTGGGTAATTTCGGTAAACAGATAGACCAACTGCGAACTGGTTGCCTCGTCCCATTCCACCCGGAATTCGGGCAAAGGCACACGCAGGCTCTCTGGCATGCGACCCGATTCGACAGGCTCGAGCGCATAAGGATCTTCTTCACCCTGATACCAGTCCAGGCTGGTCCACAGCAGACCAATGGCCTGACGCAAACGCTCAGACAGGAGGCTGCGCTCTACCAAAGGCATGCCGGGCGGTACCGTCAACACGATGTTGCTCAGGCGACGCGGCTTGTTGGAATGCCCCTGACGCACCCGTTGGGCCGGACTGTTGATTTGCAACAGCGCCTGGGCCAGCACTTCGGTCAGCATGAATGTCATGACCGAACTGCGCGAATAGAACGGCTCAAACACCGGCAGGCGGTCGTCTTCTTCCAAGGTGAACAGCGCTTCGCCCCGCTCGTCAATGTGCAGGGAGAACGGTGCTGCCAGGGCACGCGGCTCTGCATCGGAACGGTCGTACTGCTGACTGAAACGCCAGCCGTGCTTGTATTCGTTTTCGTCCCACAAGTAGCGTTTAGGACTGGACAGGCCGGTGGTGCCTTCGGTGCCACGACGGCGCGCAGCCAAACGCGCAGCCTCATCGCCAACACGCACCAGCGTAGGCCAGGAAAAAGCGGTGGGACGGCCACTTTTAAGGGACAGATGATTCTTGCCAAAGTCCGTCTGCGCAAACTCGACACGACTTTCAAATGGCTTGCTGTACACCTGATGCGGGTGGGACAAATCGCGCAACTGCAGCACGTAATTTTGCCGCAGCCCCGAATCGTCCTGGCCATGGTTTTCAATCAGAATCCCGCAAGTACGCGAGTTCCCTACATCCAGCACCAGATCTACCGGAATGATCTGCTCGCTTTGCCAGTTGGCCGCCAACACCTTGATGTCCGGCAAGCGTACCCAGGCTTCCGTACGCTCTTCCACACTCTCATGCGGGGGCGCGAACAGACTGAGCAGGTTCAAAAAGTGCAACTGAGCCGAGCGCAAGGCGCTGACCTCTTCGCCAAAGTCGATGTTGCGCGTTTTGTTGACGTTGTCTTTATAAACTTCCAGCAGCCATTCCTGCACCCAGTCGCGGTTCAGGAACCAGTCCATATGGGCGCTATCGCAAGCAAGGCGAAACAGGGCGCCGGCGTTGATGTCCTCTCGCAAGGGGGCCAGATAGGCCGCGCCTTCAGTCAGGTCCACCACGCTGGTGTCGCAGGCAAGCGTAATACGGTGCGTGTTGCCGTCCCGATCGGGCGTTTCCAGACGCACCACCCGCAGGCGGCTCCAACTGGCTGGCCCATGATCGAAACGATGGGGGGCGACAAAACGAACATAGGGCACCGGTAGCCACAGGCCATCGAACAGGTCCAGGGTACGACTCAGGGACACATCGCATTCCTGATCATTGCGCCCCCCTCCCTGATAGACCCCCACCTCGCCTTCGGGCTGGTGAAAGAGGGTCTGCTCCTGGCCAAACTGCAGACCTTCAAACAGCAAACGCCAGTTCTGGCCATTTGTGCTGAAAAAAGAATGGTTCAAGGTGCCCAGCTTCTTGCTACCCAAAGTGGGAGCGTTGATGTCAAAACCGAAGTCCATGAACTGGACTCCGGTATTTTCAATCAAAGTAACCAAGCCATCGTGTTTGAGTAATTCAGGCAACATAAGATTCAGGCACTCATCATTCGGATTGCTGCAAGATCAGAGGAAAGGCATTGGAGCCGTACATGCCCGCGCACTGGGCGGCAGCTCCTGCGGCACCGGGATCACACACAATCTTGGGCATATCGTAGGCCGCATTGTCAGTACATTTGGCGGCGGAATTAGCATTCAAGATCAGACGGCCCTGATCGGCCAAGGCCGACACAGGAGCCTCGCACTGCACGCCGTCCCCGCGCTTGATCTGCACATGGCCTGCACCGTCTTTCAATTGATATTGCAGTTGCACGGGTTTACCGGTCTGACTGTCCTGCACTCCCATGCGGGCGGCCCATTGGCCGTTAAGGAAATCCATCTTGCCCGTTTGCAAGGCATCGGGCGGCACCACCAGAGAACCGGGGGGAACTGCCGCAGACGTTGCAGGGCTAGTCGGATTGGCATCCAGAGTCGGAGGCGCGGCAGGATCGGCAGGCGGGTTGGCAGGCCCGTCTGGCAACTGCGGCGGCTGGGGATGGGCATGCGCGTTCGCGGCCGGATCAGCTGGCGGCGCAGCATCCAGAGCCTGGCCTCCCTCTGGAGCACCCGGCACGACAGGAACGCCCGTTCCCGGAGCAACAGCGTCAGGCGCCCTTACCCCTGGAGCCATACCCGAGCCTGGCGCGCCCGGTACCACGGGCACCGAGCCTGCCGTAACACGCCCCGTCGCATCGACACGAGCATTGGGCAGCAGAACGCCCGTATCCAGCGTGGGCAAGGACCAACCCAGCCAGTTACGCACTTTCTCGGGCAGGTAGCTGCCGACACTGGAACTCAACGACGCCACAGGGGTATTGGGCACAAGGGGCGTCGAACACCAGCGCAAGCCAAACAGGAGCAAGGCCAGCAGCAGCAATAAGGCCAGCAAACGCCACCACCAGCGGGACCACCAGCTTGCTGCCACGGGAGCCACAACCGGAGCCACGGCGGGCTCGACTGGCGGCAGCGGGGCAGGCACGACGGCAGGCGCCACCTGAGGAGCGGGTCTCAAGGGTAGCAAGGGATCTTGGGTTTGGTCCGCTCCGTGGTGCAAAAAGCCCCAGAAGGTCAGAACGGGCTTGCCGTTGACCAGATAGACAAAGTTTTCATCCGGGAAATACAGAACACGGCGCAGCAGACTGGAGAACAGGGCCTTGTCGCCCAAGGCGTCCTTTTCCTGCTCATCGGCGTCCACAGCGGGCGTCATCTCATCCAGCCTGGCCTGAAAAGCCGTTAATTGGTTCAGGCCTTCCTCACGTTCCTGCGCCGTTGCTGCCGTCCAAGGCACCACCTGACCTGGGATCGGGCTGTACCAGTCCAGTGTGGAGCCTGTTTCATTGCTTTGCGGAATCGCCAGATGATCGGCAACATGGCCGGCCCGACGGCGCAAAGCTTCTCGCAACTGTAAAGCGGAGCGAAATACCGGTCGGCCGCCCTCACCTAAAGCCATGAAAGCATCGGCACGGCCACTGCGCAGTAAAACCCCTTGCTTCATTGAGTTCCCGAATAAAAAAAAGAAACATAGTACAACAAATAGCTACTTCCACAGCCTCAGGAAAATGCCCAGTCATAGGGTGTGCACAGGGAGAAAAACCCCTTTAAGGGTTTTAAAAAAACCGGAACCAAAAAGAACGGAAAGTCGTTTTGATACTGAGAGACCAATTAAAGAGGGAAATAAAACCGCCTACCTTTCGGCCCTGCTGATAAAAATGTACGCCGTCGTACGCAAATCAACATTGACCCTGCAGAAATAAGCGCCGCCTTGACTTACTAATCAGAATTAGACCCTGCCCCCCCCAGTTTCAGTCCGTGGAAAAAGGCCCAAAAAAAGGACTGGTCACGCGCATCCAGCCCGCCAACCCGCGCTATGACCCGATCTGCGGCACGTTTGCCGGCCAGACCCCGGCAACATTCCGGCCTTTGTCATAGACCTTTCACGTTGACCGACTAGGATGAGCGCTACCCCCTAACTCAGCCTTGGCGCTATTCATCACTATGAGCAAACATATCTCCGACAAGACTGTACGTAACGCCAGTCAGAACACCCCTTTTAGCGAAATTCTGGAACGAAGCCTGTCTCGCCGTGCCGTCATGCGCGGAGGCCTGGCCGCTGCGCTGGCCACCATGACCGGCTTTGGCCTGGCTGGCTGTGACAGCAACAGCACCGGCAGCAGCTCGTCCGATAGCGGCAGTGGCCATACCCCTACCCCAAGCCCCAATCCTGATCCAGAACCACCGGCAAAGCTCAAACTGGGGTTTGAGTCCCTGCCCACTTCCATGACAGATGGCTGTGTTGTGCCTCCCGGCTATACCGCCCATGTGCTGGCCCCGTGGGGAACGCCCATTAACGACAACGCCTTGCCCTGGGACCAAAACGGCAACAACAGCTCCAGTGATCTGCTCAACTCCATGGGCATGCACCATGACGGCATGCACTTTTTCCCACTGGAAGGCAGCTCCACTGAGGGCTTGCTGGCCGTCAACCACGAATACATTGACGCCAATGCCCTGCACCCCAATGGCCCGACCCTGGTCGATGGCAAACGGCCTGCCGAGGAAGTGCGCAAGGAAATCAATGCCCATGGCGTAGCGATCATCCACATTCGTCGCAACCAGGGCCGCTGGGACATCGTCCAGAACTCGCGTTACAACCGTCGCTTCACCTCCGCCACCCCCATGAAGCTGGCCGGCCCCATCGGCGGCACGGACTGGACCAAAACGCCTTTTTCGCCCAACGGCACGCAAGTGCGTGGCACCAACAATAACTGCGGTAACGGCACGACCCCCTGGGGCACTTACATCACCGCCGAAGAGAACTGGGCCGCCTGCTTTGTCAATACCAGCAATCGTCCCGCACACCAGCAGCGTGTGGGCGTATCGCCCGGCCCTACCGGCCGTTACCAGTGGGAAACCGCCGCCCAAGACCCATCGGAAGTTCTGGGCGAATTCGCGCGCTTTAACGTAACTAAAACCGGCGAAGGCCCCACCGAAGACTGGCGCAACGAGGTCAACGGCTTTGGCTATCTGGTCGAGATCGACCCGTACGACCCCACCAGCATCGCCACCAAACGCACCTCCATGGGTCGCTTCGCGCATGAAGGATGCGCCTACAGCAAACCTGAGGCTGGCAAGCCACTGGCTTTCTATAGTGGTGACGACTCGCGTTTTGAGTATGTCTACCGCTTTGTCTCCGAGGCCAACTGGGACCCGAAAGACGCACAGCGCACCGACCGTCTGGCCGTTGGCGCCAAGTATCTGGACAAGGGGACCTTGTATGTCGCCCGCTTCAACGAAGACGGCTCGGGCGAATGGCTAGCCCTGACAGGAACAACGGTTGGCAAAAATGGGCGCACGCTGGCTCAAGAGTTTGGCAGCCTCGATGCCATCCTGATCAACACACGCGGTGCCGCTGACTTTGTGGGTGCCACCCCGATGGATCGCCCCGAGTGGACCGCCACCCACCCAAGCAACGGCGACATCTATCTGACGCTGACCAACAACACCAGCCGTAATGCCTCTACGGGCACCAACCCGGCCAACCCACGTCTGAACAACGTAAACGGCCACGTGATTCGCTGGCACGACGAGGCAGACTCGAACAAATTCAAGTGGGACATTTTTGTGTTCGGCTCGGATGCCGGTGCGGATGCGGACACCAACCTTTCTGGCCTGACGGATCTGAACCAACTGGCCAGCCCGGACGGCCTGGCTTTTGACAGCCGGGGCATCCTCTGGATCCAGACGGACAATGGCATCGATGGTGGACGTAAAAACAATGTCGCCCGCGCCACCAACGACCAGATGCTGGCCGTTATCCCCGGCGCCCTGGCTGACAGCACAGGTACCGGCCCGGCCATCAACGCGGCCAATCAGGCCGAGCTGCGCCGCTTCTTTGTGGGGCCCAATGAAGCCGAGATCACCGGTTTTGCCATGACCCCGGATCACACCAGCCTGTTCCTGAACATTCAGCACCCCTCGAACTGGCCCGCTTATGACACGCAGGACGCCACCGTCGTCAGCATGAACACGGTACGTCCACGTTCTTCGACCGTGGTGATCCAGCGTACGGACGGCAAGCCCATTGCCGTGTAAGCACCAGGGCGGATCAGGGGTTTGAATCCGCCTTATTGAGTGTCATGCTCAATTTTTTCCATGCGGGGCCGTCAATCGATGGCCCCGTCTGCTTTTTAGCACGACGCCATTCAGACAAAACCACGGGTTTGGATGCTGGGGCACGGAGCCAGTTGCTCCATTTTCGAGAAGCGACCAGGGAAAAATCGGGCCTGAGGGCCAGAGCACGACAGCAAGCCGACTGCTCAGCACACCGGAGCACCCTGCTTGAAGCCGCGGCAATCAAGGCGTGAAGGCCACGTGAAGAAAATTTTCTCAACAGGCCCCTAAAGAGTTTTTCACCCCTTCCGTTAATGTTGCTGTACAGGAAGAACGCAGTGTGTCGAATGCGCGATCAGCCCCCTGGGGCCTAGCAGAACGCCAACGCTTTCCTGGGCAAAGGGCGAAACCGTTTCGCCGCTCTACTCAACATTGGGAGTTACCATGTCTGTTATCAATACGAACTCGCTTTCCCTCGTTGCCCAAGGCAATCTGAGCAAATCGCAAGGCGCACTGGGTCAAGCCATTGAGCGTCTGTCCTCCGGCCTGCGCATCAACAGCGCCAAGGACGACGCTGCTGGCCAAGCTATTGCCAACCGCTTCACCGCCAACATCAAGGGTCTGACCCAGGCTTCGCGTAACGCCAACGATGGTATCTCCATCGCTCAGACGACTGAAGGCGCGTTAAACGAGATCAACAACAACCTGCAGCGTGTTCGTGAGCTGACCGTCCAAGCCACTAACGGAGCAAATTCGGCTTCAGACCTGAAGTCCATCCAAGACGAAATCGGCCAGCGCCTTGATGAGATCAACCGCGTTTCGGAACAGACTCAGTTCAACGGTGTGAAGGTACTTGCAAACGATAGTGATCTGAAGATCCAAGTTGGCGCACACGACAACGAAACCATCTCCATCAATCTTCAAAAAATCGACTCTAAGGCTCTTGGACTTAATGGCTTCACCGTTAACGGAGCCACTAAGGCAACCGTTAGCGACCTCGTTGGCCAAGGCGCGACTGGCACGCACACGTACACTGGCCTCACTGTTACTGATGGTGCCGCGTCTCCGGCACCCGTAAGCGATCCTGTAACCGTCGACATTGACTCGGGCGTGGTGAAAGCCGGCGCTGCGCAACTATATGTAAGCGCTAAGGACGGCAGCTTGGTGACTGCAGCTAACGTCAGCAACGGCACCGCTACATACACGTCGACAGCAGCAGCAAGCACATTTGCCACCTCTTTGAGCGGGGCAATGACTAACAAGGCGGCAGGTGACACATTCAAGCTGAACGGCATGGAATTCACAGTGACCACCGCTCAGACAACAGCCAACACTGGAGTAGCGACCGCAAAAATCGATAATAAAACGGTCACGTTTACCCTCACGGACGCTACTGGTACTGCTAACCTCGCTACCGACACAGCCGTTTATACTTCTGCCGTCAACGGTTCGCTCACGACCAGTTCTTCGGTTAGCAATCGTGAAGCAACCCTTGCAGATCTCGACCTGCAAAGAGGCAAGCGTAGCGCTACGACTCTGCAACTTGCCGGCGCAACGTATCACGCAACAGCTGCCGGCGATGAAGTCAAGGATGGCACTGGGGCGAGCGCTAATACGATGTACATCACTCAAACCGACGCTGGCAACACAAAGCTGATTACAGAGTCTGCTGCTAAATCCGAGATGGCGACGAAAGACCCCTTGGAGACGTTGGATAAAGCGCTTTCTCGCGTTGATGCTCTGCGTAGTGAACTGGGTGCTGTCCAAAACCGTTTCCAGTCCACGATCGCCAACCTGAGCAACACGGTCACCAACCTGTCCGCAGCTCGTTCGCGTATTGAAGACGCCGACTACGCAGTCGAAGTCTCCAACATGACTCGCGCTCAGATCCTGCAACAGGCTGGCACGTCGGTACTGGCACAGGCTAACCAAGTGCCACAAACTGTACTGTCGCTGCTGCGTTAATTGACGCTGCCGAACCATTCACTTTGAATTAACAAGCGAAGTGAATGCACGACAAAAAGCCAGCCCAATAACGGGCTGGCTTTTTTCCATCTGAATCAACACGACAGGACATCACAGAGAAGTCAGACTGCAATTGCCGCCTGCTCGACACTTAGTCCAAATCCTCACTTTATCGCTGAATAGCAGCGCAGTACACTGCCATGCCCTCCCTCCTGTTTACCGCCAAGAACAGAACCACCAGAACATCATCCTCAACGGTATAAACAAGACGATAGCCCTGCTTGAGGCAGCTTGATTTTGTAGCAGTTCAACAAATCGCCTCGCAAGGCGGACCCGACACATGCACTGTATCCAGTCTTTTGCGAAGCAGACTTTTGAAGGTGGTTTTAACGCTTCCATCCAGCCGCTCACACTCCCGCAACGCTTCGGGCACGAACTTTAAGTTGTATTTATGGGCTGTCTCTCAGAGCTGCTCAAGACCAACCTCGACCGCCGTATCTTTGACCGCCAGCCATTGACGCACCAACTCATCCAAATCCCGGTTAGCCATTTCCTCGACCAACGACTCACACAAGCGAGGCGTCACCATATAAAAGGCGGGTCGGTTATGGCTCAATACGGCAACAGGCTTTTCTCCAGCCGTACGCAATACCTGTGCCGGGTTCTTCTTGAACTCGGACATGCTAATAGAATAATCAGTCAAGAAAGTGGAAGATTAGCAGCCGGTAGGCGCAGGCTTACAAAAGTACCTGAAACTCCGCACTGTCAGAAATAGCGTCCCACTTGTCTTTTGCCAGGCAGGCACGGATACGGGCTACGGCCTGGCTACGAAGTTGAGACACCCGACCTTCGGTGACCCCCAGCACCAATGCAATTTCTTTCTGGTTCAAGTCTTGCTCAAATTGCAGCGCAAAAAGCAGTTTTTCACGCTCGGGCAGTTGATCGATGGCGGTAATCAAGGCTTGTCGTAGTCCCTGGGAGGTCAACAGGTTCAAGGGGTTGTCAAAGTATGCCTGCTCCCGCGAATTGTCCTCCAGAAACTCCAGCGCATCGGCTGATGGGTCAGCGTGGCGTTTCAGGTCTTCGTAGTGAATCACCTGAACCCCCACTGCCTCGTCCAGCAGCTCGTAGTAATCGTCCATGCTCATGGACAGGGCTTGGGCAATTTCCGACTCGGTGGGCTCACGCAACAGTTCCTGACGCAAGGTGCTGACGGCTACTTCAATCTGACGAGCTTTGGTGCGCACACTGCGCGGCAACCAGTCCTGACTGCGTAATTCGTCCAGCATGGCCCCGCGGATACGGGTCACGGCGTAGGTTTCAAATTGGGCCTCGGCCACCACCTGGTAGCGGCGTACGGCATCGAGCAGGCCCATCATGCCCGCTTGCATCAGATCATCCAGCTCGACACTGGGAGGCAGGCGCGACACAAGCTGAAGCGCCTGGCGGCGCACCAGTGGGGCGTACTGCTCAACCAGGACGTCTTCTGAACGAGGCATGGACAGGCACGAATCCGGACAATAAAGATGGGGCTATTTTGCCTGCCACTCCTGCCACACAGTCCCCAAATCAAACTGTCTTTCGCCATCTTGTTCAGGCTTTAAACGGGCCTGACCGGGCCAAAAGCCAAAATACCTCCTAAAGATACGCGCGTGGGTGCCGTAATTGGAGCGTTACAGGTGCCAAGCCCTGCCATGCTCTTGCGGCCTGCCACCAAGCCCCTTCTGGAGTGATGTCATGATCAACTCAGTTTCATCTCAAACGACGGCCTTGGTGCCCCTGGCTTCCCCGGTGGAACAAAACCCTGGCACCCCCCTGCCGTCAGCAGCCACGACAGTGACGCCTGCCAAGGAAACCGGTACGGATACCCAGTTGCAGCAGCGCTGGCCCGACAAGCGCGAACCCCTGCCCGGCATGGTCAACACGCTGGACGACACGCTGGAGCAGATCAACAACTCCCTGCAGGCCTGGTCCACGGGCATTCGCTTTGATATGGATGACGAGGCGCAGCGACTGGTAGTTTCGATCGTGGACAACACGACCGGCGAGGTACTGCGCACCGTGCCGTCCGACGCGGTTATCCAGATTGCCAAAATGATCGTTCAGTTGCAGGGCAACGCCGTCAGCGTGAAGGTTTAAAAACCAAACTGGCATCGAAACGTCCCATTGACATGGGCTTTGCGCGCGGCATATTCGCGACAAAATAGGACACTACAGGAGTATTTGATATGGCTATTTCTTCAATCGGTATTGGCTCAGGCCTGAAGCTGGATGAGTTACTGGAAGACCTGCGAAAAGCAGAGAATGTCTCCCTGACCGCTATTCAGAATCGCCAAATCGAAAATGTGAGTCGGATCTCCGCTTACGGCAAACTCAAGGCGTCTATTACTGCCCTGCAAAGCGCAGGAAAAACACTCAATGACCCAAGTCTATACGGGGCAGTAAAAGTCAAGGCCGCAGGCGACGGTATCTCTGTCACAGGAAACAACAAGGCGACCCCTGGCCAGTACAGTATTGTGGTCGAACAGCTTGCCAGCAAACACTCACTGAGTACTGGCAAAATAAGTGATCGCACAACCCCACTCGGTATTGATGGAAAAGTAACCATTACCCTGCAAAATGGAACAGCACATACCTTGGATTTGACTGGCAAGGACACCTCTTTGCAGGGAGTCATGCAAGCGGTCAATGCTGACCCTAAACTAGGCGTTACGGCGACTATCATTAATAACGGTGATCCCGATCGCCCCTATCAATTAGTTTTAACCGCCTCCGAAACCGGAGAGCAGGCTTCTATCCAGTCTATTTCTGTAGACGAAAATGCTAATCTGGACGGTCTGCTTTCTTTTACAGCAGCCACTGAAAGCAGCCCTGCTCAAGGGATGAAACAACTGAGTGAAGCCGTCAACGCCAAAGCCACTATTAATGGCATTGACATCATCAGTCAAAGCAATACCCTGAAAGACACTGTAGAAGGTCTGGAGATCACTCTCAACAAAGCCAGTTCAGACGCGATCAGCCTGGATGTGACACGAGACGACAGCATCCCAAGCAAGGCTATTTCAGACTTCGTTGGAGCTTATAACGCCTTAAATAGTACGATTCGCTCACTGACCTCCTACGATGTCGAAAACAAAAAAGGCTCTGCCTTAACGGGCGACTCCATGCCCCGCCGGATTCAGTCCAGTTTACGTTCCACATTGAATATTCCAACTACTGAAGGAAATTTACGCTCCCTAGCCTCCATGGGCATCACAGCCGACCCAAAAACAGGAGACTTAGTTGTTGATGACAAGAAACTGGCAACTGCGCTGAAAGATAATATGGCCGATGTCCAACGCCTGTTTGTTGGTGAGGATGCTATTGGAAACCGTATTAACAAAGCAGCGGATGAATACGTCAAAAAAGGCGGTTTTATCGACAATGCAACCGACGGCGCTGACAAAATTGGGAAAACCCTTGAAAAACAAGCCCTTGCCACTGCCGAACGCATAGACAACAAGATTGAGGCTTATCGTAAGCAATTTATTCAGTTAGACAGAATGGTGAACCAAATGAAAGGCACCAGCGATTACCTCACCCAGCAGTTGTCCATGCTGGGCAATATGAACAGCAATAAATAAACCCCTATGAGCTATCCTGCCCCTTCCCGTCGCTTTGGCCAACAATCGGTTCGCACCTACGCCCAGGTAGGCCTGGAAACCGAGGTCCTGAGCGCCAGTCCCGAACATCTGATTACCCTGTTGTTCAACGGCGCGCGCACAGCCATGTTGCAAGCCCGTCTACACATGGAACAAGGCAATATTGCCGGGCGGGGGCAATCCTTATCGAAGGCCATCGATATCGTCGATAGCGGGCTGAAAATGGCCGTCGATACCGAAAAGGGCGGAGAGCTGGCTCGCAATCTGGTCGCAACCTATGACTTGATCCTGCACAACCTGATGCTGGCCAATCTTCGCAATGACGCGGAAAAGCTGACGCTGGCCGAACGTATGCTGACCGATATTGCCGATGCCTGGCGCAGCAATGTTGACACCCAACGTGCCAAGCAGCCAGCTTGACTCCGGGGCTCGCAGACCAGAGCGCGTCTCTGATCCGCACCTCCAACCTCCTTTGCGCCTTTTGCGCCTGGTACGAACATGAGCGATACCTCTAACCCGATCGTCGACCAATATCAAATAATCGCCGGCATCACCCGTCACATGCTGGAGCTTGCCCAATCAGCACGCTGGGAGGATGTGTTTGAGCAATCCGAACACTATCAACTCGCCGTGGAAAAACTCAAAAACATGGAAGATCTGTCTGCAACCGAAAAGCAGGCACGTCGTCAGCTGCTGACGCAGATTCTGGCCGATGACGCCCAGATCCGTCACCTGGCCACCCCGGAACTGAGCCGGCTGGGCGCCCTGCTGGGCAATATGAAACGCCAGCAAACGGTATTGCAAGCGTACTACAGCCCTAGCGTTCATCCATGAGCATTGGCGGCCCCTCCCCCTTGGGGACGCTGCTTATTCAGCGGCTGGATGCCGTTCTGGGTATCAGCACAGGACAGCAAAGCAATATCGCCACGGGCGCCCGACCGGATGCGATCAGCCAGACACCGGGCAGTCAACGCGCCGAGCGCCTTGAAAATCAGACCGCGCGAGATCAACGCCAAAGCGTAGATCAGGCTCGTGCCCACACCCAGGGTCGCGACAGCCGGAACCTGCGTACACAAACCGGTCAAAGCCTGACCGATCCGGCCCTGACTGCACGCGGCCCCAATACGAGCACCACCAGCTCAGCCCCGACAACGTTGGGACGCACCGCTCAACTGATTCTTTCCCTGCTGGAGCGCTTTCCGGATCGAACGCCCGCCATTCAGGGCAGACAGGCCTTATTGTCCAGCCACCCTACACTGCAAGCAGACGCCAGCGAAGCCGCCCGCCCCGGCACCGATGGTCAGGCAGGTGGACGCGCCGGCATGGCACAAACGGCCGCCAGCACCATGGCCACCCTGACTCAGCAAGGGCTGCCCTTGCCCGGCAGCAGCGCAACGGGAGGTGCCCACGCGGGGCCAGGCGCGACGGCTGGCGGCACGGCCGGCACACCCGCAAACCCCGCAGGCCTGTCCGGCACCGGGACGGCGGCCACGGGCACGACGGCCACCGGAGCCCTGCCCACCGGCAGCACGGCCGCACTGGCGCAACACTTCGCCCAGGCGTTACCCCAGGCCCTGCAACACAGCGGCTTGTTTTACGAGTCTCACCTCAATGATCTGCACTTTGGTCAACGTAGCGTCAGCGAACTGCAGCTGGAACCACAAAACCAGCACCGCCCTTCGGCCGAACCGGCATCCGCCCACAGCCCTGCCAGTCAAACGCCCCCCTCTGCCCCGGACCCGGCCAACAGCCTGCTGCTGCGCCAGCAACTGGACACACTGGCCCACCAGAGTCTGCAATGGCAGGGCCAGGCCTGGCCAGAGGCGGAGATGGATTGGAGCATTCAGCGTCACGAAGCCCAATCAGACGAAGAGACAGAGCACTGGTCCAGCACCGTGCGACTGGACCTGCCCACCCTGGGCCCGATCACCCTGCGCCTGAATCTTTTGAATCAGCAGTTGCTGGTCCATATCCAGGCCGAGCAGTCCGCTCCCTACCTGGACGAGCACAGCCTGCCCTTGCGTGAACGCCTGCAGGGCCAGGGCCTGATTCTGAGCCAGTTGCAGATCGAGGCTGACCCGACCTTGCCGCAGGACCTGCCCGATGAAGCCTGAATCACCGACCCATCGTCCGCAGGCCCTGGCCTTGCGCTACGACCCCAAGGATGGGGCTCCGCGCGTAGTCGCCAAAGGCTACGGCACCCTGGCTGAAAAAATCATCGAAACGGCCCGGGAGCATAACCTGTACGTCCACGAGTCCCCCGAGCTGGTGGGCCTGCTGATGCAAGTGGACCTGGACCGTCATATTCCTCCCCAGCTCTATCAGGCCGTCGCCGAATTGCTGGCCTGGCTGTATGCGCTGGAACAAGGCCATCCCCAAGCCACACAAGCCTTGCAGGCCTTGCACGATGCCTCAAAACCTTGATGCCCTCGTTTAGAAGGGCTGAAAAGCCCCTGTTTTTGGGCTTAGATACCCTGCTTAGCCTCGCGTTCAAAACGTTACATTAAGCACGGCAAGCTGCCCGCACCTGTGCGTGCAGCCCATCCTGACTTTCTGGCAAGCGAACATGTCGATTTCCAATCTCTCCAGCATTGAAAACCTTTTGGCCCAGATGCGCGCTGTCGCGCAGGCTGCCGGGGCTTCCAGTTCTGTGTCCTCCCCGGCCAGCAGCGCTGCGCCTGGGGGCTTTGCCGCCGAGCTGGCACGCTCCTTGAACCGGGTGTCACAGGCGCAAAACGAGGCCAGCGCTCAGGCCCAGGCCTTTGAAATGGGCGAGCCCGGAATCTCCTTGAATGACGTGATGATTGACCTGCAAAAAGCCAGCGTTGGCTTTCAGGCCACCGTCCAGGTACGCAACCGCTTAGTGGCCGCCTACCAAGAAATTGCCAGTATGCCGGTGTAAGCGCCTGATCCTTTCATGCCCGCCGCCCTTTCCCTTAATGCTGCCTGAGCACGTCCTGATTTGAACTCCCCTGATTCCATGCAGAACCCTGCCTCTGCCTCACCAAGGTCATCCATGAGTCAGACAGCACAGATGCTGAATAAAATTCCTGGCTACGACACGCTGCGCACCCTGCCCAAGACGGCATTGATCGGGCTGGGCGCGGCTCTGATCGCCCTGATTGTCGCCATCCTGATGTGGAGCCGTGGCCCAACCTACCAGGTTCTGTTCTCCAATCTGGACGACCGTGATGGCGGCGCCATCGTCTCGGCCCTGGGCCAGATGAATGTGCCTTACCAATTCAACACAAACGGCACCGCGATTCTGGTTCCTGAGGATCGGGTCCACGATGTGCGCATGCAAATGGCCTCGCAAGGTTTGCCGCGCAGCGGCAATGCCGGTTTCGAGCTGCTGGATCAAAGCCGCTTTGGGGCCAGCCAGTTCACGGAGCAAGTCACGTATCAGCGGGCGCTGGAAGGCGAACTGGCCAACTCCATCAAGGCCGTGCATGCCGTCAAGGAAGCCCGGGTTCACCTGGCCATGCCACGTGAGACCTTGTTTGTACGCGATCGCCAGTCGCCCACCGCCTCGGTGGTGCTGTCGCTCTACCCTGGCCGCGATCTGAGTGAGGGTCAGGTCTCGGCCATCAGTTGGCTGATCTCCTCCAGCGTGCCCAATCTGCAAGCCGACAAGGTCTCCATCATCGACCAGAATGGTCGTTTGCTCACCGCACCCGCGGGAGAGATGGGCGCGGACAATCAGCAGCGCAACTTTGTCAACGACATCGAGTACCGCGCCGTACAACGTATTCTGACCTTGCTGAACCCGCTGGTGGGCCCGGGCAATGTGCGTGCACAAGTGACCGCCGAGGTGGACTTCTCACGGCGCGAACAGACCTCCGAGGTCTACAAGCCCAATCAGCAACCTGGCCAGGCAGCGGTACGCAGCCAGCAGACCAGTTCCTCCCTGCAACGCAATCCGCAACAGCCCCAGGGCGTTCCCGGTGCCCTGAGCAATCAGGCCCCCAACAATGCCACGGCCAATCTGGTCAACCCGCCAGCCGCTCCCACTCAGCCACAAGCGCCCGCTGCCGCCGGTAATGACACGGCCGCAACTAACACGACACAGACGGCCGATGCCGCTGCCAGCACGGACCCTTCACTGGTTTCCCTGGCCGAGCAGGCCCGTCTTTTGCAAAACACCGGTAATGCGCGCAACGACTCCACCGTCAACTATGAAGTGGACCGCACGATCAGCCACGTCAAAGGGCCCATGGGCCAGCTAAGCCGCCTGTCGGTGGCCGTGGTGGTGAACTATCGCAACACCGACAAGGACAACCAGCCGCTGGACCAGGAAGAACTGGACAAAATCCGCGATCTGGTCAAACAGGCCGTAGGCTACTCGGCTGAGCGAGGCGACAGCCTGAGCGTGGTGAACGGTCAGTTCAACGAGCAAGGCGATATTGATACCCCCTTCTGGAAAAATCCGGAGTACCGAGAGCTGGCCATGGAATTGATCAAGTATGTGGTCTTTGCATTCATTCTGTTCATGGCGTGGCGCATCGTCATCAACCCCATCGTCCAGGGCCTGATTCAGGCCAAGGCGGTGGCGGATGCCCGCGTCGAGCGTCAGAAAGAGGATGCCGCTCGTGAGCATGCCGCTGAACAGCGCGCTGCTGAAATGAGCCGTTACGAAGAGAATCTGAACACCGCCCGCAAGCTGGCTCACGACGATCCACGCGCCGTGGCTATGGTGTTGCGCTCCTGGTTAAACAAAGATGAAAAAAATGAAAACGGCTAAACCGGACGACTCCATCGAACGCAGTGCGATTTTGATGATGTCCTTGGGGGAAGATGCCGCTGCCGAAGTGTTTCGTCACCTCTCGCCCCGTGAAGTGCAGCAGCTCAGTACGGCAATGGCCTCCTTGAAGCAGCTGACCCGTGCCGATATGGACGAGGCGCTGGAGAGTTTTCGTCAGGAAGCCGACCAGTTCATGGCCGTGGCGCTGGATTCAAACGCCTATATCCGCTCGGTATTGACCAAAGCGCTGGGCTCGGACCGTGCCGCTGGCCTGATCGAGGACTTGCTGGAGAACGGCGAAGGCGCCAGCAGCGGTATTGACGCCCTGAACTGGCTGGACGCCTCCAGCGTGGCCGAGCTCATTGCCGACGAGCACCCGCAAATTATCGCCACCATTCTGGTACACCTGGAACGTGACCGTGCCGCCGATATTCTGGGACACATCCCGGATCGCCTGCGTGACGATGTGGTCTTGCGCATTGCCACCTTTGGCGGCGTACAGCCTACCGCGCTGAACGAGCTGACCGAAGTGTTGAACGGCATCTTGTCCGGCCAGGGCGCCAAACGCAGCAAGATGGGCGGGCCGCGCACGGCAGCAGAGATGCTGAACTACATGAACGCCAGCCTGGAAGAGTCCGTACTGACCAGCCTGCGCGGCATGGATGCCGACCTGACCCAGCGCATCGTGGACGAGATGTTCGTGTTCGAGAACCTGGCCGATGTGGAAGACATCGCTATCCAGTTGCTGCTCAAGGAAATCGAAACTTCTGCACTGACCATCGCCCTCAAAGGCGCGCCCGAAGAGCTGCGCGACAAGTTCTTTCGCAACATGTCCAACCGTGCCGCCGAAATGTTGCGCGAGGATATCGACGCCCAGGGCCCGATCCGCATGTCCAAGGTGGAGCAGGAGCAAAAAGCCATTGTGCAGGTGGCACGCCGTCTGGCCGAAGCCGGCCAGATCACACTGGGTGGCCTGAGCGGGGACGAGTATGTCTAGGATGGCCGCGTCTGAACAGGCCCGGCTGGCGTGGGCCGTTTGTTTTTTGCGTCCGGCCTTGGGGCGCGGCGCTGGTCAAGGGGGCCTATAGATGCCCAGCCATCGCAAAGCCTCGGCGTACTCAGAGCTGCAGGACAGCTGGACCCGCTGGCAGATGCAAGGGCTCGATGACCCGGCCCCTGCCAACGAGCCGCAAGAACCAGAATTTGTGCCTCCCACCCAGGAAGAGCTGCAGCGCGAACTGGACGAGCAGCGCAGTCAGGCACAGGAAGAAGGCCATCAGCAAGGCTATCAGGCCGGTTTCGATCAAGGTCACGCAGCAGGACTGGCTGCGGGCCAGGAAAGCGGCCATGCCCTGGGTTATGAGGCCGGCATCAGCGCCGGCATGGCCAAGGCGCAAGAACAAATCGATCAGTACATCAAGGAATTTGTTGCCCTGAACCAGAACTGCGCCCAATCCATCGAAATGATGAATCAGGAAATGGGGCAGGCGCTGATTCAGCTGGCCACCCGCATTGCCGAGCATGTCTTGCAAAGCACCATCACCTCCGAGCCCGGCCGCATCCGCGATCTGGTCGCCGAGGTGCTGCGCAGCGATCCCGGTGATACCAGCGCCCTGGAACTGAGCCTGCACCCGGACGACATCAGTCTGGTGCGTGAATTTCTGATTGAACAGGGAGAGCCCCGCGCCTGGCGCCTGCAGGAAGATGCCCAGCTACAACGTGGCGAATGCCGAGTGCGCTCCAGCTACGGCGATATCGACGCGACCTTTGCAACCCGCTGGAAACGGGCACTGGCCAGCCTGGGCTTAGCGGTCCCCTCGGAGCCCTGAATGGTCCCTGCCAAGCTGGCCCCCACCCCCGAACGCTGGCGTGCCCAACTGCTATCGGCGCAACAACGGGTACAAGCGATCGAGCCCAGTTTGCGCAGCGGCCGTGTCGTGCGCGCCACCGGTCTGGTGCTGGAAGCCACAGGTTTAAAACTGGCAGTAGGTGCCGCCTGTAAAGTGGAGCTGTCTGCCGCCCAGAATATCTGGGCAGAAGCCGAGGTTGTGGGCTTTGAGGGCCGGTCCCTGTACCTGATGCCCCTGAGCGAAATTTCAGGCCTGCCGCCAGGGGCACGCGTGGTGCCCGTCGAGGCCCAACTGCAGCCCCCCGTTCCCCTGCCCGACTCCGATCAACCCGACAGGCTGCCTGCCCAGGCCCGCTCTCGCCACGTTCCGGTTGGCCCGGGGCTGCTGGGCCGGGTCGTGGACGGCAGCGGCAACCCGCTGGACGGCCTGGGTCCGATCGACGCCCAATCCTGCGTCCCGCTCAGCCACACCACACCCAACCCGCTCAAGCGCAGCCCGATCGACACGGTGCTGGATGTCGGCGTGCGCGCCATCAATGGTCTGCTCACCGTCGGTCGTGGTCAGCGCATGGGGCTGTTTGCCGGCTCCGGTGTAGGCAAGAGTGTGCTCCTGGGCATGATGGCGCGCTACACCCAGGCCGACATTATTGTCGTCGGCCTGATTGGCGAACGGGGCCGAGAAGTCAAGGAATTCATTGAGCACAACCTGGGCGAGGAAGGTCTGCAACGCTCGGTAGTGGTCGCTGCCCCGGCTGACGTCTCTCCCCTGCTACGTTTACAAGGCGCGGTCTATGCCACCCGTCTGGCCGAGTTTTTTCGCGATGAGGGCAAAAATGTCCTGTTGATCATGGACTCGCTGACGCGCTATGCGATGGCGCAGCGCGAGATCGCCTTGGCGATCGGCGAGCCGCCCGCTACCAAAGGCTACCCCCCTTCGGTATTTGCCAAACTGCCCGCACTGGTGGAACGCGCCGGTAATGGCGAACCGAATGCGCAGGGCCGTTGCGGCTCAATCACGGCGTTTTACACCGTGCTGACCGAGGGCGACGACCAGCAGGACCCGATTGCCGACTCGGCCCGAGCAATCCTGGACGGCCATATTGTGCTGTCGCGCAGTCTGGCCGAAACCGGCCACTACCCTGCCATTGATATTGAAGCCTCCATTTCGCGGGTCATGCCCAGCATCGTGGACCCTGAGCAAGTCAAGATGGTGCACCGTTTCAAGGGTCTGCTCTCCAGCTATCAACGCAACCGCGACCTGATTGCGGTGGGCGCCTACACCCGGGGCAACGACCCGGCCATTGACCAGGCCATTGATCGCTACCCTTGGCTAGAAGCCTACCTGCGCCAGGGCATGCAGCAACGTGTGGATATGCCACGCGCCTTTGATGAGTTGAATGCCGTTTTAAATAGCGAGCAATAAGCATGAAAGCCAACGCCTCCTTACATACGCTGGTCGATCTCAGTCAGAATCAGGTTGACGACGCCGCCCGTCAGTTGCAGGAACTGCGCACGCAGCGCGATGCGGCCCAATCGCAACTGGAAATGCTGCAAACCTATCGACAGGACTATGCCCAGCGCCTGCTCAATGTGGGTCAGGCGGGGGTAACCATGGCGAACTATCACAATTTCCGCCGCTTTATCGTGACATTGGACCAGGCCATTTCCCAGCAAAATAGTGTTATCCATGCGCTGGAAGAGAAGATGGAACAGGGACGACAGATCTGGTATGGCCACCAGCAACGCCTGAAAGCCTATGAAACCCTGATCGATCGTCGTCTCCAGACTCAACACGTCCAGCAGCAAAGAATGGAACAACGAAACAGCGACGAAATCGCTGCTCGTCTCTTTACCCGCAGCCAGACCGCCTATTAAACAAGCGCCGCCATGACTTCGCCCACTCTTTCGGTTTTACCTGCGGCTCCTGCCGCACCCTCGGCCCCCGTCGCCCCTACGGCCGGGCCTGCGGCTGCGCACGCGCCCAAGGACGAAGGCTTTGCCCAGCATCTGCAAACGCAACAGCAACACGTGCAAGGCAAAGGGGCCGGCAAGACAGGGACCGCTGCCAGACAGGACCACGCTCACACCCAGGCTCTCGCACGCAGCCCCAAACAGGCTGAGACAGTAGCCGGGCCAGCGGGGGCCAGTGAGCTGGACACCCTGATCACAGACCCGGCCTTGATGATCGCCGATCAGAGCGACCTGGAGCTGGACACCGAGGCACCGGCCGATAGCGGCCTGCCCGCAATGGCCTTGTCCATTCTGTCGCAAGTGCAAGCCATCAAGAACAGCAAAACCGAGATCAAAGCAGCGCAGACAGAGCGCACGCTACCTGTGACCGCCGCCCACACGCGCCAGACTCTGGCCGCCGAGCTGAGCAGTACCCGCGCCGCAGCCGTGGCGACCCCCTTGGAAACCACTGCGGCGCAAGCAGATGTTGACCTGAGTGCTGAACTGGCCTTGCCCAAATCCCTTGAGAACAGTAATCCGCTGGCTGCCACCCCCGTCCGCAAAGCGGCTGTCAATGCGGCCCACGTCGTAAACGACACCGCCTTTAACACCAAGCTCGTCGCGAGCACAGCGTCGTCTCAAGCTCATCTGATGGATGACGCTTCAGCGTCTCTGGCGGCCCTGGGTCGACACATGGCGGAGGATGCTCGTGCAGGCGTGAACCTGAATCTGCCCGCTCTGGATGCGTCCTTGCTGGCCCAACTGAGCGCCACGCCCGGCACGCTCCCGGCTAACAGTCCCGCCGCCTTACCCAGCGCAATGACGCTGGCCATTGCCACACCGGTTCAATCCCCTGAATGGGGCGCTGCCATGGGACGCCAGATGATTACACTGGCCCAGCAAGCCCAAGGCAGCATTCAAAGTGCTGATATCCGCCTGGACCCGCCTGAACTGGGCCCCCTGCGCATTACTTTGCAGATGCAGGACGGCATGGCCCACGCCATGATTACCTCACCCCACGCCCAAGTGCGTCAGGCCCTGGAGCAGTCCCTGCAACAACTGCAACAGCAGTTCGCGGAAAACGGCCTGACTCTGGGCCAGGCGGACGTGGGTGACCAGCACGCCTCGCATGAGGCCTTTCGCGAGCAATTGGCAGCCCAAGGCAGCCAGGGCGAGCAAACCGCCTTCAGCCTGAACACGGTGGCATCCCCAGAGGAGACCGACCTCTTGGTGAACCGCAGCGCTACCCGCTCACTGAACCCGGATGCGCTGGTTGACACCTTCGCCTGACTCCCAGCCCCACGGACCGCCCGGCAAAAAGCATGATTAAGCTCGAAAAGCAGCGTCTATTCGCCGGGCCTGTCCTGTCTGACCTCCGGCACAATAGCTCAGGCATGCAGTCAGGCTCAGGCCAGACATGCGTTTGTCTGTTTGTCATACGCTAGAAAATACATCGCTCACATCACATGGCCCGAAAAGCACCCACCAAACTTGCACGCCTGATGAAAACCGGTCTGCTGGTTCTGTTTATTATCGCCGCTAGCGTGGGCGCAACCCTGTACTACTCCTGGCAACAAAGCAGCCCGCCTGCGTGGTTGGCCTGGGCAGAAAAAGGCCAGTCGGTTGAAGCCGCTCCTGCCCCTGACGAGCCTGCCGCCGTCAAGATCAACGCCAAGCCCATTTTTGCGCCGCTGGACCCGTTCACCGTCACCCTGAACGAGAATGGCCGCTCGCGCATTCTGTATGTGGGCATCACCTTGCGCGTTCAGGATGATGGTTCGCGCGCCATGCTGGTGGAGTACATGCCCATGGTTCGTGACCGGGTGCTCAAGATCCTGGCTGAACAGCGTCCCACCTACATCCAGACTTCCGAAGGGCGTCAAGCCTTGGTTGCACAGCTGAGCGCGGGCCTGAAAGAGCCCTACCCGCCCAATCCTGCTGTTCCGCACATCAATGATGTCCTGTTCACCGCCTTTGTCATCCAATAAATGTCGTATCAGAGCTTCTTATCCCAAGACGAAGTCGATGCACTGCTGGCCGGTGTTACCGGCGAAGGCGCTGACACCAAGCCCCTGAATGAAAACCTCTCTGGCGTGCGGGCCTATGACCTGACCTCGCCAGATCGGGTGGTGCGCCACCGCATGCAGACGCTGGAGCTGATCAACGAGCGCTTTGCCCGTCGGCTGCGCTCGACCATGCTCAGCTTCATGCGCCGCAACGCCGACATTACCGTCGGCTCCATTCGCATTCAGAAGTACTCGGACTTCGAGCGCAACCTGCCCGTGCCCAGCAACCTGAACATGGTTGCCTTAAAGCCCCTGCGTGGCGTGTCGCTGTTCACCTACGACCCAAACCTGGTCTTTCTGATTATCGACAGCCTGTTTGGTGGCCATGGCCGCTACAACACGCGTGTGGAAGGTCGCGACTTCACCACCACAGAACAACGCATTATCCAGCGTTTGCTGACCCTGACCCTGGAGAGCTATTGCGGCGCCTGGGAGTCGATCTACCCGCTTGAGGCGGAGTACATGCGCTCGGAAATGCACACCAAGTTTGCCAGCATCAGCAGCAGCAACGATATCGTGGTGGTGACCTCGTTCAATATTGAATTCGGCGCCCAAGGCGGCAATCTGAACATCTGCCTGCCCTACTCCATGATCGAGCCGGTGCGCGACCTGTTGACGCGCCCCTTGCAAGACAAGGGCACCGATGCCATCGACCAGCGCTGGACCCAGCAGCTCTCGCGCCAGGTGCGCAGCGCCGAAGTCGAGCTGATTGCCAACTTTGTCAATATCGACATGACCATTGCCGAGCTCACTCAGCTCAAGGTCAATGATGTGTTGCCCATTGACATCCCCACTCTAATTGAAGCCCACGTGGATGGGGTGCCGGTTCTGGAATGCCAGTATGGCACTTCCGGCGGCCGTTACTCCCTGCGGGTAGAAAACATCCTGGCCACCAACGACAGCGATTTGACTAAAGGTAAGTCCCTATGAGCGACCCTCACAACCCTAACGACCGGTCTGCGCCCGAGGACGACTGGGCAGCCGCGATGGCTGAGCAACAGGCCGGCACCCAAAGCAGCACCCAGGCCCAAGGTCTGGAACAGCCCCTGGAAGATGACTGGGCCTCGGCCCTGGCCGAGCAAAGCGCGGCTACGCCGGTGCACGAACCCAGCCCGGCCAGCAATCTGTTCCCCCCCATGGAACCGGCCCAGAACACGGCAACCACCGATATCGACATGATTATGGACATCCCCGTCCAGCTGTCGGTAGAGCTGGGTCGCACCCGCCTGACCATCAAGAACATTCTGCAACTGGGCCAGGGCTCGGTCGTGGAGCTGGATGGCCTGGCCGGCGAGCCCCTGGATATTTATGTGAACGGCTACCTTATCGCCCAAGGTGAAGTGGTGGTCGTAGACGACAAGTACGGGATTCGCGTCACCGATATTGTGACGCCCTCGGACCGTATCCAGCGACTGAACGGTCGTCGCTAGAACATGGAACAAGCCCAGCTCGTCAGAATCATGCTTAGCCTGCTGCTGGTTGTGGGCCTGATTCTGGCAGCAGCCTGGGTGGCCCGCCGCGGCGGGCTGCTCAGGAATCAGAATCAGCAACGCATCAAGATTCTGGACAACCGGCGGCTGGGCCCGCGCAGCAGCGTCGCCCTGATCCGGATTGACGAGCGCGAAATTCTGATTGGCATCACTCCCCAGCAGATCAGCCTGTTGCACACACAGGCGTCTGCCAGCCCCGAGGCGGATTTCCAGACCCATCTGGACCAGCACCGTGCGCCCCGCTGAACGCATCATGACTGCATTTTCATCCCCTGCCCGAGCACACGTCAGTATCGCTCTGCTTCTGGCTCTGATCTGCCTGTTCCTGCCTTCCCAGGCCGTGGGGCAGGCCATTCCGGCCATCACCAGCACCGCGGGCCCGAACGGTTCGCAAACCTGGTCGCTCAGCATCCAGACCCTGGCCATGCTGACCATGATGTCCTTTCTGCCGGCGGCCCTGCTGATGATGACCGGCTTTACCCGTGTCATTATCGTGTTGGGCCTGCTGCGCAATGCCATGGGCACGGGGACAGCGCCACCCAATACGGTGCTGGTGGGTCTGGCTCTGTTTCTGACCTTCTTCGTGATGTCGCCGGTGTTTGACCAGGTGTATCAGGACGCCTACAAGCCTCTGTCGGAAAACAAGATCAGCTTTGAGGCGGCCCTGGAGCAAGGCGCTCAGCCCCTGAAAACCTTTATGCTGCATCAGACCCGCGAAGCCGACTTGAAATTGTTTGGCGATATGGCGGGCGTGGGCGAGCTGCAAACGCCCGAAGAAGTTCCCTTGCGTGTGCTGGTGCCCGCCTTTGTCACCAGCGAACTGAAAACCGCTTTCCAGATCGGTTTTACGATCTTCATTCCCTTTCTGATCATCGACCTGGTCATTGCCAGCGTGCTGATGTCCTTAGGGATGATGATGGTCCCGCCCGTGACCATTTCGCTGCCCTTTAAGCTCATGCTGTTTGTACTGGCCGACGGCTGGCATTTACTGCTGGGTTCGCTGGCCCGCAGCTTCTATCAATAAAGGACCGCCATGACTCCCGAAACCGTCATGTCCATGACCTATACCGCCTTGAAACTGGCTCTGTCCATGGCCGGCCCCATGCTGATCGTGGTGCTGGTCGTGGGTCTGGGCATCAGTATCTTCCAGGCGGCCACCCAGATCAATGAAATGACGTTGTCGTTCATCCCCAAGCTGCTGGCCATGGGCATTACCGTAGTGCTGCTGGGCCCATGGTTGATCAACAATATGGTCGACTATATGCAGGGCCTGCTACGCGGCATTCCCGGCCTGGTCAATTAGGACAGGCCGGAGCGAGGAGGCTGCCGTGAGCCCACCACCATGTGTCTGGCAAGGCGCACGGCCTTGTCAGACCCGCAGGCCCCAGGCGCACCGTGCTTGACCTGAACTCCGCCCAGCTCCATGCCTGGCTGAACGCCTTTCTGTGGCCGTTCATCCGCATTCTGGCCACCCTGGCGACAGTTCCTTTTTTCAGTGAATCCGCCATTCCCAAACGCGCCAAGATCGGGCTGGGTTTTATCCTCGCTCTGATCGTAGCGCCCTCGCTGCCCCCACTGCCTGATCTGCCCACCGCCTCGTACGAGGCCTTGCTGATTGCGGCGCAACAAGTGTTTATCGGCGTCGCGCTGGGGCTGACCATGCGTATCGTATTCGCAGCGGTACAGACAGCGGGCGAGTTCATCGGGCTGCAGATGGGCCTGTCCTTCGCCTCCTTCTTTGATCCGGCCACGGGCGCCAATACCGCCGTGCTGTCGCGGCTGCTGAACGTGATTGCGGTGCTGACTTTTCTGGCCCTGAACGGTCATCTGCTTTTGCTGGGTGTGCTGGTGCGCACGTTCCACGTATTGCCCATCGGTGCAGACCTGAACATCAATGGCTGGGGGGCATTGCTGGACTGGAGCAGCGAGTTGTGGGTGTCAGGCATGCTGCTGGCCCTGCCGCTGATTATTGTGCTTCTGACCATTAACCTGGCCTTCGGCATCTTGAACCGTACCGCCCAACAACTGACGATTTTTGCGGTGGGTTTTCCGATTACGCTGACCATCGGCCTGACCTTGCTGGTCGTGGTGATCCCGCAAACCACGCCCTTTCTCGCCCAGTTGTTCAACTCCGGCTACGAAGCCATGATGCGGGTTGCCCTCGGGCTGGCTGGCCCTTAAAAGGCATGGGCCTGGCGCTGCTTGTGCGCCTGCATCAGACGCCGGGCCTGGCCCAGCGTCAGGACACCTTTTTGTTTGGCACGTCCAATCAACAACTGCATCAACTGGGCGCTGATCAACGCGTCTCCCAGGGCATCATGCCGCTCACTGACCGGCAGACCACAATACCGCAGACAATCATCCAGGCCCAGTCGACGACCACGCCATTCGGGCAGCAGACACGCTGCCAGTTCAGCCAGATCCAGGGCCAGAGGCCGGGCCTGTTGCACACCGGCCTGAGGCCAGGCACGGTCCAGAAATGCCAGATCAAAATCGGCATCCCAGGCGACCCAGACCGAGTTTTCAGAATAACGGGCAAAGTCACGCATGAGCTGCGGCAAGGGTTCACCTTTTTCCTGCAGCTGCGGACTGATCTCATGAATCAGCAGACTCTCTGGACTGCGTTCGCCGTGTGCGCGCACCAGACCGGCCCACACATTGCCCAGGGCAATCGAGCCCCGCTCCAGTCGTACTGCGCCCATTTGCACAATATGGTGGCGTTTGGGTTCCAGCCCGCTGGTTTCCAGGTCCAACACGGTAAATGCCGCTTCGTCCCATGTGAGCTCATCCACCCCGCTCCAGGACAGGGAGGGGCTACGGGCAGCGAAGGAAGCGCGTCGCCAGGGGAGCCAAGAGAGCAATTTCATAAGCGGTACCGGAACGCCAGAATACGCTGGGCACGACGCACTTGTGACAAGGCCTCGCGCAAGACACGGGCATCCAGTGCGCCCAAGCTGCCCAGACGCACCAGATTGTCCGGCTCCTGGCCTTGTTGCAACTGCGTCTGATGATGTTGCAAACGCAGCAACTGCAAATAACGGTAGGCCTCGCGCAGGCCCTCCGACTCCTCTGCGCTAAAGACGCCACGCTGGGTCAACACCGCCAACCTGTCCATGGACGAAGGCAACTCACAGCCGTGGGCCAGCGCCAGCACGCGCAACACATCCACCATCGGGGCCAATGCCTGCTTCTTGATATCCAGCTTGTCATCGCCCTGCCCCATCAAGGCCTCCAAACGACTGCGCTTTTTGCCACTGGGAATGCGGGTTTGACAGGTGCTTTGAGCCAGCATGCGCTGAAACACCGGATTATCGTTCACCATGCCCAGCACGCGCCGCTGCAGACGTTGCAACAGGCTGGTCTGCCCCCAGATGCTCCGGCAGTCAAAATAAATCGTGGACTCAAGCAACTGCTCGGGTGCCGGCCGCTCGATCATGATCTGAAAACGATGTAACCATTCCGCTTCGGAAAGACATAGCTCAGGGTTGCTGGCCATGATATTGCCCGTACACCAGGCCATGCCGCAACGGTCCAGAGCCTCGTTGACCCGACGCGCAAACGGCAGGAGCAAGGCCCGGTAGGCGTTGGCCTGCTCCGGCGAGCTGGCGCTAAATAAAATGCCATTATCCTGGTCGGTGTGGCGGGTCTGCTCACCCCGGGCCTGGCTGCCAAAGGCCAGCCAGCAAAACTCGATGCCATCCAGCCCCGAGCCGGGCAAAGACAGTTCGATCGTGCGCTGAACCGTATGGTCATTCAAACGCGTAATTACGGCTGTCAGTTGCTCAGAGCGCGCACCGTGGGCCAGCATGGCATCGACCAGTCGGCCAATATCGGCTTGCAAGCGCACCAGCCCGGACACATCCTGGGCGCAACGCAAGGCACGCGACAGGTGGACCAGATCGACGCGCTGCAAGGAGAACACATCGCGCTCGGACACCATGCCCACCACTTTATGATCCTGAACCAGGCAGACATGACCGATCTGATGCTCGACCATCAACAGCGCCGCATCAAACGCCGAAGCCTGAGGCGCAAGCCAGACCGGGTCCGGCGTCATGATTTCCGACATGGCCTGACCTGGATCGTATTGGCCTCCAGCCACCAGACGGCGCAGATCGCGCAAGGTGAAGATCCCCAACAGATGCTGATCGGCATTGACCACGACCATGCTGCTGACCTGCCGCTCGTGCATGTCTTTGACGGCCTGCTCGACCGGACAATCAGGCAGACAACTGAGCAGTCCCCGTTCTGTCAGGGACTGCAGACTCATGTCCAAGGTATAACTGGCCCCCAGATCGGCACTGGCGCTTTTCTGAGCGCTGCGCCAGACCGAAGCCAGCAAACTGCTGGTGCCGCGGAGACAATAATCCCGAAACGGTTCGCTGATGCTCAACAGATGCGCAACGGCCTCACCGGCCACACACAAGGTGAAACAGTCTTCCTGTACCTGGTAGGCGCTCTCCAGCGCTTGCCCGGACACCAGCTCACGCACTGGCAGCAGGTCTCCTTCCACATACTCCTGGGTTTCGCCGTGCGCCTGGGTGCCGATCTGTCCCTGGCGAACAAGATAGAGCTGATCGACGCGCGCGCCCTGCTCCAACAGCACCTGCCCGGCCGAGAAAAACCGGAGCTCACTATGTTCGATCAGGTAATCGCAGTGCTGTGCCTGCATCTGATCAAAAGGTGGGTAAGCAATCAACCAGGCCAAGATGCCGGGCGCTTTCTGGCGCACCGCCGTCTTGGCCACGGATTCACCGGGAATCGCGAAGGACATGGGCGTCTCTGCTGGCTAGGGACAAAGAATTATTGTGCCATGCAGCATCGCCCTCGCGGACCCTGATTTTCTAGGGGATTTCAACTATAGGCACCCGCCCGTTTTTTCCCCCAAAAGGCTTAGCGCAACCGGTCGTAATCGCGTTCGGCCATATCAATCACATCCCCTTCCTGAACCTTGAACTGGGACACGGCCTCTGCCAGGGTCTCGGATTGTGCCTGCAAGGAGCCTGCCGCAGCCGCCGCCTCCTCGACCAGCGAGGCGTTTTGCTGCACCACAGCATCCATTTGAGCCACTGCCGTGTTGATCTGCTCAATACCGGCCGTCTGCTCCTGCGAGGCCGAGGAAATCTCGCTCATCAAGGTGGTGACGCTATTGACCGCACGCACCACCTCTTGAATGATGTCGCCCGCACTGGCCACCTGCTGCGTTCCGGTCTGGACTTCGTTTTGCGAGGCTTCGATCAGACCTTTGATTTCCTTGGCGGCCTGGGCGCTGCGCTGTGCCAGGCTACGCACCTCTCCGGCCACCACGGCAAAGCCCTTGCCCTGCTCTCCCGCGCGAGCCGCTTCCACCGCGGCGTTCAAGGCCAGAATATTGGTCTGGAAGGCAATACCGTCAATCACGTTAACAATGTCGGCTACCTGTCCGGAACGAGCGGAAATCTGGTTCATCGTGTGAACGACCGCGCCGACCGACTCACCACCCTGCTGTGCCACTTTGGCGGCGTTATGCGCCAACTGATCGGCCTGATGGGCATTGTCGGCATTCTGACGCACCGTACTGGCCAATTCTTCAAGACTGGCCGCCGTTTCCTGCAAAGCGGCAGCTTGCTGCTCGGTGCGGGAACTCAAGTCGGTATTACCGGCAAAAATCTGCGAAGAACCCGAGGCGATCTCGTCCACACCTTGGCGCACGGTCAGCACGATCCCCTGCAGGCTTTGTTGCATGCGACGCATGGCGTCATACAACACCCCGACCTCATTGGCCGAGCGGTAGGTAATTTTCTTGGTCAGATCGCCGTTGGCAATATGGTCAAAATGCATACCGGCTTCACGCAAGGGGGTCAACGCGGTGCGGCCCAGCACCAGTCGCAAGGCCACAATAATGGCCAGACCCAGCAACAAGGCCAGGGCGATGACGATATTGGCCACACGGGTTTGCAGTTCTGCCTGCTCCAGCAACACGTCAGTCTGCTCGTTGTAGAACTTGCTCAGCTCCTCAATGCGGAACTGGAAAGTGGCAGCGCGCAAAACGCCAAAACCTTCGCTGACAAAGTAAAAGGTACTGTAATCACGGGTTTCCAGTGCCTGAACCATGGGTTCAATCCCGTCATCCAGATAAGCCTGATAGGACGCAACCAGTCCCATGGCCAAACGGCGCAGCTCAGGCTCGGTCGGCATATTGGCACGAATATCGGCAAAGGCCTTGCGCACCTCATCCAGCTTTTGCGTGGCCAACGTGACAGAGTTCTCGGCACTTTGCAGCAGGTTCTGATCATCATCAATACCGGCTTCCTGATAGAAGCGCGCCGCGCTCATCAAGCTGACACGGGCTTCCATCATATTGTTGTTCAACTGCAGGATCTGCATGGCACGCTGATCCTGACGATTGATCGTACGCAAGGCCTCGCCACTTTGCTGCAGGTAATAGGCGGCCAGCCCCCCTACCGCCACAATCAGGACCAAAAACAATCCCATGCAAATCATCAGCATGGTGCTGATCTTCAAGCCCGACGCCGACTTCAGGCTGGGACGAAACGATTTGGAGGAACGACGTTTAGATGCGCGGGACGCGGACGGAAGACTGCTTTCAATACCCAGCATTTGCTAAATCCAAAGAAAACTCTAGTGGCTGACCGGCAAGATGGTAATCATCTCCGTGCCAGGGTGCTCAATCGTGACCGAGCCTGTAGTAGCGCTACGCGCTTGCTCGCGGTACATGGAAGGAATATGGCTGCGTTTGACCACATGCTGGAAACGCCCCTGGGCATCAAACTGAAGCCACAACTCCTGGCGAAAATAGACCGCGTCCGTTGCCAGGGTTGTCCCCTGGAACCACACGGCCATTTCACTGCCGTCGAGCTGTCGGTAGACCTGGTGTGGACGGCCTTGCAAGGACTGCTCAGCGTCAGCACGCGTGCTTTGGCCCGGGACCAGATCATTCAGCCCCGACGCCTTGAAAGACGAGCCCTGGGTGGCGCAAGCAGCCAGGGTCAGCAAGCACAAACCGATCAGCGTCTTACGGCCCCGCCCGACCCAGATACCCAGTCGGGAGCAAGGCATTAGAACTCCTCCCAATCATCGTCCGAAGAGGCACTGTGAGGCTTGCCGCTCAAGTCGGGACGCAACAGACGCTGACTATCTTCCTGAGTAGCGGCGGTGGCCTTGGCAGCAGGCGGCGAGGTCTTGGCGGGAGCCGACAGCCCCCTGCTCACGCCCGCAGCAGGTTTGGCAGCGTTCGCCACACCTTTCAAGGATGGCGTGCGACGTGTCTCGGCGTCCGATGAGGATGCACTGGCACTGCGGCGGTTAGCGACGCGGCGGGCGCTGACGTCGATCACTTCCGTGCCCGGCGAGCGAAAGAACGCGATCGCCTGGTTGACCTTGGTGACCTGCTCGCTCAGCCCCGAGGAAGCCAGAGCGGCCTGCTCCACCAGACGGGCGTTGTACTGCGTCGTCTCATCCATCTGCGAGACAGCGCGATTCACCTGATCGATACCGGAGGACTGCTCAATCGTTGCGGCCGTGATCTCACCCATGATGTCGGTGACACGACGCACGGAATCCACAATTTCCTGCATAGTGGCGCCCGCGCGTTCCACCTGCGAGGAACCTTCCGTGACCTTACGCACCGAATCCTCGATCAGGGCCGTGATTTCACGCGCGGCCTGCGCACTGCGTTGTGCCAGAGCGCGGACTTCAGCGGCCACCACGGCAAAACCCTTGCCCTGCTCACCCGCACGAGCCGCTTCAACCGCCGCGTTCAGGGCCAGAATATTGGTCTGGAAAGCAATGCTGTCAATCACGCCCACAATATCGGAGATCTTGTTGGAACTGGCCGAAATCCCCTGCATGGTGGCTACCACTTCATTGACGGCGCTCCCCCCACGATGTGCTACATCCGAGGCGGTCGCGGCCAACTGATTGGCTTGCTGGGCGTTATCGGCATTTTGGCGAACGGTCCCAGCCAATTGTTCCATGCTGGCAGCCGTCTGCTGCAAGGAAGCAGCCTGCTCTTCGGTACGACTGCTGATATTGGTGTTGCCCTGGGCAATTTCCTGTGCGCCGGCATGAATCTCCTCCAGTCCCAGACGCACCGCCGTGGTGGTCTTGACCAGGGACTCCTGCATGCGACCCAGCGACTCGAACAAGTCACCGATTTCGTTGGAGGTCAGAACATGGATACGTTGGGTCAGGTCGCCTTTGGCAATGGCATCAAAGTACGCCGCAAAGTCACCCAAGGGACGCACCACCCGACGGAGAAAGTAGCTGATGGCCGCCAGCCCCAACAACACGGCCAGCACCAGCACGACGGTCAAGACAATGTTGAAGGTGCTCTGCTGCTCCTGCAAGGTGCGCAACACCGCGTCACCGGAGCCCAGGGCCAACAGACCATGAAAGTAATACAGCGCCCAGGCTGCCATGGCCACTGTCAATGCCATCAGAGCAGCAATACAAAAGGTCATGCCGACCCTTAGACTCAAATTCTTAAAAAGCATAGAAGATTCCCGCACGTGGTGCTTGACTGCCGGTTAAGGAAAAACCACCCAAAAAAGGAACAGCGTCCTAGCGATTCAAATTGAACAGGCTCATGCTCTGGATCGTCTGAAATGCCATCGCCGACATTTCCAGCGCAGCCTTGCGCAGCTCCAACTGAGTGGACGCATCAAAAATATTCAGATCTTCCAGACGCGAGAGCTCATTGGTGTAATTGAGGGCTCGGGCAGCCCCATTGGCGCTGAGCGCATCAATTTCATTCATGCGCGTACCGACCGACGAAATTACGGTCTGCACATTGTCGAAGTTCTCCCCGATACGCTGTATGGCTGAGTTCATCGCGTTGCGAAACTCGGCCTGGGCAACCGGGTCCCCACTGACAGGCTTGCGCAAGGCGTCCACCACCGACTGCAAGGTGTTGAACATATTCATGTCAGCCGGGCTGGTGCTGTCCACCGAACTGATGGCAAAGCTGTCGCCTACGGCGGGCTTGCCTTCGATCTGCACGCTGACCCCGCCAGGCAGGCTGATGCGCTGACGCTCGTTCTCATCCAGCACACCTTGACTGACCACCGCCCCGTTCACCTCGATGTCGTAATCCGTTTCCGAGGTAAATCGGATGGTGTAATTGGCCTGCGCGCCAGGCAAGGACGAGTTGCCGTTGGGGGCGCTCAGCACAGCCGAGCCACTGTTGGCGTTGGCCTGGGTGAAGTAGGCTGTCGATCCGGGGTTGGCCCGCTCGAAGATGGTGCGACCATGATCGGCCGAGTCCATCTGGCGGGTTTGCTCAACCTGAATATCACGGCTGTTGGTGTCACCCGTGTAGGTAAAGGTGTTTCCCGTCCGCTCAAACGCCTGAGTCGTCCCTTTAGCCCCGGAGAACAGATACTGGCCCGAACCATCCTTGGTGTTGGCAAAGCCAAACAGGGTATCCAGCGCACTTTCGATCACGGTAGCCAAGGTGCTGCGATCGGCATCCGACATGGTGCCCGTGGAAGCTTCCACCAAACGGGTTTGCACGCCCTGCAACTGCAGGTTGACGGCATTGAGCAGGTTTTCTTCCTCACCCAGCGAACGCATGGCCACTTCGCGGTTTTCACCATAGCGCTTGTCCATGGCCTGCGACTGCGCCAGATTAATGGTCTGGGCCGACGCCAAAGGATCATCCGAGGGGGTGATCATCCGCTTTTGCGAGCCCATCTGCTGAAAAACACGCATCAGATCGGACTGCTGCTTGTTGATCGAGTTCAGGCCTGTCTGAAAAAAAAGAGAAGAACTAATACGCATAGCAAGGTTCCAATTTCAAGACTGAATCGCCGTACTTACGTACGCAGGCCCAACAGGGTGTCAAACATCTGGGAGCTGACATCAATCAAACGGGCGGCCGCCTGATACTGTTCCTGAAAACGCTGGAGCATGATGTATTCCTCATCCTTGTTAACGCCCGACAAGGCTTGCTGAGCGGCATAGTTCTGCTCGATCAGCTTGAGTTGCGCCTTGGCCGCGGTGCCGTTTTGCTGCGTTTGCACCGCAATCCGGTTCACGATCTGGCCAAAGGAGTCATTCAGGCTCAGGGAGCCGTCCGCCAACACTTTGGTATTGCGCAGATCCGCCAGTTTCTGAGCGATCGTGCCATTGGCCGAGCCGGTATCCGGGTTGGCCGCGGCAATATCCTGGGGACGCTTGATCTCCACCTGTAAATTGCTGCCAGCGGTGGCGGTAGGCTGAACCAGCCAGGAATCCCCATCCTGCGACTGGGTCTTCAGGCTGGACACGTCGATTTCCAGGCCATCCACCCGCGTAATGCCGCCGTCCTGGTCCGGTCCATTGAGGGGCGTAATGTCGTTGCTGCTCAGATTGCGCAACTGAAAGCGTCCGTCCACACGCTCGATCCGGTAGTTATCGCCGGTCAGCTTGTCCACGGGTTGGGTGTAACCCTTGCTGGGATCAGCCGGATCAATCGGGTCCTTGTAGAAGGACACACCGGGTACGCCACTGCTGACGGGATTGGTGCCATTGGCCACGACTTTGGGGCCACTGACGCTGAATATGTCTTTGCCCGCCTCCCCCTTCAAGTCAATGCCTTGACGGTGAATATCGTTCACGGTGTGGGCCAGGCCCACGGCCAGACGCCCCAGGGCGCTGATGGCGGGCTCCAGACTTTCCTGACGGAACTGCAGCAGGCCACCGAGCGTGCCGCCTTTGATCGCGCCTTCACGAAACTCGGTCACCACCATCTTGCCGTCCACGTTCAGGGCAGACGTAAACCCGACCACAAACCGCTCAGGGTTTTCTGCGGAACGCACCGCATGCAAGGGATAGACCCGCTCGCCACCCAACAACATCTGGCCACCTGCGGTGGTCACGCTCAAGCGCCCGTCCTGCTCGACGGTGCGAACGTCAATCAGTTGTCCCAGTTCGGCCACCAACTGTTCGCGCTGGTCCAGCAGATCATTGGGCTCGTGCCCGGGCGTGGTTCCCTTGGCAGCCACAATCTGCTTATTGACGTTGTCGATCCGCTCCAGATAGCTGTTGATCTGGGTAACCGTGGTTCCAACCTGCGTGTTGATGTTCTCGTTCACGCGGTTCATGTAGGAGGTGGCGTCACGAATCTGGGTGGCCAGACTTTCGGCGCGGCCCAACAGTTCCTGGCGTGCCGAAGGATCGGCAGGCTGCGAGGCAACCGCTTCCAGCCCGTCAAAGAAATTCTGCAAGGCGGGGCTGACACCGACCGTACGATCCGAGAACAAATTGTCCAGCTGGGCAATTTCGGTGCCGTAGCTGACCAGAGCCGCTCCGGCGGTCTGGGAACGCACCAGCTGTTGATACAGAAAATTGTCGTAGGAGCGCTGCACCGTCACGACCTGCACACCGCGGCCGTAATAACCGGCACTGCCTCCTACCGAACCAGCCGTCTCAACCAGAACCGATTGGCGGTTATAGCCAGGGGTATCGATATTATTAATATTGTGGCCCGTCACCTGCATGCGCTTTTGAGCGGCATACAAGCCGGTAATACCAAGGTTGGCGAGATTCATATCAAATCCTTTCTGTCCTGCCCGGCCCGTTGTGTCCAAGGCGAAAAATGAACATGCTGCTTTTTAACGACCACCTTGGTGCATTATTTAGACCTGTAACAATAATTAAGACTTGCCACCATCAAAGTAGGCCATGATGGCAATCAGTTTTTTGGCGTAAGAAGGATCCGTGGCGTAGCCTGCATCCTGAATACGCTGCGCAGCCTCTTGCGGCGTTGCGGCGTGCTTGACGCTTTCATAGCGCTTGTTATTGCCGATCAGACGCGCGTAGTCGGCAAAGGACTCGGCATAAGAGTCATAGGCACGAAAGGTTTGCGTCATCTTCCGGGCCACACCGTTTTGGTATTCGGTGGTCATGACCTCTACCGTTTTTCCTTTCCAGGAGGGGGTGGCCTTGATCCCAAACAAATTGTGGCTGGTGGAACCGTCGGCATGCATGATTTCACGTTTGCCCCAGCCCGACTCCAAGGCCGCCTGACTCAGGATCAGCTTGGCGGGGACACCACTGTCTTCTGCGGCCACTTTGGCTGCGGTATTCATGCGGTCTACAAACTGACGGATGTGGTTGGGCGCCCCCTGAATCGAAGAGTACAAGCGCTGCACCGTGCTGTTATTGCTGAGCTTGTCGATCAGTTCGGCAATGGAGGCCGCATCAATGGAGCGGTCATTGGGCATGCGCGAGCGCAAATCCGCACGACGCGAAGACGCGGTTTCCGGGTCATAGGACGCAGCGCCAAAGGGCTCGCTGTCTTGCCCGCTCATCTGAGCCTGCAAGGCCTTGGCCAATCCGATGCCCGGGTCAGCCAACTGCAGGGCCAACTGCTCATCGCCCAGGCTTTGCGCCATGCGCACGGACTGGGTATCAAACATGCCGCCTTCAGGATTGGCGGCTCGCGCCTGCTTCAAAATATTCTGGATAAACAGGGACTCGAACTGACGGGCCACTTGCAGTTGAGTCGCTTGATTCTGATCGTCCTGCCCGGCTTGCCGACGCAGCTGAGCCAACTGTTGCGGGTCAAAAATTGAAACCTGCGTTCCCGTTCCTGGACGAGGAAAGTACTGCACCGTCATTAGATGATCTCCAGATCTGCCCGCAAAGCGCCCGCGCTTTTCAGGTTCTGCAAAATGGACAACAAATCTTGAGGGGTAGCGCCCAAGGCATTGAGCGCCCGCACCACATCGGCCAGATTGGCACTGGTCTTTACGCGTTGCAGCGAACCACTGTCACTGCGCATTTCAATCTGCGTGCTGTCAGCCACGACCGTCTGGCCGCCACCGAACGGGGTATCGGGCTGGCTGACCTGCGGTTGACGGCTGATGACCACCGACAAGTTGCCATAGGCAATCGCGGCCTCATCAATGGTGACGGTACGATTCATGACCACCGAACCCGTACGCGCATTGATAACCACCCGTGCGCGCGCTGGCGGCAGATTTACTTGCAGGTTTTCCACATGGGAAATAAAAGCAGTCTGGGCCTGGGGGTCCAATGGACCCCGTACCTGAATCAGGCGCCCATCCAGCGCCGTGGCCGTGGACGGACCGAACTGTTTGTTCAGGGCAGCCACCACGTTCTGGGCGGTCCCAAAGTCCGAGGTGTTCATCTCCAGATTGATCACCCCGTCCCGCGCATACGTTGTGGGCACGCTTTGCTCGACCGTGGCACCGCCAGGAATCGTGCCGCCATTTAACTGGTTGACCTGGACACTGGAACCGCCGGCTTCGGCACCGGCGCCGCCTACCAGCAAGTTACCCTGTGCGATCGCGTACACCTGACCGTTCGCACCTTTCAAGGGCGTCATCAGCAAGGTGCCGCCGCGCAGACTCTTGGCGTTCCCCATGGAGGACACCACCACGTCCACAGACTGGCCAGGACGGGCAAAGGCGGGCAGGCGGGCTGTCACCATCACAGCCGCCACGTTCTTGAGCTGCATATTGCTGCCCTGGGGAATAGTCACCCCCAGTTGCGACAGCATATTGGTCAGACTTTGCTGCGTAAACGGCGCTTGGCGAACCTGGTCGCCACTGCCGTCCAGACCCACCACCAGACCGTAACCGATCAGCGGATTGTCGCGCACCCCCTGGATGGACGCCAGATCCTTGATTCGCTCGGCCTGACTGAGCGGAGCCAGCAACAGGCCTGCTGCCAGCATGGCTGCCCGCAGCATGTCGCGGTAAGAAGAGAAAGGAGTACGACTCATGGAAAATGCCATAGCAAGCAAAAGGCTCAGAACGGGGAAATATTCAGGAAAAAACGCTGTAGCCAACCCATGGTCTGGACTTCGTCCATCACCCCTTTGCTACGAAACTCGATACGGGCATCGGCCACCTGCGTGGACGACACCGTATTGCTGCCGGTAATGGAGCGCGGGTCCACAACGCCGGAAAAGCGGATGTGTTCACTGCCCCGGTTGATGGCGATCTGCTTCTCCCCGGCGACCTGCAGGTTGCCGTTGGGCAGCACGCCCACCACCGTCGTGGTCAAGGTGCCGCTGAACGTATTGTCGGCGCGGCTGGAGCCCTTGCCTTGTGCCTTGTTCGAGCCGGACACCTCAAAGTTCTGCTTGCTGCCTATTTCATTGGGCAGGAAAGCCGGGACACCCGTAAAGTCCAAGCCGCCGCTACCGGTCCGGTCCGTGTTGGTCGACACATTCTTGGCAGCGTTGGTGCGCTCCTGAATCATGATGGTGACAATATCGCCCACATTGCGGGGCCGTCTGTCCTCAAACAGCGGATAGTTGCCATACGCCGAGGGCTGGTAGATGGAGCCATTTGCCACCACAGCCGCAGGAATGGCGGGAGGCGGAGCCGCGGTCAAGGGGCCGGTGACCACATCTTCAGGGGGCACCAGCGCGCAACCGGACAAGACAAGCAGCGCACACAGGGCAAGACGGCTCAACAGAGCTTGGAACATTGTCACGATCTCTTCAGGTTTACAGCTGCGTCAGACGAGCCAGCATCTGGTCAGCGGTGGACACGGCCTTGCTATTGATTTCGTAGGCACGCTGGGCACTGATCATATTGACCAGCTCCTCGGCCACGTTGACGTTGGACGTTTCGTTGTACTTGTGCATGACCAGCCCTGCGCCATCCATACCTGGCTGCAGAAAGTTTGCGGCCCCCGACGCATCGGTTTCGATGTACAAGTTCTCGCCCATGCTTTGCAAACCGGCCGGGTTGACGAAGGTGCTCAGTTGCAGTTGCCCCACCTCCACACTGGCGCCCGCGGCACCGGGCTGAGTAACCGACACGGTCCCGTCGCGCCCAATGGTCAGTTCCAGGGCGTTATCCGGGATATTGATGGGAGGCTGAATGGGGTAGCCGCCGGCTGTCACCAGCTGACCATTCTGATCGCGTTGCAAACTGCCGTCACGCGTATAGGCGAAGGTGCCATCCGGCATTTCCACTTGCAAAAACCCACTGCCCTGAATGGCGATGTCCATATTGTGGCCGGTGTGCTTCATATCGCCCTGACTATGGATACGCTCCGTGGCCACCGTGCGCACGCCCGTCCCGATCTGCAGACCCGTAGGCAACTGGTTGGCAGCGCCGACCTGAGCACCAGGCTGACGAAGGGTTTGGTACATCAGGTCTTCAAACACCGCACGGGTACGTTTGAAACCGGTGGTATTGACGTTGGCCAAGTTATTGGAAATGACATCCATATTGGTCTGCTGGGCTTCCAGACCGGTCTTGGCAATCCACAGAGAGCGAATCATGTGTGTGTAATCCTTGAAGCTAGCGCTCGCGTCATGCGCGAGGCTTAGCCATTAAATGAAAGTAGAGAGTTGGCCCGGTCCTCGCGTACGCCGGCGTCCTGGATGACCTTCATCTGGGTCTCAAAACGACGAGCATTGGCAATCATGGCCACCATCGCTTCAGCCGGGTTCACGTTGCTTTTTTCAATAAAGCCCGACACCATCCGCACCGACGGGTCCGCGGGAGCCGGTGCACCGCTGCTCATACGAAACAAACCATCCTGGCCCCGCAACAGGTCGGCGGCGGGTGGGTTGACCATTTTCAACTGCCCCATCACCTGAATGTCGCGCGGATTGTCGCCAGCTCCCAGGGCAGTCAACTGACCGTCACTGGAAAAGGTGACGGTTCCCCGATCGGGAATCTCGATCGCCTGACCGTCGGCGCTCAGCACGGGCAAACCGGACTGCGTCACCAACTGGTTCTGGGCATTGACGACCAGATCGCCTGCCCGGGTATAGGCCTCCTGGCCATCAAGCGCACGAACGGCAAACCAGCCCTGACCTGCAATGGCCACATCCAGTGCATTACCGGTTTCGGCCATTGTGCCCGGTTGAAAACGACTGCCCGGCGTCACCGTGGCGGTGCCCACACGGGTCTGCGCACCGTCCTCACTGGTAACGGGCACCGAGCGGTAATACGCGAGCTGTTCGCGAAAACCGGACGTGTTCACATTGGCCAGATTGTTGGTGATGACGTCTTGCTGCTCCAGCGTGCGCTGAGCGCCATTCATGGCGGTATAAATCAGGCGATCCATGACAGCTCTTAACGCAGGTTGACCAGGGTTTGCAGAACCTGATCCTGTGTCTTGATGGTCTGGGCATTGGCCTGATAGGTGCGCTGGGCAATGATCATATTGACCAGTTCCTGACCCATGTCCACATTGGAGTCTTCCACGGCCTGACCCTTGATCGTGGCCAGCCCGTTCTCGCCAGGACGGCCTAGAATGGGTTGACCCGACGCGCCGGTCTCTGCCCAGGCGTTGCCGCCCACGGGGCTAAGGCCTTGCAAGTTGCTAAAGTCGGCCAGAACCAGCGAACCCAGACGTTGAGTGACGCCGTTGGTGTAGGACGCCACCATGGTGCCGTCCTTGTCGATGTTCATGCCAGCGTATTCACCGGTGGCGTAGCCATCCTGGTAAGGCTTGCCTTTGGCAAACTCGCCACCGAACTGGGTCGTGCCGGTATAGCGCACATCAAAGACCAGGTCGTCGGCCGGGGAGGCATTGCCGCCGGGGTTGGCCAAGGTCAGGTTGACCGTTGCAGGGGTCGGGCTGGTCAGCACCCCGGCACCGTTAAAAGTCAGTGTCGCTTTGGCGGGCGACAAAGGCGTGCTGCCTTCCATGTAGTACACGTCCCATACACTTTCACCGCCCGCATTGGCAGGCCGCTTGACAAAGTACTGAGAGATTTCGTGACTGTTGCCCAGAGAGTCGTAAACGGAGTAGCTAAACGATTCGCTGTAGGTGGTGCTGTCTTTGGGGTCAAAGATATTGATGGGATTGCCATTGGCATCCTGGGCTGGAATTGCTTCGGCACCACCGGGCAGGTTGGGCTTGAAATCCAGGGACGTCGTGGCTTTGGGCGGCACGTTTGCCGATGGCACCTGCAAGCGCTCAAGCTGGCTGCTGCCCACGCCATAGCCAGTCAGGTAGTGGCCCTGGGCATTCACCAAATAGCCTGCCTTGTCGGGATAGAACTGGCCATTGCGCGAAAACAGCACGGCACCGTTGCTTTGCTCCAGACGGAACAGGCCATTGGCCCCGTCAATGGCCATGTCAAACATATTGCCCGAGGAGCTGATGTTACCCACCGAAAAGCGCTGGCTGACGCGCGATACTTGCACGCCCAGACCGACGCGCGAGTTCGCGTAAACGTCCGCGAACTGCACACTCGACGCTTTATAGCCAACCGTTCCCGAGTTGGCGATATTGTTACCGATAGAATCCAGGTTCTGGGAGGCGGCGTTCAGGCCGCTCAATCCTTGTCCGAAGCTCATGAAATTTCCTTTTAATGTCGTGTTGGCCCAGCGCGCTCAAGAGGCCAGCAACGCTTACATAATTTTGCGTATATCCAGCAGGGAGAATGAACCTGCCAGACCCAGATCCAGCATCAGGCCGCTGGAGGTATAAGCCACACTATCGACCTTGCCGTGCGTCAATGGGCTGGCTGTCACAGCCGTGCCATCATTGCTGGCCAACACACTGACGGTGTAGGAACCGTCGGCCAGCGGGGAGCCCTGGTTGTCCAGGCCATCCCAGCTCAGCGAATACACCCCGGCCTCTTTGGGCCCCAGCTCGTACTCGCGCACCACCTTGCCACTGCTGTCTTTGATATGCACCAAGGTGGTACTGCTGCCACTGACCAGGTCAATCCCAAAAGGCATGGCAACTTTCTCGCCGTCCGGACTCGTGCCCAGGGACACTTTCGCACCTGGCACCAGCACCTGCTTGCCAATCAGGTTGGCAGCCTGCATGGACTGGCTGACATCCATCTGTCCGGCCACGGCCAGCAAGGTATTGTTCAATTGCTGAATCCCGGCCACCGTGGACATTTGTGCCATCTGGCTGGTGACCTGGGCATTGTCCATGGGGTTAAGTGGGTCCTGATTGCGCAGCTGTGTAATCAGCATGGTCAGGAAACGGTCTTCCGTTTCGGCCATGGCGCTTTTGTTACGGGCATCTATCCCGGCCATCGCCCCGGCGGTGGGGTCCAGGGCACTGCGATCGTTGGTGACTGTGCTCATGCTCTCTCTTTGCGTAAACCGGTTTACTGGCCAATGGTCAGGGTGCGCAACATCAGGTTTTTGGAGGTGTTCACCACCTCTACATTGGCCTGATAGGAGCGCGACGCGGCCAGCATATTGACGGTCTCGGCCACCACATCCACATTGGGCAAGGTCACATAACCTTGGGCATCGGCATAGGGATTGCCGGGGTCGTACTGCAATCGACCCGGCGCATTGCTTTCCTGCACCCCCAGCACCTGCACGCCACCGACAGGACTGTTGCCCTGCGGAGTCATCTGAAACACGACCTGGCGAGCCTTGTATGGCTGACCATCGGGCCCGACCACGCTGTCGGCGTTAGCCAGGTTGCTGGCCGACACGTTCATGCGTTGGGACTGCGCTGTCAGGGCAGAGCCGGCAATCTGGAAAATACTGAAACTGGACATGAAGACTCGCTATTACTGTTGCAAGGCTGCCATCAAGCCTTTCAAACGCTGGGACGCCAGGTTGATGGTGCTTTGATAGTGCAAGGTGTTATCGGCAAACTGCATGCGCTCGACGTCCATCTCAACCGTATTGCCATCCAAAGATGGTTGTACGGGGACGCGGTAGAGCAGCTCGTCCGTGCTGGGCGGACGGCTGGCCTGGGCGGGTATGTGACGGACCGATGTCAGGGACAGGCTGGTATTGGGCAATGCCATCTGGCCCTGCCCCCCTAAAGCAGCTTTCAGGGTGGCCGTAAAGTCCATATCCCGTGCCTTGTAGTTGGGCGTGTCGGCGTTGGCAATATTGGAGGCCAGAACCTCTTGGCGCTGTTGGCGCACAGCCAGTGCCGTCTGGTAAAACTTCAGGTGCTCACCGATGCGATCAATCATGGAGTCAAGCCAATATTCTGTGTTCAAGTTCAAAATACAGTGAACGCGCGCACGCCTTTTCACCGACATGACAGAATGGTAGCCAGAGGCACGGCATCACAAACCCGGGAACAAAACGCAATTTATCGGCCAGTTCAGCTCTTGACCCGGCGGCTGAGCCCGTAAAATTCAGCCATGACCTTGTATAGACTCCTGCTTTGCGTATGTCTGTTCGCCCTGGGGGCGAGCGTGACTGCGCGCGCCCAGGAGCCAGCCAACGTAGTCAGTGTGCAAGCCATGCAGGAGCAGGCGCAGGAGTTTTTACATAAACAGGCGCAGATGTATCCTGGTGTCGCCACGATCACGCTGGATACCTCGCGCCTTGACACTATGCCGGCCTGCGCCCAAAACCAGATCTTCCTGCCCAGCGGCCAACGCCTGCGCTCGCGCATGAGCGTGGGCGTGCGCTGCCTGAGCCCGCACAGCTGGAGCACGTCGATAGGCGCTACGCTATCGATCCAGGGCAGCTATTACGTGAGCAGCCGGCGTATCAACCCAGGCGAGACCATTCAGCAAGATGATCTGGTCGAGCGCGAGGGGGACTTGCTGGCGCTGGCCAATGGCGTGGTCATTGATCCGGAGCGGATCATCGGCTATGTCGCCAGCCAGCGCATCCCGTTGGGCAATGCGATACGAGCCTCGGCGCTACGCGATCCACAATCGGTAACACGCGGCCAAATGGTTCGCACCATTGCACGCGGCATGGGCTTTGTCGCCAGTGGAGAGGGTCAGGCTCTGCAAAGCGGAGCACCGGGCACCCAAATTCAGATCAAGGCCAGTTCAGGGCAAATCATTTCGGCCACTGTCCTGGATGCCTCCACGGTCCAGGTCATTCTCTGAACGAAATCCGATGAGCATGCTAAAGTTTGCGTCCAGAGCGCCGTTACAAGATCAACGCAAAGAACAGGCCGCACGGAGAAAAACGTGAAGATCAGCCCCTCCTCCCTCAAGACACCTCTTGCTGAAACCTCTGCCGCAGAACGCAGCACGGCTCCCAGTCGTGCACGCCAGGCATACAACAGCACCAGCACCAACGAAGTGGATTTCAGCGCCGCAGCCCGCCAGCTCAATTCGCTGCAAGACAGCAGCGCCGATGTGGACATGAAAAAAGTCGAGGCCTTGCGCCAGGCTATTGCCGCCGGCGAGCTCAAAATTGACACCAGCCGGATTGCCGACTCCCTGATCGCCTCCGTGCGCGATCTTCTCAAGTAACTCACCCCAAACGGCCATGCCTTTGCAAACCTGCCTTGCCGATCAACACCAAGCCCTGCTGGATTTCGAGCAGTTGCTGGTCGAAGAAAATACCTTGCTGCTGCGTCGCTTTGAGCCTCAGGAACTGGCCCAGATCACCCTGAGCAAGTACCAGGTGCTCGAACGCATTGAGCAACTGGAGCAGACCCGCGCCCAACTGCTGCAAGCACGCGGACTGGAAAACAGCAATCAGGGCCTGCGCTACGCTGCCGAACAGGATGAGCTGGAGCACGAGCTGGAGCAACTGATCGAGCTGAGCCAAAAAGTGCGCAACGCCAGCGACAACAATCGCATTTTGGTTGATACTTTTCTGGCCGACACCCAGCAAAACCTGGATGCGCTAGAAGCCTTCACGGGCCGCAATACGTTCTACGATGCGTCGGGCAAGACGCAAAATACGCAGTCCTCTTTAAGTCTGAAAGTCTGACACCTCGCCCTGACAGCCTGCGAACGTCCGGTCAGGGCAAACTCCACCTCCCCCCAAGACAAGTTACAGTGTGCCAGCGCTTCCTGCACAAGGCAGGAACTGCTCATGCATCATGCGCTCTGGCGGCGCAACGAGCTGCCCGAGCATCATCACAACGCATCTCACTGAGCGCCCGGCCATCTGCGACGACGCTAAACATAAAAAAAGCCTGCCGTTTGGCAGGCTTTTACACAGGGCTGGACGGCTGGACTTAACTCATCGCTTCTTTCAACACCAGCATCTTCACCAGCGCATCGACCGACTGACTGGACTTCAGCCCCGGTTTGCCCAGCAGGCGGGCACTCAGTTGCCGCACACCACGGTTGTCGGGGGCCTGCAGCAAGTCCCAGCAGGCCAGCGTTAACTGGGCGGCTGCCAGCAGATGAAGTTCTTCTTCAAACTCAGAGTGGCTGGCTGGCAAAATGCCGCGCACGGTGTTGAACAAGCGTGCCATTTCCTGCACTTCGCTACGCAGCATCATGTAGCAGGCTAGACTGGCCGGAGCGATCGGCTCGGCACCTGCATGTTGATGCATGAGCGCAAAACGGGTCTTCAACACCTTGCCATCATGCCGACGTACGGTACGCAGCACAATCAGATCCAGATGAACAGGCTCGCCCTGACGCTGGCGCAACTGCACCGGCTCAACGGCATACCACAGCGCGATTTCACTGAGCCTGACCCGGCCCAGTGTTTCAAGGTGCAGGCGAGCAGCCAGATCGGGAATGGCATGAAAGGCCAACGGTTTGCTCAGGGCATTCGGCGTGGTTTTACCGTCCTTGTGCCACAGGGAGGTCGCGCCGGGGATCAGCGCCAGCCAGTCTGCAGGCATGTCGGCCCACTGACGCCACATGGTGGGCGATCCGCCTTCAAAAATATGCAGCAGATTCACCGGCTGGGCCTGGGTGTTCAAAACCTGCATGGCCTGGTTAAGCGCTTGTGTGGGACTGGGCCGTTCCATGCTGCGCACCCCACGTACATCCGACCACTGTGACGGTGTCTGACGCTGATAGTAGGGAACGCTGAGAGCCTGACCTTTGGGGCTGAACAGGAAACTGAACGAACACTGCTCCTGACTGCCTGCAGGCTGATGATCTGCGTGGATCACCAGCAAACGAGACACATCGCATTCGCTCACTTCCTGACACGCGGCGCGCATCAAGCCTTCGGCTCGTTGTGCAGCCGCCCCATCCTGCACAGCAGCATGAGGGGCGTGCAAGTCACGCCAAAAGTCATAAGCTTCGGCGCAGGCCAATCGCTCGTCCAGATCAGCGGCGGCACGCCGTGCCTGCTCCAAGCCGACGGGGCCACCCGCCGAGGCAGCAGACAAAAGACGCGGCAAGACACGCGCCCGGCGCTCTTCCTCGGCCTGATGCTCCTGAGCGGACTGCCCGCCACTTTCCAGCAAGGCGGCCAGGTCGCCAGAGCTGGCCGCATACAGAGGGCGCTGACTCTCGCGAACCTGCAAGGCAGAATCGACCAGTTCACCCGCACTCATAAAGCGCAAGTCCTCGGGCACTTTCTGGCCGTTGGACACATAATGGATTGGCAATTTGAAACGAATGGCTGTATCCAGGGGAGCACCCAGCTTGATGGCCTCATCCACTTTGGAGATGATGCAGCCGTTCAACGGCGTGCCGCCGTCCTGGGTATAGCTGCGGGCCACCTCATCCAAGGTATCCCCCTGGCTGGCGGCGTTAAGCACCAGCAGGCGCTGTACGCGGCGACCGGCACCTGCCAGCAAAGCGGCCTGTTCGCGCACATAGCGATCCCGCTGGCTGATCCCCATATTGTCGATCAGGATCACCTGATCGGGCCGCACGCCCAGCATCACGCTGCGCAACTGCGCCACATCCTGAACAATATGTACGGCCACTCGCATGAGGTCGCCATAAATCTTTAATTGTTCATGAGCACCAATCCGATAGGTGTCCGTGGTCAGCAAAACCACTTTATCCGGGCCGAAACGACGTACGGCGCGGGCCGCCAGCTTTGCCAGCGTGGTGGTCTTGCCCACCCCCGTAGGACCGACCAGCGCCAGGGCCAGCCCCGGCTGCCACAGGGAATCCTCAGCCCGCAACACGGGCAAATGGGTTTCCAGTTCGGTACGCACCCACTGCAAGGCAGCACGCGCGCCCAGCTCGGGCGGCAGGCGCTTGAGCAGCGCACGCAATAACGCGGTGCTAAAACCCTGCGACAACAGGCTCTGGAACAGATTGACCGCAACCGGAGAGCGGCGCATCTGATGGCTCCAGACCAGATCATCCATCCGGCCTTCCAAGGCACCGCGCAACGCACCGATTGCCCCCATCACATTGTCGGCAGCCGGTGGCGCAGCCATGTCCTGCTGACGTATGCCCGCTGCCTGATGCGCTGTGCCCGTGGGCATGGGCGCACGCTCGGCCGTAGCACCGGGAACCGAGCTGGAATCCGTGGCCAGAATTTCCACCCCGCCATTGACTCGACGGTTGGACACAATCAATGCATCCGGGCCTAAAGCAAGGCGCACCTGACGCATGGCCTCACGACTGGTACTGCCAAAAAAGCGACTTATATTCATTCAGACTGACCAATAATGGTGGTGACCCGAAGAATGCGTTCTTCAGGAATTTCAGCGTTAGACAAGACACCCAACTGGGGAATGTGGTGACGCAGGAAACGAGACAGGGTCGCCCGCAAAATGGGCGGCACAACCAGCACGGGTGGGTCGCCATGCTCTTCCTGGAACTGGGCGGCCCGCATGGTATCGGTCAGCACCGACTCGGCCAGACCGGGCTCCAGAGCGCCGCTGCTGGTCAAGGCCTGCGTCATGACACGCTCCAGACGCGCATCCAAGCCAATCACGCGCAGTTCGCCCTCGCCGGGGAACCACTGTTGTACGATGGCCCGGCCCAGTGCCACCCGCAAAACGGCCAGAAGCTCGCCTGCCTCTTGCCCGGGCTGGACGGCACCGGGAGCCAGAATGCGCGGCGCATGTTCGGCCAAGGTCTCCACAATGCTGCGCATATCGCGAATCGGCACATCTTCCGCCAGCAGACCTCGCAAGACCTTGAGCAAAAGGCTAAGAGACAGGGTCTGGGGCACAAAATCCTCGACCAGCTTGGGAGCCTCGCGCCCCACATGGTCGAGCAGTTGCTGCACTTCCTGACGGCCCAGCAATTCAGCCCCGTGGCGATGCAGTAAATGATTGATGTGCGTGGCAATCACCGTGCTGGCATCGACCACGGTATAGCCCGCAATCTGGGCCTGTTCACGCATACTCACGTCAACCCACACAGCGGGCAGACCAAAGGCCGGATCGCTGGTCGGGGTGCCCGGCAGCTTCATGGTGACACCGCCAGGATCGATGGCCAGCCACTGCCCCGGCGTGGCGGTACCGCGCCCGATCTCCACACCGGCCAACAAAATGCGGTAATCATTGGGCTTGAGTTCGAGGTTGTCCCGGATATGAACGACGGGCGGCAAAAAGCCCACTTCCTGCGCAAACTTCTTACGCAAACTGCGGATACGGTGCAGCAACTCGCCATTTTGAGCGTGGTCCACCAGCGAGATCAGGCGATAGCCCACTTCCAGCCCCAAGGGGTCGACCATGGACACATCATTCCAGCTGGCTTCGCTGGCCGCTGAATCGGCTGCCGCCAAGACCTCATCATTGGGTTCACTGGTCTGCTGTGCCTGTTCTGCCTGATGTTTCTGCATCAGCCAGGCCCCCGCTCCCAGAATGGCCGCCAACAACAGAAACACCAGATTGGGCATGCCGGGAATCAAACCCATCAAGCCCAGAATCCCGGCAGTGATATACAGCACCATGGGATTGCGGAAAAGCTGGTTGACCATCTGCTGGCCCACATCCTCATCAGTGGCCACCCGCGAGACCACGACCCCGGCCGCTGTGGAGATAATCAGGGCGGGAATCTGCGCGACCAGCCCGTCACCAATGGTGAGCAAGGTATACACATGGCCGGCTTCCGAGAAAGACAGGCCGTGCTGCAGCACGCCGATAATCAGACCGCCGATGACGTTGATGACCATGATCAGCAGACCGGCCACCGCATCACCGCGCACAAACTTGCTCGCACCGTCCATGGAACCGTAGAACTCGGCCTCCTGCGAGACTTCCGCCCGGCGACGTCGCGCATCTTCCTCGCCAATCAGACCGGCATTCAGATCCGCATCAATGGCCATTTGCTTGCCCGGCAGGGCATCGAGGGTAAAGCGGGCTCCCACTTCGGCAATACGGCCCGCACCCTTGGTAATCACCACAAAGTTGATGATGACCAGAATCACGAACACGATCAGACCCACGGCAAAATTGCCGCCGACCAGAAAGTGACCAAAGGCCTCAATCACCTGCCCCGCCGCATCCGGTCCTTTATGACCGTTCATCAGCACCACCCGCGTGGAGGCCACGTTCAGGGCCAGACGCAACAAGGTGGCAAACAGCAGCACCGCCGGAAAAGCCGCAAAATCCAAGGGCTTTTTGGTGAACATGGCCACCAGCAAAATCATGACGGCCAGGGCGATATTAAAGGTAAACAGCAGGTCCAGCAGAAACGGCGGCAAGGGCAAAATCATCATGGCCATCACCATGAGAATCAGCACCGGGCCGGCGAGAAGCCGGGCGTGTTGTCCCCCGTTTTGTTTCAGTAAGGCAAAAAAATTGTTCATTGCTTTTAATGTTTGCGCGAACGCAGTGGACCTTCATCCATGCCCGTGGGCACGTTCAGTCGGGTGGGCATGATCGGACGTTCGCCCTGCCCCTTGTTCCAGTTACGAAGCTGATAGACCCAGGCCAGCACCTCGGCCACCGCCGAGTACAGGTCCACAGGAATCTCACGCTCCAGCTCAACATTGAAATACAAGGCTCGCGCCAGCGCGGGTGCTTCCAGCATCGCCACCTTATGCTCTGCCGCCAGCCCGCGAATCTTGGCGGCGATCAGGCCCGTTCCTTTGGCCACCACGCGTGGCGCGCCACCTTTGCCATCCTGGTACTTCAGCGCGACCGCATAATGCGTGGGGTTGGTGACCACCACATCGGCGCCCGGCACCTGGGACATCATGCGCGAACGCGCCATGGACCGCTGCTGCTGCCGGATGCGCCCTTTGACATGCGGATCGCCCTCACTTTCCTTATGTTCTTCCTTTACGTCCTGACGCGACATGCGCAGCTTCTTATAAAAGCTCCACAGCTGCCAGGGCGCGTCAATCAACACAATCACCAGCAGGCTGGCGGCAATCAGGGCGCAACACTTGATGATCAAGGTCATTCCCGTGGCGATGGCCGCTGTGGGATGCACATACATCAGTGCTGTCATCTGCTCGCGCTCGGTCCAAATGACATAGACCGCCACGGAGCCGACCAGACCCGCTTTGGCCAGGGTCTTGATCAGTTCAATCACCGTTTGCATGGAAAACATGCGCTTGATGCCCTTGGCCGGATTCATGCGCTCGAACTTGGGTTGCAGCGCCTTGCCGCTAAAACTCATCCCACCCAGTGCAATGGAGGCCAGTATCGCGACAAGCACCAGCAGTGCAAACAAGGGCGCCAGCCCCTTGAGTGCTTCGCCAGCCAGCCCCGCCGCCTGGACCACCATGGCATTGGGGTCATGGGCGACACGGGGATCGAACCAGACGCTGCGCCGCACGATACCGCCGAAGGTTTCATACAGATACGCAGCCCCAACCCAGATTCCACCAATGCCGGCCAGCAGCATCAAAAACGTGGTCAGCTCTCTGGAACGGGCCACCTGCCCTTCTTCCCGCGCCTTTTCCAGGCGCCGGGGCGAGGCCGGTTCTGTTTTTTCGAGATCGCTGTCTTCTGCCATGGACTGCCAAGACGCAGGAATTGAAGGAATGAATCAGGCGCCCAGCACAAATGTCGCGCTCGCACTACAGGTCGCGGGGTCATTCTAAAAGAGCACCGCCGCTCTGATAGCGCGGAGAAAGCCCGATAAAAGCAGGCTGTTCCCCACAAGCAAAAAGGCGCTGCAGTGCGCAGCGCCTTTTTAATGTCGACACAAGCCGTCTCGAAGGGACAGGTTCAAAAGCCCAGATTGGCCAGCAAATCGTCCACCTGATCCTGGCTGGTGACCACTTCCGAGGCCACCGGCGAGACCACTGGACCATTGATAAGGCTTTGAGTTTCTTCGCGTTTTTCCGTGGGCACATTGTCGACCAGCACCTGGACCAGCTCGGTCTCGATGGTGCCGACCACGCCCAGCATGCGCGTGATCACCTGCCCGGTCAGATCCTGAAAATCCTGGGCCATGATGATCTCCAGCAGGTTGTCCTGGGTCTGCTGGGCCTTGACGGGCACATCGCGCAAAAAGCCACGCGTGCGCTTGACCAGCTCGCGGGCCTGATCCTGGTCCAGGGGCTGCTCAAACCATTGCTCCCATTCCACATCGAGCGCCTGGGCGTCGGCTTGCAAAGACTCTTGCAAAGGACGCACCTGCTCGGCAGCATTGAGCACCCGGTTGGCGGCTTGCTCGGTCATGCGAGCCACATAGTGCAGACGATCGCGGGCATCCGGAATCGCGTGCGCGGCATCTTTGATGGCTTGATCCAGACCCAGTTCGCGCATGCTTTCCCGCAGCAGGCGGGTCAGATTGGCGATGCGGTAGACCAGATCAACCGGTACGCTTTGGGAATCAGGATGAGTCGGTGTTTGCTGTGGGTCCATGACGTACTCCGTATTAACCGCCCATTTTCTCGAAGATCTTGTTCAGCTTCTCTTCCAGCGTTGCGGCGGTAAAGGGTTTGACCACATAGCCATTGGCCCCTGCCTGGGCGGCGGCAATAATGTTTTCTTTCTTGGCTTCAGCCGTCACCATGAGCACCGGCAACGAAGCCAGGTTGGCATCGGCGCGAATCTGTTTGAGCATCTCCAGCCCGTCCAGATTGGGCATGTTCCAGTCCGAGACCACAAACTCAAAATTGCCATTACGCAATTTCTCCAGGCCCATCTGGCCATCTTCAGCTTCATCCACATTCTCGTATCCCAGATCCTTGAGCAGGTTCTTGATGATCCGGCGCATGGTAGGAAAGTCATCGACGACGAGAATCTTTATATTTTTTTGTACCATTTACATTCTCCAAATGAGTAGCATGCCAGTGCGTTCAGGCCCGTTTATACACGGTGCCCAAAGGCCCCCACACTGGCTAGAATTCGTTCGCTGATCTGCCCCAACGGCAAGGCGATATCCGTTGCGCCAATTTGCAAGGCTTCACGCGGCATGCCAAAGACCACACTGGTGGCCTCATCCTGGGCAAAGGTCAAGGCTCCTGCCTGTCTCATGGCCAGCAGGCCTTGTGCGCCATCCTTGCCCATGCCGGTCAGAATCACCCCCACGGCATTGCGTCCGGCCAGCTCGGCGGCAGAGTGAAACAGGACATCGACTGAAGGCCGATGACGATTGACCGGTTCACTATCGACCAGCTTGACCACATAATTGGCCCCTGAACGGGCCAGCTTCATGTGAGCGACCCCGCCTGGCGCCAGATACACATGGCCGGGCAGCACGCGTTGACCGTCCTCAGCCTCATGTACCTGCATGGAGCACAAGCCATCGAGTCGGTTCACAAACGAGCGTGTGAAACCGGCAGGCATATGTTGGGTAATCATGATGGCCGGACAATTGGCCGGCAAGGGCTCAAGCACTTGGCGGATGGCTTCCGTGCCACCCGTGGAGGCGCCAATCATGATCAGTTTTTCAGTCGTTGAAAAATTATGCGTCAGGCGGCGCGCCGGGGCCGCGCCTAGCACGGCCGGAACAGCACGGCGCGGACGGGCAATGGAGGCCGCACGGATCTTGTCGGCAATCAGGTCCGAGTAATCGAGCAGGCCATCGCGCAGGCCCAGCTTGGGCTTGGTCACAAAGTCCACGGCGCCCAGCTCCAGTGCACGCAAGGTGACATCCGAATTGCGCTCGGTCAGCGAAGAGACCATCACGACCGGCATCGGACGCAAGCGCATCAGGCGCTCCAGAAAATCCAGGCCGTCCATGCGAGGCATCTCCACATCCAGCGTCAGGACATCTGGATTGTGTTCTTTGATCAGCTCGCGCGCCACCAGCGGGTCCGGGGCTACCGCCACCACTTCCATATCCGCATGACTGTTGATAATTTCCACCATCAGGCTGCGCACCAGGGCGGAATCGTCTACACACAAAACTCGAATTTTCTTCATGCTACTCATAATCCCAATTTCAAGCGCCGACAGAGCCTGGCGCTTGGCAAGAGGCGGTCAGGCCCTAATTGCGGACATATACCGTCTGACCAAGCAGGCGAAATGCCTTGGTCAGGTAAGAGAAATTCTCCGAATGCCCGACAAACAGCAGGCCGCCCGGTTTGGTCACGGCGGCAAATCGCTCCAGAATGCGCGTCTGGTCATCCCGATCAAAATAAATCATGGTGTTTCGACAGAAGATCACATCAAAACGACTGGACGAGGGCCAGGTTGGCCCCACCAGGTTGAACTCCTCGAACTCCACCATGTTGCGCAACACGGGCTTAACCCGTGCCAGCCCTTTGCGCGCGCCCACGCCGCGCTGAAAATAGCGGGGCAACCAGAGATCGGGCACAGGCTGGATGCGCTCCAGGGTGTAGACCCCCTGCCGGGCCTTGTCCAGGGCAGCCGAGTCAATATCGCTGGCCAGGATGGACACGTTGACATCAGGCGAGGGACAGTGCTCGCGCACAGTCATGGCAATCGAATATGCCTCCTCGCCGGTCGAGGCCGCACTGCACCAGATATCCAGCGGCTTGCCGCGTGTGCTGACAAATTTGCCCAGAATATCGAAGTGATGCTGCTCGCGAAAAAATGCAGTGTGATTGATGGTGAAAGCGTTAACAAAATCCTGCCATTCCTGGCTATGCGTGTCCTGCTCCAGAACGTCCAGGTACTGACGCACTTCCCGCAACCCCGCACCTTGGCTGCGCATGCCCAACGTGCGGGCCACCATGTCTTCTTTGTGGGTACCTAAGATGATGCCCGCATACGACTTGAGCAAGCGCGCGGCTCGCTCACAGTCGGCCCTCGAGGCTTGCGGGATCGAGGGCAATGTATAAACAAAAGGTTCCACAGATGTGCTCATATCGCTACAGGCTGGCCAAGGTCCCGCTAAAAGGCCCCGTCGACAGACGCTCGGTGGAACGCAAACGCTCCGGTCCGGACGACTCAAACGGATCATCAATAATGTCGTGCGCGCTCACCTTGAACGCCGACACCGCATCGGACAGACGGGTAGCCTGATCCTGCAAAGACCCGGCCGCTGCGCTCGCCTGCTCCACCAGAGCCGCGTTTTGCTGCACAACCACATCCATTTGTGCAACCGCCCGGTTTACCTGCTCAATCCCCTCGGACTGCTCGTTCGAGGCGGAAGAAATTTCTGCCATGATGGTGGTCACGCTCTGTACCGAACTAACCACTTCCATCACCACCTTGCCCGCCTCGTCCACCTGACGGGTCCCTTCCTTGACCTTGGCCAGCGACTGCTCGATCAAACCCTTGATCTCGCGGGCGGCCTGCGCACTGCGCTGCGCCAAGCTACGCACTTCCCCGGCCACCACGGCAAAACCCTTGCCCTGCTCGCCGGCGCGCGCTGCTTCCACGGCAGCGTTCAAGGCCAGGATATTGGTCTGGAAAGCAATGCCGTCAATCACGTTCACGATCTGCGCGATCTGCCCCGAACTGGCAGACAGATCCTCCATGGTCTGCACCACGGTAGAGACCGCCTGACCGCCACGCAGCGCCACTTCCGATGCGTTCTTGGCAACCTTGTCGGCCTGCTGGGCATTATCGGAGTTCTGGCGAACCGTACTGGCCAACTGCTCCATGCTGGCCGCCGTCTCCTGCAAGGAGGCAGCCTGCTCTTCCGTGCGACTGCTCAGATCCGTATTGCCCACATAAATCTCATGTGAGCCAAAGGTAATCTCCTCCACCCCCTGGCGCACGGTCTGCACCATCGACTGCAGGCTGTTTTGCATACGGCGGACCGCATCGTAGAGCACGCCGATCTCATTGGTGGACTTGACCTCTACACGCTGGGTCAGGTCACCACTGGCAATCCGGTCAAAATGTTCCCCAGCCTGACGCAGGGGACGCAGCACCATGCGATTCAAGAACACATACACCGCCAAGGAAATAAACAGACACAGCACCATGGCCAGTCCGACCAGACGGATTACCAGGTTGTATTGCTCGTTCTCTTTCTGGTACTGGGTATCAATCGAGCGCTGCTGAGCCTCTTGCAAGGAGTTCAAGGCGCTGTACAGATCTTCTTCCAGGAACTTGGTGGTCGTGGCGACATAACTGCGAAAACCCGCAATATCGCCCTGCTCCAGATAGGCAATCAAAGGCAGCACCCCGCCTTGCATCAGCGACATGAATGCCGCATCTACACGCTGATAGTAGTCATTGGTGCCTTCCAGCTGCGTGGCCACGCCCTGATACTCAAAAAACGCTTCCTGGGCACGCTCGAACTGCTTGCGTGTCGCCTCCAGCGCATCACGGGTTGCCGAACTGATCGCTGAGGTTTCAGGCGCCGCATCGCTCCACTCGGCCATCAGGTCCTGGTTTTGCAGATCGTTGCTGACCACATAGCTGATGGCCGCTCGTCCAATCAGGGTTTGGGTCTCTTTGTAGTGCTCGATCGCCTGATACATGGCCGAGCCTACCCGCTGGTTGACCACGATGCTTTGCAGCGCACCGTTATTGGCACGCAGGGACAAAATCCCCAAAGCCGCGCCCGCCACCAGCATTGCCAGAAAAAACACCAGTACCAGAATCAGACTGGTCCGCACCTTCAGATTGGCCAAACGTAATCCATCCAGCATCGCAAGCACCTTGTCTAGAGTAGATCAGAACATCAGAGGCGCTTGTGACGCCTCCCCCGACCCGAACAATCCTTGAAGGACCTGCTCAACAGGCCCCGCTTTGCAAGTCTTTGCAGACTCGGGTGATCAGGCCACCGCGCTATCGACCAGTGCCATCTCTTCGCTGGTCATGAGTTTTTCAATATCCACCAAAATCAGCATGCGTTCACCCAGCGTGCCGATCCCGGTCAGGTACTCGGTCGAGAAAGCTGTGCCAAAGCTGGGGGCGGCACTGATCTGGGACGACTGCAAAACCAGCACGTCCGAGACCCCATCCACCACCACACCTGCTACGCGGTCGTGCAGATTCAGAATCACCACCACGGTCTGGTGGTCGTACTCCACCCGCTCCATGTTAAAGCGCACCCGCAAGTCGGCGATAGGCACAATCACACCGCGCAGATTGGTGACACCCTTGATGAAGTTGGGCACGTTGGCAATACGCGTTACGGTCTGAGAGTCGTAGCCGCGTATTTCCTGAACTTTCAGAATATCGATGCCGTATTCCTGGTCGCCCAGAGTAAATACCAGATACTCCTTGCCGCCAGCCTCGGCAGCTTCGGAGTGGGAAGTAAAGTCGTTGGACATAAAGATCTCCGAATAATCAGGCCCACGTCGAGGCGGGGTCCCGCGCCAGACGTTGCAAGGCAAAAACATCAACAATCAGGGCTACGCTGCCATCGCCCAAAATGGTGGCAGCGGAAATACCCGGAATTTTTCTATAGTTGGCTTCCAGGTTCTTGACCACGACTTGATGCTGCCCGATCAGGTGATCGACCAGCAAGGCAAAGCGCATGTCTTCAGCCTGCAAGATAACGGCAATCGCGCGCGTCACATCGGTCTCGGCCCCCTCAACCGAGAAGATGTCACGCAAGGAAATCAGGGGCAGATACTCGCCACGCACAAACATGACGTGATCGGTATCGGTTACGCGGCGCAACTGCTCTTCAGTAGGCTGCATGGATTCGGTTACATGAGCCAGCGGCAGGATGAACACTTCATTGCCCACCTGTACCGACATGCCGTCCAGAATCGCCAGCGTCAGCGGCAGAACAATACGGGTGGTCGTTCCCTTGCCCGCACGCGAGTACAGCTGCACATGGCCACCCATGCTTTGAATATTGCGTCGCACCACGTCCATGCCTACGCCACGCCCGGAAATTTCCGTAACCTTGTCGGCGGTGGAAAAACCGGGGGCAAAGATCAGTTGCCAGACTTCGTCGTCCGGCATGCTCTCGGTTACCGGCAGGCCCGAGGACATGGCTTTCTTCAGAATACGTTCGCGGTTCAGGCCGGCACCATCATCCACCACTTCAATAATGATGTGGCCACCCTGATGCTGGGCTGACAAGGTCAGCACGCCCTCTTCTTCCTTGCCCGCTGCCAGCCGATCCTCGGGCATTTCAATGCCGTGGTCGATACTGTTGCGCACCAGGTGAGTCAGCGGGTCGATAATGCGTTCGATCAGGCTCTTGTCCAGCTCGGTGGCCTGCCCCTTGGTGACCAGACGAATCTTCTTGTTCATGCGTGCGGCACTTTCACGCACCACGCGCGGAAAGCGGCTGAACACATAGTCCATGGGCATCATGCGAATGGACATGACCGACTCTTGCAGATCACGCGCATTGCGCTCGAGCTGCTCGATACCGTTGAGCAAACGGTCGTGCACCACCGGGTCCAGCGTAGAGGCCGTCTGCACCAACATGGCTTGCGTGATGACCAGTTCGCCCACCAGATTGATGATCTGGTCGACCTTCTCCACGCCCACACGAATGGTGCCGGACTCCTTGGGTGCTGCCGCCTTGGCGGGTTTGTCGGCCGCTTTGGGAGCAGCAGGAACCGTCGTTGCCGTTTTCTCAGGCTCAGCGGCAACCGGAGCCGCTGCGGGCGCCGGAGCGGCCGGCGCGACAGCGGGGGCTGCAGGCTCGACAACCACTGCAGCCGCGGGAACCACGGCGGGTGCCGCAGTGAACGCAGACGTCACCGCTTGCCCAGGCGCGGCGGCCGGTTTTACCGACACCTGATCGGCATTCAGAATGAAGCAGCACACGGCCAGGATATCGTCAGCCGAACCCGTGGTTTCCACCCAGATATCCAGGCGATCACCTTCGCGAGTTTGATGGACGATGGTGCCCATCAACTCCATTTCCTGTTGCAAGGCCTCGGCATCCTTATCCGAGACCGGCCCCATGGACACCCACAGCGGCAAGCCTTCCGTATTGGCGGCCGGTTCCGGCTCGGGCTCTGCTTCGGCTTCAGCTTGCAAAATCGCTTCTGCGCCTTTCGTGTCCGTTGCCAGAATGCCCTTTTGTTCCAGGGCCAGTTGCCTTAACTGCGCGCAGATGCGAGTGTAGGCTTCCTCGTCAGGCTCCTGTTCCTCGCGGTAGGCATTGACTTGTCCGGTTAGCACGTCCTTGGTTTCCAGAAAGAGGTCAATCATGTCCTTGCGCAATTGCATCTCGCCATTACGGACCAGATCGAGCAGATTTTCGAGTAAATGAGTCGTCTCAGCCAACTGACCGAAACAGCCAAACGTGCCCGCCCCACCCTTGATGGAGTGCGCGGCCCGAAAGATGGCATTGAGCTGGTCACGATCTGGCTCATCCAGATCCAGCTCCAGCAGCAAGCGCTCCATGTCCGCCAGCAACTCATCGGCTTCATCGAAAAAGGTTTCGTAAAACTGACTCAGATCCACGCCGGAGCTCATGAACACTTCCTTCTTGGTTATGGCTTAGAACAACAAAACAAAAAGCACAGCCCAAACCCGTGGGCCATCCGGGCCTGAAAACAGGTCCTAAGGCACTACCGGCAAAGCAGAAGGCATGGCAGGCAAACCGGGAATATGAATACTGATTGGCCCGTCGGTCTCCTGCATGGCTTCGCGCAAATCAAACTCTTGCGAACCACTTGCCGCCTGCTCGTCCATGCGTCGTTCCGCCCGGCTATTGAGCACGAGCAGGCTGATACGCCGATTTACGGCTGCGGCGGGGTTATCTTTAACCAGGCTGACAGTATCGGCCAAACCCAGCACCTGCTTGACCTTGGCCTCGGCCAGACCGCCGGCCACCAGCTCCTGGCGAGCCGCATTGGCCCGATCAGCGGACAGTTCCCAGTTGCTGTAGAGGCGCTCGCCACTGGCGTAAGGCAGCGAATCGGTATGACCGGAAATCAGAATGCGGTTGGGCATTTCGTTGAGCGGGGCGCTAAGCGAGCGCAAAATCGCCCGCATATAGATCTGCACATGCGCACTGCCCGTGGAAAACATGGGGCGGCTTTGGCGGTCAATGATCTGAATGCGCAAACCGTCCTGAGTCATGTCCAGCAGCAATTGCGGACGAAACTCGCTCAAGACCGGATCGATGCGGATCAACTCCTCCAGAGCGGACTTCAAATCTTCCAGACGCTCGACATCCTGACGGTCGTCTGCCGCCTGGCTGGAGTTGACTCCAGAATGGGGGTTGGGAACCAGACTGGGCTGACCGCCTGGAATCACACTGCGTGAATAGTCGGCCTGATAACCGCCGGAGATCGCATCCATCAAGGGCATGCGAAAATAATCGGCGATTTCCTTCAAGTCCTGCTTGGGAACCAGCGAAAGAATCCACATCACCAGGAAAAAGGCCATCATCGCCGTCATGAAGTCGGCATAGGCAATTTTCCAGCTGCCGCCATGGTGTTCGGCATGGGCCATCTTCTTGCGACGGATGACCACGCGATCCTTGTGATTGCTCATGAACGCATCCGCTTAGGCTTTGCGACCGCCACCCGAACGGGCCTGACGGACATGCTCTTCCAGTTCCTGGAACGAAGGGCGATCGGAGGAAAACAGCACCTTGCGACCAAACTCCACCGCCAACTGGGGAGGGTAGCCGTTCAGGTTGGCCAGCAAGGTCACCTTGATGCATTCAAGCACCTTGACCGAATCCGAAGTGCGGCGTTCGATGGTCGCGGCCAAAGGAGCCACAAAACCATAAGCGAGCAAAATACCCAGAAACGTCCCGACCATGGCCTTGGAGATCAGATCGGCCAACACAGCAGGCGGCTGATCCACCGATGCCAGGGCTTTCACCACGCCAAGCACTGCCGCCACAATCCCGAAGGCGGGCAAGGCATCGGAGACCTCTCGCAAGGCGCGCGCGGGCACATTGCGCTCGTGCTGGTGGGTTTCAATATCCTGATCCATCAGGGTTTCGATCTCAAACGAGCTCATATTGCCGCTGATCATCAAACGCAAGTAATCGGACACAAAGTTCATCAAGGCCGGATCTTTCACCACATTGGGGTAATCGGCGAAGATGGGACTTTGTTCAGGGTTTTCGATATCGGCCTCGATGGACATCATGCCATCGCGACGAGCCTTGTTCAGCAGTACGGACAGCATGCCCATCAACTGCATGTACAACTGCTTGTTGTAGGGGCTGCTGCGAAAGGCAATCGGCAAGGCTTTGGCCAGCAGCTTGATGGACTTGCCACTGTTGGACGCAAAATAGGCCCCCAGGGCCGCGCCACCAATCAGCAGTAATTCAAAAGGCTGGTAGAGCGCACCCAAATGCCCGCCCAGCCCTACAAAGCTCCCGAAAACGGAGACGAAAACAATGATATATCCAAGGATAATAAGCACGGATACGCCTTCTTCAAATACACGCTGCTAATGATGGCGGCAAGCAACCGGGCTAAAACGACACGTTAACGGCCTTTTTCCAGCCTAGATCAACGCTTCCGGTTGCCTTGACACATTCAGATTGGTATCAGATCCACATCAAAAACCAGCATCCATCCGGCTTTGCTGCATACTGACGACAAAAGCTATTGCTAAACGGGCACGTCTGCCTGAACGGCGACGTGCCCCGAGACCCCGGCTTGCGGCTCTCTGGTCGAGTTGGATTTTCGACTTTTGCCGGCAGGCGATTTCGCTGTGCTGCGCGCCTTGCTGGCACGCGTCTTGCCAGCTCGCGGAGGCGGGCGACAAATAGCGCAAATAAAGCCGGCTTCGGGATCGTGCGCATGGGCCACAAACCCCCCCTTGCAGCGCTCGCATTGGGACAACTGCAACAGGCCACTATCAAAAAAGCGCAACAGCATCCAGGCGCGGGTGAAGCTCAGCACCGGTTCTTCATCTGGCCCCACATCCAGACGACCTGCCGAAGACTGCTCCAGATACAGGCGATACGCCTCGACCAGCGCACGGCTTTTGTCGCAAGGCGTATGCAAGGCCATGAACTGGTAAATGCTGTAGAACAGACTGGAATGAATATTGGGCAGCCAGGTCATGAACCAGTCAACCGAAAAAGGCAGCATGCCTTTAGGCGGCGAGCAGCCTTTGACTTCGCGGTACAAACGGGCCAGCCGGTCGTAACTTAACGATGTTTCTGCTTGCAGAACCTGCAAGCGCGCCCCCAGCTCAATCATGTCGGAAGCAAGCCCAATTTCCTGGGCCTCTTTGGCGACGCTTTTTATAGCCATAGTTCTTGATGTAATAAGTTCGGGACTGGCTCAGCCAGCCTGTTCTGCCGTCGCCCGCTGGGACAGGAGAATGGTGGAGTGAGCCTGCTGCAATACCCCTCCCAGCACATTCTGCGTCAACGTGGTGAGCAGGTCGTAGTCGTTGAAGCGAAAGCCGCAAATCAACGAGCTGGAGCTGGCCAGTTTGACCAGTTGGGCCGGTGACAGACGCAACAAAGTCTCTGCCACATCGGTGTCGAAGCCCAAACGGAACATACCTGCCGAAAAATTCTCCCGCAGCAGACGCTGCGCGAGTAACAAGTACGACAAATTGACTTCCTGAATATCATTCAGCAGCGAATTTTCCGATACGGGCATGTCAGCCATCCTTGTAAATCTGTTAATCAGCTAGTTTCTTGTAACAAAACACATTTAAAACATATAAAGTTACATAAATATGTATCATGCCTGGCAATCTATTGCGTGAATATATTTTTTACATTATCGACGCTTCTGACACACACTGTCTATAAATGCTCTTAAAACATAGAAAACGTCGTATATATGCAATAAATGCATCAAGGCACAGCAGAATATTATCAGATGCTCACTTAATGTTGTAGATATAAACTAGATGTAACATGACAAAAATCAAAACGCTTGTATCAAAAATATGTTTTGTTGCAGATATTGGTCATTAATTAATGCATATTTCGACGATCCCTCTCAGGCTTGGCCTAAAAAGCGACGAAATATCGGATAATCTGCGAGTAGCCCCCCTGCCCGCTGCGCCCTCATCCGTTTTGTAACAGCCCATGGTTCCTGCTGCTTTTACGCAACGTCTGTTCGCCTTATGCCTGAGTTTGGTGCTGGCGGCATGCGCCCATAGCCCCTCGTCCCGTCTCCCTACGGGGCAATCCATCAGCCTGGATAATCAGCGTCGCTCGGCCGTCGTCCTGTCGGCGCTGACCCTGCTGGAGACGCCCTACCGTTACGGAGGCCGTGAACCCTCAACCGGTTTTGATTGCAGCGGACTGGTGCACTATGTCTTTAGCCAGGAATCGAGCTCCCCCATTCCGCGCCGCACCCGCGATCAGGCCAGCGTTGCCCGTCGCGTCAGCCGGGCACAACTGCGCCCCGGTGATCTTGTGTTTTTCAACACGCTGGGCACACCCAACTCACATGTAGGCATTTATATCGGCAAGCAACAGTTCATCAACGCCCCCTCCAGTGGAGGGCGGGTACGGATTGATTCGCTTGATAATCCCTATTTCGCCAAACGCTTTGAAACCGCCCGCACCTTTTTTGATTGATGCCCCGGCAAGCCGGCATAAAAAAGAGCCTTGGTCAGCAAGGCTCTTTTTTCATTGACGTTCTCTCAGGCAAGGGCCTGTCAGCAGCAGAACAGGCGCTTATGACGTGGGCACCGTGGCGTATTGCTCGGCCAACTGCAAAAAGGCATCCAATTCCGGCGAACGCCCTGTTTCTTCCAGCATAATCGCCGCCACCGCCGGGGCGATTGACTGCGCCAGACGTGCGTCCAGAAACAAAAGACGCGAACGACGGGCCAGCACATCCTCAACCGTCCGGGCATATTCAAAGCGACAGGCAAAGCGCACCATGGCGACGCTCAAACCAGGAGCCAGCTCCTGATCGGCTCCCGGCAGCGTCTGCACCCAATCGGCCTCGCTGCCATAGGCATCCAAGCCGGGCGTACGGCCCAAAACGCGCCGATCCCCCACATAGGAAGCGCCCACCAGACGCTGGTCCTGCGTTCGACAGGCCGGCAAGGGCCCCAGCAGGCCGGACTGCTGACAGCGTTCCAGCACGTCTTCAGCCATGGCCCGGTAGGTTGTCCACTTCCCCCCCGTCACTGTCAACAGGCCATTGGCGCTCACCGTAATACTATGTTCGCGGCTGATGGACTGCGTCTGTCCCGCGGCCGACTCAGCAGCCGGACGCACCAAGGGTCGTAGCCCCACCCAGATACTGCGGACATCCTGTACGGTGGGCGCTTTTTGCAGATAGTTCGCGGATTCCTTCAAAATAAAATCCACTTCCTGAGCCAAAGGACGCGGCTCCAACGGGATATCGTCTCTAGGCGTATCGGTTGTGCCCAGAATCAGTTTGCCCAGCCAGGGCACAGCAAACAAGACCCGCCCATCCTGGGTGCGTGGCACAAGCAATGCATGCTCACCCGGCAAGAATTCCTGGTCGACGACCAGGTGTACGCCCTGACTAGGTGAGACCATGGGCCGCAGTTCGCGCCCAGCTTCCTGCGCATCCAGCTGCCGAATCTGGTCGACCCACACTCCAGTGGCATTGACGACACAAGAGCTCTGGATCTCATAAACCTGACCGCTTTCCTTGTCCTGGCAACGCACGCCAGAGACCTTGCCCTCCCGGTGCATCACCTCCACCACCGGGCAATAATTAATCAGCAAAGCCCCCTTTAAGGCTGCCGTACGAGCCAGCGCCAAGGCCAGACGGGCATCGTCAAACTGACCATCCCAATATTTGACACCCCCTTTCAAGCCACTTTGCCGGGCTCCGGGCAAAAGCTGCCGGATTTTGGATGCACTCAGAAACTGGGTATGCCCCAATCCCTCGCGTCCCGCCAAACCGTCGTATGCCATCAAACCCACCCCATAGAATGGGGTTTCCCAGCACTTGTAGCTGGGCATGACAAAAGGCAGGCGCTGTGCCAGATGCGGCGCATTGCTCAGCAAATGCATGCGTTCGCGCAAGGCCTCCCGCACCAGACTGACATTGCCCTGGGCCAGATAACGCACCCCACCGTGTACCAGCTTGGTGGCCCGCGAAGACGTGCCCTTGGCAAAATCCCAGGCTTCCAGCACCACCACACTCAAACCGCGCAGGGCGGCATCCAGGGCCACGCCCAGTCCTGTCGCGCCACCCCCTATCACGACCATATCCACCTGCGTGGTGCGCGCCAGGGCACCCAGCATCTGGGCTCTATCGGTCAATAAGGGGGAACTTAATGTAGTCATAAATAAAAGTTGGACCTGAAATTAGCAGACACCCGAAAAAACACTGACTGGCTCGGGATTTACCCTGATTTTAGCCCCTGATCTTTTACCGTCCAGTGAAACTTGTCCGCCTCCTGTGCTCACCCCCCCGAGTAGCACACAGAGCCAGTACACTGTGGACTGCTCCGCTTTTACCGCCTCATTCGCATGACATTCCTACTTGCTCTCGATCAGGGAACCTCCAGCTCGCGCAGCCTTGTTGTAGCGGCAGATGGCCGCATTCTGGCCAAGGCGCAGCAGGAAACTCAACAATACTATCCGCGCACAGACTGGGTGGAACACGACCCCCAGGAAATTCTGGACACTCAGTTTCGGACCGCCCGACAAGCAATCGAGCAGGCAGGTCTACGCCCCCAGGACATTCACGCTATCGGCATTACCAATCAGCGTGAAACCACCGTGCTATGGGACCGGCAAACCGGACAAGCCCTGCACAAGGCCATTGTCTGGCAAGACAGGCGCGCCGAGGACTTCTGCGCCCAGTTGCGCGAGCAAGGGCACGAAGCCCGCATTACCGGAAAAACTGGCCTGCCGATTGATGCCTATTTTTCCGCTTCCAAACTGCGCTGGCTGCTGGACACCTTGCCCGGCACCCGAGAACGGGCACAGCGTGGCGAACTGGCCTTTGGAACCATCGACAGCTGGCTGATCTGGCACTTGAGCGGCGGCAAGGTGCATGCCACCGATGTCAGCAACGCCTCACGCACGCTGCTCTACAACATTCATCGTCATCAGTGGGATCAGGAGCTGCTGGAGCTGTTCAACATTCCTGCCAGCGTCCTGCCCCAGGTCCAGCGCTCCGCCTCGGAGTTTGCCCGGTGCAGCCCGGATGTCCTGGGCAGCCCCATTCCTATCTGCGGTGTGGCGGGCGACCAACAAAGCGCCCTGTTCGGCCAGGCCTGCACCACACCAGGCATGGCGAAGAACACCTATGGAACAGGCTGCTTTTTGTTGATGCACTGTGGCTCGCAAGTGCCCCATTCCCAAAACGGGCTGATCGCCACCAGCGCGGCCCAGTATGAAGACGCACCCGCCTATGCGCTGGAAGGCAGCGTGTTCATCGGCGGCGCGGTTGTCCAGTGGCTACGCGACGGTCTGGGTGCTCTGGAGCACAGCGCTCAGGTGGAAGCGCTGGCGCGCAGCGTTCCCGATGCCCAGGGTGTGCGACTGGTGCCTGCCTTTACCGGCCTGGGAGCGCCTTATTGGGATGCACAGGCGCGTGGGACCATAACCGGGTTGACACGAGCCTCGACCATGGCACACATTGCACGCGCGGCCCTGGACAGCATCGCCTATCAAAGCGCTGCGGTATTGCAGGCCATGAATCGTGACGTCCAAGCCAATGGCGGCCCGGCCCTGCACGAGCTGCGCGTAGATGGCGGCGCGTGCGCGAATAATCTTCTGATGCAATTTCAGGCAGACTTGTTAGGCCTGCCCGTCGTGCGCCCCGTTACTATTGAAACCACGGCCTTGGGCGCCGCTTACCTGGCGGGCCTGGGCAGCGGGCTGTACGCTGGTCCAGCCGATATCGCATCGCTGTGGCAGTGTGACCGGATCTTTGAACCGACCATGTCGCGCGATGAAGCGCAAAACCTGATGCTCAGTTGGGAGCACGCCGTGCGTCAGGCCCGCACTTATTGAACCTGCTGTTTTTTTGACGGAAACACCATGCTGCAAAAAATCATTCTGGGCATTGCCATCTTTTTGATCGTCATGCTGGGCCTGACTTTTGGCGAAGCCATTCTCCGCTACCTCGCGTCCTACCTGGGGTTTCTGTTTCATGACTTCGTCGACCTGATGCGTGAAGTCCAGCAATACCTGACAGTCCACTGGGGCAAGGCATTGATCGCCCTTCTGATCACCATCCCGCTGGTCATCTGGATCTCAACCAGCAAGAAAGACGAGCTGACCAAACCCAACAGCCATCGCAAGATTGCCATTGTTCTGGCAATTTTCCTGGGCTGGCTGGGCGTACACCGTTTTTACCTGGGTCAGATCGGCATGGGCCTACTGTTCCTGGTTTTATTTGCCATCTGGTCCCCGCTGGCCTACTTTCTGGCCTTGATCGACGCCCTGCGCTATGCCTTTATGGGTGACGATGAGTTCAAACTGCTCCGTTAAGCCTTCTGTCATTGCCAACAGCCAGCGGTGACCGAGCCCCCTCTCCAGGCCTACGGGGCCGCTTGCACGTCCGAGCTTGCCGCCCCGTTGTCCTGACCGGACCGATGGTCCAGTGTCGCGCTGACACTGTCCCAGGCCGTCTGCAAACTATCGAAAACACGCTGGGCATGGATTTGTTTGAACAAGCCCATGCGAATCAGCTTGCGAGTCACTTTCTCATTAGCCTCGCACAAGGCGACCATGACATTGCGCTGCTCCAGCTCTGTCAGAGCAGACTCCAGGGCCTGCATGGCAGTGGCGTCCACAAAAGGCACATAATTCAGGCGCACGACCACCGCTCGAATTGGGTCTGGCACGGACAGCAGTGCGCGATTGACTGCTTCAACACTGGCAAAAAAGTAAGGACCTTCCAGGGTCAGCACCGAGATATCCTGACGCAGCTCCTGGCTAAAAGACACATCCAGTGCCCGCTGCAAACGACGGCCTTCCAGCGCCCGTACCTGCACCCCGTCAGAGGTGCGTTTGAGCACGTACAACATGGCCAGGATCACCCCGATATTGACGGCCACCACCAGATCCGCGAACACGGTCAGGGCAAATGTCACCCACAAAATGAACAGGTCAGCCCGGGGCATGCGCCGCTGCAAACGCAGCAGCAACTTGGCCTGACTCATATTCCAGGCCACCATGAACAAAATGGCAGCCAGTACCGTCAAAGGAATATATGCGGCCAAAGGCGCCAAGAGCAGCAGGACCAGCACCAGAGAAATCGCATGCACCACACCAGCAATGGGACTGTTACCGCCATTGCGAATATTGGTGGCGGTACGGGCTATCGCCCCCGTGGCGGCAATCCCGCCAAACAAGGGTGAGAGCACGTTGGCAATCCCCTGGCCGACCAGCTCCTGATTGGAGTCGTGGCGTGAGCCTGTCATCGAATCGGCCACCACTGCGGACAGGAGAGACTCGATCGCCCCCAACATGGCGATAGCAAAAGCTGGCCCGATCAACTCCACCACACGGGTCAGCGTAATCTGCGGCCATTGGAAAGCGGGCAAGCCACTGGGCAAGGCGCCAAAGCTGGAACCGATGGTCGCTACAGACTCAAACCGAAGCACGGCCTGCAGCAGGGTGATGAAGACCAAAGCCACCAAGGGCCCAGGCAAGCGCGCCAGGGACGGAATCTTGGGCACAACGATCAAAATAGCCAGGGACAACATCCCCAGCAGCGTGGTTGCCCAGTCCAGAGACGGCAGATTATGCAGCAGGAACCAGAGTTTTTCGTGAAAGTGCTGGCCTTGAACGGCGGGCAGACCGAAGAAATCCCGCCACTGCCCTACCCAGATAATCACGCCTATACCGGCCGTAAACCCCACAATGACCGGATCGGGGATGAAGCGGATCACCGCCCCCAGGCGCAACAGGCCCAGCAGCAGCAAAATCACCCCGGCCATCAAGGTGGCAATCTGCAGCCCGGCCACGCCATGCTGCGCCACCACGCCGGACAAGATCACAATAAAAGCGCCCGTAGGCCCTGCAATCTGAACCCGACTCCCGCCAAATAATGAAACCGCCAGACCTGCAACAATGGCGGTATACAAACCCTGCTCCGGCTTGACCCCGGAGGCAATGGCAAAGGCCATGGCCAGCGGCAAGGCCACCACGCCCACCACCAAACCGGCCAGCACATTATTCAGCCAATATTTTCGCCCTAGAAATCCGGCTCGACCCGCCTCCAGCAGTGCAATCATCGCGCGTCCTTATCATGCCCAGCCTGCTCGACACAGATGAGAAACAAGCGGGGCCTACACTCAAATGGAGTCTTAATGATACTACCGCGCACGCCGCAACCTTCACGTTAGTGATGGCCTTATTTGATGACGCTTAAAAGAAACCCCATGCTGCGCCCGCGGCTTGCGCTCCAGCTCGCGACCTGCAGGCCGTTCAAACTGGCCTGGCACACAGCAGTCTGTGATGCATTACTGGGGGTTAGAGCTCATCCCCAAGGAGCCCATTTTGACCGAGAGGGGGAGCCGAGTTGGGGGGCAGCCCGGCAATAAAAAAACTCCACCTCAATCAGGTGGAGTTTTTTTAGCAAACAAGAGGGTTACGCGTTCCGGGCACGCAGCAGACGCAAACTGTTCAATACCACCAGCAGGCTGGCCCCCACGTCGGCAAACACAGCCATCCACATGGTGGCCTGACCGGTCAGAGCCATCACCAGGAACACAGCCTTGATGCCCAAGGCCAGGCTGATGTTCTGCCACAGCACAAGGTGTAAAGCCCGGGACTGACGCATCAACACGGCAATCTTGCCCAGATCATCGTCCATCAAAGCCACATCGGCCGTCTCGATCGCAATGTCCGAACCCAAAGCACCCATGGCGATACCCACATCCGCACGAGCCAGGGCGGGGGCATCGTTGATGCCATCGCCCACCATGGCTACCAGGCCTTTACCCAGTTTTTCCTCGATCCGATCCAACTTGTCTTGTGGCAGCAAACCACCTCGAAAATCCTGAATTCCGGCTTGCTGGGCCACATGGCGCACGGCTTGCTCATGGTCACCAGAGAGCACCTCCACCTGCACACCCAGCGCCTGCAAGTCACGGATCGCCTGTGTGGTGGTGGGACGCAGCGTATCGCTCATCGCGAACCAGGCCAGCAAACCTTGCTCGTCCCCCAGATACACCATGGTGGCACCACTTTGCACGGCCTGCAGCTCGGCCGGGCTGGTCTGGGCCTGATGGGATCCCAGCACCCAACTGCGCTTGCCCAAACGCAATTGACCCGTCACACCTTGCGCCTGCACACCGTTACCCGCTATCGCCTCGAACTGATCCAGGCTTAATGAGCCCGAACTGACACGGCCTCGTGCAATCGCCTGAGAGGCCGGGTGGTCAGAACGCTCGGCCAACGCAAGCGCCATGTCCAGCACATCACCATCCGACAGGCTCTGACGCAGGCTGCCATATTCGCTCAAGGAAGGCTCGCCCAGGGTCAATGTGCCCGTCTTGTCCACAGCCAGATACCGCAACTGTCGGGCACGCTCCAGATACACGCCCCCCTTGATCAAAATACCGGCGCGTGCGGCGCTCGCCAAAGCACTGACCACCGCCACCGGGGTGGAAATCACCAGAGCGCAAGGACAGGCAATCACCAGCAAGACCAGAGCCCGATACACAGACTCCGTCCAGCTCACCCCCCCCATCAGGGGCAAGGCCAAGGCCATCACCACCGCGGCAAGCACCACCAATGGGGTGTAGACACGCGAGAATTGATCCACAAAACGCTGAATGGGCGCCTTATTGGCTTGGGCTTCCTGAACCGAGCGCGTGATACGAGCCAGCAAGGTTTCATCGTGCGCGGACTGCACCTGATACACCAGCTCGCCCATGCCATTAATCGTCCCGGCAAACACCTCGTCGCCGGGGGCCTTGTCCACGGGCGCACTCTCGCCCGTGATCGGAGCCTGATTAACCGTGCTTACACCTTGCAAGACCTTGCCATCCAGGCCGAAACGCTCCCCGGGCGCCACGCGCACCTGCCAACCCGCCTGAACCTGATTGGCCGGCATCCGTTGCCATTGGCTACCATCCGTACTGACCAGCACCTCATCGGGTACCAGCTTGAGCAAGCTGTCGACCGCACTACGAGCACGATCCAGAGAGCGGGCCTCAATCCATTCTGCCAGGCTGAACAAAGACATAACCATGGCTGCTTCCGGCCACTGTGCCAGAATCACCGCGCCGGTTACGGCAATACTCATCAAGGCATTGATATTGAGCTGACCATTGCGCAAGGCAATCCAGCCCTTTTTGTACACCTGCACGCCGCCGGACAGGATCGCCGCCCCAGCCAGAACCACAATCAGCCACTCTGGGGCCGCCAGCCAATGGCTAATCTCGGCGCCCAAGGCCAGCACCACCGCAGCGACAATGCGAACCAGTCCCTGGCGGGGCGAGGCTGCTGGCACCGGCGCCTCGTCAGCCATGCGAGGCTCAAAGCCCAAACCGCGCAATGCATTCAATACCTTGTCGCGTGCCCCTTCTGCATGCTCCACGGTCAGGACACGCTGCATCAGGTCAAAGCCCAGACTCTGTACCTGGTCCAGACGTTTCAGACCCGAACGGATCATATTCTCTTCGGCCGGGCAGTCCATATCGGCAATATGAACCACCAGCCGCGTGTCGGTGCTGGCCGCCAGCGCCACCGTAGGGCCAACAGCCGGGCTCGAGCAGCACGCTCCTTCATGGGCCTGGGAGTCTGGACGAACCTGATCATGCTCATGACTATGGTCATGACTATGATCGCCAACGGCGTGTTCATGATCGTGGCTATGCGCATGGTCGTGCTCAGCCGGACGAACATTGGCTGCGCCCTGCCCTTTGTCGAACCTTGATGTCTTGTTAGCGGATGTCATCGCAATTCCTCGCTGCTTGCATGAGCCCAGTAGAAAGCCTAAAGTAACTACAAGGTCAAGCCCCCTGGAGGCAGAGCAATGAAAATTGGTGAACTGGCAGAAAAAAGCCACTGCAACACGGAAACAATCCGCTATTACGAGAAGGTCGGACTACTGCCCGAACCTGAGCGCAGCGAAGGCAATTACCGCTTGTATCGTCCGGTTCATCTGGAGCGGCTGCGGTTTATCCGCAATTGCCGCAGCCTGGATATGACCCATGAGGAAATCCGCAGCCTGCTGGCCTTTATGGATGGTCCAGCCCAGGACTGTGCCCCCGTCAACGAGCTGCTGGATGAACACATTGAACATGTGGCGGTGCGAATTGCCGAGCTGGAGCATCTGCAACAGCAGTTGACCGAACTGCGTCACCGTTGCGGACAAGCCGGGGGCCTGGAGCACTGCGGTATTTTGCAAGGCCTGGTCAATATGGAGCCGGATCACGTTCCGGCTCCCAGCACCCACTTGGGTTAACCCGCGTGGGCCGCACATGTGAGCCCGACAATTAAGTGCGCACCCGGCCTGCCACCCCCATACCGATCAGCATCGCGACCAGAAAGACAAGCGCCAAGGGAGCGCCGGAGGCTGCCAACACCACTGCCGGCCCTGGGCAAAAGCCGGCAATCCCCCACCCTGCCCCAAAGATCAAGGAGCCCAATACCAGTGGACGATCGATCTGCCGTTGCTTGGGCAGGTTCATGGGCTGGCCCGTCACGAACGCGCAAGGACGACGACGCGCCACGCTGAAAGGAATAATGGCCACGGCAATAGCGGCTGCCATCACCAACGCCAAAGACGGGTCCCAGGCTCCCGCCAGGTCCAGAAACGCCAGAACCTTGCTGGGGTTCGCCAAGCCGGAAATCAATAAGCCCAAGCCAAAAATGAGGCCGGAAATCAACGCGATGAAGTAATGCATGGCGGCTCCTTAAAGCACGTGACGCAACACAAACACAGTCAAAAAACCGCTGGCCATGAAAGCCAGGGTCGCCACCAATGAGCGCGGTGACAGGCGTGACAAACCGCACACGCCATGCCCGCTGGTGCAACCCGAGCCCAAACGGGTGCCAAACCCCACCAGCAAGCCTGCCACCACGACCCACATCCAAGGCTGGGCTTGTACTGGGGGTACGGTCTCGCCGATCAGGCGATACAGCCAAGGGGCCGCCGCCATGCCCAGCAGCGCCATCCAACGCCAGGCCCGGTCACCAGCCTGCCCGGTCCAGGTGCCCGACAGCAGCCCGGAGATGCCGAACACACGGCCATTAAAAAGCACCAGAATGGCCGCTGCCAAACCGATCAGGGCGCCCCCGAGCAGGGCGCTCCATGGGGTAAACGAAGTCCAATCAATGGTGATCATCAGTGCCTCCCGGGGCGCAAAAAATTCCATACAACGTCTGCATGACAGCCAGTACCGCCGGATCTTCCAGGCGGTAATACACGTATTTGCCTTCTTTACGGCTGGCAATGAGATTTTCCCGCCGCAATACCGTCAATTGCTGGGATAAGGTAGGCTGTGCAATACCGCTACGCTGAGCCAGCTCCCCCACATTGCATTCCCCCTGCACCAAGGTGCAGAGAATCATCAGACGGTCGGGGTTGGCCAGGCTAGCCAGCAGACTGCTGGCACGGCCAGCCACCTGCCGCAAGGCTTCCAGTTCAGTTTGATTCATATCATTCTACAAAAACACAATATATATTATTATATAATATTTTTTAATATTTTATAAGCACCACGAGGTCTGACATGCTCCAACCCCAGGTCGCCAGCTTCTTTCATACCGATACGGCCACTTTCACCTATGTGGTTTATGCGCCCGGCCAACGTGAATGCGCCATCATCGATTCGGTGCTGGACTATGACGCGGCCTCGGGCCGCAGCCACACCGCCACCGCTCAACAGGTGCTGGACTTTGTGCAGCAGCATCAACTTCAGGTGCAATGGATTCTGGAAACCCATGCCCATGCCGACCATTTATCTGCCGCGGTCTGGCTTCAGGAGCGAACCGGAGGGAAAATTGCGATTGGTGAACATATCAAGCAAGTGCAGGCCACCTTCAGCCGTATCTTTAATATAGAGGCCGAAATTCAGGCCAACGGCACGCCGTTTGATACTTTGTTTCGCGACCAGGAGTATTTCCAGATCGGTGCCCTCCAGGTTCAGGCCCTGCATGTCCCTGGTCACACGCCCGCGGACATGGCCTATCACGTCCAGGGACTGGGTGTATTTGTGGGCGATACCTTGTTCTTGCCCGATGTCGGCACCGCCCGTTGTGACTTTCCGGGTGGCAGCGCCAGTCAGCTTTACCAATCCATTCAACGCCTGCTGGCACTGCCAGCACAGACCGTCCTGTTCATGTGTCACGACTACCCGCCAGAAGGGCGCGAACCTCAATCCCATTGCACGGTGCAAGCGCAAAAAGAAGGCAATATCCATGTGCGTGACGGCATCAGCCAAGAGCAGTTCTGCGAGCGGCGCACGGCACGGGACAAAACGCTGGGCATGCCGCGCCTGATCCTGCCCTCCATCCAGGTCAATATCCGGGCGGGGCACTTCCCCGAGCCCGAAAGCAACGGTCAGGTCTATCTGAAACTGCCTGTCAATCTGCTCTAAGTACGGCGGACTTTTGCGTCGGGGCAAGTGTGAGCCCCGACACAGAAAAACTTTTGAGGCCCAGCCTGCGTATACTGCCTTTTTCTGCACCCTGAACTTCAGAAGGAAACAACAGGCATGACATACATGGTCCTCAAACACCTGCACATGACAGCCGCCGGGCTGAGTATTTTGTTTTTCATCATCCGGGCCTATTGGTCAGTCAGTGGCTCTGCCTGTCTGCAACATCGTTTTGTACGAATCGCCCCCCATGTGATCGACACCGTTTTGCTGGTCTGTGGCCTGGCATTGGCGGGCATGCTGGGTGCCGCGGCCAATCAGCCCTGGCTCATTACCAAAATCGTGCTGCTGATCGTGTATATCGTGGTGGGCAGCTATGCCATCAAGCGTGGCAAGACGGCTTTCAGCCGGGGGGTTGCGGCACTGATCGCGATTGCGATCTTTGCCTACATCGTGGGCGTGGCCATTTACCGCAGCCCTGCTTCCTGGTTCGTCTGAGCACCAGCCGGCTGCTCACAAAAAAAACCTGGTCGTGGCAGATTAAGCCACGGCCAGGTTTTTTTCCGGTTGCTTTTTACCAGACGCCAATCCAGCGCTGAACCAGCAAACTGCTGACGGCCACCGCTATCCACACCCCCAGTCCCAGCAAGGCAGGTCGCACACCGGCTCGGGCCATCACACGCAGGTCTGAACACAGTCCAATAGCGGCCAATGCCAGCACCATCAGGAACTCAGCCATAAAACGCAGCGGTTCCAGCCATTGCACGGGCACCCAGCCCATCGAGCGCACAGCTGAAGCCACCATGAACCAGACAATGAACCAGGGGAACACCCGCATCAGATCAAAATCCCGACCGGCCTGACGCGAGCGCCATACTTCCAGCCCGGCCAGAATCAGACAGATCGGAATGATCAGAGTCGCGCGAGTAAGCTTGACGATCGTGGCATGGTCGCCTGCCTGACGGCTGTAACTGTAACCAGCTGCCACCACCGAGGAGGTATCGTTGATCGCCGTGCCAGCCCATACCCCAAAGCCCGCATCCGACATATTCATCATGTGACCGGCCAAGGGGAACACCAGCACTGCCACAATATTGAAAATAAAAATGGTCGAGATCGCCAGCGCCGTTTCATGCTCTTCAGGCTTGAGAATTGGAGTGACCGCCGCAATCGCCGAGCCGCCACAAATCGCGGTGCCCACCCCGATCAGGGTACGCAGCTTGGACGCAATCCCCAGAGCGCGGCCCAGCAGCAAAGCCGTCACAAAGGCCACTGTCAATGTCACCAAAGTCACCGCCAGAGAATCCAAACCGGTACGCATTACTTGCGGCAGGCTCAGTCCAAAGCCCAGGCCGATAATTGACCACTGCAACAACACTTTGGACGAAAAGCGCAAGCCGGGCTGAAACAGCGTCGCCACGCCCATCGTGTTACGCAACACCATACCGAGCACAATGGCAAAGACGGGGCCACCAATCAAAGGCCAAAGCTTGCCCAGGCCCATGGCGGCGACACCCACCGCCACCGCCAACAAAAAACCCCACCAACGCGACGGCTTCAGAGAGAAACCCGATGTGTCCGGCGCCTTCAAGGCGGTAGGTGCGGCGGGTAAATCGGTCACACTGCTCATCGTGTCATTCCAGATAGGGTAATAAGTAAAAGTAATTTTAGGTTGACCCCGAGTATTAAAAAATTCATTATTACTTATCGTAAGTATCAATTTTATTTATCATGAACGCGATCAGCATCAGACAACTGGAAGTCTTTGTCGGTATAGCCACCTTAGGCACCGTGCGCGCCTGCGCGGCCCAGATTCACCTATCCCAACCGGCGGCCAGCATGGCGCTGGCCGAACTGGAAAAGCAACTGGACAGCCCCTTGTTCGAGCGCACGCCGGGGCGTATGCAACTGACCAGTCGCGGCAAACAGTTGCTACCGCATGCACGTGAAATTCTGGAGCGCTTGCGCGAGATGCAAAGCCAGCAGGAAGAACGTGAATTGCGCGGTGAAATCCGCATCGGAGCCAGCAATACCGTGGGCAATTACCTGATTGGCGATCTGGTGGGGTCGTTTGTACGCCAGCACCCGCGCGTGTCTTTACATGTATCGGTCGACAATACGGCCAATATCATCAGCCAGTTACTGGAACACCGCTGCGATATTGCCTGCGTAGAGGGGCCGGTCAACCACCCCCAACTGGAGACCTGGATCTGGCGCGAGGACGCGCTGGTCGTCTGCGCCGCCCCCGATCACCCACTGGCAACCCGGACCACCCTGCACAAACAGGACTTTGCAGGCATGAACTGGATCATGCGCGAACGGGGCTCAGCCTCGCGGGCACTAACCGAACAAGCCTTGAATACATTACCCGGTGGACATGTATTGATGGAGCTGGGCCAGGTGGAGGCCATCAAACAGGCGGTCATCGCCGGACTGGGCTTGGCCTGCCTTCCCCAGGCGGCCACCCTGGATGCGGTGGCCAATCAGCGACTTCGTATTCTGGATACCCCCTTTCTGGATCTGAAACGTCGTCTGTCGCTGGTGCTGCATAAAGAGCGCTACCGCAGTCAGGTGTTAAGCGCCTTTGCACAACACCTGCACAACCCGCCAGCCGGCTCCTCGTCTCCTGAAAATTGACGCTAGTTTGCATTCTGGTCCGCGTTCTGACACACAGCAATGGTATTCTTGCTGCAGTGCAGCACAAACAGATGGGATCACCAGTCCCGATCTTTTGCCCCTCTTGAACCGAGCCCTGTCATGAACCTTGCCCCCATGCCGCAAGCGCAAGATACCCCCGATTTTGCCCGCCCATCCTATCTTCCCCCTTACGAGACTGTCGCCTTGGTACTGCAAGGAGGCGGTGCCTTGGGAGCCTATCAGGCCGGTGTGTACGAGGGATTGCTGGAAGCCGGAATCGAGCCCGACTGTCTGTCCGGCATTTCGATTGGCGCCTTGAACACGGCGATTATTGCGGGCAATCCCCCCGAGCGCCAGGTAGAGCGTCTGCGCGAGTTCTGGAACACCATTTGCGAACCTTATTTCGGCTGGTCTGGCCCAGCCTGTCTGGAGCGTGCGCTCTTTGGGATTAACGACATGATGCGTGAGGCGATCAGCGCCTTTAATGCCAGCAATGCGCTCGTTCTGGGCCAGCGCGGGTTCTTCCGTCCCCGCTTCCCCCCGCCTATGCAGGCCACGCCGGGCGTACCCGAAGGAGCCAGTTACTATGACACCAGTGCCCTGAAAGACACGCTGGAGCGTCTATGCGACTTTGATCGCATCAACGACAAGCGTCAGCGTATTTCAGTGGGCGCGGTCAATGTGGGCACGGGCAACTTTGTCTATTTTGACAACCATCGCACCGTCTTGCGGGCCGAGCACTTCATGGCCTCGGGCGCTCTGCCCCCCGCCTTTGCCCCGGTGGAAATTGACGGCCAGTACTACTGGGATGGGGGTCTGGTCTCCAATACCCCACTGTCTTATGTGCTGGATCAATCGCCCCGCCGTGACACCCTGGTCTTTCAAGTGGATTTATGGAGTGCTCGAGGACCGGTCCCAACCAATATGGGTGAGGTCAGCGACCGCTTGAACGAAATCCGCTACTCCAGCCGGACACGTATGGTGACCGAGGACATGCGCCACTCGCAGTACATGCGTCATATCCTGACCGAACTGCTGGCGCTGATCCCCGAGGACCAGCGCAAAGAGCGGCTACCCTGCCGCCTGGCGGAAGAACTGGCCAGCAACAAGCGCTACAACGTAGTGCACCTGATTTACCGCAACCAGCCCTACGAGCAGCATTACAAGGACTATCAGTTTGGCCGCACAACCATGCGCGAGCACTGGCGCAGTGGCCTGGAGGATATCCGTCAAACCCTGCAGCATCGGGACAAGCTGAATATGCCGCAAAACCTGGCCGGCTTCACTACGTATGACGTGCACCGCGAAGAAATTGAAAAAAGGTTGGCAGGCGGGAAATAAGCCCGCCCCGGCCTGCGCCTAGCGGCGGCTCAAAACCATCGCGCCGCTCAACACAAAGGCCGTGCCCAGCAATTGCATGAGCGTAATGGGTTCCCCCAAAAACCAGTTGGCCAGAAACAGTACCGAGACCGGCCCGATCAAGCCCATCTGCGCACTCATCGGTGCGCCAATGCGCTCTACGGCCCACATGGTCATGAAGGTGGGCAAGACCGTATTGCAGACCGCATGAATCATGGACAGGCCGTAGACCGGCGCAGGCTGCACCAGCCCCTGCCAGCCCAACACGGCGAAAAAGTGAATCAGGGTGTAGACCGCCGAAAATGACATGGCGTACGCCACCAGACGCGTGGAGCCAATGGATTTGAGCAACTCACCCGAGCCAATCAGATAGATGGCATAGGAAATAGCCGAGCCCAGCACACACAATGCACCCAGCAGAACGTCGTCACCTGTCAGGCTCAGATCCTGTATAAAGACCAGCCCTACCCCTAGATAAGCCAGCGCCAAGGCCAACCATTGCTTGGGCAGAATACGGCGCTTGAGGAAAATGGCCGAGAACATCAGCACAAAGGTCGGCGACAAAAACAGAATCAGCCGCTCCAGTCCTGCCGAAATGTACTCAAGCCCGATAAAATCCAGCAGACTGGCCAGGTAATAGCCCAGAAAACCCAGCACCACCAGTTCCAGCTTCTGACGGCCGGTTAACGCCGCCAGCTTGCCCTGTCGTACTTTGCGGATTTGCCAAACGGCAATGGCCAGGAAAAAAGGCAAGGACAGGAGCATCCGAAACCCAATGACGGTCAGCGCAGTGACATCATATTGATACGTCAGCTTGGCCACCACCGCTTTGGCCGAGAAAAGGATAGAGCCGCCCCCTGAGAGCGCCAGTCCAATCAAAAAGGAACTGCGCTGCGCACTGGGGCCTTGACGAGCTTGCATGGAGATTCATCACTTTGCAGGGCGACACTGTCAGCAAAACAGCCGCTGGCCCCGACAGAAAAAAGAGTCAATAAAAGCAAGAAGAATTCGATTCTACTCTTTGCCCTGTGCAACGACCATGCTGCCCCACAAAGCGCACGCGCGTTCAGAGGGCTGAGAGTCGCCCCACGGCGGCCTGCGAGCAGCAAAAAAACAGACCACCCGCCATCCCGCCCAGATCCTTGCCATTTTCCCCTCTAAAAACTTGCACACTTTTCAAAATACGTGCTATATTCTTTTTCTCTGGTCCCCGATAGCTCAGTCGGTAGAGCGACGGACTGTTAATCCGCAGGTCCCAGGTTCGAGCCCTGGTCGGGGAGCCAAGAAAACCGTCAAAATCAGCCCATCGCGTTTGCGTTGGGCTGATTTTTTTTGTGCATGTCTTTGTCCGTTACGCGGCACGCGTAGACCGCGTCATTAACATTTGGACAAACAAAACCCGATCCCAAAAAAGACAGCGGGCCTGCATGAGATGCAGGCCCGCTGTGGCTCTTTCCCCTGACTTCGCTCCTGCTTGAGCCGGCGCCGCCGCTGCTAACGCACTACCCCGGCTCAAAATTGACCGAATCAGTCGGAAAGATCAGAACCGGTGCGTCACACCCACCGTGGCAACCGTGCTCTTGAGGTCGCTGTAGTAGCCGATGTTGCGAGCGTAAGAGCCAATTGCATACAGGCTGGTGCGCTTGGACAAATTGTGCAAATAGCCCGCGCTGAACACATGTTGGGTCTTGGCATCATCCGTGCTGCGCGGTGTCGAACGTGGATCAGCCATCGTCCAGGAAGCCAGCACAGAACCTGCCTTGCCTGCCGGTACCGTCACGCCCAACGCATAGGAGTTGACCTTGAGGTCTTTATGCAAGCCGGGACCAAACTGCTCGGTTTGCAAGGAGCCGCCAATATACCCATTGCGGCTCTGACCAAAAGCGGCATGCAGCGTTGCAAAGCTGAACTTGTAGCTGGCAGCCAGATTCCAGGCACTCACATTCCCGCTTTGGGCCGCCACCAGATTGCCGCCACGCTCGCGAGCAGAACCATAACGGGCCTGGTCAAAGCTCAGCGCGGCTTTCAAGGGACCATTGGTATAGCGCATGGCCACGCTGACGGCTTTCACGTTGGCCTCATCGCTGTTGATGGCATTGCCACTCAAACCACTGCGATCCCACTGCTGAGGTCCATTGGTGTTGAACGAGTAACCCGCACCGAACTGAAAACCGGAGAACTCGGGGCTCTGATAAGCCACCATATTGTCATAGCGAACCGTATTGGCCGAATCAAATGCCGCCCCGACGCCGTACTGATAGCCATTGCCACCAAACGGGCTGGCTACCCCCGCCACATACAGGGAAGTGACCGTCGTCTGACGACCCAGGTCAACACGCCCCCAAGACTCACCGCTCAAACCCAGACTTGCCTGACGGCCGAACAAGCGGCCTTGGCGCAGATTGCCAGTGCCCAGATCAAAGCCGCTTTCCAGCATGAAGTTGGCCTTGAGCCCGCCGCCCAGATCCTCGCTGCCCATCAGCCCCCAGCGGTTACCCATCCAACCCTGGTCATACAAGCCAAAACGACTGCGTTTGCCTGCCCCTCCCTTCATGTCGTCCCCTTTCCATTGTTCGTACCCCAGGCCCGTATCGACCACGCCATACAAGGTCACATTCGATGCAGCGAAAGCGGGAACTGCCAGTGCAGGCATCAGCAAAGCTGCCAAGATAGTTTTTTTCATGTTCTCTGTTCTCTGTAAACGTCTGAATGCCGGAGGACTTATGATTTTTTCCGGCCTTGTTGTTCAAGTGCTGAGCCAGCCTGCCGACAAAAAGTCCCGGCACGAGCTCACTGCACTCCCTCCTCTGTCTTGACAGCAAAACACCCCAACCGGCACATCTTGAGACGCGGCTCAAAACAGGCTGGATAGTTGAGACCCATATACTGCAAGCATTTATATTTCAGACATAAACAATATTGATGTCAATCAACTGGAACTCGCATATTTGCGGGGTTTTATCCGCATTTTCCCTAGTTTTCTCATCTGCCGAGAATTTTCCAAAAGCCAGCTAGCAAGCCGCAAAGCCTTTAAACAAACGGCTTGCAACCATATGCTACAAATCGGCTTGACTGATTCATTGACCGGACGGTATGTTCCTGCCGAAAAACTCAGGATTTACGCCTATTGCCAAGCCTGCTCCCCAGTTTGCGTCGATGAAATTCACTTTTTCTAAAAATAACGCTTTACAAACCCGCAACCTTCACTCTATAATTATTTTCTTTGCTGGTCCCCGATAGCTCAGTCGGTAGAGCGACGGACTGTTAATCCGCAGGTCCCAGGTTCGAGCCCTGGTCGGGGAGCCAAAAATACCAAAGCCCAGCTACGCAAGCAGCTGGGCTTTTCTACATCTGGCCTGAACCAAGTTCCTCGTTCATTCAATAGGGCCAATCACAACCATCATCAGCCGTGCCTACTCGTGCGGGTGATAGACCGACTCCCACAGATCCCGCTTTATCGACGCTGCGCAACCCGTGGATTGACGCGCCAGCCATCCCGCAACGCGGTTTACCCCATGCCAGGGCCCGCAGCTTTTGAGCGCAGGCGATCTCCTTTTGTCAGTTATCAGGAGTAAAACGCTCGGCTCTCTCTCCCTCCATCCTCTACCTCAATCACGTACCCCGCCACTCTTTATAATCTTTCTTGATCAGCACCGGCGTATGCACCGTTAAGTCCTGAGCTCGTTCCAGTTAGGCATCAAGGATAAAACTCGTCGTGCGCAAGCGCTGATGCGCCAGGACGGCATAGACATGCCACCTATGAACTCCCTATACCTGCCCAGCCCTCAAAGCGCCCTGCCGTCTGCCCCTGCGAGCCGGCTCCCCAACGTGTTCGAACCTGCGCTCTTTCCTCAGCACTAAAAACGTCAACGCTCTTATTCAATACAAAGAGCCTGCACTGCGTATGCCCTCTTCGTCGTCAGGAACAAGCCGTGTTCATCACTGGAGAATTTCACGCCATCTGCGAGCGTAACTGGCGATAATGCAGCATCCAACCTTTTGTCCGGGTTTGTCACACCTGGGCCTATCGATTATTCCGTTGTTCGCACGCTTCTATGCTCGATACTCTTTTCCCCTTTTTAGGGGGACTTGGCCTGTTCCTGATTGGCATGATGCTTCTGTCCGAAGGACTGGTCGCGTTTGCAGGCGGCTCCCTCAAACAGATACTGCTGGCTTTTACCGGTCGCCCCATCAAAGCCTTTGCCTCTGGGGCGCTGATTACGGCACTGGCCCAGTCATCGACAGCCACGACCGTCACCTTGATCGGGTTTGTCAGTGCCGGGCTGATTTCCTTTACACAAGCCATTGGCGTGGTTATTGGTGCCAGCCTTGGCAATACCGCTACCGGCTGGATCATTTCTGGCCTGGGGCTCAAAGTGAATCTGGGTTTTTACACCCTGCCATTAATCGGTCTGGGGGCTTTGCTCAAACTGCTGGCTCCGGGTCGTCACAAGGAACTGGGCCGTGCCCTGGCCGGCTTCGGCACCCTATTTCTGGGCTTGAGCATGTTGCAGGATGGCATGCAAGGTCTGGCGGCCAACTTCAGCCTGGCCCACTTGCCTGCCGGCGGTTATGGCGCTCACTTGTTGATCATGTTGACCGGGCTGGCCCTGACCGCGGTGCTGCAGTCCTCGACGGCGGCCATCGCCATGACCTTGACCGCGCTGGATGCAGGAGCCATCAGCTTTGACCAAGCGGCAGCCATCGTCGTGGGAGCCTCCATCGGCACCACCCTGACTGGCGTTCTGGTCGCTATTGGCGGCACAATCTATGCCAAACGCACAGCCATTGCCTATATCCTGTTCAACGTCATTGCCGGTTTGCTGGGCCTGCTGATTCTGCCGCTGTTTCTCAAAGCCATGTACGCCACCGGCTCTTATATCAATACCTCTCCCGGAGCCCTGGGCCTGGCGGCCTTTCACAGCCTGTTCATTGGCTTGGGCGCCGCCTTGTGCCTGCCCTTTACCCAGCCTTTTGCCCGCTGGGTACAAAAGCTGGTGCCTGACCGGGCTGCTCGCCCCCCGCATCATCTGGACGACAGCCTGCTGCAAGTGCCTGCCCTGGCACTGGAGACCACACAACGCACCTTGCAAGAGCAGGCACAACGTTTGCTGAACCTGTATCAGCACAGTCTGGCCATGAGCCGCCCCGATACGGCAGCAACCGATCTGCAGCAGATCGGGACTGTACTCGATCAGGCTTACGAGTTTGTCTTGCGCATTCCCAGCGCGGCGGATGATCCAGCAGTGGCCGCCCACATCAGCGCGCTTTTGCATGCCATCGATCATATGCAGCGCCTGCGTGGCCGCTTACAGTACCAGCCGGGCACGGATCTGCTGGACCAACGCTACCAGCACGCCCGGAGCCTGGCGTCAGAACTGACTACATTGGCTCAGCAAAGCCTGCATGCACAAGCCCCCGTTGACTGGCAGGAGCAAATGCAGATTCGGGCTCAGTCTCAGGCCCAATTGCTGGATACGGTACGCGGCCAGCTTCTGGCTGCCCCCCAAGGACAGGACGATGTCTCGCGCACGTTGCGAATCACAGATACTCACCGCTGGTTTGAGCGCAGCAGCCAGCACATCTGGCGCGCCAGCCATTACCTGGAACTGGCCCGTCAGGCCAAGCGCTGACCTCAGGGGCCCAGCCCCTGCCCGCCGATTTGCCCCCGCCGTGACAAACAAGAAGGGCGCAGGCGTGTTTTAACGTCAGCAGAAACCCAATAAACAGATACCAAGATTCACTCCGGCAGTCAGGATTCCCCCTTACAATCGCCTCAAATTCACGCTAATGGAAAACTTCCATGTCCACCCGGCCAAATCTACAATTCCATACTTTTTTGCTTTTGCTGGCCGCAGTCTCCGCCGCCTTTGTCTGGATACTTCTTCCTTTTTATGGCGCGGTATTCTGGGGAGCGGTGCTGGCCATTTTGTTTGCCCCCCTGCAGCGCAAACTCCTGGCCAAAACCAAAGGCCGCCGTTCCCTGTCAGCCCTGATCAGTCTGCTGATCATTATCCTGATTGTCATTATTCCGGTCATCCTGATCTCTATATCCCTGGTGCAGCAGATCGCCTCCTTATACGATCTGATGAACAGTGGCCAGTTAAATCCCGGAGCCTATCTACAAAAGATCCTCAGTGCCCTCCCCCCCAGCGTCCTTGACTTTGCCGCCCGCTTTGGCCTGCATGACACCGCTTCCCTGCAAGAAAAGTTTTCGCAGTTCGCCGTTCAGGGCGGCCAGTTCCTGACCAAACAGGCGCTCAATGTCGGCCAGAACACCTTCCAGTTCCTGGTCAGCCTGGGCATCATGCTGTACATGCTGTTTTTCCTGCTGCGCGACGGGGTAGAGCTAGGCCGTCACTACCGTCAGTTGATTCCACTGAGCGAGAACCAAAAGACTCATCTTTTCCGCAAGTTCACCACCGTGGTACGCGCCACCGTCAAAGGCAATATTGCGGTGGCCGCCACACAAGGTGCGCTGGGCGGCGTCATGTTCTGGTTCCTGGACATTCAGGGCGCTCTGTTCTGGGGTGTCCTGATGGCTGTGCTTTCCTTGCTGCCCGCCGTGGGCGCATCGCTGATCTGGGCTCCCGTTGCCATCTACTTTTTCGTCTCGGGGCACTACGTCCCCGGGATTATCCTGACTACTTTTGGCATTATGGTCATTGGGCTGGTCGACAACCTGCTGCGCCCTTTGCTGGTCGGCAAAGACACCAAGATCCCGGACTACGTGATCTTGATCTCCACCCTGGGCGGTTTGTCGATTTTCGGCCTGAACGGCTTTGTGATCGGCCCGCTGATCGCCGCCATGTTCATCGCATGCTGGGATCTGTTTCCCTCGGCCATCAGCGCCCGGATTGAAGCAGAAGACCAGGAAAGCACCAACAAATAAAAACAGGCCGGCCTTATGGCTGGCCTGCTCGTCTTCACCATCAAGCATCTCAAGGGCGTGCTGAACACCGGTTTCATAAGGTGCCCAGCATGCCCAGCGCCGTATCTCAAGTCCGCAATACGGGCAAAAACACAATCCAGATATTGACCACGACGGCCAGGAACCAGACCAAGGAGCGCAAGGCTGCCTTGTTCATGATGTACATCAGCAAATACAAAACACGCAGCACAATCCAGGAAATCATCAGACTTTGCACACGCAGAGGATCGGCTCCTGACCACAACGCCAACAACACCGCCGCAAAAAAGAAAGGCAAGGCCTCAAACGCATTGGCCTGAGCCGCATTGGCGCGCGCCCGCCAGCCTGTCAACCCCGCCAGCCAGGGCCGCGGGTCATGATTATCAAAACCTGAACCCCCCGCCTTGGCACAAATGGCGGCCAACCAAGGCAAGAAAGCCGCTACCACCAAACCAATCTTGATCCCTAGCATCATCATCCCCTTAACAGGCTGAAAACGCTCAACATAGCATGTTGCACCTTTCATGCGCACAGAGAATTTACAAACCAGAAAGAAACAGGATATACTTATCGTCTTAGGTTAGCCGATGTAGCTCAGTCGGTAGAGCAGCTCATTCGTAATGAGAAGGTCGAGGGTTCGATTCCTTTCATCGGCACCAGCTAATCTAAAACCATTGAAACCCAACAATCATACTCATAAAATCAATGGTTTCGCTTTCCCATACCGAAAGCAACTGATAGGCGCACTTTATGAAGCCGCTTGCGCTACTCAGATTAAGTTCTCGATATATCCGCCATACATGCCTGGGGTTGCAACCAAGCCTGCGTGCACCCTGCATCGTGCCCAAACGGCTAGCAGATGCTGGATGGCCTCCAGAACCTGGCTAGCCCCCGCAAATTTCGACACGCTCATTTGGTGGAACCTCTCAAAAAGAAGATTCCACGCCTGAGCACATCGTTTTTACAGAGGGTTCACCGCGTCAAGTTAGTGATGAAAACCGCCAGACTCGTCCTGCTGCCCCTGTACGGCAACGGGATGGGAGGAGAAATAATCCAGGCAACGACGGAAGTCATCCAGCAATAGGGAAGCCAGGTCACGCGTCACACCATGGCGCACCAGGATGCGTTGGATCACCAGGTCCTGGCGATTGGCCGGCATGGAGTACGCAGGTACTTGCCAACCGCGCGAACGTAAGCGATCGGCCAAGTCATACAGATTGAAACCCGGGTTCGCGCCGTCCTTGATCTTCCAGCACAAGGCTGGAATACCTTTATCAGGGTCACCGTCAAACAAGATCTCAAACGGACCCAACTTGCCAATCTCGCTCGCAAGATAACGTGCCGTGTCATAGCAAGCGTTCTGAATACGACGATAGCCCGCTTTGCCAAGACGCAAAAAGTTGTAGTACTGGGCCACGATCTGGCCGCCAGGCCTGGAAAAATTCAATGCAAAGGTCGGCATGTTGCCACCCAAATAGTTCACATTGAATATCAACTCTTCAGGAAGATGGGCGGCATCACGCCAGAGCACCCAACCTACCCCCAGGGGGGCAAGCCCAAACTTATGACCCGAGGTGTTTATCGACACCACACGAGGAAGACGAAAATCCCACTGCAATTGAGGGGCACAAAAGGGAGCCAGAAACCCGCCACTGGCACCGTCAACGTGAATCGGGATATCCAGCCCCGTGTCTTGCTGCAATTTATCCAAGGCATCATGAACCTGCTTGACCGGCTCGTACTCGCAGGTGAAGGTGACACCCAAGGTGGGCACCACACCAATGGTGTTTTCATCGACGCGTTTTAATACTTCTTCGGCACTCATAATGAGCCGACCCTCTTCCATGGGAATTTCACGCAATTCCACATCGAAATAACGCGCAAATTTATGCCAACAAATTTGCACAGGACCGCAAACCAGATTGGGCTTATCGGTCGAAAGTCCTGCCGCGCTGCGCTTCTTGCGCCATGCCCACTTAAGTGCCAGCCCCCCGAGCATGGCGGCCTCGGAGGAGCCCGTGGTCGAGCAACCCAAGGTGTTCTTCGCGTCCGGAGAGTTCCACAAGTCAGCAAGCATGTGCACGCAGCGTGACTCGATTTCGGCCGTCTGGGGATACTCATCTTTGTCAATCATGTTTTTGTCGATTGACTCGTCCATCAGCTTGTGGACCTCCTCCTCAACCCAGGTCTGGCAAAACGTCGCCAGATTCTGACGGGAGTTACCGTCGAGCATCAGCTCATCGTGGACTACCTGGTACGCGTGCCTGGGAGCGTGCTCATGTTCGGGCATTTTGTACTTGGGCATGGAGACCGACAAATCGGTGGACGCGTAAACGTCATCGAGAAGGTCATTGCGGATATCATCCTTGGCGTGTAGAGGCATGGATTCCCTTTAGTAGTCGGTTGAAACAAAAGCTATTTATAAAAAATAGATACAGCAACGGTCGCGAACACTACCGGCATGACATTCGCACGGCTGGCCAATGACCTGAGTCCCGGTCACCGGCCAGCGCATTCATCACATGCCGCACTGATCTGTCAAAGCCGCATGGCGATCGATAAGTACAAGGGTCTTATTTCATCAACAGCACGATCACCATGCCCCAAAGGGTCAGTAAGGTATTGCTGATCGCATACGGCACCGTATAACCGAGCATCGGCACATTGCTTTTTGCGACATCGGCAACCATCGCCACCGAGGCAGTGCTTGTGCGCGCACCGCCGCAACACCCCAAATTAATCGCAGGATCAAAGCGAAAAATATATTTACCGATAAAAGGAGCAAGAATCATCGGGGTTGCTGTCGCGAATATGCCCCAGAAGAACAGCTCTATACCCACCTGCTTTACACCGTGAATAAATGTCGGACCAGCCGTGATCCCCACGACGGCGATAAATACATTCAGCCCTACCGAGTTCATGAACCAGAGCGTGGCACTGGGGACGCTGCCTAATTTGGGCTTAAAGCTACGCAGCCAACCGAACACCAAACCGGCAATAAGTGCGCCGCCCGAGGTGGACAATGTGATGGGCACCCCTGCCACCGGCACCACAATGGCCCCTACAAGACCACCAATGACGATGCCAAAGCCAACAAACACCATGTCAGTGACACTGGTCGGGCGATCCGCAAAGCCAAAAGCGTCAATAACCGCCTCCACGTGCTTGCGGCTACCACTGATGCTGACAATATCGCCCCGGTGCAGCTTGGTTTGCGCCTGTACGGGAATATCAACGCCCATAGAGCCTCGACGAATACGCGTCACATACACACCCCGTGCCTCGGCTCGTTTGGAGAGCTCCAGTAATGTTTGATTGTTTGCCGCCTTGCTCGTGACGACCATATCAATCGACTCAATAGGAATTTGCAGCAACTCCCTATCGGCCACTTCCTCGGCGCGGTTGGACCAGTCAACCAAGGCCTCATGACGCCCTGAAACCGCAACGATATCGCCCACTTGCAATAAGGTATTGTCGTCAAACGGAATAATCTTTCCATCGCGACGAAGATTCTCTAAAAAAAGTCGCTCACCAGACAGGGCTTCAGCTTGTTTAACGGTCTTGCCAGCAATAAAGTTCGGTGTGCTCAACTCGTAAGCACGAACAATGTGCTGATGCCATGCCGATTGAATGCCGCCCTCGGGGGCTCCGGCCGACATTTCTTTCTCATAACGAGCACACTCTTTTTGCAGGTCAATGCCAAGCAACTTGGGCCCAAGGTAAGCAATGACCCAGCCGGTGCCCAAGGTGCCGAACAAGTAGGTGACCGCATAGGCTACTGGGATGGCATCCAGTTGGGCCTGTATCTCCGTTGGCGACAACTCCAGTCGATTGATCGCGTTGGTGGCCAAACCGATGGAAGCGGAGATCGTTTGTGAGCCGGCCAGTAAACCGGCTGCCAGGCCGGGGCCATAGCCCGACAGCACCGCGGCCAGATAGACGAACAATAAACACAAGCACGACACGACAACGGCAAACACTGCCTGAGGCAGACCATCGTTGGCCACCCCCCGCACAAACTGCGGCCCGACGCCAAAGCCCACCGAAAACAAAAACATAATGAAAAAGACGGATTTGATCTGCGATGAGATCTCGATGTCGAGCTGTCCAATCAGCACGCCCGCCAGCAAGGTTCCAGTAACCGAGCCCAGACTAAAACTGCCTAGTTTTCTTCCGCCTACCCAATACCCAGCTGCCAATGCCAAAAAAATGGCCAACTCAGGGTAGCTACGCAAGGTTTGCTCTACCCAGTTCCAAATCAACATATTGAGCCCCTTAAGTGCACGAATTCAGGTCAGACCGGCCATAGCCGGTGCTGACCTTCTGCCCGGTTTAAGTCGTTAAACTTTCAATAACTGCAGGCCACGACTCGCTTCATAGCCGTGCACTTCCTTCACATCGAGCTTACGCATGAACTCAATGGTTTCGGCACTGATGACTTGCCCAGGCACCAGAATAGGAAAACCGGGAGGATAAGGAATCACCATCTTGGCTGACACCATAGGAGGCCCCTCGCGCAGCCGACGATCGCACTCCGGACTATTCAAACCCACGTACTCGCAATTGCTCTCTTCCCAGCTCAGGAAGAATGCATCACGAATCCTGCCTTCAACGGCTACATCGCCATTGCTGTCTTGACGAAAACTTTCATGAAAGTGACTGAAGTTTGGCAGGTCAGGAACATCGTTCATGAGGCTATCGACACGCTCTTGAAAGTGCTGACGCCCCACGTCTCCGGTTTTGTGTAATTGATGATCCACTTCGCAGGTAATTTCCAACAAAACACGAATTAAATGCGCGACGTCACTGCGCGTATTGTTGATGTTGGACTGCAGCAAGACCGAATTGCGGGATGTCTTGTTCAGCTGGATATCAAAACGATCCGCCAATAACTGCTTCAGTTGAGTGCCATCAAAACCCGCCGTTCCACACACCAAGGTGATGCGGGTGGGGTCAAGGAAAAACTCATCGTCCCGGATACTGGTGACGGCATCGTCCCAGTTCGTGCCCGGCGCTAAAAAGTCCTTGAAATTGCTCTGGCGGTACTCGGGCGGAATCATGTCGTCTGCGCCCAGCACTCGAAAATAACGCGAAATCATCGGGTGCTTGTTCACCTGGCTGCGAATGTCCAAGGCAATTTGAATGGCATTGTTCACCAAGCCATAGCCTTCCAGCTCCATCTGGCGGCGAGCGACATCAATAGAGGCGATAAGTTGCTGATTGGGGCTTGTTGTAGCGTGCGTGAATATCGCCTCGTGCAGTTGCGGCTCAATGCGATAAAAGTCCACATCCTTGACCAGCACCATGGAACCTTGGCGAATGGCCGACATCGACTTGTGTGTGGAATTAGTTTGATATACCCGCAGACGAACCAGTCGAGGATCCGGAACCAGATTGGCCTGCATCAGCTCATCATCGCTTGGAGTCTCGCCCAGCTCTTGCTGCTGACGCTCGTAGTGCTGCAGCGACGCCGGATCTTCCAACCAATTTTCAATGTAAGCCGCCGCCCCCATGGCCGTTCTGGGACGCAGGAACGGCGACCAGTACGCAAATCCAAACCAGGCCTCGTCCCAAAGAAAGACAAGATCAGGCTTGATCGCCAAACATTCCATCATGACGCGCCGGGTGTTGTACACATGACCATCAAAGGTGCAGTTGGTCAGATCAACAGCACGCACCCTGTCCAGCTTGCCCTCTTGTTTCAGCCTCAGTAAGGCGCGCTTGATGTTCTTGAGCGGAACCGCACCATACATGGAGTACTCCCGCATCGGGAACGCTTCGACATAGTAGGGCAACAACCCGCCCAGAACCATGCCGTAGTGGTGCGATTTGTGGCAGTTTCGATCAACGATAATGATGTCGCCGGGCCGCGCAATCGCCATCAATACCATCTTGTTGGACGTGCTGGTTCCATTGGTAACGAAAAAACAATGCTCAGCGCCAAACGCCTTGGCAGCGCGCTCCTGGGCTTTTTTGATATTGCCCGTAGGTTCCAGAAGACTGTCCAGGCCGCCAGTCGTGGCAGAGGACTCGGCCAAGAACAGATTCAGGCCATAGAATTCGCCCATATCGCGTATCCAGTCCGATTTGAAGACGGATTTACCGCGGGCAATGGGCAAGGCATGAAAAGTGCTGACAGGCTTGCTGGCATAGCGCTTGAGATTGTCAAAAAAAGGGGTTTCGTACCGATCACGAACCCCCTCTAAAATTGACAAATGCAGCTCCATGGGCTCCTCGACCGCATAGAGTACGCGGCGCAGACACTTGGCACGCTCATCACTTGCCACCTCCTCGGGACGCAAATCGGAGAGCAGATAAATATCGAGCTCCGGCCGGTAGCCCGCCAAGGTGACCGCCAGTTGCAAGGCCAAACGGCTATCGTCGAAATGAACATCAAGCTCTTTCATGGCTTGATCCAGGATAGGAACTGGCTGTTTGCTCTTAAAGCCAATGCCTTCAAAAATGGCAACCGCACAAATATTACTGTTTACCGCAATAGCACAAAATGCGTCCTGGAAATTGTCGACGACCACAGGCTCATACACAAAGTCGTCTTCTTTACGACGCTGCGCACGCAACAGCTGAACATTGCGCTCGACGCGAGCACTATTGGCTGGTGCCACAATCAACACTTCAAAGTAAGGACGCCCACCGCCCAAACCGTCTACGTCCTGACGAATATCCCTAAAGTGGTCCCCATCAGGCGTGGCCTCCCACTCGCGCGCATCATCTTTGTAATAGCGCGCCAGGATGGCGAATGAGATTCGGGTCGCCAACTCCAGAAAAGCATCCAAACGTTCGAATTCAAGATGGCCGGACAGGGTGTCCATAAGATGACGCCCCGGATAAGCATGCAGCACTTCCAGATTTCGCAAATGAAGAAACTTTTCACGAACTTCTTGTCCGTCGACTTCCTTACGCGACCATCTTTTAGTAGCAAACAAGAGTTCACGCCATAGATCGGAGCGCACAGTACCCAAGGAAAAAATCTGGTCAATCGAGGATGGGGCTGGTGTGACATCTAACTTCATGTGTTGGCTCCTGTGCCGTGGTTACTAGCAGGTAGATGAGATAAATGTGACCAAAGACGCTTGAATACTATTGTCAGATTCTTATTAAAAAACCCGGTTGTTAAAGGAGTGTGATCACTATAGCTGAGAGCCAAAAAAATTTATAAATACAAAACAAAAAATCAATTATTTAGGTGAAAACCATTATCCGCCACTACCGAATCTGAACAATGAGAACCATTCCAGTCTGATACTGAAATCCGGCTTGCATTCGTTGAGGTGCCTGAACCGATACGCTGAAGTCGGCATGCCAGACCCAGATAGGCAAAACAAGTGCCTTAGCCCCCGAAAACGCGCCTATTAACGGGCGTTGTGCAAGGGTCGGCACAAAACATATAAAAATGAATAAAAAGAGTGTGATGGAACCGGTGAGCAAGGTGCACGCGTGATTTTCATCCCAAGAACCTTTTGAGTTGAGGCTTGTTGTCAAAACCTCAAACGTACACAGGAGCCTCGTATTAAAAGTGCACTAAAACTCACAGGTTAGTAGCCAGAGGCAGAAAACTATCGCGGGGGCAATAAGCGGGGAGAGCCCAAATGTCACCACGCTAATTCGTGTACTGTCTCAGGCGTTAATGGCACCATTAAGTCGGTCTACTCTTAGGGGTAAAAAAACAACATCTTGCAATCGGAAACGCCAAATGGAAGTCTTTTTTACGCATCCGAAACGGAGGCACCGTGTTGTGCAATTCGTCGGCATCAGCACGATTTCAGCCCCTAAAACGCCGTGGACCACGCCACGATCCGCCTGTGGAGATGACCGCTCCAACAACGTTCTATGTCTTGCTCACCGGCAACGACCTTGCAGCGATGGTGAAATGCCACGCCCGCCACCTAAACGAGCAGTCCACCTTGTGCGTGCTGCAGATCTGCAGCACAAGGGTCTTACACAGCAGTGCCTACGGCAACATGCAGTTTGCCGTTCGCCCCCTTAACGGAGGGAACGGCACCTGGCTTTGAGAAGAGACTGCTTCACCCGCGCCCTGAATGCTGCCCTGAGCTTGTCAAGGCCACCTTGCTGACGCGAGCAATACGCTGGCCGGCTTATTCGGTAGCGCCAATGGCTTTGAGGCCTTCGGCTGCGCAGGCAGCATCAATATCACCAGAAGGCGCTCCGCCTACACCGATACCACCCACCAGCACCTGATCCACCTTGATGGGCAACCCGCCACCCTGAATAACCATACGCGAGTCCATATCCCGCAAACCATCGTTGGCCGGTTTGCTGGCGATAAACTCGGCCAGACCCGCTGTGCTGCGGCCCATAGCCGCAGAGGTAAATGCTTTACCTTGCGCGCTGCTGACCGTGTGTGGGCCCGAGTTATCGGCTTTCAACAACACTTTGGTCGCCCCGTCTCGGGCGACAACCGCCACGCTGACCTGATGACCTTGTGCTGCGCAGGTCTTCAAGGCGGCCTGCGCGGCCTGGGTGGCCAGTTCCAGTGGCAGGTATGGCGCGCTGGGCAGCGCTGGGGCGGCAGAGGCCATGATAGGAGCAAACAACAGAGCGGCGACAGAGAATGTACGAATCATGTGATTTCCTTTCCTGGTTAGAACGAACAAGCAAAGCTTACCGCTCAAAAAAGAAGAAACCTATTCGTAGACCTCACACTCCTCTACGTAGTTATACCGAGTGGTTTTTTTCGCCCTTATCCTTTAGCGCTTCCTTCCAACCATAGACGAGTGAGCTCCGCCTGTGATGTGGTGCCCAGTTTGGCGCCAATAGAAACACGGTGGGTATCGATCGTACGCGGTGAAAGGCACAAGGCCTCTGCAATCTGCCGGGTCGTAAAGCCTTGGGCCACCAACTCCAGTATTTGGCGCTCGCGCGGAGTAAGTGAAGCCAACAACTGCAATGTTTCCGCTTGCTGTGCCTGTTCTCGCAAATGGCGATCGAGCACATCATGCCCTTTTTGTATGGCGTCGATCAGATCCTGCTCATCAATAGGCTTGGATAAAAAATCGACGGCCCCATTTCGAAAAGCACGACGACAGGCGTCGATATCGCCATGGCCCGAGATGACAATCGTTGGCCAATCGATACCCCTGTCACGCAATTGCTCCTGCAGTTTCAAGCCCGAGATGACCGGCATACGGATGTCAAGAATCAAACATCCGGGGGCCAGTTTGGCTACCTGCGCCAGAAATCCCTGGGGGTCTGCAAACTCCGTAACGTGAATATCGACGGTAGACAAAAGCAGGCTCAAGGCGCGACGCACGGCCTCATCATCGTCAAGCAAATAAACGGGATACCTCATCCAGCAGACTCCATAGGCTCATGTTTTACCGGCAGGATAATCCGGAATGTCGTCTCGGGCGCATCCTCGAGCAAAAACACCTCACCATGAGCACGCTCTATCAGCCGCTGGCTCAATGCCAAACCAAGCCCAGTCCCATCGGGCCGACTGGTCGTAAAGGGCGTAAACAGGCTGTCCCTGAGTGCCGGCAGAACACCGGGGCCGTTATCAGCAACATCAATAATCAGCTGCGTATCTGTTTGATTAAGGCTTACGGTCACCTGGCCTGCTTCTTGCCCGGTCACGGCGTCCAGACCATTACGTACAAGATTGAAAATGACTTGTTCCATTTCCACAGGGTCCGCCTCAACCAGCACCGGATAGGAGGGCAACTCAAACATCAGCCGTGTCTTGCTCAGGGCTGCCTGAGATGCCAGTAAGGCGCGTACATTATGCAAGGCGTCGCGAATATCAAAGCAGCCTACACTCAGCGCCTGGGGACGCGACCAGTTGCGAAACCGCTCCAGAATGGCCGATGCTCGCTTCGCTTGTGCAACCGTCTCATCGAGCACCGGCAACAAGGGCGTGCTGCTTGACTGAGCAACAATCCGTCGACTGGCTTGAGTCTGCGCCAAAATAGCTGTCAGGGGCTGGGTCAGTTCATGGGCCAGGCCACTGGCCATCTCTCCCAGTGCATTGACTCGTGATGCGTGGGCCAGACGAGACTCCAGGGCGCTTAATCGCGCCTGCTCAAGCGCCAGCCGGGTGCGCACGCGCTGACGCCAGGCGGCCAAGACAACAAGATATGCCGCACTTAGCAGCAACAACACCAGTGTCGTTTCCGCCATAGGAAAAAGATCAGCGGGACCCAGTGCCATCCCCGTCGCAAGAATCAAGGGCTGGGAGGGACTGGCCAGCGCCTTGGAAAAGTACAGCTCAGCGTCTGATCCTGACTGGCCCACAAGCAAAGGGCCCTTGGGCAGTGACAGGCGTAGAAACACGCCCGGCTCCGACCAGAAATGACTGGCATCGGCCAGCAGTTGTCTAGCGTCAATCACCAGCATCAGGCCATAGCGCGCATCAGCAGTGTTCGGGCTTCGTTTGCCCAATATATAAAAGCCGTGACGCTCAGGGTCCGCCATCAGCACCATCTGTCCCTGTGACCTCAACACCGACTCACGCAACAAGGCCGTCGTCTCGGGCGACAAAGCGCCAAGCCCGACGGGCTTCTTGCCCACTGCCAACGGGATCAGCTGTATGTCGACGATACGCGGGTAAAAATGCGCAATCGTTGCGGCAACATCCAGGAACAAGGTGTGCCCCGGATCATCCGTGGCGTTGGCAACAGCGGATAAAGCAGTTAAATGGGCATCATGCTGATCTGCCCGTTGTGAAGCCAGCCTGTAGAGAACATTGCTTTCGGTCTCCAGGGTACTGAGCAAGGATTGATAGCGCCAGCTCGCCAGGGCACCCGCCGCGAGCACCACTAACAAGCCCCAGACAAGCAGAGCGCGAATCGCAAATCGGGAGTTTAAAGGGCGCAGCAATGCCATAAACGAAGTTCAGTTGTCCTGGAGAGCAATCTGTAGAGGAAGGGCAAAGGGAGACACGGCCCCTTTGGAAGCGAGCCTACAAAATACCTTAAAACGGCACGGTCAGGCGGCTACATTGCATTTTGCATGAAAATGCATGGCTGCTAGTACCGGGGCAATCTCATACCGCACTATATTGGTGGAGAAAAATCCGAACTCGGGTGGCGAAGAACAGAAAGAATCCAGCCGGTTTGCAGCTGGGGCCAATCTGGGCTCGAAACCGTATGGACTTGAACAATCCCGTTTGAACTTTTTCTATTTATCCGCAGCATTGCAGGAGACATGATGAACACCTGTCAACTACTGATCAATGGCCAGCTTCGTGACGCCAGCGGTCACCAGACTTTTACACGTCAGAACCCCGTTACTGGGCAGACCGCAACGGTGGCCGCAGCCGCTCAGCCTGAGGATGTGCAGGCTGCCCTGCAAGCGGCCGAACAGGCCTTTGTGCATTGGTCAGCCCTGGGTCCGACCGAGCGCCGCTTGCGCCTGCTCAAAGCAGCGGAGCTGCTGGACGAACGTGCCGCCGAATTCATCGCCACCGTACGCCAGGAAACAGGTTCTACAGACTCTTGGTATGGTTTCAACGTGCAGTTGTCGGCCAACATCTTGCGTGAGGCTGCGGCCATGACCACGCAGATTGACGGGGCCGTCATCCCCTCGGATCTGCCCGGCAGCCTGTCGATGGGCTATCGCGTCCCCTGCGGCGTGGTGGTGAGTATCGCCCCGTGGAATGCACCCGTGATCCTGGCCACCCGGGCCATAGCCATGCCCCTGGCTTGCGGAAACACCGTCATTCTCAAAGCCTCCGAACGATGCCCGGCCACGCATGTCTTGCTGGGACAAGTGCTCAATGACGCCGGTGTGGGAGCGGGCGTGATCAACGTCATTACTCACGCTCCCGACGATGCGGCGGCGGTGGTCGAGCAGCTCATCGCCCACCCGGCCGTCAAACGCATCAACTTCACCGGCTCCACCAAAGTTGGCAGGATCATCGCCGCCACCGCCGCCCACTACCTCAAACCCGTCCTGCTGGAGCTGGGAGGCAAAGCACCGGTCATTGTGTGCGAAGACGCCGATCTGGAGCAGGCCGTCGCCGGCGTCGCCTTTGGCGCTTACTTCAACCAAGGGCAGATTTGCATGTCCACCGAACGCCTTATTGTGCATGAAGCGATTGCTTCTTCTTTTCTGGACAAACTGGTGGCCAAAATCAAGACCATCGCCGTGGGCTCGCCCGACCAGACAGACACACGCTTTGCCTATCTGGAAAGTGCCGAGTCAGCACAGCGCATCAAGTCCTTGGTAGAGGACGCGCTTGCCAAGGGGGCCACCCTGCCCTTGCCCCTGAAAATCGAGGGTGCTCTGATGCATCCGCTGATCGTCAATGACGTTACCCCCGAGATGCAGCTCTATGCCACGGAGTCATTTGGCCCGGTCGTCACCATGACCCGCTACCGCGAGGACAGCGAGGCCATCCGATTGGCCAACGACAATGAATACGGCTTGGCTGCTGCCGTATTTACGCAGGACGTGAACCGGGGTCTGGCCATCGCCAGACAGATCCAAAGCGGCATCTGTCATATCAATGGCCCCACCGTCCATGATGAGGCCCAGGCTCCCTTTGGGGGTATGAAAGCCAGCGGCTATGGCCGTTTTGGCAGTAAATCCGCCATCAATGAGTTCACCGAACTGCGCTGGATTACCGTCCAGACCACACCTCGCCAATACCCGCTGTAAGTCTGGCCCCGCAGGCTCGCGCCTCCCCCTGAGCGCGCTACGACGCTTGGCTGGCCCTTGACTTTGAACCGATACCAGCGCAGGACCGAGGGCTACTACGGCCCCCGGTCCTGCGGTTACGCACACAGATACTGATCCACCAGTTCTATCCAATGCTTGACCGGCGTGCGCCCTGCTCCATTCAAATGATTCCCACAGGCCATATTGGCCGTAACGATCAGATCTGGTTTGCTGCTCTCCAAGGCATCCATTTTGCGCTCACGCAGGCGTCCCGCAATCTCGGGCTGCGTCAGGGAATACGTGCCTGCCGAACCACAACATAAGTGGCTATCGGGCACTGCCCCCAGATCAAAGCCCAAGCGGGTCAACACCGCTTCGACTCGCCCGCCCAGTTTCTGCGCATGCTGCAAGGTACACGGACAATGAAAGGCCAGACGCGGACGGGTTTGCGTATTCAAGCACTGCTCCAGGGGCAACTCGTCGAGCACTTCAACCAGATCCTTGGCCAGCTCACTGACGCGGCGGGCCCGTTCCGCATAGACCGGATCATGCTTGAAGAGGTCTACGTACTCTTTCACAAAAGCACCGCAGCCGCTGGAGGTCTGCACGATTGCCAAAGCCCCCTGCTGGATCTGGGGCCACCAGGCGTCGATATTGCGACGTGCCTGCTGCAAACCCTGCTCTTGCGCACCCAGATGAAAGGAGGAAGCACCGCAACAGCCTGCCTGAGCAATCGGTGTCACACTGATGCCCAAGCGATCCAGCACCCGGGCGGTCGCCGCATTAATGGAAGGAGCCATGGCTGGCTGCACACAGCCCTCCAGCATCAGAACACGTTGGCTATGCCGGGGTGCGGGGCGCGTCAGATCCGCCGTTTGCTTGGGTGGAATTTTTTCCTGCAAGGATGAGGGCAGCAAGGGGCGCATGGCTCGCGCCACCCCGAGCAGGGCCCCCACCCGGCCCGGCTCTGGCAGAATTTGCGTCAGGGCCACACGCATGGCACGTGCTTTTAAAGAACGCTTTACTTTGGGTTCCAATGCCGCTCGCCCTATGTCCAGCAGGTTGTGATATTTCACACCCGACGGACAGGTGGTTTCACAGTTGCGACAACTCAGGCAACGGTCCAGATGGTGCTGGGTCAGTTCCGAGGTGGCATTGCCTTCCAGGAACATTTTGATCAGATAAATGCGGCCTCGCGGACCATCGAGCTCGTTGCCTTGATCCAAGTAGGTCGGACAAGTGGCATTGCAAAACCCGCAATGCACGCAGGAGCGCAAAATGGCTTCAGCCTGCTCGGCTTGCGGCAGTTGCTGAGCCCATGGTGTCAGTTGTGTTTGCATGTGGACTCCGCAGAGCGAAATAAACGGCCTGGATTGAATATATGAGCGGGATCTAGTTGCTGTTTTAAGCGCTGATGCCACTGCAACAACGCAGCGGGCAGCTCATCATTCCCGGCATCAGGCCCGCTCCAGCATCGCGCGTACCCCTGCAGGGCCCGCGCCTGTTCGTGAATCAGCTCGGCTGGAGCCTCAGACTTGAGCCAGAGCTGAGTTCCACCCCAATCGAGCAGTACCTCACCCGGCCAGCTTTGCACGGGCGCATCCACCGGTACGGCAATACGCCACAAATTCCCTGCCTGCTTAAAGAAATCCAGGCGCTGTTCACATAAATCATCCCAGTACGTCAGGTCGAGTTCCTCGCCCCCTATTTGCTCCTGGGCCAACTGTACGGAACTGTCTCCGCCTTCCAGGCGCAGATGCAGACGGCCATCCTGCCAGGCCGCTCCCGTGACAGGACGGCTTTGATCGCGCCATTGACGCAGCAAACCCGCCACATCCTGCTGTGCCACCTCCAAGACCCGTGCCGCTCGGCGTCGTGGACGTGGCAACACCTTGAAGGAAACTTCCGTAATCACTCCCAGACAACCCTGAGCGCCCACCATCAAACGTGACACGTCGTAGCCAGCCACGTTCTTCATCACCTGACCGCCAAAGCGCATGTGAGTGCCCATTCCACTAATCAGACGACAGCCCAGCACATAATCACGCAAGGCTCCCACCCAGGGACGGCGCGGTCCTGACAAGCCGCAAGCCGTTGCTCCTCCCACTGTCGCACGACCGTCAAACACGGGGGGCTCAAAGGGCAGACACTGCCCCTGTTCATTCAGGACGGCCTCCAGAGTCTTCAAGGACGTTCCCGCACGCACCGTCACGACCAGCTCGGCCGGGTCGTAATCGACCACGCCCTCATGGCCAGCCAGGCTCAAGGCTTGACCCTGTACTGCTTTGCCCAAAAAGGCTTTGGAATCTCCGCCCACGATACGCAAGGCCGTGCGATCTGCCAGCGCCTGCTTGACCTGATCGAGCAGCTCGGCACTGCGATCCTGATTGTTCTGTTCTACGGTATTCATCAGAAACGCTCCAGCTCAGGAAAGGGCACTTGTCCGTGGTGAATATGCATGCCGCCCATTTCCGCGCAGCGATGCAAGGTGGGGATGTTCTTACCGGGATTGAGCATGGTCTTGGGATCAAATGCCGCTTTAATGGCATGAAAGAATTGCAGCTCATCCTCATTGAACTGCACGCACATCTGATTGATTTTTTCTCGACCCACGCCATGCTCGCCGGTAATGGTGCCGCCCACTTCCACGCATAGTTCAAGAATCTTGCCGCCCAAAGCTTCAGCCCGCTCCAGCTCGCCTGGCTGGTTGGCATCAAACAGGATCAGCGGGTGCATATTGCCATCGCCCGCATGAAAAACGTTGGCGACGCGCAAGCCATATTCCTCGGACAACTCGGCCGTTTTTTTCAGCACATACGCTAGCTGGCGACGCGGAATCGTGCCGTCCATGCAGTAATAGTCCGGTGAGATGCGCCCCACGGCGGGAAAGGCATTCTTGCGTCCGGCCCAGAAACGCTGTCGTTCCTGCTCATCGCGTGCTACCCGCACTTCTTGCGCACCGGCTTTGAACAACACCTGTTCAACCCGGGTCACATCGTCCTGCACATCCTCGACTGCACCATCGATTTCACACAGCAAAATCGCCTGGGCATCGACAGGGTAGCCAGCGTGGATAAAGTCTTCGGCAGCGCGAATGGACATTTGATCCATCATTTCCAGTCCTGCTGGCACAATGCCTTGAGCGATGATCTGTGCCACCGCGTCAGCGGCTTTTTCCACATCGTCGAAACTGGCCAGCAGCACCACCGTACACGGTGGGCGCGCCAGCAGCTTGACCGTGATTTCCGTCACAATACCCAGCATGCCTTCAGAGCCGGTGAACAGGGCCATCAAGTCAAAGCCGGGGCTATCCAAGGCTTCCGAGCCCAGAATCAGTCGTTCGCCCGTAACGGTAATGACTTCCAGCCGCAAGATATTGTGTACAGTCAGGCCGTATTTCAGGCAGTGAACGCCGCCGGCATTCTCCGCCACATTGCCGCCAATTGAACAGGCAATCTGCGAAGAGGGGTCCGGCGCATAATACAGTCCAAAAGGCTGCGCGGCCTGAGAAATCGCGATATTGCGCACGCCGGGCTGTACACGGGCAATTCCGGCCACCGGGTCCAGGTCCAGAATCTGGTTCAGCCGGGCCATCACCAGCAAAATACCCTGCTCCAGCGGCATGGCACCACCGGACAAGCCCGTACCCGCACCGCGAGCCACTACGGGCACGCCAACCTCATGGGCCAGACGCATCACCGCCTGCACCTGCTCCACATTACGGGGCAGCACCACCAGCAAGGGTTTACTGCGATAGACGCTCAAGCCGTCACATTCGTAAGGGTGCAGTTGCTCGTCGGTATGCAGTACCTCCAGGCCGGGAATATCATCACGTAAACGGCTAAGCAGCTGCATCTTGTCCACGCGGGGCAGCACGCCGTCCAGTTTTTCGTCGTAGCGCAAACTCATGACGCCTCCTGTCTTTAAAGTCTCCTAAAGCCGATGGTCTTTGATGACGACGAGCTTGTCCAGCCACTTGCCTACTGGTCCGACCAGTTTTTACCCTAAGCAGCTCCCAGGGTTTATCTTTACACTTAAAAATCAGACAGATAGATAATCAGCTTGCTATCATTGACTCAGGTACACAACTGGTCTGACCACGTATGAAAATGCAGGAATCCCGACATCTGGAGGCAACCGCGGAACTGGTTGCCCAACGTATTGAAACCTTGATCATGGACGGCGTCCTCAAACCGGGGCAAGCACTGCCTTCCGAGCGACAACTGACGCAGAGACTCACGGTATCTCGCTCTGCCCTGCGTGAAGGGCTGCAAGTACTACGAGCACGGGGGCTGATTGAAACGCAGCATGGCAAAGGCTCTTTCGTCGCCAATCTGATCGACTCCAGCGTCAGCACGCCGTTGGAACACCTGCTGCAAGCACAGGGACGCACGCTGTACGATCTACTGGAAGTACGCGAACTACTGGAGAGCGAAGCAGCGCAACTGGCTGCTGCCCGAGGTACGGAAGCCGATCACATCATGATTCGGAGGCGCTTTCAGGAACTGGAAGATCTGCAAATGCAGGATGCTGCGCCGGAACAAATTGCTCGGGCTGACCATGCTTTTCATTCAGCGATCTGTGAGGCGTCACACAACCCGGTGCTGGTACACATGATCAGCCTGTTCAATGAACTGATGCTGTCCACGGTACGCGTATCCGTGCAGCACCTCTATCCTGATCATGACTCCAAACGCAGGCTGGACAGACAGCATGCCCGGTTATGCAATGCCGTCACGCAAGGTCAAGCGGACTTGGCCCGGCGAGCGGCTAAAGAACATATAGATGGGATACGGCGGCAACTACAGGAGATGGAAGCCAAACAGGTGCGCCTGGAGCATGCCCGGCAACGTCTGAATGGCCTCTAGGTTTATTTCGCCAATAGATTGGCCAGCATATAGCCCGATCCAGCCCCAGTCCCCGCACCGGGCCAGGTCGAAGCTCCGCACAAATACAGATCCTTGATCGGCGTTTTGTATTTGGAGTAACCGGCGACCGGGCGGAAGAAGAAGTTCTGATCCAGGTGATGGCTACCCGAGAGATTATCACCCCCAATCAGATTCGCATTGAACTGCTCCAGATCCTGGGGGGACATGACATGGCGGGCCAGAATCTGGCTACGCAAACCAGGCGCATAGCTTTCAAGCAGATCCAGAACCCGTTCGGCGTATGCGTCTTTCAGCTGTGCCCAGTCACCTGCAGCCATCTTGCCGGCAGCGTCGCCCTTGACCTGAGCAGGCAGCACTCGCACTTGAATCCACAAGGTGTGTTTACCCTCTGGAGCACGAGAAGGATCAAGAGCCGTACCTTGTCCAACCACCAACACAGGCTCGGCAGGCAACAAACCGGCGGCTGCTTCGGCATAGACACGACTCATCATGGCCAGATCGGGTGCCAGATGCACGTAGGAGAAACGCTGCAACTCGGCACCAGCTTTCCAGTCGGGCAGGCCATCCAGTGCCAAATGGATCATCATGGTCCCCAGCCCCGGCCGGAACGCATCCACTTTCTTCTGATATTCCTTGGGAACAGCAGCAGATTGCACCAGGCGACCAAAGACCAGCTGAGGATTCAGATTCGCGATCACTGCCTTGTCTGCTTTCAGATGACGCCCATCGGCCAGAACAACGGCCCTAGCACGACCATTCTCTTGCTCAATTGTTTGCACAGGGGCATTCAACAGCAACTCCCCACCCAGCTCCTGCAACAAGCTCGTCATGGCGCGGATTATCGTATCAGCACCGCCCTGCCCGATTACCATACCGAAGGCTTGATTAGCCATGGATTCCAGATAAGGGAACAAGGCACCGCCGGCGGTGTCTGGGGTGAAATCCACATGCAGCCCCCAAGCTGCCATCATGGCTTTTAATGAGTCGCTCTCGAAATGGCGGTCCAAAAAGTCACGGGGTGTCGCCAGCAGCAATTGCATCAGCTCCGCAACGCCATCCTTACCCAGCTCACGCCAGCTTTTCCACGCGCTTTTGAACAACGCCAAGGAAGGCATAGGACTACCCAAGACCGCAAACAGATGAGGAGCTTTGCGCTGAAAGTCCTCCAGCATGCTCTGCCAGGCCTGCGCGTCTTTTTCAGAGACGGCTCGAATCCGCTGTAAAGTCGTTTCCAGATCCGTGCTGACGCCCAAATAGCGTTGATCCCGGAACACACTGGCAAAGCAGTGTTCTGCGGGGACGAACGCCAAGCCATGGCGGACCAACGCATCCTTATGACGTTGAAAAAATGCAGAACCAGCAAAGGAGGACAGGTTCATGGCGCACACATCATGCTTGAAGCCTGGCAAAGTCAGTTCCTGGGTGCTAACCGCACCACCTGCCGAGCTTTTGGCCTCCACGACCAGAACCTTCCAGCCTTTGCTGGCCAACTCCACGGCAGCCGCCAATCCATTATGCCCCGCGCCAATTATGATCGCGTCTACTGCTGTCTCTCCACCCACGGGCAACTCCTTTAGCTCTAAAGTATTTATCCGTATTCTACGGTGCAACGGGGAAACTGAGTAGGAATTTCAGAGCGCATCAAGGGTGGATCGGCAGAACGAACTTAGACAGTGGTCTGGGCACCTTCTACAGACAGACGGGCACCAGAGCCTGCAGCTGGGAGGCGCTGCCTTGATCTGAGCTGACGCTGGTAAGCAGCTCAGCAACTAAGACTGAGGCTGAGGCTGAGACTAAGCCTCACGGAGCGCCGGAGCAGTAGCTTGTGGTCAATAGCCAGCCAGACAGACAGACAGACAGATAGATAGATAGATAGATAGATAGATAGATAGATAGAACGACTACGGAATTGTGAATAAGCTGCTAGCAGTCAACAACTCGATGAAGCCAGCGGCTCAAGGCGTGTTTGGACCACCGAACGCCAAACATCGTCACTACCCGAGGTGGGCAGCAGCAGCAGAAGAAGAAGAAGAAGACAACAGCCGCACAAAAGGGGAACACCAGTTACTCGCAACGCACGCTAAGAGGAAAAAGCACTAAGCGTAGCGCGATCACCCGGCAGATAGACAACGGCTTGATGCGAGAGGCTGAGGTTCAGCAAGCCGCTAAGGCTGAACCCGCCCCTCGTCGGGCTGCCATCGTGCTGGTAGCAGCCGCAGAGGACTCAACATCAACCCTCAAGCACAGGAAGCATACGCAATGACCAACCCCCTCGGCTTGGGCCAAGAGACGTAGTCTGCAACAAGAAGGGATAAGCGGTGCCCAGAACGGGCTTGGGGAGGGGGTGTGGTACCGTCTGAAGTCGTAACCCAGGGGCCAGACGATCAGCATCGTTCCGGTGTATCCGTCGCCGATGCGGTGGCGACCCATAAAACAAAACCCCCGCAAGGGATGCTTGCGGGGGTTTTGAGCAATAAGAGCTTGACGATGACCTACTTTCACAGACGTCCGTCCACTATCATCGGCGCAAAGGCGTTTCACAGTCCTGTTCGGGATGGGAAGGTGTGGGACCACCTTGCTATGGTCGTCAAGCGTAACTGGTTGCCAGGCCGTCTTTAGGGGACGTCCCAGCCAATTGGAAGAAGCACACCGCTAGCGATCAGTACGGATCAGCTAGCAGCGGTTACGAAGGTGTCAAGCGCGGGTTGCGCTGCACTTCAATATTACGTTCTGTGGTCAACAACTTAACTCACTACAACCTCAAGGGTTATAGGATCAAGCCACACGGGCAATTAGTACTGGTTAGCTACATGCATTACTGCACTTCCACACCCAGCCTATCAACGTCCTGGTCTCGGACGACCCTACAGGGGGGTCAAGCCCCCGGGATACCTAATCTTCAGACGAGTTTCCCGCTTAGATGCCTTCAGCGGTTATCTCTTCCGTACGTAGCTACTCGGCAATGCCATTGGCATGACAACCGATACACCAGTGGTACGTCCACTCCGGTCCTCTCGTACTAGGAGCAGGCTCCGTCAAGTATCCAACGCCCACGGCAGATAGGGACCAAACTGTCTCACGACGTTTTAAACCCAGCTCACGTACCTCTTTAAATGGCGAACAGCCATACCCTTGGGACCGGCTACAGCCCCAGGATGAGATGAGCCGACATCGAGGTGCCAAACACCGCCGTCGATATGAACTCTTGGGCGGTATCAGCCTGTTATCCCCAGAGTACCTTTTATCCGTTGAGCGATGGCCCTTCCATACAGAACCACCGGATCACTATGTCCTACTTTCGTACCTGTTCGACTTGTCAGTCTCACAGTCAAGCACGCTTATGCCATTGCACTATCAAGACGATTTCCGACCGTCTCTAGCGTACCTTCGAACTCCTCCGTTACACTTTAGGAGGAGACCGCCCCAGTCAAACTGCCCACCATGCACGGTCCCCGATCCCGATAAGGGACCTAGGTTAGAACCGCAAACAGACCAGGGTGGTATTTCAAGGATGACTCCACGCGATCTGGCGACCACGCTTCAACGTCTCCCACCTATCCTACACAGGCCGGTTCACAATCCAATGCAAAGCTACAGTAAAGGTTCATGGGGTCTTTCCGTCTAGCCGCGGGGAGATTGCATCATCACAACCATGTCAACTTCGCTGAGTCTCAGGAGGAGACAGTGTGGCCATCGTTACGCCATTCGTGCAGGTCGGAACTTACCCGACAAGGAATTTCGCTACCTTAGGACCGTTATAGTTACGGCCGCCGTTTACCGGGGCTTCGATCAAGAGCTTGCACCCCATCACTTAACCTTCCGGCACCGGGCAGGCGTCACACCCTATACGTCCACTTTCGTGTTTGCAGAGTGCTGTGTTTTTAGTAAACAGTCGCAGCCACCGATTCACTGCGGCCTCTTCATGCTTTGTGCGCAGGCACATCACACTAATGAGGCATACCTTCTCCCGAAGTTACGGTATTAATTTGCCGAGTTCCTTCTCCTGAGTTCTCTCAAGCGCCTTGGAATATTCATCCCGTCCACCTGTGTCGGTTTGCGGTACGGTCTCGTAGAGCTGAAGCTTAGAGGCTTTTCTTGGAACTGCTTCCAGTTAGTTTAGAGCCGAAGCTCTATCCAGTCACACCCTTGAATTACGCACCCGGATTTGCCTAAGTGCCTTCTATGATGCGCCAACGGGGACATCCAACACCCCGATAACATTCTGCAATCCGTCCCCCCATCGCACTCTACGACGGTGCGGGAATATTAACCCGCTTCCCATCAGCTACGCATCTCTGCCTCGCCTTAGGGGCCGACTCACCCTGCGCCGATGAACGTTGCGCAGGAAACCTTGGACTTACGGCGAGGGGGCTTTTCACCCCCTTTATCGCTACTCATGTCAGCATTCTCACTTCCGATACCTCCAGCATTCCTCACGGAACACCTTCACAGGCTTACGGAACGCTCTCCTACCATGTGTACTAAAAGTACACATCCGCAGCTTCGGTCTATGGCTTAGCCCCGTTACATCTTCCGCGCAGGACGACTCGATCAGTGAGCTATTACGCTTTCTTTAAAGGATGGCTGCTTCTAAGCCAACCTCCTGACTGTCTATGCCTTCCCACTTCGTTTCCCACTTAGCCATAGTTAGGGACCTTAGCTGGCGGTCTGGGTTGTTTCCCTCTTGAGTCCGGACGTTAGCACCCGGTGCTCTGTCTCCCGTACTGTACTTGCCGGTATTCGGAGTTTGCCATGGGTTGGTAAGTCGCTGTGACCCCCTAGCCATAACAGTGCTCTACCCCCGGCAGTAATATACGAGGCACTACCTAAATAGTTTTCGGAGAGAACCAGCTATCTCCAGGCTTGTTTAGCCTTTCACTCCGATCCACAGCTCATCCCCTAATTTTTCAACATTAGTGGGTTCGGTCCTCCAGCACGTGTTACCGTGCCTTCAACCTGGCCATGGATAGATCGCCTGGTTTCGGGTCTACACCCAGCGACTGAATCGCCCTATTCGGACTCGCTTTCGCTACGCCTCCCCTATTCGGTTAAGCTTGCCACTGAATGTAAGTCGCTGACCCATTATACAAAAGGTACGCAGTCACACCACGAAGGTGCTCCTACTGTTTGTATGCATACGATTTCAGGATCTATTTCACTCCCCTTCCGGGGTTCTTTTCGCCTTTCCCTCACGGTACTGGTTCACTATCGGTCGATCACGAGTATTTAGCCTTGGAGGATGGTCCCCCCATATTCAGACAGGATTTCACGTGTCCCGCCCTACTTGTTCGATGCTTAGTTCCACGTACTGAATTTCGCCTACAGGGCTATCACCTGCTACGGCTGGACTTTCCATTCCATTCGACTATTCACTACGCTAAAACATCCAGGCTGGTCCGGTTTCGCTCGCCACTACTTCCGGAATCTCGGTTGATTTCTTTTCCTCGAGTTACTGAGATGGTTCAGTTCACTCGGTTCGCCTCCACATGCCTATGTATTCAGCATGGGATACCGTATTGCTACGGTGGGTTTCCCCATTCGGACATCTACGGATCAAAGCTTGTTTGCCAGCTCCCCGTAGCTTTTCGCAGGCTACCGCGTCCTTCATCGCCTGTGATCGCCAAGGCATCCATCATATGCACTTATTCGCTTGATCCTATAACGCTTGGTGCTGTTATAGGAATATGAGTATACGTTGTTGCCGTTCATCAATCCTTAGCTGTTATCCAATCCTAAGATCAGACAACGTCTATATTTTTGAGAACTTTCGTTGAACATAATTTGTTCTGTTGCAATCACAACCCGTGTATTGTCATCACAAGTCGACTAATCGTCTTGCGTTTATTAGACAACACACCTTCGTTGTGCTTCTTCCTAATTGTTAAAGAGCAATTCGTGGGTTGCATAACCCAACGAGCAGTATTCTTTAAAAAGAACACTCTTCGTTGAATCTAGCGCCAGGCAAACCGTTGTTTGTCTGTGCCCTATACTCTGTCATGAACCTTGCTGTATCGACAACCAACCACAAAAGCGGTGGTGGAGGATGACGGGATCGAACCGACGACCCCCTGCTTGCAAAGCAGGTGCTCTCCCAGCTGAGCTAATCCCCCGAGGTAATCGTTGGTGGGTCAAGTTGGAATCGAACCAACGACCCCCGCCTTATCAAGACGGTGCTCTAACCGACTGAGCTACTGACCCATCTATCACCAGTGGGCGATACCTTCAATGGTCATGACATAAACTAACAGCCAATAAGTGTGGACGCTTTCGCTTTGCGAGCCATTCGCTCTAAAAGGAGGTGATCCAGCCGCACCTTCCGATACGGCTACCTTGTTACGACTTCACCCCAGTCATGAATCCCACCGTGGTAAGCGCCCTCCTTGCGGTTAGGCTACCTACTTCTGGTGAAACCCACTCCCATGGTGTGACGGGCGGTGTGTACAAGACCCGGGAACGTATTCACCGCGACATTCTGATCCGCGATTACTAGCGATTCCGACTTCACGCAGTCGAGTTGCAGACTGCGATCCGGACTACGATCGGGTTTCTGAGATTGGCTCCCCCTCGCGGGTTGGCGACCCTCTGTCCCGACCATTGTATGACGTGTGAAGCCCTACCCATAAGGGCCATGAGGACTTGACGTCATCCCCACCTTCCTCCGGTTTGTCACCGGCAGTCTCATTAGAGTGCTCTTGCGTAGCAACTAATGACAAGGGTTGCGCTCGTTGCGGGACTTAACCCAACATCTCACGACACGAGCTGACGACAGCCATGCAGCACCTGTGTTCCGGTTCTCTTGCGAGCACTGCCAAATCTCTTCGGCATTCCAGACATGTCAAGGGTAGGTAAGGTTTTTCGCGTTGCATCGAATTAATCCACATCATCCACCGCTTGTGCGGGTCCCCGTCAATTCCTTTGAGTTTTAATCTTGCGACCGTACTCCCCAGGCGGTCAACTTCACGCGTTAGCTGCGCTACTAAGGCCTAACGGCCCCAACAGCTAGTTGACATCGTTTAGGGCGTGGACTACCAGGGTATCTAATCCTGTTTGCTCCCCACGCTTTCGTGTCTGAGCGTCAGTATTATCCCAGGGGGCTGCCTTCGCCATCGGTATTCCTCCACATATCTACGCATTTCACTGCTACACGTGGAATTCTACCCCCCTCTGACATACTCTAGCTCGGCAGTTAAAAATGCAGTTCCAAGGTTGAGCCCTGGGATTTCACATCTTTCTTTCCGAACCGCCTACACACGCTTTACGCCCAGTAATTCCGATTAACGCTTGCACCCTACGTATTACCGCGGCTGCTGGCACGTAGTTAGCCGGTGCTTATTCTGCAGATACCGTCAGCAGCATCCCGTATTAGGGGATGCCTTTTCTTCTCTGCCAAAAGTACTTTACAACCCGAAGGCCTTCATCATACACGCGGGATGGCTGGATCAGGGTTTCCCCCATTGTCCAAAATTCCCCACTGCTGCCTCCCGTAGGAGTCTGGGCCGTGTCTCAGTCCCAGTGTGGCTGGTCGTCCTCTCAAACCAGCTACGGATCGTTGCCTTGGTGAGCCTTTACCCCACCAACTAGCTAATCCGATATCGGCCGCTCCAATAGTGAGAGGTCTTGCGATCCCCCCCTTTCCCCCGTAGGGCGTATGCGGTATTAGCCACTCTTTCGAGTAGTTATCCCCCGCTACTGGGCACGTTCCGATATATTACTCACCCGTCCGCCACTCGCCACCAAGAGAGCAAGCTCTCTCGTGCTGCCGTTCGACTTGCATGTGTAAAGCATCCCGCTAGCGTTCAATCTGAGCCAGGATCAAACTCTTCAGTTTAATCTCTGTGGTTGTCCCGTCTTGCGACGAGACCGATTGTGTCTCAAAGAAAAATTCAGAGTTACACAAGGTAATTCTTCATCTTTCGTTTGTGAGCACTTGATACAAACTTGTGGCGATCCCCGAAGGGTTCGACTCGCTCATTCCAAGCGCCCACACTTATCGGCTGTTAATTGTTAAAGAGCAGTGACAGTTGCCTGTCGTTCCACTGACTAACCCGGCTGGCTCGTCGCGCTTGGCGCTTCGTGCCTTGCTGTGTTAGCAGCAGAGAAACGAGATTATGAAGCAGATCAGGCAGTGTGTCAAGCGTTTTTTTGAAGAAGTTAGAAAGCTTTAAAACCGTCTAACTCGTCCCGCTTAAACCAGAACTTTCGTTCCGAACTACCTGGCGAACAATCAACCGTAAGGCTAACCATTCAACTTCACAAACAAGGGTAAATTTTCAGCGCTGTTACCAACCAGCTAAAAACTTAACGTTGCGTTCTCTGGAGCAGAACCTAGAACTTTAACACAGAATTTTCTGATTTGTCAAGCTCCGGGTTTTACACCGTGTCAGTTACCTGACTCAGTCATGCAAGTTTCGTTGCGGGCCTCTTGGCCAAGGCAGTGAATCTTGTCTAACTGCTCTCTGCGGCGCTTTGAGGGAAAACCCTGTGTGTGCTGCAGCGAGAAAAGAACTATAGCACGATGAAATTTGGCTTTGCAAGCTTTCTTTGGCATTTTTCTGGATATTTGAAGAGAGCAAACCCTGCAAAACGAGGTAGCTAATTGATAACTATGAAGAATCACCCTAAAAATATTTTTAGATTAAGTTCCGGTTTTTGCCTGCTGGCAGGAGGACTCAGCGATCTATAGAGCAAAACACGAGCTAAGCACTGTTTTCTGCACACAAGAATCGCAAAAACCTCCCTCCGTCCTCTGCCTGTTCACCCCACTATATAGATAAGAGGGAAAAACACGCGCCAAAAAACAGTCGCCAGTCGATGGGCTACCTACCTACCTACCTACCTAACTAACTAACTAACTAACTAACTAACTAACTAACTAACTAACTAACTAACTAACTGACCGTCCTGTGGGTTGGTTGGCAAACCAGATGGCGACGGAGAACACACATCATCAGGTCCTCGCCCCAAATCAAGAGTGTCTCTATATAGATAGGAGGTGTTTGAGTAGCCACCCAGATCAAGCATTATGCAGTGCTATCAGCCGCTCGGGGCCCCGGGACAGGGGTTGGGGCGAGTCAGACGACTTACCGCAGGTGTAGTCACCATCGGGGATGCAAGCAGTCTGCTGTTTGAGCCCAAGGTTTGTGCTTGGTCCGGGGGACCAATCACTAGGCGAGTTCAGACTGCGCCCCGATGGTGGCTCGGACAAGGGGACAGGCGCGGGGCACCGGCAAGTAGTCCGCCCCCCCCCCTGTCCCGGGCCCCCGAGCGGCGTCCTATATAGAGCGGCTTGAACCACAAGCGCCCACAAGCAGTCCCCAGAACAAAGGCAAGCGAGGCATTCATCCTCCCTAAACACTCTATATAGTCATAAAGGCATAGCAGCCTCACTGACTTGGCCCTACACTAGCCCGGAACAGATATTCCTTTAGCGAAACTAACCATGCATGAAGACATCCTGATTAACGTAACTCCTTTCGAAACCCGTGTTGCCCTGGTCGAGCAAGGTGCTGTCCAGGAAATTCATATCGAGCGCAGCATCCAACGCGGCTATGTAGGGAACGTCTATCTAGGAAAGGTGGCGCGGGTTCTGCCCGGCATGCAAAGTGCCTTTATTGATATTGGCCTGGAGCGCGCGGCATTTATCCATGTTGCGGACTTGCGCCAGAACCGTACCGAACGCAATCAAGGTAGTGCGACTACACCCATTGAAAAGCTCCTGTTCGAAGGCCAGTCACTCTTAGTACAGGTCATCAAAGACCCCTTGGGCACCAAAGGTGCCCGTGTTTCCACGCAAATCAGCATCGCAGGTCGCATGTTGGTGTATCTGCCTTTTGACCCTCATATCGGGGTATCACAACGCATTGGCTCGGATGCGGACCGAATCGAGCTGCGAGAACGTGTCAGCCGTCTGATGCCCAAGGATGAAAAGGGGGGGTTTATCGTCCGCACTCAGGCTGAATGTGCCACAGACGAAGAAATCAGCGCCGACCAACAGTATCTGCGTACACTCTGGACGCGCATTCAGCAACGCATCCGCGAACAAGGCGCCCCCTCGGTGTTATATACAGACCTGAGCCTGGCGCAACGTGTGTTGCGCGATATGGTCACCCCCAACACTCAATCCATCATCGTGGATTCGCGTACGGTTGTACAAGAAATGAAGGAATGGGCCCAGATTTACACGCCGTCCGTACTGGAGCGCATCAGCCATCACAAAGGCAGCCGCGCCTTGTTTGACACGGCCCACGTCGATGAGGAAATCAACCGCGCCTTGTCGCGCCGGGTGGATTTGAAATCTGGCGGTTATTTGATTATCGATCAGACCGAAGCCCTGACAACCGTAGATGTGAATACCGGCGGCTTTGTGGGCGGGCGCAACTTTGACGACACCATTTTCAAGACCAATCTGGAAGCGGCCATTGCCCTGGCTCGCCAGCTGCGCTTGCGCAATCTTGGCGGCATCATTATTTTGGACTTCATTGACATGGACGACCCCGCTCACCGGGAGTCGGTATTGCAGGAGCTGCAAAAAGCACTGGCCAAAGACCGCACGCGTGTGACGATTAACGGTTTTAGTCAGTTAGGCTTAGTGGAAATGACGCGCAAACGCACGCGCGACTCTCTGGCACATCAACTTTGCGAGCCCTGCCCAACCTGCCAGTCGCGCGGCTCAGTACGGACGGCTCGCACCGTCTGCTATGAAATTTTGCGTGAGGTGCTGCGCGAGGCCAAGCAGTTCAATCCCAAAGAGTTCCGCATCCTGGCATCGCAGGAAGTGGTGGATCTGTTTCTGGAAGAAGAAAGCCAGCATCTGGCGGTGGCGGGAGACTTTATTGGCAAGCCTATTTCTTTGGAGGTAGACCCCCATTACTCCCAGGAACAGTACGACATTATTTTGCTGTAAATCCACGGTGCCCGGGACGAGCAGCGCGGACACTGTGGGCAACGCTCTGGCTCGCCCTGCCCCACACGCCAGAACTTGAGCAGGCGGGGACTCGGTCTTGGGCTCCGGGACAAAACACGGGTTCACCCTTGTCAAGAAAAGCCCTTGCAAAAACGATCAACCTGCCAAAAAGGCGGGTCAAGAGTGACTCAGGGGGGTTACCTGTCATCTGCGTGGCGTCTGAGCAGAGCCGGACGCGGTGCTCTTCACGCCCAGAAAACCGTGATGCTTAAAGCGGCGTAACGGGCACAAAGTCATCCTCGGGCACCACCTCTTTAGGCGCATCCTCGGGGTTACATACGCCGGGAGCACGCAAAGAGGTAAATATTTCATTGATTTCCTTTTTGACGTTGCCCGAGTAGCTATAAACCTTGGCATCTACCCAGCCTTTTTGCATCAGGGTCAGGTCCACCAGAATACTTTTTTCCCAACCCGTCCCCGGCTCCAGTTCGTAACGCAAGGTCCCATAGCTGGCTTGACGCTCGTCCATCTTGAATACGGCCGCTTTACCGCACTCTGCCTGATGTTTGAACAAGGCGCGCTGAATGGCTACAAAATCCATATTGATGCGCCGCTCGGTCTTGAAATAGCTGGAGCGACGCAAATCCTGCTCCCGCAATTCTGCATTCTGCTTGGCGCACCCTGCCAACACAGCCAAACCAGCCAGCGCAAGAATGATTTTCTTCATGATGTTCCTTATGGTGCAGCCCCCGGCTGCTTACTCGTTGAACTGAAATTGCATTTGGTAAAAACCGGCGTATACACCGTTGCGGGCCAACAGTTCATCGTGACGACCCTGCTCAATAATCCGCCCCTCATCCAGCACCAGAATTTGATCGGCATTTTGAACCGTGGACAAGCGATGTGCGATCACCAAGGTGCTGCGCCCCTTCATCAGGGTCTCAAGCGACATCTGAACCTGGCGTTCGGACTCATTATCCAGCGCCGAGGTGGCCTCATCCAGAATCAGGATCGGCGCATTTTTGATCAGGGCACGAGCAATAGCCAGACGCTGGCGCTGACCGCCAGACAAGGAATTGGCATTTTCGCCCACCATCGTATCGAGCCCCTGCGGCAGACTTTCCACGAACTCACGCAGATTGGCCGCTTCCAGCGCTTCCCAGATACGCTGTACAGAAACATCGGCATCGACGCCGGCGCCGTACGCCACGTTCTGGCCAATCGTCGCCTCAAACAGCACGACATCCTGGCTGACCAGAGAAATGTGGCTACGCAAGCTGCGCAAGGTCAGCTCTTCCGACGCAATACCATCGATTCGAACTTGTCCGCTAGTCGGAAGCAGAAAGCGTGGGACCATATTGGCCAGTGTCGTCTTCCCACTGCCCGAGCGCCCCACCAGCGCAATGGTCTGTCCCGGCTGGACGGCAAAGCTGACCTCTGACAAGGTGTTGCGATGGGCATTGGGGAAACGATGCGACACGGCATCGAATTCAATATGGCCGTACACAGGCTGCTTGAGTTCGCGGGTGCCCGTGTCCGGCTCTGGCTCCTGATCGACCAGCTTGAACACGCTTTCTGCGGCCACCAACATGCGTTGCATGGTGCCCGTGATATTGGTCAGGCGCTTGATCGGGTCAAAGATCTGCCCCAGAGCAGCCATGAATGCCGCAAAGCTGCCTATGGTCAATGTGCCGGTATTGGCCTGATACAGGGCTACAAAAATGACCCCGGCCACTGCAATGGACACAAACAACTGAGTAATGGGCGACAAGGCGGCATCAGCCGAGGCTGCACGCATGGCAAAACGACGCAAGCGGGCGTTCACATACCTGAAACGGGTGTTTTCACGCTCATAACCATCAAACAGCTTAATGACGCGCTGGGCATCAATGGCTTCGCTGACGACCCGGGTCAATTCGGCATTCATGTTGACGGTATCGCGGTTGATGCGTCGCAGTCGGCGCGACACCATTTTGGCCACGAAGACCGAGGCAGGCATGACCAGAAACACGATGACGGTCAGTTGCCACGACATGTAAAGCAGCACGCCCAGCAAGGCGATGACCGTCAGGGTTTCACGCACCACAACCGTGACCACTTCTGTGGCCACCCCTGTCATGGTGCCCGCATCAATCGTGAAACGGTTCAGCAAGCGACCCGTGTCGCCTTGTTTGAACTCCGAATCGGACAATCCCAGCAGGCGCGAGAACATGTCTGCCCGTAACGTCAGCAACATTTTGTTGGCGATCCAGGCAAACAAATAAGAGCTGCCGTAGGTGGTGATTCCCCGTACAAACATCAACCCGATCACCGACAAGGGGATGGTCCACATATAGTCGGGATTGGCGCCGGTAAAGCCCCCGTCCAGCAAAGGCTTCATAATGACCGCCAGGACCGGCTGGGTGGCCGAGGAAATGCTGACCAAGATCAGCGCGACCACGACAACCTTCCAATACGGAAGCAAACGGCTGTAAATGCGCTTCCAGAGATCGGATTTGACGGGATCGTGCCCAGCAGGCTTGATTTTGGATTGTATGGCGTTGGACAACGAGGACACCCTATATACTATCTAATTGTGTTTATTCTAACGCTCATTGCCTGAATCGAGCGTCCCGGCTCTTGTACGCTCTGTCTCGTTGTCCTGTTCATGTCTGATCCCTCTGCCCTTTACCTGCGATTGCCTAATTGGCTAGGCGATGTATGCATGAGCCTGCCGTGTCTACAGGCTCTGCTGGATACCGGTTTGCCGGTTGTCGTGTGCGCCCGTCCCTGGGCCCGCGAACTGCTTTCGGCTTACCCCTTGCACGGTTTCATTCCCATGACCAGCCACTGGCATCAGGACGCCAAAGCCATACGTCGCTATCGCCGCCAGCATGGCCATCACAATGCGTACGGCCTGCTGCTGCCAGACTCGCTAAGCAGCGCTCTCAGTTTCAAACTGGCCGGCCTGCCAGCCTGCGGCTACCGGGACGATGGTCGTAGCCTTTTATTACGTTGGCCGATCAATAAACCGCAAAAGCAGTTGCATGCAGTGCAATCCTGGTTCTATATTGTTCAGCAGGCTTTGGCACTGTGGCATCTAGGCCCGGTTCCTGAACAAGCCCCAGCCACCCTGGACTTGACGCTCAGCCCCCTGCAACGGCAAGAAGGCGACAACAGTCTGCGCCAAGCCGCCCTGCGCCCCGGTGACTATATTCTGATCGCCCCGACGGCAACGGGACTGCATAAAGGCCGTGTCAAAGTCTGGCCTTATTTCGACCAACTGACCCGCCATCTGCAAGCCCAAGGCAAAACCGTCATTATGTGCCCCCCGCCCAACGAGTATGAGGCCGCCCTGCAAAATGCGCCTAGCGCACGCTGTTTGCCGCCTTTGCCCCTGGGCGCGTTTGCACGACTTTGCCAGCAGGCGCAGTGGGTTATTTGCAATGACTCCGGCGTGTCTCACGTCGCCGCCGCCATCAAGGCCCAGCAACTGACCCTCTGTGGCGTCACCAACCCCGAAGATACCGGCCCCTGGTCTCCACGGGCGATCTGCCTGGGTAGGGATGGTCAATGGCCGACGTTGGACGAGGTGGTACATGTCCTGGAGTCCAAGCGGGAACATCCATGAGCCTATCGAGCATTCTGACCAGCCTGGTCATTCCACTGAATTTGTTTGCCGCCCTGCTGCTAGTGGCGGTCCTGCTGTTTATCGTGCGTCTGCGAAAAACTGCCGCTGCGCTGGCCTTGGCCGGCTTACTCTGGACAGGCGCCTGGTCCTTGCCCGCCACCAGCCTGTATGCCGGTGGCTATCTGGAGAAGATGTATCCTTACCAGCCTGCCGCCCAGGTGGAACAAGCCGATGCCATCGTGGTGTTGGGAGGGCATACAGCCCAAAACCGCAGCAACTGGTTTTTGCCACAGACGGCGCAAAGAACCTCGGCACGGGTAGAGCGGGCTGCAGAACTCTATAAGGCGGGCCGGGCCCCCTATATCGTCCTGTCCGGCGCGGCCCTGGACGGCGGGGTGAGTGAAGCCCAGGTCATGGCTAACACCCTGATCAATCTGGATGTTCCCGCTTCCGCCACACTGATGGAAAACAATAGTCTGACCACCCAGCAAAACGGCGAGTACACGGCCCAGTTGCTGCAGGAAAAGCAAGCCAGACGGGTTCTGCTGGTCACCTCTGCCCTGCACATGCCTCGAGCCATGGCCATTTTTCGCAAGCAAGGAGTCAATGTGATTGCGGCAGGCGCCGCTCCACAGCTGACGGTACCGAACAGTCCCGGCTTTTCCCTGTGGAAGCCCAGTCTGATGGCCTTGCAATCGAGCCGTTCCATCATCAAGGAATACGTTGGAATTCTGGTGTACTGGTCCCGAGGATGGGCCGCATGATCTGTCGTTCCGACTGCGGGGCCTGCTGTATCGCCCCCTCGATCTCCAGCCCCATCCCCGGTATGCCCGACGGCAAACCCGCTGGTGTGCCCTGTATCCAGCTTGATGAACAACAGCGATGCCGAATTTTTGGTCAGCCAGAGCGGCCGGCCTGTTGCTCTGGCTTGCAAGCTAGTCGGGAAATGTGCGGGGAAAAGCGGCAGGATGCGTTGATCTGGTTAAGCACCTTGGAAACGCTGACCGCTCCTGGCTTGAAGTCTTAAACAAAGAGACATTCAGGCTCAAGTCCAGAATGTCTCTTTTTTTACCAGGGACGCTTAGCTGCCGGTTTTCGCTTTCAGATAGGCCTGATAGGTATCTAATGAAAAACGCTGTGCATCAAACCGTTTTTCTGCTCTGACTCTGGCCCGTTTACCCACCGTATGCAGACAGTATTTCTGACACAACATGTCCCGTACGTGAGTTTCAATGGCCGCCACGTCACCACATGGCACCACCCAGCCCTCATGCTGATGCTCTATGCTCTCTGGCAAACCGCCCGCGTTGGAGATAAGCACCGGCAGCCCCAATGCCAACGACTCGTAGCACGCATAAGATGCCGACTCTTTATACGACAAGACAAAACCGACATCACACGCTGCCAATACCGAACGAACGTCTTTGACCAATCCGGGAAACACCACTTGTTGCGCACACCCCAAGGCCTGTACCTGTTCGCAGACCGCAGGGGCAGGCGGATCGCCAGCCACCAGAATCCGCACGCGCTGTTTCAGCGCGGGCTCCAGACGGGCCACGGCCTGCACCAGTAGCAGCCAGCCCTTTTCCAGATCCGTTCCCCCTACCGAGCCCAGAACAAGACAGTCCTCTGTCACGCCCGGACCAAACAGCGCCAAACGGGCCGCCTGTTTTTCCTGCCGACTGACCGGACGATAGTGTTCCAGGTCCAAACCATGGTAAATCCGCTCAACCGTGCAACGTCGATAATCCGAATGGGCCAGTTGTTGTGCCACATAATCGCTAACAGCAATACACAGATCGGTTCCAAAGCGTGCTCGCAAGCGATTGCCAAGACTATGAACGCGATTGGTATTGTGTTTGGTCCAGATAATGACGGGGGGCTTGGGCAGCATCTTGCTGGCGATCATGACATGACGATGATCGGTACTGCCGTTGCAATGCACGATATCAAAGCTCTCGCGCCGCAAAAAATGGCGCAGACGCCACATTTCAGACAAAGCGGCCCCTACTCGGGCTGTGTAAAAGCCCGGCAGCACCCTGACCCCCGGGATCTGGGAGGCTTCGCGATATAAACGACCCGTTGTCGGCGCCGCCAGCGTAAAGTCACACCGATGCGACAGTCCGCGCAACAACCCCAAAATATAGGTGACATGGCCGCCGCCATTACCGTGGTGTATATCCGTGATCAGGACCTTCAAAACTCGCTCCATCAGCGGCTGTGGATGACAAGTAAATGCTCAGGTCAAGCATCTACCGGCCACAAAGTGTATTCGCTATTTCACAAGCTGAACAATGACTGAACGCCAGCTCGGGCGTTTTTATATCAGTAAAAGAGAAAAACGGGTCTTGGGCAGCCTTATGCTTGGCGGCGACGCAACACTTTTTGATACAGGTCTTGATACCGCGCTGCCACGGCCGGCCAACTGAACTGGACAAGCAGTTCACGAGAATTTTCGACCAGATTGCGTGCCATCACCGGATTTTTGCTGATTGCCTCGATACCTTGGGCCAATTCCCGGGCATCTTCGGGATGGCTGAGCAACAGCGCATGATAGCCACCCTGCACATACTGGGCAAAGCCACACCAGGGGGCCGGACTCAAGACCACGGGCAAGCCATAAGACATAGCCTCTAAAGGCGCCATGCCAAAGCTGTCATTCAGGGTGGGGTGTACGTAAATATCGGCAGCACGATAAAACGGTTCGACGTTGGACGTTTCCCCCTGCAAGATCACGCGATCCTGCATGTTCAAGGCCTGCAACTGCTGTCGTATTTGATCCCGCAGCCCTGGTTTCCCTCCTACAACCAGCAGACGGTAATGATCGGGTAGTGTCGCCAGGGCGTGCAAGACGGTATTTAAGCCCTTGCGCAGCGGATTGCGTGCCACCAGCAGGCACACCACCTGTTCCTTGTTAAAACCCAGGGACTCGCGAACACGGGCACGCTCGACTCCCTGAGGGTCCGCTTTGGGCATAAGCACACCGGGAGCAATCACCGGATAATCATGCACATTGCCATACGATTGCTGCAATTGCTCGGCAATCAATCCCGATACCGCAACAACAGCATGCGGCCCAGGACGCAAACGACGCTTTTCCAAACCCAGATAACCCCAGACCCGAGGGCTGAAATACGAGCCCAGCTTTTTCAGCCAGGGCAAAGGCCGCACCCGCCAGTTAAAACGAACGGGGGTCACATGAACGACCTCCACATCACCACACCAACCATTCATATGCGAATGAACAATATCAAAGCCCTGGGCAGTGGCCTTGGCCGTCTGGCGCGCAAAGAGAATACCGCGTATCCAGCCCGGCCAGCGTGCCCAATGACGGATAGGGACATAGGCCAGCTTCAGGTCGCAGCGGCTGTCATATTCGCGTGCAAAGACAGTGATTTCATGGTGCTGCGCCAACTCGCGCATCAGTTCAACGCCATAGGCCTCGGCGCCCCCGAAGCGGTTGCCAAAGCGGTCGACCACAAACGCAATGCGCAGGCGCTCGGGAATCGCCACGTCAGTATCCTGGGCTTGCCCTGAGCTCATGAGCGGGATACCGTCCGGCGCTTGTCTTCCAGCCGCGTCACGCATTTTTGGAGGAAACGCAAAATATTCGTGGAACGCGAGACAGTGACACGTGGCAGGTCAAACAGATCATCATCGAGACGGGCCAGCCCCCGGTTGGTGGTGGTGGCATTCAGGTAGCCCGCTTGACGCACCTGCTCGCGAATCCCCTGATTCTGATCCCCATAGGGATAACAAAAGGCGCTGACCTCTACTTGCAACGCCTCTTGCAGCTCTGCCTTGGATTGCGCAATCTGGTAATGCGCAATTTCCGAAGAGACATCAGTCAAATGTACATGATCGAGCGTATGCGAACCCGCTTCGTGCCCGGCATTCACCCAGGCCCGCAATTCGGGCAAGGACATCAGACCGGAATGCGGTACGCCTTTGGGCTGATCCCAGAAATTGGAGCCATCCAGATGACGGGCAACAATGTAATTGGTCGCGGTAAAACCCAACTCGTCCAGCACCGGCATGGCGTTCTGAAAGACGTTTCGATAGCCATCATCAAAGCTGATCCCCACCACCTTGCCCTGCTTTTCACCGCGCAGGTACGGCATCAACTGGGCCATGGAAAGGCCCCGGTAACCCAAGCGCTTGAGCCAGGTCATCTGGCGCCGGAAGTCGGTGGGATGCACGGTCAAACCACGATACGGCGAGCCTTTGGGCGCGGGCACGCCGACCTGATGGTACATAAGTATCGGAATCATAGGCGGCATTATAAGGGGCTAATCAGACTTCTGGCGGGTGTAATACCAGAGCTTACTATATCGAAACAAACTGCCCGAAGCGGCCATGCAGGCCAGGATAAAGCCCTGCGGTCCGTCCAGAAAACCCCGCCGAACGACATAGTGACGCACAAACGTCCAACTGGCGTGGCCTGCAATAGCGGGCAGGCTGGTCGTCTTGCCCTTGGCCTGCATCTGGCGCGCCGCATCCGAGGAATAGCGGTTGATCTTGTCAATAAACACTTCCAGACTGGCGTAGGGGTAATGCAGAAAATGGCCTTCTAAAGTGAGCACGGGCGCGGTAGTCTGTACGCTTTCATGGACTTTGGCCTCATTAAAACGAGCCGTACCGCGCTTGAATAAGCGCAAGACCCGATCCGGCCACCAACCACTATGACGCATCCAGCGCCCGGCAAACTCGGACAGGCGTGCGATCCGGTACGCCGTGCCTTGAGGCTGGGCGATTTCCTGCTGAATCAACTGCGCCAGCTCAGGGGTGACGCGCTCATCCGCATCAATGGACAACACCCAGTCGCCCGTAGCCTGATCCAATGCCCGGTTTTTCTGCGGTCCAAACCCAGGCCAGTCTGAAGTGACCGTAACCTTCGCCCCCATGGCGCGAGCAATCTCCACCGTCTCATCCGTGCTGCCGGAGTCCACCACGATGATCTCGTGCGCAAACGCGACCGACTCCAGACAGGCACGAATGTGTGTCTGTTCATTTTTGGTGATCACGATAACGGACAGGCGCGCCCCGCTGCCCAAGGGGGCGACTGCTGTTACTTCTGTCGTTGACGACGGCGCCATGCTTTCCACCTGTTGAAAATCGGCCCGATCACGGGATGGACCGCCACGTTCAGCCTGCGCCCGACGGACACGCCCGTGGTATCGCGCACGGCAAAACGATAAATATGCAAAGGATCACTGCCGGGCTGGTTGGAGCCAAAGGCTCGCGTTGTGTACAAATAGCGAAAGCCCGCCTGCTGGGCGAGCTGCACATAGTCCGGATCAAAATAACCTTGAGGCCAGCACAACTGGTCTGAGACCATTCCCATGTTGGCGATCAGAGTTTTGCGGGACTGCTCCAGCTCCCAGCGCATCTTGTCATTCTTTTGATCGCGCTGCTCACTCAGATCCCAGCGAGTATGGGTATGGGTATGGCTATGGAACTCAAACACCCCATCGGCCTGCATAGCGTGAATTTCACTCCAGCGCAAAATCACTTCATCGCTCCGGCCTTGGGCAATCCGTGCTTCGCATTCCCGATGGTCCGGGCATACAGGCAACTCCTGGCCCTGGCCCAGACAAGGACGCACAGGCCCCTCGTTGATCCAGCTTGTCACCAGGAAGATCACGGCATTAAAGCCATACTTTTTCAGCAAGGGATAGGCGTAGACCCAGTTATCCAGGTAACCATCATCAAAGGTAATCAACACCGATTTGGGTGGTACGCCCTGACCTTGCAAATGGCCAGCAAACTGCGCGCTTGTCAGGCTGGTCCAGCCGTTTTTCTTCAACCATTGCAAATGCTGCTCGAAATGCTCGGGACTGGCATTGATCATGCCCCCTTGCGGGGTGACATGGTGATACATCATCACGGGCACGGTATGGGCCACTTTCATCCCTGAAGCTCCTTTAGCCAGCGATAATAAGCGCCCTCCAGCCGATCGCCCATGGCAACTGGCGTAAAACGCTCGTCACTACGACAGAACAGGCGGCCAGCGGCGCCCATCTCCTGCCGCAATCCGGGGTTCTGAATCAATTGCTCCAACGCCTCCCCCCACGCCTGCTGATCATGCAGGTCCACCAGAAAACCGCTACGGCCCTCCTGCATCATTTCCGGCACACCGCCCACGCGGCTTCCCACAACAGGAATGCCTGCACACCCTGCCTCCGCAAAGACCGTCCCCGAGGCTTCCATGTGGGTAGCCAGGGCGAACACATCCAGATTGGGAAGAATCGACGGCACGTCGGTACGGGCTCCCAACAAATGCACACGGCTCTGCAAGCCCAGACTGGCAATCAGGGCTTGCAATTGCTCATAGCCCGGCGACCCCCCTCCCACCAGCACCAGATGCAGTTTGGGATAACGGGCAAACAAGGTCTGCATGGCAACAATCAACTCATGATGCCCTTTATCGCGCCGCAACACGGCAACACAGCCCACCAGCAAGGTATCGGAGGCCAGCCCCAATTGCGCACGCAAATCGAGCACAGGTGCACGGTCTATGCGCGCCGGGTCGACACTGGGGTAGACCACTTGCACCTGCCCGGGTTTCACCCCCCGCTCGATCAGGTGATCTCGCACGTAGGCGCTGGGTGCAATCACTCGCTTGGGCACGATGGTGTAAGACATCAAAGAGCCCACCTTCTTGGCCAGATGGCGCGTGCGCACGATCAAGGGAGTGCCCGCAAGACGAGCTGCCACGCCGGCCAACATGGTGTCGCGACGGCTGTGACTGTTCAAGACATCAAACCGCCCCTGGCGCAACACGCGGCGCAAGTGGCGTACGCCACGCAGATAATTGGCCGTACCATCCATCAGCAAGGTATGAACAACAAAGCCCTCATCACGCAACCGTTCGGTCAATTGTGCATGCGGCTGACACGCCGCCTCTACCTGATGCCCGCGTTCTCGCAGAATGCGCATGGCATGCAGGATGTAGTTTTCCTGACCGCCAAAGCTGGTGGCGGCTTCCGAATGCAGAATGCGCAACGGCTTCATCGGTAGCTGATCTCCACATCCGTGGTCGCGTCCCATGCTTCCAGTTGCTCCAGCAGGGAGTCGGCCAGACGTACGCGCCATTGGGCTCCCAACTGAACCACACACTCATAATCGGGGCGCTGTAACTGCACTTCAACCGGCACGCCGCCCTGCTCCTGAGCACGGTGCGGGGCCAGAAGACTGTGCAGACGCTGCGCGTCAGCATGATGATTCAACCCGATGCTCAAACAACTGGCGCGCGCTTCGCGAGCCAGTTGCAAATCAAAAATGGCATCCGCATTGATACGCAGGCCGCCGGTATAGTCGTCATTGCTGACCTTGCCTTGAATGATGACCAACTGATCCTCTTTCAAACGCTGACGATGCTCTTCAAACAGCTCATTGAAAATGGCGACTTCCAACTGGGCCGAGCCATCATCGAGCATGGCATACAGCATCTTGCCACGACGGGTCATGCGCACACGCACGGCCGAGAGCACTCCTGCAAACCACTGCGCACTGCGTGATGCCTCCAGACGGGCCAGTGGTGTGGGCGCAAAACGGCGCACTTCATCGCGCCAGGCATCAAACAAGTGACCGCTGAAGTAAAAGCCCAGCGCCGTCTTTTCCTGACGCAAGCGATCCTGCAGACTCCACGGGGCCACTTTGGCCACCTCGCCTTCCACAATATCGTTGGAATCGTCGTCAAACAATGAGGACTGATTGGCACTGCGTTCAGCCTGCTCCGCGGCCTCGGTGGCGGCACCAATACTGGCCAGCAAGGCGGCCCGATTGTCGTCGATCGAGTCAAAGGCGCCTGCCCGCACCAGCGCCTCAATCGTGCGCTTGTTGACCTGATGACGATCCACCCGACGACAGAAATCAAACAGGCTGGTAAAAGGACCGCCTTGTTTGCGAGCCTCCACAATGGCCTCAACTGCCGCCTGGCCGGTTCCTTTAACCGCCCCCAGACCATAGCGCATGGTGCGGGGCGGCAGGCCTTTTTCGGTATAACTATCCTTGACCGGCTCAAACCGGTAATTGGAGGCATTGATATCGGGTGGCAGCACTTCCACGCCATTGGCCAGGGCGTCTTTCCAGAAAATCTGTACCTTGTCCGTATCGTCCATATCGGACAGCAAGGTGGCGGCCAGAAACTCGGCGGGATGGTGGGCCTTGAGCCACGCCGTCTGATAGGCGATCAGCGCATAGGCGGCAGAGTGACTCTTGTTAAAGCCGTAGCCTGCAAACTTTTCCATCAGGTCAAACAGCTTGACCGCCAGTTCCGGGTCGTGTCCTTTTTTGACGGCCCCTTCCTGGAACAGCACACGATGCTTGGCCATCTCCTCGGGCTTTTTCTTGCCCATGGCACGGCGCAGCAAGTCGGCGCCCCCCAATGAGTAGCCACCGATGATCTGCGAGATCAGCATCACCTGTTCCTGGTAAACAATGACCCCGTAAGTGCTGCTCAGGGTGCTTTCCAGATCAGGGTGGAAATAATCGACCTCGGCGCGACCGTGTTTACGGTTCACGAAATCCACCACCATGCCCGACTCCAGTGGACCCGGGCGATACAAAGCCAGCATGGCGATGATGTCTTCAAAGGTGGAGGGCCGCAAACTGCGCAGCAGCTCTTTCATGCCCCGCGATTCCAGCTGGAACACCGCCGTGGTATTTCCTTCGCACAAGAGCTTGTAGGAAGCCTCGTCATCCAATGGCAGCGCCATGATGTCAAAGTCGCGCTTGTCTGCGTTGAACTGGCGCACATAGCGCACCGCCCAATCCAGAATGGTCAGGTTGCGCAAGCCCAAAAAGTCGAACTTGACCAGACCGGCAGCCTCCACATCGTCCTTGTCATATTGCGATACGGCGTTGGCGTCCGGGCCTGGCTGCGCGTACAGGGGGCAAAAGTCGATCAACTTGCCCGGCGCAATCAAAACGCCCCCGGCGTGCATCCCCACACTGCGCGTCAGCCCCTCCAGCGGACGGGCCAGATCGATCAGCGCTTTGACTTCCTCGTCATTTTCGTAACGCTCGCGAAAGGCGGGCTCGTCGGCCAGCGCCCGCTCCAGCGTCCACGGATCGGCAGGGTTGAACGGGATCAGCTTGGACAAGCCATCGCACAGGCTGTAGGGCAGCTCCAGCACCCGGCCCACGTCACGCACCACCGCTTTCGCACCCAAGGTGCCAAAAGTCGCGATCTGGCTGACGGCCTGCCGACCGTATTTTTGTTTGACGTAATCAATGACGCGCTCGCGATTGTCCTGACAAAAGTCCACGTCAAAGTCAGGCATGGAGACCCGTTCAGGGTTCAGGAAACGTTCGAACAGCAAGTCATAGCGCAAGGGGTCCAGATCGGTAATCCCCATGCTGTACGCTACCAGGGAGCCCGCCCCCGATCCCCGACCCGGCCCCACGGGCACGCCATTGTGCTTGCCCCAGTTGATAAAGTCCGCCACGATCAGGAAGTAGCCCGGAAAACCCATGGAAATGATGGTGTTGCATTCCCAAGAGAGGCGCTCCTCGTAAGTGGGACGCTGTTTTTCGCGTTCGGCCGGATCGGGATAGAGCTGCAGCAAACGCTTTTCCAGCCCTTGCTGGGCCTGTTGAATCAGAAAGTCGCCCAGCGACATACCCTCAGGCGTTGGGAAATCGGGCAGATAAGGCTTGCCCAATTCCAGTTCCAGATTGCAACGCTTGGCAATCTCCAGCGTGTTCTCCAGTGCAGCGGGAACATCGGCAAAACGCTGCTGCATTTCATCCGTACTCAGAAAGTACTGCTCCGGCGTAAAACGCTTGACCCGCTTGGGATTGGCCAACTGCTCGCCTTCGGCGATACACACCCGCACTTCGTGAGCCCGAAAGTCCTCTGGCGCAATGAACTGAATCGGGTGCGTGGCCACGACCGGCAAGTCCAGCTCCGCAGCCAGACGCATGGCGGCCTGCACGTATAGCTCATCACCGTCCGCGCCACTGCGCTGCAATTCGATATAAAAAGCGCCGGGGAACAAGGACTCCCAGTGATGGGCACACTCACGAGCCAACTCCAGATTGCCATCGGCCAGGGCCTGGCCGACATCCCCCATGCGGCCACCGGACAGCGCAATCAAACCGCTGCACTCCTTAAGCCAGGCACGCTGCACTTCGGCGCGCCCCTTGTACTGGTTGCCCAGCCAGGCTCGAGTCAAAATATCACACAGACTTAAATAACCCGCCTCGTTTTGCACCAGCAGCAGCAAGCGCGCCGGTTTTTCACGGTCTTCCTCGTTCTGCAGCCAGATATCACATCCCATGATGGCTTTCAGCCCGGCTTTGCGTGCCGAGGTATAGAACTTGATCTGCCCGAACAAATTGGACAGGTCCGTCAAGGCCAGCGCGGGCTGACCATAGGCCTGCGCTTTTTTAATCATTTCGGGGATACGGGCGATGCCGTCCACCACGGAAAATTCCGAGTGGGATCGCAAATGGACAAAGGAAGGGGTGATTTCGCTCATGATGGAATTGTACTTAAGCCGATCGACATTGGTGGCTCTGAAATAAGACTGCAGCCGATGAGCCTGCCTTAAAAAGCAGGCTCATCGATGCAGAGAGGGGCTAGCGGCCCGGGCGTCGCCAGCCCGAAGGCGGGCCTGGTGGGAACACCGAAGCGCCAAGGGCCTAACGCTGCAGCGCAGCCCAGGCTTTCTCCAGACGCTTGACCGACACCGGCATGGGTGTGCGCAGCTCCTGGGCAAACAACGATACGCGCAGCTCCTCCAGCATCCAGCGAAAATCGCGCAGTCCGCGGTCAGAGGCCCCTTTAAGAGCGGCAACAGCACGTTGATACTTCATCAGCAAGGGCGCCATGTCCTGCATCAGACGCTGATCGCGGGCCGGGTCGGCGCGCAGCTTGTCCACCCGCGTCTGGATGGCTTTCAAATAACGCGGCATATGTGCCAACTGGGCATACTCATTACTTTCCAGAAACAAGGTGGGCATCAGGACATTCAATTGCTGTTGAATGTCTTTCAATGCCTCGGGATGTGCTTTAATCTGCGCCAGTTTTTTTTGCGCCGCACTCCACTCATTCAGGATCTGGCCCGCCAGACGCGCCACCTCCTGGGCTACCAGCCCCAGACGGCTGCGCCCCTCTTGCACACGCGCTTCAAACTCGGCCTGATTCTTAGGCCAGGGCTCCATCATGCAGGACTGTTCCAGGGCCACATTAATAATCTGATCACGTAACTGCTCCTGCGTACCCAGATTGATATAGAGCATGCTGATCCGCGTCAGGTCTGTTATGTTCTTCTCCAGAAAGCGCACCTGCTCACGCAAGGCCAAGCGGAACAAGCGTCGCAATCCCTGGCGATGATGACGCTGGGCCTGGGCCGGATCGTCAAATACGTCCAAATCGCAATGGGTCTTTTTGTCGATCAAGGCCGGGTACCCGATGAAGCTGCGTCCCTTGCGCTTGATTTCCATGAGCTCGGGTAGTTCACCAAAACTCCAGCTGCTCAGTTGCTCATGCTCCAACACCTGCGCCACCTGCTCATCACTGGCCGCCAGTTGCTGGAACGAGGCCTGGGCCTGACGTCCGTGCTCAGCTTTGAGCTGATCCAGATTCCGACCGCCCGACAACATGCGTCCATGCTCGTCGATCACCCGAAAGTTCATGAACAGGTGGGTGGCCAGCGTCTCGGGCTTGAAGTCACTGCGTTGTGGCCGCTGCTTGACCTGCTCCCACATATCCTGGGATATCGCATCCAGCAAACTCATGCCCGGATCGGATGCCTTGTCGAACCAGCGTTGGTGAAAAGCAGCCGCATATTCGGGCAGCGGCACGCAGTGACGACGGATACGCTGTGGCAAGGACTTCAACAAGGCCAACACCTTCTCCTTGAGCATGCCCGGCACCAGCCACTCGCAGCGGGCCGCATCGATCTGGTTCAAGGCGAACAAAGGCACACTGAGCGTTACTCCATCGCGCACTGAACCAGGCTCGAAGTGGTAGTCGAGCGCCATTTTCACGCCCTGCCACTGGACCGAACGCGGAAACACTTCCGTCGTAATACCGGCAGCGTCATGCTGCATCAGCTCGTCGCGGTTTAACTCCAGGCCCTTGGCCTGTTCTTTGGTCAGGCCCTTGAACCACTTTTCCAGCGTGGCTGTCTGATACACGTCCTTGGGAATACGCTGGTCGTAAAAAGCGTAGATCAGTTCCTCGTCCACCAAAATATCAGGACGACGCGATTGATGCTCCAGGCGTTCCACTGCTTGAATCTGCTGACGGTTATGGCGCAGGAAAGGCAGGTTGGAATCTATTTCGCCCGGTACCAGGGCCTGGCGCAAAAACAGTTCGCGGGCCTGCACCGGATCAATCCGGCCAAAGTGAATGCGACGGCCACTGTAAATCAATAAGCCATATAAGGTCGCCCGCTCGTTCGCAACCACCTGGCCGGCTTTCTTCTCCCAGCGCGGATCACTCCAGGTTTTGCGCAGCAAATGGGCACCGACTTTTTCAATCCATTGCGGCTCGATCCGGGCCACACAGCGAGCAAACAGCCGTGTGGTCTCCATCAGCTCGCCCGCCAGAATCCAGCGGCCCGCTTTTTTGACCAGCTTGGAACCGGGGTGAATCACAAAGCGCAATTCACGCGTGCCTTGATAGACGCCGGTTTCTTCGCTCTTGTAGCCAATATTGCCGATCAAGCCGGTCAACAAGGCCAGATGCACCTGCTCATAGGTCGCCGGCGAGGGATTGGCGACCCAGCGCTGTTCCTGCACCAGACTGCGCAATTGGGTGTGGACATCCCGCCACTCTCGAATGCGCAGCGGCGACAGCAAGGCCTGTTTGACGCTATTGGCAAACTTGCGCTGCGAGCTTTGTTCCTGCGACAGTTCTTCCAGCCAGTTCCACAGCTTCACATAGGACAGAAACTCGGACTTGTCGTCATTGAAACGGGCGTGAGCCTGGTTGGCTGCTTCACGCTCATGAACAGGACGATCACGCGGATCTTGAACGGACATGGCCGAAGCCACAATCAGCATTTCCGTCAAACAATGATGCTCGTGTCCGGCCAGAATCATGCGGGCCACACGCGGATCCACGGGCAGTTTGGCCAGCGACCGGCCTACCTTGGTCAGGCGCTGTTGCTCGTCCAGTGCGCCCAGCTCTTGCAAAATTTGATACCCATCGGCAATCGCGCGGCCAGTGGGCGGCTCTACAAAGGGGAAGGTTTCCACATCGTCCAGATGCAGGGCCTTCATGCGCAAAATTACCGACGCCAGCGAGGAACGCAAAATCTCGGGATCGGTAAAAGGAGGACGACTGTTGAAATCCTGCTCGTCGTAGAGGCGAATACAGATACCGGGGCCAATACGGCCGCAACGCCCCGCCCGCTGACTGGCCGAGGCCTGACTGATCGCCTCGATACGCAATTGCTCGACCTTGTTGCGCCAGGAGTAGCGCTTGATGCGAGCCAGACCACTATCGACCACAAAGCGAATGCCGGGCACAGTCAGCGAGGTTTCTGCCACGTTGGTCGCCAGCACCACCCGGCGGGCATTGCCTTTGGGGCGGAAAATACGCTCCTGATCGGCCTGAGACAGACGCGCAAACAGGGGCAGGATCACGGTGTTGCTGGGTTTGTCTTTTTCCAGCGCCTCGGTGGCTTCACGGATTTCGCGCTCGCCGGGCAGGAACACCAGAATATCGCCAGTACCGTGTCGGGCGCATTCCTGCACCGCATCCACGATGCCTTGCATCAGATCCCGTTCTTCCTCGGAGGCAGAACGACGTTCCTCGGCATCGACTAAAGACGGGTCCAGAATCGGGCGATACACAATATCGACGGGATACAGGCGGCCTGATACTTCGATCACAGGCGCATTCTTGCCCTTGTGACCAAAATGCTGTGCAAAGCGCTCGGCATCAATCGTGGCCGAGGTAATGATCAGTTTCAGATCCGGACGCCGTGGCAGCAACTGCTTTAAAAAACCCAGCAGAAAGTCGATGTTCAGACTGCGTTCATGGGCCTCGTCAATAATGATGGTGTCGTAACGGCTTAACAAGGGATCGCGCTGGGACTCAGCCAGCAAGATCCCATCTGTCATCAATTTGATGGCAGAACGCGGTCCAGTCTTGTCGTTAAAGCGGATCTGATACCCTACCCAGTCACCAATCTCGGATTGCAGCTCCTGGGCAATACGCTTGGCCACCGAGGTGGCGGCCAGACGACGCGGCTGGGTGTGGCCAATCATCTTGCCTTGCAGGCCGCGGCCCAGCTCCAGGCAGATTTTGGGTAACTGGGTGGTTTTACCCGAGCCGGTTTCACCACACACAATGACCACCTGATGGTCTTTGATTGCCTGGGCAATTTCGGCCCGACGGGCGCTGACGGGCAGGTCATCAGGATAAGAAATTGTTGGTAAAGAGTGTGGGTTTTCAGTCAATTCGTCGGACTCGTGCATGAAAGGTAGTTTCTGGTACAGACATCATTATAATTTTGGCTTGAAACCATTTGGACGCAAAGATCCCCCGCAATGAACACAGACATCCCCGACTCGTACAACGCCATCGACACACCTGATGAATCCCAAGCACAATTTGTGCGCTGGTTCAGAGAGGTGGCGCCTTATGTGCACGACTTTCGTGGCAAGACGTTCGTGGTGGCCTTTGGGGGCGAGCTCATCAATGATGGACTGCTCTACACCCTGATTCCGGACTTGTCGCTGCTGTCGGCCCTGGGCATCAAGCTGGTACTGGTGCACGGCTCACGCCCCCAGGTCAATGAACAACTACGCCTGAAAGGCGAGACCACCCAGTTTGGACGAGGAACGGAACCGACCAGCGCCGTCGCTCTGGAGTGTGCCAAAGAAGCTGCGGGTGAAATTCGCCTGGATATTGAAGCTGCTTTCAGCCAGGGTTTGCCCAACACCCCCATGTCCCATGCCCAGATCCGCATTATTTCGGGCAACTTTGTAACCGCACGTCCTGTCGGTGTGATTGACGGCCTGGATTTCAAGCATTCGGGTGCGGTGCGCAAACTTGATGTGGACGCCATGCGCGTCATCCTGAATCAAGGAGCGCTTATTCTACTCTCCCCACTAGGTTTTTCTCCAACCGGCGAGGCCTTCACCCTGGACATGGAAGATCTGGCTACCAGCACAGCTATTGCGCTGCGTGCGGAAAAACTGATTTTCCTGACACCCGAGCATATCGGTCATTCCAACAATCTGGATATTGATTCGGAACTGGCCCGCGCCGATGCCGATGCCCTGCTGGCGTCAGGCAAACTTGACCAGGACTGCTCCACGTTCCTGCGCTATGCCTCTCAGGCCGTCAAACGCGGCATCGCCCGTGCGCATCTGGTGCCCTACAAGCAAGACGGCAGCATCTTGCTGGAGATCTTCACCCACGACGGGGTGGGAACCATGGTGGTGGAAGACACGCTGGACGATTTGCGCCCGGCCAATCTGGACGATGTGGGCGCGATTGTGCAGTTGATCGAACCCCTGGAAATTGACGGCACCCTGGTGCCTCGGGGCCGTTCGGTCATTGAGCGTGAAGTGGAACGCTTCACCGTTCTGGAGCATGACGGCATTATCTATGGCTGTGTCGCCCTGATTCCCTACGAAGAAGAACGCATGGCCGAGATGGCCTGCCTGATCGTCCACCCGGAATGGCAGGGCTCGGGCGAAGGCGAAATCCTCTTGCGTCACACCGAGGCCAAGGCTCGTGCAGCGGGCTTCAAGCGCCTGTTTGTACTCACTACCCGCACCTCTCACTGGTTTATCAAACGGGGGTTTGTCCAAGGCGGTGTGTCGGATCTGCCCAAAGGCAAGCAATCGCATTACAACCGTTCGCGCAACAGCATGGTTTTCATCAAGAAGCTATAAGCTGGCGTGCTGAGCGACTCCAGGCCGGTTTGACGGCCTCCATGCCCTCAGTACAATACGCGCATTCAAGCATTTGATTAAAAAGGAATACGTATGGCACGCATGATTCACTGTGTGAAGCTCAAGCAGGAAGCCGAGGGCCTGGAGTTCCCCCCTTATCCGGGCGAGTTGGGCACCAAAATCTGGCGCTCGATCTCCAAACAGGCCTGGGCCAACTGGATGGAAGTGCAAACCCGGCTGGTCAATGAAAACCGCCTGAATCTGGCTGACGCCCGTGCCCGCAGCTACCTGAAAGAGCAGATGGAACAATATCTGTTTGAAGACAAGGACGTGGAAGCCGACGGCTTTACCGCCCCCCAGGCCTAAACGTACCAGCAGGCCACACACTCGCCCCCGGAGCATGTTCATCGTGCTCCGGGGGTTATTTATTGCCCTCCACTCACCGCCCTCCCTCTTTGCGCACGCCTCCGCCCAGCACTTCCCCCCCGAGAGGAACGTAAATAAATGAAACCCTCCGCCACAATTACGTTTCAGACTGGTCAAAAATCAAAAGAAAAAAGCATTTTTAAAAGCTACTCAGGGCCCCAAGGCACAAAATCACGGCTGGCCTTGATACACGCTCAGGGAGTCCAAGCCAGGTAGCGGACGCAGTACAAACACAGGAATAACGGGCTAAGGAACACCCTGTCCAGAGCCGCCCCCTACCTTGGTCCACTTCTACGCCAAGCCATAACCGGTTTGCCGACCCTCAAGCCAAACAGGCCCCTCACGTGTTCATGTCTGCGCAGTCAAGCACGCGCCAAACGCCGAGCCACTGAACCGCACAGCCGCTTACTGCTTTACCCACAGGAAAAGAAGTTCATGTGCCGCCTAGACTTACCCGAGATTGCCCCCTACTCCACCCACTTGCGTTTATGGCTGGTCAATCTCAGTTATCTGCAGGCCTTGTATGGTTCTGAGTTTCATCGCTTTGTGCTGGATACGGTGCAGCAGCGACTACTGGACTGCGGTCTGAACGCTGGAGAGGTGCTTATCCAGGGAGACTATGTTCTGATCACCTTGCACCGCCTGAGCAGTCAGGCGCGCTTTCAACGTGCCCACCCCAATGCCCTGGCCCAGTTGCTGGGCGCTGCTCTGGAGTGCGACCCCATCAGCCAGGGCGACAAGCGCATTTATCTGCATACTCAAGTGGCCTATCACTACGACAGTCGCCAGTACGATACGGACCTGCTCCATCCACCGGTTCCTAACCCCAGCTCTCACCATCACCCCGCCACACTGGCTGTCTGGCACAAGGTCTGGGCCAGAACCTATCGGGACGATATGAACCTGGCGGTCCGGATGCTGGACGACCTGCAAGACGGCTTGTTAGCGTTGGCCTTTCAACCCATTTATCACCTGGACGCAAAACATCAGGGTGCCGCCTTCTATGAGGAAGCCCTGATTCGTCACTCGCGCGGCGCGGACTATTCCTTACCCGACGCAATAGCTGCCATGGAGCGGCTGGGGCTGATTTCACGCCTGGATCGCAGCGTGCTCGGAAGTGTGGTGGGGCTGCTCAATGCCGACCCTGCCCTGTGTCTGGGGGCCAACCTGTCTGCCGGCTCTTTGCAGGATGATTTATGGTGGCAGGATTTCTTCAGCTACCTGGACAGCCGGCCGGATGTCGCTCAACGCCTTATTCTGGAGATAACAGAGACAGGCTCCATTGCCCACAAACCCACAGCCTTGCGTCTTATCGCCCAACTGCAAAACCTGGGGGCGCGCATTGCTCTGGACGATACCGGCTCAGGCAACAGCACCCTGGCCTTTCTGGTACAGACCCACGCGGATATTGTGAAAATTGATCGCTCGATTTTGCTTCGAGCACGACGCCCCGGCCAACCCACGCACTTGCTGCGCAATTTGGTCAATGTCTGCGCCGACTACAGCCCCTATGTCATCATTGAGGGCGTGGAGAATGAGGCGGATCTGAACCTTGTGCGCCATTCCGGTGCACAGGGGGCACAAGGCTACCTGCTGGCACGTCCTACCCTGACCCCTACCTGGTGGGAGCACCCCTCATTCATTACCGTGCAAGACGCGGTACTCGTTCGAACCCGGTTCTACCCAGGCTGCGCACCATTGGGCCATCGCCTGGGCTTTTAACCTACCGTCCTGGCACGGCAGTCAGATGCCGCCCTACGTGCTGAAAGCAATCAAGCCTTGCATGGATGCATGCAAGGCTTGAAACACACAGGCCCACCACATCAGAATCAGACTTTGTCTTCAGATTCCGGCTCTGGCAACGGCTCACCACGCGCTGTACGTTCGGTGTTTTTCACACCCGTGTGACGCACATCATCGCCGCGAACCATGTAGATCACCCGTTCCGCCATGTTCTTGGCGTGATCGCCAATGCGCTCCAGCGCACGGGCAATAAAGATCAGGTCGATGGAGTGCGAGATCGTGCGCGGGTCCTCGATCATGTAGGTAATGATGTGGCGCAACGAACCTTTCCACTCACGATCCACTTCCTTGTCACTGCGCACAATCTGTGCCGCATGCACCGCATCCTGACGCGCAAAGGCATCGAGGACATCGTTGATCATGCCAGCGACCGAGGCGCTCATGTGGCGCAGCTCCACAACGGGCTCGTAGCCTGCCGTGCCTTCGTGCAGACGGCGCGCCATCTTGGCGATGCGCTCGGCTTCGTCCCCGCAGCGTTCCATATCGGTCAGCATCTTGGAGATGGACAGCAACATGCGCAGGTCAATGGCAGTTGGCTGATTGCGGGCAATCAGGTTGGTGATGCGCTCGTCAATCTCCACCTCGAGGCGATTGATTTCTTTCTCACGCTCGCGAACCTGATCGACCAGCGACATATCCCCTGTCTGCAAGGCTTCGGTCGCACTCCGGACCATCGATTCAACGATGCCGCCCATCTGCAAAAACAGTGAACGGGTAGCCTCCAGATCGGAGTGAAACTGCTTATTGGTATGTTCGTTCATAGTGGCCTTCTGTAACAGCAAAATGGCTCGCGCCAGCGCTTAATCCATTCATAGATTAAGCACCGATTATGACAGAGACATTAAAATTCAGAAACCGTCAGCCAAGAGCGTACGCACCCCTTGCTGACCGGCAATCAAGGCCACGCTGGCAGGCGCAATCGCGAACAGGCCGCAACAAACCACCCCAGGCATATTATTGATGCGTGCCTCCAAGGCTGCCGGGTCCTCAATGGACAGACCGGACACGTCCAGAATCAGGCCACCGTTATCGGTGACAAAGCCCGCACGCTCGACAGGAGTGCCACCCAAGGCACGCAGCTGACGGGCGACAGCATTTTTAGCCATGGGGATGACTTCCACCGGCAAGGGAAACGCGCCCAGGCGCTCCACCAGCTTGCTCTCGTCCACGATGCACAGGAACTTGTCCGACACCGAAGCCACGATTTTTTCGCGGGTCAAGGCGCCGCCGCCTCCCTTGGTCATGTTCAGCGCCGCATCGATTTCGTCTGCACCATCCACATACCAGTCCATGCGTTCGATGGTGTTGAGGTCTTGCACCGCAATACCCAGGCTTTGCAGACGAGCCGTCGAGCGCTCCGAGCTGGACGCTGCGGCTTTGAAGGCATGCTTGTGGGTCGCCAACGCATCAATAAACAAATCGACCGTGGAACCGGTACCCACACCCAAGATGGAATCAGGCGTCAGGAAAGGAAGGACGTATTCAACTGCGGCCTGCGCCACCTGTTGTTTGAGTTCGGACTGTGTGTACATGGCAGATATAAAAATCGGGGGGCTGGGCCCCCCATGGTTTATTTAAGAAAACGAGCGGCAAACTTGCCTTCATTGAAACCCACGCTGACCTCACCGTCAGGTGTAATCAGCAAGGGGCGGCGTACCAAGGCGGGAAACTCGGCAATCAAAGCCAGCCATTGGGCATCGTCCTGCGGCTCTTTGCGTTGCGCAGGCAGATTGCGCCAGGTCATGGAAGCCCGGTTGACCAGCTTGGGCCAGCCACCCAGCTCGTGCGCCCATTGCTGCAAACGAGCCGCTTCCAAAGGATGCTCGCGGTAATCCACAAAACTGAGCGACAGGCCGTTTTGCTCAAACCAGGCGATGGCCTTTTGGCAGGTACTGCAATTTTTCAAACCGTACATGGTGAACATGGCAGAACTCCTTATCAATCAAGCGCGGCGCTCGCGGCGTGCCTGCAGGCGATTGGCGAACACGACAAAAATACCAATGACCAAAATCAGCAACGTTGCCAGGGCGTTAATCTCGGGCTTGAGGCCCAGACGTACGCGCGAAAACACCTCCACAGGCAAGGTAGTAAAGCCCGGGCCAGACAGGAAAGAGGCAATCACCACATCGTCGAGCGACAGGGTAAAGGCCAGCAACCAGGCGGCCATCAAGGCCGGCACAATCGAGGGCAGAACAACCTGGAAAAATGCTTTCAAGGGCGTGGCGCCCAAGTCCAGCGCCGCCTCTTCCTGCGAGCGATCCAGCTCACGCATACGCGACTGCAAAATCACCGTGGCATACGCGGTACACAGCACCACGTGCCCGATCCAGATGGTGAAGATACCGTTTTGCTCCGGCCAGCCAAACAAAGCGTTCAGCTCCACAAACATCAGCAGCAGGGATATGCCCAGCACCACCTCCGGAATGACCAGCGGAGCACTGACAAGGCCAATGTACAGGGCAAAGCCCTTAAAACGCCCCATGCGCGCGAGCACATAGGCAGCCCAGGTACCCAGAATCGTGGCCATGCTCGCTGTCAGTACCGCAATCAGAAAAGACAGCTTGGCAGCACTGAGCAAAGCCCTGTCCTGAAACAGGGACTCGTACCAGCGAAAAGAAAAACCCGACCAGGAGGTCATGATGGCCGAATCATTAAATGAAAAGACGATCAGGAACAGAATCGGAATGTAGAGAAAGCCAAAGCCCAATGTCAGGACCAGGGCACGCAACCAGGGATTGGGTTTGGTCATCGACGGCCTCCCCGCTGTGCTTCCATTTGTCGCATCTGGCTGTACTGGAACAGGATCAAGGGAATGATGAGCAGCAAGACCATCACGCAGGTTACCGCCGCAGCCATCGGCCAATCGGCATTATTGAAAAACTCCGTCCACATGACCCGGCCCATCATCAAGGTATCGGCCCCCCCCAGCATTTCCGGAATCACGTACTCGCCAACCGCCGGGATAAACACCAGCATGGCACCGGCCACCACACCCGACATGGACATGGGCAAGGTGACGTTCCAGAAAGCCGACCAGGGTCGGGCACCCAAGTCGTAGGCCGCCTCAAGCAGGCGCATATCCAGTTTGACCAGATTGGCATACAAGGGCAGGATAAAAAACGGCAGATACGCGTAGATCAGACCGATATACACCGCCAGATCGGTACGGTAGATTTCCAAGGGAGCATCAATCAGCCCCAGTCCCATCAATGCCTGATTAAGCAAACCATCACCACGCAAAATGCCCACCCAGGCATACACGCGCAAGAGCATGGATGTCCAGAAGGGCAAAATCACAGCCAGCAACAGCAGGCTGCGAACGGCCGGCGACGAGCGGGCGATATAGTAGGCCACCGGATAGCCGATCAGCACACAGAAGATCGTGGTAACCGCAGCCATCTTCAGGGAGCTGAAATAGGTAGCCAGATACAGATTGTCGCTGAACAGCAAAATATACCCGCGCAGGTTCAGCACGAAGGAAATGCTTTCATCGGCAATCTGGGCCAACGGTGTGTAAGGCGGCACCCCAAAATCAAGATCGGCAAAGCTGATCTTGAGCACGAGTAAAAAGGGCACCAGCAGAAACAGGATCATCCACAAAAACGTGGGCGCCACCACCAGCGTACGACTGGTGGGCAGCAGTTTGCGCCAGGACAGATTTTTCATGTGCTCAGCACCGCTACGCTGTCATCAGACCAAGACACGTAGACCTCTTCGTCCACGCCAGGTGCGTCGGGTTGAGCCAAAGTGCCACTGGGCATTTGCGCTTCGATCAGCATGCCGGCATCCAGACGGATCTGGTAGCGGGTGTAGCTGCCCATCCAGGACACGTGGGTCACGATGCCGTGGCCCCAGTTGGTATCTTCGGAGGGCAGCTCGCGGCTGACCTTGATCTGCTCAGGGCGGATGGACACGTACACGTCCATGCCCAGCGGCTCGCTGATCCCGTGGCTAACGTACAGCGGACGGCTTAACTCCTCGCACTCGATATGCACATGATCGGGCTCGTCCACCGTCACCACACCGGTAAACAGATTGGTGGAACCGATAAAGCCCGCCACAAAGCGCGAGTTCGGAAAGGAATACACATCGTACGGCGTACCCGACTGGATGATCTGGCCATCCGACATGACTGCCAGACGACTGGCCATGGTCATGGCCTCTTCCTGATCGTGGGTCACCATAATGCAGGTCACGCCCACGCGTTCCAGGATTTTGACCAGTTCAATCTGCGTCTTCTGACGAATCTGCTTGTCCAGGGCGGACATGGGTTCGTCCAGCAAAAGCAGCTTGGGACGCTTGACCAGGCTACGCGCCAGAGCGACACGCTGTTGCTGCCCGCCTGACAACTGGTTGGGTTTGCGGCGTGAAAAGCCAGCCATCTGCACCAGATCCAGCGCCTCAAAGACACGCTCATGGATTTCGTTGCGGGGCACGCCTTCCTGCTTCAGGCCAAAGGCCACATTGGCCTCGACCGACATATGCGGGAACAGCGCATAGGACTGGAACATCATATTGACCGGCCGCCGGTAGGGCGGCAGGTCGGTAATGTCCTCATTATCCAGATAAATCCGACCGGAAGTCGGCTCCTCGAATCCAGCCAGCATACGCAACAAGGTCGACTTGCCACTGCCCGAACTGCCCAGCAGGGCAAAAATCTCGTGACGGGCCACGTCCAGACTCACGGACTGGACAGCCACGGTGTCGCCAAAAATCTTGACGACTTCGTCCACACGCACGAAAGCGTCCTCGCCATCCATCCAGGGCGAGGTTCCGGTACGGATATCTTGCATGATGCCTAACGTCCAGACTTGAGTTCAGCCCACAGGCGCGTTTGCAAACGCTGCACCTTCAATGGCTGCGGTTTGATTACGAACAAAGTCTTGGAGACTTCGGGCGATGGGTAAATCATGGGGTTGTCGGCCACTTCCTTGACCACGAACTCGCGCGCATCTTTATTGGCGTTCGGGTAAAACATGGTGTTGGTAATGGCGGCGTGTACTTCCGGCGTTTCAATGTAGTTGATAAAGGCATGCGCCTCTTTCACATTGGTCGCGCTCTTGGGAATGGCCATGGTGTCAAACCAGACCGGCGCCCCGCCTTTGGGTATGTAGTAGTCAATGGCGTAGGGTTTGTTGGCCTGACGCGCACGGTCGGCAGAGATCATGACATCGCCGGAAAAACCGTAGACCATGCACAGATCGCCCGCGGCCAGCTCATCGATATAACCCGAAGAGCTGAACTGACGCACGTATGGACGAATCTGTTTGAGCAGATCCAGAGCCTCACGATAATCGGCCTCGTTGCTGCTGTTGGGGTCTTTGCCGATGTAGTGCAGGACGGCCGGAAAAACCTGCGCGGCTTCATCCAGAATGGAAATGCCACAGCCTTTCAGTTTTTCGGCATTTTCAGGCTTGAACAGCATGTCCCAGTTCCCCAGGTCGACTTGCTCGCCCATGATTTCCTTGACCTTGGTAACGTTGTAGCCTAGGCCATTGGTGCCGTAACCCCAGGGAATCAGATACTCATTTCCCGGGTCCACATCCGAGAGCAGGGCCATGATGTCCGGGTCCAGGTGAGACCAGTTGGGGATCTGACTTTTATCCAGCTTCTGGAACAAACCACCTTCGATCTGACGGGCTGCGTAATGGGTGGACGGGACCACGACGTCATAGCCCGACTTACCCGTCAACAGCTTGGCCTGCAAGGTGTCGTTATTGTCATAAACGTCATACCGCACGGTAATCCCAGTGGCTTTCTGAAAGCCGGACAAGGTGTCGGGAGCTGTATATTCAGCCCAGTTATAAACGTTAACAACCTGATTCTGCGCCTGTGCAACAGGCATGATGGCGGCAGCGGCCAGCAGGCCAGCGAGCACCTGTGGTGTGTTCATCCCAAAAGACATCGCGAGTCCCCTTCCTATCGAAAGCGAAAAACCCAAAAGGCGAGATGATAAAGCTTTTTTAAAGCCCGTAGTCGTAATTAACGCTGCGTTTCGTGACGGTAAGCTGAAAACATCTGCTGCCACCACCTGTCGCCCTGCGACCCACACACTTTGAGCAAGGATCGCCTGAGACGTTGCACATTGCCCAGCGCCTGGGCGGGGCTGACAGGCCCCTGTCGTGCTCGGTCAAAATCGATCAGCCAGACTTTGTCATTCGCATCCAGCAAAATATTGTAGGCGTTAAGGTCAGCGTGCCAAACCTCGAATTGATGCATGCGGACAATCTCGTGCGCCACCGCTTCGGGGCGGGCTCGGTCCAGGCACATACTCAAAGGCTGCACATCGGGCACCCGCTGGCTTATCAAGGCCGCACGGTAGCAAAAACCGTGTTGCCACCATGCCCCGGCCAGCACTTTGGGAACGGCCAAACCCTTGTTGTGCAAATAAGACATCACCTGAAATTCTCGCCAACTGCGAGTGCGCGAGGCCCCTTGCCACAGGTAGGCCGATTCATTGAAGCGGGCCACCAGACCACCACGGCGATAGTGACGCAGCACAGCCTGGCCAAAGGGCCCGTTCACAAACCAGGCGGCCTGTCGGCCACCCTGGCCCACTTTGCTGGCCTGATCACCGTAGGAGGCGGCCTCGAACCAGCGCTGCAAGGCCTGGGGTTCCAGATCCAGCTGCTTGGCCAGCTCCGGTGCCAGCAGGGCACCGCCCCCCGGCAAAGAATAGACAATTTCGGATTGGGCGCTCACAACGGCTCCTCAGGCTCGGACCAGCAACAAGGCCATGATCAGTACCAACATGCAGGCAAAAATAAACTTCAGGCGGTTCTCGGGCAGCCGGTGGGCCAGCCGTACACCGAAAGGTACCAGCATCAAACTGCCCACCGCCAGGGGAATACCGACCTGCCAGGCGGCCTGACCATGAAATGCGTAGGTTGCCAATGCAACCAGGGTGCCCGGAATAATCATGGACAGCGCCAACCCTTGTGCGCCGGTCTGGCTGTAGCCCATGCGACTGGTCAGAAACGGCACCACCAGGACTGCGCCCCCCACCCCGAATACTCCCCCCGCCAAACCGGCCATCATGCCAACGGCAACATACCAGGCTTGACCAAAAGATTGCGGGTCTGGCCGCGGTGTCCCAGTGCGACGGCGCCGCCGCGAAAAGCCCAAACTCTGATCAAAATAATACAAGGCGATCGCCATCACAAATAACGAGTAGATACGGCGCAGCAAGATGGCATCCATGCCCAGCGCCAGACGTGCGCCCAGCCAGGTAAAGAGCATGGAAGACATGGCCCCCAAGGCGGCCCGTCGAAAATCGATATGATTGTGACGATGGTACTGACGCACGGTCATGAGCACGGCGGGCACCACCATAATCAGCGCCGTACCTTGAGCTGTTTGCTGGTCCATGCCCAACACCAGGCCAAGCAAGGGGATAGCCAGCAAACCGCCCCCAATGCCCAGAACACCACCCGTGTAGCCAATAAGCGCGCCTCCCAGCAAGCAGGCCAGGATCAATTCAAGGCTTATCATGGCTATTACAGGTTGCGCAGTCGATCGACAGCGTCCTCGACCCGATCTACCGCCCAGATTTCAAGGCCTTCAACCGGCTGACGCGGCGCATTGCTCTTGGGAATCAGGGCAATGCTGAACCCGAGCTTGGCCGCTTCACGCAAACGCTCCTGGCCGCGAGGAGCAGGACGGATTTCGCCGGCCAGGCCGATTTCCCCGAACACCACCAGGCCACGCGGCAAGGGACGATTATTCAGCGAGGACAATATGGCCAGAAGTACGGCCAAGTCAGCCGCCGGCTCGGTAATCTTGACACCCCCTACGGCATTGACGAACACGTCCTGATCGTAAGTAACCACGCCTGCATGGCGATGCATCACCGCCAGCAACATGGCCAGACGCGAGCTTTCCAGCCCCACCGACAGGCGACGCGGGTTTGGCACATGCGCCGAATCCACCAAGGCCTGAATCTCGACCAGCAAGGGCCGTGTGCCTTCCTGAGTGGCCATGACGCAGGAACCGGCCACGGTTTGGGAATGCTGCGACAAAAACAGGGCCGAGGGATTACTGACTCCCTTCAGGCCTTTTTCCGTCATGGCAAACACGCCTAATTCATTGACCGCCCCAAAGCGGTTCTTGAACGCGCGCACCATGCGGAAAGACGAATGGGTATCGCCTTCGAAATACAGTACCGTGTCCACAATGTGCTCCAGCACACGGGGACCGGCCAAGGTCCCGTCCTTGGTGACGTGACCGATGAAAATCATGGAGGTGCCGCTTTGCTTGGCCAGACGCGTCAGTTGAGCCGCACATTCTCGCACCTGCGAGACCGAGCCGGGAGCGGCGCTGAGCTGATCCGAATACAGGGTCTGGATCGAATCGATCACCACCACGCTGGGTTGATGAGACTGCAAGGCCTGACTGATGGATTCCAAGCGAATTTCGGCCAGCAGGTCTACCCCTTCCGTTGGCACGCCCAAACGACGGGCACGCAAGGCAACTTGCTCGGCGGACTCCTCACCAGTGACGTACAGAACCTTGGTTTGCTGGGCCAAAGCGGCCATGGCCTGCAACAATAACGTGGACTTGCCCACACCGGGATCACCCCCGATCAGAATCACGCCCCCTTCCACCAGCCCGCCGCCCAGAACGCGATCAAACTCGCCAATGCCGGTTGGCACCCGCGGGAGCTCTCGCGCCTGCACATCGGAAAGACTTTGAACCGGACTGGAGCCTGCCAAAGAGGCAAAACGGTGGGCGCTGGCGGCGGCCGGACTCTCCACGGTTTCCTGCAGACTGTTCCAGGCTCCACAGGCAGGGCATTTTCCCGCCCACTTGGGTGTATCTGCCCCGCACTCTGTGCAAACAAATACCACTTTGGCCTTGCGGGCCGCACGAGTACTGGTGGCCATAATAATTCCTTAACGTCCGGCCAGGCTGCCGCCGCCATCCACGCCCAGATTTTGGCCGGTGATATAGGCCGCTTCATCGCTGAGCAGGAAGGTGACAGCCGCGGCCACTTCCGCGGCCTGTCCAAAACGCCCCAAAGGAATGGAGGACAGACTGCGTTGCTCGGCTTCACTGCCGACAGGATGGTTGGCACGGAACAATTCGGTTTCGATCGGACCAGGAGACACCGCGTTGACGGTAATGCCATAAGGAGCCAGTTCCAGCGCCCAGGTGCGGGTACATCCCAGCAAGGCACTTTTGGCGGCGGCATAGCTGGTACGGTCGAAACCGCCGTGCACGACACGACTGCAGATATTGACGATACGGCCTTCCTTGCGCGCCTTCATCGACGGGATGAAAGCCTGGGCCACCTGCACCGCCACGCGCACATTCAGGTCAAACACCTGATAGAGATTGCCCAGATCCACCTGACCAATAGGCTCAGGCGCGACCATTCCTACATTGTTCACTACCGCATCCACCGGGTATTTTTCGCGGATGACGCGCAGCATTTCCTCGGTTTCTCCTGCATTGCTCAAATCGCAGGAATACAAATAGCCGGGGAAATCAATATTTTCCGTGTGGCGGGCCAGTCCCACCACATGAGCGCCGGCATCAGCCAGTCTTTGGCTGATGGCCCAACCGATTCCTTTGGTAGCGCCGGTAACGAGTACGCATTTATTTTTCATGGCTATGCCTTGTTGGTGTTAATTCTGGACGACGCGCGGCACGCGGGGCGCCACCGCACAAATCAATTCGTAGCCCAGGGTTCCGGCAGCCGCTGCAACCTCGTCCACACTGGGCCCGCCCTGACCGAACAACACCACCTGACTGCCTACACCGGCGGCGGGCACCGGGGTGAGGTCTACGGCCAGCATATCCATGGAGACACGACCGAGCAAACGGGTACGGACACCGTTGACGGTGACCGGAGTACCGGTTCCTGCATGACGCGGATAACCATCGGCGTAACCACAGGCCACCACGCCAATTCGCATCGCCTGCTCTGCCACATAGGTATGGCCGTAGCCGATACCCTCTCCTTGCTTGACGCCGCGCACGCTGATGATTTCAGCAGCCAAGGTCATGCCCGGCTGCAAACCGAAATCTTCAGCGCTGATTGATGCAAACGGCGAGCTGCCATACAGACAGATTCCGGGGCGCACCCAATGATCCGGGCCAGAGGGCATGTAAACCCCCAGATCGGGGCTGAGGGTAGCGGCCGAATTGCAAACACTGACCGGGCCTGGCAAACCATCGGTAATCCGGTTAAAGCAGCGAATCTGCTCCAACGTGGCATCAATATTGTCGTCCGCGCGCGCAAAGTGCGTCATGCGCCCCACCGCACCCAACTTGCCCGCTTTTTGCAGCCGTTGGGCGCGCTCAAAGGCAGCAGGGTAATCATCCACACTGAAACCCAGGCGGTTCATGCCACTGTTGAGCTTGACCATGGCGTTCAGGGCCGCTCCGCCTTTCCACTGCTCCAGCATCTTGAGTTGCTCGTGGCAATGAATCACGGTGGTCAGGCCAAACTCAGCCAGCACATCCAGATCTTCAGGCTGGAAAAAACCTTCCAGCAACATGATGGGACCGGTCCAGCCGGCAGCCCGACAGCGTATGGCTTCTTTCAGGTCCAGCATCGCCATACCTTCGGCGGCACTGAATGCCCGCACGGCATTTTCGATGTCATGGCCGTAAGCATTGGCCTTCATGACGGCCCAGATATGGGGCCGTTTTACACCAGATGGAGCCGTGGCATTATTCAGGCTCTGAATAACCATATCGAGATTGTGACGCAGTGACGCAATATGAATGGTGGCCGAGATTGGACGTGGCATGGTTCTCCCCGAAGCAATACGAAAGTCTAAACCAGCCCTAGTGGAAACGAAAGCCGTATACTGGCGGACTATGTCTATCGAGCACTATGAAAACTTCCCTGTCGCCTCTGTGCTGCTGCCGCGTCGCCTGCGCCGACCCGTCACCGATATTTATCGTTTTGCCCGCAGCGCCGACGACATTGCCGATGAAGGCGACTTAAGCGCTGCCCAACGTCTGGAGCTGCTTGCGCAGTTTGAAGCCAGTATCGAGCAACTGCAGTACCATCAGCCCGTTCTACCCGATTCGCCCCACAGCGAGATTTTTGTCCCATTGGCGGCCAGCATCCGCAATTTTCAATTGCCGCTCAAGCCCTTTCTGGATCTGTTGTCCGCCTTCCGCCAGGACGTCACCACGCATCGCTACAGCGATATGGCGCAGGTACTGGATTACTGTACGCGCTCGGCCAACCCGGTCGGTCGGCTGATGCTGCATTTGTATCAGGCCCACCAGCCAGAATGGGTCGAGATGGCCGACTCCACCTGTACAGGCTTGCAACTGGTCAACTTCTGGCAGGACGTGGCGGTGGACTGGCACAAAAACCGTGTCTATATTCCGCAGGATCTACTGGCGCAGCATGATCTGGATGACGACTACATCCAGGCTCGCACTCAACTGCTGCGGCAACCCCAGGCCGATGCACGCTGGCAGGACATGATGCAGTTGCTGGTCACCGATGCCCGTCAGCGCCTGCAAGCGGGCCTGATCTTGTCCGCACATCTGTCCGGACGAATCAGCCTGGAATTGAAAATGATGGTCCTGGGCGGACTGCGCATTCTGGAACGACTGGAAGCGGTAGAGTTTGATGTCTTCAGTCACCGCCCCACCCTGTCCCGCCTTGACTGGCTGCGCCTGATCACCCGCGGCTTGAGCCGTACCTCTTACCGACCCTGAACGTCCATGAGCCCAGACGAGTATTGTCAAAACAAGGCGGCCCAAAGCGGCTCCAGTTTTTACTACGCCTTTTTGTTTCTGCCGCCCGAACGTCGACGCGCCATCACGGCCCTGTATGCCTTTTGTCGCGAAGTCGACGATGTAGTGGACGAGGTTCACGAGGAGTCGGTTGCCCGCATGAAGCTGGTATGGTGGCGCACGCAGGTCGCCGACCTGTATGAAGGCCGCACCCAGCATCCGGTCATGCAGGCTCTGGCTCCGCATATCCACGCCTTTGAGCTGCCACAGGACGAGTTGCTGGCCGTGATCGACGGGATGGAAATGGACCTGGATCAGGTACGCTACCAAAGCTGGAACGAGCTGGAGCGCTACTGCTGGCACGCGGCCGGTGTGGTCGGCCTGCTGTCGGCACGTATTTTCGGTCAGACCCAGGAACAGACCAGCGATTACGCACAAAAACTGGGACTGGCTTTTCAACTGACCAACATCATCCGTGACGTGGGCGATGATGCTCGACGTGGTCGTATCTACCTGCCTCAGGACGATCTGGATAGGTTTGGCGTAGCCCCCCATGAAATTCTGGATCAGCAGCACTCGGAACGCTTCGAGGCCTTGATGGCCTTTCAAACTGAACGCGCCCAGGACTTGTACCGCCAGGCCATGCGCGCCCTGCCCGATGCAGATCGCCGGGCACAACGCCCAGGCCTGTTGATGGCCGCCATCTACCATGCCTTGCTGCTCGAAATTGTTGACGAACGCTGGCATGTACTGGAACAACGCATCTCCCTGACCCCCATCCGCAAGTTCTGGCTGGCCTGGAAAACCTGGGTGTCGGGCGGGCGTAGCCTGCAACGCAAACTGGGCCGATGAAAGTCGCGGTGATCGGGGCGGGCTGGGCAGGCTGTGCCGCTGCCTGGCGCTTAAAGACGCAGGGCCATCAGGTCAGTGTCTTTGAGGCCTCACGTCACATAGGCGGACGCGCACGCCGCATCCACAGCCCCAATCTGGGGCGCGACACCGACAATGGCCAGCACATCCTGCTGGGGGCCTACTCCGTCACACTGGGCTTGATGAGGGAAGTGGGCCTGGATGAATCTGCCCGTTTGCAACGCCGGGATCTGGATGTCCTTGCTGCTGACGGCCACTTTCGTCTGCGCAACCGTCCCCTGCCCGCCCCCTTGCATCTATTGACGGGCCTGCTGGGTGCTCAAGGCTTGAGCTGGTCACAAAAAATCAAGCTGGCCCGTTTTTGCCGTTGGCTGATGAAACAGCACTGGCGCACTCCTGAAGGCCTGACGGTATTGCAGTTGCTGGAGCAACACCAGCAAGACAGCCATGTCATTCGTCTATTCTGGCAACCGCTGTGTGTGGCCGCCATGAATACGCCCATTGAGCAGGCCTGCGCCCAACTCTTTGCCCATGTCCTGCGCGACAGCCTGGGCGGTCCCCGTCAAGCCAGCCAAACCCTGATCCCGCTAACCGACTTAAGCCAGCTTTGGTGTGAGCCAGCGCTGCGCGACATTCAACTTCAATTGGGACACCGGGTGCAGCGACTGGAACTGAACGCAGCCGGAGTTCAGATTGATGGGCTGCACTTTGATGCCGCCATTGTGGCTTGCCCGCCGGTTCAGGCAGCACGTTTACTCCACAACCTACCTGGCAGCCCGGCCAGCGAACAATTGCTGGCAGATCTGGAGGCGTTCAGCTATATCCCTATCGCCACCCTCTATCTGGAACTGGAACAGCCCTGGAATCTGCCCCACTCCATGTTGATGCTGGACGATAGCAGTGGCAGCGGCGGGCAATGGCTGTTTGATCACAGCGCCTTGAAACCGGGTAGCGGCGAAACGCTGGTGGGGATTGTCATCAGCGATGCGGTACGCCTGCAGGCGCTGGACCGGGAGCAAGCGATTGCCACGATTATCGCCCAGGTACGCAGCCAAACCCGGCACCTGAAAACCATGCCTGCGGTGCGGGCCAGCGAGCTGATTATCGAAAAACGGGCCACTTTTGCGGCCGTGCCCGGCTTGCGTCGACCTTCCGTGACGACACCTTGGACTGCCATTCGTTTGGCAGGCGACTGGACTGATACCGGCTATCCCGGTGTGCTGGAAGGCGCGGTACGCAGCGGTCTGACAGCGGCGCATCTGTAAGTCCTGGATTCAAGCAGAGCACAGCCGAAACGAGGGTGCCGAACCCCTGTCTTTCCTGCTGCTCTGAGCATGACGGCATCCGCTCTTTGAAAACGACCCTGCATAAACTGGCACATGCACCCTACGCATCCAGGTAGTCACACGAAGTCATGCCAAGAAACCCAGCCATCAACCAAGACCCCGCGTAAGACGCTCTTCAAACAGGGGCCATTGGGGCAAGACACTATTGCGCCGACGGTGTCAGCAAAGTCTGCGCCGGTTTGTGAGCGGCCAGAAAATCGGCCTGGAACAAACGCATACGCACCACATCCCGATATTGGCCGTTGATGAAAAACTCGTGTTTGAGTTCGCCTTCCACCTGAAAGCCAAACTTCTGATAGATGTGAATCGCTTTGTGGTTTTCCTTATCCACAATCAGCACGATCTTGTACAGATTCAACACCCCAAATCCGTACTCGATAGCCAGTTTGGTTGCCCGTGAGGCAATGCCCTTGCCCTGAAACTCGGGCGCAATAATGATCTGGAACTCTGCCCGGCGGTGCACATAATCAATTTCCACCAGTTCCACCACACCGGAGGGCTGCCCCTCCCACTCCACCACAAAACGACGTTCACGCTGATCATGAATGTGCTCATCGTACAGCGCTGCCAGCTCCCCGTAGGTTTCGTAAGGCTCTTCAAACCAGTAACGCATCACGCTGGCGTTATTGTCCAGCAGGTGCACAAAGCGCAAGTCCTCGCGCTCGAGGGGACGTAATTTCACGTGAGTCGTTTTACTCATGATTTTTCTATCCTTTCTTCTATGTTCAATAGACGAACCGCCTATCTGCCGATATCACAGGCCATCGTCATCATGCCTGCATATCGTGTTCTTTTGATGAAGAGAAGATAGCAAAGGTTCAGCGCGCCTCGCAAAGCTCGCCTTGTCTGTCTGAACGCCAGGCACAGACAAGAGGCAAAAAACCCCGATTGATGCTTTCCTGATTCGCCGACTGAACAAGGATCAGAGCAGCGGGAACAGCAAAATCGGGGTTTTAAACCAGTCTTAGACCGGCGCCTGCTCATCACAAGCGCAGTGACGAGTATCAGCGCGGGGCATGTGCCTCGATATAGCGACGCACTTGGGCCACGTCCGCATCCATCACCACCACTTTCTGTGGCAAATCAGCCAGACCGGCCAGGTGCGCTGGCACGGGAGCGGGCTGACCAATGGCCTCTTCAATGGTCTCGGAGAACTTAGCGGGCAAGGCGGTTTCCAATACCAGCATGGGAATGCCATCTTCACGGTAGGCCTGGGCCACTTTGACGCCATCGGCCGTGTGCGGATCGATCAGCGTCTGATACTGCTCGTTCACCTGGGCGATCGTGTTCAACCGGTCCTGGTGCGAGCTGGCACCAGCCACAAAGCCGAACTCTTCCTGGAAGCGTGGCAGATGCTCGCTCAGATCGAACTGGCCTTCTTTGGCCAATTGTTCCCACAATGCCTTGACCTTGCTGCCATCGCGGCCCAGCAGATCAAACACAAAGCGTTCGAAGTTGGAAGCGCGGGAGATGTCCATGGACGGGCTGGACGTGGCGTATGTCTGCTCGGAACCACGGGGACGATAAATACCGGTGCGGAAGAACTCTTCCAGCACATTGTTTTCGTTGGTGGCCAGAACCAGCTTGGCGATCGGCAGACCCATCTGGCGGGCAATGTGACCCGACAGAATATTGCCAAAGTTGCCCGAAGGAACAGCAAAAGAAACTTTCTGACCGGCCGCTGTGGTGCTGCGCAGCCAGCCCCAGAAGTAGTACACCACCTGAGCAGAAATACGCGCCCAGTTAATGGAGTTCACGGCACCCAAATGCCATTGGGACTTGAACTCCAGGTCGCCTGCCAGGGCCTTGACGATGTCCTGGCAATCATCGAACACCCCCTTCACCGACAGATTGTGGATGTTTTCATCCTGCAGGGAGTACATCTGGGCGCGCTGGAACGCACTCATGCGACCGTAAGGCGAGAGCATGAACACGCTGACGCCACGCTTGCCGCGCAAGGCATATTCAGCCGCCGAACCCGTATCACCGGATGTGGCGCCCAGAATGTTCAACGTGCTGCTGCGCTTTGTGAGTACGTATTCAAAAACCTGGCCCAGGAACTGCATGGCCATGTCTTTAAAAGCCAGGGTCGGACCTTGGGACAAACCCAGCAAAGCAAAACCGGGCTCCAGCTCCTTGACAGGCACCACCTGCTCGCTGTCGAACACACCGGGTGCGTAAGCGCGGGCAGTCAAGGTAGCCAGTTCGTCAGCGGGAATGTCCGTGACAAACAGCCCCAACACCTTGGCGGCCAGTTCGGGATAACTCAGCGCGCGCCAGGATTCCAGCATCTGGGCGCTGACCTGAGGGTAGCTTTCCGGCATGGCCAGACCACCATCGGGAGCCAGACCTTCCAGCAAGATGTCCGAAAATGGTTGGGCCTTCATGCCGCCACGCGTGGATATGTAATTCATTACAGGTTCTCCACGCGCAAACGGGTCACGGCAGACTGCACAAAGGGCAGATTCTGAATCTGGCTGATTGCGCCATTGATGGCACCTTCACGCGCTTCGTGCGTCAGGAAAATGATGTCGGCCTGCTCGCCGGCCGGTTCCTGGAACATGGAACCAATCGAGATCGAGGCTTGAGCCAGAATACGGGCCACATCCGCCAGCACACCTGGACGGTCGTCCACACGCAAACGCAGGTAGTACGAGGACACCACTTCATCCATAGGCAGGATGGGCGTATCGGACATGGCGTTATGCTGGAAGGCCAGATAAGGGACACGGTGCTCGGGTTCTGCCGTTTGCAGACGGGTGACGTCCACCAGGTCGGCCACCACGGCCGAGGCCGTGGGCAAGGCGCCGGCACCGGCGCCGTAGTACACGGTCTGGCCCACGGCGTCGCCGTGCACCAGCACCGCATTCATGGCACCTTGCACATTGGCCAGCATGCTTTGCAGCGGAACCAGTGTGGGGTGGACGCGCAGCTCAATGCCTTCTTCACGAGCGCGGGTAATACCCAGCAGCTTGATGTTGTAGCCCAGGCGTTGTGCGTGTTGCAGGTCTTCCAGTGCCAGGCTGGTAATACCTTCCACGTGGGCCTTGCTGAACTGCACCGGAATACCGAAGGCCAGAGAGGCCAATAGGCTCAGCTTGTGCGCCGCGTCCACACCTTCAATATCGAAAGTAGGATCCGCTTCGGCGTAACCCAAACGCTGGGCATCGGCCAGGGCTTCAGCAAAGCTGACGCCACGATTGCGCATTTCGGACAGGATGTAGTTAGTGGTGCCGTTGATAATGCCGGCCAGCCACTGAATACGGTTGGCCGTCAGGCCTTCGCGAATCGCCTTGATGATCGGAATACCACCGGCCACAGCGGCTTCAAACGCCACCATGACACTGCGCTCGTGAGCAGCAGCAAAAATCTTGTTGCCATGCTTGGCCAGCAGCGCCTTGTTGGCGGTAACCACGTGCTTGCCCTGGGCAATCGCTTCCATCACCCATTCGCGTGCCACGGTGTCGCCCCCCACCAGCTCGACCACAATGTCGATCTCGGGGTTGCGCACCACGTCCATGCCGTCCGTGGTCAGGGTGACTTCGTCCCCCACCAGCGCGCGTGCCTTTTCCAGGTCCCGCACAGCAATGGCGACCACCTCGATACGGCGACCGGCGCGGCGAGCGATTTCATCTGCGTTGCGTTTCAATACGTTCCAGGTGCCGCTGCCAACCACACCCAAACCCAGCAAACCTACTTTGATAGGACTCATTGAACAAATCCGTCCTTACGGAACATTTCTTTGATGCCGCGTACCGCCTGACGGGTACGTTGCTCGTTTTCGATCAGCGCAAAGCGCACATAGTTGTCGCCATACTCACCAAAGCCGATGCCGGGGGATACGGCTACTTTGGCATCGCTCAGTAAGCGCTTGGCAAACTCCAGCGAACCGATGTCCTTGTAGAACTCGGGAATCTTGGCCCAGATATACATTGATGCCTTGGGAACATCGACCATCCAGCCTGCCTCATGCAGGCCCTTGGCCAGTACGTCGCGACGGCGGCGGTATTGCTCCACCACCTCCTTGACACAATCTTGTGGCCCTTCCAGCGCCGCAATGGCAGCCACCTGAATCGGTGTGAAGGTGCCGTAGTCGTGATAGCTCTTGATCCGTGCCAGCGCATTGACCAGGGACTCGTTACCCACCATGAAACCAATACGCCAACCGGCCATATTGTAGCTTTTGCTCATGGTAAAAAACTCGACGGCTACCTCACGCGCGCCTTCCACCTGCATGATGGAGGGGGCCACGTAGCCGTCAAAGGTAATGTCGGCATAGGCCAGATCGTGTACCACCAAAATACCGTGCTCACGAGCCAGCGCCACAATACGCTCAAAAAAGGACAGGTCCACGCACTGGGCCGTCGGATTGCTGGGGAAACCCAGAATCATCATTTTGGGTTTGGGAATGGACTCGCGAACGGCTTTTTCGATCTCATCAAAAAAGTCCACTCCGGGAACCATCGGTACCGAACGGATATTGGCACCGGCAATGACGGCACCATAAATATGAATGGGGTAGCTGGGGTTGGGCACCAGTACGGTGTCGCCTTTATCCAGGGTCGCCAGCATCAAATGGGCCAGACCTTCCTTGGAGCCGATGGTAACAATCGCCTCGCGATCCGGGTCCAGAAGCACATTGTAGCGGCGCTCGTACCAATTGGTCACGGCTCGACGCAAACGCGGGATACCTTTTGAGACAGAATAGCCATGTGTGTCCGGACGGGTAGCGGCCTCGACCAGCTTTTCCACAATATGCGCTGGTGTCGCACCGTCCGGGTTTCCCATGGACATATCAATGATGTCCTCGCCACGACGGCGGGCAGCCATTTTCAGCTCGCCTGTAATGTTAAACACGTAAGGCGGCAAACGCTCGATGCGCGGAAAGCGAATCATGACATTCCTTGATGAGAGAAAAGCGAAGACCCCAACCAGAAGGCGCGAAGTAAATCAAAGAGTTTAATCCATGATTGACTGACTGAGAATCACTGCAAACAGATCAGCTGCCGCATCGTCGCTGACGCTTTGCGCTATCATCGATAGCTGAAAACCGGAGAGACTCATCGTGCAACTGCAACGCGAACATAACCCCGCCCTAAATGCCATCACCGCCTACGGTGAGGACTACGTGGCGATCAACTTTCAAAACCACGATCATTCCATCTTCTTTAGCCCTGAAGGACCGGTGCAGACCCTGGCTATTCAAAGCGCTTCCGAGCTGACTGCTGCCTTGCTGCGACAAATTGCGGGACTGGAATCGCTCAAGCAAGACCCCATGGCCTTTCTGGATGACGCCCCGCCCGCACGCCCGGACAATGCGCCGGAACTGATTTTGATTGGGACCGGACAGCGTCAGCATTTTTTGCACCCTGCCGTCACCCAGGAAATGCTGCAGTGGGGCATAGGGGTGGAAATCATGGATACCCAGGCCGCTGCCAGAACCTACAATATCCTCATGTCCGAAGGCCGCAAAGTCGTTGCCGCCTTACTCATACAGGAAAAAGCATGACAGCCGTAAAAATAGGTGCCCCCATTCCCGACTTTTCCGTGCCCTCCACGCAGGGCGAGTTCAGCGCGGCTGATCTTAAAGGAAAAATGACAGTGTTGTACTTTTACCCTAAAGACAACACCCCGGGCTGCACCACCGAATCCCAGAATTTCCGTGATGCCCAGGCCGAATTTGAGGCCGCAGGCGCGCAGATCATTGGTGTTTCGCGCGACTCGCTAGGTTCACATGAGCGCTTTATCGACAAGCAAGGTCTGACCTTCCCCTTGCTGGCCGACACCGAGGAGCGCTTGTGCGAACTGTTTGGGGTCATGAAAATGAAAAACATGTACGGTAAACAGGTACGTGGCATTGAGCGCAGCACCTTCTTGATCGACGCCCACGGGGTCTTGATTCAGGAATGGCGTGGCATCAAAGTGCCAGGCCACGTCCAGGCTGTATTACAGGCTGTCCAGCAAACCGCCTGAAACCTTACCGTGTCGGCCCGCGGGCCGACACACAACCAGGAGTACGTGTTATATGCCGCTACCAACGTTGCCCACCAAGCTGGGAACCCTGCTTAGCGAAAAAGATGACAGTGTCATCCTTGCCGATCCACCCGTACAACCAGACGAACCCGACACGCCCCCTGCCCGTCCTGCCGCTGCCAGCAACAAGGCAGCTGCCACGCCCCGCGCCAAAAAACCTGCGCCCGCAGAAACAGCGCCCGCAGCCCCGACAGCAGTGCCCGCGCCTGCCACCGCCGCCAAGACCGCTCCCGCCAAAAGTGCGGCAGCCAATCCGGCTCAGGCCCCCAGGCCTGCAGCCGGGACGGCCAGCAAGCGCACCCGTCTGGCTCCCACTCAGCGCAAACTGTTTGTGCTCGATACCAACGTCTTGCTACACGACTCCAATTCGCTGTTCAAGTTTGAGGAACACGACATCTTCCTGCCCATGATGGTGCTCGAAGAGCTGGATCACCAGAAAAAAGGCCTGTCCGAAGTGGCTCGCAATGCGCGTCAGGTCAGCCGTTCCTTGGAAGGCTTGGTAGGCGATCATGGCCTGGACAAGCCCATCAATCTGGATGGCATCGGCAATACCGAAGCGCGTGGCGCCGTCACCTTCCAGACCAGCGCGCTCGATACCAGCCTGCCCATCCAGCTACCGCTGGGCAAGGCGGACAACGCCATTTTGGCCGTGGTCAACGCCCTGACCAAAAGCATGCCCAAGCGCGAAGTGGTTCTGGTGTCCAAAGACATCAATATGCGCCTGAAGGCCAAGGCCCTGGGCCTGCTGGCCGAGGACTACCGCCACGACCACGTGCTGGATGACTCCGACCTGCTCTATGACGGTGTCATGCCTTTGCCGGACAATTTCTGGACCAAGCACGGCAAGAACATGGAATCCTGGCAACAAGGTGGCACCACCTTCTACCGCATCAGCGGGCCGCTATGCAGCCAGTTCATGGTCAACCAGTTCGTGTTTACCGAAGGCGACGATCCCCTGTACGCCCAGGTACGCGAGACCGCCGGCAACACCGCGGTGCTGGCCACCTTGCGCGACTACAGCCATGGCAAGAACAATGTCTGGGGCATTACGGCTCGCAACCGCGAGCAGAATTTTGCCCTGAACCTGTTGATGAACCCCGATTTTGATTTCGTCTCGCTGCTGGGCCATGCCGGTACGGGTAAAACGCTGCTGGCACTGGCCAGCGCGCTCACCCAGACGCTGGAGACCAAGCGCTACAACGAGATCATCATCACCCGTGCCACCGTGCCGGTGGGAGACGACATCGGCTTTCTGCCCGGCACTGAAGAAGAGAAAATGCAGCCCTGGATGGGCGCTCTGGAAGACAACCTGGAGGTACTGCATCTGGGTACCGGCAAATCGTCCAGTAACCTGAGCAACCCACAAGGCTCGGAGGCGCCGCGCAACTCCACCATGGAGCTGGTACGTTCCAAGATCAAGGTCAAATCCCTGAGCTTTATGCGCGGCCGCACGTTCATGAACAAGTTTCTGATCATCGACGAGGCACAGAACCTCACGCCCAAACAGATGAAAACACTGGTGACGCGCGCTGGCCCAGGCACTAAAATCGTCTGTCTGGGCAATATTGCCCAGATCGACACACCCTATCTGACCGAGGGCAGTTCAGGGCTGACCTATGTGGTAGACCGATTTAAAGGCTGGCCACATGCCGGTCACATCACCCTGCAGCGTGGGGAACGCTCCCGCTTGGCCGATTACGCCAGCGACGCGCTCTAAACGGCATCCCTGCTCACTCAAACCGGGTCATGAACCCGGTTTTTTTTTAGCCAGGCTGCCCTAAGGTAAACAGCTCCCTCGGGGCAGCAAGCCATAGGCGCGGCGTGAAGTGTTTTTACCGTCAGTCCAGCCCCCGGCAAAATGCTCCCCGCAGGGGAACCAGCCAAAGGCGTAGCGCAGAAGTTTTTTTATAGCCATTATCATGAACCGAACCGAACAACCCATTGGGATCACCATGGGCGATGCTGCCGGCATAGGCCCGGAAATCATCGCCCGTCTGATTGTTGAGGGTCTGCCCCACCCGGCAGTCGTCTATGGCGATGCTGGTGCCCTGCGCCGCGCCTTGTCCGTGATCGGCGCTGACCCGCACTGGCGTGTCCAGGAAATGACGCAAGCGATTTGCCCTCCTGCTGGCGTCATTGCCGTTCTCAACCGTTGGCAGGCTCTGCCCGCTGATCTCCCTTATGGGCAGGTCAGCGCCCAAGCCGGACGCGGCGCGTATGAGTATTTGTGTCACGCTATTGATGATGCCCAGGCCGGACTGATACGCGCTATTGTTACCGCACCACTCAACAAGCTGGCCATGCAAAAAGGCGGTATTGATGCCCCTGGGCATACTGAAATTCTGGCCGAACGCAGTCACACAGAGCACTACGCCATGATGCTGGCCAACGAGCACTTGCGCTCCATTCTGGTCACCATTCACGAACCGCTGGCACGCGTCCCTTCCCTGATTACGAAAGAGCGCGTGCTGCAAACCATACGATTGGCACAACTGGCCTGCACCCAAGCGGGGATCGCCAAGCCACGCGTGGCGGTGGCCGGTTTGAACCCCCACGCCGGTGAAGGCGGAAAGTTCGGCCTGGAAGACATAGAACAGATCACCCCGGCTATTGAACAAGCCGGTGCCGAAGGCATACAAGCCAGCGGCCCCTGGCCCGGTGACACGATTTTCATGCGTGCCCGTCAGGGGGAGTTCGATATTGTGGTGGCCCAATATCATGATCAGGGACTGATTCCCATCAAGCTGCTGGGCCTGGACGAAGGGGTGAACGTGACGGTGGGCCTGCCCTTTATCCGCACCAGCGTGGACCATGGAACCGCGTACGACATCGCCGGACAAGGCAAGGCCGATGCCTCATCACTGCGCTATGCCTACCGTATGGCCCTTTCCATGAGCGCTTACCAGGCATGATCAAGCGTTTACCGATTGACCCGTTCTTGCTGAAACTGTTTGCTACCGTTGCACTGGCCAGTCTGCTGCCCGCCCAAGGCTGGGGCGTGCCACTGTTTCAACACATCACGCAGATTGCCATTGCACTGTTGTTCTTTCTGCATGGCGCCCGCCTGTCACGCGAGGCTATCTGGGGCGGCCTGTCCCACTGGCGTTTGCACCTGCTGATTCTGTCCGTTACCTTTTTGCTCTTCCCGGTTCTGGGCAGTGGCGTGGCAGCCGTGCTGCGCCCCTGGCTAACCGACAATCTGTACTTGGGGATTCTGTTTCTGGCTTGCCTGCCCAGCACCGTGCAATCTGCAGTGGCTCTGACCGCCATGGCTAGGGGGAATGTGCCGGTGTCGATTTGCAGCGCCTCTGCCTCTACGCTGCTTGGCGTATTCATCACTCCCCTGCTGGTCGGCATCATGTTGGCCGGAGCGACCAGTGCCCAGGCAACGGTATCCCTGGAGGCGGTGGGAAAAATCATGCTGCAACTGTTTTTCCCCTTTGTCTTCGGGCATCTGCTGCGCCCCTTGATCGGAGCCTGGGTCATGAAACGCCAGCAACTGCTCAAAGTCGTGGATCAGGGCTCAATTCTGCTGGTGGTGTATACGGCTTTTTCAGGCGCTGTAGTAGGCGGACTCTGGACCTCTACGCCGCTCAGTGCCTTGGGACTGATTGTGCTGTCCAACGCCATTCTGTTGACCTTGGCGCAGGTGCTGGCCTGGAATCTGGGACGCTGGCTGGGTTTTTCCTTTGAAGACCGAGTCAGCTTGCTGATGTGCGGTTCCAATAAAAGCCTGAGCAGCGGCATCCCGATTGCCAACGTGATTTTCCCCAGCGTCATGGTGGGGCCTGTCATCTTGCCCATCATGCTGTTTCACCAGTGGCAGCTTCTGGTCTGTGCGTGGTTGGCCAAGCGACTGGCGGCCGGCCGCGGAGACTAAAAAGACGAGGGCCCTTGGGAACGATTGACTGAGCCGGGAATCAGGCGGGCAAGACGATAAAAAAGAGGGGCCCGGCAATGTGCACAGGCCCCTCCTATTGTTTTCCTTCCGTATCCGCTACAAAGCGCTACCTGGGCAGCCCATTGCACACTGCGGCGCCCGTCGTCATGTAGGCATGTAATCCAGAAAGCGCGTACTGGCTCCCGCAAAGGTCAGGCGCACCGAACCAATCGGGCCGTTACGCTGCTTACCGATAATGATTTCAGCCGTGCCTTTATCGGGCGAGTCTGGGTTGTAGACCTCGTCACGGTAAATAAACAAGATCAAGTCAGCATCCTGCTCAATAGCGCCTGATTCTCGCAAGTCACTCATCACCGGGCGTTTGTTAGGACGTTGCTCCAGACTGCGGTTCAACTGCGACAAAGCAATCAAGGGACAGTTAAGCTCTTTAGCCAGACCCTTCAAGGAACGACTGATCTCGGAAATTTCCGTCGCCCGGTTCTCACCACCACTAGAGGACATCAGTTGCAGGTAGTCGATAATAATCAGGCCGAGCTGCCCACACTGACGAGCCAGCCGCCGTGCGCGTGCCCGCACCTCCATGGACGACAAGCCGGGGGTTTCATCAATATAGATCTGGGCTTCCTGCACTTGCTGAACAGCATGCGTCAGGCGCGGCCAGTCATCTGCCGTCAACTTGCCGGTACGCATGCGGTGCTGGTCCAGCAACCCTACCGAACCCACCATACGCATGGCCAACTGCACCGCGCCCATTTCCATGGAGAACACGGCGACGGGCAGGCCCTGAGCAATCGCCACATGCTCGCCAATGTTCATGGAAAAGGAGGTTTTACCCATGGACGGACGTCCGGCCACAATCACCAGGTCCCCTGGCTGCAAACCGGAGGTCATCTTGTCCAGGTCGACAAAACCCGTCGGCACGCCCGTCACTTCCGAGTCGCCCTCACGGTGGTACAGCTCGTCAATGCGCTCCACCACCTGACTGAGCAAGGGCTGAATTTCCAGAAAACCCTGCGAACCACGCGCTCCTTCCTGGGCGATCTGAAACACCCGCGTTTCGGCCTCATCCAAAATCTGACGGGCTTCTTTACCTTGTGGATTGAAGGCAGCAGAGGATATCTCGTCGGCCACGGTCACCAGCTTGCGCAGCGTGGAGCGTTCACGCACGATCTCGGCATACCGACGAATGTTGGCCGCCGAAGGCGTGTTATGCGCCAGGGCATTCAAATAGGCCAGCCCCCCCACCTCCTCCTGCTTGCCCGCCACGGACAGAGACTCAAATACGGTGACGACGTCGGCAGGCCGGGCCAGTCCGATCAAACGGGTAATGTGTTGCCAGATCAGCTTATGATCAAAACGATAAAAATCCTCGTCGGTGACAATGTCGGCCACCCGGTCAAACGCGGCATTATCGAGCAACAAGCCACCGAGCACCGACTGCTCCGCCTCGATTGAATGAGGCGGGACCCGAAGGTAATCCAGCGTTGAATCGGATTTGGCTGACTTGCTTTCCATGCATATACCTTCAAATCAAGGAAAAAAATCGACGCCGCAGCCCGCAAAATGCGTTGCGCGGTCTTAAGCAGGAGGTGTATCTGGGGTCAGAACAGTCAGACTCAATAAGACATTGAGCCAACAGGACCGGATGCGGCAGTACAAACAGGCTCGGGCGCGATCGCATTGCCCGGGCAGGCTGGAGAGAAAACAAAAAAGCCGGCTTGCACCGGCTTTTTCTAGCTTGGCAGATACACTCCAAAGAAGAATGTACCATGCGTCAACGCACTAGTCTTAGGCGACGTCGCCTTGAACCACAACGTTGATTTCAGCGATCACGTCAGGGTGCAGAGCAACCTGGACAGGGTACTCGCCCACAGCTTTCAGGTGACCGTCGATCAAACGAACCTGGGTCTTGACCAGATCTTCAAAGCCTGCTGCTTTCAGTGCATTGGCGATGTCCATGGTGGTCACGGAACCAAACAGACGACCATCCACACCGGCTTTCTGAACCAGCGTGAACGTCTGACCGTTCAGCTTTTCGTTCTGAGCCTGAGCAGCGGCCAGCTTTTCAGCCTGCAGCTTTTCCAGTTCGGCACGACGTGCTTCGAACTCTTGCAAAGCAGCAGCCGTTGCACGGCGAGCAACTTTACGTGGCAGCAGGAAGTTACGGGCGTAACCATCACGTACGCGCACGACATCACCCAGATTACCCAGGTTGGCGACTTTTTCGAGCAAAATAACTTGCATGACTAAGGTTCCTCTGGATTATTTGTGGTTGTCGGTGTACGGCAACAGAGCCAGGAAACGAGCGCGCTTGACGGCGGTGTCCAGCTGACGCTGGTAGTGAGCTTTGGTGCCCGTCAAACGTGCAGGGATGATCTTGCCATTTTCCTGGATGAAATCACGCAGGGTGTCCAGATCTTTGTAATCAATTTCTTCAACGCCAGCGACGGTGAAGCGGCAGAATTTGCGGCGCTTGAACAGTGGGTTCTGTTGTGCAAATTTGCGTTTTTTGTCTTTGCCTCTACGGAAAGCCATTTTGTGCCTCGTTAGTAACCGGGCTATACCCGGGAGAATTCAGTGTGAAGCGAGGTGTTGAACACTTCGCGACGATCGAGCCAGACCAGTCAGACCGTAACAGAGCCTTGTCCCGGAAAGTGACGCTGATACTGCTGTACATGCAGCACCAGACGCGTCGAACCTTTACGGGCCGGGGCTATAAAACCTTGTAGCTGCAAATGGGCTCCCAAAGGAGTGTCTGCCAGACCCAAGGCGTTATTGCCTAATGCCACTACCTGCATCGTCAATGCGATTTGCCGGGAGTGACCGGCTTCCATTACGGAAGATTCGTGTTCCAGGACCAATTCCAGAGCAGGGACACCAGCCGGCGTATAACGCAAAGGCTTGATGTCGATAAGCTGGCCGGCAAGAGAGAACTGGTTCACGCAGTCGGAGCTATTACTCTTCAGCTTGAGCTTCAGCGTCAGCCGCTGCAGGAGCGCTGGCTTCGGTGCTTGCTTTACGTGCTTCTTCGCGTTCGACGGACTTCATCATGACCGAAGCGCCTTCAGGGGCTTTCTTCGTGCCAGCGACGAGGTAACGCAAGATGGCGTCGTTGTAGCGGAAGGAATGCTCCAGCTCGTCCAAGGTGGACTGACCGCATTCGATGTTCAGGCACACGTAGTGAGCCTTGACCAGTTTCTGGATGGGGTAAGCCAGTTGACGGCGGCCCCAGTCTTCCAGACGATGAATAGCACCGCCTTCGGAAGTAACAATCGCCGAATAGCGCTCGATCATGGCGGGCACTTGCTCGCTTTGATCGGGATGCACAATGAACACTACTTCGTAGTGACGCATGGAACAACTCCTTGTGGATATCGCCTACTACCCGCTGCTAAAACAGTCAGGCACCAAGCGCGACAGCCCGCCCATTCAATCCGGGTCGAGCAAGAAACCATAGATACTAGCACCAAAAAAGCCTGGCTGACAAGCCAAAAGCCTTAGCCCTGCACGCTTGCGTAGGCAGAGTGATTATGAATCGACTCGAAATTCTCGGCTTCGATGCTATAACGCAACACTCCGGGCAGACTGCGCACGCTGACAGCCACATCCCGAACCAGATCTTCGACAAATTTGGGATTGTCGTAGGCGTACTCGGTCACGTATTTTTCATCAGTGCGCTTTAACAGGCCCCAAAGCTGACACGAAGCCTGCTCCTCCACCGACCGGATCAAGGCGGGCAGATCCAGAGCGTCCGGATGGGAAAAAACGGCTTGCACGGTCACATGCGAGCGCTGATTATGCGCACCGTATTCGGAAATTGCTTTCGAGCAGGGGCACAGACTGGTCACGGGAACCAGCACGGACAGCTCGAACTCGGGCTGGTCATCCACGCCAACACGTGCCGTCCAGCTGACGGTGTAATCCATCAGGCTGGCCACTCCCGAGACAGGCGCGACTTTTTCAAGAAATACGGGAAAAGTCGCTGTCATATCGCCACGACCGGCGTTCAGCAAAGGCAGCATGGCCTGGGCCATCTGTACAAAACCGGCTGGGGTCAGGGCTTGACGGCGATACTCTTCCAGCAAGGCCACAAAGCGCGACATATGGGTGCCTTTTTCTTCCGGCGGCAAAGCCACCGTCAACTCCCATTGCGCCACGGTGGGCACAGCCTGCCCCTGCAGATCCAGCATCATCGGATGCCGCACCCCGCGCACACCCACGCGCTGAATTGCAACACGGCGTGTATCCATGCTGCTTTGCACATCTGGCATGGCCAAGGGCGATTCCGACACTGTATTCATATCCATCAGCTTCAGCGACGGCAGAGCCGCCACTGTAAATAAAAAGAATAATTGATGATTATCTTACGCTTATCGCAAGCGAGCTTCGATAACCTTAACAAGAACGCGCATATTGGGGTATTTAAACCCTAAACTGTGCAGAAATTGCCTCATTCCTCGAACAGACTTGAGAAACGCGCACGAATGGAGCGTTCAATGCCAACCGCATCCAGACCCAAATCCTGAGCAATTTTCTTTTGGTCGCCGTGATCGATGAACTCGTCGGGGTAAGCCAGCTGCAAAACGGGCATGACCAGCGCTTCACGGCTGATAAATTCCAGCACGGCACTGCCTGCGCCACCCATCAGACAACCCTCTTCCACTGTGACAAAAGCCTGATGGCTTTGCGCCAGCTCTTGCAGCAGGGCCTCGTCCATGGGTTTGACAAAACGCATATCCACCACGGTGGCATCCAGTGCCTCGGCCGCTTTCAGGGCTTCGTGCAACACTGGGCCAAAAGCCAGAATCGCCAGATTTTTGCCCTGACGACGCAAATTCGCCTTGCCCAGCGGCACGGTGTTGAGTTCCTGACTGACCGGCGCCCCAATGCCGGCACCCCGCGGATAACGCACCGAGCTGGGCCCGGGATGCTGGTAGCAACAGGTCAACAGCAAGCGAGTTTCATTTTCATCCGACGGCGTGGCAACGACCATGTTCGGAATGCAACGCAAAAAAGCGATGTCGTAATTGCCCGCGTGGGTCGCCCCGTCGGCCCCCACGATTCCGGCACGATCCAACGCAAAGGTCACGTCCAGATTCTGCAAGGCCACATCGTGAATCAACTGATCGTAGCCACGCTGCAGAAAGGTCGAATAAATAGCCACAACGGGTTTTTGCCCCTCACAGGCCAAGCCGGCCGCAAAGGTGACAGCGTGCTGCTCGGCAATGCCCACATCGAAATACCGGCGTGGAAACTGCTGCTCGAACTCCACCATCCCACTGCCCTCACGCATGGCGGGGGTGATACCGTACAAGCGTTGGTCGTGTCTGGCCATGTCACACAGCCACTGACCAAAAATCTGGGTAAAGGTCGGACGCGGCTTGGTGGCAGGTTTGACCAAACCCACGGAGGGATCAAATTTGCCAGGGCCGTGATAGAGCACAGGGTCAGCCTCTGCCAGCTTGTAGCCCTGCCCTTTGCGGGTGACGACGTGCAAAAACTGCAAGCCGCCCAGATCGCGCAGATTGCTCAGGGTAGAGACCAAGGCATCCAGATCATGGCCGTCGATCGGACCGACATAATTGAAACCCAGCTCTTCAAATAAGGTAGCGGGCGTCAGAATCCCCTTGGCATGGCCTTCAAACTTGCGCGCCAGATCCAGTACGGGCGGTACATGCTGCAAAACAGCACGACCTACATTCTTGGCAGCGGCATAGAAACGGCCCGACATCAGGCGCGCCAAATAGTGATTCAGGGCACCCACGGGTGGCGAGATCGACATGTCGTTGTCGTTCAGGATCACCAGCACATTCACATCGGGAGTCACGCCTGCATTGTTCAGGGCCTCGAAGGCCATACCGGCCGTCATGGCTCCATCGCCGATCACGGCGATATGCTGACGTTCGATACCGGCATTGCGCGAGGCCACGGCCATACCCAGCACCGCCGAGATGGAGGTGGAGGAATGCGCGGTGCCAAAATCGTCGTATTCGGACTCGGAGCGCTTGGGAAAGCCCGAAATACCATCTTGCTGACGCAAGCCGGCCATTTGTTCGCGCCGGCCAGTCAGAATCTTGTGCGGATAGGACTGATGACCCACATCCCACACGATACGGTCGTGCGGCGTCTCAAACACATAGTGCAAGGCCGTGGTCAATTCAACCGTGCCCAGATTGGACGACAAGTGCCCACCGGTTTTGGATACAGACTGCAGAACAAACTCGCGCAACTGACGGGCCAGCTCGGGAAGATCGCGTTGATCAAGCTGGCGCAAGTCGGCGGGAGAGTGGATCTGCTCTAGGGAAACGGTTGTCATACTAAAAGACGTCTATCCGGGCAAATAAGTGAAACGACTGTCCAAGAACAATCGCCAATCGGCTATTGTAAAACGCTTCGCGGCCTGTGCCAAAGTCACACAGACCGGCAACGGTCTAATGATCGCGGCCCACGATGTAATCGGCCAGTTGCGTCAGGCGTGTCGCGGCAGGCCCCAAAGGTCGCAACGCCAGTTGGGCCTGCTCATTGAGCGCCCCCAGCAACTCTCGCGATCCTTCCATACCCAGAATGGACACATAGGTGGGCTTGTTATCAGCGGCATCCTTGCCCGCCGTCTTGCCCAAGGTCTCCGTATCCGCGGTGACATCCAAAATGTCGTCCACAACCTGAAAAGCCAGACCCACAGCCTGGGCATATTCCTCCAGGCCATTGCGCACGGTAGACGAGGCGCCTGCCACAATACCGCCCAGCAATACACTGGCCTGCAGCATGGCACCGGTCTTCATGCTGTGCATTTCCTGCAGTTGATCGCGATCCAGGGCAATACCCACACTATCGCAGTCAATGGCCTGACCGCCCGCCATACCGGCACTGCCCGCAGCCTGAGCCAACTGGGTGATCGCCTGCACGATGAGAGCGGGCGCAATTGGCATTTGCGCCAACAGCTCGAAGGCCAAGGGCTGCAAAGCATCGCCAGCCAGCATGGCGCAGGCTTCGTCAAACTGCACATGCGTGGTCGGACGGCCGCGACGCAGCTTGTCATCGTCCATGCAAGGCAAATCATCGTGTACCAAAGAGTAGGCGTGAATCAGCTCCACGGCTGCAGCCGCCAACTCCAGAGCTTTTTGTTGCGCAGCGGCCATCGGCTTGCCTTGCAAGGCAGCCTCACCGGCAGCATACACCAGGGCGGCACGCACACGCTTGCCCCCCCCGAGCACGGAATAACGCATGGCCTCGTGCAAACGAGCAGGCTCCTGACTGACTGGGGGCAAGGACTGATCCAGTACATGTTCAGTTTGCTCAACCCGAGCCTGAAGCCAATCAGAAAAACTGGTAGAACTCATCTTAACTATCTCCAACGGCCTCATCCCCGGACAGGGGACGCAACAGATTGCCTTGCAATACGCTGACCTGTTCTTGGGCAAGGTCCAGCTTGCGTTGACACAATTGGGCTAACTCCACGCCCTGCTCGTACGCCTGCAAGGCTTGCTCCAGTGGCAACGCCCCACTTTCCATACGAGCGACCAGCGCCTCCAGTTGCGCCAGAGCGGACTCGAAATCCTGCTGGGCTGGCGCCTGGGCGCTTTGATTATCATCGCGAGATTTAACCATAATTATTCCTGATCAATGAGGGCGGTCCGGACAAGCCGACACCCAATTGGAAGTGGCATTGTACGGGAGCTGGCGCGGGAGGGAAGTCTACAATCCGGATAGAGAGCCGGTACAAAAAAGAAAAATGCCCCCCACGCTGCGCCTGCGGCTTGCTGCCCCCCCAAGGGGGGCGCTTTTTACCTTGGGGCGGCCCGGCGGTAAAAACATGCCCCCCACGCCGCGCCTGCGGCTTGCAACTCCCCAAGGGGACTCTTTTACCTTGGAGAGGTCCGGCGGTAAAACATGCCTCCACGCTGCATCTGCGGCTTGCGGCCACCAGAGGGGAAACTTTTACCTTGGGGCGACCCGGCGGTAAAACGTGCCTCCACGCTGCATCTGCGGCTTGCGGCCCCCAAAGGGGAAACTTTTACCGTGGGGCGACCTGGCAGTAAAACATACTCCATACTGCACCAGCGGCTTGCAGCTCCCCACGGGGACTCTTTTACCTTGAGGAGGCCCGGCGGTAAAAAGGCCGCCCGTGGGCGGCCTTTTCAATTCTGCCAGGGTGGCAGGGCAAGCCTAACTGCGCGCTACGGGGCGGCTCGCATCACTCACCCATTCACTCCAGGAGCCCGGATAAAGACCGGAACCCGTCAGGCCTGCCAACTCCATCGCAAAAAGATTGTGACAAGCGGTAATACCTGAACCACACTGATGTACGACCTGATGGGCAGGAGTGGCACCCAGCAAATCCTGAAACTCCTGACGTAACTGCGCTGCCGGCTTGAAACGCCCCTGTTCATCCAGATTATTCAGATGGGAACGATTCAAGGCGTCGGGGATATGGCCGGCCACGGGGTCCATCGGCTCCACATCTCCCCGATAACGCTCCGCAGCGCGCGCATCCAGTACCGTGAAAACAGGCGTCGTCAGGTTTTTGAGCACTTCCTGAGTGCTGACCGTAGGCATGGCAGCGTGCTCAGGCAGGCTTACCGTGCCAGTGGACTGAACCGGCGTGGCGGCCCCTTGCTGCTCGGCTCCCCCCACCTGTTGCCAGGCTTGCCAGCCGCCGTTCAAAATAGCGACCCGGGAGTGCCCCAACCAGCGCAGCATCCACCACATATGGCTGGCAAACAGCGCCCCCTGGGCGTCATACACCACCACCTGCGTGTCATCGCTCAACCCTTTTCCCTGCAAAAGCTGGACCAGCTCCTGACGGCTGGGCAAAGGATGGCGGCCATTGAAACCCGTCTTGGGCGCGGCCAGATCCAATTCATGATCCAGAAAAACTGCCCCGGGAATATGTCCTTGCTCATAAGCGCGCCGCCCGGCCTGATGATCGGCCAGATCATGGCGTACGTCCAGAATCAACCACAGCGGATTGTTCAGCTCGGCCTGGACCTGCTCGGCGCTAACCAGAAATTCAAACACCTCATGCCTCCTTGACAGAAGCCTGCTCCTGCGCCGCGGCCTGACCTCGCAAGATACGATCCTCGCTGTAGGTACGCCAGGCCGACAACAGGCCAGACCCAATAATCAATCCCATGCCCGCCCATGCCAGCCAGTCGGGCACATCGCCCCAGAACGCTATGCCAATCAGGGCAGCAAAAATAATGGTGGTGTATTGCAGGGCCGCGGTCAACAAGGCCGAGCCCAGCCCGAATGCCCGTGTCATGGTCAACTGCCCGAACAAGCCCGACAGGCCCACGCCCAGCAAAGCCAGCCAGGCGCGCCAGCTCAGCTCCCGCCAACCTTCCCACAGCAGGCCAAGCAGGCTGGAACAGACGACAAAACAGGAAAACAGAAGCACCGTGCGCCATTCGGGTTCGCCAGAACGCCCCAAAGCCCGCACCTGCATCATGGCGACGGCGCTTAGCGCGCCGGCACACAGGCCCAGCATGGCCGCCCACCACTGGTCGGGAGTAATACTGGGGCGCAGTACGCCGATCACCCCCATGAAACCCAGCAGCACCGCGATCAGACGCACAGGATCGCGCTGGGTACCGCCCCAGGCGAGCATCCAGCAGGCAATAAACAGGGGAGCAGTGTAGTTAAGGCTAACCGCCGTGGATAAAGGCAGATTGGCCAGGGCCAGAAAGCCCAGCCACATGGAGCTGACCCCCGACACATTACGTCGGATATGCAGCTTCCAGCTTTGCGGGGCCAGCCTCAAACCGCGACTCTTGGCCCAGAACACCAATAGCAGAACCGACGGTACACCCCGGAACAAAACGATTTGTGCCATCGAGGCCCCCGCATCGGCGGACACTTTGACGCAGGCCCCCATAATGGCAAACATGGCGCAGGCTACCAGCATCCACAATGACTGCATGTGATCAGACCAGATTCAGTGATAAGGGAAAGCCATTACTATACTCCCCACCTTGTAAAAGTGGTCCGCCAACCCCATATCCAGACCACTTACACAACAGCAGGCAAGACAGCCAACGAAACTATCTTGTCCAAAAGCTGACTAAAAGCTGACTATTTTATTTTCACGCCTGGAATCAAGGCTAAAATTCGCGCAGATCGTGTACTCACGGTCACGCTTTTTTCTGTCACACCGGAATCCGCATTCATGAAACGAATTGTCCTTTTCTTAATAACCAACTTGGCCGTCATGCTGGTGCTCAGCGCCTCCATGAATATTTTGGGTGTGGGACGTTACCTGAACGCGCAGGGTCTGGACCTGACGCAACTGTTGATCTTCTCGGCCCTGGTCGGTTTTACCGGCGCCATCATTTCCCTGCTGATGAGCAAGTGGATGGCCAAGCAAAGCGTGAACGCCCGCGTCATCGACCCGAACGCCCCTGCCAACGCCGAAGAGGCCTGGCTGGTCGACACCGTGCATCAGTTGGCTGACCGTGCCGGTATTGGCCGCCCGGAAGTAGCCATTTACGAAGGCGAACCCAATGCCTTTGCCACCGGTGCGTTCAAGAATGATGCGCTGGTCGCCGTGTCCACCGGTTTGCTGCGCGGCATGACCGAAGAAGAAGTCATGGCCGTGCTGGGCCACGAGGTCGCTCACATCGCCAATGGCGATATGGTGACCCTGACCTTGATCCAGGGTGTGGTGAACACCTTCGTGATCTTCCTGGCCCGTCTGGCCGGCTACTTTGTGGACCGCGTGCTGCTGCGTAATGATCGCGATGTGGGCATGGGTTACTACGCCTCGGTTTTTGTGTTTGAGCTGATTTTTGGCGTACTGGCCTCCATCATCGTGGCCTGGTTCTCACGGCAACGGGAATACCGCGCCGATGCCGGCTCTGCCCAACTGCTCGGTTCGCGCCAGCCCATGATTCACGCCCTGGCCCGTCTGGGTGGCATGGCGCCGGGCGAGCTGCCCAAGAACTTTGAAGCTGCAGGTATTTCGGGCGGTCGCTCCATCAGCGCCATCTTCGCCTCGCACCCGCCGATTGCCGCACGCATCCAGGCACTGCAAAGCGCCCAGTCCGTGTAAGCACCCCGGCACTCAAGCCAGACAAAACGCTCCGCAAGCCTAGGTGCTTTCGGAGCGTTTTTTGCAGGCTTTCTGCCTGCCTGCCCGTCGTCATCCGCCTGCGCGCCAGCCCTCTACCAAGCGAATCGGTGTGTCCGTAATCTGGGACTCACGCTTGTAAGAGGCGCTGGGCTATTATTTAGCCATGAAAGAAATCTTCGCACTTCTCGATTTCGGGGGTTATATCGCTTTGCTCCTGTGGGGTATCCACATGGTGCAAAGCGGGGTTCAGCGCGCATTCGGTGCCGAGCTGGGCATCTGGATGGGCCACGCACTGGGACGGCCACGACGCGCGTTCTTTGCCGGCGCCGCGATTACCGCAGCCATTCAGAGCAGTACCGCCACTGGCTTGATGATTACCAGCTTTGCCGCTACCGGGATGGTCGCCCTGGTGCCAGCCCTGGCCGCCATGCTGGGCGCCAATGTGGGCACGACGCTGATCGTGCAATTGCTGTCCTTCAAGATGACCGCGCTGGCCCCTGCCCTGATTCTTCTGGGTGTTTGGCTGTTCCGCTCGCAAGAGCCGGGACGACGCCGTGATCTGGGACGGGTCTTTATCGGCCTGGGCCTGCTGTTGCTGTCTTTGCATGAACTGGTGGGACTTTTCTCGCCCATTCAGGATGCTCCCTTGCTGCAGACCATCCTGGAAGCCCTGGCCGGCAGCCCCATGACCGGCATGTTGCTGGCCGCCCTGCTGACCTGGGCCGCTCACTCCAGCGTTGCCATCGTGGTGTTGATCATTTCCCTGGCCAGCCACCAGCATATGGACCCGCAGCTGACCTACGCCCTGGTCCTGGGTGCCAATGTGGGCACTGCCATCAACCCGATTCTGGAAGGCGCCGGCAGCACCAAAGACCCCGCCAACAAACGTCTGCCGATTGGCAACCTGGGCACCCGGCTGTTCGGCTGTCTGATAGGCATGATTCTGCTGCCCTGGATTCCCGATCTGATGAGCTGGTTCACCCATGACCCGGCCCGCGCCGTTGCCAACTTCCATACCTTCTTCAATCTGGCAGTGGCCGCCTTGTTCCTGCCTTTGCTCAAACCCTATTCGCGCTTGCTGAGTCGCTATCTGCCCCGCCGCACAGACCCGGACGATCCCGGCCTGCCCTTATACCTCGATCAGTCGGCGCTGGAAGTCCCTGCCGTGGCCCTGGGCAATGCAGCTAGGGAAGCCCTGCGCCTGTCCGACATGCTGCAGGAAATCCTGGATACGGCACGCCAGAACATGCTTAACAACAGCACCCACAGCATTAACCACGCACGCTATATCAGCAATGCCGTCAATCGCCTGGAGCCTTTGATTACCACGTATCTGGCCCGCCTGGACCAGGAGAATCTGAACAAGAAAGATACCCGCCGCCTTAACGATATTCTGACTTTCTCGACCAATATCTCGCATGCCGCCACCATCAGCGTGAACGGCTTGCTCAGCCATACCGCCAAGTTGCGCAAACAGGGCTGGATATTGCAAGCGGAAGAACAGACGGAAATTGGCAAGGTCATGGACAGGCTGATTCGCAATCAGCGTCAGGCAGCCGCGCTGTTTGTGGCCGAAGACGTCAAAACCGCCCGCTTCCTGGCTTTTGAGAAAGATTTTTTCCGCGAACTGGAAGTGGCCGCCGCCGACCGCCATATTCGCAAGATCAAAGCCGGCCAACTGGATTCGGCCGAGCAAGGCTCCCTGTATCTGGAAATCTTGCGCGACGTGCGCACAATCAACTCGTATCTGGTCAGTGCCGCCGCCTATCCCATTTTGGCCAAGCACGATGAGTTGCTTCCCAATCGGGTGCGCTCCAACGACGACTGAACGCTCCAGTCCTTCGGTGACCAGGAACAAGGTGCCAGACAAGCGCAAAATAGCCTCGTGAGCACACAAAAGGGCGACCTGTTTCCAGGTCGCCCTTTTTACTGGCCTCAACCTTGCACAGGCAGGCGCGCCAACCCGCCTGCCCTGGCCTTAAGGCGTGCGCGTTTAGTGGGCCTGCTCCCAGTTGTCGCCCACCCCTACCTCCGCCACCAGTGGAATATCCAGCTTGGCCACATTGCACATCAGCCCCGGCAGATGCTCACGCAAGGTGTCCAACTCGTCTTCGGGCACATCAAACACCAGTTCGTCGTGCACCTGCATCACCATTTGTGTACGCAGCTTATTGTCTTCCAGCCAGCGTTGCACCGCGACCATCGCCATCTTGATCAGATCAGCCGAGGTGCCTTGCATGGGCGCGTTAATGGCAGCACGCTCTGCGCCCGCCATGCGAGGCCCTTTTGCTCCCTTTAACTCGGGCAGCCACAAGCGTCGGCCAAACACAGTTTCCACATAACCCTGCTCGTGAGCCTGGGCCTTGATACGAGTCATGTAGCTGGCCACACCCGGATAACGCGCAAAGTAGCGGTCGATGTAAGCGCGAGCGGCATCACGGGTGATGCCCAGATTGCTGGCCAGACCAAATTCCCCCATGCCGTAAATCAAGCCAAAATTGATGGCCTTGGCGGCACGACGCTGATCGGAACTGACGTCCTGGGTCTGAATACCGAAAATCTCGGCGGCCGTGGCAGTGTGTACATCACCGCCCTGCTCGAACACCTGCTGCAAATTGGCGTCCCCTGAAACATGAGCCATCACGCGCAACTCAATCTGGGAATAGTCAGCAGACACCACCTTGCCCAACTCGGAGACAAACGCAGCCCGGACACGACGACCCTCTGCCGTACGTACAGGAATATTTTGCAGATTCGGATCCGAGGAGGCCAGACGCCCTGTAATAACAGCGGCCTGTGAATAACGCGTATGCACCCGCCCGCTGTCCGGATTCACCATTTTGGGCAATTTGTCGGTATACGTGGACTTGAGTTTGGCCAAGCCCCGGTACTCCAGCAACACCTGGGGCAAGGGGTAGTCCTGGGCCAGACGGGTCAATACATCCTCATCGGTGGACGGCGCGCCGCTGGCCGTTTTACGCACGACGGGAATACCCAGCTTGCCAAACAGGATCTCACCGACTTGCTTGGGTGAATTCATATTAAAGGGCTGATCAGCCAGCTCGTAGGCCTTGTTCTCCAGCTCCAGCATTTTCTGCCCCAGCTCGTGACTTTGACGCGCCAGGGTGGACACATCGATTTTGACGCCGTTGCGCTCCACGATGGTCAGCACTTCCGAGGCCTGCACCTCCAGCCGATAAATGCGCTCCAGCCCTGCCTCCTGGGCGAGCTGAGGACGCAGACACTGATGCAGTCGCAAGGTGTAATCTGCATCTTCGCAGGCATAGTGGGAAGCCACTGAGATCTCGACTTCGTCAAAGCCAATCTGCTTGGCGCCCTTGCCGCAAATGTCCTCATACGAGGTGCCTTTCAGCCCCAACCATTGGAGGGCCAGCTCGTCCATGCTGACGCGCTTGTGCGACTGCAGGACATAGGCTTGCAACATGGTGTCGTCCTGAATACCGCGCAAATGGACCTTCTCATTGAGCAGGACGTGAGTATCGTATTTGGCGTTGTGCAAGACCTTGGCCGCCTGCGCATTCTCCAGCCAGGGCCGCAAGGTCTGCAATACATAGTCTTTGTCCAGTTGCTCCAGGTCCAGCGAACCCCGGTGTGCGACGGGAACATAGAAAGCCTGGCCTGCCTTGACTGAGACCGACAGACCCACCAGTCGCGCCATCAAGGGGTCCAGGGAAGTAGTTTCGGTATCCAGTGCCACCAGTTGCGCCTTTTCAAGCAGGCTTAACAAGGAACTCAATTGCTCCTTGGTGGTGACGGTCTGGTAATCCAGCTCCGTCGGCGCCTGCGGCGTTTGCGCTTCGACGCGGCTGTCCTGTACAGGCACACGATCCGGGTCCTGGGTCAACTCGCGCAGCCAGGTCCGAAAACCATAAGTCTCGTAAATGTCCTGCAAAGTGGCCTTGTCACGCGGTTCCGGTTCCAGAGCTTCGAAATCCCCCGTAAAACCAGGTACCTCGCAATCGAGCTTGACGGTCACCAGTTGGCGCGTCATTTCAAAGTTGGCACTGAAGTCGCGCAGGTTCTGCCCCGCCACACCTTTGATTTTGTCGGCGTGACGCAACAGTTCGTCCAGACTGCCGTACTCCCCCAGCCATTTGGCGGCGGTCTTGGGGCCTACTTTGGGAACACCGGGGACATTATCCGAGGTGTCGCCAATCAACATCAAATAGTCGACGATCTGATCGGGACGCACCCCATACTTGCTGATCACCCCGTCAACATCCAGCTTCTCGTTACTCATGGTGTTGACCAGCCGGACATGCTCATTGACCAACTGGGCCAGGTCCTTGTCCCCGGTCGAGACCACCGTCTCAATGCCGTTTTCAGCGGCCAGGCGAGACAGCGTGCCGATGATGTCGTCAGCCTCTACGCCGGACTGGCAAATCAGATGCCAGCCCATGGCCCGCACGGCTCTGTGAAGCGGTTCTATTTGCACCGCCATGTCATCGGGCATGGAAGGCCGGTTTGCCTTGTATTGATCGTACAGATCGTCCCGGAAGGTGCGGCCCTTGGCATCAAACACGCATACCATATAGTCCGCCTGATAATCCTGCAGCAGGCGACGAAGCATATTGATGACCCCGTACAAAGCGCCTGTAGGCTGGCCTTGCGCGTTTCGCAGATCGGGCATCGCATGGTACGCTCGATACAGATAGCTGGAACCATCAACGAGCAACAAGGTTTTTTTCATGTCTAACAATAAAATCGTCCGTTTACCGGCCTCTGAGCAGATTCCTACCATCATGAAGGAACTGCAAACTGCGGTCGATACATTAAAAGAAATGGGTGCTGGCGTCAGTGTTTTTGGCAGCGCACGCATCAAACCCGGTCATCCTTACTACGAACTGGCCCAGGAGCTGGGCCGTCGTCTGGCCGAAGCGGGCGTCACCCTGATTGCAGGCGGCGGCCCCGGGCTGATGGAAGCCGCCAACAAAGGCGCGTACGAAGCAGGCGGGCAAAGTGTTGGCCTGAATATACGCTTGCCTCACGAAACGACCAACAATCCCTACCAGACGCACAGTTTGCAATTCGAGTATTTCTACTCGCGCAAAGCCACCTTTTTCATGCATAGCTGGGCCTACATTGCCCTGCCCGGCGGTTTCGGCACACTGGATGAGCTGTTTGAAGTCATGACGCTGGTCCAAACCGGCAAAGTCCCACCTGCACCCATTGTACTGATCGGCACTTCCTTTTGGTCCGGCCTGATCGAATGGATTGGTGACCAATTGATGGAGTTGGGCCTGATTGGCCCCAAAGACCTGAATTTGCTGGTCCTGACCGATGATCTGGACGAGGTTATGGGCTACATCAACCAGTGCTGCGTGCTGCCTAGGGCGGAACCCGCATTGCCCCAGTAAGGCGTCCGGGTTAAATTTGCAGTCTTTCTTCGGCCCTCCATCAGCAGGGCCGAATTTGTATTGAATGCCACAAGCTAGTCGATATTTGCCGGAGTCCTTCACATGAACAAAATCCTTGCCCGCCTTTTGATGGTGGCTTTTTGCACCGCCTTGGCGCCCGTTGCCCATGCTGACGGGCCATCCGAAATCCGTTTTGCCACTGAAGCAGGCTACCCCCCCTTCGAATACCTGGATCCCAGCGGCCAATTGCAGGGGTTTGACATCGATATCGGCAACGAGATCTGTAAACGCTTGCAAGCCAAGTGCGTGTGGATCGATCAGTCCTTTGACAGCCTGATCCCCGGACTGCAGGCCCGCAAATTCGATCTGGCCAACTCCACCATGACGGCCACCGAAGCGCGGGCCAAGGTCATCGACTTTAGCGAACCCATGTACATCGTGCCGGTTCGCCTGGCCGCCCGCAAGGGCAGCGGCCTGGAGCCCACCGCCGAATCACTGAAAGGTAAACGTGTGGGCGTGCAGCAAGGGACCACCATGGAAACGTATGCGCGCCAGAACTGGGCCAATAACGGCGTCACCATTGTGGCCTACCCCAGCTACACCGACGCCTTCAATGACCTGGCCGGTGGCCGCGTTGACGCCACCTTCCAGGAAGCCCAGAACGCCATCGAAGGCTTTTTGAGCAAACCGGCCGGCGCCGACTTTGAACTGACCGGCAGTACCGTCGATGACAGCCCTATTTTGAACGAACCGATTGCCATGGGCATTCGCAAAGGCAACAAAAAACTCAAGAAAACCGTTGATGAAGTTCTGCGCGAAATGAAAGCCGATGGCACCATGCAGGCCTTTGCCGACAAATACTTCCAAAAAGACAACATTCGCATTGCGCCCTGACCTGGATATCTGAACCATGCTGCTTTACGGTTATGGGCCGCAGTTGCTGGCGGGCACCTGGGAAACCATCAAGCTGGCGGTACTCTCGCTGCTGGTTTCCCTGCTGCTTGGCCTGGTGGCTGCCCTGATGAAACTGTCCCGCACCTCGCTGCTAAGAGGGCTGGGCGGTTTGTACACCACCCTGATCCGGGGTGTCCCGGATCTGGTGCTTTTGATGTTGTTCTTTTTCAGCCTGCAAATCTGGCTGAACGAGCTGACCGACTGGCTGGAATGGGACATGATCGAGATCGATCCCTTCGGCGCTGGTGTGGTCACTCTGGGCTTTATTTATGGTGCCTATTTTGCCGAGACCTTCCGGGGCGCCCTGATGGCCATCCCCAAAGGCCAGATGGAAGCTGGCAAAGCCTGTGGCTGGAGCGCCTGGCAAATATTGCACCGCATCCAGATCCCTCAAATGATGCGCTACGCTCTGCCCGGACTGGGCAACAACTGGCAGATTCTGCTTAAATCCACTGCCCTGGTATCGCTGATCGGCCTGAGCGACGTGGTCAAGATTGCCCAGAATGCCGGCAACGCCACGTTCAACTCTTTCTTGTTTGTGGGCCTGACCGCCCTGATCTATCTGGGCCTGACCGCAGTCAGCAACATCGGGCTGAGCTACCTGGAGCGACGCTATAACATCGGCGTAAAAGGAGCGCAGTTCTAATGGATGTCCTGAACGAATTCTGGCGCGCCTACCTTTATCAAAGCAACGGGCAGCTCTCGGGCCTGGCCATGACGCTGTGGCTGTTGGTGATCTCGGTCACCATCGGTTTTTTCCTGTCGATCTTCATGGCCATTGGCCGGGTGTCGGGCAAAGCCTGGCTGTCGCGTCCCATCGGCGCCTTCACCTACTTTTTCCGGGGTACGCCGCTGTACGTACAGATCCTGCTGATCTATACCGCCATGTACAAGCTGGCCATCGTCAAATCCGTGCCGGCACTGGAAGCTTTTTTCATGAGCGGCTTCAATTGCATGATTCTGGCCCTGACCCTCAATACTGTCGGCTACACCACCGAGATTTTTGCGGGGGCCATCCGCTCCATGCCGCCCGGTGAGATCGAGTCCGCCCGTGCCTATGGCATGTCGGGCTGGACACTATACCGCCGGGTGATTTTGCCGCAAGCCTTGCGCCGCGTTCTGCCTGCCTACAGCAACGAGGTTGTCTTGATGCTGCACGCCACCTCGCTGGCCTTTACCGCCACGGTTCCTGACCTGCTCAAGATCGCGCGCGACGCCAATGCCGCCACGTACCAGACTTTTACCTCCTATGGGATCGCCGCCCTGATTTACCTGTGCGTGTCCTTCATTCTGGTCGGTATTTTCCGGATTGTGGAAAAGCGCCAAATGGCGTTTTTGAATCACTGACCGCTGAGGTGCTGAGGTGCTGACGTGCTGACGTGCTGACGTGCTGAGCAAAAAAAATGGGCCGCTTGCAAAAGCGGCCCATTTTTCTTTAACGATACAGCTATCGCATCAGTCCCCCGTGTGATCCAGATTCTGATAACGCATCTGGCGTCCCATCACACCGGCCATCATCAGAAAGAAAGTCAGACCACGACGCACTTCCGGCTCCTTGGCCAGGCGTATAAGCCCCATCAGGGTCGGTGTGGTCTCCGTAGCCCGCACCTGGTCCGAAGCCATACGTGCCGCATTTCCAACCGACCAGGCGGCTCCTATGCCCTCTTCAAAGCCCTTCATGAGCTTTTCAAGCATGTAGTCGTCCGTCATATCCACCAGATCGGCCAGCAGGGACACCGCATCCACTACCCGATTCAGGCGACCACCGGCCAGCAATGGCTCGATCTTGCCGATCAGTTCGTCCAGGCCCTTGATGCCAGGGTCTTCTCCCAGCAAACTTTCCAGGGCTGTTGGTTTTTTCTGAGCCGCACCCGCATCTTCGGGGTTCGAGGATTTATCCGATACCGAATTCATCTGTCTCTCCTGACTTAAACCAAGCCACGGGCCACAGCCCAGTAAATACCCCGATTAAAGCCCTTGCGTAACAGCCCCCCCAACTTGGTGGGCGGGGTAGGATGCACATCCTCCTTATAGTCGTACCAGAGCGGCATGCCGCCCTCCAGCCCCATTTGAGCGACCGCCACCACCCGTCCGTCGTATTCGTCACTGGTACGCCCAAAACGCAGCTCCGAGGCCAGATTGTTGACCACCACGGGTGACTGATTATGGCAAGAGCCGCCGGCTTTGCTGATAGGCAGGTCCACCGTGTCACCCAGCACATAGACATTGTCCAGTCCCAGCACCTTCAGGGTTTGATGATCGGTAGGCACCCAGCCTTCATCATCAGCGGCTTGCGAGATCCCTGAATCCCGCACGGCTGCCACAGCGGTAATCGGCGGCGTGGCCATCAAGAGGTCAAATGGCTCCTGCCCGCCTTCCTCGGAATAGGCAATCTTGCGTTCAGGGTCCACCCGGCTCAAGGTGAAGCCCCGTTGATGTTTGATATCCCTATCTTCAAAAATGGGCGGCAAGACCTGACACACCTCGTTCTGCATGAACAGGCAGTTACGCAGAAGCTGGGAGGTGGTGGGGTACGTGTAGGCAATCTCCACCTTGTCGCGCACCCCGCGACGGCGCAGGTAGTCGTCCAGCATCAACGTGGTTTCCACCGGTGCAATTCCGCACTGATGGGGGACGTTATGAGTTTTAGGGAACGTTACTGTGACCAGCACACGGCCTTTTTCCAGCTTGCTCAGGCGCTCAGCCAGTTGGCGTGCGGGGGCATGCTGATAGAAGTGGTCTCCTCCCTCTTTCAAACCTTCTATTTTTTCCGGAGCCGGTACGCAACCCGTCGACAGCACGAGATAGTCGTAATCTACTTTCTTGCCGCTGGCGCAGTGCAGACGGCTGGCCGCAAAATCAAAACCACTGACTTCTTCCAGCTGAAAATCAATTTCAGGACGTAAAAGGGAGAGTTGCGGTCGTCGCAATTCATCCCGAAAAAAAGCATCAAACGCCACATACATGAAAGCGGGCTTGTAATAATGCCAGGGAGAATTGGACAAGAGGGTAATACGAACTTTGCCCGTGCGAATTTCCGGATAGAGCTTGGTCACCAGATGATTGGCGGTCATCGTACCGCCAATTCCACCACCGACAATCACGATATGCTGCACCATCAGTCTTCTCCTAAAAAAAAGAGGTAAAGCCAAACGTTGCCGCCTGTGCTCAACAAACCTAGTGAAAACAAGTAGCTGCACAGTCATAAATGAGACTGGGCAACGCCAACCTGGTAATCCACCCAAGCAATTCGTATCAAAGAGAGATTAAGCGAGCATTAAAAAAACTACCCCTTTTGTAGGTACTGCTTCACTCCTATGGGTAACGCCTTAGCCATTCATGTTTAAAAAAATCAAGCCGGAGTGTCTAAATGAGCACTCCAGCTTCTTAATACTTTTGGAAATAGGCTTGGACTCAAGCACGATAGGATAAAAAAAACGCCTGCATCAAGCAGGCGTTTTCTCGTATCGCTAAACCCGAAAGATTAACTTTCGCGTTGGCTGCGACGGCGCTCGTGTTCCTTAAGGTAACGTTTGCGCAGACGAATCGACTTAGGCGTCACTTCGACCAGCTCATCATCATCCAGGAAGTCCACCGCATACTCCAGGGTCAGGCGAATAGGTGGAACCAGATCAATATGCTCGTCCTTGCCGGAAGCTCGCACGTTGGTCAGCTTCTTTTCCTTGATGGGGTTGACCACCAAATCGTTGTCACGGCTGTGAATACCGATGATCATGCCCTCGTAGAGCGCATCACCCGGCGACACAAACATGCGACCACGATCTTGCAGCTTCCACAAAGCGTAGGCTACGGCGTCCCCATCATCCTGGCTGATGAGCACACCATTACGGCGCTCGCCAACCGTACCTTCACGCATCGGACGGAACTCATCAAAGGTATGGCTCATCAAACCGGTACCGCGTGTCAGCGTCATGAACTCGCCCTGAAAGCCAATCAGGCCACGAGCGGGAATCCGGTATTCCAGACGGGTACGGCCACGGCCATCGGCAACCATATCCTGCAAGTCACCACGACGTCGACCCAGCTCTTCCATCACGCCGCCTTGGTGGCCGTCTTCGACGTCCACCGTCAGTTGCTCGTAGGGCTCCATCTTGACACCGTTCTCTTCACGGATCAGCACGCGAGGACGTGACACGGCCATTTCATAGCCTTCACGACGCATGTTCTCGATCAGAATGGTCAGGTGCAACTCGCCACGACCGCATACCTCAAACACGGTATCGTCGTCGGTTTCATTCACGCGCAGAGCCACGTTGGACTTCAGCTCTCGGTCCAGACGATCACGCAATTGACGGCTGGTCACAAACTTGCCTTCACGACCGGCCAAGGGCGAGGTATTCACCATGAAGTTCATGGTCAGTGTAGGCTCGTCAATGCGCAGCAAGGGCAAGGCTTCCGGATGGGCGGGGTCCGTGACGGTGCAACCAATGCCCAGCTCTTCAATACCGTTGATCAGAACGATGTCGCCTGCTTCAGCCTCGTCCACCGAGACACGCTCCAGACCCTTGAACTTCAGAACCTGGTTGATACGGCCCTTGATGACTTCGCCATCAGGACCAAATTTCACAACGACATCCTGAGCAGCGCGGACACGACCCCGGTTTACACGGCCGACACCAATCTTGCCCACGTAGGAGCTGTAGTCCAGGGAACAGATTTGCAACTGCAAAGGAGCGTTGACATCATCTTCACGCTGAGGAACGTGCTGCAAGATTGCATCGAACAAAGGACGCATATCGCCTTCGCGCACATCTTCGGTCAAACCGGCGTAGCCCGACAGGCCCGATGCGTAAATGATGGGAAAGTCCAGTTGTTCGTCAGTCGCGCCCAGTTTGTCGAACAAATCAAAAGTCGCGTTGATCGCGTAGTCTGGACGAGCGCCAGGACGATCCACCTTGTTGACCACCACAATTGGACGCAAACCCAATTCCAGCGCCTTGCGGGTCACAAAACGGGTTTGGGGCATCGGGCCCTCGACCGCGTCCACCAACAGCAACACGCCATCGACCATGGACAACACACGCTCGACCTCGCCGCCAAAGTCAGCGTGACCGGGGGTGTCAATAATGTTGATGTGAGTGCCTTCGTACTCAACGGCACAGTTCTTGGCCAGAATCGTAATGCCGCGTTCTTTCTCGATATCGCCCGAGTCCATGACACGTTCGGAGATATGTTCGTTGTCACGGAACGTACCTGCCTGTCTCAACAATTGATCGACCAAGGTGGTCTTACCATGGTCAACGTGGGCAATAATGGCCACATTGCGCAATGCGCGTCTCATAACTCATCCTTCTGATTGAAGTTTTTTGGGCAAAATCTCGGTAGGCAAGCTCTCGATGGCCAGCAAGGCCGACATCGGGTCTTCCATCGCCTGCAACCCGTCCAGGGTGTAGGCATCGTCGATATGAAAAGGTCCTAATTCTGTCCGGCGCAAGGCCGTCAGATGGGCAAAACACCCCAGAGCACGTCCGATATCTTGCGCCAGGGTCCGGATATAGGTTCCCTTGCTGCAACGTACAAACAAACGTGCCGACAGCGGCGTAAAGTCTTGCACCTGCAAATCGTGAATCACGAGATGTCGTGCCTCACGTTCCAGCTCTATACCCTGACGGGCATATTCATACAGGGGCTTGCCATCGCGCTTGAGCGCGGAATACATGGGTGGCACCTGCGTAATGGGTCCTCGAAAGGCAGGCAATACTGCCTCCAGCGCCTCGAGGGTGACGCCGGCAAACTCTGCCGGAGCCTGGGACACCACATTGCCGGTCAAGTCACCTGAGTCGGTTTCTTGTCCAAACTGCAAGGTAGCTTCATAGGCTTTGTCTGCTTCCAGCATCGTGGCGGAAATTTTGGTAGCCCGGCCAAAACAGCAAACCAGCAGGCCCGTTGCAAACGGGTCCAGGGTTCCAGTATGGCCAGCTTTGCGGGCATCCAGAGTGCGGCGGGCACGCTGCAAAGCGTGGTTGCTGGACATCCCGTCGGACTTGTCCAGCAGCAGCACACCATCAATCAACTGCCCGCGTTTTCGCGTAGCCATTGTGTGTCAATCCGTGAAGAAACAACAGCCGCGTCAGGGCTGCTCGTCCGGCTCGTCCGATTTGGGCGCAGAGCCAGTCAATTCGCTATCGGCCTGGTTGGCGCTGTCGATAAGCTTGGAGAGCTCCATGCCCCGCTCCAACTGCCGGTCGTGATGAAAATGCAGAGTAGGAACGGTATGGATATGCAGCAGCTTGAACAGCAGGGAATGCAACCAACCGGCTTTCTCGGTCAGGGCCGCCTGGGCGACCTCAGGCTCGGCGCCCAGCACCGAGTAAAACACTTTGGCGTGCGCGTAGTCCGGAGACAGCTCCACGCCGGTCAGAGTAATCAGACCAGCGCGGCTCATGTCGATCTCGCGCTGGATCAAGACCGCCAGATCCTTCTGGATCTGGTCGGCCAGGCGCAGATTGCGCCCTGGGTTTGGTTTGGACTTGTGTCGTGCCATAAATTACAGTGTCCGGGCGATCTCTTTGATCTCGAAGATCTCAAGCTGGTCGCCCACTTGGATGTCGTTGTTGCCGCGCAGCGTAATACCGCAATCGAAGCCGGAACGCACTTCCTTGGCATCGTCCTTGAAGCGGCGCAGGGAGTCCAGGTAGCCGGTCCAATGCACAACGTTGTTGCGCAGCAGGCGAACCTGCGAATCACGACGTACCACGCCTTCGGTAACCATACACCCGGCGATGTTACCAATACGTGACACGTTGTAGACTTCGCGGATTTCAACCATGCCGATGATTTCTTCACGCTGCTCAGGAGCCAGCATGCCAGACAGGGCTGCTTTGACCTCGTCGACCGCATCGTAAATGATGTTGTAGTAACGCAGATCAATGCCGTTGGCTTCGGCCAGCTTCTTGGCGCTTTGCTCGGCACGGACGTTAAAGCCGATCACCACCGCGTTGGAGGCAATCGCCAGGTTGACGTCGCTCTCGGAGATGCCACCCACGGCAGCGTGTACTACCACCACACGCACTTCGTCGGTAGAGAGCTTGACCAGCGACTGCACCAGCGCCTCTTGCGAGCCCTGTACGTCGGTCTTGATGATCAGCGACAGGGTCTGCATGCCCTCGCCCAGGTTGTCGAACATGGACTCCAGCTTGGCGGCCTGTTGACGCGACAGTTTCACATCACGGAACTTGCCTTGGCGGAACAGAGCGATCTCACGGGCTTTGCGCTCGTCAGCCATCACCACCAGTTCATCACCAGCGGCAGGCACTTCGGTCAAACCTTGAATTTCCACCGGAATCGAAGGACCAGCCGACGTCAGCGATTTGCCCGTTTCATTCAGCATGGCACGTACGCGACCGAAAGACGCGCCAACCAGCACGCTGTCGCCACGGTTCAGGGTGCCGCTTTGCACCAGAATGGTGGCGACAGGACCGCGACCCTTGTCCAGGCGCGCTTCAATAACCGTTCCCTTGGCAGGAGCGTCAACGGGTGCCTTGAGCTCCAGCATTTCAGCTTGCAGCAGCACGTTTTCCAGCAATTCGTCGATACCCTGGCCGGTTTTGGCCGACACAGGAATAAAGGGCACATCGCCACCGTATTCTTCGGGCACCACTTCCTCGGCCACCAGCTCTTGCTTGACGCGCTCTGGGTTGGCTTCGGGCTTGTCGATCTTGTTGATCGCCACCACCAGCGGCACGCCGGCGGCGCGAGCATGGTGAATCGCTTCACGCGTCTGAGGCATCACGCCGTCATCGGCGGCCACCACCAGAATCACCACGTCAGTGGCTTTAGTACCGCGGGCACGCATGGCTGTAAAGGCCTCGTGACCGGGAGTATCCAGGAATGTGGCTGTACCACGTGCTGTCTTGACGTTGTAGGCACCAATGTGCTGCGTAATACCACCGGCTTCGCCCGAGGCAATCTTGGCGCGACGGATGTAGTCCAGCAACGATGTCTTACCGTGGTCAACGTGACCCATCACCGTTACGACAGGCGCACGGGGCTTGAGTTCAGCATCGTTTTGCGCGTCCGTATCAACCAGGAAGGCTTCTGGATCGTCCAGCTTGGCAGCAATGGCCTTGTGACCCAGCTCTTCGACCAGAATCATGGCCGTTTCCTGATCCAGCACCTGGTTGATGGTGACCATCTGACCGAGCTTCATCAGGTGTTTGATCACCTCGGCAGCTTTCACCGCCATACGGTGAGCCAGATCGCTGACCGAAATGGTTTCAGGCACATGCACTTCACGGGCAATGAATTCTGCCACTTGTGGTTCGCGACGCTCGGCCTGAGCGTTGCGGCCACCACGGCCACCTTTGCCTCGACCGGCCTTGGCATTGGCTTTCCAGCCTTCGCGACCACCACCGGCACCGGCCGACGCCACATCCGCCTTGGAAGGCTGCTTCTTGCGGCTGGCATCGCTGGTCCAGCCTGGCGTGCTGTCCGTCTTGACGGGTTTACCCGGGACTTTTTCGACCTTGGAACCTTTAACGTCTTTCTTTTGAGCGCCCTTGGCCGCTGTCTTGGTGTCAGCTTCCGGCTCGGGTGCGCGCAAGACTTTACGAGGACGATTCAACATATCGCGCAAGGCAGCGGCTTCTGCCTCTGCGGCCTTACGGGCGCGATCACGATCCTGGTCTTGCTCCACATCGGCGGCAACAGGAGGAATCACCGGGCCACGCGCGGCACGGCGCGGGCTGGTGGCAGCCACATCCCGTGGTTTTGCAGTCGATGTGGGCGTTTTAGTCCCTTGAGGGTGCTGAGTTTTATTCACAGAGTTAGCTTGACGGGCGTCGTTTACAGATTTAGTAGGTTCCACCGGCTTTTCTTGTGCCGTAGGAGAGGGAGCCGATTCAGTCTTTTGCTGAACAGGGGTGGCCGCCGCCGGGGCGGTTGCCTTGGCGGCAGGCGCGGGTTCCTGAGGCTTGGGCTCGGGTTGGGTTGGACTTTCCGGGGCAGCCGCAACGGGCTCCACAGGAGCAGCCGGTTCAGGCGCGGGCTCAGCAACAGGAGTCGGTTCAGGCGCGGTGCGCACTTCGGGTTCAGGCTCAGGCTTGGGCTCTGGCTTGGACTCGACAGGCGCGGCGGGCTCCTTCACAGGCGCTTCGGGGGCCGCAGCGACAGGCGCAGCAGGCTGACTGGCAGGAGCGGCAGGCGCCGCTTGAACAGCCGGTTTTTCCTGGCTGGCCACCTGGGCGGCCTGCTCTTTCGCATTTTCCTGCGCCAATGCCGCATTGGCCTCTGCCACCAGCTCGGACGGATCACGCTTTACAAACACACGTTTTTTGCGTGTTTCCACTTGAATGGTGCGGGAGCGACCCGACCCGTCATCCTGACGGATCTCCGATGTTTGACGGCGAGTCAGGGTGATCTTGTTGCCTTCCTGACTGCCGTGCGAGCGGCGCAACGATTCAAGCAGCTTCGCCTTATCCGAATCAGTGATGGCATCATCCACTGATTTGAGCTCAATACCTGCGCTACGCAACTGCTCCAGCAGAACATTCGCAGGCATTTTCAGTTCTTGAGCGAACTGGGCGACAGTGTTACTCGACATTCGACTCTCTCTTGCTTTACTACAACTATTCTTAATGAATACAACGCGCGGGACCTAGCTAGACATATCAGGCCTCGTCGTCAAACCAGTGGGCACGGGCACGCATGATCAGCTCGCTGGCCGCATCTTGCGCCAGGCCGGTCATCTCGGACAATTCGTCCGTTGCCAGTTCCGCCAGTTCATCCAGCGTTGTAATCTCGTTTTCGGCCAGGACAGCGATCAGCTCGGGCGTCATGCCCTCGACTCCTGCCAGCTCCTTGACCGCGGTCTGTACCAGCTCTTCCTTGGCAATGGCCTCGCTCAGCAGTGCATTACGGGCGCGGGCACGCAGCTCGTTGACGGTTTCCTCGTCAAAGGCTTCGATTTCCTGCAACTCCTGCAACGGCACATAAGCGATTTCTTCCAGACCAGTAAATCCTTCGTCGATCAGAATATCGGCCACAGCTTCGTCCACATCCAGACGGGACATGAAGGTGGCACGCAGTTCCTCGCGCTCTTCGTCCTGACGGTTGCGACTTTCTTCCGGTGTCATGATGTTGATCTGCCAGCCGGTCAGCTCCGATGCCAGACGCACGTTCTGACCTCGCGAACCAATGGCCTTGGGCAGGTTTTCCTCATCGACCACCACGTCCATGGCGTGCTTGTCTTCGTCAACCAGAATGGACTCGACGTGTGCCGGAGCCAGAGCGCCGATCACAAACTCGGCCGGATCATCCGCCCACAACACGATATCGACCTGCTCGCCGCCCAGCTCATTGCGCACGGCGGTCACCCGCGAACCACGCATCCCCACACACGTACCGATAGGATCGATACGCTTGTCGTAAGCAATCACGGCAATCTTGGCGCGCACACCCGCATCACGGGCAGCTGCTTTGATCTCCAGCAGACCCTGTTCGATCTCGGGAACCTCGTTCTCGAACAGTTCCTTGATAAATTCAGGAGCGGTACGCGACAAGATGACCTGTTGGCCACGCGCGGCGTAATCCACTTTCTGCACCCAGGCTCGAACTCGATCGCCCACACGGATATTTTCCTTGGGGATCATTTCCGAGCGAGGCAAACGCGCCTCGATCTTGCCCATTTCAATAATGGCGTCGCCCTTGTCCATACGTTTGACCGTGCCAGAGACAATGGTTTCACCACGCTCCAGAAAGTCGTTCAGGACCTGTTCGCGCTCGGCGTCACGGATTTTTTGCAAGATGGCCTGTTTGGCCGCCTGGGCACCGATACGACCAAACTCGATAGGCTCGAGCGGCTCTTCGATGTAATCGTCCACTTGCAGATCGGGGTCGATTTCCTGGGCATCCGACAGCATTTCCTGCTTGTCGGGCTCTTGCAGGCCAGCCTCGTCGGGCACGACCAGCCAGCGCCGGAACCCTTCATGGGCGCCGGTTTCCCTGTCGATTTCCACTCGGATATCAACATCTTCTTTGAAGCGCTTTTTCATGGCCGAGGCCAAAGCGCTTTCAAGCGCGGTGAACACGACTTCACGCGCTACAGATTTTTCACGCGCCAGCGCATCGACCAGCAATAGAATTTCGCGACTCATCGCTTCTTACCCTTGAAATCAAGAACGGGATCCAATTTGGCACGATCCACCTGGTCATAGGTGAATTCGACCTGCGTCAGCTTGCCCGATGCTTCGTCCAGTTCCAGCCTAAAAACGGTATCCAGCGGAACACTAGCCGGTAGCGCCCCTTCGGGAGCGTGGAGCGTACCCACAAACACTTTCCGATTGTCGATAGCCTCGTGCAGGCGCACCTGCACCCGACTGCCGGCAAAACGCACGTAATCGCCAATCCGCAACAGGGGACGATCCACCCCCGGAGAGGTCACTTCCATGCGTTTGTAGTCCACGTTTTCCACTTCGAAAACGCGCGATAATTGTTTAGACACCCATTCACAGTGCTCGATACGTACCCCTTCAGGGTGATCGATGACGATGCGTAACAAGCCAAGCGGCGCACGCTCAACGTCCACCAGTTCGTACTCAGTACCCGCTAGGGTCTCTTGTGCCAAAGCTAGAATGTCTGCCATAAAATCCAAAAAAAATGGGCTGTACGCCAGCCCATGGTAACCATGCTCACTTGAGGGTCAAGCGGGCCCTGGTCTTGCGCATTGCCAACGTCAAACTCGGAATGGTTGCAGGCGCAACCGAACCGGATGATTTATGCGGCCTTTGCCTTGAAAGGCCGCCCTATTCGCTGGCGCGCAGCATCAAAAAAGACCCAGCCGACACAAATGTCTCTGAGCCAAGTTCCATATTCTACCAGAAAACCGGAAAATACGTGCATTCACACGGCCTTACAGGCCCAAACCGCAGGGTTCGGGCCACAAACTCAAGGACCGCGAGATCCGGCTTTACCGGCGCCCGCGCCCCAGATGGGATTCGTGAGCAGCCGAGCCGGCCGGTTGCCAGTCATCATCACGACGGCTGACACGGCGCACGACTGTTGTTTTCTTCACATGAACCTTGGCTGTTTGCCCGGCAGCAGCACGTTCCGAAGTGCCGCGACGAGCCGAAGGCGCCCGCCCCTCCTGTGCGCCGCGGGCATGACCGCCACGAGCCTGATCACCACGAGCAGATTCACCGCGAGGCAGCTCGCCACGCGCCGGACGGCGGCCAGCATGAGCGCGCGCCCCCTCTTGTGAACGATTGTCCGGGGCACGACCTTCCAGGGAACGTCCTTCTGTCGTACGGCCACGCTGCGGACCGCGACCACCTTGGGTGGCGCGGGGCGCGCCCCGTCCGTTTCCGGTACGCTCACGGCCGCCTTGCTCACGACGCCCACCATCAGGATGGCCGTTAGCCAGACCACCACTGATAAACAGCGCACCGCTGACGGACTCGTTAACGCGCACATTGTTGGAAGAACGACCACGCCCGCTGGCCAGTCGACCGCCACGCCCAATCCGCGCACCGCTCAGCCCATTGTGTTCCAGCGTACCGAAACCAGGGGGCAAAGCGCTGTCATGCGACAGCGGCTGACGCTCACGACGCTGATGCGAGCCATCTTCATCCAACTCTTTCATCAGACCCAGGCGCAACATGAATGCCATCACAACGTCCGCATCCAGCTCTTCCCAGCGACCGCGACGCAGGCTCTTGGGCAGACTCACGTCACCGAAACGGGTCCGAATCAAACGACTCACCGTCACGCCCATGGCCTCAAACATGCGACGCACCTCGCGGTTGCGCCCTTCGTGAATGGTGACGCGATACCAGCGATTGCTGCCCTCGCCACCCAGAAACTCGATCATGCCAAACTTGGCCAGACCATCCTCAAGCTGAACACCATCACGCATGGACTGCATCTGCTCTTCGCTCAGCTCACCCAAGACCCGGACAGCATACTCACGCTCGGCGCCGTAGCGAGGATGCATCATGCGGTTGGCAATATCACCGGACGTGGTGAAGATCAGCAAACCTTCCGTGTTCAAGTCCAGACGACCGACCGACAGCCACTTACCCACTTTCAGCGAAGGCAGGCGACCGAACACCGTGGCACGGCCTTCGGGGTCATCATGCGTCACAATTTCACCCGCTGGCTTGTGATAGAGAATCACACGCGGAGGGCGCTTGGTATTGGCACGATTGATCAACTGACCGTTGATACGCACTTTGTCATCTGCACTCACGCGCTGCCCGATATGAGCGGGCTCGCCGTTTACCGAAACCCGTCCCGCAACGATCAACTCCTCCATGTCGCGGCGTGAGCCAATACCGGCTTCAGCCAGCACTTTGTGCAATTTTGGTTGCACCAGCTCGCTGCCCATGTACTTGCCCAGACGCTGCGAGAGGCGATTTTGCTTATCCAGATGACTGAATGCGATGTCATCATCACCGTCCAGAATCACGACTGGCGCATCATCAGCCGGGTTCGAGTAACGGGCCGGCTGGGCAGTGCCAGAACGCTTGCCGGGGCCGCCGCGCGCGTCCTGACGACGGCCAGCAGGCGCAGGTTTGCGGCGATTGTTTTGTGGGCGGGCCGGACGCGCCTTGACCTCACCGGCAGCGCTCGTCTGAGCCTCGTCATTCTGGCGTGGAGCAGACTCTTGGGTCGCGTCACCACGACGGCGACGAAACGGAGTACGCAATTTGCGCCCCTGGCCTTTCGCGCGGGGATTCTTGGGGTCGGCCGCGCCAGCGGTATCCGACGTGGAGGCTGTGTTCGTCTCGTGCGAATCAGTCATTTTTAATCATTTACTCCAGAGTTTTTTATTTCGTCCGGTACCTGTGTATCCGATAGGCCAGCCGCAGCCTGGGCCTCATCCAAGGAGTCCGGTGTCATATTCACTTCAGCTTGTTCCGTTTGTGGCGACCCCGCTTCTGAGGCCACCCCAAGCCAATTGTCCTGATTGCCTGACTCGGAACCCGGTTCGGATTCCAGCTCAAGCTGAGCAGCACAGACCTGTAGCGGCTCCGTACCCTCTTCCAAAGCAGCGCTCTGCTCTGCTTCTTGTTCTATGCCCTGCTCTGCCTGGGAGCCAGCCGGCTGCACCCCAGCGGGTGCGGGCGCCTGCCCTGCCACTTGTTCCTGACTTTGGTCCCGAAGATCCGCCTCTTGCTGAGGACCCAGGGGCTGGCTCTGCTCTTGATCCGCCCCCTGCTCCTGTGGCGGGTCAGCCGACACCAACGGCTGACCATTGGGCAAGGAGGCCAATGCATCCAGAGAATCCAAGGTCTCAACCGAGGGCAACTCATCCAAAGAGCGCAAACCCAAATCATTCAGAAACTGACGGGTCGTGCCCAGCAATGCAGGGCGACCGGGCGCATCACGATAGCCCAGCACTTCAATCCAACCCCGATCTTCCAGCGTCCGCACAATCTGAGTCGATACGCTAACGCCACGTATATCCTCGATATCGCCGCGGGTAACGGGTTGCCGCCAAGCAATGATCGCCAAGGTTTCCAGCACGGCCCGCGAATACTTGGGCGCGCGCTCCAGACTCAGGCGGGACAAAAACACTTGCATGGCCGGGCGACTTTGAAAGCGCCAACCCGAGGCAACCTGAACCAGTTCCAGGCCACGCTCCTTCCAATCCAATTGCAAGATGGCCAGATAACGACGCAGATCATCTGCGCTCAGCGGCGGGGAGACGAACATCTTGCGCAACTCGGCGCTGTTCATGGGCTGCTGCGCACACAGCAAAGCCGTCTCCAGGACTCGGATTATTTCACTTTCGGTCACTGCTGGGAAGCCTCACTTTCTGGCGATACTTGCATAAAGCAAAAATTCCATGTTAATATCTATTTTTTCCGGCGCGGGGTGGAGCAGCATGGTAGCTCGTCGGGCTCATAACCCGAAGGTCGTAGGTTCAAATCCTGCCCCCGCAACCATCACCCGGAACTGCTTAGCAGAATCAATCAAGCCAGCCAATTTGTGCTGGCTTTTTTGTTGCCCGCCGTTTGGGTCCGCCTTGTGATGCACCGCAGCCTGCGCGCGCTGGCACAAAGCAGCAGGCGCGATCCCTGTTGCAACACGCAGGCGAACTGTCATGCTTGCCAGCCGTGTCCCACCAACCGCCATCGCTGCCAAACAGGCGGATACCGCTAAAGACGCGCGCGCCCATACACGCCCCCGGTTCAAACCCGACACGGCCGCATTACAAGCGATAAACAATTTTGTGTAAGCACACATGCTGATGATGAGTACGTCCGCAAGCCCTATCGGACTGGATTTGAATTGGCGATCCACATTCAGGACCGCGAAAACAGCACAACAACGTTTGGGGCAATAACTGATCGGGGCACAATTCAGGTCGGCACAATCAAACACCTGCAGCGCTACACCTAGCAAGCACCACAAGGCTTATCGATTGCCTACACCTGAAACAAAGCCAGAAACAGAGAAATTCGTTTTGCCGGTACATCCCGCCTAGTAGGGGAGCCGACTGCTATCACAGCCAGATGCCAGCTATCAAGAGCTGGTCGCTATACAGGAAGCCGCTTGCGCGTTTGAGCTTTTAGAAATGCCAGACCGACTGAACCTGTAAGCACACTATGTATTACACCATTGCGACCGGCAAGACGCAAGAAAATTGAAAGACCCTTTTATCCACACCTCCCCGTGCAGGGCGCCTCAGGCATAAAAATGAAATAAACACGCCATGCTATGTACATAATCAAAAACTATGTTATAGTTACTTCTCTGACGCGGGGTGGAGCAGCATGGTAGCTCGTCGGGCTCATAACCCGAAGGTCGTAGGTTCAAATCCTGCCCCCGCAACCAAATTTAAAAAACCGTCGCTTATGCGGCGGTTTTTTTTTGTCCTTATTTTCCGGCAATCATCTGCTGCCTATCACCTGACAAGCGTATGGCTTGTCGTATGGCCTGCCCCCTGGCCGTCCCCAAAGCCTTGACGAACCAGCACGTTCAGCGACCACTACGGCGCTACCGCCGTCTTGCGCTGTGCCAACCACTGCAAACCGGACCGCACATGATCGCGCAGCCAGGCATACACAGCCGGGGTCTGCCCCGTCTCGAACTTCGCGTGCAGTCTCAGACCAGAAAGCATTTGCCGCACCCCCTCAACAGACACTCCTGGCTCCAGATGCACCATGGACCACGGCGGGTCCATCTTGACATCCAAGGACAATCGCCCTTGCGGAGCGGGCAACTGCCCAATAAATGCCAGCAAGGCATGGCGGCTGTCCCGATCAGCCACTGAGTCAGGCATAAGTCGCACGGCGGTGCGCGCCGCCAGCAAAGCCTTATCAATAGAGGGACGCGGGTCCTCATCCATGCTCATGCTCATCACCACAACTGGCATGACCATGGATTGAATCAGATTCTGATTGTCCAGATACAGCCTCAGGCTTTTCAGTTGCGCCTGCTCAAGCTCGCTCTGGCTCAAGGCGCGTCCCGCTGCGGACTCAATGCCAAACTGCGCCTGAACCCGAAATTCTCGCAGGGACTGGCTGCGCAACCGAAGCTGCTCCAGATACAGATGGGCCGAGGCTGGGTCCCAGTGGTATTTAAGCGAAAAATCCATCGGCTTGGCTTGCAGGCGCATAATGTAGTCCTGCCCCGGCAGCCGCCCCGTCAAAATATAAATACCACTGATCGCCATTTCTATGGCTTGAGGCATATCTTGCTGCCCCGAAAAATCGGCCAATCCCTTATCTTGCAAAACCAGCTCATCAAAGGCCAGCAGCATCGACGAATACCCTGTTGACCATTGGGCATTGTGAACACGACAAGCTCCCTGCTCATCTTGCATCTGCAGCTCGGCACCCGACTGCGGCTCCAAAGCCACGTAATGACGCAGATACTCACAGGCCGGGCCTGCTTGAGCTGAGGTCGCCAGCATGATCGCAAGGCCCAACGCACCGGCAATTTTCTTCATGAATGTCTCTAATTGAACCCGTTTGGGCACCGATGCCAAACAAGCCTTCCCTTTGCATAAAACGCTGGCTAGTATACAAAGCCCTCAGGACGTATGCCCTGCTCTGTTTCACAATAGGCTCACCACCGCCCCGATTGCCATGGACAGCACAGAATCACTCCAATTTTCCCTTTGCACGCAACTGAACCAGCTCGATGCGGCAGGCTGGGACACCTTGTCGGGCCATCATCTGCTGGTCAGCCATGCTTTTTTAACGAGTTTGCATGAAAGCGGTTGCGTCACCCCTCAGACAGGCTGGTCGCCGCATTACCTCTTGATGCATCGTGGTGCGACTCTGTGCGGCGCCGTACCGCTATATCTGAAGCATCACTCCCGGGGGGAATACGTGTTTGATCAGGGCTGGGCTCAGGCCTATCAACGTCATGGTCTGGACTACTACCCCAAGCTCTTGTGTTCGGTTCCGTTTACGCCTGTCAGCGGCCCACGTCTGCTGGCCGGTACACCAGAAGATCGCGTCTTGCTGGCACGGCAGCTCATTGAACTGACGCGCAGAAATCAACTGTCCTCTGTCCATGTGCTGTTCCCTCACGCAGACGACCGGTGGGCTCTGGAACAAGCGGGCTTCATGATGCGCCAGGATGTGCAGTTTCACTGGCAGAACCGCGATTACGCCAGCTACGAGGACTTTCTGGCCTCGCTAACCCAACAGAAGCGCAAGAAAATGCGGCAAGACAGCCGCAAGGTTTACGAGCAAGGTCTATCGTTTGAGCACAAACAGGGCCTGGAAATCAGCGAGCGGAATCTGGATTTTTTTTACCGCTGCTACGCCAATACCTACCAGGAGCGTGGTCAGCATCCCTATCTGAACCGAGACTTCTTTGCCCGCCTGCGCGACCAGATCCCCGAGTCCCTGGTACTGATTCTGGCACGCCAACAGGGAGCATATATTGCCTGCGCCCTGTCGCTACGCGACAAGGACACCCTGTACGGACGTTATTGGGGCTGTACTGCCTACGTACCCGGCCTGCATTTTGAGACCTGCTATACCCAGGCGATTCAGTTTTGCATTGCGCAGCAACTGCGCTTTTTTGAAGGCGGCGCACAAGGGGAACACAAACTCTCGCGCGGCCTGTTGCCCACACCGACCTGCTCCGCTCACTGGATCGCAGACCCTCGCTTTGCTCAAGCAATTGATGCGTTTTTGCACGAAGAAGCGGGCCATGTGGCCCGCTATGAGGAAGTGCTCAGCCAACACACCCCGTTTAAAACACGGGTGGACTAAACAATCAGTCTTTCTTGTCTTTGCCCGGTGGCGCAAAAGGAAAGACCGAAAACATTTGCCGGGTCTGATCTTGCATCTGGTCCTGCATTTGAACAAACAGATTCTTGCTTTGATCAATATAGCTGTTCATGACAGTTTGCATGATCGGGGCCTGCACACTCATGAACTGCGCCCAAGCCTCGGGGCCAAACTGGCCACCATACATCCCCTTGGACTGCTCGGTCATGCGTTCCTGAATCTCCATGAATGCCTGAATATTCTTTTCCAGATACGAGCCCATCACCCCTTGCATGGCATTGCCATAAAAGCGGATGATCTGCATCAGCACTGGAGTGGAGAACATGGGGATACCCCCGCTTTCCTCCTCAAGAATGATCTGCAGCAAAATGCTGCGCGTCAGGTCCTCGCCGCTTTTGGCATCGACGACCGCGAACTCCTCCCCGGACAGCACCAGCTGCTTGACATCAACCATGGTGATGTAAGCGCTGGCCTGTGTGTCGTACAAGCGACGATTGGGGTATTTCTTGATGAGTCGAGGAGATCCCATGCTGGTGCTTACTTCCTAATCAATAAAACAAAACATGCACTGTGTACGTCTGCAAGCCTTAGCTCATGTGCAGACCGCCATTCAGGGAGAAATCCGCGCCAGTGGCAAAACCCGAATCACCCGACGCCAGCCAGGCAACCATGGACCCGATTTCATCGGGGGTGCCCAAGCGCCCCACCGGAATGGTAGCGACGATTTTCTCCAGAACGTCAGGACGAATCGCCCGGACCATGTCGGTGCCAATATATCCGGGGGAAATAGTATTGACTGTCACCCCTTTATTGGCAACTTCTTGAGCCAAGGCCATCGTAAAGCCATGAATACCGGCTTTGGCTGTCGAGTAGTTGGTCTGGCCAAACTGACCTTTTTGCCCATTGACCGAACTGATATTGATGATACGCCCCCATTGACGCTCCACCATGCCATCGATCACTTGCTTGGTCACGTTGAACAGGCTGTTCAAATTGGTGTCGATCACGGCACGCCAGTCTTCCTGACTCATTTTACGAAAGGTGCCATCGCGCGTGATCCCTGCATTGTTGACCAGCACATCCACACGGCCAAACTCGGCAAACACTTTCTTGAACGTCTCGACAGTGGAGTCCCAGTCTGCCACGTTGCCCACCGACGCATGAAAGGCGTAACCCAATTCGGCCTGTTCGCCCAACCATTTCTGAAAATCACGATTGGGGCCGCAGCCTGCAATCACGGTGAAACCGTCCTTGGCCAGGCGCTGACAAATGACTGTCCCTATCCCTCCCATACCACCAGTTACGTACGCTACTTTGCTGCTCATAGACATCTCCAGAAAGGGGTGACAAAGCTCATATCCCTGCGCCAGCCCGGGCAATGAGAAAGCCTGACATCGGGATGAAGGAAGCAGGCCAGCGGCCCTGCTCCCAAAATCTGAAAAACGGAAGAATTAACTGGCACGCACTTTTACATAACTGCCAGGCGCCTCTTCCAGAACGGGATAGCGCGCATTGCCCAAGCGACGTTTGGCGCGACGCCGCGATCCCGACAAGGGCGCAAGCCAGGCAATCCAATCCGTCCACCAACTGCCGGGAACAGACTGGGCCCGCTCCAGGTACTGCTGAGCCTGCAGGCTGGCAAGGGGTTCATCTTCCTGCAGCACCCAGTAGTTACGGCGCTGTTTGGCAGGGGGATTAATGACGCCAGCGATGTGGCCCGATGCTCCCAGCACAAAACGAGCTTGGGCAGCAGGCAACGCCCGCAAAGAAGCATAGGCCGATTGCCACGGCACAATATGGTCTTCTTTGGAACCGTACACATAAACCGGCAAAGCCAGGCTGCTCAGGTCAGCACGATACTGACCGACCGGCACTCCCCCATCCTGAATCAGACGGTTTTCCAAGTAGGTGTTACGCAGATACCAGGTAAAAAAAGGACCGGGCAGATGCGTGCCATCAGAGTTCCAATACAGCAAATCAAACGCAGGCGGCTTCTTGCCCTGCAAATAATTACTACTCACATAATTCCAAACCAGTTCGGCGGGACGCAAAAACGAAAAGGTACTGGCCAGTTCACGGGCATTGAGCAATCCCCCCTGCCCCAACTGCCACTCCCGAAAGGCAACCTGCGCCTCGTCGATAAAGACGTTGAGCATGCCGACATCGCTAAAGTCCAGCATGGTGGTCAGCAGGGTCATGGACGCGGCTGGCTCCTGCCCTTTGGCACGCGCCAGCGCCAACGCGCTGGCCAGCAAGGTGCCTCCGATGCAAAAACCCAGCGTATTGATCTTGTCCTGCCCCGATAGCTCCTGACTGACACGAACCGCCTCGAGCACGCCTTGCTCCAGATAATCCTGCCAGCTCAGGGCATGAATATGGGGCTCATCGGTAGGCTGAGGATTTCGCCAGGACATCAGATATACGGTCAAGCCCTGATCCAGGGCGTGACGCACAAAGGAATTCTCAGGCTGCAAATCCAGAATATAGAATTTGTTGATGCACGGTGGCACGATCAGCAACGGCACGGCATGCACCATCGCGGTGGTGGGCGCGTACTGGATCAACTGAAAGATATCGTTCTGAAACACCACAGCACCAGGCGTGGTGCCCACGTTAACCCCAAGCTGAAACTGGCTTTCATCCGTTTGCGTCAAACGTCCTTTTTGCCAGTCCTCCATAAAATTGGACATGCCCTCCAGGACCGACTGGCCGCCAGTATCCATCATGGTCTGCAGGGCCTGGGGATTGAGCATCAGGTAGTTGCTGGGCGACATGGCCTCGGCCCACTGCATGGTGGAAAAGCTCAGACGCTCGTGCTGGGCCTCATCCAGCTCCATCAGACCGAGCATATCGTTCATGGCCTGAACACTCAGTTGCCAGACATGGGCATTGAACAGGGCGGTAGGATTGTTCTGCCAAGCGGCATCGGCAAACCGTCTGTCTTTCGCCGGGGGCAAGTCGCCACGCTGGGCCTGTTCCCACAAATTCTGCCACTGCTGCAGGTAATGGGCTTGCAATTCAGCACAGCGGGCGGCATCGATCGGTTTGCCAAAACCTTGAAAAGCACGGTTGTTACTCGACATCTGCCACCTGTAAACGAATTGCAAATACGCTTAGAGCATGACGTTCGTCGCAAACCCAGTCAATTGGGGTAATTAATTAGGCTGACACACCATCAACTGAAACCAAAGCCTGCTTTTCATAGTGCGTAGGAACAAAAAACGGCTAGCGATGGGCCAGACGCGCAATGGTGACTTGTCGGCCCGTTTGCGGCGAACGGCGATAGGAGTAAAACCGCTCATCATCCTCGAACGTGCACAAGCCACTTAGATGCACCTTCATGGCGCCCGGACTCAATTGTTCCAAGCGATGGCGCGCAATGGCGGGCAAATCTGCCTGCCATTTGCCGGGATGCTTTCCCGCATTAAAAAAAGTAGCCAATTCAGGTTCCGCCCGGACATAGGCATCAAACACCTCCTGCCCCACCTCAAAGTGCTTCTGGCTGATGGCCGGCCCAATCCAGGCCTGCCAGGAACCCGCTTGCGGGCAGCGCCTTACCATCGCCTGCCAGGTTCGCTCCAGCACCCCGGCCTGCAAGCCACGCCAACCGGCATGAGCAACCCCCACGACCCGGGCTTGCTCGTCCCAGATCACGACGGGCAGGCAGTCGGCCGTCAAGATAGCCAGCGTGCGGTCGCTACGGGTAGTGACGGCGGCGTCAAACTGCCGAGGCTCGGCGGGTAAAAGATCCTGATCGGCATCCAGCACATCCGTGCCATGAACTTGCGCCAGCCAGATCGGCTCTACGCCCAAAAAGTCCACCATACGCTGACGATTGGCCTGCACCCGCTGCGGATCATCACCCGTATTCAGCCCCAGGTTCAGGCTTTCCCGCTCGCCCTGGCTGACACCACCGGCACGAGTCGTACAGAAATAAAGCAGTCCCGCTTGTTCGGGGCCGCCAACCGTAGGAATCAGCTGTGCGTGTGCCATTCAATCGTCTCTGCAACAGATTGATAATCAGCCGGTGGCTCGGCCGAAAAGCGACGACGCTCGCCGGTATCGGGGTCCTCAAACTCCAGCACATGAGCGTGCAACATTTGACGCTGCGCGCCCGCCACGGCCCGACCGCCATAAAGCGTATCGGCCAGCAAGGGGTGCTTGATCGAACTCAGGTGGACCCGGATCTGATGGGTACGCCCTGTCTCCAAGCGACACGCCACCTCGGTCACCGCCTCGTCACCGGCATAGCCCTGACGCAGCATCTGATAATGCGTTACTGCCGGCTTGGGAGCGACAGAGGGCCCGGTACTCATGCGTACGGGAACGCGCAAGTCACGCCCGATGGGCTCCTCGACCGAACCTTGACCCGGCAATACGCCATGAACCAGGGCCAGATACTGGCGTCCCATGCTACGCTCTTGCAATTGTCGGACAAAGTGGGTTTGAGCAACTTCCGTGCGAGCGACAACCAGCAAGCCGGACGTATCTTTGTCCAGCCGGTGTACGACACCGGCACGGGGCACCTGACGCAAAGCGGGAAAGCGAAACAGCAGACCATTGAGCAAGGTGCCGCGCCAGTTACCCGCGCCCGGGTGCGTGACCAGACCTACCGGCTTGTTAACCACCAGCCAGGAATCGCTTTGAGCCACAATTTCAAAGTCCACGTCATCGGGCTCGAACGCCATGTCTTCGGGTGCCTGTTGCTCCCAGACCTGAACGATGTCACCGGGATAAACCGTATGCTTGACCTTGACCACCTGGCCGTTGACAAGCACATGCCCGCTCTCGACCCAGGACTGCAGACGGCTGCGCGAATGCTGCGGCAGCAAACGCGCTAAAGTCTTGTCCAGACGATCGGGAGACGCGGAGATGGGAAGGATAAAACGCAGTGCGTCGGAAGAAACAACACTATCTTTTTCAGTATCTGTGTCAGGCATGGCGACAAATCATATAATTGAGCAGCAATGCTAACACCAAGGACGCTTTTGTGACTCGCATGAACCTGAACTTGCCACGTATTCGTGGTACCAAGCTGGCCCACGTAGCCGCATTAATGCTGGCTGCCACATTGCTTGCTGGCTGCGGCACTACCAAAAAAGAAGTTGACCCTACCTCGGGCTGGACCGCCGAGCGCTTGTATAAAGACGCCCGTGAAGAGATGGCGGCCGGCAACTGGAAAGACGCGCGTACCCGCCTGGAAGCCGTCGAGTCCCGCTATCCCTTTGGCACCTATGCACAGCAATCGCTGATCGACCAAGCCTACATCAACTGGAAGGACGACGAGCCTGCCAAGGCCCTGGCGGCAATTGACCGCTTTCAGAAGCAATACCCCAGCCACCCTGGCACCGATTACATGTTGTACCTGAAAGGGCTGATTTCTTTTACGCCTCCCAGTGCGGCCCTGTCCAATATCACCCAGCAGGACCCCAGCGAGCGTGACCCCAAAGGTCTGCGTGAGTCCTACGAAGCCTTTAACGATCTGCTGCAACGCTACCCTAACAGCCGTTACGCGCCCGATGCAGCCAAGCGGCTGACCTGGCTGGTCAGCACCATCGCACAGAACGAAGTACACGTGGCTGAGTACTACTACAAGCGTGGGGCGTACGTGGCGGCCGTAAACCGTGCGCAGACCGTCATTACCGACTTCAAAGGCGTGCCCATTGCTGAACGTGCGCTGTACTTGATGTACCTGTCCTACGACAAGTTGGGTCAGACCGAACTGCGCGACACCACCAAGCGGGTGATGGACGAAAACTTCCCTGACTCGAAGTACTTCAAGGAAGGGCTGGATTCCAAGGTGAATTACTGGAACCCGATCAACTGGTTCTAAGCCTTGAAGCAAAGCAGCGCACAATACGCGCTGCCTTTGTGAGGCGACAATAAAACGTCTCGCAGAACGCAACCCAAAAAAGGGCCAAATCCCATCCAGGATTCGGCCCTTTTAGTTTTTTTCTACCTTCAAACTGATGTTCCCTGCCAGCTTGTGTTGTCCTAATCATCCGAGCAAGGACTATCAATAAGAATATCCATCAGATAGCTCCTTGCCCTGGCGGCCATCCGAGTCCGCCCATCCCCCCACTGGCTCCAGAGCATCCTAAGTATCACCGCTCTTTCCTGGCATTGTCCTTTTGCACGCTATACATGCGCTCGGCAAAAGCCTCGGCCTTGGCCGGGTCTAAGGCTTGGCCTCCGAGGATTTTCATGGTGTCGTTCAAATACACCATCCGGTCCTCCAGATCCTCCTGCAGACCAATCAGGTAATAGCCTATCTGGCAAAAATACGTGGTCCGGGCTCGGGTCTGGGCTTCGATCTCTTCCACACCCATGCGCTGGAAGAAATTGGCCAAGGCGTTCATGCAGGCCTTGTCCGCCCGCGCGACGGCTTGCCGCACCCGCTCGGAGCGCCTTGCCCAATCCCGCATGGCCATATCCAAACCCGGCTCAAAACGGGACACGTCCAGCCAGGTGGAGAACAGGGACAACATGCCATCTTGCAAATTGTCCACGTTCTCCAGCGCCAGCATGGTGGAACGCATGTTCTTTTGCTCCCAAAAACCAACCAGCCCGTCCAGCAGGTCGTCCCTGTCCTTGAAATGCCAGTAAAAACTGCCTCGCGTGACGGCCATAAGCTGCGCCAGCCGGGTGATACGCACGGCCTCCACCCCTTCCTGCATGAACAGGCGGATAGCGGCTTCCAGCCAGTCCGCCCGTGTCAGATGCACGTTGGGCTCGGTCAGGGCCCCGGCCTGGGCCACCCGTTCAATCAGTTCCTTATCACTCATATCGCCTGCTTGTAGAGTCGCTTTAGTCGCCAAAGTATACCGGCGCTCCTCTTATAACAGACCCAGCATTCGTGGAAACGCCAAGGAAACAGCGGGCACGAAGGTAGTGATCAATTGAACCGGAATGGCGACGAATACGATCATGGCGATGGCCGGGCCAAAAGAGCGATGGACTGTCACCTTACTGATGCGACAGGACATGTACAGCACCGGCGCCATGGGCGGGCTGTTGGAACCCACAATCACAGCACACGCCACGATGGCGGCAAACTGAATCGGATTGACGTCCGCCACGCCTACCAAAGGCAGAAGCAAGGGAGCGACGACAACGGTCAGCGACACGTCGTCGATAATCATCCCCACCAGAATCAAAAACACATTGACCATCAACAAAATGCCGATGGGACTATCGACCAGTCCTGTCACAAAAGTAGTCAGGTCCTGTGGCACGCCCTGCGCCACCAGGATACGACCGATCAGGAAAGAGAACAGCAAGATCAGAATGACCGTGCCTGTGGTCTCGGCCGTGCGTACAAAGCTGTCGCATAACTTGCGCAAAGTCAGCTCACGATACACAAAGCAGCCAATCCCAATCACGAGCACAACCGCCACCGCCGCTGCCTCGGTTGGCGTGAATACGCCCCCGTAAATCCCCCCCAGAATCAGCACGGGGATGCATAAGGCGGGAATCGCCAAAAGCAGGCTTCCCAATGCAGAGCGACGGCCTGTATCGGAGGCTGGTGGCGTGGGCTGCTCTTTGAACCAACGTCCTGCGACCACGTAATTAAACAGGATCAAACCCACCATCAGGAGCAGCCCGGGACCAATTGTTGCCGCAAAACAGGCCACCACGGACTGCTGGGTGACAACCGCAAACAAGATCATGGTGATCGATGGTGGGATCAGAATCCCCAGCAAAGAAGAAATTCCCAGCAAGGCCGCTGAATAGGGGCGCGGATAACCACGCTGCTCCATGGGGTCGACCAGAATCGTTCCGATCGAGGCAACCGCTGCAGAAGCCGTACCCGAAATGGCTCCGAACACCCCGGAAGCCAGGACCATGCTGGCCCCCATCCCCCCGCGGCGGTTCTTGACCAGCATTTCGGCAAAGCCAACCAGCCGGTGGGCGATCCCGCCGGCCTGCATCAAATACCCCGCCATGATAAATAAAGGCAAAGCCAGAAGAACCAAGGAGTTCAAAGAGCGAAAACCCTGCAGCATCAACGTATTCAGATTGACGTCATACACCCAGGTCAGCAGCAAAAGCGTACCGGCAAAAGACCAGGCCACCGGCACTCCCACGCCCAGCAGGAACAAAAGCAGGAGAACAGAAAAACCAGCATGCATGATTAATATTCTCCCCGTTGCAAGGCCATCCAGGACTCATAGACATCACGCAAGCCATAGGCCAGACTGCCAAGGGCATTGAGACCGATAGCTGACTGAGGAACCCAGACAGGGATAGACAGCTCGGCCATCGTGGTGGAAAAACGCGATCCCCACATGAACATGCGCAAGGTCCAATAGGCAAAGGCCACCACAATTAGCAGCACCAGCACTGCCACACAGAATCGGTGAATCGCTCGCGCACGCGGCGTTTTCAAACGATGGGACAGGTAATCCACCACCAGATGCTGACGGGACTGGCTGGCGATCAGCGCCCCTGTCATGTACAGCCAAATCGCCGCCACCATCACAATGGTATGGACACCGGTTGCTGGCCAGTGGAGGTAATAACGCGCAGCCACCACGTAGGCCAAACCTGCCGCCACTACAATGCTGGACACAATGGCCAGCCATTGAAGGGCGATCAGGGCCGGGCCTTGCTTGATCGGAAGGTCCTCACTCACAGTCATACTCCCTTGTACGCCGCTGCTTACTTCAGCGCCGAGGCATTTTTCTCGATATGCGCCATGATGCTATCGCCTACCTGCGACTTCATGGACGGCCAGACCTGCGCGCGGACATGCTCTCCCAGCGCGGCCAGTTGATCTTTGTCAAGTTCGATATAGTGTTTGCCCAAGGCTTTCCATTTCTCGACCACTGCCGCGTCGGTCTCTTGAGCCTTGGCGAACTGATCCTTCATGATGGCGATGGCCGAAGCCTGAACGACTTGCTGCTGCTCGGGCTTCAAGGCCTCCCAGGCCTGCAGGTTCATGGACAGCACACCGGTAATAAACTGCTGCTTGCTGCGCACGTAGTAATCCAGCGTGTCCCGGAAGTACTCGTAGTCGTAATAAATGACGTTGGCTGCATCGCCATCGACCACGCCGGTCTGAATCGAGGTAAACACTTCACCCCAATCAATGGCGGCCGTCTGGTAACCCATGGCCTGCACGGACTGCTGCATCAGGGCGATAGGAGGCACACGCACCTTGATATTTTTGGCGTCCTGCACGGTCAGCGCATGTTTGCCTTTGGTGGCCACTCCATTGAACCCTTCAGGCCAGGCGCCAAAAAACTTCAAGCCATTTTCCTTATACACACCATCCAGGGTTTGATTCAGCCAGCCACCCGGTTGATAAGCGGCCAGCGCCTCCTCCCAGGTGGTGAACATATAGGGCGTATAGATCGCCGCGATGCGCTTGTCGTAGGAGGTCATGGGCCAGTTCAGCATCAACTGCACGTCACCAGCCACATGCTGGTCGAACACCTCCTCCTGACCACCCAACTGGTTTTGATAAAACACGCGCGGCGACAAAGCGCCTTGCGTGCCTTCTTTAATCAGAGCCGCCCATTTCTCGATGGCATCACCACTGGGTGAACCTTGCGCGCCCGAGTCCGTCGCAATGCGCATGGTTTGCGCGGACGCGGTGGCCGCGCTCAGGCTGAACATCACAGTCAGCAAAGTCTTGCTCAACAGCTTCATAACTCCTCCTGGGTATCTCTTTTAAATTTGTTGTTCACACTTTGAGTATCAGGCTTCCGCCCGGTTTCGCCACAGCTCCCAGCCCAAACGGGCCCGGACGCCGATATCCAGAAACGGGCGTGGCGGCAAGGCATCGGGTTGCCCCAAAGCCTGCATATCGGCAATCAAGGGATTGTCCAGACCGCAAGCCAGATCCGCGACCAACATGCCCGAGATCGTGCCCTTGGTCAGCCCCACCCCGTTCTGACACACTGCGGAATACACATGCGGGGCCACCTGACCAAAGCCGGGCGAGCCGTTACGGGACAAACAGATGAAGCCCGTCCAGGTGTGCTCCATTTCCACGTTCTTCAGATTCGGGAAACGCTCGTCAAACAGGGTTTTGTGCTCAATGCGCACGCGGCGACGGCTCTCGTCATCGCTACGCAAACTGGGAGCGTATGTCATGTGCTGACGAATCAGAATGCGCTGGTCATTGGTGCGACGCATGGTAATGCCCACAAAGGCGTTGGCGGGCGTCAAACCCCAGCTGGGCAAACCACCCAGTTCGCGCTGTTCGCTTTCCGTCAGGCAACGGGTCAAGCTGGCATGAGCCGCCATCGGCATCAGCTTGCCGCTATAAAAACCGAACTGCTCCGCAAAGACGTTCACGGCCAGAATCATCTTGCCTGCACGAACCTTGCCACCGGGTGTTTCCAGCGTGACGCCATCGCCTTGCTGCAAGGACAGCACAGGTGTTTTTTCGTAGACGGTGACGTTGGGAGGCATATTGTCGGCCAGACCACGCGACAGACCAGCCGGGTTCAACAACACGGTGCCGGGGGTATAAATCCCTGTGCGGAAATGCTTGAATCCCAGCTTGTCGTGCAGCGCCTTGCCGTCCAGCCACTCATGCGGTTCCTTCAAGGACTCCAGCACTTGCAGCGTAGGCTTCAAGGTTGTGCGTACGCCTTCCTCGGAAACCGCGGCGTGGAACTTCCCGATGGGACTCCAGTCGCACTCGATGCCGTAACGCTCGACCTGGGTTTTCAAGTAAGCAATCGCGGTACGCGCCAGGCGTACATGCGAGCGGGCGGCATCCAGCTCGCCCATGGAACTGCCGACGTTATGAGGGCTATCAATTGCAAAGCCGGAGTTTCGACCTTGCGCGCCCTCGCCCACCTGATCCGCTTCCAGCACAACGATGCGGTCGCCGGGGCGATTCTCTGCCAGGCGACGGGCTGCGGCCAAGCCGGCCAGGCCACCACCGACGACCACCCAGTCAGCGTGCACGTCGTTAGCCAAGGCGGGCTTGGGTGTGCGGGGAGCCAGCAAGCGACTCCAGCCATTGGTCTTGTCGTTCTCGGGCAGACACGTAATGTTCTGGATGCTCATGTCGCCGCCCGTGCGCTGGCCCAGTTGCTGGGGTGCAGACAGTAATGAATCAGCGCGGAGTCTGCTTCATAGATCAAGGGGGTGCCAGCAGGCAGCCAGATGCAATCGCGCGGCCCCGCCTCCAGAATGCCCTCAGGGGTGTGAATGCGCATGCTGCCCTCAATCACCGTCACGACCTCGTCATACAGCACGGTCCATTCAATACGGGCCTGATTCAAACGTGCATACCCCGCCCCCAGAGGCGTACCGTCATCCTCGCCCACAATCTCCGCCAACTGCGCCATCTCTGGCTTTTCCTGCCGAGGCTGAAAGACCAAATCGTCAAAACGCATTACTCGCGGCAACGCTTTTTCTCTTGTCATGCGGATCACCAAACACAAGTGGTTTTAGAACATACATAGTTGTATGTTGAGATGGTAATGAGTCAGATTTGGTGAGTCAATGACATGGAGTATGGGGATTACCCTGCGATCAGTTACGTTTTTTGTTTAAACCTGAATGATTATTTTCAGTAGATGAAGCGCCGTAAAAGACTGAAAGCCGGGGCCTAACTACTTTCAATCAGGAGCAACAATGGCCAATCCATAAAACTTAAAGCCGGAGCATCCAGCTCCGGCCGTTTCAATTAATGAACGCTTACGGAATCCATATCCTTATTTCTGGGATAACTGGCAAATTGCGCCACCATCGCCGTGCTGCTGGCATCCAAACCGTGCACCTCGACATAGGCTCCACCACGGCGCAGTTTCAGCACAACCCGATCCAGCGCTGCGACCGAGCTTAAGTCCCAGAATCGTGTCTGGCTTACATCGATGCAAATGCGCGCCACTTTCTCCTGGTAGTCGAACTTCTCAACAAAGCTCTCTGCAGAAGCAAAAAACACCTGCCCAAACACGACATACGTACGGGTCTGGGCATCCTGGCTAAGGCTGGAGCTAACTTGCAAAACACGGCGAACTTTATGTGCAAAGAACACGCCAGAAAACAAAACGCCTGTCAGTACTCCCTTGGCCAAATCATGCGTGGCCACCGTTACCACCACCGTGGCCAACATGACGACACTGGATGTTTTGGGGTGAACCACCAGATCCTTGATCGAGCGCCAATTAAAGGTGCTGATAGAAACCATCACCATCACAGCGACCAGGGCCGCCATAGGTATCTGCTTCACCCACTCCCCCAGGAACACAACCAGTATCAAGAGCACCACACCCGCCGTTAAGGTGGACAGGCGACCGCGGCCACCGGATTTCACGTTGATCACTGACTGACCAATCATGGCGCAACCAGCCATGCCTCCCACAAAACCCGTAGCGATATTGGCAATACCTTGACCGACACACTCTCTATCCTTGTTACTCGTGGTGTCGGTCATATCGTCCACAATGGTGGCCGTCATCAATGATTCGAGCAGGCCCACGACACATAGGGTGGCAGAATGAGGAAAGACAATTTGCACGGTCTCCCACGTCCAGGGAACCTGTGGGATCAAAAAACTGGGCAAACTGTCCGGCAAGGCTCCCATATCGCCGACGGTACGGATATCCAGTTCCAAAACCATGTACACAATACTTAGAACAACAATGGCCACCAAGGGCGAAGGCACCGCCTTGGTGAAATAAGGCAATCCATAAATGATAAGCAGACCTGCCGCAGTCATCGCATAAACGGGCCAGGCGACATTGCTTAACTCTGGCAATTGGGCCATAAAAATCAAGATAGCCAACGCGTTGACGAAGCCCGTGATAACCGACCGAGAGACAAACTGCATAAGCTGGCCGAGGCGTAAAAACCCAGCCAACATTTGCAGTACTCCTGCCAGAATGGTTGCAGCCAACAGATAGTCGAGCCCGTGCTCTTTCACCAAGGTCACCATCACTAAGGCCATCGCCCCGGTCGCTGCCGAAATCATCCCGGGTCGCCCGCCAACAAAAGCAATAAGCGTGGCGATAGAGAAAGAGGCATACAGACCGACTTTAGGATCGACTCCGGCAATAATGGAAAATGCGATCGCTTCAGGAATAAGGGCCAAGGCCACCACCAGACCAGCCAGCAAATCACCCCGAACATTGGAGAACCACTCCGTTCTCATTTTTTCAATAAACATGAACACTGCCCTTAGCAAACAAGGGATAGACGCGCTCACAACGCCCTACTCCACAAACAAGGGCAGAACGTGCAAGGCAAACAGGAGCAAGCCCGTAGCGATGGATAGCTACAGACCAGTCAAACAGGTAGGGGACAAGAAGAGAGCGCTCTTGCAGCGCTAGTGCCACTTAGGGCGGTGTAACGGAGTGGAAGTGTCCGCGAGGCATGGCTGCGCCCCGGTAATCCAGCGGTTCCAATGTGAAGTAAGCAAGGGCAGCCATAGCCGTCATTGTACTCAGAAAACAAAAGCGTTTCTTGCCTCTGGAAACAAGCACCCGACTAAACTGGAAATCGGCCAAACAACCGACCTCCAGCATTATCTTGATCTATGAACGGGTGTACGGAAGCAGCTCCTTAATGGCGCCGTCAGCGCTGCGCCGGGCCATCTTGCATCGAGACATCCGTCACTTCCTCGCTTTGCCGCCGGGCTTTCTGCTCCCGCAGAAACGCCAGAGCACGGGCAGGATCACGAGTACGGGCAAAGGGTGGCAAACCCCGCCACAGCAATTTGCCGTAGGGTTTCTCGACAATACGGGCGTCACCCACCATCAACACGCCCCAGTCGCGCTCGGTACGGATCAGGCGCCCTGCTCCTTGTTTCAAGGCAATCGCGGCTTCTGGCAGTTGGTATTCCATAAAGGGATTACCACCTCGATCCTTGCACTCCTTGATACGCGCTTCCAGCACGGGATCATCAGGTGGCGCAAAGGGCAGTTTGTCGATTGCCACCAGAGTCAGTGCATCACCGGGCAGGTCAATCCCTTCCCAGAAACTGGCGCTGCCCACCAGCACCGCATTGCCACGCGCCCGGAACTCATCCAGCAGCACTTGCCGCGATCGCTCTCCCTGGCGCAGCACGTTACGCTCAATGTCTTCCCGATCGAATCGATCCCGCAACATCTCAGCGATTCGCTCCACCGAACGCAAGGTGGTGCACAGCACCAGCACCCCGCCCTGCCCGGCCTTGATCAGGGGGATGAGCGCATCCACGAAAGCCTGATTGAAATTCGGATGACTGGGAAGCGGCAAGGTGCTGGGCACATAAAACAGTGCCTGATTCGGATAGTCGAACGGTGAAGCCCAGGCTTCGGTGCGAGCATCAAACAAACCGAGCTGTCGCTTGAAGTGGTTGAAATCGCCATGCACCGACAAGGTGGCCGAGGTCAGCACCCAGGACTGCTCCTTGCCTCTGTAGCGCGAAAAAATCTTGGCCACCGATAAAGGAGCACTGTGCAAACGCAAATAGTGCTGGCCACTTTCGACCCAACGGACAAACTCATCGGGCTGGTCCTGCTCTTTTTCACTTTCAGGCAGGTAGGCATGGCGCCCCTGACGATCCGGCTGGCTCCACTGGAACAAACGCGCCCGCAAGTCCAAGGCGCTTTTATGAGCCGCGGCCAGATCAGGATGCCGCTCCGCCACCATGGCCAGCATCTTGATGACCTTGTCGAAGGTTTCCAGCAAATGCTCCAGCGCTTCATCAAACAGCTCCGGCTCGGGCAAGGCCTGGAACGTTGCACGGCCACCTTGAGCCGCCAGCGACGCGGTTCGCAAATGCAAATCCCGAGCGGCTTGCTCCAACTTGCGGGCGACCTGACTCCAGTCCACGGTCTCGCGCGCCTGGGCCAGACCTGCCGCTTCAATCTGCCGACACAAATCGGTCAATTGGTACAAGGACACGCTACTACCCAGAAAACGGGTGGCCACGTCGGGCAATTGGTGGGCTTCGTCAAACACCACCAGATCCACGCTGGGCAGCAAATCCGTCACACCCTCTTCGCGCAGGGCCAAGTCGGCCATGAACAAGGCATGATTCACCACCACCACATCGGCATCCTGAGCATGGCGGCGCGCTTTCATCACGAAACAGTCACGTACAAAGGGGCAATCCTGCCCCAGGCAATTATCTCGTGTGGACGTGACCCGATGCCAGATGTCCGCATCCTCAGGGACTTCGGCCAGTTCGCCTTTGTCGCCACTACGACTGCGCTCGGTAAAAAGCTGGATGGCTCGCAGATACGCGATCTCCGCACGGGACTTCAGGGCTCGGTCGTCCTGCCCCAGGCGCTCCAGATGGTAATGGCAAACATAGTTGCTGCGCCCCTTGAGCAAGGCCACATCCACCGGCAGGGCCAGCGCCTTGCGCAAGTGGGGAATGTCGCGCCGGAACAATTGATCCTGCAAGGTGCGCGTGCCGGTCGAGACCAGCGCTTTGCCCCCTTGCATGAACACAGGCACCAGATAGGCCCAGGTCTTGCCCGTTCCTGTACCGGCCTCGGCGATCAGCACGCCGGAGTCGGCGACCGTTTCGCTGATGGCTTGGGCCAGCTCCAGCTGAGCCTGCCGCGGACGATAGTGCGAGACAGACCCTGCCAGGGGGCCCTGAGGGGAAAATATATCGGAATAATCCTGCAACAACATGGGGCAAAACCGCTAAGGGTGAGGTGATGAAAGACAGAACTGTCTACAATCACAGTGGAATACATACAAGATGATACCTGCCAATTCTGGGTCGCTGCCGGTCTTTATGGCAAAATGCGGCGCTTGCAGACCCTTTTACAACGATGGACCCATAACTGAAATGACTGTGGAAACCCTCGCCCAGCAACAGGATCACCAACAGATTCTGGCGCTACTGGCCTCTGAACTGAACATCCGCATCCAACAAGCCGCCGCCACGGTCGAGCTCTTGGACAACGGGGCCACGGTCCCTTTTATTGCCCGTTACCGCAAGGAAGCCACCGGTGGCCTGGACGATAATGTCCTGCGCGATCTGGAAGTGCGCCTGATCTATTTGCGCGATATGCAATCGCGTCGTCATGCCATTCTGGAATCGATCCGCCAGCAAGAAAAACTGACGCCCGAGCTGGAACAGGCCATTTTGGCAGCGGACACTAAGCAGCGTCTGGAAGACTTGTACGCCCCTTACAAGCCCAAGCGTCGCACCCGTGCCCAAATTGCCCGCGAAGCGGGTCTGGAGCCGCTGGCAGACGCCATTCTGGCCCAAAAAGAGGCCGATCCACTGGCCCTGGCCGAAGGCTACCTGAATGCCGAGGCCAAAATCGACACAGCCAAGGCCGCTTTGGACGGCGCCCGCGACATTTTGGCCGAGCGCTTTGCTGAACAGGCCGATTTGCTGGAAGCCATGCGCGACTATCTGTGGAAGTCCGCCCACCTGTACTCCAAGGTTGCCGAAGGCAAGGAACAGGAAGGTGACAAATTCCGCGACTGGTTCGACTTTAACGAAGCGCTGCGCCAACTACCTTCTCACCGCGTACTGGCTTTGTTGCGCGGTCGTCAGCAAGGTGCGCTGGACCTGCGCCTGGGCCTGAACCCCGAACAGGATCAGCTTTTGCCGCACCCTTGTGTGCTGAAAGTGGCGGAACTGACCGATATTGGCGCTGACTTTTCCGCCGACGCCAGCCCACGGGATCACTGGTTGGCCGAGGTCTGCCGCTGGACCTGGCGCGTCAAGTTGCTGACGGCGTTTGAATCCGAGCTGATTGGTCGTCTGCGCGAACAAGCCGAGCAGGAATCCACCCGCGTGTTTGCCGCCAACCTGCGCGATTTACTCTTGGCCGCCCCCGCGGGCAATAAAGCCATTCTGGGCCTGGACCCTGGCATTCGTACCGGCGTCAAAGCCGCTGTGATCGATGCCACCGGCAAGGTACTGGATACCGCCACCGTCTACCCCTTTGAGCCTCGTCGCGACCGCGAAGGGGCAATTCGCACCCTGGCCGGTCTGGCTACCCGTCACCAGGTTGAACTGGTAGCCATTGGCAACGGCACAGCGTCGCGTGAAACAGAAAAACTGGTGGCCGACCTTCAGTCGGCCTTCCCGCAACTGCCACTGACCCGCGTGGTCGTGTCCGAGGCAGGGGCATCGGTGTACTCTGCTTCGGAAATGGCTGCCCAGGAATTTCCTGATATGGACGTCAGCCTGCGTGGTGCCGTCTCCATCGCCCGCCGCCTGCAAGACCCCCTGGCCGAGCTGGTCAAGATCGACCCCAAATCCATTGGTGTCGGGCAGTACCAGCACGATGTCAACCAACGCGAGCTGGCCCGCAGTCTGGATGCGGTAGTCGAGGATTGTGTGAACGCAGTCGGGGTGGACGTGAACACTGCTTCTGCTCCCCTGCTCGCCCGGGTTTCGGGGCTGAACAACACTCTGGCCAAAAACATCGTGACCTGGCGTGACGAGAACGGGGCTTTCCAGAGCCGCAAACAATTGCGCGAAGTACCCCGATTCGGCGAGAAAGCGTTTGAGCAGGCAGCGGGCTTCTTGCGTATTCCCGGCGCAGCCAACCCCCTGGACGCGTCTGCCGTTCACCCCGAAGCCTACCCGGTTGCCGCTCGTATTCTGGAGCGCTTACAGGCCCAGGCCAGCGATGTCATGGGTAAATCAGGCGCCCTCAAAGGCCTGTCTCCCTCGGACTTTACGGATGAGCGCTTTGGTTTACCCACCGTGCGTGATATTTTTAACGAAATTGAAAAGCCCGGTCGTGACCCACGCCCTGAATTTACAACCGCCAAATTCCAGGAAGGCATCAACTCCCTGAATGACCTGACGCCCGGTCTGATTCTGGAAGGCGTGGTCACCAATGTGGCCAACTTTGGTGCCTTTGTGGATGTGGGTGTCCATCAGGATGGCCTGGTACATATCTCCGCCCTGTCGGACACCTTTGTGAAAGATCCACGTGATGTGGTTCGCGTAGGTCAGACGGTTAAGGTTAAAGTCCAGGAAGTGGATGTAGCCCGCAAGCGTATTGGTTTGACCATGCGCCTGAACGACGACAGCGCCCCGGTGCGTGGTTCCAGCAACACAAGCAACGCTCCCCAGCGCCGTTCCGGAAACAATCGCCCCAACCGGCAAGCTGAACCGGCACCAACAGGTGCCATGGCAGCGGCCTTTAGCAAACTTCGGAGATAAGCCATGACTGAGACCGAGCGCCTTTCCCAACTGACGCGTCTGCTCAATCTGCTGACCGGATTTGATCAGGAGGAGCAGGAGATTGCAGCCATCAGCCAGACCGTTCTGGCTGCCAGCGCCAGTACAGCGGCGATGGGTGAGGCCTATGGCAAGCATGCCCAGAACCTGATGGAACATGATCCGGATGGCGCTCTGGTCCTGGCCATCAGCTACGAGCTGGATGACTATCTGGCACTAGCCGATACCGTCGATGAGCTGTGGGAAGAGATTCTGGCCGCTTTTGAAAGCCGGGACCTGCCCGCTTTTCCTTACGACGACATGCCTTTCCAGGATGTGGACGGCTTTTTTCAGTGGGCGAATGAACAGTTGCAGGAGTTTCACCCCTCCTACTGTCTGCTGGAGTTTGCCCAGAGCTATGACGAGGAGTTCCAACTGATCGTCGTCAAACGTGAGCACCTGGACGAAATTCTGACGCTCTGCGAGCAGCTGGACATACCAGCCCAGGCGGCAGAATAAAGACTAGCTGCACAATCTGAACAAAAGTAGCGAGCCCTGCGTGAGCATTCATGCAGGGCTCGATGTTTTGCGCCAGGCGCACATCACTCCCAGCCCTGGCTGAACCTCACCCTCGTCAAGCGCTTTTATGCCCATGCACCAGTGGCTTGAGGCGTTGGCTCGTCAGGACGAGACATAAAACCCGACATCAGGGCAGCTGCAGACTCCATCCCAAGGAGGGATCAACCCTGCAGCGCATCATCCCTGCTGCTAGTCTCGCATCGAGTCCAAAGCGGCGTGGACGGCGTCACGCTGATCAACCGATACCCGCGCGACTTCTTCCCCTGCGCAATGAATCTGCAGTTCCGAGCCCTCTTGCCTGACCACCTCATCAAATGCCGCCGTCTGCAAGGCCTTGATCGCTACACCGGCCTGCTTGGGGTCCGCATAGGAGCGGGACAGAAACAAGGCTTGACCCGCAGCGTCTTGCAGGCGGAAACGGAAAGTACCATCCTCATCGCGGAAGTTCACGAAGCGAGCTTTGCGAGCCTTGGATTCCGTTTTGACGGCCGTCACGCTCAATGGGTCACGCAAGCCAACCGCGGCTTTCAATTCATGGATAAAAGGCGTTGCATAGGCACGGGCCTTACGGGCGCCAACTTGCAACAGGTCTTCAATGTCTTGAGGACGAGCCATCAGGGCTTCGTAACGATCCCTCATGGGAGCAATCATGGCTTCCAGCAACTGGTGCAAGGCATCCTTGGCCTCGCCCCAGGCCATGCCCTCGATCAACTGCTGCCGGAAGGCTTGAGTCTGCTCGGGTGTCGCAAATGCCTTGTACAAGGCTGTCAGGTGCGAATCATCCGGATCTTTAGGCTCGCCCGGGCCTTTGGAGTCCGTCACAATGCGGGCAATGGCTGCCTTCAATGCCTTGGCGCCACCTTCGAACAACGGGATCGTGTTGTCGTAGCTCTTGGACATCTTGCGCCCGTCCAGACCGGGCAAGAGTGCCACGTCTTCTTCGACCTGCACTTCGGGCAACACAAACAGCTCTTGGCCACGACCATACAGATGGTTGAAGCTCTTGGCGATATCACGGGCCATTTCCAAATGCTGGACCTGATCGCGGCCCACTGGCACTTTGTGTGCATTGAACATCAAAATATCGGCCGCCATCAGCACGGGGTAGCTGAACAGCCCCATGGTCACGCCATCATCAGGCTCGGCCCCCGCCAGCTCATTCTTGTCCACGGCGGCTTTATAGGCATGGGCACGGTTCATCAGGCCTTTGCCGGTCACACACCCCAGCATCCAGGCCAGCTCTGGAATCTCGGGAATATCAGATTGACGGTAGAACGTTACTTTTTCCACATCCAGGCCGCAGGCCAGCCACGTCGCGGCAATCGCACGGCGCGAGATGGCCACGCGCTCTGGATCGTCGCATTTGATCAGGGCATGGTAATCGGCCATGAAGAAAAAGGCGTCGACATCGGCTTGTTGGCTAGCACGGATGGCGGGACGAATCGCGCCAGCATAATTACCCAGATGTGGAATACCGGTTGTGGTAACACCGGTCAGTACTCGTGTCGTCATGATAAAAAATACGCTTATAAAACTACGTGTCAGGGTCAGGAATCAGGTGCCCGGGCCAGGGCCGCACCCCATTCCTACAAAATAACTGCCTGGCGCCGTTCTGACTCCAGGTACTCGCGCGATTGCATTTCCATCAACCGCGAGACAGTACGGTGAAATTCATTAGCCATGGGGCCGTCCACATACAACTGTTCCTCGGGCACCGCCGCGGACATAATAAACTTGACCTTGTGGTCGTAAAAAACATCGACCAGCCAGGTGAAACGCCGTGCGGCAGAAGCATCACGGGCCGTCATACGGGGAACATCGGACAGGATCACAGTCTGGAAACGATTGGCCAGTTCCAGATAGTCGTTCTGTGAGCGTGGGCTCACGCACAGGGTTTCGAAATCGAACCACACGGCCGAGCCGGACAAGGCCACCGCTTTCACATCCCGATTTTCGATACTGAGCACAGGCTCTTGAGGAGCCGTGTCAGACAGGGCGGTGAACATGGATTGCAGCTCTGCGGTGGTCTCCGGCCCCAAGGGCGTCAGATAGGTTTTCACCTGTTCCAGCGCACGACGACGGTAATCCACGCCGGTATCCACGTTCATGATATCCATGTTCTTCTGGATCAGCGCAATGGCGGGCAGAATGCGGTCGCGGTGCAGACCTTCCGGATACAGCGTGGAGGGCTCGTAGTTGGACGTCATCACAAAGGATGTGCCGCGCTCGAACAAGCCCAGCAGCAGCTTGTACAGAATCATGGCGTCAGCCACGTCCGAAACATGGAACTCGTCAAAACAGATCAGGCGATAACGCTTGGCGATACGTTTGGCGACCTCGTCCAGCGGGTCGCTCATGCCCTTGACCTGATTGAGCTCTTTGTGCACGCCGCGCATGAATTCATGAAAGTGAATCCGGGTTTTACGCTTGAGCGGCACTGTCAGGTAGAAAGCGTCCATCAGGAAGCTCTTGCCACGTCCTACGCCTCCCCATAAGTACACCCCACGCGGCACCTCCGGGCGGGAGAACATACGGCGCAAGGCGCTGGATCGCATCTTGCGATAGGCCACCCACTCGTCGTAATAGCGTTGCAGCCGCTCAATAGCCTGCTCTTGCGCCTGGTCGGCACGGTAGCCTTTTTCTGCTAGGGCCTGATGGTAATACTCGCGAACATTCATAGCACTGAAAATAAAAGAACCTGTCCAGGACAGGTAGTGATCTGCCAGCCTGCGCTGCGGCCCGCCGCAGCACGGCTATTAAGGCAGGCCCTGAGCCTTGCAGCGCGGTCACTATCACACACATGCCAGCCCTGCCAGACTGACGTGAACAGCCTTTGGTGGCGAAAAAAAGGGCGAGACTGTGCCCGCCCTTTTCCCACAACACCCTGAAAGTCTATCAGAAGTTCAGAGCGCGCTTATCCACTGCGAGAGCCGCTTCTTTCAGAGCTTCGGACAGGGTTGGGTGTGCATGGCAAATACGGGCGATATCTTCGGATGCGCCACGGAATTCCATGATGGCAACTGCTTCAGCCACCAGTTCGGAAGCCACAGGACCCACAAAGTGTACGCCCAAGACCTCATCGGTCTTGGCATCCGCCAGAACCTTCACAAAGCCGGTTGTATCACCCAGTGCGCGGGCACGGCCGTTAGCCAGGAAGGGGAAGCTGCCAGCGCGGTAAGCACGGCCGTCCGTCTTCAGTTGCTGTTCGGTCTTGCCAACCCAGGCGATCTCGGGCGAGGTGTAGATAACCCAAGGCACGGTGTCGAAGTTGACATGCGGCTGCTGACCAGCCAGACGCTCGGCCACGGCCACCCCTTCTTCTTCCGCCTTGTGCGCCAGCATAGGACCACGAACCACGTCACCCACTGCCCAGATACCGGGCAGGCTGGTCGCGCAATCCTCGTCCACAATCACAAAGCCACGCTCGTCCAGCTTCAGACCGATGGTTTCCGCGCCCAGGCCGGCGGTGTTAGGAACACGGCCAATGGAGACGATCAGCTTGTCGGCTTCCAGTTTTTGCTCGGCGCCAGCTGCATCCACGTAGTTGATGGTGACCTGTTTGGCGGACTTTTTGATTTCGCCCACTTTCACGCCCACGTTGATCTTCAGACCTTGTTTGGTGAAAGCCTTCAATGCTTCCTTGGCAACGTCGCGATCTACAGCGGACAAGAACTCGGGAGCCCCTTCCAGAATGGTCACTTCAGCACCCAGGCGACGCCACACGCTGCCCAGCTCCAGACCAATCACGCCGGCGCCAATCACGGCCAGCTTCTTGGGTACCTTGGGCAGACGCAATGCGCCATCGTTGGACAGAATTTGTTCTTCGTCGAACTCGGCACCGGGCAAGGCACGGGCCGAGCTACCGGTCGCAATGATGACGTTTTTGGCAACCAGCTCTTCAGCATTGGCACCGGCTACGTTCACGGACCAGCCGCCATCCACTTTGGCGCCAAAGGAGGCGGTGCCGTGAAAAAAAGTCACCTTGTTCTTTTTGAACAGGTACAAAATGCCATCGTTGTTTTGCTTGACGACCACATCTTTGCGACCGATCAGCTTGTCCAGGTTCAGCGATACGCCCTTGACGTCCACACCGTGCTCGGCCAGGTGCAGATTGGCGTGCTCGAAATGCTCAGACGATTGCAGCAAGGCCTTGGAAGGAATGCAACCCACGTTCGTGCAGGTGCCGCCAGGAGCGGGCTTGCCTTCAGCGGTCGACCAGGCGTCCACACAAGCAACGCTCATACCCAGTTGAGCCGCACGGATGGCGGCGATGTAGCCACCAGGGCCCGCACCAATCACGACAACATCAAATTGCTTAGCCATAAAAAAAATCCCATAAATGTGAAAAGGCACACTGGACCGTCTGCGAGTCAGACGGGAAGCAGTCAGGCCGGAAAAACCAGCCCCCAGGGCCTTAAACAAAGCCGGCCAAGGCTTAGAAGCAAGCACTTGGCCGTAAACATACTAGACCGGAACGACCACGTGCTTAGACGTTCAACAGCAAACGCTGTGGATCTTCCAGGGCTTCCTTCATGGCCACCAGACCCAGAACGGCTTCGCGGCCGTCGATGATGCGGTGGTCGTAGGACATGGCCAGGTAGTTCATGGGGCGAACCACGATCTGACCATTTTCCACAACGGCGCGATCCTTGGTGGCGTGAATGCCCAGAATGGCGGACTGTGGTGGGTTGATGATGGGAGTGGACAGCATGGAGCCGAACACGCCACCGTTGGAGATCGAGAAAGTGCCGCCTGTCATCTCTTCCAGAGTCAGCTTGCCGTCACGAGCACGGGCGCCGAAATCAGCAATCTGCTGTTCGATTTCAGCAATGCTCAACTGGTCGGCGTTGCGCAGGATAGGCACCACCAGACCGCGTGGGCTACCAACCGCTACACCAATGTCAAAGTAGCCGTGATAGATGATGTCTTTGCCATCTACCGAGGCGTTCAACACGGGGTACTTCTTCAAAGCAGCCACTGCGGCTTTCACGAAGAAGGACATGAAACCCAGCTTGACGCCGTGCTCTTTCTCGAACTGGTCTTTGTACTTTTTACGCAGATCCATCACCGCCTGCATGTTGACTTCGTTAAACGTAGTCAACATGGCGTTTTCGGACTGCGACTGCAACAGACGCTCGGCGATACGGGCACGCAGGCGGCTCATCGGTACGCGCTGTTCTGGACGACCATCCAGGGACAGGGTAGGAGGAGCCACGGGAGCGGCGGCAGGCTTGCTGGCGGACGCGGTGTTGGCTTGCAGTGCGTCACCCTTGGTGATGCGACCGCCACGGCCGGAGCCTTCCACGGAGCTGGCTTCCACGCCTTTTTCAGCCAGGATCTTGGCGGCCGCAGGCGATGCTACGGACGATACCGATGCAGCAGGAGCGGCGGGAGCGGCTGCAGGTGCAGCCGCAGGAGCGGCTTCAGCGGCAGCGGCTGGAGCGGCAGCGCTGGCCTTGCCTTCGGTGTCGATACGAGCCAATACATCACCGGAGGTCACGGTGCTGCCATTGGCTTTGACGATCTCGCTCAGCACGCCCGAGGCAGGGGCGGGAACTTCCAGCACGACTTTGTCGGTTTCGACTTCGATCAGGATTTCGTCAGCCTGGACCATTTCACCAGGTTGTTTTTTCCACTCCAGCAAAGTGGCTTCGGAGATGGATTCAGAGAGTTGGGGAACCAGAACGTCGGTAAGTGCCATGATTATATTTTCCGTATTTAAAATTTTGGGTGCGTTATTTGGTCAGCATGAAGCCTTTGCGAGCGCCGAAAGCCTGCTCCAGCAGCGCCTTGTGCTGTTCCTGGTGCTTGGCCAGGTAGCCTACGGCGGGCGAAGCGGACGCGGCGCGGCCGGCGTAACCCAATTTCTGACCTTCGCTCATGTTCTCGTAGATGTGATGCTGAACGTAGAACCAGGCACCCTGGTTTTGAGGCTCGTCCTGAACCCAGATCACTTCCTTGGCGTTGCTGTACTTGGACAGCTCTGCCTGGAAGGCCTTGTGAGCAAAGGGGTACAACTGCTCCACACGGATAATGGCAATGTCGCTGCGCTCTTGTTCCTTACGGGTGTTGACCAGGTCATAGTAGATCTTGCCCGAACACACCAGAACGCGCTTGACAGCGGCTGCATCAATGGCCTGATCCGTTTCACCGATCACAGGCATGAAGTGGCCTTCAGCCAGATCGCTCAGTGGCGACGTGGCGTCTTTGTTACGCAGCAAGGACTTGGGCGTCATGATGACCAAGGGCTTGCGGAAAGGACGAATCATCTGACGACGCAGAACGTGGAAGATCTGGGCGCCATTGGTAGGCTGGACAACCTGAATATTGTTGTCTGCACACAGTTGCAGGAAGCGCTCGATACGAGCCGAAGAGTGCTCCGGACCCTGACCTTCATAACCGTGTGGCAACATCAAGGTCAGACCGCAATGACGCCCCCACTTGGCTTCACCCGAGGTAATGAACTGGTCGATCACTACCTGAGCGCCGTTGGCGAAGTCACCGAACTGGGCTTCCCAGATGGTCAGGATATTGGGTTCTGCCGAAGCATAGCCATACTCAAACGCCAACACGGCTTCTTCGGACAGAACCGAGTCGATCACCGTAAAGGACGCCTGGCCCTCGGAGACATTCTGCAAAGGAATATAGGTGCCGTCGTTCCAGCGCTCACGTTTTTGATCGTGCAGCACGGCGTGACGGTGCGTGAACGTGCCACGACCCGAGTCCTGACCGGTGATACGGATGGCATAGCCATTGTTGACCAGGGTGGCAAAGGCCAAGTGTTCGCCCATGCCCCAGTCAACCTGTGCCTCGCCCCGTGCCATGGCACGACGGTCGTTCAGCATGCGGTTGACCAGCGGGTGAACGGTAAAGCCCTCGGGCACGGTGGTCAGTTTTTCGCCGATGCGGGTCAGCTCGGACATGGGCAGTGCGGTATCCGCATGGTCTGTCCATTTTGCGCCCAAGAATGCAGACCAGTCCGTAGCGTACTTGTTCTTGTAATCGGTCAGAACCGGTTCCACCGTCCGTTTGCCGTCTTCCATCAATTGACGGTAGGCTTTAACCAGATCTTCGGGCTCGTTCTCGGACAACACACCCTGCGCAACCAGCTTGTCAGCGTACAGCTTGCGCGTGCCATTGTGCTGACCAATTTTCTTGTACATCAGCGGCTGGGTCATCGAGGGCGTATCTTGCTCGTTGTGACCCAGTTTGCGGAAGCAAACGATGTCAATCACCACGTCGTGCTTGAACTCGCGACGGAAATCCAGTGCCAGCTGAGTGACGAACACCACGGCTTCGGGGTCATCACCGTTAACGTGGAAAACAGGGGCCTCAATCATCTTGACCACGTCGGTGCAATACAGTGTGGAGCGTGTATCGCGTGGGTCAGACGTCGTGAAACCAATCTGGTTGTTAATAACGATGTGCAGGGTGCCACCGGTACCGTAACCACGGGTCTGGGCCAGGTTCAGTGTTTCCATGACAACGCCCTGACCGGCAAACGCCGCATCACCGTGAACCAGTACGGGCAGAACCTGACTGCCGTCCTCGTCGCTGCGACGATCCTGACGTGCGCGCACCGAGCCCTCGACCACGGGATTAACAATTTCCAGGTGAGAGGGGTTAAAAGCCAGAGACAGGTGTACTGGACCGCCGCGGGTGGACAGGTCGCTGGAGAAACCGTTGTGGTATTTCACGTCGCCGTCGGTCAGACCTTCAGCGTGACGACCTTCAAATTCGGCAAACAGGTCGCCGGGCATCTTGCCCATGATGTTGACCAGCATGTTCAGACGACCACGGTGGGCCATGCCCACGATGATTTCCTGAACGCCGTTCTCGCCTGCGTGATTGATGACTTCATCCATACATGCGATGAAGCTCTCGCCACCTTCCAGGGAGAAGCGTTTCTGGCCGACGTATTTGGTGTGCAGGAAGCGCTCCAGGCCTTCGGCTTCGGTCAACTGCTGCAAGATGTTGCGTTTTTGCTCAACGCTGAAAGAACCTGTGCCGTGCACCGACTCCAGACGCTGCTGAATCCAGCGCTTGACGACCGGGTCGGAGATATACATGAATTCTGCGCCCACCGAACGGGAATACGTATCACGCAAGGCCTTGAGCATGTCGCGCAGCGTCATGGTGTCGGCTTTGGTGAAGTAGGTGTTGGTGGCGGAGTAGACCTGATCCAGATCCGCTTCGGTCAAGCCGTAAAAAGCGGGGTCCAGCTCGGGAATGTTGGGACGTTCCGAACGCTTCAGGGGGTCCAGATCAGCAATGCGTGCGCCCAGGGAGCGATAAGCCGCGATCATGGACTGGATGGACACTTGCTTCATGGCAACGGTCAGATCCGGTGCCTGCGCGCTGGTCAGGAAGGCATTGGCTTTGGCACGTTGCGCGAAGGACTCGACGATAGGCGCGTGCGCTTGATCGCGGGTGCTGTCGCGGCCGTCAGTAGCTGGCTGATGCTGCAGTTGATCGAAGTACTCGCGCCATTGGTCGGCGACGGAGCCCGGATTGTCGAGGTAGGACTCGTAGAGTTCTTCGACGTAAGGAGCATTGCTCCCGAACAGATAAGAGTTACTGAGCAGTTCTTTTTGCGATGACATTATTACGCTTCACCTATCCGAGTGTTTCACTCGTGTTGAGATGCAGGAAAACCTTCCGCGACACGGACCTCGCCGGTTAGCGGATAGCAGGAGCAGAAGGCAACGTGGGACGCCTTATACAAGCCGTATTGATCTAGTATAACGCCGCACACAAAAGGCGCAATTAATGACATCTAAAATGCTTGGGGACTGCACCAGACCGTTGGCATTAACAAACACATCGATCTATCACGCGGACGGATTCTTACAAAAGAAGCGCGCCAAATCATGATTGACGCCCCTTGCCTGCCCCACATGATGGAAAAATTCCGATATGCTAAACGGGTGCAGCAAGTACGCGCGTCGCCGGCCTCTTTTCCACCAAACCGAGCCCAGCCTGCCCTTGGTCACCTTGAGGCAGGCAACAAGCGTTGCCATGACATATGCTGCCTATAACAAATCAGCACCTACCTGGTGTCTGTATTTCTTATAAATTAGATTCACTTTTACACTAGAAAATCCTATCAGGAGCTTTACCAAAATGGATGCCAACGCCGATCTGGCCAAACTTGCGCTGGACTATCACGCGTATCCCACTCCCGGGAAAATCTCGGTGGTCCCTACCAAGACCCTAGCCAATCAAGATGACCTCTCGCTAGCCTACTCCCCCGGCGTCGCATCTGCTTGCATGGCCATCCACGCCGAAGGCGAAGAAGCCGCCGCCAAGTACACCTCGCGCGCCAACCTGGTCGCCGTGGTCACTAACGGGACGGCGGTACTGGGCCTGGGCAATATCGGCCCTCTGGCCGCCAAGCCCGTCATGGAAGGCAAAGGCTGCCTGTTCAAGAAATTCGCTGGCATCGATGTATTCGATATCGAATTGAACGAAACTGATCCCGACAAGCTGGTCGACATCATTGCTGCGCTGGAACCCACTTTGGGTGGGGTGAACCTGGAAGACATCAAGGCCCCCGAGTGCTTCTATATTGAAAAGAAGCTGCGCGAGCGCATGAGCATCCCCGTGTTCCATGATGACCAGCACGGCACTGCCATCATTTCGTCCTCCGCTGTTCTGAACGGCCTGAAAGTCGTCAACAAGAACATCGCCGACATCAAGCTGGTTTGTTCGGGCGCGGGCGCTGCCGCCATTGCCTGCCTGGACTTGCTGGTTGCCCTGGGCGTGAAGCTGAGCAACATCTTCGTAGCTGACTCGCGCGGCATCATCTGGAAAGGTCGTGACGAGAACATGGAGCCCAACAAGGCTCGCTACGCTCAGGAAACCGACGCCCGCACACTGGCTGACGCCATGGTGGGCGCTGACGTGTTCCTGGGTTGCTCGGCCCCTGGCGTACTGTCTGCCGACATGGTCAAGACCATGGCCGACAAGCCCCTGATTCTGGCGCTGGCCAACCCCGAGCCCGAGATCCGCCCTGAAGTGGCCAAGGCTGCCCGCCCTGACTGCATCATCGCCACCGGCCGCTCGGACTACCCGAACCAGGTCAACAACGTATTGTGCTTCCCCTTCATCTTCCGTGGCGCCCTGGACGTTGGTGCCAGCGTGATCAACGAAGAGATGAAGCTGGCTTGCGTGAAAGCCATTGCCGAACTGGCCCAGGTCGAGCAAAGCGACGACATGGCCACCGCGTATGGCGGCGAAGATCTGCGCTTCGGGCCTGAGTACATCATTCCCAAGCCGTTTGACTCCCGCCTGATTGTTCAAATCGCTCCGGCCGTGGCCCAGGCTGCGATGGATTCTGGCGTTGCCGCCCGCCCCATCGAAGACATGGACGCCTACCGTCAGAAGCTGATCGCCATGACCTACCACACCGGCCCGCTGATGCGTCCGTTGTACATGCAGGCCAAGGCTGCACCCAAGCGCATCATTTACGCTGACGGTGAAGACGAGCGCGTCCTGCGTGCTGTCCAAACCGTGGTGGACGAAAAGCTGGCTCAGCCTATTCTGGTTGGCCGCCCCAGCGTCATCGACATGCGCGTCAAGAAAGCGGGTCTGCGTCTGGAAGCCGGCAAGAACGTGCAAATCGTTGATCCTGAAGACGACGATCGCTTCACCGAAACCTGGACCGCCTACTACAAGCTCAAGGCACGTGAAGGCGTCACGCCGGACATCGCCAAAGCCATGATCCGCAAGCACAACTCGCTGATCGGCGTGATGCTGCTGCAACGGGGCGACGCGGACGGCATGATCTGCGGTGTGGCCAGCAACTACGACAGTCAGCTCAATTATGTCGAGCAAGTCATTGGCCTGAAGAAAGAAGCCCAGACTTTTGCCGCCATGAATGTGCTGATGCTGCCGACACAGACTCTGTTTGTGTGCGACACCCACGTCAACGAGAACCCCACCGCCGAACAGGTCGCCGACATGACGATCCAGGCCGCCGAGGAAGTTCGTCGTTTTGGCGTAGTGCCACGCGTTGCCCTCTTGTCGCACTCGAACTTTGGCAGCCGCCAGACCGAGTCCTCGCGCAAGATGGCCAAGGCTCGTCAGATCCTGGCTGAACGCGCTCCTGACCTGGAAGTGGACGGCGAAATGCACGCTGACTCCGCCCTGTCCGAGAAGATCCGCCTGAAAGCCTTCCCCGACAGCACGCTGCGCGGTTCGGCCAACTTGCTGATCACTCCTAACCTGGACGCCGGCAACATCACGTACAACATGCTGAAGATGACAGGCAGCAACGGTGTGGCCATGGGCCCCATCCTGCTGGGTGCGGCTCGCCCCATCCACATCCTGACCACCAGCGCCACGGTGCGTCGCATCATCAACATGACCGCTCTGGCTGTTGTAGATGCTCAGCAAGAAGCTCAGCAAAACAGCTAAACCTGTTTAGCTAACTGAAAACCGGATGCCGCTTTAAGCCGCATCCGGTTTTTTTTGGAGTGTCGCTGGACTGAAAACGATCAAAACAGACGTTGTCCTCAACAAGGCCTACAGGCTAGGCCAGAAACCCGTGTCTGCAGGCAATTCATCCACTGCTTCAAAAGACACGGCACGCAACAAAAAATGCCGCTCCCCACTCAAAGGGACTTACCGTGCTGCCGCCCTGCCCCCCCCCAGAGGGGGGGAGGACAGAGCTCTCAAGCCATAGCAGGAGTCATCTGCCGTCCACGAGACAAACTCAAGCCACCAATGGTCAGTGCCAGGAAAATGGCAGCGGCAATCCACCAACCCATCGCCCCGGTAATCAAGGCCTGGCCAATCAGCCCTGCCTGAATGACGTAATACACCATGGGGATCAGGGTCTTGCGGACAATTTCCCCCTCACGGCCCAGCATGCCGACTACCGCCCCGGCGGCGACCACGTTATGAACACAAATCATGTTCCCGGCGGCCCCACCGACTGCCTGCAATGCAACCACAACAGCGGACTGGTCGATATTCAAACCAATCTGCTGTGCCGTAGAGAACTGGAAGTAGGAGAACATCATGTTGCTCACGGTATTGGAGCCTGCAATAAATGCGCCCAAGCTGCCCACCCAGGGCGAAACACTGGGCCATGCATGCCCTACCGCGGTGGCCGCTCCTTGCGCCAGCACCAGAGGCATGCTGGCGATAGAACCATCTGCCGCAGCCGAGTTGATGAACACCTGAACCATAGGCACGGCCAGCAACAAGGCAGGCGCTGCACTACCCATGGTGCGCAGCGAGTCTTTGACCCCCACCACGTACTGCTGGCCACTCATGCGGAAGATGGCGATACATGCCAAGGACACCACAATCAGGATTGCCCCCGGTGAGAACAACAATTGCGCCGATGTGGAAATACCCGTGCCGAAAATGCCTTCAATTCTGATGGTCGCGGACGGACCGGTAAGCCAGGCCTTAACGGCAGGAAAAGTGCGGGTAACGATCAGCAGCAAGACCACCAGCACATAGGGCGAGAACGCCCTCAAAACGGAAAATCGTTGCGGCGCCTCCGTATTGTCCATGGCAACCGTGCCCAGCCAATGAGAGGGCCATTGACTGCGATCGGGAAAATCAAATGTCTTACGTGGCGCAAACCATCCTTTCCGCGCCGCTGTCACGCTCAGCACCAGTCCCACCATCGCGCCCAACATCGACGGAAACTCGGGCCCCAGAATGACGGCGATCAAATAATAAGGAACCGTGAAGGCCAGACCCGCAAACAGAGCAAACTTCCATGCACCCAGCCCTTCGGCAAAGGAGCGGCGCTCACCAAAGAAACGGGTCAGCAGACCGCAGAGCAACAAGGGAATCACAAAACCGGTCAGAGCATGGATCAGAGCCACATTCTCGACAATCTGCTGCAAATACTCCATCGGCTGCATGGGCGCAATGGCAGCGGCCACGTCAGCTTTGTTATCAATGCCCGAACGCACGCCGACCAGCATAGGCGTGCCGACTGCGCCAAAGGACACCGGCGTGGACTGAATGATGAGTACGGACATGACGGCAGCCATGGCCGGAAAGCCCAGCGCCAGCAGTAAGGGCGCCCCTACCGCGGATGGCGTGCCAAACCCAGAGGAGCCTTCGATCAGGGAGCCAAACAGCCAGGCCACAATAATGACCTGAATGCGACGGTCGGGCGACACATCCATAAAGCCCTGCCGAATCGCTTTCAAGGCACCGCCCACCTTGAGCGTATTCAAAAGCAGAACAGCTCCAAATACAATGAACAGCAAGGTCAAGGCGGTCACAATCCCGTTGACGGTAGCGGCTGCAATCACCGCGGTCTGGCTACCCCAGACAAACAAGGCAAGTAGAACCGTCACCAGATAAGCGGCCCCCATCGACAACTTGGCTGATCGTCCCATCACCACCATCAATAGAAAGACGACCAGCAATGGCGTCAGGGCCAACAAGGTGTATAAAAGACTCATCCCGGATTCTCCTTTGTGTGACTACATGTACGCAGGAAGCACTTCTGTTAAAGGACAAAAGACCAGCATGAAACAGATCTTCGGGCAGAAAGGCCGCTTCCCATTTTGTATTTTTGAGCATCATAGCGGTATTACCACCTTTGTATTACCAGCACAAACCCTGACTAGTTTGGCCCCTACCCTCACCAAAATCCTGTGAAATCAAATAAAGTGGTAATACCAATATCCGAGAAAGCCTCTCCCATGACCAAGCAATCCCGCTCGCGCCTGTCAGACCAGGTTGCAGAGAAAATTCGTCAGCTGATTCAGGAGAAACATTTGCAGCCGGGGGACCGCATCCCCTCCGAGCGTCAATTGGCCGAGCAACTGGAGGTCTCGCGCGTGCCCATACGGGAAGCCTTGCGCTCCCTGTGCTCTGAAGGCCTGCTGGTGACCCGCCGCGGCGGCGGTACCTACGTTCAGGATAGCGATCTGATGAACTGGCCGGCCCAAAGCATTGCGCCCCTGGAAGAGTTGATCCATGAAGACCCGCTGTACCGCTACGATGTCCTGGAGGCGCGCCGCGCCCTGGAGGCCAGCACGGCCTGGCATGCAGCGCACCGGGCGACAGAGGCGGACAAAAAGCGCATTGAGCACTGTTTTCAGGTCATGGTCCGTCACCAGCAGAATCAGGATGCAGATCTCTCGGCGCGCGCCGACGCGCAATTTCATCTGGCCATTGCCATGGCCTCGCATAATGTCGTACTGCTGCAACTGATGAACGGTTTATTCCAGCTGGTGTTCTCGACAGTGAAAGAGAACCGACGGGCCATGTTCGAGTTCGACAATGCCCGTGAAGTCGAGATTCTGACTGAACAGCATGAGGGAGTGATGAAGGCGATTCTGAACGGGGACGCAGACCGGGCACGCGAGCTGATTGGCCATCACCTTGATCACGTCCAGGCAAAAGTCCGGCTGTCAGAAGAAAACAAAGCACGTGAGCAACGCATCTTTCGCTTTAGTAACCCTCTCTCTCCACCGTGAGTACAGCTGACTCACGCACCCGTACCCACTCGCGCGTCTGAAATCGGACTGTTTACAAAGGAAAAAAGCAAAAAAAAAGTGCACCATGTGGTGCACTTAGCGTTCTCGCTATGGTCACTGCCCAATAGCGCTGCGGGCCAGATCTACACCCGGGGCAAGCCCCAGGTACCCGGTCCCGCAAGAATTAACGCTGAGCAGGTACATCGCGCTGGGTTGGGCCCACATACAACTGACGTGGACGGCCGATCTTGTAATCAGGATCGGACAGCATTTCGTTCCACTGCGCAATCCAGCCTACGGTACGAGCCAGGGCGAAGATAGCGGTAAACAGGGAGGTTGGAATGCCAATAGCACGCTGAACGATACCCGAGTAGAAGTCCACGTTGGGGTACAGTTTGCGCTCGACAAAGTAAGGATCTTCCAGAGCGATGCGCTCCAGTTCCATGGCCAGTTTGAACAGAGGATCGTTCTCCAGGCCCAGGGCTTCCAGAACTTCCTTGCAGGTTTCCTGCATCAGCTTGGCGCGTGGATCGTAGTTCTTGTAGACACGGTGACCAAAACCCATCAGGCGCACGCCCGAGTTCTTGTCCTTGACCTTCTCCATGAACTCGCCAACCTTGTCGATGCCGCCGTTGGCTTGCAACTCTTCCAGCATGTTCAGGCACGCTTCGTTTGCACCACCGTGAGCAGGACCCCACAAGCAGGCAACGCCCGCAGCGATCGCAGCGAAAGGATTGGTACCCGACGAGCCGCACAGACGAACGGTGGAAGTCGAGGCGTTCTGCTCGTGATCTGCATGCAGGATGAAGATGCGATCCAAAGCGCGCTCAACCACTTCGTTGACCTTGTAGTCTTCGCAAGGGGTGGCGAACATCATGCGCAAGAAGTTGCCGGTGTAGGACAAATCATTCTTGGGATAGATGAATGGCTGTCCCAAAGAATACTTGTACGCCATCGCAACCAGCGTTGGCAGCTTGGCGATCAAGCGAATAGCCGACACATGGCGGTGATGAGGATTCGTGATGTCCGTGGAATCATGGTAGAACGCCGACAAGGCACCGACCAGGCCAGTCAGTATTGCCATGGGGTGAGCGTCCGGACGGAAGCCGCGCAGGAAGTGCTGCATCTGTTCCTGAACCATGGTGTGGTTCGTCACCAGGGAGTCGAACTCCTGTTTCTGCTCGGCGTTAGGCAGCTCGCCGTTCAGGATCAGGTAGCACACATCCATGAAATCGCACTTTTGTGCCAACTGGTCGATAGGGTAACCACGGTACATCAACTGGCCCTTGTCGCCGTCGATGTAGGTGATGCCCGATTCGCACGCCGCCGTCGCCATAAAGCCGGGGTCATAGGTAAACATACCTGTCTGACCGTAGAGCTTACGGATATCGATCACGTCCGGACCTACGGTGCCCTTGTGTACAGGGAACTCAACCGAAGGGCTACCGTCGGAGAAGGATAGCGTGGCTTTTTTTTCTGACAATTCCATCACTTTTTTCCTCAATGGTTATAGCTTTCGCATAATGTCTACTAGTCGCTGAATGTCCGGGGTGGCGTATTGCCCTTCCGGCTCGGAGCGAGCCAGAAGGACATCCAGCAAAACTGTATCGTCCATTTCGAACAAACGGGTCAGGGCCGAGACGTCCTGATCAGTCAGCTCGTTTTCGTATTGATCCAGAAAACGGGTGATCATCAAGTCGTTTTCAAGCAAGCCCCGGCGCGCACGCCAACGCAGACGCGCACGCTCCAATTCCGTCAATGTTCTCATCGGTACATACCCACCTTTTTAGATACTGCGACGCACCAGCATTTCTTTGATCTTGCCGATGGCATGCGAGGGATTCAGTCCTTTTGGACAGACATCCGTACAGTTCATGATCGTGTGGCAACGGAACAAGCGGTAAGGATCTTCCAGATTATCCAGACGCTCGCCAGTAGCCTCGTCACGCGAGTCGGCAATGAAACGATAGGCTTGCAACAAACCGGCAGGACCGACGAACTTGTCGGGGTTCCACCAGAACGAGGGGCAAGAGGTCGAGCAGCAGGCACACAGAATGCACTCGTACAGACCATCGAGTTCCTCACGAGCTTCAGGCGTTTGCAGACGCTCTTTCTCAGGAGGAGGCGCATCGTTGATCAGGAAGGGCTTGACCGAATGGTACTGATCGAAGAAGTGGGTCATGTCCACGATCAGGTCACGGATAACCGGCAGACCTGGCAATGGGCGCAGGACCACAGGTTCTTTCAGGTCGCGCATATTGGTCGTGCAGGCCAGACCGTTCTTGCCATTGATGTTCATGGCATCGGAACCGCACACACCTTCGCGGCAGGAACGACGCAACGCCAGGCTGTCGTCCATATCGTTCTTAATGCGCAAGATCGCATCGAGCAGCATCTTGTCGGTAGGTTCCAACTCGACTTCGATCTTTTGCATGTAGGGACGCTCGTCCTTGTCAGGATCGTAGCGGTAGATTTCAAATTTGACCTTACGTTTTTGGCTCATGTCAGTATCCTGCTTAGAAAGTCCGGGCCTTGGGCGGAATCGTTTCGGCTGTCAGCGGTTTCATCTGGACAGGCTTGTACTCCAGACGGCTGCCTTCCGAGAACCACAAGGTGTGACGCAGCCAGTTCTCGTCGTCACGCTCCGGGTGGTCGTTCAGGGCATGAGCGCCGCGACTTTCCGTACGATTGGCGGCCGACTTGGTCGTGGCACGAGCCACTTCGATCATGTTGGCCACTTCCAGCGCCTCAATACGGGCGGTATTGAAGACTTTGGACTTGTCTTTGAAGTAAATATCCTTGACTTCGGGAACCAGGGATTCGATCTGGTCGACGCCCTTGTGCAGCAGATCCAGGGTACGGAACACGCCACAGTGAGCCTGCATGGCCACGCGAATCTTGTTGCCCACATCCTGAGCCTTTTCGCCCGAGGTACGGGACTCCAGACGATTGACGCGGTCCAGCGAGAACTCGATGGAGGACTCGTTGATTTCCTGGTGAGCGTGATCTTTCTCGGGGTGCGAGTCCACAATGTGGTTGCCGGCAGCGCGACCGAACACGATCAGGTCCAGCAGCGAGTTTGTACCCAGACGGTTGGCACCGTGTACGGACGTGGCCGCACACTCACCGATCGCGTACAGACCGTTGACGATCTTGCTCTCGCCGGTCGGGGTTTGCGTCACCACCTGACCGTAGTAGTTCGTGGGGATACCGCCCATCTGGTAGTGGATGGTGGGAACCACGGGGATCGGGTCCTTGATCGGGTCGACGTTACCGAACTTGATGGCGATCTCGCGAATCGAGGGCAGACGTTTCTTGATGACGTCGGCACCCAGGTGATCCAGCTTCAGCACCACGTAGCTGCCGTCGCCACAACCGCGACCTTCCTTGATTTCCTGGTCCATGGAACGGGACACGAAGTCACGAGGGGCCAGATCTTTCAGGGTGGGAGCGTAACGCTCCATGAAGCGCTCGCCGTCCTTGTTCAACAGGATACCGCCTTCACCGCGCACGCCCTCGGTAATCAGCACGCCGGCACCGGCCACGCCGGTGGGGTGGAATTGCCAGAACTCCATGTCCTGCAAAGGCAGACCTGCACGAGCGGCCATACCCAGACCGTCACCCGTGTTGATGAAGGCGTTGGTGGACGCAGCCCAGATACGGCCAGCACCGCCGGTAGCCAGCACCACGCGCTTGCCTTCCAGAACGTAGATTTCGCCGGTTTCCATTTCCAGGGCAGTCACGCCCAGGACGTCGCCCGCTTCGTTACGCAGCAGATCCAGTGCCATCCACTCCACGAAGAACTGGGTGCGGGCAGCAACGTTACGCTGGTACAGCGTGTGCAACATGGCGTGACCGGTACGGTCAGCTGCCGCACAGGCGCGCTGGACAGGTTTTTCACCAAAGTTGGCGGTGTGACCACCAAATGGACGCTGGTAAATCGTACCGTCCTGGTTGCGGTCAAAAGGCATGCCAAAGTGCTCGAGCTCGTACACTGCGTGCGGCGCTTCACGGCACATGAATTCGATGGCGTCCTGGTCACCCAGCCAGTCCGAACCCTTGACGGTGTCGTACATGTGCCAGTACCAATGGTCCTCGCTCATGTTACCCAGGGAGGCACTGACGCCACCTTGGGCGGCCACCGTGTGGGAGCGGGTTGGGAACACCTTGCTGAGCACAGCCACGGACAAGCCGGCCTGAGCCAATTGCAGGGAACAACGCATACCGGCGCCACCGGCACCGACCACCACTACGTCAAACTGACGGCGGGGCAAAGATTTTGTGATGGAAGCCACGGTTTAGAGACTCCAGATAATTTTTGCAAAAAAGACGACACTGGCCACCAGCCACAGCAAGGTCAACACTTGCAGGAACAAGCGCAGGCCAGCGGGCTTGACGTAGTCCATCCAGATGTCACGCACACCGATCCAGGCGTGCCAGGACAACGACAGGAAAAACAGGGTTGCCAGCAACTGACCCAGAGGCAGGGAGCCGACCGTGAACGAGAACAGGCCGCGCCAGGTCTCGAAATTCAGTTCACTGCTAAACAGGATGCCGCCAATGATGACCAAGGTGTAGATGGCCATGATGACTGCAGTCACCCGCTGTGCCAGAAAGTCCAAGGTACCGTAGTGGGCACCCACTACCAGGCGGTTTGCGCCAATGCGCTCACGATTAGCCATTACCACACCCCAAACAGTTTCAAACCAAACACAACAGTCAGCGCCAGGCTGACCCCAAACACCATGCCGGCCGATTTCTTGGCGGACTCTTTGTCATTACCCAGGTGCAGGTCCAGTGCCAGATAGCGGATGCCGGCACAGAAGTGGTGCAGATAGCCCCAGATCAGCACCAGAAGAATCAGCTTACAGACAGGGTTGTCGACATAGCTGCGCATGGTCTCGAAGGACTCTGGAGAGCTCACGCTCAAAGAGAACAGTGGCAATAGAACGAGCGGCAGGCAAAGAAACAGCAATGCGCCGCTGACACGATGCAAAATCGACGATTTTGCGGCCAGGGGCAAGCGGTAGCTCAATATCTGCGGCACGCTGATATTGCGATACTGCGGACGCTGCTTGGGTGCGGTATCAGACATGATGGCCTCGAAGTAGATAAAAAAAAGTCATAAAATTTTTAACCTTGGTATTTTCACCTATTTGACACGACGATGCAGTATCAAATACCGTATGCCGCCGTACTAGCTGAGTGTGTTTCGGTAATGGAAGCGCTCAGTCAGGTATAAACCCCGGCGCAACTCCATCGGTCGGTCACCATAGGTGTAGGACACACGCTCTACATACAAAAGCGGGGAGCCGGCGGCCACCTGCAGAACCGAGGCAGCCTCTTCGGTGGCGCTGACCGCGCCAATCTTTTCATCGGCACGCACCATGCTCACGCCAAACTTGCTCTCGAACCAGGCATACATCGGGCCCTTGTTCTGCTCGACGGCGTCCAGGGTCAGGCCCTTGAACACCGAGCCGGGCAACCAGATATCGTCATAAATGGTGGGAACCTGATCAAAGGAGAGGACCCGGCGCAAGTTCACCACCATGTCGGACGTGCGCAAATCGAGCAGCACCGCGACATCCGTGGGAGCCTTCATGCGACGAACATCGATGATTCGACTTTGTGAGGCGACCGGCTTGCCGTCATCGGGGGCCAGACGCAAAAACCGAAAACGCACCCGCGCCTCGTGGTGGGTGGCTACAAACGTGCCTTTTCCTTGACGGCGGATCAGAAGATTCTCGGCGGCCAGCTCATCGATAGCCTTGCGCACCGTCCCCTGGCTGACCTGAAAACGTGCGGCCAGTTCCAGCTCACTGGGAATGGCCTCGCCAGGCTTCCACTCGCCACGATCCAGCCCCTGCAGCAGCAAAGCCTTGATCTGTTGATACAGAGGGCTATAGGCCGCGCTAGGAGCGGATTTTTCGATTTCCTGGGTGCGTAGCGGCGGCACGTTCTCAGACATGGGGCTCATAAAAAATGCGCGATAAATACAGCGGGGAACACGCATTTGTTCATAAAATAGACAGTGCGCTAATTTTCGCATGACCGGCCTCGAATGTCTAACGCTCTTATGTCTTATATAAGATATAAGACGTTTGACGTCCTTATCGTTTTGGTCTAGTCTGCGCAGTGAAAAAAGAGACTATTCCTCTTGCGAAAAACCGTTTCCCAAGCCGGCCGCCGGCTCGCAAAAGATTTAAACTGTGTTTTTCGTCACCGTCTTCAAACCCAAAAACGGAGTCATACTCTCATGTCCAAACCCGCAATGCGCGTCGCCGTTACCGGCGCTGCTGGCCAGATTGGCTACGCCCTGCTGTTTCGCATCGCTTCTGGCGAAATGCTGGGCAAAGACCAGCCTGTGATCCTGCAGTTGCTGGAGCTACCCGACGAGAAAGCCCAAAAGGCCCTGAAGGGCGTCATGATGGAACTGGACGACTGCGCGTTCCCCCTGCTGCAAGGCATGTCCGCCCACAGCGACCCTGAAAGCGCATTCAAAGATGTTGATATCGCCCTGCTGGTCGGCGCCCGTCCACGTGGCCCCGGCATGGAGCGTAAAGACCTGCTGGCCTTCAATGCCCAGATCTTCACCGCACAAGGTCGCGCCCTGAACAAAGTTGCCAGCCGCGACGTCAAGGTTCTGGTGGTGGGCAACCCTGCCAACACCAACGCCTACATCGCCATGAAATCGGCTCCTGATCTGCCAGCCAAGAACTTCACCGCCATGCTGCGCCTGGACCACAACCGCGCCCTGTCGCAACTGGCCGCCAAGTCCGGCAAGCCCGTTGCTGACATCGAGAACCTGATCGTTTGGGGCAACCACTCGCCCACGATGTACCCTGACACCCGTTTCGCGACGGTGAACGGTGAGAAGATCGACGCCATCATCAACGATCAGGCCTGGAACCGCGACACCTTCATCCCCACCGTGGGCAAACGTGGCGCCGCCATCATCGAAGCCCGTGGTCTGTCCTCGGCGGCTTCGGCTGCCAATGCCGCCATCGACCACGTGCGTGACTGGGTATTGGGCTCGAACGGCAAATGGGTCACCATGGGCGTTCCTTCGGACGGCTCCTACGGCATTCCTGAAGGCATCGTTTACGGCGTGCCCGTCACCACCGAAAACGGCGAGTACAAACGTGTGGAAGGCCTGGAAATTGACGCCTTCTCGCGTGAGCGCATGGACCACACCTTGAACGAACTGCTGGAAGAACGTGACGGTGTGAAAGACCTGCTGGGTTAATTAAACCGCCAGTGTCTGCAATCCCCGCCCGTATCGGCGGGGATTTTTTTTGCCTGTCGCCTTATCACTGATGCCTGCTGCTCGATACTTCGCGCCTGGAACCAGTGCACTGGAACACGGCACAAGCCTATCCAACCCTAGGCTGGCCGCTCCCGTCGTCTGAATCTTCCTGCACAGACGGCACATACACCACCATACGCAAATGACGACTCTCATCAATGATGAGCGAGGTCTGCTCAAACTCGCGCAACTCCCCATCTACAAGCACGGTGCGTAACGCGCCGCAAGGTGAATGCACATCATGTTGCTCCCACCACTGCTTGAACTCCGGTGATACGCGTTTGAGCTCATTGGCCAGTTCATGAATATCCGTTCCGTCTGTGGCCCGAGCAAAGTCGCGACGAAAACTGGTCAACATCTCCAGCGCCTGCGATTCCCAAGGGACAAAGCGGGTGTGCAAAGCGGGATTCGTAAACATCTGCCACAGAAGATTGCGCTGCCCATCTGGATATGCCCCCAAGCCCAGCAGATCATCCGCCAAGGCATTAAAGCCCAGAACATCCCAGCGTAAATTCAAGACAAAAGCCGGATGCGGCAAGTCGTGCATCAAGCGTCGCACCAAGGGCGGCAAGACACACCAGGTAATTCCTGGCTCGGCAGGCAGGCGCTCATGCGCCAGCAAGAACAAGTGTCTGCGTTCGGCCGCATCCAGTTTCAGAACACGGGCCAAATTGTCCAGAAAGCTGGCCGATACGCCAATATCACGCCCTTGCTCCAACCAGGTGTACCAGGTCAGCCCCACTCCCGCCAAAGCCGCCACCTCCTCGCGCCGCAAGCCCGGAGTGCGGCGCCGTCCGCCACTGGGCAAGCCCACCTCCTCCGGCAAAAGACGTTCACGGCATGCGCGCAAAAAGGCAGACAGCTCCGGGCGTGTTCGCTCCAGCGTCCTCATCAATCAGCACCCCATTGCTTTAAGTAATAGCATAAACAGTTAAATTGTAATTGTTTAAAAAGAGTTCAAGAATACACGGGTTTTCAATTCAGACAAGCATCATGAACTCGAACTCTTATTGCCAAACCCCACCCCCGCCGACGCCCGACACACCGCCCTGGCTAGGCTTGTCCGTTTTACTTCTAGCTGGTTTTGTAACCATTTTTGATTTGTTCGTGGTCAATGTGGCTGTCCCGGACATGCAAAGCAGGCTGGGAGCAAGCTTTAGTCAGATCGGTTTTATTGTGGCGGGCTATGAACTGGCCTTTGGGGTGCTGCTGATCACTGGCGGGCGGCTGGGCGATTTATGGGGTCGGCGCAGGCTCTTTCAGATTGGCATGGCCGGTTTCACATTAGCCTCGGCACTATGCGGGCTGGCACCCAGCGCTTTCTTGCTGATCCTGGCCAGGGTGCTGCAGGGTCTGGCCGCTGCTCTACTTTTTCCCCAGGTCTACGCGTCCATCCGGGTCAACTTTGACGGTGATAACAGCCGTCGCGCCTTTGGTCTGTTGGGAATGACATTGGGTCTGGCCGCGATTGCGGGACAGGTGCTGGGAGGATGGCTGGTTCATTTCAACCTGTTTGATCTGGGCTGGCGCAGCATCTTTCTGATCAACCTGCCTGTGGGTCTGCTGGCGATTGGGGCGGCTCGCTACATTCCCGAAACCCGTGCGCCCCAGGGCCAGGGGCTGGACAGCACGGGTGTGGTTCTCATCAGTCTTGCCCTGAGCCTGCTGCTGATCCCCCTTATCCAAAGCTCAGAGCACGGCTGGCCCCCATCCAGCCTGGCCGCCCTGGCGGCCTCCGGACTTTTGCTTCTGGCTTTCTACAAACAGCAGGAAAAACGCCGACAGACGGGGCAGTCGCCCCTGGTGGATATGCAACTGCTGGCCCAGCCACGCTTTGCCTTAGGCGCTTTACTGGTCCTGCTGGTGTATTCCACGGCCAGCTCGTTCTTTCTCTGCTTTGCCCTTTTGTTGCAAAGCGGCCTGGGTCTGAGTCCGTTTCAGGCGGGCAGTATTTTCGCGCCCGCCAGCGCAGGCTTTGTGACTGCGTCTCTGGGTGCACCACGCCTGGTCGCCCGTTATGGCACCCGTGCGATTACAGCCGGTGCCCTTGGCTATACGCTGTCCTTTGCCTGGCTGATCGCTCAGGTCGCCTGGACAGGAGCCCGGATGGAACCCGCTCACCTGATTCCCGTCCTGATTTTTCTGGGCGCCAGCCAAGGCCTGATCATGACTCCTTTGCTGAATCTGGTTCTGGGTTTTGTCAAAGCGGCTCAGGCAGGCATGGCATCCGGGGTGATTTCCAGCATCCAGCAAGTTGGGGCAGCGCTAGGGGTGGCCGTGGTTGGCCTGCTCTTTACTGCGGGCCGAAACGCAGGTGGTCTTGCCTCCTCCCAGACCGAACAATATGTGGCGGCCTTTGTAGCAGGCATGAGCTATAACCTGCTGGCCTGCATCCTGGTCTGCCTATTACTGATGGCGTTGAGCAAACTCGCTCAATATCAGGAGCAGCCCTGACCACCAACAGCCCCTTCCCCCACGGGCTGGCTTGAGCAGGCGGGCAGCCACTGCCTCACTTCTTGCGCAATTTACGCCACAAGGTGCTGCGACTGATCCCCAGTTGCTGGGCAGCCAGAGCACGATTACCGCCGCATGCTTGCAGCACCTGGGCCACATGCTCCTGTTCATTGCGCTCTTGCCGCTCACGCAGCGCGGGCACCGCCTTCTCTGTGGCGGTCGCCTGCAATTCCGGAGCGATTTCCTCCAGCTGTACCGCCTGCTCCCCCTGGACAGAGCCCAGCACCATCAGCCGCTCAATCAGGTTTTCCAGCTCACGGATATTACCGGGCCAGGCGTAATCAGGGCCCCGCTTCAACAATTGCGTCAGCCACGTTGGCTGCAACGTAAGCGCGCCGCCTAAACGCTGGGCTACTTTCCCCAAAAGATGCTCCACCAGCTCCGGCAGATCGTCGGTGCGCAGCCGCAAAGGCGGCAAGCGCAGCACCAGAATATTCAGGCGATAAAACAAATCCTGGCGGAACACTCCTTCTTTCACCTGCGCCGCCAAATCGCGATGCGTCGCGGCAATCACACGCACATCGACCGGCGTGGGCTCAATCGCCCCGATACGCAAGACTTCCTTCTCCTGCAACACACGCAACAAGCGAGTTTGCAAAGGCAAAGGCATTTCCCCGATTTCATCCAGAAACAAGGTGCCGGTATGAGCCGCTTCCACCAGGCCCACTTTGCCGCCCCGGCTCGAGCCCGTAAATGCCCCTTCCACATAACCGAACAGCTCGCTCTCCAGCAGGCTGTCGGGAAAAGCGGCACAGTTGACTGCCACAAACGGTTGACCACGCCGGGCGCTGGCGCTGTGTATGCCCTGAGCCAGCAGCTCCTTGCCCGTCCCGCTTTCGCCAATGATCAAGGTCGTGGCCGTGCTTTGTGCACAAGCCTGGGCCTGAGCACGTAATGTGCGCATGGCCGAACTCTGCCCTATCAAGTCGGCCAGTTGATAACGGGCATGCCGCGACGCGGTCTGCTGGCTACGTGAGCGCAAACTGCGATCCAGCCGCTGAATGGCTGCCGGGTCCTGACAAATCAACACAGCCCCACTCAGGCGCCCCTGCTCGAGAATCGGCATACGGGTCACAATCGCCGTGCGCCCTCCCACCTGCTGCACCGTATCAAGCTCTACTTCCACACTGCGCAGTGTGCCGGCCAGATCCAGCTCGGGATACAAGGCCCCCAGGCGGCGCCCGATCATGGCCTGAGCAGGCTGACCCAACCAGGCTTCCATGGCCGGGTTCACGGTTTCAATACGCTCATCCCTATCGACTGACACCACACCGTCACGCAACTGCGCCAAAATCGTATTCAAGCGATCCCGACGAGCCGCTTCAGCGCGAGCAACACGGGCTAGTTCGATAGCGGACTCCAAAGCCTGTCGCACTGCTCCTTGTGAATACAGGAGCACGCCTTCCATCTGGTTCTCACGCGCCAGATCCACGACCAGCCCGGGTGCCAGCACCCACTCCACACCCAGCTCTTTCAAATCCTGAACACAGCTACGTGCATCGGCCCCGCTGCGATAGCTGCGTAGCTCCACGGGCAGATCAAAACGCTGCACAAACTCCATCAACTCAAGCGGTATTTCGCCATAGGTCACCACGGCTTTGCGCTCGGCCTGTGCCGAGGCCAGACTGCCCATAATGTCGAAACCACCGGGATGTACCAGCACCACGGGCAGGTCCAGATGCTCACGCAAATAACTGCCGTTGGAACCGGCGGACACCAGAACGTCGATTTCACCTGTTTGTCGCAAAACCTGCACGGTTTCCACGGCCTCGCCATAAGCCTTGTCCACGATCAGAATTTCAGCCTGGGCGCGGAACTGCGGCACCAGCTCCTCCAAGAGAGACCGCAGTCCGTGCAAACCGAACGCCACCAGACGCAGACGAGCAGGAAGGGAAGACGGATAAGGCATGTGGTTTCATCCAGGCATCAACAATGCGACATTGTTTCAAATTACGTTTCAACATTGAAACACAAAACAGTGAAAGGCAGTATTCACGAAAAGAACTGACGCGTGCAAACCATGGCAGAAATCCCCGCCTAGTCTGGCTTCAGGCGTTTCATCGCCCCCATACCTGAACTTGGCACAGCATTTGCTTTATTGAAACCAACCCATCGCAGCATCACGCTGACGACATTTTTTTATCTTGTGATCTGGAGCCCCAAATGAGCCAAAATCCACTGACATCGGCAGGCGCCCGTTTCCGCCAGGCCCTGCGCGACGAGCAGCCTTTGCAAATCATTGGCGCCATCAACGCCAATCACGCCTTGTTGGCACAACGAGCCAATTACCGTGCCATTTATCTGTCGGGCGGCGGTGTGGCTGCCGGGTCCCTGGGTCTGCCTGACCTGGGTATCAATACCCTGGACGATGTCCTGACCGACATTCGTCGTATTACCGATGTGTGCGATCTGCCCCTGATGGTGGACATTGACACCGGCTTTGGCGCCTCGGCCTTCAACATCGCTCGCACCATCAAAAGCCTGATCAAGTTTGGCGCGGCTGCCTGCCACATTGAGGATCAGGTAGGTGCCAAGCGTTGCGGTCACCGCCCCGGCAAGGAAATTGTCAGCACGGAGGAAATGGCTGACCGCGTGAAAGCCGCTGTGGATGCTCGCACCGACCCGGATTTTTTCATCATGGCCCGCACGGACGCGATTGCAGTGGAGGGCGTGGATGCCGCCCTGGAGCGAGCCCAGGCCTGCGTGGAGGCTGGTGCTGACGGCATTTTTGCCGAGGCCTGCTACGATCTGGACACCTATCGGCGTTTTACCGACACCCTGAATGTGCCCGTGTTGGCCAATATCACAGAATTTGGACAAACCCCACTGTTTACCGTGCAGGAACTGGCCTCGGTCAATGTCGCCATGGTTCTCTATCCACTGTCCGCATTCCGCGCCATGAACAAAGCAGCCGAAACCGTCTATCAGGCGATCCGCCGTGACGGGCATCAAAAAAATGTCATCGATTTGATGCAGACTCGCGAGGAACTGTACGATCGTATCGGCTACCATGCTTACGAGCAAAGCCTCGACAAGCTGTTTCAGAAAAACAAGAAATCCTGAGCCATCACAGGCTCCCGCCAGACCCACCAAACCGGGCCTCGCGCGGGTCAAAACCCCATTTGGCAGCCAGCCTCGCGCGGGCTGCCCAGCAACCAGGAGACCTTTATGAGCAGTACCGAGAACACCCCTAGCACTGGCTTCAAGCCCAAGAAATCTGTTGCCTTGTCTGGCGTTGTCGCAGGTAATACCGCCTTGTGCACGGTCGGTCGCAGCGGCAATGACCTGCACTACCGCGGCTACGACATCCTGGACTTGGCCCAGGCTTGCGAATTTGAGGAAGTGGCTTACTTGCTGATTCACGGCAAGCTGCCTAACCGCAATGAATTGCGCGCCTACAAGCAAAAACTCAAGCGTCTGCGCGGCCTGCCCCTGGCCCTGCAAAGCGCACTGGAAACCCTGCCCGCCCACAGCCACCCCATGGACGTGATGCGCACGGCCGTATCGGTGCTGGGTTGTGTGCTGCCTGAAAAGGACGACCACAACCTGCCCGACGCCCGCGACATCGCGGACCGCCTGCTGGCCTGCCTGGGCTCTGCCCTGCTGTACTGGTATCACTACAGCCACAATGGCGAGATGATCGACGTGCAGACCGACGATGACAGCATCGGCGCGCACTTCCTGCACCTGCTGCATGGCGAAAAGCCTTCGGCCGAGTGGGAAAAAGCCATGCACGTGTCGCTGAACCTGTACGCCGAACACGAATTCAACGCCTCCACCTTCACCAGCCGCGTCATTGCCGGTACAGGCTCGGACTTTTATTCCGCGATCTCCGGCGCCATTGGCGCCCTGCGCGGCCCCAAGCACGGCGGTGCCAACGAAGTGGCTTTTGAAATCCAGAAGCGCTACGAGACGGCCGACCAGGCCGAAGAAGACATCCGCAAGCGCGTGGAGAACAAGGAAGTCATTATTGGCTTTGGCCACCCCGTCTACACCATTTCCGACCCCCGCAATGAAGTTATCAAATCGGTGGCCAAGGAGCTGGCCCTGGCCGATGGCAACACTCGCATGTATGAAATTGCCGAGCGTCTGGAAAGCGTGATGTGGGAAGTGAAAAAAATGTTCCCCAACCTGGACTGGTTCTCGGCCGTGTCTTACCACACCATGGGCGTGCCCACCGCCATGTTCACGCCCTTGTTTGTGATTGCGCGTACCGCAGGCTGGGCCGCTCACATCATCGAGCAGCGCGTGGACAACAAGATCATTCGTCCTACCGCCAACTACATTGGCCCTGAGAATCAGCGCTTCGTACCCCTGGATGAGCGCCCATAAGTCATAGATCCTGGGCTATTATTCGCCTGTGATCTTGACCACAAGCCAACGCGCAAGCCTCACCGTTTCCGGTGAGCCCGAGCGAGGCAAGGTGGAAATGGCGCCAGGGGCGCCTCCATATAGTGACGGAGATGCTCCGGCCCTCTGGCCGGGGTTCTTCACTCTCGGCCCCGCTGCATCACGCAGGCGGGGCCGTCTTGCTGGTAACTTCAATGCTCTCTGATTTTGTACGCTATGCCTTGCCACTGGCCGGCACCCTGATGATTGCCTGTGCCCTGACCAGCCTGGTTTCCGGCGCTTATTTGCTTCTTTTCAATCTGCGTCGCAGCCATCAGGTGTTGCGTCACCCTTATCTGGATCAGTACCCCTGGGAAAAGCTGACGCTGCCCCTCAAAGCCGGTGTGCTGCTGGATTATTTTTTGCGCCTGAATTTCCCCAAACGCCAAGGCTCGCTGTTTGGCAATGCCAATCGCCTGCTCCAGCACGTACAACCCGACGATGTTCCCATGGGCATCAAATGGCCCCTGATGGGACTGTGGGGCGGCTGCTTTCTGGGCATGATCTGCATGCTGGCCGTTTGGGTTCTGATCGCCCTGCACTCCAACCCTACCTGAGGGAGCCTGCCATGACGGCCACCATCCATCACGACCCACAAGCACGTCTGTTTTACTGCGACATTGAAAACCGCCGCAGCGTCATCGAATACGAACTGGCCGATGCAGTCATGAGCATCACCCACACGCGTGTGCCACCCGAGCTGGAAGGCCGTGGCATTGCCGGGCAACTGACTCGCTTTGCACTGGAAACGGCAAAAAACCAACAGTGGAAAGTGCGGCCCGTATGCAGTTACGCGGTGGTCTATATGCGCCGTCACCCCGAATACGCCGATCTGCTGGCCTGAACCCCAGAACGTTCAGCTTTCAGTAAGTCTTATATAAGATATAAGACCATTGCTTCACTGCGCGCTTCAAATTACAATTGAGGCGAGACGCGATTTATTGCATTTTCATATCAACCATTTACCGATAGGCACCCGCACTATGCTGGACTCTTACCGCGAACATGTTGCCGAGCGCGCTGCTCTGGGCATTCCCCCGCTGCCTTTGTCGGCTCAGCAGACCGCCGAGCTGATCGAGCTCATCAAGAACCCACCTGCCGGTGAGGAAGCATTTCTGGTCGACCTGCTGACGCACCGCGTCCCCGCCGGTGTGGACGATGCGGCCAAAGTGAAGGCCTCCTACCTGGCCGCCATCGCGCTGGGCACAGAAACCTGTGCTTTGATCAGCCGCGAGCGCGCTACAGAGCTGCTGGGAACCATGCTGGGTGGCTACAACATCAGCCCGCTGATCGAATTGCTGGACAGCCCCGAGCTGGGCCAGATTGCCGCCAACGGCCTGAAAAACACCCTGTTGATGTTCGACTCGTTCCATGACGTCCAGGAAAAAGCCGAGAAAGGCAATGTATTTGCCAAGGAAGTGCTGCAAAGCTGGGCTGACGGCGAATGGTTCACCAGCCGCCCTGAAGTTCCCGAAAGCCTGACCGTTACCGTTTTCAAGGTCACTGGCGAGACCAACACGGACGATCTGTCGCCCGCCCCTGACGCCTGGAGCCGCCCGGACATTCCGCTGCACGCGCTGGCCATGCTGAAAAATCCGCGCCCCGGTATCGAACCCGAAGAGCCCGGCAAGAAAGGTCCTGTCAGCTTCATCGAATCCCTGAAAGAAAAAGGCCATCTGGTTGCCTACGTGGGTGACGTGGTGGGTACCGGTTCTTCGCGCAAGTCGGCCACCAACTCCGTGCTGTGGTTCACCGGCCAAGACATCCCCTTCGTTCCCAACAAGCGTTTCGGTGGCGTGTGCCTGGGCAGCAAAATTGCCCCCATCTTCTACAACACCATGGAAGATGCCGGCGCGTTGCCAATCGAACTGGACGTGTCCAAAATGGAAATGGGCGACGTTATCGAACTGCGCCCCTACGAAGGCAAGGCCTTCAAGAACGGCGAGCTAATCGCTGAGTTCCAGGTCAAGTCCGACGTGCTGTTTGACGAAGTGCGCGCCGGCGGCCGTATCCCACTGATTATCGGCCGTGGCCTGACCACCCGTGCTCGCGAAGCACTGGGCCTGCCTCCGACCACCCTGTTCCGCCTGCCACAAAGCCCTGCCGATTCCGGTAAAGGCTTCTCCCTGGCCCAGAAGATGGTTGGCCGTGCTTGCGGTCTGCCCGAAGGCCAAGGCGTGCGTCCCGGTACGTACTGCGAACCACGCATGACCACCGTTGGTAGCCAGGACACCACTGGCCCAATGACGCGCGACGAACTCAAAGACCTGGCTTGCCTGGGCTTCTCGTCCGATCTGGTGATGCAGTCCTTCTGCCACACCGCCGCTTACCCCAAACCTGTTGACGTCAAGACTCACCACGAGCTGCCTGCTTTCATCAGCACACGCGGCGGTGTTTCCCTGCGCCCAGGCGACGGTATCATCCACTCCTGGCTGAACCGCATGTTGTTGCCCGATACCGTCGGTACCGGTGGCGACTCGCACACCCGTTTCCCGATTGGCATCAGCTTCCCGGCCGGTTCCGGTTTGGTGGCCTTTGCTGCTGCTACCGGTGTGATGCCTCTGGACATGCCAGAATCCGTTCTGGTGCGCTTTAAGGGCGAAATGCAGCCCGGCGTCACGCTGCGTGATCTGGTTAACGCCATTCCTCTGTACGCCATCAAGCAAGGTTTGCTGACCGTGGAAAAAGCCGGCAAGAAGAACATCTTCTCCGGCCGCATCCTGGAAATCGAAGGCCTGCCCAACCTGAAGATCGAACAGGCTTTCGAGCTGTCCGACGCTTCGGCTGAGCGTTCTGCCGCCGCATGTACCGTGCGTCTGAACAAGGAACCCATCATCGAATACCTGAACAGCAACATCACGCTGCTCAAGTGGATGATTGCCAATGGCTACGAAGACGAGCGCACCATCTCGCGTCGCATCAAGGCCATGGAAGCCTGGTTGGCCAATCCAGAACTGCTCGAACCCGATGCAGACGCAGAATACGCCGCCGTCATCGATATCGACCTGGCTGAAATCCACGAGCCTATCGTGGCCTGCCCGAACGACCCTGACGATGTGAAAACCCTGTCCGACGTGTCCGGCACCGTGATCGACGAAGTGTTTATCGGTAGCTGCATGACCAACATCGGCCACTTCCGTGCCGCCTCCAAGCTGCTGGAAGGCAAGCGCGACATTCCAACCCGTCTGTGGGTCGCTCCTCCGACCAAGATGGACCAGCAACAGCTGACCGAAGAAGGCCACTACGGCGTTCTGGGTGTAGCCGGTGCGCGTATGGAAATGCCAGGCTGCTCGCTGTGCATGGGTAACCAGGCTCAGGTTCGTGAGGGCGCCACCGTCATGTCCACCAGCACCCGTAACTTCCCCAACCGTCTGGGCAAGAACACCAACGTGTTCCTGGGTTCGGCTGAGTTGGCGGCGATCTGCTCGCGTCTGGGTCGCATCCCCACCCGCGAAGAGTATCTGGCCGATATGGGTGTGCTGCAAGCCAATAGCAAGGACATCTATCGCTACATGAACTTCGACCAGATCGAAGAGTTCAAGGAAATTGCCGACTCCGTAGGTCTGTAAGTCCTGGCTTTTGCCTGAAAACGCCCTCGCCGCCCATGCGGTGAGGGCGTTTTTGTTTGTCCTTTTGATCCGGCCCCCTAGGGGCTTCCCTCATTCGCACACCCCAGTCGTGGCAAAGGGTAAACTAGCCTGTCCCTCTATCGGCTTTGTATGTCCATGTCGCAACTCAACTCCAAACTGCTCGCCCAACAACCCAAAGAAATCCAGCGTCTGCTCACTTACACGGACGCGCTGGTCCGTTCCGGCTCGCAGATCGAAGACCGCTACTGGCAAGGGCTGACCGCTCAATTGCTGGACAAGCTCTATAGCGGACGACGCAATACGGCCGTGGAACAAACGCTGGAACTGCTGGGCAGCCAGCAGCAACACCAGCATTACGAAATTCTGATGGAACTGGCCGAATCCCACGCGGAATGCCAGCAAATCGAACATGAGGGCGTGCGCTACGATGCGCTGCTGTTCTCGGCCCCCCTCACTGCCTGGACGCGTTATCAGTTGCCCCAGGGCGTGCTCAAGCCCCAGCAGCACAAGGAGCTGGAAGATGCCCTGCGCGCAACCGTTCTGGCTGAAGGCACGCTGTGTGCACTGCTGCCCAATCTGGTCAACTACGACGAGATGCCCCAGACGTACCAGCAGGCTTACACCTGGACTCGCAGCCTGACCGCGCAAGCCTTGGGTCGCAGTCAGGAACTGCCGCCGCTGAACAAGCCCGAAGAAGCCAGCAGCCTGCTCGCAGATGCCCGCTTTCTGATTGGCGTTGTCATGGCCCCGGTCGGCCAGCCCCTGTTTCGTTGGCAACAAGCCAGCGACAATCTGCACGCGGACCATCTGCGTTATGTCGAGCAATGGGTGGAGCGTTACTCGGCTATCGTCACTCCTTTGTTTACAGGCTGCCAGCTGCAGTTTCTGGCCCCTAATGCCTACTACGTCAATAATCGCGAATCCGATCGGGAAATTCGCCCCTTGGCGCTCAAAGCGGGGGTGACCTGGCTGCAAACCGCAGTCAAGCTCTCTCCCGATCATTTACGCGCGGTGATCGTGGCCTGCGGGGATGAACAGGTCGAAGAATACCGGGTAGGCTTTAGCACCCTTTCCTCGCCCACCGTCATTTATGGTTGTATCTGGCCTGTTCTAAGCCAGGAAGAGGCGGATTCCTCGTTCCACAACGAGGACCACATCGATATTCCGGATGTGATTGCAGCGCTGCTGAGCACCTTGGGCCTGGTCCAGATCCAGCGTTTGCCCGGCCTGCACTCCACCGAGACCTGCGACGATTGCAACGCCCCCTTCTTCCCGGATATCAATGGCGAGATGCAACACCCGGAACTGCCGGACGAAATCGACCTGGACCCCGTACAGCTGCACTAAATTGAACACTGCTCCTGTTTCTCAGCCTGTATCCATAGACCTGTTTTGCCGTGTTATCGACAATCTGGGGGATATAGGCGTGTGCTGGCGGCTGGCCCGTCAGCTGGCTGCCAGCCCCGATGTCGCTCAGCTGCGCCTGTGGGTGGATGATCTGCACAGCTTCAGCCGCATTCAGTCCGAAATCCAAAGCGGTCTGCAAAGCCAGCAGCTGCAAGGTGTAGATATAGAACACTGGTACGATGCGCGCCAGGACTACCCTGCGCCACATCCCTTTGTGATCGAAGCCTTTGCCTGCGAGCCGCCCGACGCCATGACAAGGCAACTGACGGCAGACAGCCATCTATGGATCAATCTGGATTACCTGAGCGCAGAACCCTGGGTGCAAGGCTGTCACGGTCTGCCCTCCCCGCAAGCAAACGGGGCCAACAAGTATTTCTTTTTCCCCGGATTTGTCCCGCAAACAGGGGGCCTGCTGCGTGAAAGCGATCTGCTGGCCCGCCGCGATGCCTTTCAACAAGACGATGCCGCCTACCAGGCCATGCTGAACCGTCTGGGCGTGGCGCAGGAACACATTCAAGCCTTGCTCCAGGGCGAGATGCAGCAAATGTTCCTGTTCTGCTATCCCGATGCACCCGTGCTGGCCCTGCCCGAGGTGCTATCCACGCGACAGCAGAAAACCTTGCTGCTGGTGCCCGAGTCGGTTGCCCAACGCATCCCGGATCTGGAGCAAGGCAACTTGCTGGTACAGCGTATCCCTGCTGTGAACCAGGCCGACTTTGATGCCTTGCTCTGGCGCAGTGCACTGAATATCGTACGCGGCGAGGACTCGCTGGTGCGCGCCATCTGGGCCGGTCAGCCCATGCTGTGGCAGCCCTACGTGCAGGAAGAACAGGCCCATCTGGACAAGCTTCAAGCCTGGCTGGATACCGGCAATCTACCCGAACCGGTTCAAGCCCTGCATCTGGCCTGGAGCAGCGCAGATCAGTCCGGTGCTGCCGCTGCCTTGAGCCGCTGTCTGGAACCTGAGATGTTGCGTCTATGGCACCAAGAAGCCCGCGCATATAGTGCAAAACTGGCTGAACAAGCCGATTTGGCCAGCAGTTTGCTGAGTTTTTACACCCAAGTCGCCCGAAAACGCTAAAATAACCGATTACCTCTTAAAAGCTCCCTGACACTGCGTTTGGCGGAGCCTGTCCCATTCGGAGTTTTTTTAATGAAAACCGCACAAGAACTGCGCGTTGGTAACGTCGCTATGGTCAATGGCGACCCTCTGGTCGTTCAGAAAACGGAATACAACAAATCCGGTCGCAACTCCGCCGTTGTCAAACTGAAGTTCAAGAACTTGCTGACCGGCTCGAACAGCGAAGCCGTGCACAAAGCCGACGAAAAATTTGAAGTTGTTCAGCTGGAAAAGCGCGAATGCACGTACTCCTACTTCGCTGACCCCATGTACGTCTTCATGGACGAAGAGTACAACCAGTACGAAATCGAAGCCGAAAGCATGGGCGACGCCCTGGACTACCTGGAAGAAAACATGTCCGTTGAGGCCGTTTTCTACGAAGGCCGTGCCATCTCGGTTGAGCTGCCCACCATCATCGTGCGCGAAATCACCTACACCGAACCTGCCGTGAAAGGCGATACCTCCGGTAAAGTGCTGAAACCCGCCAAGATCAACACAGGCACCGAAATCAGCGTGCCTTTGTTCTGCAACATCGGTGACAAGATCGAAATCGACACCCGCACTGGCGAATACCGCAGCCGCGTGATGTAAGAAAGTCGTCGTGCCGCCCAGTGCGGTACGCGCAAAAAAAGGGGCTGTTTTTACAGCCCCTTTTTCCTGTCTGTCACCATGGGTGCTCGAGACGATTTGGCGTCCGATCCATAGCAGAAGCAGCACTCTGGCCACTCCTGCACGACCCGCTCTTATCGCTTCCCAAACGCCTCCTCAAAAATTCCCATAATGGTCTTCTTGTCCGTCTGAATCGGGTTAGTCGCACCACACACATCCTTGAGCGCGTTATCTGCCAGAACCGGGAAATCTTCCCGCTTCACACCCAGCTCTTCCAACGACTTCGGAATCCCCACCATATCCGCCAGTTTTTTAATCGCGGCGATGACATCCAGCCCTTTCAGATCTGCATTGTTATCCGACAGCAGCTTGCCGATTTCATTGAGGCGCTCTCCGGCCACCTGCATATTGAAAGCCTGCACATGCGGCAACAACAGGGCATTACAGACACCATGCGGCAGGTCGTAGAAACCGCCTAGCTGGTGCGCCATGGCATGCACATAGCCCAGTGAGGCGTTATTGAATGCCATCCCTGCCAGGAACTGCGCGTACGCCATTTGTTCGCGGGCTTTCTTGTTATGGGGTTCACGCACGGCAACAGGTAGATACTTGGCAACCAGCTCGACCACCTTCACCGCGCAGGCGTCCGTAATCGGGGTGGCGATGGTGGAGACATAGGCTTCGACGGCGTGGGTCAAGGCATCCATGCCGGTGGCAGCGGTCAGCGATGCCGGCATGCCCTCCATCAGGTCTGAGTCGTTCACTGACAGGAAGGGAGTGATGTGGCGGTCGATGATCGCCATTTTTACGTGACGGGTTTCGTCGGTGATGATGGTAAAGCGTGTCATTTCCGACGCCGTGCCGGCGGTCGTATTGATAGCCAGCAGTGGTAGTTGCGGCTTGGCAGATTTATCGACGCCTTCGTAGTCGGCAATCTTGCCGCCATTGCTGGCGACCAGCGCCACACCTTTAGCACAGTCGTGCGAAGAACCGCCCCCCAGGGAGACGATCAGGTCAGCGCCCTGCACCTTCAAGGCCTCCAGGCCCGCATTGACATTAGCGACCGTAGGATTGGGCTGTACCTGATCAAAGATCGCAGTATGGATACCTTGTGCAATCAGCTTGTCCGCCACCATCTTGGCCATGCCTAGCTTGGCCAGATCGGCGTCAGTGATAATCAGCGCCTTTTTAAAGCCCATCTTCCCGACAATCGGCATGGCTTGATCCAGGGCACCAGGACCCAGAATATTGTGCGAGGGGATAAAGAATTCCGAAACGGTCATTGTGCGTATTCCTTATGGATGATCGAAGAAATCCCTTGCCGCTTTCAGTGCAGACACATCAAAAGCGCGCAAGAAGGGCATCCCCCCATATTGCATGGGGGGAGGTTTGGACACACTACGAATAGATCAATAAATCAGAAGAAACCCAGGGCGTTCGGACTGTAGCTGACCAGCAGGCACTTGGTTTGCTGGTAGTTGTTGAGGGCCATCTTGTGCGTTTCTCGACCAATGCCGGATTGTTTGTAGCCACCAAAAGCCGCATGGGCCGGATACAGGTGATAGCAGTTGGTCCACACGCGACCTGCCTCAATGCCACGGCCTACACGATAGGCACGTGAGCCGTCGCGGCTCCAGACGCCCGCTCCCAGACCAAACTCGGTGTCATTGGCAATGGCGATGGCTTCTTCCTCGTCCTTGAAGGTGGTCACAGCGGCCACCGGTCCGAAGATTTCTTCCTGGAAGGTACGCATGCTGTTTTTGCCCAGCAGCATGGTGGGGCTGATATAAAAACCGTCGTCCAGGCCCTGACCCAAACGATTGCGTTCCCCGCCGATCAGGCGTTGCGCGCCCTCTTCGCGGCCCAGATCAATGTAACCGAGGATGCGCTCCATTTGCTTCTCCGACACCTGGGCGCCGACCATCGTTCCAGCATGCAACGGATTGCCTGCCTGAATGCGTTTGACGCGTTCTACAGCGCGCTCAATGAATCGCTCATAAATGGATTCCTGAATCAGAATACGCGATGGGCAGGTGCAAATCTCGCCCTGGTTCAAGGCAAACATGCTCAGGCCTTCCAGAGCCTTATCCAGGAAAGCATCATCGCTTTGCATCACATCTTCAAAGAAGATGTTGGGGCTCTTGCCGCCAAGCTCGACCGTAGCGGGAATCAGGCGATCGGCAGCAGCGTGCAGGATTTCTCGGCCAACGGGTGTGGAGCCGGTGAAGGCGATTTTGGCGATGCGCTTGGAGTTGGCCAAGGCATGGCCTGCTTCTTTACCGTAGCCGGTGACCACGTTGAGCACGCCGGCAGGCAGAAGGTCACCGATGATTTCCATCAGCAACAAGATGGAAGCAGGTGTTTGCTCGGCAGGCTTGAGCACGATGGGACAACCAGCCGCCAAGGCGGGCGCCAACTTCCAGGCCGCCATCAGCAAGGGGAAGTTCCAGGGGATGATCTGCCCGACCACACCGATTGGCTCGTGGAAGTGATAGGCGACCGTGGTGCTGTCCACGTCCGAGATGCTGCCTTCCTGGGCACGCAGGCAACCGGCAAAGTAACGGAAGTGATCGACGGCCAGGGGCAAGTCAGCAGCGCGGGTTTCACGAATGGGTTTGCCATTGTCGATGGTTTCTGCCACCGCCAGACGCTCCAGGTTTTGCTCGATACGGTCGGCAATGCGCAGCAGAACGGCAGAGCGCTCGGCAGGCGCCGTATTCGCCCACTGATGGCGCACCTTGTGAGCGGCATCCAGCGCCAGTTCGATGTCCGCCGCACCGGAACGGGCCACCTGGCAAAAGACCTGCCCGGTCACGGGCGAGACATTATCGAAATATTCGCCCTCGACAGGCGGTACCCAACGGCCACCGATGTAGTTGTCATAGCGGGATTTGAACGGGAATTCCAGATCCAGGCCCATGGATTTGAGATCGGACAGATTCATGATGTCTCCTTTATTAGTTAGTGTGGTGTCACCGAAGGCGCACCGTAGAAAAAGGCAAGGTTCTCCTTTGTCTTGTTTTTACTAAAGCAAATAGCGTGCCAAGCTAATTAGCGATTGTCCCGACTCGCTCCTGGGCCTGCCCCCCTCCATAATGGAACGACCTCCAGTCGCAGACTGCGACACCGACTGTCGCAAAACGCGAACACTGTCGCAGACTGCAACACCCCCCCTCGGAGCACCTTCATGACTTTTCGACACACGTTTTGCCCGCAGACCAACGAAACCATGTGGCGACAGTCCTGGGAGCGCTGTCAGACCATGCAGTCCGAGTTAAGCGCAGAACCGCGGGACATGAGCCAAGGCGCATTGCGACAGTTGCTGGAACAGCAGCATCACCTGTTGCATCACTCTGCCGCCGCCGTACAGGATCTGGCCGCACTGGTACGCACACACCGCAGTCTGGTCTTGCTGTGTGATGCGCAAGGCACCGTGCTGCAGCAAGCCGGTGACCCGAACTTCCTGCGACGGGCCGAACAGGTTGCCTTGCGGGCTGGAGTCAGCTGGGCAGAAAATCATCGGGGCACCAATGCCATTGGCACCGCTTTGTTTTGCGCACAACCCATCAAGATTCACGGCAGCCAGCACTATCTGCCTGACAACCGGATTTTGAGTTGCCATGCGGCGCCGATCTACGATCCTTACGGGCAGATTATCGGCGTGCTCGATATTTCCGGGCCGGCGGAGCTGGAGCATCACTATGCGCTGGATCTGGCCCAGCTCTACGCCCGCCAGATCAACCGGCAGATGCTGGAGTCACTTTGCTCACCTGCCCGTCGTCTGCTACATCTGCATACCGACCCCGGACTGCTCAATAGCGCGTTTAGCGGACGGCTGGTTCTGGAGGACGACATTATTGTGGCCGCTGATGAGCTTGCCGCCCGTATGTTGCGTCAGCACTGGCAGGAACTGCCGGGGCAGGATCTGCAGTCCGTGCTGGAACGAGCGAAAAACACCAGCGAGGCGCTCACCCTGCATCTGAGCTCTACCACCAAACCCGCTCCGCCAGCCCGCCCCGTCCCCACTCAGGCTGAAACAGCGGAAACCCAGCCCCTGTCCCCGCAACAGGAGCAGGCGTTGGCGCCTGCCTTGCGAGCCATGCAAATGGGTTTGTCCATCCTGCTGAGCGGCCCCAGCGGTTCCGGTAAAGAGCGGATGGCTCGTGAGCTGCACCGTCGCCATCCCTCACGCGGCGGCCCTTTTGTGGCGATCAACTGTGCTGCCCTGCCCGAAACCCTGATTGAGGCCGAACTATTTGGCTATGAGGCCGGGGCGTTTACCGGTGCCCGCCGTCAAGGCTACGCCGGTAAACTGCGTCAGGCGCATGGCGGGGTGCTGTTTCTGGATGAAATTGGCGATATGCCTGTGGGTTTGCAAAGTCGTTTGCTACGTGTGTTGCAAGAACGTGAAGTGCAAGCCTTGGGATCGGAGCGTACTCACCGTTTGGACTTCCAGTTGATCAGTGCCAGTCACCAACCCCTGGAAAAACTGGTGCGCGAGGGACGTTTTCGCGCGGACCTGTATTTCCGGCTGCAGGATTACATTTGCACCGTCCCCAGCCTGAAAGAGCGTCCCGACCTGGGCGACTACATTTCCAGGGAGCTGGTCGCCCTGTCACACGGTCAAGTGGCACCGCAACTGCACCCCGATGCCTTGAAAAAGCTGCAGGACTACGATTGGCCGGGCAATTATCGCCAGTTGCGATCGGTGCTGCTGCAAATCATGGTGCAAGACTATCCGGGGCGTGTCTGGCGGATACAAGACCTGCCTGCTTTGCCGTGCCTGAATGCGGAATCGCCCGCCCCCCAGGAACCGGCATTTGCCGTAACAGCCGACCACAGCAGAAGCAGAGCCACTGCCCAGTCTGCGGCTCCCACACCAAAAACGCTACGAGAGCAGGAGTACGCCGCCGTTCAGCAGGCCTTAAAACAGCATCAGGGAAATATATCGAAGGCGGCACGCGCCTTGGGTCTGCATCGCAGCACCCTGCACCGCCGTTTGAAAACGATGTCCTCCTTCTTTACTGCAGACGATCATCGTCCAGAAAGTCCGGAATCGGCATGGCAATAATGCCATCATCAGCCAAGTCCTGGTATTCCTGCACCGTGGCCTGACCGCGTATGGCACGCGGCTCGATATCGCCCTCATGCATGCGGCGCGCCTCCCGCGCAAACTGGGTGCCCACATTGTCCGACTTGCGGATTACCGAGCGCAATTCCTGCAAGATCTGGCCCTGAATCGCCCGCATTTGCTCTTCAGTGGGCATGGCCGACGGCAAGGGTGCGGGAACCGGCGCACTGGCGCTTTCCTGGGCCCCGACATTGATACGAGGAGCCGACAGCTTACGTTTGACCTCGTGGCTGTCACAGACGGGACAGCACAGCAGGCCACGACCGAGCTGCTCATCGTAACTTTCGCGTGAGCTAAACCAACCCTCGAACACATGGCCGTGTTCGCACTCAAGATCAAAAACCTTCAAACTCATGATGTGTGTATCAATGGGCGGACAGACCGCCATATTGTGACATAGAAGTGCAGACTGATTGATACCGATCCCGCACAGAATATCGCTTAACGGGGAACAGCGGCCAATAAGCGCTGAGTCAACGCTTGCTGGGGATGGAACAACACCTGCTGCGCGCTGCCCTGTTCCACAATATGTCCTTTGGCCATGATAGCGATGCGGTCGGCCAAATACTCCACGACCCCGAAATTATGGGTGATGAACAAGTACGCCAGGCCCAGCTCCAGCTGCAACTCTCGCATCAAGTCCAGAATCTGCGCCTGCACAGACACATCCAGGGCCGAGGTCGGTTCATCGCAAATCAGAACTGCGGGCTCCACCGCCAAGGCCCGCGCAATCGCGATGCGCTGGCGTTGGCCGCCGGAAAACTCATGCGCGTAACGCTCCAGGGCATTCTTGGGCAGACCTACCTGATCCACTAACGTTTCAATGCGTTGACGACGCGCCTTGGCGTCCAGGTCGGGACGCAAAGCAGTCAGGCCCTCCAAAAGAATATCGCCCACCATCATGCGTGGGTCCAGAGAGCCATAGGGGTCCTGAAAGATAATCTGCAAGCGCGAGCGCAACTGTCGCAACGCCTTGCCTTTCACTCGCAGGACGTCTTGCTCCTGCAGATAGACTTGACCACTGATCTGGGCCTGCCGATCCAGCAAACGCATCAAGGTACGCGCCACAGTGCTCTTGCCGCAGCCCGATTCGCCCACCAGAGCCAGCGTCTCACCCTTGTGCAGTTGCAGGCTCAGGCCCTTGACCACAGGAATGGAAGGCGAGCGTCGCCACCAGGAACCGGCTTGTTTGTACGACACAGACAGGTCCTGAATGTCCAGGACCCGCTCTTTGTCACCTTTATGGGTAGCGACGGCTTCAATCGGCGCCGCCGCACGAGACAAGGGCCGACCACGCTTTTCAAATGTGGGGATGGCGCCCAGCAACTCTCGGGCGTAAGGGTGAGTCGGGCGCAGAAAGAACTGGCTGGCCAGGCCTGACTCCACAATTTGCCCATGCCGCATCAAGGCCACATAATCGGCATACTGTTTCACCAGCAGCAAGTCGTGGGTGATCAGCAAGATGGCCAGTCCCATCTCTTTCTGTATATCCGCCAGCAGCTGCAAAATCTGCGCCTGAACCGTCACATCCAATGCAGTGGTCGGCTCATCGGCCACCAGCAAATCGGGTTCTGCCGCCAGGGCAATCGCAATCATGATGCGCTGTTTTTGCCCGCCGGAGAACTGGAACGGAAAGTCGTCGTAACGCTGGGCTGCAGCGGGGATGCCGACGCGCTCCAGCCACTTGACGGCACTTGCCCGCTCCTGCCCGGCGGGCACCACTGCATGACGTCGGATGACTTCGCTGATCTGACGGCCAATGGACATGACCGGATTCAAACTGGTGGATGGCTCTTGAAAGATCACGCTGACGCGCTTGCCACGTACATCCTGCATGCGTTGCTCGGGCAAAAGCGGCAGCTCCAGTCCGTCCAGCGCAATTTGCCCGGACTGCATCCAGGCCGCTTCTGGCAAAAGACGCAGAATCGCCATGGCAGTCATGCTCTTGCCGCAGCCCGACTCGCCCACCAAGGCAAAGGTTTCGCCCCGCTGAACGGCCAACGACAAATTGCGCACCACACTTTGCACACCGGCATCGGACTGCACGCGCAGCTCCAGATCTTCAATCCTGAGTACGGCAGGAGCGTCAGAAGGCTTCCCGGTCGCGAGGTTTTCATTCTGACTCATGCCTTGGCTCCCCCTGCTGGGCGCACCCGCAACGTCTTGAAACGACGGGTCCGAGGGTCAAAAGCCGTTTGCACCGCATCGGCAAAAATATTCGCGGACAGAACCAGCCCCAGCATCATCACAAAGGCCCCAGCCAGACCCCACCAGATAATCGGGTCGCGGGACAACTCGCTACGGGCAGCATCAATCATGCGGCCAAAGGACGGCATGCTGGGGTCCACGCCAATACCCAGATAGGACAGCACGGCCTCATACAGCACCAGACCGGAGAACTCCAGAATCAAGGTAATGAGCACAATATGCATGACGTTGGGCAAGAGGTGGCGGAACATGATGCGAAAGTGACCGACACCGAACGCCTGGGCCGCCTGAACATAATCCAGCTCACGCAGTTTCAACACCTCGGCACGCAGCAAGCGGCAAAGACCGGCCCAGCCTGTCAGCCCCAGAATCAGACAGAGCATGAACAAACGCAAATCCGCGCGGGCCGCCACGGTGTCAAAGCTCTCGGGATGGGTGTCGATATAGACCTGCATCATCAGCACGCAGGCGGCAATCAACAGCACCCCCGGTATGGACGTCAAGGTGGTGTAAATATATTGAATGACATCGTCCACCCAGCCCCGGAAGTAACCGGCCGCCAAGCCCAGAATAATGGCCGGCGGCAACATGGCAAAGGTGGTCAGGGTACCAATCACCAATGCAGTGCGCACACTTTTCAGGGCTTGCCAGATAATGTCATTACCCGTGCGGTCCGTGCCCAGCACATAATAGTTTGTGCTCAGACTCCAGACCAGACAAAGCACGATGACCAGCAGACAGGCACTGAACCAGATCAACCGCCAGTTAACCAGACCCTGACCCTGCCACCAGTAACGCCAGGCAGCGCCCCAACCCGTCGCCATGGACTGCCTGCGCCCCCATACGGTCAACAAAACGGCCAGCAGCACACAGCCCAGCGCCCCCCACGCCAAACCTGTTGCCCCCAGCTGCAGCATATCGCGCCGGTGCTCGGCGGGCGTGTCCACCCCCACTCCAGCATTGACCAGCCGCGGAAAATCCCGCACGGGTTTGCCGTCAATCAGCATGCTCTCCTTGGTCAGCTGGAAGCGAGCCAAAGGAGCGGAATAGGTTTTCTCCACCTTTGCCAAACCGGCTGTGTTAAGGATATCGTCCAGCGCCGAGCGCGCGACAGGCGCGTAGCTAGGTGCACTGACTTCCTGTCCGGGGGCGGCAGGCAACAGTGGCCGATAGTGAATCGAGTCCAGCAAACCCACCAGCAGGAAAAAAACGAGGAAAACCGCGGCACACATGGCCGAGGGCGTACGGGCCACACTGGCCCAGGCCGACCGCAAAGCCGGGCGTTTGAACACTCGCCAGGTATAGACTGCCATCGCCAGGAACAGCGCCAGCACAAAGGTATCGGTCCAGAGAAAGACGAACTGTGGCATGGCGGGCTCAACTGAAACGAATGCGGGGGTCAACCAGGGTGTAGGAGATATCAGCCAGAATCAAACCGGCGATATACAGCATCGATCCTAAAAACACCATGGCACGCACAATGGAGAAGTCCTGGGCATTGATGGCATCAATGGTGAAGCTGCCCAGACCCGGAATACCAAAAAAAGACTCGGAAATCAGACTGCCCATGAACAGCAAGGGCAAGGCAGAGACCGTGCCCGTCAGGATAGGCAACAGTGCGTTGGGCAAAACGTGACGAAACAGAACCGTCGAGTCAGTCAAACCCTTGGAACGTGCCGTACGCACATAATCGCGGCTGGCCTCTTCCAAAAACAGACTGCGGTAAAAGCGCGACTCCGCCCCGACGCGCGACAAAATGCCCACCAGCACCGGCAAGACCAGAAAGCGCCAGTTATCCAATCCATCCACCCAGCCGGAAAATGGCACCCAGCGCAATACGCGTGCAAACAACCACTGCCCGGCAATAATGTAGAACAGGCCCGAAATGGACATCAACACCACGCATAGCACGACGGCAGAAAAGTCCAGCCGGGACCCACGAAAAAACACCATCAGCAAGGCGATGCTGATGCACACCCACAAACCCAGAAAGAAGGTGGGTAGGGCCAGCGCCAGACTGGGCCCCATGCGCTGCTTGATCTGATAGGCAATATCCTGCCCCTGATCGGACAGACCAAAATCCAGACGCAGCAAGGGAACAGATCGCTCATAAAAGATGGTGTCGGTAAAAGCCTGGGCCCCCTGGGCCTGCGCGTTATAGAACAGGGGCTTGTCATAGCCGCGCTCAGCTTTCCAGTTATCAATGGCCGTCTGGCTGACACGCTGCCCGCCGATGGATAAACGCGCCATGTCGTCGGGCGTGTTGACGGCAAAAAACAGCACAAAGGTCAGCAGGTTGACCCCGATCAGAATCAGTACGCCATACAGAATGCGCCGCACGATGTAGGAAAACATCAATCTTTCTCCTGACGCAAAGCCACATGGCGGCGTCGCGCCCGCGCCTGCGAACGCACCGCCCATACGAGCACCACCAGCAGCACACCCAGCGGGATGGCGGGCCACCATACAGGCGGATTCCACCAATCGATACGCTCAACACGCTGTTGTGGGTCGATACGGTAATACTGCAGACTGTCGCGCACCATCAAGGACGGCTTGGCATTGCGCACCCAGCTTTGATAGGCGCCACCCGCATTGGGGACGTAGCCAAACATCCAGGGGGCGTCGTGCTGCACCAGACGAATCATCTCCTGCACCACGGCGTCCTTTTCCGGGCCATCATTCAAAAAACGCATCTGTTCATACAGGCGGTCGAACTCGGCACTTTGATAATTGGCGGCATTCTCGCCCCCAAAATCCTTCTTGGCCTGAGGTCCGTACAGCAAGGTAAAGAAATTCTCCGCATCCGGGTAATCTGCAACCCAGCCCCAGAGGAACATCTGGGCGGCGCCGCGCTTCATCTTGTCCTGAAAGCGGTTGTAATCCGTGGCGCGTACCTCCAGCTGCAAGCCCACCTGAGCCAGCTGGCGGCGCATCCAATCCACCGTGGCGTCCGAGCCCATGCCCGCCATGGAGTCGTAATACAGAATCAAGGGCTTGCCCGTGCGGCTGTCGCGTCCGTCAGGATAACCGGCCTGCCGCAACAGCTCGCGCGCCTCATCCAGACTGCGTCGCTTCACCACGCCGTCATCCTTGGTGTAGACATAGGGGTTGGCGCCTTGCGGCAAAGGCTGATAGCCCGGAACCCCAGGCGGCAAGGGGCCATGTCCAGCCTGCCCTTGGTCATTCATGAAGATCGATACGTACTGCTCCCAGTCGAACACAATGCTGATGGCCAGACGCAGCTTGCGGTTTCTCTCGAACTGCTCCGGCGTATCGCCCTGCCCGACCACCGGGTCGTGCCAGTTAAAACCCATGTAAAACAATTGTGCTTCGGGGGCCGTTCGCAGTTGCAGCCCGCGCTCCTGATACAAATTGGCTTTCTCGACCGAGTCCTGAGCGGCAACCGTCATGGCTACCCCGTACTCACCCCGCTCCACTTGCGGAATGTCGTAATAGCCCTGCAGAAACTTGCCCATCAGGGGCACACCCTCTTTCTCCAGAGAAAACACCACCTTGTCCAGAAAAGGCATGGACTTGCCGCAATCGTCCAGCAGCCCGGCCGCCTGATCGCCCGGCTCACCGACACAAGGGTAGGGTTCGCCCCGGTAATTCGGGTTACGGCTCAGAACATGACGACGATTGGTCAAGGACTCGGTCAACATGAAGGGCCCCGTACCCACGGGCCAACTGTCCAGCGTCAGATTGTGCTGCGCCATGCCTGGCTGGCTATAAAAACGCTCGGCCTCCCAGGCCATCGGGGCCGTAAATGTCATGGCCAACCAGTATTTGAACTGCGGATACTTGCCATTGACCTCGATGCGCAACGTGTGTTTGTCCAGCGCCCGTACTCCTGACAGCGTATAAGGTCGCAAATCCAGCCATTGCGGGCGCGGCTCCTGTTTGTCGACACGGGCCAGCTCCTCGCTAAACTCCTTAAAGCCCCGGATATGCTCGGCCATCACGCCCAAAACGGGCGAGGCCAGCCGCGGGCTGGCCAAACGCTTGAAGGCATAGACGTAATCGTGAGCAGTCAGCTCGCGCGAACCCGTATGGTCAAAGTCAGCAATACTGTACGCCCCGCTCAGGTCCGGAGCCCGCATGGGGTAGTAACGATAGTCACCCTGCTCATCCAGCGCAAACGCCGGATGAGGCTGGAAAGCAATGCCTTTCTTAATGGGAATGTCGTAACGGCTGATAGCCACCTGCTCCCCCGGCGCATCTGCAGGCAGCTGATTACCCTGTGCGTCCAGGTAGACCGGTTCTACCAACGCTTGCGCCACTTTAGGTATCAGGCGGTAGGGACGGTCCAGATAGTGATAGCCGTACAGGGGCTCGTAAATGGAATAGGTAAATGGTGTCTCGTCCCCGGAATAGGACAAAGCAGGGTCCAGATGATTAGGCGAGCGGGTCGTAAACGCACTGTACAGCGTGTTCTGGGCTGCACTGCCTTCGTGATAAGGACTATTGACCGGCTTGGAGCAGGCCGCCAAGGCGACGCATATCACGGCCAGCCCAATCTGACGCAGAGAACTTAGCATTGCCCTTGCTGCCAACAGTCATAGCGCCATTTCCATGGCGGAACAGGATTGGGTTCAGACCAGATGCCGACACGGGCCTGCTGGGCTTCACGCTCCAACTCTGCGATACGTGGATCACGCAAAAAACGGCCACCTTTTTCACGATTGGCCATGGCCATTCCCGCCCGTACCAGTTTCTGGTTAGCCGTTTCCCCCCCTGCCAGCGGTACATCACAAACGGCACGACCGTGACGGTCCCGTTCATGGCATGACAAGGTCAGATGTTGACCGGAGACCAGATCCGACAGAAAACGCCGCGAGGCCTCGGCAAAAGGCTGGCCAGGACGACGGCTGTCCTTGGTCGTCTCGGGCGCATCAATACTGGCCAGACGCACTCGCTCCTGCTTTCTGTTGCCAGACAGAATCGTCAGTGTATCTCCATCGGCCACGCGCACCACTCGTCCAGTCAGCTCAAACCCTTGCGCCTGAACCGGCCCGGTCCATGCCGTCATCAAGGCGGTCAGGCCTGCGCAAACAGCGGCTCGCCGCGTCAAAGAAGAAAAGCCGGACAGCGGAAACACGATCATGATACGGACAACACTCCAGGCGGATTGCAGAAACCAAGCCAACAAATTATAGATACTGCGCACCGCCTGTCCAGAGCATTGTCCCTAGGCGGCCCGCCTGCATCGGGCTCCCTACCGACGAGGCCAGGCACGCTGCAAATACCAGGAGGCCTGCTCGACGCCCTCCAGGCCGAACACGGTTGCAGGGTCCTGTTGTACTCGATGAGCCACAAACAGATCCGCCACAGCATCGGGGGCCACCTGCCGCATCAGGCAGGCCTGATACAAAACAGCCAACTTCTGCACCCAGACACGGCCCCCAGCCTGAGAAACCGTATTCAATAAATCCTGGGCCGCCTGCCTCAGTTCCGCGTCATCCCCCGTACGGACATGCAAATCGGCCTGCAAGGCCTCCCCTACGCCCTCCTGACTCAAGGCGCGCTGCACGTCCAGGCACATCACATTACCAGAGCCTTCCCAAATCGAATTGACAGGGGCTTCCCGTAGCAGGCGCGGCATCGGTCCTTCCTCGATATAGCCGTTGCCCCCCCAGGTTTCCATGGCTTCGGCACACAGAGCGATAGCCCGACGGCACACCCAGAACTTGGCCGCTGGAGCCAGGACACGCAGTACCGCCTGCGACACTGGGTCATCGATCCGCTCCTGCAAGTCCACCAGAAACAAGGCCAGATGAGTGGCAGCTTCGCTTTCCAGACTCATATCCAGCAAAACGGCCTGCATCAGGGGCTGATCGATTAATGCTTTGCCAAAAGAGCGTCGATGCTGACAATAATGCAAAGACTGCACCAAGGCCTGCCGCATCAGGGCGGCGCTGCCCAACACGCAATCAATACGGGTACGGGCCGCCATTGCCGCCAGCAAGGCAATGCCTCGACCTGCCTGACCCACCCGCCAGGCCAGCGCGCCGTCAAGATCAATCTCCGCACTGGCGTTGGAACGATTGCCCAGCTTGTCCTTGAGCCGGCGTATATAGCGCCGGTTCAGCCCATATTCGGTATAGCGCGGCATCAGGAAGCAGGAAAACTGCTCGTGCTCACGAGCCAGCACCAGATGTCCGTCCGCCTGTGGCACGGAAAAAAACCATTTGTGCCCGTACAGACGAAATGCCTGGGAGTCGGGGTGCGCCTCGGTGATGCAGGTGCGCAGATCAGAGCCGCCCTGCATTTCCGTCATCCCCATGCCCACAAGCACACTGCTTTTTTGCATGAACCATTGCGCCGAGGGATCATAATGATTAAGGCGCAACCTGGCGGCCCAGTCCTGAAACGGTTCAGTCTGCAACAAAGGGGCGGCCGCCCGCGTCATGGTCAAAGGACACAAGGTACCCGCCTCGATCTGACCCTGCATGTAAAAGCCCATCGCACGCTGCAGATGCTGTCCGGCCCGAGCCTCAGACGGCCAGATGTGCAGTCCCTGCTCCATACCCAGTTGCATCAGATGATGCCAGGCAGGATGAAAGTCCACCTGGTCCACGCGCTGGCCCTGGGCGGACCAGCCACGCCATTGCGGTGGCTGACGGTTGGCCAGGGCACCCTGCTCGCGCCAATGGGCGCAACCGAGCGTGCGCCCATATTCCGCCAGCGCCTGCCGGGCCTCCTCAGACGCCAGCATCGCTTGCCAATACTGTAGGGCCGGATCTTCGCCAAACAGATCATCATCCATCAAATCCGGCACTTGATTCTGTAACTGCTGCTCCAGACCCATCACGCCTCCTTGATACCGGCCCTCTCGCTCCCTGATTCAGACTAGAGCCATTTGGCCTTCTTGAATTTCCAGTACAAGAATCCGCAGACACTGCCCATCAAACCCAAAGCATAGGGATAACCCAGTGTCCACTCCAGTTCCGGCATGAGCTTGAAGTTCATGCCGTAAATCCCCGCAACTGCAGTCGGTACAGCCAGAATGGCCGCCCAGGCCGCCAGCTTTCGGGTGGTGTCGGTTTGCTGCATCTGTCCGATCATCAAACCGCCTTCAAAGGCAAAAGCCAGCGCTTGTCGCTGGCTATTGATGAACTCGGCCGTACGGGCAATACGGTCCGACACCTCGCCAAAATAAGCCCGGCTTTCCGCATCGACATACTCAAGTTCAATGCGTGACAAGCGGCGCGTCAGTTCGGCCAGGGGCGACACCGCCGTATGGACTCGCAGCAGATCACGCCGCAAACGATAAATCCGCCGCACATCATTTTCCTTGAAGCCGCGAATCAGAAATTGCTGCTCGATCGCCTCGACCGCCTTCTCAGTCTGCTCCAGGGAAGTCTGGTACTGATCCACAATCAGATCCAGCAGTTCTGAGGCGACAAAATCACTGCCCCGTGCCAGCAAGGCAGGGGTACTCTCCAGGCGGGCACGCAACTGCAGATAACTGCTGTTGGAACCTCGCCGCACCGTCAGCAACAAGCCGTGGGCGATCAGAATCTGCGTCGTGCCCAGCAAGGGACGCAAATCTTTCAGACCCAAGGTGACCGCCACCACAATCAGACAATTGCTAAACTCCAGCAGCTTGGGACGGCGATGGGGAGCGATCAGTTCCTCGACCGCATTGTCCGGCAGGCCCAGTTGAACCCCCAGTTCGCGCAAAATCGCCTCGCTGGGATCTTTCAAGCCAATCCAGATAAAGCCATCCTTCAGGGGATCGTGGGCAGGCAGATGATGAATATCCAAAGCCATGGCAGGCTGGCCAGACTGATAGCGATACGCGGCCACCACCATATCCTGTACATCAGGCGTGACCGGAGCTATTTCTTGCATGCTGCCTCCTTGCAGACAAAGCCAATTTTTTTGTTCGATAATAGCACTGGCCTGCCTACGCGCCGCGACGGTGGCCACTAGCAAGGATCAATATGAAATCACGAACCATTCTATGCCTGGGGGCCTTGATAATGGCGGTAGGCGTCGGTCTGGGCGCCTTTGGCGCCCACGCCCTGCGCGCCATGGTGGACGCCTCCGCCCTGGCGACCTGGCAAACGGCTGTCCTGTATCAATTGCTGCATGGACTGGGCCTGTTGCTGATCGCCGCCTTGGGTAACCGGCTTCATCCCGCCTGGCAATCTCGCAGCGCCGTCCTGATGCTGGTCGGCGTCCTGATCTTCAGTGGAAGCCTGTACATTCTGGTGCTGAGCGGTGTGAAGTGGCTGGGGGCCATTACCCCGATAGGCGGGGTTGCGATGATTCTGGCCTGGCTTTGTCTGGCTTTTGCCGCCGTGCGCGGCCAGGGTGCCTGACCCGGGACACTGGCCTTCGTATAATGGGGCGCATAGTCTGCCTAACAGGAGCGCCCCGTGTCCGATCCCGCTTTGTCCTTACGCGAGTTTACCCGCCAACTTCCCAAGGCCGAACTGCACCTTCATATTGAAGGCACCCTGGAACCAGACTTGATCTTCAAGCTGGCCCAGCGCAACCAGATCACCTTGCCCTACCCCGACCAGGCCAGCCTGCAGGCTGCCTATAAGTTCACTGATCTGCAGTCCTTTCTGGATCTGTACTATGCCGGGGCCGGTGTCCTGATTCACGAACAGGACTTCTTTGACATGAGCTGGGCCTACTTTTTACGCGCCCAGGCCGATGGCATTGTCCACACCGAAATCATGTTTGACCCGCAGACACATACGGCCCGCGGCGTTGCCATGGAAACCGTATTCGCAGGCATTGCGCGGGCGGCACGCCAAGCCAGATCCGAACTGGGTATCAGCAGCTATCTGATCCTGAGCTTTCTGCGTCACCTCAGCGAGGCGGACGCCTTTGAGACCTTGAAAGCGGCCCTGCCCTTGCGCGAACAGTATGCAGATCTGTGGGTCGCCATTGGTCTGGACTCCTCAGAGAAAGGCAACCCACCCGCCAAATTCGAGAAAGTCTATGCTCATTGCCGTGAACTGGGCTTTCGCCTAGTTGCTCATGCCGGCGAGGAAGGCCCGGCCAGCTATGTGCGCGATGCGCTGCAGCTTCTGAACGTGGAACGCATCGACCATGGTGTGCGCAGCCAGGATGATCCGGCCTTGATACAGTACCTGATCGATCACGCCATTCCCTTGACGGTCTGCCCTCTGTCCAACATCAAGCTCAAGGTGTTTGATAGTCTTGACCAACACAACCTGAAGCATTTGCTTGATCTCGGCTTGAATGTATGCGTGAACTCGGACGACCCGGCCTATTTCGGGGGCTACCTGCTGGATAACTATATGCAGACCGCCCAAGCCCTGGGCTTACAGGAAGCGGACTTGCGCACGCTGGCGGCCAATAGTCTGCGCGCCTCCTTTTTGCCCAAGGAAAAGCAGCAGTTCTGGTTGAACAAGCTGGAGTCTATTCCCGGCCATGGCTAAGCCTTCCCTGTATCTGCCGCGGGCGTTTTTTGCCCGCGACCCACGTTACGTCGCCCTGGAGTTGTTAGGCAAAACACTGGTGCTGAATGACGAACGCGGCCAACGCTGCGCCACCATTGTGGAAACCGAGGCCTATCTCGGCCCCCAGGACCAGGCCGCCCACAGCCGGCGAGGTATCACCGATCGCACCCGACTGATGTTCGGCCCGGCCGGCTATGCCTACATTTATCTGATCTACGGCCTGCATCACTGCATGAATATCGTCAGTGGCGTGGAAGGAGACGGCACGGCGGTGCTGCTGCGAGCCGCCCAATGGGCCTCTCCCCTGGAAGGGCCTTCCCTGTCCGGGCCGGGACGGCTGTGCAAAGGGCTGGATATCGACAAGGCCTATAACGGTGCCGATGCCTGCTCCCCCACCTTGCATCTGCTGGACGCTCCCGCTCTGGCGCCCGAGCAGATCCACATCGGCCCGCGCATCGGCGTGGACTATGCAGGCGACTGGGCCACGGCCCCGCTGCGCTACGCCATCGCACAGCACCCGCAGGTCTCGGTCAAACCGGGTAAAACCGCTGCAAAACGCAGCACAAAGGGCCTTAAACGCCCCGTCTAGAACAGGTATTATTAGTCCTTCAAGCTCTGAATGCTTCCCAGCTGCTTTAAAGGATTTCTCATGCGACTCTCCGTACTTCTTAGCGTCCTTCCCGCCGTTTTTCTGGTCGCCTGCACGGCCACGGGCAATAGCGCCCAAAGCGGTTCAAGTTCGTCGTTGCGCAACACCTCGGGGGGGCTGTGCGATGCCGACTCCCTGAGCCCGGCCGGACAAACAGCCAGCCAAAGCCAGATTGAACGTCTTGTCAAACAGGCCGGTGCCTCGCAAGCCCGCATTCTGGCTCCGGATCGTATGTACACCACCGACTACGACCCTACTCGCCTGAACATCCGGGTCGATGAGCAAAACCGCATTCTGTCGGTCTACTGCGGCTAAGCCCCATGACTCACGAGCAAAGCCAACACCTGCTGAACACGCTGTTCGCGCCCTGGGTGCAAGCCTTGAAGCTACGCGTGGAAAAGGTGCAGGAGGACGGCGTGGTGCTGCGCCTGCCCTTTTCAGAACAATTGACCCATGTCGCGGGGGTGGTGTGCGGTCAGGTTTATATGGCGGCAGCCGATACCGCGATGGTGCTGGCCATCAGCCAAAGCCTGGGCGAATTCCGTCCCATGACCACCGTTTCACTGAACACCAGTTTTGTGCGCCCGGTTGCCCAAGGCGATGTCCTGGTCCATGCCCAGGTTCTGAAACGAGGCAAGAGCATGGTCTTTGGCGACATCAAGCTGTTTGATGAACAGGACCGCCTGGCCGCCCACGCCACCACCACCTACGCCCTGTTGCCAGGTTGAGCGCGGCCGAGCAGACAACAAGACAGACTCTGACACAAAACAAATAGCCTGGCGGTTTGTCATAGCAGGGCAGGCCCGACTATCATCGTCATAGCATGCTCGCCCCCGGCCTTGTCCAGGGGCCGCTGCCCCGTCCGATTCCTTGTTGATCGCTTTTCTGGAGACATTCAAATGGCAAAAGTCCTGGTTCTCTATTACTCCGCCTACGGCCACATTGAGAAAATGGCCCAAGCGGTGGCTGAAGGTGCGCAAAGCGCTGGTGCGACGGTGGATATCAAACGTGTCCCCGAACTGGTCCCGGAAGCGGTGGCCCAGAAAGCGAATTTCAAGCTGGATCAGGCCGCTCCGGTTGCCTCGATTGCCGACCTGGAAAACTATGACGCCATTATTGTGGGCACCGGCACCCGATTTGGGCGTATCAGTTCACAAATGGCCAGTTTTCTGGACCAGGCCGGTGGCCTGTGGGCACGCGGCGCCCTCAATGGCAAGGTAGGTGGCGCCTTTACGTCCACTGCTACCCAGCACGGCGGACAGGAGCTCACGCTGCTGTCCATTATTCACAACCTGATGCACTTTGGGATGATTGTGGTGGGCCTGCCCTATAGCTTTGCGGGTCAGACCCTGCTCGATGAGGTAACCGGCGGCAGCCCCTACGGAGCCTCTACCATTGCCGGTGGCGACGGATCGCGCCAACCAAGCCAGAACGAGCTGGACGGTGCCCGCTTCCAGGGCCGTCATATCGCTGAAATTGCCATGAAGCTGAAAGGCTAAAACGGAGGACAAGAATGGGCATGATGATTGAAGGGCAATGGCACAGCAAAGAGCCAGTCAGCCGTACTGAGTCCGATACATTTCAGCGTGCCCAGTCCACCTTCCGGGACTGGATTACGGCCGATGGCGGCCCCGGTCCCCAGGGGCAGGCGGCACAGCCCGCTCAGGCCAACCGCTATCACCTGTATGTGTCGCTGGCCTGCCCTTGGGCGCATCGCACCTTGATCATGCGCGAACTGAAAGGACTGCACAAACTGATTTCCGTCTCAGTTGTGAATCCTGTCATGGACGATCAAGGCTGGACGTTTGAGCCGGCTGAAGGTGTGATCGCCGATCCAGTCATGGATGCCCAGTTCCTGCACCAGCTCTACGCCAAGGCTGATCCGAACTTTACCGGCCGCATTACGGTTCCCGTGCTGTGGGACAAGCATCGGGCCACGATCATCAACAATGAGTCCTCCGATATCATGCGTATTTTCAATAACGCATTCGATACCTTGGGGGCACGCAGTCTGGATATGGCTCCGCTCGACTTGCGTACCCAAATCGAGCAGATCAATGGCCATGTCTACGACGCGGTAAACAACGGCGTGTACAAAGCCGGCTTTGCCCGCTCACAGTCTGCCTACAACACTGCCGTGCATGCGCTGTTCCAGAGTCTGGACGGCTTGGAAACCCGACTGGCCCAACAGCGCTATCTGACTGGTACACGGCTCACTGAGGCCGACTGGCGTCTGTTCACTACCTTGATCCGCTTCGATCCGGTCTATGTCGGCCACTTCAAATGTAATCTGCGCCGTTTGATCGACTATCCGAATCTGTGGAACTACATGCTGGAGCTGTACCAGATGCCCGGCATCGCCGATACCGTCAATCTGGATCACATCAAAACCCATTACTACAGCAGTCACCGCCATTTGAACCCGACAGGCATTGTGCCCGCTGGCCCACTCATGGATCTGAACGGGCCCCACGGACGCGGCCATTTACCTGCCCAGCCAGGCCCCTTGCATATTGGTCTTCAGTAACCGGGGCGATCAAAAATATCAGGATTGAGCAAAATAGATCGGTCAACCTGATTAATGTCGGTGCGCCCGCAAAAAGCCATGGACACATCCAGTTCATTGGCCATCAATTTGAGCAAGCGAGCCACGCCGGGCTGACCGGCCGCTCCCAAAGCGTAGAGAAAAGCACGGCCAATCATCGCTCCCTGGGCGCCCAGGGCCCGTGCCCGCAACACATCCTGACCACTGCGAACTCCTCCGTCGACCAGCACCTCGATCTTGTCACCCACCGCCTTGCTGATAGCCGGCAGGCAGGAAATGGAAGAAGGCGCACCATCGAGCTGACGACCGCCGTGATTGGACACGATCAGCGCATCGGCGCCGCTGTCGACTGCATGGCGAGCATCGTCCGCATCCATAATGCCTTTGACAATCAGTTTGCCGCCCCAGGCATTTTTGATCCACTCGATATCTTTCCAGCTCAAGCTCGGGTCAAACTGCTCGGCGGTCCAGGTCGCCAAAGAACGCAAATCCGAAACGCCCTTGGCATGGCCGACAATATTGCCAAAACTGCGGCGATGGGTGCGCAACATGTTGCGACACCAATATGGTTTGGTCGCCAGATTGAGCAGATTGGGCACCGTCAGGCGCGGAGGCGTCGTCAAACCGTTTTTGATGTCTTTGTGACGCTGCCCCAGCACCTGCAAGTCCAGAGTCAGAACCAGCGCCGAGCAATGAGCTGCTTTGGCACGCACAATCAGGTTTTCAATAAAACTGCGATCACGCATGACGTAGAGCTGAAACCAGAACGGACTACGGGTCGCCTGAGCCACATCCTCGAGCGAGCACACACTCATGGTGGACAGTGTGAAAGGAATACCAAAGTCCCGAGCAGCCAAAGCGGCCAGCATTTCGCCGTCGGCATGCTGCATACCCGTCAGGCCTGTGGGGGCAATAGCCACTGGCATGGCCACGTCCTGCCCCAACAGCGTCGTCCTTATACTGCGATGACCAATATCCACTGCCACACGCTGTCTGAATTTCAGCTTGTGAAAATCCTGCTCATTAGCCTGATACGTCCCTTGCGTCCAAGAGCCAGAGTCGGCGTAGTCATAAAACATCTTGGGCACGCGGCGTTTAGCCACCAGGCGGAAATCTTCAGTGCAGGTAATTTTCGACAGATCCATGACATTCAGCTCCAAAACAATGGCGTAATAATGCGACTTTGTTTCCCTGGGGGCAAGTCATCCCCGACCGGCTGGCTCTTGTTCCGCATAGACGGGGTCACCCCCCAGAGATGGCTTAGGGCCCTCAGTCGAGCACACCAGTCCTGATAGACGGCTCACTGTTCCTGCTAAAGCACGCTCCCCCAAGAGGCTGCTCAATGCCCCCTGACGCGCGAACTACTCGCGATACACGAACAAAACCTTTCTTAACGCAGCTCCCCCAGGGCTGACTGGCTCTTTGTTGAGCTGCGTTGCCTCTCCAGGCCGATCCGACGAGAAGCCACTGCGAGCCGTTTGGCCTCTCCAGCCATCTCATCGCCTTGAAACCAGCCCTTGCCAAGCACGTGCCCAACCGAAAAACGACTATTCATCGAAACTTTATCGAAAAAAAATTCGATATTGTGGTGACAAGTAAAAATAGCCGTGCTATAGTTCTACTTCTTTAGCGGCTGTAGCTCAGTTGGATAGAGTACTTGGCTACGAACCAAGGGGTCGTGGGTTCGAATCCTGCCAGCCGCGCCATATTCAAGAGTGTTCTATATAGAACAGTCTTCAAGACTTCAGTCTTGGCAAGTAAAGCCACAATGAATTTTCATTGTGGCTTTTTTGTTTCTGTCATCAATGACACACTGCGCACGCCCCTTACTCTCAGGTCCTGGCGCTTGCCTCGTATGCATTCTGCCGCTGCGAGCTGCTCGACTGAAAAGCGGACTCACGCCCTGCCTGCCATTCTTCACACTCCAATGCACTTTTCCGCCTGTCCGAAGCAAGCTCCCTTCATGACATCGGGACGTTTTGGGCGCATCCGACTCCAGGAAAACTAGTACAAGCGGCCAACTCAGGCACCAATCGTAATGGACTCCCCCTCTTCCTCTGGCCCACTGCTCAGTCAAGCCGAACCATTTTCGTATTTATTTTAAAAAAAGAATATTACAGGCTTGCCAAGCTCGCAAATAGTCTGCTATAGTTTCATTTCTTTGGCGGCTGTAGCTCAGTTGGATAGAGTACTTGGCTACGAACCAAGGGGTCGTGAGTTCGAATCTTGCCAGCCGCGCCATATAAAGAAAAAAGCCACTTCTTCGGAAGTGGCTTTTTTCGTTTGTCTTTCCGCTTTTTTACCTCACCTGACGTCCCCGTTTTATCTGCTTTTTTCCTGTGGTTTGCATGTAGCGGACTTAGTCAATTGTTCCCACCCATCAGCCTTGTCAGGCAAAAAAGCACAACACCCATCCTCAAGTCCCTGCCCAAGCGTTTATAAACTGAACTTCAAAAATGCCACAAATGGGATGTAACAATTGAAACTTTATTTTAATTTCAAAAAATTAGGGTAAAACCTCTCTATTATTGCCAACACGAATTAAAAGAGGGGACATACCATTCCAAGAGCTTATGCCACGGGCTGCGTACAACACGCAGTCACATACGACAGAGAAAATTGAGCCGTCCGGCTTGTACCTGCTGAAACCGATATCCCGGTGCAGCCTGTCGTTGGCACATCTTGGGCTATTCCCATCTTTGAATAGACCCGAAAACAAACAAAGCAGATCTGTTCATTAATCTAAAGAGGAAACCCATGACTCGTCGCATGCTCGCTGCGCTTTTACTGTCCATTCCACTTGCTGCCTGCCAGACCCTACAGGGTGGTGGAACGGGAGGCGAAGACAAGTTCACTGCCGCCTACCTAAAAACACACCTGAAACCAGGCGTCACCACCTCTGAGCAAGTGCGCCAGCTCTACGGCAAACCCGATACCACTCAAGAAGGCCCAAACGGACCATCGATGTGGACCTACTCTCCCCGTAACACCGCAAACGCTGACTTGCTGTCCTCTGCCATGGGTGCCTTCGGACTGGGGGCCGCCAGCAGCCTTACGGGTGCAGCACCGGCGGATTCCTACACGCTGTTCATTCATTTTCAAAACAATAAGGTTTCCGACTACAGCTTATCGCAGATCTAAAAACCGCTTGGTTTAAGACTGGCTATACTCAAAAGCCTGGGCGGGTCAGCCCAGGCTTTTTTACAGCAAGGCAACGAGACTCATCATGACTTCACGCATTTTCCGTTTACTGCCCGCCGGCCTGCTTCTGGCCTGCGGCCTGGCCTTCGCGCAAAACACGCCTCCCTCGACCCAGCTTGCCCAAATGGGTGGTGCCATGCACGCCGCCGCAAAAGTCTGCGGCGACTACTCCGAGGCGCAATTGAAAAAAATGAAGGAAAAGCAACAGCAGTCCATGAAAGAGATGGGCCTGAACGAAGCCGACTTTGAAGCAGCGTTCAATGCAGGTCTGGAACGCGGCAGCAAGGACATGGCCACGATCAGCGAAGCGCAGCGCCAACAAATGTGCGAGCAATTGCGCTCCGGCCCCAAGTTTTAAATTCGCTCTTCCCAACCAGAAAGCGCTCTGGCCCCCCCAAGGAACCAGAGCGCTTTTTTACTGCCAGCGCCAAAACCCCAAAAGGTTTACAACGCTTTGACCATATCTTCGATGGTCTTTTTGGCATCGCCAAACACCATCATGGTCTTGTCCATATAGAACAGCTCGTTATCCAGACCGGCATAACCGGCGGCCATGGACCGCTTGTTCACGATCACGGTTCGGGCCTTGTACGCTTCCAGAATCGGCATGCCCGCAATTGGCGAAGCCGGATCGTTCTTGGCGGCCGGGTTAACCACGTCATTGGCCCCCAGCACCAGCACCACATCGGTCTGCGCAAACTCGCTATTGATGTCGTCCATTTCAAAGACTTGCTCATAAGGCATTTCGGCCTCAGCCAGCAAGACGTTCATATGGCCAGGCATACGACCGGCCACCGGATGAATCGCGTAGCGCACATTCACGCCCTGGCTGGTCAGCTTGTCCGACAACTCTTTCAAGGCGTGTTGAGCACGGGCCACGGCCAAACCGTAACCGGGCACAATCACCACGGACTCGGCATTGCTCATCATGAAAGCGGCATCTTCTGCACTGCCGGATTTCACCGAACGATTGCCCTGATCCGCGCCACCGGCAGCCGCTTCCGGATTGGCACCAAAACCGCCCAGTATCACGTTGAAGAAGGCACGGTTCATGGCCTTGCACATGATGTAGGACAGAATTGCACCGGAAGAACCCACCAGCGAACCGGCAATGATCAGCATGGAGTTGTTCAGGGAGAAACCAATCCCTGCTGCGGCCCAGCCCGAATAGCTGTTCAGCATGGAGACCACCACCGGCATGTCCGCCCCGCCAATCGGGATGATCAACATCACGCCCAGCAGGAAGGACAAGGCCAGCAGCACGCCAAAGGCCCACCAAGCCTGGGTCATCACAAAGATCGCACCGCAGAGCAGGGCCAAGAGCCCGAGCAGCAGGTTCAGCATGTGCTGACCTTTAAAAGTGACGGGCGCCCCTTGGAACAGTCGGAATTTGTATTTGCCCGACAGCTTGCCAAATGCAATCACCGAACCGGAGAAGGTAATGGCACCGACCAGCGCGCCCAAGGCCAGCTCCACACGGTTACCCATGGGCAGCGCCACCTCGGCCGAACCAATCCCGAAGGCCACCGGCTCCAGCACCACGGCAATCGCAATGGCGACCGCAGCCAGACCAATCATGCTGTGCATGAAGGCCACCAGCTCCGGCATTTTGGTCATCTCGACACGGCGTGCCATGATGGTGCCCAGCACGCCGCCAATAACCAGACCGATCAGAACCCGCAGCAGGCCAGAAAGCTCTTTGCCTTCAGGAGCCAGGCTGTAGATCAGCACGGCGGTGGTGGCAATGGCCAAGGCCATCCCCACCATGCCGAACAGATTGCCACGACGCGAACTGGCTGGATGCGACAAGCCTTTCAGGGCCTGAATGAAACACACTGAAGCCAGTAAATAGCACAAGGTAACGGTATTCATGGAAATCATGATTGCCCTTCCTTGGGCGTATTTTTAGCGCCCTTCTTTTTGAACATTTCCAACATGCGGCGGGTTACCAGAAAACCACCGAACACGTTAACCGAGGCCAGCGCGGTGGCGATGATGCCCATCACCTGTGCCCAGGTGCTTTCGGTTAGGGCTGCCGCCAGCATACCGCCCACAATGATGATGGCCGAGATGGCGTTGGTCACCGCCATCAAGGGGGTGTGCAAAGCGGGCGTCACTGTCCAGACCACGTGGTAACCCACGTAAATGGCCAGTACAAAGATGATCAGATTAATGACCAGGGGAGAAATAATATCCATGATCTCAGGCTCCCTGCTGTGGAAAGAGTCGTTTACCACCCTGAACCACCCGGCTGGCATTCACAATGTCGTCGTCCGCAGGGATATGCAGCTCGTCAGACTGATCCTTGAGCATCAAGCCCAGAAACTGTTGAATATTGCGGGCATACAAGGCAGACGCATCCGCGGCAACGCGAGCCGGAAAGTTGGTCTCGCCCACCAGGGTCACGCCATGCTTTTCCACAATCCGATCGGCTTCGGTCAAGGCGCAGTTGCCACCGCGTGCCGCAGCCAGGTCAACAATGACCGAACCCGCCCGCATGGACTGCACCACTTCCTCGGCAATCAGGCGCGGGGCGGGACGCCCCGGAATCAAGGCCGTGGTGATGATGACGTCGGCCTGGGCGCAACGTGCCGCCACCACCGCCGCCTGTCGTTGCAACCAGGAAGCAGGCATGGGACGCGCATAGCCGCCTACGCCTTGCGCCGCTTCCCGCTCTTCGTCAGTCTCGTAAGGTACGTCAATGAACTTGCCACCTAGCGACTCAATCTGCTCACGGGCAGCCGGACGCACGTCAGAGGCCTCGACCACCGCCCCCAGACGACGGGCCGTCGCAATCGCCTGCAAACCGGCCACCCCCGCGCCCAGCACCACGACACGGGCTGCTTTGACGGTACCCGCCGCGGTCATCATCATGGGAAAGAATCGGGGATACAAAGTGGCCGCTTTAAGCACTGCGGCATACCCTGCGATATTGGCCTGCGAGGACAGAACGTCCATGCTTTGCGCCCGCGTCGTACGCGGGATCAGCTCCAGGGCAAATGCCTGGCAACCAGAAGCAGCCAGTCCATCCAGACCCTGGCTCTCATAGGGGTCCAGCATACCGACGAGCACATGTTCGGCACGTAGACGGGCCAGATCCACATCGGCTGGCCCTACAAGCAGCAGTACGGTGGCCTGATAGGGATCGCCTATCGTAGCCCCTGCCGCCTCGTAGTCTGCATCCGAGCTGGCAATACCCTGTCCAGCACCCGCCTCGACAATCACATCATGGCCCGCCTTGCGGTAGGCCCTGACGGTATCGGGCGTGGCCGCTACCCTCTTTTCCCCGGTCCCCCGGGGGCTTAGTACACCCAGTCGCATCTTCAATCTCCAGTTAATTAACTAACTTCTACGATCTCTGACGACGTGCAGTACCCGGCTGGGTGAGTCTGCCTCTTTTCAGACGCGACTCAGCAACCACACCGGCCCGATGTGTGCTTCCACACCACACCGGAACACTCTCTATAAATTCGGATGCGCAAGTACAGGCGTCTGACACGCCTGCTTAAACAGGATAGAACGCTATCCTTTTGTTTCCCTCTCCCTCTCCTGCGCGCTGTCAAAAACAGTCATTCTTTTTGGAACTCACTATAAGGGCCTTTATTTGACACAAGAAATCTGCACCCGCACTAGACCGCTTTAGACAAAAACGCAAGACACATTACTACCACCTGATTATCGCAACAGAGGGCGTGAGCGGCAGATTTTTTTTCTCTGCGCATCGCGCACATCCTGCCAGGCCAGCCATTTCCAAAGACTTAGTTGCCTGATAATTAAAACTACAAGCATTGACCTGCTGCTAAGATAGCAACTTCGTATAAAACATGTCATCAACTTGTAATTATTGTTTGTGCCAAGGCCCCAGGGCGGTTTATATCGCCGGCGGCGCCTGAGCCACTTCCTTTAAAAGCCTAGGCAACCGCCTTCTTGCAGCGCGGCTTACCTGCATTATTCAGTCCCAGGCTGATCTATCCCCATGGCAGACATCCACATCGATCGCGTCGTTAAACGCTACGGCAGCAACACCATCATCAATGAACTGAGCCTGGAAATCCGGCACGGTGAATTCTTCACATTATTAGGCCCGAGCGGCTGTGGCAAAACCACCTTGCTACGCATGATTGCCGGTTTCATCATCCCCGATGAAGGCCGTCTGTATCTGGACAAAGAAGATATTACCTACCTGCCCGCCCACAAGCGCGAGACCGGCATGGTATTTCAGGACTACGCCCTGTTTCCGGACAAGAGCGTCTTTGACAACGTGGCCTACGGCTTGCGGGTACGTAAAGTCAGCAGCAGCGACATAAAGAAAAAAGTCGGCTACATTCTGGACCGCGTCGAGCTGGGCGGCATGGCCCAGCGTTACCCTGCTGAACTGTCAGGCGGTCAACGTCAGCGTGTGGCCCTGGCCCGTGCCCTGGTGATCGAACCCCGGGTGTTGCTGATGGACGAGCCCCTGTCCAACCTGGATGCCAAGCTGCGCATTCAGATGCGTCAGGTCATTCGTGAACTGCAACAGGAATCGAACATCACGGCTATTTTCGTGACACATGACCAGGAAGAAGCCCTGTCCATGTCGGACCGCATCGCTTTGTTGCGCCAAGGTCGGATCGACCAGCTCGATACACCTGAACTGATGTACTCCAGCCCACGTACAGCGTATGCTGCCGACTTTATTGGGGCGGCCAACCTGATCGACACCCTGGGCGTTCATCAGGAGCCCGACCACACCACCGTCAGCATCGCAGGCGGCCATATCATGGTGAACAATCCGCCCCCAGCAGGCCAGGTCTTGCTGGCGGTACGTCCCGAACACATCACGCTGCATACGCAAGCGCTGGCTGGCAGCATCCCCGCCCAGGTGGTGGCTCGCCAGTATCTGGGGACCAAAACGGCCTACAGCCTGAAGCTCAATGACGGCAAACAGATCATTGCTGACGTTGCGGCCGCCCTGGACCCCCATCTTTTGGCAGGCCGCTCGGTGAACCTGAGCTTTAGCCCTGAATGTCGTCTGGTCGAGGCGTAATACTCATGGCTATTGCTGCAAGACCACTGGCCCTTCGTTCTCCCTGGTTCCTGCCTGCCCTGGTTTGTCTGGTGGTACTGGTTTTCTGGGTCGTCTGGCCACTGGCTTCCTTGTTCTATCAAAGTGTCGTTGATCCGGCAACGGGCCTGCCCAGCCTGCACGGCTTTGAAACCTTTTTCAGTGACCCCCGCTACGTCGAGGCCTTTTTCAACACCATCAAGCTGGGGCTGATTTCCACCATCGGCACCTTGCTGCTGGGCGCTCCACTGGCCTATGTGGTGGCGCGCTACGACTTTCCCGGCAAAGCCATTGTCGCCATTTTGCCGCTGACCACCATTGTGCTGCCGGACATCATTGTCTCGCAGGCCTGGCTGATGCTGCTGGGCAATAACGGCGTGGTGCGTCTGGCGCTGGAGAACATCGGCATCGACCTGCCCAGTTTCTACGGCTGGTTTGGCATGTCTTACGTGCTGATCCTGAACGATTACACCTATGTGTATATCGGCATGCTGGCGGCGCTCAAGGCTATTGACGGTACGCTGGAAGAAGCGGCTGTGAACCTGGGGGCCAGCAACTTCAAGCGCGCGCTTAGCGTCACCTTTCCGGTGCTGATGCCTGCCTTGCTGGTCAATGCCATGATTGTGTTCACACTGGCCGTGGACAACTTCTCCATCCCCATGATTCTGGGCGGTCAGGTCGATGTACTGTCCTCGCTGACCTACACCACCTTTCTGTCCGAAATGAGTGGCAACCCCACCATGCAAGGCGTGCTGGCCGTCGTCTCGGTAATTCTGGTCGGTGCCGTGCTGTTCATCCAGAAACGGGTTCTGGAGCGCAAGACCTTCCAGATGCAGCAAGGCCGTGCGCCGCGTCCTGTACACGCCCAAGGCCTGGCCGGCATCTTGCTGACCATCGGCGCCGTGCTCTTTGTGACCTTCTCGCTGATTCCGGCCTTTATCGTGCTGATTGGCGCGTTCACCAAAGCCAGCGGCCCGGTCATGCAATACGGGACCTTCACCCTGGACAATATGGAGCGCGCCCTGCGCTACGCACCGGAGCCCATCCTGAACTCGCTGATGCTGGCCAGTGTCGCCACCGTTGCAGGCACCTGCTTTGCCACGATCTGCAGTTACTTGATCGTGAAAAAGCGACTGTTCGTGGTGACGGCGCTGGACTATATGGTGATGCTGCCCCTGGCCATTTCAGGCACTGTGCTCGGTATCGCCCTGATCCAGACCTACAACAGCGGCATGCTGGTGCTCACCGGCACCTGGGTCATCATGGCCGGCGCCTACTTTGTGCGCAAGGTGCCCTTTTCCATTCGCTCCGCGTCGGCCTCGCTCTACAACATTCCCGACTCGATCGAAGAAGCCTCCATCAACCTGGGTGTCAGTCCTTTTCAGAGTTTCTTCAAGGTGGTGTTGCCCTTGATGAAGCCAGCCATTTTGGGGGCGGCCATCCTGATGTGGGTGACTTCCCTGGCCGAAATTTCCGCCACGATCGTGCTGTATTACGGTGGGATGGAAACCATGCCCATCCAGATGTTCCGCCAGATTGACGCCGGTTTTCTGGCCCGCGCCTCGGCCTATGGCGTGATCTTGATGGTCGTGATTCTGGTGCCTATTTATCTGGCTATCCGTTTCCTCAAGCTGGATCTGTTTTCCAGCCGCTAATCTAAAAAGGCTCATTATGCTGACTACACGTTTCCTGAAAACAGGTCTGGCACTCTCGCTCAGTGTCGGCGCCCTGTCCCTGTCCAGTACCGCTCTGGCCGCCAATGCCGTGATGTATACGCCCAACAATGTGCAAACCATTGATACGGCCCTGGAAATCGCCCGCAAAACCGCGCCGGACCTGTCCATTCAACAAGTAACCTCAGGCGCGGGCGCCTTGATGAAGCGTATCGAAGCCGAAGCACAAAACCCGTTGGGCGATGTGGTCTGGGGCGCTGGTTACGGCACCATGGCTGCTTTCCAGCAAAACTTTGAGCCCTACGAATCACCCGAGAACAAGGCTATTGCGCAGGCCTTCCACGGCAAGGACAGCCTGTGGACCAGCTCCAATGCCCACGTCATGGTCATCATGGCCAACGAGCGCCAGCTGAAAGGCCTGGCCGCTCCCAAGACCTGGTCTGATTTGTTCGAGCCTCAGTGGAAAGGCAAGATCATCATCGGTGATCCCGCCTCCTCGGGTAGTGCCTACGATCAGGTTTACGGTATTTACCAACTGTACGGCGCGGAAGGCCTGAACAAACTGGCTGCCAACGTCATCGTGTCCAAGAGTTCTGGCCAGGTCTACAAAAGTGTGGCTAACGGTGAATACCCACTGGGCGTGACCATGGAATACGCCGCTTACGCCTACGTCGCCGGTGGCCAGAAAGGGATTGAGCTGATCTACCCCGAAGACGGCACCTTTGTTGCCCCGGAAGGCGTGGCCGTGATCAAGAATCCTAAGAACGGTCAGGAGGCAGCTCGCAAACTGGTAGACGTTTTGCTGTCCAAGGAAGTACAGGAAGCCGAACTGGTAGAAAACTTCCGTCGCCCCACCCGTAGCGACATCAATGTGGCCGAACTGACCCAGTTGCCAAACCTGGATCAGATCAAAGTGGCCACTATCGATCCCTTGAAAGCGGCGGCTGAATACAACACCGTGCTCGACGCCTGGAAACAGGCTTTGACGGCGGCAGGCAAATAAGTCCGGCAAGCACGGGCTGCCTCGTCCTGCTTGGCAGCTCAGACCTTGCAGCCTGAAGACTGAACGCACAAAAAACCCTTGGCCTCTGGATATCACTCCATGCCAAGGGTTTTTTCATTATTACTGCCGACACACGGCAGCAAGCAAGACTCGCAGGATGCCAATACACAGCCCTATGCGTATTCAAACCCGCGTATAAATCGGCAATACCGTCTGGGGCTGAGAGAAGCAAAGTGCCACTCAAGCTTCTACTTGGAGCAATCCACCGGGTAAATCTGGTCTTCACGTAGGCGTGGGCGATCGGCCTCTACTTCGGTCAAAGGTTCAACACGCTGCATGGTCGCCAGCGAGCGCTGAGCCAGACGCTGGTACATGCGTGTTCCGAAAAATTTCCCATCAATGGCCTTCTGATCCAGCTCTTTGACGATTACTGCGGGAGAGCCGGCCACCAGACTGCGCGGCGGCACCTGCATGCCTTTTTTAACAAAGGCCATGGCGCCAATAATACTGTCCGCGCCAATATCCGCCGCGTCCATGACCACCGCATTCATGCCCACCAGTACGTTGCGTCCAATCACGCATCCGTGCAGCACCGCACCATGTCCGACGTGACCGTCCTCATGCACGATGGTGTCCTGGTAGGGCGTGCCGTGGATCACACAGGTATCCTGAATGTTGGACCCCGCCTTCATGATGATGCGCCCGAAGTCGCCACGCAAACTCGCCAGGGGGCCGATATAAACCCCTTCGCCGATAATCACGTCCCCAATCAACACGGCGGTAGGATGAACAAAGGCCGTAGGATGAACGACGGGCACCAGACCATCAATAGAATAAATATTTTGCATACCTGCCTCGTACAAAGCCTGCACCTGGCCAGCACGGGGTCCGGCCAAAAAGAAGATCATAGCCTCTACAGCTCGATATAATGCGCCGTCCTCTTTCTTTTTGCATCCTATGAGCATGTTGTATTACTGGCTGGCCTTTTGCTTGGGCATGGTGTTTTACGCCGCCTACCTGTCGCAGTCCTTTTTGCTGGCGCAAGGCATGATTTATATGAAAGAAACAGATAGATCGCCTTCCCTGCTCTGGCTGTTTACCCGTCTGCTCGGCTTTATCCTGCGCACCATTCCCAGCCTGCTGATGCATCCAATCCCCTTGATCCTCTGGGTCCTGGGTCTGGGCTTGACGGTGCAATACAGCTTCGCACCATAAGTAACAGAAACGCGGCGACCGCCTCCTTGCGCCCGTCGCTATCCGGCTCAAACGCTCATCCGAACTTCCCTGAGCCTGCGCCTACCAGTCAAGTCTGCTGCGTCGGTCAGTCAATTCCTCACCCGCTCCCGGCCCTACACTGAGTCAAATCATAACGGCCGGGTGCGGTATTGTGCACGGCATGGGGATCAAGATCGCGAATACCGCGACATGGAGGATGTATGCAGACAAGGAAAATCGTTCGGGCCGCCGCCGTACAGGCCGCCTCTCCCAATTACGATCTGGCAGCCGGCGTGGACAAGACCATTGAACTTGCCCGTCAGGCGCGCGATGAGGGATGCGACCTGATCGTGTTTGGCGAGACCTGGCTACCGGGCTACCCTTTTCATGTCTGGCTGGGCGCACCGGCCTGGTCACTCAAATACAGTGCCCGTTATCAGGCCAACTCGCTCTGTCTGGACAGTGCAGAATTTCATCGCATTGCCCAGGCCGCGCGTACCTTGGGTATTTTTATTGCCCTGGGCTACAGCGAGCGTAGTGGCGGCAGCCTGTATCTGGGGCAGTGCCTGATTGATCACAAGGGCGAGATGTTGTGGTCGCGCCGCAAACTCAAACCCACGCATGTAGAGCGCACGGTCTTTGGTGAAGGGTATGCCCGCGACCTGATCGTCTCCGATACCGAGCTGGGGCGGGTCGGAGCCTTGTGCTGCTGGGAGCACCTCTCCCCCTTGAGCAAATACGCACTTTACTCCCAGCATGAGGCAATCCACATTGCTGCCTGGCCCTCTTTTTCACTGTACAGCGAACAGGCACATGCGTTGAGCGCCAAGGTGAATATGGCCGCTTCACAGATTTACTCGGTGGAGGGTCAGTGCTTTACGATTGCTGCCAGCAGTGTCGTCACCCAAGAGACGCTGGACATGCTGGAAGTCGGTGAGCACAACGCCCATCTACTGACCGTAGGCGGAGGCAGCTCCATGATCTTTGCCCCTGATGGCCGTACCTTGGCACCTTACCTGCCCCATGATGCCGAAGGCCTGATCATCGCTGATCTGGACATGGAAGAAATTGCCTACGCCAAGGCCATCAATGACCCTGTGGGGCACTATTCCAAACCCGAAGCCACCCGCCTGGTGCTGGACTTGGGGCATCGTGAGCCTATGACCCGCCTACACCCCAAAAGCGTCGTTAAAGAGAGCACGGCTAGCCCATCGCCACTGAGCAGCGCTCCGGCCGAGCCTACTCAGCCAAACTACAGCACTGACACGGTACTGCTGCACGAGCCATCCTGACGGGTCCAGGTCGATCAACCTTTACGCCCCACAGAAAGGGCCCGGTGCGCTTGCTGCTCGCTCATTGAGGGGTAAGCCAGGCGCCGGGCTCCAGCTGGTCTGAAATTATCGCCTCCTGGGACGCTTTCTGGTCTGGTCCAAACCCTGGAACATACCGGATACTTAGCCAGTTCGGCTGATGGCAGCGCTTGCTATCTGCCTCTGGTTCTAAGACGACGAGGTCTTCCATGGAGCAATGGTCTACGACGACAATTCCCCCCGCACGGCGCGCCCCTTACTGGATGGAAGCCGTCAACAAAGCCTATGTGCAACTGGAATGTGCCGTTCCCTCCCGCTCCACGGCTCCCTTCTTTGGCGCCATTACTCGTCGCGAACTGGCCGCCGTTAATCTGTCCCGAATCACCTCGACCACGCAAACCGTATTGCGCACGCCATTGCAAATCTCCCGCGCCTCTGAAGATATTTTTCTGCTCAGCATTCAGGTCGCGGGCACCGGGCAGCTGATTCAGGACCAAAAAACGGCCCATCTCAAGCCTGGAGATCTGGCCCTGTACGACTCCACCCGCCCTTACCAGCTTTTGTTTGACCAGGATTTTGAGCAATATGTGCTCTCCTTGCCCGGTTCCATCTTGCGCAAACGCTTGCACCATGCCGAAGACATGACCGCCTGCACGATGAGCAGCGCCCAATCCGGTACGGCACGCCTGCTCTCGCATATGGTGTCCGAGCTGATGAACAGCCCGCCGTCCCGCGGGGATCTGGTAGACCGCTCGCTGGCGGACAGTCTGGTGGGTATTTTGGTGGCGGCACTGGCTGACAATCTGAGCACACTGCCCTTGAAAGACCACACGGCCTCGCAGCGACGCGAGCGAATCAAAGCCTATGTGCTGGAAAACCTGCGCGATCCTGAACTGTGCGTTGGCAAGATCGCCCAGCGTCTGGGGCTGGCCGCCAGCACGATTCACCGCGCCTGGGACGGCGAGGCGACTTCACTGACAAACTGGATCTGGTCCATGCGCCTGCAAGGGGCTGAGCAAGACTTGCGCCGCCTGGCTCATCACAAGCGAACCATTACCGAGATTGCCTACCACTGGGGATTTAGCAGCTCCGCGCATTTCAGCCGTGCCTTTCGACAGCATTTTGGGGTACCGCCCAAAGAGGCCCGCGAAGCGATGCGAGCCCTTTCTCAACCACGCTTGATGACTGGCTGATCAGGCAATCGCCTTGCCGTCATTCAGGGCCAGCAGGCCTTTGATCAGACGGTACAAGATCCAGACGCTCACGATGACGATCGTCACAAAACCGATCAGAATCGCCATCAGCAAGAAAGACAGGGCCACACCAGCCAAGCCCCACCAAAAGGTGCGGATTTGCCAGTCAAAGTGCGACTCCAGATACGTGCCGCGCACTTCATCGCGTTTGATGTAATTGATGATGATGGCAACCAGGGCGGTAATGCCGCCAAACATGGACAAGATATACAGCGCGTAATTGATGAGTGTCAGATTACGCAGACTGACCAGTTGATTGCTACCCCCACCTTGTGGGACAGGGTTCATTTCTTCATTCATCCATCACTCCTTGGAAACACAATCGGTAGCGTCATGCTTGTCCTAACGCTACCGAAGAAAGCCCATTCAGGCCAGCCCCTGCCTTAGCGCAACCCGATAAAAGGCATGGCCGAACCAGGCACCAGACTCTCTGGCAATTTGCCGTCCCACTTCTCCACGGCATTCAAATTGACCAGATTCGTATTTTGCGCCAGTGCCTGTGCCTTGGCCGAAATAGCCTTGGCTTCCGCTTCCCCGCGCAAACGAATGCCGTCGGCTTCGGCCATATACCGTTCACGCTGAGCACGAGCTTGAGCCTCAGCCTGAACCACCTCGATTTCCGCCTGGATGGAGGCGGTTTCCTTCTGTTGGCGAGTGGTTTCGATCTGAACCTGAGCCAGCATACGGTTTTCGATCGACTGCTCGTAAGCCTTGGAGAAGGACACTTCCTCAACCTGCACGCCCATCATCTGCAAAGGCGCAGACTCCAGCGTCACCCGCATGGCTTCGTTGATATCGGCCCCGAGCTTTTCACGATTCTGAATCGACTGGGCGGCCGTGTATTTACCAAACACGTTCTTGATCACGTCCAGCGCCTTGCGTTCGAGCAAGCGCGTTTCCAACGCCTCCAGCGAACCATATTCGGAATACAGCTGGGCCACATCGGTTTCTGGCACGCGATACGTGACCGATGCGACCATCGAGGCAGACTGCTGATCATAACTATAGGCTTCCAGCTGCATGCGAACTGTGTGGTCACGCACCGAAATTTTGCGCACCGTATCAAAGAACGGTACCTTGAAGTCCAGGCCCGGTTCGGCCACGCGCACCAGCTTGCCGTTGCGCAGCACCACACCCCGCTCCCCCTGGTCAACCTGCAGAAATGAGCCCATGGAGGCCACAATCAGGATCAGGAAAATAAGCAGCGCAGCCCCCAGGAAACCGAGTCCCTTGGAATAATTGGCGCCACCTTCAGACTTTGTTTTCGCAGCCAGTTTAGTAAATGGATTTTTATCAGTGCTCATCACGGTTTCCTGGGCGTGGCTGTCGCGTCTGGTCTTTTAATTGACGCCGTTCCACCATCAGTTGCCGTATGCCTTTGGCAATCAGGTAGGCCAATACCGCAGCCCCCAACAAAATCAAGATGATACGCATGACGCTTCAGTCTTCCCACTAGTTTTCAACAAGACGGCAATTATCCCCGATTCCTTCTGTCATGCTCAGAAAAGAAGCGTCAAAATATGACAACTAGCCCGAATTGCGGGGAATCCATTCCCAACGAGCACCATTGCATCGTGCTGCCCCGTACCTGACAGCCGCCTCGTTACTCCAGCGAAGCCAGTGCCGCATCCAGATCAGCCATATGTGCCTGTACGGGGGGGACATCACTGCGCGTTGCGATCAAACGCAGAATATGATTTTTGCTGTCCTGGAACGTGCGCATTAACTGCTCGAGCTCGGCCGTGGAATACTGGCGGGCGTTATCACGCAAAGCGGCTTCCAGTACATCCAGCTGCTCATAGACCGAATCCAGATCTTCACGCTCCTGGATATAGAGACGGGTCAGCCAGATCTGCTGGCCCACGGCGTCCCATTGCTCCAGTCCGGAGAAGCCATGTTTTTGCGTCAGACTATTTAACTGGCGGTACAAGTCCGAGCCGCGCTCCACCTGCTCAAGTTCCAGTACAGGCGGCAAGCCATCCGGCTGCCCCCCGTCCCACACGGGCTCGCTGCGCTCCACCGTTTGGAGCACGGGCAAAATATCGCGCAGGCTTTGCACGTAACGAGTCACCACCTGCTCATCTAATGCCAGCTCAGTTGAAGACGCCAAAAACGGCAAGCCCATCAAGGCTATGCCACAGATACAGAGGACTCGTTTAATCATCGCTCGCCCTAAAAAACAAGACTGCCGTCTTGAACGACGCAAAACACTTTGTTTGATTGTAAGCACGAGACCCGCTGCTTTACTTGGCCTGTGCCAAAAACGACACAGCCTTTTCATTCTTCAAGTGTCTTTGTTTGAAAAGTCTTGCACTCTTTGCAATCCGTGTTGTTTGAAACATCCCTCCTTCCCAGATCCGCAACTGATTCGGATGAAGCAAGGGAAAGGTAACAATTATTGTTTTTTACGTATCACGGGAACAGAGTGAACACAGCGCAATCCGCGTGACGGATGCAAAAAAAAGTGGTGCAAGTATCTGGTGACTGCCGGCCATTAAGGGGCCGACATATCGTCAGAAAACAGCAGGTAATAAAAAAAGCCCTTGAAAACAAGGGCTTAATTTAATTCCAGCTGGCGGAGACGGAGGGATTCGAACCCTCGATACGGGTATAAGCCGTATGCTCCCTTAGCAGGGGAGTACCTTCAACCTCTCGGCCACGTCTCCAGCTCTAGGAAAGAAGCTACTATAGCATTTATAAAAAACCAATGCAAATAGCAAAAGAGATTATTTTTCCTGATCCAGCTCGAAAGTCTTGTGCAAGGCACGCACAGCCAATTCCATGTACTTGTCGGCAATAATCACAGAGGTCTTGATCTCGCTGGTGCTGATCATCTGGATATTGATGCCCTCTTCGGACAAGGCACGGAACATCGAGCTGGCAATACCGGCGTGGTTACGCATGCCGATGCCCACGATGGAGACTTTGCAAACGGCTTCGTCAAACACGATTTCACCAGCGCCCACGGCAGGGCCAACCTGATTGGTCAGCAATTCCTTGGTGCGCAGTGCATCATTGCGGCTGACCGTAAAGGAGAAGTCGGTCGTGCCTTGAACCGACAGGTTCTGCAAAATCATGTCGACTTCAATATTGGCGGCGGCAATAGGGCCCAGAATGGAATAGGCCACGCCAGGGGTGTCGGGCACGGCACGCAGGGTGAACTTGGCTTCATCACGGCTGAAGGCGATGCCAGAGACAACGGCAGCTTCCATTTTTTGGTCTTCCTCGAAAGTAATCAGCGTGCCCGAAGACATTTCTTCTTCGAGCGGAATCATGGGGTCGGTCAGGGACGACAAGACGCGTACGGGCACCTTGTACTTGCCGGCAAATTCCACGGACCGGATTTGAAGAACCTTGGAGCCCAGAGAGGCCATTTCCAACATTTCTTCAAAAGACAGCACTTTCATGCGACGGGCTTCCGGCACGACGCGCGGGTCGGTCGTGTAGACACCGTCCACATCGGTGTAGATCAGGCACTCGCTGGCCTTCATGGCCGCTGCCACCGCCACCGCCGAGGTGTCCGAGCCACCACGACCCAGGGTCGTGATATTGCCTTCATCATCCACACCCTGGAAACCGGTCACCACGACCACACGGCCTGCGTCCAGATCCTGGCGGATGCGGGTGTCGTCGATAGAACGAATGCGAGCACGGGTGTAGGCGTTGTCAGTTTTTACGGGAACCTGCCAGCCGGTATAGCTGCGGGCAGGTACGCCTTGGGCCGCCAGGGCCATGGCCAACAGGGCGCTACTGGCCTGTTCGCCCGTGGCTGCCAGCATATCCAGCTCACGCGGATCAGGCTGAACGCTCAGTTCTTTGGCCAGGCCTAGCAGGCGGTTAGTTTCGCCGGACATGGCCGAAGGAACCACCACCACCTGGTGCCCGGCGGCATGCCATTTGGCAACCCGACGCGCCACATTCTGGATGCGCTCGATCGAGCCCATCGACGTGCCGCCATATTTATGTACGATCAGGGACATCTTTTACTCTGCATCAAAGGGCTAAGGTCTGGGATAGACACAAAACCCAACTATTCTAACGACTTTCTGTGCCCCAAGCGCAGGCTCTACCACATGCGCACGCAAAAAAACACATACTTTGTCGACTCAACACCATAGCCCACGCTCCTGCCACAGGCCACCCCAAAACTACTTACTTGCTTGATCGGCCTTCAGGCCGGCTTGCTGCCCGCCTGAACCGGCAGATTCGATCAGCACCCGACCACGAACACAGCGGATCAGGTTTGGTCCATGCTTCCACATCAAATTTCTGTCGTGACCCTGGGCATGCACGCCACGCAGCTGGCGCAGCAGCTCTGCCAGACGGGCATGCGTGGGCAAACCGGCGCCCTGTTCCTGCAACCAATAACGGATCACCATGCTTTGCCGGGCCGGTTCCAGACCGCGCCAGGCGCTCAAACTGAAGCTGCGGCCGGTTTCATCCGGCTCCAGACCCAGCCAATCCTGACGCGCCACACTGTCCAGGACCTCCTGCGTTTCACGGCTCAGGTGGGCCTGTCTTTGCAAACGGCTTTGCCAACCGGGCCAGCGTGCATCCAGCACAGGCGTGAGCAAGTCACGCACCGCGCCACGGGTGTAATCAGGATTGGTATTGGTGGGGTCTTGTACTGCGTGCCAGCCTGTGGCCGCCGTAAAATGTTCACTGGCTTGAAGAATGAGTGCCCTGGGCTGCTCCAGCCAGGGTCGCCAGTAACTCAGATCATCACGCTGCATATGGGGTGCCATCGCACCCAAGCCGGTTGTGCCCGTGCCTCGCAGCAAACGCATCAAAACGGTTTCAGCCTGATCGTCCTGATGATGGGCCAGCAGCACATGCTGCAAGCCAACAAAATGCGCCAGTTCAGCCAGACCTTGATAGCGGGCATCACGTGCGGCGGATTCCATGCCATCCGCGCTGAGACGGCGGGACTGCACCTGGACCCGCAAGCTGTGACAGGGTCGCTGCAAACGCGCCGCCAAGTCATGCACATGCGCTTGCCACTGATCGGCAAAGGCTTGCAGGCCGTGATGAATATGGAAAAAATGAAGTGTGACTTTGCGGCGGCTGGCCCAAAAATGGGCATGTACCGCCAGCATAGCCGAGTCCGCGCCACCACTCAGGGCGACAGCGATGCTATCGCTGCTTGTAAAACTCAGGTGGTGGTCAAGCGCCTTTAGCAGCGCAGGCGAGGGGCTAAAGCCCCCCAGCGGACTGCAAGGCAATGGATCAGGCACGTACTTCCTGATAGCGGCCATAGGCCAGGAGACGTTCCATGCGTTGCGCCAGCAATTGCTCGGTAGTCAGACCCGACACCTGACGCAAGGCGTCGGCCAGGGCACGGCCCAACTGACGAGCCATCATCGTGGGGTCGCGATGCGCGCCGCCGATCGGTTCATTGATCACGCGATCGACCAGACCCAGCTCTTTCAGACGGGGCGCCGTAATGGCCAGAGCCTCGGCAGCGACGGGAGCCTTGTCGGCGCTACGCCAGAGAATCGAGGCACAGCCTTCCGGCGAGATCACGGCATACGTGGAGTACTGCAGCATGGAGACCACATCCCCCACGGCGATGGCCAGGGCACCGCCCGAGCCGCCCTCACCAATAATGGTGGAGATGATAGGCACACGCAGCTTGGCCATGGCAAACAGGTTGTGACCGATTGCCTCGGACTGACCCCGCTCTTCGGCGCCAATGCCAGGATACGCGCCAGGAGTATCCACGAAGGTGAACACGGGAATACCAAATTTCTCGGCAAGGCGCATCAGTCGCAAGGCCTTGCGATACCCTTCCGGGCGAGGCATGCCAAAGTTGCGACGGGCACGCTCTTTGGTGTCGCGCCCCTTCTGGTGACCAATGACCATGCAGGGGGTGCCATTGAATCGTGCCAGCCCCCCCACGATCGCCAGGTCGTCCGCATACATGCGGTCGCCGTGCAGCTCGTGAAAGTCCGAAAAAATCTGGTTTACATAGTCCAGGGTATATGGACGTTGTGGATGGCGAGCAACCAGGGCCGTTTGCCAAGGCGTGAGCTTGGCGTAAATATTTTTGGCCAGCGTCTGGCTTTTTTGCTGCAGACGGCTGAGTTCCTCTGAAATATCCACAGCGGAATCAGATTGCACATAGCGGAGCTCTTCGATTTTGCCTTCGAGCTCGGCCAAAGGCTGCTCAAATTCCAGGAATGTATTTCGCATGTCGGTTCTTAAGGTTTAGGCCTAATTTAATATCGTACCGCAACTGTGTTCAGACTGCGCCACAGATGCCAGGTAGCCACCGTACACCACGGCGCCCACGCTTGGGCAACTTCACGCGCCTCGAACCGGGACACCGGTTCGCCGCTGAAATAGTGCTGAGAGATTGCCTTGAGCAGACCCGCATCGTCCAAAGGGAGAACATCGGGTCTGTGCAAGTTGAAAATCAGAAACATATCCGCCGTCCAGCGACCGACGCCACGAATGGCACACAGGTCAGCAATAACGGCTTCGTCAGACAGGGACTGCCATGCCTGGGGGTCGATTTTACGGGCATCGAAGTGCGTCGCCAAATCAACGATATATTCGGCCTTGCGTTTGGGTAAACCCAATCCATGCAAGGTCTCGTAGCCCAGCTCCAAAATCAGTTGGGGCGACAGCGCCTGACCGCAGCCCTCCAGCAACTTCGCCCACAACTGGTCTGCTGTACGCGAGGCCAGTTGCTGGCCCACGATGGAGCGCACCAATGTGGTAAAAGCCGGCGCCTGATGTTGCAACCAGTAATCGCCATGCTGGGGGATGAGCTTGCGCAAGATACGATCGCGCTTCATCAACTGGGCGCACGCGTCGTCCCAGTAGTCAGGTTTGCCCACCAAGCGCACTTGAGGGCCGGATTGAACGCCGCTTAGGCCCTGCGCCATTGTGTTGCTCCACCTGGCCGGTCCTCAAGCTCTACGCCCTGCTCTTTGAGCTGCTCACGAATAGCATCGGCACGCGCAAAATCACGGTTCTGCTTGGCCTGGCTGCGCTCAGCCAGAAGCTCGTCAATCTGGGTGTCGCTCAAGGAATCGGCACCGGCCACGCTGGCTGCCTGACCAAAACGTGTGCTGGCGCGCCAGTAGACGGCCGGGTCCACTTGCAACAGGCCGATCACGCCCCCCAGGGCGCGCATCAGACCAGCGGCCTGCGCATCCTTGTCGCGGTTGGCCTGGCCAGCCAGTTCAAACAGAACGGCAATAGCGCCAGCCGTATTGAAATCGTCGTTCATGGCTTCGGCAAACGCCAAGGCGGGGCCTTGCGTCCAGTCGATCTGAACGTCGGCAGCAGGAACGTGTTGCAGGGTCTGGTACAGACGATCCAGAGCCTGCTGGGCATCGCGCAGATTGTCCGGCGCGTAATTTTGCAGGCTGCGGTAATGATTGCGCACAATAAAGAAGCGCAGCATTTCAGCTTCACGCGGGTTGGCGACGTAGCTGCTTTCTTCGTCGGCCAGACCTTCGGGCGCCACGGTATCGCGAATGCGACGGAAGTTGCCCAGGGACTTGGACATTTTTTCCGAGTCCACCATCAGGGGACCGCAGTGCATCCAGACATTGGCCAACTGGCCGCCAAAGGCCCCTTCCGTTTGGGCGATTTCGTTCTCGTGGTGCGGAAATTTCAGGTCCGGGCCACCACCATGGATGTCCAGGGGCAGACCCAGCAGCGCCTTGCTCATGGCCGAACACTCGATGTGCCAGCCTGGTCGACCCAGACCGTACGAGGACTCCCATTTGGACTCGGCCGGCTCATCGTCTTTGGCCGATTTCCAGAGTACGAAATCCAGAGGATCACGCTTGGCAGAATTCAGGGCAACGCGCTCGCCCGCCCGCAAATCATCCAAAGAGCGGCCTGACAATTTGCCATAACCGGGAAACTGGCGCACCGCGTAGTTCACGTCCCCATCTTCAGACTGATAGGCCAGGCCGTTTTCTTCCAGCTTGGCGATAATGCCCAGCATGTCAGGCACGTGCTGGGTCGCACGGGGCTCCGAATCCGGACTTTGCACACCCAGGGCCTTTTCGTCAGCGTGCATGGCGTCAATATAGAAGTCCGTGACTTCAGACATGAGCTGCTTGCGCTCGACGGCGCGACGGATGATCTTGTCGTCGATATCAGTAATGTTGCGCACATAGGTGACGCGATAACCACTTGCTCGCAACCAGCGCTGCACGATGTCAAAACTGACCAGCATTCGCGCGTGCCCCAGGTGACAGAAGTCGTAGACCGTCATGCCACAGACGTACATACGTACGTGGCCCGGTTCAACCGGAGAAAACACCTCTTTAGAGCGTGACAACGAGTTATAAATGCGCAACATGGCCTGTAATCGTCATAAAATCGGAACCTTGTGCCAGAACAATTGCCCTTGGATGAGGTTCCGTATTTCCCGCCCGGCAAGAGGCAAGGTTAGAATGATGGTCAATAAGTATAGCAAGCAGACCTCGTTAAAGGCAGCAATCTACCAACCTTCCTGGTCTTCAAGCCAGATTTTATAGGCGCCCCCTCTGTGTTCAGTACATCTAGACGGACTCGGTTTCTCGCTCCTTGCTCCCTGGCCCTTTTGCTGGCCCTGGGCCACACCGTGAGCGCCCAATCCCTGCCCGATTTGCCCCCGCCCAGTGCGCGGGTCAACGATCCCTTGCTGGATATCGCTCCCGAACCTGAACGTGGCTGGAAGGGTCTGGCCCGCGCGCTGGACGTACTGGCTCCCAGCGTCGATACCGCTTTGCCTCTGAGTGGCGCACAAATCAGCCAGCGCATCAGCACCCTGATTGCTCAAGGCCGTCATGCCGATGCCCTTCAGGCCATCGAGAAACAGCTGGAGCAACGCAAGGACCGGGGTGAACCGGGTGCCAATGTGCAGTTGCTGTTTTTGAAGGCGCGTGCCCTGTCGGCCAGCGGCGATCACAATGGCGCCATCCGCATTTATCAGGACATGACCACCTACTATCCAGAGCTTCCCGAGCCCTGGAATAATCTGGCGGCTGAGTACATTGCGCAAGACAAGCTGGAGCTGGCTCTGGAGGCCCTGAAGATGGCTCTGACCGCTGATCCGTCTTATGCGCTGGCACGCGCCAATATGGGTGAAGTCCAGCTCATGCTGGCCAATGACACCTACCGGCAGGCGGCCGCCAGCGGTGTGCCCAAAGCAGCCCAACGCGCACAACAAACTGGCCAAATTCTGCAACAATAAGATTTTTATTTGACGGGATTGCCCCTATCTTATGTTTGCAAGCACATTTCAATGGTGTGATCAGGCTCGCGGCTTGCGCACCCTGCTTATTGCTGCCTGTATGGCTATGCCTATGATGAGCAGTCCGGCTATGGCAGCAGATTCTTCCACTTCTTCTGAAGGCACTTCTATGAGCACCTCTCCCCGCGTCCAACTGCAGACGAATTACGGCACCATCCTGGTCGAGCTGAACGCAGAAAAAGCCCCCAATACCGTGGCCAACTTTGTGGACTACGTTACCAGCGGTTTTTACGATGGCACCGTGTTTCACCGTGTGATCAACAACTTCATGATCCAAGGCGGCGGCTTTGAGGCCGACATGAAGCAAAAAGCGACCAATGCGCCCGTCAAGAACGAAGCCGACAACGGTTTGAAGAACGACAAATACACCCTGGCCATGGCTCGCACTTCCGATCCACACTCGGCGACCGCTCAGTTCTTCATCAACGTGGCCGACAACGATTTCCTGAACTTCACCGCGCCCACCGCCAACGGCTGGGGCTACGCCGTGTTTGGCCGTGTGATTGAAGGCACAGAGGTGGTCGATCAGATCAAGGGCGTGCGCACCGGCAACAAAGGCTTTCACCAAGACGTGCCTGTTGATGACGTCATTCTGGAAAAAGCCACGATTGTCGAATAAGCTCACGCTGACCGGCAAGATCTGGATTGCCGCGGACCTGCATCTGGGTCCGGACAATCCAGACACCCTCCGGGATTTTCTGCAGTTTCTGCACTCCGCCCAGCATCAGGCACAGGTCTTGATTCTGGGCGGTGATATTTTCAATGCCTGGATTGGTGACGATCAAATTTCCCGCCCTGCCCCCTGGCTTGCTCAAGTCAGTGAGGCGCTGCGCACGTTTGCGCAGCAGCATCCGCTTTATCTAATGCGCGGCAATCGCGACTTTCTGCTGGGTGACACCTACGCCCGCCATGTCCACGCCACGCTATTGCCGGATCAAGTCATCCTGGACACCTCGGCCGGTTTGATTCTGATGTCACACGGCGATGAGTATTGTCTGGATGATTTAGACTACCAACGCTTTCGCTACTGGGTACGCAAACCCTGGCTGCAAAAGCTCTATCTGGCCTGCCCTTTAAGCCTGCGCCAACGTATTGCCGACTCGGCCCGCGCCGGTAGCCAGCGCGGCAAGCAATACAAGTCCAAAGAGATTATGGATGTGCAGCCTGCGGCGATTATTGCTGCCTGCCAGGCCCATCCTGTGCAGGCCCTGATTCATGGTCATACACATCGCCCTGCAGTGCATGACATTCCCGGCTTTGAGCCGGTACGCCGATGGGTACTACCGGATTGGGAGGCGGACTCCTCGCAAGGAGAACGCCGTGGCGGCTATATCAGTATTGAAGGCACACAGCTTTGCTTGCACCAATGGGGTAAAGAGGATCAGTGCCAGACACTGAGACCTTAGTAAGAGTGACTTCACCTACAGCCAGCCAGGTTTAAGCTCCCCGTCTTTTTATACCTTCTTACGATAAAACCTGTTTTTCTTCACACGGTGCTGGTGGCAGGAATCAAGGTGGCTGCATGAGCATTTTTGAGCGGGCAGTTGGGCTCGACTTGGCGGGTGTCCGGCCCGCGCTGCGCACGAGCTCCCTGGTCTCTTGCCGTATCCAGGCGCCCTGTGAACTCGCGGGGTCGTTCGTCCCCCGGACGAACCACAAGCACCCCGCTCAAACAGCAAAGGGCTTGCATCCTGGATACTGCAAGAGCCTGCGGCCAGAGCCCTGACTCGCCCGTCGAGCCCAACTACCCCCTCAAAAACGCAAAAGAGACCGTGATTTTTGCCAGCAAGATACTTTCACTCGCGGCTACTGAAGAGAACCATCGAAAGCTGGTCTCGTGTCCGAACATCGACTCTTAGCACCATGAACAGCAAGGCTGCTTGTCCCCTCCTCACTGTGAGCCTCTCGGTTCGTCTGCCCCGGTATCCGGGGCGGTTCAGACTGCTTGCCGCAGGCGGTGTTCGGATACAGGGTGCAATCGCCCTTCTGTTTGAGCGGGACGCTTGTGTCTTGTCCGGTGGACAAGATACCCCGCGAGTTAAGGGCGCGCCTGTATCCGAACACCGACAAGGGTACCGGTGCACAGCACCGGCAAGTAGTCAGCCCGGATACCGGGGCAGACGAACCGAGAGGCGCCTTGCTGAGACCAAGCTCCCTTCAATAAGCAGCAGCGTATCGAAGCCAAGACAAGCCATGCCAGACCAAACAACGGGCGACAAACCCGCTATTTGCCAACAAACCCTTGAACACAATAGTCACTAAAAACGTGCCTATCAAGTTGGTACATCGCTAGATAAGCGGACAGACAGACAGACAGACCGATAAATAGATAGATAAGTAGGTAGGTAAAGTAGGTGTGTGCAAAGACGACATTGACCGAGCCTCACTGAAAAGAAAAATCCCCGCTGGCCAACAAGCCAAGCGGGGATTTCAAAACATCTTAGGCGGCAAAGGTCTACGTCATCAGCCACACAAACAATACCCCGCCCAACGCAATCCGATACCAGGCAAAAGGACGATAAGTACGGCTGGACACAAAACGCAGCACGGCTTTCACTAGAAACAGTGCGCTAAAGAAGGCAGCCACAAAGCCCACGATAATTGCGGTGCTCTGATCCGAACTTAAAGAAGCGCCGTTGCGGTACAAGTCATAAACCGTGGCAGCCAACATGGTTGGCATCGCCAGGAAGAAAGAAAACTCCGTGGCCGTCTTGCGCTGAATACCGGCCAGCATGCCACCAATAATCGTCGCCCCCGAACGCGAAGTACCGGGCACCATGGCAATACACTGAGCGAAACCCACCACCAAAGCCTGCTTCCAGGTGATCTCCTCCAGGGCAAAGGCCGTGGCCTTTTGCGAGGTGGCAGTTTCACCCTGATCCAGCTCAGAGGTATTTTTTGCGTACTGCGGCTTGCGCTCGACCCACAGCATCAATACCCCCCCCAATACCAGCGTGAACACAAACACAATCTGGTGATGGAACAAGGCTTTCACGTACTGAATCGTCAAGGCACCAATAACAGCGGCAGGTAAAAAGGCGATCAGCAGATTGCGCGTGAACATCAGCTCCGTGCGATCACCGCGCAAGGTCCCCATAATCAGCTGAATCAGGCGGGCGCGAAAAATCCAGATAACCGCCAGGATCGAACCGAACTGAATCACGACCTCGAACACCTTGGCATCGCCCGAGGAAAAATCAATCCAGGACCCCAGAATCAACAAATGCGCGGTACTGGAGACAGGAATGAATTCCGTTATGCCTTCAACAATCCCCAGAAACAGGGCTTTCAACAAATAGAGAGTTTGCTCGGTCATGTTGTGTCAATCAACGCCAATAAAAATTAAGTGTTCAAGAACGGATCAATTTGTTCTTCATCGTAGGGCAGACGCTCCAGGCTGACTTGGGAAATGCGACGCCCTTCCAGCTCTTGAACCTTGAAGCGATACACGGCATCGCGTTGCTCAAGCTCACAGACATCACCCACCTTGGGCAATTGTCCGAAACGTGTCAGAAGGTAGCCCGCCAGGGTCGCATACTCTTCCTGCTCATCGACCAGGCCGTCTACACCCAGCATCTGCTCCAGATGATGCAAGTCCGTCGAGCCATCCAGCAACCAATGATCCTGGGACTCCTGAACAATATCGGGACTTTCATCTTCGCTGGGAAAGTCGCCCGCAATCGCCTCGAAAATATCCAGCGGCGTCACCAGCCCTTCAATCGTCCCAAACTCGTCGGTCACCATAACCAGTTGGCCACGGCTTTGCTTGATGGTTTCCATCAGATCCAAAATTCCGATGGATTCATACACAAACACCGGCTGACGCAACTGGTCCAGACGGATATGACCATGAATCAGCAAATCTGCCAGTAACTCTTTGCTTCGACCGATACCAATCACCTCATCGAGCGAACCACGGCACACAGGCACCATGCTGTGAGGCTCCTGTGTCATTTTCTCGCGAAGGACCTGGACATCGTCCTGAATGTTGACCCAGGTAATGGCATTGCGTGGCGTCATGACCGAATGGACGGTTCGCTCGGACAAGGTGAGCACGCCACTGACCATATTGCGCTCTTCCTGACCGAACACGGTCTGCGCTGCCACACCCGGCAGATCGGGACCGATCGCCGCATCGCCCGAGTCCGGACGCTTACCCAGCATGCGCAGCACCGCCTCGGCCGTGCGCTCGCGCATCGGACGCCCCGCTTGCAACAGACGCAGCTTGCGACGCGCCAACTGGTTGAACATTTCGATCAGGATGGAAAAGGAAATGGCTGCATACAGGTAACCCTTGGGTACATGTACGCCAAAACCTTCGACCAGCAGCGAAAAACCAATCATGAGCAAAAAGCCCAGGCACAGGATCACCACCGTCGGACGGCTATTGATATAGGCGGTCAGCGGCTTGGAGGCCACCAGCATGATGCCAATGGCGATGACCACAGCAGCCATCATGATGGGCAAATGCTCGACCATGCCCACCGCGGTAATGACCGCATCCAGGGAGAACACGGCATCGAGCACCACGATCTGCGCCACAATGACCCAGAAACTGGCATACATGCGCGAGCCGGAGGCATGCGCGCTGCGGTTTTCGATACGCTCGTGCAGTTCCAGCGTACCTTTGAGCAAGAGAAAGAATCCGCCCACGATCATGATCAGGTCTCGACCTGAAAAAGCCAGACCCATGACAGAGACCAGAGGGTCTGTCAGTTGCACCAGGTGAGACATCACGGTCAGCAGGCCAAGACGCATCAGCAAGGCCAATGACAGACCCAGCACACGCGCCCGGTCACGCTGTGCCGGCGGCAGCTTGTCCACCAGAATTGCAATGAACACCAGATTATCGATGCCCAGAACAATTTCCAGAATTACCAGTGTGAGCAACCCAACCCAGACGGTCGGGTCCATCAACCACTCCATCTCAGCTCCTTGGCGCTGTGATTAAAAGAACACCCCGGCGATGCCGGGGTCTAGGTTCTTAATCTTGCAGGTGCGACAGCATCTGAATAAAGATCTTCGGACTGGCGGCAATCACATTTCCTGTTTCTTTCCAGGTTTGTTCGCCCTCAAAGTCGCCCACCAGGCCCCCGGCTTCGGTAACCAGCAAGGTGCCCGCAGCCAGGTCCCAGGATTTGAGGTTGACGGCACAAAAACCATCCAGACGACCTGCCGCCACATAGGCCAGATCCAGAACCGTTGCCCCCATGCGACGCACGGCGGCGCAATCGGCCAGCATGTCGGCGAACGGAGACGTGGGTTTTACACCCGCGCCCGAATCGGGAACGTGCGCACCGATCAGGGCATCGTGATAACGGGTCTGGCCCGAGACACGGATACGACGATCATTCAGGAAGGCACCGCCCCCCCGGCTGGCTGTAAACAATTCGTTGCGGTTGGTATCGTAAATAACGGCGTGGGCAGCCTGGCCACGGTGCATCAGCGCAATCGATATCGCGTAGCACGGAAAACCGTGGATAAAGTTGGTGGTGCCATCGAGCGGATCAATAATCCACTGGTACTCGGGAGTGCCTTCGCCTGCGGGTTCCAGCGGTGGGCGCTCGCCCGTTTCCTCACCGATAAAACCATGATCGGGATAGGCTTCGCTCAACACTTCAATGATGGCTTCCTCTGCTGCGCGATCCACTTCCGTGACATAATCTTTAGGGCCTTTACGCGCAACCGACAGGTGCTGGAGGTCCAGACTGGCGCGAGAGATAATGGTGCCGGCACGGCGAGCCGCCTTGATGGCGGTATTGAGCATCGGGTGCATGGAAATTCCGTTTTTTTAACAATAATTGAGCCTGCCTGGCGTGCCCTGTCGCAGGGCAAAATCGCATGGGCAGACACAGGAAGCGTAGCTTCAAAGTAGCTATTTTAAATGACTCAGACGCAAGCATCGGCATTTGATGATAATTTTCACCGGGTTCGCTTCATTATGGTGCAACCCAGCCACCCTGGAAACGTGGGCGCAGCGGCCCGTGCGATCAAAACCATGGGCTTTGGCGACTTATGTCTGGTCGACCCGCTGGACCCGGACGTTGTACAAAACCCTCAGGCCATCTCGCTGGCCAGCGGCGCCCTAGACGTTTTGGAACAAGCAAGTATCGTTCCCACCCTGGCTCATGCGCTGGAACCGGTCACCCTGGCGTTTGCCCTGACCGCCCGCCCCCGCTATCTGGGCCCCCCGGCTGCCGATATTCGCCAGACCGCCGAACTGAGCCGCGAACACCTGCGTCAACACGCCGGTACGGTGGCCATCGTGCTGGGCACTGAGCGTGTCGGACTGACCAACGATCATATCAGCCAGTGCCAGTACGTCTGCCACATTCCGGCCAACCCCCAGTACAGCTCACTGAATGTTGCCCAGGCACTGCAACTGGCTGCCTGGGAGTTGCGTTACGCCTTGCTGGCCGAAAGCGGCGCCCCCCTCTTGCCCCACACCGAGGGCAAGGTGGACCCTGGCAAAGCGCTGGCTACCCAGGCCAAAGTGCAAGCCCTGATGCAGCATTGGGAACAGGCCATTGAAAGCGTCAAATTCCTGGACCCCAAGCATCCCAAAAAACTGGTCCCCCGCATGCAGCATTTGTTTGGACGCGCGCAACTGAGCCTGGACGAGGTGGATATGTTGCGGGGCCTGTGTACCGCCATGATCAAGACCGCCAGAGCAGCGGGGCACCCCATCCCCGAGCAACGCAAAGAGGAATCCGCCGGTCCCGAGCAGCGCTGATTGCGCCACGGCTGCCGTCGCTCCCGCCTGCCCGCTGCACGCAGCGGGCATTTGCTTTATTGAACGATCACACAGTGGACACTTTCCGAGCTGGCGTATATTCTTAGCAGGTTACGTTTTGGTAAACATCGGCCGTTTTCAAGCATGAATACTCCAGAGACCGTAGAACCGCAGGATCAGGCCGGGCCGCGCACCTTGCAACGCGGCCTGCTGGTGCTCAAGACTTTGCAGAACCATCAAGGCAAAGGACTGAGCGTCACCGATCTATCGCGTGCCACCCAATTGCAGCGTCCCACGATCTACCGCCTATTGGCCGCCCTGATCGATCACGGGCTGGTGCAAAACAGCAGTCACAGCCGCCGCTACAGCGCCACACGTCAGGACCAGGGCTTGTTTGGCATGGACCCCAGGGTCACCATCATGCAACCCATCATGCAGGAGCTGGCGCAGCTGACGGGGGATGCTGTTTTTCTGGTGGGACGCGATGGCGACGATTCGGTCAGCTTGTGGCGTGAAATCGGCCCCTATCCGGTGCAGATACTGGCGACTTATGTGGGCAAACGTCAGCCTCTGGGAGTGGGCTCAGGCGGCATGGCCTATCTGGCCACACTGGGAGACGAGGCAATCGAGCAGATCATCGAACGCAACGCCAATCAACTGGATCAGTATGGGGGCATGACCCAACGGGAGATGCGCCAACTGGTCACCAACACCCGGATTCGCGGCTACTCGGTGGTCGGCAATTACGCCGTTCGCGGCGCTCTGGGAGTAGGTTGTGCGCTCTGCGATCACAAAGGCCGGCCCATTTTGGCCATGAGCGTGACCGCCATTACCGAACGCATGCCCGCACCGCGTCAGAAAGAGATTGCCGGTCTGTTGCGCGATGCACTGGATTCAGTCGCTGACAAATTTTAAGGAAAGCAGCGGGTACCGCTTTCTTTCCTTCGCGCCGGGCTTTCCCGCCTAGCCGCCCCTTTTCGCCACCCGCTGACTCCGACCCTTTAAAGCTCTGAGCCCCTGCGCTCCCTGGTCATCCACTCATCCAGCCCCTTGCGGGCCTGGACATCTGATCGTCTGATCCGTTCGTTTTCGCTAAATATCCTCTCTGCACAAATCCGAGCCGCTTTATATCTAAAGCAACTGCTTGGCTCTGCGCTAACCCTGTTTTCCCCTAGGGTTAACGCGGCATCGTTTCACCCTGCGTAAATAAAGCGACATTTGCTTTATTGATCCACGCCCAAGCCTGTCGCTATCTTGTCAGCACAACGATAAGCCCACCAAGGGCACACCCAAAAGAGGAAAGCGAGATGCAGGCAACCGTCCCGACCCAGCTGCACGTGCTGGCGAAACGGTGCATCACGCAACCCTACCCCTTAGCCGACCCACTAGCCAGGTCGGGGAGACAAAAACAAGGATAAGTTCATCATGAACACCACTGCTACCCTCACGGCCAAGCCCAGGCCGAACTTGCTGACACGCTTTACCAACATCTGCGTGCGTTACGTAGAAAAATGGATGCCTGACCCGTATCTGTTCGCCGTCATTCTGAGTTTGCTGGTTGTCGGTTTAATCGCCCTGTTTGTAGACGGCGCCACCCCTGGAGGAATGGTGGATGCCTGGTACCGTGGAGTATGGGGGCCGAAAAGCATTTTCACCTTTGCCCTGCAAATGGTGTTGATTTTGGTGACCGGCTATACGCTTGCCGAAGCGCCGCCCTTAAAACGCGCCATTATCTGGCTGGCCTCTCGTGCCCGCAATCAGGTTGAAGGTGCGCTGCTGTGCTTTGCCGTAGGTTCCCTCTTTTGCCTGCTGAACTGGGGCCTGGGCCTGGTTGCCGGCGCTCTGGTCGCGCGTCAGGTCGCCCGCCGTCTGCCTCACGTGCACTTTGGCTATCTGATTGCCTCGGGCTATATGGGCTATTTACTCTGGACTCAAGGGCTCTCCAGCTCGATTGCACTGGCCAATACCGACCCCAACAGCCCGATCAATGTTATCCACCAGTTGACCAACATGACGGTGCCTTTCAGCCTGACCATCTTTCAGCCCTACAGCTGGATTCCGGTGCTGGCCCTGATCATCCTGCTATTTCTGACGATCTGGCGCATGGAACCCGAACATGCCTTGCCGCCCGACCCGGCCGTCTTTGCCGATATTGAGAAAGACCTGCCCAAAACCAAGGCTAGCACTCCGGCTGAAAAGCTGGAGAACCTGTGGATTCTGAATGTGCTGTTCTTTGCCGCGGGTATGTACTACTTCGTGCGCAGCGGTTTTGCGTTGAACATCTCCTCCATGATCATGCTGTTTACCGTTACGGGTGCCCTGCTGCACTGGACGCCTATCCGCTTTATCAAGTCCTTTGTCGAGTCCGCCAAAACGGCTGGCCCGCTGATTCTGCAATACCCGCTGTATGGCGGCATTATGGGCTTGCTGGCCTATATCCCCATGGAAGGCGGCCGCGCCCTGGAAGAAATCCTGTCCTCCGCGCTGGTCACCGGGGCCAATGAATACACCCTGCCCTTCCTGACCTTTATCGCCTCCATCATCATCTCGCTGTTTGTCCCTTCCGGTGGCGGACACTGGGGGGTGCAAGGCCCCATCGCCGTGCAGTCAGCTCTGGCCATCGGTCAGGACAGCCCTGCCTATCTGGGCCTGATGTCCATGGCCGTGGCGTTTGGCGAAGCCGTTGCCAATATGATCCAACCCTTCTGGCTCTTGCCCGTGCTGGCCATCGCACGCTTGAATGTGCGGCAGGTCATGGGCTTTACCGTCGTGGCTTTTCTGATTGGCACCGTCGTGTTGACGATTGCTATTCTTATTGCTCCTTTCACGATCTGAGGTCATGCCATGTCTGTGAATGAGTTCGCCACCCGAAACACGACATCCAGCCAGCAGGCGGCGGAAGCTGCTCTTGCCCGCTACGAACAAACCGAGGATCTGATCCAGGCTTTTGCCCATCTGGACAAGGAGCAGGTACGGCGCCTGGCCCGGGAGCAGGAAAACCGTAGCGGCCCTTTGAAGGGGCTGCTCATCGGCATCAAGGACCTGATCAATACGGCCGATGCGCCGGCCACTTACGGGTCACCCATTTACCGGGACAACCGGCCCAGTGAGGACGCGCCCATCGTGCAAGCTCTTCGCGCGGCCGCTGCGGTGCCTTTTGGGAAAACCGTGACCACGGAATTCGCCCTGTTCCATCCCCCCAAGACCCGCAACCCCTGGAATCCGGATCACACGCCCGGCGGCTCATCATCAGGCTCGGCCGCCGCCGTAGCGGCCAATGTGGTGCCTGTGGCCTTGGGTACCCAAACCGCCGGCTCTGTCGTGCGCCCTGCCGCCTTTTGCGGTATCTACGGCTTCAAGCCCAGCTTTGGGGTCCTGCCCAGCAACGGCCTGAAAACGATCAGTCCCTCGTTGGACACCGTGGGAATCCTGGGCCAGCGCCTGGAAGATATACAGCGCGTGTTCAATGTGCTGCGCACCAGCCCGGAAATCACATCCAGCCTGTTGCAAGCCCCCTTGCGTCTGAGTTTTTTACAGACCCCGTGGTGGGAGGAACTATCAGACGATCTGCGGGACCGACTCAAGGCGGTGATAGCCCATCTGAGCGCCAACGACGGCCAGTTTGAGATCCAACGTAACGGTAAGGACAGCCTGTTTGGTGAGCTGACTCATGCACAACAGGCCATCATGGGCGCTGAAGTGCTGATTCATTTAGGCCATGAGCGCCAGCACCATCTTGAGCTGCTGTCACCCGCTTTGCAGGCCTATCTGGACCGGTGTGCGCAGACTCGGCCGGTTGAACTGATTCAGGCCCAAGGCCTGGTCAATCAGCTCAAACGCCAGCCCGAGCTGATCTTCGGCGATGCAGATTTGATCCTGAGCGCCTCGGCCTTGGGCGAAGCCCCTACACGTGAGACGACGGGCGATCCGGTGCTGTGTCGGGCCTGGACAGCGTTGGGCATTCCATGTCTGAACATTCCCATTGGCTTTGGCCGCCAGGGGCTTCCCTTGGGCCTGCAACTGGCCGCCCGGCCCGGGCAGGATGACCTGCTGCTGGAAGCAGCCACTCGCATCGCCCATCACCTGGGCACCCGCTCCATCGCGCTGCCTGAGCTGCGTTCGTGACACTTCAGGCAACAGGCTTTAAAGAAACACATCGACAGAGGTATGACAGGGAAACCTAATGACGGACAGCAACTGGAATCTTAAGAATCAAGCGCGTCAGCAACGACTGCAACGCGCCAGCCGAGCACTGGCAGACTCGCTGCAAGGCAAACTGTGCAGCACGGATAAAGCCAGCTTATTGCTGGAAGCCGTCTTGCAGGCAGGCGATCGTGTATGTCTGGAAGGCAACAACCAGAAACAAGCCGATTTTCTGGCTGACGCGTTGGTGGGGGTCGATCCCACACAGATTCATGACCTGCACATGGTGCAATCCGTGCTGGCCTTGCCCCAGCATCTGGATGTGTTTGAAAAAGGCATCGCCAGCCGCCTGGATTTCAGCTTTTCGGGCCCGCAAGGTGCACGCCTGGCCCGGCTGGCATCGGCAGGGCGACTGAACATCGGTGCTATTCATACTTATCTGGAGTTGTTTGCGCGTTACTTTGTCGATTTGACTCCGAATGTGGCGCTCATCGCCGCTCAGGCCGCCGATGAGCACGGCAATCTATACACCGGTCCCAATACCGAGGACACCCCCGCCATTGTGGAAGCCACCGCTTTTTCGGGCGGCATTGTGATTGCTCAGGTCAATGAACTGGTCAATAGCAAGACCACGCGCCTGCCTCGCGTGGACATCCCCGCAGATTGGGTGAACTTCGTCATCCCGGCCCCGCGCCCCCACTTTATCGAACCGCTGTTTACCCGCGACCCGGCGCAGATCAGCGAAATACAGGTCTTGATGGCCATGATGGCGATCAAGGGCATCTACGCGGAATACGGCGTGCAGCGCCTGAACCACGGCATCGGTTTTGATACCGCCGCCATCGAGTTGCTCTTGCCCACCTACGGTCAATCGCTGGGCCTGAAAGGCAAGATTTGCCAGCACTGGGCCTTAAATCCGCATCCTGCCCTGATCCCCGCGATTGAGGCTGGCTGGGTGCAATCCGTGCATTCCTTTGGTTCCGAGCTTGGCATGGAAAATTACTTGCGCGCCCGCTCCGATGTGTTCTTCACTGGTCCCGATGGCAGCATGCGCAGCAATCGTGCTTTTTGTCAGGCAGCGGGTCACTATGCCTGCGATCTGTTCATCGGCTCCACCTTGCAGATCGATCTGCAGGGCAATAGCTCCACCGCCACGCTGGGCCGCATTGCCGGTTTTGGTGGCGCACCGAATATGGGGGCCGATGCCCGTGGCCGGCGCCACGCCAGCCCCGCCTGGCTCAAAGCAGGTCAACAAGCCCGCGCAGGACGCCAGGGGGCGGCCGGTACGCCGCGAGGCCAAAAGCTGGTGGTGCAGATTGTGGAAACGTTCCGCGAACACATGACGCCGGCCTTTGTGGACACCCTGGATGCCTGGACCCTGCAGGAGCAGACCGGCATGGATCTGCCCCCCATCATGGTGTATGGCGAGGATGTCACCCACATCCTGACCGAAGAAGGCATTGCCAACCTGTTGCTGTGCCGGAGCGACGAAGAACGCGAGCAGGCCATACGCGGCGTAGCCGGGTATACGCCCGTAGGCCTGGGCCGCGATGTGCGCATGGTGGAAAACCTGCGCGACCGCGGCATCATCCGGCGACCGCAGGATTTAGGCATAGACCCACGTCAGGCCACTCGCAATCTATTGGCCGCACGCAGCATGCGGGATCTGGTTGACGCCTCGGGCGGCCTGTATCAGCCCCCGGCGCGCTTTCGTAATTGGTAAGGGCCCGCACCGCTATTTGCATTAGGAGATCACGATGACTCAGCATCCTCACGGCCTGGAGACCCTGGCCTACCGTTTTCAGGGGCAAGAGCCCATTGGCCCCTTCCAGCCCGTGCTGATTGGCGTCGTGGGTTCGGGCAATCTGGAAGTACTGGCCGAACCCAAGGACAGCCCCGACTGCACTATTCACATTCATACCTCAGCACGAGGGTTTTCCGCCATCTGGGATGCCGTGGTACGGGACTTTCACCAGCGTCATCCGCTGGCCGGCATTCACTTTGACATCAACGATATGGGAGCCACCCCGGCCGTGGTCAGCCTGCGTCTGGACCAGGCCGCCAGCGAAGCGCTGGCACGTAGCCAAGCACAAGGAACACAGTCATGAGCAGTTATCTGGAATGTTCTGCCCGCCAGCGCGTCCAGACTCTGTTTGACGCGAACAGCTTTCATGAGTGGTTGCCCCCGGCGCAACGCATCAGCAGCCCGCACCTGGCTCAGTTGGGCGTCCCCTCCTCTTTTGATGATGGTGTGGCCATCGGCCATGCCTTGCTGGAAGGGCAGACCGTTTATGTGGCAGCGCAAGAAGGCGAGTTCATGGGCGGTGGTGTGGGCGAAGTCCACGGCGCCAAGCTGGTGGGCCTGCTGCGTCGTGCCATGATCGACCGCCCTGCTGGCGTGGTGCTGCTACTGGAGTCCGGCGGTGTACGCTTGCACGAAGCCAATGCAGGTTTGATCGCCGTGTCGGAAGTGATGCGCGCCCTGCTGGATACCCGCAATGCCGGGGTGCCGGTGATTGCCCTGGTAGGCGGGCAAAACGGTTGTTTTGGCGGCATGGGCATAGTGGCTCGCTGCACCAATCACCTCATCATGAGTGATGTAGGCCGTCTGGCCATGTCCGGCCCCGAAGTCATTGAAGCTTCACACGGTGTGGAGGAATACGACTCCAAAGACCGTGCGCTGGTCTGGCAGACCAGTGGCGGGAAACATCGCTGGCTGACCGCCGATTGCGACGACCTTGTGCCTGACACTGTGACAGCTTTCCGTGCTGCCGCCGTGCAAGGATTGAAAAAACCAGCCCGTGGCCCCGTCACCGTGGAAGAACTGGAACAGGAACACCGGATGCTGGCCCATCGCACCGCCTTGCTGCCTGTCGAACAATGGGAGCACACGGAGAACCAGGCTCGCCACTTATGGCAGGCGCTGGGTTTGAAGCACAGCGATCAAGTCGGGCAGATGGATGCCGCGGCCGTCAAAGCATTACGCAGCCAGGAGGCGCTGTCATGAAATGGGAAGCACTGGTGAAATCGCTGTTCGATACGCAGCACACCATCACCGAACAGGATTTATTTTTACAGGGGACAGCCGAGTTTGAGGGTCAAACACTGAACGTTATTGGAACCACCGAACACGCGCCTATTGGCGTATCCCTGGCTTTGACCCAGGCTCAGGCGGTGCTGGACACCATTAGGCACCATCCTGGCCGCAGTCTGCTGCTCTTGGTCGATACCCAAGGCCAGCAACTGCGCCGCCGCGATGAGCTGCTGGGTATCAACCGCGCCATGGCCCATTTGGGCATGTGTCTGGATCTGGCCCGACGCAAAGGTCACAAAGTCATTGGACTGGTCTATGACCAGGCACTTTCAGGCGGATTCATCACCTCCGGGCTGATTGCCGACGCCTGCTATGCCGTACCCGAGGCCGAGATTCGCGTCATGCGCATTCCCGCCATGGCCCGCGTCACCAAGCTGCCCGAAGCCCTGCTGGAAGAACTGGCACAGTCCAATCCGGTTTTTGCGCCCGGCGTAGACAACTATGTGGCCATGGGGGGTATTCAGGCTGTCTGGGACAACCGTTCGCCTGAGCATCTGCGTGCGTCATTGCGTGCGGCACTGGCCCAGTCCGATCACCAGGATCGCCGTGCCAGTGATGGCGCCCAACGCGGTGGTCGCCGTCTGGCGGCCCAGATCATTGACCAAGTCTTGCAGGCATCCTGATGACCGCACCACTGCCCGCTCGCCGTCACCATCTGATTACGCTGGACAGCCCAGCCTGGGATCAGGTGCTGGCGGATCTGGAGCCAAGCAGCCACGCCAGTCTGAGCCTGCAGCAATGGCAGGCCCGAGGCTGGCCGCTGGTAGTCAGCCGTCAGCCAGGTGAACTGCGTCACGGGCAGCTGCAAGTGGGCATTCCGTTACCGACCGATTGGGGACGGCAACGTCTGTCCCTGATTGTTCCCCAGGCGCGGAGCCTGGCCTGGGGCTGTTTCCCCCCCGCCCATGAAGCCCAAACCTTGCTGCTGGTTTCCTTGGCGCAAGACTGGCTGAGCTTATGCCAGCAGATGCAGGCACACGGCTGCACAGCTCAGGTTTATGGCAGTTATGGCTGGGAGCTGATCACGGGGCAAGGTTATGTGCGTGAAGGCTCGGACCTGGATTTGCTGCTGCCCGTGCAGTGCGCCACGCAGGCCGATCGTCTGGTGCAGCTCTTGCATGCGGCCAGCGAATGGCCGGGTTTGCCCCGTCTGGATGGCGAGCTGCTGTTTCCGGATGACGCCGCCATCGCCTGGCGTGAATGGCAGCAATGGCGCAGTGGTGCCAGCAGCAAAGTCATGATCAAACACACGCATGGTTTACGTATTCAGGCGCACTCGGACTGGCCTGAGCACGCCCCTGCCCTGGAGTCTTCTCATGCTGCTTGATGCCATTGAAACAAGGGTATGGGCGCCCCCACCGACGCCCCCTGAGCTCATGGACCCATCCCCTTCCTGGCGTTGTGCGGACATAGGCCGGGCGGCTGTTCTGGCGCTGTATGACGAGCTGATTCTGGCCCCCAAGCCGGGACTGGTTTCCTTGCTCGACAGCGGCAGCCATGACGATATGGACGCCAGCACCTTCTACCGCAGTCTGTTCGCTCTGCGCCACTATTTTTCTGACATGGCAGCCCTGGGCCAACAGCGTGCTCCCTTTTGCCAACTGCAAACTCGCGGGATGGCAGCGGAGGCTCGCATGCAGGCGGCAACCGCCGGCATCAATACGCACCGTGGAGCCATCTTCATGCTCGGCCTGCTGTGTGCAGCCGCAGGCGCCTGCCTTCCTTTTCGCGCCCTGACTCCCGCCACGATTCGGGACCAACTTCAAACATTATGGGGGGCAGCTTTACAGGCCCGCAGCCAGCAAACCTCGTCCGCACTGCCGGGTGGACAAGCGGTACGCCGCTATGGTTTACAGGGCGCGAACCAGGAAGCCGCCCAAGGATTTCCCACCTTGTTTGAAACGGCCTGGCCCGCCTGGCAAGCCGCTGTCAACCTCTTGTCTCCGCACAGCGCACCTATTACCGATCAGCAATTGCAGACCGTGGGTTTGCATACTTTCTTTTCGGTGATGGCGGTCCTTGACGATAGCAATCTGGCCCATCGTGGCGGACTGGAGGGGCTGCACTACGCGCGCCGCTGCGCCGCACAGTATTTGCACGCAGGCAGCGCATTTACCCCGGATGCGGTGCAACGCGCCCAAACCTTGCATCACGCCTTTATGCAGCGCCGTCTGTCCCCTGGAGGCGCTGCCGATACCTTGTCGGCCTGCTATTGGCTGGACCGCCTGCAAGCCACGGCTCCCGGCCGTGCACGCCAACGTCGCCCTACTGGAGTCTGACCATGAAAATCGCCCTGCTGTTTTCCGGGCAAGGCATGCAATGCGCGGACATGCTGCCCTGGCTCAAGCCAACCCATCCCTTGCTGCTGCAGATGCAGGATCAGTTGCACGTTGCCGATTGGCGCAGCGCCATGCGCGATGCCAATTGGGCGAGCACCAACGCCCATGCCCAGGTCGTCCTGACAGCCTGCGCCTTGGCCGCCTGGCAGCAATTGCAGGAACGCGTCCCTGCCCTGCAGGCGCCCAGCCCTTGTCTGGCTGCCGTGGCTGGCTACAGCATTGGCGAACTGGCGGCTGCATGCGTCGCGGGAGTGCTCTCCAGCAGCGACACGGTCACACTGGCCGGACAACGAGCCGCCCTCATGGATCAGGCCGGGGCCGGACAAGACAGCAGCATGCTGGCGATCAGTGGGGTTTCCATTCGGTCAATTGAACAATGGTGCCAGGCACAAGGCGCTGCCCTGGCCATACGCAATGGTCCCGAGAGCGCCGTCTGTGCGGGGCCACGCGACAAACTTTCGGCCCTGGAAACATTCGCTCAAGAACAGGGGGCGCGTTGCACGCCCTTGGCCGTGACTATTGCATCCCATACCCATTGGATGAGCAGCGCCGCTCACGCCTTTCACGAGCAGCTAAACCAAAGTGGGCTGGCGGCCCCCAATGTGCCTTGGCCAAGCAATGCCGGTGTGTGGGTACACAGCGCGGCAAGTGCGGCCCACGCCTTGGCAGCGCAACTGATGCAGACCGTGCAATGGGATGCCTGCATGGAACAGATTGAAGAACGTCAGCCCGATGTGGTGTTGGAAATCGGCCCAGGGCGCAGCCTGGCGACCCTGTGGAACCAACGCTATCCCGATATCCCTGCACGCTGCGTGGATGAATTCCAAACCCTGGATGGCGTGCAACGCTGGCTGTCCAGATGGGCCTGACTGTCAGTTGCAGCACCAGGTGTACTCCTGCCCTGGCAGACTCGCTGGGGGCTTGAGCTGAGCATCTGGAAGCGGCAGCCCCTCCCTCCTGACCGAGCTCCAGCAAGGCCATCGCGTTCCTATCAAACCGGTTTGTGCCCTTCTTTCTCCAGTTGATTGCGCACAATACGGCACGCCCGCAGCACACTCAACACATTGGGGCTGCGTTCGCGCGACTTCATGCAAACCAGACCAATCCGCTGCGAATGCCGATACGGCCACTCCAGGCTTAACCACTGGATCTTGTCAGAAAACACCTCTTTGGCACGGGCAGGCAATAGAGAGCATCCCACCCCGCCGCTGATAAGACTCATCAACGAAAAGATGTCGCCGGTACGCATCACAATCTCGGGCTCGAACCCGGCCTTGGCCATCATGCGCTGCATATCACGCCCAGTGGCAAAATCATCGCTCAACGATACAAAACGCTCTTTGGAACACCGCGCCAAATCCACGACCGACCCTTGCGCACCGTGCCAGCCCAGCGGCGCGGCAAACATCAGCTCGTCATCAAAGATTGGCAGCAACTCCAGATCAGGCTGGGCCTGCGGAAGTTCGATCAGGGCGGCATCAATATGACCACTGCGCAACTTTTGCAGCAGCTTTTCATTGGAGTCCAGCACCAGATCGATCTGCAACAACGGCTTGTGTATCTTCAGCTCCACCAACAGACGGGGAACGAGCCGGATTGTCAGTGAATACATGGAGCCAATGCGCAGTTGATCCGAGGAGTAGCCCCCGGCCTCACGCGCGGCATCAATACCCTGCTGCAAGGTGCGTATGGTTTCTTTGGCTGCCTCGGCCAGCTCACGGGCGGAGTCCTGAGGTACCAGATTACGCCCCTCCTGCAAGAACAAGGGGCACCGCAAGCCTTCTTCCAGGCTTTTCAATGCCCGATGAACACTGACCGCACTGGTACCCAACTGGTCCGCCGCACGGGAAATCGTGCCAGCCTCCAAAAAGGCCAACAAAACTTCCAAACGTCGTACCGTAATTTTTTCGTCGATCAGAAACATCGTGGGGAGCGATAGGGGTGGCGTTCAGGCAAAGCGTACAGTATGGAGGAAGCGCTCTCTGCCTCCAATGCAGGCTAACCCGAAAAAAAACCCCAAGCTGCTGATCGCAAGGCTTGGGGCATTTTTGCTGCTATTTGCAACCACACTAGACGTGGCTGTCCTGACCACTGAAACGGCTCGATATCCGGCCTCGGCGGCCATCCGGCTCAGGCCGCTTTTTTATCGCCGCCCGATTGCACGATTTCCCGTACGGGAACCGGGGTTTGCAAACCAGCTTCATTCAGCACTTGAATCGCGCGACGGAACAAGTGAAAGCGGGTATCCCAGAAGTCAGCGGCACTGATCCAAGCACGCAGATTGACCGTAATGACGCTATCCTTGTACTCCATAACCATCACTTGAGGGGCCGGGTCCTTCAAAACCTTGTCGTTTTCGTCCAGCAGGTTTTGCAGCAACTTCAAGGCCAGATCCAGGTCGTCACCGTACCGGACACCCACACCAAAATCCAGACGACGAGTCGTATTGCGGCTGTAATTGATGATGGGATTGCCCCAGATCAGACTGTTGGGCAACGTAAACTGAATGCCATCGACCTGCTCGAAGCGGGTCAAGAACAAGCCCACTTCCTGTACCGTACCATCCCCTTTGCCCACAACCGACACGAACTCACCCGCACGCAAAGGGCGCAGCATCAACAACATGATGCCAGCGGCAATGTTTTGCAGGGTGTTCTGCAGGGCCAAACCCACTGCCAGGCCAGCCGCACCCAGCACCGCAATAATGCTGGCTGTCTGGACGCCAAAGCGTGCCAGCACCGCAATCAGTACAAAAATACGGATCGTCCAGACCGTGACCGACTGGGCCATAGGCACGATGGTGGGGTCCACACGGGGGGAGCTGGCTGCCATTCGCTTGATGGCCCGGCCGGCAACGGCTGACAGCCACCAGCCAATAATCAGAATCAACAACGCGATCACGACGTTAAGCCCAATCGCGACCACAGCGGGAAATTCTGTCATCCAGACTTGCAATTTTTCCACGTTTCACTCTCCTGAAGAAAATGGCAAAGAACCGAAGGGACTGGCCGCTAAAGGTCAACATTGCTCGTGTGCATCATAGCCTTGAGACTGAGGGGAACCCAAGCTGCTCAAACGCGTGATCTTATCCACGAAAACTGTGGATAGCTCGTAGGAAAAACTGGGCAAATCAGAAAAACCGTTCGTAGTATCAGCCACTTAAAACGGGCGGGCAGAAAACGGCCAAATGCCTCAACACCCGCAATCTTATCCCCATAAAATGTGGACAAGTCACAGGATAAACCGTGAATCAGTGCATTTATCTAAACAATTTCAACAACTTAACAAACCCGATCAGAGAATCGACAATTCTTTACCATTTTTTTCCCCGGACCTGGTCCTTCATGCTAACGATCGGCTTATCCACAAAAGATGTGCATAAAAATAGGGAAAACCCCTGTATTAGCCAAAAAACCCATTACAAAACAAAAAGATAGGTAGCCAGGTCAGGGATTCACCATTTGGCTGCTTAGGAGACCGGCACGCGCCACAAAGACGCCAGCCAATGTTGCTCCTGAGGCGGCTTGTCCGTGGGGCGGTAAAAGTGATGGATATACTCAAAACCTGCTTGCTCCAGGCGCTGCGCCCACTGCTCCCAACTGTAGTAACACCCATAGCGCTGTCCATTCCAGCCTTCTTGCCCCTGACCGCGCGGATTGGAAGAAAACAGCACGCCACCGGGTCGCAGACTGTGCCGCAAGCTTGTCAGCACAGCCGGTAGCTGCGCACTGGGTATGTGAAATAACACGGCATTGGCAAACACGCCGTCAAACGCGGCGGCAGGCAATTTCAAATCCAGGATATCCTGATGCAGTACCGTCAGACCGGTTTGCTGGCGCGCCATCTCGACAAAGGCCGCGCACCCATCCAGTCCCACAGGTCGGTGACCCATGGCCTGAAATGCCACCAGATCACGGCCGGGTCCACAACCCAGATCCAGAATATCCACCGGCCCGGCTGCGCCGATGGCGGCCAGCAAAGCGTCCCGGTTCTGGCTGACATCATGGTCCCAGGTGCCATCACGGTACGCCTGCGCATGGTCCTGATAATGATTGACGGTGCGACGACTGGTCTCTTTCATCTGAACATCCTTGCCTGTGTTATGGGTTTACTTGACGCTACCTAACGATGGATCGACTATATCCTGAGTCCAATTTGAATCTGATGCCATGAAGCCAAGCTATCCGCTCTCCGTCCTAGACCTGTCCCCTATTGTGCAGGGCTCCACTGCAGCGCTGTCTTTCCGCAGTTCTGCCGATCTTGCCCGCCATGCCGAGCAGTGGGGCTATCACCGTTACTGGCTGGCTGAACACCACGGCATGCCCGGTATCGCCAGCGCCGCTACGGCGGTACTGATCGGCCATATTGCCGGCCAGACCAGCCGCATTCGGGTCGGGGCTGGCGGCATCATGTTGCCCAATCACTCTCCGCTGGTGATCGCCGAACAGTTTGGGACCTTGGCCAGCCTGTACCCGGGCCGGATTGATCTGGGCCTGGGCCGCGCGCCCGGCTCAGACCCCGAAACCGCTCGCGCCTTGCGCCGCAATCTGAGCAGCGACCCGGACCAGTTCCCTCGCGATGTGCTCGAGCTGATGGACTATATGTCTGACGAGCCCCGCAACCGCATCATGGCCGTGCCAGGTCGTGGCCTGAACGTGCCGGTCTGGATTCTGGGCTCCAGCCTGTTTGGTGCTCAGTTGGCGGCCGCGCTGGGTTTGCCCTATGCCTTTGCGTCGCATTTTGCGCCTGCCCAGTTGATGGATGCTATTGAGGTTTACCGCCGTCAGTTCCAGCCGTCGATCCATCTGGAGAAACCGTACATCATGCTGGGCTACAACGTCTTTGCCGCCGACACCGAAGACGAAGCCAAGTTGCTGGCCTCCTCCTGGCAGCAGTCTTTTGTGAACCTGCGCAGCGGTCGTCCGGGCCAGTTGCCGCCGCCCGTGCGTGACTACTACGAGCAATGCAGCCCACCCGCACAGCATCTTCTGGACTCCCTGCTCAGTTGTACGGCCATTGGCAATCCGGCGCAAGTGCTTGAACAGATGAAAGGTTTCATCGAACTGACGGGCGCCAACGAGCTGATGATCAACGCCAATATCTTTGACCACAACAAGCGCTTGCGCTCCTACGAGATTGCCGCCCAGTTGCGCGGCAGTCTGGTATGAACCCACGTCATCTCCAAGAGACCGCACTGCGCTACTTTCAGGAAGTGGCGCGCTGTGGCTCTATCTCGCAGGCGGCCAGCAATCTGTATGTCGCCACCTCGGCCATCAGCCGTCAGATCAGCGGGCTGGAAACAAACCTGGGCATGGCCCTGTTCGAACGCCATGCCCGTGGCATGAGCCTGACAGCGGCGGGCGAGCTTTTGCTGGCTCATGCCCGCCGCAGTGCTCTGGACGCCGAGCGCACCCTGCACGATATTGCCGCCCTGCAAGGCCTGCAAACCGGCCTGATACGGATTGCGTCCTCTGAAGGACTGGCCGCTCAGCTCCTGCCTCAATGCATCGCGCAATTCCGTGAAAAGCATCAAGGCATACGTTTTCAGCTGGACGTGTTGCCCCCACAACGTATCACCATGCTGCTCCTGAGCGGGCAAATTGATATCGGCATCAAATTTACGCAGACGGCCGAGAAAGATATTAAAACGCTGTTTCGACGCGATGCCCCTGTCATGGCCCTGGCCGTTCCCGGGCACCCGGTCACCCGGACAGAACGCATCAGTCTGAAAAGCCTTCTGGCCCACCCTTTGGCCTTGCCCGGGCCCGACACCACAGTGCGGCAAATGATGGACGTGGCATGCAGCGCGCAAAACCTCAGCCTGGACCCCGTATTCAGCAGCAACCACATGCAGTCTCTGCATCAATTTGCCTTGTCCGGCGCAGGCGTGACCGTGTCGGCTTTGCTCTCGGCGCGTCACCTGATTGAGCAAGGTTTGCTGCAAGCCAGTTTCATCCATGAACGCGGCTTGCTGAACCGTCAAATTGAAGTGCAGGCCCTGGCTGGCCGCCGCTTGCCCTCTATTGTTCGCCGCTTTCTGGATGAGTTGCTGCCACAGCTTGAAATCGCGCCTTAAGGCTTGCCGAAATAGCAACGCTGGCCTGCTTATTTGTTGCTGGTTCGGCATCATCGCCTTTCCTATCATCTCTTGATTGAGGAGATAGCCATGACCCGACCCAGCACCGAACCCTTACCCGCGCCGCGCCGTTCCTGGCGGCGGCTTGTCCAGTCTTTTGCAGGCGCCCTGTTGGCGAGCAGCGCCCTGGTCGCGCACGCCAGTGATTGGCCCGAGCGCCCCATTCGCCTGATTGTGCCTTTCCCCACGGGGGGCGCCACCGATGTCATCAGCCGCCTGATTGCCGAGAGCGCCGCCAAAGAGCTGAACACCAACATTGTGGTGGACAATCGAACGGGCGCAGGCGGGACCATTGGCTCTGGCGAGGTAGCCCGCAGCAAGCCCGATGGCTACACCCTCTTGTTCACCACCAGCAGCACCCACGCGATTGCTCCGCACCTGTACAAGTCCCTGCCCTACGATGCAGAGAAAGACTTCACGCCCATCGCCCACTTGGGCGATGCCGCCAGCGTCTTATTGGTGAACCCGTCCGTACCCGCACAAACGCTGCCAGAGCTGATTGATTACGCCCGCGCCCATCCTGATGAGTTGAACTACGCCAGCAGCGGCAACGGCACGATTGTGCATCTGGGCACCGAAGCCTTCTTGAATCAGGCCAATATCGTCATGTCCCACGTTCCTTACCGTGGCACCGGTCAAGGCATTAACGATATGCTGGGTGGCTCCATCCATGTTTTACTGGATGCGATCCCCACGGGGATGCCCTATGTGAAAAGTGGTCAGTTGCGCGCTCTGGCCGTCACCGGTCCACAGCGCTCGCCGCTGGCTCCCGATTTACCCACCTTTCAGGAGTCGGGGCTGCCGGGCTACGAGTCGGTAACCTGGTTCGGGCTGTATGCACCGGCAGGCCTGCCCGACGACATCCGTGATAAAGCCTATCAAGCTTTTGCACATGCCATTCAGGACCCCAACGTGCGCTCGCGCCTGCAAACCCTAGGCGTGGACCAACCTCGCAGCACCAGCCGGGAAGATTTTATTGCCCTGGTTCGCGAAGACAGCGCACGCTGGCAAAGCCTGATTAAATTGACTGGAATACAGATTCAATGAATACCACTGACAAAGGCATGGACTGGCACAACCCTTACCCGTCCGCCCGCTCTGCCGTACTTGGCCAGAACATGGTCAGCACCTCCCATCCCCTGGCTGCGCAAGCAGGACTGCGCATGTTGCAAGCCGGGGGCAACGCGGTCGATGCGGCTCTGGCTGCCGCCATTACCCTGACCGTGGTGGAACCCACTGGTTGTGGCATAGGCAGTGACGCCTTTGCCATCGTCTGGGACGGCAAAGAACTGCATGGCCTGAACGCTTCCGGACGTTCGCCCCGAGGCTGGTCGCCGGATCGATTCAAAGACCACACAGCCATGCCCGACAAAGGCTGGGAAAGCGTCTCCGTGCCCGGTGCCGTCTCTGCCTGGGCCGAGCTGTCCAGCAAGCTGGGACGCCTGAGCCTGGAGCAGGTTGCCGCCCCGGCGATTCATTATGCCCGTGACGGCTTTCCTGTCTCACCCGTGATTGCCCGCTTGTGGGAACTGGGCCGTCAACGCCTGGGCGATCAGCCCGGTTTTGCCGAGGCTTTTTTACGCGATGGCAAAGCCCCCGTTGCCGGACAGTGGTACCAGAACCCGGACCAGGCCAACACGCTGGAGCGTATTGCCGCCACACAGGGTCGGGACTTCTATACCGGCGAGCTGGCCAAACGCATTGCCGACTTTTCCCGCCAGCATGGCGGCGCCATGGACGAACAGGATCTGGCCGAGCACCGTGCCCACTGGTGCGGCACCATCAGCCATCCGTTTGCGCAATCCGTCATTCATGAAATTCCACCGAACGGCCAAGGCCTTGCCGCGCTGATGGCGCTGGGCATCATGGAGCAGGCAGGCATCGGTCAGCAGCCACTGGATCACATTGACACGGTGCATTTGAGCATTGAGGCCATGAAACTGGCCTTTGCCGATCTATACGAACACCACGCAGATCTGGAGCACATGATTCATCATCCAGAGCATTTGCTGGACCCGGCCTATCTGCGCGAGCGTGCTGCCCTGATTCAAATGGACCGGGCAGGGGACCCCAAGCATGGCCTGCCCGGTCCCTCTGGCACAGTCTATGTCACCGCCGCGGACTCCAGCGGCATGATGGTCTCCCTGATCCAGTCCAACTACATGGGTTTTGGGTCCGGCGTAGTCGTGCCAGGTACCGGCATCAGCCTGCAGAACCGAGGCCATGGGTTTAGCCTGCGCCCTGGACACGTGAATCAGGTTGCCGGTGGCAAGCGCCCCTCGCACACCATCATTCCAGCCTTTGCCATGAATGCCGACGGCACGCCACAAATGTCCTTTGGCGTGATGGGCGGCCCCTTCCAGTCCCAAGGCCACATGCAAATGGCCTTACGGGTCTTGCTGTACGGCCAGAATCCGCAAGCCGCAGCCGATGCGCCTCGCTGGCGCGTCACCGGTGGGCGTGGCGTGGCGGTGGAACCCACATTCGATCCCGCTTTGGTTCAGGCTCTGCGTGAACGTGGTCATGAGGTGCTGGTCGAACCAGGCAGTGGTGTCTTTGCCTTTGGCGGTGCGCAGTTGATTCTGCGTCAGGGCAATCACTACGTGGGCGGCTCCGACCCCCGTAAAGACGGCCAGGTGGTGGCCTACTAAGTCCACCTCCCTGCCAGAGCGCGCAACCGCTCTCTGATTGGGGTCTGGATGATCTTATTCAGACCCCAAACCCCGCTTGGTCTTCGTCTCTCATTCGTCAAACCGCAGGCCGAAGCAGGGCTACCTGCGTCAAGACCCTATCCCTTCGGCCTCCCACAACACCCCGCAAGGCTCGGCAAGCAGCCACTCACTACCCAAGCGGGCTCACGCACCACCCATCAGAAAACGTTCACCGTAGCCAAGATCTGACACCCCCCGGACACAAAAACTGTGTTTTTATCAGGTTTTCATCCGTGACACAGAATGACTGCTGTACCATCAAAAAATCGCCGCCCTCTTACCCAAAGGGCGGCTTTTCATCTGTCCAAACGGCTTGTCATCCCTGAAGCCGTCCGCTGGAGCTCCTTCGGTGCTGTCATTTTTTGAACGTCGATTAAATCCCTATCCCGAACAGCAGGTCGCCCCGCCCCCAAAAGGATTTTTCCCCTTCATCTGGGCCTGCACAAAACATTCCCGCGCCTGGATTGGCTTGATGACGCTGACCTCGATCGGCTTATCGGCCTACGAGGCCATGCTGTTTGCCCTGCTCAGCTATATCGTGGACTGGCTGCCCTCCATCGAACCGGCCCAGTTCTGGAACCAGCACGGCAGCACACTTCTGGGCATTGCCGCCATCCTGCTGAGCAGCGTGGTCCTGATCAGTCTGCATACCGTAGTCATGCATCAGGTGCTGGCCATCAACTTTCCCATGCGCCTGCGCTGGCTGTTTCATAAGCTGATGCTTAACCAGAGCATGTCCTTTTACGCGGACGAATTTGCAGGTCGCATCACGACCAAAATCATGCAAACCGCTCTGGCAGTGCGTGAGACCCTGTTCATGGCTGTGGAAGTGGTCGTGGGCATGAGCGCCTACCTGATCGGCATTTTGATTCTGGCCGGCAGTTTTGACCGTCTGCTGATTCTGCCCTTCCTGTTCTGGCTGGTGGGCTATGCACTGGCCTGTGTGTTTTTTGTACCCCGCCTGGGTAAAGTGGGCGCCGAGCAGGCTGATGCCCGAGCGCTGATGACAGGACGCATCACCGACGCCTACACCAACATCAACACCGTCAAGCTGTTTGCCCATACGCGCCGCGAAGCGGACCATGCCAAAAACGCGATGCGTCGTTTCCAGGAAACCGGCCACGCCCAGATGCGCCTGATCAGCCTGTTTGAGGTGAGCAACCATGTGCTGGCCACCCTCTTGCTGATCAGCTCGGCGGGCCTGGCCCTTTACCTGTGGTCGATAGACCAGTCCAGCGCGGGTGTGGTGGCGGCTGTCATCGCCATGGCTTTGCGCCTTTCGGGGCATTCACACTGGCTCATGTGGGAGCTGACCAACCTGTTCGAGAACGTGGGCACGATTCAGGACGGCATCAATACCTTGACGCAAAAGCCCACGGTGGTAGATGCGCCCGATGCCAAGCCCTTGCGGATCGGGCAAGGCCGAATCGAGTTTCAGGATGTCAGCTTTGCCTACCGCGATAAAAGCCGCCAGGTGATTGACAAGCTCAATCTGGTGATCCAGCCAGGCGAACGGGTAGGCCTGATCGGGCGTTCTGGCGCAGGCAAATCCACCCTGGTCAATCTGCTATTACGGTTTCATGATGTGGACAGCGGCACCATCCGCATTGACGGCCAGGACATCGCCCACGTCACGCAAGACAGCCTGCGGGCCGCCATTGGCATGGTCACGCAGGACACTTCCCTGCTGCACCGTTCCATGCGCGACAACATTTTGTATGGCCGCCCTGAGGCCAGCGACGAGCTCCTGCACAAGGCGGTAGAACGTGCAGCCGCGGCCGACTTCATCTCGCAGCTGCATGACCGTGAAGGTCGTCAGGGTCTGGACGCCCATGTAGGCGAACGCGGTGTGAAACTGTCCGGTGGCCAGCGGCAGCGCGTCGCCATTGCCCGGGTCATGCTCAAAGACGCACCCATCCTGTTACTGGATGAGGCCACCAGCGCCCTGGATTCCGAGGTAGAAGCGGCGATTCAGGAAAGCCTCAATACCCTGATGCACGGCAAGACGGTGATCGCCATTGCCCACCGCCTGTCTACCATTGCGGCGCTGGACCGACTGATCGTGCTGGATCAGGGTCGCATCATCGAACAGGGCAGCCACCAGGAGCTGCTGCAAAAGGGAGGCCTGTACGCTCGTTTGTGGACACATCAAAGCGGAGGGTTTCTGGGGGAGAGTCGCCAGCAAGATGATTAAAAGGTGTCACTTGCTTGCAAAAAAAAACTGACGTTACATCGTTGTCCCATTAGAATTTCGGAATATCAAACTTCGCCGTACTTGCGGCGAAGTTTTTTTTCAACTTAATCCGCCCCTACGAAGAACAAGATTATGTTTTTAGTCTTCCCCGATTCGGCAGCAATTGCAGCACACCTGAGCACCCGCCTTCAGGACATTATCCGTCAGGACCCGCAAGCGACGCTGGGTCTGGCCACCGGGGGAACGATGGAGCCCATTTATGCACGTTTCGTACAGGATGTACGCACCAACGGGCTGGATGTGTCGGGTATCAGCAGCTTCAATCTGGATGAATATGTAGGCCTGTCTGCGACGCACGAGCAAAGCTACGCTTACTACATGCGCCAGCACCTGTTTGACCAACTGCCTTTTGATGCGACACGTCTGCATCTGCCCAATGGCCTGGCCACCGAACTGGAACAGCACTGCCAGCAATACTCCGCAGCGATTGCTGCCAGCGGCGGCGTCGCCTTGCAACTGCTGGGCGTAGGCACCAACGGTCATATCGGTTTTAACGAACCGGGCACGCCGTTTGACAGCCACACCCATGTGGTGGCCCTGTCCGAGCGGACCCGTATCGACAACAGCCGTTTTTTTGACTCCATGGACGAAGTGCCGGCCTCGGCCATCACCATGGGGATTGCCGATATTCTGAGCGCCCGTGAAATTGCCCTGGTAGTGACGGGCGAGCACAAGGCGCGCACCATGCTCAATTACCAGCAAGGCGGCATCACACCCGAACTGCCTTTCACCGCCTTGAAGCAACACGCCAACACCCATATCCTGCTCGACGAGGCGGCAGCCAGCCTGTTAGACCCCAGCCTGTGCCACCGTCCCCTGATCAGCCAGGCCGCCTGAGCCAGCTTGCCAACCCCCGCCCAGCGCTCGAAAGAGCGCGGCGCGGGACTGCAAACGCGATTGCAGCAAGCTGACGCGCACATCCTGAGCGGCGTACAAGGTACGCTGCGCATCCAGTAAAGACAGCAAGGTTTCCGAGCCGGAGCGATAACGTGCTTCGGCCAGTTGAAACGCCAGCTTGGCTTGCTCCCACTCCCGTTCCATGGTCTGTGCCTGGGCATCCAGGCTCTGCAGCTGTGCCAGCACACCCTCGACCTCCATATAGGCCTGCACAATGGTCTGGCGATACTGTGCCAGCCATTCCTGTAAACGGGCCTCGTTCAAATCCTTGTCTGCCTGCAGTCGACCCGCATTGAAGATGGGAGCCACCAGCCCGCTGATCAGACTGTAGACCGGATGGCGCACGCTTTCTTCCCAATGATTAGCCGATGCTCCTGCCCAGGCCCCCAAGGTCAGGCTGGGGAACATGGCAGCGCGAGCCACCTGCACATCGGCATGAGCCGCCGACAACTGGGCCTCCATGCGCGCAATATCTGGGCGTTGCGATAGCAACTGTGAAGGCAAACCCGCCTCCAGCTCTGGCACCTGCAAATTGGCAATGTCTTCCTGCGGCTCGGGCAGGATTTCAGTACGACCCAACAAAGTCGCCAACTCCACCCGCGTGCGAATCGCCTGTTCTTCAATCACCAACCATTTGCGCTGTTGCACAGCCAGCAACTGACGCTGCTGTGCCAGCTCCAAAGGAGATGCCGCCCCTGCCTGCAAGCGGGCTTCCAGCAAACGCAACAAGCGTTGTGCAACAGCCAGGTTTTGTCGCGCAATTGCCACCCGCTGTTTATCACCCAAGGCTTGCAGGCTTAAATGCACCACCTGCGCCTGCACGCTGACACGCAGCACATCCAGCTCGTAGTTCGCCGCCTGAGCCAGGAATACAGCGCTGTCGGCCTGGGCCCGAAGGCGCCCCCACACATCGAGCTCATAACTCATGAATACACCAGTCACATAGTGCGAGCGGGACTCACCATGAGACGAAGAAACCGGCGCCTCTCGTTGCGCAGACAGATTGCCCTGCAATTCCGGCAGCAAACTGGCTCCGGTAATGCGTGCCTGGGCCTGCGCCTGCAAGATCCGGGCCTGGGCCCGACGCAGCAGCGCCACATCCTTCAAGGCTTCCTGCATCAGGCTGTTCAAGGCGGGGCTGTTATAGGCACGCCACCACTGCAGCTCTACCTGAGCCGGTACAGGGCTGGGTGTCGCCTTGGCCTGCTGTTGATACGCCTGGGGCAGCGTCGGTGGGGTTTTGTCCAGGTCGGAGGACAAGGAGCTGCAAGCCTGCAGCACAAGCGTGCTCATGACCCCTGCTATCCATCGGTAATGAGCCATGTCTACTCTCCAGCCAAAGCCTGCACGGGGTCCAGCGCTGCCGCCGTGCGTGCTGGCATATAACCAAACACCATGCCCGTCACCACGGCGCAGCCAAAGGCGCCCAAGGCCGCCCGCAAGGAAAACACCACATCCACCCCTCCAACGATCAAGCCAATGCCCACAACTGCACCTGCCAGCACGCCCAGGCAACCGCCTGTAATCGTCAACAGAACCGCCTCGGTCAAGAACTGGCGCAGGATGTCGCTTTGTCGCGCACCCGTTGCCATACGTATACCAATTTCCCGCGTACGCTCACGCACCGTCATCAGCATCACGTTCATGACACCAATGCCGCCCACCAACAAAGACACCGCGGCAATCAAACCCAGCATCATGCTCATGGCCTGCCGCGTGGAAGCCTCGGCCTGCAACCGCGCAGCTGCATTGCCAATCGAAAAGTCTTCTCGCCCGCCATGACGTTGGATCAGCAGTTGACGCATGCTCTGTTCCGCTTCCAGAACAGTGGAACTGTCCTGCGCATCAATCACCACATAATCAGGCTGCGTCTGGGCCTGATACACCCGTGCCCGGGCCGCCTGATAAGGTACAAAAACCATATCGTCATAGTCCTGCGCCCCCGAATCCGCCCCGCGCTCCTGCATCACACCGATCACCTCAAAAGGCGAATTGCCGATCAGCAACTGCTGACCTAAAGGCTGTTTGACATGGGGAAAAAATTGCTGGGCCGCGCGATGCCCCAACACCACCAGAGGCGCCAGATCACGGTCCTCGGCATCGGTGTAGTAACGGCCCTGGGCCAGTTCCCAACGGTGAATGGCCGGCATGGTTTCATTGGCGGCAAACACATACACTTGCCGGTCCACACTGCCACGCCGCACGGTAATCGGGTCCCCGATCACCGGCATCACGCGTCGTATCAGAGGCAGCTCTCCAATCGCTTCCAGATCCTCCTGCGTCAGTTGCCCTTTGGGCAGCCCATGGGGTGGAGAGGAACTGCTCAGGTACATGATGGTGGTGCCCATCGTCCCCATCTGATCCATCACCCTTTGACGTGCACCCTCGCCCACCGCCAGCATGACAATGACCGAGGCCACCCCAATAATCACACCCAGTAAAGTCAGAGCAGTGCGATGCCGGTTAAGGAACATGCTACGCAAGGCACTGCGTGCAGCGTCCTTGATTTCCGAGAGCCAGGGTGAGCAGCGATGTTGCGGCTCCCTTAAAGACTGCCTGGCCTTCGAGGGGGCCGCTGCATCGGGGCGACTATCAGACAGGATACGACCATCACGGATCTCGATGACCCGGTCCGCCATCGCGGCCACTTTCTGGTCGTGCGTAATCAGAATGATGGTATGCCCGGAATCGGACAGCTCACGCAACAGTGCCATTACCTCCGCACCGCTAGCCGAGTCCAGCGCACCCGTAGGCTCGTCAGCCAGAATGACCCGGCCGCCATTCATCAGGGCACGAGCGATGGAGACGCGCTGCTGCTGACCGCCGGACAACTGGTTAGGCCGGTTATCCAGCTTGTCCACCAAGCCCAGACTGCTCAACAAACGCGCGGCACGTTCAGCGCGGCTGGCCTCGTCCATACCCGCATAAATTGCGGGCATCTGCACATTTTCACAGGCCGTTTCGGTCGGGATCAGGTGATAGCCCTGAAACACAAATCCAAAGGTTTCCCGTCGCAAGGCGGCCAGTTCGTCCGGGCCTAGCTGCGCCACATTCCGGCCCTCAAACAGATACGTGCCGCTGCTGGGTTTGTCCAGGCAACCAAGCAGATTCATCAGGGTCGACTTGCCCGAGCCCGAAGCACCGACAATCGCCACAAAGTCGCCTGGTTCAATGCGAAAGCTGACATCGAACAGAACCTGCACAGCCGGTTTGGCGCTGGGAGGGCCACCGTAAATACGGCAGATATCGCACAACTCAATCAAGGCAGGTGCGGCCTCTACCATTGCAACCACCGCCAGCCATGCTCGGCCGCGACCACGGCCAACACAATCTGCTCACCTTGAGCCAGCCCCTCCAGAACCTGCACCTGATGTCGATTGCGCACCCCCAGGCTGACCGGCTTTTCCTGCAGCTTGCCCTGCTCCAGCACAGGCACTGTAAAGGCGTCTGGACCACGCTGCAGGTCAGGCCGCAAGGCCACCACGGGCACCAGCAAAGCCTGGTCGGCACGAGCAATTTCAAACAGCACCTGCGCCGTCATCTGTGGCATCAATTCGCCGTCCGCATTGTCCACATCAAACACCACTGTATACATGATGGCCTGCGTCGCGGCAGGCGTGGCCGCCGTCGTTTCTTCCTGGGTGCTGCCTTCAGGCGCTGGCATGATCTGGCGCACAGTGGCCTGCCAATGGCGCACCTGGGGCTCACTCTGTTCGCCCAAGGTGGTGAACGTAACCGCCATACCAGGTTTGATACGGCGTATATCCGCCTCGGACACGCTGGTCCAGACTGTCATCGTGCTCAAATCAGCGATGCGTAGGATGGTGGGAGTCTGATACGTGGCGTTCAAGGTCTGGCCTTCACGGGCCTGCACACCAATCACGGTGCCACTCATGGGCGCGTAAATGCGCGTGTAGCCCAATCGCGCCTCGTCGGCTTTCAGCGTGGCCTGGGTCTGCTCCATCTGCGCCCGCACATGAGCCACACGGGCCTGCGCGCTTGCCAGGTTCGCCTGAGCAATCTGTATATCTTCCTGACGGCTGGCCTGCTGACGCTCCAGCTGACGCTGACGTGTCAACTGCTGGCGTGCCAACAAAAGCTGGGCCTGTTGCTCAGCCAACTGGGCGCGAAATGCCGCCAACGAAGCGCGGCCTGCATCGACTGTGGCCTGCTGTACGCTGGGGTCAATTTCCACCAGCAACTGGCCCTGCTCAACCTGATCGCCCGGAGCCACCGGCAATGCGGTAATCTGACCCGAGACCTGCGCACCGACATCCACATAGCGACGGGGCTTTAAGGTGCCCACCGCCGCGACGGTGGCACGAATATCACCTTGTTTCACAGACACCGTATCAAACCGCGCTGACGAACGCCCCGCATGCGCTGCCAGCGCACCGAGCGCCAGCAGCGCCACCAGGGCAAACGCCCAGCGGCGCCTCACTGCTTTGGACTTCATCACCGTCCCCTTTAAAACCGGAGATCCAGACCGGCACGAATCGCGCGTGGCGAACCGTAAACAGCGGTATTGACGGTCGTCAGATAATGCTTGTCAAAGACATTGTTCACATTCAGATAGGCGCTGACCTGCTTGTTCACCGTGTAGCGGGCCATCAAGTCAAAAACCGCCACACTGGGAAGGTCCAGACGTTGCTTCAAGGGACCTGCCTGTTCCTCATACACACCACTTTGCCAACGCAGTCCGCCCCCTACCGTCAGGCCCTGTCCCACCGAGGGCAGGTGATACGTGGTGTACAACTTGAAGGTGTTTTGCGGCACACCGGTTAGCAATGCCTTGCCATCGCGGTCCTGAGCAAGAACACGGGTAAAACTGGCCGATGCTTGCCATTGCGGGCTGAGCTGCCCGGTGGCCTCCAACTCCACCCCCCGGGTCAAAGCGCCCGATACCGCTTCATAGGCGGCATCTCCACTGGGCCCATATACGCCGGGAATCACCACGGCAAAGTTTTCCTGACGAGTACGGAACAAGGCCAGGCCCAGACTCAGTTGTTCATCCAGATAACTTCCCTTAAGCCCTACTTCCATGCTGTTGCCAGTGCGCGGGTCCAGATAGTTGCCATCCGCGTCGCGATACTCCTGGGGCTTGAAAATATTGGTGTAGCTGCCATACACCGACCAGTGATCGGACAAGTCATAGACTAGCCCAAGGTAGGGGGTGAACTGGTCGTTGGCGGTACGCACTGTCTCGGTGCGTTTGCCACTGGCATAAGACAAGGAGTTCTTGTAGAGCGACCAACTGGTCATGCGGCCACCGAGCAAGACGGCCAGATTGTCGCTGGGCTTGAAACGGACGGTGGCATAAGCGCTGTTGATCTTTTCCACCGAACGCGTCTGGCCGGTGGCGGGATTGGCGGGTTCCGAGGGAAAGCGACCGTCCCAGTTAAAAATATCCTGAACGCTGGCATTCCAGTCCTTGTGCCACCACAGGGTATAGCTTGGCGCCAGATCCCGGGTACGTGAGCTGGTCAACCCGACCACGGCCTCATGCTCGCGCCCGAGCAATTGGAACGGCCCGCTGGCACTGATATCCAGACTGGTCTGCACGGGTTCACCCGACCAGCGCCCCGCCCACAAGCCAACACCCGCTCCCGTATAACGATCTGGGAAGCCCTGCGAGGCATAGCCCAGTACCTCGTCGTAGCGCGTCTCGGAGCGATCCAGGACGCCTTTTAAGGTCCAGTCATTATCAAAACGATGCTCCAAGGAAGCAAACAAGCGTTGATTGCGACGCGACGAATAGGCCCATCTGGCTGCGCCGGATGTAGAACGGTCCCAGTCGACCAGACCTCCATCAGAATAGAAAAGAGGCAGGCCTCGTCCGGCATGATTCGTACTCTTGTGGTTCTGAAAGGTGTATCCCAGACTGAACAAGGTCGATGGCGTCAGATCCGCCTCAAAAATACCGTAAAAGATCTGCTTTTTTTCGTGCAGACGATCAATAAAGGAATGGTTATCCTGCCAGGCAGCCACGGTACGCAAACGCATGCTGCCGGACTCATTTAAGGGAGTGGACAGATCCGCTTCGCCCCGGTAGTAATCCCAGGCCCCCCCTTCCAGTTTGGCCCTGAACTGAAAATCCTGCGTCGGACGCTTGCGCATCATGTTCAGGGTAGCGCCCGGCTCACCCACACCATTCATCAAGCCACTGGCCCCGCGCAGAACTTCGACCCGGTCATAGAGCACCATGTCATTGCTTTGAAACAGCGAACGATAGCCACTGTAGGTCTGGCCCATGCCATCGACCATGTAGTTCTCAACCACAAAGCCACGCGCGTAAATCATGCTGCTGTCCGAGCCAGAGTTACCGCCTGCGACATAAACCAGCCCCGGGGTCTGGGCGGCCACATCAGCCAACTGGGTAAGCCCTTGATCATCCATGCGCTGTCGAGTCATCACACTGACGGACTGTGGAGTTTCGCGCAAAGACAGGTTCAGGCGGGTAGACGTGCTATTGGAATCGGCCAGGTAAGATTCAGAACCTTCAGTGACCCCGGGCGCCAATCGTTTGCCCTGTACCCGAATAGCGGCCAGCTCCTGGGCCTGTTCACTGTTGCTGGTGGTCGGTGGCAAAGGCGTGGCACTGATAATTACAGCCGAGCCACTGGGCGATGCCAGCAGGCCAGTGCCTGCCAGCGCTTGCTCCAGTGCTTCATTCAAGGAGACCCTGCCTTGCAAGGCAGGCGCCGCCCGCCCGGCAGCCAACGTGGCATCCAATAAAATCGCCACGTCCCACTGATGCGCCAGGGTATTGATGGTGGCGCTCAAGGGCTGGGCAGGCACGGCTAGTGTACGACTGTCCAGCATGATGGCCGCCGCCCCGCGAGCCTGCGCCCACACGGGGGTCCCCGGAGCACTTAAGGCCATCCCGGCCAGGCCAGCGGCCACATAAACAGAACGAACACAGTCGCCGCAACGGCGTAAAAGGGATTTCATGGCAAGAGGTCCTTGTAGAGGCTTTGCATGTGTAGACGAGCGAGAGCCTCTTTACCGGACAATTATTTTTTCAGGGACACCTGCCAAGCCCCTTTTGCATTACGCTGGACCTGCACCGGCAATATTCCCGGCAAACTGTCCAGAAAAGCCCGCGGATCGCGCAAACGGAAACTGCCAGTCACCCGCAGTTCATGCAGGCGCGGATCATCAGCCAGATTGAGCGCCGGGGACAAATAGTCGTTCCACTGAGCAGCCACCTTGTCCAGTGGGGTCTGATCAAAAACCAGCCAGCCCAGACGCCAGGCGCCGACCTGCTCCGGATTGACTGCCACTCTTGTCGCGGGTGTATCAGCATCCAGACGCAAGGCCTGGCCAGCCTGCAGATCGATTCGTTGGTCACGCTCACGATGGGGGAAAAACGTCACCTGCCCGCGTGCCACGGCCACCTGCAACGCATGAGGACTGACCCGGACAGAAAACGCCGTGCCCACGACGCGTACCCGCCCTTGAGGGGTCTCTACCCAAAAGGGGCGTGTGGGGTCTTTACTCACCGACACATACATCATCCCTTCCATTAACTGCACTTGGCGTACTGTACGCATCATGCGCACTTCCAGTCGGGTGTGGGGAGCCAGAGACAGGCGGGAGCCATCATGCAGATCGTATTCACGCTGCTCGCCATGGCCGGTCTGCAACGCCAATACTTGCAACGCCTGCTGCCAATACCACTGGGCTCCTGTACCTGCCGCCAGGCCAATGCCGAGCACGCCTAGCATGGCCAATACCCGCCGCCGTGCAGGCTTGCTCTCCCGGTATGGGCCGGGCAGGGCCACCCGGTCTTGCAGGCCCTGGCCCTGCGTGCTCTCCCACGCTCGCAGGGCCAGATCTGCAGCGGCTGCATGATCGGCACTGAGCGTACGCCACCGCTCAAACTGCGTCTTGGCCGCGTGCGCCGTGGCCTCATCACCCCCGTGCTGGCGAGCCAGCAATAGCAGGGCTTGCTCCAGGCGCGCTCGCGCGATTCGATCCGGTGCCGCCATGAAAAAATCTCACTACGCGTTGGCCAGGTCCAGACAGTCCATCACCGCCCGTACCACATGTTTTTCAATTGACGCCAAAGACAGGCCCAAATGGCTGGCCGCCTCCTGATGGCTAAAACCATAAATGCGCACCAGAACGAATACCTCGCGCCGTTTGCGGGGCATGACCCCCAATCGAGACAATAGGGCCTGGAGCTGCTGGCGCACCTGCACCAGATACTCCGTGCTGGGAGCCTCCCTGGCCGTCATCATGGTCAAGGTATCGAGCATGACCTGTTCCGCCTGCCGACGCCTGGCGCCATCAATCACAATATTCTTGCCAGCACGAAACAGCAAAGCACGCAAATTGCGGGCTGGGCGCGCTGGCGACACCCCGGCAAACACACGGGCATAGCTTTCCTGCACCACCTCTCGTGCCGCCTCCCGGTCATTGAGAAAGCGGGCAAAGAAATTGACCAACTCGGAATAGTGCCGTGCGTCCATCGAACGTTGAAAACCATCCCCCAGCACGCAACGAACACAAACAGACCGGTCACTGACTGCAGAAATGGAGACTATTATTTTGAATGAGAATGAATTCTATTACCGCTTTCGAACCATTGGCAAGCGTAGGTGTCAGTACGCGGGACTAATTCAGCACGCTCCCTCCCCCCCTCTTGACCGCCCTCGCTACAATATCCACTCAGCCGCCTTCTGGGCGGCCTTGTTGTTGAATTCCCTGACCTGTACTGCGCTATGACTTCTGCTGCCGATCTGTCCGCCCACACGCCCATGATGCGCCAATACCTTCAGCTCAAAGCGGAGGCTGGTTCACATCTGTTGTTCTACCGGATGGGAGACTTCTATGAGATGTTCTACGCCGATGCCGAGCGCGGCGCGCGTTTGCTGAATCTGACGCTGACCAAGCGGGGTTCCTCCAACGGCGAACCGATTCCCATGGCTGGCGTGCCTTTTCACGCCATGGAAGGTTATCTGGCGCGTTTGGTGGCATTGGGTGAGTCGGTCGCGATTTGTGAGCAAGTAGGCGATCCGGCCACCAGCAAAGGCCCCGTCGAGCGCAAGATCATGCGTGTTGTCACGCCCGGAACACTGACGGACGATGCCTTGCTGCCCCCCAAGGCAGACCGCCTGATCGCCGCTTGCACTCGCATGAAGGTGCAACGTCAGGAAATGGTGGGGCTGGCCTGGATGAATCTGGCCAGCGGCGAATTTCTGGTCAGCCAGTGTGAGCCCGATATGCTGGACACCGAGCTCAACCGTATCGGCCCCGTTGAGCTGGTCTATCCCGAGTCCCAGCGTCCTGCTCCCGAACTTCCCCAGGCCAGTTGCCATACTTTGCCCGACTGGCATTTTGCCGCCGACGGCTCGCGCGAGACCTTGCTCGATCATTTTGATCTGGACTCTCTGGCCAGTTTTGGCCTGGACGATCTGCCTGCGGCGACAGCTGCCGCCGGTGCATTGCTACGCTATGTCGGCAGCACACAATCCCAGTCCCTGGTGCATATCACGGCTATCCGCGTGCAGCACAGCTCGGACTTTCTGGTACTGGACGCGATCACCCGCAAAAATCTGGAAATCACCGAAACCATCAGCGGCGAAACCAGCCCCACTCTCTTCTCGACGCTGGATCATTGTCAGACTCCCATGGGCAGTCGCTTGCTGCGCCGTTGGCTGCATCACCCCTTGCGTTTGAACCAGACGGTTCAACAACGCCAGGACGTGGTGTCCCTATTTTTCCAGACCCAGCAAAGCGCCAGTCTGAATGCGGGCGACCCCTTGGGCGCCTTGCGCCAGGCACTGCGTCGCTTCCCTGACCTTGAGCGGATTGCGACCCGTATATCGCTACGTAGCGTACGTCCCCGAGAACTGGCCAGCCTGCGGGATGCACTGGCCACGCTGCCCGAGCTGCGTCAGGAGCTGGAACACAATTTTGCCCAGTCCGAGCACTTGCATCGACATTTGCTCAGCCTGGCCCTGGACCCGGAACTGGCCCGTCTGCTGCAGGCCGCTATCGCCGCCGAGCCCGCTTTGCTGATACGCGATGGTGGGGTCATTGCGGATGGCTATGATCCTGACCTGGACGAACTGCGCAGCCTGGCCAGCGACAGCGGTGATGTCCTCTTGAAAATCGAGGCCCGCGAACGCGAGCGTACCGGGATTGCCACGCTGCGTGTTGAGTACAACCGCGTACATGGCTTCTTTATCGAGGTCAGCCGCGGTCAGGCCGATAAGGTTCCCGAGGATTACCGGCGCCGCCAGACTCTGAAAAATGCCGAGCGTTTCATCACGCCCGAGCTGAAAGAATGGGAAGACAAGGTCCTGTCGGCCAAGGACCGCAGCCTGAGCCGCGAAAAATTCCTTTTCGATGAACTGCTGGACAAGCTGCAAAGCTATGCCGGCCCGCTGGCCCTATGCTCGAGCGCGCTGGCCGAGCTGGACACCCTGTCCTCTCTAGCGCTTCATGCCCTGGACCATAACTGGGTCGCCCCGGAACTGAGCGAACAAGCGGGTATCTGGATTGAGGCAGGCCGCCATCCGGTGGTGGAACACACTATTGAGCGCTTCACGCCCAATCATTGCGAAATGCATGCGCAACGCCGCATGCTTTTGATTACCGGCCCGAACATGGGGGGCAAGTCCACCTATATGCGTCAGGTTGCCCTGATTGCCCTGCTGGCCCGCATCGGCAGCTTTGTCCCGGCAAGCCGCGCCCGTATCGGCCAGATAGACCGCATCTTCACCCGTATCGGTGCCGCCGACGATCTGGCCGGCGGCCGTTCCACCTTCATGATGGAGATGACGGAAGCGGCCGCGATTCTGGCTGGCGCCACCCCCCACAGCCTGGTGCTGATGGATGAAATTGGTCGAGGCACTTCCACCTATGACGGACTAGCCCTGGCTTGGTCCATCGCGCATCGCCTGCTCAGCCACAACCAGGCGCTGACCCTGTTTGCCACGCACTATTTCGAGATTACCCGCCTGCCCAACGAGCTGCCTGCCGCTGCCAACGTGCACTTGGCCGCCGCGGAATCCGCTTCCGGCATCGTGTTCTTGCATGAGGTCCAGGAAGGACCGGCCAGCCGCAGCTACGGGATTCAGGTTGCACAGCGTGCTGGCATTCCCTCTGCAGTTATACGCCAGGCCAGCCGCGAGCTAAGCCGCCTGGAAGCGCAAAACGATCCTAGTGCACAACTGGATTTGTTCAATGCGGGCAGCGCTCCGGAAGCCACGGTCGCCGAGCCTGACCCGACTACAGAAAAAGCACTGGACTTGCTCGATCAGTTCAAGCAACTGGATGTCGATGACCTGAGCGCACGCGATGCCCTGGATCTGCTGTATCGCTGGAAAAAAGAGATGAAGGCGGCTGGTTAAACAGTCCAGAAGGGAGCCCAAGAAGCTCCCTTTTTTATGCAGTTTTCCGAGGGCCGTTGGCGAGCAGATCGACAATCAATCATTCTTAGCCTCCCCACCGTGAATCAATCACTCTATTTCGTGAGTATTTCTCTGGATTCTTTGCGCTGGATACGCCTGATACGCAGGCTAGCCATACACCGGGACAGACCGGATCAGTTAAGCTACGGACTTACTTAATTCTTGTTCGGGCAGTCCATGAATATCGACCAGGCATTGACCCTTTTGGGCGGCATCAGCGCGCATGAGTTCATGCAAACCTACTGGCAACGTAAACCCTTATTGATACGCGGCGCCATCCCTAATTTCAAGCACTCGCTGAGCATCGACAATATCCGTGAACTGGTGACACGCGAAGAAGTCGAGTCCCGTCTGATTATCCATGACGGTGAGGACTGGGAAATGGAAACCGGACCATTTGACGAGCTGCCGCCTGCCTCCCAACCCAACTGGACTGCGCTGGCCCAAAGCGTGGATTTGCACGATGACAATACTGCCGCGCTGATGCGACAGTTCCGCTTCATCGGTGATGCTCGTCTGGACGATGCCATGATCAGCATCGCCTCTGATGGCGGTGGCGTAGGCCCGCATTTCGACAGCTACGACGTGTTCCTGCTGCAAGCCCACGGCAAGCGTCACTGGCGCATCAGCCAGCAAAAAGACCTAAGCCTGGTGCCTGACCTGCCCTTGAAGATTTTGCGCAATTTCCAGGTAGAAGAAGAGTTCACCCTGGAACCCGGCGATATGCTGTATCTGCCCCCGCACGTAGCACATGACGGGATTGCGATTGGCGACTGCATGACGATTTCCATCGGCTTTCGCTCTCCTACTCAGGCAACGCTGGCCCGTGGCTTGATGGATGCCGCATCGGATCAACTGGCCGCTGCCAGCGGCGAAGGCTTTGGCCTGTACGCCGACCCACCGATGCCCATGCCCGAGGCCATGCAGCAGCGCTACACCGACCCGGATGCACAGGCCAGCACCACCCCTGCCGCCTTGCCGGAAAACCTGATTCAAAAGTCGCTGGATGCATTGAACGCCATTCGTTTTGATGAAGCGCTGGCCTCACGGTTCCTGGGCGTCTGGCTGACCGAATTGCCCAGTAATAGCTGGTTTGACATTGCCGAAGACCCGGTGGATCTGCACGATCCCACGCTGCCTGAAGGCCGCTTGGCTTTGGACCGCTGCTCGCGCATGATGTACCGCGGCGATGAGCTGTATATCAACGGTGAAGTCGCCCCCTGTCCTGCCAGCCCGGCGCTGAAACTGTTGGCTGATCAGCGTGAGCTCCCCACTTCTGGCGATGCTTTTGCAGAGCTGGATGAGGACGAACTGGAAATGCTGAATGCCTGGCTGGACGACGGCTGGCTGCAGTTCAAGGAAAACTGAGCACCGAGCCACTAGCTCTGGCGAACTCAGCAAAAAAGCGGGGCAGCTTGCAGGCTGCCTCGCTTTTTTATTTCTAGCCACCAAAGAATCGAAAGCCCACTATTTGCGGTTGCGGTTGCGGTTGCGGTTGCGGTTGCGGTTGCGGTTGCGGTTGCGGTTGCGGCAACATTATTCACGCCCCACAACAAGAAAAAGTACTATTATGAAAAACGCGATTCACAAGACGAGCAACTCGTCATAAAGCCCCCATTAGTGGCTTTGCAGCCCAGCTTCAATCCAGCTCGGGCCACACCCAAAAATCACGTAGCCACTCCAGTCCGTATAGTCAGGCACCCACCCACTTCAAAAGCGGTCTGCCATACAACCAAAAAGCGTCCTATCTGAACAGTCCATTTAATCGCTATAAATAGTGCTCGTTTGTCATCTCTCCTTTTGGAAAGCGCAGAGCACTATGTCTACCTCACGATCATCCTCATCCTATTTAGTCAGCGATTTGATCCCGCCCATTGTAGCCGGTCTGATCTCGGTCATCGTCAACTACGGCGGCACTTTTATTCTGGTTTTCCAGGCCGCCAAAGTCGCCGGCCTCAGCCCCGAGCTGACTGCCTCCTGGGTCTGGTCAATTTCTATTGGTGTGGGCGTGACAGGTCTGCTCCTGAGTTGGGTCTCGCGCGAGCCCATCATCACCGCCTGGTCCACTCCGGCCGCCGCCTTTCTGGTCACGGCGCTGGCCAGCACGCCGTATCAGGAAGCAATCGGCGCCTACCTGATCTCGGCAGCGGCGTTTGTCGTCCTGGGCCTGTCATCCTACTTCGAGCGCCTGATCCGCCTGATTCCCAACGGTATTGCCGCCGGTCTGCTGGCGGGGATTCTGTTGCAATTTGGCATAGGAGCATTTGGCAGCATGACGCTGGACCCGACACTGGCAGGCCTGCTGATTCTGGCCTATCTGGTCATCAAGCGATTCTCGGCCCGCTATGCCGTGGTCGGCATTCTGATTCTGGGCCTGACATTTCTACTCCTGGAGCAGCGCGTCGACCTGAGCGGCCTGAAACTGGAGCTGGCCGCGCCCGTGTTCACCATGCCGGTGTTCACGCTCAATGCCTTGCTGAGCGTAGCCTTACCCTTGTTTCTGATCACGCTGACCGGTCAATACATGCCCGGGATGCTGGTCTTGCGCAACGATGGCTTTCGTACCAGCGCCAACCCAATTGTGTGGGTCACCGGCCTAGGCTCGCTCATCATGGCCCCCTTCGGCTCCCACGCCATGAACGTAGCCGCTATTACCGCGGCCATCTGCACGGGCCCGGAAGCACACCAGGACCCATCCAAACGCTGGGTAGCCGGCATGGCAGCCGGAGTGTTCTACATTCTGGTAGGTGTGTTTGGGCTAACGCTGGCCGCTGTATTCATGACCTTCCCCGCGACCTTTATCACCACGCTGGCGGGATTAGCGCTGTTGGGCACCATAGGTGGCAGCCTGGCGGGGGCCATGGCCGATATCAAATCACGTGAAGCAGCCTTGATCACCTTTTTAGCTTCAGCGGCCAATATCACCCTGTTCGGGATTGGCGGAGCATTCTGGGGACTGGTGATTGGCCTGCTGGCGTACTTCATTTTGAATGGGACGTTGCCGCAGCGTAAAACGGAAAAGCTGGCTACTGAAGGAGTCCCCGCGGCTTCTGATGCTCGGTGACTAATTGGAATGAATGCAGGCTAGGGCTGTGGTCTTAACCTGCATTTGCGACAGGGCCGCCGCCAGCAACGGCTTAGCAATTGGACATTTGATAGCCAATTATTCAAAGCCAGCTAAGCTGCTGAAATTAAAAAACTTTTCAGCGACTTATATAGCAGAAAACCTTGCATGTGCATGATAGTGACCCACAAGCTTTTCAAAGCTGCTTAGGCAGCAAACATTGCAAGTGCCGTGCGGGCCCTGTACCTGATTTTCTAAGCTGCCTACACGGCAGCAAACTAGAGCGTTTATCCCTAAACGCCAAACAGGTTCTACCTTATGACTTTTTCTGCCACCGAAACCCTTTTCCCAGCCCAGTTCATAAGCATCTGATTTTAAATAAAATCTCAAAATCAATAAAAAAGGGTTCTGCAAGCAGAGGATAATCATCCCGAACTCACCGACCAAGTTTATTGTAAAAAATAGTCACACAAGCTAAAGCAATTCCACCCATCAACAGCAAACAGACTTCTAATTCACCCAAAACACCCTGAAAGAATTAATAGACACAATCTCCTGACTGCCTCTTTTCCGCTCAAATGCTAGCCTGCGCTGGCTTTGGTATTCAGGAATACGGTGTCATGTTTGGCGATTTCAATCTTGCGTCTCCCTATGCGGCTTATGCCCGCCTTCGCCAGGGTCCGCCCTTGGTGTGGGATGCGAATTTCTGTGGCGGAGCCTGGCTGGTTCACAGACATCAGGATGTGCAGGCCGCTCTGCGCCATCCCGATCTCAGTGTGCGCCGTGTTGGCGGGTGGGTATCTCAGGCAGGAGCCCCTCCCTCCCCTCGTCTACAGGCTTTCAAGGGTTTGATGGCCAGGACGCTGGTTTTCCTGGATCGCCCCCGTCATACCCGCGTCAGGCGGGTTGTAAATGCTGCCTTCAGCCCGCAGGCGTTGCGGGACATAGACCGCAGCATTGAAAATCGCGTGACGCACCTTCATAGCGCTTTTACAAACCAGCTGCGCCACGGCCCAGCAGATCTGGTTGAGCAGGTCTGCCGACCGCTTCCGGCCTTGGTCATGATGGATCTGCTCGGTTTGCAGCAACTGCCTTTAGCTGTTTTTCAATCCTGGTCAGAGCAACTGGCACGTTTCATTGGGCAAGCCACGCCGGACCTACCTTTGTTAATGGATACGCAGGACGCCTTGCTGGATATGGCTGACTTTCTGGGGAACAGCGCCAAGCTGCAAGAAGGTGGGCTGGCCTGGCGACTTTTGCATGACGAGCAGCTCTCCCTTCAAGGCAGGCGCGAGCGTTTGGCGCAGTCCTGTATGTTGCTCTTTGCAGGCTATGAAACCTCCCGGCATCTGCTGAGCTCCCTGTTTCAAACGCTGCTTGACGACGCCAGCAAGCTGCAGGACCTGCTGTTGAATCCGCAGAAAATTCCCGCAGCGATCAAAGAGCTGCTGCGTTACGACAGCCCGATTCAATACACGGCAAGACGCTTGATGCAGGACCAACACTGGCACGGTCAGCATTTGCGCAAAGGTCAACTACTGCTGTTGCTCTTGGGTGCTGCCAACCGGGACCCGGAAGTTTTTTCCCATCCCGACGACCTGGACTTCAGCCGCAACAATCAGGCCGAATTGTCCATGGGTTACGGGATTCATCATTGCCTGGGTGCGGGTTTGGTGCAGTTGGAGGCCAAATTGGTACTTGAGCAGTTCCTGCCTTTGCTGCCTCGCCTGCAATTGGCTCAAAGAGAGCGTATTCAGCTTCCCGCCTACAGGGGCTGGAACCGCCTGCTGGTTCACTACCGGGCCATGCCGTCATGAGTGCTTTTATCGCTCACCTGGATCAGCAACTAGAGGCCTTGAAGGCCCGGAAGCTGTGGCGACAAAGAGCAATCTGCCACCCCTTGCCGGACGCGCATATCGAGCGCAATGGTCAGGTCTTGCTGAGTTTCGCAGGCAATGACTATCTGGGCCTTAGCCAGCACCCGCAACTCAAACTGCTGGCAGCACAAGATGTAGCCGGAGCCACGGCCTCCCCACTGATTTGTGGGCATCATGCGCTGGCTCAGCGACTGGAGCAAGAGCTGGCAGACTGGAGCGGCTTTGAGGCCAGCCGTCTTTTTGTCAGTGGTTATCAAGCCAGCCTGGGCGTGATTCCCGCGCTGGTCGGCACGGGCGACACCATCTTCTGTGACAGGCTGAACCACGCCAGCCTGATTGATGCCAGCCGTCTGTCCGGCGCCCGTTTACGCGTGTATCCCCATAGAGACATGGCACGTCTGGATGATTTGCTCAGTCGTCCAAGGACAGGGTTCAAGCTGGTGATCTCGGACAGCCTGTTCAGTATGGACGGGACTGTTGCCCCGGTCGATGAGCTGATCACCTTATGCGAACGCCACGATGCCCTGTTGTATCTGGACGATGCGCATGGTCTGGGGGTATTGGGCGAAACCGGACGCGGCGCGCCTGAGCATTTCCTGCTCAATAGCACGCAACGTCAGCGCCTGATTTATCTGGGGACTTTTGGCAAGGCAGCCGGGCAAGGCGGCGCTTTTATTGCCTGCTCCCACAACGTGGCTGACTGGCTCACTCAATCCGCCCGCAGCTATGTGTACAGCACCGGGCTAGCTCCGGCACATTGCGCATCCTTGCTGGCTTGCCTGCAACTGATCAAACAAGCCCAGCCACAGCGGGCTTTGCTGAAAGAACACATTCAAACGCTGCAAAGCTTGAGCCAGGATCTGCCCTGGCGTCTGACGCCGTCCGACACGCCCGTGCAAAGCCTGCTGATGGGCGAGGTGGAACCTGCTTTACAGCTGTCCGACGGCCTACTGCAAAAAGGGATTTGGGCACCGGCCATACGGCCACCCACCGTCCCCCGTCATCAAGCCCGCTTACGTGTTTCCCTGTCTGCTTCCCACCGGCATCAGGATATTGAAAAACTGGTTCAGGCATTACATGAAGCCGCCCACTCTTTACGGTGATTTGTCATGAATTCAAACTCTTTTCCCCCTTTGGCTCAACGCAGTTTGCAGACTGTCTGGCATCCTTGCACGCAAATGCAGCATCACGATCACGGTGTGCCGCTGCTGGCAATCAAACGCGCCTCGGGTGCATGGCTATATGATGTCGACGGCAATGCCTATCTGGACGCCATCAGTTCCTGGTGGGTGAATCTGTTTGGACATAGCCACCCGCATCTGGTGCAGGCAATTAGCGATCAGGCTCAGCAACTGGATCACATCATGCTCTGTGGCCTGACTCATGAGCCGGTTGTGCAGCTTTCCGAACGATTGGCCGCCTTGAGCAGCCATCGTCTGGGGCATGCTTTTTATGCCAGTGACGGCGCTTCTGCCGTGGAAATTGCTCTGAAACTGAGCGTGCATTACTGGCGTAACCAGGGGCAGGAACACAAGCACCGTTTTGTCGGCATCGCGCAGGGATACCACGGCGAAACGCTGGGCGCGCTGGCCGTCACCGATGTGCCTTTGTTCCGGGAAAATTACGGTGCGCAACTGGGCCAGCACTACACGGCAGCCAGTCCCGATCTGCGCCAGGCCCATAGCCCGGACGAACACCACCCGGTCACCGCAAAGGCACTGCAATCGTTGGAACAGATTCTGGAGAGTCATCACGACATTGCCGCCGTGATTCTGGAGCCGCTGGTGCAATGCGCGGCTGGCATGCAGATGCACTCCCCCGACTATCTGCGCGGGGTGCGCGAGCTGTGCGACCGCTATCAGGTGCATTTGATTCTGGACGAGATTGCCGTGGGTTGCGGGCGTACCGGCACCTTCTTTGCCTGCGAGCAGGCTGGCATCTGGCCTGATTTGCTGTGCTTGTCCAAGGGAATTACCGGCGGCACGCTGCCCTTGTCCGTGGTACTCTCCAGCCCCACGATTTATCAAGGGTTTTATGACTCGGATTTGCGCCGCGGGTTTTTACACTCCCATTCCTACACCGGCAATCCCTTGGCCTGCCGCGCTGCGTTGGCAACCCTGGATCTGTTCCAGCAATACCCCGTTTACGAACTGCAAAAAACACTGGCTCAAGCACTTGATGAAGGCTTGCACACGCTGAAACTGCACTCTCCCAAGATGCAGCATCTGCGCCGCTGCGGGGTGATCTGGGCCTTTGACCTGGACACAGGCCCGGCTCGTTACGATCACCAGGGCTTTGCCCGACGCTTTTACCGCTCTGCCCTGCAGCAAGGACTCATGCTGCGCCCTATCGGCAATACGGTATACCTGATGCCCGGCTATTTATGGGGCACGCAAGAGGTGGAGCATTGTCTGAATGGCTTGGGTCATTTGTTGAGGGAATACGCATGAAAGCCTGCTTTGTGACTGGCACGGACACGGAGATTGGCAAAACACTGGTCAGTTCCGCCTTACTTCATTTGCTAAGCCAAAGCGGCGCACGCACGCTGGGCATCAAGCCTATTGCGTCGGGAGCCGAGGAAATAGAAGGCCGTCTGCATAACGAAGATGTGGACGCGCTGGCCCGGCACTCCAGCCTGAAGCTGGCACCGGCAACCTTCACACCGTACCTGTTTGAGCCCGCTGCGGCTCCCCACATCCTGGCCGATCAAGCGGGAATCGAACTAGACCCAGCGTTGATCAAAAACATGGTTCAAGCGGCGACAGAACATGCCGACTATGCCATCGTGGAAGGAGTGGGCGGTTTCATGCTGCCCCTGGGACAGGGGCGAACAGGTATCGATTTAGCACTGGCTTTGCAGCTCCCTGTCGTTCTGGTGGTGGGTCTGCGTTTGGGCGCTTTGAATCACGCGCTACTGACGGCTCAGGCCATACGCACCAGCGGTTTGAGCGTGCTGGGCTGGGTGGCCAACCTCATCGACCCGGAGATCCGTTATGCCAAGGAAAACCTGCAGACGCTGCATGACTATCTACCCGGCCCTTGCCTGGGCGTCATTCCCAGACTGAGCGCTGCAAGGGTGGATGACCGTATTCAGCAAGCGGCACAGCATCTTCAGTCACCTTGGCACAATGAAGACCAGGCAGATTCAAAAAGGCCTAAACAAAGTAGCTGCCCACGGTTCCCAGCAACGCCACGCCCAGCAGCAAGCACAGCGCTCCCCCCAGCGCAAAGCGCCAGGCAGGATTGATGAACCAGGCGTCCACACCGCGATTTAACAAACGCAGAGGCCACGGTCTCTGCACGCGGCTCATTGCCTCTTGTTGCAAACGGGTACGCAGGCGACCCACCTGCTCCTCACTGATTGCATCCATGGCTTCCCACTCCAACTTCCAGCGCAGAAAAGCAGCCTGATGCTCGGGATCAATCGTCAACCAGGCGCGAAAGGCAGACTGGCTGCGGGCATCGTTCTGATACTGAGGCTCGTGCTGTTTGAGCAGCCAATTCAAGGCCTGCTCATCAATGTGCTGCAGGTGCCCCTCCTTACACATACAAGCCCGCCGAACGTGGCATCGCCCCATCTACCCGATGGAACCGCGCCGGATCATGACGACACGCCCGCATGGTCATGCGTATATAGTGCTCCACCACTCGTGAACTTGTGCCCATTCGAGTGGCGATCTCTTTATAGCTCAGGCCCTCGAAACGATGCAGCACAAAAGCTTCGCGGTGACGACGAGGCAACGCCTCAATCAGCGCCAGCAGTCGAGCCTGCGGCTCTGAAGAAGCGGAATCATCAGCTTGTTGGCCCCGCCGCGTAGGCCAACACAAGCGTAAACCATGACGGAAAAACAATTTCAGCATGGGCGACTCCTCAATGCAATAAACGATAATAGTTCCTATTATCTTTACTGTCTTATGGAAAGTCCAGTCCTCCTCGATAAAGCTCCACCCCGCTCATCCACCCAAACGGACGAAGGCAAGGCTTCTTACGAGCAGTCATAGACTTCACCGGAAACGCACCGGCACTCCCAACTAACCCAACGGCATTCCGTGCAGCCATTGAGCGGTCTTTACCTGAGCGGCAGCAGACTCATGAGGTGAACAGCCTGGTTGTGGACTCAATGACTTAGCATCAAGCCCGGTCAGGACGAATGGCGGACATAAAAAAAAACCCTGGCAATAACCAGGGCTTTTTCCAGACGGCTCGCAGGCCGACTCAAGACAATCAACTACCGGGACGCAGATTGGTGGACAGCACATTGATAATGCGCTTGGCCGTCGCTGTCGTCTGCTCCTGACCTTGCTGATCCAGCACGGTCACGCGGGTACCGGCTCCTTGGGCACGCAGCTTGATGCGGAACGGCGTGGCTTCGGCCGTATTGCGACTGCCAAAGATGCGGCCAAAAATGTTTTGCTGTTCAATCTTCTCGCCCGTATCCGAATCCAGATAGCGAATAAAGAACTCACCCGCAGAGCGGTCACGATCCTCAACCGAGAAGCCGGCCGAATCGATAGCCACGCCGACACGACGCCAGGCTCGATCAAAGGACTCGTTCAGCAGCAGCTCTGCCTGATCGCCCTTGTCCGAAGCCTGAACCTGAACGCTGGACGGGTCCTTGGCGGCGTTGGCCACCTGCTCACGAGCGGTTTCAATATCCGATCCCAGGAAGACCATCATGCGAGCCAGCATGGCCGCGTTCAGACCCGGATCCTCTTTGGCGAACACCCATTTAAAGGCGGTGCCATCCGCGGTGGGCGTCTCTTCCATGTGTTGATGGGACACGTAGATTTCGGTCTTGTCGCCAACACGCTCAAAGCGGGTACGGAAGCGGTCACGTTCACCGCTGTCAAAGACCTGATCGATAATGGAACCCAAGGCGCTGCGAATCCAGCTTTCAGGAATCTTGGCCCGGTTCTCTGCCCAGTCGGTCTGGATCAGGCCGGCACGGGGGTCCTGCGACTGAATGGTGAAACCGTTATCACCCCAGAAATCAATAATACGGGGAAACAGATCCTCCACGGGGCGGTCGACAACCAGCCAGCGCAGATCACCGTCACGCATCACCTTGATAGCGTCGGATTGCGGCAAAATCTGATCGGCTCCGCCTTTGGCCTGCTGCGCATTTTGACCTTGCGAGTAAACCGAATAGGAGGTCACCCCTTCTGGGGCACGATAGTGGGCATCGCGGTTGGCCTGGGTCAGATCCGGCGGAATGCTCAAGGGATCGCCCGCAACCGTACTCTTGTAATTCACCGACTCGCCCCGGCCCATTATCTGGTCCACCGTGGAGCAGCCCGACAGCACCAACAGGCTCAGAGACAGCCCGATCAGGCTTTTATTAACTGGCTTAGCAATCATGGAAGAAGATCCGCAAGTTTCAAGGATTGACGCAGCAATTCGTGATGCTGTGCATTTAACGGCGTCAATGGTAAACGATATCCCAGCTGAGTAAGGCCCATTTCTGCAACGGCCCATTTCACGGGAATGGGGTTAGCCTCGACAAACAGGTTCTTGTTCAAACCTGCCAAAAAGGCATTCAAACGGCGTACCGTGGGTACATCCATATCCAGAGCGGCCTGACACAACTGGCTCATCAGGCGTGGCGCCACGTTGGCCGTCACGGAAATATTGCCCTTGGCGCCCAGCAGGATATACGAAGCAGCCGTAGGATCATCGCCGCTGACCACAATAAAATCTTCCGGCGCATCACGCAGCAGCAGTCCACCGCGCGCCAGATCGCCGGTTGCATCCTTGATGCCAATGATGTTGGGAATCTGCGCAAGACGCAGCACGGTGTCATTTTGCAGGTCTGCGACCGTGCGGCCTGGCACGTTATACAGGAATTGGGGCAATTCCACCGCTTCTGCAATAGCGCGGAAATGCTGGTACATCCCTTCCTGGGTAGGGCGATTGTAATAAGGCACCACCGACAAACCGGCGTCTGCACCCACTTCCTGCGCATGACGCGACAGCTCGATGGCTTCACGGGTGGAGTTGCCACCGACTCCGGCAATCACGGGAACACGACCGGCGGCGTGCTCTACAGCCACCTTGATCAGTTCGGCATGCTCATCGACCGACACCGTAGGCGACTCGCCCGAGGTTCCAACGACCACCAGCACACGTGTTCCTTCCTGTATGTGCCAGTCGATCAGCTTTCGGTAAGCGGCAAAATCCAGACCCCCATTGGGATCCATGGGTGTAACAAGGGCAACCATGCTGCCCTGAAAATTGGAAATAGCAGAGTCCGAACTTGCCATGATGAGATGAATCTCCGGGTTTAAGGCCCAACAGCCCAAAAAAATATTGACTCACAAGTTTAACGGATAAGCCGTTAAATCATAAGAACCATTTCAATACGCCTTCGCCCAGGGCAATCAAAGGACGCATCAGTGTCCAAAGCACGCCAGTGAACATCAGCAAGATCAGAATAACCATGCCGTAAGGCTCAATACGGGAGTAATGATAGGCCAAACGATCCGGCAAGAGACTAAATACGATACGGCCGCCATCCAAGGGCGGCAGGGGCAACAGATTCAAGGCCATCAAGACCAGATTGACCTGTACGCCTGCAATGGCCATACCCATCCAGAAGCGGCTGTCGCCCTGCCCCAGCTTGACCATCAAGTGTGCGTACAAGACCCACAGAATCGCCATCAGCATATTGGAAGCCGGTCCGGCAAGAGCCACCCAGAGCATGTCACGTTTGGGGTTGCGCAAGCGCCCCCAATCGACCGGTACCGGCTTGGCCCAGCCGAACAAAATGCCGCCCATTCCCATGAGTGCGCTGGACAGCAAGAGCACGGCAGGCACCACAATCGTGCCGATAGGGTCGATGTGGCGCAAGGGGTTCAAACTGATGCGTCCGGCCAGCATGGCGGTCGGGTCGCCAAACATGCGGGCGACATAACCGTGAGCCGCTTCATGCAAGGTGATGCCGAAAATGACTGGCAGAGCATAGACCGTCAAGGTCTGTATAAAAGAGTCCATGGTGATCCTTGGTCCAGGCCGGCAACTGATCCGATTGTGCATGCACACGGATCAGTCGCCTGCAAACAGCCCGTCTGATTGAGACAGCGAGTGCTGCCTCAAGGTTCAGAATTGAAACACGGATAGGCACCTGGACGCGAGTTTTGTGCAAACCCGGAGTTCAGGACAAGCCCAAGGTGGCAGGATCACCCGAACCACGACGCTGCACTTGCGGCGTAGGGCCGGTCAGATCAATCACAGTGGTTGCCTGCAAGGGGCACGGTCCGCCATCCACAACCGCGGCCAACTGATGCGCATAACGGTCCAGAATTTCCTGGGCATCATTTAAGGGCTCGTCCTCGCCCTCGGGAATCAGGGTGGTGGAAATCAAGGGGCTGCCCACCTGTTCCATCAGAGCCAGAGCCACTTTCTGATTGGGAACCCGAATACCGATCGTCTTGCGAGAGGGGTGGGACACGCGACGGGGCACCTCCTTGGTCGCTTCCAGAATAAATGTCCACGGACCGGGGGTAGCCATTTTCAGCAGGCGGTACTGCGGGTTGTCCACTTTGGCAAAGTGGCTGATCTCGGCCAGATCACGGCACAGCAAGGTCAGATGGTGGCGATCGTCCAAGCCACGCAGGCGCCGCAGGTTATCAGCGGCGGACTTGTCGTCCAGACGGGCGACTACGGCATAGCTGGAGTCAGTAGGAATGGCCAGCAGCCCTCCCTTAGCCAGTAGTTCGGCGGCCTGGGCCAATGCGCGGGGTTGAGGATTTTCGGGATGAACGACGAATAATTGAGACATATCGCGCTTCCTTGCTATTACGAGGGAAAAACATTAAACCTGAGTCACACACTGCCCGGCAAGACCGGGGCGGGGTTCAGGGTCGAGGTATTCTTGCACAGGTGTTGCACTATTTAAAAAAAGCGTGCTAGAATACATTTTTTACTTCACAGCAAGCCTTAAACGGCGAGCAACAAGTAAAAGCAGTAAATTAATAAGTACTTAATATGTACTGTTAATACATACTGCACCAAACAGTGGTGACCGTAGCTCAGTTGGTAGAGTCCCGGATTGTGATTCCGGTTGTCGTGGGTTCGAGCCCCATCGGTCACCCCAAAATTTACCGCTTCCCAGGTTTTGCGTATCTCCTTAAAGGGTGACAAAATCAGGAACTGGAAAAATACTTGAAAGCCCGCCTCGTAGCGGGCTTTTTTGCGTTGGTTCATCGTAGCAAGTTTGGCACCTTCGCACACTCCCGACAAGTTCGGGCTGGACAATAAACTGTGTTCGATTGTGAACCTCGGACACGCCCTACCCAAGGCTCACTCCACCTCTATCAGAAGGGACAGTACGACATATCAAGGCGCCCGGACCTCTTCATTTTTTTTCTGCACTCGCCCTTTGTAATAGAAACTGGCACAAAACCACGCTTTCTTATACTCTAATCTGTCCCATTTTCTGGAAATTTGCTGATGACATTCGGTTTCCCCTGCTGGGATCAGGCACCCGCTAACTGGGACTGGCTTGCACAAGATGAAGACGGCCAATGGTTTTGGTATGGCGTCCAGCCCAGTCCTGGAATAGGCGGAGGCGTCTGGCGCTCCCCTTCCCGTCTGCAACAGTTTGCCGCTCGCGGCAAACCAAACCCATCCTGGATGCACAGCCTTTACCAACGCCCGGACCTGCCCGACCAGAAGCGGAACAGCTAACACCATGCAAGAGCACTTGATCCATCTGCGCGCCCTGCTGCACGACTACTGGCCGCACCTGGCGCTGGCACTCAGCGTGATCCTGGGCGCATCTGCAGCCATTCATGCCGCCATGACCAAAAACGATGTCCGCGCGGCCATCAGTTGGGTGGGCGTCATCATCATGTCGCCCTTGTTGGGGCCATTTCTGTACCTGATCGCCGGCATCAACCGGGTACGTAGACAAAGCCGCCTCGAACACAGCGCGGACGTGTTTTATGAACAGGTTACCTATTTACACCCCCCAGTCTCTGACATTGGCGCACTGGTAGGCGCCCCGTTTCGGTCCCTGCAGATCCTGGGAGACCGTGTCAGCCGCAGTCAACTACGCAACGGCAATAATGTGCGGGTTTTGCTGGGCGGCGATCAGGCCTACCCCGCCATGCTGGAAGCCATCGAACAGGCTCGCAACACGATTGCCTTGCAAAGCTATATTTTTGATAGCGATCGCCTGGGCCAGGAATTTGTCAGCGCCCTGTCACGCGCGCACCAGCGAGGCGTGCAGATTCGGGTGCTGGTCGATGCCATTGGCGCTAAATACTCACGCACCCCCATTGTGCGACTATTGCGCCGTGAGGGCATACGCTGCGCTCTCTTCATGACCAACCCCCTGGGCTTTTTGCGCATGCCCTACGCCAATCTGCGCAGTCACCGCAAACTCCTGATTGTGGATGGCACCGTGGGCTTTACCGGGGGCATGAACCTGCGCGAGTCCTTTATGGCGCAATATAGCGACGGCAAACCGTCCCAGGACACGCACTTTCGCCTGGAAGGCCCGGCTGTCATGCAATTGCTGGCGTCATTTCGACACGACTGGCAATTTACCACTCGCGAGGATCTGTCGCCGGACTATTGGCATGCCAGCGCCACGCCCGCCCCCCGGCCTCATGTGCCAGCCCGATGCATTGCTTCCGGCCCTGACCGCTTCATGGCCAGCACCCACCACATGCTGCAAGGTGCGTTTGCCATCGCACAACGCCATATCCGTATCCAGTCCCCCTATTTCCTGCCCGACCAGATTCTATTGGGAGCCCTGAACACGGCGGCGCGGCGTGGCATACAGGTAGACATCGTGATTCCAGGGCAGAACAACCTGCGTCTGGTCAATTACGCCATGACGGCCCAGCTCGATCAGGTGCTACGCGCGGGCTGTCGGGTCTGGCGCGCCCGGGGGCCATTCAATCATTCCAAACTCATGACCATTGATGGCGTCTGGTCCTATATCGGCTCATCCAATCTGGACCCCCGTAGCCTGCGCTTGAACTTTGAGCTGGACGTGGAAATCTACAGCCGAGACACCGCACGCCAGATCCAGAACCTGATTGACCTGGAAATTGAAGACGCCGAAGCCGTCAGCCTGGAATCCCTGAATGCCATTGGCTTTGGCAAGCGCTTGCGCAATCGGCTGATCTGGTTAGCCAGTCCCTATTTGTAGGGTACGTGCCTGCAAAACTGCTGCAAAGATCAAGAAAGCCCCTGGCTGGCATAATCTTTCAGTGCGCTTGTACACCCACCCTTTATAATCAAGCGCTTAACCGGTCAACACAGACAGGCGTGCCGCTCTCACACAGCCTTGAGCGCCTTTAAAAAAACAATGTCCGAGCTTTCTTATTCCGACCTGGCCCACTGGGCCGCCCACCATCTGGAAAACCGCCCTCCGCGTGCCAAGTCCCTGGTCATGACCCTGTTTGGCGATGTGATTCGCCCGCATGGCGGCAAACTCTGGCTGGGCAGCCTGATCCAGTTGCTGGCGCCCTTTGGGATCAGCGACCGGCTGGTACGCACCAGCGTGTACAGACTGGCCGAGGAGGGCTGGCTGAGCGCGCAACGTGAAGGGCGGCGCAGCCAGTACACCTTGCGGCCCGAAGCCAGCCAGCGCTTTGAGCATGCGTATCAACGCATTTACACCCCAACCTATCTGGCGTGGGATGGCCAATGGACGCTGGTCTTTAGCATGCCCAGCCTGATGATGAACTCCAAGCAGCGGGCGGACCTGCGCAAGGAGCTGCTGTGGGAAGGTTTTTGCGCCTTATCACCCACCGCTTTCCTGCACCCCAACCCCGATCACACGATTCTGGATTACATCCTGCAGGCCACACAGGCCCAGTCGCAAGTCTATGTGGCCAAGTTGGAACCCTCGCAACTGCCTCAGACGCGCCCTCTGTCGCAACTTATTCAAGACAGCTGGGATCTGGCCCAGGTTGCCAGCGGCTATGGGCAGTTCATACAACGTTTCGCGCCTGCCCTGAACATGCTGGACGCCGGCCACCCCTACGATGACCAGTTGGCTTTTGTCATTCGCACGCTCTTGATTCACGAATTCCGTCGCATCCAACTGCACGACCCCCAGTTGCCCATAGAACTGTTGCCGACGGGCTGGGCAGGAAAACAGGCTTACGAGCTGTGCCGGGATGTATATCGTCAGGTCTGCGGCAAGGCAGAACGCTATATCCTGTCTACCTTGCGTGCCGAGGATGAGCAGGCGCCCGAGGCCGCCGCCTACTTCTACGAACGCTTTGACGGCCTGCCTGTCCCCTGCGAAACCCAGAGCTGAACTCAAGACTTGGTCCGGCGCACGGCCCAGGCATTGAGGCGGAAAAAAACGGGCGGCTGTGATTGCCATCACGGAGCAGCCCGCATCAGGTTGTGCGGCTCAAATCAAACTCAGCGTCAAGGGCCTTGCCGTGACATGACACCCAGCCCAGGTCTTTCCGTCGGGTTCTGGGTTTGGGTGTCGTCGGTTGGGCTTGGGATCGAGGCTTGAGCTTGGGACCCGCATGGTTGCAATCGTATCGCCAGGGCCGCATTGCGTTCAGTCATCGCCCAGTCGCTTCAATAGCGCTTTACCGCGCCCGACTTGACGCGTGCATCGCACATCGAACAAAAAACACCCCAAAAGTTGGACAGGTCGCCAACCTTTGAGGTGTCGTTCACCTACCGGTTTTTCTTACACCCACAAAACCAGCTAAGGCCGCCAGACACAGGCATTCAGCCCGGTCTGGCAGGAAGGTTTAATGCGCAGAAGCCGCTTCTGCTCCCACACCCGTTTCGGAACGCACGGACTGCCCCTCGAAACCAGCACGGTCAATCTCGGCACGCGGACTACGATCAGTGATCGAGAAGAACCAGATTGCCAGGAAGGCCAATGGCATGGAGAACAACGCTGCCGACGCGTATGGGAAGGGCGCGGAGCCGGCAGGATTGCCCAAAGTGGCTTCCCATACCGAGGGGGAGAGCAACGTCAGCACTAGGGCCACGACCAGGCCCAGGAACCCACCTATCGTGGCGCCACGTGTCGTACATCCTTTCCACAAAATGGACAGGAACAAGACCGGGAAGTTGGCCGAGGCGGCAATCGCAAAGGCCAGTGACACCATGAAAGCAATGTTCTGTTTCTCGAAAATAATGCCCAACAACACCGCAATCACCCCCAGCGCCAGGGTGGTTGCACGAGACACGCGCATGACTTCCTCATTACTGGCTTCGCCTTTCTTGATCAGCGTGGAATACAGATCATGCGACACAGCCGACGTACCCGACAGGGTCAAGCCCGCCACTACGGCCAGAATCGTGGCAAAGGCGACGGCCGACATAAAGCCCAGGAATACATCGCCACCGACCGCATCAGCCAGGTGCACAGCAGCCATATTGGAGCCACCAATCAGGTCGCCGCCCACTTCCAGGAAACGGGGGTTGGTCGACACCAGCACGATTGCGCCAAAGCCAATGATGAAGGTCAGGATGTAAAAGTAACCGATCCAGGTGGTTGCCCAGAACACGGATTTACGTGCTTCCTTAGCATCAGGCACCGTAAAAAAGCGCATCAGAATGTGCGGCAGGCCTGCCGTACCGAACATCAGGGCCATACCAAAGGAAATCGCGCTGATCGGGTCCTTGATGAAATTGCCCGGGCCCATGATGGCCTGGCCGATGGTCGCCGCCTGAGCAGCATCCTTGCCGGCAGCAAGCGCGGCCTCGGTCTTGACCTGAACCGCCGCGGCAAACAGCTTTTCTGGCGAGAAACCATATTGCGCCAGAACCATGATGGCCATAAAAGAGGCGCCAAACAGCAGCAGGCCCGCCTTGATGATCTGTACCCAGGTGGTGGCCGTCATGCCGCCAAACAGCACGTAAACCATCATCAGCACACCCACCAGCACCACGGCAACCCAATACTCCAGACCAAACAGCAGTTTGATCAACTGGCCTGCACCCACCATCTGGGCAATCAGGTAAAAGAGCACCACCACCAGCGTGCCGGACGCCGCAAAGGCACGAATGGGGCCTTGGCGGAAACGATAGGCTGCCACGTCTGCAAAGGTGAATTTACCCAGATTACGCAGCTTTTCTGCCAGCAGGAACGTGATGATGGGCCAGCCCACCAGAAAACCGATGGAATAGATCAGGCCATCATAGCCATTGATCATCACCGCAGCGGAAATACCCAGAAAGGACGCCGCGGACATATAGTCACCGGCAATGGCCAGTCCGTTTTGAAAGCCGGTGATGCCGCCGCCCGCCGTATAAAAGTCCGAGACCGACTTGGTGCGCGCTGCCGCCCATTTGGTAATCCACAGCGTCGCCAGCACAAAGACGGCGAACATACCGATGGCCGTCCAGTTGGTCGCCTGCTTTTGCAGCTCGCCCAGATCGCCACCCGCTGCCCACAAGGCAGGACTGGCCAGCAACAGCCCCAGAGCCAGGCCGGAACGAAGATAGGAACGCTTCATTTACGCACCTCCTCAAGCACTTCCTTGGCCATCTGGTCGAATTTGGTATTGGCGCGCCAGACATAAATGCCCGTAATCACAATTGCCAACACAATCACGCCAAAACCGATAGGAATGCCCAGGGTCATGACGCCCTCACCCAAGCGTGTGGCAAACAGCTCCTTGTCGAACGCAATAATGCCGATATAGCTGTAGTAAGCCACCAGCATGACGATGGTGAGTATCCAGCCCAGCCGCAGCCGGGTCTTGACCAGTTTTTGATAGCGAGGATTGGCCGTAATCCGACCTACAAGGGGGTCTTGCATAGTTTGTCTCCGCATTGTTCTGAACGCCTTGTTCGCTGGCGTATCTTATTGAACCGACCCAGCCCTCACAGGCTGAAAACGGCGTTATGAAGACGCCTGCCGACGTCTATGCGGTGAACATTAGAGCTCGACACTTACACCATACTTACTAACTGCGTCTCCTCAGGGTTATGCCTAGGACAGACTAAATGCCCTCCAGAAAAAATCGCCATAAAGTCGGTCATATTCCTTATGCAACATGGGGTTGGAGAAAATAACGACCCCGTTGACACGAGCAGCCACAAGCCCCCGATCCAGACCGGAAAGGGACAAACTGTGCACGGAAAAGGGTAAGGTTGGCGCGGGTGGAGGGGTTCGAACCCCCGGCCCCAGGCTTAGAAGGCCTGTGCTCTATCCAACTGAGCTACACCCGCCAGGTGATGGCGGCATCACCCACACGATCAGGCGATGCACTGTCTCGAAATAAAAGTCCTGTATGAACAAGGATTTATTTCAGCCCTATTGTTGAGAAAATAGCGGCTACAAAAGACAATCAAGTATTTTAGCCTGAAAAGCGGTTTTAGATAAGCCGCAAGCTCATCTGAGTGTCAATACTGTAAGAAAAACAATTATAAGTAGTATTTTTAATCCTAAATGGTACAGTCGTGTACGGATTAACCCGTTTTCCTGGACTCTTTTTCATGCCGACCACAAAGAAACTAAGCAAGCACTCTTTAATACTATCGGCCCCTCTTTTTATCTTGAGCGCAATTCTGAATACCGCACAGGCAGGTATTACCTACCAGTTGCGCCAAGTGCAGGCCAGTTCGGGCGAAAGCGTCAATATTGACGCCATCGTCTACAACGACACAGGCAGTCTGATGACCTGGACCGCCCCACGCAACCTGGTTTTGCAGTGGCGCGACGGTAAGGGTAACGTGATCCGCAGTCTGGCTGAACTGGTCAATGCCCGCCCCCGAGCCTCCATCCCCACCAACAACTTCACCGCTTACAGTTGGCGCGCCGTGGTCCCCAATGGGCTGACGGGCCTGCAAGCAGTGAATATTGAAGGTGAGCGCGTGATGCTGGCTCTGGACACCAATCCGCAGGCCCGCAGCCCGATTACCTCGCAGCCAGCCAATGGCGCGGTCGTGAATGCAGGCGCCGGAAACGACCCACGAGTCGTCGATCCTGCCCTGCCCTACGCTCAGGCCGTCGCTGCGGGCGCTCAGCCCGAAGGGCCCGCCATCATCAGCGGACAAGGGCTCAAACCTGCCAACTCCAGCTTTGAAAACTTCAGTAATGCCATCTCGGCCCATGACCCGACCTATTTTATTGTCGGCAACAAAGGCGGCAACAATGCCCGCTTCCAGCTAAGCTTCAAATACCGCCTGCACTCGCCCCAAGACCCGAGCAACCCCAAATTCTACGACCACTTCTATATTGGTTATACCCAAACCGCGTTGTGGGATTTGCATGCTGACTCCAAGCCCTTTGTCGACACCACCTACCGCCCCAGCCTGTTCTGGCGTAAAGACTCCATCTGGGAGTCCGAGCAAAAACGCCTGTTCATGGGCCTGGCAAGCGGGTATGAGCACTCCTCCAACGGCAAGTCAGGCGACGATTCCCGCTCCATGAACGAGGTCTTTATCCAGCCTGAGTTCAATTACCGCTTTGACCACGGTGCCACCCTGACGTTTGCCCCCCGTATCAAACACTATGTGTTCATGGGCGAGAACGCCGACTGGGCGCACTATCGGGGTCGCTATGACTGGAAGCTGCGCTACGCTCAGGACAACGGGCTGGTTTTGTCGGGCATGTACAACAAAGGGGCTGGCAGCCGCAATACACATGAGTTCTCGATCGCCTGGCCACTGAACCGTACCCCCTTGAACATGAACGGTTATATCTACGGCCAATACTTCTCTGGCTATGCAGAAACCATGCTGGGCTACCGTGACCGCTCTTCACAATTTCGCATCGGTCTGGCTCTGGTACCCTAAGATCCCTTACAGCAGTCCCCCACCGCGTCGGCTCCCCATGCCGGCGCGGGCCATATCGTGGTCACAGGCCTGAATCAGAAAGCGCTGAAACAAGGCGACCAGTCCTTCGGGCTCCCGCTCTTTCGGCCACAACAAGCCCACCTCCACAGACTCCACCGGATCGTGAATGCCGATGGCCTGGATGCGCTTGCCCTCCAGTGACCAGGGACGATAGACCATATCCGACAAAATCGTCACCCCGAAACCATAAGCCACCAGCCCCCGCACGGCTTCCAAAGAGCGCGTGCGCATGGCGACACGCTCCGGAAAGCCTGGGCTGCCCCAATGACGCCTGGCGGCCGCATCCGCATCGTCCACAGTCAGAAAAATATAAGGGTAGTGGTTGATTTGCGCCAAGGACACACTGGACTCATTGGCCAGGGCATGCTGGTCCGACACCCATAAACGACGACGGGAGCTGCTCAGTCGATGATGCCCGTACATGGCCAGATCACTGATATTGGACAAGATCGCTACCCCCAGATCGATGCGCTCGCTTTGCAAGGCCGCTTCCATTTCGGGACGCTCCATGTCCACCAGCTCGATATCGATATTGGGGTAGCTATGTTTGAAGCGACTGATAAGGTCAGGCAGAAAATAGCCCAGAACCGTGTAGCCAGCCGCCACCCGAATCTGTCCTTCAATATTTTGACGCCGCAAATCGGCGTGATTCAGCGCATCACTGACGGCATCAATCACATGATGGGCATGATGAAAAAACGCCTGCCCTTGCGGAGTTAACTCCACACCGTGCGGCAAACGCTCAAACAGCGCCACATTCAACTGCCGCTCCAGGCTCTGGACTGCATTGCTGATCGCCGACTGCGAGACATTCTCGGCCTGAGCGGCCGCGGAGAACTGTCCGCTGACAGCGGCCGCAATGAAATAACGAAACTGCCGCAAGGTCACTTCGTGTTTCATAGCCATCCGTTTTTCAGATATCAGGTACTCGTAAATTTGATTTTACGATAACAAAAAGCTGCCCTAGACTAAAGCACAAACTAAAACAACTTGCACGAAAACCTTTCTTCCTGCAGGAGACAAACTCATGAATGCCCCTCTCAACAAACCTTACAAGGCCATGTTGGAATCCGTGTCCCTGGATGACAAATACACCGTCACCAAGGGGCGCGCCTATATGAGCGGAACCCAAGCTCTGGTGCGCCTGCCCATGCTGCAAAAAGAGCGTGACCGGCGCGCAGGCCTGAACACGGCCGGCTTTATCTCTGGTTACCGGGGCTCCCCATTAGGGAGCGTAGACCAGGCTTTATGGCAGGCCAGCAAACATCTCAAGGAACACGACATCGTGTTCAAGCCCGGTCTGAACGAAGATCTGGCCGCTACTGCTGTCTGGGGTAGCCAGCAGACCAATCTGTATCCCAGCGCCCGCTTCGATGGCACCTTTGCCATGTGGTATGGCAAGGGCCCAGGCGTGGACCGCTCCATGGATGTCTTCAAACACGCCAATTCGGCAGGCAGCTCACGCTACGGCGGAGTACTGGTACTGGCCGGCGATGACCACGGCGCCAAATCCTCCACGGTGGCCCATCAGTCCGATCACGTTTTCGCCGCGGCAGGCATCCCGGTGCTATACCCGGCCAACGTGCAGGAATATCTGGATTTTGGCCAGCACGGCTGGGCCATGAGCCGCTTCTCGGGCCTGTGGGTTGCCTTGAAGTGTGTCACCGAAGTAGTGGAATCCAATGCCTCGGTGGATCTGGACCCGGACAGCCTGAACATTGTCCTGCCCGAAATCGAGGACATGCCCGCCGACGGCCTGAATATCCGCTGGCCAGACCCACCGCTGGCACAAGAAGCCCGCATGATGAATCACAAGTGGTACGCCGCGTTGGCGTATGTGCGCGCCAACAAGCTGAACCGCGTCGAGATTGATTCGCCCGACGCCCGCTTTGGCATCATGACTGCCGGCAAGGCTTACCTGGATACGCGGCAGGCCCTGGCCGATCTGGGCCTGTCTGACGAGCTGTGTGCCGAGCTGGGTATCCGGCTGTTCAAAGTAGGCTGTATCTGGCCTCTGGACGGCCAGGATGCTCGCCAGTTCGCAACAGGTCTGACCGAAATTCTGGTGGTAGAAGAAAAACGCCAGATCCTGGAATACGCCCTGAAAGAAGAACTGTACAACTGGCGCGATGATGTACGCCCTAAGGTCTACGGCAAGTTTGACGAGACCGAACACGGCGGCGGCGAGTGGTCGCTATCGCGCTCCCCCTGGCTGCTGCCCCCGCAAGGCGAACTGTCTCCGGCGATTATTGCGCGCGCTATTGCCCGTCGGCTCTGCACCATGGATATTTCCGAGGAATTGCGTGCCCGCATTCAAGCCCGCCTGGCGATTCTGGATGCCAAGGACCGCGAGGCCCGCATGCCCCGCGTCAGTGTCGAGCGCAAACCCTGGTTCTGTTCGGGTTGTCCGCACAACACCTCCACGCGCGTGCCCGAAGGCTCCCGCGCCATGGCCGGTATTGGCTGCCACTACATGACCGTCTGGATGGATCGCAGCACGTCCACTTTCAGTCATATGGGAGGTGAAGGGGTCGCGTGGATTGGCCAGCAACCCTTTACAGACGAAAAGCACGTTTTCGCCAATCTGGGCGACGGCACCTATTTTCATTCCGGCATCCTGGCTATTCGCGCCTCCATCGCCGCCAACTCCAATATCACTTACAAGATTCTGTACAACGACGCAGTGGCCATGACGGGCGGTCAACCTGTCGATGGCATTTTGAAGGTCACAGACGTCATCGCCCAGGTACATGCCGAGGGCGCGCGCAAAATTGTCGTGGTGACCGATGAGCCCGAAAAATTCAAGGGCGTCACTCTGGCGGGCAATCCGCCGGTTTATCACCGCGATGAACTGGACCGCGTCCAACGCGAACTGCGCGAAATACCGGGTACCACTATTTTGGTCTATGACCAGACCTGCGCGACCGAAAAGCGCCGTCGCCGCAAAAAGGGAACGTACCCGGACCCGGCCTTGCGGGCCTTTATCAATGACACGGTCTGTGAGGGCTGCGGTGACTGCTCGGTCAAATCCAACTGCCTGTCTGTCGAACCTCTGGACACCCCCCTGGGTTCCAAGCGTCGTATCAACCAGTCTTCCTGCAACAAGGACTTTTCGTGCGTCAACGGTTTTTGCCCCAGCTTTGTCACGCTGAAAGGGGCGCAAGTGCGCAAACCCGAGGCCCAGGGTCGTTCCCTGGAGTCCTTCAATCTGGCGGACCTGCCCCTACCCAAACTGCCTGACCTGGACAGAACCTACGGCATCTTGATCGCTGGCATTGGCGGCACCGGGGTGGTGACTGTCGGTGGCTTGCTGGGCATGGCTGCACATATCGAACAAAAAGGGGTCAGCGTTCTGGATATGGCAGGTCTGGCGCAAAAAGGCGGTGCCGTCCTGAGCCATGTGCAAATTGCGCGCCGCCCCGATCAACTGCATGCCACCCGTGTTCCAACCGGCGAGGCGTCCTTGCTGATTGGCAGTGATGCTCTGGTCAGCGCCTCTACCGACGTCCTGAGTCGGGTCAGCCGCGACCGCACGCACACCATTATCAATACGGCGGCCAGCCCGACCTCGGATCTGATCGGCAATGCACACTGGAAGTTTCCATTGCAAACCGCCTGCACGGACATTGAGAACGCCGTAGGCAAAGACATCCGCTATCTGGACGCCAACGCCCTGGCGGTACATGTCATGGGAGACGCCCTGTATGCCAACCCGATCTTGCTGGGTTATGCCTTTCAGCGCGGCTGGATTCCACTACACATGGACAGTCTGCTACGCGCGATCGAACTGAACGGAGTGGCCGTCAAAGCCAACCGCGAAGCGTTCCAATGGGGTCGTCTTGCTGCAGAAAAAGGCATAGAAACCTTGATGGAAGGGGCCACGCCCAAAGCCCGCGCGGTCACCTTTCCCGAAAGCGTGCAGGCATTGATCAAGCGTATGGAAGCGCATCTGAGCGCCTACCAGAACCCGGCCTGGGCCCAACGTTATCGCGACGCCCTCAAGCCGATCATGGAACGCGAGTCGCGTCTGGACCAGGACAAGACACTGCCGCTGACGCGTATCGCGGCCACGCAACTGGCCAAGCTGATGAGCTACAAGGACGAGTACGAAGTGGCCCGTCTCTACACCGACCCGGCCTTTCTGGACAAGCTGCGAGCGCAATTTGCAGGTGAACCCGGCAAGGACTACCAGATTCAGTACCATCTGGCCCCTCCGCTGCTGGGGCGCAAAAACAGTCAGGGCCAGCCCGTCAAAAGCAAGTTTGGCCCGTCAACCCGCCACTTGTTCAAGATTCTGGCCAGTTTGCGAGGTTTACGGGGAACCGCGCTGGATGTATTTGGCTATACCCAGGAGCGTCGTCAGGAGCGCCAAAACATTCAGGACTATCTGGCCGACCTGAATGAGGTCAGTGCGCACCTGGATACAGACAATCTGGAAGTGGCTCTGCGCTGGCTCAACTATCCCGACCTGATCCGAGGCTATGGTCATGTCAAGGATGCGGGCCAGGTAAAAGCCTACGCCTTGCGCGAACAACAGCGCAGCCAGTTCCGTGCGCGTACGGAACCTAGCCAGCGCGTCGCCTGAACCCGCAGCCGGCCCTGAGCGCGGGGCCGGCTCTTTTGTCTCCTCCTTGACAGCAGCTTGTCCGTTCCGGCGAGCTGCTTTTTTTATCTGGCACTCCCCAGTCACACAGGCACCGTCCCCTGCCGTTAAGGGTATGAAGCCCCGCCACCCCATGGCTTGCCTGGCAAACTGACATACAATCGTGCAATTCGATGCCCGTGCCGCCACCTGTGGCTCTCAGGTCGATTCAGGACCCCACTCTTATGCGCCATCTAGTTTATGTATTTGTTCCCTCAGCCCTGATCTTGCTGACCGCCTTTCGGCTGGCCTTCGCATTGTGGCAATGGCCACGTGTACGCCAAGCCGGTGGCCTGCTGCCTATCCTGATTGGCGGCCTGCGCATTGATGCCCTGATGATTGCCGCCCTGAGCGCCCCCGTGGTCTTGCTGGCCCCCTGGGTGGGACACTATCCGCTCATGACGACGGTCGCCGCCGTCTGGTTTACCTTCGCCTGGTTCCTGTTGACCTTGCTGGAAGTGTCCACGCCCCAGTTCATCATTGAGTACGACACACGCCCCAACCGGCTGTATGTGGACTATCTGAAGCACCCGCAGGAAGTGGTGGGCATGCTGTGGAAAGGCTACCGACTGATGATCGGCATCGCCCTGATCGGACTGGGCCTGATTGTGTATTCAGGCTGGGCCATCTTCGGGCAGGTATCCCCCGATCCGGTAATGAGCTGGTGGCTGCGCCCCATCTGGATGCTGGTGGGAGCCGCCCTGTGCGCGCTGGCCATACGCGGTACCTTGGCGCACCGCCCCATCAACCCTTCCTCGGTAGCCTGGAGCAGCGACAGCATGCTCAACACGCTGCCACTCAATTCACTGTACAACGTGGCCTACGCTATCTACAGCATGAAAAACGAGCGTTCTGCCGAGGATATTTACGGCGGCATGGACCCAGCAGAAATCAACCAGATCGTGTGTGATGCGGCTGCCTTGCCGGTCGGCCCCGAGAGCCTGCCCACGCTGCATCGTCAAACGCCCAGCCAAACCCGCTCACGCAAACCTAATCTGGTCCTGATTGTGGAGGAAAGCCTTGGAGCCCAGTATGTCGGCAATCTGGGCGGGGCCAATCTGACGCCCGAACTGGACAAGCTGGCACAAACGGGCTGGAACTTTCGACGTGCCTATGCCACCGGGACTCGCTCAGTACGCGGCCTGGAAGCCGTGTCAGCCGGTTTCCCCCCTACGGTGGCCGATGCGGTCTTACGCCTGCCCGGCTCACAAACCCGCTTTTTTACCTTGGCCCAATTGCTCAAGGAACACAACTACCGCTCGCGCTTCATCTATGGTGGCGAAGCTCACTTCGACAATATGAAGAGCTTTTTTCTGGGTAACGGCTTTGATGAGCTGTATGAGCAATCCAGCTTCGAGTCTCCTGAGTTTGTAGGCACCTGGGGCGCCAGCGACGAGGACATGTTCAACAAGCTGCACGAGCTGCTCAGTCAGGACAAGGAGCAGCCTACCTTGACACTGGCCTTTTCCGTCAGCAACCACTCACCTTGGGAATACCCCGCGGGGCGCTTTCCGGTAGAGGGAGATCCCGCGACCGTCGAAAATACCGTAAGGTACGCCGACTGGGCCATTGGCGACTTCTTTAACAAGGCGCGCGAATCAGACTATTGGGACAATACGGTATTTCTCATTGTTGCCGATCATGACTCTCGCGTAGGCGGCGCCAACCTGGTGCCTTTGCGCCATTTTCATATTCCTGCCCTGATTCTGGGTGGCGGCGTTCCCCAGCGCCAGGACGAACGCATTATCAGCCAGATCGATCTGGCTCCCACCCTGCTGTCTTTAATGGGTATTGACAGTGAGCACCCCATGATCGGACGCGACCTGACCCGTCAAGAGTGCGACCGGGCCATGATGCAGTACTTCGAGAATTACGGCTATCTGAAAGGCGACATTCTGACCGTGCTGATGCCCCATCTGCCTCCTTGCCAATATCGCTATACCGCACCCGACAAGTACGAAGCGCTGGAACAGATTGATGAGACATTGGCCCGAGAAGCCCTGGCCCATGTGCTGTGGCCCAGTTGGGCGTATCACGCCCAGGCCTACACCTTGTCCCATCTGCAAAAACGCTGAAAATTGCCAGCAGGGGCTTGACCGTCTCCGCTATTCGTTCTATCATGCTTGTCTTTAGTCGGGGCGTAGCGCAGCCTGGTAGCGCATCTGGTTTGGGACCAGAGGGTCGCGAGTTCGAATCCCGCCGCCCCGACCACTGTTTTAAAAAAGCACCGTTTAACGGTGCTTTTTTATTGCCTGCGGCCCTTGGCTTTTACCCTGGACCCGTCTCAGTTGGCTCCGCCTTCAAGAAACTGAGTTTGCCATTGGGCTCAATGTACGCGGCGCAGACCTCATCGAGCGATTTGATGCCAGCCAGCCGCATTTCACTGAGAATCTCGTCGCGGGTCACAAACTCCCGACGCATATTCCGCCACTGGTACTGCCCATCCCTGACCACACACACTTTGCGGGGTGTAACCAGCTTGTTGAGCGCTGGAAACTGATACATCAGCCAATCGACCACAAATCCCCACCCTACAATCGTCGCCGCCACCAGCAAGCCGTCAGTCAAGGAGTTGCTGCCTCCCGTCATGGCATTGCCGCTGGCATCGGCAATCAACAAAAGTATGAGCAGATCGGCAACGCCTAACGACCCCAGCTCACGCCGCCCCGCCAGGCGCAGCAGAATAAACAGAACGAAATAAACCACGGTGCCCCGCAACACCGACTCCATCACGGGGATTTCCACAGCAAAGACCGTGCTCCAACCCATCGCCTGCATAGCGTCAACCATCCATATTTAGTTCAGGTCGAAATACTGATGCTCCTTGGGGCGCTGCGCGGCCACCTCCTTGGTCGTGACCGTGTCATTGAACTCGTTACCCAAATGGGAGCGCACGTAATTGACGACCTTGGCTATCTGCTCGTCATTGAGCACACCACCAAAACCAGGCATACCCTTGTTTCCCTGATTCACCATAAACACCACATAGGCAGGTGCGCCCAGTTTCGGGTTCTGGGACAAAGACGGATAAATTCCGGCCCCCTGAGCGCCCTTGCCATCGATCATATGGCAGGAAGCACACACTTGCTCATAAATTTCCTGACCGCTAGTCTGGGTAAATACCACTTTATCGCCCCCCACTACTGCCGTATCAGCATGACTGGCGCTCATCAGACCCCAAGCCAGAAAAACCGTGAGTGCTCGTATCATCATGACTGCCCTCCTTGGGAATCAGCGTGTTGCTCGCCCACAATCCGACTGTGCAGGCGGGTAATGGCATTGAGGGCCGACAGCACGGCCCCTTCCTGCCAGGCGTTGACATAAGAGGCGTGCTCACCGGCCAGGACCAGGCGACCATCAATCTGGCACAAGTTCTCGTAATGAGCAGCCCGTGTCTGATCCGTCCACATGCCGTAGCAACCCAGTGTCCAGGGTACGCGGTGCCAGGCTACGGCCACCCCGCTCTCGAACTCGTCCTTGTACTGAGGATGAATCTGCGCGCCATACTCCACGGCTTTCCTGATCCGATCCTCCGGACTGAGCGACGTCCACTCCACCGCGCTGGGCCCGAACATGTAACCGCCCAGCAAAACACCTTTTCCGCCCGCCATCATGCCCGCGCTCGGGTAGGAAATCTGTGTAATCGGCAAATCGGTGTAGCTGATACCTCCATAAATCGCTTCGTCATCCTCCCAGAAACGGCGTTTGAACTGCAGTCCGACCTTGACTGAAGGGGCATAAGGGACAGCATCGATGGCAGCATGCAGTGCCTTGCTGGCATCCAGATCAATCTGGCTGAGGATGGATAAGGGAATCGTGCAGACACACCAGTCGGCCATTTCGGTGTGCTCACGGCCCGTGATTTGATCCTTGTAGCCGACCGTCACCTTGCCATCGTTCTGTTTGATGGCCGTGACCTTGGCATTAAACGTAAATAGCCCCTCCAGCTCGTTACCAAACGCAGCGCCAATCTGATCCATGCCGCCGACCGGCTGAAACATGGTCTGCTGGAACTCGTACAAATCATGAATACCCATATTGTGCCAAACGCTGGAGCGCACAATATCAGCCAGCTTCAACGGTTCGGAAAACTCGGGTTGAGCATGCAGGCCACCTCCCGGATCACGCTCGAAACCACGTACCTCGGAACTGGTATGGCCTTTCACATACGCCATGTTCTTGTCCAACGCGCCCCAGCTCCGCAAGGCTTCCAGCAATTTCTCCTGATCCTCTGTGGACAAGGGGGCATCCAGCAAGTGGGTATGGATGGCTTTGGACAAAAGCTCGGAGACCTGCCCCTGAAAATCTGCATGAATGTGGCGAAAGCGCTGGGGCTTGCCATTGAAGTGGTCTTTGCTATGCAGATAAGCGTTGTAGTTGTACTGGATAAACGGCTCCAGCTTGACCTTGAGCCGCTTGCAGTAGTCCAGCAAGGCCCGGTGATGGAAGGGTATGCGCCACGGACCAGGGTTGATGTACTGATCCTTGTCGAACTTGACATCCTGCCTGGCGCCCCCCAACTCGGTATAGCTGTCCCCACCGTGCAAGGTCCAGTTGCGTCCCCCGACCTTGTGGCGATATTCCAGAATCTTGACCTGATAGCCGGCATTGCGCAGCTCTAACGCGGCCACCATACCGGCCAGACCCGCTCCCAGAATGACGACAGAGGTCCCGGGCCTGGGTTTACCCTCCAGGCGAATCGGCCCGTCATAACTACCCTCTGCGGCATGCCCCAGGCGCATCATGGCTTGATACATCGCTGCGCCACCCGCAGCGTACCCAACCATGGTCAGAAAGTGTCGTCGTGTCAGTCTCCCACCCTGTGAAACTTGGCTCATCGTGCGTTCTCCTCTTGGAAAAATGATGAGCAGCATTCACCCCCAACTTTTTTATCTACCCCCGGTGCATGAATGCTGCCCCTATGGAAAACAACAAAGAACACCTTGCTTTGTTATCAAATTGCCACTTAACTATAAGCACCTAAAATAGTTAATCCCTCAATAGAAACATACGTTTACCGCACTCAAGGTTCACTGACCCCCTGTCACCCTTGGTTTCTTACGTACTCAGAACTCATTTGCTTGCCAAGTTCACTCTCACACGCTATAATTTTTTTCTTAGTCGGGGCGTAGCGCAGCCTGGTAGCGCATCTGGTTTGGGACCAGAGGGTCGCGAGTTCGAATCCCGCCGCCCCGACCAAAAAATTCAAAGGCCTTGCAGAGCAATCTGCAAGGCCTTTTTGTTTTGGTTCTCTTAAGCCTTGTCCCACCTTAACCACGGGGATAGGAGCTTTTTGTCCTTAGCGGGTCTGGCTGGGGCTCAGGCCGACCGAATCGGGCAGACCAAAAATACAATCAAATGCCCAGTTATAGAAAAAGGCAAACAGCGGAAAGAACGCCAGCAATACCGCCTCCATTAAAAACGCCTTCCACAAGCTGATATCCAGCCACCAGGCGATTAAGGGGATCAGCAAGGACACCAGCACAAGCTGGAAACCGGCCACATGCACTACCCGGTGCCAGAACGTACGAGCCTGTATATGACGACGACGCTCCCAGGCCTCAAACATCATGTTGTAGAACAGGTTTACCGTTACCGCGCAAGTGCTGATCATGAACGAAAGCACACCGCTTTGCATGGGCCCCGCGCCACTTAACTGAGCCAGGACCGTCGCCGCTACCATCATGCCCAGCAATTCAAACAGGCCGATATACACCACTCTTCTTTTCCATCCCTGCACGATACACATCCTTGCTTAAAACCGTAGAAAGCATGATTATCCGCAGTACAGCTTTTAGAAAAAGTCAGATTCCATCAATTTTTCTGATGATTTAGCCATGCTTACCAGTGACCATCTTGAACTGTTGTTAGCCGTGGTGGAGCACGGTTCTTTCTCCGCAGCAGCACGGACGTTGCGGCGCACCCAGTCCGCCGTCAGTATGGCCATCGCCAATCTGGAGGCAGAGCTGGACCTGACCCTGTTTGATCGCAGCCGTCGAGAACCCGTCCCCACCGCCGAGCTGCTGGCCATGCTGCCCGATGCCAGACTGATCGCCAGCCGCCTTCAGGCCTTACGCCTTCACCTGCAGGAACTGTCGGGAGGTCTGGAAAGCTATTTGCGCCTGGGCCTGGTCTGTGATGTCGACCCCAAGCCCGCGTTGACCGCCCTGCAAGCTCTGGAGCAACACTATCCCGGCCTGGACATCGAACTGCGAACGGCAGCGCAAGACACCTTGATCGAGGCCTTGAAAAAACGCGAGCTGGACTTGTGCATTGCCTATGGCGGACTGGAGCTGGAAAGTGTGGGAATTGTTCAGTCCCTGTGGACCGAAACGATCAGCGCAGTGGCTGCGCCCGGCCATCCCCTGCTGCAAAATGGCCCCCGCCCGCTGGAAGAGTTGAAAGCCCACAGACAAATCGTGATCAGCAGCCCGCAGAACGACACCGGCAAAGACCGATCCATGCTCAGCCTTCGTCAATGGAAAACGGATAGTCTGGCCATGACACTGGAACTGGTGGAACGGGGGCTGGGATGGGCTAATCTTCCCTTGTCGTGCCTGGGTCCCTCATTGAAGTCTGGGCGTTTGGCACGAATCCAGTTTTCAACGGGCAGCAATGGCCTGGACTTGCCCATTTATCTGCTGCAAGCCAAGGGTCAGGAAGCCGGCAAGGCTCAAGCCCTGTTCAGGCAGGCGCTGCAAAACGCGCTCCACACCCGCCTTCACCCTACTCCGGCACGGTGACGTTGGCCTGACCACTGTCCGCCAGAAACTGCGCCACCATCCCTTCTTTTTTCTGCCGGGCAATAAAAGCCTCGATCCAGGCATGGGCCAGCGTACGTTCCGATGGCACCGCCATGGCCTGACGAATGACGGTGAAACTATCGGGCAATACACGCAAACCGCTGCGGGAACGCGCATAGCGCTCCAGAGGCTGACGCACACCGGCAGCGGCATCCAGTTCCTGCTCTACAAACAGGTCAATCGCATCGGCAGAGGTTGTCGCCCGCACCAGATCTGCGTGGTTCAAATGTCGGCTCAGAAACAGGTCGTAGGCTGCGCCTTTGCCCACCGCAATGCACACGCCCTGCCGATCCAGCTGGTCCACGGTCTGAAAGGCAGACTCCTCGCGTACCAGATACGTGCCTTCAATATGCACATAAGCCTCGCTAAAGCGGATCTTCTCCGCACGCTTGGGATCAATCGCCAGAAAGGCCAGATCCCACTCGTCACGGTACACCGCCTCAACCACGGCCTGGGCTGCATCATAGCCATGGAACTGCACCGGCAGGCCCAGCTCCTGAGCCACACTGCGAGCCAGATCCGCCGAAACACCTTTAGGGGACTGCTCATGGGCACCGCGCTGGGCCAGGACGGGATTGCCGTAATTCATGGCAACACGCAAAACCCCGCTGGGGGCCAGTTCTGCTGCGACAGCCTGCTTTTGTGTCATGTAAATGCTCCGTCATACTTTTAAGAACCCGGTCTTCTACAATAACGCACCTTGCTGTCCCACAACATGAATGGAGCGTCTCTATGTCTCGCGATGACCTTGGAAAACTCTTGCTGCGTGTCACGGTCGGTGTACTGATCCTGCTGCACGGCGTTGCCAAGATACGTTATGGCATTGGAGGCATCGAAAAAATGCTGATCGCCAATAATATGCCCGGCTTTCTGGCCTGGGGCGTGTACATAGGCGAAGTGATTGCTCCTGTCCTGATGATCCTGGGCTTTTATGCTCGTGCAGGCGGTTTGATTGTAGCCATGAACATGCTTATTGCCTTGCTCCTGGCCCACAGCAACCAGATCGGCAGCTTTAACGCCCAAGGCATCTGGGTTCTGGAGCTACAAGGCATGTTCTTGATCGGCGCATTGACCGTAGGCTTGATTGGTGCCGGACGCTACAGCCTGGGCGGCGATGCTGGCCCGTGGAACTAATGCTGGCCTGAGGTCAGATCTTTAAAAAACGCCCGCTTCGCCGGGCGTTTTTCATGGGTGATTAGTACCGCCCCCTAGCCCTGACCGCACCCGCCACTCCATCCGCGAACCACCTCCACTTCCTGCCCTAACTCGCCAAGGTCAAATCCAGCCGCAACCCCCCCTTCTCCGATGCGCTGGCTTGCACCTTGCCCTGATAGCTGCGCGCCAGCTCACGGACAATATCCAGTCCCAAACCGAAACCGGGGTGTCGTTCATCTGCGCGCTGACCACGGCCAAACACACGCTCCAGTTGCTCCGGGTCCAGGCCGGGGCCATCATCTTCCACCACCAGATGCAGCACATTGTCCTGCTGCCACACCTGGCACCACACATTCTGCGTCGCCCACTTGCAGGCGTTATCCAGCAAATTCCCGGCCATCTCCTGCAGGTCCTGCTCCTCGCCTTTAAAAAGCAGTTCCTGATCAGGCAGATTCAGATGGATCTGCTTGTCGCTATGCAAACGCCCCATCACCCGACACAGGGACTGCAGGCAGGCCGACACATCCGTACGCACACCAATGGCGCGTACCGCCATAGCCCTTGCCCGCGACAAGTGGTGGTCCACCTGTCGCTGGGCCAAGGCCACTTGCTCGCTGACCAATGCTGCCAGATGCGGATCGTGCGCCTGAGCAGCGTTGCCCATAATCGTCAACGGGGTTTTGACGGCATGGGCCAGGTTGCCAGCCTGAGCCCGTGCGCGGTCCACCATGCCTGCATTCGCACTGAGCACTGCATTGAAATCGTCCACCAAGGGCTGAATTTCGCTAGGAAAATTGCCGCTGACTTGCGGTTCGCGCCCTTCCTGCACATCCAGCAAACGGCGTCGCAACAGATGCAAGGGATACAAGGCCAGCACCACCTGCAAGATGGCCGCCAAAATCAGACCCACGGCCAAACCGCCCAGAGACAGGAACAGAATCCGCTCAAAACGGGCCAAGGGCTCGGCCAGCAGCTCCCGGTTGCCTGCCACCATGATCTGCAGGCTTTGGCCCTTGTCGTTAACCTCGTCCAGCTCCTGGCGCAACACCACCAAGCGCTGCTTTTCCGGGCCGGGCAAAGACAACACGCCCCCGGGCGCATCGGGCGCGTTCACATCCAGGGCCTCATCCCATAAGGAGGTCGAGCGCAAAGCCACCGTCCATTGCGGGCTGCCGGCCTCGCGCCGGGCAATTTGCCAGTACATGCCCGAATAAGGTTGCTCAAACAAGGGATCGCTCAGGCGCGACTGCAAAGTGACACCATCGGCCGCGTCCAGATTGACGTCTGCCATGATCTGGTCCAGATGAGTCTGCAAACGCTGCTCGAACTGGCGATACACATGGTCCTGAAACAAACGGTTCAGCCCCAGCCCGGCCAGAATGATACTGAGCAAGATCCAGGCCAGGGTTCCCAGCAAGAGCCGGCTGCGCAAGGAGCCCAGGGTGGCCCGACCACGCCCGGCAATCATGCTTGCGGGTCTACCAAACGGTAGCCCATGCCGCGCACGGTTTCGATATAGCCGGGCGGCAGCTTTTTGCGTAGACGGCCAATGAACACCTCGATGGTGTTGGAGTCGCGCTCAAAGTCCTGCGAATAAATATGCTCGGTCAGTTGGGTACGCGACAGGACTTGGGCAGGATGGTGCATCATGAAAGCCAGCAAGCGATATTCATGGCTGGTCAGCGACAGCACCATGCCTGCACAGGTAATTGAAGACGAACGCGCATCCAGCTCCAGTTGGCCCAGTTGCAAGCGCGGATTCACCTGTCCCGCGGCACGGCGCAGCAAGGCGCGAATGCGGGCTAACAGCTCTTCCATGTGAAAGGGCTTGGCAACATAGTCGTCTGCGCCCGCGTCCATTCCCTCGACTTTGTCATGCCAGTCATTACGGGCGGTCAAAATAAGCACGGGCATGGTCAGGCCCGAGGCGCGCCAACGCCGCAGCACCGACACGCCATCCATGCCAGGCAGACCCAGGTCCAGCACCACCGCATCAAAAGCTTCCACCTCACCCTGATAATGACCCTGCTCGCCATCATGAGCGACCTGAACGGCATAGCCCGCCCGCTCCAGAGCCTGTTGCAACTGCCCCGCCAGGGTCGGTTCATCTTCGACAACCAGTATCCGCATTATTCAATGTCCTTTCGAATGAGAACGCTTGACCCCACGCACCAGCAGCACTTCGGCACTCAAGGCATCCACTTTCAGGCGCAACAGGCGGTTGTCATCGACCAGCATGCGCAAGTCATACACCCATAGTTCAAGACGCTCGTCATATTCAAACTGCACGCGCAGCACCCGCCCCGGATAATCTTCCCGAACCCGGCGCAAGACCTCCCGCAGTGGCAAAGCCTCGCCCCGACGCACCGCTTCACGCGCCTGGTCATGCCCCCGATAGGCCGGGCCCGGTGGCCAGTAGGGACTGGGACCAAAACGCTCATTGGGAGGCGGTGCTGCGGGTGCGGGGGGAGCGGCCGGCAAACGGCGCAGGCAATCGTCATCGCCCAGATAATCATGCCCTGACCAATCCGAATGCTCCGTCCTGTCCCACGCGGGCACGCCTTGCCGTTTCTGACGGTCGCAGGCGGAAGAGTCGTGAGCGTGAGCCGCCGCCCCAGGCGCCACAGCCGCCCAAACGGCGGCCAGACACATCAGCAGTGCGGACTGTTTAATGGAGGTCATACGAACCGGTACGTGCAGAACAAAAAAGAGGAATCAAAAAAGTCACCCCCCCCTTATATAGCAAGCTGCGGATGAACATAACATGAACAGCAACTTCAGTTTAGATTCAGAGCCCCTTGTCCATAATGGGCACCAAGCTGACAGGACACACACATCTTCCCTCTTAAAAGGAAGCTACCCAGGAATCTGACAGCACTACTTGTTGATTACATGAAGGAGCTTTATATGAAACGTATGTCCCTTTTTTCTGCCCTGGTAGTGAGCGCAAGTCTGTTGGGCGGCACCGCTGCCATCGCTCAAGAAACCACGGGCGCGGCCCCAACGCAAAGCACCCAGAAACAAACTCGCCAGGCCCGCGACCACAAGCCGCTGACGGCCGACGAAGTCACCGATATCGGTCCGGCCTACCAGCGTCTGAAAGAGGCCGGCTATACCAAGGTGGGCAGCCTGCATCAGCGGGGCGATCGCATTATGGCCATGGTCGTGGATAAAGACGGCAAAGTGGTCCGGGTTCGCTCTGAAGGTGAAAACGGTGCTTTCACCGTGGTCGAGCGCAAAGCTGATGGCCAGCACCGCCGCGGCCATCGCGATGGCAAGGGTCAACAAACTCAAACCCCTGCCAGCGAGCAGCAAAAGAGCTAAAACCACCCGCAAATCGCATGATTCCCCTGACGTCCCCCTCCGCGCGGGCGACTCGCGACACAGGGCTAGCCTCAACCATCGATGCTTGTCCTTTGTCATTGCTCTAATCGCAAAAAAAGCGGAACGAGAAACGGCGCCTGCCCAGCGCCGTTTCTCGTGTCTACTGGCTAGTACCGATAGGGTCATCCCGCACAAGACGTTAGGATGAAGGTCTGTCTTACCTACGGGAAAAGTGCCTCTCATGCTGTCTGCTGATTCTGCCTATTCACAAAGCTACTCGGAATTTCACTGGTCCATTCCTGAACACTACAATATTGCCCATGATGCCTGCGACAAGTGGGCCGATGGCTCCGGGCGCCTGGCGCTGATCCAGCAACTGTCCGATGGGCAGGTCAAACGCTACACATTCGATCAGCTCAAGGCCTGGTCCGACTCCCTGGCGGCCGCCTGGCAGGCACAAGGCATTCAGCCCGGCGATAGAATCGCCATTTTCCTGGCTCAAGGTCTGGAAACTGCCCTGGCTCACTTGGCGACTTACAAGATTGGCGCCATCGCCATGCCTTTATTTACCCTGTTCGGCACCGAGGCCCTGCGTTATCGCTTGAATGACTCGGGCGCCAGCACATTGATTACCGATCAACAGGGTCTGGAAACGGTACTGCCTTTGCGCGAACATCTGCCGCAGCTCAAGCATCTTTATCAGACTGACAGCCAGCAAGATCAGGAGCAGGCTCTGTCCTTGTGGCACGCCATTCACACCCATCCTGAGCCAGCACCGCGCACACTGACTACTCGCGCCGACGACCCGGCGCTGCTGATCTACACCTCCGGCACCACGGGGTCGGCCAAAGGAGCCTTGCATGCCCACCGGGTCCTGCTGGGGCATTTGCCTGGCGTGGAAATGTCCCACAACTTCCTGCCCACAGGCGAGGGGCTGATGTGGACACCCGCTGACTGGGCCTGGATTGGCGGCCTGCTCGATGTCCTGCTGCCCGCCTGGCATCACGGTATCCCTGTGCTGGCATACCGTTTTCCCAAGTTCGATGCCGAGGCGACCTGGAGGTTGATGTCCGAACAGGGTGTAACGCATACCTTCCTGCCGCCTACTGCCCTAAAAATGCTGCGCCGCAGCCAGTGGTCGCGCGAACAATGGCCTTTGAAGCTGCGGTCCATTGCCAGCGGCGGAGAGTCACTGGGCGCACAACTGCTGGATTGGGCCAAACAGGAACTGGGTATCACCATCAACGAGTTCTACGGGCAGACCGAGTGCAATATGATCGTGTCCTCCTGCTCGGCCTGGTTTCCCGGTCAGGCAGGTAAAATCGGCAAGCCCGTGCCCGGCCACAGGGTGGCGATTGTGGATGACCAGGGGCAAATTCAAAAAGCCGGTGTCGAAGGCCATATTGCTGTCCAGGCTCCTGACCCAGTCATGTTTCTGGGTTACTGGCAGCGACCTGAAGCCACTAAAGAAAAATTTGTAGGAAACTGGCTACTGACCGGCGATAAAGGCACGCAGGATGAGCACGGCTATATCCAGTTCGTGGGCCGGGACGACGATGTCATTACCAGCTCCGGCTACCGAATCGGCCCTGGCCCGATTGAGGATGGTCTGATGGGGCACCCGGCAGTGGCGATGGCGGCCGTGATCGGAGTACCCGACCCGGAACGCACCGAAGTCGTAAAGGCCTTTATTGTCCTCAAAGAGGACGTCGAACCATCACAGAATCTGATCAAGGAAATTCAGGAGCACATCAAGCGACGGGTCGCAGCGCATGAGTATCCCCGCTTGATTGAATTTGTGGATGCCCTGCCCATGACGACCACCGGCAAGGTCATTCGCCACGCATTACGCAAATTAAGCCAATAGCCGCACGGGTGCCGGGCGATCGCCAATCCTCGATGAGCGCTCGCCTGAGCCCGACGCTGCTTACCTACCGTGTCAGCACGGAACAGGTCACTGAGCAGTGAGCTTCCTGACGCAAGCCCAGCCCACTCATGAGGCCGACTCTCTCTGCGCACGTCAGGGCTCCCGTTTAAGCGCGAAGCGAGCATGACTGAACGCCCCTGTTGAGACCTTGCTTTAGGCTGTTGCCGGGGTCTGCCCCTCTCCTTCCCCCATAAAGAAACACCCCAATAACTGGATGCGTATCCAATGCATGGGGTGTTGCTCAGACGGAAAGCCCTTGTGCAATCTACAGGCAGGGGGCGGTGGCACAGACGCTCGTCCATGCCACCAAGGCAAGGGGATCTGCCCGTGTCTGATTAACCGAAACGACCTGTGATGTAGTCTTCGGTTTCCTTGCGGGCTGGTTTGACGAAAATCTGGTCGGTTTCACCAAATTCCATCAGCTCGCCCAGGTACATGTAGGCGGTGTAATCCGAGCAACGTGCAGCCTGCTGCATATTGTGGGTCACGATGACCACGGTGTAATCGGTTTTCAGCTCGGCAATCAGCTCTTCAATCTTGGCCGTGGAAATAGGGTCCAGCGCCGAGCAGGGCTCGTCCAGCAACAGAACCTCGGGCTTGATCGCCACACCGCGAGCGATACACAGACGCTGCTGCTGACCACCGGACAAACCGTTACCGCTTTGATGCAGCTTGTCTTTCACCTCATTCCACAATGCGGCTTTGGACAGGGCCCATTCCACACGCTCATCCATTTCACCTTTGCTCAGGCGTTCGAACAAACGCACGCCAAAGGCCACGTTGTCATAAATGCTCATGGGAAACGGCGTCGGCTTCTGAAACACCATGCCCACCTTGGCACGGATCAGGGAAATGTCCTGTTTGGAGGTCAGAAGGTTTTCATTGTCCAGCAGGATTTCGCCTTCAGCACGTTGGCCGGGATACAGCTCGTACATGCGGTTCAGCGTGCGCAGCAAGGTGGATTTACCGCAACCGGATGGTCCGATAAAGGCCGTGACCTTCTTTTCCTTGATAGACATGTTCACATTGCGCAGGGCATGGAATTTGCCATAGAAGAAATTCAGATTACGGATTTCAATCTTGGTCGATTCGTCGGAGGTAATAATTTGACTCATAGCGTTGGCCGACTAGGGCGCTCCGTGAAAACGTTATTTTTGGCGGAAAAGGCTTCGAGCCAGGATATTGATACCCAACACCAGCAAGGTAATCAACACCGCACCTGCCCAGGCCAGACGGTTCCAGTCCTCAAAGGGGCTGGCAGCATATTGGAAAATGACCACTGGCAGGTTGGCCAGCGGCGCGTTCATATTCATGGACATGAACTGGTTGTTCAAGGCAGTGAACAACAAGGGAGCCGTTTCACCCGCAATCCGCGCGACGGCCAGAAGAACCCCCGTCACGATACCGGGCAAAGCGGCTCGGTAGGAAATGGACATCACGATCTTCCACTTGGGGCAGCCCAGTGCCGCGGCCGCTTCACGCAGGCCATTGGGGACCAGCATCAGCATATTGTCGGTAGAGCGCACCACTACGGGGATCACCAGAATGGCCAGAGCCAAAGAACCGGCCCAACCCGAATAGTGTCCTACCTGAGCCACGTACACGGCGTAGATGAACAAACCAATAATGATGGACGGTGCCGATAACAACACGTCGTTCAGAAAGCGGGTCGCCGGGGCCAGCCAGCCGCGCTGACCGTACTCGGCCAGATAGGTCCCGGCCAGAATGCCAATAGGCGTGCCGATCAGGGTACCGACGCCAGCCATCATGACACTGCCGACGATGGCGTTGAGCAGCCCCCCCTCGCCACCCGGAGGCGGTGTGCTTTCAAACAAGAGGGACCAGGCCATGGCACTGCTGCCCTTCTCGATCAGGGTCCAGATAATCCAGAACAACCAGAACAGGCCAAAGATCAAGGCAGCAAAAGACACACCCAGCATCAGACGGTTAAATACCTGCCTGCGTTTGTAGATCGGGTTGCTCAGACTAATTGCAGATTTTTTATCAAACATGGTAGGTGATCCTTAGCGCGAGGTGCCTTCGTTCTTGGCCAGACGCAACAAGAGCAGCTTGGAGATCGCCAACACAACCGTGGTGATCAGGAACAGGATCAGACCCAGCTCCAGCAAGGCGGATTTCTGCATGCCACCGGCTTCGTTAAACTCGTTGGCCAGTGCCGATGCAATCGAGTTCGAGGGCGAAAACAGCGAGCTGGGCAAGTTAAAGGAGTTCCCAATCACAAAGGTGACGGCCATGGTTTCACCCAATGCGCGCCCCAGACCCAACATGATCCCGCCAATCACCCCGTTCTTGGTGAATGGCAGAACCACCCGCCACATCACTTCCCAGGTAGTGCTGCCCAAACCATAGGCGGACTCTTTGAGCATGGGAGGAACCAGCTCGAACACGTCACGCATCACCGCGGTAATGAAGGGGATCACCATGATTGACAGAATCAGCCCCGCGGTGAACACACCGATGCCGAAGGGAGGACCCGCAAAGATCTGGCCCAGCACGGGCACCCCCTCAAAAAAGGAGATCAGGCCAGGCTGAACATAGCGCTGAAACAGGGGCACAAAGACAAACAGGCCCCACATGCCATAAATAATGGACGGGATGGCAGCCAGCATTTCAATGGCCGTCCCCAAGGGACGACGCAACCACGCCGGCGACAGTTCCGTCAGGAACATGGCAATCCCGAACGAGACTGGCACGGCAATACACAGGGCGATAAAAGAGGTCAGCAAGGTACCGGCAATAGGTACCAATGCGCCATATTCGTTATTGACCGGATCCCAATTATTCGTCCAGAGAAAAGAGAAACCGTATTCGGCAATGGATTCCCGGCTTCCATAGATCAGGGAAATAGAGATGGCAGCCAGCAAAATGAACACGAGAAACGCAAACGAGCGCGTCATGTTCTTGAAAATGCCGTCCATAAAGGCGTTCTGATTTGATTTCATGTAGACAGATGAAGGGTCAGGCCGGAATGGGACAAACGCACTGCAACCGATTTATGGATTCTGTAACAGCCAGGGCTGGACAGGTCCGGCAAACCGATAAGGTCACGCGCTGTGCGTTCAAGACAAAACCGTAATTTTTACATAATAAAGACGGCGCCACCTAGAGGTGGGCCGTCTCGCAAGATCAATTTACAACTGACCTATATTTGAACACGAATCTTACTTCCAGACCGCAGCGCCGTCTTTGGTCTTGATTTCAGCAGCCCAAGCCGCCTTGATCTTGTCGGTGACGTCTTTGGGCAGAGCCACGTAATCCAGTTCTTCAGCAGACTTGGCGCCGTTCTCGAAGGCCCAGTTAAAGAAGTTCAACACTTCTTTACCATTTTCAGGCTTGTCCTGCACCTTGTGCATCAGGATGAAGGTCGCCGACGTGATGGGCCAGGACTTGGCGCCAGGCTCTTCAGTCAGGATAACACCCATGCCAGGCGTACCGGCCCAGTCTGCATTGGCAGCGGCGGCCGCAAAGCTTTCCTGACCAGGCTGGACGAACTGGCCGTCCTTGTTCTGCAACTGGGTCCAGGACAGTTTGTTCTGCTTGGCGTAGGCGTATTCCACGTAGCCGATCGAGTTCTGCAGCTGACGCACGTAAGCGGCCACGCCTTCGTTACCCTTGCCACCTTGACCGGTAGGCCACTTCACAGCCTTGCCTTCACCAACCTGGGATTTCCAGTCGGGGGACACTTTGGACAGGTAGTTGGTCCAGCCAAAGGTGGTGCCCGAACCGTCGGAGCGGTGAACCACCACGATGTCTTTGTTAGGCAGAGTCAGATCAGGATTCAGCTCTTTGATGGCTGCATCGTCCCACTTGGTGATCTTGGCCAGATAGATGTCAGCCAGCACTTTGCCCGACAGTTTCAGCTTGCCAGGCTCGATGCCTTCCACGTTGATCACAGGCACCACACCACCGATGACGGCGGGGAACTGCAACAGGTTTTCTTTTTCCAGCGTCTCGACCTTCATCGGGTCATCCGAAGCACCGAAATCCACCGTCTTGGCAATAATCTGCTGCTGACCACCACCCGAACCAATCGACTGGTAGTTGACGCGGTTATTGGTTTGCTTGGCGTATTCAGCCGCCCATTTGGCATAGATTGGGTAAGGGAACGACGCACCCGCACCGGTGACGTCTGCAGCTGTGGCAGTGGCCGCAAAAGCGCTGAACGCCAGAGCAATACTTACCTTGTTGAATACACGTTTTAACATCGAGAAATCCTCTTGATGATAGTCAGAAGACAGGCCCACCCTGTATGTAACGTCATCATAAACAGGCTATATGACATGTTCATGACAGTCTGTATTTCATCCAGCACCCAGTCGTTGCATCAGGTTCTGGTGCAGGTTAAATGGCGCCCCACGGCTGCGAATACGGTTATACGTCCCGTCCGGGCTGGCCTTCCAGGACAATTGATTGTCGCGCAAGGCGTAGGTAAAGGCTTCGGCAATCACCCGCTTTTTCAGGCTGCGATCCAGTACGGGCACACCCAGTTCGACCCGGCGAAAGAAGTTTCGGTCCATCCAGTCGGCCGAAGAAATAAAGACTTCTTCCTGCCCACCATTGTAGAAATAGAAAACCCGTGAGTGCTCCAAAAAGCGTCCGATAATCGAACGCACCTGGATGTTCTCCGACAAGCCCTTTACGCCGGCACGCAGCGCGCAAGCGCCACGCACAATCAGATCCACCTTGACCCCTGCCTGGCTGGCGTCATAGAGCGCCTGAATGATCTTGGGCTCCAGCAAGGAATTCATCTTGGCCATGATACGGGCTTTCTTGCCTGCCAACGCGCGCTCGGTTTCGGCCTGAATCCGGTCCATCATGCTGTCGTGCAGGGTAAAGGGCGACTGCAGCAAGCGCTTTAAGGGACGCCAGGCGCCCAGACCGGTCAGCATGGAAAACACCTTGTCCATGTCCTCGCAAACTTCCTGATTGGCGGTCAGCAAACCGAAGTCCGTATACAGGCGAGCGGTACGTGGATGATAGTTTCCCGTCCCCAAATGGCCATAGCGACGGATGGCTCCTGCTTCACGACGCAGGACCAGCGCCATTTTGGCATGGGTTTTGTGCCCCACCACCCCGTAACTGACATGCGCGCCCACCTCTTCCAGCTTGGCCGCCCAATTGATATTGGTCTGCTCATCAAAGCGGGCCATGAGCTCGACCACCACCGTCACCTCCTTGCCTGCACGCGCAGCCGACAGGAGAATGTTCATCAGTTCCGAGTCTTCACCGGTACGATAAATGGTCTGCTTGATACCCACCACAGCCGGGTCCGCTGCGGCAGCCCGCAAAAAGCTCAAGACAGGCTGAAATGACTGGTAGGGATGGTGCAGCAACTGATCCTTGCGGGAAATCGCCTCGAAAAACTGGGCCGGAGACTCAAACGTTGAATCAAAAGGCGCAGGAATCGGAGCGCGGTAATCCGGAAACAGAAGATCAGGGCGATCCGGCACATTGCACAGCTGCATCAAACGGGTCAGGTTGACCGGGCCGCTGACTCGGTAGGTATCAGGGACATCCAGCGAAAACTCGCTTTGCAAAAAGCGCTCCAGGCGCTCGGGCATGGAGCGGTCAATTTCCAGGCGTACCGCTGCACCAAAGTTGCGTTGCGACAGCTCGCCTTGCAGGGCGGCGCGCAAATTGGTGACCTCTTCTTCGTCCACAAACAGATCACTGTTGCGCGTAACCCGCCACTGATAACAGCCCTTTACATCCATACCGGGAAACAGCTCCCCCACAAATACACTGATCAGGGAGGTCAAGAGCATATAGCCCTGAGGAATCCCCGCTATATCGTCGGGGACCCGGATTACCCGCGGCAGGGCACGGGGGGCCTGCACAATGGCAATGGTGCCGCTGCGGGCAAAAGCATCCTCGCCACTGAGCTCCACAATGTAGTTCAGGCTTTTGTTATAGACACGGGGAAAGGGATGGGCCGGGTCCAGGCCAATCGGCGTGAGCAAAGGCATGACATCACGCAAAAAAGTCTGATAAGCCCACTCGCGCTGGGCCGGTGTCCATAGCGCGGTCAGTAGTAAGCCAATGCCCTCCTCCATAAGTGCTGGCAATACATCGTCCATCAACAAATCGTTTTGCTTCTCAACCAGTTGATGGGCGGCCGCCTGCACCTTGTCAAACGCCTGTTGAGGCAAAAACCCGTCATCCCCCACTTGATGAGGATTCTGCAAAATCTGCTCTTTCAGGCTGGAGATGCGAATTTCGAAAAACTCGTCAATGTTCGAACTGACAATACAGATATAGCGCAAGCGCTCCAGCAAAGGCGTAGTTGGGTTTTCGGCCATGGCCAGCACTCGCTCATTGAACTTGAGCAAGGACAACTCACGGTTTAGCAAGGTTGAATCTGGGGAAGGCAGCATGGTGAGGTCGTTAAAAAGCCAAAAAAGAGGGGAGTGTCAGACTTTTACTACATGAATGTTACAGCTCTATGACCCAGATGCCATCCGGGTGCCACTCACGCCTGCCTAGCAAAAGAGACGACCGGCTATCGCCTTCCCCACAGGTTTAAGCTAACTTTTCTTAATTTTCCTGTTTATGTAACAAAAGCCATGATTAATGTCCTTATAATCGCACAGTAATCATCCCGAGCGATGCCTCATGGAACAACTTCTTGCCGCTGTGGACCTGGGCTCCAACAGCTTTCGTTTATCCATTGGACGTGTGGTTCAGCACAACGGTCATGCCCAGATCTACACCATTGACCGCCTTAACGAATCTGTCCGACTCGCCGCCGGCATGGGCCCCGACAAGTACATCAGCCCCGATGCCATTGAACGTGCGGTAGTCATCCTGAAACGCTTTAACGAACGCCTGGCCGGCTTTCACCCCAATCGTGTTCGTGCCGTTGCCACCAACACCTTTCGGGTTGCACGCAATTTGAGCGAAGTGCTGCCCGCTGCCGAAGCAGCCTTTGGCTTTCCCATCGAGGTCATCTCCGGCCACGAAGAGGCCCGACTGATTTTCTCGGGGATCAGCAACGAGCTGCCCCCTTCCCCCAATCGCCGCCTGATGATTGATATTGGTGGCGGTTCGACAGAAGTCATTATTGGCAAAGGTCTCAAGCCCTTGCTGCTGTCGTCGCTTTATATGGGCTGTGTCAGCTACACCGACAAATTCTTTGCGGACGGCCTCATTACCGAAGAACGCATGAGCCATGCCATTCTGGCGGCACGCCGGGAACTGGAAGGGATCACGCGTCAGTACCGCAAAACTGGCTGGCAGGAAGCTTACGGCTCCTCGGGCACCGCCAAGGGACTGATCGCCATCCTGCAGGAAAATGGCATGTCCAAAAAGGGCATCACCCTGGAAGGCATGGAATTGCTGCGCAAACGCCTGATCCAGGATGGCAAGGTGGACATGCGCAACCTGAGCGGCATCAAGCCGCACCGCGCGCCGGTACTGGCAGCAGGTCTGGCCATCATGATGGCCGCCTTTCAGGAGCTTAAGATCCGCCAGATGCTGCCCGGCGAAGGAGCCTTGCGAGTAGGGGTTCTCTACGACATGCTCGGGCGCGAATCAGAGCACGATCAACGCGACCAGACTGTTCAGCAGATGATGAAGCGTTATCAGGTAGATACGCGCCAGTCTCACCGGGTTCACGATGCCGCCCTGCAGTTTTTCGACCAGTTGAAACTGCCCGATACGCCCGAAGTTCAGGAGCTGCAACGCCAGTTGGGCTGGGCCGCCGATCTGCATGAAGTGGGCCTGAGCATCGCGCATGCCGATTATCACAAGCACACCGCTTACGTACTGGAACATGCCGATATGCCCGGCTTTTCCAACGATGACCAGGCCTTGCTCAGTTTCCTGAGCTTGGGTCACCAAGGCAAGCTGGGCAAGCTGAAGCGTTTTGAAAGCACCAATGCCTGGTGGCTGACTTTACTGAGCCTGCGCCTGGCGGTCATGCTCATGCGTCGCCGGGAGGACAGAGAGACGTTGCCGCTCAGACTGGAAGCCCGTGGCAAAACTGTCCTGATTCATGTCGATCACGACTGGATGGCCAATCACCCTTTGACGCAGGCCTCCTTGCAGGCTGAAGTCCAAGCCTGGCAAAGTGACATCAATGACCTGAGCCTGGAGTTAGTCTAAGCACCTTGCCGCCCGGCCCCTGCCCAGACACGGCCAGACAGTCACCACGGTGGATCGGGATTGCTGCCCGGAACAAAGTCAAAAGTCTGTGGGGTCCCGTCGGCCCGCCCACTCAAAAAAACCCCCGAAAGTCGGATCGTCATCCAACTTTCGGGGGTTTTTTCAAATCCAGGCAAGCAACCCCGGCCCGTCTCAAACAGCTTGGAGCCGACCCGGCCTAGACCAGACCAAAATGACGTTTGTAGCGCTCGTCCATGGCCTCCAGATCCAGCAGGACGGGAAAGTCCGCCGTATTGAAATCGGGGTCCCAGGCCGGTTCACCACAAATGGTGGCACCCAGCTTCAAATATCCTTTGATCAGCGGGGGGATGCGCGCCGGCAAATCGCTGTTCAAACGCTCGACCGGGTAGCGGTTCAAGGGTTGCACACGAGGGAGCTGCGGATTGTCCTGCATGGACTTTTGGGCCACACGCCAGACTTCGGCTGCCGTAACACCATCATCGCGCAGGCTGACGCTGGCGCAGCCCAGCAAATAGCGATAGCCCCCCACCCGTGTCAATGCCGCAATACCACCCCACAACATCATGATGGCCGACCCGTTGCGATAGTCGGGGTGGATGCAGGAGCGCCCCACCTCAACCAGGCTGGGACGCAGCCCATCCAGGGCACTGATATCAAATTCGGACTCTGAGTAATAGCCGCCCGCTTTATAGGCATTTTCAGGGGTGAGCAAGCGATAAGTACCGACAACCCGATTTTCTTCGGGCTCGGTAACCATGAAATGCTCGCACCAGGGATCAAAGCGATCTATATCCAGACCATTGTGCTGGTCTGGAAAGACTGCGTTCATTTCCTGAGTGAAAACCTGAAAACGCAAGCGCTGAAGGCATTCGAGCTCGGCCTGGGTGCGCGCCAGACGCAAGGCCAAGCCTCCTACAGTATGACCCGCCCAAGTATTTCCCCAATCCACTTCAGTACGTTCGCGCTCAAGATTTAGCATCGTGATGACTCCAAACACTTTCGTGCATCATGCACAAACAATGTTTCAGGTATTTGATAGCCACATTACTATTTCATTAAATCTACTGCAAGCAAGGTATCAATGCCTGCTTGAGCCAGCTCGGTTTGTTCTGCTTCCACCATCAGACGCAGCTTGGGTTCGGTGCCCGAGGCGCGTATCAGCACACGACCGCGATCGCCCAGCATTTCTTCGACTTCTCGGGTAGCTTGTTGCAAACCAGCATGGTTCTTCCAGTCCTGACCGGGCTGTAAAGGAACGTTAACCATGATCTGCGGATACATCTTCAGGCCTTGGGTCAATTCAGGCAGGCTCTTGCCGCTGTGACACAGAGCGGTCAGGACCTGCAGGGCGGCAATGATGCCATCGCCCGTTGTGTGCCATTCCAGACACAACAAATGACCCGAGCTTTCGCCACCGAAAACCCACCCTTTCTGCTGCATCAGTTCCAGCACATAGCGGTCGCCCACTTTGGCACGGGCAAATTCCACGCCCAGTTCCTGCATCTTCTTCTCGAAACCCAGGTTGGTCATCAGCGTGCCCACGACCCCTTTAACGGGCTGAGTCTGCAGATGATCCGCAACAATTAGATACAACAGTTCGTCACCATTGTAGATGCGCCCTTGCGAGTCAACCATCTGCAGACGGTCGGCGTCGCCATCCAGTGCGATACCCAGATCAGCGCCATGCTTGCGCACCTCTTCGGCCAGCTTCTCGGGATAGGTAGCGCCCACTTCCTGGTTGATGTTAAAGCCATCGGGCTGCACGCCCACGGCAATTACCTCTGCACCCAGCTCGCGAAACACATGCGGAGCAATGTTGTAAGCCGCACCGTGCGCCGCATCCACCACAATCCGCAGCCCATCCAGGTTCAGGTCATTGGGAAAAGCGCTCTTGCAAAATTCGATATAGCGGCCGGCCGAGTCGGCCAGACGGCGGGCACGCCCCAAGGACTCGGACTTGACCCAATGCATGGGCTGGTCAATGGCCTGCTCAATCTTCAACTCGACCTCGTCCGGCAACTTGGTGCCTTGAGCGGAGAAAAATTTGATGCCATTGTCGTAGTACGGATTGTGCGAGGCGGAGATTACGATACCGGCTGCCAGACGCAGCGTACGTGTCAGATACGCCACCGCAGGCGTAGGCACAGGCCCTGCCAGCAAGACGTCGATACCAGCAGCCGACAAGCCCGCTTCCAGCGCCGATTCCAGCATATAGCCGGAAATCCGCGTGTCCTTGCCAATTACAACAGTGGGGCGACCGCTACCCTCGTACTGGGCGGCCAGCACTTGTCCAGCTGCGTAACCCAAACGCAAGGCGAACTCCGGGTTAATGGTTGGACCACCTACTTCACCGCGGACACCATCGGTGCCGAAATATTTACGATCGCTCATTCAGAGACTCCACATTCAACCGCATTCCACACATCCAACGCTTCGCGCGTGGCGGCTACATCATGGACACGGACAATTTTTGCGCCCCGCGCCACGCAGGCAAGGGCTGCCGATAGACTGCCAATCAAACGCTCACTGGCGGGTTTTCCCGTGACATGGCCAATCATGGATTTACGCGACAAACCGATCAACCAGGGGTAACCAGGTACTGCCGCCTGCTGCAAACCACGTAACAACTGATAGTTGTGGGCTGCTGTTTTACCAAAGCCGAAGCCGGGATCCAGCATGATACGCTTGGATTCAATGCCTGCGCTTACTAAGGCGTCACATCGTTGTTGCAAAAAATGACGTACATCAACGACAACATCATCATAGTGAATCTGCTCTTGCATGGTTCTCGGTTCGCCCTGCATATGCATGACGCATAGGCCGCAACCCGAGTCCCGGACAGCCTCGATGGCGCCGGGCATGCGCAAGGCGTAGATGTCATTGATCATATCGGCACCGGCAGCCAGGCTGGCACGCATGACCTCTGGCTTGAAGGTGTCCACCGACAAAGCCACACCACTCTCGCGCAGGCCCTCGATCAGAGGAATCACACGCTCAAGTTCTTGTTCCAGGGAAACGGGCTCGGCACCAGGGCGAGTGGACTCGCCACCGATATCCAGAATGTCTGCGCCTTCGGCGATTAATTGACGGGCGTGGTCCAGCGCCCGAGGCAAGTCATTGTGAGTATTGCCATCATAAAAGGAGTCTGGGGTGACATTCACAATCCCCATAACCAAAGGGCGCTCCAGCCCAAACTGGAAGCGCCCACAAGACCACTCAGGGTAATTCATGAAATAGGCGTGGCCTAGGTAAGTAAGTTAAGCAACGGGCGTTGACGCCGCGGCACCTTTGTCATCCGCTGGGCTGGGACCCGCTGCGGGAGGCGTGGCGCCATCGGAAGGCGTGTTGTCATTGCTGTTGGGCACGTGTGGCGCCCGTGGCGGCAAACCTTTCATGATGTCGTCGATCTGATCGGCATCAATGGTTTCCCATTCCAGCAAAGCCTTGGCCATGGCATGCATCTTGTCGCTATTGTCCTCGATCAGCTTGCGCGCAACAGCGTACTGCTCATCGATGATCTTGCGGATTTCGGAATCCACTTTCTGCATGGTGGCTTCGGATACGTGCGTGGTCTTGGTCACACTACGACCCAGAAACACTTCACCTTCGTTTTCGGCGTAGACAACCGGGCCCAGGGAGTCGGTCATACCGTAGCGCGTCACAATGTCGCGAGCAATCTGCGTAGCCCGCTCAAAGTCGTTCGACGCGCCAGTGGTCATTTGATTCATGAACACTTCTTCAGCAATACGTCCCCCAAACAGCACGGCAATCATGTTCAACAGGCGCTCTTTGTCCATGCTGTAACGATCACCTTCCGGCAATTGCATGGTGACGCCCAGGGCACGACCACGAGGGATGATCGTGACCTTGTGAACCGGGTCTGTCTTGGGCAGCATGCAAGCCACCAGCGCGTGACCCGCTTCGTGGTAGGCCGTATTGCGACGCTCTTCCTCGGGCATGATCATGGTGCGACGTTCTGCACCCATGATGATCTTGTCCTTGGCGCGCTCGAAGTCCTGCATATCCACGGTGCGACCGTTACGGCGCGCTGCAAACAGGGCGGCTTCGTTGACCAGGTTGGCCAGATCGGCGCCGGAGAAACCGGGCGTACCGCGAGCCAGCACCACAGCGTCCACGTTGGGTGCCAAAGGCACTTTACGCATGTGAACTTTCAGAATCTGCTCGCGACCACGGATGTCAGGCAGACCGACAACGACCTGGCGGTCGAAACGGCCTGGACGCAGCAAAGCGGGGTCCAGCACGTCAGGACGGTTGGTAGCGGCAATCACCAGCACACCCTGGCCCGTTTCAAAACCGTCCATCTCAACCAGCAACTGGTTCAGTGTCTGTTCGCGTTCGTCGTTGCCACCGCCTAGGCCAGCACCACGCTGACGGCCGACAGCATCAATTTCGTCGATAAAGATAATGCAAGGCGATTGCTTCTTGGCGGTTTCGAACATGTCGCGAACGCGAGAAGCACCCACACCGACAAACATTTCCACGAAGTCCGAACCGGAAATGCTGAAAAACGGCACTTTGGCCTCACCCGCAATGGCACGGGCCAACAGGGTTTTACCGGTACCGGGCGAGCCGACCATCAGGATGCCGCGAGGAATGCGACCACCCAGACGCTGAAAGCGGCTTGGATCACGCAGAAAGTCCACCAGCTCCTGTACGTCTTCCTTGGCTTCGTCGCAACCGGCTACGTCAGCAAAGGTCACGGGGTTGGAGTTCTCGTCCAGCAAACGGGCACGCGATTTACCAAAGCTAAACGCCCCGCCCTTGCCACCACCTTGCATCTGGCGCATGAAGAACACCCACACACCAATCAACAGGAGCATGGGGAACCAGGAGATGAACAGGCTGGTCAGGAAGGAAGGCTCTTCACGGGCCTTGCCCGATACCTGCACACCGGATTTCACCAGTTCAGGGACCATCCACAGGTCACCGGGGGACGTCAGCGTGTAGCTGCGACCGGAATCCGGCGTGACATGCAGGGTATCACCCTGAATATCCACCTTGCTGATGCGTCCGGAACGGGCATCATTCATGAATTGCGTGTAAGTGACGCCATCAGTGGCTGGCGGCCGGCCGTCAAACTGCTTGAAAACAGTAAACAGCACCAGCGCAATAACCATCCAGATCGCGACTTTGGAAAACGAATTGTTCAAAGCCAATCTCCTGCGATTGCGATAACTTGTCCGATATGCTTACACATAGCTGAACAAGCGCCATACATAGTTCATTCTACCCGATTCAAGGACCGGCAAGTCATAAATTACCTGCGCTTTACACCACGGGCAACGAGAAAGGTTTCGGCGGATTTATCGCGCGAAGCCTTGGGTTTACGCTCGACGACTCTGACAAAATTCTGTTTGAAAGATTCCACGATCTGGGAAAACCCGCTGCCATGGAAGGCTTTGACAATCAAGACACCCTCATCGGTCAGATGCTGCAAGGCAAATTCCTGCGCCAGCTCGCATAAATGCTGGATGCGGGCGGAATCGGCCGATGCCACACCAGACAAGTTGGGGGCCATATCCGAAATCACAAGATCTACTGCAGCGCCTTTTAAAGAATCCTGCAACTGCGCCAGCACCGAGTCTTCGCGAAAATCGCCTTGCATGAATTCCACCCCGGCAATGGGTTCCATTTCCAATATATCCAGTGCGATAATGCGACCATTGAGCACACCGCCGGGGCCGACCATGCGTTCACGTATCAGTTGCGACCAACTGCCCGGCGTCGACCCCAGGTCCACCACGACCTTGCCCTGAACCTGAATCCTCTCCAGATCCAATATTTCACTGAGCTTGAAGGCCGCACGCGCACGATACCCCTTTTGTTGCGCCAATTTGACGTAGGGGTCATTTATATGCTGCTGAACCCACTCTTTAGAGAATTTTTTCTTGGCCATTCCCGTACAATCTCTTTATGCCAAAACTCAACCTTACACCTCATGAGCGCAGCGACCTTCGTGCTGCTGCTCACGCTTTGCGCCCAGTTGTCCTGATTGGAGACAATGGCCTGACTGACGCTGTGCTCAAAGAAATCACCGTCCACCTGCAAGCCCACCAACTCATCAAGATTCGCGTGGCCGGTGATGACCGTCAGGCTCGTCTGACCATGTTAGAACAAATCTGCGATGCGCTCGATGCTGCCCCTATTCACCATCTGGGCAAAATCCTGACGATCTACAGACCCAATATTGAACGCCCCCCTGTTTTGGGAGCGCCCATCGAAAAACCTACTCGCGCGGTGCGTAAGCCCTCGGAGCCTTACACGCCCAAGAAACTGGCCGCATCCGGCGTCCAACGCACACGCAGCACCGAACGGGCTCGCCGTGCGGAAATGAAGGCTGAACGCAGCAGCACCCAGGAGAAAAAAGCCTCGGCCGCCCCGCGCAGCGTTCAGAAGTTCACCGCAGTCAAACCGGCTGCTGCGCCACGTCGTAGCACCAGTCGTCCGGGCAGTGCCATGTCCTTGCGAGCTGGCGCCCGTCGTGGACTGGGCGGTTCGGGCAAACGCTAAGCGCCCGTAAATTATAAGGCCCCGGCACAATGTACAGGGGCCTTTCTTTTGCGTGCAGTCAGCAGCAGCGGGATAAACCCGCCGCTCAACGCCCGATCAAATGTATTTGATCGACAGGATTTCGTATTCACGAATGCCGGCTGGCGCCTTGACCTCAACCACATCGCCCTCGCTCTTGCCGATCAGGGCGCGCGCGACAGGGCTGGAGATGGAGATTTTGTTGGCGCGGATATCCGCTTCAACATCACCCACAATCTGGTAAGTCACTGTATTGCCTGACTCCAGGTCCTCGATTTCAACCGTGGCGCCAAACACGATGCGACCATCGGCTTCCAGGGCGGCAGGCTCGATAATCTGGGCGTTGGACAAGGTGCCTTCCAGTTCGGCGATCCGCCCCTCGATAAAGCCCTGGCGCTCACGCGCGGCATCATACTCGGCGTTCTCGGACAAATCGCCTTGTGCTCGCGCCTCAGCGATGGCGTTAATCACATCCGGACGTTCCACCGTCTTGAGGCGGTGTAATTCGACTTGCAAACGTTGTGCGCCCTGCGCAGTCAATGGGATCGCAGACATAGTATTCCTGCTCAACAAGTAAAAGACGCTCCGTAGCAGGAGCGCCTGGAAGATAGGGGGATAACGATGATGGGGCAAACAATCAAACAGGCCGGATCGGCTGACCTGAAAGCCCTGCCGACCGTGCAGCGTACATCAAACACACTGCCCAGGCCTTAAGCTGCCGACTGCCCCAATAAGGCTTTTCCATCACGGAGAACTTCCGCGGCAGAAAAAAACCCCGCGAAGAACCGGGGTGTGAGATCTATTGTCGGCAAACTGCCTGAAAATAGCAAGCCCCTCTAACCCCTGTGTAAAAAAACAGAGGTCTGAGAAGCGGGAAGGCTGGCCATCTCACCGGTCAGGGAGTTTGCCGGGCCGCTGAGGGCCACAGCAAAAGGGATTGGCTCTACGGGCGACTAGCCCTTGTTTCGGCCAGAACCTCGCAACAAGGCGTGGAGCAAAATGGCGCCAAAGGTGGCACAGCCGATCCCATCGAGCCGGATCACGCCAAACTGCAAGGAGAAGTTACCGGCCCCCAGGATGAGCGTGACCGCGGCGACCAGCAGGTTGCGGTTATCGCTGAAGTCCACCTGGTTCACCACCCAGATACGGGCACCGGCAATCGCAATCAGACCAAACACGACGATGGACATGCCCCCCAGCACCGGACCGGGAATGGATTGAATGACAGCACCGAATTTGGGCGAGAAGCCCAGAAAAATCGCAATCACCGCGGCAAAGGCAAATACCAGCGTCGAGTAAATGCGCGTGGCCGCCATGACACCAATATTTTCAGCGTACGTGGTGACTCCGGTTCCCCCTACCGAGCCGGACAGCATAGTGGCCACCCCATCTCCCACAAAAGCTCGCCCCAGATAACCGTCCAGATCCTGGCCCGTCATGGCACTCACGGCTTTGATGTGACCCAGGTTCTCGGCCACCAGAATAATGGCCACCGGCACAATCACGGTCATGGCGTGCGCCTGAAATACGGGCGTGGAGAAGGTGGGCAGGCCCAACCAGGCCGCCTGGGCAACCGGCGCGAAATTGATCGGGGTGCCGTAGCCCATCACGTTGGTGAACAGCCAATACAGCACGCAGGCCAGAAGCAGACCCACCAGAATCAACAGGCGCTGAGCCACACCCCGCGTATAGACGGCAATCCCGCCCACACACAGCACCGTCATCAAAGCCATCAGGGAATCAAAAGTACCGGCACCCATGGCGCCCTTGGCAGCAATGGGTGCCAGATTCAGGCCAATCACGGCCACAATGGAGCCGGTAACCACTGGCGGCATCCACTGGTTGATCAGACGTGCCGCGCCACCGTGAGTGCGCGCATTAAATACCCAGACCAGCGCACCGATCAGCGTATAGACCAGACCGCAGATGATAATGGCCCCGAGAGCCACACCAATATTGGGATTGGGACCGCTACCGGCATAACCGGTCACCGCAATCACCCCACCAATAAACGCAAAACTGGACCCAAGGTAACTGGGGACGCGGCCACCTACAAACACGAAAAAGATCAGGGTGCCAATACCCGACATCAAAATAGCCAAGTTGGGATCAAAGCCCATCAACAAGGGGGCCAGAATGGTGGAACCGAACATGGCCACCACGTGCTGGGCGCCCATCGCAATGTTTTGCGGCGTTGCCAGACACTCGTCAGGTTGCACAACCGCACCCGGTTCGCTACCGGACACACGGCGCCAACGCGGAAAGTAAGACTGAGACATAGAGGGTTCCAGAAAAGGAATAAAGAAATACCGCTGAATTCGGCCTACGCTCGCACCAGCGCTTCCAGAAGCACCGGCGGATTCATTGAGGCATGATTTTAAACGTGAAAGACCCAACAAGGCACCTGAAAATAAGGCTGCACGCGATAAACACCACGTTGGACCAAGCAGAAGCAGGTTTCACCACGGTTTCTGCCTCCATCCTCAGGCTATATGCGGTATATACCCTCTCTATCTGCTTGTGCTTGACCGGCCCGTTACAATAGCGAATCAGCCTGCCTTTGGCAGTCAGATTCCCTACCTGAATAATGGCCGCAAGCATGAGTACGTCTATTTGTCTGATCCGCCACGGTGAAACCGCCTGGAACGCTGTACGTCGCTTACAGGGCTGGCAGGATATCGCCCTGAACGAGACCGGGCGGGAGCAGGCCCGGGCCCTGCACAGTTACCTGAGCTCTCCGGCATTTCAACAGTCCGTGGACGCCGTCATCAGCAGTGATCTGCAACGCGCCTGGGAAACCGCCGAGATAGCCTGTCAGCACTGGGACATCGCCATTGAGCGGCTGCCCGGATTGCGCGAGCGTGGCTTTGGCAAACTGGAAGGTCAGGCCTGGGATGCGGCAGGCCGACATGGTCCCGACCAGCCCGACGACACGGTTGATATTGATTATGCGGTAGAAGGCGGCGAATCACTGCGCCAGTTTCAAACCCGGGTTTTGGACTGCTTTGAGACGCTGTCCCAGACACATGCCGGCAAGAACCTGCTGGTCTTCGCCCATGGTGGCGTCATTGATATGGTCTGGCGAAAACTGAACCAACAGGCACTCAATGCCAAACGCACTCATGCCATTCTGAATACCAGTTTGAACTTCTTCAATATTGATGAGGGCCTGAACTGGACCTGCACGCAATGGGGGCAACTGCCTCATCTGAATACGGCGCTGGACGAGCAAGCCTGAGCCACCACCAGGCCTCGGTAGCGCCAGGCAGCAGCCAGAGGAAGGTGATCAGGCCTTGTTGTTCAGCCGTGGCTTGCGAGGAGCCCCGCGCGCAAGACGGTCGTAGAGCCAGTCAGGCAAAAGACGCATCAGCCGCGACACAATCCCCATTTGCCAAGGAATAACCCGGTAGGAAACACCCTGCTCAATGGTCTTGCGGGCTTTGCGGGCAAAGTCTTGGGCCGGCATCAAGAAAGGCATGGCGTAAGGATTATGGGCCGTCATGGCCGTGCGGATATAACCAGGCGTAATTGTCACGACGGACACGCCGTAAGGCGACAACTCCAGACGCAAGCTTTCGCAATAAGCGATAACCGCAGCCTTGGAGCTGCTGTACGCACCCGCACCGGGCAACCCACGAATACCCGCCACGCTGGCAATACCGACCAATGAGCCCTTGCCTGCCGTTTTCATGGTGCTGATAAACGGTTCAAAGGTTGCCACCATCGCCAGCAGATTTGTCTCCACAATGGCCTTGAATACAGCAAAGTCTTCCGTTTCTTCCGTCAAAGTCCCCGCACTGATCCCCGCACTGGCAATAACCACGTCAATTCTCTGGCCCGTGAACTGCAAAAAGTCCTGGGCAGCCTGATGCAAAGCCTCCCTGTCGCGGACATCGGCAACATAAATACGATGTTCGCCCGGCAGGCTGTCAGCCAGCGCCTGGAGTGCTTCCTGCCGCCGCCCAAGCAAACCCAGGCAAGCGCCTTGAGCCGCGTACTGCTGCGCCAGCGCTTTACCCAAACCGCTGCTGGCACCCGTGATAAAGACCGTCTGCATAAGGCTGTACCCGCGCTTTACAGGAAGATCAAGGCAGCAATGCCCAGTACCAGCAACCACTTGAGCACGTAGTACAGAGTTTCGTTTTTCTTCTTTATGGCCTTGCCAAAGCGACGAACCGCATAGACCGTGCCAAAGATGCGGTTGATCCCGCCGGTGCGGTCGCCTTCCTGATTCGGGGCAGCCGCCGCACGCAGCAAAAACCCGCCTACCGCGTGATTGACCGCCTGTGCCCAGCGATAACGCATGGGGCGTTCAATATCGGCAAACAGGATAATGCGGTTCTGATCCGTCTTGTTCTCTGCGTAATGAATAAAGGTTTCATCAAAGACGACGGCTTCACCATCACGCCAATAATAGGTCTGGCCATCCACATCGATGTAGCAGTCAGGACTATTGGGTGTCATCAAGCCCATGTGAAAACGCAAGGAACCGGCGTAGGGGTCCCGGTGTCGCGGCAAGCGCGCGCCCGGCGGCAAAGAAGTAAACATGGCCGCCTTGATCGAGGGAATATCCTTGAGCAAGCTGGTGGTTACCGGGCACAGCTCGCGCGCCGAGGGATGATCGGCGTCATACCACTTCAGGTAAAAGCGCGTCCAGCCGGTTTTGAAAAAAGAGTTAAAGCCTGCATCGTTGTACTTGTCCGAAGCCTTGATGTGGCCTTCGCCAAACAAGTGCTGGGCCTCGGCGCGAATCTCATCGCAGTGTTCCAGCAGTTTGTTAAGTTCCGGGAAATGTTTCAGGTCCAGATAGGGCTGATTCGGTACCGCCGAAAAGCCATACATAAACACATTCAACGGCGCCGTGAAAGTGGAATGGTCCAGCAACTGCCGGGAAAAGCGGTGCCTGACTCGACCCCTGAAGTGCACGACAATCGTACACACAATGAATAAGGCAAGAATGAACCATTTCACGACACGATCTCCAAAGAAGAAAACTTCCACGCCCGGCTTAAAGCAGTCTGCGTGCAGTCACACGACGACGGTCGGGTCTTGTCTGAGGCAAGAACAAAAAAGGCGCACCGCCAGGGTGCGCCTTTCCAGCATGGAGCGACTTAGTGCTTCGCGAGCAGAGCGTGCAGCTCTTGAACCGCGTAAACCTTCAAGCCATCGCCATGACGCAGATACTGCAGGCCTTGCACAGCCGCTACAGCCCCCGCGATGGTGGTGTAGTAAGCCAGGTTGGCAGCCAAGGCATGTGTACGGATTGTACGCGAATCAACAATGGCGTTGCGTCGCTCTTCAACCGTATTGATAACCAGGGAAACTTCCCCGTTCTTGATCATATCCACAATGTGCGGACGACCCTCGGTGACCTTGTTCACCACCTGAACCGCCAGACCAGCCTGTTCGATGGCGCTGGCCGTACCACGGGTCGCCACCACCTTGAAGCCCAGTGAGATCAAGCCGCGAGCCACTTCAACCGCTTGCGGTTTGTCCTGAGCGCGCACACTGATGAACGCCAGACCGCCGTCAGGCAGATTCACGCTGGCTGCCATCTGCGACTTCACAAAGGCCTCGGCAAAGGAGGTACCAACCCCCATGACTTCGCCGGTGGACTTCATTTCAGGTCCCAGAATAGTGTCCACGCCAGGGAACTTTACGAAGGGGAATACCGCTTCTTTCACACTGTAGTAAGGAGGCGTGATTTCTTCGGTAATACCCTGCTCGGCCAGCGTCTGACCGGCCATGGCACGAGCTGCGATCTTGGCCAGTTGCAAGCCGGTAGCCTTGGACACGAACGGCACGGTACGCGAGGCACGCGGGTTCACTTCCAGCACGTAGACGTCGCCGTCCTGAATGGCGAACTGCACGTTCATCAAGCCCTTCACATTCAGGGCCTTGGCCATCAAGGCAGTCTGGCGCTTGATTTCTGCAACGGTTTCATCGCTGAGCGAATATGGGGGCAAGCTGCAAGCAGAGTCGCCGGAGTGGACACCTGCCTGCTCAATGTGTTGCATCACCCCGCCCACAAAGACGCGCTCGCCGTCAGCCAGACAGTCCACGTCCACTTCAGTGGCATTGTTCAGGAAGTGATCCAGCAGCACGGGCGAGTCATTGCTGACCTTGACCGCTTCGCGCATGTAGCGCTCCAGGTCTTGCTGCTCGTGCACGATTTCCATGGCACGGCCACCCAGAACGTAGCTTGGGCGCACCACCAACGGATAACCGATCTCGGCCGCCAGAGCGATCGCTTCGCCTTCAGTGCGGGCGGTACGGTTTGGCGGTTGACGCAGGCCCAGCTTGTTCAAGAGCTTTTGGAAGCGCTCACGGTCTTCGGCCACGTCAATGGATTCAGGGCTGGTGCCGATAATGGGCACGCCGTTGGCCTCCAGCGCACGCGCCAGCTTCAGGGGAGTCTGACCACCGTACTGAACAATGGTGCCGACCGGTTTTTCGATGTGAACGATTTCCAGCACGTCTTCCAGCGTCAGAGGCTCGAAGTACAGACGGTCGGACGTGTCGTAGTCGGTGGAAACGGTTTCGGGGTTGCAGTTGACCATGATGGTTTCGTAACCATCTTCGCGCAAAGCCAGGGCGGCATGCACGCAGCAGTAGTCAAACTCAATACCCTGACCAATACGGTTGGGTCCGCCACCCAGAACAATGATCTTCTTCTTGTCCGACGGATTGGACTCGCACTCTTCCTCGTAGGTGGAGTACATATAGGCCGTGTCGGTGGCAAATTCAGCCGCGCAGGTGTCCACACGCTTGTAGACAGGACGCACATTCAACTGGTGACGCAACTTGCGCACTTCCGATTCCACCGTATCGAGCAGGAAGGCCAGACGACGGTCGGAGAAACCACGGCGCTTCAGACCGAACAGCGTCTCGCGGTCCAGATCGGCCAGCGTCTTTTGTTCCAGCGCCAGTTCGATGTCCACGATCTCTTTGATCTGGGCCAGGAACCAGGGGTCGATCTTGGTGAGATTGTGAACCTCGTCCAGGCTCAGACCTTGAGCGAAAGCATCGCCCACATACCAGATACGCTCTGGACCAGGCTCGCCCAATTCGATCTGCAGTTTTTCGCGGTCGGTGGTTTTCTGGTTCAGGCCATCCACACCCACTTCCAGGCCACGCAGGGCTTTCTGGAAGGATTCCTGGAACGTGCGGCCAATGGCCATCACTTCACCCACGGACTTCATCTGAGTGGTCAGACGCGAGTCGGCCTGAGGGAATTTTTCGAAGGCGAAACGTGGCACTTTGGTAACCACGTAGTCGATGGTTGGCTCGAACGACGCAGGGGTAGCACCGCCGGTGATTTCGTTCAGCAACTCGTCCAGGGTGTAACCCACCGCCAGACGCGCAGCGATCTTGGCAATCGGGAAACCGGTTGCCTTGGAAGCCAGCGCCGAAGAGCGGGACACGCGCGGATTCATCTCGATCACGATCATGCGGCCGTTATCGGGGTTCACCGCAAACTGCACGTTCGACCCACCGGTATCCACACCGATTTCACGCAACACAGCGATCGATGCATTCCGCATGATCTGGTATTCGCGGTCGGTCAGGGTTTGGGCAGGCGCCACCGTGATGGAGTCGCCGGTGTGAACACCCATGGGGTCCAGGTTTTCAATGGAGCACACAATGATGCAGTTGTCGGCGCGGTCACGCACCACTTCCATTTCAAACTCTTTCCAGCCCAGCAGGGATTCTTCAATCAGCAGTTCCTTGGTAGGCGATGCTTCCAGACCACGACGGCAGATCGTTTCAAATTCTTCAGGGTTATAGGCAATGCCCCCGCCGGTGCCGCCCAGCGTGAAGCTGGGGCGAATGACCACGGGGAAACCGGCTGTGCCGATTTCTTCAGCAATACGCTTTTGCACCGCCCAGGCCTCGTCCATGCTGTGAGCCACACCGGACTTGGCGGACTCCAGACCGATGGAGGTCATGGCGTCCTTGAACTTCAGGCGGTCTTCGGCTTTTTCGATTGCAGCGGCATTGGCGCCGATCAGCTCGACACCGAATTTTTCCAACACACCATGTTTGGCCAGGTCCAGGGCGCAGTTCAGCGCAGTCTGACCGCCCATGGTGGGCAAGAGCGCATCGGGACGCTCTTTTTCAATGATCTTCTCTACCGCTTGCCAGGTGATGGGCTCGATGTAGGTGACGTCGGCCGTATCCGGGTCCGTCATGATGGTGGCCGGGTTGCTGTTGACCAGCACGGTCCGGTAACCCTCGGCCTTCAGGGCCTTACACGCCTGGGCGCCCGAGTAGTCGAATTCGCAGGCCTGACCAATGATGATCGGGCCGGCGCCAATGATAAGAATGCTTTTTAAGTCTGAACGCTTTGGCATAGTGCGATTTATTTATTGGCCTGGTGAGCAGCCATCAGGCTGATGAATTTGTCGAACAGCGAGGCAATATCGCGCGGGCCGGGAGTGGCTTCAGGGTGACCCTGGAAGCAAAACGCGGGGCGATCCGTCAACTCGAAACCTTGCAGGCTCTGGTCGAACAAAGAGATGTGCGTGACCTTGGCATTGGCAGGCAGCGTAGTGGCATCCACCGCAAAACCGTGGTTCTGGCTGGTGATGAACACGCGGCCGCTGGCCAGCTCCTGCACAGGATGGTTGGCACCGTGGTGGCCGTTTTTCATCTTCAAGGTCTGGGCACCGACGGCCAGACCCAGGATCTGATGACCCAGGCAAATACCAAACACAGGCAACTTGCGCTCCAGCAGGCCCTTGCACGCTTCGATTGCGTAATCACAAGGCTCTGGGTCGCCCGGGCCGTTGGACAGGAACACGCCATCGGGTTCGTACGCCAATACGTCGGCCAGGGGAGTCTGGGCAGGCACTACCGTCACTTTGCAGCCACGGTCGGCCATCAGGCGCAGGATGTTGGCCTTGACGCCGAAGTCGTACGCCACGACGTGAAAGCGGCTGCCTTCAGGCTTGGAGAAACCCTGGCCCAGTTCCCAGGAACCTTCAGTCCAGTTGTAGGGCTTGTCCGTGGACACAACCTTGGCCAGATCCTGACCTTTCAGGCCAGGGAAAGAACGAGCCAGTTCCAAAGCGCGCTCGGTATCGTCACCGACCAGGATGCAGGCACCCATGGAGCCTTTCTCGCGCAGGATGCGGGTCAGCTTGCGGGTATCGATACCGGAGATGGCCACAACGCCCTGAGCTTTCAGGTAGTCGGGCAAGGACTGGGTGGAGCGGAAGTTGGACAGGCGGGCGGGACAATCGCGAATAACAAGCCCAGCAGCATGGGCTTTGGTGGATTCGGAGTCCTCGGGATTGACACCGGTATTACCGATGTGCGGATAGGTAAGCGTAACAATTTGACCGCTGTAGCTTGGGTCTGTCAGGATTTCCTGATAGCCCGTCATGGCTGTATTGAAAACGATCTCAGCAACACAGTGCCCCTCGGCACCGATTGACACCCCTTTGAATAGGGTTCCATCCGCCAGGGCTAGGACGGCACTAGTGATAGTGCGGGACTCCTCAGGAAATAAAGACGGCAGCACGTTAAAAACCCCGGATTCTGAAATTAATATTAAACCTTCTAATTATATGCTCAAACCAAGTTTTTCCGGTAGTTTATCGGTAATAACGCTGAAACCAGGCACGAAAACATGGAAAATCGACTACAGTAGTTGATTGGTTTGATGGCTTTGCGATGGACTAGTAACAGACATGACTACTCAGCTTGACTCTCTGCGCCAGTGCACAACCGTAGTGGCCGATACCGGCGATTTTGAGGCGATGCGTGCCTATCGCCCCACCGATGCGACCACCAACCCTTCCCTGATTCTGAAGGCGGTCCAGCAGGCGACCTACCGCCCTTTGCTCGAGCGCGTCATCGCCGACCACCCCCACGCCAGTCTGGCTGAAACCAGCGATCTGCTGCTGGTTGCCTTTGGCCGTCAGATTCTGGACATTGTGCCCGGTCGTGTTTCCACCGAAGTCGATGCCCGTCTGTCTTTCGATGCCCTGGCCAGTGTCGAGCGCGCCCGTCACATCATCCAGCTGTACGAAAAAGCCGGTGTGCCGCGCGAACGGGTGCTGATCAAGCTGGCCAGTACCTGGGAAGGCATTCAGGCCGCCCGCGCGCTTCAGGCCGAAGGCATCCACTGCAACCTGACTCTTTTGTTCTGCCTGCCGCAAGCCATTGCCTGCGCCCAGGCCAAAGTCACCCTGATCTCGCCTTTTGTGGGCCGTATCTACGACTGGTTCAAGAAAGCCGCCGGCCCGGACTGGGACGAAAGCGCCAACCAAGGCGAAAACGACCCTGGCGTACGCTCAGTGCGCGGCATCTACGAATACTATAAAACCTACGATATCCCCACGGAAATCATGGGAGCCAGCTTTCGCAACGTCGGCCAGATCAAGGCATTGGCCGGCTGCGACCTGCTGACCATCAGCCCCGAGCTGCTGGGTCAGCTCGCTGCGGCTCAAGGCGAGGTTCCTGCCGTACTGGATGTGGCACGTGCCAAGGCGGTGGCCCCCGAATGGCGTGCCAGCAACGAAATTGCCTTCCGCACGGAATTGAACCAGGATGCCATGGCCACTGAAAAGCTGGCGGAAGGGATCCGCCAGTTCACTGCCGATGGCATCAAACTCGACAGCCTGATTCAGCAGGCGCGCCAGCGGACCTGACTGCTCAGCCTGACATCCGGACACAGGCGGTCTGATCGACCTGGCCAACTTGCCGGCCTGGCTCCTTGATAAAAAAACGGCTCCTGATTCAGGAGCCGTTTTTTGCGGAGCGCCACATCCATCAAGGGACTGGCAACATAACGCTCAGAGCTTTTCTGTGCCACCACCCTGAGGCCGCCAGGCCAGCAGGCGATCCTCAAACACGCTGACCAGCCCATCCAGAATCAGCGCGAAAACGGTCAGCACCACAATACCGGCAAACACCGTATTCACATCCAGTGTGCCCTCTGCCTGCAGGATCAGATAGCCGACCCCACTGGCTGAACCCAGGTACTCACCCACCACAGCCCCCACAAAAGCCAGACCGACCGAGGTGTGCAAGCTGGAAAACACCCAGCTGGTAGCCGAAGGAATATAGACGTGGCGCAGCAACTGACGACGGCTGGCACCCAGCATGCGGGCATTGTCCAGCAGCGTGGAGCTGACTTCACGCACACCCTGGTACACGTTGAAGAACACGATGAAGAACACCAGCGTCACCGCCAGAGCCACTTTGGACCAGATCCCCAGACCGAACCACATGCCGAAAATCGGCGCCAGAATGACGCGCGGCATGGAGTTGGCAGCCGTCAGGTAGGGGTCCAGCAAGGCTGCTGCACGGGGTGACAGACCCAGCCACAAGCCACATGCCAGGCCGGCAATCGTGCCAATGGCAAAAGCCAGCAGGGTTTCGCTCAAGGTCACGCCCAGGTGCAGGTAAATATCACCGTTGGTGACAAACCAGGCCCAGATCACCTTGACCACTTCCAGTGGCTGACCAAAGAAAAACGCAACTTTGGGGTCCAGCGTCAGAAAATGCCAGGCCAACAAAATAACGATGAGCAGTGAGATTTGCCAAGCGCGCAGGGCCAGCTTGGATCGAGTAAAGGATTTAGACATATCAGGCACGCTTTTGCTGGGCATAACCCTTGAGAACCTCATCGCGCAAGACGGCCCAGATCGCCGCATGCAATTCGACAAAGCGGGGGTCATTGCGCACTTCGGCCACGTCACGCGGACGTGGGAGATCGACATGGAATTCGCCAATGGGATGCGTGCCCGGCCCGGCCGACAACACCACCACACGATCACTCATGGCAATGGCTTCGTCCAGATCGTGAGTGATGAACAGCACCGCTTTACGCTGCGCCATCCAGATCTCCAGCACTTCGTTTTCCATCAGTTGGCGGGTTTGGATGTCGAGCGCCGAAAACGGCTCGTCCATCAAAATGATATCGGGGTCCCGAATCAGGGTCTGGGCCAGCATGACGCGTTTGCGCATACCACCGGACATCTGATGCGGGTAGCGATCACCAAAGCCACCCAGCCCCACTCGCTTGAGCCAGACCTGAGCACGGTCGCGGGCCTCATCTTGCGGAACACCGGCAAATTCCAGTCCGGCCATTACGTTGGACTCGGCACTGCGCCAGGGCATCAGCGCTTCGCCCTGAAACATATAGCCCGCACGCTCATTCACCCCTTGCAAAGGTTTACCGAACACGCGCACTTCGCCCGACGAAGGGCTCAGCAAGCCCGCCCCTACGTTCAGGAGCGTGGACTTGCCGCAGCCCGTTGGGCCTACCACCGAGACAAACTCGCCTGGAGCAATGCTCAGGCTGGCGTCACGAACAGCCGTGTATGTACCTTTGCCATCACGGGATGCAAACACACAGCTGATGTTCTCTAAAGAAAGTGCTGCTTCAGACATTGGGGTACTTCTTGTTGGCATTGTCAGCAAATTCGTTGGTGTAGATCTTGCTGATATCGATCTTGGCGGGGTCCAGATTCGGCACGAACGCAGCCAGGGCCTTCAAGGCGGTGGAAGGACCGTCTTCATCGACCAGGCCATCGGGCGAGAGGGATTCCTTATTGGCATCCAGACACTGCTTGTACAGCTCCACATCACCCAACAGATAGGAGGCGGGCACCGTCTTGGCAATGGTTTCGGCATCATTGGCCTGGATCCACTTGTCGGCGCGCACGATGGCATTGGCCAGAGCCTGGGCCGTTTTCGGGTTCTGAGTGATGAAGTCTTCCGACGCGTACAAGCAGGCCGAGGGCATATTGCCGCCAAAAATGGCCTTGGTATCGGCAACGGTACGGGTGTCAGCGATGACACGCACTTCGTTTTCCTTGAGCAAGGTGCCGATGACGGGGTCCAGATTGGCCATGGCATCGATCTGACCCGTACGCATGGCGGTAACGGCACCGGCGCCAGCGCCCACACCGATAAAGGACACATCCGAGGGCTTAAGTCCGTTTTGCTCCAGATAAAAATTGACCATCATATTGGTCGAGGAGCCCGGCGCGGTGACACCGATTTTCTTGCCCTTCAAATCAGCCGGCGACTTATAGTCTGGCATCGTTTTGTTGGATACAGCCAGAACAATGGCGGGAGCGCGCCCCTGCTGCACAAAGGCACGGTAGAACTGGCCTTTGGACTGCAGATTGATGGTGTGTTCAAACGCACCAGACACCACATCTGCACTGCCACCCACTACGGCCTGCAGAGCCTTGGAGCCACCCGCAAAGTCTGCCACTTTGACTTTAAGGCCTTCGTCCTCGAAGTAGCCATTGATCTCGGCAATGGACAAAGGCAGGTAATAAATCAGCGCCTTGCCACCGACGGCAATCGTGATGTTCTTTTTTTCCACTTCCTGTGCACGGGCCAGCGTCGGCAACGACAGGGCCAGCCCCGATGCTCCAACCAGTTTGAGTGCATGACGACGTGTCAGTTTCATGGCAATCCCCTTCTTGTTGTTGGTCATTAACTATTTAGGCTTGATACTTATACTAAAAACAAAAGGGGGATACCCCCCTTGTCCGCTACGCGGTCAAACCTGTTCAAGTGGCGCGACGCTCCATCAAGGCCCAGGCAATGGTGCTGGGGTCCACATATTCCAGCTCGCTTCCGGCTGGCACACCGCGGGCCAGACGGGTCACTTTCAAACCTTGGCTGGTCAGCATCTCCGCCAGATGGTGGGCAGTGGTTTCGCCCTCTGCGGTGAAATTGGTCGCTAGTATCACTTCCTGCACCAGGCCATCACCGGCTCGCTCTAGCAAGCGGTCAAATTGCAAGGCGTCCGGGCCTATGCCTTCCAGCGGCGTCAAGCGCCCCATCAGGACATAGTAAAGGCCTCGATAGCCATGCGTAGCCTCGATCATGTTTTGATCGGCAGGGGTCTCCACCACACACAACAACGCCGGATCACGGCGGGGATTGGCACAGGTCTCACAAATGGGCTGGACGGTGAAACCATTGCAGCGCTGGCAGTGCTGCAGTGCTGTCGTGGCATGTTCAAGCGCACGGCTCAATTGGTCGGCACCTACCAGATCGTGTTGCAACAAATGGTAGGCCATGCGGCGAGCGCTACGCTCGCCCACACCGGGTAGCCGACGCAGAGCCTGGATCAGAGCCCGAAGAGGTTCGGGCTCTGCGATCTGCGGTTCGTTCATCAGAACGGAAACTTCATACCGGGAGGCAGTGGCAGGCCAGCGGTCACGCCCGCCATTTTTTCCTGCGAGGTGGCCTCGGCTTTGCGCTGTGCATCGTTAAAGGCAGCAGCAATCAAATCCTCCAGCATCTCTTTATCGTCTTCCAGCAGGCTGGGATCAATGGAGACACGGCGCACATCATGGCGGCAGTTCATGGTGACCTTGACCAGACCACCCCCGGAAACGCCCTCGACCTCGATATCGGCCAAGGCTTCCTGGGCCTTTTTCATGTTTTCCTGCATTTGCTGCGCCTGGCGCATCAAGCCGGCAATCTGACCTTTCATCATGGTTTGGTTTTCCTGATTGATAGAAATTGACAAGGGGCCTTTCAGGCGGCCCGAACCAAAGGAGTGGCCTTGATCGATCCGGCTTTGACACTGGCATCAAAGTCCTGGATCAGGCTCAAGACAAAGGGGTCCCGGGCAACCTGCTCTTCGGCCTGTCGCTGGCGCTCGGCCAGCTTGGCCTGCTCCACGGCATGCGCGGTCGCATCGCCCGTATCCCCGTATTCGATCACCAACTGAATGGACTGGGAAAAGTATTCCGACAATACTGTGCGCAAACGCGCCTTGCCCTGGCTGCCTTCAGTGGCCTTGATTTTGGCACGCAAGTGGATTTCCTGCCCTTTCACCCCCAGCCATTCGCTTTGACGGGCAAGCTCGGCAGCCCAGCCACTCAAGGGCAAGCTGGTTGCCACGTCGGGCCAGGTTTCCGGTTTCATGCCGCCCAAACGGACCGCGCGCGGGCTGTCCGAGCCACTGTGCGGCACCGGCAGGCCCAGCTCGGTATCCGGCATGAAGCGATCAGACATGGACACCGAAGGCACATCGCCCTCTTCTTCGGCAAGAGCCGCGTCCATATCCAACGGCTGATAATTCTCGAATTCTTCGTCCATGCCCTCGGACAACCAGGCGGGCTCTTGCAGACCGTCCTGCAGGGAGGACGCCGGCGCGGGGGGCTGTGCCACAGCTTGCACACGGGCGGCCGCCTGCGATGACATCAAAGCTTGAGCGCCGCTCTTGCCGGGGACCTTGGAGGGCCCGGCGTCGGACTCTGTTTGAACTGATATACCCGGTTCAGGGGCGGTGGAAGCTGACACGGCGGAGGCGGACTCCTCTGCACTACCACCTACCGCGACGCTCGCAACGGATGACGGCTGATTGGTCACCCCTTGTTCGTCAGCACCAGCATCCTGCGCGGCGGACAGTCCCGAATCCTGAGAGGCCATTGCTGCTGCAGACCCGGGCATCTCCTCCCAAGCCGGTACGAAATCGTCGTCTGCAGAAACCGATTCTGCGACGGGAGCAGACTGAGCCGCGTGAGCACTGACGGGATCAGCAGCAGGAGTTCCGGCAGAAGCCGACACCTGTGGTTGATGAGACCGCGCCTGGGAATCGGCGGACGTATGGGTCGTTCGTGCCGTTTGCGTTTCTGTCTGAAGGCCTTGCGTGGCTTGCTGTACCGACGCAGCAGAAACGGCCACCGCGCCAGAGACAGCCGAAGCTGTCTCCATCCCTGAAGCGGACGGCCCCGTTTCAGAAACAGAAGTAGCCTGGCTCGCAACAGCCCCCTCACCGGACGGCCCTGCCGGGGGAGGCACATGCGCCGACACAGGCTCGGGCAACAGGGCCAGCATGCGCAGACACGCCATCACAAAACCGGCGTACTCATCCGGAGCGAGGGACAATTCCTGACGGCTGTGCACGGCGACCGAATAAAACAGCTGCACATGATCGGGCGAGAGCATGGGCGCCAATTGCCGCACGGCTTCTGCCAAGGGGTCATCATCAGAAATGGTACCGGGGATGCGCTGCTCGATGGCGATACGGGACAACAAGGTAGCCAGATCAGCCAGAGCCCCGGCATACGACAAACCACGCAATGCCAGATCATCGGCCACAGCCAGGATGGCCTGCGCATCGTAAGCAATCAGCGCTTGCAACAATTGCGCCAGATGGCGTTGATCAATCGTGCCCAACATGGCTTGTACAGCCTGAGCGCTAAGGTCGCCTGCACTGTAGGCAATGGCCTGATCACTGAGCGACAAGGCATCGCGCATGGACCCATCGGCAGCCTGAGCCAGCAAACGCAAGGCAGGCAGCTCGAACTGCATGCCCTCTTGAGTCAGAATGTCCTGCAAATGCCCCACAATCGCAGGCACGGTCATCTGCTTCAGATTAAATTGCAAACAGCGCGACAAGACCGTGACCGGAATTTTTTGTGGGTCCGTCGTGGCCAGAATGAACTTGACGTGCGCAGGTGGTTCTTCCAGCGTCTTGAGCATGGCGTTAAAGGCGTGCCCGGTCAGCATGTGAACTTCGTCAATCATGTAGACCTTGTAACGACCCGAGCTGGGGGCGTAGACCGCCTGCTCCAGCAACTGGGTCATCTCTTCCACGCCCCGGTTGGACGCCGCATCCAGCTCCACGTAATCAATAAAGCGGCCAGCATCAATCTCGGTACAAGCGCGGCACACGCCGCAAGGCTTGGAGGTAATGCCGGTTTCGCAATTGAGCGACTTGGCCAGAATGCGCGACAAGGTGGTCTTGCCCACACCGCGTGTGCCCGTAAACAGCCAGGCGTGGTGCAGGCGCTGGGTATCCAGGGCATGGGTCAAGGCGCGCACCACGTGGTCCTGACCCACCAGGGTGTCAAAGGAACGAGGGCGCCACTTGCGGGCCAGAACGAGATAGGTCATGCGAATTCCGGACGGCGTGAACCATCAATACAAATAAGCGAAAGGAAAAGTGTACCGGATTCGGTGCTGAAGGGAAGCAGATAGACCGGGCGCGTGTAACCCGACAAGCAAATGAAGTGGCGAGCCTGACTCCGGCACTGATTCTGCACGGCTGTGGCTGCTTCGTTCCCGACCTGACCAGATTCACCGCCGAACCATGCGGAGGGGCCCGCCGACAAGTAGTGTAGCATTAATATGGCAGCCACAGATCAGCCCGCGGGAAATAAAGCGCAGCCTGCGCGGGACGCCCGTCCAGGGCCTGCACCTGTTCGCAATAACGCTGCAATTGTGGTGCATAGCGATCCAGCATCCGGGCCTTGAAATCGTCCAGGCTTTCATGCTCGGCAGGTCTCCCGGTCTTGTAATCCACCACCAGCCAGTGATCCTCCTGCGAGATGGCCAAGTCGATAATCGACACCCGGCCACTGACGTCCAGCAAGGACCATTCCCGGTAAGCCCGGCTGACACCCAGCAACCAGCGGCCACGCTCGGTTTGTACCGTTGCGATAATCGCTTCAAACAGAGATTGGGCAGCGTCATCCAGATAGGTCGAAGGCACCCCGGCCCGCAACAACTGCCGACGCATCACTGTGCGGCTTTGCTGCAAACGTTCTACCGGCCACGGGTCCAGACCTTCACGGCCCAGCTTTTCCAGCCAGTCGTGGGCAACCGTACCAATGGCTTTTTCATGAGTCGTATCCAGAGACCACTGCCAGCTTTGATATGACGAACTGGCAGTCTGCAACTGCTCGGGCGGCGCGGCGGGCAGGCTCACCACACGCTGCAAGAGTGCAGCAGGGCCTTGCCCGGGCTCCTCGTGCTGGCTGCCCTGCTCGGCTTGCCACACAGGAGCCTGCGGCTGCTGCAGCACAGGCCAGAGGCGACTGAGCAAAGAGCGGCCATCCGGTTCACGCAGCCCCTTGTCCTGGGTAATGCTCAGCTCACCAAATAAATGCAGCTCTTGACGGGCGCGTGTCAGCGCCACATACAGAAGGCGATGACTTTCCTGCTCGGCCCGTATACGCTCTCGCGCGGCCAAAAATTGAGACACGGGATCGCGCTGCTCGCTGCCCTTGTGGCTGATAGGCCCCAAGATCAGACGGTCGGCACTGTGTTCGAGGCGAATCAAGGGTTCGGAATCGTTGGCCGACTGCTTGTGCAGCCCAAACAAGATCACCGTTTCAAACTCCAGACCCTTGGATTTGTGAATCGTCATCACCTCCACTGCCTTACCCGTGCCTTGTGGGGTGGCGTACAACGACTCGACACGGGCCTGAAACTGCTGCTGATCGGGCGGGCCATAAGGGCACAGCTCTTCCAGCAAACGCAACACTTGCTCAGCGTCGGCCTGATCGGCCAGACTTGGATAGACTTGCGGCCCGCCCAGACGCGTCCAGCATTCCTGCACCCAAGCCGCAAAGGGCATCAAGCCACTGCGATTGCCCCTGTCCAGCAAGATCTGGCAGGCAAATAAAAGACGCGCACGCTCATCCGCGTCCCAGTCCTGAAAACGTGAAGGATGAGAAAAACGCTCCGGGCGGGCAGTAACAGCGTTACCGCCGTCAGATGAGAGCTCCTGTCGACCCGTTTGCGCCTGGGCCTGCTGGAGCTCACCGTGCATGACGGGGCTGGCACTGAGGCCAGAACTCAGCTCTGCCAAGGTCTGCGTGGGATACAGCGCACACAGGCGATGCAAACTCTCCAGACGCAAGCCGATCAGCGGCGAGCGCAAGACGGATAGCCAGGCCAGGCGATCGGCCGGATGTGCCAAGGCACGCACCAATTGCACCAGGTCCGCCACCACGGGGCGCTGTTGCAAAGGCTCCAGCTCCACGGCACGACAGGGAATGCCCTGCTCCCCCAGCTTGCGCACCAGGCCGTGCAAATGTGAGCGTGCCCGCACCAAAATGGCCACCGGATGCTCGCTATCCTGGTAGCGTTCCAGGGCCTGCGCGGCACACTGAACGGCCTCTTGTACCGCACGCTCTTGAGCCGCCTGCTGAGACGGCATGGCATCCTCACCCCGCGCAACGCGAAAGTGCCAGCAGGGGTGAAAATGCACAGCCCACTCGGGTATATCAGGTTTGAAAGCCGTCGAGTGTTCGTAAGTGACCATCCCCAAATCCGGGTCGGGGCGAGCCGGAAACAGTTGCGCCCCCACCTGGTTCACCCATTCCACCAAGCGCGGATGCGAACGGAAGTTGTTGCTCAGATTCAGTGGTTCCAGCTCAACCTCGCCCAGTCGTCGAGCTTGCCAGACTTGCAGGAACAAACCGACTTCCGCTTTGCGGAAACGGTAAATGGACTGCATGGGATCGCCCACCAGAAACAGGCTGCGTCCGTCGCCCGGCTCCCAGCCACTGGTCAGACGCTCCAGCAACTGTACCTGGGACTGGCTGGTGTCCTGAAACTCGTCCACCAGCAAATGACGTATGGATCGGTCCATCCGCAACAGCAGCTCGCCCGGCTCGTCGGCGTCGCCCAGGGCTTGCAAGGCACGTTGCGCAATTTCGGTGAAATCGACCTCAGCTTTTTCCGCAAAACGCAGTTTCAACTGCGCCGCAGCCAACCACAGGACCTGTATCAGATTGGCAAGAACCTCTTGCTGTTGAGCAGAATACTGTTCGGGCAAAAGCCGCGCACTGGCCAAACGGGCTATCCAGGGTTCGGTGCCCAGACAATTGCCCAACCATTCCGTCAGGATTTCTTTTTGTGCGGTTTTGGGTGGGAAGCCGTTGCGCACTGTCAGGCTTTTGCGCAAGCTCCCCGTCTCGGTCAGCAACAAGGCAGCCAATCCCCGCCAGCGCGGCACGTCCTCCATGACCGGGGCCAGCGGATCGCCTTGCCAATCGGCCAGGGCCAACACATCGCCCGCCTCCAGATTCGAGGCTGCAAAGCAAGCCACAGGTGCCAGTGTCTGCGCCCAGCCCGGCGGCAAAGCGTCGCTTAACTGCTGCAACTGCTGCTCCACCACTTCGCGCAAGCTGTCCTGCAAAAAGGCCACATCGCCACCCTGCCCTACGGCAGGCAGCCACTGATCCCGGCTGGCCAACATGCTCGCCAACAAGGCTTGCGCCTGCAGCAGATTCACATCCATATGTTCCAGGAAACGGGCCACGCTGGGCACGCTTTCAGCCATTTCAAGCGTGGCCCAGGCGGCTGCTTCGTAATGCTCTTGGGCCTTGTCCGTGATGGCCGGCACGCCGCCCAGCCCCGTAATCCAGGGCATGGCGCGCACCAGATGAGCACACAGAGAGTCGATGGTGCGAATGCTTAAACGCGCCGGATACGCGAGCAAATCCCATTGCTGCTCCTGATTGCGCTGCATGGCGGCACGCGCCAGTTCCCAACTGCGTACCCGGTAGGGCTCGGACGGTCGTTCCTGATGGGCTGCGGCCAGCTTCTCCAGCACGCGCGCATGCATTTCAGCAGCGGCTTTGCGGGTAAAGGTAATCGCCACGATTTCTTCTGGCCGCTGCACACGCGCCAGCAAAGCCAGAATCCGGTCGGTCAGCAACTCCGTCTTGCCCGAACCGGCCGGGGCCTGCACCAGAAAAGAGGAGTCGGGGTCCAGGGCCCGGGCTCGGGCGGCACTATCGCTAGGGACTGTCAGCATCACACCTCGCCTCCATTATCCTGGAGGTCTTCCTGAAACAAGCGTAAAAAAGGCAGAACATCGCAATACAGCAAATCGTTGCGGTTCCAGATTCGATTGGCAGCCTGCCCTTGCAGGAACTCATCAGCCAGTCCTTCGACCGCCTGCTTCCACTGTGCAATCTGCGCCGTCCATTGCTGCGCGCTTTCCAGTTCGGTCAGGCCGTCAATATCCATGCCGGGCGCAGCCAAGCCGCTCAAGCCTACCTGACGAGCGTGCAGACGCACAAAAGCCAGCCCACTGACCGTGCGCCCCTCGTCTTGCAGAGCCGCGGCATAAAACGGCAATTGCAGATTCACTGGTCTGGGCCGCAGCCAGTCCTTGTCCGGCCTCAGCTCGCCTATGCCGGTTTTGTAATCCAGCAGCAACTGCTCACCCCCGACCAGATCATCCAGACGGTCCAGACGCAGGTTCAGGCTCAGCAGACCCCGACTCCACCGCAACTCGTGCTCCGTCGCGCCCAACGCAAATGGGGGGCGCTGAGCTTCCTGATGCGCGTACTCGCACAAGACTGCACGGCCGCGCTCCATCTCCAGACTGCGCAGTACCGGACCGTAATCTGCCAGTTCTTCCTGGGCGGCCTGATCGATGCACGATTGCACCACGTCCTGCAGTGAACCCCCGCCCATCAGTTCATGCAAACAGTCCTGATCTTTCACGCGCAGCCAAAACAATTCAACGGCACGGTGCAGAAACATGCCGCGTGTATTCATATCGCCCACACGGGCGTAATCCGGCAGTGCCTGTCCATGCAGACGGAACTTCACAAACGCCCATAAGGGATTGCGGGCCTGCGTATCCAACACACTGATCCCGCCCCGTATGCGTTCTTCCTGTTGCAGGCCTGGCCCCTGTTCGTCGAGCAGCGCTTCTTGAGCGGCTGCGGACCCTGCCTGCACCGCCCAGGGCATGTCCAGCACGGGCCACTGCATAATCAAGGGGCTGGGCCGCAGCGCCTGCTCACCTTGATGCAAAGGGGCACTTAACAACACCTGTTTTCCGCAGCGCAGCAATGCACTCAATATCCAGCGAGCCCACTCCAGCTCACGCTCGGGCGTACTGCGGGGGGCTTGTACACGACGCAGAACCTGAGCCGGAATCAAGGGATTCGGTTTGACGGCGGCAGGCAAAATATCGTCGGTCAGGCCCAGCACCCACACAGCGTCCCAACGCCCGCCCTCTGCTTCCAGAAAACCCAGTACGTCCAGTCGGGAGCGCGGGTCGCGCTGCGGCTGAAACAAATTTTCCCGGGCCATACGGGCCAGCGTGCTTTGCGCCTTCAGAGGACTGACACGCCCCAGGACAGGTGCCTGTTGCGCCAGTTGCAGCAGCAAGGCCTCCAGAGCCTCCAAGGTCTGGAACTGAGCACTATCCAGCATCGAGGTTCCTGGAAAGCCCAGGGCTTCCAAACACTGACGCATGATTGAGGCCCAGGCATCCACTCCTTGAGCGCCGCTGGACACCGCTGCAAAGCGATCCATGGCCCGGTTCCAGGCCAGGGCCAGCTCGGGCGTGTGGAAGCTGAGCATGTCAGCGAACTCTGTGCGACTGACCCGGGTGATGCGATTGTCACGCCACGCCTTGTCAATACGGGCGCGGCCACCCGCTTCGGACTGTTCCGCCTGACAGGCGCCCAGACGCAACGCCTGTCCGAGCAGCGCCGGTTCCGCCTGTCCCCGGGTCGCCAGGGTAAACAAGGCTTGCAGCCAGGCCAGGGCCGCGGCCACCACCGGCCAATCGGCCAGGGAGCGGGCCGCGGCCACGTTATAGGGCAAGGCCCCCTGATCCGTGTGCATGGCCTGCCGCAAGAGCCTGTGCACCAGTGGCAATTGTGTTTCCAGCTGCGCTGCCACAATCGCCACGGTGCGACTGGGGTCCTCGTCCAATTGGCGCCGCGCCCACTGGACCGCCTGACGCCATTCGGTATCCGCATCCTGCGCCTGCACCCGATGGACCTCCGTGGCCACAGGCTCTTCATGCTCCAGGCGCAAAATCTCGACCCCCAATTGCTGCAAACCGCTCAACAGACTTTGCAGACGCGGCGAGTACTCGTGAAAACCGTGCAGCACCATATGGCGATGACGAATATGCAAGGCGCCGGCCTGCACGGCGGCCAAGACGCGTTGCGCAGCCAGATTGGCGTCATCCAGATCCGCCTGCGCCAGGCTTTGCCGATAGTGAGCGCGCCACTGCATGAAGCGTTCGAAGTCCACACTGGCTTCGCCGGGCTTGAGCTCGATATTCCATTCATCCAGCAAGGTGTCGGCCTCGCACGCCAGCCGCGCTGCCTGGCCCACATCCAGAAAATAGCCCTCTTCCTCGCACTGCTCGATGCTGTGCTCCCATCGCTGCAAGGCAGCGAAGCGATCCATCTGGTGCGCCGCAGGCTGCCACTGTTCGGAAAAACACAGCTGATCACTGGCCTGTGCCAGCCAGGCGCCCAGGGGCACAATTTCCGGTACCGCCACTGTCCCCCCGGCACCGGCCAGACGAGCCGACAGGTGCCCGAGCAGGCGACGCGCATAACGCTTGTTCACCGTCAAAACAATCGTCTGCGCACTGTTAAGCGTCTGCAAATGAGCCAGGGAAACGGCAGGGGTGTCGTACATAGAAAAAACCAGTTAAGGTTGCAAGAAAACAGAACAGCAAGCAGCGCTGACCGGGCCATTGTACCGACGCTCTATCACTTGTTTGTTCCCGCACTTACACTTAGCACCATGTCTAGCTCAAACACCCCCAACACTGAATTAACCGGCAGCTTGTCGCTGCGTACTGGCGACCATACCTGGGGCAGCGCACGCCGCATGGCTTTGCTGGCTGCCATTGCCGAGCAAGGCTCGATCTCTGCCGCGGCTCGCCATATTGGCATCAGCTACAAGGCGGCCTGGGACGCCATCGACATCATGAACAATATGGCGGGCGAACCCCTGGTGCTGCGCAGCACCGGAGGCCATCGCGGCGGCGGTGCCACCCTGACCCCAAAAGCCGAAGAACTGCTGGAGCTCTATCAGACCTATGACCGGCTGCACCAGCGTTTCATGAACCGTATTGGCCGTTTGATGCCTACCGTAGCCACTCAGATGGAGTTACTCCAAACCATGATTATGCAAACCTCGGCTCGCAACCAGCTTCCCGGCATCGTCACCACGATCAAGGCCGGTGCCGTCAACGATGAAATTCATGTGGACATTGGCCAGGGCCAAACGGTTGTGGCCTCCATCACCCATGAAAGCACTGAGAACCTGGGCTTGCGCGAAGGACAGAAAGTGCTGGCCTTTCTGAAATCGTCTTCGATCATGATTGGGACCAGTGACACACGCAGCACGCTCTCCGCACGCAATCAGTTGCCTGGCACGATTACGGATGTCATTAACGGTGCGGTCAATGCCGAAGTCCGCCTGGAGCTGCCACAGGGCCTGACAGTCACTGCCAGCATCACGCTGGACAGCACCGAGCATCTACAACTGAAAGCAGGCCAGGCAGCCTATGCCCTGTTCAAAGCGTCCAGTGTGATGATTGCTACGCTGTAAGCGCGCTCAAGTCCGCGCTGGCACAGCACTCCAGGACGCGCCCATCCCGAATGCGATAGACCTCCTCGACCAGCACTCGGGCATCCTCGGGGTCATGGGTAATCAGGATGGTAGGAATATCAATCTGCTTTTGCAACTGGGCCAGCTCGGCGCGCAAACGGCTGCGCAAGTCCTGATCCAGCGCAGCCAAAGGCTCATCCAGCAACAGTAACCGCGGTTCAAGCGCCAGGGCCCGTGCCAAGGCACAGCGTTGCTTTTGCCCGCCTGATAACTGGGCCGGGTAGCTGCCAAGCACCGACTCCAGCTCAAACGCTTCGACCCATCGCTGGGCGGCGGCGGGCAGGGTCCGTACAGAGCGATTGAACAAACCCTTGTTCAGGCCAAAGCAGATATTTTGTGCAGCAGTCAGGTGCGGAAACAGACCATAATCCTGAAACAGATAAGCGACCCGGCGCTCGCGCGGCTTCAGATTGATGCCTGCCTCGGAATCGAAATAAAGCTGCCCGTCAATCTGGATGCGGCCACGCTCAGGGCGCAACAAACCGGCCACACTTTGCACCGTCAAAGACTTGCCCGAACCCGAAGGCCCATAAAGGGCGATATGACGGGCTTCGGTCTGAATCTGTATATTCAGCTCGAAGCGGCGCGCCTCGCTGAACACGCTGCGTTGAATCTGTACCGTCAGGCTCATTGCATCCCTCTTTTACGACGCACATGACGTGGTGACAGCGCACTGGTACTCCACAAGACCAGTACGCACGTCACTGAAATAATCGCCACCAGCACCAGGGCCTGCTGATCCTCGCCCGCCTGGACGGCCTCGTAAATGGCAATCGACATGGTCTGGGTACGACCCGGTATGCTGCCGGCAATCATCAAGGTCGCCCCAAACTCGCCCAGGGCACGGGCAAAGGCCAGCAAGACGCCGGCCATAATGCCACGCGCCGCCAGAGGCAGGCTGACACGAAAGAAGATCGCCAAGGGTTTGAGGCCCAGCACACTGGCAGCATGTTCCAAACGCGGGTCCACATCCTCAAACGCGGCGCGGGCCGCTTTCAGTATCATCGGGAAAGCGACCACCGTCGCAGCTATTACCGCCCCCTGCCAGGTAAACACCAGTTCAATCCCCATGCTGGAGAGCCACTGACCCACACTGCTGCGCCGGCCCAGCAGAACCAGCAGGTAATAGCCGATCACCGTAGGGGGTAAAACCATGGGCAAGGTCAGGACGGAGTCGAGCAGATCGCACCAGCGCGACTGCCAGCGCGACAGGGCATAGGCCAGCCCTATACCCAGCACACAGGCCAGCAGGGTCGCCCAACCGGCGACCTTGAGCGATAGGCTCAGGGGAATCCAAAGTGAAGTCATCCTGCAATCAATATCCTGTCAAGGTTGGGCAAAACCGTATTTTGCCAGCACTGCCTGGCCAGACTCGGACATGACGAAATCCTGGAAGGCCTGCGCCTTGTCGTGACGACCATCACGCTGGACCAGCGCGATGGGGTAAGTGACCGGCTCGGTCGTCTTGAGTACTTCCAGCACCTGAACCTTGTCGCTCATGATGGCAGCATCCGTTGCGAAAACAAACCCGGCTTCCACCTCCCCCCGAGCCACATAATCGAGCACCTGGCGCACATTCTGCCCCAGAATCTCGCGTTGCTTCACGGCTTCCCACTGCCCGGCTTTTTCCAAAGCCGCCTGGGTGTAGCGGCCAACGGGGACGACAGCAGGGTTGCCCAAAGCCACGCGCTTGACTTCGGGCTTGCCCAGATCGCCGGCATTGGTCACTTTGGCAGGATTGTCAGCAGGCACAATCAGCACAACCTGATTTTGTACAAAATTCTTGCGTGTAGCAGGGTCAAGCACCTTGGCCTGCTCGGCCTTGTTCATGGCCTTCTGATCTGCCGAGGCGAACACATCCACGGGGGCACCGTTGATGATCTGCTGCAGCAACACGTCCGAGGCGGCAAAGCTGGTCAGCACTTTGGTGCCCGGGTTTTCAGCCTCAAACTGGCCTGCCAGTTCCTTGAAGGCATTGGTCAGGCTGGCAGCAGCGGCCACCACCAACTCATCGGCTTGGGCTGTGCCTTGCAGAAACAGGGATAAGGCGGCTACCGATACGACACGTTTGAACATGATTTTCTCCTCCGGAACGGGTGTAGGGCATGAGTATAATCAGGAAATATATATAGGTATATAGCGCAAGTCAGCGCCCCTTGCCGAATGAAGTTCATCATCCGAGAGTGATAGCATGGCGGCTTTCCCCTGTGATCCGCGTTGCCCACGGCACGCTGACAGCCACGCTTGAGCACTTTTCTTTCATGACGCCAGCCAGTCTGATATCCGATTTCATCACCATGCTCTGGTTGCAAGACGGCCTAGCCGCCAACACGCAGCAGGCGTATCGGCAGGATCTGGAACGCCTGCAGGAATGGGCGCAGCGCGAACGCGACGGCAAAGCCCTGGAACAGCTGCAAGCCAGCGATTTGCGCGAATGGATGGCCAGTCAAGCCGATCAGAGCAAGGCCAGCACCGCCAACCGGCGGCTGGCCACCTTGCGTCGCTTTTACAACTGGACGGTACAGGAAGGCATGCGCCAGGACGACCCCTGCCTGGAACTGAGCAGTGCCCGTCAGGCGCCGCGTGTCCCGCATACCTTGTCTGAAGAACAGGTCGAGCGTCTGCTCGCCGCACCAGATATCCACCATCCCCTGGGCTTGCGCGACCGCTGCATGCTGGAGACCTTGTATGCCTGCGGTTTGCGTGTCACCGAACTGACTGAATTACCCTTGCAGAACCTGAGCCTGAGTGATGGCGTACTGCGTATTGACCAAGGCAAGGGAGGCAAAGACAGGCTGGTTCCCCTGGGGCAGGAAGCCATGCACTGGGTCGACCGGTATCTACGCGAAGCCCGACCCGCTTTACTGGGACAGCGGCGCAGCGACTTTGTGTTTATTACCGGTCGCGGCACCTGCATGAGCCGACAGTCTTTTTGGCTGATCGTCAAAAAATATGCACTCCAGGCCGGTATCCTGGCCCCCTTGTCCCCGCATGTTCTTCGCCATGCCTTTGCCACTCATCTGCTCAATCATGGGGCGGACTTGCGCGTGGTGCAGATGCTTCTGGGACATGCCGACATTTCCACCACCCAGATTTATACTCATGTGGCGCGTGAACGCTTGAAAGCACTGCACGCGGCCCATCACCCACGCGCCTGAGCGCCCAAGCACGATATGGCAAAAGAAAAACACGTCAGCGAAACACCGGCCACACAGTGGCTGCGTAAAAAAGGCATTTCCTTTAGCGAGCACAGCTACAACTATGTCGACCACGGCGGAGCCATGGAAGCGGCAGCCCAGTTGGGCCTGGACCTGCACCGGGTCGCCAAGACCCTGATCATGGAAGATGAAAACGCCAAACCCTTGATTATCGTCATGCACGGCGACCGCGAAGTCTCCACCAAAAACCTGGCTCGGCAAACCGGGGCAAAAAAAATCGCCCCCTGCAAACCCGAAGTCGCCCAGCGGCATTCCGGCTATCTGGTCGGCGGCACCTCACCCTTTGCTACCCGTAAAGCCATGCCCGTTTGGTTAGAAGAAGAATTGCTGGCGTTCGAGACCATTTACATTAATGGCGGACGACGCGGTTATTTGCTGGGTATTCATCCCCAGGTACTGATCGACGTGCTGGGAGCGCGCCCGGTACAGGCCGGTCTGGAAAAAGGCTGAGCGCATCGGGCGGCAAGATGTAGCCACACTGTCCGCCCAGTCGCGTCACATCCGGCCAGGTGATTGCACCGGCTTGGCTTTTCGCCAGATAATTCAGGCCTGCATAATCAGAGGGGACCCCATGTTTCAATCTTTGCGCCAGCCTGCCGTCATGACGGTGACCTTGGCTGCTGCTGGCATCCTGATGGTCACCATGGGGATACGTCAATCCTTTGGCCTGTTCGTTGGCCCCATCGATAAAGCAACCGGCATGGGCATCCTGTCCATCAGCTTTGCCATGGCCGTGGGGCAACTGGCCTGGGGCGCAATCCAGCCGATTGCCGGTGCGTGCTCTGACCGTTGGGGCCCCGATCGGGTACTGATCGCGGGCCTGCTGATTCTGGCTCTGGGTTGCGCGGTAAGCCCTTTTATTGGCACCGGCCTGGGCCTGACACTGACGCTGGGGCTGCTGGCCAATATCGGCTCGGGCGCCGCCAGCTTCTCGACGCTGATTGGTGCCGCCGCCCAGCGCATTCCCGATCATGCGCGTGGACAGGCGTCGGGTCTGATCAATGCAGGCGGCTCTTTCGGCCAGTTTGTCTTTGCACCTGTGGTTCAAAAACTGATCGGCTGGGTCGGCTGGATGTCCACGTTTTGGGTCCTGGCGCTAACGGCATTGCTGACCTTGCCACTGATTCGCAAACTCAGCGTGGGCAACAAGGCCCAGAAAGCAGTGGCCTTCACGCCGGCACCGCCTGCCAGCGGGCCAGGCCTGGCCCAGACCCTCAAAAATGCCATGAAAGACCGCAGCTACCTGCTGCTGAGCCTGGGGTTTTTCACCTGTGGCTTTCATATTGCCTTTCTGGTCACGCATCTGCCGGGCGAAATTGATCTGTGCGGCCTGCCCCCTTCGGTAGCCAGCTGGTCGCTGGCACTGATTGGTCTGGCAAACATTTTTGGCAGCATTGCCGCCGGTTCCTGCATTGCCCGCTGGCGCAGCAAATACGTATTGGCATTGATGTATGCGTCGCGGGCCGTACTGATTCTGTGGTACTTGATGATGCCCAAAACCGATCTGGTGTTCTATATTTTTGCGGTGGGCCTGGGCTTGACCTGGCTGGCTACCGTGCCGCCGACGGCCAATATTGTCGCCAAGCTATTTGGCACACGCTATCTGGCTACCTTGTTTGGTCTGGCCTTGTTCTCACACCAGATTGGCGGTTTTCTAGGGGCCTGGCTAGGCGGTATTGCCTTAACCCGATTCGGGGACTATAGCTGGATGTGGTGGGCCGATATTGCGTTGGCCACCTTGGCCGCCATCGTCAATCTGCCGATCCGCGAAGCCAAGATCAGGATGCAGACGGCTTAGGCGGCCGGACGTGAAACCCTGCCAAACAACAGCAAAAACGCTGGTCCGTAAAACAGTCCTTTTAACTGCCCCTACAACAAAAAGACCCGTCAGTGATGGCGGGTCTTTTATTTCTGGTACCCATACGCCCTCTTTACACCGGCGCAGAGCATCAAGCCCACGCAACTGGGCTTGAAACAGGGTGTTGATAGTAATGGTGGCCTGCGGCACAGCCTGAATCACCACCCAATGCTCCATGATCTTGCCGTCTGGCGCTTGCGGATGGGGCTGGATATAGTCCTCGGCGCGACAAACACGGCTTCCTGAACCCGATACGGTACGGTTTAAAGACGCTATCGTAAAAATCGATCACTCACTTACGATGGCGTTCTTCCTGCCCCCATCACGAGTTTGCGAATTGACAGCCAACGCTGCATTTGTGCCCAACCAGAAAAAGCCCGCCCACAAAATTGGAGATGCCCATCAGATCACATCCTCCCACTATCCCGCTCCTGGCTCAATAACCGACGGTAAAGCGCTGTCGCGAATGAGCCGGTCGCTCAATTTCGTCGACCAACGCGACGGCGTAATCCTCGTAAGAAATCCTGCTGCCTTGGTCGGACACCAAAAGACTGTCTGTACCAATACGGAACGTGCCCGTGCGCTGGCCGGGGCCAAACTCGGCGGAGGGCGACAAGAACGTCCAGTCCAGCTCTTTTTCTTGACGCAGTTGATCCAGAAAGGCGATGCCACCCAGCGCCTCGGCTCGATAAGCATCCGGGAAGGCAGGTTGATCAATCAATCGCTGACCGGGGGCCACGTCCAGACTGGCTGCGCCACCCACCACCAGATAACGCGGCACACCGGCCGCCCGAACCGCCGTAATCAGCTTGGAAGGATCTGAGGACACAAAACGAACTGCGCTGACCGCAATATCGTGTCCTTTCAACAGTGCGATCAATCCATCCAGATCATTCACATCACCCTGAACAGCCCTGACATTGGGCAGGCTGACTATTTTTTCGGGATGGCGGGCAATCGCTGTCACCGTATGACCACGATCCGACAGCTCTTTTAACAGGCGTGAGCCGACTTCGCCAGAAGCCCCCATCAATGCAATACGAGACATAAACGCTCCTTGTGTGCTCATATAAAGACCTGGTCTATAAAATAGACCATTAAGTGTGATGCTAGACAGTTTTTTGAGCGACCACAAGAAGTCACATCGGCCAGACCAGGTCACACGAAGGTGACTATTGAACCCAGGAAGATCCTCAGCCATGCCCTCATCGAGCACTGCTCCACCCGCTCCCCGTCCTTTGCAAGAAGAATTTGCGCAGCCCTGCCCCATTCGAGATGTGCTGGATCGCATTGGCGACCAGTGGAGCCTGCTGATTCTGGAAGCCCTGGCGCCAGGCACCCTGCGCTTTAATGAGCTAGGCCGGGAAATTGGTGATATATCGCGCCAAATGCTCTCACGGACTCTCAAACGCCTGGAAACAGACGGGTTTGTTCAGCGAACGCTCTATGCGGAAGTCCCGCCGCGCGTGGAGTACACACTCACTGACCTGGGGCAGTCCTTTCTGACGCCCATGAGAGAACTGGTGAAATGGGCCGATATCCATCACGCCCGCATCTGCCAGGCACGCCGGCAAGCTGAACTGGGCTGAACAGACCGGGAAGCCCAGCCCTGGCCGGATAAGAAAAAAGCCGCTTTACGCGGCTTTTTCATCGACCCCCAGGCTCAGGCGGCGCTGGCCGGCAAGCCAAACACACGGTCAAACGTCCAACTGAAGATGAAGGAGTAAATCAGGAAGAACACTAGAATGGCCACTTCCATACGCAGAGCCTCCAACAGGCCAACCTGATACCACCACATGTACAAAGGCACGATAAACACCACCAGGCCGGCCTCGAAACTAATGGCATGCACACTGCGGCGTAACAGGCTGCGGCCCTTGACGGTTTGTCGGGCCTCCCAGTGTTCAAACGCCGTGTTGAACACATAATTCCAGACTATCGCAATGACTGAGATCGCCACAGCGATAGGGGCGGACTCGGATGCCTTGCCCCCGGCAAAATACGCCAGCAAGAAGGATGAAAAAACAATAGCAAAAAACTCAAACAAACCCACGTAAAAAACGCGGCGTTTCCAACCTTGGAGTGTCATGACTACCCTGCTGCAGTGCATCAGCCTGGCACTGGAGAACACCCAGCCGGACGAGACGATGCGTTCAACAATGAGTCGCAGCCCGCTGCGGCAGCCCTTTGAGCCGGCACCGTCACTGCGATAAAGCGCACAATCCTACCACAAGCCGGCAAGGGCTTTAGCCAGTCATCGGCAATAAGCCTTTTCAACCTGAACACACGCCGTTTGTTACCTGGGGCTTACGTCATTCACAGCCCGTATCACTCCCCATCAAATCGCATAATCTGTTAGCGCCAGAGCCTTTAAGGTGAAGCTTCCTACCTTAACTTTTGGACTGGAGCGAACGATGACAAGCCATAAAGCCAACACCGAACAGCTGCATGAACTTCTGTATCAAGCCCTGGAAACCGAATTAGGCGGGGAACTAGTCTATAAGTCGGCCATCTCCTGCGCACAGAACCCGGACCTGAAAAAAGAATGGGAAGGCTATTTGGACGAAACCATGACACATCAACAAGTGTTAATGCGTATTTTCGAGCAGCTGAACCTGGACCCTGCTAAGCAAACTCCTGGCCGACAAGTCTTAAAGCATATCGCCACGGCGCTGGTCAAGGCCATGGAACTGGCCAAGCAAGCGGGCGACCCCAACGCTGCTGAGCTGGTGGCCTCTGAATGTGTCATTCTGGCCGAAACCAAAGATCACCTGAACTGGCAGTTGATTGGACTGGTTGGCGAACAAAGCAAGGACAAGACACTGGCCTCCTTGCTTAAACAGGCCCATGATGCAGTCGCGCCCGATGAAGGTCACCACCTCTACCATACGCAAGGCTGGTCACGCGAACTTTGGATTCAGTCCTTGGGCTTTCCCGCCGTGCTGCCCCCACCGGAAGAGCAAAAACAGGTCGAAACACCAATCGGAGCCTCACGGGCCGAGCAGCAACGCAGCAAAATGCTTTAATAAAAAGGGCCTTACGGCCCTTTTTCTTTATGCGTCCCCATCCAGACGGCGGCGTGCCTTCAAGGCAATCGCAGAATAGTAGGCCTCCAGCTTCTTGAGCTGTTTCTCATCCAGCTCTTCCACATCAATCAGACGCTCATTGGCATCCGTCAAGGAAATAATAAGTTCATCGAGCTTGATGTGTATGGCCTTGTTGTCCTTGTTTTGATTTTGCTGAATCAAGAACACCATTAAAAACGTAATAATGGTGGTGCCGGTATTGATAATTAGCTGCCAGGTTTCCGAATAATTAAAATAAGGGCCGGACAAGGCCCATACCAGCACAGCCAGCACCGCAACGGAAAACATGATAGGAGAGCCGGCAAAGCGTGTCACTGCCTTGGCGAAACGGTCGAAAAAACCGTCTATGGAATCAGGTTTGCAAGGTTTCACAAACGGTGGCGACTGATCCCGACAATCCGAGGAAAACATCTCGTCCTTGTCCAGAAAATCCTTGTCGTTTTTCATGGCTAATCCCTCCTAAATAAAGGCAGTGTAGTCCGGGCTTAGCCGCATATATTTCAAATAAAAACGAAACTGGGCAAAATTAAAACAGGTTTCAAACCATGACATATTTTCCGCCCGATGGCTCGGTAAACCACACGTACGCTGCCCCTTTCGCCCTGACGGCCCCCAAAGCCAGCAACTGAGCACAAGGCGCGAAAGCTCACATGCCTTGCGGCTGCGCAGACTTGTTGCAGCGCGGCTCAGACCTGCGGCAAGCGGGCAATGTCTGAGCATAAGCACACGTTTCCAAGGCTTGCTGGTCCCCTCGATTTACGGCTGTTTGCGAACGAAATATTTTTTTACAGGTGACACTACCCAAGACACATCAAGATTTGTAAGATGCGGTCTGACTAGCTTGCTTTCAGTTTGATAGTTTTTGTAGAAAGTAGCTTGCAGTCTTTTTTCAAACACCCTATTCATCGCCTTTATTTAAAAAGGAGCAAGAAGTGGGCAAAATCGACCATAAAGGCATGTGCATTTTGTGCCAAAACCTGCCTCTTTCAAAGGCGCACACCCCAAAACATACCTATATGAAACGCGTCACCCAGGCAGAAAACTGCGGGGCTCAAGGAATACAAAGTCTGTTTTGCTGCACCGTCTGCCAAACTTACTGGCTTTATCAGCAAGACAAATGGGAAAGTTGCCTGGGATTCAAACTTTGGAGCGGGGATTTAAATGACTACCTGTCTTCCACACGAAACTCGGTCAGCACATGGAGTGCAGCCAACGCGCACCGTCACTCGCTCAAGGAACTAGGCAAGCGACCTCTCCATTAGCGCGATGCGCTTTCGCCACCACTGCGATCTTCCGCCTTGTTGGCCGGACCCGCCGGGCGCGGGTCTGCCGCCAGCCTTGTTTTTCACGTGACAAGGCTGGCTCCCTGAAAAGAGGTGGACACACGCCAAGCCCCCGATTCTGCGCAGAATGTCAGGGATCACATCAGGAGGGAACGTCTGGGGTGTCAAAAAGAAGCGTGGCGGACGATACAGCCAGATCGGCTTCCTACCCAGCAATGGCGGGCCCAGCAGGAATCGAACCTGCAATCTTCCCTTAGGAGGGGAAAGTTATATCCATTTAACTATGGGCCCGGCGGGCGTTTCTGCCAGCCAGCAATGCAGAGTCGACACGTACACATAAGCACAAACGAGAGGGGAGGGTTAAGCCCCCGTTCTGCCCCATCGACTGCAAAATGACCGCAAACACACTTTCTGGTTAGGCCTTACCGCGTCTGACGGATTATCAACCACCCACGGCGCTTCACGCAGAAAAGCAGCCGCAAAGTGTATCAGCTAGACCGCAGCGACGAAAGACCCGAAACACGCAAACCCACGATCCAGTCCGTTCGCGGGCCATCGAAAAGCCCCCTCATCCGTATCCCTCCCCCGGCGCACCGCCTGCGTCGCGCCCTAGGCTCCTCGGTACACATCGACCTGCTATTTAACAAGTGGCGCAGGTCTCCCTCTCCAAGCCTCTCCGTCTGCCTGAGCCACCGGCTAGCCCTGCACAACGGTTTAGGACAAACCCCAATCTAAATATGTTGTTAATATATTTATAAAATATTAAGATGCTTTCCATGCTCTCGCCATGGCCTCAGGCCCCTGACAGAGCGGGACGATAAAAAAACCACTGGAGACAAACATGAAAACCAAACTTGGTGCATCCACGCTTGCCGGCTTGTTTTTACTGGGCGGCATGAGTCTGGCACAGGCAGCCGAAATCAGCTGGCGCGTTCCCACTTCCGTACCTGAGGGTTCTCCGTTCTACCAGAACTTTCTGGAGCGCTTTGCAAAGAATGTGAAGTTGATGACGGGTGACCGCGTTGAGATCCAACCCTTTGGGGCCGGAGTCATCGTGCCCGCCCTCAAGGTATTTGAAGCGGTAGAGACAGGTGTGGTGGAAGCGGGTCACTCCACCTCCAGCTACCTGGTCAATCAGGACCCGGCCAATGCCATTTTTGCGGGCTATCCCGGTGGTATGGGGCCCGATGCGTACCGCGTCTGGCTGTATGAAGGCGGCGGCAAGGAAAAGTTGCAGGAGCTGCGCGCCAAAAGTGGGCTGAAAACCATGATTGTGGGTTTGGGGTCCACGGAAGTCATGGCCCACTCCAACACCCCCATCCGTACCGCAGAGGACCTGAAGGGTCTGAAGTACCGCACGTCTGGCGCCTGGGCGGATGTGATGAAAGACTATTTCGGCGCCGTTCCCACGGTTGTGCCCCCTGGCGACACCTACACGCTGTTGCAGCGCAAAGGGGTAGACGCGGTGGAATGGGCCACCCCCTCCTCGAACACGCCCGAAGGTTTTCATCAGGCGGCCAAGTATATCGTCGTGCCCGGTGTACACCAGCCCACCTTCATGTGGGAAGTCGTGCTCAAGCAAGACACCTGGGACAAAGTTCCCGCCGATCTGCAACAGCTTATCGAGGCTGCCGCAGAGCTGACCACCCACCAATCGCTGGACTACTTCTATAACGCCGACATCAAGGCCATGGAAAAGTATCGTCAGGGGCGCAACGAGGTCATTACGCTGGACCCTGCCTTCATCAAACAGTTGGCCGATGCCGGTAATGACTGGGTTCACAAGAAAGCCGACGCCCAGGCACAGTCGGGCAACGACTACATGAAAAACCTGCTCGCCGACTACGATGGGTTTCTGAACCGCTGGCGCAGCGAAAGCAACTACCTGATCCGCGACTAAGTCCTACTTTCTGAAGGAGAGCTGCCATGCTGCAGCCTATTTCAAAACTGATCGACTTGATCGCCCTTGCCAGCGCCAGGCTGGCAGAACTGGCCGCAGCCATTCTGGTTACGGCCATGGTGTGGGAAGTCTTTGCACGCTACGTTCTGCATGCCCCCACGGTCTGGGCGTTCGATGTGGCCTACATGATGAACGGTGCCATTTTCCTGTTGGGCACGGCCTGGGTCATGCGCCAGAACGAACACATCAGCATTGATGTGGTTCGCAAGCACTTGCCCAAGTCCTTTGCTCGCATTTCAGACCTGGTCCTGTATCTGCTGGTGCTGTTTCCTTTGTTTGCCGTGTTGAGCAAAGTCAGCATTCACAAAGCCTGGATGGCCTGGAAACTGAATGAGGTCGAGATGGTCAGCCCCTGGGCTCCGCTCATGTGGCCGTTTTACGCCTGCATCGCCCTGGGCCTGATCGCCTTTACCCTGCAACTGCTGGCGCATGGCGTGCGCTGTGCCGCCAAGCAAGCGGGCCCTGAGCACACGGAGGTGACGCCATGAATTTATGGGTCGCCGCACTGATGTTCCCAGCCTTGTTCATGCTGATTTTTCAGGGCATGCCGGTAGCATTTGCCTTGATTCTGCCCGCCTTTCTGGCAGGGTGGTACGCCTTTGGCCCCATGATTTTTGACCAGATGTATGGCGCCTTGTACGGAGCGGCCACCAACCATATCCTGTCGGCCATTCCCATGTTTGTGCTGATGGGCGCCTTGCTGGAGCGTTCAGGCATTGCTGCACGCCTGTTTCGCACCATGCAGCTTTGGCTGGGCGGACTGCCTGGCGGGCTGGCCATTGCCACCATCGCCATGGCGGCTACCTTTGCCGCTGCCGCAGGCGTGGTCGGGGCGGTGGAAATCATGGTCGGGCTGATGGCCATTCCAGCCATGAAGCGCTTTCGCTACAACAACTCCCTGATTGCAGGCACGATCTGCGCTGGCGGATCGTTAGGCACCATGATTCCACCCTCGGTGGTGGCGGTGGTCTATGCCTCCCTGGCCCAGGTACCGGTAGGGGAATTGTTTGCGGCCATGCTTTTTCCCGGTCTGCTGATGACTGGCATGTTTGTGGCCTATATCCTCATTGCCACCACGCTCAAGCCGGAGCTGGGCCCACGAGCCGATGACGAGGACATGCGCCGGCCTATCGGAGAAAAAATCAGTATCACCATGCGTGGTCTGGTTCCCATGATGCTGCTGATCATCGCTGTATTGGGCTCCTTGATGAAAGGCATCGCCTCCCCCACCGAGGCAGCCGCCCTGGGCGCTGCGGCTGCGGCTGTTCTGTGCATGTTCTATCGTCAGTTCAACTGGACGGTCTTTAGCGGCGCCTTGCGCATTACCGTGCGCATTACCGCCATGATCATGTTGATTGTGGCCGGGGGCACCATGTTTACCGGGGCGTTTGCTGCCAATGGCGGCGCCAGACTGGTGCAAATGCTGACCAGCGATCTGGGACTGGGCACTACCGGTACGATCATCCTGTTCCTGGCTATTGTGTTCCTGCTGGGTTTTGTGCTGGACTGGACCGCCAACGTGCTCATTTGCGTGCCCTTGTTCCTGCCCTTTATTGTGGCAAGTGGCCTGGACCCCTTATGGTTTGGCGTGATGGTCATCGTTGTGATTCAGACCAGTTACCTGACGCCTCCCTTGGCCTCGTCGATCTTCTATCTCTTGTCGATTGCCCCGAAAGACATGAGCTACGGGCAGGTTTGCCGGGGTGTTCTGCCCTTCATTCTTGCCCAACTGCTGACCCTGCTGATCGTCGCCCTGTTCCCGGCAATTGCCACTTGGCTGCCCCAGCAAGTATCCGGCTTCTAATGCCATTTTTTATATTGGAGTCCCTGTGAGTAGCGCCCCCTCCCCCTCTTCTCGTGCCGCTGAAGTCGCCTACCAAGCGATTGAGCAGTTAATTGCCACACTCAAACTGGAGCCTGGCCAGGCCATTGTGGAAAGTGATCTGGTGGAAATGACGGGCCTTGGGCGTACCCCCTTGCGCGAAGCCCTGATGCGCATGGTGGCCTTGGGGCTGATCGAGCAGCAACCACGCCGCGGGCTGCGCGTCAGCGAAATCCGCGTAGCAGAGCATTTAACCCTGATCGAAACGCGTCGGGTCCTGGAACGTCTGATTGTGCAAGGCGCAGCCCGCTGGGCCACCCCGGCCCAGCGCAGCACCTTGCTGGCTCACGCACAGACCATGGTAGACGCCGCCGACGCCAAAGACATCGACGCCTACATGCTGGCAGACCAGCATCTGGATGAGGTGATCCATCAGGCCTGCCGCAACACCTTCGCTGTACAAGCCGTCACCCCCATGATCGTTCAATGCCGACGATTCTGGTATGCCTACCAATATGAAGGCGATCTGGAAGCCGGAGCGCAGGCCCATCTGACCCTGGCTCAAGGCATTCAGGACGGCGATCCCGACAAGGCCTTGCAGGGCTCGGAGACACTGATGGCCTACCTCAGTGCCTTCACCCGCAAAGTCATTGAATAACGCTATAGACCAACACCTAATAATCTGGAGACATCATGAAGCTGAACGGAATTCTCGTTCCTATCGTTACCCCCTTTGACGCCAACAACCAGTTAAATGAAGACGCGCTGGTACGTCTGGTGAACTGTTTCATTGAAGCAGGCGTGGGAGGCATCGTGGCCTGCGGAACGACGGGAGAATACTACGCCTTGAGCGCACAAGAGCGCCGCCGCGTGCTGGAAATCGTGGCGCAGACCGGCCGGGGCCGCACCACCCTGATTGCCGGCGTGAACTCCCTGTCACCGGCCGAAGCCATCAGCCGCATCCGCGAGGCAGAAGAGCTGGGCTACGAGGCGCTGATGCTCTCACCCACACCCTACAGCCTGCCCGGACAAAATGAGGTCATCGCCTACTTCAAGGAAGTGGCCGCTGCAACCGACCTGCCGATCGTGATGTACAACTTTCCAGCCCGCATTGGCATCCAGATTGAGCTGGAGTCCGTCTACGAGCTGGCCCAGGTCAAGAACATTGTGGGTATCAAAGAGAGCAGCGGCAACTTCAGCCGGGTCGTGGCCATGGTGAACGCCAATCTTCCTGACTTTCAGGTGGTGTGCGGCTGCGACGATCAGGCAGCCGACTTCTTGTTCTGGGGCGTTCGCAGCTGGATCAGCGGCGGAGCCAACGTCTTTCCTGCGGAACAGGTACAAATGTTGAAAGCGGCCGAACGTGAAGACTGGGCCAGCGTGCGCCAGATGATGAGCGCCATGCTGCCCGCGATCGCGGCCATGGAATCCGGTAACTACAACCAGAAAGCCAAGCTGGGCTGCATCCGCCATGGCATTGATGTGGGCCAGGTTCGCTTGCCGCTGCTGCCCGTCGAGGCCGAGGAGCGCGATCAGTTTCTGGCACAACTCAACACCTTCCAACTGGCACAGGAGGCCTGAATGTCCACGCAGATAGAATCCGTCCTTGCACTGGCCCGCGCCGGCAAGCTGCATGCCTCGCACCTGATCCCCGCCCATCAGGCGGCCGGCCAGGCCCAGCTCGATAACATCAGCCCCATTGATCTAGCGGTCATTGGCAAAATCGCCTCGGGAGAGGCGGCTGACGTGCAGGCGGCGGTCAACGCGGCCCGGGCCAGCTTCGAGTCTGGCGAGTGGTCGGCACAATCTCCGGCTGAGCGCAAAAGAATCATGCTCAAGTGGGTTGCCTTGCTGGAGCAACATGCCCAGGAGCTGGCAGCGCTCGACTGTGTGGACGCCGGCAAACCCATCACGGAATGCCTGAATACCGATATGCCAGCCACCATCGACACCTTCCGCTGGTATGCAGAAACCGCCGACAAATGCTTTGGTCGCATTTCTCCAACCGGCTCCGAGGCACTGGGCCTGATTACCAAAGAGCCGATTGGTGTCGTGGCAGCCGTGCTGCCCTGGAACTTTCCCGCCCAGATGTACGCCTGGAAAGTGGCACCTGCCCTGATATGCGGTAACTCTGTAATTGTGAAGCCCTCCGAGCTGACCAGCCTGAGCGCCTATCGGATGACGCAACTGGCGCACCAGGCTGGCATTCCTGAAGGGGCGCTGATTCTGGTCACGGGCACGGGCGAACAGGTCGGTGAACCGCTCGGCCGCCACGAAGACGTGGACATCGTCTCTTTTACGGGCTCGACCGACGTGGGCCGACTGTTCCTGAAATACTCGGCGGAAAGCAATCTGAAAGAAGTCGTGCTCGAGTGCGGCGGCAAAAGCCCGCAAGTCGTTTTTGACGATGCTGTGCTGGACGAGGCCGTGCCTTCCATTTTGGCGGCAGCCTTCTGGAACATGAGCGAGAACTGCAGCTGCGGCTCACGCTTGATTGTTCACAGCAGCCTGAAAGACGCGCTGCTGCAAAAACTCAAGCAGGGCCTGGAATCCTGGAAAGTGGGTCTGCCTACAGACCCAGAAGTCGCGATTGGTCCGATGGTCGAGCAGGCACACTTTGAAAAAGTCGCCAGCTTTCTGAAGAACCCGGGCAAAAATGCCAAATTGGTTCATGGTGGGCGGATTCACAGCGAACTAGGCAGCGGTTGGTACATCGAACCCACTATTTTCGACGGAATCACGCCGCAAGACCGCTTGTTTCAGGAAGAAGTGTTCGGCCCGGTCCTTGCCGTGAGCACTTTTGACACAGAGGAAGAAGCCATTGCACTGGCCAATGACACCCAATATGGCCTGGCCGCCTCCATCTATACCCATGACGTACGTCGAGCCCAGCGCGTCTCTCGCAAGATCAAGGCTGGAACGGTCTCCATTAATGGGTTTTCCGAAGGCGATATCACGGCGCCCTTTGGAGGCTTCAAGCAGTCTGGCTTTGGCGGCAAGGACAAGGGGATGGAAGCCTTGGACCAGTACCAGCAAACCAAGGTGATCTGGTACGTCAACCAATAAGTGGGTTGGAGCCGGCAAGCGGCGCCACAGCTGATCGGCCTTTCAACGCCCCCGCCCCTTGGTACGCCAGTTTGACCAGGGGCTGCGGGGGCGGCATCCTTTCCAGGGCCGCCCTCCGCTCCCCAACATCCACGGCTTCAGTAAAAGAAGGCCCCTCGCTCCAGCGGTACCGTCTTGTCGGTACACACACGCTTGAGTTCCTGAGCAAACAGCTTGTCCACCGCACGCTGGGACCCCGCCATCCGTGTGAACAGGGCAATGGGTGCCAAGCCCCACTCGAAGGAATAGGGCACAATCGCCACCCCCGACACCCGCACCAGTTCCTCGGCAATTTCAGTAGGCACCACCGACACGGCACGCGCATGGTTTACGATCAGCTCACCGATCAACTTGGGCGAGGATGTTTCTACGCTGGGCACCAGCTCGGGCAGGCCAGCCCGCAAAAACAGGTTCGCTACCTGCTGTCGCATCGGGGTATGACGTGGTCCCAGAATCCAGTCCAGGTCCTGCAGTTGCGCCCAGTCCAGTTTGCGGCGACCCAGACGTCCCGCCAGCTCCCGGCTGGCAATCAGCCGCGGCTGCTGACTATATAGGGCCTCATGGCGCAGCCCTTTCATATTCAGATCGGGGGAACTGCGTGCAACCACCGCATCCAAGGCATGATCGCGCAGTTGCTCCAGCAAAGTTTCTGTCAGCCCCTCAGTAATGCTGACCGACACCACCTGCCCCTGCGGACGCGTCGCCCGCAAAGCAGTGGACACCAGCTTGCCGGACACCAGTGGAATCACGCCCAAACGCAAATGAGCCTGACGCCCCCGGCTGTGGGCCTGCAAATCCAGGCTCAACAATTCCATGTCCTGGACCAGCGCCCGGGCGCGTGAAATCACAATCTGCCCCTGTGCAGTGGCCTCCATACCCCGGGAGGAACGCAGAAACAGCGACGTACCAAACACCTGCTCGACCTCGGCCAGTGCCTGGGTCACTGCAGGCTGACTCATGGCCATCAAATCCGCCACTTTGGTCAGTGAACCCAGACGTTCAATCTCGATCAGCAAGGCCAGATGGCGCAACTTGAGCCGTTGCACCAAGCGATGCGCGATATCGTTTGTTTCCAAGCCTTTACCTTCCATTATAAGCTTTTACTAATAGGGTAATAATAAGCCCTAATAGCCGCGCCAGATTAATTATCTACACTTGTTGAAAACCGGTACTGGCGTACGAGTGGCCAGACCTTCCCTGGATTTCACCAAACATCTGTTTGGCGCCTGAGCAAGAGGACACGATGAGTTCACCTGTAGATCGACAAGCCGCCCTGGACTACCACGAGTTTCCCATTCCCGGCAAAGTGACCATTGCCGCGACCAAACCCCTGGTCAGCCAACGTGATCTGGGCCTGGCCTATTCCCCTGGTGTGGCTGCCGCCTGCGAAGAAATTGTGGCCGACCCGCAAAATGCCTTCCGTTATACCGGCCGTGGCAATCTGGTCGGCGTCATCTCCAACGGTACCGCCGTGCTGGGTCTGGGAAATATTGGCGCCCTGGCCTCCAAGCCCGTGATGGAAGGCAAGGCCGTGCTGTTCAAGAAGTTTGCAGGCCTGGACGTGTTTGATATTGAGATCAATGAAACCGATCCGGACAAACTGGTTGACATCATCGCGGGTCTGGAGCCGACCTTCGGCGGCATCAACCTGGAAGACATCAAGGCACCCGAATGTTTTGAGGTCGAGCGCAAACTGCGCGAGCGCATGAACATCCCCGTCTTTCACGACGATCAGCACGGCACCGCCATTTGTGTGACAGCCGCCTTTCTGAATGGCCTGAAAGTCGTCGGCAAAGACATCAAGAAGATCAAAGTCGTCACATCGGGTGCCGGTGCGGCCGCGCTGGCCTGCCTGGATCTGATGGTGGATATGGGGCTGCCGGAAGAGAACGTCTGGGTGACTGACATTGATGGCGTGGTCTACAAAGGCCGCCCCGGTCATCAAGTGCCCGAACTGGCCCGTTTTGCCAAGGAAACCGAAGCCCGCAAGCTGGCTGATGTGATTGTAGATGCCGATGTGTTCCTGGGCCTGTCCGCCGGCGGCGTACTCAAAGCCGAAATGGTGCAGAAAATGGCAGACCGTCCTTTCGTGATGGCGCTGGCCAATCCCACACCTGAAATCCTGCCGGAGGTGGCCAAGGCCGCTCGTGACGACATTATCATGGCAACGGGTCGCTCCGACTTCCCCAACCAGGTCAATAACGTACTGTGCTTTCCTTACATCTTCCGCGGTGCGCTGGATGTGGGGGCCACCACCATTACCCGCGGCATGGAAAAAGCTGCAGCGCGTGCTATTGCCGCGCTGGCGGAAGAAGAGCAGGACGAAGCCGTGGCGGCCGCCTATGGCGGTTATGGCCTGAGCTTTGGCCCCGACTACCTGATTCCCAAGCCCTTTGACCCCCGTCTGATCGTGCGTATCGCCCCTGCCGTGGCCCAGGCTGCCATGGAAGAAGGGGTTGCGACACGCCCCATCGCAGACCTGGAAGGCTACATTGCCAAGCTGCAGCAATTTGTCTATCACTCGGGCGCCTTCATGAAGCCCGTGTTCGCCATTGCCAAGCAGTTGGTACGTGAAGGCGGCAAAGCCCGCATCGTCTTTACCGAGGGCGAGGAAGAGCGTGTGCTGCGTGCGGTGCAGGTGATCGTGGACGAAAAACTGGCTCATCCGATTCTGGTGGGCCGCCCCGCTGTCCTGCTGTCCCGCATCAAAAAATTCGGCCTGCGCCTGCGCCTGGGTGTGGACGTTGAAGTGACCAATCCAGAGTCTGACGACCGTTTCCACCAGTACTGGACGACCTACTGGGAAAAAATGTGCCGTCGCGGCATCAGCAAAGAGATGGCACGGGTGGAAATGCGCCGCCGCCTGACGCTGATCGGCGCCACCATGGTGCACCTGGGTGATGCCGATGGCATGATCTGCGGCACGATCGGCTCTTATCACAACCACTTGCGCTACATCGACGAGATGATCGGACGCAAGCCCGGTTCCAGCGTTTATGCCGCGATGAACATCCTGTTGCTGGGCGAGCGCACGGTGGCCTTGACCGACACCCATGTCAATGACGACCCCAATGCGCAGGAAATAGCGGAATACACAATTGAAGCAGCCCGCATGCTCAGCACCTTGAGCCTGGAGCCCAAAGTGGCCCTGCTGTCGCGCTCGAACTTCGGTTCGGACTCGGCCGCGTCGGGCCCCAAAATGCGCGAAGCCCTGAAGTTGATTCAGGAACAGGCCCCTGACCTGCAGGTTGATGGCGAGATGCATGCCGACTGCGCGCTGGACGAGGCCCTGCGTAGCCGCACCCTGCCCAACTCCCCACTGAAAGGCTCGGCCAACTTGCTGGTCTGCCCGAACGTGGACGCCGGCAATATCAGCTACAACCTGCTCAAAACGGCTGCCGGCAGCAACGTGGCCATCGGGCCCTTCCTGATGGGCGCCAATGCCCCAGTGCATATCCTGACTTACAGCTCAACGGTACGTCGCATCATCAATATGACCGCACTGACTGTGCTGCAGGCCAATCGCGGCTAAAGCCTCTAGGCAGAAACAAAAAACCGGCCTTTTCAGGCCGGTTTTTTGTATTGATGGAACGACAAAAAGCGCTTATTCCAGCTTGATATTGCCTTTCTTGACAACATCATGTGCCCAGTCGTATTGCTCCTGAATTTCCTTGGCGAACTCTTCAGGCGAATTACCCGATGGCGTTGCACCCTGCTTTTCCAAGGCCGCAATGATTTCAGGCTTCTTCAACGCCTCAACAGCCGCTTGATGCAGCTTGGCGACGATCTCCGGCGGGGTGCCCTTGGGGGCCAGCAGACCATACCAGGCAGGGCTGTTCAGCTGCGGATAGCCTTCTTCGGCCAGGGTTGGCACATCTTTCAAGGCGGGCAGACGCTCGGGCCAGGCAATGGCCAAAGCACGCAGATTGCCTGCCTGAATCTGGGCCATGGACGAGGGCAGATTATCGAACATCGCATTGATCTGGCCACCCACCGCATCGGTTACCGCCGGACCTGCGCCACGATAGGGGACGTGCACAATATCGGTGCCGGTTGCCAGCTTGAAGGCCTCACCAAACAAATGCAGTACCGAGCAGGTGCCCGAGCTGCCGTAGGAGTACTTGCCAGGATTGTCTTTCAACTGCTGCACGAACTCTTTGAAGTTCTGTGCCGGAAACTTGGGATTGACTTCGATCACGTTGGGCAGGTTTGCAAAATTGCTGACCGGCACAAAATCTTTCAAGGGATCGTAGGGCAAATCATTGGGGCGGCAGGCAGGGTTCACCGCCAGGGTCGAGATAGTGGCAATGGACAAGGTATAGCCGTCCGGTTTGGCACGCGCTGCCTCGGCCGCACCGATAGCACCACCGGCGCCGCCCTTGTTTTCAACCACCATGGACTGGCCCAATACTTCGCTCATGCCTTTGGTCACAATGCGCGTCACAATGTCAGTGGAACCGCCGGGAGCAAACGGCACAATGACGCGAATCGGCTGACTGGGGTAATCGGCCTGAGCGTGCGCCACTGTTGCCGTGCCGATCATGGACAAACTTGCACAAAGGGATAGCAGCGCAAATTTCTTGGGAAACTTCTCTATCATGGGAACATCTCCTCTTTCATCTTTTTGTCGATCCTTCCCCTGGGTAAGGGGACCTAACTAATCATAGCGCAGCTCGGTCCCCTCAATACTTAATTATCGTTGCAGATACCCACCGGGGATATACCTATATCTGCTGGCATTTACCGTCATCATGGTCACAATATTCCCGCTGATCCTGCCCGACTTTTTATTGATCGCCTTGGGGGCGCTGCTGCTGCATCGCTTTCATTTCAGTCGGGAATTCTTTCTCGGTGCGGAAAAACTGGTCTATTACGTCCTGTTTCCTGCCTTGCTGTTTGATTCCATTACCCGCATCCCCCTGAACCTGAGCGATACCTGGCCCCTGTTGCTGGCAGCCGCGACCCTGATTGCCGTAGGCACGGCACTGGCCTGGCTGGCACTGCCGGTTCTCAAACCGGATCCCCTGCAACACGCCGCGCTGACCCAGTGCGCTTTTCGTTTTAATACCTATTTGGGCATGTCCCTGGCCAGCGCAATTGCCGGCCCGCCAGGGGTGGCTGTCATGGCCTTGCTGGTCGGTTTTTCTGTTCCGATGGCCAATATGGTGGCAGTCACGGTGCTGGCTCGCGGTCAACAAGGACGCATCGCCATTGAGCTGCTTAAAAACCCGCTTATTTTGTCCACCCTGGCAGCCCTGGCCTGGAACCTGGCCGGCCTGTCCGTGCCCGCGCCTGTGCAGCTCGCATTGGGCCGGCTGGGAGCGTGCGCCCTGGGTATCGGTTTGCTGTGCGTGGGTGCGACCTTGTCGCTGCAGGGTTCACGTCAGGCCAGTGCCCTGATCGGCTGGATCAGCACCGTCAAACTGCTTGCCTTGCCGGCCGCCGCACTGCTGATTGCCTGGGCCCTGGACATGAGCGCCCTGGAGCGTCAAATGCTACTGGTGTTTGCCGCCCTGCCCACCGCTTCCTCGGCTCATGTGCTGGCTGCCCGCATGGGCGCCGACAGCCGCCTGGTCGCGCTGAGCATGTCGATCGGCACTATACTAGCGGGCTTGACCATTCCACTGTGGTTATCCCTTGCTCCCTGATCTGTGCCTATGAATCCGCACTCCTTGACTGTATCCCTGCCTGACGAGGACGCCACGACCGCCCTGGCCCAGGGCCTTGCGCCGCTGCTCAGCGGTCAGGTAGCCGGTGTGCCGCCAGGCGGCCGAATCCATCTACATGGCGACCTGGGCGCCGGTAAAACCCACTTTGTGCGCGCCTTGTTGCGTGCCTGCGGCGTTACCGGCCGTATCAAAAGTCCCAGCTATGCTTTGCTTGAAAGTTATAAAGTTTCTAGCTTATACTTCTATCATCTTGATTTTTATAGATTTAGCGATCCACGAGAATGGGTCGATGCAGGTTTTCGCGATATTTTGCAAGACAATGCTGTTGTGCTGATCGAATGGCCCGAAAAAGCAGGGGATTTATTGCCCGAGCCCGATCTGGATTTACACCTGGATTATTGTGGTGACGGTCGTTTGGCCACCCTGGATGCACACAGCGCCAAAGGAACGCTATGGATTACGACACTCGCCCCCAGCCTGCAGAAGTAGCCCCAGCCGGCAAGGCCCGTCGCCGATTCGTCGCCTCGGCCACGACCCTGTTCCTGCTTCCTGTCATCCCGCGACTGGCCAATGCCAGCACCATTGTGGCGGTCCGCACCTGGCCGGCCGACGAATACACTCGCGTTACCCTGGAAATGGATAGCGAGCTCAAGGCCGAGCACTTCACACTGGAAAATCCCCACCGCATGGTGGTCGATATCCAGGGCTTGACCATGAACCGCACCATTGAAGAGCTGGTGTCCAAGGTCCGCCCCAATGATCCCTACATCCGCTCCGTACGCGTGGGCCAGAACCGCCCCGACGTGGTGCGTCTGGTGCTGGATCTGAAACAAGCCGTCGCTCCGCAGATTTTCACGCTCAAGCCCGTTGGCGAATACAAGTACCGTCTGGTTCTGGACTTATATCCGCGCGTCGCGCAAGACCCCCTGCTGGCCCTGCAAATCCAGGACGACAACGATCCGCTGGCCTCCGTCCTGGAAAGCCTGGCACAAAACTCGCCCGACGCACCCGTGCCAACGGTACAGGGGCAAACACTGCCTCCGGTGGCCCGCCCGACGCCGCCACCGGTCAGCACGCCTCCCCGCTCTCCCGCTCCCGCGGCCACGCCCGGCACGCCCAATCGCCCCTTGCTGATTGCGCTGGACCCTGGCCATGGCGGCGAGGACCCAGGTGCGATCGGCCCCGGTGGAACACGGGAAAAAGATGTCGTGCTGAACATCGCTCGACGGCTGAAACGCTTGATCGATGCCCAGCCAAATATGCGCACGTACCTGACCCGCGACTCGGATTTCTTCGTGCCGCTGCAGGTGCGAGTACAGAAAGCGCGGCGGGTCAAGGCAGACCTGTTCATCAGTATTCATGCTGACGCCTGGATCAAACCCAGTGCCCGTGGCTCGTCCATTTACGCCCTGTCCCAGAACGGCGCGACCAGTTCGGCCGCCCGCTGGCTGGCCAAGAAAGAAAACGATGCCGACTTGATCGGTGGACTGAATCTGGGCTCCCACAACCGTCAGGTCGCCCAGATTCTGCTGGACTTGTCCACGGCAGCCCAGATTAACGACTCCGTCAAAGTGGGTTCACGATTGCTAAGTGAGATCGGCAAGATCAATCGTCTGCATAAACGCAATGTTGAGCGGGCGGGTTTTGCGGTGCTCAAGGCACCGGACATCCCATCCATCCTGATCGAGACTGCGTTTATCAGTAATCCTGAAGAAGAACGCCTGTTACGAAGCGCTTCCCATCAGGACAAAATTGCCCAGGCCATTCTGACCGGCATCCGGGGGTATTTTGCCGAATTCCCCGCACTGGCCAGCCGGAGCTAAACCCGACAGCCCCTGCCCAAAAAAGCGCACCAGTTTTCTGCTGCGCTTTTTTTGATCTTTGGCAATGGCTGCCGGCTTAACGCCGTTTCACCGCCCCCCTTACCCGCTACACTATCCTTATTCCTGTTTACAGCGCTTTTACGTGAGCACACCTTAAGCGACACACCTTTCCAAGAGATAGTCGATGAGGCAAATCCAGTCTCCTTCTACTTTTTGGCGCCGTCCCAACCAGGCTATGTTCAGCCTGCCCGGTCTGGCGCTTTATCGCCTTCCCTGCCCGTGCGCCTCATCTCAGACCGGAGCCACAAATCCAGCGGCGGGGCCCGCCCCGTCCGAGCCGCCTGCCTGAACGGCCGCCTCTGCCACAAGTGGCAGCCTGGCTCAGCACGCTGACCCGCCTGCCCTGCCCCGTCCGCCAAGCGTTCCTGCCTTTGCTCCAAACGACAAGGAAAAGATCATGAAACACCGCCCCTGCCTGCTTATTGTGTACCTCTGTCTGTCCCTGATGGTCGCTCCAGCCCATGCTGACGACGACTGTGATGTCCCCGTACAGCAATGGCAGAGCCGGGATGCTGCGCTGGAACATGCCGCCAGTCTGGGCTGGGAGGTGCAACGCCTGAAAATAGACGACGGCTGCTATGAAATCCGCGGGCGGGATGCCCAGGGTCGCTCATTTAAAGCCAAGCTTGATCCGCAAACGCTGCGCGTCGTGAAAATGAAAGTGCGCGATGGCCATGACAAACCGGAGCGCGAACGTGACCGCGAAAGAAGCCACTAACGCGTGTGCCTGAGTGCCGCCGCTCTTACTCCCATCCTGAAGTCGTTTCCCTTTGCTCACCCTGGAGGACCAATATGTCCAAACGCTTTCTTCTCACCACCCTGGCTGCAGCCTGTAGCGTGGCCCTGCCCACTTTAGCGCAGGGCCGTACTGTGGCACTTTCCACCACTCTGAAAAACTATGGCGGTGACGGGGCCTACCTGGCGGTCTACCTGACCGATGCCCAAGGCGCCTACGTGCGCACGCTGTGGGTCGCCGGCGGCAAAGCCAAATACTACAAACATCTGTCGGACTGGAATCGCCTGTCAGCCGGCGATGGGCAACGTCTGCAAGGCGTAACAGGCGCCAGCGTCGGTGCCGGGCGCACGCTGGAGGTGACAGCAGAACTGGAGGATGCCCTAATTGATGCCGGGTACGAGCTGCGTGTCGATGCTGCCGCCGAAGACATGCGGGACAGCCCTTCGGAAATCCGTGTTCCCCTGACTGCCGCCAATGCCGGTTCGCCCCAGGCAGGTAAACAATATATTCAATCCCTGACCTATCAGTTGCAGTAAGGAATCCACATGATCTGGCGATTCGTCCATCGATGGCTGGGGCTGGTAGCGGGCACCCTCGCGCTGGTTCTGGGCATCACGGGCACGATGTTGGCACTTGACCCCTTGCGTAACGCCGTGCAGGCGGCTCCTACCGAGTCCGACCTGCCGCTTGCCACACTGGTTGAGCGCATCAAGGGCACCGTCCCTGGCGCAGAAGAAATCCGTCATCTGCCCTCGGGGATCTTCGTTGTCTATGCGTTTGAGGACGGACAAGCCCAGGCCGTACGTGTGGACCCGGCAGACGGCAAGATTCTGGGGGACTACCAGGCTTCCCTGCTGCCACGCTGGGTCAAGAACCTGCATCGTACTTTCTTGATGGACGATCCGGGGCGCATTACCGCCGCCATGGTGGCGCTGGCCATGTTGGTCTTGTCCGTGTCCGGACTCCTACTGCTGCTGCGTCGTATGGGAGGATGGCGGGGTCTTGCCGGCCCCGTTCGCGGAACCCTCCCCCAACGCCTGCATGTCCTGAGCGGCAGGGTCATTGTGCTGATCCTGGCCCTGTCCTCAGCCACCGCTCTTTACATGAGCGCCAGCACGTTCGAACTCATTACCCTGAGTCCGGACACGGAGCCCGAGGTGAGCTCACAAGCCACCGGACAGCCACCACTTCCCCCGGACCAGATCGAACTGCTTCGGAGCTTGCGCGCGCAGGATCTGGAACGGCTCAATCTGCCCACGCCCGATGATCCACAGGACACCTGGCGTGTGGTCACCGCTCAAGGCCAGGGCTGGGCAGACCAGTACAGGGGCCAGACCTTGGCGTGGGAAGCATCCACCCAGGCACAGCGCCTCTACGACTGGGTCCTGCTTTTACATACCGGAGAGGGAGCCTGGCTGTGGGCTGTTTTTCTGTGCCTGTCGGCAGCGAGCATCCCCCTGTTCTGGTACACAGGCCTTCTGATGTGGTGGCAAGCGCGCCGCAGCCGCCCGAGACTTAAAGGCAATAGCCCTCTGACCCAGGCCGACAGCCTGATTTTTGTCGCGAGTGAAGGCGGCAGTACCTGGGGCTTTGCGCAAGCGTTGCACGATGCCCTCAAAGCCATGGGCCGTCAGGTTCATACCACATCGCTGGAGAACTGGCGGGTGCCGCCCGCGGCACGCCATGTGTATATCCTCGCCGCCACGTACGGTGAAGGCCAGCCTCCTGCCCACGCACAAAAAGCACTCAAGCGGATCGCCAGCCAGCCACCCACCGACGCTCAAGTCGCCGTTCTAGGGTTTGGGGATCGCCAGTTTCCTGATTTCTGCGGATTTGCCAACGCGCTCGAACACAGCTTACGGGAACGGGGGTGGCAACCCTTGATGGCGCTGGAGCGTATCCATCAGCAGTCCCCCCAGGAATTTGCCCGCTGGGGGCGCGCACTGTCCGACGTACTGGGTCAACCTGTGCCGCTGGCCTATCAACCCCGACTGCCGCGCATGGCAAGCCTGACCCTGCTGTCACGCCAGGACTTTCCCGGTGCAGCGGGCCAGCCTGCCGTCATCCTGCGCTTTGCGCTGCCCGACCAGCCCTTGGCACGCTTCGCGGCCGGAGACCTGCTGGGCATTCTTCCTCCCGGTGAGCAGTCAGTCCCACGCTACTACTCTCTGGCCTCAGGCAAACAGGATGGATTCTTGGAAATCTGTGTGCGACACACCAGCGGCGGAGTCTGCTCTCCCTATTTGCATAGCCTGCACATCGGGGACACGATTCAAGCCTTCATCCGACCCAACCCCGGCTTCACGCTTACCGGCTCCCGACGCCCGGTGGTGCTGATCGGCGCAGGGACCGGCGTCGCCCCACTGGCTGGCTTTATTCGAGACAACACACGCCATCGTCCCATGTACCTGTATTACGGTACCCGGGACTGCAAGCGGGATTTCTATTTTGGCAAGGAGCTCAAGGACTGGCAGACCCAGGGCCATCTGCGCGAACTACACTCCACTTTTTCCCGAATGCCCGATGGGGGCGGTTATGTCCAGAACGCCGTGCAGCGTGACGCTCAACAGATCCGTACCCTTCTGGAAAAAGGCGCGCTTGTGCGTGTTTGTGGCAGCCGCCCCATGGCTCAGGCCGTCAAACAGCAGCTGGACACGATTCTGATGGACATGGGCAAAAGCCTGGCCTGGCTCAAGGAGAACGGGCGCTATGCCGAAGACCTCTTCTAACGTTCAACGTCTGACGCTGAACGGCCCCACCATGGGCACGCGATGGTCTGCCTTGGTGGATACAGACGATGCGGCACAGGCTGCAGGCCTGCAGAAGGCGTTGGCAGACGCTGTCCAGCAGGTGGACCGGCAGATGTCCCCGTGGCTACCCGACAGCGCGCTGAACCGGCTCAATCGCACTCCTGCTGGCACCTGGCTGGATTTACCGCCAGAAATTCTTGAGGTTTTGGCCTGCGCCCTGGAGGTCAATCGTCGCAGCCAGGGTGCTTTTGACCCTGGAGTCGGGGATCTGGTGCAGGCCTGGGGCTTTGGCCCGGCCCGACAGAGCCCCGATGCTGCTGCCATCCGTCGTGCTGCCCAAGCTACTTCTGCCCCGGCTCATGAGACACTGGAGCTGGATGTGGCCGCCGGCCGCGCCATCAAGCACGCGCCGATACAGCTGGATCTTTGCGGGATCGCCAAAGGCTATGCCGTAGACCGTATGGCCCTGGTGCTGCGTCAATATGGACTTGATCACGCCTTGCTGGCCCTGGACGGCGAACTTCGCGCTCTGAACAGCCAGGCTCAAGGCCAACCTTGGGCGGTAGCGGTCGAGTACCCCCAGGACGGACGACGCGCCACGCACAGCGTGGTTGAATTGGATAATCTGTCCATCGCCACCTCGGGCGATTACCGGCACTTTCTACAACTCGGTGAAGTTCGAGTCGCACACACCATGAATGGTCGGCGGCGCGCACCCGTTCGCAACGATATCGCTTCTGTCACCGTTCTGGCGCCAGACTGTATGCGGGCTGACGCCTGGGCCACTGCCTTGCTGGTCAGCGGCAACGATGGCATGGCACTGGCACAAAGCCTGGGTATCGAGGCGCTGTGGCTGCTGCGACGCGACAATCGCTTGACCACCGTCGGGCTGGGACGGTTCAGCGAAGCGGTGACAGACCCCAAGCAGGCAGAATAAAAAAGGACGCCTTAGCGTCCTTTTTGTACACTCGCCCGATGGCCGGCCAGCCTAGAGCGCGGCGTCCCCCTTGCTCTTGCGTTTGAGCAGTTTCCATACGGCACCGAGCACAACCGGCACGGCCGCAGCCGCAATGCCGATCAACACAATAGTGTTCAAGTGCGCCTTGATGAAGGGCACATTTCCAAAAAAATAGCCCAGGGTGATCAAGCTGCAAATCCACAGCACCGCCCCGGTCACGTTGTACGCCTGAAAGCGCAAGGCGTTCATATGGCCCACCCCCGCCACAAAGGGGGCAAAGGTGCGAAACAGGGGCAGGAAGCGAGAAATGACAATGGTCTTGCCCCCGTGCTTTTCATAGAATGCATGGGTCTTGACCAGCGCGCGGCGATCCAGAAAGCGCGATTCCTGGGTAAAGACTTTCGGACCTATATAACGTCCCACATGGTAATTGACGGTATTGCCCAGCACTGCCGCCACAATCAGTAGCCCACCGAGCAACACCGGGTCCAGCATGCCCGAGGCCCCGAAGGCCCCCGCAATAAACAGCAGGGAGTCGCCTGGCAAAAAGGGCAAAACCACAAGCCCGGTTTCGCCAAATATAATCAAGAACAGAACAAGATAAATCCATGCTCCATACTGCTCGACCCACACACCCAGGTACTGGTCAATATGAAGGATCATGCTGAGTAAATCGGGCATAGTTCCACACCAAAATAATAATTTAGCCGGTCCGATACGGCTCAGACCGGCCCGCTAGAGCAAGCGGGTAAAATAAGCCGCTACCTGTTGAAACCCGTTGAACCTGTACCGTTCAACCCTGAATACACACAAGGCCAGCCGCCCTATGTCATCACGACGCCGTATTATCCCACTCCCGGACCTGCTTGTAAGCCAAATTGCAGCCGGTGAGGTTATTGAGCGCCCGGCATCGGTCCTGAAAGAACTACTGGAAAACGCCATTGACGCCGGAGCCAGTGCCATCGAGATTCGCCTGGACGGCGGAGGCATACGCCGCATCTGTGTCAGCGACGACGGCCACGGCATTCCCCAGGACGAACTGCCCCTGGCGCTGCTGCAGCACGCCACCAGCAAAATCCGCTCGCTGGACGAGCTGGAATCCGTTGCCTCGATGGGCTTTCGGGGCGAGGCCCTGCCATCCATTGCCTCGGTGGCCCGCCTGACCATCAATTCGCGCACCCAGGAAGATCCGCACGCCTGGGAATATTCGCTGGGCCTGAGTGAACCGCAACCAGCCTCGGGGCAGATTGGCACGCATGTGGATGTACGCCAGCTTTTTGACGATATTCCCGCACGCCGCAAATTTCTGCGCACCGAAGGAACCGAATACGGTCACTGTGTGACCGCCTTGGAGCGCATCGCTCTGGCTCAACCACAGATCGCTTTTCGATTGTTCCACAATGACAAGCCGCAGCGTCACTGGCGCAGTGGCCCCCTGGAACAGCGTCTGCTGGATATTCTGGGCAAGGAGTTCATCGAACAAAGCCTGCCCGTGGCTCAAGAACAAAGTTTGATTGGCTTGCGCGGGCTGGTGATCCACCCGGCCCATGCTCGCCCCAACGCAGACAAGCAGTTCCTGTTCGTCAATGGCCGCTTTGTACGTGATCGCACGGTATCGCACGCCATACGCAGCGCGTATGCTGATGTGCTGCACGGGGATCGCCAACCTGCCTATGCGCTCTTTCTGGACATTGCCCCCTCTACGCTGGATGTGAACGTGCACCCGGCCAAGCACGAGGTTCGCTTTCGCGACAGTGGCGCCGTGTACCGCTTTGTCTTGCAGGCGGTCGGACAAGCTCTGGCTCAGGGCAGCATGGCCGGCGATACACCGGTGGCCGCCATGCCCCTGCCACAAAGCGCAACCTCCTTGCCCGACATGGCTTCTGCCTCACCGGCGGGCGCTGCGAGCCTGGGCTCATCAGGCGAGTACAGTAGCCACGAACCGTCCCTGCCTTACAGCCATCCGGCCCGTCAAGGCTGGCAATCCAGTTTTAGTCTGCGCGAACCCGCGGGGGGCGGCAATGCGGACTGGAAATCCCTGTACCGCCCCATTGAGCCAACGCACGACAACCCTCCCGCCACCCACTATCAAAGCGATACCGACACGGCTATTGACGAGTTCCCCCTGGGCATGGCACTAGGCCAGTTGCACGGTGTCTACATTCTGTCCGAAACCCGTCAGGGCATGATTCTGGTGGATATGCATGCCGCCCATGAGCGGGTGGTGTATGAACAGTTGAAGCAGGCGCTCGATGGCCGCGATCTGCCCCGCCAGGATTTGCTGGTACCGGTAGTGTTCAGTTGTTCAGAAACGGACCTTGCTTTGCTGGACGAGCATCACGACACCCTGAGCGAACTGGGCTTGAGCATGAATCCGGCTGGCCCTGCCACAATCGCTGTGCGCGCCGTTCCTGCACTGCTGGCACAAGGCGATATTGAATCCCTGGCCCGGGCTGTTCTGCGCGACCTGGCTCAGGTGGGCTCCTCACGCCACCTGGACGAACAACGTAACGAGCTGCTCTCCACCATGGCCTGCCACGGTGCCGTGCGCGCCAACCGCCGTCTGAGCATCCCGGAGATGAACGCCCTGCTGCGCAAAATGGAGCAAACCGACCGGGCCGACCTGTGCAATCATGGCCGCCCCACCTGGTTCCAATGGACGCTGAGTGAGCTGGACAAACTTTTTATGCGTGGACAATGAACGATTTACCCATTCTTTGCCTGGCAGGGCCCACCGCCAGCGGCAAAAGCGCCACCACGCACACCTTGGCCCAATACTGGCCGATTGAAGTGATCGTGATGGATTCAGCGACGATTTATCGTGGCATGGACATTGGCACGGCCAAGCCCAGTGCTCAGGAACAAGCCGCTATCCCCCACCACCTGCTGGATATTCGCGATCCGGCAGAGAGCTACTCGGCTGCCGAGTTTGCCAGCGACGTAAGCCGCCTGATTCAAGGCATCCAGGCGCGCGGACGTTACCCCGTGCTGTGCGGCGGCACCATGCTGTATTACAAAGCCCTGCGTGAAGGGCTGAATGACCTGCCGCAGGCAGATCCGGTCATCCGGCGACAACTGGATGAGCGAGCCCAGGAAATCGGCTGGCCCGCGATGCATGAAGAACTGCGCCGTATCGACCCGGACACCGCCGCCCGGCTGGCCCCACGCGACAGCCAGCGCATTCAGCGTGCCCTGGAAATTTTTCATATCAGCGGCAAAACCATGAGCGACTGGTTACAAGAGAAAGCCCAGCCGCAAGAAAAGAGCCACCACTACATCACCCTGAGTCTGGAGCCCCAAGACCGGGCCTGGCTGCACCGTCGCATCGCCACCCGTTACCGGGACATGATCGAGCAGGGTCTGCTGCAGGAGGTCGAAAAATTGCATCAGCGCTCTGATCTGCACCCGGGTCTGCCCTCCATCCGGTGTGTAGGTTATAGGCAACTCTGGGCTTATCTGGACGGTGAGGTGAGCCTGGAACAGGCTGTTGAGCAGGCCATTGCCGCTACCCGACAACTGGCAAAACGCCAATTAACCTGGCTGCGCTCCGAGCCTGGCCGTTTGCAATTCAACTGCCAGGACCCGCAGGCAGCCGAACACATCGTAGCGGCAGCGCGCCACTACTGGCCTGCATGAGGATCTGGCAGGCCAGCGCTGTGCGCACAAGCCATAAGCCCGGCACACAAGAGCAAACGACAAGATAGAGATGAGGCCCCGGCGATTCGCGTAAGACGTCGGTTCCAGGCCTTGAGGCAAGACGATGGGCCAAGATTGCAGACCCAAAGCCCTACCTCAACGCGAGGGGGCAGCATGGCGATGTTGGCTTGGCACCTGAGCTTGGATCAAGGGAGAGCGTCGAGGCTGGGAAGCAAGGTCGAAAAATCCGAGCCTGGGGACTGCAAACTGAATCAGGGGCAGCGTCAGGGACGGGAACAGGGCAAAAAAAAGGCAGCCTGTCGCTGCCTTTTTCCGCTTCATGGGTTAACGCGATCTCCGTGGTTTACACCACTTCAGTCTGCGCCTGCCCTTCCTGACGTTCCAGGATCTCGCCCAGCGTGTAAACGGTTTCCCCATGCTCGGACAGGGTTGCACTGATGGCCTCAGCCTTGTCGGCAGGAACAATCATGATCATGCCAATACCGCAGTTGAACACGCGGTACATTTCTTCGTCCGCTACGTTGCCATTGGCTTGCAGCCACTGGAACAAGGCTGGCATGGTCCAGGAATCACGATTCAGACGGGCGGTGAGGTTCTTTTGCAGGATACGGGGCACGTTCTCCAGCAATCCGCCACCCGTGATATGGGCCAGACCCTTGATGTCCGCACCGTGGGCAGCCAGGGCAGCCAGGACGGATTTCACATAGATGCGGGTGGGCTCCATGACCACATCCGCCAACGGACGGCCATCAAGCTCGTCAGTCGGCTTGGCATTGGCATGCTTGAGAATCTTGCGGATCAGCGAGTAGCCGTTGGAGTGGGCGCCGCTGGAGGCCAGACCCAGGACCACATCCCCTGGCACAATGGACTTGCCATCAATAATGCGGGATTTTTCCACCGCACCCACTGCAAAACCAGCCAGGTCATACTCACCTTCGGGGTACATGCCGGGCATCTCGGCTGTTTCGCCACCGATCAGGGCGCAAGCGGACAGTTCGCACCCCTTGGCAATACCACCGACCACCTGGGCTGCCGTATCCACCGACAACTTGCCGCAGGCAAAATAATCCAGAAAGTACAAGGGTTCTGCGCCCTGGACTAGAATGTCGTTGACACTCATGGCCACCAGGTCTATACCCACAGTGTCGTGGCGCTGCCAGTCAAATGCCAGGCGTAGTTTGGTACCAACACCGTCGGTGCCGGACACCAGAACGGGCTCTTTAAGGTGGGTAGGCACTTCAAACAAAGCGCCAAAGCCTCCGATTCCAGCCATGACGCCTGCACGCATGGTTTTGGCAGCCAGTGGTTTAATACGGTCGACCAGGGCATCGCCCGCGTCGATATCCACGCCTGCATCGCGGTAGGTCAAGGAAACAGAAGTAGTGTTTTTCATGGGAAAAGCCGTGGGATATGTGAAAATTGCGAGTTGGACGAAATTGTACGACACATGACCGAGCAACTGATTCTGGATATATCTCCAGCACCGCCTGCCTCTTTGGACAACTTTGTTGCCGGAGCGAATCAGGCTGCGTTGCAGGCTCTGCGTCAGTGTAGTCCAGGACGCGCGGTTTACCTGTGGGGACCGCCCGGTGCAGGTCGAACACATCTGCTGCGGGCGATGGCCAGTCGAGACGACAGCCGCTATTTTAGTGCAGATACTCCTTTCCAGCCCATCTTTGACATCGCTACCGATGACAAAGCCCCTCCCAGCCTTTTAGCCATCGACGATATCGAACGTTTTGACGAGCACGGACAGGCTGCCGTATTTGCACTGTACAATCGCTGGCGCGAGTCGGCCACCCGGCCAGACGCCTTCACACTGCTGGTCTCCGGCGACCGGGCTCCCAAAACCATGTCCGTGCGCGAGGACTTGCGCACACGCTTGGGGTGGGACCTGGTGTTCAGGCTGGAATACCTGTCGGACGCCCACCGGGCCGAAGCCATGCAACAGCGGGCTGCGGCCCGCGGGCTGCAACTGCAAGCAGAAGTGCTCAGCTGGATACTGACTCACTACGATCGCGATATGAACCGCCTGAGCGCATTGATTGATGCGCTGGACAACTATTCACTGGTAAAGAAACGCCCCATCACTTTACCCCTGCTCAAAGAACTTCTGGCCAACAGCCAGACCCAATCTTCTAGTTGAGTCATGACTGCTTCTTCTTTTATTGCCCTGTTTGATCTGGACCACACCCTGCTTCCTTTAGATAGCGATTACCAGTGGGCAGACTTTCTGGCCCGTACCGGCCGCGTCGGCGATCCTGTCCAAGCCATCCGTCTGAATGAAGAACTGATGGAACGCTATAACCAGGGATTGTTGACGGCCGAAGAATCGGCCGAATTCATGTTGGGCCTGCTCACCAACGCCAGCCAGGAAGAACTGCTGACCTGGCAGGACGAGTTCATGCAAGCCGTGATCCTGCCCTCGATCAGCCCGGCTGCCCGCGAGTTGCTGGCCAAACACCAGGATCAGGGCCATCTGGTGGCGATTGTGACTGCCACCAACGAATTTGTGACCCGCCCCATTGCCGCCGCGCTGGGCGTGGACCACCTGATAGCCACCACCCCCGAAATGAAGGAAGGTCGCTACACGGGCAAGATCAGTGGTGTGCCCAGCTTTCAGGCTGGCAAGATTACCCGTGTGCAACAATGGTTGCAGACCATGGACAAATCCCTGTCCGACTTCGAGCGCAGCTGGTTCTACAGCGACTCGCCCAACGATCTGCCCCTGATGGAAGTGGTGACGGACCCCGTTGCCACCAACCCCAGCGACAAACTGCGCGCCGTAGCGACCGAACGTAATTGGGAAGTCATCGATTTGTTCGCTGACATGATGGACAGCAAATCGTAAAATCAGACGCATGCTAAAGCGAACAATAAAAACATTTGTCGATCGGCTGCTCAAACCAGCCAAAAGCGCGCGTCCCAAAGGGCCGCGCCGCTACACACGTGAAGAACATGGCATAGACCGGCGTCTGGTCTCGCGTCATGCCATCAAAGTGTGCGAGGTCCTGAACCACGAAGGCTATCAAGCCTATGTCGTGGGTGGCGCCGTGCGCGATCTGCTGGTGGGCCTGGAGCCCAAGGACTTTGATGTGGCCACCAATGCCACGCCCGAACAGATCCGTCCTCTGTTTCGTCGCGCACGCATTATTGGGCGCCGCTTCCGTCTGGTCCACGTGGTCTTTGGTCAGGAAGTCATCGAGACCTCTACATTCCGGGCCGATGACAGCGGCAAACAAACGGACGAGCATGGCCGTATCCTGCGCGACAATGAATACGGCACCATCGAAGACGATGCCGCACGCCGTGACTTTACGCTGAACGCGCTCTATTACGACCCGCTGACCGAGACCGTCATCGACTACCACAACGGGGTAGCCGATCTGAAAAACCGTCAGGTGCGCATTATTGGTGATGCGCAAACCCGCTATCGCGAAGATCCGGTGCGCATGTTGCGCGCCGTGCGCTTTGCCTCCAAGCTCGATGCCACCATCGAACCAGCCACCGACGCGCCGATCCGTTCCTTGTCACGTCTGATCGAGAACGTGCCCGAGTCCCGTCTGGCCGACGAGACGCTGAAACTGCTGAACTGCGGTCACGCCATGGACTGCATACAGCGCCTGCAAGCGCTGGGCCTGCACAGCAAACTATTGCCTATGGTGGAGCCGGTTCAGCGCCTGCCCGGCGGCGCGGAATTTCTGGATATGGCCCTGGCCCGTACCGACACCCGTGTGCGCGCCGGCAAATCCGTCAGCCCCAGCTTTATTTATGCCTGCCTGCTCTGGAAACTGGTCAAGCAGGAGTGGGACCGACGCAGCAGCCAGGACATGCATCCTCAACAAGCCCTGCTGGAGGCAGCCGACCTGGTTCTGGAAAAGCAAAGCCGCATCATGCCGATCCAAAAGCGCTTCCAATCGGATATGCGGGAAATCTGGTTCATGCAGCCGCGTTTTGAACGCATCGCCAACCGTGCAATCTGGCGCATGACCGAACAGCCCCGTTTTCGCGCCGCTGTGGACTTTTTACAACTTCGTGCTGAAGCCAAAGAAGTCGATAGCGTGCAGGCACAGTGGTGGATGGATCTGGCCGATGCAGGCGACGAGGAGCGCAGCACCATGATTGCCGTGCGCAAACCCGCTACAGCGACCGCCACGGGCTCTCGCAGCGGACAACGTCGCACGCGCCGCCGCCGCTCCAATGCCAAGCGCAGCAGTACCAGCAGCGGAAATGCAGCATGAGCACAGCCGGAACAACGGTTTATGTGGCCTTGGGTGCGAACCTGGGTCAGGCACGTCAGACACTGGAAACCGCGGCGGCAGAGCTGGCCGCTACTCCCGGCATCCAGGATCTGACACTGGCGCACTTCTACAGCACCGCACCGGTGGATTCCAGTGGCCCGGACTACGTCAACACCGTCACCCGATTCACCTGTACGCTGGCCCCCGAGGATTTGCTGGACAGACTGCAAGCCATCGAGCAAGAGCACGGTCGCACTCGCCTGTACCGCAATGCGCCCCGCACTCTGGATCTGGACGTGCTGCTTTACGGTCAAGAACAAATCGACACCGAACGGCTGACCGTGCCACACCCGCGCATGCACGAACGTGCCTTTGTGCTGGTTCCGCTGGCTGATCTGGCACCTGAGCTTGAACTGGCGCAAGGCAGCGTGAAGGACTTGCTTGCCCAGGTGCGCGACCAGGCCATCACACGGCTGGGCTAAGGCTGCTTTCAGCCCTGTCCGCAGCCGGCTCTGCAGCCCGCTGCCACCCCATTTGCAGCACCTGGGCAATGCTGCTGACAATCTCTTCACGACGGGCCGCATTGCCCACACGCAGCGCATAGGAGGGGTGCCAGGTCGCAATGACCCAAGTCTGCCCCCAGAGAAAAGGTTTGGCCAGATATTCGGCAAGCCGTCGCTCAGGCCCCAGCAAAGCAGACAAGGCGGTGGCTCCCAGCGTAACAATGACAGCCGGTTCAAGGCGCGCCAGTTCCTCTTGCAGCCAATACCCGCATGCCTGCACTTCGGCCTGGGAGGGGCTGACATGTAAACGCTGCTTACCCCTCGCTTTCCACTTGAAATGCTTGACGGCATTGCTCAGATACAGCGCGTTGCGCTCAATACCGGCACGCTGCAATGCCTGATCCAGAATCTGCCCAGCAGGCCCTACAAAAACGCGCCCCGCCAAATCCTCGTAGTCGCCAGGCTGCTCCCCCAGCAGCATCATGCGGGCCCTTGCCGGGCCCTCCCCCGGCACCCCGTGTGTCGCGTGCTCCCAAAGGCCGCAGCGACGACAGGCCTCCAGGACCGACGGCGCACTGCGTTCGGGCTGTGCATGGTCGGCCTGGACCGCAATCACCTTGCCTAGCATCTGACTTACCGCACTGAACTGGCCGACTCGTCGGGCTCCACGACGGGCCTCACTGACCATGGCCGGAATCAGGCTCGCTTCAGGCAAGCCCTTCCAGAATCGAACCGGCATGCTCTGCTGCAAAGCCGTTTCATTCAAGCGCGCGGGATTAAAAATGCTTTGGTAATAACGAAGCCACAAGGCTTCTACCTGGTCCTGCCCCGGATCAGCCTGTCGGGCTTTCAGATCGTCCGGCGCATCCCGTAGCTGCAGCGTATGACCATCCCACAGCGCCACACGCCGAGGCGTCGCAATACACCAAGAGGTTCCCCCCATCCGTCTGGAAAAATAATCAGCGATCCACTCCAGAACATCGTGCTCAGGCTCAAACCAAGCCCAGTACTCAGGCAACTGGCCCGTTCCACAATGGCGAAACCGCACATACGCCATCATGTCGTGCTTTTCCTTGCGAACGGCCTTGGCCATCTCATACAAACGCGCCCCATCCTCGTCGGCCACGGACTCCACACTGCGATCACCGTGGTGCCAGCGCCACAAGACACGATAGAGCAAGGCCCATCGCTGTGCAGTACGGCACAACGCCGCATCTTGCAGCAAAGCAGCCAGTCCTTTTGAAATACGGACCGACGGCCGGTTGGCGGGTTCATGCCCCTGGGGCTCTTGCAACACCTCAGTTGCGGGGGGCAGCGACTGGGAGAGCTCATATTCCAGCCCGATTTGCCCCGCCCTGGGCCCCGGTTCCGCGAAGGAGTCTGCCCAGCAAAGTTGTTCCGGTGCCCAGCCGGCGGCCAGAGCACGTAAAGCCTGTTCCCGCCAGCCAGCGTACCCCCCGTCTACCTGCAGGGTTACCATCCGGGCCTGCCCTTGCCGGGTGTCGGCCACGCGGAGAGCTGGCAAGCGGGCCTCATAGCAGGCTCAGTTGCTGCGGATTGCTCGACAGCATGCGACGTAAGGTGTCGGAGGCCGCCTCGGCTAGCCCGGGACGATAATCCTGCACCACAACAAAAGGCTGCAATGTACGGATAGAGCAACGCAAACGGATCAGGTCCTGGTATCGAATAGCCCGCATCTGACGCAGTTCCACCAGACGCTTGGCATTGCGAATACCAATGCCCGGCACACGGGCAATCAGTCGTTCAGGGGCCCGGTTCAGATCCACCGGAAAAATATCCCGGTTCGACAAGGCCCAAGACAGCTTGGGATCAATATCCAAAGGCAGGTCGCCTGTATTCTGAAACAGTTCCTCGGCCCGAAACCCGTAGCTGCGCAACAAAAAATCGGCTTGATACAGACGGTGCTCGCGCAAGAGCGGGGGCGGCTGCGCCGGCAGCGCCGAGGAACTATCCGGAATAGGACTAAAAGCGGAGTAATACACCCGTTTGAGCTTGTAAGCCCCGTACAGCGTCTGGGCGGTTTGCAAAATATTGCGGTCATCGGCCGCATCGGCCCCCACGATCATCTGCGTACTTTGCCCCGCCGGCACCTTGGGCCGTTTCTCTTGCTGGGCCTGCTCCTGGGCCAGACGAATCACCCCCATGGCCCGCTTGATCGTGTGACCGCTTTTTTCCGGAGCCAGGCGATTCAGGCCGGCATCCGTGGGAAGCTCAATATTGACGCTGAGCCGGTCCGCGTACTGGCCTGCCAGCGTGATCAACTGCGGGTCGGCATCCGGAATGGTTTTAAGGTGGATATAGCCACGAAAATGATGATCCTCGCGCAAGGAACGCGCCACTTCGACCAGACTCTCCATGGTGTAGTCCGAGCTGCGGATAATGCCCGAGCTCAGGAAAAGCCCATCTATATAGTTGCGCCGATAAAAATCCAGCGTCAGATCCACCACTTCTGCAGGCCGAAAACGCGCGCGTGGCACGTTGCTGGAGCGCCGGTTCACACAATACAGGCAGTCATACTGGCAAAAATTGGTCAGCAGTATCTTGAGCAGCGAAACGCAGCGTCCGTCCGGCGTAAAGCTGTGGCAGATACCGGCACCGGTACTGGCGCCCAGACCCGTGCGCCCACGGGAATCCCGTTTGGGGGCCGCACTGCTGGCGCACGAGGCATCATACTTGGCCGCGTCAGCCAGAATCTCAAGTTTGCGCGCAAGCTCCATGGCACCATTGCTGTATATAAAAACAGTATTATACCGTTTTCAGCGACGGCGTCACCAAGCCTGCGACTCGGCAAAAAAAGAAAACCTTGCACCGGTCAGGCTGCCAGGCAGCTGACCGTCAGGCCCGTTATAGCGACGGTCAAGCGTCCAGCAGCTTGATCAATGCCTCTTGATGATGAGAGCGAGCCTCCAGCAATTGCCGTCCTTCTTCGGTCAACATGGCAATCAAAGGCGCGGGAAAAGGAGAAGGAGTCTGCGTCGTTTGTGGGATGGCCTGAACTAATCCCAGCGACTGTAATTGTTCAAACACGGCTTGTTTCTTGTGCCAGGGAGTCTGGCGTAAACGCACAAGCTCAAGCGTGTTCCAAATCATGGGGTTGAGCTGCGGAATAGTGGTGGAGCGCTGAAGTTGCGTCATACAAGGCCCTTGATTAAGACCACCTCTATGGGCCGCTTGTGTGGGCCCCCTCGGTGGTCAGCCAGAAAGCATCCCTATACCGTACACCATAACGATGTACAGAATATTTCAATGAGTTCTGACAATCATCGTCGCAGTACGCATGCCAGATACCAATCCGCAATAACCCGCGCTTGCGCTTGGTGAAACCCAAAGAAACAGCCTGCCACCTTCCCGAATCCAGTTTTGGCGACGCAATACCTGTGCCCAGAGCAGCAGAAACACAACACCCGATCCCACACTGCTCAGCCCCGGATTGGCCTGCACACAATACGCATGCACCAGTTGCCCGCCGAGCCAGGAACCAGGCGCTGCTGGATCAAGGCCGAATTGAACGGGCAGACCCCCATGCCCTGGCTTGCCTGATTTACGGCAGTCTGGCCGAAACCGCATTCTGGGTAGCCCAGAAAGAGGATGGCGATGCCCGCTTGGCACAAGCGGCTGGCAGCCTTGGATTTGCGGCTGCGAGGCTTGTTGCTCAGGTCCTGAACGGGTGATGCTAAAAGGAGCCAGTGTCCAGGCCAAAGAAAACCCGCATTGAATGCTGTACTGACGCTGCTTTTACAAGCAGGCCAGAAACACTCATGCGGGTTTTTATCAACAACGCCGGGAAGCCCAAGCTTCCCGCTTTACGTCTTACACAGCGACCAAAGAGATCTCTGCAATACGTTTGCGCCATTCGGCGGGGCCGGTGTTGTGCACGGACACACCTTGCGAATCCACCGCGACGGTCACGGGCATATCCTGAACCTCGAACTCGTAAATGGCTTCCATGCCCAGATCTTCAAAAGCCACCACTTTCGCATTGCGAATGGCCTTGGAAACCAGGTACGCGGAACCACCCACGGCCATCAGGTAGGCCGATTTGTGAGCACGGATGGCCTCAATGGCGGCCGGGCCGCGTTCGGCCTTGCCGATCATGGAGATCAGGCCGGTTTTAGACAGCATCATCTCGGTGAACTTGTCCATGCGAGTAGCGGTGGTTGGGCCTGCTGGACCAACGGCTTCGTCACGCACGGGGTCAACCGGGCCCACGTAGTAAATCACGCGGTTGGTGAAGTCCACAGGCAGGGACTCACCCTTTTCCAGCATGTCCTGGATGCGTTTGTGAGCCGCATCACGGCCCGTCAACATCTTGCCCGACAGCAGCAGGGTCTGACCAGGTTTCCAGGAAGCCACCTCTTCTGGCGTCAGTTCGTCCAGGTTCACCTGGCGGGACTTGTTGTAATCCGGTGCCCAGTGAATGTCAGGCCAGGCTGACAAAGGAGGAGGAACCAACTCGGCGGGGCCGTTACCGTCCAGCGAAAAATGGACGTGGCGCGTCGCGGCACAGTTGGGGATCATGGCTACAGGCTTGGAAGCGGCATGGGTCGGGAAGGTGTTGATCTTCACATCCAGCACAGTAGTCAAACCACCCAGACCCTGAGCGCCGATGCCCAGGGCATTGACCTTCTCGTAGAGCTCGATACGCAGCTCTTCCAGCTTGCTTTGCGGGCCGCGTTGCAGCAGCTCGTACATATCGATGTCTTCCATCAGGGCCTCTTTGGCCATCAGCATGGCTTTTTCGGCCGTGCCGCCCACACCAATACCCAGCATGCCGGGAGGACACCAGCCCGCACCCATCGTAGGAACGGTCCTGAGAACCCAATCCACCAGGGAGTCGCTGGGGTTGAGCATCACAAACTTGCTCTTGTTCTCCGAGCCACCGCCCTTGGCTGCAACCTGAATATGAACCTGATCGCCGGCGACCAGCTCGACATTCACGATACAGGGGGTGTTGTCGCGCGTGTTCTTGCGCGTGAAAAGAGGGTCGTTCAGGATGGAGGCCCGCAGCGGGTTATCCGGATTCAGATAACCGCGACGCACCCCCTCGTCACAGAGCTCCTGCAAGGAGCGCTGGGTATCGAAACGCACACCCATCCCCACTTTCAGGAATACGTTCACCACCCCGGTGTCCTGACAGATGGGGCGGTGGCCCTCGGCGCACATGCGCGAGTTGGTCAGGATCTGGGCGATGGCATCTTTGGCCGCCGGGTTCTGCTCACGCTCGTAGGCGCGGGCCAGATGCTCCAGATAATCAGTGGGATGGTAGTAACTGATGAACTGCACCGCGTCGGCGATGGACTGAATCAGATCGTCTTCTTTAATGGTGGTCATGGTGGCGTCAATATCAAAAACGGGATGAACAAGGGGAAACTACTTGCCCTGCCAGACAGGCTCGCGCTTCTCGGCAAAAGCCGTCGCGCCTTCTTTGGCGTCTGCAGAGGTGAAGATGCCGGCGATGCGAGGGCGCTGCAGATCAAACAGATCCGCCTGACGCCAGTCGCGCGACTGGGAAATAATGCTTTTGGCGGTTTGCACGGCCAACGGACCATTGGCAGCAATCTGGGCGGCCAGCTCCAACGCCTGCTCAGTGGCCTGGGTGGGCTCGGCCAGACGGCTGACCAGGCCCAGTTCGGCCATACGGGCAGCCGGGTACATGCCGCCAGTCAGCACCATCTCCATGGCCATGTGGTACGGAATGCGACTGGGCAAACGCACCATGCCGCCGGAACCGGGCACAATGCCACGCTTGACTTCAGGCAGACCAAAGTTGGCATTGTTGGCAGCCACAATCAGGTCACAGGACAGGGCAATCTCAAAGCCGCCCGCCAGACAGTAGCCTTCCACCGCGGCAATCAGGGGCTTGGCGGGTGGACGTTCGCAAATACCCGCAAAGCCACGGTCACCCACATAGGGACGCTGCCCCGTTTTGGCAAAGGCCTTCAGATCCATACCAGCACAAAATGTGTTGTTGGCGCCCGTCAGCACGCCCACGGCAATAGTGGAGTCGGCGTCGAACGCGTCAAGCGCCTGGGCCAGCGCCTGGGCCGTTTCCAGGTTAATGGCATTACGTGCCTCGGGACGGTTCAAGGTAATCAACAATACCTTGCCTTTACGCTCTAGCGTGACAAGCTCACTCATGGACCTAGCCTCCTGTAAATTGCGGCCCGGGCTCCCGCTCGGGAATCAGGCCAGCAAATAAGCAGTATTTGGACAAACGCATATGATACGTCCAAATGCCAGCTGACCGCCCGGTACAAACAGCGCTTGCCCGTAGTCCGGACGGCCAAAACCAGGCATTGCAGGCGCTTTTCTGCTGTAAGGGCGCAGTTCACGCTAAAATAGAAAAATTTTGCAGATTCTCGCTTTACTGGCCATTGCTCATGCTCACCTTTCAGCAAATCATACTTACGCTCCAGCAATACTGGGACAAGCACGGATGCGCTCTGCTTCAGCCCTACGACATGGAAGTCGGTGCAGGAACCTCCCATACGGCAACCTTTTTGCGGGCTATTGGCCCCGAGCCCTGGCGCGCGGCCTATGTGCAGCCTTCACGCCGTCCCAAGGACGGGCGCTACGGCGACAACCCCAACCGCCTGCAACACTATTACCAGTTTCAGGTGGTGCTCAAGCCTGCGCCTGAAAACATTCTGGACTTGTACATCGGCTCGCTGGAGGCCCTGGGCATCAACCCCAAGGCGCACGACATCCGCTTTGTGGAAGATGACTGGGAGAACCCCACGCTGGGCGCCTGGGGTCTGGGCTGGGAGGTCTGGCTCAACGGCATGGAAGTCACCCAGTTCACCTACTTCCAGCAAGTAGGCGGCCTGGATTGCACGCCAACCACGGGCGAAATCACCTACGGTCTGGAACGTCTGGCCATGTACTTGCAAGGCGTGGAAAGCGTCTACGATCTGGTCTGGACCGAAGGTCACAACGGCCAGCGTATTTACTACCGCGACGTGTTCCACCAGAACGAAGTGGAGCAGTCCACCTACAACTTCGAGCACGCCAGCACCGACGTTCTGTTTGCGCACTTTAACGACTACGAAGCCGAAGCCAAGCGCATCATCGATGTGCCGCTGGCCCTGCCTGCCTACGAACAAACGCTGAAAGCTGCCCACACCTTCAATATGCTGGATGCCCGCGGCGCCATCAGTGTGACTGAGCGCGCTGCCTATATTGGCCGTATCCGCAATCTGTCCCGCGCTGTCGCACAGGCTTACTACGACTCCCGCGAACGCCTAGGTTTCCCCATGCTGAGCAACACATCCCCGGAGGCCAAGTAATGAACGCCTCCACGACACAGCCTTTGCTGATTGAACTCTTTACTGAAGAACTGCCCCCCAAGGCGCTGCAACAGCTGGGACAGGCCTTTAGTGACGGTCTGCAAAAAGTATTGAGCGAACAGGCCCTGCTGGCCCCAAACTGCGAAGTGCGTGCTTACGCTACGCCACGCCGTCTGGCTGCCTGGTTCAGCGCCGCCTACCAGCAGGCTGAAGACCAGCCTTATACCGAAAAACTGATGCCCGCCCATATCGGCCTGGATGCCAATGGGGAAATCGCCCCGGCCCTGGCCAAGCGTCTGGCCGCCAAAGGTCTGGAACATCTGAAGGCCAGCGATCTGCTGCGCGAGTCCGATGGCAAGCAGGACTACCTGTACGCCAGCGGCATTGCCACCGGCGCCGTTCTGAAGGATGGCCTGCAGGAAGCCCTGGAATGGTCCATCACCCACCTGCCCATCCCTAAAGTGATGCGTTACCAGTTGGCCGATGGTGTCAGCAGCGTCCGCTTTGTGCGCCCTGCCCACGGTCTGGTCGCCCTGTGGGGTTCAGAGATTGTTCCCGTCAGCGCGCTGGGCCTGCAAGCCGGTCGCCAGACACACGGCCACCGCTTCCTGTGTGACGCCCCCTTCGACATCCGTGATGCCGATAGCTGGGTCGCCCAAGTTCAGGAGCAAGGCTGGGTGGTTCCTTCCTTCGAAACGCGTCGCGAGCAAATTCGCACAGAACTGGAAGCCGAAGCCAAGCGCCTGAACGCCACACTGGGCAATGACCCCGAGGTGGAAGCCCTGTTGAACGAAGTGACGGCTCTGGTCGAATACCCTACGGTGTACGTGGGTCAGTTTGACGAGCAGTTCCTGCAAGTGCCGTCCGAATGTCTGATTCTGACCATGCGTCTGAATCAAAAGTATTTCCCGCTGTTTGACCCTGCCACACAAAAACTGACCAATCGCTTTCTGATCGTCAGCAATATGAAGGTGGACGATCCCAGCAACATCATCGAAGGTAACGAGCGCGTGGTTCGCCCCCGTCTGGCGGACGCCCAGTTCTTCTTTGAAACCGATCGCAAACAGACGCTGGCCGAACGTGTTCCTACACTGGCTGGCAGCGTGTACCACAACAAACTGGGTTCGCAGCTGGACCGTATCGAGCGTCTGCAATCCGTGGCTGGCTACATCGCCAAGCAACTGGGTGCCAATGAAGAGCACGCCCGTCGTGCCGCCCTTCTGGCCAAGGCAGACCTGAACTCCAATATGGTGGGCGAATTCCCCGAGCTGCAAGGCGTGATGGGGGCTTACTACGCCCAAGGCGATGGCGAGCCCGAGGACATCGTGCTGGCGATTCGCGAGCAATACCGTCACCGTCTGGACCAGCCCGTCACAGAAGCCAGCCTGACTCAAGCCATTCTGTTCCTGGCTGAGCGTGCCGAAGTTCTGGTCGGTATCTGGGGCATTGGTCTGGCTCCAACCGGCGAGCGCGATCCTTACGCCCTGCGCCGTGCGGCCCTGGGCCTGATCAGCGCCTACGAGCAATTGCAGGCCGGTGCCCAATTGAAGGCCAACCGCCTGAATCTGGATACCCTGCTGAACACCACTGCCTCCTTCTTCAAGGATGGCGTGCTGGCTGCTGACACGGTCGATGCGGTCCAAGCCTTCATTTATGAACGCTACCGTAACCAGCTCAGCAACGATTACGAGCGCAGCGTGGTGGATGCCGTGCTGGCGCTGCGTCCACCGCTGGAGCAGGTGCACGCCCGTATACAGGCTTGTGCCTCCTTTGCCCAGCGCCCTGAAGCCGAGAGCCTGGCAGCTGCCAACAAGCGCGTCAGCAATCTGCTCAAGAAAGCCGAAGGCGAACTGGCAACGCTGGACGACAAGCTGCTGGTCGAACCAGCCGAGCGCGAGCTGGCTGCCAAGATTCAGGAATTGCAGCCTGTGGCCCAGGCCCAGTTTGAAGCGGGTGAATTTGACGCCTCCCTGGCCACCCTGGCCCAGGCTCGTGGTGCCGTGGACAACTTCTTCCAGGACGTCATGGTCATGGCCGAAGACCCAGCCATCCGCGCCAACCGTCTGGCCCTGCTTGCCAAGCTGCATGCACTGATGAACCAGGTTGCGGATCTTTCCAGGCTGGCCAACTAGTGAAACTTGCCATCATTGATCGGGACGGTGTCATCAACCATGACAGCGATGCCTTTATCAAAAGCCCGCAAGAGTGGGAGGCCATTCCAGGCAGTCTGGAGGCCTTGGCCCGCCTGACCGAAAACGGCTGGAAGGTGGTGATTGCCACCAACCAGTCCGGTCTGGCGCGTGGTCTGTTTTCCATGACCACGCTAAACGCCATCCACGCCAAGATGCGTCGGGAGCTGGCCTTGCTGGGCGGTTTGATCGACGCCATCTTTATTTGTCCGCACGGTCCCGATGATGGCTGCGCCTGCCGCAAGCCTGCCCCCGGCATGTTTCGCGACATTGCACAGCGCTATGAAGTAAACCTGCAAACCGTACCCTCGGTAGGCGATTCCTTGCGCGATCTGCAAGCGGCCAGCCAGGCCGGTTGTGCGCCCTGGCTGGTCCAGACTGGCAAAGGCATGCGTACTTTAGAGAAAGGCGGCTTGCCCGAAGGCACGCGCGTCGAGGCCGACCTGGCCGCTGTTGTCGACAAATGGCTCCACGGAAACTGATATGGGCATTATCCGCGCTTCACTTTATCAACTGTTCTTGTTGATCACCGTCATTCCCTACGCATTTGCCTGCCTGCTCATCGCCCCTTTGCCGCTAGATATACGCTATCGCTTTACGACCGGCTGGCCACGCCTGGCTATCTGGGGTGCGCGCACGATCCTGGGGATACGCTGGCAGACCAAAGGCTGGGAAAACCTGCCTGATGGCAAGGCCATCATCCTGTCCAAGCACCAGTCGGCCTGGGAAACACTGTTCTTTCCCTCGTACATGCCGCGCCAGGTGTGCTTTGTCTACAAGCGCGAGCTGCACAAAGTGCCCTTCTTTGGCTGGGGGCTGGCTTTGCTGCGCATGATCCCGATTGACCGTGCCAAAGGCCGCGATGCCTTTGAACAAGTCATCAAGATTGGCCAACAACGCATTGACGAAGGCCGCTGGCCCTTGCTGTTTCCCGAAGGCACCCGCACCGCACCAGGCACGACAGGCCGCTACAAAATGGGCGGCGCCTTGCTGGCCAGCCGTACGGGCACACCGGTCATCCCTGTGGCGCACAACGCGGGCGAATGCTGGCGTCGCAATGCCTTTATCAAGACGCCGGGCTTGGTTACTATCTCCTTTGGGCCGCCCATTGATCCCACGGGCTTGACCCCTGAAGAAGTCAACCAACGCGTACAAACTTGGATTGAAACCGAAATGCGCGTCTTGAATCCGGAACGCTATGACGGTCCCCCCACAACTGGCCCTGTTTCCTGACACGGCCTTCCCCCACCCGGCGCAGCGGCCCGCCCGGCCGCCTGCCGGTTCTGCTGTGTCACCCCAAGCTGATTTAACGGTTCGGCCCGAGACCCTGCCCGAAGGCGTACAGTGGCAGCAGGTGCAGCTGGAGGGTCAACTTATCGGTTATCAGCTCAAGCGCTCGCGTCGCCGCACTTTAGGCCTGACTATCAATGACAGTGGCTTGACCGTCGCTCTGCCCTCCTGGGTCAAACTCAGCCAGGCCGAACAAATTCTGCATAGCAAAAGCGCCTGGATACTGCGCAAGCTGCGCGAGTACCAACAGCGTCGCGAACAATTGGCGTTGCAAAGCCTGCAGTGGGTCGATGGCGATACCCTGCCTTTTATGGGAACACCGATCCGTCTTGACCTGGACCCGCAGGTTCAACAGATTCATTTCGAGGGCATGCTGGGCCAGATCCGACAGGGCCAGCGCCTATTGCTTCCCCTGCCAGTCGATGCGGAGCCGTTGCGCGTTCAAGAGCTGACTCAGGCCTGGCTGCAGAAACAGGCCAAACAGTGGTTTGAGCAGCGGCTGCAACACTACCTGGACCTGTCAGGCCTGCGCGCCAGCAAATTACGTCTGGCCGCCCCCGCCAAACGCTGGGGGTCCTGCAATAGCGACGGAACGATTATGCTGAACTGGCGCCTGATACACTTTCACCCATCCATCATTGATTACGTCGTCGCTCACGAGGTCGCGCATCTGCAAGAGATGAATCACGGTCCGCGTTTCTGGGCTTTAGTCGAAACGCTCTATCCTGATTTTGTCCATGCGCGCAATCAGCTACGACAGTATGATCCAGGCACCCTGCCCCTGCTTTAAGGCAGGTTGAACTCTAGGAGCTCTACCTTATGCGTATCCTGCACACCATGCTGCGTGTCGGCAATCTGGACCGTTCTCTGGCCTTTTACACCGAGGTCTTGGGCATGAAGCTGCTGCGCCAGTCCGACTACCCGGACGGCCGCTTTACACTGGCTTTTGTGGGCTATCAGGACGAATCCGAAGCCGCTGTGCTGGAACTGACCCACAACTGGGACACCCCTTCTTATGATCTGGGCAATGGCTACGGCCACATTGCACTGGAAGTGCCCGATGCCTACAAAGCCTGTGAGGACATCAAGGCCCGTGGTGGCAAGGTGGTACGCGAAGCCGGCCCCATGAAGCACGGCACGACCGTGATTGCTTTTGTGGAAGATCCGGACGGCTATAAAATTGAACTGATCCAGGCCAAAGGGCGCGTGGATTAAAGCCAACGGAACCGGCCTTGAGAGGCCGGTTTTTGATTGTCTGGCCGTCAAAACGTCTCAGTGATGACACGCCTTGCCCGCGGGCTGCTGCACCCCTTCCTTTCCTCCCGATCCTTTGTACCTCCTCTCTCTTTCTGACGCATTGTCTTTCCACGTCTCTTTCACACCGCCCCTTGCCGGTCCCGCCTTCCACGCCACGTTCCCGCCCCCCTGCTGCTTGCCACTCTTTCCGAGCCGTCTTGCTGTCGTCCACTCTCCGTTTTACCAATAAGCCGTTACCTACCGCTTCTTTCCCTGTGAATCAAGAGCGCCCTTGGGCTGTGTGCCTTAGGCAAACCTCATCCAACAGGCAGCGCTCTGACTCCCATGCGTGTTTTGCGACTGCTTGTGCCAATACCCTTACATACCGTAGCCGATAAAACCGGGCTGGATTCTGCGACAATCTAGTCTGGCTTTTCCCTGCCCTGCTTACTGCCAACACTATGCTCAATACTCTTTGGCTGTTTTTCTTCCTGATTGCCGCTGTCAGCGGTTTTTACCAATGGCTGGTAGGGGGAAATAGCGAAATTTTTGCGCAGATGGTGCGCAGCCTGTTCGATATGGCTGCCCTGTCCGTCCAACTCATGCTGCTGCTTTTTGGCACGCTGACCCTGTGGCTGGGGTTTTTGAAGATCGCCGAGAAAGCCGGGCTGATCGATACGCTGGCACGCTGGCTGGGCCCGCTGTTTAGCCGCCTCATGCCTGGCGTGCCCGCCGGCCACCCGGCCCTGGGTCTGATCACCCTGAACTTCGCCGCCAACGGTCTGGGTCTGGACAATGCGGCGACTCCCATCGGTCTGCGTGCCATGAAGTCGCTGCAAACACTGAACCCGCATCCTGACACGGCCACCAATGCCCAGATCCTTTTTCTGGTGCTCAATGCCTCGTCGCTGACACTGATCCCCATCAGCATCTTCATGTATCGGGCTCAACAGGGCGCGCCTGACCCGACCATGGTGTTTCTGCCCATTCTGTTGGCCACCACCGCCTCCTCGCTGGCAGGACTGCTCAGCGTCGCGTTGGTACAGCGCCTGCGTCTGTTTGATCCGGTGCTGATGCTGTGGTTCGGGGTGTTTGCGCTTATTCTGGGTTCGTTCATGGCCTTGCTGGCCACCCTGAGCGCGGCCGCCATTCAGTCGCTGTCTTCCCTGCTGGGCAACCTGACCTTGCTGTCCATTATCTGGCTGTTCCTGCTGATAGGGTGGCGTCGCAACATCCCCTTGTATGAAACCTTCGTGGAGGGCGCCAAAGAAGGCTTTGCCGTTGCCAGGGACTTGCTGCCCTATCTGGTTGCGATGCTGTGTGCCGTCGGCGTGCTCAGAAGCTCAGGCGCGCTGGATATCGTCCTGGACATGATCCGCTGGCTGGTCAACCTGACCGGTCTGGACACTCGTTTCATCGATGCCTTGCCGACGGCTCTGGTCAAACCTTTCTCGGCTGGGGCAGCCCGCGCCCTGCTGATCGAAACCATGCAGCATCATGGGGTAGACAGCTTCCCCGCACTCCTGGGGGCTACGGTACAAGGCAGCACGGAAACAACCTTTTATGTATTGGCCGTGTATTTTGGAGCGGTGGGCATCCAACGCGCTCGCCATGCGGTCTCCTGCGCCTTGCTGGCTGATCTGGCTGGCGTGCTGGCCGCCATCGCCGTTTGTTATTGGTTCTTCGGCTAGGCGGGGACAAATAAAAAAGCCCCTCGTGAACTGCACCCCAAAAGTTGGACATTAATCCGACCTTTGGGGGCTTTTTTATTATCAGGCAACTTGCACGACGCCTTTATCCATCAGATGATCTGCCAAGGCTATATAGTCCGCCAAAGACAAATCAGCAGGGCGGCTGGTGGGTGCGATACCCAGGCCATCCCAATCGATATGCGGCGTCCAGTCTCCCAGGCCACCCCGCAACATCTTGCGCTTTTGCGCAAAGGCCCTAGCCACAACCCGACTGAATACACCCGCATCGCGCGCCTGAAGCCGATCCGCAGGCAACGGCACCATCCGCACCACGGCAGATACCACGCGTGGCGGTGGATTGAAGGCCTCGGGGGGCACTTCAAACAGTTTGACCATGCGGTAGCGCGACTGCAGCATTACCGACAGACGGCTGTAATCCGACGAGCCGGGCTGGGCAACCATGCGGTCGATCACTTCGCGTTGCAGCATGAAATGCTGATCCACCACTGCATCCGCGTATTCCAGCAAATGAAACAGCAATGGGCTGGAAATGTTATAGGGCAAATTGCCGACAATGCGCAGATTCGGCCCTAATGCACCAAAATCCACACTGAGCGCGTCGGCCTCGATGATCTCCAGCTTGCTGGGCGAGTAGTGATTGCGCAGCCGCGCGGCCAGATCACGGTCAATCTCGACCACCCGCAGGCGCTCCAGCGCTTGCGTCAGCGGCTGGGTCAGGGCGGAGAGGCCCGGACCGATTTCCACCATATTATCGACGGGCCGAGGGCCAATCGCACGGATGATCTGGTCGATGACGGCCTCATCTTCCAGAAAATTCTGTCCAAAGCGCTTGCGCGCCTGATGCTGGGCCATACTTGTCCTTAGCGACGGCGGGTGCTGGACTCGGGGTCCAGACGGTTATCAATATAGGCACGGCCGCGCAGGCTGTTCAGCCAATCCTCAAACGCAGGCTCGGCACGCTGCTGGAACAGTGCCTGACGGGCTTGCATGCGTTTGTACTCATCTTCCATATTGCGCGTGCGACGCTCAATAACCTGGATCAGGTGCCAGCCAAACTGGGATTCCACGACTGCCGTATCATTGCCGGGCTGCAGCTTGTTCATGGCCTGCTCAAACGGAGGCACGGTTTCCCCTGGCGAGAGCCAGCCCAGATCGCCACCTTGTGGTGCGCTGCTGTCTTCCGAGTAGCGCTTGGCCAGATCCTGGAAAGATTCGCCATTACGCAGTCGTTCTTGCAGTTGCTCAATACGCTGACGAGCCTGCTCCGAGGTCATGACCTTGGAGAGTTTGACCAGAATATGACGAGCATGAGTCTGAGTCACCATCATGGGGCCAGATTGAACCGCCGCCGCACCCTGTACGGGTGAGGTATTGGCGGGAGCACTGCCGCCACGTTCAAGCACCTTCAGAATATGAAAGCCTTGTCCACTGCGAATCAGATTGGACACCTGCCCAGGGGCCAGATCCTGCACCGCCTGCGCGAACAGGTCCGGCCAGTCCGACAAGGGACGGGTGCCCATGACGCCGCCACTCAGCGCCTCCTGCCCATCCGAACTGGAAGCAGCCAGACCGGCAAAATCCGCCCCTGAACGGGCCTGAGCCAACAAGCCCTCGGCCTTGGTACGCAAACGGGCTTCTTCGCTAGAATTGGCACTTTCAGGCACCCGCACCAGAATTTGTGCCAGGCTCACCGGCGCATCCTGACTTTGTGCCGCAGACTGCCCCAGATTGCCTAAACCGGCGCCGCCTTGAGAGCGCAGATAAATGTCAATATCGGCATCCGTAATATTGATGCTGCTGTCGACAGCGCGCATGCGCAATTGATCCAGCAAAATTTCCTGTTTCAGATTGGCGCGGTACTGCTCCCAGCTAATACCATTTTTTTCGATTTCGGCACGCAACTGGGCTTCCGTCATATTGTTGCGCGAGGCAATCATGCGCACGCCCTCTTCCACCTGCTGGGGGCCGACAGAAATCCCCATGGCACGCGCTTCCTGCTGCTCCAGGCGTTCATTGATAAGACGCTGGAGAACCTGTTTGCGCAATATCTCCTGATCCGGGGCAGGAATTTTCTGCTGTTTTAACTGCGCCAGCACCTGCGCTGCCTCCTGGTCCACTTGACGCAGGGTAATCACCTCGTCATTGACGACGGCAGCGATGCCATCCACAAACTGGGGCGCGGCCGTGGACGTCTTGTTGGATGCGGCGGGCTTGGACTGCGCCTGTGCCATTTGGGTCGTACCCAGACCCATGACGGCCATCAGGGCCAATGACAGGGTGCGGTTTTTCAAGCTGAAACGCATATTATTCATACCTCTCATGAATCATTTTTTCCTGTACGGGGTCCGAGATGGGTTCATAGCCGATCACGCGATCACGCAGCAATTTGATGGGGTCGTTGCCAATGCCACCCAGACCGGACAACTCCAGCTGGAAGAACATGGCTTTATTGGTTTCCCTGGCCGAAACCGCATAGCGTTGCAGAACCACGCGCGCCGCCCAGCAGCAGTCGCCTTTGTACTCCAGGCCCAACACAGTTTGTGTACCACGACTTTCCTGAATGGAATAGTCGTAACGTCCTACTGCATACAGTCTGTTGCTCAGGGGCCATTGGCCTGTCATGGAAACATATTCTTTGCCACGCTGATCTTCTTCAAGCGGCGTAAAGGTCGGATCGACAACCTGACGCGGATCACGTTCGTAGCGGTAGTTCACCCCCAGCGTGGCAAGACGCTTGGGCCGCCAGCGAATGCCGGACGTCAGGCGGTTGCGACGACTCTCATCCGGATTGAACTGGGCATCAAAGTTGACCGAAAACGTGTTGGTCAAGGCCGCGCTGGCCCCCACCAGATAGTCCGAACGCGTACTGGTACGCGCCTTTTCGTCACTCAGGGTGACCGTTTGCTTGTCAAAATACAGGCGCTGTGCCGCTTGCAAGACCAGACGCTCATACCCGGTATCGGCATCCAGCCAGCGGGAGGTCAAACCGACCGTCACCTGATTGGCATTGGAAATCCGGTCCCAGCCACCCGAGAAGATATTTTCGCTAAATGCCTGGGCAAAGTTGAAGCTGGCCAGACTGGTGTCGTACACGGGCAGCGTGGACTGATCGCGATAGGGCACGTACAGGTAGTACACACGCGGCTCCAGGGTCTGAATGGAGTCGTTGCCAAACAAGGTGGTATTGCGCTCGAAGGTCATGCCCGAGTCCAGGGACAGGATGGGCAACACACGGCTCTGCGTGCGGGAACGCCCAGCGTACTTGGCCATGTAAGGGCTAGGATCACCCACATACCAGTCGGTCTGGTATTGGCTCATGTGCAAGCCAGCTTTGGGCGTGATGTACCAACCCGGGCGGATGATAGGGTAAGCGACCGTCGTATAGGACGATAAACGCGTACCATCTGGCGCCAGACGGGTACTGCGCATATCGTCAAATTCGCTCAGATTGCCACTGTAGAACGGCAAGCGGAAACGAGTCGCGTAGTTATCGCTGACCACATCAAAGCCGCCCCAGTTATAGCGAGAGGCGCCCAGATACCATTCCGGCAACTTGTCGTATTGCGGCTGACGGTAGTTGCTGGTGGCGTCCTGCAGGGTTTGATAGCGGGTCCCACTAACGTGAGCGCGAAAATATTTGGAACCTGCCCAACCCAGGGTGACCGTGCTGGCCAGATCCTGGATCGTGGAGTCGTTCAGGCCAAAGCTGCTGAAGTCGCGGAAATAATCATCATCCGAGACGCGGCGGATGTCGGCATTCAGGTAGAAACTGGCAGGCAGACTCTGGCGATACTGTCCCATGAACAGCCAGCGCTTGTAGCCCAGCTCCTTGTCATCAGGCAAATAATTGCCGGTCAGCTCCCCCGAGAAACTGTCACCCAGATACCGGAACTCGCTGCCCAACATGGCGCCACGCTTGCTCATCAAACGAGGGGCCAGGGTGGCATCGTAATTGGGGGCCAGATTCAGGTAATACGGTACCGTCAGGTCCAGACCGCCCCGCGTCGTCATGCCATAAGTGGGCAGCAGAAAACCCGATTTACGCTCCTTGCGCAGCGGAAAGGTCAGGTAGGGCGAATACAGGAGCGGCACGCCTTTAAAGTAGAGCACACCATTGCGCGCCACCCCTTCGTTTTCTTTGGAATACAGATCCACCTTGGGGGAGCGGATGTACCAGGCAGGGTCGGGACACGGGCAGCCGGAGTAATTCACATCGGCCAGACGCATATGGTTGGAGTTGAGAATGTCCGCCTGGGTCGCCGTTCCACTGCCGCCGCTTGCCCCCAGCCAGAACTCCGGAGAGGACATGCGCCCGGTGTCTGCATCCAGGTTGTAATCAAACTCAGGACTGCGCACCAGGGCACCGTCACGCATGATCAGGCCATTGCCACGCACCTGCACCTGGCCGGTTTTTTCCTGGTAGTCGATGCGGTCGCCTTTGACGACAGAATCAATACGACGCACCTGCGCGCCGCCTTCCAGACGCAAGGTGCCGTCCTCCAGGGTTTTCATCTGGTCGCCTATCAGATAGACGGCCATGTCTTCTTCCTGAAGATTGCGCACCTGCAAACTGGGGGACGTCTTTAAAGACGGACGCACGGATGACTCGGCCTGGGCAAGCCCCATGCCTGTCATCATCAAGACGGTATACAACGTCGCAACTCGCACTAAGACCGCGCCTCCAGTTGTGTCCTGCATTTGCTCGTACCAGGTGAAAAACCCTGGCGACCCGGTATTATAGTTAAGCCTGCCGTTTAGCGGCACTGCTAAACACTAATCCGTTACGTTCTTCTGCTTCCTTTTATTTATGTCTGCTTCTATTTCTGCCGCTGCCGATCCTCGTTTGCAGCAAGCGATCACCTGGCTCAACACCCTGAAAACCCAATTCGGGCTGGATCTGGACAGCCTGCAAGCGGCCTCCAGCGACGCCAGCTTTCGCCGCTACTTTCGTTTGCAAGCCCAGAACCGCAGCCTGATTCTGATGGACGCGCCCCCTGCAACCGAAGACTGCAAGCCCTTTGTACAGGTCACCCAATTGCTGGCCCCGACGGGCATCCATGTCCCTGACATCCTGGCCGCCGATACCGAACAAGGCTTTTTGTTGCTCAGTGATCTGGGCCAGGACAACTTCCAGACCGCGCTGAAAACCCCCATGCCCCAAAGCGAGCTGGACAAACTGTACCGCAGTACGCTGTTGACCCTGGTGAAACTGCAACAAGCCGACACCACCGGCCTGCCGCCCTACAACGAACAGCGCCTGCTCGAGGAGCTGCAAGTCTTTCCCGAATGGTACGTACAAAAGCATCGCCAGTTCGAACTGAGCGAAAAAGACCATAACATGCTGCGCAAAACCTTTGCAGAGCTGGTTCAGGCCAATGTACAAAGCGCTACTGTACTCGTACACCGGGATTTTCACAGCCCTAATCTGATGATGCCCCTGCCCGGCCAGACTGAGCCGGGCGTCATCGATTACCAGGATGCGCTGGCTGGCCCCATCACCTATGACATCGCTTCGTTGGTCATGGACGCACGCGTCACCTGGACCGAGGAACAGCAGTTGGACTGGGCAATTCGCTACTGGCAGGCGGCCATGGAAGCGGGCCTGGACGTCCCTGCTGACTTTGCCGTGTTCCACCAGCAATACGAGTGGATGAGCCTGCAACGCAATCTACGTATTTTGGGCGTATTCGCCCGCCTGTCCCTGCGTGACGGGAAACATCACTATCTGGACCACATGCCACGCCTGCTGGGCTACGTTCATCAGGTTGCCAGCCGCTACGAAAGCTTCAACGGCCTGCTGCGCCTGCTCAACCGTCTGGAAGGACGCCAGACTGTTTTGGGCATGACCGTCTAATGCGTGCCATGATTCTGGCAGCCGGTCGCGGTGAGCGCATGCGGCCCTTGACCGATACCTGCCCCAAACCCCTGATTCCGGCAGGTGGCCAGCCCTTGATCGTCTGGCATTTGCGGGCTCTGGCCAAAGCCGGTTTTCGTGAGGTCATCATCAACCACGCCTGGCTGGGTGAGCAGATTGAATCCACCCTGGGCGATGGCAGCCAATGGGGACTGCACCTGAGCTACTCCCCGGAGCCATCGGCTCTGGAGACAGCCGGCGGTATTGCCAAGGCGCTTGATTTTTTCCAGGGTCAGCCTTTCTTGCTGATGAATGGGGATATCTGGTCAGACTGGAACCCGGCGCAGGCTTTTGCCATGGCCGAGCGCCTGCACACAGGCCCGGAACTGGCCTGGCTGGTTCTGGCCCCGAACCCGCCCCACCATCCCGATGGGGACTTTGGCATGCTGGATGGTCAAGCGCACCTATGCGCCAAAACCTGCGCAAACGCCCAGAGTGCCACACTCAGCGGCATCGGGGTCTACAAGCCCGAGCTCTTTGCGCAGTTGCCCAAAGGCCAGCCAGCCAAAGCAGCTCCGCTGTTGCATGCGGCCATCGCACGAAAACAGGTATTGGGTACTCTGCATGCAGGCTTCTGGATGGATATTGGCACCCCCGAGCGCCTTGCACAGTTAAACCAATACTTGGAATCGCGGGCACCCTCACAGTAAACTGAGATTTCCCGGCTAGCTGGCAGACGTTTCCAAGCACAACAAAGGGCAACAAAGCCAGCTAACCGCGCCTTCCTCGCCCCAATGACGTCTATGCTAATGGGTTTTGTAATCAGGACTTGAGCTGTCTTGAGTCCCTTGTCTGACAGGAACGTCTGTTCTCATGCTTGGTTCCTCCAAACGCACCGTATTCAAGCCCACCGCCTACGGCTCCAGCCGTCGAAAACGCCGCATCCCACGCTGGTTTGTCCTGCTGCTGACCGGTATCGCCCTGGGCGCCGGCGGCCTGCTGTTCTTGCAACAAAGTTATGGCCCCACACGTCTGACCGTGGAGCAGTCGGAACAGCTGCACTATGATCTGAACAGCGCCAATGCTGAAAAGCAGCGTCTGCAAGCTCAGTTGAACCAGACCAGTCGTGAACTGGAGGACGTCAGCCAGAAAGAGGACAGGCTGGATAAACAGACCAGCGAGCTGCAGGCTATGGTCGCCAAGCTGGAAAAAGACATTGCCTTGTTTGCCGATGCCATGCCGCCCGACCCACGGGGCACCTCACCCGGCATTCGCGCTGCCGAGTTCACCGTCCAGGACGGCCAGTTGAATCATTTTGTACTGCTGATGCAGGACAAGGGCAAAGAGACCGAATTCAAGGGCACCATGGAGTTTGTCGCCGCCGGCCGGTACAGCAATGGCCGCTCCGGCAATGTGGACCTGCCCAGCCAGACGGTCAGCGTGGGCCGCTATGCCTACATCAACGGTACTGCAGAGCTGCCCGCGGGCTTTACGCCCCGCCAGGTCACCATCCGCATCAAACCCGACGGTGCGAACCGCGTGGTTGCCACGCGTACGATCTACGTGACGCCTTCTCGCTGAGCATAGGCTCAGATTGACGCGTGCAGGCTGCACCGTCACCAAAAAGCCCTTCGGGCATCTGGCTCAACTGCCAATATGCCGAAGGGCTTTTTTGCGGCCATCCTGCGCGGGGCTTTAGGCCACGTGTTGCAGGAAGTCCTTCAAACGCTGGCTGGGAGGATGGCTGAGCAGCTCGGCCGGGGGGCCGTCATGGGCCACCCGTCCCTGATCAATAAAGATCAGGCGGCTGCCGACACGACGTGCAAAATCCATCTCATGAGTCACCACCACCATGGTCATGCCTTCCTCAGCCAGCAATTGCATGACTTTGAGCACTTCCTGGCGCAACTCCGGGTCCAGCGCGGACGTCGGCTCATCAAACAGCATGAGTTTGGGCTTGATGGCCAGGGCGCGGGCGATGGCCACCCGCTGCTGCTGGCCACCGGACAACTCGTTGGGATAATGATTGACCCGCTCAGCCAGCCCCACTTTGGCCAACAGATCCAGGGCTTCCTGACGTGCCTGGGCTCGACTCGTTCCTCGCGTATGAACCGGGCCGAACATGACGTTCTCCAGAGCGCTCATCTGCGGGAACAGATTGAACTGCTGAAACACCATGCCCGCTTCCCGGCGCAGTTCGCGCACCTGGGCCGCCGTCCCGTTGACACTCAAACCATTGACGACAATATCACCGGCCTGGATATCTTCCAGCTTGTTGATGCAGCGTAAAAAAGTCGACTTCCCCGACCCGGAGGGGCCGACCACGACAACCACCTCGCCTTTATCAATCTGCAGACTGATATTGTCGAGCACGATATTGTCTCCAAAGCGCTTGGTTACTTCCTTGAACTCGACAATACTCATACGATCCTCATGCGGTGTTCAATCAACTTCAAGGTCAGGGCAATCAAGCCAGTCAGGATCAGATAGATCACGGCAACCGCTCCCCAAATTTCCACAGAACGAAAGTTGTTGGCAATAATCTCCTGGCCTTGACGAGTCAGCTCGGCCACCCCAATCACAATAAACAGCGAGGAGTCCTTCAAGCTGATAATGCATTGGTTGCCCATGGCCGGAATCATGCGGCGAAATGCCACCGGCCCAATGATATGGCGCAAAATTTTGTGAAACGGCAGCCCCATTGCCTCACCGGCCTCTTTCAGCCCCTTGGGCACGGACTGCAAGGCCCCACGCACAATCTCGGCAATATAAGCTCCCGAATTGATCATCAGGGTAAAGATCGCTGCCGTCAGGCCATCAATACGAATATTGGCCAGCATGGGCAGGGCAAAATAGATGAACATCACCTGTACGACAATCGGGGTGCCTCGAATAATCAGCACATACAGCTGACACAGGATAGAGAGCGTCAACAGCAGATAACGCCTGAAAAAGCCCAATAGCGACACGGCAAGTACCACTTGCAGCGAGGTCCAGACCCAGGCGGGCACAAAACTCAACCCGTTATCCATCAGCCAGGACAGGCCCTTGAGCAAAAAGCCGAGCACAAGCAGCCCCAGCACAAACCAGGCGGCCCGGCGCCAGGTGACCGGCACCCGCACATAGGTGGTAATCACCCCGGTCAAAAAACCCAATATGGCGCCGCCCACCAAACCCGACAGGGTGATGAGCAGCGTCATCTTTGTTCCTTCCAGAAGGCTGGGTAAGGCCCCCCAGATAGCGTCCCATTCAAAAGTCACCGTGCTACCTTTGTCTTTGAATAAACGCCCACAACAGAGCGTCAAAAAATAAAGCGGTGATCCCGTTACGACACGCGATCACCGCCTGGCATGCGTTTGGCTCTAGGCCTGTTTAATCAGGCTGCTTGCCAAACCATTTCTGGTAGATTTTGTCGTAAGTGCCGTCGGCCCGAATATCTTTCAATGCCTGGTTTACAACAGGAACCAGTTCGCTGTCTTTGGGAAACGCAATACCGTAGAAGTCGCCACTTTTCACCGCGCCGGTAACTTTCACACGATCCTTGCCGCCGGTCTGAGCGTAATACTGCACGTTTGGTGTGTCATGCACCACGGCATCCACCCGACCCGTGGCCAGTTCCAGGAAGGCATTATCGATATTGGGGAACAGCTTGAGCTTGGCAGTTGGCACCGAACGCTGCATGAAGTCTACGGTGGCAGTCCCAATCTTCACCGCAACCGTCTTGCCTTCCAGATCGGAGGCGGACTTGATGGCGGAGTTATCCGTGTTCACCAAAATGGCCAGACCGCTCTCGTAGTAAGGATCGGAGAAATCAATGACTTGCTTGCGATCGTCCCGGATGGTTATCCCTGCCAGCGCCGCATCCAGATTACGGGTTTGCAAACCTGGGATAATGCCGTTGAAGTCCATGGGCTGAAACCGGTAATTCAGATTGGCTTTTTTCGCGATGGCATCCCACAAGTCGATATCAAAGCCGGTGTACTTACCGTTTTGCTTGAACTCAAAAGGCACAAACGCCGTATCGGTTGCGACCACCAGCTCTTTGCCTTGTTGCGCCAGGGCCTGCCCCGCGGGCAAAGCCAACGCCAAGGCCAAGCCGGCCATCAGGGTTTTCATTTTTTTATTGAACATCCGTTACTCCTCTGTAGGGACTGACCCACAATCAGCCAGTTCGATGTTTACCCAAGTCTGGCACAGGCTCATGACCTGCCCCAGCGTTGATCTATGCTACCCGAAGCGGACTGCTTCTTTGGCTTTATGTGTTTTAAAAAAAGAAAAACCTCGGGAAATCCCGAGGTTTTTTGTCCAGACAGTCCTGCCAAAACCCGGCTTAGAACGCAGGAACAATCGAACCTTTATATTTGTCGGCGATGAACTTTTTCACGTCCTCGCTGTGCAATGCCTGGATCAGCTTGGCCACCCGTGGATCGTCCTTGGACTTGGCAGCCACGGCGATCAGGTTGGCGTACGGCGAATCAGCGCCTTCAATCACCAGCGCATCCTTGGTGGGATTGAGGCCGGCTTCCAGGGCGTAATTGGTATTGATCAGGGCAATATCCACGTCAGCCAGAACGCGAGGCAGCGTCGCGGCTTCCAGCTCCTTGAACTTCAGCTTTTTGGGGTTCTGATCCACATCACGCGAGGTCGCCAAGATGTTGCTAGGATCTTTCAGCGTCAGCACACCCGCCTTTTGCAAGAGCAGCAAGGCACGCGCACCATTGGAAGGATCATTGGGGATCGCCACCAGCGCGCCTTCTTTCAACTCGTCCAGACTCTTGATCTTGGTGGAATAAGCACCAAAGGGTTCAACGTGAACAAGGGCCACCGACACCAGATCGGTTTTGTGCTCTTTATTGAAGGTATCCAGGTAAGGTTTGTGCTGGAAGAAGTTGGCATCGATATGACCGTCAGCCACTTGCTGGTTGGGCTGCACATAATCGGTGAACACCTTGATATCCAGGTTCACGCCTTCTTTGGCCAAAGCAGGCTTTACAAACTCCAGCAGTTCGGCGTGCGGTACAGGGGTAGCAGCGACCGACAGGGTCTCGGCAGCTTGGGCCACGCTGGCCAGCAGAGCCGACACGGACAAGGCCAGAACGGGAACAAATTTCTTCAAAGACATGAGCGACTCCAGTTTCAGAAAGGCAGGACGATAACCACCACTGCCGGGACTTATTTTCGGCTCAAACGAGCCACCATGGCGTCTCCAAACACTTGCAGGAGTTGCACCAGCACCACCAGGATAGCCACGGTAACCACCATGACATCCGTTTGATAACGTTGATAACCAAAGCGCAGCGCCAGGTCACCCAGACCGCCGCCCCCAATCACACCAGACATGGCTGAATAGCCCACCAGGGCAATGGCAGTCACGATCAAGGCCGCCACAATCCCCGTGGTCGCCTCCGGCAGCAAGGCCAGCAAAACCGTCTGACGGGAGTTGGCTCCCATGGCGCGACAGGCTTCATTGACGCCGGGGTCCAGCTCACGCAGGACGTTTTCCACCAGACGGGCAAAAAACGGCGCAGCACTTAAGACCAGCGGCGGGATCGCCCCCTGCACCCCTAAAGACGTACCGGCCAGAATGCGGGTCAAAGGGATAATGACGATCAAGAGAATCAGAAACGGCACCGACCGCAAAATGTTCACAATCAGCGACAAAGTCTGGTACACCCAGGCGTTGTCCAGCATCTGCTTGCGACTGGTCAGAAACAACAGCACGCCAAGGGGCAAACCAATAATGGCGGTAAAGCCCAGCGAGATACCCGTCATCAACAAGGTATCGATGGTGGCTTCACCAATCAGCGCCCAATCCAAATTGCTAAAGTTCATGGTCGCAATACCTCAAACTGCACATTCAATTCATCCAGCAAGGCATCCAGCCCTGCTTTGGCCTGAGCATCCCCTTGCACCGCCACGACCAACTGCCCATAAGGCTCGGTTTTGATACGGCCAATGGCGCCTTGCAAGATACTGACATTCAGGCCCAACTGGCTGGTAATACGGCTGATCAATGGCTCGGTAGTGGCCACCCCACGCACACTCAGGCGCATGACACTGCCAGGTACACCTTCTGCCAAGGCAAGCCAGTCGTCGATATTCACTCCACTTTCACTGAGCAAGGACTGGGTGGTGGGATGATGCGGGTGCAGGAACACATCCAGCACTTCGCCACATTCCACAATCTTGCCAGCATCAATCACGGCCACCCGGTCGCAAACCGAACGAATCACATCCATGCCATGAGTAATAAGAACGATCGTCAGTCCCAGCTCTTGGTTGATCTGGCGCAGCAAACGCAGGATGGACTGGGTGGTTTCCGGGTCCAGTGCCGAGGTGGCCTCGTCACACAACAAAAGCTGTGGACGATTGGCCAGGGCACGCGCAATACCGACACGTTGCTGCTGCCCGCCCGATAACTGACGCGGGTATTTGTTGGCGTGGTCCTTCAAGCCCACCAGCTCCAGGACTTCCAGAGCGCGCTGTTGGCGTTGGGCACGCCCCACCCCGGCCAAACGCAAGGGAAAACAAACATTATCGAGAACGGTACGGGAATGAAGCAGATTGAAATGCTGGAATACCATCCCCACGCCTTGCCGGAAGGCGCGCAACTGTGCGCCCGAAAAACGCGTGATGTCCTGGTCCTGCACCCAGACCTGGCCCGAGCTGGGTTGCTCAAGCAGATTCAACATGCGGATCAGCGTACTTTTCCCGGCACCCGAGCGACCAATAATACCGAAGACCTCTCCTTGGTGAATCTGCAAGGAAACGTCGTTCAAGGCGTGAACGGTCTTGCCTGCCAGGGAATAGGTTTTTGAGATGTGTTCAAGACGAATCAAAATGAACTCAGCCTAGTTAGTCAGTCGAGTTATAAAAGCCTGAGCTGTAAGCGAAATTTACCATAAAGCAAATTTGGCGATGACCAGATAGATATAACCCATGGAAATATTGAAACCATACTGAGGGCTGCACTGTATAGCAAGATTTCCGACCGGCCAATGCGCGCGGATGTGACCTTGGCTGTGCAAGGCAAGCGCCCAAAGAAAAAGGCCGCTAAGCGCGGCCTTGTTTCTACGTTTCAGTGTAGTGGTGGGTCGTGCGCGACTCGAACGCGCGACCAACGGATTAAAAGTCCGCTGCTCTACCGACTGAGCTAACGACCCCCTACTGAAAGATGAAATTATGTCCTGATTCCGAACTCTCGTCAAGCACTAAATGCAAAATAATGCGCAAAAAGGTGATTTTTTTTAAAACGACCTGAAAATGAAGGCCGCGAGGCCCTTTCCCACCCCACTTTTGCCTGCCGCAGAAACAAAATCTGAACATGAGCTACCACTCAGCCATAAAAAATGCCTCCCGATACTGAGGTCAGACCTCAATGCCGGGAGGCATTCCAAGACGATTCAGATTCGTCTAGCGCTTAACGGGCGCGAGAAATACGAACCTCGGCGCCACGGCGTTTGACTTCCAAGCCCTCAGACGGCAGGATCTTCAACCCTTCCAGCCCCTTGATATAGCTGGACCCCTGCATCTGCATGACGCGAATCTTGTTGCGCATCACAACCGGGCTGTGCTCGGGCATGCCAAACATCCAGACCTCGTCGAGCAAACGCGCCGAGTTGAACTCGGAGGTGTGCTTGACCACCGGCCCCAGACACAACATATGGCCTTCGCGGCCAAAGACCGGCAAGCGATCCAGACCCACCGTCATTTTCAGGGTCGTGCCACCTTCGTAACGCCAACCCGTGCTCAGATCCCACCAGGCATCGCCTGCAGGCAAATAGACCTCAATATCCTGACCAGGCTGCAAAACAGGTGCCACCAGCAAGGCCGGCCCCAACAAATACTGGGTATCCCACAAGCGGGCCTGAGCATCGGCGGGGAAACTTTGAGCCATGGAACGTTGCACCGGCAGACCGGTACGCACGGCGTCCTCAATAATGCCCAGCACATAAGGCACTAGACGGAAACGCCACTCCAGCCAATGCGCAACCAGCGCCTGCGTTTCCTGGTCAAATGCATCTGGACGCAGCGCAGGGACCCCTTGCAGGCTGAAATTGGCTGAAAAGACCGACATCGCCAACCACCGCAGGTACAGCTCAGGCGTCATGGCATCGGTGGGCGCTGCCGCATTGCCCCAGCCATGAATCTGGATGGGCACGCCACTATTACCGGTGGCCAGAGCCGACTTCAACGACTGGGTCAACCCGGCCCAGGTGTTATCGACCTGAGGCCCCAACTGCCAGGCAAAGCGTTGGGAGGACGGACTCAGGTCGCGGCTGGCTACGACTCCTTCTTGCGGCGTCTTGTGACCGGCAACCGCGTCAAACAAAGCCTGACGGGCCAGCACAGGGTAAATCGCACGCAACAAAGCGCCGGACTCGCCACCACGGCTGGTGATGGCATCAGGAATCTCAAAGCGGGCATTGCACAACACCGCCCCCAGGCCATCATCGACCATCTGACGCTGACGCTCGGCCCACATGCGGAACACGTCCTTGTGAGTCAGGTCCAGCAAGCCGTAGTCTCGGCCACCGCTCAGCTCGTCACCGGGGAACACATGGGCGCAACCGTCATCATCATTGATGAGCAACCAGCCGCGGTCTTCCCACTCTTCAAACAAGCTGGTGCCGGCCAGCACACAAGGGCGCGTCCAGGCAGCCAGTTGCAACTGGTCGTTTTGCAAGGCCGAGAAGGACTCACGGGGATCGGCCATGCGTGCCGCGTCCCATTCCAATGTAGGCTTGTCCTGTTGAAAATCGTAGGGCTCCGGTGGCGGCAGGACAGCCACATCCAGGGCAATGCCCTGTTCGCGACACTGACTGGCCAGCTCACGCAAGGAGGTCACGTCCCGAGCCTGGGCGCCATCCAGCCACAACCCCATCGGTGTGACACCCGGCTGGCCGGCTCGTCCCGTCAGGGCCGAATACTGATTGATGATTTCGCTGGGATCGCCCAAAAACAGGAAAAAATCCAGGTCGGCGGCATGGACACGAGCACGATACGCATCCAAATCGTGCTGCCCCAGATCGTGTTCAACCCGCTCGAACGTATTGATGTACAGCCCCCAGCCCTGAGTGCTCCAGAGCAAAGGCAGGCTGCGATCTTCCGGACGATCGGAGTCAACCGTTTCCTCGCGCCGGTCCAGCTCACCGAGGGTTTCGCCCAGACCATACAGGGCGTCTTCCTCGGCCAGGGCCAGATCCAGTTGCCAGCATGGGCTGGGCTCTTGGACAAAGGTCAGCGGTTGCGCCGCACTGCTCAACAGCAGTTGCTCGCCCCGCCGGACCTCAAAGCGCCAGGGGTTGGACTGAATATGCAAGGCCACTTCGCCTTGCTCAATCCGCCACCCCGAATCGGCAGCTTCCAGTTGAAACTCGCTGACCGCCTCGTGGCGGGCCAGCAGCATGTCGCCCAAAGCTTTGGCACGAGCACTGAGCTTTTCGTTATCCAGCCGGGCCAGTGGCATACAGCGGAAACGAAAAACACCCGGCGCATGAGCTTCGATACGCAGCGCAAAATCGGTTTCGACAAAAGCGAAATCGGCCAGGGCCGGTTTCGTCGTCAACAAACTCAGATGATTAAACAATTGTGTCACGTCGTCAGAGTGGAGCGAACGGCACGATGCTGATCGCAGGGTCACGCTCAAGATTACTTAACAAGGTCACTATTTTGACGTATTTGCGCTACAAAGGAAAATGTTGCTTCAAAATTCGTCGAAATAAATCGAAAGACTGACCTTAGCGAGGTAGGAGGGCTTGCTCCAAACGCCGCTCCAAAGGAACGGGTTCCTCCAGACAATAGGCGGCAAACAAACTGGCTGCCAGCAGGCTCCAGCTCAAACCACGCGAGCCGTAAGCCGCAGCCATAAACAAACCGGGCTGCCCCGGCACAAAACCCATCACAGGCAAATGATCACTTAATGCACAGCGCCAGCCAGCCCAACCCTGCTCGGGCAAATCCCCCCCAACCGCGGGATTGGCCAACATGGCAGACACTTTTTCTATATTTTGCGCATGCCCCAGGCGACTGATCTGAGCAGCGTCACCAGAACGCTCGTACGTGCTGCCGATAACCTGGCCGTAGGAATCAACCGGCAGGATATAGCCCTGGCCGCTTAAAGTCACCTCCCCACGGGTCAAGGACTGCCCAGGAGGCAGATAGCTGACCTGTCCGGCCAGACGCTGCATGGCCATGAGCCTGGGCATGAGGCACTCGGTCAACAGTTCGGCTGGCAACACGCTCAGGCTTTGCGCCGCTGCCGCCACCACCACCCGATTGCTGCTTTCCAGGCAGTCCCCGTGCTGATTGCATACTTGCCAGACACCGGGTTCGTGTCCGGCACGCAAAAAGACCCGCTCTGGCAAGCACTCAATCAAGGGGTGATCGAGCAAATGAGCGACCAGTGCCCCGGGGTCAAGCACCATACCCTGCGGAAAATACAGGCCGCCACGCTGCAAGGGCACGCCAGCCAGTGCGGAAGCCTGCTCACGATCCTGCCAATGCACCCAGTCCGGGTCCAAAGCCAAACGGGCCAAGGCTTGCTGAATCTCGGCATCGCCGTTGCCCGCCTGCCCAAATACCAGCGTGCCGACCCGACGGGGCCGGGCAGCCTGCGGCAGTGTTTTCCAGCCCTGCCAGACACGCAGCACGGCATTGCGGCTCAACCGGGCCAACGGCGCGTCATCCAGCGCAAAGACCGGCGAGATCGCGGCCAGACGGTGGCCATGGTGACTGGCATCCAGCCCCTTGCTCAACACGGGGTCACACACCAGAACGGGCACCCCTTTGCGGGCCATTTCCCAGGCGCAGGCGGCCCCCGCCAAACCGGCCCCCACCACAAGCACTCGCCCCTGCGCACTTGGCACGGGACGGCGGCGCCCCAGATGTGAACGCAGACGGGCGCGTATCGTGCACCATTTCCCACCCGCTCCCGGCACCTTCTCCACCTCGAAACCAACTGAGGCCAAGTCCCGGCGTACCTGCCCGGCACAGCACCAGGAGGCCGCCGTGGCTCCCGGCGCCGCCAGACGGACCAGTTGTCCGAGAACCGCACGTGACCACATGGACGGATTGCCGCGAGGCGCGAAGCCATCCAGATAAAACGCATCCGCATGGCACTGCAGCTCACGCATCATGGTGTGCGCCTGCCCGAACGCCAAGGTCAGGGTGACTTGTCCCTGATCCAGCTCCAGACGGTGTATCCCCGGCACCAAAATGGGCCAGGCAGCCAAGAGCTCCTGAGCCAGCGCCTGCAGCTCCTGGGGCAAGCGCTCGTATAAAAGAGCCAAATCAGAGCGGTGAAAAGGATGCGCCTCTACCGATACAAAGTGCAGTCTGTGGCTTCGCTGCGGGTCCTGCCGCCACGCCTGCCAGGTGGCCAGAAAGCTGGCCCCCAGTCCAAAGCCGGTTTCACAAATCGTAAACTGGGCTCGCCCCCGCCACCGTTCAGGCAGGCCATTACCTTGCAGAAACACCCGCCGCGCCTGCCCCAGCGGGCCATCGGCCGGATGATACGTGTCCTGATAGACCGCGCTGACGGGTACGCCCTGCTCGTTGAACGCAAGGACGGCGGGCACCAAGGGCTCAAACGCAGAGGCCGCCATTAATTTCCCCGCCCTTCACAACACTCATACACGCTCGAACCCCTTAAACTGGCCTTAATCAAACTGACACCAACAAACACGTACAATAAAAAGTCTTTGCTTCTGACTTTTCTTTTTTAGAACCGGATTGCCATGCCATTGTCACGTTTACCGCTCAGCGCCTGCCTGGACGCTGCCGTTACCGCAGCCCATGCCGCCGCCGCCATTTTACAAGCCTATGCGTCGGACCGTAGCGCTTTGGTGATCAGCAGCAAAATGCACAACGACCTGGTGTCGCAAGCGGATCACGAAGCGGAACAGGCCTGCATCAGTGTACTGATGGAGCGCACCCCGGACATTGATATCGTGGCCGAGGAAAGCGGCGGGGTGAATACGGGACGCCCCACCTGGTATATCGACCCGCTCGACGGCACGACCAACTTTCTGCATGGTATTCCCCACTATGCCGTATCGGTCGCCCTGATTGCACCTGCCGGCACGCCCATGGATAACGGCATTCTGGCGCAGGACACTCCGGTCATTGCCGTGGTCTACGACCCCAACCGCGAAGAACTGTTTACTGCCATGTACGGGGTGGGTGCCTGGCTGAACGGCAGCCGCATTCAGACGTCATCCTCGCAAAAGCTGGCCGACTCGGTCCTGGCCACCGGCTTCCCCTTTCGCGACTTCTCTTTTTCCGACCAATACATGCCCGGCCTGAACGCCGCCATCACGGGCAGCCGTGGGGTACGCCGCATGGGGGCAGCCGCCCTGGATCTAGCCTGGGTTGCCTGCGGCCGGTACGACGGCTACTGGGAGATGGGCCTGGCGCCCTGGGATGTTGCCGCTGGCACACTGCTGGTACGCGAAGCCAAGGGCGTATGCCAGGATTTGTATCAGGAAGAGCCCTGGCCCGTCAGTGGTCATGTCTACGCGGGTAACGCCCATATAGCCGATGAGTTGCTGGCCGTGGTGAGCCCTTCGCTGACGCAGCGTCCCGTCAAACCTGCCCCTTAAGCTGCGCAGGCACCGTGCCCCCTCGTGAGCGGGACGGATCACATTAAAAAACAGCGGCCCCATTTGAAATGGACCGCTGTTTTTCCTCTAGGGGTAGGCTGTCCCCACGCTGCACGGCGGACACCCATCACGAACCTGCCCTGTCAGGCTTGCGTGTTGGGCTTGATCTCTTCATCTCTCAGAACCCGTCGCAAGATCTTGCCCACATTGCTCTTGGGCAATTCGTTCCGGAACTCGATAATCCGGGGACGCTTGTAGGCCGTCAGCCGTTCTTTGCACCACTGTTTGATATCCGCTTCTGTCAGGGAAGGATTGCGCTTTACCACGAAAAGCTTGATGCTCTCGCCACTGTGCTCACTGGGCACCCCCACGGCGGCCACTTCCAGCACATCCGGATGAGCGGCGACCACTTCCTCAATCTCATTGGGGTAGACATTGAAACCTGACACCAGAATCATGTCTTTCTTGCGGTCCACCAGGCGAATGCGCCCTTGCTGGTCCATCACGCCAATATCTCCGGTTTTCAGAAATCCATTGGGCGTAAAGACATTCGCTGTTTCTTCGGGCTGATTCCAGTAGGCGGACATCACTTGCGGCCCTTTGACGGCCACCTCCCCCTGCTCGCCCATCGCCACAGGCTGGCCCTGTTCATCGAGCAGTAATACATCGGTAGAAGGCACCGGGAAACCGATGGTTCCGCTGAAGTCACGCGAATCCGTGGAGTTCACCGCCACCACCGGCGAGGTTTCCGACAAACCATAACCTTCGATCAAAGGGCAGCCTGTCACCGCCAGCCAGCGCTCGGCCACCGTCTTTTGCAGCGCAGCCCCTCCGGCCAGGCACAGCTTGAGCTGATCAAAAGGAAGGCTGCGAAACTTCTCATGATTGGCCAGGGCGTTAAACAGGGTGTTCACTGCGGGAACAACTTCAGGTGGATTGCGCTTCCAGGCTTTGAACACGGAATTGAGATCACGCGGATTCATCACCAGCACCATGTGCATACCCGCATACACGGCAAACAGCCCGCATACCGTCAGCGCAAAAATATGATAGAGCGGCAGGGCCACCATCATGGTGTAAGCAGGACCTTTAAAATCGCCCAACGCGGGAAAGCCGACCGCCTCGACCTGTAAAACGTTAGCCATCAGATTGCGTTGACTGAGCATGGCGCCTTTGGGGCGCCCGGTGGTGCCCCCCGTGTATTGCAACAGCGCCAGATCGTCAGGCTTGGCTGCTTGCCGGTGCAGGCTCGCTTGCCCGCCCTGCTCAAGCACGGCCTGCAGGCGCTGCGCCCCCGGCAAGGAATAAGGGGGCACCATGCGTTTCAGATAGCGCACGGCAAAATTCACCACACTGCCTTTGAACCCCATCAGATCGCCCACGGTACTGAGCACAACATGGGCCGGTCTGAGTTTGGCCGGAACCTGTTCGAGCACATGCGCAAAGGTTTCCAGGATCACGATGATCTGAGCCTGACTGTCGGCCAGTTGGAACTCCAGCTCGCGTTCGGTATATTGGGGGTTGGTGTTCACGCCCACCATGCCTGCCCGCAGGGTTCCCAGCAAACAAATCAGAAAAGGCAAACCATTGGGCAGCATCAACATGATGCGGCTGCCGCGCTCCAGACCTTGTGCCTGCAACCAGGCGGCAAAGGCATCGGCCCGGCGGTCCAGTTCGTCGTAGGAAATATCGTGCCCCATAAAGGTCAGCGCCGTCCTGTCCTTATGCTTTTTAATCGCAGCATCCAGACAATCGATCAGGGTCTGCCCGGCCCCCAGCTGAATGTCGTGGGGCACGGAGGCCGGATAATGCTCGAGCCAAGGTTTTTGCTGAGTATCCAAGGGCTTGTCACCTAATACGTGTTTATTTATGGTTAACTCTACTCTACTTTATTGTTCAAGCCCAAGGACAAGCCCGCATCATGAAGCTGTTTGAACCCATTTCCACCTGGTCCCATGAAATTGCAGCCATACGGCGTGATCTGCACGCCCATCCCGAGCTGGCTTTCGAGGAAACCCGGACGGCCGATCAGGTCGCATCCTGGCTGGAGAAATGGGGCATTCCGGTGCATCGGGGCCTGGGCGTCACAGGCGTAGTGGGAATTCTGGAAGGCACAGGCGGCCAGGGCCCGTCCGTGGGACTGCGTGCCGATATGGACGCCTTGCCCATGCAGGAACTGAACGAGTTTGAACACAAAAGCCGCCACGATGGCAAGATGCACGCCTGTGGGCACGATGGGCATACCGCCATGCTGCTGGGCGCAGCTCGTTATCTGGCTGAGCACCGCGATTTCGCGGGCACCATCTACCTTATTTTCCAGCCGGCAGAGGAAGGCTTTGGCGGCGCACGGGAAATGATCAAGGACGGCTTGTTCAAGCTGTTCCCCATGCAGGCCGTCTTTGGCCTGCATAACTGGCCCGGCATGCCAGCAGGCAGCTTCGGGGTTTTGCCAGGCGGCATGATGGCCTCGAGCAATACCTTTGAAATTCGTATTGAAGGCAAAGGGGCCCACGGTGGGATGCCCCACCTGGGCGTGGACCCCATCATGGCGGCCGTGCAACTGGCGCAAAGCCTGCAAACCATCGTCAGCCGCAATGTGGACCCACTCGAGCCCGTGGTGCTGAGCATTACCCAGATTCATGCTGGCTCTGCCGACAACGTCATCCCCAACGACGCTGTCATGCGCGGCACCGTACGCACCTTTTCCAACGAAGCGCTGGATCTGGTCGAGACCCGCATGCGCGAACTGTGTGAACAACTCTGCGCCGCTCAGGGTTGCAAGGCCGAGTTTGACTTTGACCGCCGCTACCCACCCACCATCAATGATCCCGAACAAGCGGCCTTTTGCGCGCAAGTCATCCGGGAACTGGTCGGCCCCGACAAGCTGCGCCAGGACATTCGTCCCTCCATGGGGGCCGAAGACTTCTCCTTCATGCTGCAGGAAGTCCCAGGCTGCTATGTCTGGCTGGGCAATGGCGAGGGCGAACACCGCAGCCCAGGTCACGGCATGGGCCCGTGCATGCTGCACAACGGCAGCTACGACTTTAACGATGCCCTGATTCCGGTCGGCGCCAGTTACTGGGTAAAACTGGCTCTGGACTGGCTGGCCCAACACCGTTGACGCTTTAACAAATGTTTCATAGCGGGCCTAAAGCTTGCCGTTACAATGGCAGGCTCTATTGCTGAGGGCAGCCACCCCGCGCGACGGGCATCAGTGCCCCACCCTTTCTTCCACTACGGGAGTCTTTGTGACTACATCAAGCAACCTTTCTTCGCTTCCGGACGGAGCCCCCACCTTGCGCGTCATGCCCATGCCTACGGACGCCAATATTCACGGTGACGTATTCGGTGGCTGGATCATGTCCCAAGTGGACATTGCCGGCGCGATTCCTGCAACACGACGCGCTCAAGGCCGGGTTGCCACCATCTCGGTGAATGCGTTTACCTTCAAGCAACCCGTGTTTGTGGGTGATTTGCTCAGCTTTTACACGGAAATCATCAAAACCGGCCGCACTTCCATTACGGTTTCGGTGGAAGTGTACGCGGAGCGCAAACGCCTGCAACTGGAAACGGTCAAAGTAACGGAAGCCACACTGACCTACGTGGCCACCGATGACGAGCGCCGCAGCCGTCCGCTGCCCCCTCTCTAAGTATTCGTGACAGGCAGGCCTATGCAGGAAAACCTGGTACCCCCCACTTCGCCCAGCGACACCCCCAAACCGCGCCGCCTGGAGCCCGAGGATGCGCAACAGGCGCTTTATCGCCTAAAGAACATCCTGAAGCGCCAGGAGGTCGTCGAATCACTGGCCCAGCGTCAGTTCGAGGACGACGACCGCTCCAACCTGCTTGAGGGTCTGATCCATCGCCAGCATGAAAGCGAGATCAAGGCCATCCTCAATGATCTGCACCCGGCCGACATCGCCTTTATCCTGGAGTCCTTGCCCGAGCTGGAACGACAGGCCATCTGGCAGTTGGTGGACGCCGAACACGATGCGGACGTGCTGCTGGAAGTGGCGGATTGGGCACGCGAATCGCTGATTCGCTCCATGGATACCGCAGACCTGATCGCTGCCGCCGGCAATATGGATGCCGACGAGATTGCTGATCTGGTGCCCGACCTGCCGCCCGATGTGGTGGCTGCCGTGCAACGCGGCCTGACGGATGAAGAGCGTGCGCAACTGATTGAAGCCATGGGCTACCCCGAGGACACGGTGGGCGCCATCATGGACTTTGACATGGTGCGTGTGCGTGAGGATGTCACCCTGGAGGTGGTCCTGCGCTACCTGCGCCGTCTACAGGAACTGCCAGACCACACTGACCAGATTTTTGTGGTGGACCGTGCCGATAAATTGCAGGGCACCCTGTCCCTGACCCGCATGCTGGTCAGTGAACCCGAGACGCTGGTGTCCTCGGTCATGTCCACCGATTATCTGACTCTCAATCCCCTGGACTCGGACTCGGATGCGGCCGGGGCTTTCGAGCGCTATGACCTGGTCTCGGCCCCGGTCGTCGACGATATGGGCCGACTGATAGGCCGAGTCACCATTGACGAAGTGGTGGACGTGCTGCAAGAAGACTCCGAAGAGCAAGCCTTGTCGCGTGCGGGTCTGCAAGAGGATGACATTTTCTCGCCCATCCGTACCGCCATCCGCAACCGGGCCCCCTGGCTGCTGATCAATCTCTGTACGGCGGCCACTGCCTCTTTCATTGCGTCGCGCTTTGAGGACACCGTCAGCCACATCGTGATCCTGGCTTTCCTGATGTCGATTGTGGCCGGGATTGGCGGCAACTCCGGCAACCAGACCATGACGATGATTATTCGTGCCATTGCGACGGGCCGTGTCACCGGTTCCAACGTCCTGCCGCTGATCAAGCGTGAGTTGCTGGTGACCTTTCTGGTCGGCGTCTGTGGCAGTGCGGTAACGGCCTTTTTTGCCTGGTTTATCTCCGGCTCGATTGCGATTGCCGCGGTGATGATGGCCGCCATGATCGGCAATATGCTGATCGGCGCAGCACTGGGCGTGATGATCCCGATTCTGCGTGATCGCTTCGGCAATGATCCCGCCGTGGGTTCCTCGGTACTGCTAACCTTCGCAACGGACTCGCTGGGTTTCCTGCTGTTCCTGGGATTGGCAACGGTATTCTTGCTATAAATCGCCAGCAGGCACGATTAAAGAAACCGGCTTCTGGCCGGTTTCTTTATATCGGCATCAAAGGAAATCAATCACGTCTTTTAATCGTTTGGTCCAGGGAAATCTGAACATCCAAACACTGGTATGCCCGATTATCGGGGCGTCGGCGTGTCAGCTTCCAGTATGTTGACTTCATTTCCTTAGATACAAGCTCTCTACCCTTCCGGTGCAAGCCTTGATGACCAATCCCATAAAGTGTCTCAAACCCAGAGGCGACGCATCCGACAGGAGCGCTAAACAGGTTTTCCAAGCAACGACGACCGGGGAGACGAGCAACGAGCCTCTTCCAGAAACACCTCCAGACTCTCCTCCGTCCCTACGGCCTGATCTCTTTGCAAAGACGCTGTCTGCGCTGTGTGCTCAAAGAAATCCAATACGCCATTGGTCACCCGTGGCGCAATGCCAGCCAGTTCCAATTGACGACGTACTTGCAGAACCTCATCACGACGGCGCACACCATGCACCAGGTGGCTGCGCAAGCAAGACTCCATAAAGTCCTGCAAGCCACGCTGGTTCAAATCCTCCAGCACTTCGTACAGCTCGGCCCGCAAACCCATGCGTTCGGCCAGCATCAGACTTTCAATCCCCAAGGCTTCCAAGCCCTTGGTCATGAGGCTACGCAGTAACTTAAGGCGCATCGCATCTCCGGCCTGTCCCGGCAAAACACGCACAGGAGCGCCCTGAGCCCGCCAGAAAGCCGCAGCCCTGCCAGCCCCCTGCCCGGCGGCCAGCAACGCCGTCTGAGCGCCTGTAGCGGGCACTGAGCCCATAATCGCCAGATCAGCCAACTCAACACCGTACTGCTGCGCCAGGACAGCCATGCCTTCCATGTCCTCAGGTTCAGCAGTACACAAATCCATATACAAGGCACCGGTCGTCAAGCAGGGCATGACCGCGCGGGCAACGGCGCCAGCCTGCGTCCCTGTAACGGCTGACAACACCCCGTCCAAATCCCGCCAGCGCGCATCTGCCTGCCGGCACAGCTGCGCACCCAATTGCTCGGCCAGCTCACGGGCAACTGCACTTTCGCGGCGCACCAAGATAAACGGAACCTGTACGCCAGCCGACGTCAGGGCTGCGCCATAAAAATGCGCCACCTCACCCGCCCCGACCAGGGCGACACGATGCAATAAGGGAGTTGTTGTCATAGAAAACACACGGAGAAAACGAGAAGTGACAGCCGTCTTTAGTCGGCTGCAGGCTGTAGCTTAACGGTAAAACTTCCCTGAGGGCCAAGAGACATTCAAACGCAACGTCGCCGCCCGGATCGCTGCCTTTACCCGAAAAAAAACCCCATGAACCGAAGATTCATGGGGTTGCTGCCAGCGTGCAGGACGATCTGAACCGGGATCAGTTCAATCGGCCATGACACTGCTTGTATTTCTTGCCACTGCCGCATGGGCAAGGATCGTTACGGCCCACACGTGGCACTTCGCCTTTGGCCACTTCATCCAGACCGGGATCCTCACCGCTCAGGGCAGCATCGTAGTCAGAATGATGGAAACGGACATTGGAGTTGGCGGGAACTTCAGCAGCGGCTTCCTCAACCTGCTCCGGCGTCTGGATACGTACCGTCATCAGCACCTTGACCACTTCGTCACGCACCCGGTCCAACATATCGGAAAACAGCTCGAAGGCTTCGCGCTTGTATTCCTGTTTAGGATCTTTTTGGGCATAGCCACGCAGATGAATGCCCTGACGCAGATGATCCAGTGCCTGCAGGTGCCCGCGCCACTGTGTATCGATCGATTGCAACAGTACTGCACGCTCGAAATTACCCCAGTTGGGCTGACCGACCTGATCGATCTTGGCCTGCAACAGACGTTGGGATTCCTCGATAACACGATCGTGCAAATCGTCGTCTGTCAGGTTGGATTCTTTCTCCAGCATTTCGGCCAGAGGCAGATCAATCTGGAAAGTGCTTTGCAAGGCGGTGGTCAGGCCCGGAATATCCCATTGCTCTTCCATCGTGTCTTGCGGCACGTACTCACGGAACAGGCGGCTGACGGCCGCTTCACGCAAACTGCTGATCGTTTCCGTAATATCGCCCGACTCCAGCACCTCATTACGCTGGGCGTAGATCACCTTGCGCTGATCGTTGGCCACGTCATCGTACTGCAGCAGCTGTTTACGAATATCGAAGTTACGCGCCTCGACCTTGCGCTGGGCCGACTCGATGGAGCGCGTCACCATGCGGGCTTCGATAGGCTCGCCTTCTGGCAGACGCAGGCGCTCCATGATGGCGCGGACGCGATCGCCAGCGAAGATACGCATCAAGGAATCTTCCAGCGACAGGTAAAAACGCGACGAACCTGGGTCGCCCTGACGACCGGCACGACCACGCAACTGATTGTCGATACGTCGGGACTCGTGGCGCTCGGTGCCAATAATGCGCAAACCGCCAGCCTGTTTAACCTGCTGGTTCAGCGGCTCCCATTCGGCACGGATAGCCTGAATGCGAGCCTCTTTCTGCTCGGCACTCAGCGACTGATCTTCACGCACGGCGGAAATGGCACGCTCGATGCTGCCACCCAGCACAATGTCGGTACCACGACCGGCCATATTGGTGGCGATCGTGACGTGACCCGGCTTGCCAGCCTCAGCCACGATATCGGCCTCGCGAGCATGTTGCTTGGCGTTCAGAACCTCGTGCTTGACGCCGGCAGCGTTCAGGCGCGTGGAAATCAGCTCGGAGTTCTCGATGCTGGTGGTTCCCACCAGTACAGGCTGACCGCGTTCGTGACAGTCCTGAATATCTTTCAGAATGGCATTGAACTTCTCGTCATCGGTTTTGAAAACCTGATCGTTCTGATCTTTACGCGCCAAAGGACGGTTAGGCGGGATGATGACGGTTTCAAGGCTGTAGATTTCCTGGAACTCGTAGGCTTCCGTATCGGCCGTACCGGTCATGCCGGCCAGCTTGTCGTACATGCGGAAGTAGTTCTGGAAAGTAATCGAGGCCAGCGTCTGATTCTCGTTCTGAATGCGTACGCCTTCTTTTGCTTCCACCGCCTGATGCAAGCCATCGGACCAGCGGCGACCCGCCATCAAACGACCGGTAAATTCATCCACAATCACCACTTCACCATCCTGAACCACGTATTGCTGATCGCGGAAGAACAGGTTGTGGGCGCGCAAGGCGACCATCAGGTGGTGCATCAGGGAAATATGGCGTGGCTCGTACAACGACTCGCCTTCGGGCAACAGACCGATTTCCGTCAGAATCTGCTCGGCACGTTCGTGACCGGCTTCGGAAATATGAACCTGCTGACCTTTCTCGTCGACCCAGAAGTCGCCTTCAGGCTCGGGCTCGTGTGGACGAGGCTCTTGCGTCATGCGGGTCAGCATGGGCGGAACCACGTTCATGCGCACGTACAGCTCGGTATTGTCTTCGGCCTGGCCGGAGATGATCAGCGGTGTACGGGCTTCATCGATCAGGATGGAGTCAACTTCGTCGACAATCGCGTAGGACAGGCCGCGCTGGCGGCGATCCTCGGCGCGGTATTCCATATTGTCGCGCAGGTAGTCAAAACCGAATTCGTTATTGGTACCGTAGGTGATGTCCGCCTGATAGGCGGCAATCTTCTCAGCGTTGTCTTGCTGGGGAACCACCACACCCACGCTCATACCCAGGAAGTTGTACAGACGGCCCATCCAGGCGGCATCCCGTCGAGCCAGGTAATCGTTCACCGTCACCACATGCACGCCCTTACCCGAGAGCGCATTCAAATACACGGCCAAGGTAGCGGTCAGCGTCTTGCCTTCGCCCGTACGCATTTCTGCAATCTTGCCATTGTGCAAGGCAATGGCGCCGAGCATCTGCACGTCAAAGTGACGCATGCCAAACACACGGACACCCGCTTCGCGCACCACGGCAAAGGCCTCGGGCAGGAGCGAGTTAAGCGAGGCGCCATCCTGAACACGCTGGCGCAGCTCCTGCGTCTTGGCTGCCAAGGCCTCGTCACTGAGTCCCTGCATGGCAGGCTCAAGAGCATTAATCTGGGCGACCTGCTTACGGTACTGTTTGAGCAGTCGGTCGTTACGACTGCCAATAAGCTTTTTCAGCAATGAAACCATTCTTGTGTCGTCAATGTAGGCGAGGCCGCAAGGGCTTGAATCTGTGCCTCGAGCCTATCTCTGGTTAAAAGGGATGCGCAAGCAAACGATCAGTTTAACGCACATGCTGCAAGACGGAACTACTTGTCCGAATCCAATTGCGCGATCTGCTGCTCTACGTACTCACGCGCCGGCAGAAAAAGCTTGGGGTCCAGGGCGTGTCCGGCCATGCGCACTTCAAAATGCAGGTGCGAACCTGTGGACTGCCCGGTGGAGCCGACTCGGGCAATCAACTGCCCTTTTTCCACTACGTCGCCTAATTTAACAACGATCGAGGAAGCATGGGCATATCGCGTGCTCATGCCATTGCCATGGTTGATTTCCACCAGCTTGCCATACCCTGTCATGTAACGCGCCTCGGACACCACGCCGCCGGAGGCGGCATAGATGGGCGTACCCTTGGGAGCAGGAAAATCCAGGCCTTCGTGCAAAGCATGGCGACCCGAAATCGGGTGACGCCGCCAGCCAAAGGAAGACGCGACCTCATCGTAATCCACCGGGCGATAATTGGGCAGGCGGGCCTCGTTGCCGGTGCGCTCGGTCAGCACGCTGTCTAGCATCTGAAACCAGTCTTGCTGCTCGGACATCTGTTTGGCCAGATTGTCCAGTTGCTCGCCCAGACGATCGGCGTTCCACACCAGGTCGGCGCCATCCATGCTGTCCATCACGGCCAGATCCTGAACCGGCATGGAACCGGCCAGCTCCGGATCGGTGTACTCGATGCCCGCCGCCTTGGCAACGCGCTTGCTGACACCGTCCATTTCGATCAGCTTGGCCTGCAAACCGCCCACTTTTTCAGCCAGGCGGGTGACGTTGTCCTGCATCGCGGCGGCCTGGCTCTGGGCCATCTCCGTATCCAGCGAAACGCCGTTGCGCTCACTCCAGTGCGACTGCACCAGAGCGCCCGCCGCAGCAGAAACGCCCAGCGATACCAAGGCCACCACGGCGATCACCGTGCGGCGCACCCCTTTGGCTTTAACATCTAAGGACGTATAGTCTTTATGTTGATCCACTCTTGTATAACCTCGAACATGACCTGGAAGCCCCCTTTTTCCTCATCCGCGCCAAAACGCAGTAGCGGGCAAAGCCACGCTTTGGGTTGGCTGGCCAAGGACCAGCAAGGTTCCCAGGTACTGGAAATGGCCCGGCAGCTGATGGCAGCCCAGACCCATGTAAGCAAAGCCCTGCCCCCTGCTTTGGGCAAGGCCTGTAAAGTTGCACGTATAGACAGACAGCAATTGACGCTGGCAGTTCCCAGCGCAGCGCATGCGGCCAAGCTGCGTCAGCTTTTGCCCACCGTCACCCGACAGATGAATGCCGCTGGCTGGAACATTAGCGAGACGCTGGTTCACGTGCAAGCCCATTTGTTTGCAGCTGTGACAGAAAAGCCCGCACGCCAGGTACAAGTCCTGGACGAGCGGGCCCTGGAATCATTTGAAAAGCTGCATGACTCATTACCGCAAGGTCCTCTGGCCCAAGCCATCGAACGCCTGTTGCGTCATCATCGCAGTTAAACCGGGCGCGCAGATAGCGCCCTTACACCCGTATCAAGCGAATTTCCACTCGCTGGAAAACGCATGAGGCGCGCTAGCCGCAGACTCGAACGTGACCAATTCCCAACTGTCCTGGGCGGCGAGCAGGGCACGCGCCAACTGGTTGTTCAGGCCGTGGCCGGATTTGCACGCTACATAACGGGCAATCAAGGGGTGGCCAATCAGGTACAAGTCGCCAATCGCATCCAGAATCTTGTGCTTGACGAACTCATCCTCGTAACGCAGACCGTCGCTGTTCAGGACGCGGTATTCGTCCATGACGATGGCATTGTCCAGACTGCCACCACGGGCCAGACCGGCCGCACGCAACGCCTCGACCTCGCTGGCAAAGCCAAAGGTGCGCGCACGTGAGATCGTCTTCACATACGAGTCATGCGCAAAATCCACCTCGGCAAAATTGGCCGTTGCATCAATTGCCGGGTGATGAAAATCAATCGAAAACTGAAGGGCAAAGCCTTCATAGGGCTCCAGACGGGCCCATTTAATGTCCTTTCCCTCGCCTTCAGAGACTTCAACGGGCTTGAGGACACGCAAAAATTTCTTGGGCGCTTCCTGCTCTTGCAAGCCGGCCGAGCGCAACAAATACACGAACGTGCCTGCGCTGCCATCCATGATGGGCACTTCTTCAGCAGTCAGGTCCACATGCAGATTATCAATACCCAAACCCGCAATGGCAGACATCAGGTGCTCAACCGTTGAGACACGAACATTGTCCTTGATGAGCACCGAGGCCATGCGCGTGCCACCGACCTTGTCGGCCTGCGCAGGCAGATCCACAATCTCCGGCAGATCAATACGGTGAAACACAATACCGGTGTCAGGCGCGGCGGGGCGTAATGTCAGCTCGACACGACGACCGGAGTGCAGGCCGACCCCTTTGGTACTGATGACATTTTTGATGGTGCGCTGACGGAGCATGGCTATTCTTGTATTTGTAAAGTGTTGTTCGCAAAGACTATTGTAACCGTAATACGGGTTATCCACTATACGCTTTCTAAAAACATACGCAATTGTCAAGCGTCAAACATAGCGACACTACGAAACACTTACGCCCCCTGAACGCGAACGCTCAGGGGGAGTCGTGGGAGAAATCAAATTGACGACTCGGGTAATCGCCGAACTTGATTTTTAATCAGCCTGCTTGCGCAAGAACGCCGGAATATCGAAATGATCCATACCGGCCGTCTCCAGAGCACGCACCTGAGCCGAGGCCTGGCTGCGTGGATTGCGGATAACCGCAGGCACATCCGCATTGGCGTAATCAGCACCAATCACGGGCATATTGTCCGTACCAGTACGTAACACTTCCTCGTTGTTTTGTACCAACTGTGGACGTGCTTGCTTGCGACCCAGACCCGTAGCCACGACCGTCACGCGCAGGCTGTCACCCATGGACTCATCGTAAGCCGTACCGAAGATGACGGTTGCATCTTCTGCGGCGTAACCACGGATGGTGTCCATGATTTCGCGGGTTTCGCGCATCTTCAGCGAGGACGAGGAAGTGATGTTCACCAGCATGCCGCGAGCACCGTGCAGGTCCACCCCTTCCAGCAATGGGCAGGCAATTGCACGTTCAGCCGCTTCGCGGGCACGGTTCGAGCCGGAGGCCACCGCCGTACCCATCATGGCTTGACCTTGCTCACCCATGATGGTTTTCACGTCTTCAAAGTCAACGTTCACATTCCCTTCAACATTGATGATCTCGGCAATACCGGCGCAGGCATTGTGCAGCACGTCGTCCGCCGCCTTGAAGCAATCGGCCTGAGTCGCATCCTCGTCCATCAAGTCGTACAGGTTTTCATTCAGTACCACGATCAGGGAGTGAACGTGCTTGCTCAGCTCCTCGATTCCTTCTTCGGCCATGCGCAGACGGCGGTTGCCTTCAAAAGAGAAAGGCTTGGTGACCACGCCCACGGTCAAAATGCCCAGCTCCTTGGCCACTTCAGCCACAACGGGGCTGGCACCGGTACCGGTACCACCACCCATACCGGCCGTAATAAACACCATGTTGGCACCGTTCAGGGCGGCACGGATTTCTTCACGAGCGGTTTCAGCAGCCGCACGGCCCTGATCGGGCTTGGCGCCAGCACCCAGGCCACTGCGTCCCAGACGGATCTGGATAGGAGCATCGCTGCTGGCCAGCGCTTGCGAGTCGGTATTGGCGCAAATGAAATCCACGCCCTGCACGCCCGACTTGATCATATGCGTCACTGCGTTGCCGCCTGCGCCGCCCACGCCCACGACCTTGATGACCGTGCCGCTGCTGCTGGTATCTAACATTTCAAAGTTCATCATGATTGACTCCCACTCAAACACTAATTAGTCAAGTTTCTACGTACTTCCCCGATACAACCAAAATTTGGAATCAGCTCAAAACATCTGCCAACCAGGGGGTTCGCACCCGGTTTGAACTGCCTCCCGGACCGCCCTTTCAGGCGGCCCGACCTGAGCGTCTTGCAACGCCCTTAATTCATAAACCATTCTTTCATGCGGGCCACCAGACCTTTGACACTGCCTTTTTGCTGTGCCACCTTGCGACCACGCGCACTTTGCAGGCGGGCTTCAGTCAACAGGCCCATCACCGTCGAAAAGCGCGGGTTGCGCATCACATCCGCCAGGCTGCCTTCGTAGCTGGGCACCGCAATACGCACCGGTTTCAGGAATACGTCCTCGGCCAGTTCCACAATGCCCGGCAACATGGCCGTGCCACCAGTCAGCACCACGCCCGACGACAGCAGATCTTCGTAGCCCGACTCGCGCAGGCTTTGTTGCACAAACGTGAACAACTCCTCGACGCGTGGCTCAATCACGGCACCTAAAGCCTGGCGCTTGACCTGACGGTTGGGACGATCACCCAAACCGGGCACTTCGATCATTTCCTCGGGATGAGCCAGCGATTGCTTGGCAACCCCAAAGCGCAACTTGATTTCTTCCGCATCTGGCGTCGGCGTGCGCAGCATGGCTGCGATATCGCTGGTGATCTGGTCGCCGGCGATCGGGATCACATCGGTGTGACGGATGGCACCGCCGGTGTAAATGGCAATATCGGTCGTACCGCCGCCAATATCCACCAGCACTACGCCCAGCTCTTTCTCATCGGCCGTCAGGCAGGACAGGCTGGAGGCCAAAGGCTGCAAGATCAGATCCTGCACTTCCAGGCCGCAACGGCGCACGCACTTGACAATGTTCTGGGCGGCACTGACGGCACCAGTCACAATGTGTACCCGCACTTCCAGACGCAGCCCGCTCATGCCGATAGGCTCGCGGATGTCCTCTTGCGAGTCCACGATGAATTCCTGCGTCAGCACATGCAGCACCTGCTGATCGGTAGGGATATTCACGGCCTTGGCCGTTTCGATCACACGCGCCACATCCGTGGCGGTCACTTCCTTATCCTTTACCGCCACCATGCCACTGGAGTTGAAGCTGGTGATGTGGCTGCCCGCAATTCCGGTATAGACTTCGCGGATCTTGCAGTCAGCCATCAGCTCGGCCTCTTCCAGCGCACGCTGAATGGAATTGACCGTCGTCTCGATATTGACGACTACCCCTTTGCGCATGCCCTGGGATTCATGCTGGCCCAGACCAAGCACTTCAAACCGGCCTTCCGGCAGCACTTCGGCTACCACCGCAACCACTTTGCTGGTGCCGATATCCAATGCAACGATCAGGTCTTTGATGTCACGAGTCATATGTTCTTTACTTCACAGGGGTAGATGAAACCGGAGCCAGCGTTATCGCAAAGCCATTCGGGTAACGTAAGTCGGCACTTTGCAAAGCACGGTCGCCAAGCCGCTGCATCAAGGCAGGCCATGCCTGCACAAATCGTTCAACACGAACCGCAAAGGGCAAAGCCCCTTTACGACCGTGGGGGTCTGCAATATCCGCTGCCGGGTCGCGGCCCAGGCTCAGCTGCATTCCGTTGGACAACACCACATCCCAGGCATAGCGCGGGCTCAGGGTCACTTCACTGACCTGCACGTCCAGAGGTCCGAACCAGCGAGCCAGCTCGGCATACCGTTGCACCACCAGACGCTCCGAGTTCGGAGGGCCGCTTAACTGGGGCAAATCCATTTCATCGGGCACCACCGCCTTGTTGGCAGAAAACGATTCACCCCAGGTGTTGATCATTTCGTCTTCGTTCCAATAGGCCAGCGGCTGCTGCTCTTCAATCCGTACTGACAGGCTGTTGGGCCAGACGCGCCGGATCTGCGCGCGTCGTACCCAGGGGGCCGTTTCAATCAAGGCGCGGGATTGGTCCAGATCGACGGTGAAGAAGTTGCCTTGCAGGCGACCGGCGATAGTGGCTTTCACCCCTTCTGCCGTGACGTAGGCCAGCGGCTCGCCTTGCGTGGACTCGATCTGAATGCGCTCGATATTGAAGTACGGACGACGCACAGCCCAAATCACAACACCGATCACCAATGCCGATACTGCTAGCAGAGCCAGCGTATTGGCGATCAGGTTGGTCAGACGTGCATCGGAAAACATGAATCAGGCTCCCCGTTCTATAGGCTGCGGGCAATAGCCTGCACTTTGCAGCGGGCTGTTGCCAAAATGTTCACGCACAACTGGGCATAGCTGATGCCCTCCGCTTTGGCTGCCATCGGCACCAGCGAGTGGCTGGTCATGCCAGGAGAGGTGTTCATCTCCAACAACCAGGGACGATTTTGCTCGTCCAGCATAAAGTCGGCACGGCCCCAGCCTTCACAGCCCAGCGCATTAAAGGCGCGGACCGACAAATCCTGGATGTGGGCCGTCAATTCAGGCGACAAATCCGCCGGGCAGAAGTATTGGGTTTCGTCCGAGTAGTACTTGTGCTCGAAGTCGTAGTTACCCTGGGGCGCCACAATATCGATGACGGGCAAGGCGCGTGCCTGCTCACCCTGGCCGATAATGGGCACCGTCAGCTCGCGACCACGAATGAATTGCTCAGCCAGCACAACCGTGTCGTAATGCATGGCGGTTTCAAAGGCGGCGACCGCCTGATCGGCACGGTCCACACGCACGACACCGACCGTAGAACCTTCGTGGGGCGGCTTCATGATCAGCGGTACGCCCAGACGCTCCACTGCCCCAGCAACCTGGCTGGCATGATCCAGCTGCGCAAAGCCGGGGGTTGGCAGACCCAGGTGCTGCCACACATGCTTGGTCATGATCTTGTCCATGGCCAGGCTGGAGGCCATCACACCGCTGCCGGTGTAAGGGATGCCCAACCATTCCAAGGCTCCCTGCAACGTGCCATCTTCGCCGTAACGACCATGCAAAGCGATAAACACACGATCAAAGCCAGCCTGCGCCAGTTCGGTCAATCCTTTCTCGCCCATATCGAACAAATGCGCGTCCACACCCATGCTACGCAGGGCTTCATGCACACCTTGACCGGACATCAAGGACACTTCCCGTTCGGCGGACTTGCCGCCGTACAACACGCCGACCCGACCAAAATCCGCAGTCATGCCATTTCTCCCAGTTGAGCAGGAATCCGGCTGATGGACCCTGCACCCATTACCAACACCACATCGCCGTCACGGACAAAGTCCAGTACGGCTTGTGCCATATCGCTGATTTCGGCCACGAAAATGGGTTCGACCTTGCCGAGCACACGCACTGCGCGACTCAAGGCTCGGCCATCGGCGGCCACAAGGGGGGCCTCGCCAGCGGGATACACTTCTCCGAGAAGAACCGCATCGGCCTGGCTGAGCACCTGCACGAAATCTTCAAAGCAATCACGGGTACGCGTATAGCGGTGCGGCTGGAACGCCAACACGATCCGGCGATCTGGCCAAGCACCCCGTGCGGCCGCCAAGGTAGCAGCCATTTCGACAGGATGGTGACCATAATCGTCAACAACGGTAAACGTGCCGCCGCCTTGCGACTGGGGAACCGGGAAGTCGCCCACCAGGGAGAAACGACGGCCCACACCGGTAAACTCTTTCAGACCGCGGGCAATGACCTCGTCGCTCACGCCCAGTTCCGTGGCCACGGCGATAGCCGCCAAAGCATTGAGTACATTGTGTTTTCCGGGCAGGTTCAGGCACACGGACAACAAGGGAAGGTCGCCGCTCGCCCCCTTGCGCTGCACATCAAAACACATGGTGGTACCACGGCTTTCAATGTTGACTGCACGTACCTGAGCCTCCGTATCAATGCCATACGTGGTGACAGGGCGCGATACAAAAGGAATGATTTCGCGTACATTGGCATCGTCGTTACAGACGATGGCACTACCGTAGAACGGCAGACGGTGTGTGAAATCGATAAAGGCGCTTTTCAGTCGGGCCACATCATGACCATAGGTATCCATATGGTCCACGTCGATATTGGTGATGATGGCCATCACCGGCAACAGGTTCAGGAACGAAGCGTCGGATTCGTCGGCTTCCACCACGATGTAATCGCCCTGCCCGAGTCGGGCGTTGGCACCGGCTGAATTCAGGCGCCCGCCAATCACAAAAGTCGGGTCCAGATCGGCGGCCCCCAGCAAACTGGCCACCAGACTGGTGGTGGTGGTCTTGCCGTGAGTACCGGCCACCGCAATGCCGCGCTTCAGGCGCATCAGTTCAGCCAGCATCAGGGCGCGAGGCACCACAGGAATGCGCGCAGCACGAGCAGCCAGCACTTCGGGGTTATCGCCGGCAATCGCGGTCGATGTGACGATCGCGCCCATGCCGGCGACGTTTTCCGCCTTGTGGCCGATAACAATACGGGCGCCAAGCTGCTCCAGGCGACGAGTGACCGCCGTTTCCTGAATATCGGACCCACTGATGGCAAAGCCCAGGTTCAGCATGACCTCGGCAATGCCGCTCATGCCCGAACCGCCAATCCCTACAAAATGAATACGTTGAATGCGGTGTTTCATCTCACCCTCCTTGCCGCCTGCTGACATGCTTCGGCAATTTGCTGCGTGGCATTCAACTGTGCATGTTCTTGCGCGTGGCTGGCCACACGACTTAACTCTTCACGATCCAGCCCTTGCAACCACTGTGCAAGCCACTGGGCCGTCAACTCCGATTGTTTCTTGAGCCACGCGCCCGAACAGTCGCTCAGATAACGGGCGTTGGCTGTCTGGTGGTCGTCAATGGCATGAGGTAGCGGCACAAACAGGGCGGCCACCCCAATGGCGGCAACTTCGGCCACCGTCATGGCGCCAGCTCGGCAAATCAGCACATCAGCCTCTTTCATGGCCTGCGCCATGTCACCAATAAAGGCAGTGCACTCGGCCTGCACCTGATGCTGTGCATAGCGTTGTTGCAAGCTGTCCAGATGCTGCTGGCCGGACTGATGCGTGATCTGCGGGCGCTGCTCGGGCGGGATCAAGGCCAAGGCCTCGGGTACCACCTGGTTCAGCGCGGCGGCCCCCAGGCTGCCACCCACCACCAACAGGCGCAAGGGACCGCTACGTTTGGCATAGCGTTCAGCGGCAGGGCCTTGACCCACGAAGGCGTCACGCACCGGGTTGCCGACTGTCACCGCACCGGGCAAAGCGCCGGGAAAACCGGTCAGCACGCGGGTCGCCATTTTGGCCAGATAGCGGTTGGCCGTTCCCGCCACCGCATTTTGCTCATGCACCACCAGCGGGCGACGCGACACAAAGGACATCAGACCACCCGGAAAGGCGACATAGCCGCCCATGCCCAGCACGACATCCGGTTTGGCTTGCTGCAGACAGCGATGCGCCTGCCAGCAGGCACTGAGCAAGGTAAAGGGTAAGGAGAGCAACGCTTTCACGCCTTTGCCTCGTAATCCGGAAAATCGCAGAGGCAGCATTTTAATCCCATGCTGAGGAACCAGGCTACCTTCCATACGCTCTGGATGCCCCAGCCACAGCACGTTCCAGCCGCGCTGCTGCATGGCCTGTGCCACGGCCAGACCAGGCATGATATGCCCGCCCGTGCCGCCTGCCATGATCAGAATGGTTGGCGTGCTCATGTGCGCTTACCTCGCATCATTTGCCGGTTCTCAAAATCCACCCGCAGCAACAAGGCAAAGGCCATCAGATTCATCACAATCCCCGAGCCGCCATAACTGACCAAAGGCAAGGTCAGCCCTTTGGTCGGCAACAGACCCAGCACCACGCCAATGTTGATGAAAGCCTGCACGCCAAACCACAAAGCCACGCCTTGGGCAACGATGCCGCTAAAAAGACGATCCATTGCACTGGCCTGGCGGCCGATATTGAAGCTGCGCCAGACCAGAAAGCCAAAGGTCAGGATCAGGGCGGAAACACCCACAAAACCCAGTTCCTCGCCTATCACGGCAACGATAAAGTCGGTATGCGCTTCAGGCAGGTAATGCAGCTTTTCCACGCTGGAACCCAGGCCCACCCCAAACCATTCGCCACGACCCAGCGCAATGAGCGAATGCGACAGCTGATAAGCACTGCCATAGGCGTTATCAGGATTCCAGGGGTCCAGATAAACGAAAAGCCGCTCCCGACGCCAGGGAGAGAGCCAGATCAGCAAAAGAAAACTGCTGACCAGTATGCCCAGCAACGCCGAGAACAACTTGCCATTGATTCCGCCGATAAACAAAATGCCCACGGCAATGGCCACAATCACCATGAAGGCGCCCAGATCGGGCTCCATCAGCAACAGAACCCCCACCAGGCCCAAGGCCACAGCCATAGGCAAAAAGCCCCGCACAAAGGTTTGCAAATGCTGCTGCTTGCGCACCGTGTAATCGGCGGCGTACAGCACCATGGCTACCTTCATCAGTTCCGAGGGCTGGAAGTTGATGATGCCCAGGGGCAACCAACGGCGCGCCCCGTTCACCTCACGACCAATGCCGGGAATCAGAACCACCAGCAAAAGAAAAATGGAAAATGCAAACAGGGGGACGGCCAGCTTCTGCCAGACCCGCATGGGTACGGTGGCCGTGAACATGGCCAGCACCACCCCAACCACAATGAACAGAGCGTGGCGAATGACAAAATAGTAGCGGCCGTAGCTTTCATAGCGTGGTCCGTCTGCCAGAGCGATCGAGGCCGAGTACACCATCAGCAGCCCGAACAGGGTCAGCATCAGCGTGGCCGCCAACAAGGGGCGATCAAACACGGGTAATGCCGTACGTCCAGGGCGAACGGCATTGACACCCGAGGTCAGCTCAGCAAACAGACTCATGCCAGCTCTCCTCTATCCAGAGCCATTTCAGTGACTGCCGCCACAAAGCACAGACCACGATGGTGATAGCTCTTGAACATATCCATGCTGGCGCAGGCAGGCGACAGCAACACCACATCACCCGAACGCGCTTGCCCGGCGGCAGCCTGCACGGCCGCTTCCAAGCCCTCGCAAAAACGATGAGGAATATCGTGGGCCTGCAAAACAGCAGCGATCAATCTGGCATCCTGGCCGATCAAGAACACCTCTGCCACGCTATGCTTGGCGGCCATCGCCAAAGGTTCAAAGTCCTGACCCTTGCCCAAACCTCCCGCAATCAGCCAGACACGCTGATCAAAGCCACGCAGGGCAGCAACAGTAGCGCCCACATTCGTGCCTTTGCTGTCGTCCAGATACTGAACGCCATCGAGCACACGTACCAGCTCCACACGATGAGGTTCGCCTTGATAGGTGCGCAGGCCATTGAGCAGCTCGGCCCAACCCAGCCCCAGGCAGCGGGCCAGCAAAAGGGCGGCTTGTGCATTCAAGGCGTTATGACGACCCTTGATCTGCAAGGCCTCAACCGGCATCAGCCGCTTCAGGCCCCCTTTGCCACGAACAGTTCCTGCCGCGGCTGCGTGACGTTTTTTCAGGCCGGTGGCGGGCAGCTCAAAATCGGTAGGCTCGTTGGCCACCAGCCATTGCATGCCACCATCGGTCTGCAAGCCCAGATCACCCAGCAACACGGGCTTGTCCAGCCCAAAGCTGCGCACGGATTCCTGACTGGCATCGGGAATCATCGCCATGACGACAGGATCGTCACGGTTGACCAGAGCCACATCGCACATGCCATACAAACGCTGTTTGGACTGAACGTAGGCGTCCATGCCGCCATGCCAATCCAGGTGATCCTGGGAAATATTCAACACGACCGCCGCATCGGCCCGCAGACTGAACGTGCTATCGAGCTGGAAGCTGGACAACTCAAGCACCCACACTTGGGGCAAAGCCTGACTTTCCAGAGCATCACACAAGGCAGTCAAGGCAGCAGGGCTGATATTGCCCACGGCCCGCGCAGAGATACCGGCTTGCTCCAGCAAGTGGCGTGTCATGGCTGTAACGGTGGTTTTACCGTTGGTGCCGGTCACGGCGAGCACGCGGCTTTCCTGCCCTTGATCGGCCAGGTCCTTCAAGGCCCGAGCAAACAGCTCGATCTCGCCGATGATCTCGATGCCACGCTCCCGAGCCTGAGCCAAAAAGGCGGCCAGGGTGGGCTCCAGCGGCGACAGACCGGGACTGAGCACCAGCGTGTGTACATCCTTCAGGCTTTCGGTTTGCAAGGCCTGCGTGCCCAGACGCACATCCAGCGGCTCGCGGCTCAGCGCCTGGAGCATGTCCAGACCCTGCACCGTTTCACGCGTATCCGCCAAACGGACACCGGCTCCCTGGGCCAAGCACCAGCGAGCCGCAGCAAAGCCGGTCTCGCCTAACCCGAGGATAAGCATGAGACCGTCTTTGCGGATCGAAGGAAAACTCAGGGCATTCATCGCAATTTCAATGTAGACAGACCAATCATGACCAGCATCATGGTGATGATCCAGAAGCGGACCACCACCTGGGTTTCTTTCCAACCGCTGACTTCAAAGTGATGATGCAGCGGTGCCATCCGGAATATTCGCCTTCCCTGCCCGTAGCGCTTCTTGGTGTATTTGAACCAGGTCACCTGCAGCATGACCGACAAGGTTTCGACCACAAACACGCCACCCATAATGAACAGCACAATTTCCTGGCGTACGATCACGGCAATCGTGCCCAGCGCTCCGCCCAGGGCCAGTGCCCCTACGTCACCCATGAACACTTGCGCGGGATAGGCGTTGAACCACAGAAAAGCCAGACCTGCACCAGCGATGGCCGCGCAGATCACCAGCAGTTCGCCCGCGCCGGGTATATAGGGAAACAACAGATATTTGGAGTAGTCCACCCGACCGACAACATAGGCAAAAATACCCAGGGCGGAACCCACCAGCACGGTGGGCATGATGGCCAGCCCATCCAGACCATCGGTCAGATTGACAGCGTTGCTCGAGCCCACAATCACCGCCCAGGTCAAGACCACAAAACCGAGCACACCCAGCGGGTAACTCACAGACTTGAAAAAGGGCACGATCAGGTCAGCCTGAGCTGGCAGGGACATGGTGAAACCGCTCAAGACCCATTCTTTGAACAAAGGCCACAATTCGGTATTGGCGGGCACGGACACGGCAAAGCTCAGGTACACAGCCGCGATCATGCCGATCAAGGCTTGCCAGAAAAACTTTTGCCGAGAGGACATGCCCTCGGGGTCACGGTTCACCACTTTCTTGTAGTCGTCTGCCCAGCCAATCCAGCCAAAACCAAAGGTCACCAGCAAAACGACCCATACAAAACGATTGGTCCAGTCTGCCCACAACAGGGTGCTGATACCGATGGAGATGAGAATGAGCACACCGCCCATGGTGGGGGTGCCGTTCTTTTGCAAATGCGACTCGGGGCCATAGGCACGCACAGCCTGACCAATTTTCAGCTCAGTCAGCTTGCGAATAACCCAGGGACCCGCCAACAAGCCAATGGCCAGGGCGGTTGCGCTGGCCAAAATAGCACGCAGGGTGATGTACTCAAACACCGCGAAGGCGCGAATATGATCGTCCGAGAGCCAGCGTGCCAGTTCAAGAAGCATGGGTAGCCCCCTCGTTACGGGAGAAGTGGCTCTCCAGCGCAGCCACCACGCGCTCCATGCGGGCGCTGCGCGACCCCTTGATCAGCACATGGGACGGCTCCAGGGCCAGCAGGTAAGACACCATGTCTTCCAGAGTTTCGAACTGATGCGCACGCGCGCCAAAGGCTTGGGCGGCATGACTCGCATCGCCTCCCAGGGTCAGCAACTCATCCATGCCCCGCTCTTTGGCATAGGCACCCACTTCGGCATGCAGTTCGGAGCTGTTGTCACCGATCTCGGCCATATTGCCCAGCACCAGCACCTTGCGTCCTTTCAGTTGGGCCAGCACATCAATGGCGGCACGTACCGAATCCGGGTTGGCGTTGTAGGTATCGTCAATCAGTTGATAACCGGAGGACAGTTGCTTGGGCTGCATGCGGCCCGTTACAGGACGGAAGCTCTCCAAGCCTTGCACAATCGCAGTCAAGGGAGCACCGGCGGCATGTGCACATGCCGCTGCGGCCAAGGCATTACGCAGATTATGAATACCAGGGCTGTGCAGGGTCAGGGCCGTAGACTGGCCGGCCACGTGCAGCACAAAGCGGGTTTGAGCAGGTTCGACGAACATGTCCGCCGCAAAAACGGTTTCCTGGCCGCTGAGACCAAAACGCAATACAGCGCGCGCCCCTGCCCGTTCAGCCCACATGGCGCTAAACGCATCGTCATCCGGAATGACCAAGGCACCATCCTGAGGCAGCGCATCAATGACAGCGCCATTTTCACGCGCAACCGCTTCCACGCTGTGCATGAACTCCTGGTGTTCGCGCTGGGCATTATTAATCAGAGCGATCGTCGGCCGTACCATCGCGGCCAGCACGGCGATCTCACCGGGGTGGTTCATGCCCATTTCAAGTACCGCGGCTTTATGCTCGGCACTCAGGCGCAGGATGGACAGGGGAACGCCCAGATCATTATTCAGGTTGCCGCGGGTGGCCAGGCTTTCCGACTCGCCCAGCCAGGCACGCAAAATCGCAGCAATCATTTCCTTGGTCGTTGTCTTGCCATTGCTGCCGGTCACGCCGATCATGGGAATGTCAAAACGCGAACGCCACTCGGTGGCCAGACTCATCAAGGCACGACGGGTATCGCCCAGCACAATTTGCGGCAGGTCCACACCAGGATCACGCTGCGCCACAATCGCCGCAACGGCACCCTGCTCCCTGGCTTTTTCCAGATAGCGGTGACCATCAAACTGCTCACCACTCAGGGCCAGAAACACCTCGCCTTTGCTCAGGCTGCGCGAATCCGTGCTCAAGCGTACGCCACGCAACCACAGCAAGGCGGCTTTCGCCCAGTCAGTGTCATCAAACACCGAGCGCTCGCCTTGTACTTCCTGATAGGTTTCATGGCCTTTGCCGGCCAGCAATACGATATCTTCCGGGCTGGCCGCCCAGATGGAGGACAGAATTGCACGGGCGCGATCCATTTGTACCGCTGGCGCCTCTGGCATGCCGGCCACAATCTGGCGAATGATCTCGGCGGGGTCTTCAAAACGGGGGTTGTCTGTGGTCACCAGCACGCTGTCGGCCAGACGGGCCGCCACCTCGCCCATGATGGGACGCTTAGTGGTGTCGCGATTACCGCCACAACCAAAGACACAAATCAGCTTGCCGCCGCGCACACGGGCGACGTCGCGCAGGGCTTGCAGGGCGCGCTCCAAGGCATCGGCCGTGTGGGCATAGTCCACCACAACCAACGGCAAGGGCGAACGACCCGCCGTGCTCTTGGGTGTCACGATCTGCAAGCGGCCGGGAACCGACTCCAGCTTGTCCATGATACGAGCGATCTTGGACACAGGCCAGCCCACTTCCTGCAGCACACCGGCCACTAGCAAGAGGTTGGCCACGTTATGCTCACCGAGCAGATGGGTGAGAATCTGGGCGGTGCCATGAGCAGTGACCAGATTGAATACCTGGCCATCAGCACCGGTATGCACGTCCTGTGCCAGCAAATCCACATCGGGCTGGCTCATGGAGTAAGAAATCACACGCGCAGCCAGACCGGCCTGCATCAACTCACGGCCCATTGCATCATCAGCATTTACCACAGCGCTGCGCAAACCGGGCCAGCTGAACAGACGCAATTTGGCCTGCTTGTAGGCTTCCATGCTGTGGTGATAGTCCAGATGATCGTGGGTCAGGTTGGTAAACCCGGCAATATCAATACGGACACCATCCAGACGACCCTGCTCCAGACCGATGGACGAAGCTTCCAGCGCAACGGCATTGCCGCCTTGGGCACGAATAGCGGCCAGGCTACGGTGCACGGTCAATACATCCGGAGTAGTCAGGACACCCCCCAGATTGGAGCCATCGGGCAAGGTCACGCCCAACGTACCAATGGTGCCGCAAGGCACTTGAGAGTGATTCAGGGCGGAAGCCACCCACTGCACGGTCGATGTTTTGCCATTGGTGCCGGTCACAGCCACCACAGTCATGGCCTCGGAAGGACGTCCCCACCATTGGTGGGCCACTTCACCGAGCAAGGCGCTCAGGTTGGGGACCTGCAACACAGGCACGCCAGGATCGACAGCCTGATCGCCCTGCTCGCGCACAATGGCGACGGCCCCCTGCTGCACAGCCTGAACTTCATATTCACGACCATCCCCATGGTAGCCACGGCAAGCAAAAAACGCGTCACCCGCCTTGATCTGGCGGGAATCCAAACACAGATTGGCCGTGGGCGCGACATGCTGCGCCAGCCACTCCAATATTGCTGCGGCGTTCATCGTACATTCTCCGTACCGGGGCCAACAGCCACCAGCGAATCTATGGGCGCATCAGGCTGGACACCTAGGCGTCGCAAGCTCCGGGCCACAATTTCTGAAAAAACAGGCGCGGCAATACGCCCGCCGTAGTAGTTGGAACTATGGGGCTCGTCAATGGTGACGGCCACGACAATACGAGGATCGGAGACAGGCGCAAAACCGACAAAAGAGCCGCGATACAAGGACTTGCTGTAGCGTCCGTCCACAATCTTGCGCGCTGTACCGCTCTTGCCGGCTACGCGATACCCCTGAACCTGAGCCAGACGGGCGCCTGCCGGGCCGGCCGCGGCCTCCAGCATGGCACGCACTTCCGCAGCGACTTTGGGGGTGTAGACCTGAACACTGGCCGGTTTGCCTTCACGCTTGAGCAAAGTCATGGAGACCATGTCGCCATTACGCGCAAACGCCGTGTAGGCGTGGGCAATCTGCAGCAGGGAAACAGACAGGCCATAGCCATACGACATGGTGGCGCGTTCAATCGGACGCCAGCGCTCCCAGGGACGCAGCCGCCCACTGGCAATGCCCGGAAAATCGGCCTGAGGAGAACGGCCAAAGCCCAGCTCGGTAAACTTGTTCCACATTTCCTGCGAGGTCAGCCGCTCGGAAATCATGGTCATGCCAATATTGCTGGAACGACGCAAAATGCCGGCCGCATCCAGCATGCCGTTATTGCGGCTGACGTCGCTGATCACGCTGCCCTGATACCGATACTGGCCATTGCCTGTATTGAACTGGGTGGAGGTCGTGATGCGGTTGATGTCCAGCGCCAAGGCGACGGTGAACGGCTTCATGATCGAGCCGGGCTCAAAAGTGTCAGTCAGGGCACGGTTACGCAGGGCCGGACCCTTGCGGTCATCCCTGTCGTTGGGGTTGTAGGTAGGCAGATTCACCAGGGCCAGAATTTCCCCGGTTTTGACGTCCATGACCACGGCAGCCGCGGCATTGGCCTTGACGTCCTCCATCCCTTTTTTCAGTGCGGTGTAGGCATCAAACTGCAGGCCGGCATCAATCGACAAATGCAGGTCCTGGCCGTGAGTAGGCGGGATGATGGCGCGAACGTCTTCGACGACACGACCCAGACGATCCCGAATCACACGGCGCGAACCCGGTGTGCCCGACAAGGCGGAGTTGAAGGCCAGCTCAATACCTTCAATGCCTTGGTCCTCAATATTGGTAAAGCCCACAATGTGCGCCATCACATCCCCTTCGGGATAGAAGCGCCGCATTTCTTCCTGCTGGTGGATGCCCGGTATTTTCAGTTCCGCAATCTGGGCGGCAACGTCCACGTCCACTTGCCGCTTGATATAGACGAAATTGCGGTCCTCAACAGACAAACGGCGCTCGATATCGGACTGGCCCATACCCAGCAGCTTGGCCAGTTGACCGATCTGCTCGGGCTTGGCATTGCGGGCATCATCGGGAATGGCCCAAATAGCCTTGACCGGCACACTGGAGGCCAGCACAACAGACCCGCTACGGTCAAAAACCTTGCCACGCATGGGCGGCAGCACCTGGGTGCGCTCATAACGGCGCTCACCCTGCTGCTGCAAAAATTCGGTGGACAGGCCCTGTAAGTACAGGGCTTTGACGATCAATGCCCCAAAGCCCAGAAATAAAAGAACCAGCACCAAACGTGAGCGCCAGAACGGAATCTGCACGCTCAGGACGGGATTGTCGTGATAGCCGAATCGTCTCATGGGCGCCCCCCGGGCTGCGCCTGATTCGAACTCAACTCACCGCCTTGCAAGTAAAGCGTACGCTCCGGGGAGCTAAGCACCAGACCCAGCTCGTTGCGGCCGATGTCATCCACCCTGGCGTTACGCGCCAGTTCGGCACGCTCCAGTTGCAAGCGACGCCAATCCGTATCGAGCTCACGGGCCTTGGTGACCAAACGATCGGTTTGCACGAACAGCTCGCGCGCCTGATAGCGCGCCGTCACCAGGGAGATGGCCGACAGCATCAACACCAAAGAAAGGGTGATGACCAGGCGCATCATCGGCGGCCTCGCTTGCCAGCAGGCTGACGGCGGTAGGCGGCCTGTTGCAGCAGACGATCACTGGCGCTGCGCATCCAGTCCTGGGGAATGGGGGTAGCGGTGCGTTGCACCACGCGTAGTACCGCCGAGCGGGCTCGGGGATTGTCGCTGGACTCCTCATCCGTGGGCAGGATTCTGCCCAGCGACTGCACCAACGGTTGGGGCAAGTCTTTTTCAAGAATGGGTAGACGTGACTGTTCCTGCGCAGGGCGCGCAGCCGCGTTCATGAACTGTTTGACCATACGGTCCTCCAGCGAATGAAATGCAATCACCGCAAGCCTGCCACCCGTCGCCAATCGACTCAGAATTGACGGAAGCGCGTGCGCGAGCTCTTCGAGCTCACGATTGAGGTAAATCCGTATAGCCTGGAAGGTCCTGGTTGCCGGATGTTGACCCTTTTCGCGCGTGCGGACGACACCGGCGACGAGCTCGGCGAGATCACGCGTTGTATGTAGCGGGCGGGATTGGCGGCGATCAACAATCGCCTTTGCAATCTGGAAAGCAAACCGTTCTTCGCCATATTCTGCAATGACCTCCTTTAAATCTTCCACGCTGACGTCGGCCAGCCACTGTTCAGCGGTCAAACCGCCGCTGGTATCCATGCGCATGTCCAAAGGACCTTCACGCATGAAAGAAAAACCTCGTTGCGCGTCATCGATCTGAGGCGATGAAATGCCCAGATCCATCATGACGCCCTGCAATGGACCTGCATCCAGTTCATCCAGAGCCTGGGCCAGATCACCAAAACCACTATGCACCACTGTCACGCGGCTATCTTGTGCGGCCAGCTCCTGGGCCACGGCAATGGCCTGCGGGTCCTTGTCGATCACAATCAGGCGCCCCTGAGGACTTAGGTGCGACAGCAACAAGCGGCTGTGCCCACCCCGACCAAACGTGCAATCTACGTACACACCATCGACCTGCCCGTGCAGTGTGGGGTTTTGCGCCCAGCGCCGAGCCTCAAAGGACGGATCCACGAGGGCCGCCACCGTAGGCTCCAGCAGCACGGATCGATGTACCAGCGTCATGACTTACTCAGAAAGAAAAAGTGTCGAATACGTCTGTGGAGTTCTCTGCCAGATCCTGAGCCTGTCGGCGTTCCAGTTCCTGCGCATTCCACAACTCAAAATGGGTGGCCATACCCAGCAACATGGCGTCGCGCTCCAGACCAACTGCCGCGCGCAGTTCGGGAGCGATCAATATCCGACCAGCGGAGTCCAGATCAACGTCCTGAGCACTGCCCAGCAGCAGGCGTTGCAAGAAACGGGCACTCATGGGAAAGCGGGCAATCTGTTCGCGCTTTTCTTCCCACACACTGCGCGGATACACCAGCAAACAGCCGTCGGGATGGCGAGTGAGGGTCAGGCGGCCTTGTTCCTGCTGCAAAAGCGCGTCACGGTGCCGGGTCGGAATAGACATCCGCCCCTTTGCATCCAGTGTGAGTGCGCTGCTGCCTTGGAACACTTTTTCCCCCCACTTTTTTACACTATTTCCTACTTTTCCCCACTCTACGGGGGAAAGCCTTTGCGGTCAAGGCAGTGGTTGCAATTTTTTCAATCACAACAAGCACTTAGCGCACTATCCAAGAAGTGGCTAAAAAAAAATACTGAGTGAAATCAAGAAATTGCAGGGCGCATTAAAAGTGAATTGTTATAAAAACGCGCACGAGCGACTCTTGCCAAGGATTCATCGTCCTTAACAATTGCTTTCAAATGTGCGAAATCGGAGCAATTGGCAGCGCAGGCCGTAAGAAGTGTGAGACAGGCCTATAGGCCGGATTCTGTATGCCAGCGGGATTCCACTGGCCGGCAATCATTCCTCTGGACCGACCATTGCTGGCCGGTTCTAGCTACCTACCCGCATACTGAGACGAGCCGCCTCTCGGGCTAAAAGCCTGCGTATGCCTATTTGGTATTGCTCCGGGTAGAGGTTACCGCGTTTCACCCCACAGCACTTTGCACCGGAGTGCAAGAAAACACGGAAGTCGCCGTATCTGTGCCTGCTTGCGCAAGCCCTTGCTGTGGTCTCGTCTCTGTGGCCCTGTTCCTCGGCTCATCTGGCGTGGCGCCACACTTGCCGGACGGCTGTTAGCCGCTACCCTGCTCTATGGAGTCCGGACCTTCCTCGATGCTTGCGCACCGCGACTGCCCAGCCTGCCTCACAGATGCATTGTAACCTGCGACAATAGAGAAATTCGCAGGACGCGCTGTTTTATCTGGAGTCTTATGTCCACCAATCTGATTTCCCTGACCGATGCCCAGCTGGCATTCGGCCACCATGCTTTGCTGGACCACGCCGATCTGGTCATTCAAAGCAACGAACGTATCGGCCTGATCGGACGCAATGGTGCTGGCAAATCATCGCTGTTGAAAATTCTGGACCAACGTCAGGCTCCCGATGATGGGCAAGTCAAACGCCTGGGCGGTTTGATAGTGGCAACAGTCGAGCAAGAGCCCGAGCTGGACCCCACTCTCAGCATTTACGATTTACTGTGCGGCGATTTCACCGAAACCGAGGACTGGCAACGCCCGGCGCGTGTCAACGCCCTGATCGACAAGCTGGGCTTGAACCCGGATGCGCTCGCCGGCAGCCTGTCGGGCGGGCAGCGCAAACGCGTGGCCCTGGCCAATGCTTTGGTCAATGAACCCGATCTGCTCTTGCTGGACGAACCCACCAACCATCTGGACTTTGACGGCATTCTTTGGCTGGAACAACTGCTGCTGGACTTTCGCGGCAGCGCCGTCATCATTACCCACGATCGTCGTTTTCTGGACGTGGTGGCGACACGTATTGTCGAACTGGATCGTGGCAAGCTGTTTAGCTTTCCCGGTAACTTCAGCCAATGGCAGGAACGCAAGGCCGAGTACCTGGAAGCAGAAAAGCAACAAAATGCCAAGTTCGACAAATTTCTGGCTCAGGAAGAAGTCTGGATACGCAAAGGTGTGCAAGCACGCCGCACCCGCGACGAAGGCCGGGTACGACGCCTGGAGCAACTGCGTCGCGACCGGGCCGAGCGACGTGAGCGCTCGGGAGACGTCAAGTTCGCCATATCTGAAGGCCAGCGCTCGGGCAAGCTGGTTGCCGAGTTGCAGGACGTCACACACGGCTACGATGACCGCATCCTGATCAAGAACTTCTCGACCGTACTGATGCGCGGTGACCGCATAGGCCTGATCGGCCACAATGGCGCGGGAAAAACCACCTTGCTACGCATCATGCTGGGGCTGCAAGAGCCCAATTCGGGCACCGTGCGCCACGGCACCAAGCTCAATATCGGCTATTTCGATCAGATGCGCAGCAACCTGGACGAAAATGCCACGCTAGCCGATACCATCAGCCCAGGCAGTGAATGGGTGGAAATCGGCAATCAGCGCAAGCACATCATGAGCTATCTGGAAGATTTCCTGTTCCCGGCTGCCCGCGCGCACTCCCCCGTGCGCAGCCTGTCCGGTGGCGAGCGCGCCCGCCTGGCTTTGGCCCGCATGTTTGCCCAGCCTACTAATGTATTAGTACTGGACGAACCGACCAACGATCTGGATATCGAAACCCTGGAGCTGCTGGAAGACCTGATTCAGGATTACACGGGCACCGTGCTGCTGGTCAGCCACGACCGTACCTTTCTGGACAACGTGGTCACCCAGGTGATTGCGGCCGAAGGCGACGGCCATTGGGGCGAGTATGTGGGTGGTTACGACGAGTGGCTGGCACAACGTCCGCAAGCCAAAGCCGAAACACCCGCAGCCAGCGCGTCAACTCCCGCCGCTGCAGAAAAGCCTGCTGCTGAGCGCAACAACAAGGCTAACAAGCCTGGCCGTCTGGCCCCATGGGAAGAAAAGGAACTGGAAGCTTTGCCCGAGAAGATTGCGGCTATAGAAAGCCAGCAAGCCGAACTAGCGGAGCAACTGAGCGCACCGGATCTGTATAAAGATGGCTCTGCCCGAGCCGACGAGATCAACCAGCAACTGGATCAGCTCAACACTGACCTGGAGCAGTTATTTGAGCGTTGGGAAAAGCTGGAAGAAAAGCGCTTGGCCAGCTAAAGGGAGACAGTGGAATCAGGGATTCAGCCCGGTAAAACCGAACTGATCTTCTGGTTCCTCCTCAACCCGGGCAATGCGCTGACAGTCGACCATGATCGGTTCAAGTACCGTGCAACAACACGGCAGAACCTCGCCTGGGCCGACATACGCCAAGGGCTGCTCTTTATAAGCAACCTTTCCATACACAAGAGGAATACGGCAGGAGCCGCAATAGCCGCTCCTGCATTGGTACTCAACCTGATGGCCGGTTCGTTCCAAACCTTCCAACAAAGTTTCGCCGTCCCGCAACTGAAAGTCATGATCAGTTGTCCGGACTTGACTCATAACTCGATACCGTCGAAATCGCCAGCCGACACGGCCGAATCGATCTGGCCGACCAGGTACGAGCTCAATTCCACCTCTTGAGGTGCCACCTGCACGGTGTCCGAGGACAGCCAGGTGTTGATCCATGGAATGGGGTTGTGCTTGACGGACTCAAACGCAGGCTTCAGGCCCACTGCACCCATGCGGATATTGGTGATGTACTCCACGTACTGCCCCAAAATATCCTTGTTCAGGCCAATCATGGAGCCGTCGCGAAACAGATAGTCCGCCCACTGCTTCTCTTGCTCGGCCGCATCCTTGAACATGGCAAAGCAAACTGGCTCCAGCTCACGGGCGATCTGCGCAAACTCAGGATCATCACTGCCCGAACGCATGATATTGATGATGTGCTGTGTACCTGTCAGGTGCAGCGCTTCATCACGCGCAATCAGACGAATAATCTTGGCATTGCCTTCCATCAGCTTGCGCTCGGCAAAAGCAAATGAGCAGGCAAAGCTGACGTAAAAACGGATGGCCTCAAGAATATTGACGCTCATCATGCACAGATACAGCTTCTTCTTCAGCTCGTAAACGCTCAGCTTGCGGGTTTGACCGTTGATCTGGTGTTCACCCTCACCCAACTGGGCATACAGCATGGTGTCGCTGATCAAATCGTCGTAATACGAGGAAATATCGGCGGCACGCAGCTGAATGTTCTCGTTGCGCACGATGTCATCAAAAATAACAGACGGGTCATTGGCAATATTGCGAATGATGTGCGTGTACGAGCGCGAGTGGATGGTCTCGGAAAAAGCCCAGGTTTCAATCCAGGTTTCCAGCTCAGGAATCGAGACCAGCGGCAGAAACGCCACGTTGGGGCTGCGGCCCTGGATGGAGTCCAGCAAGGTCTGGTACTTCAGATTGCTGATGAAAATGTGCTTTTCGTGGTCGGGCAGGTTCTGGTAGTCGATCCGGTCCTGAGTGATGTCCACTTCCTCTGGACGCCAGAAGAAGGACAGCTGTTTCTCAATCAGCTTTTCAAAAATCGGATACTTTTGCTGGTCGTAGCGAGCCACGTTCACCGGCTGCCCAAAGAACATGGGTTCCTTGAGCTGATCGTTATCCGTTTTCGAAAAAGTACTATAGGTAGTCATGATGCTCTTTACCCTTGCTTAGATCTTGCACGCACCACCTGCGCAACCGTCGTCCTCGACTTCGCCATGCGAATCATCGGCACCGTCGCGCGTGTTGTGGTAGTACAAGGTCTTCACACCATATTTGTAGGCCAGCAGCAAGTCCTTGAGCAGTTGCTTCATCGGCACACGGCCACCCTCGAACCGCTGTGGGTCATAGTTGGTGTTCGCAGAGATCGACTGGTCGACAAACTTCTGCATCACGCCAACCAACTTCAGATAGTCCTCGTTACCGGGCATTTGCCACAGCAACTCATACTGATCCTTATATTTTTCAAACTCGGGCACGACCTGGCGCAAGATCCCGTCCTTGGACTGCTTGACCGAGACCAGACCACGTGGAGGCTCAATACCGTTGGTGGCATTGGCAATCTGGCTGGAAGTTTCCGACGGCATCAAGGCGGTCAGGGTCGAGTTGCGCAGGCCATGCTTGACGATGTCCGCACGCAAGGCTTCCCAATCCAAGTGCAGCGGCTCGTTGCAGATACCATCCACATCTTTCTTGTAGGTATCGGTTGGCAGCAAACCGGCGGCGTACGTCGTTTCATCAAAGGCCGCGCAAGGACCATACTCACGCGACAACTGTACCGAAGCCTTCAACAGGTAGTACTGGATGGCTTCGAAAGTGCGATGGGTCAGACCCAGCGCGGCGGGATCAGAATAGCGAGTCCCGTTCTTGGCCAGGTAGTAGGCGTAGTTGATCACGCCAACTCCCAGGGAGCGGCGCTTGTTGGTCGCATTGAGGGCTGCCTTGACCGGGTAATCCTGGTAGTCCAGCAGCGCATCGAGCGCGCGCACGATCAGCTCGGACAGACCATCGAGCTCGTCCAGCGACTCCAGGGCGCCCAGGTTAAACGCAGACAGGGTACACAGCGCGATCTCACCCTCGGGATCGTTCAGATCGTTCAAGGGCTTGGTCGGCAGCGCGATTTCCATGCACAGGTTGGACTGGCGCACCGGTGCGCGATCTGCCTGGAACGGGCTGTGGGTATTGCAGTGGTCTACGTTCTGAATGTAGATGCGGCCGGTGCTGGCCCGCTCTTGCATCAGCAGGGAGAACAACTCGATGGCCGGTAAACTGCGCTTACGGATGGCGGGGTCCTGCTCGTACTTTTCGTACAGACGCTCGAACTCGTCCTGATCGGCAAAAAAGGCGTCATACAGCCCGGGAACATCATGAGGCGAGAACAGCGTAATGTGGCTGCCCTTGATCAGGCGCTGATACAGCAGACGGTTGATCTGCACGCCGTAATCCAGATGGCGGATGCGATTTTCTTCCACACCCCGGTTGTTCTTCAGGACCAGCAGGGTTTCCACTTCCAGGTGCCACATGGGGTAGAACAAGGTTGCCGCGCCACCACGCACGCCGCCCTGCGAGCAGGACTTCACGGCAGCCTGGAACATTTTGAAGAAAGGCAGGCAGCCCGTGTGCTGGGCTTCGCCCCCCCGAATCTCACTGCCTACGGCACGAATGCGGCCGCCGTTGATACCAATGCCGGCACGCTGGGAAACGTAGCGCACAATGGCGCTGGTCGTGGCATTGATGCTGTCCAGACTGTCATCACACTCGATCAGCACGCAGGAGCTGAACTGACGGGTGGGGGTGCGCACCCCCGCCATAATGGGCGTGGGCAGGGAAATTTTGAACTGCGATACCGCATCGTAAAAACGCTTGATATAGCTCAGGCGGGTTTCAGCGGGATAGCGGGCAAACAGGCACATGGCCACCAGCATGTAAAGAAACTGGGGGCTTTCGTAGATGCGCTTGGTCACGCGGTTCTGGATCAGGTACTTGCCTTCCAGTTGCTTGACGGCACCGTACGAGAAATTCATGTCACGCCAGTGATCCAGATGAGCGTCCAGCTCGTCGAATTCGGCGCGCGTGTAATCTTGCAGCAGATGCGGATCGTAGCGACCTTCCTTGGTTTGAAGGGTGACGTGATCAAACAGGCTTGGTGGCTCGAACTGGCCAAAAGCGATCTTGCGCAGGTGAAAGATCGCCAGGCGCGCAGCCAGGTACTGATAGTCGGGTGTTTCTTCAGAAATCAGATCCGCAGCCGACTTGATGATGGTTTCGTGGATATCGCTGGTGCGAATACCATTGTAGAACTGGATATGGGAACGCAGTTCCACTTGAGAGACTGACACATTGTTCAAACCTTCAGCGGCCCAATCAACCACCCGGTGAATCTTGTCGAGGTTAATAGGTTCGGTACGGCCATCTCGCTTGGTGACCATTAACTGTTCGGTTGATTGCATTTCAGTCTCGGAAATCGATGGTGAGTGACGCAAGACGCGGCTTTTGCAGCCGCCAGCGTCATGTGATGCACACCATATATAGTGTGATATTGCCGCCATTCTACTACATATAGCGGATTGAGCGAATAGTGGTTTTATCATCGCACGGCAGATTTTGGGGCAGGAACATGCAACCAAACTTTGCGCGATTAACAAATTTTACTGCGTTTGGAACTCTTGGACGCAGCGCAGCAAGGCCTCGCCATAGGCCTCTCTTTTGCGCACCCCGATGCCTGTAATCGGCTCCAGATCAGCTTCTGAGCCTGGGCAGCGGATCGCCACCTCTCGCAAGGTCGCATCGTGGAAAATAACGTAAGCCGGCACCCCATGCTCGCGCGCGATGGCAGCCCGCCAGGTACGCAAAGCCTCGAAACGCCTTTGTTGATCCGGGTCCAGCGCCGGACCGGCAGGTGCCTGGCCCTTGACTCGATGCGCCGCCGGTCCCCGTGTTACGGTTTCGCGCCGCAGCATCAGGGTGCGTTCCCCCTTGAGCACCTCGCGGCTGGCTTCGGTCAGCAGCAAAGTGCCATAACCTTCCGGATCAACCGTGACCAGACTGTGGGCCAGCAGCTGACGCAACACGCCTCGCCAGGCCTGATCGGTCAGGTCTTTGCCCACCCCGAAGACCGTCAGCTTGTCATGCTCGTGCTCCTTGACCCGATCGGTCAGCTTGCCCAGCAAAATATCGATCAAATGCCCTGCGCCGAAACGCTGACCTCGCTCGCGCCACAGCCTGTAGATCGTGGACAACATTTTCTGAGCCGCCACGGTGCCGTCCCAGGCCTGCGGCGCTTCCAGGCATGTGTCGCAATTGCCGCAAGGCTCGATGTGCTGATCAAAATAAGCCAGTAAGCGCTGGCGGCGGCAGGAAATGGTTTCGCACAGACCGAGCATGGCATCGAGCGCCTGCCCTTGCTGGCGGCGGTGGGCTGCATCGCCCTGTGACTGGTTGATCATGCGATGCAGTTGCACCACGTCTTGCAGGCCATACGCCAGCCAGGCGGTTGCCGCTTCCCCATCGCGCCCTGCCCGCCCGGTTTCCTGGTAATACCCTTCCACCGATTTGGGCAGATCAATATGGGCCACGAAGCGCACATCGGGTTTATTGACACCCATCCCGAATGCAATGGTCGCCACCATGACGACCCCTTCCTCACGCAGAAAGCGAGCCTGGTTGATAGCCCGTTGCTGCGCATCCAGCCCGGCATGATAGGGCAAGGCATGGATACCGTTTTTACACAGAAATTCCGCCGTATCTTCCACCCGTGAGCGCGACAGACAGTACACAATGCCTGCGTCTCCTGCGTGCTCTTCCTGGATAAAGCTTAAAAGCTGTTTGCGCACCTCGTTTTTTTCAATGATGCGATAACAGATATTGGGGCGATCAAAACTGGCGACAAAATGCCGTGCCTGTTCCAGCTTCAGGCGCTGGGCAATCTCCACCCGTGTCAACTGGGTAGCCGTCGCGGTCAAGGCAACGCGCGGCACGCCAGGCCAACGCTGGGCCAGCAAATCCAGTCCCAGGTACTCGGGGCGAAAGTCGTGCCCCCACTGGGACACGCAGTGGGCCTCATCAATGGCAAACAGGGAAATCTGGCCCCGAGCCAGCAAGTCCAAACAACGATCGGTGAGCAGGCGCTCTGGCGCCACATACAATAGATCCAGCTGCCCGGTCAGGAACTCGCGCTCGACCTCACGGGCAGTCTGCCAATCCTGGGTGGAATTCAGATAGGCGGCATTCACACCGAGTTCAGTGAGCGCATCCACCTGATCCTGCATCAGCGCAATCAGTGGAGAGACAACCACGCCAGTGCCGGGGCGCACCAAGGCGGGGATCTGATAGCACAAGGACTTGCCGCCACCGGTAGGCATCAGGACCAGGGCATCACCGCCCTGGATCAGGGTCTCGATAATCTCGTGCTGAGAACCACGAAAACTGTCATAACCAAAAACTTCCTGAAGAACCTCAAGTGCTGACTGGGCCATGCCGCCTGCTTAAAAAATCGGAATAGAAAAACGCAGCGCGATGTTCGACTGACGACTTTCCAGATGACGGCGGGCCTGCAAACCCACCCTAAGGTGGGGACTGTACCAGAACTGCTGCGTGACCCCAAGGTAGCGATTCTCCCCACCGGCTACGACCTGCTGTACCTCGTACTGGGTCTTGACCTCGCCCCAGCCGCGCAAGGGCACGGACAGGCCCAGCATTTGCCGACTACTGGCCGCCGCCACCTTCATGCCTTGATAACGACTCAAATCCAGAAAGTTATCCTGGTAGCGCTCACCCTGCCATTGCAGGTGCAAATCGCCCAGCACGTCCAAACCATAGGCCGCTTGATAGCGCCAGCCCTGCCCTACCGAATGGGAGGCCTTGGCGACACTGGCCTGCCACACCCCAAAATCCGGCGAGCGATAGGTCGCCCCCAAACCTGTCAGGCCGAAATCTCGCGCGCTTTCCATTTGGGTGTCAAGACTGGTTCGGCTGGTCAGATCAGTACTGACCATGAGACTGCTGGCCGAAGACCCATACACAAGATCGCCATTATCCTGCTTGCCGCTCATATCCAGCGCACCGATCGCCAGCGCGTAGCGCCAGGGCCCCGCGGGGCCCTGCTCGAACTGCTGGCTGATATTGACACCACCCAGCTCCACGGGTCGCGCCCAGTCCGGAGCCGTCACCGTATCATTGCCCAGCGTCAGCTGCAGGCCCTCTCCATTCACATAACGCCAATTGCGCTCGCCAAACTGCCAGACCTGATCCGGCGCACTGCTTAGCCAGCGTGCGCTCCAGATGGGCGAGGACTGCTGGCTATATTGAATGGACCGGGCCAGACTGGCGGTCTGGGAGCCGCTCAGGCTGAAGTCGGCAAAAGAAAAATCCATGGACGAGGCAGGACTGAGCAGATCCTGGTCGCCCTGACGATGCCATAGGGAGGCATCAAAAAACGGCTCCACGGGCGGAAGCTCCTGAGCCTGAATCGCCGGCGCATCGTCCACCCCGTACACACGGGTTGCGGACAGATTTTCCAGCCCGACACGAGCTTGCGCCGTGGCCAATGGAACAGCGAACAGCATGGCAAGACCAACAACCAGCCCGCCTGCCAAACCTCGCTGGCAAGCTTTTATACGCATGATGAATGTCACAAAAAGAGTTTAGCGCCGGGCATCCAACATCACTTCGCCGCTCGCATCCAGCGAGCGTTTGATGGCAGAGTACTTTTCCAGCACAGCAGATTTATAGACTACACCAATCAGCCGTCCCGAGCCGTCACCATTCAATACAGGCAAGCGCTCTCCAGCAAAGTTCACAAAGTGCTCCTGAGCCTCGTCCAGACTCATATTCGGGTACAGCGTCTTGACGAAATCCATACGCAAAATATCACCGACCACGCGATCCTGCGCAGCGTTGTCGTCCAGCAACATCCGGGTCAGGTCAGGCTGTGCAATCACCCCTTGATAAACCTGCTCCTCGTTGACCACGTACAAATAACGCACCGGGTAATCGAGAAACATCTGCAAGGCATCACGCATCTGGGTCGTGGTGCTGACCACGGTATCGGCCGGACGTACCAGCTCAGCCAGGGTGGTATGACGCAGTTTGTGCCGCAGCAGGGCATCTCGTTCGCGCACCAGCGTCACTTCATACATGGCCACCTCAGCCACGCCGCGCGACACAAAATAGGCCATGACACAAGCCACAATCAAGGGCAGCACCAACTGATAGCTCAGCGTCATTTCAAACAGCATCAGAATGGCCATGAACGGGGCACTGGTTGCTGCGCCCAGAAATGCACCCATTCCCACCAGGGTGAAGAGGTACAAAGGCAAGTCCAGACCGGGCAATACCAGCAAGATCACCTGCCCGAACAAAGTGCCAAAGGCGGCCCCTACAAAGATGGCGGGTGTAAAGACCCCGCCCACCGCCCCGGAGCCGACGGTCAGCCCCGTCGCCAGCACCTTGAACACCAGGATAAGCAAAACGCTATACCAGGCCCAGTCGGTGTGCAGCATGGAGGACACGACGCTGAAACCGTTGCCAGCCACGCGCGGTATGGCTATTAGCAAGAACCCCAGCAACAGACCGCCCAGGGCCAGGCGTAGCGGCAAACCCAGCCCAGTACGTTTGAAGAGCGTGCGAAACAGATTCAGCAGCTTCAGGAAGGCCGGGGCTGCCAGACCGATCAATACGCCCAGCAGCAGAAACGGCAGGATGTCCCAGCCTGCCACTGCCTGCACATTCACCATTTCATACGGAGCATGGTAACCACCGAGCATGCGCATGGTCAGGTGGGCACTGACGGCTGCCATCAGTAACGGACCAAAACTGCTCATGGTCATGGTACCCAGCACAATCTCGGCCACAAATACCGCCCCGGCAATCGGCGCACCATACGCAGCGGCCACACCGGCCGCCGCGCCACAGGCCACCAGCAAGCGCAGGCGAGCCTCGCTGAACAGGGTGAAACGACCAATGGCTGACGCGGACAAGGACGCCAAATGCACCATGGCCCCTTCCCGACCAATCGAGCCGCCCGACGCGACCGTCATCAGGGAGGACAGGGAGCGCAGCAAACCCTGCCGGATCGACAAGCGACCATCGCCAATGGCTACTGCTTCCATATAGTCCGAATTACTGCCCGAGGGCAGCCGTCCGGCCAGCCACAGCAACACGCCTGCACAAAGGCCACCCACCGTGGGAAAGAGCAGGCGCATGTACCAGCTCAAACTTTCGGTCACGGCCACGATGCCGCCATGCTGTCCGGCAACCACTTGCTGAACGAAGCGCATACCCTGATGGAAGGCCAAAGTGGCCAAGGCTCCCAGAATACCGGCCAGAACCGCCCAGGCCAGCATGGCAGGCATGTCGGACAACCACTTGAATCCCTGCAAACGCTTGCGCATCGACAGTACAGAATGGGCAATCATAAAAAAGGTCAGCCTTTAAAGCTGGGCGGCAAAGGCGGGCGGGACAAACCAAACATGCGCCAGTACACCCACACGTTGAATATCAACACAATGGGCAGGGCAATCACAATGGCCGACAGGATCAGACCCAGTGCCGGAACTCCAGCAGCAGCATCCCAAATGGTCATCTCGTCCAGGATCAGATAAGGAAAAAAGCTGAACGCCAGGCCCGCCATGACGCAGACCATCACGAACAAGGTCAGCAAGAAAGGCAAGGCAGTGGTGCGATAGCTGCTGTTAATCATGCGCTGCAAGCTCATTTCAATCGACACAAAGCAGCTCAGAATCAGCGCCCACAAGAACAGCACCAGGCCCCAGTATGGGCCATCGCTCCATTTGAGCAGCACGCCGGCATTCACAAAGGCCAGCACCACGGACACTCCGACGGCGCCCGCGGCGAACCAGCGCACGGAACGGCGCCCCCAGTTCACGGCACGCGCGCGTAGCTCACCGGCCTCGCGCATGATCAGCCAGCTCGCCCCCAACAGGCAGTAGGCGGCAATGGCGCAAAACCCCATAAAGACGGAGAACCAGATGTAGCCCGCATCGCTTTGAAAGCCCACTACAACCTGGGCCAGCAGGACGCCATGGGAAAAAGCTGTCAGCCAAGAGCCCAGCGCAAACCCCATTTGCCAACGAGACTGGCGCTCTACCGGGGCGCGCAGCCGGAACTCGAAAGACACGGAGCGGGCAAATACGCCCACGCCCAGAGCACACAGCGGTCCATACAATCCGCCCATTACCGCTCCCCAGGCTTTGGGGAAGGCACAGACAAACAGGCCCAGACCCAGAAACAACCAAAACTCGTTCGCATCGCGCCAAGGGCTGAGCAAAGACAGCATGCGGGGACGCAAGGAGTCCGGTGCCAGCAAGGACAGGCACCCCACCCCGATATCGAACCCATCCAGAACCGTACCGGCTACGATGATCAAAAAGAACAGGGCTAAAAACGCCAGCGGCATCCAGAACGCAGGGTCATGCGCCCCTAGCCCCAGCGCATTTGCAAAGGAATCAATCATGCCCGCCCCCGATGACGTGCAATCGGCACCACGCCAAACCGAACGGCATGTCGCAACTTCTGGAAAAATCCAATCATGCACAGGATGTAGACCGCGCCATACGCCAGTAAGCCCAGGGCTACCGTCAGAACATTTTCACTGCTCTGCACCTGCACCGCCTGAATATCCGTGCCCACCAGATAGGGAAGGAAACCGAGCAAAAGGTAAGCAGCGCCGGCGAGCAACATGACCCAGCCCAGTACCGACGAGACCACCATCACCTGACGCTCTCGATAAGACAGCGAGTGCGGGTCCAGCCCATAGCGCCGAGTACGCAGCAAGACCCACAGCAATACCCCCAGCATCAGGGCTCCTGCCAGCACAGCCAAACGAAAGGACCAGAATGTCAAGGTGACAGGCGGCATGGCCTCGGAAAACTGATCCAGCCCCATCAAAATACCGCTGTCATTGCGTCCCAGCCAGCGCCCACCGGCATGAGTCCAGCGCAGTACGCCCAGTACGCTGTCCTGCATGGCTGAAGGCGCCGCGATCAAAATCAGGTCCGGCTGCGAACCACTTTCCCAATATGCGGCCGCCGCCGCCGCTTTGGCAGGCTGATACTGAGCCGTCATGAATCCATTGCCCACCACAGAACACAACAGCCCAAGCCAGGCCGCCACGCCTAAAAACAGGGCGCTGCGAAATGCCAGACGTTCCTGGTCAGTGACCGGCTTTTGCATGGTCTGGGCACAAGTCACACCCAGCATGAAAAAGGCAACCGTCAGCAAGCTGCCTGCCAGCAAGAGACCGGCGTACCAGGGCAAGGCAGGCGTGCTGAGCACATCAAGCCAATCCATCACCACGTAATGACCGTCGATCACGTCCACCCCCGTGGGCACCTGCATCCACGCCACGATCGCCAGCAGCCAGAACGCCGTCACCGTGACGCCCAACGCCACCATCAGCACAACCAGCGTGTGAACCAGATTGGAGAGCATGCGCTGCGCAAACAGCATCACGCCCAGAAAGCAGGATTTGAAGATAAACAGGGACAGCATGGAAGCGGCCAGCATCGGGCCAATCACATCGCCTACCTGTTCCATCAGCCCCGGCCAGACACTGCCGAACTGAATCAGCACGGGCATGGAGGCGGCAAAGCTTAAAATAAACGCCAGTGCAAACAGACGCACCCAGAACCGGTAGGCTCCCATCCAGGCGCTTGCCTTACTGCCAAAGGTTCTAAGCTTGAAATACAGCAGCACCCAGGCCAATCCCAGCTCCAGGGCCAGAAACAGCAGCATGAATCCCAGGCTGAGGAAGAACTGGGCGTGGGACAAGGAAAGGGCGGAGTGCGTCATAATGAGCGCTAGTGTAGGGTGAATTGGCCTGCAAACGCCACCATACTACCCTAAGTTATTGCCGCAATTCTCAGGGCAAATACCCCTCTAAAACAAGAACGTGGCAAAATGGCCGATTAGTCCGTCGGCTTCTTTATTTCAAACGTGTATGACCTCTGACACCACTCCCGCTCCCGTCTCCAATTTTCTGCGCACGATCATCGACCAGGATCTGAGCGCTGGCCGTTACGCACAAAAATCCTGGGCCGGCCAGCCGGGCCCGGCCAGCACCCAGGAAGGGGCCGCTGTCGATGCCGCGCGCATTCGTACGCGCTTCCCCCCCGAACCCAACGGCTATTTGCACATTGGGCATGCCAAAAGCATCTGTTTGAACTTCGGACTGGCCAGCGACTACCAGGGGGCCTGCCACCTGCGTTTTGACGACACCAACCCCGAAAAAGAAGAACAGGAGTACGTGGACGCCATTATCGACATGGTCAAATGGCTGGGCTTTGACTGGACCTTCAAAAACGAAGAGAACCTGTACTTTGCCAGCGACTACTTTGATTACATGTACCAATTCGCCGAGGCACTGGTCAACGCCGGCTATGCCTACGTGGACGAGCAAAGCGCCGAGGAAATGCGTGCCAACCGGGGCACCTTGACCGAAAAGGGAGTGAACTCGCGCTGGCGCGACCGCCCCGCCGAGGAATCCATCCGGCTCTTGCGCGAGATGCGCGAGGGCAAGCATCCCGATGGCAGCATGGCCTTGCGTGCCAAGATTGACATGGGCTCGCCCAATATCAATATGCGTGACCCGGTCATGTACCGCATCCGCCACGCCGAACACCATCGCACGGGCAACAAGTGGTGCATTTACCCGATGTACAGCTGGGCTCACCCCGTGGAAGATGCGCTCGAGCGAATCACGCACAGTTTGTGCACTCTGGAATTTGAAGACCAGCGTCCGTTCTACAACTGGATTCTGGAGCGGCTGGTCGAGCTGGGCCAGTTGTCCGAACCCCTGCCCAAGCAGTACGAGTTCTCGCGGCTGAACCTGTCCTATGTGATCACCAGCAAGCGCAAACTGCGTCAGTTGGTTCAGGAAAACCATGTTTCAGGCTGGGACGACCCCCGCATGCCTACCTTGGCCGGCTTGCGTCGCCGCGGCTACAGTCCCGGAGCCATCCGTCTGTTTACGGACCGCCTGGGCGTATCCAAAGCCGCCCAGCATGTGGATTACAGTCTGCTCGAGCAAGCACTGCGCGATGATCTGGACCCGGTGGCCGATCGCAGCGTGGCGATCCTGGACCCGATCGAACTGATCATTACGAACTACCCGGAAGGGCAAACCGAGCTGTGCCATGCACCGCGCAATCCGCACAATCCGCAAGCCGGACAGCGCGAGTTCCCCTTTTCGGGTCGCCTGTACATTGAGCGCGAGGACTTCAAGGAAGAGCCGCCCAAAAAGTACTTCCGCCTGTTCCCCGGCAATACCGTGCGTCTGAAATACGGCTACGTCGTGCGCTGTACCGGCTGCGTCAAGGACGAGCAAGGCAATGTCACCCAGGTGCTGGCGGAATACCTGCCTGACACCAAAAGTGGCACCCCTGGCGCAGACTCGGTCAAGGTCAAGGGCAATATCACCTGGATCAGTGCCGAACATGCGGTGGCCGCCGAGATTCGTCTCTATGACCGCCTCTTTGCCCATCCTCAGCCCGATGCGGCCGACCAGGACTTTCTGGAGCACATCAACCCCAACTCGCTGCGCGTGATTCAGGGCTGGCTGGAGCCAGGTACCCGGGCAACGCCCGACGCCCGCTGGCAGTTTGAACGCCTGGGCTATTTTGTGGCGGATCGTGTCGACTCCACGGCCGAAAAACCCGTTCTTAACCGCACCACGACTCTGAAAGACACCTGGGTCTAAGGCTATTGACGTGAACGATCAGACGTATGCCAAAGGGCCTCAGGCCCTGGATTTCAAAAGTGCCACCTTGTATGCCGTACGGGTGGTGTTGCGTTCGGCCGACACGGCCGAGCAGCTAGCCGCCTTGGCGCAACGCATGAAAGATGCCGGCTCCTTTTTCGAGGACGAACCGGTGGTGATTGATGCCAGCGGCATCGATGCGCCTGTGGACTGGTCAGCCCTGATCGAGGCGCTGCGCCAGCACAAGCTGCACCCGGTAGGCGTCATTGCGCATGCCGATCACGCAGACAACGCCATCGACAGCGGTCTGCCCCAGGTGGAACTGTCCAATCCTCCGGCGCGCCCACAAACACAGGCGGCCCCTGACAAGGAAGTTCCGGTGCTCTCGCAAACAACGACGCAGGAAGCTCCTGCAGCGGCCGCCCCGCCACCGCCGGCTATTGCCCCGGCAGCCCTGACCATCCACCGCCAGTTACGTTCCGGTCAACGGATTTACGCCCGTCACACAGACCTGATCGTCATTGGTGCGGTTAGCCAGGGGGCCGAAGTCGTGGCCGATGGCAATATTCATGTGTATGGTCCACTGCGTGGTAAAGCCATGGCAGGCGCCCGGGGTGACAGCAAGGCACGCATCTTCACGACCGAACTGGACCCGGAGCTGATTGCGATTGCCGGTGTGTACCGCATCATCGAGACCCGGCTGGACGCGCAACTGCGCAACAAGCCGGTCATGGTGACACTGGAAGAAGACACGCTCAGGTTTGATCCCCTGAGCTCCTAGCAGTAACAGGCGCCGGCTTTTGCCGGCGCTTTTTATAAAGAGCAATACACACGCAGCGCTGCCTGGTGGAATCGTTCCCACCCGCCCCTACCCGGTCAGGTTGTGACCGTACCGGGCAGGCTGCTTTTTGCCTGGCTGAGCTGAACCCCGACAAATAGATACGGGCAGGCAAGCAAGCGTGAAAACAAACGTGTAAGCTGACACCGAACAAAGCAATTGATATGTTTTGTTTCTAAGCAGTAGGCTAAGCGGCACAACGGATGTCAACATCAGGCCCGTTATGCTTTACGATTATGTGACTTGAAAAACAAAGGAATCCGATTGTCATGGCGCGTATAGTTGTAGTGACCTCCGGCAAGGGCGGCGTGGGTAAAACCACCACCAGTGCCAGTTTTGCATCTGGTCTTGCGATGCGCGGTCACAAGACCGTGGTCATCGACTTTGACGTCGGCTTGCGCAACCTGGATCTGATCATGGGTTGCGAACGACGCGTGGTGTACGACTTCGTCAATGTGATCCAGGGCGAAGCCACATTGAACCAGGCCTTGATCCGTGACAAGCAGCTGGAAAATCTGTTCATCCTGCCCGCTTCCCAGACACGCGACAAAGATGCACTGACCCGCGAAGGCGTGGAAAAGGTGCTCGAAGAGCTCAAGGGCATGGGTTTTGAATACATTGTCTGCGACTCGCCTGCCGGTATCGAAACCGGCGCACTGATGGCCTCCTATTTTGCGGACGATGCCCTGGTAGTGACCAACCCGGAAGTATCCTCGGTGCGCGACTCGGATCGCATTCTGGGGATTTTGGCGGCCAAATCGCGACGTGGAGAGCAAGGCAAAGAACCGATCAAAGAATACTTGCTGTTGACCCGCTACAGCCCCAAACGTGTCTCGGATGGTGAAATGCTGTCCCTGCAAGACGTCGAAGATATCTTGCGTATCAAACTGATTGGCGTGACCCCGGAATCGGAAACCGTACTGCAAGCGTCCAACCAAGGAGTACCTGTTATCCATATCAAGGAAAGTGATGTGTCCCAAGCCTATCAGGACATCGTAGATCGTTACCTGGGTGAAGAGAAACCGTTGCGTTTTGTGGATTACGAAAAGCCAGGTCTGTTCAAGCGCCTGTTCGGAGGAAAGTAATATGTCTTTCCTGTCCTTCCTGCTCGGTCACAAGAAAACGTCGGCAACGGTCGCCAAAGACCGTCTGCAACTAATCCTCATCAACGAACGCGGTCAAGGTGGGGTTGCACCTGACTACTTGCCCCGCTTGCAAAAAGAGCTGGTGGAAGTCATTTCACGTTACGTGAAGATTAATCCCGATGACATCAAGGTGAACCTTGATCGCCAGGACTCGCTGGAAGTGCTGGAAGTCAAAATCGAAATGCCGCAGATCGATGCCAGTGCCATGGAAAACAAATAAAGCGCACCCGGCACACACCATCTTGCTGCTTGAAATGGCCATCCCCTGGGATGGTCATTTTCTTGGCTGTCTGCTTCGCACGGCAACGCGCGTAAAACCCGCCAAACGCCGTCCATCTTGCGGCTAGGTGGCTAATAGATAAGGTACAATTTCGCCTTGGTAATCGGCCAGTTCCGATTTTTCTTCGCGCCAGAGATGGTGGTTAAGGCCATCAAACGCCCATCCAGGCCTGGCTTATTGACCTATGCGGAGGGAATCATGACCGATCTCGGTCAGATGAAACGTCTTGTGCCCGCTCACCCCCAGCTTCCTGTTAGCGCCTATTTCGACCACGCTTTGTTTGAACGTGAACAAGAGCGCATTTTTCAACAGTCCGCCTTGTATGTCGGCCATGAAAAGCTCGTTCCCGAACCCGGCGACTGGCGCACCCTGATTCAGGAAAATGCTGCCCGTACCCTGATACGCAGCCAACACGGCGTAGAACTGCTCTCGAACGTCTGCAGGCATCGCCAGGCCCTGATGCTGGGTGGCATGCCCGGCCAGCCCAATCAGGCCAGCCACGGCTCCCTGAGCAGTACAGGCGGCCATATTGTCTGCCCCCTGCACAACTGGACCTACAGTGCCCAGGGTGATTTACTGGCCGCGCCCCGATTCAAGGACAAACCTTGTCTGAACCTGGAACGCTATCCTTTACGCGACTGCCACGGCCTCTTGTTTGAAGGGTCACGGGATCCGGCCCGGGATATGGCGGCCTTGTTCAGCCGGCCAGAATTCGACTTTCAGGACTACGTGCTCGATCATGTCGAAATTCACCAGTGCAACTACAACTGGAAGACCTTTATCGAGGTCTATCTGGAGGACTATCACGTCGCCCCGTTCCATCCCGGCCTGGGCCAGTTCGTCACCTGTGACGATCTGGAATGGGAGTTCAGTGACTGGTACAGCTTGCAGCGTGTGGGCATACACCAGGCCCTGGCCCATCCCGGTTCGCCCACCTACCGCCAATGGCACGACAGTCTGCTGGCCTACCGCCAAGGCGAAGCGCCAGATTTCGGTGCTGTCTGGGTCACTTATTTCCCCACCCACATGATCGAGATCTATCCCCATGTACTGGTACTGTCCACCCTGTACCCAAAGGGCCCACAGGAGACCTTGAACGTGGTGGAGTTTTACTATCCCGAAGAGATCGTGGCTTTTGAACGGGACTTTGTGCATGCACAGCGCGCGGCGTACATGGAAACAGCCGTGGAAGATGACGAGATTGCGGAGCGCATGGATGCCGGACGTCGCGCCCTGATGGAACGAGGAGTCTGCGAAGTGGGCCCCTACCAGTCTCCGCTCGAGGACGGGATGAAACATTTTCACCAGTGGTATAGATCCATGATGGATGAGGACGGCTACCGATAAAGCCTCGAGCTTTTGCTGCGTACCCCATAAAAAAAGCCTCAAGGTCGGGATGGATTCCCAGTACCTTGAGGCTTTTGACGCTGGCGAGCGTTTCAGCTCGTCCGGCAAATTTGAGTTTAGCGGTTCTTGCCGATCTGATCGCCGATGACGCCGCCAATCGCAGCCCCACCCACGGTGCCCAGCACACCACCATTTGTAATGACCGCACCGGCCACACCGCCCAGACCCGCGCCCGTTACGGCGCCTTTTTGACGTTTGCTCATCCCATCCCAGGAAGAGCAGCCCGCCATCACGACGGCCAGAACCGTGGCCAAACCCACTTTAGTGATAGTCGTCATATTCATCCGTTAACCTCCGTGAAGTATCCGTGCTCGACACGGCATTAAAGTCTATCTTCACCCTGCGGAGCAAATTAGTCCAGATCCTATTGTTAGGCAACGCAACAGATGTAATTTCGCTAGGAATCCATTTTTTTGATCAGGGCCAGAACTGATTTGAAAGCCGGGTTGGCCGGTGTTTCCAGCCATTCAAACAGGGCCATTTCGGCGCTAACGCGCTCCAATCCATGCATCGCCCAGCGATCCCAGGCTGCCTGCCGGGACTCGGGATGACGCGAGCCCACACAATCGCCGACCAACACGGGTTCATACCCGCGCTCACTCAAACCCAGGCCAGTTTGTAACACACACACGTGAGACTCTGTACCCAGTAACAACACTCGTGGGCGGCCTACCGGCAAGGCAGGCAGGAAATCGGCCTCACGCGTGGCATCAAAGTGCGTTTTATGCAGCACTTTATCAATATGCGGTAGCAGGGAGGCGTCGGTCGGGCCGATTTTCTCAGCCCAATGCTCGGTTGCCAGAACCGGCACCCCTAAAAGGCGAGCCGCCTGTGCCACCTTCCCGGCACGTTCGACCAAGGCTTGGTGGTCTGCAATGGCGGGCAACAGACCCGTTTGCATATCAACAATCAAGACGACGGACTGATGGGCATTGAGCACAGGCATGGCACCTTCCTTATTTCAGGGATTTGTAGCGGATACGACGGGGCTTGGCAGCGTCCTCGCCCAGGCGTTTTTTCTTGTCTGCCTCGTATTCCTGATAGTTGCCGTCAAAGAATACAACCTGCGAATCGCCCTCGAACGCCAGGATATGGGTAGCGATGCGGTCCAGGAACCAGCGATCGTGGCTGATCACCATGACCGAGCCGGCAAACTCCAGCAGAGCATCCTCCAGCGCACGCAAGGTCTCCACATCCAAGTCATTGGAGGGTTCGTCCAGCAGCAACACGTTGCCACCCGCAATCAGCGTCTTGGCCAGGTGCAAACGACCACGCTCCCCGCCCGACAGATTGCCCACAATTTTGTTCTGATCCGCACCCTTGAAGTTAAAGCGCCCCAGATACGCACGCGATGGCATTTCAAAGCGACCCACGGTCAGCAGATCTGCCCCGTCAGCAATCGCATCGAAAACAGTTTTGTCATTTTCCAGCGCATCACGCGACTGGTCGACATACGCCAGCTTGACCGTCTGACCCAGCTTGACCGTACCCGAATCCGGCTGCTCTTTACCAGCCAGCATGCGGAACAAGGTGGATTTACCGGCACCGTTAGGGCCAATAATCCCGACGATGGCACCGGCTGGCACCTTGAAGCTCAGGTTGTCAATCAGCAGACGATCTCCATAGCCCTTGCTGACGTTTTCAAATTCAATCACTTCATTACCCAGACGCTCGGCCACCGGAATAAAGATTTCCTGGGTTTCGTTGCGCTTCTGGTATTCGTGCGAGGACAGTTCCTCGAAGCGGGCCAGACGCGCCTTGGCTTTGGCCTGACGCCCCTTGGGGTTCTGACGTACCCACTCCAGCTCTTTCTTGATGGTGCGCTGACGAGCACTTTCCGAAGCCTCTTCCTGCTTCAGACGATCGTCCTTCTGCTCCAGCCAGGAGCTGTAGTTGCCCTTCCAGGGGATGCCGTGACCACGGTCCAGCTCCAGAATCCACTCGGCGGCGTTATCCAGGAAGTAACGATCGTGGGTTACCGCCACAACGGTGCCGGGGAACTGGCGCAGGAACACTTCCAGCCAGTCCACGCTTTCCGCGTCCAGGTGGTTGGTTGGCTCGTCCAGCAGCAACATGTCGGGCTTGGACAGCAGCAACTGACACAGGGCCACGCGACGCTTTTCACCACCGGACAGGTTTGCAATGGAGGCATCCCAAGGTGGCAGACGCAGCGCATCGGCCGCAATTTCCATCTGGGTTTCGATATCGTCCGCACCGCTGGTCGCGGCGGCCGCAATAATGGATTCCAGCTCGGCCTGCTCGGCGGCCAGAGCGTCAAAGTCCGCATCGGGCTCGGCGTATTCGGCGTAGACCTGTTCCAGACGCTGGCGTGCCTCGAAAACCTGGCCCAGACCGGCCTGCACAGCCTCACGAACCGTGTGCTCTGGATTCAGCTGAGGTTCTTGTGGCAGATAACCGATTTTGATCCCTGCCATGGGGACGGCTTCGCCCTCGATCTCGGTATCTACGCCGGCCATGATCTTGAGCAAGGTGGATTTACCCGAGCCGTTCAGGCCCAGCACACCAATCTTGGCACCTGGAAAGAAAGACAAGGAGATATTGCGCAGAATCTGCCGCTTGGGCGGCACAATCTTGCCCACGCGGTTCATCGAATAAACGTATTGAGCCATATAAACCTAAAAAGGAAAAACAGGTCGTGTTCGGAAAACTGGGATTGTAGGCGTTTGGCGCCCAAAAGGCAGGCTTCTGTCGGACCCAGAACCAAACACCGGGCCTGAGTGCAGGCTTGTCTCGGGTAATATACTCACTTTTGCTGACAATCCAAAAACGCCATGCCCACATCTGACGCCCCCGAACTTGTATTTACCACGGAAGAGATCGAAACCCTGGGTCGCACGGCCGATGCGCTAAGCGCCTATCTGGGCCGGGCTGTGCTGGCCGAGATCGTGGGCGCAGAAGAAACCGGTTTTGAATGGGTCATCTTTGCCATGCCGCTGGACAAAGACGAAGACGAAAACGAATTCACGGTCGTGCAAATAGGCGGCGAACAGGCCCGTATCGTGGGCAACCGCGGTGGGCTGGACCCACAAGACAAAGCCGTCTACGCCTGCCGCTATCTGTGGGCCATTCAGTTGAGCGATGCTGAGCCGGTGCGCTTTATCAAAGTGGACGAAGAGGGCGAAGAAGTGGCCTGGACCGAAACACTGGAAGAGCTCTTGCCCTTTGCGCTGGGCGAGGAAGCCTTTGCCCCCGAAGACGACACCGATGACGAGGACGACGATGATGACAGCACCGAGCCGGGCGTGCATGGTCACACCCTGCACTAATTGCGCTCAGGTCCGTCGCTTGTCACGCAGATAGAGCGCGGCCCCCACCGGCCACATCAGGGCCACCAGCAGATAGGACGCCAGCCCTTCAAGCCCATAGCCTGCTGGTGGCGTACGACCACTGGCCCGCAGGTGTAGCCCAAAGCGGGTGTAACGCGCAGCGGCCATCAAAAACGCCTTGGGTTCGTAGCGAAACCAGGGCAAGCATTTCACCACCGTATCCTGCGCCAGCAGCCACAAACCCAGTGCGTGCTGCTGGCTGGTCTTGCCTTGTACCGACAAAGAGTCGGGACTGTCGTGATAGACGCGGAACACGATATTCACAAAGCGGTTCTTGTAGCCCGCACGGGCAATCGCCCGCCACACCAGACTTTCAGGTACAAAGCCATCAATTTGATCGGGAAAGGGAAACCTGCGCAGCACGGCGGTACTCAAGCAGCCGAACTTCTCGCCCCGCACGTGGTAGCGAAAGCTTATATCCAAGGCGCTGGCATCGAATACATCTTTGGGAAACATATCGCCCACGACCTTACCGTCAGGACGCACGCACAGGCCGGTAATGCCGGCATAACCTGCCCGCTCCTGCAGGGGAATGTCAGCCCAGATCTGAGCCATATCGTAGAGCGCATTGACCAGCAAGGTGTCATCGCTGTCCAGCGCCACGACCAGCTCGCCTTGTGCCAGGGCCACCCCGTGATTGAAAGCGGCTTTCTTGTGACGGTTTTCCTGCCAGGCATAGCGAATCGGAAAAGGGGCCTGCTGCTGCCAGCCTTGCACCAGCTCCCGGGTGCCGTCAGTGGAGCCGTCATCAACCACCACCCACTCAAAATCCTGGCAAGTTTGTTCACATAAGGAACGATATACCCGCTCCAGCGTATGGGCGCGGTTATAACTCGGTGTCAGGACGGTGAATAAATGACGCCATTCCATGAGCGGATGTCCCCAAAAGATGCCATTACCTGTATTGATTAGGGTTGCAGGCAAGGTTTTATTTTTGCATCACAATGACACCATCATAAGCCAAGCGGGACACGGTGCCGTGCAGTATTCACACCGCCCTGCCCTGGCCGGAAGCAAAACCGGTCACGCACAAAAAAACCACAGGCACGCCTGTGGTTTTTTTGCTGCTGGCGGTGAATGCAGGAAGGAAAACCAGGTTTTCGTCTGCACACTGCCTACGTCAGGCACTTAGACGCGCTTGACTTTTTCCAGCATTTTGAAAACGCCCTTGGGTGCGCGCACAAACAGACGTTTGAATGCTTTACCCAGGCAACGACGCTCCAGCGTGTTGCGGCGAGTGCGTTTGATTTCCGCCATGGTGATCTCCGATCTTAATGTAAGCCCTGCCGGATGATCCCGACAAAAGCGCAATAGCTAACCAGAAATTCTACCGTAATCCGCGTTAAGATACAAAGGCTAGAGTGTGCATCCCCGGCAACACCCTGCTGACATGTACCGCTCCAACTGGCGCATGAGGCCTGTTTGCCAGGCCTTTCCCCTGCCGCTTCCTTACCCTGCCATCTCCAGAAAGCCGACCCTGCCATGAGCTCAGAAATCCGCATTTTTGGCGCCCGCCAGAACACTCTGAAAAATCTGAATGTACGTATAAAAACGGGCGAGTTACTGGTTATTACGGGCGTATCGGGGTCGGGCAAAAGTTCTTTGGCTTTCGACACCCTGTATGCCGAGGGCCAACGGCGCTACGTGGAAACATTTTCCCCCTATGCGCGCCAGTTTCTGGATCGCATGGACAAGCCCCAGGTCGATCGCATCGAGGGCATTTTGCCCGCCATTGCCATCGATCAGGTGAACCCGGTGCGCAATTCACGCAGCACGGTGGGCACCATGACGGAGCTGAACGATTACATCAAGCTCTTGTATGCCCGCCTGGGCGAGCTGTATTGCCGCCAGTGTGCTCAGCCGGTACGCCGCGACAATGCCGACAGCATCGCCAAGCAAATTCGCAAACTGGCAGCCGACCATGACGACCCTCGTCTGGTTTTGACCTTTGCGGTCAAGGTTCCCGCCAACTTCACGCAAGAAGAAATCGAAACCTTGCTGCATCAGCAGGGTTACACCCGCCTGCATCACGAGGAAACCCATACGGTCACCGCCAGCGGTGATGGCCCCAAGAAAGGCAAGAGTGCCAGAGCCACATCGACTGAACAGAAGCTTCTGTATGTCATTCAGGACCGCTTCCGTGCCAGCACAGTCGAACCTGAGCGTTTCATGGAAGCGATCGAGGCCGCCTTGCGCCATGGTCAGGGCAAACTGACTGTTTATGCCTCCGCCAGCGCAGAGGGTCCCGAGACCGCCTGGCGTTTCAGCCAGGGCCTGCATTGTGCCCAATGCGATATTGAATACAGTACCCCGGTTGCCAGTACCTTCTCGTTCAATTCGCCCTTGGGCGCGTGTGACACCTGCCGCGGTTTTGGGCGGGTGATGGGTATTGATTACGGATTAGTGGTTCCCGACCCCAGCAAAAGCCTGCTGGAAGGCGCGATCCGCCCGTGGCAGACGGCCAGCTACAAAGAATGCCAAGTGGAAATGGAGCGCTATGCACCGGCTGCTGGCGTGCGCCTGTCCGTGCCCTGGAAGGACTTGAGCCAGGAAGAACGCGACTGGGTGATTAATGGCACCCCGGACTGGAAGGGTGGCAATCAAGCCTGGAAAACCCAGTGGTACGGCGCCCAGCGTTTCTTTAACTGGCTGGAATCACGCGCCTACAAAATGCATGTGCGTGTGTTGCTGTCCAAATACCGCAGTTACACCACCTGTCCGGCCTGCGCCGGCTCTCGTCTGAAACCCGAAGCCAGCTTGTGGCGTGTGGGCGATCAGGCCGCCCCCGCCGATTCCCGCTACCCACGTTTCATGCCCGTGCATTCCAACTGGCTGCGCGAGCAACTGGATGCCATGCCCGGCCTGAGCGTCCCGGACCTGATGCGCCTGCCTATCGAGCACGTGCGCACGTTTTTCCGTGGCCTGCACTTTGGCGACGCACGCGATGCGGCCATCGACCTGCTCTTGAAAGAAACCCTGTCCCGTCTGGATTATCTGTGCGATGTGGGCCTGTCCTATCTATCCCTGGACCGCCAAAGCCGCACCCTGTCTGGCGGTGAAGTACAGCGTATCAACCTGACCACGGCGCTGGGCACCTCGCTGGTGAACACCTTGTTCGTGCTGGACGAGCCGTCGATTGGTCTGCACCCGCGCGACATGCACCGCATTATTGAAGTGATGCACCGTCTGCGCGGCAATGGCAACACGCTGGTTGTGGTCGAGCACGACCCACAAGTGATGGTGGCTGCCGACCGTATTCTGGATATGGGCCCCGGCCCGGGCGAGCGCGGTGGCCAGATTCTGTTTGATGGTTCGCCCCAAGCCTTGCGCGGCGCGGAAACGCTGACAGGCCGCTACCTGAGTGGCGAGCTGAGCATCGAATCGCCCCGCCCCATGCCGGTGGCCGACAATACCCCGCGCCTGCTGCTGGAAGATGTCAGTGCGCACAATCTGCGCCATATCTCCGTGTCCATTCCGCTGGGCCGTCTGGTCTGCGTGACCGGCGTTTCCGGTTCAGGCAAATCCACACTGATCCAGGACGTGCTCTACCCGGCCATCCTGAAACAACAAGGCAAACCGACAGAAGCCCCTGGTTCTTACGGCGCCCTGCTGGGCGCCGAGCAGATTGCCGAAGTGGTGATGGTGGACCAGACACCTATCGGCAAGACGGCACGCTCCAACCCGGCCAGCTATGTGGGCGCTTTTGACCCGATCCGCAAGCTGTTCGCCCAGGCTCCACTGTCCAAAGAACGCAGCTACACGCCGGGTACCTTCAGCTTCAATAGTGGTGATGGCCGCTGCCCGACTTGCGGTGGCACCGGTTTTGAACATATCGAAATGCAGTTCCTGTCCGATGTGTACCTGCGCTGCCCGGATTGCGATGGCAAGCGCTTCCGCCCCGAAGTGCTGGAAGTGCGTATTGAACACTTCGGACGCAGTGCCTCGATTGACGAGGTACTGGACATGACCGTGCATCAGGCCATGGAATTCTTCGAAGGCCTGCGCGACGTGCAAACGGGCCTGGCTCCCTTGGCCGATGTCGGTCTGGACTACCTGAAACTGGGTCAGCCCGTGCCCACGCTCTCGGGCGGTGAAGCACAGCGTCTAAAGCTGGCCGCCTATCTGGCCCAGGCCTCACGCACCCGCCTGAGCCAGGTAAAGGTCGCCAAAAAGGGCAATCTGTTCCTGTTCGACGAACCCACAACCGGCCTGCACTTTGACGACATTGCCCGCCTGATGCGCGCCTTCCGCAAACTGCTGGCCGCCGGTCACAGTCTGTTGATCATCGAGCACAATCTAGACCTGATCCGCGCTGCCGACTGGATTATTGATCTGGGCCCTGAGGGGGGCGAACACGGCGGCCAGTTATTGGGAGCAGGAACACCGGCCGACATCATGGCGCTGGCCCAATCGCACACTGGCCAGGCCCTCAAAGAGTACGAACACGCTATTCTGGGCACAGGCGCTGCCCTGTTTCAGGAACCCGAGGTAGATTACAAGGCCCGCTCAGGCGGCAGCAACGATGGCCAGATCGCCATTCTGAATGCCCGTGAGCACAATCTGAAAAACATCTCGGTTCACATCCCGCACAACACCTTCACGGTAGTGACAGGGGTGTCCGGTTCTGGCAAATCCACCCTGGCCTTCGACATTTTGTTTAATGAAGGTCAGCGCCGTTATCTGGAATCCCTGAACGCTTACGCACGCGCCATTGTTCAGCCAGCTGGCCAGCCTGATGTCGATGCGATTTATGGCATTCCGCCTACGGTCGCCATTGAACAGCGCACCAGCCGCGGCGGACGCAAGTCCACGGTGGCCACCATGACGGAAATCCACCACTTTCTGCGCTTGCTGTATGTGAAACTGGCCACCCAGTACTGCCCGGACTGCCAAGTCCCGGTCGCACCACAAACGGCCGAGCAGATCGCCGCCCAACTGTTGCGCGACCACAAGGGCGAGCATATTGGTTTACTGGCCCCGCTGGTGACCGCCCGCAAAGGCTATTACACCGACCTGGCCAAATGGGCTCAGGGCAAGGGCTATACTCATTTGCGCGTCGACGGCGAATTCATCCCCGTGACCCCCTGGCCACGCCTGGATCGCTACAGCGAGCACACGCTGGAACTGCCGGTGGCTGATCTGATTGTTGATCCGCGCCACGAGCTACAACTGCGTCAGGCTATCCGCGATGCGCTGGAACTGGGCCACGGCTCCTTTAGCGTGCTGGCCCCTTTGACGCCTTCGGGCAGCCTGTCGCTGGACGAGCGCCGCCAGGGCAAGCCACTGTCCAACGCCCGTCAGCAGCACTTCTCCGTCAAACGGGCCTGCCCCTGCTGCGGTACCAGCTTTCCCGAGCCGGACCCCCGGATGTTCTCCTACAACTCCAAGCACGGCTGGTGCAAGGACTGCTTCGGTACCGGCCTGAAACTGACCGGCTTCGATCAGGATCAAACCGGCGAAGAAAACAGCTGGAACAACGGTTATGAAGGCGAGGCGGTGGAATGCCCGAGCTGCCACGGTCAGCGTCTGAACCCCGTTTCCTTAGCGTTCAAATGGCGCGACCAGTCTATTGCCAAGCTGGCCGGCCTGCCTGTGGATGAGGCACAAACCTTTTTCGGCAACCTGAACCTGAGTGGTCGTGAAGCGGACATTGCCCGCGATATCCTGAACGAGATCCGCAGCCGTCTGGACTTCATGCATGAAGTGGGCCTGGGTTATCTGGCACTGGATCGTGCCGCCCCCACCTTGTCGGGTGGCGAGGCCCAACGTATCCGTCTGGCCGCCCAGTTGGGCTCGAACCTGCAAGGCGTGTGCTATGTGCTGGACGAACCCACCATTGGTCTGCACCCGCGCGACAACCAGATTCTGCTGAACGCCATGGCGCGTCTGGAAGGCAATGGGAATACTTTGGTGGTTGTCGAGCACGATGAGGACACCATACGCCGTGCCCAGCACATTATTGATATGGGCCCCGGTGCCGGTAAACGTGGCGGTGAAGTCATCGCCCAGGGTACGCTGGCAGAAATCGAGGCCAACCCCAATTCGCTGACTGGCCGCTATTTGCGCGAGCCGCTTAAACACCCCATGCAGGCGCGCCGTCCCGTTCAGGCCGATGCGCCCATGCTGACGGTGCACGATGCCAGCCTGCATAACCTGAACAAGGTCCAGGCCGGTATTCCGCTGGGCAAGCTCAGTCTGGTCACCGGTGTCTCGGGTTCCGGTAAATCCACCTTTGCCCGCGATGTGCTGCTGGATAATTTGCAGCGCGTTGTCGGCAGCAAAGAAAAGCCTGTGTGGCAGGGTTGCTCCAGCATCAGCGGCTGGGAAAGCCTGGACCGCGTGCTGGAAGTGGACCAGACCCCGATTGGCAAAACACCCCGCTCCTGCCCGGCCACATACATCGGCTTCTGGGATGAAGTACGCAAACTGTTTGCCAATACCAACGATGCCCGCCTGCGCGGCTGGAGCGCTTCACGCTTCTCCTTTAACACCGGCGATGGTCGCTGCCCCTTGTGCGAAGGCCAGGGCATGCGCACCTTGGAAATGAGCTTCCTGCCGGACGTGAAGGTGCCTTGTGACGCCTGTCACGGCCAGCGCTTCAATCCGGAAACACTGGCGGTGACCTGGCGCGACGTTTCCGCCGGCCAGCTGTTGCAAATGGATGTGGACGAGGCGGTTGAATACTTTGCTGCCCATCCTAAAATATTGCGCCCCCTGCAACTGATGCAAAGCGTGGGGCTGGGCTATCTGACTCTGGGTCAGCCCTCCCCCACTCTGTCGGGCGGCGAGGCGCAGCGCGTCAAGCTGGTCAGCGAACTGGTCAAGGCCCGCCTGGACGAAGGCATCACGCGTACAGGACGCGCCTACAAGGCCCCGCACACGCTTTATGTACTGGACGAGCCCAGCGTGGGCCTGTCCATGGCCGATGTGGAAAAGCTGATTGTGGTCTTGCACCGCCTGGTCGATGCAGGCCATACGGTGCTGGTGATTGAACATAATCTGGATTTGATTGCCGAAGCCGATTGGATCGTGGATCTGGGACCCGAGGGAGGTTCAGGCGGCGGCAGACTGGTGGTGCAAGGCACCCCCGATCAGGTCCAGGCCAACCGTGCCTCGCATACCGGCATGGCTCTGGCTCAATTTTTAAAGGAACACGGCGCATGTATGGCCGATTTGAAGACAGACTAAAAGGCTATGCGCTGGAAATGCAGGGCTATGTGGGCCATATCCAGGCCCGTAGCCCTGAAGAGCTAGGTCGTGCTTTTGAACAAATAGAACATGCCCGGCAAGCGGGACACTGGGTGGCTCTGGCCCTGGATTATGAGCTGGCCGAACTGTTCGAGCCGCGTCTGCCCGCCCGTGAACAAACCCAACATGCGCCGCTCAATGCCCTGGTATTCCAAGGCGCCCAGGAAGTCGATTTGTGGGACAGCCAGGTCGTGCCTGAACTGAGCGTCCAGTTGCAGCTCAGCCAGCAGAACTATCGGGATGCGCTCGCCCAGGTCCAGCAAGGCCTGCAAGCCGGGGATTTCTACCAGATCAACTACACCATGCCCCTGCGTATCCAGTCGGAGATGGTCCCACGCGATCTGTATACGGCTCTGGCCACTCGTCACCCTGTCGCCTATGCCGCCTACCTGGAGATCGGGGATCGCCATATTTTGTCGCTCTCGCCCGAACTGTTTCTGGAAAAACGAGGCAATATCGTGCGTACCCGGCCCATGAAAGGCACGCGCCCCCGCGATACGGACCCGGTTCAAGACCAGCAAAACGCCCAGGAGCTGCAGCACAGCATTAAGGACCGGGCTGAAAACCTGATGATTGTCGATCTGCTGCGCAACGATCTGGGACAAGTCGCCCGCACCGGCAGCGTACAAACCACCAGCTTGTTCGATGTTGAGCAATACGCCTCGGTCTGGACCATGACCTCCAGCATTCAGGCTGAAGTAGACCCGGACTGCCGCCTGGAAACCTTGCTGCGAGCCCTGTTCCCTTGCGGCTCTATTACGGGCGCCCCCAAGCTGGCCGCCATGCAATGCATACGCAAGCTGGAACCACAGCGCCGTGGCATTTACTGTGGGTCAGTGGGCTACCTCAGCCCCGCAGGCGACCTGTCCTTGAATGTCAGCATCCGCAGCCTGGAGCTGGACATGCACGGCCAGGGCGTCTTTGGGGTGGGCGGAGGGATCGTACTGGACTCAGACCCGGACCAGGAGTGGCTGGAGTGCCTGTGGAAAGCACGGGTCCTGCAAGCCCCTGTAACACTGACTTAAAGGCAGCACCATGAGCCAAAGCAAACCTGAGCTGATAGAAACATTGCGAGTAGACGCTGACGGCCAGATTCCCTTGCTGGAACTGCACCTGGAACGTGTCGCGCGAAGTTGTGCAGAGCTGGGCTACGACTGGGATGCGCAAACCTGGCTGCAAGCCATGCACCAGGCTCTGGGCCAGGCCCCCGCCCATACTCCCTTGCGCTTGCGCATACTCTGGAGTGCGCAGGCCAGCGCCCATGCCCAGGCCCAACCCCTGCCTGCACTGGAGGGGCCCTTGCAGTTGTGCCTGTCCCCCACCCCACTACCCGCACTGGACCCGCTGCTCTCGCACAAGACCACGCATCGGCCCTGGTATCAGGAAGCGAGTGCCCTGCTGGAACAAAACCCCCAGCTTTTTGATGTCATTTTTCTGGACACGCAAAATCGGGTATGCGAGGGCAGCCGCAGCAACATCTATATTCAGGATGAGCAGGGCCTGTGGTGGACCCCTCCAGCCCACGGCTGGCTCTTGCCCGGTGTACAACGGCAGGCCCTGCTTAACAGCGGTCTGGCACGTGAAACCGAGATTTCCCTGGACGCCTTGCTCAATGCCCGTGCGATCCGGGTCTCGAACGCCCTGCGCGGCTGGCAGGATGCCTTACTGATTCAAGATCCGGCTTAAGGCGTAATCGGCCGCAAGCATGCCCATGCTGGCCGTGATGGTCACCCCGGAGCCATAGCCCGCACAGGCCAACCCTTGCAACGCCCCATCCTCAGCCTGAGTCCAGTTTTGCGGCAGGCGGGTTTCCTGCTCGAACCACAGGCAATCCACTCCCATGCGAGGCACGCGCTTCAAGGCCCGTCCCTGTGCATCACTGCCTCGGGCAAAGCCATGCTGTTTGCGCAGAATCTGACGCAGCTTGCCAAGTAGGGCGTCATGGCGCGCCACCGATAAATCTCCCCGGCGCAAGCTCAAGGGATCGGTCTTGCCCCCGGCACCGCCACAACTGAGCAAGGGCACCTTGAGACGACGGGCCTGCAAGATCAGCGCGATCTTGGCACTGGCTTGGTCCGTACAATCAAGAAACACGTCAGGACGCTGCTCCATCAGGCTGGCCGCATTGTCCTCGGTCACGAAATCTTCAATCAACTGCACAACACAGTGCGGGTTGATCTGCCTGATGCGCTGGGCCATGGCCTCAATCTTGGCCATCCCCAAGGTGCTGTCCAATGCAGGCAACTGGCGGTTGATATTGGACTCGGCAATATTGTCCAGGTCGATCAGGGTAATCCGGCCCACCGCAGAACGGGCCAACGCCTCCACGGCCCATGTTCCCACGCCGCCGATGCCGGCCACCATCACATGGGCGGCAGCCAGACGGTCGCGCGCGCCGGCTCCATACAAACGATCCAAACCGCCGAAACGGCGTTCGGCATCCATGTTGTGCTGCTCTGTCATGCCCTCTGTCCATCACTGGCCGTTGCGACCAAACCCGTGCAGAACGCCAGCCTGCAGGCCAGCATGTCTCCACCACAAGGCAGGGGCGCCTGCGGCGCCCCATATCCCTCTTGCCTTGCTCGACCAGGCCATCAACAGCAAGGTCTGCACCAAGGCTAATGGATAATTCTACGTCTAATTTCGCCTGCACAGCCCGTGAAACAGGCCTTATGCCCTGGCGGCTTGACGGGTCCCTGCCAAATAGCAACACTCATATAAGCAAATTAGTATTTTTCCTTAGTTATCAGCGAGAAAGCCCGCTACAGTGGACTGTGCTTGTTCTACAATCGTCATAGGTTTCAAGCATCTGTGATTTTGGCTTTCCCCCTTTTTTGCCGTGAACATCGATTCTATTTCCGCCTCGCCTTCCGCCGTACCCACACCGTGCAGCTTCCGTGTCCTGACCGACGAAGAGCGCAACGCCTCTTTGCGTCAATCCCTGGAAGAGGTGCAGTGGTGTGAAAAGCAGGACCTATGGGTCTATGGCTACGGTTCCCTGATCTGGCGTCCCGATTTTGAGTTCGCCGAACAACGCCAGGCCCTGCTGCGCGGCTATCACCGGGCGCTGTGCCTGTGGTCACGGATCAACCGCGGCACTCCTGAACAACCCGGTTTGGTGTTTGGCCTGGATGTGGGCGGATCGTGCCGGGGCATGGCGTTTCGTATTCCTGCTGAAAGCGTGCCCAAGGTATTCGATGCCCTGTGGCTGCGCGAGATGCCCAGCGGGGCATACATTCCCCGCTGGTTGCGCTGCCGCACCAGCCAGGGCGATATTCGTGCACTGGTCTTTACCATGAATCGCAAGACCGATGCCTACGTTCCCCGCATGCCCGACGAGCAACTGCGACAAGTGGTGTATTCGGCCCAGGGCACCAATGGCCCTTGCATTGAATACGTCATGGAAACCGCCTCGGCGCTGCAACGCTCTAAAATTCTGGATAAACGCCTGCAATCAGTGGTTCAATTGCTACAGAGTCACACTGCACTGCTTAATCCTCAACAAGCCTAAGAGCGCCCCATGTCCCTTGCCGATCTGCGTAACGAGTACGAACGCTTTTCCCTGAGCGAAGATGAACTATGTGCCGATCCTCGCCAGCAATTCCAACGCTGGCTGGATCAGGCCATTGAACTGAAGGAAGTTGAACCCAATGCGATGACCCTGGCCACCGTAGGTGCCGACGGCCGCCCATCGGCGCGTGTGGTCCTGCTTAAAGCTTACGACGAACAAGGGCTGGTGTTTTTCACGAACTACACGTCTCGCAAAGGTACGGAGCTGGACCACAACCCATGGGCCAGCCTGTCCTTTTTCTGGCCCTCCATGCAGCGTCAAGTGCGCTTTGAAGGCCGTATCAGTCGTATCAGCGCGGCCGAATCGGACGAGTATTACCACAGCCGCCCTCTGGGCTCGCGCATTGGCGCCTGGGCCTCGCCACAAAGCCAGCCCATCAGCCGTGCCGAGCTGGATGCACGTGCCAAGCAGTACACTGAAAGCTTAGGTGAACATCCCGCCCGCCCTGAACACTGGGGTGGCTTCCGACTGACTCCAGACCACGTCGAATTCTGGCAGGGCCGCGCCTCGCGCCTGCACGACAGGCTGGTGTTCGACCGCAAGGACCCATCTGATTGGCAGGTGAGCCGACTGGCTCCGTAATGTACCCTTTGGGGGTGCCCTCCCGTCAGACTCGATGCAATGACTGTTTTTTCTTCTTCTTTCGATAGTGATTTCTTTCGTTCGGCACTCGGCCGTTTCGCCACAGGCGTGACGGTCGTGACCGGCGCCAACAAAGACGTTCCAGGCCAGGCCGTTGGCCTGACCGTCAGTTCTTTCAACTCCGTCTCTCTGAACCCGCCTCTGGTCTTGTGGTCATTGGCCAAACGTTCTCAATCCCTGCCGCATTTTGTGCAGGGTGACGGTTACGTGATTCACGTTTTGGGGGCCAGTCAGCTAGCGCTGGCCAAGCGATTTGCCTGGGGAGAGCACGCTGAGCGCTTTCGGGATCACCCGCTCAAACGCTCACCGCGAGGTTTGCCCATGCTGGACGACGATCGTTGCAGCGCTTGGTTCGAATGCAAGCCCTATGCCGTCCATGAGGCCGGCGACCACCTGATCTTTATCGGTGAAGTTACCCACTGCGAGCGCAGCGCTCACCAGCCCCTGATCTACCATGCGGGCGACTTTGATCTGACCCCGTCCCTGGCGTGATGGGCTGTTGCAAAACGCGCCTGCCCGCCGCTTCAGGGCGGGAGTACACTACGCCTTTTGCTCTACTACGCCAATAAGGTATTAATCATGCCAAACGATGTCGACTGCATAGTGCTGGGAGCGGGTGTCGTGGGTTTGGCCTGCGCCCGGCAAATGGCCCGGCAAGGCATGGAGGTTTTGCTGATCGAGCAAACCGCCAGTATCGGCAACGGCGTCAGTTCGCGTAATTCGGAAGTCATACACGCGGGCATTTACTACACCCCGGGCAGCCTGAAGGCCCGGCTGTGTGTCGAAGGCAAAGACATGCTGTATGACTATTGCCGGGATCACCATATCGATCACCAACGCTGTGGCAAGCTGATTGTGGCGGGCAGCGCTGAACAGGAAGCCGACTTGCGCAAACTGCAGGCCCAGGCAAGCGCCTGTGGCGTAAACGACTTGCAGTGGCTGGATGCCGCCCAGGCCAAGGCGCTGGAGCCTGCCCTGAGCTGCAGCGCCGCCCTCTTATCGCCCTCGACCGGCATTGTAGACACCCATGCCCTCATGCTGTCACTGCAAGGCGATGCAGAGAACCACGGCGCACAATTGGTGTTCAATACCCCCTTTATCCGTGCGCAGGTCCTGCCCGGCCAAGGTTTTGAGGTTCACGTGGGCGGGGCTGAGCCCTTCAGCCTGACCACCACACACCTGATCAATGCGGCCGGACTAGGCGCGGTAATGGCAGCACGACATATCGAGGGGCTGGACCCCAGCCATATTCCCCAGGCCTATCTGTGCAAGGGCAGCTATTTTTCATTGGCGGGCCGCTCCCCCTTCAAGCACCTGATCTACCCCATGCCCAATAAAGCCGGACTGGGTGTGCATCTGACCCTGGATCTGGCTGGACAGGCCCGCTTTGGCCCTGACACGGAGTGGGTGCAGGACGAAAACTACGACCTGGACCCGCAACGCGGTCAATCCTTTTATGCCGCCGTGCGCGAATACTGGCCCGCTTTGCCCGATAACAGCCTGAACCCCGCCTACAGCGGTATTCGGCCTAAAATTGTGCCTGCAGGCCACGCGGCCGCCGACTTCGTTTTTTCGGGACCTGCCACCCACGGCATCCCGGGTTTGCTGAATTTGTTCGGCATCGAATCACCCGGCCTGACCGCGTGTTTAGCGATTGCACAACACGGCCAGCACGTTCTGGCCCAGGCAGCTTAAAAACTTTTCTGAAATCTTTACAATACTGTCGATGAACGATTACATCTTGACCCTATCCTGCCCGGATCGCACCGGCATTGTCCACAGCGTATCGGGCTGGCTGCTTGAGCAAAACGGCAACATTCTTGAAGCACAGCAGTTTGGCGATGCCGCCACCAACCGCTTTTTCCTGCGCATCCAGTTTTCCCTGCCTGAAACACAGGACGTCAGCGCCCTGCAAGCCAGCTTTGCCCCCATTGCTGAAAGATTCAGCATGGACGCCAATATTTACGACGCCCAGCGCAAAGCCCGCCTGCTGATTCTGGTCAGCCGCCAGGGCCACTGCCTGAACGATCTGCTGTTTCGCGCCCACAGCGGCCAGTTGCCTGTGGAAATCGCGGCTGTGGCCTCCAACCACACGGACCACGCCGGTCTGGCTTCCTCGTACGGCATTCCTTTCCATCACCTGCCGGTGACACCGGAAACCCGCCCACAACAAGAGCAGCAGATCATCGATCTGGCTCGTGATCTGAAAATTGATCTGGTCGTACTGGCCCGCTATATGCAGATTCTGTCCACCAATCTGTGTCAGTCCCTGTCAGGCCGCGCAATCAATATTCACCACAGCTTCCTGCCCAGCTTCAAGGGCGCACGTCCTTATCACCAGGCCCATGCCCGTGGTGTGAAAATTATCGGCGCCACTGCCCACTACGTGACTGCAGATCTGGATGAAGGCCCGATCATTGAGCAGGACGTGGAACATGTAACCCACGCTGTCAGCCCAGCCGAACTGACCCAGATCGGTAGCGATGTGGAGTCTCTGGTTCTGGCCCGTGCCGTGCGCGCCCATGTGGAGCACCGGATTTTGTTGAACGATCAGCGCACCGTCGTGTTCCGCTAAGCCGCACGATCAAGCCTGCCAGAAACCTTATAAAAAGCCCTCAATGCGTGGATCTCTATCCACCGCATTGAGGGCTTTTTTAATGACCAGCCGATTGGCTTCAGAGGGCAAAGCCTGAGAATTGCTCGCTTCCTGTCAATGAGTCCTGTGGACCGTTGCTAACAACAGACCGTTCGCTGTGCCAGTCTCTTTGCCAGAACACCACCGGCCTGTCGCCAAGACGGACGGCAGCCCCAAATGCATCATGAGCCATGCCTCGCCCGGTTCCTCGCAGATTGACCTCGGACCAAGCACCGCCACGCTGGTCTACTGCCCTAACGCCAATCCTTCCCGCCGAGGGTCTACCCCCGCTTCCAGCCCTTCCTGGGTCCAGCGTATGACATGCGTACCGCTGGGAAAAGGCTGCTCGCGTACCTCGTGCCCCATCGCCCTTAATGCCTGCGACTGTTCCGTCACCGCAGTGCCGGCCTCCAGCTCTGTCGCCCAATTGCGGCTGCCATAGTGCGGCAGGCTGACGGCTTCTTGAGCATCCAAGTTCCACATCAGCATGCCCGTCAGGGCCTGGGCTACATAGGGAATAATGGCGCTGCCGCCGGGAGAACCCAGCGCGATCACAGGACGCCCATCCTGCATCACCATCATCGGAGCCATCGAACTGCGCGGGCGCTTGCCCGGTTCAACCCGATTAACAGACAAACGGCCCATCTCGTCTTTGGGGTTCAAGGCAAAGTCTGTCAGCTGATTATTCAGCAAGAAGCCACGAACCATGATCTTGCTGCCAAAGGCCGACTCCACCGAGGTGGTCATGGAAACCACCTGCCCCTTGGCGTCCGCCACCGACAGATGCGTGGTGGAGGGCAACTCGGGCGTGTTGTCAGTGGCGGCTTGTGCGTCAGCCAAAGGCTTGCCCGGCTGGGCATGACCCATGGATCGGCCTGGCTGAATCAAGGCGGCACGGGATTTCAAATACGCCGGTGCCAGCAAAGCCTGCTGTGGCACAGACACAAATGCCGGATCAGCAACCCAGGCATCCCGATCTGCAAAGGCCAGACGCCCTGCTTCAGAGAAATAATGAATCGCTTCCACAGATTGCGGCTTCACATCAGCAATAGGCGTGTGCTGCAAGATACCCAGCATCTGCATCACACTGATCGCCCCTGAACTGGGCGGTGCCATGCCACAGAGCGCCACCTGCTGCCAGTCCATACAGAGGGGCTCACGTCGCAGCGCCCGGTATTGCGTCAAATCGGACACCGTCAAGTCGCCCGCAATCGGGTCGGCGGCAACAGCAGCCACCATATCCTGGGCAAGTTCCCCTTGATAGAAAGCCTGTGCGCCCTGGCTGGCCAACAAGCGCAGCACCTGTGCATACTCCTTGTTCCGAAGACGGTGGCCAACCGGCCATGGTCTTCCCTGTCCGTCCAGAAAATAGGCACGCGCAGCCGCCTTGTCGGCCAGCTCGGGGTTGTCGGCAATCAAGGTGTGCAAGCGGGGGCTGACCTCAAAGCCATCTTCGGCCAGCTCAATGGCCGGTTCAAACAGGGAGGCCCAGGGCAGGACGCCACCGTCCTTGTGCATCAGCTCCAGGGCGCGCAACAAACCCGGCACCCCTACGGAACGTCCGCTATTGACTGCCTGCTTGAAAGACAGGGTTTGACCGTCCAGCTCAAAACGGTCCGGAGGGCTGGCGGCAGGCACGGTTTCGCGCCCGTCGTAACTCGTCAAACCCGACTCTGGCTGAAATAGCAAAACAAAGCCACCTCCACCAATACCGGACGACTGGGGTTCCACCAACCCCAAGACCAGTTGAGCGGCAATAGCCGCATCCACCGCACTGCCTCCCTGATCCAGCATACGTAAACCAGCCCGGCTTGCCAAAGGATGCGCCGTCACCACCATGCTTTTCTGAGTGACCAGCCTGTCACGTTGCATGACATTGCTGGCGGCTTCCGGGTTCGCATGCTGGCTCGCGGTTTGACTGGCCTGCGCGGGCAAGGCCAGCGACAAAGCTACAAGCGCCGACAGCAGTGCCGGCTTCCAATACACGCTCATGGATTCTCCTTTTCCTGATCCAGCAACCATTGCTCCAGCAACAGCACCGCTTCACTGGGTTGATTGGCGGTCGGATAACTAAAAAAATATGCCTCGCTCACGGGCATGGCATGGGGGAATGGCATGAGCAATTCGCCCTGCTCCAGCGCGGTCTGGATCAGAAAGCGTGGCATCAGCGCCATCCCCATCCCAGCCTGCACGGCAGCCAGAAGCAGGCTGAACAGCTCGTAGCGCGGTCCCGAACTGACACGCAGATCAGGCTCCAGACCCGCAGACCGATACCAGTGTAACCAGCTATCCGGACGCGTCGACATATGCAGGTGGACCAACTTTTGCCAGCTCCCGTCGACTGCAAGATGAGGTGAGCAGACCGGCACGAGCTCGCCTTCATCAAACAGTTTGATGCCTTCGGTTTGCGGCCAGAGCTGCCGCCCATGATAGATAGCAGCATCAAAGGGGTGGTCCCCGAACTGAAACGGTGTGGTACGAACCGACAGGCTGACCGTGATATCGGGGTAGCACTGGGCGAAACGGGCCAGACGCGGCATCAGCCAGACGGTGGACAAGGTCGGCAGCACAGCCAGATGAATGTTGCGGCCTACACCGGCCCGCGCAATCAGACTGAATGTGTCTTTACCGATCTGCTCCAGATGATGGCGAATGCGCGCCGCATAATCGCGCCCTGCCGCCGTCAAGACCAAACGCCGCCGCACCCGCGTCAACAAGGTGACACCCAGACGCTGCTCCAGGCCGCTCACCTGCCGATACACAGCGCTATGCGTCAAGGACAGTTCTTCCGCGGCACGGGAAAAGGTTCCCAGGCGTGCAGTGGCCTCAAAGGCCTGTAAGGCACCCAAGCTGGGCACACCTTGTCTCATTTGCTCCCCCTCTTTTCCTGACTGGCTACCTATCCTGCGGCGACATCGTTACGCCAGCACACGACATTGTGCAATTTTATCAATTGCCTTGTGCGCTTTATGCACACTATGCTGAGACTTTACAGGAATATCGTCGGCCCCTTGCCTTCTGAGAGCACAACAATGTGCACACCACGACTCCTCGTGGCTGCGGTCAGCGATGTTCAAACCGCTCTTTTTGTTTCTCAGACCGATGGCGGCCTTTCTGGCACCACCTGATTGACCCAATTTGCTTTTCCCGGAGTACCTCTATGTCTGCCAACCCCTCTTTCCATTGGGACGACCCCCTGCTGCTGAACCAGCAGTTGAGCGATGAAGAACGTATGGTGCGCGATGCGGCCCATGCTTACGCACAGGAGAAACTGCTGCCGCGCGTGTTGGAGGCCTTCCGCCACGAGCAGACTGACCCGGCCATCTTTGCCGAGATGGGGTCGCTGGGCCTGCTGGGTGCCACCATTCCGGATACCTATGGTGGCGCGGGGCTGAACTATGTCAGCTATGGCCTGATTGCCCGCGAAGTAGAGCGGGTGGACTCGGGCTACCGATCCATGATGAGCGTGCAGTCCTCCTTGGTCATGGTGCCGATTTTTGAATTTGGAAGCGAGGAGCAGAAACAGAAATATCTGCCCAGACTGGCCAGCGGTGAATGGATCGGTTGCTTTGGGCTGACCGAGCCCAATCATGGCTCGGACCCTGGAGCCATGGAAAGTCGCGCCCTCAAAGTGGACGGCGGCTATCGCCTGAGCGGCAGCAAAACCTGGATTACCAACTCCCCGATTGCCGATGTGCTGGTGGTCTGGGCCAAAGTCGTGGGCGGTGAAGACGACGGCAAGATCCGCGGCTTCATTCTGGAAAAAGGCATGAAAGGCCTGTCCACGCCCGCCATTCACGGCAAGGTAGGTTTACGCGCTTCACTGACCGGCGAGATTGTCATGGCCGATGTGGAAATCTCCGACAGCCAGATGCTGCCTCATGTTTCAGGCTTGCGCGGTCCCTTCACCTGCCTGAACTCGGCGCGCTACGGAATTGCCTGGGGCGCTCTGGGCGCCGCCGAATCCTGCTGGCATACCGCTCGTCAGTACACCTTGGACCGCAAGCAGTTTGGCCGTCCACTGGCTGCCAATCAACTGATACAGAAAAAGCTGGCCGATATGCAAACCGAGATCACTCTCGCACTGCAAGGCTGCCTGCGTCTGGGTCGAATGAAAGACGAAGGCACGGCAGCAGTCGAGATCACCTCCATCATGAAGCGCAACTCCTGCGGCAAGGCGCTGGACATCGCTCGTCTGGCACGCGACATGCTGGGCGGCAACGGCATCTCCGACGAGTTCGGCATCGCCCGCCATCTGGTCAATCTGGAGGTCGTCAATACCTACGAAGGCACGCACGACGTGCACGCCCTGATACTGGGTCGCGCACAAACCGGAATTCAGGCTTTCTTTTAAACCGAAGCCAACAGGGGCAAGACGGCTTGCCCCTGCCTCTTTGGGAGGTTGGGCGCGGGCGATTTCATACCCCATTACAAACCGCCGCTGCACGGACGAACAAGGCGCCCAGCTGCAAAAAGCATCCCCAACAAGGGGCTGCTCATCCCTAACAAGGTGTGAATATTTGTCTCGCGAGAGAGTCGCGTCACCGCCGTGACGCTATTTATTATTCTTGTGAAGGCTTCAGTTCAAACATGCTGGTCGCATCCAGCTCCAGCACCAGTTCATCGCGCTGGTTAAATACATTCCAGTTCCAGCGGATGATGCCCAGATCCGAACGGCTGCTGGACACCCGTTTGGATGCAACCGTGGCTTCCAGACGAATGGAGTCTCCCGCCCGCACGGGCAAGACCCAACGCAGACGCTCCACCCCGGGCGACCCAAAGGATTCAGAGTCATGCAGGCTCGTATCCACTGCCATACGCATGGCTTTAGCACAGGTCAGCCAGCCGCTGGCAATCAGGCCGCCCCAATGGCCTTGTTCAGCCTGATTTTCATCAATGTGAAAAGACTGCGGATCGTACTTGCGGGCAAAATCCAGCATCTCTTCGCGCGTTACCGGTACGAGTGGATGCTTAATCAGCATGCCCACTTCAAATTCAGCAAATTTCATGTTGTGGCGCAACAAAAAAAAGATCGAGATCGCCACTCTACCATCTCTGCCAGAATTTGCAGCATCGCAGCCGAAGCAGCCATAAACAGCGGCAAAATGTCCACATCAAGGACCCGCATTGGCCTGCCTGTACGCCCGACCTCAATCTATGGCATAAAGAGGGTTTTCCGATTACCTTTGCGCCCGGTCGGTTCAGGGCATCTGAAGATCACACGGCTATGACAACACTGGATTCATCTTTGCAATTTGCGAGTCTGACTCAAGGCACACAAGCCATTGAACTGGAATATCAACGCATTTACCCAGAACGGGAAACTGCCCCGCTACTGGTATTCCTGCATGAAGGGCTGGGCTCCATTGCCATGTGGAAGAACTGGCCAGCGCAGTTGTGTGAGCATACTGGCTGTAGTGGCCTGATGTACTCACGCTATGGCTATGGCCGCAGCACTCCGCGCCCCGACAACCGCCCCAAAACCCCCGACTACCTGCATGAGCAGGCCCTAGATGTCCTGCCTCAACTGCTCCAGCACCTGGGCGAGGACGGCCAGAAACGGCCGATTGTACTGGTGGGTCACAGTGACGGAGGCTCAATTGCCCTGTTGGCAGCCAGTGGTTTTGGCGAGAAACTGCAAGGTATCGTCGTGATGGCCCCCCACCTGTTTGTGGAAGATATTTCCTTGCGTGGCATTTTGGTGGCCCGTGAAGCCTATGAACAAGGATTTTTGCGTGAACGTCTGGCACGCTATCACGATGACGTGGAATCTGCCTTCTGGGGCTGGAACGCAACCTGGACGGAGCCCGAGTTCCGCGACTGGAACATTGAACAGGAGGTCAGCCGGATTCCGTGTCCGGTCCTGGCGATTCAGGGGGTCGATGATGAATATGGCACGCTGGAGCAAATCCGGCGCATCAAGCAGTTGGTGCCTCACACCGAGCTGCTGGAGCTGGAGCAATGTGGCCACCTGCCCTACCGGGACAAGGAAACGCAGGTCAACCAGGCGATTGCGGAGTTTTTGCAGCAAACAGCCCGCTCAACAGCAGACTCTCCCAGTTCCTGAGGAACTCACAACCCTCTGCAGTCATCCGCGGCTGATTTACTCAAAGGCCGCGGCTGCTCGACCCAGGCGGTCATTGACTGCCTGCCAGTCTGGCGTATCCGGGCAACGCTGCACCCAGATATGCTGGTACTGGCCTTGGTCCAGGCGACGCAGCATGGCATAGAGGTCCTGGGCATAAGCCTGGGCATCCGAACTGCAGACATACCAGTCATGTACATCAGCCAGAAAAGGAGGCATAGCGGCAAAAGCCACAATGGCCTGCTTGCCCCCTTGAGCCAAAGCAGCCTGCACCGCAGGCACACTGTCTTCATCAAATAAAGACAAAGGGGTACGCGGCGCATAATGCGCTTTCAAGCTGCCCGACACCTGTGGAGCCTGTTGATCGGGGCTGGCCGGTTCGTAGCCAATGACCTCGGCAATCATGGCGGCGGTAATATGACCTGGACGCAACAGCACGGCACCTACGCCTTGGTGGGTTCGCGACACATCCACGATGGTGGATTCAATCCCCACTTCTGAGGGACCCGCTTCCACAATCAGCAACTGATCTGGCCCCATATCCACGAACTCATCGCGTACATGGCTGGCCGCTGTGGGCGATACCTGTCCAAACTTGTTGGCCGAAGGCGCCGCCACACCGGCCTGACCGCTGGGCTTGAGTTCCGCCATGCGCTTGAGCAGAGCCTGAGCCACCGGATGGGAAGGACAACGAATACCAATGCTGCTTTGACCGCCACTGACCGTATCCGGAATCGCCGGATTACGCGGCAAGATCAGCGTCAAAGGACCGGGCCAGAAGGCGTCGATCAATTGTTGCGCAACCGCGGGGATATCTTTCACCCAATAACGCAGATCGGCGCCAGGGGCCACATGCACAATCAGAGGATGATTGGCAGGACGGCCCTTGGCCTTGTAGATCAATTGCACGGCGGCCGGGTTCTCCGCGTCCGCACCCAAGCCATACACCGTCTCGGTCGGAAAGGCCACCAGCCCCCCTTGTGCCAGCACATGGGCGGCTTGCTCTATCTGCTGCTCGGAAGGGCCAGGGGTGGTGGTATCAGTCATGATCAAATGCAATGCGCAACGCGGCAGCGGCACGGGCAGTGCGCTCGCGCACTTGCTCATCCGATGCCCCCACAATATTGACGTGCCCCATCTTGCGGCCAACACGCGCCTCAGCTTTGCCGTACAAGTGCAGGGACACACCCGGCACCGCCAGCAAGGCGGCCCAATCCGGCTCACGCATCTGACCGTGTTCATCAAACCAGATATCGCCCAGGATATTGAGCATCATGGACGGACACAAGGCGCTCGTGTCACCCAGGGGCAGAGCCGCCATCACCCTGGCCTGCTGTTCAAACTGGCTGGTGACGCAGGCATTCATGGTGTAGTGACCGCTATTGTGCGGACGAGGGGCCACTTCATTGGCCAGCAAGCGGCCATCTTCCAGAATAAAGAACTCCACGCACAACACGCCCACGTAATTGAGCGTGCGGGCAATCGCGGCGGCCGCCTGACGAGCCTGTTCGGACAGAGCATCGTCCTGGAACTGGGCGCTGATCGTGGACACGGCCAAAATGCCATCGCGATGCTCATTGCGGGCACACGGAAAGGTTTTGACCTGATCGTCCAGACCACGGGCGAGCACCACCGAAATCTCAGACTTCAGGGGCTGCAGGGCCTCCAGCACACAGGCCTGAGAGCCAAATTCCTGGAAGGCGGCCAAGGCCTGATCGCGGTCTGCCACCCGTGCCTGCCCCTTGCCGTCGTAACCAAAGCGCGCCGTCTTCAGAATGCCGGGGAACAAGGCGCTGTCAGCGACGTGCAAATCATCCAGGCTTTCAATGGCGGCATAGGGGGCCACCGGCACACCGGCCTGCGAAATAAAGGCCTTTTCACGAATGCGATCCTGCACAATGCCCACGGCATCACCCGAAGGCGTGACCCGTGTATGTTGAGCCAGGGTCAGCAGGGACTGTGCAGGCACGTTTTCAAATTCGGTACTGACGGCCTGGCACAGCTCCCCCAGTTGAACCAATGCTTGCGCATCATCGTAGGCTGCACAAATATGCAGATCCGCGACCGCACCGGCCGGGCTATGAGTGTCCGGGTCGAGCACGGCCACCTTGTAACCGAGGCTTTGGGCGCTATGGCAGAACATGCGGCCTAGTTGGCCGCCTCCAATCATGCCCAGCCAGGAGCCAGGAACCAGAAGGGCAGCATCATTCATGGGGGTCATCATCACAAAATAAAATCAGGCAGTAACAGGAGGGACACGCATAGCGCGGGCAGCCTCGGTCTGGCGGGCACGGTACGCAATCAGTTTTTCAGTCAGCACCGCATCGTTGACGGCCAGATTGGCAATCACATGCAAGGCGGCATTGGCGGCACCGGCCTCGCCAATCGCGAAGGTGGCAACCGGCACGCCTTTGGGCATTTGCACAATCGACAAGAGGGAATCCTCGCCGCGCAAGTAACGCGACGGCACGGGAACCCCAAAGACAGGCAGGTGTGTCAGGGCAGCCAACATGCCAGGCAAGTGGGCCGCGCCACCAGCACCCGCAATAATGGCTTTCAGGCCACGGGCGGGCGCCTGGGCACCGTAATCCACCATATCGATGGGCATGCGGTGGGCCGAGACCACGCGGCATTCATGAGACACGCCAAATTCGTCCAGAATGGCGACGGCCTGGCTCATGACCTCCCAGTCGCTGGAGGAGCCCATCACAATGCCCACCACAGGGGCTACAGGAGTTTGTACGCTCATCAGAGATACGCCCTAAAAGGAAGAAGGCGCCATGCTGCCAGGCGCCTTGGTAAATGGAAAAACAGCAGGGCCCATCCAATGATGGGTTTTCAGACGGGGCAGGCTGTACGGTGCCCCTGGCCCGTCCCCAGAGCCCGGCTCCTCATCGCAGCGTCGTCCAACGAGCTGTCGTCGTTCAGCACCCTGCTGATGACGATGAGGCGGCTCGCTGACGGCGAGCACCTGTCCGGGCTGCACACCGTTCACGCTGTCAGGCGCTCCAGTGCTTCGCGGTACTTCTCAGCGGTACGCTGGGCTACTTCAGCAGGCAAACGAGGAGCGGGTGGCGTCTTGTCCCAAACCTGGGTTTCCAGCCAGTCACGCACGAATTGCTTGTCGTAGGATGGGGGGCTGATGCCTTCGGCATAGCTGTCGGCAGGCCAGAATCGCGAGGAATCGGGGGTCAGCACTTCGTCCATCAAATGCAGCTGGCCCTGCTCGTCCAGGCCAAACTCGAACTTGGTATCGGCAATCAAGATGCCACGGCTGGCCGCGTAATCGGCGGCTTCCGTGTACAGACGCAGGGTCACATCGCGGATTTGCTCGGCCAACTCCTGTCCGACTTCCTTGACCACATGAGCGAAATCCACGTTCTCGTCGTGCGAGCCCATTTCTGCTTTGGCGGCCGGGGTGAACAGCACATGAGGCAGCTTGGCGGCCTGCTTCAGGCCAGCAGGCAAGGTAATGCCGCACACAGCGCCGGTTGCCTGGTAATCCTTCCAGCCCGAACCGATCAGATAACCACGGGCCACGGCTTCCACCATGATGGGTTTGAGGCGCTTGACCACCATGGAGCGACCTTCGACCTGCGCGCGCTCTTCAGGCGCCACGACATCGACCGGGTTAACGCCAGTCGTATGGTTGGGGATGATGTGTGCCAGCTTGTTCAGCCAGAACTCGGTCATCTGCGTCAAGACAGCGCCCTTGCCAGGAATGGGGTCGTCCAGAATCACATCGAATGCCGAAATGCGATCACTGGCCACAATCAACAACTTGTCCTCACCCACCGCATACATGTCCCGAACTTTGCCACGCGCCAGCAAGGGCAGGGAGCTCAGGCTGGATTGATGTAAGGGCTCTTGCACGATTTCATCCTTAAAACGAAAACATCCCGCTGACTATGGATGCAGGCGGGACGACAATCCCGGCGCCTGCGGCACCGGGCAAAGACGCGAAGACCGGGGCAGGCAGTCGTGCTGCCCACGCCGGCTTCGCCTGACATAATTACTGAACGATCTGAGACAGCTCGCCGGTGCTGTACTGGCGGGCAATTTCCTGCAAAGGAATGGCCTTGATCTTGGATGCCTGACCCGCGGCGCCGAACTGCTGGTAACGGGCCACACACACTTTTTTGGCCGCTTCACGAGCAGGTTTCAGATATTCGCGCGGGTCGAATTTTTCTGGGTTTTCAAACAGGAAGCGACGGATGGCAGCCGTCATCGCCAGACGGATATCGGTGTCGATATTGACCTTGCGCACGCCGTACTTGATGGCTTCCTGAATTTCCTCAACGGGCACGCCGTACGTCTCTTTCATGTTGCCGCCGAACTGGCGGATTTCAGCCAGCAGTTCCTGAGGCACACTGGAGCTGCCATGCATCACCAGGTGGGTGTTGGGCAGACGACGGTGGATTTCTTTCACACGCTCGATGGACAGAATATCGCCGGTAGGCTTGCGGGTGAACTTGTAAGCGCCGTGGCTGGTACCAATGGCAATCGCCAGCGCGTCCAGTTGCGTGCGGCTCACAAACTCAGCCGCCTGCTCGGGGTCCGTCAGCAACTGATCCAGGGTCAGGACACCATCTGCACCGTGACCGTCTTCCTTGTCACCTTGCATGGTTTCCAGAGAGCCCAGGCAGCCCAGTTCGCCTTCTACGGTCACGCCCAGCTTGTGAGCCATATCGACCACTTTGCGGGTCACTTCCACGTTGTACTCAAAGTCGGCAATGGTTTTGCCGTCAGGCAGCAAGGAGCCGTCCATCATCACGCTGGAGAAACCCAGTTCAATGGCGCCCTTGCAGATTTCGGGCGACTGACCGTGGTCCTGGTGCATCACCACGGGGATGTGGGGGTAGGACTCGACAGCCGCTTCGATCAGGTGACGCAAAAAAGCCTCGCCGGCATATTTGCGGGCGCCCGCCGAGGCTTGCATGATGACGGGGCTATCCGTCTCCGAGGCGGCTTCCATAATGGCCTGGACCTGCTCCAGGTTATTGACGTTGAACGCTGGAATACCATAACCGTGCTCGGCCGCATGATCGAGCAGCTGGCGCATGGAAACTAGGGCCATGAGAAGACCTCCTGAAGACTAAAATAAGTGAAAAACTTGACTGGACACAGTCTGTGTCCAGCCCATTGTTGGTTGAGCCTGTTAACGGGCGCTCCGACGCGCCGACTTGGGGCGGAACGCTTGCACCACCTGCTCATGCGTTTGTGCGTAAGGTCCGCCAATCAGATCGATGCAATACGGGACGGCTGCAAAAATACCGGGAACCAATACGTGACCGGTTTCTGAATCCCGTAATCCTTCCAGTGTTTCCTGAATGGCTTTGGGCTGCCCAGGCAGATTGATAATCAGAGCAGCGTGGTCCTGAATTTCTCGGATCACCGCAACTTGCCGCGACAAAATCGCTGTTGGTACGAATTTTAAACTGATTTGGCGCATCTGTTCACCGAATCCGGGCATTTCGCGTGTTCCTGCATCCAGAGTCGCCTCCGGGGTCACGTCGCGACGAGCCGGGCCGGTGCCACCCGTAGTCAAAACCAGATCGCAACCGGCTTCCACCAGCTCGACCAAGGTAGCGGTAATCAGGGCTCGCTCATCGGGAATCAGTCGCTCCAGATAGGCCGGCGCTACCGTCAAGGCGCGGTCAAGCCAGCGACGCAGCGCGGGAATGCCTTCATCCTGGTACTGTCCGCTGGAGGCGCGGTCCGACACCGACACCAAGCCGATACGCAACTGATCCGGATGCTCGCGGGGAGACTGTCGATTGAATGTCATGCTTTTCCTTGGAAGCGAAATAAACTACAGGCCCTGAACGGGCCTGCCAACAGCACGATTGTAACGAATCACAGTGGGGCTTAAATACAACGGCCGCCGTCTACCTCGATGCAGGTGCCGGTAATGAACTCAGCCTCGTCGGAGGCGAGATACAGAGCCGCCGCCGCCACATCCTTGGGTGTGCAAAAACGCCCCAGTGGAATTCCCGCCAGAAAACGGCTGCGATTTTCCGGCGTATCGGGCATGCCCATGAACTGTTCCAGCAAGGCGGTGTCCCCAATCACCGGATTGACACAATTCACGCGGATATTGTCTGGCCCCAACTCGGCCGCCATGCCTTTGCTGATGGTAACCACCGCGCCTTTGGTGCCGTTGTACCAGACCAGTCCGGGGCGCGGACGCAAGGCGGCCGTCGAAGCGATATTAATGAAGGAACCTGAACCCTGAGCCCGCAGATAGGGCACAAAATGTTTCGCTGTCCAGTAAATGCTTTTCACATTGACGGCATACACCAGATCGAACTCACTTTCGCTCACTTCCAGCAAAGGCTTGTTGCGATGCGTGGTGCCCGCATTGTTCACCACGATATGCAGCCCGCCGCACTCGCGCAGCGCAATATCGAGCAAGGCCTGAACCTCGTCCCCTTGTGACACATCGCAAGCGACAAAAATGGCTTGCCCGCCCGTCGCCTGAATCTGGGCCGCTGCCGCCCGCCCCTGCTCCACATTCAAGTCGGCAATCAGCACGCGCGCACCTTCACGTGCAAAGCGCTGTGCGATACCCAGGCCAAAGCCCGATGCGCCACCGGTCACGATGGCCACCTTGTCTTGCAATCGCATGTTTGTCTCCTTCTGTTATTTTTATTTCCATAAAAAGGGCGGCTCGATGCCGCCCTAAAGAAATGCTGTTTTAGCGTTCAAATGCCATGCTGCCAGAAAACCCCCAACACCACAGCCGCGCTAACCCCTACATTCCCCGGCATCAAGCAGGGGCATGACGTAGCGCAACCGTTTTCAGGCTGGTCAGGGCGTACAGCGCTTCAAACCCCTTCTCTCGGCCAATACCAGACTGTCCGGTACCGCCAAACGGCAGTTCTACCCCGCCTGCAGCGCCATAATTGTTCACAAAGACCTGGCCGGCCCGTAGTTGTCTGGCCATGCGGATCTGACGCGCACCATCGCGTGTCCAGACCCCCGCCACCAGGCTGTAAGGCGTACCATTGGCCAGGGTGATGGCCTCCTGCTCCGTACCGAAAGGTTGGGCAATCAGGACTGGTCCGAAAATCTCCTCCTGGGCCAGACGATGTTGGACAGGCACGTGATCGAGCAAGACAGGCACTTGATAGAAACCACCCGTCGGGGCCTTGGAGTCCAGCTTGCCTTTCGCCAGCACCACAATGCCATCCTCATCCAGATTCTCCAGATAAGAACGCACCCGAGCTTGCTGCTGCGCGCTGATCAGAGGGCCGCAATCCAGATTGTCGCTCGCTGCCCCCGTCAACAAGGCCTTGAAGCTTTCAGCCAGACGTTCCGTAAAGTCACTATAAATCGCACGCTGAATCAATACACGGCTGCCTGCCGAGCAGGTTTGGCCTGCGTTCTGCACAATCGCATTGACAATAACCGGCAGGGCCACGTCCAGATCCGCATCTGAAAATACGATCTGCGGCGATTTGCCGCCCAGCTCCAGCGTGACAGGCACAAAATTCTGCGCGGCCTGCAAGGCCACCTGACGGCCCGTGGCAGGAGAGCCCGTAAAGGAAATATGGTTGATATCAGGATGCGCGGCCAGGGCCTGTCCGGCCTCACTGCCCAGGCCCGTACAAATATTCAGCACCCCGGCAGGCAAGCCCGCCTCGTGCAACAACTCCGCCACGCGCAGCAAAGAAAGACTGGCATCTTCAGCCGGCTTCACCACGCAGGTATTACCTGCGGCCAGGGAGGCCGCCACACTGCGTCCAAAGATCTGCAGGGGGTAATTCCAGGGAATGATATGCGCTGTGACGCCCAAGGGCTCGCGCAACGTAAAGGCCGTCGTTTCCCAACCCAAGGGAATGGTTTGACCGTGCAGCTTGTCCACCGCACCCGCATAAAACTCGAAATAGCGGACAATGGCGTCAGCATCGGACTGGGCCTGGCGCAAAGGCTTGCCCGTATCCCGCGACTCCAGCCGCGCCAACTCCTCGCGAGCATCGGACAGGGTTCGGGCACAACGCAGCAATAACTGACTGCGCTGCGCTGCGCTCAGGCGGCGCCACGTCCCCTGACTGGCACGCCTGGCGGCCTGCACGGCCCAATCAATATCCACCGCGGATGATTGCGCCAGTCGGGCAAAGGTTTCGCCTGTGGAGGGGTCGATCACCGGTAGCAAACCACCGCCCTCCGCGCCAAGTTGCTGTCCGTCAATCCAATTGCGACACTCCATGACCGCCTCCAATGCTATTGTTGTCTCAGCCAATCGAGCTTTGCTCGAGATCATTCTACTCAAGGACCTGCTGCTGTGGATTCTCAAAACTGTACTTTGCTCCTGGCGGGCGCTGGCGATCTGGGCACACGCACCGGAATGCTGGCCCGTCGTCATGAATGGCCGGTTATCGGCCTGCGCCGTCACCCCCCCCTGGACGATCACAGCGGCATAGAGTGGGTACAGGCCGATTTGAGCGAACCTGCGTCATTACGACTGAAACACCGCCCCATCACTCACGTCCTTTACGCGGTCTCCCCTGACCAGCGAAACCAGGCTGCCTATGAGCGCGTTTTTCTACAAGGTCTGGAAAATCTGCTCAACGAGCTGGACCTGAAAGCCCTGAAACGTTTTGTCTTTGTCTCCTCGACGGCGGTATATGGCCCCTCGACAGACTGGGTGGACGAAAACTCCCCCACGGAGCCCACCCAGTTCAATGGAAAAATCTTGCTGGAAGCCGAGCAAAGGCTTCATCACCGCATCCCCGCCCAGGCTGTGGTCATCCGCCCCAGCGGTCTGTACGGCCCCGGACGCACCCAACTACTGGATCGGCTGCGCGAAGGACGGGCCACCGTACCGGATGACCCGGAGCATTGGGCCAACCGCCTGCATATCGAGGATGCCGCAGCGGCCTGCTGGCATCTGCTACGCGCTCCTGCGCCCTTCCCGTGCTATATCGGCACCGACAGTCGGCCCTACCGGATTACCGAGCTATATGACGGGCTGGCCGATCTGCTGGGTGTGCCACACCCGGAACGACGCCCGTCTGCAGAAGGCGGCAAACGCCTGCGCAACCAGCGCCTGCTCGATAGCGGCTTCAAGCTGGAATGGCCCGATGCCATGCAGGGCTATGGACAACTGATTAAAGAGGGGGCGTAACCCCATCGCGTCCGGTCTTTACACAAAAGCAAAAGCCAGCCAACTTTCGTTGGCTGGCTTTCTGAGGCATGAACCAGTCTGAGGACGGGTCACGCGATAGGCGGCAAAACTTAAGCCTTGTCTTCCAGGGCAGCCACAGCGGGCAGACGTTTGCCTTCCAGAAACTCCAGGAATGCACCGCCGCCGGTGGAGATGTAATCCACCTCTTCACCAATATTGAATTGGGCAATCGCCGCCAGGGTGTCGCCCCCCCCGGCAATCGAGAAAGCCTTGGAATCGGCAATCGCGCGCGACAAGCTTGCCGTACCTTGTGCAAAGGCCGGGAATTCGAACACGCCCAGAGGGCCATTCCAGACAACCGTACCGGCCTTGGCAATGATGTCAGCGATCTGGCGCGCCGTTTCAGGGCCCACATCCAGAATCATGTCATCATCCTGAACCTGGTCAGCAGCCTTGATTTCAGCGGCAGCATCAGCCGCAAAAGACTTGGCGCATACCACATCGACGGGGATAGGCACGTCGGCACCGCGCTCTTTCATGATGCGGATCACCTCGCGAGCTTCTTCCAACTGGCTTTCTTCGACCAGTGACTTGCCCACGGACAAGCCGCTAGCCATCATAAAGGTGTTGGCAATGCCGCCCCCGACCACCAGCTGATCAACTTTTTCAGCCAAAGCGCGCAGGATGGACAGTTTGGTGGAGACCTTGGCCCCCCCCACAATGGCTACCAAGGGCCGCGCAGGCTGGTTCAAGGCACGCCCCAGAGCGTTCAGCTCGGCTTCCAGCAAGGGGCCAGCGCAAGCCACCGGCGCAAAACGGGCGATCCCTTCCGTGGTGGCCTCGGCACGGTGAGCCGTACCGAAGGCATCGTTTACGTAAACGTCACACAAAGCGGCCATTTTGCGGGCCAACTCAGGATCATTCTTCTTTTCACCGACGTTGCAGCGGCAGTTCTCCAACAAAACAAGCTGACCGGGCGACACCTGCACGCCATCCAGCCAATTGCGCCGCAGCTCAACCGGCATGCCCAGCAATTCGGACAGACGTTGCACCACGGGTTCCAGAGAATCCACGGGCTGGCACTCGCCTTCTTTGGGCCGCCCCAGGTGCGAAGTGACCATCACCGCAGCGCCGGCATCCAGCGCCATGCGAATGGCAGGCACCGAAGCACGGACTCGCGTGTCTTCGGTAATACGCCCGTCTTGCAAAGGGACATTCAGATCAGAGCGGATAAATACCCGCTTGCCTCGCAGCGCGTCCGTTTCGGCCAGCGCAGACAAGGTCTTGATGCTTGTAGACATGATTTTTTGTTCTGGGAATTAACGTGACAGGGGCGGGAAATCCCGCCCCTGCTATTCAGATCTTATTTGGCCGACATCAGTGCGATGGTGCTGTCGAGCATGCGAATGGAGAAAGCCCACTCGTTGTCGTACCAGGCAGCCACTTTCACCATATTGCCACCGGTCACTTTGGTCAGCAGGGAGTCAACCGTGCTGGAAGCGGTGGTGTGGTTAAAGTCGATGGACACCAAGGGCTCGGTGCAGTAGTCCAGGATGCCTTTCATGGCGCCTTCGGAAGCGGCCTTCAAAATGCCGTTCACTTCTTCAACCGTCGTGTTGCGGCTAGCCACAAAAGTCAGGTCAACCATGGACACGTTGATGGTTGGAACGCGCACAGCGTAACCGTCCAGCTTGCCATTCAGTTCTGGCAACACCAAACCTACGGCAGCGGCTGCGCCGGTCTTGGTGGGGATCATGCTGCTGGTGGCCGAACGGGCACGGCGCATGTCCTTGTGACGCACGTCCGTCAGGACCTGGTCGTTGGTATAAGCGTGGATGGTAGTCATCAGACCGCTGACCACGCCCAGTTCCTTGTGCAGGGGGGCAACCAGAGGAGCCAGACAGTTGGTCGTACACGAGGCGTTGGAGATCACCGTGTCGGTGCTCTTCAAAATGTCGTGGTTCACGCCATAGACAATCGTGGCGTCCACATCCTTGCCGCCGGGGGCGGAAATAATGACTTTCTTGGCGCCGGCCTGGATGTGCTCGCTGGCCTTTTCTTTGCTGGTGAAAGCACCGGTACATTCCAGTACCACGTCCACACCCAGCTCGGCCCAAGGCAAGGTCAGGGCATCGCGCTGGCTCAGCAGGCGGATGCGATCACCATTGACCACCAGATAGTCGCCGTCGAGCGACACATCGGCGTTAAAGCGGCCATGCACGGAGTCATAGCGAGTCAGGTGTTCATTGATCTCGGCACCGCCCGAGGCGTTGATGGCCACGATCTCGATATCGTGTTTTTTGCCGTACTCGTAGTGGGCACGCAAGATCATGCGGCCGATACGACCATAACCATTGATTGCGACGCGAATCGTCATGTCAGACTCCAATTACAAAATTTCTTGAACGGCCGCAGCGACTTTCTCTGCTGTCAGACCAAAATGCTTGAACAGGACGCCAGCCGGAGCCGATTCGCCGTAGGTATCAATCCCCACCACCGCGCCTTCCAGACCCACGTACTTGAACCACAGACCCGTCGTACCCGCTTCCACCGCCACACGCGGGATGCCCGGGGTCAGAACCTGATCGCGCCATTGCTTGTCCTGGGCATCAAACAGGTTGGTACATGGCATGGATACCACGCGGGTCGCAATTCCTTGCTGAGCCAACTGCTCCTGCGCCTGCAAGGCCAGACCGACTTCCGAACCGGTTGCCATGATGATGGCGCGCGCATCTGGCGCATCGCGCAGCACATAGCCACCACGGCGGATGTTCTGGATGGTTTGTGCATCGCGCTCCACGAATGGCAGATTCTGGCGCGACAACAGCAAGGCACTGGGGCCGCCGTCCTGCACATTCATGCCGATGCTGGCGGGACGCTCGATCGAGCAGGCCCAGGCTACGGCCGTTTCCGTGGTGTCGCAAGGACGCCAGACATGCAGGTTGGGGATCAGTCGCAGACTATTGGCGTGTTCAATGGACTGGTGCGTCGGACCATCCTCGCCCAGACCGATGGAGTCGTGGGTAAAGACATGCACCACGCGCTGCTTCATCAGCGCTGCCATGCGAATGGCGTTGCGCGAGTAATCCGAGAAAGTCAGGAAGGTACCACCAAACGGCAGGTAGCCCCCATGCAGGGCCACGCCATTCATGATGGCAGCCATACCGAATTCCCGCACACCGTAGTTGATGTGACGACCAAAATGTACACCGTCGGCGTGAGCGCGCACTGCCTCGGCGCCCTTCCAGTCGGTAAAGTTGGAGCCGGTCAGATCAGCCGAGCCGCCCAACATTTCTGGCAGCACATTGACCAGCGCGCTAATTGCCAGTTGCGAGGCCTTGCGCGAGGCAATGGTTTCAGCTTTCTGAGCGGTTTCCTCAATAAAGGCCTGTACTTTAGCGCTGTAATCGGCAGGCAGTTCGCCTTTCAGACGACGGGCCAGTTCCGCGGCCAGTTCAGGATAGGCCTGGCTGTAGGCGTCAAAACGCGCTTGCCATTCCGCTTGCTGGACGCCCCCTTTTTCGCGGCAATCCCAGCCCTGGTAGACTTCCTGAGGGATTTCAAACGGACCGTGGTTCCAGCCCAGCGCAGCACGGGTGGCGGCGATTTCCTCAGCACCCAGCGGAGCGCCGTGGACCTTCTCGGAGCCGGCCGCGTTAGGCGCGCCCTTGCCGATCACGGTGCGGCAGCAAATCAAAGTGGGGCCGGTGCCTTCTTTGGCGTTGCGGCGGGCCTGTTCAATCGCGTTGTGAATCGAGGCGGCGTCATGACCGTCAACAGCACGGATGACGTTCCAGCCATAGCTTTCAAAGCGGGCGGGCGTATCGTCACCGAACCAGTTCTCGACCTTGCCATCAATAGAGATGCCGTTGTCGTCGTACAGCACGACCAGCTTGGACAGCTTCCAGGTGCCGGCCAAGGAGCAGGCCTCGTGCGAGATCCCTTCCATCAAACAGCCGTCGCCTGCAAAAACCCAAGTCAGGTGATCTACCACCTCGTGGCCGTCACGGTTGAACTCGCGGGCCAACAAGGCTTCGGCCAGCGCAAAGCCAACCGCATTGCCCAGACCCTGGCCCAAGGGGCCGGTCGTGGTTTCCACGCCAGCCGTAATACCCACTTCTGGGTGGCCGGGGGTACGCGAATGCATCTGGCGGAAGTTGCGCAACTCGTCCAGAGACAGGTCGTAACCGCTGAGGTGCAACAAAGCGTAGATCAGCATGGAACCGTGGCCGTTTGACAACACAAAACGATCACGATCAAACCAGGCGGGGTCGGCGGGGTTGTGTTTCAGGTGCCGGGACCAGAGAACCTGGGCGATATCGGCCATGCCCATAGGCGCACCGGGGTGGCCCGAATTAGCTTGTTGCACGGCATCCATAGCCAAGGCACGGATGGCATTGGCTAGGGTTTTATCAGAGGCTGACGCAATATCCATTAGAAGCTCATTGGGGCGGCGGCGCGACAATTCCGGCTAGCGGACGGCTCACGGCCCTGATTAGTTTATAAAACGCGCTATTTTAGCATTGCTGGCGCTAAATCGCCCTCACTTGCGCTGCGGCCTTGCGCTTTCTTCCCCCAGCCCAGGTACGGTATGCTTGTGCGGTTTTTTTACCCTTGATGGTGTCCTGATATGGCAGCTCCCCGTTTTTATCATCCCTTTGCCCTGACGGCCCACACCGAGATCGCCCTGCCCGACGCCCTGGCGCATCACGCCATCCGGGTACTGCGTTTAAAAGATGGGCAGGACATCGTCCTGTTTGACGGACTGGGCACCCAATTTCCCGCTACCTTGCGCATCGAGGGCAAAAAAGGGTTTGCCAACCTGGGGGCGGCCGAAACACCCGTACGCGAACTGGCTGGCCGCATTACCGTCCTGCAAGGCATTGCCTCCAGCGACAAAATGGACTGGATTATCGAAAAAGCGGTGGAAATGGGAGTGAGCTGCCTGGTGCCGATTCGCGCGCAACGCAGCGTGCTGCAACTGAGCGCGGAACGGCAGGCCAAACGCATGGTCCACTGGCAGCGGGTCATCGAGTCAGCCAGCGAGCAGTGTGGCCGCAATCGTCTGATGGAACTGGCGGCGCCGCTGAGCTTGTCCGACTACTTTCGGGATGCCCGAACGGGTCTGCATCTGTTTTGTGACCCTGATGCGCCTCAGCAACTGGCACAAGCCATAAAGCCGCAGGACCAGGCCGTCACCATTTTGATTGGCCCCGAAGGCGGCTGGTCGCCCGAAGAACAAAAAGTGGCGCTGGCTGCCCAGGCGCAGGCCATTCGCTTCGGGCACCGCGTACTGCGAACCGAGACCGCTGCCTTGGCGCTGACGGCAGCGATCAGCGCCTTGCAAGGCTGGGAATAAGGCTTATTCCTCGTCCTGGCTGGAGTAGGAGGCAGGGGTCTCGCCTGGTTCCGGATCAGGATGCTTGCCGGCATGTAAAACAACACAGACAAAACGGCGCTCGTTGTTCGAGGCCCAGGCATGCACATCCTCACACACGCCCAAGATAGCCTGGGCGTCTTTTTCCAATGCGGGATCGCCACTGTGCAGGTTGTCCAGCCACAAGGCCAAACCAGCCTTTTGATCCAGTACGGTGTCGCACAGGCAATCGTAGAGCGCATCCAGATTGCCACCAAAAAATTCAGGGTAATCAACAGCTTTGGCGACTGCTCGCAGCACAGCGGAGCGATTGCGCGCACGATCGCAACTTACTTCCAGGGCAGTGAGCCCCTGGTCCTGTGCCTGCTTCAGAAAATCAGCAGCCGTCAGGCCCGTTGCGTCGAGCACGCCGCCTTGTTGCAAAGCCTCTTGCAAAGTCAGGGATTGGCTCATCAGGACGCTTCCTTAAAAAACGCTAATACTTCTTCACGACGACTCATGGTATCGGTCTTTCCTAACTCGATCAGCTCTTGGGTGTAGCCGGACTCGAATAACAAATATGAAATTAATGCACCGCCTGTGGTCGGACCGGACTTTGAAGATACACCAAGTACTCGAAATAGGGTACGTGCAGCAGTTGGCATCTGATGAATATGCCGGGTGGCAATTTCATCCAGCGAGCGGCTGGGGGTGATGGCAAACGTGCTGACAGGACGCAGCGATTGGCTTTGTAATACATTTGCAGGCATATAGGCAAGCAATGTATTGATCCGCTCCATACGTTCAATATCCGTTGACACACTATCGAGGAATATGTTGGACAAGGCATAGCCACTGATCTGCGCCAAAGAGGGGTATGGCGGGTCTGCACATTCTTGCTCGTGGTACGTGTTGTCCGCATATCCCGTCCCCACAATCAAGACTTTATGGGCGCCCAGATGTATGGCCGGACTGATGGGGGCCAACTGACGCATAGTGCCGTCACCACACCATTGAGTTTGCTTACCCACTTGCAGTGACTGCGCCGGAAACATGAAGGGAATGGCGCTGGAAGCCATCAGATGGTCCACTCCGATGACGCCGGGAATGGCGCGACGCAGATTGCGTGTCCAGGGGCGAATGCGCTCATCCGACTGGTAAAAAGTCAGGTGCTCGCCAGTGGTGTAGGCGGCAGCGGTAATGGCCAGCGCCCCCACATGCTGCTGGGCCAGATTGCGTTGCAGGCGCTCAAAGTCCAGGCTCTGTTCCAGCAACTCGCGCAAGGGTGAGTTGTCCAGCATGGAGTGCGGCACATGATCGCGTAGACGGGGGGCCAGCCAGCCCAGGGCTAGCGTGGCTACCCAATGCGCACTGGTGGCCAGCAACTGCAAGGGGTCGGCATGAAAGATGTCATTGGTGCGCAAGGACCCCCACAGCTGTTGTATATGGTCGACAGCTTCGTGCGGTTTATCTGCGCGGCAGGCCAGACCGGCCGCATTGATGGAACCGGCCGACGAGCCGCAAATAATATCGAAAGGATTGCTGAACTGGGGGTTGCGCTCCGGGTCCAGCAGCTCCAGCAGGCCGGCCAGCACCCCGGCCTGATACGCGCCGCGCGCCCCGCCCCCGTTCAGGATCAAGGCCAGCGGGGCGGGTGAGCGCTGAATCATGATCCGTATCAGCCTTCAGTAGCGACGTTGGCATCCACCACCGTGACGGCCGTCATATTGACGATACGGCGCACTGACGAGGTCGAGGTCATGATATGAACCGGTGCCCGGGCTCCCAGCAGGAAAGGGCCAATTGCCACGTTACCACCCGCAGCCGTCTTGAGCAGGTTGTAGGCAATATTGCCCGCTTCCACGTTCGGGCAGACCAGCAGATTGGCCTCGCCGCTCAGGGCCGAGGTCGGCAGGATCTGATGACGGGCCTTTTCATCCAGAGCGCAGTCGCCGTGCATTTCACCATCCACTTCCAGGCTGGGGTCGAGCTGGCGCACGCGCTCCAGCGCACCGCGCATGGTGACCGCTGCGGGCGAATTATTGGTCCCGAAATTGGAACTGGACAGCAGAGCCACCTTGGGTTCGATATTGAACTGGCGCATTTTACGCGCTGCCGCCAGGGTGATCTCGGCCACCTGGTCCGAATCGGGATCGTGGTTAATGTGCGTATCGGTCAGGGCCACACTGCGCTCACTGAGCAATAAAATATTCATGGCAGCATAGGTTTTGACACCCGGTGCTTTGCCAATGACCTGGTCCACCAGTTCCAGGTGATTTTCGTAACGTCCCACTGTGCCACAGATCATGCCATCGGCATCGCCCAGATGCAGCATCATGGCCCCGATCAGGGTCGGGCGACGCCGCATTTCCACGCGAGCCATCTCTTTGCTGATACCGCGACGCGACATGATTTCCCAGTAACTGGTCCAGTAACGGTGGAAGCGATCGTCCTGTTCGGGGTTGGTCACCTCCACGTCAATGCCCAGACGCAGACGCAGACCATAACGTTCAATGCGCTGTTGCAAGACAGCGGGACGGCCCACCAAGATGGGACTGGCCAACCCCTCATCCACAATAATCTGTACGGCGCGCAGGACGCGTTCGTCCTCGCCTTCACTAAAGACCACACGGGATTTGGCACCATCTTGCACCAGCCCCCGAGCCAGTGAATAAATTGGCTTCATGAAGGAGCCGGATTTATAAACAAACTGGCGTAGCTGATAAATGTAGTTGTTCAAGTCCGCTATGGGACGGGTCGCCACGCCCTCTTCCATCGCCGCTTTGGCCACGGCCGGAGCAATACGCACAATCAGACGCGAATCAAAGGGACGAGGAATGAAGAAGGACGGACCGAAAGAGACCTCTTCCAGCCCATAGGCAGCCGCAACGCCCTCATCCTGCTCTTCGCGTGCCAACTGGCAAATGGCCTGCACAGCGGCTTTTTCCATGCCCCGCGTAATGGTGGTGGCCCCCACGTCCAGCGCCCCACGGAAGATGTAGGGGAAGCACAATACATTGTTGACCTGATTCGGATAGTCCGACCGGCCGGTTGCCATGACCACATCATCACGCACGGCGTGGGCGTCTTCCGGCAGGATCTCGGGATTGGGGTTGGCCAGAGCCAGAATCAACGGTCGGGCCGCCATCTTCTCCAGCATCTGGGGCTTGAGTACGCCACCGGCGGACAGCCCCAGGAATACATCGGCCCCCTCGATCACCTCACTGAGGGTACGGGCATCGGTCTGCTTGGCAAAACGGGCCAGTTCGGGCACAGGATTGCCGGAGCGACCTTCGTAGAGCACGCCATCAATATCCGTAACCCAGATATTTTCCAGTGGCAGCCCCATATCAATCATCAGGTCCAGGCAGGCCAGGGCCGCCGCACCCGCACCGGACGTCACCACCTTGACTTGCTTGATGTCTTTTTCAACCACGCTCAAGCCGTTCAGAAAGGCAGCGGTGACGCAAATGGCCGTGCCATGCTGATCGTCATGAAAAACAGGAATGCTCATGCGCTGGCGCAGCTTGCGCTCGACTTCAAAGCACTCGGGCGCCTTGATGTCTTCCAGGTTGATGCCGCCAAAGGTCGGCTCCAGACCCGCGATGATGTCGACCAGCTTGTCGGGATCGGTTTCATTGATCTCGATGTCAAACACATCCAGACCGGCAAAGCTCTTGAACAGCACGGCCTTGCCTTCCATGACGGGCTTGGAGGCCAGGGCGCCGATATTTCCCAAACCCAGCACGGCGGTACCGTTGGAGATGACGCCGACCAGATTGCCCCGCCCGGTATAGCGAAAGGCGTTTTGTGGGTCCTTGACGATTTCTTCACAAGCGGCTGCCACCCCGGGCGAATACGCCAGCGCCAGATCCCGCTGGTTCGATAATTGCTTGGTCGGCGTGACCGAAAGCTTTCCGGGCCTGCCCTGTTCATGATATTCCAGAGCTGCTTTCCGAAAATTGGCGTCCATGCTGTTACCCACTCAAAAATCCATTTAAAACGGACCGGGATCGCCTGAAAGCGGCCATTGTCTAACAGCGTCCATTCAAACAGACCTGCAGCCTGTTCAAACCGTCTGCCCTCATCTGCCCTGCTGACAGCCTCCATCCCGGTCGCCTTGCCGAGCCTTTGCGGCCCAGGCAGGAACCATTCTAGCCCTTGAGTTACATCAGGGGTCAAGCACGGGCCAGGACAAACTCACAGCATCTGGCCAGGATAAGAAAAGCGGTCGGTGGGATCAAACAGGGCCTTGATGCGGCTATCCACATCCTGGGCCTGCCACGGCTGCTCCTGATTGGGCCAGGACCAGTCTTGCGGGTCCGAGCCACTAAGCACGGTCTCATCCAGCACCAGCCACTCCACCCAGGCCAGATCACCACCGTGGCCCAACATCAGATGCGCCAGATTGATGCCATCGCCGTCACGTGGTTCGAGCGCATCCAGGCGGTAACGGCAGGGCCAATGCTCCTGACGCAGGGCCTGCGTGTCGGGCTCGCCCATCAAGCGAAACAAAGCGGGGATCAACTGCTGCATACGCAGGCTGTCCAGAGGGTTACGGTTGTCCTGTCCGAAGGGGCCCAGCGCCGCTTGTGTGTTGTCCGCCAGAATGACCGAGCAATGCAGAACACCCGACAACGCCGTACGACCACTGGGCCAATCATGCTGACGACGGTCAGCCAGCCAGGCGGCCACCGTCATGCCGGCAGGCGCAGTGGCAAGCCCCTGAAAGCCTTTGGCCTCCATCTCTCCGAGCAAACAACCCGGCTGAACAAACCAGCGATTGGAGTTGGGTTCCAGACGGTCGCAGCGTGCCATTTGTCGACCCGGAGCCAGAACAATCACCGGACCATCCGTCTCGCTAGCCTGCGGCACACCCTCCAGACACACCGTGACCCCATACTCGGCGGCCAGCGTCAACACCATATGCACGTCCGCGCTGGAAGCCGGCTCCAGGCGCGCCTGTTCATGATCCGGCTCCGCACTGAGCAAGGACCACTCGCCCTGAACCCGGGCTTTCAGACGCGAACAAAATGACTGCCAGGCCGTCTGGGGAGGACGACGACCCATCAAAAATGCACGCCTGGACGAAGAAACCATAGACTTTTCCTGCAACAAACCTACACTTGAGGCCAACTGGCCCGCCGGCTTGCACCCTTCTTGAGCATGCGCACCTGCCACAGCCACCTGACGCCCTTTTGAGCAAGGTCCTACAATACACTTTTTACCCGAGATTTGCCGTATGTCCCGCCTCGCCAGTCGTACCGAACACGTTCTTCCTTTTCATGCTGTTGAACTCTTCAAACAGGCCAATGCCTTAAAGGCCACGGGCCGCGACATTATCAGCCTGGGCATAGGTGAACCGGACTTTACCGCCCCGCAAGCCGTGGTCGATGCGCTGCATCAGGCCAGCAATCAAGGCCTGGGCCAGTACACCGCCCCAGCGGGCTTGAGCGCCTTGCGCGAGCGCATCGCCCTGTATTACGAACAGCAGTTCCAGGCCCGTGTCGACCCGTCTCGCATCGTGGTCACGGCAGGGGCTTCGGGCGCCCTGTCACTGGCGACCCTGGCCCTGATCAATCCCGGCGATGAAGTGCTGATGCCCGACCCCTCCTACCCGGCCAACCAGAACTTCATCATGGCAGCGGGCGGCACAGCCCGTCTGATCCCCGCCTCGGCAGAAGGACGCTTTCAACTGAGCGCCCAGCACATTCGCGATCATTGGGGTCCCAACACGCGCGGCGTGCTGATTGCCTCGCCCAACAATCCGACAGGTGCCACGATTTCCCGCCCAGCCCTGCAAGAGCTGATCAAGGAAGTGCGCGCCCGTGATGGCTTTATCATCATGGACGAGATTTATCTGGGTCTGTTTTACGAACAGGCGCCCCTCAGCGCCTTGACCTTGGATCAGGACATTATTGTTATTAACAGCTTTTCCAAGTACTTCCACATGACGGGCTGGCGTCTGGGCTGGCTGATCCTGCCCTCCTGGATGACCGAAGCCTGCGAGCGCATGGCCGCCAGCCTGGCAATCTGCGCCCCCTCACTGGCCCAGCATGCCGCCCTGGCCTGCTTTGAGCCGGAAACCATGGCGATCTACGAAGAACGCCGTCTGGCTTTCAAGCAACGGCGGGACTACCTGCTGCCCGAGCTGGAGCGTCTGGGTCTGCGCGTGCCTGTCCGCCCGGATGGCGCTTTCTATATCTATACGGATATCCGTGAATACAGCCAGGACAGCGATGCGTTCTCGCAGCAATTGCTGCACGAGGCCGGTGTGGCAGCGGTACCGGGCCGAGACTTTGGCACCGCTCACGCGCCCTATACCTTGCGCCTGTCCTATGCCACCGGCATGGACCGCCTGCAAGAGGCAATCAGTCGTCTGGGCCAGTTCCTGGGCCGCTAAGCCCCGCTCTGGGCCCGGCCCTCAGACGCCCAGACACTCGTTACCTCCCATCCGGACCGCCTAGCGTGTCCGGACCGGGATACCGGAGGCCAGGGCAATACGGCGACGCTCTGCCAGCACTTTGGCCCCGTAACCACCATCGCTGGGGCCGGTGGCCCCCACATAACAGGCTAGTCCCCCTTCAATGGAACCACGGCGACGGATACAGTCGGACAAAATCTGACCGCCCACCCGGATATTGGCCTCAGGGCTCAATACCGCCAGCGTGCCCTCCATATAGATATCAAACTTCTCTTTATGGACTTTAGTCATGACCTGCATTAGCCCTTGGGCCCCCACATGACTTTCTGCATAGGGGTTGTAACGTGACTCAATGGCGATGACGGCCAGAATCAGTTGTGGGTCCAGGTTCTTTTCCTTGCCCACAATAAAAGCCGTGTGGATCAGGGCCCCGGATACCGAATAGGCGATCTTGTACTTGCGCGCCAGGTAGCTGCGCAAGGCCTGCTGCTGGGCGGCTGTCACGCCTGCGATGGGCTGCCCCGTCACCGAGGCACGCAGATTTTTCATAAAGCCCTGATAGGCAGAAACCGCCTGCTGCTGTTCCGTCTGGGTCAAATCCTGGCCATCTTCAGACAGGGCCGGCTGACTCGTGTCTGCCGGCCAGACCGCCAGACTGTACGCATCGTATTTGACCGCCTCGGGGCGCAGGGTTTGCACGAGACCGGTATAAAGCTGGTTAAACTGAGCACGCATGGAAGGTACAACCACACAGGCTGCAATCGTCACCAGTACGGCTATGCCCAGATACATGGCACACACATGTACAAACTCGCCGATGCGATACGTCAGGGTACGGGCTGAGCGACTAAGTACATAGTCCATATCTTGGAAGCCCATGGGTTCATCCTTAGTATTGCTAACTGCCCGATGTTAACCTTAGAACCTGTTCAAGGTCTTAACCAAAATATCTGCAAGCGGAGCCCCGTTCTTCTGTGAAATACCGTGACTTGAGAGACTTTATTGCCCAACTGGAAGCCAGGGGCGATCTGAAGCGGATTACGCAGCCCGTTTCCACCTCGCTGGAAATGACTGAAATCAGTGACCGGGTACTGCGTGCCGGTGGACCGGCACTCTTGTTTGAGAATGCCCAGCATCAAGGCGTCAAGGCCGCCATGCCGGTCCTGGCCAATTTGTTCGGTACGCCGCAACGCGTTGCCTGGGGGATGGGCGCGCAAGAGGTGTCGGCATTACGCGACACAGGCGAACTACTGGCCAATCTGAAAGAACCGCAAGCCCCCACCGGCATGCGCGATGCACTGTCCAAAGTGTCCATGCTCAAATCCGCCTTGTGGGACATGAGCCCCAAGCACGTACGCTCTCCTGCCTGCCAGGAAGTCGTACTGGAAGGCAAGGATGTGGACCTAAACCAGATTCCCTTGCAACTGTGCTGGCCTGGTGACGTCGCTCCCTTGTTGACCTGGGGTCTGGTCATTACCAAAGGCCCACATGCCAAGCGCCAGAATCTGGGCATTTACCGCCAGCAACTGATTGGTCGCAACAAGCTGATCATGCGCTGGCTGTCCCATCGCGGCGGAGCACTGGACTTTCGCGACCACGCCCTGACAAATCCCGGCAAACCCTTCCCGATTGCGGTTGCTCTGGGGACAGACCCTGCCACCATTCTGGGGGCGGTCACACCTGTCCCGGACAGCCTGTCCGAATATCAGTTTGCCGGGCTGTTGCGCGGCTCACGCACCGAAGTTGCCAAGGCACTGGGCAGCGACTTGTCCGTGCCTGCCTGGGCCGAAATTGTGCTGGAAGGCCATATCCTGCCCAGCAATCACCCGGACGCCCTGACACCCGACGTGCCTGAAGGCATGAAACCGCCTGCCGACAGCCACTACGAAATGGCGCTGGAAGGCCCTTATGGCGACCACACTGGTTACTACAATGAGCAGGACTGGTTCCCGGTCTTTACGGTCGAGCGCATTACCATGCGTCGCAACCCGATCTATCACAGCACCTATACCGGCAAACCACCTGATGAGCCTGCTGTTCTGGGTGTCGCGCTGAACGAAGTCTTTGTACCGTTGCTGCGCAAGCAACTGCCCGAAATCGTGGACTTCTATCTGCCACCCGAAGGCTGCAGCTACCGCCTGGCTGTGGTGTCCATACGCAAGCAGTACGCGGGCCACGCCAAACGCGTGATGTTCGGGGTCTGGAGCATTCTGCGCCAGTTCATGTACACCAAGTTCATCGTGGTCGTGGACGAGGACGTCAACACCCGCGACTGGAAGGAAGTGATCTGGGCCATGACCACCCGCATGGACCCGGTGCGCGATACTGTGCTGGTCGAGAACACCCCTATCGACTACCTGGACTTTGCTTCGCCCGTCTCGGGACTGGGTGGCAAGATGGGCATGGATGCCACCAACAAGTGGCCGGGAGAAACCCAGCGCGAATGGGGCACACCGATCAAAATGGATGAGTCCACCAAAAAGAAAGTGGATGATATGTGGGGCTCGCTAGGGCTGTAAGGCAGAGCGCGCGTTTAGCCCGTACGCATCAAACGCAACAAAGACCATCACCGCAACGGTGCATGGTCTTTGTTTTATTGGGTGCATTAAGCCGGCACACCAAGCAGGCCGGCCGCCTGGCCTTCCCAATGCGCCGGTCAGGCCTAAGCCAGCGGCTCCACCAGCTCAATCAGGTAGTCGTCGGGATCAAATACGAAAGCAATCGTACGTTTGCCATGACTCATCTGCTTGGGTGGGGTTTTGATTCTGACCCCCTGCTCCTGCAGATAATCCACTGCCTGATGCACGTCCCTGACCATCAGGGCCAGATGACCGAACGCCCCGCCTTTTTCATAAGGTTCGTCTTGATCCCAGTTCCAGGTCAGTTCCAGGCTGGACTGCGTGCTCGGGTCAAAGCTGAGAAAGACATTGGTGAAACGGCCGGATTCATAATCCGTGTGACGCACTACCTGCATGCCCAGAACATCGCGATAAAAAGCCAGCGATCGGTCCAGGTCCAGCACACGTAGCATGACGTGATCCAGGCCAAACTGTATTGTGGAAGTACTCATAGCAGGGGACGGGTTTAAAAACTGCACTGTAGCAAAACAGCCCGCCCTGCATCATGACCGCTCATCAAGGGTCCATGAGAAATACTCAAGCCTCAGGCTCGCGCCGTCATCAGCTCCGAGGTAATGGTCTGGATGAATAAAGGCACGCAAGGATTGGCATTGCTTTCCTGCCACATGATGTTGATAAAGGATTGCGGATGCTGCCCGGACAAATCCAGATCAATCGCCACCAGATCACGGTGTACATATTTGCGCAAGGATTGCGACAAAATGGCGATGCCAATATTGGCCGCCACCATGCTCATGATGCCGGTAATAGTGCTGGCTTCCTGCACAGAGTTGGGGTGAAAACCGGCATGTCGGCACAATGAATAAAAGTAGCGGCGCCAGACCTGCCAGTGTGTCTTGCTGCCCACCACAAACCGCTCATGGGCCAGCTCGACCAAGGGGATGGACTTTTCCCGGGCCAAGGGATGATCGCTTTGCAACAGCACAATCGGGTCATCATGACACACAGGCTTCCACTGCACGCCCAGCTCTTCGGGATCATCCGAGAAGGCAAAGCCAAAACCCAGGTCCAGACTGCCTTGCTGCAAGCCCTGAATTTGCTGCTGCGTGGGCATATATAACAAATCGGTTGTGATGTTTGAATATTGCTGCTTGAAATGTTCCAGCGTTCTGGGCAGCACGTCCTGCACCGCATAGTCATTGTAGGCAATGATCAGATGCCCAATATCGCCAAACTTGGCTTTCTGAGCCAACTCGATGCCGCGCTCCAGATGCACGAACACCTGTTCAATTTCCTGCAGCAGCAAAAAACCAGCCGCCGTGAGCCGGACCTGGCGGGTGCTGCGCTCAAACAGATCCACCTGCAAATCATCTTCCAGCTTTTTGATGATGCGCGTCAGCCCTGGCTGCGTGATATGCAGCAGCTCGGCCGCCTTTTTGAAATGCAACTGTTCGGCCACCGTTTTAAAGGCCCGCAGATGATGCAAATCCAGGCGTGCGGGAATCATGATTTTGCTCATATTTTAGATTGATAACATCGCGGTCAATAATAGTGCGTGAATAGTGAATGGACAAGCGATTGGCAGAGGATTAGCTTATCTAGCACGCACTGGATGGCGCTTTGCAAGCAGGCCAGGACCGGATGCCCAGCCCTACAAAAAGGAGGAACTCATCCTGTTGCAGCCGGTGCTCTGATCGAGCATCCAACCAATACCAATACGAATAAAAGACAGCCACACACGCCAGTAAATAATAAAAAACCAGCTACCCCCACAGGGTTTGATTTCAAAAAACAGATAGTCCCAATACTTGAGGAGACATAAGTATGCAAAGGGCAAACACGGTGGCCGAATCGGAACATACCGAGACCGGTCACATTAAAAAAGTAATGATGGGCTCAGCGGCCGGCACGATCGTTGAATGGTTTGACTTTGCCTTGTTCGGCTATATGGCCGTTTACATTGCACAGAACTTCTTCCCTTCGGAAGACAAGATGGCCGGCTTGCTGGCCACCTTTGCGGTATTCCTGGTGTCCTTTATTGTGCGGCCTCTAGGCGGCATCTATTTCGGCAGACTGGGCGACCGGATTGGCCGCAAGAAAATCCTGGCCCTGACCGTCTTGCTGATGTCCGGCTCGACCGCGGCCATTGGCATGATTCCAACTTATGACAGTATTGGTATCTGGGCACCGGTTTTGCTGATTATCATCCGCTGTATCCAGGGGCTGTCGGCCGGTGGCGAATACACAGGCGCCACCATCTACACGGTTGAGCACAGCCCCATGAACAAGCGTAATTCCTACGCCTGGGCCATGTCTGGCGCCACGTACTTTGCATTTGCGCTGGCTGCCGGTATCAGTGCCGGTCTGGCTGCGATTGTGGGTACCGACGCCATGGGTGACTGGGGCTGGAGGATCATCTTCCTGCTGGCCATCCCCATGGGTATTGTGGCCTTCTTCATCCGCGATCATCTGGCCGAATCGCCCGAGTTTCAACAGATGCGTGCAGAGAAGAAAGGGCAGCTCAGCTACAGCGCCTCCCAGGTATTCAAGGCAGAGGGTTCCAATATTGTGAAGCTGGGCGGCTTCATTGTGCTGTACGCCCTGTCTTTCTATATCTTCTCCACCTACATGAACACCTTTTTGCGCACGGTCATTGGCTTGTCCTCGGTCCAGTCCCTGACCGCGAACATGGTGGCCCTGCTGTTTGTCACCGCCCTGACCCCCATTGCCGGCGTGATCTCGGACCGGGTGGGCCGCCGTCGCATGATGCAGTTTGCCGCTGTCTGGCATGCACTGTTCACCATACCGGCCTACATGATCGTCAGCAAAGGAGCGTCCCTGGAAGCGGCCATTTTCGGCATGCTGATCATTGGTATCGGGCAGGTGGCCGCCAGTGTCGTGGCCGTGACCTTGCTCTCGGAGATGTTCCCCACCGACATGCGCTATACCGCCTCCAGCATGTGCTACAACATCACCTTCGCCATTTTTGGCGGTACGGCGCCCTACCTGGCCATCTGGCTGACCACCCAGACTGGCAGCTACCTGGCTCCGGCTTTTTACGTCACGATCGTCGCGGTATTGTGCTTTTTCTGGGTTACGGTTCTGATGCCCGAAACGGCCAACAAGCCGCTACGTCGCTATCACACCGAACCGGCCCATGATGCCAAACCGGCTATCAACATGGGCAAGGCAAGCGCCAGCTAGGCTTTCCCTCTTTTGCCAGCTTTCCGCTATCAACAGCCCTGCTTTGCAGGGCTGTTTTTTTACGAAACAATTTGATTTACATTAAAAGCCAGTCTTCTCAAGGTGATTCTATCTATACCTAAAGCCATATTCCCATGCCAGCTTCTATAGAATAGCCTGTTGAAGCGCGCATCAAATATAGACTGAGTCCTTGCCCTAAGCAGACTGAAAAGCGCGTTTGCACTGCCAAGGAATTTGCACCATGACCACTGTCAGCCTGACCAACGTAACTGTAAGCAGCGACCCCGCCTCGCACGTCCAAGGGTGGCTGACGGTGCAGTTCAGCAACGGCTACAGCATTCAGGCCTACTGTCCGGACAGCCAGGACAACTGGGCGCAAGGAGCCCGGACACTGTGCGAACTGGGAAACAGCAATGGTTTGGCCCCCACCCCGGTCGACACGCTTCTGTTGCAGGCAGGCCCGAATGGCAACTATCTGGTCCTGCAGGCGGACTTGCCCAGGCCTTCCATTCCCATGACCTACGCGCGACCCGCTAACGAACACATCTATATGGAACTGGCCGATAAGGAACAAAGTGTGTTCAGCGCCGACTTTCTGGCCATTGCGGCGATTATCGGCGGAGCACTCTACGGTTTGAAGTGCTTATTGGAAAAATACTTACTGCCTAAACTGTAAAAGCGCAGCGTCAAAAAAAACGCTCTGTTTTTACAGAGCGTTCAAAAGAAAAAAGAAAACAGGAAATTACACGGCCAGAACCGAATCCGTACTTAGAAAATGTTGCTGAAACTGCAGCGCCTGCAGCAGCAAATCATCATCCTGATGCGGCTTGCCGATCAACTGCAAGCCCATCGGCATTTTCTGGGCATAACCCAAAGGCAGGGAGACCACGGGCAAGCCCAACAGTTGCCAGGCCCGGCTCATGAATGGCGCCCCGGTGCCCTCGGTTTTACAAGGCGCTATCCCTGCTGCCGCAGGTGCCAGGATGAAATCCGCCCCTGCCTGTTCGAACCAGTCCAGCAGCCGCTGTTTGAGTGTATCCGCCCGCCGCAAGGCCGCGATGTAGTCCTTGTAGGGAAAAGCCAGTCCCATACGAATCAAGGACTGCACATGGGCACTCAAGCTGTCATGGTGCTGTTGTTCATACACCAGATTGCGCGCCACCTCGTAAGCCATGATCTGGGCGTGCAATGACGTCAGCTCAACAATGCTGTCCTGCAAGGGAAAATCCACACACTGATGCCCCTGCCCGATCAGATCCTGCTGGCAGGCCTGGAGGGTCTCCAGCATCTTGTCTTGAACCTCGCCCAGTGCCTGGCCGGTAAACATCGTGAACACACTGCTGCTCTGGGTGCCTGGCGCCGCCAGATTCAACGGTTTGTGCAATAGCAGATTACGCAGCAAAAGCGTATCCAGCACATCATTGCTGAGTATCCCCAGCGAATCCAGCGACTGCGCCAAGGGCTGAATATTGCGTAAGGAAAACTCATTGCGGGTGCCTACATAGCCTGTGCAACCGCAATAAGAGGCGGGTCGTATGACCGAGGCCGCCGTCTGTGTGCCAAAGGCGACCGGCACCATGAAATCAGCGACAGCGGCAGCAGAGCCGCTGGACGAACCACCGGGTGTGCGCTCGGCATCATGCGGGTTGTTTGTCTTGCCTGCCTGAAAGTAAGCAAACTCGGTCGTGACCGTCTTGCCCATCAAGATGCCGCCTGCCGCTTTGATTGCGGTAACACAGGAAGCATCCATGTCTGGAATCCGATCCTGGTGAATGGCCGATCCCATGCTAGTGGGAATGCCCGCCGTGTCAATCACGTCCTTGACCGCAAAGGGCAGGCCCATCAAGGGCGAGGCCTTGTAAAAATCGCTGCGACTTTCGTATTCGGCCAGATAGTCTTCTTGATCAATCAAATACTGCCAGGCGCCGATCTTGTCATCACGTAGGGCGATACGCTCATAGAACGAGGCCACGATCTCGGGCAGACTGGCCTGACCCGAATGCAGAGCATGCAGCAATTGATGCAAAGGCAGCTTAAACCACTGTCGTTTCATTGTGCCACTCCTTGAGAGCCTGCAATAAAGAGGCGTCCACCGTCGCCACCCCGCCGCCAACACGACCACGCTCGCCAGCACCGTCAATCATGCCCAGCAGCACCAACGGTCCGGTATTGCTGGCCATCACTTGCGCAAAATCGGTAATGCCGGGGCGTCCGGCCAGAAAAGGCAAGCGAGTCTTCAAGAACAAACTTTGACGCGTCAGATAATCCGAGGGCAGGAATGCCTGCAGATTTCTGGCACTGAGACTGGCCAGATCCAGACACTGACCACCCAGTCCCACAAAATCCACCACGGCACTGTCACCCAAGGCACCCAGTGCGTTCGCCTGCTCATGGCCGGGCTCTTTATTGCCCGCAATGACAGGAGCATCCGTCACCAACCAGCTCGTGGAGCCGGCCAGCTGCAAACCAAAACGCAAACCATTGCCCCCCACTTTAACAATGGCGTTAGCGCCATCGGCAGGTGTCTGATATGCCAGGATCAGCGCGCTGGCCGCCATCCAGTAATTCAATGCCCAGGCCATCGCGCCATGCAGGAAAGTCTGACTGGCCTCATCATTGATGCCCCAGGAGACAATAATGTCGGCCAGTTGCCGGGAAGCATGCAGGGTCCGCGCATGGCCATCATCACCATTTAGCAAGGACGCCTGAACGATGGGTGCCAGTTCTACCGGCCCCTGGAACTGCGCGGCCAGCCGTGCACCCAAATCCTGATGCAGCCAACGCAGATGCAGCACCATCTCATCAGCAAAAATACCCAGTCGAGTGCACCACTGCATGCCCTCATTGAACACCGAGTATTTTTTGTTCTCGGGCCGATTGCTGTCGCTGACCTCGATCAGGCACATGGACGGTGTCGCAACGCCGGCCAGCGGCACGACCACCCCATAATCCTGAGCGGGGGCCAGCTGCACGCCGCCCGCCTCCAGCAAGGCTTGCGCCTCTTGCTTGCTCGTGGCCCACCCCTCGTACAGTATGCCAATCAGGACCGAGTTTCGTATCGCAGCAGGCAGTTCCTGCGCATCCCGAAACGGTGGCCCGGCATGCAAGACCAGGCGGTCTTGCGAAGGCAAAATGGATTGCAGGGACCGCACCCCCGTCCAGGCTGGCATCACGGCCAGAGCCTGTGTCTCTACATGCTGAGCCATCTCGTCTCCTTATGCCACACGCACCCAGGTCTCGCTGTTCGCCAGACTGGCGGACTGCGCACGCGAGCCGTTAAAGTCACGCTCGATGGTGTTGCCCGGCAAGGCCGTGCCATTGATCAGCACCTTGGCTTGCTGCGCCGGGTGAAACACACACATCATTTCGTGCTTCTGGGTTTGGGTCTGGCTTTGCGGCAGATCCACGCAAATAGCTGGTTGCGTCATTTGATGCCATTGCAACTCCACCGTCAGACCAGCACGGGCGGAGGTCACAGACTCGCTGACCAGTTCCGGGAAACGGTTCACCGTCTGAAAAACGCCGTCATCAAACACCTGCAACCTGTCCAGCGCCACCGCCTTGCGAAACAGGCCGAAATGGCGCACAAAATCCTGCACCAGATAGTGGGCCAAGGGCTGGTTGTCCGTGATCAGCAAACGCGCGTCATTGTCCTGTCCGTCCTCGTAGGGCTTGTCCAGAACCAGAATGGCCTGGCCGCTGCCATAAGCCGAGCTGGCAATGCGAAAATACAGGGACAAGGACGACCAATCCTGCTCAGGGTCGGTCTTTAAATAAATAAAAGGGTTGTCGCCTGTCCAATCCAGCGTACCGGTTTTAATACCCGTCATGCTCAAGTCTCCGTGTTCAAATTATTCATCATGGGTACCTGGGCCCGTCAGGCCAGGTCTTTTTCCACCGCGTATTGCTCACGCAGGTGCTGGAAATCCGTACTTGGCTGCCATCCCAGAATTTCCTTGGCGGCCTGGCTGCTGAAAATAGAAGCACGAGGATTGTTCTGATACCAGCGCGGGTTCTTGATTTCAGGCACAGGACCAATAATCTGCTGATACCAGTCTGTCGTTGCCAGGGGGTGGGAACTATCGTCTGCGCTGATGAAAAACACGCCGTAGCGCAGACCTTGCAGATTCACGGCCGCCTCAAAGGCGCGTGCCAAGTCCGCTGCCCAGATGTAATAAAACAGCCAGTTACGGTCGGGGCTGTCCACAAACTGGATATATTCGTGAATGGTTTCGGGCAACACCACGGCCAGCGGACGCAGGCAGATAATCTCCATATCCGTGGCCTCGCTGAAACTCTTGGCCATCTGCTCCATCATGATTTTGCTGACGCTGTAAGCCTGATAAGGTTTGTTGTCGTGAGCTTCATCCACGGGCAGATACTGGGGCTTCCAGTCCGCCCGCATTTCCGACAGGCCGCAGGCGGAGATGCTGGAACACAGCACCACTTTTTTTACGCCATTTTCCCGACAAGCTTGTAGTACATGCCAAGTGCCTCGTACATTCACATTGATGTACTGCTCCTCGGGCGCTTTCCAGTCAAAATCGATAGCGGCCAAGTGAATAACCGCGTCCGCATCCTTGGTCGCGGCACGAACCGCGTCCAGATCCATCACATCGGTTTGCACAAAGGAAACCTGATGCTGGCTGGGCTTTAAGTCCGCCACGACCACATCCATGGTCTGCATCAATTGCTGTACGACGTACGAGCCCACACGGCCCGAACCGCCTGTAACCACCACTTTCTTCATGGTGTTTCTCCTGTTTATTGTTATAGATCCAATACCAATTCAGCCGACACGGCACGCGAAACACAAATCATCATGGTTTCATTGAGCTGGCGTTCCTGCTCAGACAGCACAAAATCACGATGCTCCGGCAGACCGGCAATCACCCCAGTTTCACAAGTCCCGCAAGTTCCGTTCTGGCATGAGCACTTGACCCGTATGCCTTCCCGTTTCAAGGCCGCCAGAATCGTTTCATCCCCGGCTACCGCAATGCGTTTGCCCGATTTTTGCAACGTCACGGTAAAGCTCTTGCCCTGCAGCATGGCTGGATCGGTCTCCACCGAGAAACGCTCCAGCACCAGTTGCCAGCCACTGTCGGCCTGTTCCTGTTGATAGTTTTCCAAGGCCGTCAGCAACGGCTGCGGACCGCAGGAATAGACGACGGTTTGTGCATCCAGCGCTTTCAATGCTCCTTGCAGATCAAACAGGCCGTCCTGATTGGAGGCATGCGTGGTGATGCGCTGGCCGTCCACCTGCTGCAGTTCTTGCAGAAAAATAAAATCTGCTGCGTTTCTGGCCAGATACAACAGATGCCAGTCCAGGCCAGCGGCTGCAGCCGCCTGAACCATGGGCACAATAGGCGTGATGCCTATGCCACCGGCAATAAAAAAGCACTTCTTGTTGGCAGCAAAGGGGAAGTGGTTTTTCGGCAGACTGACAGCCAGCGCATCCCCTTCTTGCAACACTTCATGGATGTAGGCCGAGCCCCCTCGCCCCGCGTCCTCTTTCAGAACGGCAATCTGCCATTCACGGGTGTTGGCCTGCTGGCCACACAGGGAATACTGACGGTATAGCGGCTCGCTCTGCGAGACCGCCAGCTCCAACTCAATATGGGCCCCCGGCTCCCAGGCGGGAAACTCGGCCCCGTTTTGCAAACCCAGGGTCAGACCGACGACACGGTCCGAGAGCCTGGTTTTCTTCAGCACGCGTGTTTGCAAAGTTTGCTGCATGATGCGGCTCCTGCTCCCTTAGGCGATCGCTCTGATCGGCAACACCCGGCTTTGTTCGTCCGCACGACGCTCTTCGGCGCGGTACAGATCGATCAGCCAGTTCTGCAAACGCTTGATGACCAGCTCTTCGTTGGTCAAACGGCCACGGGACGCAAAGTTGGACTGCATGCCTTGATGCGAACGACGCCAGGCAAACAGATCCTCGATCATGACGGGGTACAGATCGTCGTGTTCCTGATCGAACTTCTCTTTGTGGTCCTCACGCTCCAGCGTGGCTTGCGGGTACATCCAGGACACACCATAGGTGGACTGCTGGGCACTTTTGGGCAACCACATGAAATACTTGACCTTGTCGGGCATGGCCACCAGCAACAGGTTGGGGGCCACCGTCACGTAGGAAAGCTGGGTACGTTCCTGGTCGGTCAAGCCATCCATGGGCGGCTGCAAAATGGAGCCGGTATGGGTGGGTGCAGCATCTCTATGTGTGGAGATGAGGTTGTAGGACACAATGCCATTGGGCACATCATTAAAGACAGCGGTTTCATCCACCCGGTCCGGATTGGTTTCATACATGCCTCCCCAGGACGAGGCGTGCAAAAAGCTGCAGTGATAGCACTCGTCATTGAAGATCTTCCAGTTCCAGTCGAAGCTCTCCATCTTCAAGGGTTCCGAGGACTTCAGTTCGGCCATGCGGTAGTTGGCCAACTGCTTGCCCAGATTACCCAGACGGGTATGCAAAGCGGGCGCGGTGGCGTCATAGTTGATGAAGATGAAGCCTTCCCAGACCTCGGTGCGGATCTTGGGCAGACAGACACTCTTGGGGTCGAAACTGGCGTCAGTATCCGTCAGGCCGGGAGCCGAAACCAGTTCACCTTCCATGTTGTACACCCAGGCATGCAGGGGGCAACTGATGCGACGTACATTCCCCGCCCCTTCCAGCAACAGCATATTGCGGTGGCGACAGACGTTGGACAGGACATTGATCCCGCCTTCACGCGTGCGAATGGCGAACAAGGCATCATTGCCTACATCAAAGGTGAAGAAGTCACCGGCATTGGGGATGTCGGTTGCACGGCCCACACAGAACCACTGCTTCTTCCACACAGCATTCAGTTCAAACTGAAAAAACGCTTCCGAGGTAAAACACTCGGGAGGCAAGGCAAAAACCTCGTCGGTTTCCTGCTGAAAATAGCTGCGGTCAAATTCTTCAATCGCAATCGGCGAGCGCACAGCATGATTCATCTCGATATCTCCTCTGGTTTGCATGAGCACCATGAATGGCTTTTATTTGGTCAGGCCCATGATGCGACAGGGAGTGGCGCTTGAAAATTGAGTAAATTTGACGGAACGATGAGTTTTTTTTGTTGTTGAAACGAAGGAAGGAGAAACGGAAGGCTGCAATCGTTGCGGATTGAGAACGACCAGTCCGGCCTCAACCCCGATTCAAGGTCTGCGGAACGGCCGCTGGCAAGTCCGCTCCATGCCTGAGGTGAGCAAAATAGCGCGCAATAAAGGGTTCACAAGCCCGATGCGTTGCAAGAACGGCCTCCCAAGCCTCAAGCATTACCTTAGAGACTAGGGACAAAGGGATAGTGGCAGTGGCAGTGGCAGTGGCAACCCCAGTAAAACTGAGAAAGTCCCATCACTGAACGCCAGCCGGGGAAACGCTCCGACCCTACCGCCTAGCGGATTGCAATGGACGCCACCCAATCCACAAACTCCTGCTCCTGCCGACTATGATTCGCCTCTTTGGGATAAGCCAGGAAATACGCGTATTCATCCAGACAAACATCGAACAGCTGAACCAGTTCCTTTTTCTCGATCAGTGGCTGCAACAGAGCCGGACAACCCAGCATCACCCCTTGACCGTTCAGAACCGCATTCAGGCGTACATTCGTGTCATCGATATGAAAGCTCTTTTTAGCCGTCAGTTCCTGACCAGCCGCCTTGCGTAACCACTGCTCCCAACAGAGTTGATTCTCTTCGTGAATCAGCACATGCTGGTTGAGATCTGCCGAAGACCTAATCTGGCCATGCGCCTGCAAATACGATGGCGCACACACGGGCGTCAAATTACCGGGGATGATGCGCAAAGTCTGTAAGTGCGGCCAGTCCCCCTGCTTGCCCCAGACAATCGCAAAATTGATGTTGTCTCTGAAGAAATCCGGCGCCTGCAAGCTATGCAGTAAATTAATTTCAATATCCGGGTGCTTCAACCAGAAGTCACACAGCTGCCTGGTAAACCACATGCTGGACACAAAGGGGCGCAAGGACAGATTGATGCGGCTTTTGCCGTGTGGCATACGCAATTCGCGCAAGGCCTGATTGATCTCGTAAAAAGGCCGCTGCAAACGATCAAACAGAAACTGCCCTTGATCCGTCAGCTCCAGGGAACGGTTTTTGCGCAAAAACAGTTTGCAGCCCAGATACTCCTCCAGCACTTTGATCTGATGGCTGACCGCTGAGGGGGAGACCAGCAAATCCTCGGCTGCCTTGGTAAAGTTCAGCCTTTGCGCCGATACCGTAAAAGTTCTTAACGCATTCAGTAATGGCACCTGCATGACGGGCGATGTCTCCTGGGGTGGGTCTAGTTCAATTGGAATTATTGATTATCGGGAGCATAAGCCCTGCTGCCCTCAAAAACCAGTCGGGCAGAATGCAAAGCCAGGATCAGACGCAAAAAAAACCGGCCGGAGCCGGTTTTTCAAAATACGCGCCACTTACTCGTCCACGCGGGGACTGCGTCGCACGGGAACCAGAACATTGCGGGCTTTTTCACGCGCTGATTTAGACGAGTCGTACAACTTCCACGCTCCCAGGGCCAGAGCGCCAATCCGCATCCAGCGCCCACCCAAACTGCTCAGCAATGCCGATGCACCGGAGAGCAAAAACGGATAACGACGCGACAAAGACAACGCATTACTAACCACGCCGCCCATGCTCAGACCAGAAGGTTTGACACTGTTCCACAAATTGCCAGGGCTTAAGTCCTGCCCCAGCGAATGGACCTGGGACGATAAAGTCTGGCGCTCCAGGGAGGCGCGCACTCGCAACAATTCAATACGCACAGCCCGCTCCTGGGCAGACATGCTCTCTTGTTTGATGCTCATTTACCGTCTCCTTCGGTATCCCGCAAGCGCTCAATAAATGCAACATCGCGACGCAACTCGGACAAAGTGGCCGAAAAAGGAATCGGACCGGAGGTCAAACGACGGCGTACCGCCATGAACAGACCCACTCCCAAACCCGCATACAGCACGACCAACACGCCCAGAGCCCAGTAGCGATATTCTGTCGGCCAGAAATACAAAGCCAGCAGCAAGCTGAACACCAGCACTGCCAGCGTTGAGAAGAGCAGCGCGCCGAACACCATGCTAAACAGCGTGATCAGGCTCGCCTTTTGCTGGCCAGCTTCCAGAGCGAACAGCTCCAATCGAGTACTGACGGCCCCTATCAAGGTAGAACCAAGCTGACTGATAGTTTGCCTTAGCGCCATGTTTTATTCCTGCTCTGCGACATCCTGCCATTGCACGCAATGTCAGGAGCCTGATTGCGAAGAGGCTGCCGATCCGAACCGGAAGGTTCGGATCGGCAGGGCTACTTTTTCTGCTGCTGAAACCAGTCAGCAGCGCAGAGCACAGACAGATTAACGACGGCTGATCAGCATGCCGAACATCAGGCCCACAATACCGGCCACGCCGATGGCTTGCCAGGGTTTGTCATGCACATAGTTATCGGTGGCCTTGGCCGCACGAACACTATGCTCAACCACCGCTTCCTGGGCATCATGCAGCGAATCGCGGGTCACACGCAATGAACGCAAAGCTCGCTCACGGAGCTCTCCAGCTTTATCGCCCGTCGCTTCGGCTGCTTCACGCATCAGTTGCTCAGCTTCATCCAAGCTCGCTTTCACTTCCTCGATGAATTTGTCTCCGCTGTTTTCCAGACTTTTCTTGGTAGCCATAAATAACTCCTTGCAGTTGAAAGGGACACGCGACAAATACGTATCGCCAAGTGAATGACGCCATCACAGCGCCGCACAAAATTCTTTAACCCGCTCTATTCAGGATAAAGATACTCCGTAAACCTGCAACGGACGCGTCGCAAGCTTACTTCAAGTGGGTCACGTCTACCGTAGACGGTACACCATTCTGAATGCTTTCCTGCTTCATCACCATTTGCACTTCCGGGCAGTACCAATCGGTAACCTGAGAATTAATACCCGGAATAGGCAGGCTGATGCCGCTGAAACTGGCTTGGGTAGGCTCGATCTCTCGCTGGTAGCGAATCGGCCAGCATTCGTAATTGCCCAAGGCCGTCTGCACCGTCTGCTGGGCGCCCACCGTTTTGGCACCAGTATGGACACGCAGCACATTGGACTGGGCTCGTTTGTCCAGATTGATCTGGAAGTCCTGGCGGGGGAAGGTCTGGCCTTCCTGCAAGCCGCCGTGCTCGTAGGAAAACAGCCCCAGCAAACGCAAGTCAAATGAACCGTGGACCGCTTCCAAGCCACCTCGGCCATCGTCACGCTGAAAGCGGGTACGACCATCACGCACTGTCATGACATAGTCAATATTGGGCTTGCTGGCCGGTAAGCCAGCCAGGGCCACACTAGCCTTGCCCTGTACGCGCGCCTGACACTGGTCGCCCCCCTGCTTTTTCACGTCGGAAAAAGCAAGGTCTGCGCCCATGGCCAGAAAACCCGAACCCGTCAATTGAACCTGGCCGCCATCACGCATGAAAGGGACGTCGCACAGACCGGCCTGAGCCGAACCCAGGCCCGATATCACCAACAGCGGAGCAGCCATCCAAGCTTTCAGTTTCATGCACATCCTGAATTCAGTGAAACGTAGGTTTGACTCTTTATTATGCCTATCCCCTCTAGGGGACGAGCAAGGGATTGTAAAAAAGCGCGACAAGTTCCCGGCCTACACCTCGCCGTCCTGCACTTTTTGACGGGTGCCGAAAATACGGTCCCCCGCATCCCCCAGGCCCGGCACAATATAACCATGCTCGTCCAGGTGCTTGTCAATGGACGCGGTATAGATATGTACGTCAGGGTGGTGTTTTTCAAGAGTGGCAATGCCTTCAGGCGCTGCCACCAGCACCAGGGCGCGAATGTTCTTGCAGCCTGCTTTCTTCAGCAGATCGATGGTGGCAACCATGGAACCTCCGGTTGCCAGCATGGGGTCGATAATCAGGGCCAGGCGCTGATCCAGCTCCCCGACCAGACGTTCCAGATAGGCCTGGGCCTCCAGGGTCTCTTCATTTCGGGCGATGCCGATCACGCTGACCTTGGCACCCGGAATCAGGTTCAACACCCCGTCCAGCATGCCAATACCGGCACGCAAGATGGGAACCACCGTCACTTTCTTGCCTGCCAGCTTTTCCACTTCCACATCCCCACACCAGCCTTCAATCGTGGTGGGCTCCAGGGGCAAATCCTTACAAGCCTCGTAGGTCAGCAAGGAGGCGATTTCCTGGGACATTTCGCGGAAATTTTTCGTGCTCAGATCTGCCTTGCGCATCAGGCCCAGTTTATGGCGGATCAAAGGGTGACGTATTTCGTGTATGGGCATGATTGCTTCATCAAATTAGGAACAAACTACAAACAGGGCCGCTGCACAGCAGCCCGCACTATCGTGATCATTAACGCACTGCCAACCACTTCACCACTGCGTCAAAAAAGGGCCGGGCAGAGGCAGAACGTTCGTCATTGACCGTCATGACAACAATATACCGCTTTCCGCTCGCTCCCAGCACGTAACCGGCCAGCGCACGGCTGTCGCGCAAGGTGCCTGTTTTCAGGTGGGCGCGCCCCTGCACCTCGTCGTCCCGCAAGCGTGAACGTACCGTGCCATCCACACCGGAGATGGCGAAAGAGGAAATATATTCAGGCATCCAGTTCGAGCGCCAGGCAACTTTCAACATATCAGCCATGCCGCCGGCGGTCACCCGTCCGTTGCGCGACAGGCCCGAGCCATTGTCCACAACCCAGCCGCTGGTGTTGACGCCCTGGCGTCCCAATATGTTCATGACTGCCCGCTCGCCGCTGGCCACGGTGGCCCCGGGACCGCTCATCTCCGCGCCCACGGTCAGCAAGATGGTGCGGGCCATCACATTATTGCTTTGCTTGTTCACCAGACGGATCAGGTCAGACAGGGACTGCGAATCATGCCAGGTAATGGCCTGGGCACGACCCGGCACCCGGCCAGGCTTGATATCACGCGCCAGGGTGCCGCCCAGATCGCGCCACAGACTGCGAAACAGTTTGTCGAAAAACTCAGTTTGAGAGTGCACCAGACGATACACGCTGAATTCGCCACAAGAGGCGGCCGCCTTACCGCTGACGCGTACCACCATGCCCCCGGCTTCGGGTTGAATCTGGGTGCCGATCACCGGTGAGCCCGGGCACGTTGCGGTCGACCACTCCACTTCACCCTGCACGCGCACACCCGGCAGCGGCGGATCAATAATCGCCACCCATTTGCGCGCCTGCGCATCAGGTTGAAATACCAGCCGGGAGGCTCCCAGCCCGACCATCATGGCATCCGGGCTGGCGTTATAGGGTCGATCACCCGCGTTATCAAAATCCCCCGGATTGATCGTCACATTGCCAAAAATGGAACGATCCACAATCACTTCGGTCAGATTCTTCACCCCACGCAAACGGAGTTCACGCAACATGTCCCATAACTGCGGCACGGTCAGAAACGGATCGCCTCCCGCCTTGATATACAAGGGTCCTTTCAAGGTGCCCTGCTCATCAACCTGCAGGCCGTCCTGGGCCATCAAGGTGGTGCGCCAGGTATATTCCGGCCCCAAGGCGGACAAGCCAGCCCAGGTGCTGACCAGCTTCATGACCGAAGCGGGGTTGCGGGGCTCCTGGGGATTGACGCCAATCAGACGCGGGCCATCTGCCTCGTCCACCACAATCGACAAAGACGATTGGGGAAGGCGGCTGGCACTCCAGACCGACGCCAACTCGGGAGGCAGGGCCTGGGCCAGAGCCAGTGAGGCGCCTTGCACCATCAGCAAGGCTACCAGAGCCATATGCTTGCAACGACTCAAAACAGGCTTTGTCTTCAAAACACCCATGCCCTCGTCTCCAACAGATCAATTCAGGAAAAACCCAAGCATACCGAAAGAAAAACACTGCGGATATGGCCGATTCAGCAATCTGACGGCAAAGCGTTAAAATAGTCGGTTACCCCATCAGGCCCGACCTTGCAGTCCGTGGCCCTTTACGACAAACCATGAGCATCGATCCCTCTTTAACCATCGCCCAGTTCGACTACGAGCTCCCCCCCGAGCTGATCGCTCAAAGCCCTCCGGCCCAGCGCCAAGGCAGCCGTCTGCTGCATCTGGACGGGGCCGGCCAATTGCATGACCGCCAGTTCACCGACCTGCCTGGCCTGCTGCGCAAAGGCGATCTGCTGGTCTTTAATGACACGCGAGTCATCAAGGCGCGCCTGCATGGTCAGAAAAGCAGCGGCGGCAAAGTCGAAGTGCTGATCGAGCGCGTGACCGGCCCTGACACCGCCCTGGCGCATATCCGCGCCAGCAAGTCGCCCAAGCCAGGCACCTTGCTGGAACTGGCCGATGGCAAGGTGCTGGCCGACTGCACAGGCCGCGAGGATGCCCTGTTTGCCCTGCGCTTTCATGAACCCGTGCTGGACATGCTGGAGCAGTACGGGGCCACGCCCCTGCCCCCCTACATCACCCATGCGGCCGATGAGCAGGACGAATCACGCTATCAGACCGTTTATGCCCGACACCCCGGTGCCGTGGCCGCTCCTACGGCAGGCCTGCACTTTACCGACGACATGCTGGCCACCTTGCGTGCGCAAGGCGTGGACCAGGCCTTTGTCACCTTGCATGTAGGGGCCGGCACCTTCCAGCCGGTGCGTGTCGACAATATCAGCGAACACGTCATGCACGCCGAGCGCTACCACGTACCCGCCGCCACCCTGGCCAAGATTGAGGCAACCCGGGCTGCGGGTGGCCGCATCATCGCCGTGGGCACCACCAGCGTGCGCTCACTGGAATCGGCCGCCAGCAAAGAGCCCGGCATGAACCAGCGCTGCGCCGATGGCAGTATTGAAGGCGATACACGCCTGTTCATCACTCCCGGCTTCCAATATCAATGGGTTGATGCACTGATCACCAATTTTCATTTGCCCCAGTCCACCTTGCTGATGCTGGTGTCAGCCCTGGCGGGGATCGAACCCATACAACGTGCCTACCAGCACGCCGTCCAATCCCGGTATCGCTTTTTCAGTTATGGCGATGCTATGTTCATTGAGCCCCCTACCCCATGAGTGGACTGAAGTTTGACCTTTTAAGCACCGACGGCGCCGCTCGCCGTGGCCAGATCACCCTGAACCACGGTGTGGTGCAAACCCCCATTTTCATGCCGGTAGGCACTTATGGCAGCGTCAAGGCCATGATGCCGCACGAATTAAAGGACATCGGCTCCCAGATCATCTTGGGCAATACCTTTCATTTGTGGTTGCGTCCCGGTACGGAAGTGATGGACAAATACAAGGGCCTGCATAACTTCATGCAGTGGGACAAGCCCATCCTGACCGACTCGGGCGGTTTTCAGGTATTCAGTCTGAAAGGCATGCGCAAAATTACCGAGGAAGGGGTGAAATTTGCCTCCCCCATCACCGGCGAACGCCTTTTTTTAACGCCTGAAGTGTCCATGCAGATCCAGTATTCCTTGAACTCCGACATTTCCATGGTGTTTGACGAATGCACGCCCTATCTGATTGACGATCGCCCGGCCACTCACACCGAGGCGGCCAAATCCATGCGTATGTCCCTGCGCTGGGCCCGTCGCTCACGCGAGGAATTCAAGCGTCTGAGCAATCCCAATGCCTTATTTGGGATTGTGCAGGGCGGCATGTATGAAGACCTGCGCGACGAATCACTGGCGGGCCTGACGGAAATCGGCTTTGAGGGCTACGCCATTGGTGGTCTGTCGGTCGGCGAACCCAAAGAAGACATGATGCGCATTCTGGCGCACACCACCCCCAAACTGCCCGCCCATGCCCCGCGCTATCTGATGGGTGTGGGCACGCCTGAGGATCTGGTCGAAGGCGTCAGCCAGGGCGTGGACATGTTCGACTGCGTGATGCCTACCCGCAATGCGCGCAATGGCTGGCTGTTCACGCGTTACGGCGATATCAAGATCCGCAACGCCCGCTATCGGGACGATACCCGCCCGCTGGACCCCAGTTGCAGCTGCCATACCTGCCAGCATTTTTCGCGTGGCTACCTGCATCACCTGCAGCGTTCCAATGAGATTACCGGCTCACGCTTGAATACCTTGCACAACCTGCATTTCTATTTGCAGATCATGCAAGAGATGCGCGATGCCATCGAGCAAAAGCGTTTTGCAGCCTGGCGGGAGCAATTTCACCAGGACCGGGCACGCGGCATCGAATAACAGGCTGTTTGTGATCCGGCAATAAAGTGCCGCTACAATACACCGTTAGTTTTTGACAACCCACACAAAAAAATCCTCAGGAGCCCCACATGTCCGCTGTTGACATTCTGACTCTCATCCCCGCCCAGGCAGCTGCCGGCGGCGAAAACGCCCTGATGGGCATGCTGCCCATCATCTTGATGTTTGTTGTGCTGTACTTCCTGATGATTCGTCCTCAGATGAAACGCCAGAAAGAGCACCGCAACCTGGTGTCCAACCTGGCCAAAGGCGACGAAGTCATCACCTCCGGCGGTCTGCTGGGCAAAGTCAGCAAAGTTCACGACAACTACCTGACCGTTGAAGTGGCCAACCTGACCGACAAACCCGTCGAAGTTCTGGTCCAACGCGTGGCCGTTACGACTGTTCTGCCCAAAGGCACCATCAAGTCGCTGTAATGCCTCCGACCCCGGACCTCGGTCCGGGGTTGCCATTTCTGCACCCGTCGTAGATATCCCATGAATCGTTATCCCCTCTGGAAATATGCCATCGTATTGGTCGCGCTGGCGATCGGCCTGATCTATACCTTGCCCAATCTGTTTGGTGAGTCTCCTGCTGTGCAGGTTTCCAGCGCCAAATCCACGGTCCGGCTTGAAACCAGCCTGATCACGCATGTTGAAGCGCTGCTCAAGCAGAACAATATCCCTACGACGGGCTCGTATTTTGAACAGAACGGACCCAGCGCCACAGCGCGTTTCCGTTTTGCGTCTACTGACGTCCAGCTCAAGGCCAAGGACCTGATCGAGCGCGAGCTGAACAAGGACTCTGCCGCGTCTGCTCCCGACTACACCGTCGCCCTGAACCTGGTGTCTGCCTCGCCCGCCTGGCTGACCGCGCTGGGCGCGCACCCCATGCATCTGGGGCTGGACCTGCGTGGCGGCGTACACTTTCTGCTGCAGGTCGATATGCAAGGCGCCCTGACAGCCCGCTACGACTCCATGGTCGCGGACGCCCGCAGTGTGCTGCGTGAAGCCAAGGTACCGGTTGGCACTATTGAGCGTGAAGGCCAGTCCCTGCGCCTGAGCTTTGCTTCGGCTGACGAACGCGACCGCGCCCAGTCTGAGCTTCGTCGTGCCATCCCCGACCTGGCCTTTACCCCTGCGGGCGACAGCGGGCTGACGGCGCGGCTGACCGAGACCGCCACCATTCAAGTCCAGACAAACGCGCTCACACAAAACATCACCACCTTGCACAACCGGATCAACGAGCTGGGCGTGGCTGAACCAGTTATCCAGCAACAAGGTTCCGACCGCATCGTCGTCCAGTTGCCCGGCGTGCAGGATGTGGCCAAGGCCAAGGAAATCCTGGGTCGTACTGCCACGCTGGAATTGCGCATGGTGGAAGACTCCCCCGCTGCCGTTGCTGCCTTGAACTCGGGCACCGTGCCTTTTGGGCTGGAGCGTTATACCGAGCGCGGTGGCGCCCCCTTGCTGCTGCGTCGCCAGGTAATCCTGACAGGCGAAAACCTGCAGGATGCCCAGCCCGGCCGCGACTCGCAGACCCAACAGCCCACTGTCAACCTGACGCTGGACAACAAGGGTTCACGGATCTTTCGCGATATTACCCGCAACAACATCAACAAACGCATGGCCATTGTGCTGTTTGAGAATGGCGTGGGTGAAGTGGTCACTGCACCGGTTATCCGCAGCGAAATCCCCAACGGTCAGGTTCAGATCAGCGGCAGCATGAATGCCCAGGAAGCGGCTGACATTTCCCTGCTGCTGCGTGCCGGTTCACTGGCCGCGCCCATGAGCATCATCGAAGAGCGCACCATTGGCCCCAGCCTGGGTGCCGACAATATTCGCCAGGGCTTTAACGCCACGCTGTACGGCTTTATTGCGATTGCCATCTTCATCATGCTGTATTACCACCTGATCGGCCTGTTCTCGACCATTGGCCTGACCTTCAACGTGCTCTTGCTGCTGGCCGTGCTGTCCATGCTGCAGGCGACCCTGACCTTGCCGGGTATTGCCGCCATTGCCTTGACGCTGGGCATGGCCATTGACGCCAACGTCCTGATCAACGAGCGTATCCGCGAAGAACTGCGCAATGGTGCTTCCCCGCAACAGGCCATTCACCTGGGTTTTGATCGTGCCTGGGCCACGATCTTCGACTCCAACCTGACCAGCCTGATTGTGGGTGTCGCTTTGCTGGCCTTCGGTTCCGGCCCCATCCGCGGTTTTGCGGTTGTACACGTGATCGGTATTCTGACCTCCATGTTCTCTTCGGTGGTTGGGGTTCGTGCCCTGGTCAATCTCTGGTATGGCAACCGTCGTCGCCTGCAAGGGATTTCGATCGGCCAGGTCTGGAAGCCACAGGACAAGAAGTAAAGCGCCAGGGCCGGCGCAAGCCGGCCAGGCCCAACTACAGGCATAAAGCATCATGGAATTTTTTCGTATTCACCGCACTATCCCGTTCATGCGCCATGCACTGGTGCTGAACCTGATCAGTTTTCTGACGTTTATCGCAGCGGTTGTTTTTATTATCGTGCGCGGCTTTCACCTGTCCATCGAATTTACCGGTGGGACAGTCATGGAAGTGCATTATCAACAAACCGTACAGGTCGAAGATGTGCGCCGCTCGGTCCAGTCTCTGGGCTACACCGATTTCCAGGTACAGAACTTCGGCACCTCCCAGGACATCATGATCCGCCTGCCCATCCTGGATGGGCAGGATTCCACCCAGCAAAGCGAACAGGTCATCCAGGCACTGAAGCAGCAACACCCGGACGTAGAACTGCGTCGTGTGGAGTTCGTCGGGCCACAGGTGGGACAGGAGTTGCTGCATAACGGCTTGATGGCCCTGGCCTTTGTGGTCGCCGGTATTTTGCTCTATCTGGGTTTCCGCTTTGAATGGAAGCTGGCACTGGCATGTGCCATTGCCAACTTGCACGACGTGGTCATCATCCTCGGCTTTTTCGCTTTCTTTCAATGGGAATTCTCGCTGTCGGTACTGGCCGGTGTGCTGGCGGTGCTGGGTTACTCCGTGAACGAATCCGTTGTGGTGATGGACCGTATCCGTGAAAACTTCCGCAAGCAGCGCAAGATGTCGGTAGCCGAGATTATCGACCTGTCCATTACCCAGAACATCTCGCGTACCATCATCACCCACGGTTCTACCCAGATGATGGTGCTGTCGATTTTCTTCTTCGGCGGCCCCACACTGCACAACTTCTCGCTGGCGCTGACCATCGGCATCTGGTTTGGTATCTACTCCTCCGTGTTCGTGGCTGCCGCTATTTCCATGTGGCTGGGCGTGAAACGTGAGGATCTGGTCAAGCCGATCAAGAAAGACGAAGGCGGCGAGGTTGTAGAAGGCTAAGTTGCTTCTTTAGTCGCTGTTAAAGAAAAGCCCGACATTAAAACAATGTCGGGCTTTTTTGTTTCTAAGGCTGCTAGATTGCAAGCAATAGGGTGGCAGCAACAAGCCTCTTTTTGTTTTCTTGGGGGACCCGAGCCGGTCGGCGGGGCGAGTCAGGCCGTTCGCCACAGGCAGTGCTCTGATGCGGGATGCAAGGGTCGTGCTGTTTGAGGAGCACGCTTGTGGTTTGTCCGGGGGACAAACTGCGCTCCGAGTTCACGACCCGCCCGCAGCAGAGCACTGACAAGGGGACCCGTGCACCGCACGGGCGAATGGCCCGCCAAGCTGACCGGCTCGGGTCCCCCAAGAAAACAAAGGCCTGCCACCCTATATTGATCTAAAGAGAGACCTCGGCACGACAGCTATACAGCGAGCAATACTGCGATGGCAATATGGCAGAACCTTACTGCTGTAGCGGCTCCAGCGCTGTCTAGAGCGAATCTCATTTCCATAAGGCTGATAGAGCTTATCGCCGCCACTCTCAGCCCACACGCTGCAAGGACCGGATAAGACACAACAATCCGACAGTCGAGGGAACAAAATAAGCGCAGTCTACTTAATTAATGCGGGATGGTTTCATCCGGCCGCAGCGTCAATACACGCACACCACTTTCTGTCACAGCCACCGTGTGCTCAAACTGTGCCGACAGCAAGCCATCACAGGTACGTACGGTCCAGCCATCTTTCCCGGTTTGCACCGCATGACCGCCTTGATTGAGCATAGGTTCAATGGTGAACACCATGCCCTCCTTCAATCGCAAGCCTGTGCGCGGCGTACCCCAGTGCAGGACCTCGGGGGCTTCATGCATTTCTCGTCCGATGCCGTGCCCACAATAATCGCGCACAACGGAGTAGCCGTTCGTGCGTGCGTATTGCGAGATGGCAAATCCCACGTCACCCAAAGTCGCGCCCGGACGCACGGCTTGTATGCCTTTCCACATCGCCATATAGCAGGCATCGACCAGTTTTTGCGCAGCAGACGTAACCTGCCCCACCGTGTAGGTTTTGCTGGAATCCGCGATAAAGCCATTCTTCTCCAGGGTGATATCGAAGTTCACGATATCTCCCTCTTTCAACACATCCGCCGTGGACGGCATACCGTGACACACGACTTGATTGGGCGATGAGTTCAGAACATAGGCATAACCGTACTGCCCTTTGCTGGCGGGCCGGGCTTGCAGGTCCTGGACGATGTAGCTCTCGACCAGATCATTGACCTGCATGGTGTTCATGCCAATCAGATCCAACTGATCCAGACGCGTGAACACTTGCGCCAGCAAACGACCCGACTCGGCCATCAAGGCAATTTCGCCTGCCGTCTTGATCATGCGGGCTCCGTTTGTTCCAGGGGCACCGCCGGCTCACCCAAACCGACCGCCCTCATCTCTCGGGCAACGATGTCGTTAAAGCTCAAAGTGGGATTCAATTCGCACAGCAAACCCATACGTATCCAGAAGGCAGCCTGCGCGTTAATGGAGCGACACGAAACGGTGCTCGCCTTGCGCAACTGATCGTGTAACTCATCATCAATATTGACAATACCCATCACTCAACCTCTATATGAAACACATATGAATCATATATTCATAGAAAGCCCTTCGCAAGAGGGCCGAGTTGAACGCGTCAGATACGGCCAGTTCACCCCTGTGGCGGCTTCCCATAAACGCACCTCTGAGGGGCGGCCTGCCCGCAACAAGTTGAACAAGAACAGTCCCTTGTTTGTGCCCCCTGTAAGACGGGGCGTTATAATGCTCGATTCTTCATTCTCAATGGCCCGCGGGATATACACCCGTCACGGCTTCTCTTATGACTGACACCACACACCCTAGCCCCGACACGGCGGACGCTGCCGCCAAACCTGCCCGCAAACTCTTCATTCGCACCTTTGGCTGCCAGATGAACGAGTACGACTCCGAAAAAATGGCTGATATCCTGAATCAGGATCGCCCCGTGGAGTTGACCACCAATCCCGAAGAAGCCGACATCATCCTGTTCAATACCTGTTCGGTACGCGAGAAGGCGCAGGAAAAGGTGTTCTCGGACCTGGGCCGGGTCCAGCACTTGAAGGCGCTGAATCCCGATCTGGTCATTGGCGTGGGTGGCTGTGTGGCCAGCCAGGAAGGTGACACGATTATTCGTCGCGCGCCTTACGTGGATGTGGTGTTTGGCCCCCAGACACTCCACCGCCTGCCCGAGCTGATCGTCAAGCGGCGCAACAGCGGCCGCTCGCAGGTGGACATCAGCTTTCCGGAAATCGAAAAATTCGACGCCCTGCCCCCCGCACGCGTGGAAGGCTATTCGGCCTTTGTGTCCATCATGGAAGGCTGCAGCAAGTACTGCAGCTTCTGTGTGGTGCCCTACACCCGCGGCCCCGAAGTCTCCCGTCCCTTTGACGACGTGCTGATGGAAGTGGCTGACCTGGCCGACCAGGGTGTGCGTGAAGTGACGCTGCTGGGCCAGAACGTGAACGCCTACCGTGGCCCTACCGACGTGGCGGGCGAAATTGCCGACTTCGCCATGCTGCTGGAATACGTACACGAGATTCCCGGTATCGAGCGCATTCGCTACACCACCTCGCACCCCAAGGAAATGACCTCGCGCCTGATCGCAGCCCATGGCAATCTGCCCAAGCTCGTGCCCTTCCTGCACCTGCCGGTGCAAGCAGGTAGCGACCGTATTCTGGCTGCCATGAAACGCGGCTACACTGCGCTGGAGTTCAAATCCATCGTGCGCCGCCTGCGCGAAGCCCGACCGGATATCGTCCTTTCCTCGGACTTCATCGTCGGCTTTCCCGGCGAGACAGAAGAGGATTTCCAGAAAACCCTGAAACTGATTCGCGATGTGAATTTCGACCAGTCCTTCTCGTTTGTCTACTCCCGTCGCCCTGGCACGCCTGCCGCCGACCTGGAAGACAACACCAGCAAAGAAGAAAAACTGGACCGTTTGCACCGCCTGCAAGCACTGGTGAACGAACAGGCCCAGGCCATCAGCCAGGCCATGGTCGGCAGCGTGCAGCGCATTCTGGTCGAAGGCACCTCACGCAAAGACGATTCGGAACTGAAAGGCCGTACCGAAAACAACCGCATCATCAACTTCCCGGGTGATCCTCGCCTGATCGGACAAATCGTGGATGTGCATGTCACCCAGGTACTGACCAACACATTGCGCGGAGAAATCGTGACCCATGACCGGGTTGCAGGAGCCTGATCTATGACTAGTCAACGCCGCCGCCTGCCCACTGCTGTGCGTCTGGATGGGGACAACACCCATCTGGCCAATCTGTGTGGCCCCTTGGACGAGAACATCAAGCAGATTGCCATTGCCTACGACGTCACGCTGCGTCGGCGTGGCAGCCATGTTTCGATTGAAGGCGCGCGTGCGGAACAGGCCGCCAAGGCCATTGATTGGTTTCATTCGCGCGCAGTGCATCGGGCGCTCAATATCGACGATATCCAACTGGGTCTGGTCGAGCTGGGCGCCAGCCGCAGCCACGAAAAGGAACCTGCGCCAGAGGCTTTGCCCGAGCTGCCTCCTGTGGGTCAGGACGACATTTCCCTGCGCACGGCCAAACGCGACCTGCGGCCACGTACCCCTGGTCAGCGCGAGTACCTGCGCAACATTCTGAACCACGACATCAACTTTGGCATCGGCCCGGCCGGTACCGGCAAAACCTGGCTGGCCGTGGCCTGCGCCATTGATGCACTGGAGCGCGAATCCGTCCATCGTCTGATTCTGACCCGGCCGGCAGTGGAAGCCGGTGAGCGGCTGGGGTTTTTGCCCGGCGATCTGGCCCAAAAGGTGGACCCGTATCTGCGCCCCCTGTACGACGCCCTGTACGACTTGATGGGCGTGGAAAAAGTGCAGCGCCTGTTTGAGAAGCAGACCATCGAGATCGCACCGCTGGCCTACATGCGCGGCCGCACGCTGAACCATGCTTTTGTGATTCTGGACGAAGCCCAGAACACCACGCCGGAACAGATGAAAATGTTCCTGACCCGTATCGGTTTTGGCAGCAAGGCCGTTATTACTGGTGACCCCACCCAGGTGGACTTGCCCAAAGGCCAGCGCAGTGGTTTGACCCATGCCGTCACGGTGCTGGAAAACGTGCAAGGTATTTCCTGCTCGCGCTTTAGCAGCCGTGATGTGGTGCGCCACCCCCTGGTTGCGCGAATTGTGGACGCATACGAACGAGCCGGTGATGCCTGATCTGTCCTTGAGCGTCCAGTACGCTGTTGAATGTCCCGAACTGAGCCGCTCCCGTATCCGCCGCTGGATGCAGCGCACCCTTGAGATGGCGGTCGAACGCATCCACCCCGAGGATCGCTTTACGGGTCTGTCTGCCACCTTGCGCATTGTGGGAGCCCAGGAAGGCCAAAGCCTGAACCTGAGCTACCGAGATCGCGACTACGCGACCAATGTGCTGACCTTTGAATATGGTCAGGACGAAGACGGCGTGGTCCATGGCGACATTGTGTTGTGTCTGCCCGTTCTGGAACGTGAAGCCCAGGAACAAGACAAACCCTTTTTGCATCATGCTGCTCATCTGGTTGTGCACGGCTGCCTGCATTCGCTGGGTTATGACCACCTCGAAGAAGACGAGGCCCAGGACATGGAAGCACTGGAAACAGCCGTGCTGGCCAGCTTTCGTATTCCTGATCCCTATCAGGAACGCTAGCGCGCGCTGTGCCGGCTTCGTGTGGCCGCCGATGACAAAACCGCATCAATACGCGCCGTGCTTCACGCCTTGCGAATGATGACAGGTCCATACCTTGTCATCGTTTTTCGGTTATGCTTAATTTTTCCTTAACTCGTCCTTCGGACAATGTCAGACTCTGCTACCGACCCTGAGCCCCGCCCTTCCAAGGCCAGCTCAAACAATCCTATCTCTCGCTTAAGTGCTTTTTTCAATCGGCGTCACGAGCCCGAAGACCGAGAAGACCTTAAGTCTGTCCTGGTTGCGGCCCACGCTCGCAAAGTCATCGACGACGAATCGCTCTCCATGATCGCTGGAACGCTGGATATGGCCAACAAGACGGTGGCCGATATCATGGTGCCGCGCTCCAAGATCGATATGCTGGACATCGCCAAGCCCTTGACCGAGATGCTGCCCATCATTATTGAAACGGGCCACAGCCGCTTCCCCATCTATGAGACGGAACGCGACAACATCATCGGTATATTGCTGGCTAAAGACTTGCTGCTGTCCATTGCCAACCCCACACTGGATCTGCGGCCACTGATCCGCCCTGCCGTGTTCATTCCCGAAACCAAACGCCTGAATGTGCTGCTGCATGAGTTCCGTGGCAGCCGCAATCACCTGGCCGTCGTCATTGACGAACATGGCGGCACCGCCGGGCTGGTCACGATGGAAGACGTGCTGGAACAAATTGTCGGCGACATCGAGGACGAATACGATGAAGATGCCGAACAGACCATTTTCCAGGCAGGCCCTGACAGCTGGCGGGTCATGGCCCTGACCGAAATCCCCGATTTCAACGAAGCGTTCCATACCAATCTGCCCAACGACGACTTTGATACCGTGGGTGGCTGGCTGGCATCCGAACTGGGGCACATCCCTCGCCGGGGCGATGTCGCCCAGCTTGACGGCATCAGCATCACCGTCGTGCGTGCCGATGCCAAACGAGCCCTTTGGCTGCACGTTCAGCGAGCCACACCCGCCGAGCCCCATCTTGAACAATCCTGATTCCAAACCTGTCCCCCAGGCGCTGCGCGTCGCGTTAATGCTGGCTCTGGGGGGCTTGCATGCCCTGTCCTTTTCGATAGGCCCGCTGCCCTCCTGGATTCTGCCGTTTTATCAGATCACCCTGCTAGCCATAGCCTGTTCGCAGATCATGGCAGCGCAGTCGTTACGACAAGCTTTCGGACGCAGCTATTGGTTTGGTCTGGGCAACTTTGCCGTCGGCGTGTATTGGCTCTACATCAGCATGCACCAGTATGGCGGGATGCCATCCTGGCTGGCGGCCCTGGGGGTCTTGCTGCTGGCAGCTGCACTGGCCCTTTTCCCCGCCCTGGCTGCGGCCGTGTGGCAAAAGCTGCGTCCCAAACACAATAGTGATGCCTGGCTACCACGACTGCTATTGTCCGCGGGGTTTGCAAGCTGCTGGGCGCTGAGCGAATGGCTGCGGGGCACGCTACTGACCGGCTTCCCCTGGCTGAACATCGGCTACGCCCATGCGGAAGGCATGTTTACCGGCTGGGCTCCACTTGTCGGCGTCTATGGTCTGGCCTGGCTGTCCGCCTTCAGTGCCGCGGTCATCGCCCAGTTTGCCGCCTCCAAAGACAAAAACCAGAGCCCTTCTAGTGCCATTGGTATTGGCATCGCCATGGTTTTCGGCCTGATCGGCATCAGTTTGCCGCATATCGCCTGGGTTAAACCTCAGGGTGATCCGTTCATCGCCCGGCTGGTGCAAGGCAATGTCGACCAGAGCGCCAAGTTTGGCCCCGCGATGGGCGAGGGCATAGAACGCTATTACGACTTGGCCAATCTGGACGCCAAATCCCCCGAGGACGCGCCGCGTCTGATTGTCCTGCCCGAGACCGTCATCCCGGTTTTGCAGAACCGTCTGGAAACCAGCTTCTGGTTGCGCTGGACAGAACTGGCCCAACGTCATCAAGCCAATCTGGTGCTGGGCGTACCCATGGATCGCGGTACGGTCGATGGCAAACTCAGCTATACCAACAGTGCCTTGCTGATCACCCCCCAAACTCAGCCTCAGGACATCATCAACAGCACTGCTGCCTACTACGACAAACACCATCTCGTGCCCTTTGGCGAATTCATCCCCGCCGGCTTTCGGTGGTTCGTGGACATGATGAATATCCCCTTGGGTGACTTTCACCGGGGCGCCCTGCCACAAGCTCCTTTCCAGCTGCCAGAAGGTCGTGTCGCGGCCAATATCTGCTATGAAGACGTTTTTGGTGAAGAGATCATCCAGGCCGTCCAGGGCCGCCCTGGTCAGCAGGGGGCGAGCGTGCTGCTAAATATCAGCAATCTGGGCTGGTTCGGGGACTCCTGGGCCTTGAGCCAGCATTTGCAGATCTCGCGCATGCGAGCCTTGGAAACAGGACGTCCCATGCTGCGCGCGACCAACACCGGCATGACGGCTGCCATTGATCCGTATGGACGGATTCGCGCCGTGCTGCCGCCCTTGACACCGGGCGTACTGGATGTGGAAGTACAGGGCACCACTGGCCTGACACCCTACGTAAAATACGGCAACCTGCCCTTTCTGATCTGGGCCAGCCTCTTGCTGATTATGTTTGCCTGGCGCGCTCGCCGCTCATCCTGAGCACCGGGGGTGCGGCACGCCGACATGTCCAGCGACCGCGTCGCCTGAACAGACCTTCTTACTGCAGCGCCTGGGGACCCACGGGATACAGACCCGCGGCAAATCCCCCTGCATGGTCCCGATTCCAGGTCTTGCACCAATCCACAAACTCGTCTGCCGGGATCGGCGTCGAGCACAAATAGCCCTGCATGTAATCGCAGCCGGCATGGTTGAGCAAGTCCAGCTGCTCGTGGCTGGTCACTCCTTCTGCCACGACGCGCAAACCCAGTTTTTGCGCCATGACGATCATGGCCTGGGTCAGGACCAGATCCTCGCTGCTCAGCGCCAAATTACGGATATAGCACTGATCAATCTTGAGCACATTGATGGAAAAGCGCTTCAAATGGGACAGAGAGGAATAGCCTGTGCCGAAATCATCCAGCGCCACACTCATGCCATATTCACGCAAGGAGCGCAGCTGCTGCAAGGCCTGCCCCTGATCATCGAGCAACAGACGCTCCGTAATTTCCACCACCAGCGCATCGCCCGGAATGCCCTGGGTTTGCAGATACTCCACCCATTCCCGCGCACAAGAACCATTGAGCTTGAACTGCGCGGGTGACACGTTCAGGCTGACCCGGAAACTGGGGTCCAACTCGTGGCGCAGCCTGACAGCCGCCTGGGCAGCCGTCTCGAATACCCATTCTCCGATCAAGACAATCAGCCCGGAGTCTTCGGAAAAAGGAATGAACTCCGAAGGCGGCACCAGACCGAGCTGAGGATGCTCCCAACGAATCAAGGCTTCAGCGCGGGTGACCTGTCCCGTACGCATATCCACAATAGGCTGGTAATAGAGCTGAAACTGCTTTTCGCTCAAGGCCTTTTGCAGATCCTGGGAGAAACGAAGGCGAGCCTCCACCGCTTCGCTCATGGCAGGTAAAAAACGGCAGTATTGGTTGCGACCACACGCTTTGGCCGCATACATGGCCATGTCCGCATTTTTCAAAAGCTGACCGGCATCGTCCCCATCCTCGGGGAACAAGGTGATACCCACGCTGGCAGAGACAGACACTGAGTTCTTGCCCAGCTGGAAAGGCTCCTCAATCGTGTCCAGCAAACAGCGACAGGTACGTTCCACAATCGATGCATCACTGATATCGGACAAAATGACAGTGAACTCGTCGCCACCAATTCGCGCTACCGTATCTGTCACCCGCACACAGCGTTGCAGGCGTTGGGCCACTTCCTGCAAGAGCACGTCTCCTTTCTCATGCCCCAGGGAATCGTTCACATCCTTGAAGAAGTCCAGGTCCATAAAGATCAGGGCGAAGGGCAAACCAGTACGGCGGGATTGCTCGCGAGCCTGTTGCAAACGATCCTGGAACATCTGCCGGTTGGGCAAGCCTGTCAAATGATCGTAATGCGCCTGCCGCCACATCTGGGCCTCACGCTTTTTATGGCTGGTGATGTCCGTAAACAGGCCGATGTGACGATACACCGTGCCGTCGGGGTTCCACGCAGTACTGATCGTCAGGCGCTCGGCAAAATCCTCCCCGTTCTTGCGACGGTTCCAGATGTCCCCCTGCCAACGCCCCGTTTCTGAAATCTCGCGCCACATCTTGCGATAGAACTCGCGATCTTGACGACCGGAATTCAGGAGCGACAAGCTGCGTCCGCGAACTTCATCGAGCTCATAGCCCGTGATGCGGCTAAAGGCCGGATTGGCATCGACCACGTGGCCAAAGCGGTCGGTAACCACAATGGCTTCGCAGGTGTTCTCATAGACTACCGCCGCCAAGCGGCCCGTCACCTCATTACGCACCCGCGTGGTGATGTCCTGCACCACCGCCACCATGGCCGTACGGCCATTCAGCCGAATGGGGATGGCACAGATCTCTACATCAATGGATTTGCCATCATGGCGCAATGCCCGTGTTTCATAACGCAAACTGCTGCCGCCTGAACGCGAATCGGGCACCGTATGAGTCAGGGACGGAAATCGTGGAGACAGGAAAATCTGATCCACCGTGAACTCCTGACGCAATTGCGCGCGACTATATCCCAATGTTTCCGCCAACTTTTTATTAACAAAATCAAAGCGGCCGTCGCGGCTCACGTAAATACCCAATAAAGGGTTGTGACTTACGCTGCGGCATATGGCGTTGAGCTGCGATAAATTGCGCTGCTGAATGGAGAGCTGGGCATCCCGCTGTTGAATCTGCAACCCGCAGTCATTCAGAATCTGCGACAAATAGCGCGTTTCATCCGTACCGGAACTGATGCTTTTTGTGCGGTAATGCCCCTGGGTAAAGGCCTTTCCCTGGGCGAGCAGTTGCCTCAAGGGCGTGGCCACCCAGGCGCGCAACATAAAGTAAGAGAGAAACAGCGCCAACGCATCGAGCACCAGCATGAAAAACATCGTCCAGCGGTGCTGGGAGCGAGTACGTTCACGCAGAACGTCAAAAGCGTCCAGCAATTGCTGCGTGTTATGCCGGAACAGGGAATCTTCGGCATTCAGACTGGCAGCGGGTAAAAGCACCTGCTCCGAGCTGACCGGAAAATCCAGGCGCATCAGCCGCCGCTGCCACTCATTGCTCAACTGCGAGACCAGTCCCAGCAAGGGTTTGTCCAGCGGCACGAGAACCACACCATCGACCATGCCTCCCTCGCGAAGCAACTGCACGACAGACTGAAACTGCTGGTCGAGCTGACGCAAACGGGCCGGGGTGGAGCTGGATGGCGCGGCCAGCGCCACGGAATAACTGATATCCGACAGTTGTCGCAAAAGGCCACTGCTGGCCTGCAAGCGGATATCTGCCTGATTCTGCTTGTAAATGACCGTAACCGTCGCGGAAATCAATAACAGCCAAACCAGCAGCACCCAAATCAGCAAAGCACGCAAACTGATTCGTCTTTGTGCATCCACTGGAACAGGCAGAGGTGATGATATGCACTGCTTTGCTGACATAGCGCCATTAAATAGAAAATGCAGGCTCAGAGATCGGCCTACAAAACGTAATGATTGCAGGTGAAATGTTACTCATCGAAGCATAACATCATTAGATTACCGAGCAGCGCAAATTTCTTATAGAGCCTTCATTTATGCGCCTAAGAGGGGATTCCCCCCCCCCGCGCAAGGGACAAAAAAACGACGTGAAGTCGAGAAACGATTTACGTCTATTGACTCATATATGAAATGTTATGACACAAAGAAGATACAAAACACCGCTTGAAATAAAAAGATACGGATGGGAGCAAGTCGCACTCGCCCCGGTTTCCCGTGCCTGCCTCTTGTGTCCATCTCGCCCCTTCCTACCCGCGTTCGTCTTGCCTTAGCCCCCTGTCTTGAAGTTTTTTTGCTTTATTTTTCTTTTTTCTCTCAAAAGACTTGCACAAAGACAAAAACATCTTCATAATCTCAATTCTTCGTTGGTGGTCAACAAAAAAGAACACCGAAATGGGGGTATAGCTCAGCTGGGAGAGCGCTTGCATGGCATGCAAGAGGTCAGCGGTTCGATCCCGCTTACCTCCACCAAAAAACGAAGATTAGCTGTAAGTCCTGTCCCCTTCGTCTAGAGGCCTAGGACACCACCCTTTCACGGTGGGTACAGGGGTTCGAATCCCCTAGGGGACGCCAAAGCTTTTGCTTGGCACCGCTGCGGAGCGGTAGTTCAGTTGGTTAGAATACCGGCCTGTCACGCCGGGGGTCGCGGGTTCGAGCCCCGTCCGCTCCGCCAAAAGATTTTATGAATCAGTCCCGGACTGGTTCTAGCAGTTTGAAGTGGCAAGCCTCGTCAAGCCTGACACTTATTTCGATACTTTAGTTTTTTGGCACAGTCAAAAAATGAAGTAAAGAAAAATTGGGGGTATAGCTCAGCTGGGAGAGCGCTTGCATGGCATGCAAGAGGTCAGCGGTTCGATCCCGCTTACCTCCACCAAAACGACGGTTTAGTTGTAAGTCCTGTCCCCTTCGTCTAGAGGCCTAGGACACCACCCTTTCACGGTGGGTACAGGGGTTCGAATCCCCTAGGGGACGCCAAAGCTTTTGCTTGGCACCGCTGCGGAGCGGTAGTTCAGTTGGTTAGAATACCGGCCTGTCACGCCGGGGGTCGCGGGTTCGAGCCCCGTCCGCTCCGCCAAAAATTCCAAAAAGCCTGATAGATTTCGATCTGTCAGGCTTTTTTCTTTACTGCTGCAAAACCCATGGCAGGCTTTTATAAAGGCCTGCCTTTCCAGGCACGCCGCAACCCAGCGCCCCGAGTCAAACCATGGTCGCGCTCCGCTCCTCCAAGGCCACCCCGTCCATCGGGCTCTCCTACCGGTACCATGCCCCCCCCCTGATAGTCCCAGCCCCCTTTCCAGGAAATGAGGCGTGGCCCAGGGCTCACGCCAGTTGCAAGCGAGCTGCCTGCGCAGGCCTGTGGCTTGCTAGTGCTCTTGCATTGCTCCCTATTCAAATCAGCAATTGTCTTGCTCCCGCTCTCCGGGGAAGTTAATGTATTGCATTATCGTTACTTCAATATTCAAGAGTCATGCCTGTCAGCACCCTGGGCCAGCGTGGCCCGACCGAACACCATCGCCGCGAACAGATCATCGAGCAGGCCAACAGGCATTTCCGGCTCTATGGTTATCGCAAAACCTCGGTCGCGAGTCTGGCCAAATCAATCGGCGTCTCCAGCGCTTACCTGTATCGCTTCTTCGACTCCAAGCAGGCTATCGGCCAGGCCATTTGCCACTCGGTGCTGCATGGCATGCATCAGCAGCTGCAGCAGATTGTCGACAGTGACCTCCCTCCCATCGAGCGGCTGCGCCACTTTATCGAAACCGCCTGCCAGCTAAGCCTGGAGCTGTTCCTGCAAGAAGGGCGCATGCAGGAAGTCGTGATCGAGGCCCTGCAAAACAACTGGCCCACTGTCGATCAGCACAGGCAGGATCTGCTGGCACAAATCACGGCACTGGTACGCGCAGGCCGGGAAAGCGGAGACTTCGAGCGGCGTACCCCGCTGGACGAAGTGGTTCAGGGCATTTTGTTTGCACTCACAGCCTGTCTGCATCCCGTGCTGCTGGAGATACATCCGGCCGAAAAAACGCGTCAGGGTTTGCTGGTGGTAACTCCCCTGATTTTGCGCAGCCTGATGCCCTGACCTACCTCCCGAGTTACAGTTCAACCAACTATTTACTTACCCGGAGTCCTGCATGGCTCTCTTTCGCTCTCTTAGTCCTGTATTGAGTTTGTCCACCGCCCTGGTTCTCATGGGGTGCAGCCAGCAGACCCAGGAGGCTGACCCGCGCACCCAGGCGCCCTTGGTGATTCAAAGCATGGTTCAAGCCAAGGCGGATCAGCAACGGCGCTTTCTGGGACTGGTCAGCGCACGAATCGAAAGCCCACTGGCCTTCCGGGTGGGCGGCAAAATTGACACACGCCATGTCCAAAACGGTGAACATGTGAAAAAGGGGCAGCTCCTCATGACGCTGGACCCCAAGGACCTGCAGTTGGATCACCGCGCCCGTCTGGCCGCCGTACAAGCTGCCCAGGCTCAGGCCGAACAGGCCGAATCGGATTACAAGCGCCTGTCTTTGCTGGTCGACCAGGGGGGCGTCTCTCGTCAGGCCCACGAACAAAGCAGACAGGCGTTGCGCAGCGCTCAGGCCAATCTCAAGTCCGCCCAGGCACAGGCCGAAATCGCACGGAATGCCGATCAGTACAGCGCCCTAAAGGCAGATGCGGATGGCATTATCACTGCGCAGATGGGTGACGTTGGCCAGGTTGTCAGTCCCGGCCAGGCCGTGCTGCGTCTGGCTCAGGACGGCCCGCGAGAGGTGATCGTCAGCCTGCCTGAGCAATGGGATATTCCGCTGGGCACCCGCGCCACGATCGAGCTGACCGACTCCCAGCAAAGCCTGCCCGCCCGATTGCGCGAACTGGCCCAGTCCTCGGACCCGGCCACGCGCAGCTATCAGGCCCGCTTCTCCTTTGACGATGAAAACATCAGCGCCCGCCTGGGTTCCAGCGCCATCGTGCACCTGACACCCCCGGAGGCGGATGCCTTGAACCAGGTTCCCCTCACCGCGCTTTACGATCCAGGCAAAGGCCCGGGCGTGTGGGTCATCGACGCTCAGAACACCGTGCATTGGCAGGCAGTGACTATCGCCAAGCTGGCCCAGGAACACGCCTACCTTTCCGATGGGCCCGATGCGGGCACCCCTATCGTGGCGCTGGGCGCCAATCTCTTGCACGAAGGCCAGGAAGTGCGCCCTGAAACACGCGAGGCCAAGCCATGACAGGCCGCTTCAACCTTTCCGCGCTGGCCGTGCGCGAACGGGCCATCACGCTATTTCTGATCATCGCCCTGGCGGCGTCCGGCATCTACTCCTTCGTCAAACTGGGTCGGGCAGAAGACCCGGCGTTTACCGTCAAAGTTCTTACCGTTACCACCCTGTGGCCCGGTGCCACGGCCCAGGAAATGCAGGATCTGGTGGCCGAGCCCCTGGAAAAACGCATGCAGGAGCTGCGCTGGTTTGACAAAGTGGAGACTGTCACCCGTCCCGGCACTGCCCTGATGGTGGTGACCTTGAAGGACACCATGCCCCCGGCCGATGTCCAGAGCGAGTTCTACCAGTTACGTAAAAAGCTCCAGGATCAGGCGCCCAGTCTGCCCCAGGGCGTACAGGGCCCTTTCGTCAATGACGAGTATTCGGATGTGTCGTTCAGCCTGTTCGCGCTGCAGGCCCCTGGTTTGCCGCCCCGCCTGCTGACCCGGGAAGCGGAGAAGGTACGCAGCCAGTTGCTGCAAGTGCCCGGCGTCAAGAAGGTCAACATCCTGGGGGAGCAAAGCGAACGTATTTTCATCGATCTGGACGAGACCAAGCTGCACAATTTGCAACTCAATCCCAAACAGATCCTGCAGGCCCTGTCGCAGCGCAGCGCCATGACCCCCAGTGGCGCCATCAGTACCGACGGGCCACGGATTCATCTGCGCCTCAGTGCGGGACTGGATAATGTTCAGGCGATCAGCGACACCTATATTTATGTTCAGGGTCACGCGCTGCGTCTGGGCGATATTGCCACCATCAGCCGGGGCTACGAGGACCCGCCCAGCTTCGAGATTCATCATAATGCGCAGTTTGCCATGCTGCTGGATGTGGTCATGCAAGAAGGCTATAACGGCCTGTACCTGGGCAAAGATCTCGAGAAAGCGCGCGAAGAGATTGCTGCCGCCCTGCCTTTGGGATTCTCGCTGGAGACCGTGACCAACCAATCGGTGAATATTGCCTCGGCGGTGGGCGAGTTCATGTTCAAGTTCTTCGCCGCGCTCAGTGTGGTGCTGCTGGTGTGTCTGATCAGCATGGGCTGGCGGGTGGGGATCGTCGTGGCCGCTGCCGTCCCCCTGACACTAGCCATGGTGTTTGTCATCATGATGATGACGGGCAAGGTCTTTGACCGAGTCACACTGGGCGCGCTGATTATCTCGCTGGGCCTGCTGGTGGACGATGCCATTATTGCCATCGAGATCATGATCGTGAAGATGGAAGAAGGCATGGACCGCCTGAAGGCCGCCGCCTACGCCTGGAATCATACGGCAGCCCCGATGCTCTCTGGCACGCTGGTGACCATTATTGGCTTTCTGCCCGTCGGGTTTGCCCGCTCCTCTGCCGGAGAGTATGCAGGCAACATCTTCTGGATTCTGGCAGCCGCCCTGTTGACTTCCTGGGTGGTCGCCGTGGCGTTCACGCCTTATATGGGCGTGAAGCTCTTGCCCGCCATTGCGGCCCGCCCAGGGGGCCATCAAGCCATTTACGACACGCCCAACTATATGCGCCTGCGGCGCATGATCGCCTGGTCCGTACACCATAAGTTTCTGGTGGCCGGTATTGTGGTGGGGGCCTTCATATTGGCGGTGGTGGGCATGGGTTTCGTCAAACAGCAGTTTTTCCCCACGTCCGATCGGCCTGAACTGCTGGTGGAGGTGCAGTTGCCCGAAGGCAGCAGCATCCAGTCCACTCAGGCCGTCACCCGCAAAGTGGAAAGCTGGCTGCGCGAGCAGCCTGAAACACGACTGGTCACCAGCTATGCCGGACAGGGTGCGCCACGCTTTTTTCTGTCCTACAACCCGGAACTGCCGGACCCTTCGTTTGCCCGTCTGGTCGTCCTGACGGCGGATCATCACGACCGCGATGCCTTGCTGCAGCGCTTTCGTCAGGTGGTGGCCGATGGTCTGACTCCCGAGGCACGGGTTCGCGCCACCCAACTGGTATTTGGCCCCTCCACCAAGTATCCGGTCGAGTTTCTGGTTCGGGGCCCCGAACTGGACAGGTTGCGCGACATTTCGGAACAGGCCATGGCCATCATGCGAGCCGACCCGGACATGCGTCAGGTCAACGTGGACTGGGGCGCACGCGTGCCCGTGTTGAAGCTGGATATAGACCCGCAACGCCTGCAAGCCCTGGGCTTGAACCGCCAGCGTCTGGCCGAGCAAATTCAGCTGCAACTCGATGGTACGACAGTGGCGGAATACCGTGAGGACCTGCGCAATGTCCTGGTCATCGCCCGCAGCTCGGCGATCAACCGGCATGACCCCACCCGACTGTCTGGCCTGACCGTCACCAACGACCAAGGCAAGAACCTGCCACTGGAACAGATTGGGAAACTGGAGATCATCCAGGAGGAGCCCAAGTTGGCTCGCCGCAATCGTTTACCCACCATGACCGTGCGCGGTGACATTGCTCCACACGTTCAGCCGGCAGAAGTGGCCAACCGGGTCATGGAGGCATTTGCTCCCCTGCAAGCCTCTCTGCCACCGGGCTATCTGATCGAGATGGGCGGGATTACCGCCGAGGCCAAGAAATCCAACGACGCTCTGTTGCCGGTCTTTCCGGTCATGATTGCGCTGATGCTCCTGGTCATCGTGATCCAGGTGCGTTCGCTCTCGAACATGATCATGGTATTTCTGACTGCCCCCTTGGGACTGATTGGCAGCGTGCCGGCCCTGCTGATCTTTCAGCAGCCCTTTGGTTTCACCGCCATTTTGGGGCTGATTGGTCTGGCCGGCATCCTGATGCGTAACACGCTCATCCTGATCGAGCAGATCAAGACCAATCGCGCCGAAGGGGCCTCCCCCTATGATGCGGTGATTGAAGCTACCGTCCAGCGCGCCCGCCCGGTTATCTTGACGGCGCTGGCCGCCGTGCTGGCGTTTATCCCGCTATCGTTTTCCGTGTTCTGGGGATCCATGGCATTGACGCTGATCGGCGGCACAGCCATCGGCACCATCCTGACCCTTTTATTCTTGCCCAGCCTGTATGCCATCTGGAATCGCATCCAGGACCCACGGGTCGCATCCCTTGCTTGAAGGCTGAAACTGTGTAAATAATGGATGCATGGTCTGAAACAAGCCCCCCGCGCCCGGCAGATTTTTTCTCTGCCGGCTGCCTCCCATTAAAAATGGGCGCCTTTTGCCGGGGGTGGGCTTTAGCACAGAAACCATGCACCCCACTGCCTGTTTTGTGGGTCCAGAGAACAGAACGACGCAAGATAGCTTATGTCTACACAGAAAGACCTGCCCGCCGCCCTGTCTCACGCATTCGAGAAGGCGATCTACCGTGTACATAGCCCGCAGGGCGATATAGATGTGCGTATCGGCCAGTTCAACAGAACCTTAAATCAGTTACTGCAACAGGAAACCAGCCGTGGGGCGGCGATTTTGACCGCCTGCAATCCAGGCGCACAAATTTGCAGCCGTGCTTTTAACGACGCAGTCCAGGAAAGTTTGCTGCGTAGTTTGCAGAAACTGGACTTGCGCTGGTGGCCTGCAGTCAACCTGGACCCCAATGGTAAATGGCCAGATGAACCCAGCCTGCTGGTACTCGATATCAGCCTGCAACAAGCACGCTGGCAAGCGCGCCTGTTCAAGCAATTGGCTTTTGTCTACATCCCGCTCGATGGCAAGCCGGCCTTGCATGATGTGCAACAACGCCTGCCTGCGTCGAATCAGGCCCAGTTAAACAGCACCACCTCCCTCTAGACGCTGACGAAAACCGGGGGCAATGGCCGCCGCTTTGAGTTTTCCCCCGGGCAGAACCTTCGCCCACGCGCGCCACTCATGACCGCTGGCAACCTGTACCCCGTCCATATTGAAGACCTGGTATTCCATCTTGAAACGTCCCTCCTGCCATTGGACGACCCGCACCCCAATACGAATTTCCTGGTCATAAGTCACCGGCGCACGGAAATTGGCGCCCACATCCACCAGTGGTGTCACCGCGTCGTACTCACTTTGCAAAATACGCTGACTCAACCCCACTTGCCGCAGCCAGGCCTGATACGTGCTGTCAAACCAATAAAAATAATTGGGATAAAAAACAATCCCGGCCTCATCGCAGTCACCCCACTCCACGGTGATGCGGCGCTCGAACACATGCATGTTGATCCTTTGACAAATTTTCCCCTTAGTTTAGCGCGGATAAAAACCTCGAACCCTGGGCAATCAGCCTGTCAATCAGCCATTGAAACATTTTGCAAATATTTGGATGGAAACAATTTGCATCAACATAAATAATGAAAATTAGAAGAAATTATGCGCATTTTCATTCAATTAACATGAAAACAAGCCAGTCAGCCCGACAATGGCGTGCTATCGACAGGGCGGCAAAGTCGTCTTTCAGTGAGGGAGAACCTAGCATAGCCGCGTCACTGAATAAGGTAGCCTGCCATGTCTGTAAATACCCCCGCCCCCTGGACGATCCGTCGCATCATGGAGCTGTACGAGTTGCCTTTTATGGACCTTGTATTCCAGGCACAGACTGTCCATAGACAACACCACCCTGCCAATCAGATCCAGCTCTCCAGCCTTCTGTCCATCAAGACAGGCGCCTGTCCCGAGGACTGTTCCTATTGTCCACAGTCGTCCAAGTACCAGACCGAGCTGGAACCCGAACCCCTGATGCCTCTGGAGAAGGTGCTGGAAGCCGCGCGTGCGGCCCAGGCACAAGGAGCGCAACGCTTTTGCATGGGCGCTGCCTGGCGCTCCCCCACCGAAAAACAGCTGGATCAAGTCATTGATATGGTCAGCGCTGTCAAAGCCATGGGACTGGAAACCTGTGTCACCCTGGGCATGCTCAAAGAAGGCCAGGCCGAACGCCTTAAAGAGGCCGGACTGGACTACTACAACCACAATCTGGACACCTCGCCGGAATTCTACGGACAGATCATCAGCACACGCACCTACCAAGACCGGCTGGACACCTTGGAACGTGTCCGCGCAGCCGGATTGAACAGTTGTTGCGGCGGAATCATTGGCATGGGCGAGAGCCGGCGCGAGCGTGCCGGTCTGCTTGCTCAACTGGCCAATATGCGCCCCTACCCCGAGTCCGTGCCGATCAATCAACTGGTTAAAGTGCCCGGAACGCCTCTGGATCAGGTCGAGGACCTGGACCCTTTCGAGTTTGTGCGCACCATCGCCATTGCCCGCATCCTGATGCCCACCAGCGCCGTACGCCTGTCTGCCGGCCGCGAAACCATGGACGACAGCACCCAGGCACTGTGCTTTATGGCCGGAGCCAACTCGATTTTCTACGGCGAGCAATTGTTGACGACTGGCAATCCGCAGTTTGTGGCCGATCAGGATCTGTTTGCCCGACTGCAACTGGAAGCTGCCAAAACCACCTTGTCCGAACCACCTCTGTCCCTGGAACAGACCCGACCACGCGCCATGCTCGAGGCTCTCTGACATGCTGACCCTGTTCGCCAGTATTCTGTGTAGTGTTGCCGTTTCCATTTTGCTGAAGATCGCTCGCCAGCGGCAGATCGATGTGGCTCAGGCCATCATGGTCAACTACGGCGTAGCAGTCACCTTAAGCGTGGTACTGTTGCAACCCCATCCGAGCAGCCTGCTCAATCCTGCTACCCCGTGGTGGATTCTGATTGCGCTGGGCGTCCTGCTGCCCAGTGTCTTTCTGTTCATGGCGGCCGCCGTCCGACAGGCTGGCATCGTACTCAGTGACGCTGCCCAGCGACTGTCGCTGTTTCTACCCTTGTTGGCTGCTTTTCTTCTGTTTGGCGAACACATGGGCGGCCAGAAACTGCTGGGTATTGCCCTGGCCCTGACTGCCCTGCTGTGTTTGCTGATACGCCCCCGCTCGTCCAGCAGTCAGGAGCCGGGATCCGGGCACCCTGCCCTGATGCTGCTGGCGGTATGGTTAGGGTATGGCGTGATCGACATTCTGTTCAAGCAGCTCTCCAAAGCGGGCGCTGCCTTCTCCAGCAGCCTGGTTGTGTCCTTTTCCCTGGCGGGTGTGCTGATGTTGTGCTGGCTGTTGATCAAGCGCTGCCAATGGCACAAAGGTAGCCTGCTGGCCGGACTGGTACTGGGTTCACTGAATTTTGGGAATATTTTCTTTTATATTCGGGCCCATCAGCTCTTTCCCGAAAACCCGACTCTGGTGTTTTCTGCCATGAACATCGGCGTGATTGCGCTGGGAGCCCTCATTGGAGCCGGTTTCTTCAAAGAAAAGCTTAGTGCGCTCAATATCGTGGGTGTTGTCTTGGCCATAGGAGCCATCGTCGCGCTGATTCCCCGTTAAACAGCCCCCTGCCGGGCCAAGCCCATCGGGGCCCGGCAAACCGCACTATAAGAAAAGCCATATGATTGACATTTAAAGCGACGGGGCACGACTGCTTTTCATCTCCTGTAGATTAGAAAAAACAAATTCTACCGACGCTCACGTCGGAGACTACCCAGGAGACATCATCATGACCGGATTAACACGCCGCCAATTACTACTGGCCACCTGCGCTGCAGCGGGCACATTGGCCACGCCTTGGCTCAGCCGCCGCGTTCTGGCTGCCAGCAAACCGGTGGTCGCTGCCCTGTTCTGCGGCCACATCGATGACAACGGCTTCATGCAGGCGGGCTACCAAGGCTTTAAAAAAGCCATGGATCAGCTCGCTCTTAGCGGCCATTACAAAGACCAGGTTGCCAATGAAACCCAGGCGCAGATGGCCGCCTTGCGTGAACTGGCCACTCACTACAAACCTGACTTGCTGATCGCTCACGGAGGTCAGAATACCGACGCCGCACTGGCTGTCGCCAAGGAGTTTCCTGATATCCGCCTGGTGATCACCCAAGGAGCGGTTACCGCCAGCAATCTGAGCAGTTACGACGTTCGTCAGGAAGAGTCCGCCTGGCTGGCCGGTGCCTATGCAGCCCTGATGACGAAAACCGGCGTGGTGGCACACCAGTCCGGGATACGGGTGCCACCGGGCTTACGCGCCCGTGCGTCCTATGCGGCTGGCGTCAAGCACGCCAATCCGGAGGTGAAGCTGCTGACAAATTTCTCCGGCAATCAGGATGATATTGAGCTGGCCGCCCGCGTCACCCAGGCTCAGGCCAAAGCCGGAGCAGACATCATCTACACCATGCTGAACAAAGGACGTAGCGGCACAACGCAGGCCTGCCGTGAACTGGGCATCAAGCAGATCGGCAATGTGATTGACTGGGTGGCTCGCGAACCCGATGTGTTTATAGGTTCGGCCTGGGCGGATGTAGGCATTGGCGTTTTTCAAGCATGCAAGGACCTGAGCGAAAACAAGTTCGAGTCCGGCAAGATCTTTAAGGTGGGCTTGCAACAGCCTGATGCGGTACGGCTGATCATGGCTCCCGATACCCCGGATGTCGTGCGCCAGCGTATTGCAGCGCTGCAGCAGGACATTCTGAGCGGCAAGATTGAGGTTGAGGCCGAATTTAACGGGCCTGAATTCCAGATTTAAGATTCAGGCAGGCCTACAAAAACCCAGGCGTGGCCTGGGTTTTTTCATGAATGAATCATGCTTGAAAAGGCTACAACACCATGTCCGATTCTGGCGAGGGCTCAGGAACCCGGATCTGACGATGTACGCTTGCTCTCTGCGTCTTCGGCGTGTCCCGGGCTTCCCGTATCGATCTGCTTCCCAGAGCCATCCAAGTCTGCGGCGCTGCCCACGACGGGATCACCCCCCTTGTCTTTCTCTGTATGTGTCGCCCCTGCAGATTCATCCCCCTCCTTGCGCTCCATGGCCGTGCTTTCCATCGTTGCGGGCACCCGCTCTTGAACGGGCGGCAGATCCTCGAACACCGGGTCGTGCGACACGTCAGAGCTGATATCCACGCGTGGGTCCAGCGCCACGGCGGCTGCCGAGCTTTGCAAACTGTCGGGCATGGGCACAAAAGTGGTGGGAGCATCCTGGCTCAAGTGGTCACCCAGTACCTTTTGCGGACGAACCAGCAAGACCAGCGACAAGCCACAGACCGCCACAAAGATGTAATACAGATTGCTGCCGATATAGGTCATCAGGCCACCGGCCAGCAGCGGCCCCACACAGGCCCCCAGCCCATACACCATATAAAGAATGGCACTAAGACCTACGCGCCGCTCCGGATCGACGTTGTCATTGGCAAACGCCGCCCCCAAGGGATACAGGGTAAATTGCAGCACCCCGAACATGGCCGAGAAGATCAGCAAAAACCAAAACGGCACCTCGAACCAGCCCCATAATGGAATGGCCAGGGCCAGCAAACAAATGGCATTGATGCGAATCAGCTTGACGCGGCTCATGCGATCCGCCAGCCAACCTACCGGCCATTGCGCCAGAACGCCCGCGGCCACCGACACCGCCACAAACAAGGCAGCCTGCTCACTACTTAAATGCACGCGCACAGCGTACACCGGTGCCAGACCATAAAAAGCACCCGTCAGCATACCGGCAACCAGCAACACCATCATGGACAGGGGCACTCGATCAACGTAATAGCGTGCATTGATCGGCGCTGGTACCTGCAAAGGCGGGTGACTGCGGCGGGTAATGGCCACGGGCACCAGACTGAAGGCCGAACAAATGGCCACAAATACCAAGGGCTCGTAATTCAAATGGGGAAACAGCGTGAGGGACAACTGTCCCAGCACCGTACCCAGGCTGGAAAACACCATGTAGATGGCAAAAATCGTACCGCGCTGGCTGTTGTCACTTTGCTCATTCAGCCAGCTTTCAATCCCCATAAACTGCACCACCATGGCCGCGCCCGCCAAAAAGCGCAGCAACAACCAGACGTACATGGAGTCGATCAGAATCTGAAGCAGCACACAAATGGTGACAATAGCCGCGCTGGCCGCATAGGCCCGAATATGGCCTACCCCCATGATGAGGCGATGTCCCATACGGGCGCCAAAAACCAGACCCAGGTAATACACGGCAATCAGGCCGCCGATCCACACCTCTGACACCGAGATGGCCGTCAGGCGCACCCCCATGAAGGTATTGAACAGGCCCGAGCTGAGCAAGAGCATCAGGGTCGCAAAATACAGGGACGAGAACGCACCCACCGATGTCAGCATCCACACATCCTAAAAAAACTGCAGAACCGCCCAGGCCATCGCGATCGTTCAGGTGTCGGCACCGATATCGCGACAGAAGCACGGTAAAAAAAAAGCGCCAGCTTGCAGCCAGCGCTTTGTAAGCCTTCTCTCCCACGCCACGCCGGACTGGCGCGGGATCAGATACTTAAGACTGTACCTGTTTGAGCAGGGTGTCTGCATCCGTTGTGTGCAGGCCACCGTCGTTGTCAATGTTCAGCTGCGTGACAACGCCGTCGTCCAGCAAAGCAGAAAAACGCTTGGAACGAACGCCCAGACCTTTGGCGGTCAGGTCAAATTCCAGACCCAGTTTCTTGGTCCAGACCGCGCTGCCATCGGCCAGCAAACGAACTTTGCCATTGACGTTCAGGGACTTGCCCCAGGCGCCCATCACGAAAGGATCGTTTACCGCCACGCACCAGATCTCATCAACGCCAGCCGCCTTGAACGCCTCTGCCTTGGCGATAAAGCCGGGCAGGTGCTGCTCGGAGCAGGTGGGAGTGAACGCGCCTGGAACGGCAAACACGGCAATTTTCTTGCCTTTAACCAGATCAGCCACCTGAAAGTTATTGGGGCCCATAGGGCAGCTTTCCGTGGCGGTTTCAATGTACTCGCTAAGGGTCGCGTCTGGAACGCGCTCACCGACTGAAATGGACATAAGGTCTCCGTATGAATAAATACCGCCAGCATGGCGGCCCGAACAACCTATGATACTAATAGACTGGCCGCGCCAATAGGCAAATAATACTTATCAGTACGTTTCACTTGCCTACATGCCGGGGGAAACCCATTCAACAGAGCCCGGTCATGCAATAAGCGCAAGACGCCAGCAGCCGACGACTCTGACATCAGGCCGTTTCAACACACACCAAAGCAGCCGCTGCACAAAAACAATCTGCCCGCCTCCAAAACGCCCGCCCACAAAAAAGGCCGGGCTTGTCGCCCGGCCTTCAGGGTGATTCACGTTTTACACAGACGACATAACGCCATGCTGCCCCATTATGGGCTCACCCCGCCCTGACCGCGGATAGCAATCAGGACTCCTACAGCCATCCCATCATGCGGGGCAGCCAAAGCGTAATTTCCGGAATGAAGGTAATCATCAGCAGGAAGACCAAACCGGTCAGCAACCAGGGCACCGTGGACTTGGTCACTTCGGTCAGCCCCAGCTTCGATATGCTGGAGGCCACATACAGATTCAAACCGACCGGCGGTGTGGCCAGCCCGATCTCCATATTCACCACCAGCATGATGCCAAAGTGAACCGGGTCCATGCCCAGCTTCATGGCAACCGGGAACAGGATGGGAGCCATGATCAAGATCAGACCCGAGGGCTCCATCACCATGCCGATCACCAGCAGCAAGACGTTCACAAACAGCAGGAACGCGATCAGGCCCATGCCCTGCGACACAATCCATTCGGCAATCGCCTGTGGAATCTGCTCGGAGGTCAGGATGAAGGCAAACATGACCGCATTGGTGATGATGTACAGCAGCATGGCGCTCATGGCTGCCGATTCCAGCACAATGCGTTTTACCTCACGCAGCTTCACATCCTTATAGACCCAGACGGCAATCACAAAGGCGTACACGGCACTGATGGCGGCCGCTTCGGTGGGGGTAAAGACACCGGAATAGATACCGCCCATCACAATGACGATCAGCATCAGGCCCCAGATGGAGTCCAGGAAGGCACGCCAGCGCTCTTTGTAGGAGGCACGCGGCATACGGGGGTAGTCCAGTTTCCAGGCACGGAACATGGTCGTTGCCCCCAGAAGGAATGCCAGGATCAAACCTGGAACCACGCCGGCAATAAACAGCTGACCGATCGAAGCTGTGCCCACTTTGGCGCCGTCCGGACCTTCCACCATCATGCCACTGGTGGCCACGGCGTACATCACCATCACAATCGACGGTGGCAGCAGAATGCCCAGACCGCCCGACGTTGCCACAATCCCGGTACCAAACTGCGCCGGATAGCCTTGTTTGACCATGGCCGGAATCATGATGGAACCAATGGCCGCCACCGTCGCCGGCGACGAACCGCTGATGGATGCAAACAAGGCGCAGGCCAGCACGGCCGCCAGACCCATGCCACCGGGCATGTGCCCCACCAGGGAGGCGGCAAAACGAATCATGCGCTGGGCGACCCCGCCATGAGTCAGGAAACTGCCCGCCAGAATAAAGAACGGGATCGCCATGATCTCGAACTTTTCAATCCCGGTGAACAGCTTGAGCGCAATACTGTCCATCGGAACTTCGGTCATGGTGAACAGAAATCCCATCACCGTCAGGCCCAGGGCAATCGATACGGGCATGCCTGTCAGCAGCAGGACAGCCAGCATGGCAAAAATAATCAGGGCGGTCATGCGCGCGCTCCTTCAGATTCAGACAGACCGCGCTCTGTTTCAGCCACCAGATCCGCCACCGGCTCGTGATTGGGCAAATGCCCCGTCTGAATAAAGTTCATCAAGGCCTGCAGAAAGCGAAAGCACATCAGCAACGAGCCTGCCGGCACAGCCAGATACACAATCCACACGGGCACTTCCAGATCAGCCGACACCTGGGCCGTCTGGGCAATGCCATAGACAAAGCTGCCACCGATCCAGGCCACAATCGCGGTGAACAAAGCGCCCGACAACAGAGAAATCACCACCAGCAGATGACGCCAGCGCGGTCCCACCGCGTTCACCAACACGTCCACCCCCACGTGGATGCCAATGCGCACGCCATAAGCAGCGCCGAACTTGGCCATCCAGACGAACAGGTAAATGCACAGCTCCTGTGCCCAGAGCAGGTTGATGCCGGCCACGCTTCGATAGGTAGAACGAGCCATGGCCATGACGGACTCATAGCCCTGAGCCCGCGACCAGGCCACCAGGTCCGCCAACAGACTGACCGAGTAGCGCTGGCAGACCGCTACAAAAATAATCACTACGGCGGCCACCATCAGAAATGAAATGAACATTTCCTCAAAGCGGTCCAGAAATCGTAAAAACATGGGTAGCTCCAGACTACAGTTGGCCCGCCCGGAACCGGGCTGGCGCAAACAGAGAGCGGGAAGAAAGGAAGAACAGGTCTGAATCAGACCTGTATAAGACAATCAGATGACGCTGCTCTTATTCGGTGGCTTTATAGAAAGCGTCAATCACGTCCTGACCGATACGCGAAGCCATTTCCTTATGAACAGGGCGCAGTTGCTTGACCCATTGTTCGCGCTCCGCATCACTGAGCTGGTAGAACTGAGTCTTGCCGGACTCTTCCATGGCTTTCATGGAGTCGTTGTTCTCTTGCTCGGCAATGTCGTTGGCATACACCGTGGCCTCGCTCATGGCTTTTTCCATGCCTTGACGAATATCGTCAGGCAGGCCTTCCCAGAACTTCTTGTTCACAATCACGGCGTAACCCAGGTAGCCGTGGTTAGACACGGTGGCATGCTTTTGCACTTCGTGCATTTTCTGGGTGTACATGTTCGAAGGCGGATTCTCGGTGCCATCCACAACACCCGTTTGCAAGGCCTGGTAGACCTCGGAGAACGCCATCACCTGGGGGACGGCATCCAGTGCCTTGAACTGGGCTTCCAGCACCTTGGAGGACTGGATGCGCATTTTCAGGCCCAGAAAGTCATCCACGCTTTTCAGCGGGCTGTTGGCGCTCATGACCTTAAACCCGTTGTCCCAGTAAGCCAGGCCCTTGATGCCCTTGGGCTCCAGTTTATCCAGCAGCATGCGGCCCACGGGCCCTTCGGTGACTTTGCGCAGATCGTTGCGGTCATTGAAGATGAATGGCAGGTCAAACACCTCAAATTCGCGCACACCCAAAGGACCAAACTTGGCCAGCGACGGTGCCAGCATGTGTACCGCGCCCAATTGCAGGGCTTCGAGCTCTTCCTTGTCTTTGTACAGTTGCGAGTTTGGGTAAACCTCGACAACCACCTTGCCCTCGGTGTACTTTTCGGCCAGTTCTTTAAAGCGCACGGCCCCCTTGCCCTTGGGCGTATCGGGCGATACGACGTGGCTGAACTTGATGATCAGGGGGTTGGCCATGGCGGGCGCGGACAGAAACACGGACGCCAGCACGCTGGCCACAAGGGTCTTTTTCATGGTTGCCTCCGGTCGGTGGGGAGCCGACACGTGTTATTGATTGATTTGCGTGAAAGCGTGTAGCTTAAAAAAGCGGTCCCGAATTATCTATTGTGGAAATCCGAAACCTTTTGCCATGATGCGTCTTGCTCGCCCGTCCGGATTCATACGCCAGGCTGCCTCGCGTACCCTGACCCCTCACCCGCTCAGCAGCTATGTGCCGATTCTGGCCATCCTGATTATTGTGCTGCTGATGGGCGTATTTGCCTGGGCGGTCAACAAGGAGCGCACGGATGAGCAATCCAATGAACTGATCCGCAATGCCTTGTGGGTGGAACAATCCCTGTCCTTTCAACTGCGCTCGCACGAAAACAATTTAAGCCGCATTGCCAGCGAAATTGAAATGCACTCCCCACCCATCACCACCCAGACGGCTTTAACGCAATTGCAGCATTTCAAGACGATTCATCCTGACCTGCTGAAAGTGGCCATCCAGGACCGCTTTGGCACGACCTTGCTGGTACGTCCACCCGGCGCCGACACCCGTATTGCGGCCCACGTCAGCACACCCAGAACCTCGACCTGGCTGCCAGCCTATTACTCCAGCGAGCACCAGGAAAGCGTGCTGGATCTGGTGGTTCCCATTTACGAGGACAATGCGATTGTCGGCACCTTGCGGGCCACTTTCTCCCTGGCGACCATCCTGATGGAAAACGTGCCCTGGTGGATTGCCGAGCAGTACCATGTTTCCCTGATTGACCAGGGCGACCAGACGCTGGCCACGCGCTCCAAAGGCGAGCCCGGCCCAAGCGAGCTGCGCTATGCCATGTCGGTGGACCCTCCCTTGCATGGGGTGCGTTTGCTGATGATCCCATACCCGCAGCAAAACATTCCCACGTTCACACTGCTGATGACCGTCATCGCCGGCCTGGCCTTGCTGGCTGTGGTGAACCTGGCCATGCAGCACCACTACGCCCGCAAGCGCCGTGATGCGGAACTGGCATTGATGCAAGAGCAGGCCTTTCGCAGCGCCATTGAAAACTCCATGGTCACTGGCATGCGCGCCCGCGATCTGGACGGCAAGGTGCTGTACGTGAACCCCGCGTTTTGCGAGCTGGTCGGCCGCCGCAGTGAGGACATTATTGGCCTGGCCCCGCCCATGCCCTGGTGGGTGCCGGAGATGATGGATGAAACCCTGGAGCGCCGGGACCGCCTCAAGTCCACCCGCGCCGTGCAGGTTTTTGACACCCAGTTTCAACGACCCGACGGCTCTCGCGTCGATGTGCAGGTTTTTGAGTCCCCCCTGATTGATGCCCAGGAACAGCATGTAGGCTGGATCAGCTCCATCATTGACATCAGCTCGCGCAAGCAGGCCGAAGCCCTGGCCAGTTCACAGTCTGAACAACTGCACCACACAGCCAAGCTCATCACCATGGGCGAGATGGCCTCTACGCTGGCCCATGAACTGAATCAGCCCCTATCGGCCATTGCCAGCTATGCGGCTGGCTCCCTGAACCTGCTGGGTGCAGAGCCGCTGGACCCCAGGCAGCTGCGACGCGGGCTGGAGAGTCTGGCTGACCAGACGCGTCGCGCCGGGCAGATCATTCACCGTATCCATGATTTCGTGCGCAAGCGAGATCCGCAGCTCAGTCCCCTGAATCTGCCCGATGCCCTGCAGGGTGCCCTGGCCATGGCCAAAGCGGGCCTGCGCCATCACCAGATCCAGTTGATTGTGCCCTCCCACCCCGAGCGGCTACCCGTCATGGGCGACAAGGTTCTGCTGGAGCAGTTGATCTTCAACCTGCTGCGCAATGCGGCCGAAGCCATGTCAGGCCTGGAGCCGGAACGGCGCATTCTGGAAGTGACCATGCAAGCCAGCAATGGCGTGGTGCTGGTGATGGTGGCCGACCAAGGACCCGGCGTGGCAGCGACGATCATGGCCGAGGTCTTCCAGGCTTTCACCACGACCAAAGCCCAGGGCCTGGGCATAGGTTTGAATATTTGCCGCTCCATTGTGGAGCTGCACCATGGCAAACTCTGGTTTGAAAACGGGGTTCCCCACGGTGCCACCTTCCTGTTTTCCTTACCCCTGATCGAACTATGACTAAGCGCGCTCCCCTGGTCCATATCGTGGACGACGACCCAGCCATCCGCGATGCCTTGTCCTGGCTGTTTTCCACTCGGCAGGTCCATACCGAACAGTGGGAGAGCGGCGAGGCTTTTTTAGCTGCCCTGGGTCCTGACACCCACGGCTGCATTTTGCTTGATATCCGCATGGAGGGCCTGTCCGGGCTGGAGGTATTCGAGCAGTTGCGCGACCGCCAGTCCTGCCTGCCTGTCATCTTTCTGACAGGTCATGGCGACCTGCCGCTGGCCGTATCAGCCTTGAAACAAGGCGCGGCCGACTTTATTGAAAAGCCCTTTAATGACAACGATCTGGTGGATCGGGTTCTGGATGTGTTGCGCAGTTACGAAGCCAGTCAGCAAGAGCGGGACGATGAGCAGGCGCTGGAAGAGCGGCTCGATACCCTTTCCCAGCGCGAGCGCGAAGTGCTGGCGCTGGCCCTGGAAGGACGTCTGAACAAACAGATTGCCCAGGAGTTGAGCATCACCATGCGCACCGTGGAGGTCCACCGCGCACGAGCTCTGGAAAAAATGCAGTCGCGCACCCTGATCGAACTGGCGCGTCTGCTCGATCCAGCACGCTTGCGCGAAGACCGCCCCCCTCCAGGGCCTTAGGCGGGGCCCGCGCTGCGGATGTATATAATGCAACCATAAACAATTAGAACCGCGCACTAGGCCCGGTCTCCGGAGCGATCATGAGCACCACTACCGAAAATACTGATTTGCACCTTTCCCATCTGGATGAGGATGGAAAGGTTCAGATGGTCGATGTCAGCCATAAATCGGCCACCGCCCGCTCGGCCACTGCCCGCGCCGTGGTTCGCCTGAGCCCGGCCGCCTACCAGTTGCTGTCGGCCCAGCACAATGCCAAAGGCGAGGTGCTGAACACCGCACGCGTGGCGGGGGTTCTGGCCGCCAAGCGCTGCGCTGAACTGATCCCCATGTGTCACAGTCTGCCCCTGGATTTTGTCGGCATTGAGTTTGAAAGCGATGCCGCAGCGGGCACCATTGCCGTACTGGCCACCTGCCGGACCCGCTACACCACGGGCGTCGAAATGGAAGCCATGACCGCCTGCTCGATTGCGGCGCTGACGATTTACGATATGTGCAAAGCGGCTGACAAAGGCATTGTGATTGAGCAGACCCGTTTGCTGGAAAAAACCGGCGGCAAAAGCGGGACCTGGACGGCCTCGGTATAGGGCCTGTTGACCCTAAGCCCTTTCACGGAGATAGCATGACAAGCCCTTTGACCCCGACCAACAGACCGGAGAGCTCCACATTACGTGTCCTGTACTTTGCCCAGGTAGCCGAACGCACCGGCCAGCGTCAGGAAACCTGGGACTGGCCGCAGGAAGGCACCGTCCAGCAATGGACCGATGCCCTGCTGGAGCGCCACCCAAATTTGAGCGACATGGCCGGCCGACTGCATGTAGCGGTTAACCAGTTTCACGCCAAACCCACCGACCCTGTGCGCCCCGGCGATGAAGTGGCCGTCTTTGAGCCCGTCACCGGAGGTTAAAATGGTACGTATCCAGACCGAAGACTTTGATGTGGCGGCCCTGAATGCCGAGCTGCGTGCCACGGCAGGTGGCAAGGCCGGTGCCATGGTGACATTTACAGGTTATGTACGCGATCAGGCCGATGGCACCGCCACCGAATCCCTGTTCCTGGAACACTATCCTGGCATGTGCGAGCGCGAAATCGAAACCGTGTGCGAGCAGGCGCGTCAGCGCTGGCCCATTCTGGATACGCTGGTCGTGCACCGCGTAGGCGAACTGCATCTGAACGAACAGATTGTCTATGTTGGGGTCACCAGCGCCCACCGCGGCGATGCCTTTCGCGCCTGCGAGTTCATCATGGATGTGCTCAAAACCCGTGCGCCCTTCTGGAAGCGCGAAACCCTGGCCGACGGCCAGCGTTTCTGGGTGCAGCAGCGCGACAGCGACGCCCGAAAAACCGATTCCTGGAACACTACTGCGGACACCAGCAAGCATGTCTAAAGCCCAGACCGACCGACCTGCCGCACGTTTGAACGTGGCGGTTCTGACCATCTCAGAGCGCCGTGGCCCCGACGAGGACACATCGGGCGATTACCTGGCAAGCAGCCTGAGCGAAAGCGGTCACCATTGTGTGCAGCGCGCCATCAGCAAAGACAATATTTATGCCATTCGCGCCATCTTGAGCCAATGGATTGCAGACCCCGACATCCATGTCATCCTTTGCAATGGCGGTACCGGCTTCAGCCATAAAAAATCCACCATTGCGGCGGTAACACCGTTACTGGATCAAGTCATTACCGGCTTTGGCGAGCAGTTCCGGTATTTGTCGTATCAGGATATTGGCTCCTCGGCCTTGCAGTCCGATGCCTTGGCGGGAACGGCCAACCGCACGCTGATATTTTGCCTTCCCGGTTCGGGCGGCGCCTGCGCACTGGCCTGGGAGAATATCCTGAAAGAACAGTTGGACAGCCGTCATCGTCCCTGCAATTTTGCCTCCCAGTATCTGGAACCGCATTCCCCTTAAAGCCTGAAAGCACCGGGGCCATCCGCACCCCCAAACGGTTATTTGGGGCCTGCCCCTCCCCTGCTTCAGCCACGACCTTGTTTTATCGACTGTATCCAATCCTATGATCGAATTTGACGTAGCTCAGCAGCGCCTGGCCCAAGCGGGACAAGCCCCCACCCAAACCGAGCACTGCGAACTGGCCCACGCCCTGGGACGTATTCTGGCTCAGGACATCACCGCCCAACTGGACATGCCGCCCGCCGACAACAGTGCCATGGACGGCTATGCGCTGCGCCTGAGCGACATTGTCGAGGGCAAGGAACTGCCCATTCAGCAACGCTGCTATGCCGGGGATATTCCCGAACCCTTGCAAGCAGGTATGGCGATCCGCATCTTTACCGGCAGCATGTTGCCAGCCGGCGCCGATACCGTCGTCATTCAGGAAAACTGCCAGGAAGATGAGCACGGGGTGCGCATTCTGGAAATGCCCGTGGCTGGCGTGAACATCCGTCGCCGGGGCGAGGACATGCGCATGGGTGACGTGTTGATCACCACAGGTACCAAACTGACTGCGGCCCATATTGCGCAATTGGCGGCGCAAGGCCACGCTCAGCTACCGGTCTATCCACAACTGACTGTCGGCATTTTGACCACAGGCGACGAGCTGACTCCTGCCGGACAGCCCTTGCAAGCCGGCCAGATCTACAACTCCAACGCCCCCATGCTGCGTGCGCAACTGCAGGCGCTGGGCGTGGAGTCAGTGCACGCCGTCCATGCCAAAGACACGCTGGACGCTATTCAGGACGCCTTGAAAGACTTGCTGCAACGCTGCGACCTAGTTCTGACAGTCGGCGGTGTATCCGTCGGCGAGAAAGACTTTGTCAAACCTGCCATCGAAGGCATGGGCGGACAGCTGGATCTGTGGAAAGTGCGCATGAAGCCTGGCAAACCCCTGGCGCTGGCCTACATCGACAACAAGCCGCTGGTCTGCCTGCCCGGCAACCCGGTCTCTTCCTACGCTGTGTTTTCCTTGATGGTCTCTCCGCTGATTCGCCGCCTGCAAGGCCGCAAAGACGCACTGCCCGCCACACGCTTCGGCATTTTGCAAGGCGAGCGCCAATTCAAGGGTGACCGCGAAGAGTTTATCCGGGTACAGGTGGACAACGACGAGCTGGGCCGCCTGCTGGTGCGTCCATTCGGCAACCAGGGCTCTGGCGTGATCAGTTCTCTGCCCTGGGCCCAGGCACTGGCCCGCATCCCCGCAGACACCACCGTAGTGCCGGGTGATGCCGTTCGGCTCTATGAATACAGCCAGTGGCAGGCCTAGCTTCAGGGGCTCATTCCGCTTTTGGCTTGGCCCTACAAAACCGCCCTGCTCGGGGCGGTTTTTTTATGCCGTGTGTTGACGCAATTCTCGGATGTCGCCGCGACAGACACTCTGCCCTTAACGCGTTCACGTCAGGACACGCGGATACGTGAACGACCCTATCACCCCCTCTTTTCTGCATGTATGCGTTCAGGGGAAACAGAGGAGCCCCAACAGGCCTACCAGCTTTGCGCCTGATCCAGATCCTGTGGCGTATTGATATTGAAAAAGGCATGTTCGGGGGCATCGCGCAAATCCACCGCTATCGCACCTATGCTCTGCAGAAAATTCATGACACGACGCTCACCACTGAGCAAATACGCTTTCAGCACCGCAGCCTGATCGGCACGCAGCAACAGGCAAAGGGGGTGGCTGCGTTCGGCCTGCACATAAGCGGCAACGGCACCCTGTTCTTCTACGGCCCTGCTCAGGCGTTTACCCAGATCGCTGGGAACAAAAGGCAAATCGACCGGACAGGACAAGACCCAGGGTGTGGTGACCTGATCGAGCACACTGGCCAGACCGGCCAGGGGGCCCAGATAGCCCTCCAGCTCAAGCGCATCGGGGACCACGCGGCCCCAATGCACATACTGCTCAGGATTGCGATTGGCACTGATCAATACAGGGCCGACCTGCGGGCGCAGGCGACGAACCACATGCTGAACCAGCGGCTGGCCCTGCAAGAGCAACAAGCCTTTATCAATCTGGCCCGACAAATCAAATCGCCGGGCCCGCCCGCCTGCCAGCACGATACCGCTCATGTCCTGTGTGCTTATCATCCGCCGATGTAACTCATTTCTATACGGTCACGACTCGTGGTTTGCTCGCCACGAATCTCGGAATATCGGTCCTGCCGTCCGGTCCAGACGCCGTGCATATAGGCGGCTAACTGCTCGTCGGACGCGCCCGAGCGCAATTGCGCCCGCACATCATACCCCTGAGACGCAAACAGGCACAGAAACAGACGCCCTTCCGGGGAAAGACGCATGCGCGAACAGTCGCCACAGAAAGGTTGGGTCACGCTGGTAATCACCCCCACCTCTCCAGAGCCATCCTTAAAACGCCAGCGACTGGCGACTTCCCCACGATACTGTGCCGCAACGGGCTCCAGCGCAAAGCGGGACTGGATAAGTGCCACTATCTCCGCTCCGCTGACCACCTCCTGAAGGTTCCAACCGTTGCTGGTGCCCACATCCATGTACTCAATAAAACGCAGGATCTGGCCCGAACCCTTGAAGTGTTCCACCATGGGCAGAATCTGATCGTCATTCAGACCTTTGCGCACCACCATATTGACCTTGACCGGGCTCAAGCCTACCGCCTGCGCCTTGGCAATGCCTTCCAACACCGTGGAGACGGAAACGCCACTGTCACTTAACTGCGTGAAACGGGCGTCATCGAGCGCATCCAGGCTGACAGTGACACGATTCAAGCCCGCCTCTTTCAAGGACTGGGCTTTGCGACCCAATAAAGTGCCATTGGTTGTCAACGTCAGTTCCACCGGCTCACCCTGCGGGGTGCGCAGCTTGGCCAGCATCGCGATCAGCACTTCGATGTTTCGTCGCAACAGCGGTTCGCCTCCTGTCAGCCGCAGCTTGCGCACGCCCAGCGACACAGCCTGTCGTGCCACCCGCTCGATCTCTTCAAAACTGAGAAGGGAAGAATGGGGCAGGAACTCGTAGTCCGTACCAAATACCTCCCGCGGCATACAGTAGGTACAGCGGAAGTTGCATTTGTCCGTCAGGGAAATGCGCAAATCACGCAAGGGACGCTGACGTTTGTCCCGGGGCTGCCCCTCGACCGGCGCAAACCGCACGGTAGGGCGACGGGACGCGTCGACACGGCCCGTTTGCGGCGTCTGCTCAGGGCGGGCTAGCACCGCCTGTGCAAGCTCCGATCCAGAGGGCGGCGTATCGCCTCGCCCAGGAAAAGCGATCTCCGAATCCGAAGAACTCGCCTCTTGATATGGCCTGGCCTGAGCGCCGTCTACAGACAGAGGCTCACGTTTTGGCCCATGCTCATCGCTCATGGTGTTCTCTTTTTCAAGGACAGGGTTCGTCCCCGTCTCATGGTGTGTGTTTTCATCATGCAAAGGGGCTTAACGCCAAAGCAAATCGGCAGCCCGCCCAAATGCCTGTTCCAGCGTCATGATCTGACCTAGCCCCCGTGGGTCGTAACCCACCAGATCTTCCATAAATTGACTATACGCGCAACCGCCAATCACGTTCATCAATTGCTGCATAGGAGCCTTATCCAGCAACTCCTGCTCGAGCGCAATGAAGTAACGTTCCTGCGCCAGGGGTATGAACTCCAGCCCACAACGGCTGGCCGCCGTTTCCACGCCCAGGCCGGTATCGGCCATGCCACTGGCCACATGCGCTGCCACCGCCATATGCGTCAATTCTGTTGTTTCAAAGCCCAGCACCGCATTCGTGTTTACCCCTAACTGACCCAGCAGCAAGGTAGCCAGAAAGCGGGTGCTGGAACCCATCTGCCGGTTTACAAAGCGCACATCGGGCCGCAGCAAATCCGCCATGCCCGTGATGTTCTTGGGGTTGCCCTTTTCCACAAACAGGCCTGTGCGTCGGGTAGACAGAAAAATCAGTCGGTGACGCGCCGGTGACAGCCACTGTCCGTACCGGCGCAAAGCCGCCGCCTCAAACTCACCCACTGGCACCTGAAAGCCGGCCAGATCGCAATCCCCGCGCTCCAATGAGGCCAAGGCCTCGATCGCGGTGCGGTAACGCAGCTCCAGAGGCAAACCCTCGCGTTCGTTGGCAAAGCGCATCAAGCCTTCAATCGCAAATCCATGGCTGGCCTGAAACCGCAGACGGTCCAAGGGTTGAGCGTACAAACGACCCAGTTCCTCTTCCAGCTCGGAAGCCATGCTCTCCAGGGTTGGCGTCAGGCGCGCATCCAGACGCCGGTTCGCCCACAGCAAACGCTGGGCGAACTCGGTCAACTTGGTGCCTTTGCGGCGGGACGTCTCCAGCAGGGCCGCATCAAACTGTTTTTCAGCATTGCGCAACAAGCCCCAGGCATGTCTATAGGAAAACCGGCATTCCTTGCTGGCTCCGGCCAGATGCCCCAATCGTTCGATGGCACCTAACAGACGCAGCACGTCTCCCATGGGAAGCTCAACGCCGTCTGCATTTTCCAGAATCCATTCAGAGCGCAGCCGGGCTTTGAATTTTTGTTTGGTCATGTGTTTTTTAAGACCGGTCGTGTTTTCGTATTTATGTTCTGTGCTGCATGTACCAAACATTATATATGCGAATAATTGCTTATTGAAGTTACGTACTTAAGTGGTTAGATTACGGGGGAAAACACAATCAAATAATATGCACGGCTGTGCATAAAAATATGGAGGCGCAGGCTCCCGTTCCGGGCACCGCGCACACAGGACATGCAAACTACCCCCCATGCGCAGGAACAGGCCCGGTCCGGCCTGACACCTGAAGAGCTTGCCTTGCAGGCCGTGCAGGAGCACGCCGGTCAAAAAGGTAACTTGTTGCCTATATTGCACACGATTCAGGACCGGCTAGCCTGTATTCCAGATTCCGTGGTGCCGGTGCTGGCCGAGCAGCTCGCCCTGTCACGGGCAGAAATTCATGGCGTGATCTCCTTTTACGCCCATTTCCGCAGCCAGCCCCACGCAACTCACACCCTGGAAATCTGCAGGGCCGAAGCTTGCCAGGCGCGGGGTGGACTGGAACTGAGCGCTCATGCCCGCCGCCGTCTGAACTGTGACTTTCATGAAAACAGCGAGGACGGTCAGTACACGCTGGAGCCTGTTTACTGTCTGGGCCTGTGCGCCCAGTCTCCTGCCGTCATGCTGGACGGTGTTCCCCACGCACGCGTTACGCCCGAAAAGCTGGACGCGCTGCTAAGCCGCCCGGAGTCCCAATCATGAGCACCATTACCGTTTATATTCCGCGCGATACCGCGGCGGTTGCCATGGGTGCGCATCAGCTCGCCCGGCAACTGGCGGCCCAGGCCAAGGAACGCGGTCTGGATGTGCAAATTGTGCGCAATGGTTCGCGCGGTTTGCTGTGGCTGGAGCCCATGGTGGAAGTGCAAACGGCAGAAGGCCGTGTGGCTTACGGCCCTGTCCAGACCGAGGATCTGCCTGGCCTGTTTGACGCTGGTTTCCTGCAAGGCGGTGCACATACCTTGTGTCACGGTCTGACGGACGCCATCCCCTACCTGAAGAATCAGGAACGCCTGACGTTTGCCCGCGTGGGCATTATTGATCCGGTCAGCGTGGCCGATTATCAGGCCTGTGGTGGCTTTGAAGGTTTGAGCAAAGCGCTGGCCATGGAGCCGGCCGCCATTGTGAAAGAAGTCACTGACTCCGGCCTGCGTGGTCGGGGCGGTGCGGCTTTCCCGACCGGCATCAAATGGAACACGGTACTGAACACCCCGGCACAGCAGAAATACATTGTCTGTAATGCCGACGAAGGCGACTCGGGCACGTTCTCCGATCGCATGCTGATGGAAGGCGATCCGCTTTGCCTGGTAGAAGGCATGACGATTGCTGGTCTGGCCGTCGGTGCGACCTATGGCTACATCTATGTGCGTTCCGAATACCCGCTGGCGGTGCAAGCATTGAACGAAGCCATTGAGGCAGCGCGTGCAGCAGGCTGGCTGGGCAAGAACATACAGGGCAGCGGGCGCGAGTTCGATCTGGAAGTGCGCAAAGCGGCAGGAGCCTATATTTGTGGCGAAGAAACCGCCCTGCTCGACAGCCTGGAAGGCAAGCGCGGCATGGTGCGAGTCAAACCACCCTTGCCGGCAATCAAAGGCTTGTTTGGTCAACCCACCGTCATCAACAACGTGGTGTCCCTGGCCTCTGTGCCCATCATTTTGGCCAAGGGCGGTGCCTATTACCAGAACTACGGCATGGGCCGCTCGCGCGGCACCCTGGCGTTCCAGTTGACGGGTAATCTGAAAAACGGCGGCCTCGTGGAAAAAGCCTTCGGCGTCACGCTACGTGAACTCTTGTACGACTACGGTGGCGGCAGCGCCAGCGGTCGTCCCTTACGTGCGGTCCAGGTCGGTGGCCCATTGGGTGCTTATCTGCCTGAGCATCAGTGGGATGTCCCTCTGGACTACGAAGCCTACATGAAGATCAATGCCATGGTCGGTCACGGTGGTCTGGTGGCCTTTGACGATACGGTGGATATGGCCCACATGGCGCAATACGCCATGGAGTTCTGCGCCATCGAATCCTGTGGCAAATGCACTCCCTGTCGGATCGGCTCCACGCGTGGCGTGGAAACCATCCAGAAGATCCGTCGCCGCGAAGACATGGACAACCATGTCGAGCTGCTGCGCGATCTGTGCGACACCATGTTCTCCGGGTCCTTGTGCGCCTTGGGCGGCATGACCCCTTACCCCGTCCTGTCCGCGCTGGAACACTTCCCCCAGGATTTTGGACTGGCCCCGCAAACCGAGCAGGACCTGGCCAAGGTCTAAGACGGAGATCACCATGAAAGAAACAGTCGCCGTACGCGAACGTGACCTGGGCACCCCAGCCTCGACCCAGACCGAGATGGTCAAGCTGACCATTGATGGCCAATTGATTGAAGTGCCCGTGGGCACTTCCGTGATGCATGCCGCCGCCTTGGCTGGCATCAACATTCCCAAACTGTGCGCCACCGATTCACTGGAAGCCTTTGGCTCCTGTCGCCTGTGTCTGGTGGATATCGAAGGCCGCCGCGGCCACCCTGCCTCCTGCACGACGCTAGTGGAAGAAGGCATGGTCGTGCAGACCGAAAACGACACCTTGCACAAGCTGCGCCGCAACGTGATGGAGCTGTACATCTCCGATCACCCGCTGGACTGCCTGACCTGTCCTGCCAACGGCAATTGCGAGCTGCAGGACATGGCCGGCGTCGTGGGCCTGCGCAGCGTGCGCTACGGCTTTGACGGCGCCAACCATCTGGACGACACCACCGACAACTCCAATCCTTACTTTGCCTATGACTCCAGCAAATGCATTGTCTGCAATCGCTGCGTACGTGCCTGTGAGGAAGTACAGGGCACTTTCGCGCTGACCGTAGACAAGCGCGGCTTTGAGTCGCGCATCACTGCCGGCCAGAATGATGATTTTCTGGGCAGTGACTGCGTCTCCTGCGGTGCCTGCGTCCAGGCCTGCCCCACGTCTTCGCTGATGGAGAAATCTGTCATCGACCTGGGTCAGCCCGAACACGCCGTCATCACTACCTGCGCCTACTGTGGCGTAGGTTGTGGCTTCAAGGCCGAAATGAAGGGCGACAAGGTCATTCGCATGACGCCCTGGAAAGACGGCAAGGCCAATCGTGGCCACGCCTGCGTGAAAGGTCGTTTCGCCTGGGGTTACGCCACGCACCAGGATCGAATCCTGAACCCCATGATTCGCAAGAAGATCACCGACCCCTGGCAGGAAGTGTCCTGGGAGGAGGCTCTCAACTACGCCGCCTCCGAGTTCCGTCGCATTCAGGATCAGCACGGTCGTGACGCCGTGGGCGGTATCACCTCCTCGCGCTGCACCAACGAAGAGACCTATCTGGTGCAAAAGCTGGTTCGCGCCGCCTTTGGTACCAACAACGTGGACACCTGCGCCCGCGTCTGTCACTCTCCGACCGGTTATGGTCTGAAAATGACACTGGGTGAATCGGCGGGTACCCAAACCTTTGACTCGGTCATGCACACCGATGTGGTGATTGTGATCGGCGCCAACCCCAGCGCGGCACACCCCGTCTTTGCGTCGCGCCTGAAACGACGCTTGCGCCAGGGCGCACGCCTGATCGTGATTGACCCGCGCCAGACCGAGCTGGTCAGCTCGCCGCACATCCAGGCCGATTACCACCTGCCGCTGCGCCCCGGCACCAACACCGCCATTCTGACCGCCATGGCTCACGTCATCGTTACCGAGAATCTGGTCAACGAATCCTACGTGGCCGAACGCTGTGATACGGCCGCTTTTGAGGAGTGGCGCCAATTTGTCAGCCAGCCCCAGAACTCGCCAGAAGCCATGGCCGAGATCTGCGGCGTGTCCGCGGACGACATCCGTGGTGCAGCCCGTCTGTACGCCACCGGCGGCAACGGCTCGATTTACTACGGTCTGGGCGTGACCGAGCACAGCCAGGGCTCCACCACGGTGATGGCCATTGCCAACCTGGCCATGGCCACCGGCAACGTGGGGCGCGAAGGCGTGGGCGTCAATCCGCTGCGTGGTCAGAACAACGTGCAAGGCTCCTGCGATATGGGCTCGTTCCCGCATGAGTTCCCCGGCTACCGTCATGTCTCCGACACAAGCGTACGCCAGCAATTTGAACAGGCCTGGGGCGTGCCCCTGCAGTCCGAACCTGGGCTGCGCATTCCCAATATGTTTGAGGCCGCCTTAAGTGGCAGTTTCAAGGGGCTGTACTGCCAGGGCGAGGACATTGTTCAATCAGACCCCAATACCCAGCACGTGGCCGCCGCCATGGCCGCCATGGAGTGTGTGGTGGTGCAGGATCTGTTCCTGAACGAAACCGCCAAATACGCGCACGTTTTCCTGCCTGGCTCGTCTTTCCTGGAAAAAGACGGCACCTTCACCAACGCTGAGCGCCGCATCTCGCGCGTGCGCAAGGTCATGGAGCCCAAAGCCGGCATGGCCGACTGGGAAGTCACCTGCGCCTTGGCCCGAGCTCTGGGCTACCCCATGAGCTACGATCACCCCAGCCAGATCATGGACGAGATCGCCCGCCTGACCCCCACCTTTACCGGCGTGTCCTACCAGCGCATTCAGGAACTGGGCGGCAGCGTGCAGTGGCCTTGCAACGAACAGGCCCCGGATGGCACCCCCACCATGCACATTGACCAATTCGTGCGAGGCAAGGGGCGCTTCATGTTGACCCAGTACGTCCCGACTGAAGAACGCAGCAGCCGCAAGTTCCCCTTGCTGCTGACCACCGGTCGCATCTTGTCGCAGTACAACGTGGGCGCTCAGACCCGCCGTACCGAGAACGTCGCCTGGCATGCCGAAGATTTGCTGGAAATTCACCCGGCAGATGCCGAGGACCGAGGCATTCGCAGTGGTGACAAAGTCTCGGTCAAGAGCCGGGCGGGCGAGACGGTCTTGCGTGCAACGGTCACCGAACGGGTGCAGCCAGGGGTGGTCTATACTACGTTCCACTTTCCCGAGTCGGGCGCCAATGTGGTCACCACCAACAATTCGGACTGGGCCACCAACTGCCCCGAGTACAAAGTGACGGCTGTGCAGATTCAACGCGTCACGTCCGACTCGGCGTGGCAAAACCGCTGGAACCGCTTCAACGAGATTCAGCAGCGCCTCCTGCAAGGCGAGACTGTCCCCGCCGCGGACCTGCCAGACCCGGAGGATCACCCCTGCTCGCCGGAGCATGCCCCGGCGGTCGCGAAAGTATGATGCGTACTAACCGACCTTAAGGAGTTGCCACGTGAGCCAGGCAGATTTTCGTGATGCCAGTGCCCCTGCCACCGTATGGCGGCAGGCGCGTACCCCGGCGCAAGCCAACACCGGAAACCTGCCCCAGGAGGACCAGGACATGCTGGCCCGCGAACAAGCCGTTGCCCTGGAATTCAATGGCATCAGCCATAGCGCCTTGCTATGCAGTCCCAGCGATCTGGAAGATCTGGCCTACGGATTTTCCATGACCGAGGGCATCATCCGCGATGCAGACGATATACGCAGCGTGGATGTGCTGGAAGGCGAACGTGGCAGCTTGTTGCAGATCGAGATTGCCAGTGCGTGTCAGCATCAGTTAAAGGCACGCCGCCGTCAGCTGGCAGGCCGTACAGGCTGTGGTCTGTGCGGCCTGGAAAGCCTGGACGAGGTACGCCGGGCGCTGCCCCGTCTGCAAGCTCCCCATCACCGGCCCGATGCCAACGCCATCTTCCGGGCTCTGGATGCCTTGCGCTCCAGCCAGCCCTTGCATGGCCTGACCGGGGCCACTCACGCCGCTGCCTGGTGCAATCTGCAAGGCGATATCCTGGCCGTTCGCGAAGATGTTGGCCGTCACAACGCGCTGGACAAGCTGCTGGGACACCTGCTGCGCAACGATATTGATCCCCGCTCTGGCATGGTGCTGATTTCCAGCCGTGCCAGCTTCGAGATGGTCCAGAAAGCCGCTGCCATGGACATCAGTTTCGTGGTGGCCGTCTCCGCCCCCACCACCTATGCTGTACAGATTGCCGATGAACTGGGCGTCATGCTGGCCGCCTTTGCCCGTGACCGCAGCTTCACGCTGTACAGCCATCCCCACTACCTGAATTCTGCCGAGTCTGCCTCGGCCACCTCACCATGAATATTGTCCCTTTGATTCCCATGGCCAACCAGATCGGCCAGTTCTTTGAAACCCTGAGCAATCGGGAGCAGAGTCTACGCGAAATTGCCGACCATATACAGAAATTCTGGGACCCGCGCATGCGTCGCTCCCTGCTGGATTTTGTAGAGCAGCACCCGAATGGCAAAAGTGAAGATGGCGAGCTGACCGCCATCGTGCTGCAAGCTGTCCTCACGCACAGGCAGCAGCTAGAGCCGCGCCAGCAATAAACCGGCTCTGCGCAAGCCTGCGGCCACTGTGCCTACAGCCAGCCCCCAGGCTGGCTTTTTTGATGCCATACCTCTTCAGTAAACGCGCGGATCAGGCCTGGCCACGGCAGGCTGTGAAGATAAAAAAACCCGCCTGGGCGGGTTTTTTTAGGGACCTGAAAACGATCAGTCGTGTTCTTTGACGCGATACACCAGTACGGTGTTTTTGGCCATGTTCAACACCTTGATGGTGACACTGCCCAGCAACAGGCGGGACAGACCACTGCGGCCGTGGCTGCCGATAAAAATCAGATCACACCCTTCCTGCTCGGCGACCTGCACAATACCGTCGGCCACGTTAAAGTTGGACACGGATTTACCGGTCGCCTTTACACCCGCGGTTTCGGCACGATCCAAAATCTGCTGCAGGTATTTTTGTGACTGTTCTTTGGCGGTTTTGTCGTAGTCTTCGTCGGTGATGGCGTAAGCCGCGGCCATACCATCAAAACCCACCGTGGCGGCAAACGGCTGCGTCACGTGCAAAGCCAGAATTTCGGCTCCCATTTGGCGGGCAAAGGTCACGCCCTTGTTGGCTGCCTGAGAGGAGAGCTCGGAACCGTCAGTTGGAATCAGAATTTTCTTGAACATGGCATAACCCCTTTGAATGGAGACAGATAGCTTAGCGCTGCTTACAGACGCAGGACAAGCGGATAAACACCTGAACCTTGAGCCAGGTCAGGTTTCGTTCAATGCGCGAAACAATACGGCACAACGTGTGCCGGTGCGGCAATAGGCCAGGGTCGGGGCTGGCAAGGCTTCCAATAATTGGCCAAAACGGGCAACATCAGCAGGGGTAATGGCACTACCGACCACCGGCTGATACTCTACCTGCAAGCCTGCTGCCTGAGCGGCCTTCATCACATCAGCTGACAAAGGCTGATCGGGGCCGCCCTCCAGGTCAGGCCGGTTGATAATAACGCTTTTGAAGCCCGCATCGGCTACCGCTTGCATGTCCTCTCCCGACAACTGAGGGGCGACGGCCAATTGCTCGGTCAAAAACTGGTGTGGAAAGGACATAGACACTCCTGAAGTCGGGATAAACTAAATCAGTTCAAAGGAAAAATAGTATGTTCCCCCCCGAGAGTACGCAAGCCCCTTTCGCCTCGTCCCTGCCTAAAGGCAGCCAGGCCAGCACCTTGCTGATCCGCCCCGCCAGTCTGGAAGACATGGCGGCGGTGCAAGCCATCTATGCCTATCATGTGCTGCACAGTACGGCGACCTTCGAACAAAGCCCGCCTGACGAACAGGAAATGCGTCGCCGTTTTGCCCAGGTGCAGGAGCTGGGCCTACCCTGGCTGGTCGCACAACTGGATGGGCAAATCGTCGGTTATGCCTATGCCACCAGCTACCGATCCCGCCCTGCGTACCGCTTCACGGTAGAGAACGCCATCTATCTGGCTCAGGGGCAGATTGGCAAAGGCCTGGGCAAGGCGCTATTGGAACAAGTGGTGATGGAGTGCGAAAAAGGTCCCTGGCGACAAATGGTGGCTATTATCGCCGGCCATGACAGTCGGAGCTCCATCGCATTGCACCGTTCACTGGGCTTTGCCCATGTCGGCACCCAACCGGCGGTGGGCTATAAATTCCAGCAATGGATTGATGTGGTCATCATGCAGCGCAGCCTGGGAGAAGGCAGCCACAGCCTGCCTGCCACCCAAGTCTAGCAACCCGGTTCAGGCGATTCTCAGACTGTACTGATCCAGCCATTGTTGCAGCTGCGGGCTGGCGAGCACCTCATACTCCGCCAGCCGCTGTGCGCCCACCGGGTCATCAGGCACGCTGCGTAGCGCGGGGTGGCACATCATGCTGTCTCCATGCTGCATGACAGCCAGCCAGGCCCTGACCAGTTCACCGTAGCGCTGCCTGCCTCCCTGGAAATCGTACACACCGGTAAAGCCGGTATTCAAGGTGATCCCCCGGGCCCGGGCCAAGCGTGACAACTGGCTGGAACCGAGGGCCGCAATAATCCGTGCCTTGAATCGGTCCTTGAACGCAAAGCCGCTTGCCAGTCGATCAGCGCCGGTATAGCGCAGCCAGGGCAAGCGGGCGGCATAGCGACGCTCCACTTCGGCCAACAAGGCCTCACGAATCATGGGTAGCTGATGCACATGTTGGTGCCCATCAATGTAGTCAGGCCCCTGTCCCATCACCTGCTCAAACTTATCCAGCTGGCGGGCCACGCTGTCCTTGATCTTCTGGCTGTCCAGACGATTCAGCAGGCTGCGAATAATGACCTGCTTGAGCGGCATCGCATAAACACCCGCTTGTCCGGCAAACTCGGTAAAATTCAGATGCAAGCCTTTTTGCAAGGTACTCTGACGCAGCGCTGGAGCATTTTGTATAAAGCTGTTCCCATCGACCAGGCAGGAGGTTCCTGTCAGGCGCCGGGCCTGGGCCAAGCTCAAGATGGCCTCGTCTACAGCCTGGGCCATGCCGAAATCATCCGCGCATATACTGATCTGCCTGTCTTTGGCCACCGCTCGCTCCGCTTTCGCTTTATGTCTCGTCAAATCATTCTGTTCATTCTGGTCGGCACCCTGGCCGCCTTCACGCACTGGGGGATTGTAATCGCCCTGGTGCAAACGCTGAGCCTGTCGCCCTTGCTGGCCAATCTTTTTGGCTGGCTGACTGCCTTTCTGGTGTCATTTGGTGGCCATTACTGGCTGACCTTCCGGTCCCAGAATGCCCGTTTCCTGCCCGCGCTATCCCGTTTTTTTCTGGTGTCGGCTGCTGGCTTCGCCGTGAACGAAGCCAGCTACGCTTTCTTGCTGAATCACTCCGGCCTGCGTTACGACCTGCTGCTGGGCTTGATTCTTATTGGCCTGGCGGTGCTGACGTTTCTGGCTGGGCGACTGTGGGCGTTTCGCCGCACATAAGCTCGTACTCATCGCTATCAAAGCGCCACAAGGCGATGCGCTGGTCATCATACAGGCGCTGGGCATGGTTGAGCACCTGGCTTTGGCGCACCGCGTCAGGCGCACCGATCAGCCACACTACGGCTGCCCGGTCCCGGCACAACTGCTGGCGCAGGGTTGGCCGGTCTATCAATATCTGCGCCCCGCGATGAGGCTCGAAACGTGCCGCTTCCACTAGCTCCTTACGCCAGCTATCCGTATGCATGATCTCCGGATCATCCCAACGGCCCATCACACTGACGTTCGACATGCCCGGTACATAAAACCCCAGATCGTAGCGGTAGTCATTGAGATAAACGATACGATCTCCCTTGTGGTACTGGGCGGCAAGAACGCGGCCCAAGGCCTGACTATTGACCTGTGGACGTAGCACCATGGTCAATACCGCGACCAGACAGACCGTGAGGCAAACCGCCACACTCCCGACAGCAAAACGCGCTACTTTCGCTTCCCCCTCCCGCTGGCTTTGGCGGATCAGACCATCGGCCAGAAAAAAAGCCCAGGGCCCCATGGCGGGCAGCACATAGCCCAGCAGCTTGGACGTGGGTATGGAGAAAAAAATCAGGACTGTCAGCAAAGCCGACAACATCAGCCCCCGTACCGCCCCCAAGCCATCCGGCGTGTGGTCGGCGCCTCGACCCCGCCGGAACAAAAAGGGCGTCCACCCTAAGGTGGCCACCGGCATCAAGGCGAAGTAGAACCAGAAGGGTTGCGGATTGTTAAAACCCGTTTCCAGAAAGCGCTGGAAATGCTGGTAGACGATGTAATAGTCGAAAAATCCCGGATAGCGGGCTTGCATGACCCACATCCAGGGCGTGGCCACCAATGCCAGCAGGCCCAGGCCGGTCCAGGAAAACAGCCGCAGCAAGACGCGCCACTGACCACGCCCCAGCAACCAGAACACCAGCACGCCACCGGGAATCAGAATCCCGATCAGGCCTTTGGCCAGAAAGGCCAGACCCGCCATGACATACAGCCCCATCAATGCCAGCCGATAGGCGCGTCCCTGCTCCATTTGCAAGGCGGCATGTGCACCAAGCAGCACACAGCTGCTGATCAAGGCCGCCACTGTCATATCCAGATTGGCGTAGTGGGAAGCGCCGAACAGCAAAGGACTGCTGGTCAGGATCAAAGCCGTCCAGGCGGCATGTTGCCGACTGGCATGACGCTTCAAAAAGGCATGCATTCCGGCAATCAGCAGCGCGGCCATCAGGGCCGGGACCAGACGGGCGCCGACAAAATTGACGCCCAGCACTTTCAGACTCAAGGCGGTGAGCCAGTAATGCAGCGGTGGCTTATGAAAAAAAGGCAAACCATCCAGACGCGGCACCAGATAGTCACCGGACTCCAGCATGGACAGGGCAACACCCACATAGCGTCCTTCGTCCGGAATCAGCAAGGGGTAGACTCCCAGCGTCAGAGCGAACCACAGCAGTGCGAGCAGTCCCACCCAGGCGCTGGGCAGCGTACCCAGGCGCTCTACGCCACGGCGCAGCCAGCAGGCCATCCCATCAGACTGCCCATGTGGGACCGTTGCGCCAGAAGGGGAAAATGAATTATCGATACTCATCGTTCACGGTCAAACCAAGAGAGTGAGGCAGCCACTATCGTGGCTGTCGACATGAATCAGAATATCGTTGTAGCGTTCAATTACATTTGACGGCATTTTGCCCATTAAACGGCAAAAATCACCTTCAATCCCCTGATGGAGCCTGACGCTGGGAGGCGTTCGGCTCCTGGCTTTGCGACGGCACGGGAACGGAGGACAAGCCCTGCCCCCGACGGCGATGAACCAGATACAAGGGCCGGTTTTTGACCTCGGCAAAGATGCTGGCGACATATTCGCCCACCACACCCAGCGACAGCATGTTCACGCCGGCAAAAAACAGCACCACCGTAATCAAGCTGGCCCAGCCCCGCACCGCATCGCCATAGAGCAAATGCTTAAAGATAATGAACAAGCCATAACTGAATGACAGCATGGCCAGTATCGCACCTAGCAAACTTAGCAAGCGCAGCGGCCAGGTGGTGAAGGCCGTCAGACCGTCCACGGCAAAGCGCAACAACTTTGCAGGACGAAAGCGGCTAACACCATGCAGACGCTCCGCAGGCGAGTAATAAATAGGTTCGGAAGGAAAGCCCACCCAGGCAAACAAGCCTTTCATGAAACGGCTGCGCTCGGGCAAGGCCAACAAGGCATCGACCACACAACGATCCATGAGGCGAAAATCCCCCGCGTCGCGTGGCACCCGCAAGCCATTGGACGTACGCATGAGCTTGTAGAACAAGCTGGTGCCAGCCCGCTTCATCCAGGTCTCGTCATCGCGGGTTTCGCGCACGGCATAGACCATTTCCAGACCCGTGGACCAACGCTCCAACATGGCTTCAATCAAGGCGGGGGGATGCTGCAAATCCGCATCCATACACACCACGACCTGCCCGCGACTGGCCTCCAGACCTGCCGTCAACGCCGCTTCTTTGCCAAAGTTGCGGGATAACTGCAGATACACCAGTTGAGGATAGGTTTGCCGCAACTGCTCAACCACCAACGGGGTTGCGTCCGTGCTGCCATCATCGACGAAAATGATTTCAAAATCCGGGACCAGTTCGCGCAACTTCGCCACCAGAACCGGCAGCAAAGCGGGCAGGTTTTCTGCTTCATTCAAACCAGGGATGACGCAAGAAAGCGTTTGGGCCTGTCTTTTTGTAATCATTATTCCTAGCGCACCATGTTGTAACAAAATAGGATTCAGCCAACAAAAAGTAATCGTAGCTTGCCAGCCCGCCTAGTGCAATTTACCTTCCGTGATACTTGTGTTTTATAAAGAACGCTGTTCAAAACCTGATCCACCTTTGCCCTGCCGGCTTAACCGGCCAAGCGTTCAGAACGCTACATCTACACTTCTGAAACTGCAGTCGAGTGTAGGGACACAGGCGTTGAATCTGCGTGAAATCAAGCACAGCAATGTGTGTAAACCAGATGTTTCCTTTCCGGCTTGACCCCGGCGAGCGCTGCCAATAAGATAGATAAAATATATATCTTTAAATTCAAAATATTATGGCTCTCAATCCTTTATGTACCCGCCAGGAAATTCATGATCTGGTCTGGGATTTCTATGACCGTATCCGGATGGACGATGTTCTTGGCCCGATTTTTTCAGAACGCATCAAGGATTGGGATACGCATCTGGGCGTCATGGAGGAGTTCTGGTCCTCCTTGCTGCTCAAGACAGACGGCTTCAATGGCAACCCGATGGCCAAGCACTTGTCGCTCCAGCACATTCAAGCCAGTCACTTTGAACAATGGTTGCGTCTGTTCAAAGAAACCTGCCAGGAGCGTGAAAACCGGGCCATGGCCGAGCTGGCACTGGAATATGCCCAGCGCATCGCCCGCAGCTTCTGGTTTGGCTACCAGTTCCAGCACAACCCCACCCAAGTAGCCACAGAGTTGCAACTGCCCTGATCATGCGTCTGACCAATCTTACCGATTATGCCCTGCGTCAATTGATGTATCTGGGCCAGAATGAAGACAGGCTCTGCACCATCGCGGAAATTGCCCAGTACCACCAGATTTCCCAGGCCCACCTGATGAAAGTAACCCATCTGCTTGCCAAGGGCGGCTGGATTCAGACGCAGCGAGGAAAAAATGGTGGGATGCGCTTGGCACGCCCTGCCGAGGACATCAATCTGGGCGAGCTGGTCCGTTACACCGAAACAGATCTTGCCGTCGTGGAATGCCTGGGCAGCGGCACCCATTGCATTCTGAGTGGGCGCTGCAATCTCAGCAGCATTCTCAAGCAGGCCCTGGTCCAGTTCCTGAGCTATCTGGACAATTACACCCTGCGTGACATTATTGTTCCGGGCAGCAGCCCCGAACAGACCATCGCCTGGCCAACCCGGTCCCTACACTCCGCCTGAGCGGGCACACAGGAGAGCGCTAGTCAGCAGGTGGCAGCGCAGCAGGTGGCAAATGGCCCCGGATTCCTTGGAATCCGGGGCCATTTGCACGATCTAAGGGCTCGTCTTACGCCGGGAAAATCAAATCGCTACGAACCGTGCCGGGATGCGCGCGGATTGCATCGAGCACCTCCTGATCAGGCACACGATCCAGGTCTGTCATGGCATAACCCAACTCGCCCTGCGTTTGCAGTTGCTGACGAGTGATGTTAATGCCGTGCTGAGCCAGAATATTGTTCAGGCTGCCCATCGCCCCCGGCACGTTGCGATGGACATGCAGCAAACGAACCGCCCCCTGGATGTCGTAGTACGACACCTCCGGAAAATTCACGGCCCCCTTGGTCGCACCACTGCGCAGATAACTGACCAGCTTTTCCGCCACTTCACGGCCGATATTCTCTTGCGACTCCTGCGTGCTACCGCCGATATGCGGTGTCAAAATAACATTGGGCATACCGATCAACGGGCTCTTCAAGGGCTCGTCCACGCTTTTCGGCTCGACTGGAAAAACGTCCAGCGCCGCCCCTGCCAGATGGCCACTGACCAGCGCCTGATGCAAGGCATCAATGTCCACGACCGTACCGCGCGAGGCGTTGATCAGAATGGAACCCGGCTTCATGGCCGCGATGGTCTCGGCATTCATGATGTTCTGCGTTCCCTGGCCACCGGGAACGTGCAAGGTCACTACATCAGATTCAGCCAGCATCTGTTTCAAGCTGCCGTAAACACGCGCATTGCTCAGAGGAAGCTTGGATTCGACATCATGATAGAGCACGCGCATACCCAAGGCCTCTGCCAAGGTGCCGACTTGAGAGCCGATATTGCCGTAACCAATCACACCCAGCGTCTTGCCGCGAATCTCGAAGGCACCATCGGCGCTTTTGTCCCAAAAGCCCTGATGCACACGCAGGTTTTTCTCGGGGATACGACGCAGCAACAAGATGGCCTCACCCAGCACCAGCTCGGCAACCGAGCGCGTGTTGGAGAACGGCGCATTAAAGACCGGGACACCGCGGTTTTGAGCCTGCTCCAGGTCCACCTGGTTGGTCCCGATACAAAAGCAGCCCAGCACTTTGAGCTGGTCTGCCTGTTCCAGCACCCGGCGGTCAAACTGAGTGCGGGAACGGATGCCCACAACTTCTGCGCCTTTGACAGCCTCCAGCAGCTCTTGACCCGACAAGGCTCCCTTGTAGGTCTGAATGTCGGTCAAGCCCGCCGCCTCAAAAACTTCACGGGCGCTAGGATGAATGTTCTCAAACAGGACAATGCGACTCATGATGGTTCCAGTCATTTAAATAGTATCTAAATGGTACTATTTTTTTGACCTGACTGAGTGAGCATCAACAATAGCAACAGGGGATTGCTGGACGGAGGGCAGAACCGGACCCTCAATCCGCGCCCAACAGCAAAAACCCAGGCTTGGAAAACTGCTTCCAAGTCCTGGGTTAGTCGTACAGGCGGCGCCGGATCACTAGCGGCCGCCGCGGAACAGCTCCCTATCAGGAACCAAATGGCACCGGACGGGGTGTGTTATCACGCGATGGGGGCAAAATAGGCAACGTGATTTCAGGCTGCTTGCCCGTCAGCGTTTTCAGGAACGCCACGATCTGGGCATTTTCTTCCGCAGTGAAACTGCGTCCCAGCTGCAGCCGGCCCATGGTGTCGACCGCTTCGGTCAGAGTATTGACCGCGCCGTCATGGAAGTAGGGGTAGGTCAACTCCACATTACGCAACGTGGGCACCTTGAAATTGAAACGGTCGGCATCCTTGCCCGTTACAGCTGCACGACCTTCTGCAGGGTTCGTGGTCTGGTAGGGTTCGACCAGGCCCATTTTCTGGAAAGAGGTGCCGCCCAGGTTGGGACCATTGTGACAAGCCACGCAGCCACTGCCTTTGAACAGTTGATAACCGGCCAGTTCCTGATCTGTAATGGCTTTTTTGTCACCCTTTAACCACAAGTCAAAGCGGGAGTCCGGGGTCACCAGGGTTTCTTCAAACGCCGCAATCGCCGAGGTGACTTCATCAATACCGAAATCGTCCTTGCCAAATACCTGCTTGAACTCGGCCTTGTACTCGGGGATCGAGCTCAGAAACTCCATGGCCAGTTCATGTGTAAATGCCATTTCCTTCGGGTTGGCAATGGGGCCGCCGGCCTGCTCTTTCAGATCGCTGGCTCGACCATCCCAGAACTGGGCCAGGTTCAGGCTGGAGTTAAGGACAGTCGGTGAGTTGATCGGGCCTTCCTGCCAGCGATCCCCAATAGAGGTGCGGATATTGTCCGTGCCCCCCATGCTCAGGTTGTGGCAGGAATTACAGGAGATAAAACCCGAGCGTGACAAACGGGGCTCAAACCACAGCTTTTTACCCAGCTCCACCCGTGCAGGGTCCGTGACAACGGCGGCAGGGATGGGCTGTACAGGTTCATTTTCCTGGCCCTGCGCGGCAGTGCCAAGCAACAAACCGGCAGCCAGAGCAGAGAGAGTGAACAGGCGTAATTTCATAACAACTTCCTTATGGGATGACAGAGCTTCCTGCCAGTAAGGAGTCCGGGTAGGACGCATAACCCTGCTGGCCTTATGGACATCGTAAGGAATGCCATTTCATTACACATTGATACATCGCAAGGAAAGAATCTTTCTTCAGATCGTTAGGGAACTTTCGGTGAAAAGTCCCCCTGCCTGACAAGCCGCTCCTATGAAACTCCAAAGTCTGAGACAAAAAAACCGCCTGTGAATGAACAGGCGGTTTGAGGACAATTATTGCAAATTGTGTTTTTTACACGCCCAGATAGCGTGTCCACAACGTGCGGTCCGCTCCCAGTGCCTCAGAATTTCCCTGCCAGACCAATTTGCCCCGTTCCAGAATAATGTGGTGATCCGACAAGGCCATCAGGCGCTCGACATATTTGTCGATCAGCAAGATGGTCTGCCCTTCTTCACGCAACACGGCCAGACAGTTCCAGATTTCCTCACGTACCTTGGGCGCCAGACCTTCGGATGCTTCATCCAGAATCAGCAGCTTGGGGTTGGTGACCAAGGCACGGCCAATGGCCAGCATTTGTTGCTCACCACCCGAGAGCTGATTGCCCATATTGGACGCACGCTCCCGCAGACGCGGGAAAAAATCATAGACACGTTCAGGCGTCCAGGTTTTGTGCGCCTTGGGGTTGCGATTGCAGGCAAAGGCCGTCAGGTGCTCGGCCACCGTCAGGTTGGGAAAGCATTGACGCCCTTCAGGCACAATGGCGATACCGGCCCGGGCGATACGGTCCGGATTCCAGCCTGCAATGGACTGGCCGTCGAACTTCACATCGCCGCCGCGCACGGGCAACTGGCCCAGAATGGTTTTCAGCAAGGTGGTCTTGCCCATGCCATTGCGACCCAGCACTGTCACTACCTGACCGCTGCGAATGGACAGATCCACCCCAAACAGCACCTGACTGGCGCCATAGCCACTTTGTAATTGAGTCGTTTCAAGCATGGCTTTCCACCTTGGTTGGAGCTGGCGTGTCATCGTCGCCCAGATAAGCTTGGCGCACCGCCTCGTTGTCGCGGATCTCGGCCGCAGTACCAGTCGCAATAATGTGGCCAGCCACCAGCACGGAGATCCGGTCAGCCAGGCGGAACACCGCCTCCATATCGTGCTCGACCAGCAACATGGTGGCCTTGCCGCGCATGGTCTCGATCAGCTCGGTCAAACGCAGCGTTTCGTCCGGCCCCATGCCTGCCATAGGCTCATCGAGCAACAGGACTTGCGGCCGGCTGGCCAAGGCCAGGGCAAACTCCACCTTGCGCTGCTCGCCATGCGGCAAAACACCGGCCTGGGTATGCAGCAGCGAGGCATCAATGGCGCATTCGGCAGCCAGGGCACGGGCTTGTTCATACAGCTCGGTTTCCGTCTGCCGCGCACGCCAGAAGCGGAAACTGCTGCCACTACAGGCCTGCAGGGCCAGTACCAAGTTATCCAGTACCGTGTAGTTCTTGAAGATATTCGTGATCTGGAAGGACCGTGCCAGCCCAGCGGCAACGCGCTGGTGACCGGACAGGGCCGTCACATCGCGCCCTCCCAGCAAGAGTTGCCCCGAGTCCGGGCTCAGGGTACCCGACAACAAGTGAATCAGGGTCGATTTACCGGCCCCATTCGGGCCGATCAGACCATGGATTTCACCGGGAACCAGATCCAGGGAAACATCATTGGTAGCCTGCAAAGCACCAAAGCGCTTCATCAGACCACGGGCTTGCAAAGCGGCTGTGCCGCTGCCCGCCTTGGCGGCGGCTATCGTGTTCGTCATGCTTGCTCCTTGGCGGCCGTTGCCGGATCAGCAGCCGAACGGACACGTACCAGTCCGGCCAGTCCTTTGGGTGCGAAAAACACCACCAGCAGCAACAAAATACCCAGCGGCATATGCCAGTACTCCGTCCAGTTGCGCAGGATTTCTTCCAGCACCAACATCACGAACGCCCCCAGCGCACCGCCATACAACAGTCCAATCCCCCCGACCAGCACCATGATGATCAGGTCGGCCGACTGGGTCCAGTTCATCAGGCTGGGCGAGACAAACAGGTTGTGGTTCGCCAGCAAGGCGCCGGCCAGGCCCATGATGGCGCCACTCAGGGTATACGCCGTCAAACGGATGCGATAGACCGGGTAACCCAGGGTCGTCATGCGACTTTCGTTTTCACGGGTGCCCATCAAGGCCTGTCCGAAACGGGCATTGACCAGACGGTTGAACAGGAACAGAACCACAAGCAGGATAGCCAGAACCAGGTAGTAAAAGCTCAGGTCATTGCTCAGATCGATTCCGGGCAGCGACGAGGGGCTATACATATTCAGGCCGTCCTCACCCCCGTACTGGCGCAAGGAGATGAACATATAAAAGATCATCTGGGCAAAGGCCAGGGTAATCATGATGAAGTACACACCACGGGTACGCAGCGACACCGCCCCCGTCAGGAACGCAAGCAGACCGGAGATCAGCATGGCAGCAGGCCAGGCGACCAGGCCGCTTTGCACACCTTCTGTGGCCAGAATACCGACGGTGTAGGCCCCTGCCCCAAAAAAGGCGGCATGACCCAGCGCCACCATCCCGCCATAGCCCAGCACCAAATTCAAGGCACTGGCCGCAAGGGCATAGATAAAAATGCGGCGAACAAACGAAATGTAGAACTCAAGCCCATACATCGGTGCAATCAAGGGAAAGGCCAGCAAAGCCAGCAGCACCAGGGCCGACAAAATACGCGAAGTAGACATACATTAACCTCGCGCCGGGAACAGGCCCGAAGGACGGAAAACAAGAACCACCGCCATCAGAACGTAAATCGAAATGGCAGCAATCGTAGGCCCGACGCTGGAAGCGACGTCAGCCGGGAAGATATTACGCAGCAACATGGGCAGGAACGCACGGCCAGCAGTATCGACCATCCCCACCAGCAGAGCGCCCACAAAAGCGCCGCGAATCGAGCCGATCCCACCGATCACGATACAGACCAGAACCAGGATCAGAATATCCTCGCCCATACCGATCTGAACCGCGGTAATAGGGCCGAGCAGCGCACCGGCCAGCGCAGCCAAGGCGGCGCCCAGCGTGAACACGCCCAGGAACAAAATAGGCACCCGCACACCCATCAGGGTGGCCATCTGCCGGTTGGAGGCGCCTGCCCGCACCAGCACACCGGCTCGTGTTTTGGTCACGAAGGCATACAAGGCCAGCGCCATCACCAGACCAACCGCAATAATCATCAGACGGAAGGCGGGATAGAGGAAATCAGGCAAGAGTTCTACCGGCCCGGACAACAAGGCGGGCATATTCAACATTACGGGGGTTGGCCCCCAAATCATTTTGACCACATCGTTGGCGATCAAAATAACGGCGTAGGTTCCCAGTACCTGAGCTAAGTGGTCACGAGTGACCAGCTTGCGCAGAATGAGAATTTCCAGGGCAATACCGACCAGGGCTGTCACTGCCACCGCCACCACAATGGCGGCGGTAAAAGACCCTGTACGCTGCATGGTTTCCGCGGCCACATAGGCTCCCGCCATATAGAGGGAGCCGTGGGCCAGGTTCATGATATCCATAATGCCAAAGACCAATGTCAGGCCCGCGGCAATCAGAAACAACATCAAACCAAACTGCAAACCATTCAGCAATTGCTCGCTAATCAGAATGAGCGACATGCTTTTACCACCTGTGAATCTTAATTAAGTTTGCAATCTTTGGCGTAGACGTCCTGGTAGGAGTCAAACACCTTGCTGACCATACGGTTGACCAGACGTCCATCCTGGTCCTTGACCACTTCACGCAGGTAATAAGCCTGGATAGGGAAGTTGTTGTTGCCGTAGGTAAAGGGGCCACGCACCGAGTTGTAGTCGGCCGCTTTCAATGCCTTGAGCACCGCCTCACGGTCCGAGACTTTGCCGTCCACTTGCTTGACTGCGGCATCGATCGCCAGAATCACGTCATAGGCCTGCGCGGCATACACCGAGGGGTAACGGCCGTCGTAGGCTTTGCGAAACTCCTCCACAAAGGTCTTGTTGGCCGGAACGTCCAGATCAGGCGACCACTGCGCAGTATTGAGCATGCCCAAAATCGGCTCGCCCACGGCTGGGATAATGTCCTCGTCACCCGAGAAAGCCGGGCCCAGCAAGACCACATCTTTGTTCAGGCCAGCCGCCACAAACTGTTTGATGAAGTTGATGCCCATGGCGCCGGGCAGAAAGAAAAACACAGCCTGAGGCTTGGCGGCACGAATCTGGGCCAGCTCTGCCGAGTAGTCGATCTGACCGAGCTTGGTGTAGAGCTCATCGCTGACCGGTTTGCCATACCCACGTTTGAAACCGTTCAGATGATCCTTGCCGGCTGGATAGTCAGGAGCAATGATGAACATCTTCTCGTAGTTGCGGTCTGCCGCCACTTTGCCGGCCGCCTCGTCAAACGCATCGTTCTGATAGGACACCCCAAAGAAATAAGGATTGCAGCCTGCGCCGGCCAGTTGGCTGGGGCCTGGATTGCTGGTCAGGTAAGGCACCTTGGCCGAGAACAGAGCAGGAGCGACAGCCAGCGCCACGTTGGAGCCGACAGGCCCGGTAAAGAAGTCGATCTTGTCACGCTGCACGAAACGATTGACCAACTGGCGGGCCTGGTCGGGATTACCGGCCATATCCTGCTGGATGAACTCGGCCGGAAAGCCGCCCAGCTTGCCGTCCAGTTGCTTGATGGCCAGATTGAAACCGTCACGAACCTCGCCCCCCACGGCAGCAAACGGACCCGATGTGTCCATTGCCATCCCCACCTTGATGGTTTCGGCCTGAGCCAAAGAACCGCCAAAAGCCGCAGCCAAGGCCACGGTCAATGCAATACCTTTCATGTTATCTCCTTGCGCCACCGCGCTTATAGGCTGTCTTTATCTAAGATGCACAGCAGATCGAACCACAAATGCAACCACGCCAACCGTTCATTTATAAATAGTTTAGTTATGAAACAATTTTGCTGGCAAGCTGTGGTTTTTACCTACACCTCCTCGAAATCCTGCTCATGCGACAGGAAACACGAACCTGTGCCAATCGCAGGGACGGATAAGCACTATAACGACTGCGGACACCGTCGTTTATGCACGTTTTCCTTGATTTTGTTAACAGTATCGCCGCTAGTCGGCTGCTAAACTGGGCGCTCGCCTCATTCTTGGAGATCCCATGCGTATTTCCCATTCCCTGTGCCGCCTGGTCCTGGGCAGCGCCCTGCTCCTTCCCTTTCTGAGCCATGCACAGTCCCCGGAATCCGTTTATCTGGCAGATCTGGCCAAGTCCAATCCGCACGTCGCCCAGCAATACCAAAAGCTGATGCAGGACGTGGCCAACAATGCCAGTTGGGTCAAGGACTTCGGCACCGCCTCACCAGGCCAAACCGTTTCTCTGGATGGACGCGACTATCAAGTCTTTTCCGGCTGCAAACCACATGACTGCCCCCGTGCCAGCTATGTCGTTCTAATGGATACGGAAAAGCAGACCCTGACCCAGGGTGCGTTCGTGGAGAACAAGGAAGCAGGCTTAGGTTTGGACAGCAGCCAAATTCAATGGCTGGGCAATCCGGAACTTGACCAGATCCGTCTGATGGCACCGGCCCTGTTTTAGGAAACAGGGCTTGACCTTGCCCCTGTGGCAAGCCTTAAGCTCGCTTCATTGTTTTTATCCAAGGAGTCAGCCATGTCCACCTTTTCTGTTCCCGACATGACCTGCGGCCACTGTGTACGCAGCATCACTGAGGCCATTCAGGCCGTTGCGCCTCAAGCCACGGTCAGCACGGACCTGGAAAAACATCAGGTCACCGTGCAGGGTCTGGATAGCGCACAAGCCCTGAAAGTGATTGAAGAAGCGGGTTACACGCCCAGCCCGGTGTAAACACACAGCGCCGGGCGCACAGCCCACGCATTCACACCACAAAGGCCGGTATCAACCGGCCTTTGTGCTCTGCCTGGAGCAAGAACACCTGTTGGCAAGGTTGGCATCACAACAGCCACCTTGGCCGAGGTACCCGCCGTTGACCGCAAGAATCGGAGTGCTGGCGATGAAAGACCCGCGTATTCTGGCGTCGTCATCAACATTGACAGGGCTTTTGCCATGAAGACGGACCTTGCTTACGAAACCGACGAGCAGCGCTGGGCGGCCGTACAAGCGCGGGATGCCGCCGCCGACGGCCATTTTGTCTATGCCGTGCGCACAACGGGCGTGTACTGTCCCCCAAGTGCCGGCAGTCGGCTGCCCAAACGTGAAAACGTTGAATTCTTCGATTCTGCCCAAGCGGCTGAGGCGGCCGGCTACCGTTGCAGCCGTCATCCCAGTAAAGACCAGAGCAGCGCTGCCGCCGAGCGGGCGGCCCTTGTCGCACGCGCCTGCCGTCTTATCGAGGCCTCGGACACCCCACCGTCACTGGAAGAGCTGGCCGCGCAAGTTGGCAAAAGCCCCTTTCACTTTCATCGACTCTTCAAGGCAGAAACCGGTCTGACGCCCAAAGCCTACAGCTCGGCCGCCCGGGCACGCCGACTGCGCAAAGAACTGAGCAGCCCAAACACCTCCATTACCGATGCGATCTACGACAGTGGATTCAATTCCAACAGCCGGTTTTACGAGGCCTCCGGTCAATTGCTGGGCATGCGCGCGCGCGACTACCGGGCTGGCGGCGCCGGGGCCGTCATCCGCTTTGCTGTGGGCCAATGCTCGCTGGGTGCCATCCTGGTCGCTCAGAGCCAGCGCGGCATCTGCGCTATCTTGCTGGGTGAGGACCCCGAGCAATTGCTGCGCGACCTGCAAGACCAGTTTCCCAAAGCCGAACTGATTGGCTGCGACGCTAAGTTCGAGCAATTGATCGCCCGAGTGGTGGGTTTTGTCGAGAACCCATCGATCGGTTTGCACTTGCCCCTGGATGTGCAAGGCACCGCCTTTCAGCAACGTGTCTGGCGTGCGCTGTGCGAGATCCCATCCGGCGCTACGGCCAGTTATACCGAGATTGCTGATCGCATCGGCTCACCCAAGGCAGTACGCGCGGTGGCCCAGGCCTGCGCCTCCAACCACCTTGCGGTCGCGATTCCCTGCCACCGCGTCGTACGACGCGACGGCGATCTGGCAGGCTATCGCTGGGGCGTGGAACGCAAACGCGAGCTGCTGCGCCGCGAGGCACAAGACTGAGGACGGGCCAACTGCCCGGCAACTGCGGCTCCCTCGGTCAGGACAGATACCCGCGCTTGCAATACCTGCCAAACAACACGACGCCACGGCCACCAGGCCTGTCATGCGAACCGTCTCCTTCACGCCTTGAGCCTGCCGAATTCGAGAACAAGAAACGGAGTTCCGCGCGAGCTCAGGATCATTACGATGTGAGCTCTCAATGAACCCAGTGGGAGGTTTCACAAATGGCTTTACTGGATGGCAAAGTGGCAATTGTCACGGGGGCATCGTCGGGTATCGGACGCGCCACGGCACTGATGTTTGCGGCCCACGGGGCGGCACTGGTTCTGACGGCAAGACGTGGTGCCTTGCTTGAGGAACTTGCCAGCACCATCCGGCACGATGGCGGAGAGGTCGAGCTGGTGGTCGGCGACATTACTCAGGCCCAAACCCATGAGCGGCTGGTTGCAGTCGCCCTGAACCGATTCGGCGGTTTGGACATCGCCGTCAATAACGCCGGCATCATCGGCCCCCTCAAACCTCTGGTGGCGATAAGCCCTGAGGAATGGCAACACACACTCCAGACCAATCTGACCGCAGCCTTTCTAGGGGCCCGCAGCCAGATTCCGGCCATGCTCACGCGTGGCAGCGGTTCACTGATTTTCACCTCCAGCTTTGTCGGCACCAGCGCGGGCCTTCCTGGCATGGCGGCCTACGGGGCTTCAAAAGCCGCACTCATGGGATTGGTAAAAGGCATTACGGCTGACTATGCGGCTCAAGGCATACGGGCGAATGCCCTCTTGCCTGGCGGCACCGATACAGACATAGCCGGAGACCCCAGCACCAAGGAATGGGCAGCGGGGCTGCATGCCCTGAAGCGCATCGCCCAAGCAGACGAAATTGCGTCCGCTGCGCTCTTTCTGGCCAGCCCCTTGTCCAGTTTTGTTGCCGGATCAGCCCTGTTCGCGGATGGCGGCAATGCCGCCGTAAAGTGACGCCGCACTGCGTCCTGAGCACAGAGGAGTCCCTGCACGGACTCCCGGCGGACAAAGGCTTAGCCCAGTTGTCCTAACACCGGGAATGTTTTGAGCACCCAGATCGCAAAACGGGCCAGTTCACCGCTTGCCATGGCCCAGCCCATCACAATCAACACCAGACCCGCACCCCAACGCACATAGCGTCCAATCGTGCGAATTTGCGTCATGCGCTGCAAAAAGGGCGTCAAAAAGCACGCGGCCAGAATGAAGGGAACACCCAGGCCCAACGCATATACAGACAGCAGGATACTGGCTTTGCCTGCGCTGGCGGTACTGGCCCCCATCATCAGAATGCCAGCCAGAATCGGGCCGATGCAGGGAGTCCAGCCAAATCCAAATGCCAGCCCCATCAGCGTTGCGCCACCGGGGCCCGCCGCTTTACCGGACTCAAAACGGTAGTACCGTTGCAGACTCATGGGCATGCGCAGCACACCCATCACACTCAAACCGGCTAAGGCCACCATCACGCCTGCCGCCACATTCAACTCATAGCGGTAGGCCATCAAGAGCTGGCCCAGGTAAGACAGGCTGGCCCCCAAGGCAATGAACACCAGCGAAAAGCCGGCAACAAAGCACACGCTGCGGCCCAGTAACTGGCTGCGCTTGACCTGGGTATATACCTGGCCGTCCCCGGCCAGATAGGACAGGTAGCCGGGAACCAAAGGCAAGACACAGGGGGACAAAAACGAAGCCATGCCCGCCAGAAACGCCGTTATCAGGGCAATCAGGCCCAAATCCAGAGACGCTATTTCCATATCAGGGAGCCGCGGCAGGTTCCGGTTCCGAGTTCGCTGGCATACGCATACGCTCACGCGCCAGTTGCAAGCCCTGATTCACGACCTTGGCGGTTTCCGAATCGGGCGGGAACTGCGCCAGCAAACGCTGCCAGTAATCGATGGCGGCCGGATACTGCTCCTTGTGCAAAGCCGCAGCCCCCGCCAGCATCAGGCCCAAGGGCTCTTCCGGATACAGATCCAGGGAACGTTTGACCAAACGGCCGGGCAACCCATCCAGGGTGTCGATTCCAGCCAGCAACATGGACTCGGCATATTCAGCCAGTGCCGTCGGGTCTCCGTCCACCACCGGCATGGCTTTGGCATAGGCCTCTGCCGCTTGCTGATGACGACCGTAGTAACGGTGCGAGCGGGCCATCATCAACCAGGCCCCCGGGTCATCCGGGTTTTCTTTCAGACGCTGTTCCAGACGGGCCACCATGGCCTCAATATCCACGGGCTGTGCGTTAGCCTGTTGCTGCACGGCGGCAGGGTCCAGCATCACCGGGTTACCCAGATAAAAGTACAGGGCGATGGCAGCAATCGGGATGCTGATCATCAGGGTCCAGGCCAGCCTGGGGGCGCCAGTGTGCTGAACAGTCTCCGTTTTAAGCCCTTCGCTCTCTTCCAGTACGCGCTGACGCAAATCCATCTGCGCCTGCTCGAAATCTTGAGCGGACAAGACACCGGCCTGCTTGTCCCGCTCAATTTCTTTCAACTGCTCGCGCAAAATCGCCAGGTTCGCCTGCTTGTGTTCAACCACACGCTGCAAGGCTGGCTTGCGTTTGACGCTCAGCATCAGATAGGCCGCACACAGCAGTACCAGCAGCGCGGCTACGCTATAAAAAACAATAGTCACGATTGTTCATCCCGATAAGAACCCTGCAAAAGGGCATCGGCTTGACGGCGTTGCTCATCCGTCAGGGCCGTTTCATCACCCGCACGGCGTCGACGGCGCAGGGTAAAGGCATAAACCAGAAAGCCAGTCAGTAACAACAGGGCTGGTCCCAGCCAGAGCAGTGCCGTGGTGGACTTGAAGGGAGGGCGATACAAGATGAAGTCGCCGTAGCGGTCCACCATATACGAGCGGATTTGATCCGGGCTGCGGCCCTGCCCCAACTGCTCCATGATCTGATGGCGCAAGTCCACAGCCAGCTCGGCACGCGAAGCCGCAATAGACTCGTTCTGGCACACCAGACAACGCAGCTCAGCAGCAATTTCCAACATCACTGACTCCTGAACTCCCTGCGCGTCAGACTGCGCCTGAGCGGTGGGTACCAGCAGCCACATACTGGCAAGGAAAGCGGCCATCCATACACGCATCATCATGGCTCTTGCTCCAAACGACGGATTAAGGGCAATAAGGTCTCCTCCATGGATTCACGCGAGACAGGGCCGATATGCTTGAAGCGCACAATGCCCTGCTTGTCGATGACAAAGGTCTCCGGTACGCCATACACGCCAAAATCAATGCCTACGCGGCCATCCCTGTCCATAACGGACACTTCGTAAGAATTGCCGTTGCGCAGCAGCCACTCGCGGCTTTCCTCAGGCACGTCCTTGTAGTTCAACCCCACCACCGGCACCTTGTGCTCAGTGGACAGCTCTTTGATAAAGGGGTGTTCGGTCAGACAGGGATAGCACCAGGACGCCCACACATTCAGCAGCCAGACACGACCCTTCATCTGCTCGCCCGAAAAGCTGACTTCGGGATTGTGCAACTGAGGCAAACTGAAAGAGGGTGCAGGTTTGTCCAGTAACGGTGAAGGCACTTCGCTCGGCTTTAACGTCAGACCGATGCCCAGAAAAACCAGCAACAGGACAAAGCCAATCAGAGGAACAGTAAAACGATTCATGCCTGTACCTGCGTATTCATGGCTTTGCTCTGCACAGCGGCACGGGTTTGCCTGGCGCGATAGCGTCGATCACTTATTGCCAGTCCACCGCCCAGGGCCATCAGCAAACAGCCTAGCCAGATAAAGTCCACCAGGGGCTTGTAGTACAGACGCACACTCCAGCCACCCTGCTCAAAGTTATCGCCCAGCGCCACGTAAATATGGCGCAAGCCATTGGCGTTGATCGCCGATTCCGTCATGGGCAAAGCCGAGGACAGATAGGTACGCTTTTCCGGGTACAAGGTCGACACTACTTTGCCGTCCTGCAGCAGCTCCACCGTGCCACGCTCGGCCGAGTAGTTCGGGCCGGGCACAATACGCACGCCCTGAAAGCGCGCGTCATACGCGCCCACCTGCGCCGTCTGGCCAGGCTGCAACAAGACATCGGTTTCTGTCTCGTAGTGGCTGACCATGGTCACTCCCAGCACAAAGACGGCCACGCCGATATGAGCCAGATGCTGGCCCAGCCAGCTGCGCGGCTGAGAGAACACGCCTGAACGCGTGGCGCGCACACGCTTGACCACATCAAACAAGCTGCCCAGCACAATCCACATGGCCAGGCCGGCGCCCAAAGCGGCGGTACCCTGCCACTGGCCGTACAGCAAAGGAATGGCTGCGCCCAGCACCACGCTGAACACAATCACCAAGGCCAACTGGCGCACGATGTCCATCAAGTTGGCCCGCTTCCAGTTAGCCAGCACACCAAACACAATCAGGACCAGCGCCGGGATCATCAAAGGCACAAACACCTTGTTGAAATAAGGTGGCCCCACGGAAATTTTGCCCAGACCCAGCGTATCCATAATCAGGGGGTACAAAGTCCCCAATAGAACCGTGCCCGTCACGACGACCAGCAGGACGTTGTTGACCAGCAGCAAGGATTCACGCGATACCACGGCAAACTGCCCACCTGCGCCAACACGCGGCGCCCGCCAGGCAAACAGGATCAGGGAGCTGCCAACGATGACGGCGAACAGGCTCAAAATGAACACACCGCGAGCCGGGTCAGTTGCAAACGCATGTACGGATGTCAACACACCGGAGCGCACCAGAAAGGCGCCCAGAATCGACAGCGAGAAGGTGCTGATTGCCAGCAGAACCGTCCAGTTCTTGAAGCTGCCGCGTTTTTCCGTGACCGCCAAAGAGTGAATCAAGGCGGTACCCGCCAACCACGGCACAAAGGAGGAGTTCTCCACCGGGTCCCAGAACCACCAGCCGCCCCAACCCAGCTCGTAATAGGCCCACCAGCTGCCTACAGCGATACCCAGGGTCAGAAACAGCCAGGCAGCTGTCGTCCAGGGACGCGACCAGCGCGCCCAGCTGGCATCCAGACGCCCGGCCAACAAAGCGGCAATTGCAAAGGCAAAGGCCACCGAAAAACCCACATACCCCATGTACAGCAAGGGCGGGTGAACAATCAGGCCAATATCCTGCAAGAGCGTGTTCAGATCCAGACCTTCTGCCGGAACCGGGAACATGCGCTCGAAGGGGTTGGAGCTGATCAGCACAAACAGCAAGAAACCGGCCGTGATCAGACCCAGCACACCCAGTACACGAGCCAGCATGGCCTCAGGCAAGGAGCGCGAATAAATGCTGACGGCAAAGGCCCAGCCCGTTTGCATGAACATCCACAGCAGCAGCGAGCCTTCATGCCCGCCCCACACCGCAGCAATGCGATAGAACAAAGGCAGCTTGGTGCTGGAATTCTGCGCCACATAAGCCACGGAGAAATCAAAACTGGCAAAGGACCAGGCCAGACACAGCAAGCTGAAGGCCACCAGACCAAACTGCCAGCGGGCCGCTGGACGGGCAAAGGCCATCCAGGCCAGATTGCCGCGCCAGGCCCCATACAAGGACACAATGCCTTGGGCCAGTGCCAGCACAAACGCAAGAATCAGGGCAAAGTGCCCAAGTTCCGGGATCATGGCTGAGCTCCTTGTTTCGCACGCTCGGCCTGCTCCATGGCGTGCATGGCCTCCGGCGGCATGTAGTTCTCATCGTGCTTGGCCAGCACTTCTTCCGCCACAAAATGTCCCTGTTCGTTCAAGCGACCTTGGGCCACGACGCCTTTCCCTTCTTGAAACAGGTCGGGCAAAATCCCGGTGTAGCTGACGGGCACCTGGGCCGCACCATCGGTGACCACAAAGTTCACGGCCATGCCTTGATCTCCACCGCGACGGATACTGTCCATCTGCACAATGCCACCGACTCGGAAGGTGCGGTTCTCGGGGCTTTGTCCCTGGCTGACTTCGGTAGGGGTAAAGAAGAACACCAGACTACTTTGAAAGGCATTCAGGATCAGGGCCGTCGCAGCGCCCAGTACCACCAGAGCCCCCAAAATCAGTACCAGACGATTCTGTCGCTTAGTCATGACCTTGCTCTCCCAGAGCACGCTCGTCACGCACGCGCTGCCAGGCGCGTGCCCGCCCTGCCCGTGCAACCAGCACCTCGCCCAGGATCAGCACGGCACAGGCCAGCACCGAACCCCAGACATACACGGCATAGCCGCCCATAGCGAAAAAATCGCTCACACTCGACCAATGCATCCTCAGCCCTCCGGCAAGTTGCGAACCCAGGCGGTATGCGCCTCACGTTCAAGAATCAAGTTGCGCACCCGGTACAGTGCAATGGCAATGCAGTAACACCACATGGCCAGACTCATCAGCAGCATGCCCGTCAACATGACGGTCGCCATAGACGGCGAACTGGTCAGCGATACCGATGCTCCCTGGTGCAAGGTGTTCCACCACTGCACCGAGAAATAGATAACGGGCACATTCACCACCCCGACCAAGGCCAGGATGGAGGCGGCCTTGTCCGCGCGGCGCGGATCGTCAATCGCTCCGCGCAAGCCCATAAACCCCATGTACAGAAACAGCAGCAACAATTCGGACGTCAGACGGGCATCCCAGACCCACCAGGCGCCCCACATGGGCTTGCCCCACAAGGCGCCCGTAACCAGCGACAGCACCGTACAGATCGCACCGGTCGGAGCCAGCGCGGCAGCCATCATGGCGGCCGTACGACTATTGAAAACCAGGCAGATTAGGGACCAGAAGCCCATGGCCAGATAAATCAGCATGGACATCCATGACACGGGCACATGCAGAAAAATAATGCGATAGCCCTCGCCTTGCTGAAAATCGGTGGGAGCCAGGAAAAAGCCCACATACGCCCCCGCCACAAACAGCAGCAGCGCCAGAAACGCAGCCCAAGGCACCATGCGTCCGGCCAGGGCATAAAAGTTTTGAGGGGCGGCGTAGCGATACAAAAAATTCATGACATTTACTCAAGAGCAAGGCGCAACGCCGCTGCCGTAGCAAGGGGCGCAAAGAACAAAGCCAACAGTAAAAAAGCGACCAGAACGGACAGGTGCGCTTGCGCTCCCAACCCGGCCTGAACCGCTTGCACGGCCCCCGCGCCAAAGACCAGCACGGGAACATAAAAAGGCAAAATCAACAAAGCCAACAACACCCCTGCTGAACGCAGGCCCAGCACCAAGGCCGCGCCAATCGCTCCCAGCAAAGTCAGGACAGGCAGGCCCAGCGCCAGCGACAGCATCAACACCCCCAGACTGGCTGGGGGCAAGCTAAATTGCAGGCCTAAAATGGGGGCCAGCAGCAGCAAGGGCACGCCCGTCAGCAAGGTATGCGCCAGAACCTTGCCCAACACCCACCAGCCCAGAGGCAAATGAGAAAACAGAACCTGCTCCAGGGCGCCATCCTGCTCGTCCTGCTCAAACAGCCGACTGAGCGACAACAAGGTAGCCAGCAAGGCTGAAACCCACAGCACGCCCGGAGCCATCTTGGAGAGCAAGGCGGCGTCGGCACCGACTCCCAATGGAAAAAGGCTGCACACCACCAGAAAGAACACCAGGGGGATCAGGACGTCACCGGGGCGACGCACCGCCAGACGCCATTCACGTTTCAGAAGGGCCAGGAAAAGACTCAACATGCCGACCCCAGATCCAGGTGCTGCACGTCCAGCTTCCAGGGCAAGGCCTGATGACTGGTCAGAATGACGGCCCCCTGCCTTTGCAGATGCTGCGCAATCAGCTCGCCCAGGAAATGCTGGCCGGCGCTATCCAGTGCGGTGAGCTGTTCATCCAGAATCCACAAAGGGCGATTGCTCAGGGACAAACGCACCAGAAATACGCGCCGCCGCTGCCCGGCAGACAACTGCCGCAGCGGCACGCGGCGGTACGCTAGCAAACCGCCTGCCCGCAAAGCCTGATCGTAGTCCTGGCGCTCCCATGCAACCCGATCCTGCAGCAAGAGGCTGTCCAGGTTTTCCTGCACGGACAAATTGGCATTCAGCCCGGGGGCATGCCCGCCATACATCAAGTTGCGGCGATAATCACTGTCATTACGCTGTACAGGGCGCTCATGCCAAAGCAGTTGCCCCGCATCAGCCTGGGCGATGTTGGCCAGAATACGCAGCAAGCTGGTTTTGCCGCTGCCATTGGGGCCACTGACCAGACAACATTGGCCGGCTTCAAGCTTGACACTCAGGTCAGAGAACACACGACGCTGCCCTCGTCGGCAGGACAGCGAAACCGCTTCAAGCACAGCACCCCCTTATCATGAAAGCCAACAGCGCGAAGCCGCCCAAGCAAAAAGGCGGCTTTCCTGGCCCGCCAAGTCATCGCGAGCCTCCTTCAAGACAGGGGATGCCAGACTTAGTTCCGCAATAACCCCTCGAAATGCAGGCTTTTTGATCTAGGCCAAATCCGACACTAGGCCTCGGTCTTGTTACTATGGTGCCTTAGCACTTCTTTGAGTGATGCCCATGACAAGCCCTATCACCCTCACCCCTCAGTCTCTCAGCCCAGAGGTTTTCGCCCCCTACGGCTGGATGTTAGGTAAAGGTTTGACCACTGCCCCAGCCACAGCCGCATTTAGCAATGCCGCCACTGACTTCTGGCACGAACACGCCTTTGACACAGGTCCAAGTGGTCAGACCGAAGTGCTGTGGGTGAATTACCGCATTCAGGACCCCTCGATTACGACACTGGAAAATCACCTGCTGACCCAGCAGGCTCTGATTCCGCTGACCGGGGAGGTGATTCATATCGTGGCCCAAAGTACACCCGAGGGCGGCCCGGACCTGAAGACCCTCAAAGCGTTCCGGATCATTCCAGGGCAAGGCGTGTGCATGCGGCCCGGCTGCTGGCACAGCAGCCGAGTCGCCGGCAAGGAAGTGACCTGTCTGATGCTGACACGCCTGTCTACCACCGTCGATCTGGTGGCGCATTTAAGCCAGGGTCAACCCGCGCGCGAAAGCGAGCTTCGCCCCTTGGAGCAGAGCGTGCGTGTGATTCTGTAAAGGGTCTGCCTGGTCGCCTGGCGGCCAGCGCACAATGCCCGATCAGAATGTCGAGGCCGCACCGTATTTCAGCGCCAACTCAATAAAGGCACGCATTGCTGCCGACTGATAAGCGCCCTTGCGCTGCATCAGGATCGCGCGTCGTTGCGGCGGCGCCGGGTCCAGGCTGACGGCCACCAGATACTCGCTATTGCCAGCAATGGCAGCCGGCAGCAAGGTCGCCAAACCCGTACGCCTTACTACTTCAATCACCGCATTGAGCGAGTTGGACTCCATTGATACATTCAAGTCCAGATCGTACTCACGGCAATAGCGTTCAATCTGCCCGCGTGTAGCAAACTCAGGAGTCAGTAAAACGAGGGATTCCCGCATCAAGGTTTCTCGATCAATGCTGCGCCGCTCGGCCAGGGGGTGAGTGCGGCTCATCACCAAGGCCAGTGTCTCAACCAGCAGGGCCTGAAACTCAACCGCCGCCGAAGTGGGCTTCTCAAAAGCAATACCGATATCGAGCTCGTCCTCAACCAACTGCGTTTCCACACGCTCCTGCAGCATTTCCTGTACCACCAACCGCACATTAGGATAACGACGGTGAAAGGCCTCTACCAAGGGGCCAATCAGATACGAGGTAAATGTGGGCGCGACCGCCACTCGCAAGGAGCCACGGCTCAGATCACTGACATCGTGCAAGGCACGACGCCCCTCTTCCAGATCCTGCAAAGCCTGCCGGGCATAACGCAGATAGACTTCGCCAGCATCCGTCAAACGAACCAGACGCCCCGTACGGTCAAAGAGTTGCGCCCCCAGATGCTCTTCAAGCTGACGCACCTGCTGAGACAAAGCCGGTTGCGAGACATGCAGGGCGCGCGCAGCGCGGGTGAAGCTCTGATACTGGGCAACCGCGAGAAAGTAATTAAGATGGCGCAAAAGCATAGGAGGCCTTTCTATAAGTAAACCCAATAAAAAGCATCAGAATTCGGTATTTTACCTTATGACCCGGACGCGTTAACCTTCTATCCACGCCGAACTACAAGGACAAGGATGAAAGACATTATCGACGGTTTCCTGAAATTCCAGCGGGAAGCCTATCCCAAGCGCGCCAAGCTTTTCAAAAATCTGGCTACACAACAAAACCCCCGCGCCTTGTTTATTTCTTGCTCCGATAGCCGCCTGGTCCCCGAGCTGGTCACACAGCGTGAGCCGGGCGATCTGTTCGTGATTCGCAACGCGGGCAATATCGTTCCCTCTTACGGACCGGAACCGGGAGGGGTCACCGCCTCGGTGGAATACGCGGTATCCGCTCTGCGCGTGTCGGATGTGGTGATCTGCGGACATTCGGACTGCGGCGCCATGACTGCCATCGCGTCCTGCCAATGTCTGGATCATATGCCTGCCGTCGAGCACTGGTTACGCTACGCAGACTCGGCTCGCCTGGTCAACGAGGCGCGTACTCACGCCAACGAACAAGAGCGCATCGCCTCCATGGTGCGCGAGAATGTGGTGGCTCAGTTGGCCAATATCCAGACCCACCCTTCCGTGCGGCTGGCCATGTCAGAAGGTCGCCTGACCCTGCACGGCTGGGTTTACGACATTGAGTCCGGCACGATTGATGCCTATGACGGTGGCAGCATGAAATTCGTGTCGCTGGCAGACAACCCAGACGTTGCTGCCGCCCCGGTAAGACGCGTGTAAACGTATCCGGGACTGATTCACGCCTGGCCGTTGCCAGGCGTTTTTTTTCGTCTTTGAACCTGCTTGTAACGGTCCTTTAGCCCACCAGCACGCGCCGCGCCAGCGTCCCACAGAAATAAACGCTCCCTCGCTAAGATGGACGGTAATCCGATAATGCGTCATCCTTCTGTTCCATCCGAGCTGCCATGGCAGGGTGAACACCGCAACACACACAATTCAAAGCGGTACCGCCCAGGCCGATGAAAGGCTCTTTACAGAATGAGCAGGCCAATGAAGAAAACTTGTCTTGCTCTGGCTCTGATGGCTCTGCACGCCGCCACCCAAGCCCAAGCCGGTTCCGACAAAGAGACCGCCGCTCACGCCCGCGCAACTGCCGCCCTCTTGCCAGGAAACGTCTACAACCACGCGCTGGCTGGGCCAATAAGCGATCCGGCGACCGAGACTATTTCCCTGAATGTGTCAGCACTTTTGCAGGAGATCGCTGCCGACCCGCAGGCTTATGGCGTGACTCCGGTAGCCACAGGCGAAGAGCATCACAAGCTCCTTGCCGAATATGCACAGTCTGTCGTCAGCGCCCCTAGCCAGGTTGCCATGCTGGCCTCCTCGGCCAACACGGCCGGCCAAATGCAAATGCAGCATATTGACCGTCGTCTGCAAACGCTTAGCGCCTCCCAGGATTCAGAACTGGCCGTCTGGTTTCAGGGAGAAGCCATAACCGGCAGTCGCAACAGCGCGAATGCGCGCCCGGAGGGTATTCAGACCGCCTGGAAACTGGGCGTGGACCAACCGCTGGATGCGTGGACACTGGGTGCCTATCTGTCTTACGAGAACCTGGATGGCGACACGGACGAGGAAGGAACATATAGTCAAAAGCGCCAATCGGCAGGTCTGTACGGACGCTGGCAATCCGAGAAATTTTGGGTGAATGCTCAGTTGTTCTACAGCGATCTGGATAACAAGACCCGCCGCCATCTGTATTTGGGCACGGCGGCGCGAGAGCATCAGGCCAAAGCGGGGGGCGAGCAGTATGGCGGCAAGATCAGCACGGGCTACGACTGGCAGACAGGTAGTGTGACTCACGGGCCGCTCTTGAGCCTGAGCATGCAACAATCCCGGATCAAGCCTTTATCCGAAGATGATCCGAATCTGTCCACCACCATGAGTTTTGATGCCCAGTCCCAACGTTCTGTGCAAAGCAGTGTGGGCTACCAAATCAATGTCGCCATCAGCCCTCAGTGGTCCTTGTACACCTCCGCAGAGTGGCTGCACGAATTCAGAAAACCGGCGGAACTGCTAGGCGCACGTTTGCAGGACGGCCCCTACAGTAAACGCCACCTTTACCTGCCCACGGATCAGGAAGAGGCGCGTGATGCAGGACTGCTGGAATGGGGGGTAACGGGTCAGCTCAGCCATCACTGGACACTGGGTGCAGGCATCAGCGTTCAGCTGGCTCCAGGCACCCGTCCACAAACAGCCATGTACTTGAATACGGCGTATCTTTTCTAGGCTGGTCTGTCTTGCCGCTCCTTGCCGCGTTCTGCCTCGCGCCTGAGCCAGAGCCCAATTGCTCAGGGCACCGTCACTCTATTCAGAAACGGCTCCAGACGACTCGCGCGGCACGCTCACTAAAACCACACCTCGCACAACAGTGGCAGCCCGACACCTGAGGCAAGAGTCGTGTCCGGGCACAACGGAAGCATAAAAAAGCAGGCCCCCGAGAGGGGCCTGCCATTTCTACCACCGGCACAACTCGCTTAGACGTTGAACAGGAAATTCAGCACATCACCGTCTTTCACGACATATTCCTTGCCTTCCGCACGCATTTTGCCAGCTTCTTTGGCACCTTGTTCGCCCTTGCAAGCCACGAAGTCGTCAAAGGCGATGGTCTGGGCACGGATGAAGCCGCGCTCGAAATCGGTGTGAATCACGCCAGCGGCTTGAGGGGCGGTGTCGCCCACGCGGATGGTCCAGGCACGCACTTCTTTGACACCTGCGGTGAAGTAGGTTTGCAGGCCCAGCAAGCTGTAGGCGGCGCGAATCACTCGGTTCAGACCAGGTTCTTCCATGCCCAGATCGGACAGGAATTCGATCTTGTCGGCGTCGTCCAGCTCAGCGATTTCGGCTTCCACGGCAGCGCATACGGCAACCACAGGAGCGCCATCAGCGGCAGCGTAGTTCTGCACGGCTTCCAGGTGTGGGTTGTTGGTAAAGCCGTCTTCTTTCACGTTGGCCACGTACATGGTGGGCTTGGCGGTGATGAAGCCGTAGGATTTGATCTGGTGCAGTTCGTCTTCGTCCAGCTTCAGCGAGCGCACGGACTTGCCTTCGCCCAGCGCTTTTTCGATACGCTCCAGCAAGGCCACCAGCTTGGCAGCGTCTTTATCGCCCGAACGAGCCAGTTTCTGATTGCGGTGAAGGGCTTTCTCGACCACGCCCAGATCAGCCAGCGCCAATTCAGTATTGATGATTTCAATGTCTGCCAAGGGGTCCACCTTGCCGGCAACGTGAATCACGTTCTCATCGGCAAAACAGCGCACCACATGCACGGTTGCGTCGGTTTCACGGATATTGGCCAGGAACTGGTTACCCAGACCTTCACCCTTGGAGGCGCCCGCCACCAGACCGGCAATGTCTACGAATTCCACCACGGCAGGCAAAATGCGCTCGGGATTCACGATCTTGGCCAGATCTTGCAAACGCTGGTCAGGAACTTCGACCACACCGACGTTCGGTTCGATAGTGCAGAAGGGGTAGTTTTCAGCCGCAATGCCGGCTTTGGTCAGAGCGTTGAACAGAGTGGATTTACCAACGTTGGGCAAGCCAACGATGCCGCATTGCAGTGCCATGAGTATCCTGAAAATCAAAGAGTTATATAAACGATGCGCTATTGTAGCGCCCTTGGGCGCTACAGCGCCTGCAGACGGATCAGAACAGTCGTGCCGGGGACACAGGAGAGCGCCTTGAACGGCAGGTATTCTTAAACCGGAATACCGTCAAACAGCTTGAGCAGTCCGATAATCAGCAAGACCGGGCCACCGTTAAAGATGGCATGCAGCACAATCGAGGCGCCCATGCCTCGACGCACACGCAGCCAGGCCAACACCAGACCGGTCATACATTGAGGCAGGACCAGCAAGGGCAGCAAATACCAGCTCATGCTGTTGAGCTGGAAGTTATACAAATGCAATGCGCCAAAGGCCAGCGTTGCACCATAAAACACCCAGGGAAAGCAACGCCAATAGCGTCGCATGGATGAAAAACGCCATGCCCTCCCCTGCACTGCTCCCACCAACCTGCGCCACCATCCGCTATCTGCGGGCAAGGCTTCACGGGGCATGCCGGTATAACGACTGATCCAGACGGCCAGACACAAAACCAGCAGTGCTTGTATCAACCACCCACTTGGTCCCTGAAACATCAGAAACACGGCCAAGGGGACCACTGTCAGCCATTGGGACGGACGTCTGAGCACAAAGCGGAAAACCAGCTCTTCCACAATGGGCGCCCAGATGATGGCTTGCGCCCAAGGAATGCGGGTCGGGTCCAGACGATGCTGTGCACCACCTAGACCCGCCACCGAGACCGCGATTGGGCCCAGTACCAATGCATTAATCAGCCACAGCATGCCCGCCCATTGCAGCAGACGCTTCCAGGGCAAGGGAGCAAACCAGTCCAGATACCAGCCATCACCCGGTACCCTGCCAGGCAAGCGTCGGGCGCTGCGGGGATGGCGCAAAAAGTAAAAGAAGTCTTTGAGCTCATCCCTAAAACGCAGCGGGCTACTAGGCACTGACTTCATGCATCAGGCCTTCTGCGGAGCATAAAGCTGGCGGGTGGCCTGCTCAAAGTCGCCACGCAGCAAGGCAGGCATCATAAGCCGGCACCGGTTCATGCCATCTTCAATCTCGCGCAACTCTTCTTGACGGGGCGCATGCAGTACGAAATTCACCACTTGCTGGGCCAGGCCCAGGGTGCGAGGGTGACCAATCCCCAGGCGCAAGCGCCAGAAATCCGGCGTGCCAAAGGCGGACTGAATATCGCGCAGGCCATTATGCCCCGCGTGCCCGCCTCCTTTTTTCATCTTCACCTGTCCGGGCAGCAAATCGAGCTCGTCATGCAGGACCAACACCTGCTCGGGCTTGAGCTTGTAAAAACGCATCAAGGCCCCGGCGGCTTGCCCAGACTTGTTCATGAAGGTGATGGGTTTGGCGATGATGACGTTCTCACCTTCAAAGCGCGCTTTGGCGACCCAGGAAAAAAATGACTTTTCCAGATTGAAGCTCGCATGCAGATCATCGGCCAACTGGTCTGCCAACCAAAAGCCCGCATTATGACGGGTGGCTTCATACTCGGGGCCGGGATTACCCAGGCCAACAATCAAACGGATAGGCTCAGACATGAATGTTTTCGCAGGAGGCATACACCAGCAATGGCGCAGGCAGAAATAACAAACCCCCGCCAGCATACGCTGACAGGGGTTGATTCGCCAAGCTGCAAGCCGGCCAAAGCCGACAGGCAATCTTGATTACTCGGCGCCTTCTTCGGTTTCTTCCGAAGCAGCAGCACCACCCACTGGCAAGGCAGCAGCCAGCAGAGGGTTGGTGTCGTTGCCAGCGTAAGTCACGCCCAGTGGCAGCTTGATGCTGTCCAGGTGCAGGTTGGCGTTAGCCGTCATACCGCTCAGATCCACCGTGATGGACGCAGGCAGGTTACCGGGCAAGCAGGTGATTTCCAGCTCGGTCAGGATGTGGCTGATGACCTGGCCGCTCAGCTTGACAGCTGGGGACACTTCACCACCTTCAAAGTTCAGAGGAACTTTGGTGGTGATGGCTTGCGAAGCCAGAACGCGTTGGAAGTCAACGTGCAGAACCTGCTGCTTGTAGGGGTGCCACTGAACCGAGCGCAACAGCACTTTTTCAGCTTTACCGTCCAGTTCCATCGTCAGGATGGATGCGTGGAACGCTTCCTTGCGCAGGTTGTGGTAGATCTCGTTATGGTCCAGCGAGATTACGACGGGCTGTTCTTCGCCACCGTAAACAATTGCAGGAACTCGACCAGCGTGACGCAGGCGGCGGCTCGCACTCGTACCCTGTACATCACGCGACGTAGCGGTGAATTTCATTTAAAACTCCAATGGCAGAACGCTTGAGGCGTACTGCTGAAAAGTGGTAGCGGACTACCTAGTTGACGTGTGCCGCGACCAGCACACGTTAAAAAACTTAATCGCTGAACAAGGAGCTGACCGACTCGGCGTTCGAGATACGCAAGATGGTCTCGCCCAGCAGTGCTGCACAGGACAGCTGACGAATCTTGCTGCACTCGCGGGCCTTGGCGGACAACGGAATGGTGTCCGTCACAACCAGCTCGTTCAATTGGGACTGCGTAATGCGTTCGATGGCTTCGCCCGAGAGCACAGGGTGCGTACAGTAAGCGTAAACCGCCTTGGCACCGCGCTCTTTCAGGGCTTCGGCCGCTTTGCACAGCGTACCGGCCGTATCCACCATGTCATCCATCAGGATGCAGGTGCGTCCGTTGACATCACCAATGATGTTCATGACTTCGGATACGTTGGCACGCGGGCGACGTTTGTCGATAATGGCCAGATCCACTTCCAGTTGCTTGGCCAGTGCACGTGCGCGCACCACGCCGCCGATGTCAGGCGAGACAACCACCATGTCCTGGTAGTTACAGCGCCAGATATCGCCCAGCAAAATGGGGGAAGCGTAGATATTGTCGACCGGGATGTCGAAGAAACCCTGGATTTGGTCTGCGTGCAGATCCATCATCATGACGCGATCAACACCGACCACTTGCAACATATTGGCCACGACTTTGGCCGAGATCGACACACGCGCCGAACGGGGGCGTCGATCCTGGCGGGCGTAACCAAAGTAAGGGATGGCAGCGGTGATGCGACCGGCCGACGCGCGGCGCAAGGCATCGACCATCACCATGATTTCCATCAGATTGTCGTTGGTGGGAGCGCAGGTGGGCTGCAGAACAAAAACATCGCGACCGCGCACGTTCTCGTTGATTTCAACCATGGCTTCCCCGTCAGAGAAGCGACCCACCGTCATTTTCCCCAGCGACATATCAAGGTGGTTGACGACATCGACAGCAAGGCGAGGATTAGCCGTGCCGGTGAAGATCATGAATCGGTCTTGTGCCATGATGGGAGATAGATTTTGATGCAGGAAAAGCAAAGCTGTTGATCGAAACCCCTACAAGGAAACGACTCAACAGCTTTACATTATCGCAGGCCAGGCCTGAAAGGTGGCTGGGGAAGAAGGATTCGAACCTTCGCATGCCGGAATCAAAATCCGGTGCCTTAACCAGCTTGGCGATTCCCCAAATACTTACTTAATCCAGTAGCGTAGCGGATGATCTTGCAAACCAGAACAAACCCATGTTTGATCGACCAGCAATTTACCACTATTTGATTCTTCGCTACCAGAAAAATCTATTTTACTGCTATTTCGGTCAATTTCAAACTGACCTTTCATGGCGCTTTGTTTGTCTCTGCACTCAACAAACAAACAAGAACCTGAGCCCGTCATTCTAGCATTTAATTTTAAACTTTGCAAACCCTGCTTTAACAGCAACAAATTAGGATAAAGATTAAATGCAACCGACTCTAGATTGTTTCTGCCAAAATAAGGATCACTATCCTTGGCTTGCCAGAATTTTTCTTGCCAATCAGTAAAGAACGTTATTGTGATCGGTTTCTCATCGCGTGTCAAGCATTCGGCGCTAAATATTTTTCCTGTGGATATAAATTGCGGTGGCCGAATGATGATGTAGTCCCGGGGCGGCATCTGAATGGCCTGCAGTTGTTCCCCTACCCCTTCCGCAAATGCAGCCTGTCCGAATACAAAAACCGGCACATCGGCGCCCAGAGGCAAGCCAATATCCATCAAGGCCTGACGGCTCAGGCCCAGGTTCCACAAACGGTTCAAGGCAATCAGGGTCGTGGCCGCATCGCTGGAGCCACCGCCCATCCCCGCTCCCGACGGAATGTTCTTGATACAAGAGATATCCACGCCTTGCCGGGTGCCCGTCGCTTGTTGCAGGGCACGAGCGGCTTTGATCACCAGATCCTGTTCAGGCTCCACATCGCTCAAGGTACTGTGTACCCGGCAGATCTGTCCGTCGCTACGAGGAACGAAGCTCAGGTAGTCATTCAGATCCACAAAGCGGAAGGCGGTTTGCAGAAAATGGTAGCCGTCTTCACGACGACCCGTGACGTGTAAAAACAGATTGATCTTGGCCGGAGCCGGGACGTTGTAGAGCGCCATGACACAAACCTGCTCGCGCTTTACTGGTCCACAACCAAACGCACGCTGATGGAGCGATTGGCTTCATGACGGTTCAACTGGAGCAAGCGCGGGCCTTGTTCGTCGTAACGCGACAGCGTCACACGCCAGCCGGACTGCTCGAAACTGCTCAGTTTTTGCTGATCGTCCCTGCGTTCACTTTGAACGGGGGCACTGCCCGTGCGGCCATGCAGCCAGTCCCGCAAGCCGGCCACGGGCACGGGGCTGCCCAGAACCTGTTCCACCAACGCATCCGGATGAGTGGCGAGCTCCTGGCTTCCGTCGGTACGCTCCAAAATGGCCTGCCCCGGCAGTACCCAGACACGCGCCAAGGTATTACCCAATGGATTGCTCAAATCCAGCATCAGCTTGCGCCCATCATCACGCCAGGAAAAACCACCCTGCACGGCTTCGACCTGCGAGCTGGAGTGCGTCACGCTTACGGCAAAGCGACCTGAACGTGACAACGCGCTGGAGGCCTGATCAGCCTCGGCGCCACTGCCGTCCTTGGGCTGGGGGGGGGTGGCACAGGCACTGAGCACGGCAAGCAGCGTCAGGGCCGCAGCCCGATACCATAAGCGCTGTTTCAACATCTTCACGGCAGCGGCACTCCCAGTCGCTTGATGGTTTCAGTCAAAGTGCGATTGTCTGGATCTTTACTCAAGCCCGCCCGAAAGACCAGCATGGCATCTTCGCGACGGCCTTTGACCCAGAGCACTTCTCCCAGATGGGCAGCCACATCCGCCTCGGGCAAACGCTCGTAGGAACGTTGCAGATACTCCAGCGCGGCCTGCAAATCACCGATGCGAAACAGATACCAGCCAACGCTATCCAGAATATAGGGGTTGTCCGGCTCCAGTTCCATGGCGCGCTCAAGCAAATCCTGGGCCTCGTCCATACGGCGATTTTGATCCGCATAGGTATAGCCCAAGGCGTTATACGCATTCGCGTGGTCAGGGCGCAACTCGATAACGCGGCGCATCAGAGCCTCGAACTGATCATGCTTGGCCCGCTGCTCGTACAGCATGGCCAGGTTGTATTTGATTTCAGGGCTGTCGGGCAGCTCACGGTCAGCGCGCTCCAACACTTCCAGAGCCTGATCCGTACGACCGCTGTCCTGATAAATGGAGGAATAGGTCAGGGCCACCACCACCTGCTCACTCATATCTCGCGGGCGGGAGCTTTCCAAAGTACGGCGTGCCAGGGGCAAGTTGCCCTGACGGGCCTGCAGAACCGCCTTGTGAATCTGCGCCTGAAAACGCAGCGCAGGCTCCTCGATCAAATCCAGCTGACGAATAGCCTCGTTCAGATCACCCTGCGCCTCGGCAATCTGCACCAGGGACAAGCGAGCTTCGGAGATGCTGGCCAAAGCCGTATTGACGGCGTCATTCAAGGACTGGCGGCGCTGCTGCTGAACCGTAATATATTGTTCCAGCAAATGGCGGGCCTGCGCATACTCCTTGGCGCGGATGTGAATTTCGGCCTGGGTATAGAGCAGGTCAAAGTCTTCCGGGTTAGCGCGCTGCAAGGCGCTGACAATGGCCTGGGCCTCGTCAAACTGTTGACGCTCGACCAAACGATTGGCCAACAATAACTGCAGCTTGCGGCTGTCCGGATTGTCGCGTACGAAGGCACGTGCGCTTTGCAAGGCAGCCGAAGGATCAATCTTGATGCCATATTCCAGCACTCGCTGCGCGGCTGCTTCAGAATGCGGGTCCAGTTTCAGGGCTTCCCGTGCCTCGCGCTCCGCGCGTGCTGCGTCACCGGCACTCCAGGCGGTATCGGCCAGAGCAAGACGGGCGATAGGCAAAGAACGCACCGGCTGCTGCAAGGCCTTGTCCAGCACCTCCAGCGCCAGTCGGCGATCCACCATTTTGCTGACCATGCTCATGGCCTGTACCACGGCCTGCTCTTTATCTTCAGCCCGTGAAATGCGCAGCCACAAGGCATCTGCCAGGCCTTCGGTCTGACCGCTGGACGCTTCCAGCGCCAGGGCAGTGGCCTTGGCTTCCGCATCGTTGGGGGCTAACAGGGCCCACTCTTTGGCAGCCCGCAATGCGCGGCCCAGATCACGGTCGGCCATTGCATATTGAAACGCGCTCTGAGCCAGCCGAGGATCACTGGTGTCACGAGCCAAGGATAGAAAAGTCTGGCTGGCAACATCGTACTCGCCTCGGGAAGCCGCAACCTCGGCCACCAAAATGCGATAGAGGATGTCCGAGGTCAAGCCTACCAACGGCAGTTGTCCGCTGCGCAAGCGGATGGTGTCGACAGGCGGCTCCGCCTTGAGTATGGGAAGTGAGGTTTGTGCTTGCGCCGAAACCGCTGCAAGCAACGACATCAGGCCCAGCTTTAGTGCTAAGGTCAGAGCATTCATCCAGAAAAACCCGTGCCCTGATACGCGCGATAAAACGCCCGATGGCACAATAAAGGAATCAGATTTGTTGATGGTATCACCCCCCCATGCCTGAACTGCCAGAAGTTGAAACAACTCGTCGCGGAATTGCGACGGTTATCCAAGGAAAAAACGTCCGACAATTCCTGGTTCACGAACCACGTCTGCGCTGGCCCGTGCCCGCCTCCTTGCCCCAATGCCTGGTAGACCAGACCGTTCTTGACTGCACGCGTCGAGGCAAGTACTTGTTGTTGCATTTTGAAAAAGGCGTGCAGATCATCCATCTGGGCATGTCGGGCTCCCTGCGGCGCGTGGCGCTGGAGGAAGAACGCCGCAAACATGATCATGCGGAATGGATTTTTGACGAGGCCCGCTTCCTGCTGCATGACCCACGACGATTTGGTGCGATATTATGGCATGCCCACCAGGACGGCCCGCTGGAAAACCATCCTTTGCTACGTACTTTAGGCATTGAGCCTTTTGACCCCTTGTTTACGCCGGCCTATCTGTTCCGGCATTTGCAGGGACGACGCATGGCCATCAAACAGGCTCTGCTCGGCGGCAAGATTGTCGTGGGCGTGGGCAATATCTATGCCTCCGAATCTCTTTTTCTGGCGGGCATTCATCCCGAACTGCCTGCCGGTGAAGTTTCTCTGCATCGCTGCGAGAAACTGCACGCGGCTATCCTGAGCACCCTGCAGGCCGCCCTGGACTCAGGGGGCAGCACCTTGCGCGACTACGTGAACGCCAGTGGCGAGCCAGGTGCCTACTTTGCCATTCACGCCAATGTGTACGAACGGGTGGACAAAGCCTGCCCGCGTTGCCAACAGCCCATCAAACGTATCGTTCAGGGTCAGCGCGCCACCTACTACTGCTCGCGCTGCCAACGCCGCTAAGCCCGCTCTCTTCCCTTCTGTCTGCCTGTCATGCCGGTTCCGGCAGGCAGGCGCACGCGCGTTTTAACAGCAGGCCTATACCCTATTCAGGTATTCACCTATATCTAACTGATTCGCCATAAACTAATCTGACATCATCCCTATCGACTGTGGAGTCATTTTCATGAGCAAGTCCTTCGCCTCGCACAACGACCTGGAAGACAAAGTCGTTGCCTTTGAAAAACTGTCCGACCATGCCTACGCCTACACGGCTGAAGGTGATCCCAACACAGGCATCATCATTGGTGATGAGGCCATTATGGTGATCGACACTCAAGCCACGCCGGTAATGGCACAGGATGTCATTCGCCGCATCCGCGAAGTCAGCGACAAACCCATTAAGTATGTGCTGCTGTCGCACTACCACGCCGTGCGCGTACTGGGCGCATCGGCTTACCAGGCTCAGGAGATCCTGGCCAGCCGTGACACTTACGACCTGATCGTGGAACGTGGCGAGCAGGACAAGGCCAGCGAAATTGGCCGTTTTCCTCGCTTGTTTCGCAACGCCGAATCCATCCCTCCCGGCCTGACCTGGCCCACCATGACGTTTGAAGGACACATGACGGTGGACCTGGGCAATCTGGAGGTCCATCTGATGCAAGTAGGCCGCGGCCATACCAAAGGCGACACCATCGCCTGGCTGCCCAAGGAAAAAATCCTGTTTGCCGGTGATCTGGTCGAGTATCAGTCCACTCCCTACGCAGGCGATTGCTACTTTCGCGAATGGCCACGCACATTAGATCGTCTGGACGAATTCAAGGCAGAGAAAATGGTTCCTGGCCGTGGCCCTGCGCTGAAGAACGCTACGGAGGTGCGTCAGGCCCTGGCAGGCACCCGTGCCTTTCTGACCGACTTGTATTCCAGCGTGCAGCAAGGCGCTGCGGCGGGCAAAGATCTGAAAACCATCTACCGCGAAACCTACGATTTCATGAAGCCGCGCTATGCGGACTGGGTCATTTTCGATCACTGCATGCCCTTTGATGTGTCCCGTGCCTACGACGAGGTCAACGGTCACGAAGACCCACGTATCTGGACCGCCGAGCGCGATCTGGAAATGTGGAAGCAGCTCGAAGGTCAATAAGACGCCAGGCCAGGGAGAGAGAAGATGGGAGACATTAATTACCAGACCCTGGAGCTGACACAAGCCCCCCCGCCGGCCGCCCATCACCGCCACCCTGTCGTGGTGGTGGGGGCCGGCCCGGTGGGGCTGACCATGGCTCTGGACCTGGCGGCCAAAGGCCACCAGGTCGTGATTCTGGACGACGACACGACGCTGTCCAAAGGATCACGGGCCATCTGCTTTGCCAAGCGCACCCTGGACATCTGGGACCGCCTGGGCGTGGGCGCTCGCATGATGGACAAAGGCGTGTCCTGGAATGTGGGCAAAGTTTTTTTCCGCAACCAGGAGGTCTGGAGTTTCAATTTGCTGCCGGAAGAAGGCCACCAGCGTCCCGCCTTCATCAACTTGCAGCAGTACTACTGCGAAGGCTATCTCTACGAAGCGGTCTGCGCCCAGCCCCTGATTGAGCTGCGCTCCGGCCATAAAGTGCTGAACGTGGTGAATCAGGCAAACGGCGTGCATCTGGATATAGAAACCCGGCAAGGCCATTACACCCTGGAAGCAGAATGGCTGCTGGCCTGCGATGGTTCACGCTCGGCCATTCGCCGCGCCTTGGGGGAAAGCAGCAGCGGACGCGTGTTCAAGGACCGTTTTTTGATTGCGGACGTGCGCATGCAGGCGGACTTTCCCGCTGAACGATGGTTCTGGTTTGACCCGCCTTTTCATCCCAACCAGTCTGTTTTGCTGCACAGCCAACCGGACAATGTCTGGCGCATCGACTTCCAGCTAGGCTGGGATGCGGACCCCGTGGAAGCCGTCAAGCCCGAGAACGTGCTGCCCCGCATTCGCGCCCTGCTCGGTGCCGACGCCCCCTTTGAACTGGAGTGGGTCAGCATTTACACCTTTGCCTGCGAGCGCATGGAGCGCTTTCGTCATGGCCGCATCCTGTTTGCCGGAGACTCGGCCCACCGTGTCTCGCCCTTTGGCGCACGCGGCGCCAATAGCGGTATCCAGGACGCCGACAACCTGGCCTGGAAGCTGAATCTGGTTCTGAATGCCCAGGCCCCCGACAGCCTGCTGGACAGCTACCGTCATGAACGTGAGCTGGCCGCGGACGAGAACATTCGTCACTCCAGCCGTTCAACAGATTTCATTACCCCTAAAAGCGAAGTCAGCCGCCTGTTCCGTGATGCAGCCTTGATTCTGGCGCGTCGCCACGCCTTTGCCCGTGTGCTGGTCAATAGCGGTCGCCTGTCCTTGCCCAGCGCTTATCCGGACAGCCCGTTGAATACGGCTGACACACACGAATTTGCCGCCTGCGCCACGCCATTGGGCGCCTGCGTCCCCGATGCGCCTATCGAGCAAAACGGTCAGGCAGACTGGTGGCTGGGTCAATTGGGTAGTGGCTTTACCTTGCTGGAATTTGGCGAAGGCCAGACCAGCCAGCCTGAAGCGCTAGAAGAATTGGTCGCCCAAGGTCTCATGACCCGCCGGCGCGTCTGGCCGGCAGGCACGCCAGCTGTCCAGGCCCAAGGTGACATCATCGACAGCCAGGATATGCTGCGTCAGCGTTATGACGCTCAGCCCGGCTCCTGCTATCTGATCCGTCCCGATCAACACCTGTGCGCCCGCTGGCGTCATCTGGATGGGCAGGCTGTACGTATTGCCCTGCAAAAAGCCTGTGGCCATTTCCTGGAGAGTGCTTCATGTCTACACTGAATACCCATACCCCCTTGGAACGGGCTGACGACTTCTACCAGATGTTGATCGATGCCCACCAGGGCCTGAGCACGGCCCAAAGCCATGCCATGAATGCCGCCCTGGTACTGTTGCTGTGCAATCATATCGGCTCGCTGGACGTGATCAAGCAAGCCCTGGATGCCGCCCGCCAGACCTGCCTGGAGCAGGCCGCCTGAATCTGGAGATCCCAATGAGCGCTTTGAAGTATCAGATTGGTTTTGGTAATGCCTTTGCCACCGAGGCCCTGCCCGGTGCGCTTCCCCTTGGGCGCAACTCGCCCCAACGCTGCCCCTATGGCTTGTACGCTGAGCAACTGTCCGGTACCGCCTTTACGGCGCCGCGCGCCGATAACCGCCGCTCCTGGCTGTATCGCATTCGCCCCAGCGCCAAACAGGGAGCCTTTGCCGCTTTTGAGGGAGCCCCCTACTGGAATGAGGACTTCGGACACGGGCCGGCCAACCCCAACCGCTTGCGCTGGAATCCGCTGAACCTGCCCGATACACCCACTGATTTTCTGGCCGGCGTTCACACCTGGGCAGGCAATGGCAGCAGCGACTCGCAAAGCGGCATTGCCATCCATTTGTATGCCATCAACCAGTCCATGGGACGCCGGGTGTTTTACAACGCCGATGCCGAGATGCTGTTCGTACCCGAGCAAGGGCGTCTGCGTCTGCTCAGCGAACTGGGCATCCTGGAAATCGAACCCTGCGAAATTGCCGTCATGCCTCGTGGCGTGCGCTTCAAGGTAGAGCTGCTGGACGATACCGCCCGGGGCTATCTGCTGGAGAATTTCGGCGCGCCGCTGCGCTTGCCCGAACTGGGTCCGATCGGCTCCAACGGTCTGGCCAATGCACGCGATTTCAAGACACCGGTCGCCTGGTACGAGGATGTCAGCGAGCCACATGAACTGATCGCCAAATTTACCGGCGGCTTTTGGGTCGCCGCATTAAGCCATTCGCCACTGGATGTGGTGGCCTGGCATGGCACGCATGCGCCTTACAAATACGATTTGCGGGATTTCAATGTCATCGGCTCGATCAGCTACGATCATCCCGACCCGTGTATTTTCACTGTGCTGACCTCCCCTTCGGACACGCCGGGTACGGCAAACCTGGACTTCGCCATTTTCCCGCCCCGCATTCTTGCCATGGAAAATACCTTCCGCCCACCCTGGTTCCACCGTAATTTCGCCAGCGAGTTCATGGGTCTGATCCAGGGTGTGTACGATGCCAAGGCCGATGGCTTTGCGCCGGGCGGTGCCAGCCTGCACAATTGCATGAGCCCGCACGGCCCCGATGCCAGCACCTTTGACAAGGCCAGCCGCGCAGATCTGAGCAAGGCGGACTATCTGCGCGGTACCATGGCCTTTATGTTTGAAACCCGCAAAGTGATTCGTCCCTCGCCTCGGGCCTTGCAAAGCAACAGCCTGCAGGCTAACTACGATGCCGTCTGGGACGGTCTGGAAAAACATTTCTCTACGGAACAAAAGGCATGACCCACGCTTATCTGAATGACACTCACGATCCCACGCTGCAAAGCTGGGTGCCCGGCGCCAACGAGGCCGACAACGGCTTTCCTATCCAGAACCTGCCCTTTGCCGTAGCGCGCCGCCGTGACAGTCAGGAAGACTTCCGTGTCATGGTGGCGATCGGCCCCTACGCCCTGGATCTGGGCCTGCTGGCCTGCGATACCCCCTGGCACGGCAAAGCCGCCGACGCCCTGGCAGCCTGCGTCAAACCGGCTCTCAATGATCTGATGGCCTTGGGTCAGGAATATTGGAGCGCACTGCGTGCCGCCTTGTCGCAGGACTTGCGCCAGGGCTCCTCGGCCGAATCGCGCCTGCGCCCCATGCTGATCGAACGCAGCAAGCTGGAATACGCCCTGCCCGCCCAGATTGGCGACTACACCGACTTCTACATTTCCGTGCACCACGCAACAGCAGTGGGCAAACAGTTCCGCCCCGATGCACCCTTGCTGCCCAACTACAAGTGGGTGCCTATTGGCTACCACGGCCGGGCGTCCAGCATCGGTGTGTCTGGCCAGCAGTTCCCGCGCCCCATCGGCCAGACCCGCCCACCCGAGGGGCAGGAGCAGCCCAACTTTGGTCCTTGCCAGCGCCTGGACTTTGAACTGGAAATGGGCATTCTGATTGGCAAAGGCAACAAAGCGGGTCACCGTATTCCTATCGGTCAGGCAGACGAGCACGTTTTTGGTCTGTGCCTGTTCAATGACTGGTCGGCACGCGACCTGCAAGCCTGGGAATACCAGCCTTTGGGTCCCTTCCTGGCCAAGAACTTTGCCTCGACCATCTCCCCCTGGGTAGTAACACTGGAAGCTCTGGCTCCTTTCCGTCGCCCATTCAGTCGTCCTGAATCCGATCCTCAGCCCCTGCCCTATTTGCAGGACCAGGCCAATCTGGAAAGCGGCGTGCTGGATGTGGAGCTGGAGGTGTACCTGAGCACCGAGCAGTCACGCCAGCAACACAAAGATCCGGCCCTGCTCTCGCGCAGCAACTTCAAGCAAGCCTATTGGACCGTGGCCCAACTCGTTGCCCACCACAGCGTCAACGGTTGCAATCTGCAAACCGGTGATCTGCTGGGCACTGGCACCTTGTCCGGTCCGGGCAAAGGTCAGGAAGGCTCTTTGCTGGAAATGAACCAGGGGGGCAAGAACCCGATTGATCTGCCTTGGGGAGAGCAGCGCAATTTCTTGGAAGATCAGGACGAGGTCATTCTTAAGGGTTTCTGCCGCCAGGATGGCTACCCGACCCTCTCTTTTGGCGAATGTGCCGGACGCGTCCTGCCCGCTATTGTGTAGGCAAGGAGGCTGTAAGGCCCTTTTTGAGCGCCTTTGAGCCAAACACCCCGGTTTCCGTATCAGAAACCGGGGTGTTTTTTATACGCCACTCGAGCCGGCTGGTCGGGCTAACATCAGGCCGTAACAAGCCAACTCTTCGGGCCACTCCAGACAGACAAATGCCTCGGCGGGCAGGCTAGCATGGATCAAACCATCAAGATTCCAACGGTTTGTGTCTGGCCCAGGTCCATAAAAGATAAAACAGAACGCAACCATACAGGCCCAGTACTGCGCCGGAGGCCAGTACCTGACTGAGAAAATGATAACCCTGCATGATGCGTAAAAAGCCAAACAACAGGCCCGCGCCCAGTCCCAGAACAAATCCTCCGGCAGTCAGTTTGCGGCAGCCTATCATGACACCCACAAAAAACAGGGAGAGCAGCACAAAGCCGGATGCAGCATGGGCGCTGGGCAGGGCGTTACCTGCCTGGGCCCAGGAATGGGCCCAGAAATAATCAGGCATTGATTCCGTGCCACCGAACAGGGCCAGATTAAAAGGCCTTGGCATGGCGGTCAGATGCTTCAATACGCCTATTAGCAAGGGGCCGCTGCCCATGTAGAAAGCGGCCCCTGCCCAGGCCAACTGCCGGCAAGAGCCCCTGGGTAAGCGCCAGGCCACAACCGCAGCGATGACTGCCCCGCCAAAGGGCACGAACCACACCAGCTTGCGACCGAACAAATCCACAAACGGCTGCAATCGCCAGGGGAAGTCCCGCAGCTGAGGATCGAAGAAAAAGGCGCTTAAGGACAAGTCTGTTGCCGAGCCCATGGTGACCGAGGCCAGAACTCCCAAAACAAGGAAAAAGACCGCACTACCGAGGATATAAGGGCGAAAAAGCATCCAGCCACCCCGTCAATCAGTCAGGCAAGACCTTGCCGGGGTTCATAATCCCCAAGGGGTCCAGCGCCAGCTTGATTTGTTTCATCAGACTCAACGCCACCGGGTCTTTATAGCGGGGCAAAAGCTGACGCTTGAGTTGACCTACGCCGTGCTCGGCACTGATGGAGCCCTGAAAACGATGGACGCTATCGTGGACCAGGGTATAGATTTCGTCCTGGCGCTTTAACAGCTCTTCTTCCGTAAAAGCCGTTCCACGTGCCACGTTGTAATGTAAATTGCCATCGCCCAGGTGTCCGAAAGTCACGTTTTCCAAGCCTGGAAAAGCGTCCTGCAAGGCCTGGTCCGTCTCATGCACAAATTGAGCCATCAGGGAGACGGGAATGGAAACATCATGCTTGATGCTTTTCCCATAGGCTTTCTCGGCCAGCGGAATGCTCTCACGCAAATGCCACAGCGCCTTGCTCTGCGCAATGGTCTCCGCAATGACCGCATCCTGTACCAGCTCCTGCTCCAGGGCCTGCCCGATCACGCTTTCAAAGCGCTCGCGCGCATGCTCCAGGCTTTCGCTATCAGACAGCTCCAGCAGGGCATACCAGGCTGCCTGGGCCGCCGGCCCCTGAAACGGCATGCGTTGATCGGGATAGCAATGCAGCACCGCTTGCAGACAATTGCCCGCAATCAACTCAAAACCGGTCAGGGAGGCTGCCAGACCCTGGCGTGCCAAGGCCAGAACGTGTACTGCATCCTCAATGGTGTCCAGCGCCAGCAAGGCGGTGCTGGCAGCAACAGGTTGGGGATAAAGCTTGATGGTGGCTGCCGTGATGATGCCCAGCGTCCCTTCACTGCCAATGAATAGATTACGCAGGTCGTAACCGGTATTGTCTTTGCGCAGGCCGTGCAGACCGTGCAAGATTTCGCCCTGGGCGGTCACCACTTCCAGGCCCAGCGTCAGATCACGCGCGTTGCCGTAACGCAGAACCTGCGTGCCGCCCGCATTGGTGGCCAGATTGCCACCAATGGTGCAACTGCCTTCGGCGGCCAGGCTCAAGGGAAACAGGCGCTGATGGTCGCGGGCGGCCTGCTGCACATTCTGCAAAATGCAGCCCGCCTCCACCACCATGGTGTCGTTCTCGGTATCCACGCTGCGAATTTTGTTCAAACGCTCCAGGGACAATACCAGTGCGGTGGCCGTGTTATCCGGCGTCGCGCCGCCACACAGACCCGTATTGCCGCCCTGCGGAACAATAGGCACACGATGTTCAGCACAGAGGCGCACGACCTGGGCCACTTCCTGCGTCGTTGCTGGTCGGGCAACCGCCACCGCAGTGCCGGTATAGCGTCCTCGCCAATCCTCCAGGTACTGCTGCATGGATTGTCCTGTCAGCACATGTTGCTGACCAATACGCTGTTCAAGTTCGTTTAGAAAAGTCATGACCCAAGCCACTCAAGAAAAACAGTCGGGCGCTCTTGCTGTCGCGCTACAGCTCTTAATGGTAACTCACGAAAGCGGGGGGCATTCACGCTAAACTACATTCTTTACTTATCCACTCAGGACACGACGTGACCCAGCTTCCTGCCCTACCGACTGCTGTTTTCAAGGCCTACGATATTCGAGGCACGGTTCCCGAACAACTGAACCCAGACTTCGCCTATCAATTGGGCCTGGCACTGGCCACCAGTGCCCGTGAACAAGACGTTCAAACCCTGGTCGTGGGCTACGATGGCCGCCATAGCAGCCCTTCTCTGTCCCAGGCCCTGCAAAAAGGCATCCAGGCAGGGGGTGTCAACACGGTGGACCTGGGGATGGTACCCACCCCGGTCGTTTACTTTGCCGCCAATGTCTTGGAAACAGGCTCGGGGGTTGCCATTACCGGCAGCCATAACCCATCCAATTACAACGGGTTCAAGATGATGATGGCCGGCAAGACCCTGCACGGGCAGGACATCCAGGGCCTGATGCAACGCATGCAGGCCGGCGCCCAGCCAGCGCCTCAACCCGGTACAGGCCAGAAGAAAGATATGCTGGACCAGTACGTGCGCACGATCGCCGAGCGCGTCACCCTGGCGCGCCCGATGAAGATCGCCCTGGACTGTGGCAATGGCGTGGGCGGCGTCGTTGCCGCCCGGCTGTTCAAGGCCCTGGGCTGCGAGGTCGACATGCTGTTTGAGGAGGTGGATGGCAGCTTCCCCAACCACCACCCTGACCCGGCCGAGCCGCACAATCTGCAAGACCTGATCGCGCATGTACAAAACACGGATTGTGAAGTGGGCCTGGCCTTTGACGGTGATGCCGACCGCCTGGGCGTAGTGACGCGCTCGGGCCAGATCATCTGGCCAGACCGTCAACTGATTCTGTATGCACGCGATATTTTGCAACGCGAACCTGGCTCCACCATCATTTTTGACGTGAAATGCAGCCGCCATGTCGCTCTGGAAATTGCCAAGGCTGGCGGCCAACCCTTGATGTGGCAGACCGGTCATTCCCTGATCAAGGCCAAGCTGGCCGAGACGGGCGCCCCCCTGGCTGGCGAGATGAGCGGCCACGTTTTCTTCAAGGAAGCCTGGTATGGCTTTGACGACGGCCTGTACACCGGTGCACGCCTGCTGGCGATTCTCTCGCGCACAGCCAACCCCACGGCCGAACTGGAAGCCTTGCCCCAGGACTTGTCGACACCCGAACTGAAACTGCCACTGGCCGAGGGTGAGCCCCATGCCCTGATTGCCCGGCTCCAAAAAGAAGGGCGTTTCCCAAGCGCCAATCAGCTCAACACCATTGATGGCGTGCGTGCCGAGTATCCCGATGGCTTCGGTCTGGCTCGCGCCTCCAATACCACGCCCGTGATTGTGCTGCGTTTCGAGGCCCAGTCCCAAGACGCGCTCGATCGGATTCAAGGGGAGTTCCGGGCGGCACTGCTGGCCTTGAAGCCGGATGCGGCATTGCCTTTCTAAAGTCGCGTTGATTCACTAGCGTCCAGTAGCCCTGCTCCAGGCTCTGGCAATCTAAAAAAACGGGCTGAACTGTCTGCGATGACTTGGTTGTGAATCCAAGACTTCAACGACCGTTCAGCCCGTTTTGTCTACCTTGGTCTTGAACCAAGGCGGTCAACACCCTATCGGCTCAAAGATTGGTACAGATCCAGATGGGCCTGACTGATCCGGTCTATATCAAATGCCTCTTGCGCCAGGCGCCGACTTTCAACGCCCATCGCCTGTCGCTTGACCGTATCCTCACCCAGTTCCATCACGGCTTCTGCCAATGCCTGTGCATTTCGCACCGGCACCAGCACGCCAGTGACTCCTGGCTCGATCGCATCGCGGCAACCGGGCACATCGGTTGTGACCACCGCCCGTCCGCAGGCAGCGGCTTCCACCAGGGATTTGGGCAAGCCCTCACGGTAAGACGGCAGCACAGCAATATGCGATTGGGCGTAAAGCTGCGCAATATCGCGCCGTTCCCCCAGACACTGCACCAGGCCTTGTTGCTGCCAGCCTTGCCACTCCTGATCGCTGATGCTGGCCGGATTACCCGGGTCGGGGCTCCCGGCCAACACCCACTTAACCGGGCTGCCTTGAGCGGCGCTGATGCGGGCCGCCTCCACGAACTCTCGCACCCCTTTGTCCACCAGCAGGCGAGACACCATCAAGGCGACGGGCGGGCCCGGCGGCTCGGGCACAGCCTGAAATTCGTTCAGGTCCACTCCGGAGCCACGAATCAGGATGCATTGGTCGCGTTTGACCACGCGATCGTTCAGCAGCACATCACGATCATTGCTGTTCTGGAAAATCACACGGCTGTTGGGATGCCCCAAGGCAATACGATAGAGCAGCAAAGCAATCCAGCGCACGGGGTCAAAGGACTTCTCGCGTTGAGTAAACACATACCCCAGACCGGACACGGCGGCCAAGAAACCGGGCACGCCAGCCAGCCGCGCCGCAATGCCGCCATACAAAACAGGTTTGATGGTGACGGCATGAACCAGTTCGGGGCGCTCCCGTCGGAACAGGCGCCACAAGGCCCAGATGGTTTGCAACTCCTGTAAGGGATTGGTCCCGCTGCGCGTCATGGGCAGTGCATGATGCTGCAAGCCGTGGCGCTCAATGTCGGCAACAGCAGGGCCGTCCATGGTAGCGACATGCACATCGTACCCTTCACGCTGCGCAGCTTGCGCCAAGGGCAAACGGTGCGACAGGAAAAAAGCCGGATTATTCACCACAAACATCAGCATGCGGGTTTTGTTACCCGACTCATCGGTCAACACACTGAGGGCCTGACGGCTGCGCTTGCGTTTGGGTGGATGCTGGGCCGTCAAGGTCTTCCAGGCCTGCGTGTAATTCTTGACCATGCCTTCCAGGGAAAACAGACGGGCCACCCGTTCACGGGCATGCTCATGCCGCGCCTGCCAGGATGGCGCACCCAGCTCATCGACGGCGCTGTTGATGGCGCCGGCCAGCGCCTCGGCATTGCTGGGCGGCACGATCCACCCCTCATTGCCCACGATCAGGGCCGCATCGCCCACATCAGTGACCACGTTGGACACACCGGCAGCCATGGCCTCGCACACCACGTTGGGGAAACCTTCTGCCGAACTGGACAAGACATGCACGTCCAAGGCATTCATCAGACGAGGCACATCGCTGCGACGCCCCATCAAAATGACACTGTCACGCAATTGATGTTGATCCAGCAAACGCATCAAGGTCTCGTTGCTGCTGTCCATGCCATCACCAATCAGCAAGCAACGCAAAGTGGGATGCCGGTGCAGGCTGCGAGCCAAGGCCGCCAGCAAATTGGGGTGATCCTTCAAGGGATTCCAGCGGGCCACACTGCCTATGACGGGCGTATCCAGCGACAGGCCCAGCTCTTGACGCACTGCTTCGCGTGCCTGCTGATCGGGATGCCAGCGGCTCAAATCGTAGCCATTGGGAATCACCTTCATGATGTCGGCGCGATACCCCCATTGCTTGTGACGTCGGGCCGCGTTCTCGGCGCAAGACACAATCAGATTGGGAATCAGGCGCGACAGGCGGGCACACAACCAGGCCACCAGGCGCGCTTTCGGGCTGCCCTGATACAAGTTGGCCCCCGAGTTGCGAATGCCCCAGGAAACCGCCGGAATGCCCACCAGACGCGCTGCCGCGCCGCCAATCAGATCAGAGTGGTACATCCAGGTTTGCACAACATCGGGCTGCACCTCGCGCAGCACCCGCGTCAATGCCCCCAGCCCTTTCAGAAAACCCAGGGGTGACTGCATGTGCAGGCAATACAGAGGAATATTGGCCGCACGTAGCTGCGGCCCAAAAACATCTTCGTCACCCAACGAGATCACAATATGTTCAGTGTCCTGCCCGGGGGCCGTCACCAGACGAAACAGAACCGTTTCCGCTCCCCCCTGCCCCAGCCCGGCAATAATATGCACGACCCGCAAGGCGGGCCTTGTTTTTCCTGCCTTGTCCTCATCCGCTTCCTGACTCAACGACGCTGGTTGCACTGCACTCATGCTTTGGCTCCCTCTTTTATACCGCCACGGGCGGTCTGAAAGACCTGGTCCCAGTTAAGCAAAACCTGCTCTAATTCATAACGCTGGCGCACCGCGGCCGCAGCGCGACGCCCCAGCACACCCCGAAAAACGCCATCCCCCATCAGCTCGGCCAAGGCAGCAGTCAAGGCGCCTTCGTCCCCAACCGGCACCAGCAAGGCATCTTTGCCATCGGAACTGATCTCGCGCGGGCCACTGGGACAGTCCACCGTGACGGCAGGCAAGCCCATCGCCATGGCTTCCAGCAGTACGTTCGGGAAACCTTCCACTTCCGAAGTCATGACAAAGGCATGGGAGCGCGCCATCTCCTGCCAGGGCTGGGCCGTTTTGCCAGCCAGCTCAATCCGGTCGCTCGCCCCGCACAGGGCGATCTGCTGTGCCAACTGTGCACGCTGCGGGCCATCGCCCCAGATCTTCAGTTTCCACTCCGGGTAATCGGCAGCCAGTCCTGCAAACACGCGAATCAGCACGTCAAAGCGTTTAGAGGGCACCAAACGGCCCATGGCCATCAAGGTGCAATGCCGGTTTTCCTCCACCCGCACCTCGCGTTGTACCGCATCCAGCGCCTGGGGCAAGGGGTTGGGTACAACCATGACCTGTTTCATGCCCGGCACCATGGCCTGAAACGCTGCGACACTGGCACGGGTCTGGACGGTAACTACCTGGGCTTGGGGATACAGACGACGACGCAGGCCTTGCAAAAGCTTGCCGGCACTGCTGCTGAAGGCCGGATTGGTACGCTCGCCCACCACAATGGGAACGCCCATCTTGCCCAGCCCCAGCAACACATTGATATTCACATTGGTCAGAAAAGAAACGATCACGTCAGGCTGCTTTTCATGCACCAGCTTGCGCATGGCACGCAGCTTGGCCAGGGGTTTGGGCAGCCAGCTGCCGCGCATGCGATGGGCCAGCCACACCACCTCCACCCTGGAATCGATTGGGTAAAAAGCAGTGCCTCCCCCGCTGTAGGTTGGCACCAGGGTCACCTGGTCACCTCGCAAGCCCCAGGCATTCGCCAAGGTAGAGGCGACACGCTCGGCGCCGCCTGCGTTCAGGGAGCTGACGAAAAACAGAATATTCACTGGGCCTCCGTGGGCTCATCGACCGGATAGCGAGAGTCTACCGACACGACGCAAAGCGCCATTTTAAGTCCGACGCAGGCACTGTTCCAACACTTGCTGCCATAGCGCCAGAACGCGGGCCGAGGAAAAACGGTCACGCACATCGGTGGCTCGACGCGCCAGGCGCTGGCGCTTGTCCTCATTGGCCATCAGGTCGGACAAATGCGCCGCCAAAGCCTCGATATCCTCAACCGGACGCACCAACACACCATCAATATTGGCGCGAATAATCTCACGAGGTCCGGTATCACAATCGAAAGCCACCGCGGTCAGGCCACTGGCCATCGCCTCCAGCAGGCTGTTGGACAAGCCCTCCATCCGGGAACTGAGCACATACAGATCCGACTGTTCGTACCAGTCCGCCATATTGCCAACACGCCCCGGGAGCTGAATCCGCTCCTGCAGTTCCAGCTCCTGGATCCGCGCCTCCAGCGCCCCCCGCTGCTCGCCTTCGCCCAGAATCACCAGATCCCAGTCGGGGAAATAGTTCGATAGCATGGCAAAGGACTCGATCAGGGTGTCAAAACCCTTGACCGGGTGCAAGCGGCCCACCGCCAGCAGGCGCTTGCGCCCATCTGGCAAGGCGGGAACCGGCACCAAAGGCTCGGCACTGTCCATGGGCCAGCGCACTGCATTGGGAATCACGTGTACCTGACTGCCAGGGACATGCTCACGCAGCCAGTCTGCGGTGCCGGCGGTCAAGGCAATAACGGCGTGTGCCTGCGGATAAGTACGTAAGCGGGCTTTCTGCCAGAAAGGCGACAACGATTGAGACGGTGGGTGGGTATGCTCGGTTGCAATCACTTTGCAGGGCAGGCCTTTGGCGGCCGAGATAGCCAGCACAGAGGAGGTGGTCATCATGCCCAGAACGACATCGGGCTTGGTTTTTCGCAACAAAGCACGCAAGCGGCTGACACGACGCCAGTTTTTCCACAAGGCATCCAGACGGCCCCGGCTGTTGCCTGCCGTCCCCAGAACATGACGCTCCACTCCTTGCGCCACGGTATATGCGTCTTGGTCACAACCGGCCTGCGTCACCAGGGACACTCGATAGCCACGCGCCACCCAGGCTGCGCTCAAATCGACTGCAACACGTTCCGCCCCGCCCCCACCCAAAGAGTGGATCAGCAACATGATATGAGGGCGAACTACCGAATGACTGTGCACGTTTTCCTATTCCTGCGAACCAGACGCCGTTGCGCTGGCTGGCTTTAAAGCCAAAATGAAATAACACGTAAAAGAGGCCGCGTACATCAGACTGGTCGCCAGCATGATTCCCGAAGGACCCATGCGTGCCGCCAGCACCGGATTCAAGGCCGCTTTCACCAGAAAATTGATCACGGCAATGATTGCCATGGATTTATAACGGTTCTGACTGGCCAGCAACTGCACCAAAATCAGCACCCCAAAATAAAAAGGCAGTTGCACCAGCCCCCACCGAAACACCTGGGCGACCGTGGCCGTATCCTGCGCCGTGAAGGCGCCGCGCTCAAACAGCAGCGCCACGCCCCAGGGAGCCAGCAAGACACCAATGGCCGCTGCTCCCGCACCAGCCAGCAACATCATGACTGACCACTTCAAGGCCATGGAGCGGGCACGGGCCTGATCTCCCCGGCTCTGGACATCTGCCAGTACCGGCAAGGCGGCACGGCCTACCGACGCGGCCCCCACCCCCAGCACCAGCGCCAGCAAACGCGTGGCATAGCCCAACGTGGCGTTGGCATTGGCACCCAGATTGGCAGCCGTATATTGGTCGATCGGACCGACAAAACTCATGGCCACCTGCCCTACCAGCATGATGGTGGCCGCCTTGAGCAGATCGGGCCATTGCTCGGCACGCAAGCTGATACTGGGGCGCGCCCAGATCTGATCGGCCCGTGAGGCCAGGACCATCAACCATAGCGCCTGAATAGTCAGGCCCAGCAAGGTGCCCCACAGCAGCGGACCAATGCCCGCATTGGCCCCTGCCGCCAGCACCCAGATGAGTATGACAAAGGCCGGAACGCTATCGAGCAAGGTATTGATGTGGCGCTCATGAGCGCGCAGACGAGCGGCGCTCAAACCTATCATCAGGGTCAGCACAGCCGCTGGCGCAAAGGCAAACAGCAGCTCCTGACTCATTTCATGAACCGCGGGACTCAAGCCCTGCCCAGTCCATTTCAGCACCCAGGGCCAGCTGATCCAGATCAGTGCGCCCAGCACACAGCCAAGCACGATGCACCAGGCCTTGAGTTCCCCTAAAAAGCGGCTGCGCGCAGCCGGTTCCAGGCGATGCAGGCGCACCAGAACGGGAATCAACACAACCGACATGGAACCGACAATGGTGACGGGCAGCCAGTTGGCCATGACCATCGTGAATTGATAGGCATCGACGACATCGCTCACACCATAGCGATACGCCACGGCCATTTCCTTGAAAGCGCCCGCCGCCTTGCCTAGCAATAGAAAAAACGCCACCCGCATCGCCCCCAGGGCGATGCGACGATGGTCGTCATGCAGACTAGACAGACGTGCTTTCAGGCCGGTCCAAATCAACTCAGAAACGCCACATACCAGGGCATGGCAACATTCAGGCCCTGCAAAATTGTGTGAGTCGGCTCGTAGCCCAGTTCAGTGCGAGCTTTAGAGATATCCGCTTGCGAATGCAGTACATCCCCGGCACGAAAGTCCGCATAAACAGGCTGCTTGGTGTAGTTGATCCCGTTGCGGCTCAAGGTCTGCTGCAAATACCCGAACAGCTCGTTCAGGCTGGTTCGGGCATTCAGTGCCACGTTGTAGACCTCGGCCGTGCGGGGCTTTTGATGCACAGCGGCCAGGATATTCATCTGGATCACGTTATCAATGAAACAGAAATCGCGGCTGGTCTGACCATCACCATTGATTTGCACGTCCTGGTTCTGGATCATGGCCGATACCCATTTGGGAATCACGGCCGCGTATGCGCCATTGGGGTCCTGACGTTTACCAAACACGTTGAAATAACGCAGGCCCACGCTGGAAAAACCATAAGCACGGGCAAACACGTCTGCGTACAACTCGTTCACGAACTTGGTGACCGCGTACGGAGACAAGGGGCGTCCGATGGTATCTTCCACCTTGGGCAAACCGGGATGGTCGCCATAGGTGGAACTGGAGGCCGCATAGACAAAAGCGCCGACCTGCTCGTCACGCGCTGCCACCATCATGTTCAAGGCGCCGCTCACATTGACCTCATTAGAGGTCAATGGATCGTTCAAAGAGCGAGGCACTGAGCCCAGGGCCGCCTGATGCAGCACATAATCCACGCCCTTGACGGCCTGTCGGCAGGTGTCCAGATTGCGGATATCCCCTTCGATAAAGCGGAAACGGGCCCAGCGCTCGGCACCAACCTGATCACGCACCTCGTCCAGATTGTATTGATGGCCAGTCGCGAAGTTGTCCAGCCCTACGACCTGTTGATCCAGGTTCAGCAACGCTTCCAAAAGATTGGAACCGATAAAGCCGGCACAGCCCGTCACCAACCAGGTTTTAGGCTGATTACGCAGCTGCTGGCTCGCCTGTTCAAATGCAGAGCTCATAATGCTTTCCAAAATTAAAGGCGCAGATCGGACTGGTCGCGATCAAACACATACTTCAAGTCGTAGAGCACATGTTCGGGCTTGCCCCACTGGCGCACCCCTTCAATACCCAGTTCCTTGAACTGGTTGTGGGCCACAGCCACAATCACCCCGTCATACTCGCCTGCCTGGGGAGTCTCGATTGGGGTAATGCCGTATTCGTGCTCTGCCTCTTGCGGATCAACCCATGGATCATAGACATCCACATGAACATCGTATTGCTTGAGCTCATGCACGATATCGACGATACGGGTGTTGCGCAGATCCGGGCAATTTTCCTTGAAAGCCAAGCCGAGCAGCAGCACGCGAGAGCCTTGCACCTGAATGCGGCGCTTGGTCATGGCTTTGACCAGTTGGGATGCTACATAGCCGCCCATGGAGTCGTTCAGACGGCGGCCAGCCAGAATGATCTCGGGATGGTAGCCAATAGCCTGAGCCTTATGGGTGAGGTAATACGGGTCCACACCAATGCAGTGACCGCCAACCAGACCGGGACGAAACGGCAGGAAGTTCCACTTGGTGCCGGCCGCCTCCAGCACGTCCAGGGTATCAATGCCCAGACGGTTGAAAATCAGGGCCAATTCGTTGATCAGCGCAATGTTCACGTCGCGCTGGGTGTTCTCGATCACCTTGGCAGCCTCTGCCACACGAATGGAGCTGGCCTTGAAGGTACCGACAACAATAATCTCGCGGTACAGGGCATCGACCAGATCTGCAACCTCGGGGGTCGAGCCGGAGGTCACTTTTTTGATCGTGGAGACGCGATGTTCCTTGTCACCCGGGTTGATCCGCTCAGGGCTGTAACCGGCATAAAAATCTTCATTAAAGCGCAGGCCCGATACCTGTTCGAGCACGGGCACGCACACTTCTTCGGTCGCGCCCGGATACACCGTCGATTCGTAAATGACAATATCACCACGCTTGAGCACTTTACCGATGGTTTCAGAAGCTCGAACCAAGGGGGTCAGGTCAGGCTGCTTGAACTCATCAATGGGCGTGGGCACGGTCACGATGAACACATTGGCCTGGGCCAACTCATCGGCCTCGCAGGAATAACTCAGGCCGGTGGCCTGGGCCAGCTCTTCGCTCTCGACTTCCAAGGTGCGATCCACCCCTTCCTTGAGTTCGGCGACACGACGCGCGTTAATGTCAAACCCAATAACGGAACGCTTTTTGCCAAACTCCACTGCCAAAGGCAAACCGACATATCCCAAGCCGACTACGGCCAGTTTCACATTCTCAAGTTGCAACTTCATTCTCCAGTTAGCGCTATGCGCAAGGAATAATCTTGAACGCCTAACAGTATTAGTCCCGGTCTGCCCGCCGCCTTACCGAGGGCAGCAGCAACCAGGAGGGGCGACGCCACGAAACCAGACGGGAATAGAGCCAGATATAAACGAGTGAAAAGGCCAACATGCTGGCGCACAAGGCCCAGGTATTGTCCCACCAGATCGTTGCCGGAACCAAACCGATCAAAGCCAGCACCCACAGGTAAGGCGAGGTCATGGCGTTACAAAACGCGGGCAAGGCCCCGCCACTGTCACGACTGAACGTGGAGCGCACCAGACGGCGAAACACCAGTTGATGCAAGTGCAAGGCATCGGGCTGATCCACGGGCACACCGCGTTTGAAACGCCGGCGCCAAATCGAAAACAGGGTTTCAAAAACAGGGTAAAACAATACCGCCAGGGCATAGAAGGGCGATACGCTGGGATTGCGCACAACGAGCTGGACAGCCAATTCGGCCAGCATGAAGCCCAGGAAGTACGCCCCGCCATCGCCCAGAAAAACGCGCCCGAAGGGAAAATTCCAGACCAGAAATCCCAAGGTGGCCGAGGCCAACGAGGCGGCAATCAGAAAAATCGGAATGTCTTGCACCTGCAAGGCTACCAGCGCCAAGGACAAGGCCATCAAGGTGGCAATCATGCCGGCCAGGCCATTCATCCCGTCAATAATATTGAGGGCATGTGTACAGCCACCGACAGCGATCATGGTAAAGAGCAAGGAAATGGGCCAAAAACCCAGTACCCAATCTGCCCAACTGACCCCCACACGCGAGACTCCGCCAAGCAGCCACCAGGCGATGGCTGCCGACAAAAAGGCGGCCAGCAAGCGCTTGAGGGAACCCACATCCTTGGTGATGTCCTCGACCAGACCCGCCACAAACACCGGCATGGCGGCCAGAAACAAAACCGGCCACAACCAGGTCAAGGTCATATTGCTCGGACCCAGCACCAGCAAACCGGCCAAACTGCCGGCCACCACCGCCAGCCCCCCCACGCGGGGTGTGGGGCGGGAATGGGAAGCCTGGGGCTTGCTCAGGTCGCTGTCCCCGGTCAAGCGGCCGTGCCAACGTTCGGAGGCTACAATCAGCCCGCCGACCATAAAAGCCACGACACAGATATACAACCAGGTAAAGGATTCCCCCATCTGAGGTAAAGACACCGCGTAACACCCTGCAAGGTTAGGAACTACATTATTATCAACCTGCCTTCCGGATTGTGTCCGTGACCAGTCGCATTAAGTGCAACAATTTCCGTCAAGTTCCGTATCACTTTCGCATAGGCAGGAGTAGCTCGCTAATTTGCCCGAGCGCGAGCCCGAAAGCAAGTATTTTGCGGGATTGACGCTCAGGAATCGGGTTGGGGCAACGGTTCGGTAGAAGCCAGTTGATTGCCGCACTCGGTCAAGAGCCGGCGCAACCAGCGATGACTGGGCGAGTGCCGGTTGCGTTCATGCCAGAGCTGATAAAACCGCATGGGCGGGAACTCCAGCGGAGCCTCCAGAATTGCCAGGGGCAGCAGGCGGCAATAGAACTCGGCAAAGTGGCGCGAAGTGGTAAACACCAAGTCTGTATTCTGTAGCAAATACGGTGCTGCCGAAAAAGACTGCACCACGACACTCTCATCACGCTGAATGCGCAGAGCCGACAAGGTAGTGTCGATGACACCGCGCTGATTGATGGAATACGGCATGGGCACCACATGGCGTGCACGCACATAATCGTCCAGGGTCAGGCCCTTGCGCGCCAAAGGGTGGGTCGCCGCGACCAGACAAACGATCTGATCTTCCAACAGCACCGACAAGTGCATGCGATCGGGCGGCTCGGGCCAGTTGCCGATGACCATATCCAGATCCCCTTCAGCCAGCGAACGCTCAAAATCGAAACTGGCATCCAGGGAATGCAAATTCAGGCGTGCGCCCGGTGCTTCCCGGCGCAGACGCTCGACGACCCCACCAATAAAAACAGGCGCCAGGTAATCCGGCGCGCCGATATGAAATTCGCTACGGCTGACCTGCGGGTCGAAACTGTCCGGCGCATTGACCATGCAATCAATTTCAGCCAAAGCGCCCTTGGCGTGAGCCAGCAGACTGATGGCACGCTCGGTAGGCACCATGCCGCCTTTCTCACGAACCAGCAATGGATCGCCAATAATGTCGCGCAAGCGTCGTAGAGCCGCACTGATAGCAGGCTGCGACTGGTTCATTTTGAACGCGGTACGCGAGACACTGCGCTCGGTAACGAGTAGGCAAAACACCCTCAAAAGATAGGTATCAAGCGGGTTATCCCCACGTCGGGCGGCCATCCTGTTCTCTCCTTCTTACGCTTTTTTCCAGCATGATAATGACATACATGCACAATACGAGATGGCATATATCATTTATACGCCTAATTCTATTTTATTTATAAGCAGAAAACTTAAACTGGTCCCACATAAGAAAATCATAGCCCCCCCTGGCGGTGGTTTATAAGGGTTTGATTAAAACAAGCAAACCATGTAAACGCCTCCCCACTACCCTTGATACAACGGCTCCCAGGCCTGGCCCTGGAGTCGGCTCGGCTCGCATTCTTTACGCTTAGACAATCGGACTGACACATGACTACTCAAACCCTCACCACCTCCCAGGCGCTGGCTGAACTCTCCAGCCTGGACCAGAGCCAATTTGTGGACAAGCTCGAAGGTATTTTTGAACACTCCCCTTGGGTCCCTGAGCGTAGCTGGAACCAACGTCCCTTTGAGAGCGTGGATCAACTGCATGCCTGCATGGTGCATGTGGTCGAACAAGCCTCTTACGAGGAACAGAAAAACCTGATCTGTGCTCACCCCGAACTGGCGGGCAAAGAAGCCGAGCAAGGCACGTTGACCACGGCGTCAACGGGTGAGCAGCGTGGCGCCGGCCTGGACCAGTGCTCAGCCGAGGAGCTGGCTCGCCTGCGCAGTCTGAATGCACAGTACCGCGAACGCTTTGGCTTTCCCTTTGTCATCGCTGTCAAAGGACTGAGCCGCTACCAGATCATGGACACGGTTCAAGCGCGTCTGAACAACAGCGCTGAAACCGAGTTCCAGACCTGCCTGACCGAAATCGGCAAGATCGCCCGCTTCCGTCTGGACGCGCTGCTGGCCTGAACCTGAAGCCTGCCGGATCACGCATTGATCCAACAAGATTATCAGGGCAGCGACAGCCTGCGGCACGCTGCCCTTTGTTTGCTCTGACCTTGCCTGCGCGGGGCTGCTTGCCACACCGCGCAGCTTTGCCTCATCGAGGATCTGCCATGACCATCACATTGAAGCTGGAAACCCTGACCGCTGATGCCTTCGCCCCGTTTGGCGACGTTATCGAGGCGAGCGACACGGTGCAGCATTTCACCATCAACGAAGGCAATACCGAGCGCTACCACGACCTGGCCAGCATTGACCCCGGCACGGACGGTCGAGCCATCGTTTCGATTTTTCGCGGCCAGCCGCGCAGCCTGCCCTTTACCGTGGAGATGATGGAGCGTCATCCCAAAGGCAGCCAAGCCTTCATCCCCCAGTCGGGCCAACCCTACCTGGTCATCGTGGCCCCCGCCGGTCCCGCCCCCAAAGCCAGCGAATTGCGTCTGTTTCTGGCCCGCGGCGATCAGGGTGTGAACTATGCGACCGGCGTGTGGCACCATCCGCTGATGGCATTGAATCAGGTCGCCGATTTCATCGTCATCGACCGTAAAGGCCCGGGTGACAACTGCGATGTCATCCAATTGGAAGAAAAAGCCATCATCGCGGAATTGGAGACCACCGCAGCGTGAGCCAGTCCTGTCCGATCACGCCGGACCTAGCGCCCATTTACGCGCATCGTCCGGCAGATATTGACCCTGAGCATTGGCGCGCCCGTGTCAATCTGGCCGCTGCTTACCGGCTGGCCGCCCGCCAGGGCTGGGACGACCTTATCTACACCCACCTGTCTCTGCGTCTGCCGGGCCAGGATGGGCTGTTCCTGATCAATCCTTTTGGTTTGCGCTTTGCGGAAATCTGCGCGTCCAATTTATTGCTGATTGACACGCAAGGGCAGGTCGCGGACGGAACCGGTCGCCGTGCCAATCCCAGTGGTTTTGCCATTCATGGCGCGGTTCACCGCGCCCGTGCGGATGCACACTGTGTCATCCATCTGCATACCGACGCCTCCATCGCCGTATCAGCGCTGCCCTGCGGACTTCTGCCCCTGTCACAGCACGCCATGCGCTTCTGGCAAGACATCGGCTATCACGACTATGCTGGACTGGCCTTCCCGCCTCAGGAGCAAGAAGCCCTGCTGCAGCAGCTAGGTGCCCATCCGGCCCTGCTGCTTCGTAATCACGGCGCCCTGACTTGTGGGCGCACCGTTGCCGAAGCCTATGTCTTGATGGATGCTCTGGAGCGCGCCTGCCGCATTCAGCTCTCGGCCATGGCAGCCAGCCCGCAACTGCATCTGCCCCCGAAGGATGTGCTGGATTTGACACATCGCCAGCTTTTACCGGGGAACGAGCCCGAGGGCTTGCTAGAATGGCCGGCTCTGCTGCGCAAGCTCTACCAGAGCGAGCCGGATTTTTGCCGCTAATCCATCCCCCTTACGGAGTCTTTATGCCTTCTATCAACGTACAACTATTCGACGGCCGTCCAGTGGAAATCAAGCGTGAACTTGCTCAGGCCCTGACCAAAGAAGCCTGTCGCGTGCTTGGCTGTTCACCAGAGGCGGTTGATATTGTCTTTACCGACGTCAAGCGCGAGAACTGGGCCACAGCCGGTGTCCTGTGGTCGGACAAATAAGCGAATTTCCCAAAGCGGCTGGCAAGCCGCTTTTTTTTTCATCAGCCTCGTCATCCCGCGACAAGCTGGCACGAATCAGTAATTTGGCGGCTTCTAACACAGTTTTTGACGCTGGACTAGGTGGGCAATACCCCTAGCAGCGAAAAACACCTGAAAAAAGCAGGAATAGACTCGACTACGGCGTGAACACAGCCCCCCGTCTACCGGGCTTATATCCTTTCACCCTTGCACCGATCAGCCTGCCATATGTTTTTACGTATTCTACTTATCAAGCCGTACCGCCTTCCAGTGATACCGCCCATCCGATAACTTTATGCTTACGCGGCCCAGGCATCGGCTGCGCATAACGTATTAAATAAGGAGACCCGGATGTCCGCCAACCCAGAAGTGTCCACACCCACTGCTTGCGACGGTGTAGACGAGCGCCTGCCAACGGCGCGCCTGGCAACCCTTGGTTTACAGCACGTCATGGTGATGTACGCAGGTGCAGTTGCTGTCCCCCTGATTATTGGCGCCGCCCTGGGCCTGACCAAAGAACAGATCGCATTCCTGATTAATGCTGACCTGCTGTGCTGTGGCCTGATTACCATCATCCAGGCTCGCGGCTTGGGTATCTTCGGCATCAAGCTGCCGGTGATGATGGGAGTGTCTTTTGCGGCAGTCAGCCCCATGATTGCCATTGGCCTGGACCCTCAACTGGGTCTGCCGGGCATTTTCGGTGCCACCATCCTGGCCGGTATCTTCAGCATTGTGATCGCCCCGGTATTCAGCCGTCTGATGGGGCTTTTTCCGCCCGTTGTGACTGGCATCATCATTACCGTCATTGGCGTGACGCTGATGCGTGTGGGCCTGAACTGGATCGGCGGCGGCTCTCCAACGATTACTGACCCAGCCACTGGCCTGTCCATGCCCAACCCTGAATACGGCTCGTTGGAGAACCTGGCCATTGCTTTGATGGTACTGACCGTCATCTTGCTGATCACCAAGTTCGCACGCGGTTTTCTGGCAAACGTAGCGGTGCTGATTGGGCTGCTTGCGGGCTTTTTCGTTTCACTGGCCATGGGTCGCATCACCTTCGATGGCCTAGATCAGACCAGCTGGTTTGCCGTGGTGACGCCCTTTCACTTCGGGGTTCCCACATTCAGTTGGGCACTGCTGGGCGCGGCGGCAGTATTGTCACTGATCATGGTGGTCATCATGGTTGAATCCCTGGGCATGTTCCTGGCACTGGGTTCCATCTGTGGCCGTCCTACTGACCGTGAAGCGCTGGTGCGTGGCCTGCGCACTGATGGGCTGGGTACGCTGGTCGGTGGCATCATGAACACCTTTCCACACAGCTCCTTCTCGCAAAACGTGGGGCTGGTCAGCGTGACCGGCGTACGCAGCCGCTGGGTATGCGTCATGGGCGGTGCTTTCCTGATCATACTGGGCCTGTTTCCCAAAATGGCCTTTGTCGTGGCTTCCATCCCCAACTACGTTCTGGGTGGCGCGGGCATCGTGATGTTTGGCATGGTGGCTGCCACCGGCATCAAGATCCTGATGTCTGCCAACCTGAATCGCAACCCCTACAACCCCTACATCGTGGCCATCAGCCTGGGCTTTGGCATGATTCCCCTGGTCGCCGAGCACCTGCTGGACAAGATGCCTCCCGCTCTGGCTCCCCTGCTGCACAGCGGAATCCTGTTGGCCGCCGTCTCTGCCATCGTGCTGAATCTGTTTTTCAACGGTGTTCAGAAATACGCAGATCAGGGCCACACGGTCGAATCCACTGCCGCCACCCAGGCCCGCAAGCAGGCCGACGCAGCCGAAACGACCGAAGACAGCAGCAACCATCTGGCCGCACAAAACGGCTAAGCCGCCCTCCTTTTCGAGTAAGCGCCCGACCTGAAACGGGCGCTTACTCAAATTTCCGCAGTACATACGGAAAAGTATCGACTGTCCATAATTAATCTAAGCACAGTCAGTAGCACCCCCTATCCAAAAACCAAAGCCTCAGGCCGAAAGGGACATCAGATCCCAAGGGCCTGCTTGCGCTCAAACAAAGAGGAGACACCATGAAACATCGACGCCCCGCCGCCCGTTGGGCATGCACATTGCTGGCCGCCCCCCTGCTATCGGGCACTGCTCTGGCCGCAGACTGGAGCGACACGTTCCTGGGCTATCGCTTCAGCACGCAATACACCGAGCCCATGAACGATCGGACTATCCAGAAGCACATCCTGAGCCTGACGCACGTCAACGGCTACAGCCTGGGACAGAACTTTTTTAATCTGGATGTTTTGCAGTCCGACCGCTACGACCCGTCCAGCGGAAATGGCAGCAATGGCGCCACCGAGTTCTACGCGACCTACCGCCACCAGCTTTCCATGGGCAAAGTGTTCGACAAGGACCTGGGCTTTGGTCCGGTCAAGGACGTAGCCATCACGGCAGGCTTTGATCTGAACACCAAGAACACCGCCTTTGCACCTCGTAAGCGTCTGCTGGTGCTGGGCCCGACCTTCAAGTTTGATGTGCCCCGCGGCTTTGTCGATCTCAGCCTGATGATCGGTAAAGAATGGAACCACTGCGGCCTGGGAGCACCAGCCTGCCCCGATAGCCGCCGCTCGTTTGACCCTCAGTTCATGGCTAGTCTGAACTGGAACCTGCCTTTCGAGGTAGGCGCCTTGCCGCTGAAGTTCCAGGGTTTTGCCAACTATGCCAGCCCCAAAGGCCATGACTACGCCGGGATCAGCACCAAGTCTGAAGTCCTGGTGCGTACCTCCCTGATGGCGGACGTAGGCAAAGTGGCCTTCGACAAGAAAAACACCCTGTGGGTGGGCATTGGCTATGAATACTGGCACAACAAATTCGGCAACCGCTACATGGCGAACGGCAACCTGAAGCCCGGTATTAAAACCAGCGCTCCGACCGTACAGGTGGAATGGCATTTCTAAGCAGGAGACAAGAAAAAACCGCTTCTCACAGCGGTTTTTTCATCAGAAAACAGCCTCCGTCTAGAACTGCACCTCGCCATCCCAGTAGCCTGGCGTGTTGTAGATGACTCGCAGGTAATCGATAAAGCGCCGCACCTTGGCGGGCAAATAGCGTTGCTGCTGATACACCGCCTGAATGTCATAGCTGGGGACTTCGAACTCATTAAGCACGGTGACCAGCTCGCCTCGCTTGAGTTCGGGCTGGATCTCCCAAGTGGACCGCCAGCCTATGCCCCAGCCCTGCTTGACCCAGTTAAAAAGCAGCTCACCGTCATTGCAATCGAGGTCTCCATCGACTCGTACCGCAAAAGGCCGGCCATCACGCAAAAAGGTCCAGCCCCGCTGCTGCCCGCCCTGCAAATTGAACGCCAGACAATTGTGACGCGCCAGGTCCTCGGGCACACGCGGCACGCCGTGGCGCTCAAAATACCCGGGCGTACCACACACTACCCGACGGTTCGGATACAAGCGCACCGCCACGTAATTGGGGTCGGTGACCTCGCCAATCCGCAAGGCCATGTCATAGCCTTCGCGCACCAGATCGACCACGCTGTCCGTAAAGTTAAAGGACAGCTTCAGTTCGGGATAGCGTTTTTTAAAGGACAAGGCATGCGGGGCTACATGGCGCCGTCCAAAGGCCGCCGGAGCCGATACCACCAGGTGCCCACGCACCACCTTGCGCTGGGCGCTGATGCTGGCCTCCGCCTCCTCAAAGTCTTTCAGGATCTGCTTGCATTGCTCCAGAAATTGTTCGCCCAAATCCGTCAGGGTCAGACCACGAGTGGAACGGTGCATCAAACGTACGCCCAGACGCTGCTCCAGTGCATCCAGGCGACGGCCCATGACCACGGGGGTCACGCCCTCGACCACGGAAGCAGCCGCAAAACTGCCTTTTTCAGCGACCAACGCAAAACTTCTAATTTCGGTGTAACGGCTCATTCAATACTCCAAGTATCGATAGAAACAATCGTACCACCATTTCTAGGCAGGTCTATCACTCCTTATTATCGAGTTGTGAATTTCGTCAAACGATGATCTAGGAGATATCAATGGCTCGAATGAGAGCAGTGGACGCCGCCGCCGCAATTTTACGTAAAGAAGGCGTGAGCACCGTATTTGGCGTGCCCGGCGCCGCCATCAACCCCTTCTACTCCGCGTTGCGCAAAGAAGGTGGCTTTGATCACATTCTCGCCCGCCACGTGGAAGGTGCCTCCCACATGGCCGAAGGTTTTACCCGTGCCAATCCCGGCAATATCGGCGTGTGCATCGGCACATCCGGCCCCGCTGGCACAGACATGATTACCGGTCTGTACTCCGCATCGGCTGACTCGATCCCGATTCTGTGCATTACCGGCCAGGCCCCTCGCGCCCGCCTGTACAAAGAGGATTTCCAGGCTGTGGACATCGAATCCATTGCCAAACCCGTGACCAAGTGGGCAGTGACCGTTCGCGAACCCGATCTGATCCCGCGTGTGTTCCAGCAAGCCTTTCACATCATGCGCTCGGGCCGCCCCGGTCCTGTGCTGATTGATATGCCTATCGACGTGCAGATGGCCGAGATCGAATTCGATCTGGACACCTACTCGCCCCTGGAAGCGTACAAACCGACGGCCACCCGCGCTCAGGCTGAAAAAGCCATCGAACTGCTGAACGCTTCCGAGCGTCCGCTGATCGTCTCCGGTGGTGGTGTCATCAACGCCAACGCCTCCGAGCTGCTGCAAGAATTTGCTGAACTGGTCAATGTGCCGGTCATCCCGACCCTGATGGGCTGGGGCACCGTGGCTGACGATCACCCGCTGATGGCCGGTATGGTCGGACTGCAAACCTCGCACCGCTACGGCAACCAGACCTTGCTGGCATCGGACTTTGTATTTGGTATCGGCAACCGCTGGGCCAACCGCCATACCGGTTCGGTTGACGTCTACACCGAAGGCCGCAAGTTCGTGCACGTGGATATTGAACCCACCCAGATCGGGCGTGTGTTCGGTCCGGACCTGGGCATTGCCTCGGACGCCGGTGCTGCGCTGAAACTGTTTATTGAAGTGGCCAAAGAGTACAAGGCTGCCGGCAAGTTGCGTGACCGCGCCGCATGGGTTGCAGAATGCCAGAAACGTAAAGCCACCTTGCAGCGCAAGACCAGCTTTGACAATGTGCCCTTGAAGCCGCAGCGCGTTTACGAAGAGATGAACCGCGCCTTTGGCCCCTCCACCACCTACGTCAGCACCATTGGTCTGTCGCAGATTGCCGCCGCCCAGTTCCTGCACGTGTACAAGCCACGCCACTGGATCAACTGCGGTCAGGCAGGCCCACTGGGCTGGACCATTCCTGCCGCTTTGGGTGTGGTTGCGGCTGACCCAGGCCGTGAAGTGGTGGCCATTTCGGGCGACTACGACTTCCAGTTCATGATTGAAGAGCTGGCCGTGGGCGCACAATTCAAGCTGCCTTACCTGCACATTCTGGTCAACAACGCCTACCTGGGTCTGATTCGTCAGGCACAACGCGGCTTTGAGATGGACTATTGTGTGCAACTGGCCTTTGACAATATCAATGCCCCTGAAACCGAAGGTTATGGCGTGGATCACATCACCGTGGTGGAAGGTCTGGGTTGCAAGGCCATCCGCGTCCACAAACCCGAAGACATTCAGCCTGCCATTGAACAGGCTCGTGCATGGATGAAAGAATTCAGCGTGCCGGTTGTGATTGAACTGATCCTGGAGCGCGTCACCAACATTGCCATGGGCACCGAACTGCACAATGTGACAGAGTTCGAATCCCTGGCCGAAGCGGGTATTGACGCCCCCACCGCCATCTCGCTGATGGACTGATTGCTGATTTAAAAAACGGAGTAGCACTATGCCAAAATTTGCCGCCAACCTGACCATGCTGTTTAACGAGCACGACTTCCTGGATCGCTTCCAGGCAGCGGCCCAAGCCGGTTTCAAGGGAGTGGAGTACCTGTTCCCCTACGCCTACGACAAACAGCAGCTGGCTGACAAACTGCAACAACACGGTCTGACCCAGGTGTTGCACAACCTGCCTGCGGGCGACTGGGACGGCGGCGAGCGCGGCATTGCAATCCTGCCCGAGCGTGTGGGCGAATTCCAGGACGGCGTTGGCCGTGCCATCGAATACGCCACCGCGCTGGGCTGCAAACAGGTGAACTGCCTGGCCGGCAAACTGGCCGACGGCGCTGATCGCGAAGTGGCCCACAAAACGCTGGTCAGCAACCTGCAGTTTGCGGCAGCCAAGCTGAAAGACGCTGGTCTGCGTCTGCTGGTTGAACCCATCAACACCTTCGACATCCCCGGTTTCTACCTGAATCGCACCGAACAGGCTGCGGCCCTGTTGCAGGACGTCGGTTCGGACAATCTGTTCATTCAGTACGACGTCTACCACGCCCAGCGCATGGAAGGCGAGCTGGCCAACACACTGAAAAAGCACCTGGACAAGATCGCACACATTCAGATTGCAGATAACCCCGGTCGTAACGAACCGGGTACGGGCGAGATCAACTACGCCTGGCTGTTCAAGTACATCGACAGCATCGGCTATCAAGGCTGGATCGGCGGCGAGTACAAGCCCGCTGGCGTGACCAAGGATGGCCTGGGCTGGATGACGGAGCTGACAGAAGTCACCGCCTGATCGTCGGATACCTGCAGATAATTATTAGGAGATTACACAATGGCTAAAATCGGTTTTATTGGTTTGGGCATCATGGGCGCACCCATGGCGGTCAACTTGATCAAAGGCGGTCATGAACTGTTCGCCTACACCCGTGGCGACTTCCCCAAAAGCGTCAAGGAAGCAGGCGCTACCGTTTGCGAGAATGGCGCCGAAGTCACCCGCCAGGCTGACATCATCATCACCATGGTTCCCGATACCCCCCACGTGGAAGATGCCCTGTTTGGTGAAAACGGCGTGGCCGCGGGCCTGAGCGCTGGCAAGATCGTGGTGGACATGAGCTCCATTTCCCCGGTCGCCACCAAGGACTTTGCCGAACGCATCGTCAAGCTGGGCGGCGAGTACCTGGACGCTCCCGTCTCTGGCGGGGAAGTCGGCGCCAAGGCCGGCTCCCTGACCATCATGGTCGGTGGCAAGCAGGAAGCCTTCGACAAGGTCAAGCCGCTGTTCGAACTGATGGGCAAGAACATCACCCTGGTGGGTGGCTACGGCGACGGTCAAATCACCAAAGTTGCCAACCAGATCATCGTGGCCCTGACCATTGAAGCCGTGGGCGAAGCCCTGTTGCTGGCCTCCAAGGCTGGTGCCGATGCTGGCAAGGTCCGTGAGGCCCTGATGGGCGGTTTTGCCAACTCGCGCATTCTGGAAGTTCACGGCGAGCGCATGGTCAAGCGCACGTTTGACCCGGGCTTTCGCATCGAATTGCACCAGAAAGACCTGAACCTGGCCCTGACCACCGCGCGTCAGCTAGGCGTGGCTCTGCCCAACACCGCTACCGCACAGGAGTTGTTCAACACCTGCGCCGCGCACGGTGGCGCTGCACAGGACCACTCCGCGATGGTCCGGGCCCTGGAGATCATGGCCAACTACGAGATCGGTCAATAAGACCGGTTCAAGGGGGTTCCTGCCCGTGCTGGTTTGCTGCATGCCCCAGACCAGCACAGGCGTGGCCTCCAGCAAGCGGGCTGCAGCCCGCTTTTTTTACCGCCGGACCTCACCAGGACAGCCTGCACTCCCCAGGGGGGCAGCAAGTCCCAGTGATCTCATGAAGGCGTGTTGTAGCGCGGTAAGATGGTCAGTTGCCATCGCTCTGCCTTAGGATTGACCCATGAAGATCGAGCCACAAGACTTACTCAGCAAAATGTTTCAGGCTGCCGTCAACGCGGCTCAACCCGAACACTGCATCCCCCCCTACCTGCCCGATGCTCCTAAAGGACGCACCATTGTGATTGGCGCCGGCAAGGCATCGGCAGCGATGGCCCAGGCGCTGGAGCGTCACTGGGACAAAGGCCCCATCAGCGGCGTGGTCGTCACCCGCTACGGCTACAGCGTACCCTGCGACCACATCACCATTTTGGAAGCGTCTCACCCTGTGCCTGACCAGGCTGGCGAAGATGCCGCCCGCGAAATTTTGCGAACAGTCAGCAATCTCACTGAAGATGACCTGGTGATCTGTCTTATTTCCGGCGGCGGTTCGTCTCTGCTGCCTTTAGCCGGGGAAGGCATTACCTTGGCCGACAAGCAAGCCATCAACAAGGCCTTGCTGAAATCGGGCGCCTCGATTGGTGAGATGAACACGGTGCGTCGCCACCTGTCGGCCATCAAAGGGGGGCGTCTGGCGGCGGCCTGTGCGCCTGCCCGTGTCCTGAACCTGCTCATTTCGGATGTCCCGGGCGACCAGCCCATGGACATCGCGTCGGGCCCCACGGTGGCCGATCCCACCACCTGCGCACAAGCGCTGGACATCATTCAGCGCTATGGCATTGACATCCCTGCCGCTGCCCGTGCCCGGCTGGAAAGCGGCGAAGGCGAAACCATCAAACCCGATGACCCTCGCCTGGCTCATGTCACCACCCATCTGGTAGCCACGCCGCAACTGGCTTTGCAGGCTGCCGCTCGGGTCGCTCAGGCCAGCGGTGTCCACCCGGTCCTGTTGGGCGACAGCATTGAGGGCGAGGCCCGCGAGGTCGGCAAGGTCATGGCCGGCATTGCCCTGAGCGTGGCCAAACACGGGCAACCCGCCCAGGCTCCCTGCGTCCTGCTCTCTGGCGGAGAAACCACCGTGACCTTGCGTGGCCAGGGCCGTGGCGGTCGCAATGTGGAGTTTCTGCTGTCCACGGCGATCGCCTTGAACGGCGCAGCCGACATTTATGGTCTGGCAGGCGATACTGACGGGGTAGATGGCCAGGAAGAGATTGCCGGTGCCTTCTGCGGTCCCGACACATTGGAGCGTGCCTGGCAACAAGGTATACGCCCCAGGGCCAGTCTGGACAATAATGATGGTCACGGCTTTTTTGAAGCCCTGGACGATGCCTTGGTTACGGGTCCGACCCTGACCAATGTCAACGATTTTCGCGCAATTCTGGTTTTATCCCCTAGCGATTAACGCTTTTCTTAAAGGAAATGGACATGAGAGACACAAAAGCACTGACCCTGACCGATGTCAAAAAAATGGCCGCTGCAGCCGAGCAAGAAGCACTGAAAAACAACTGGGCCGTCAGCATCGCCATTTGCGACGCGGGCGGTCATGCGCTGTGGATGCAACGCATGGATGGCGCTCCCCTGATGAGCGCCCAGGTTGCCCCGGCAAAAGCGCAAACCTGCGTGCTGGGCGGTGGCAAACCCAGCAAGGTCTTTGAAGACATGGTCAACAATGGTCGCTTTGCCGCTCTGTCCATGCCCATCACACCACTGGAGGGCGGCGAGCCAATCGTGGTGGACGGTCAAGTGATTGGTGCTGTCGGCGTGTCCGGCGTGAAAGCACCCGAAGACGCTCAGATCGCCCGCGCCGGTATCGCTGCTCTTTGAGCTATCGATCCCCCTAAGGACAACAACCCATGAAACGTCAACGTCATTCCCGCATTCTGGCTACCCTGGGTCCTGCCAGTTCTACGCCAGAACGCATTCGTGAACTGTTCGAGGCCGGCGCTGATGTGTTCCGCCTGAACTTCAGCCACGGCACACATGAAGACCATGCCGCGCGCTATCACACCATTCGTCAGATTGAAAAGGAAACCGGTCGCAGTATCGGTATTCTGATGGACCTGCAAGGTCCCAAGCTGCGCGTTGGCAAAATGAAAGATGGCCGCGTGACACTGGAAACCGGCCAGAAATTCCGCCTGGATCTGGACCCCGCCGAGGGAACCAGCCAGCGTGCCTACCTGCCTCACCCCGAGATCTTCGCGGCTCTGGAAGACGGGACAGACCTGCTGCTCGATGACGGCAAGCTGCGTCTGCGTGTGGACAGCTTTGGTCCGGATTTTGCAGAAACCACGGTCATGGTCGGCGGCCCGCTGTCCGACCGCAAGGGCGTGAACGTACCCGGCGTGGTACTGCCTATCTCGCCTTTGACCGAAAAAGACCTGATCGATCTGAAATTTGGTCTTGAACTGGGCGTAGACTGGGTTGCCCTGTCCTTTGTACAACGTCCTGGCGACATTCGTGAAGCCCGCGAGCTGATCGGCGACAAGGCCTGGATCATGGCCAAATTGGAAAAGCCACAGGCACTCGAACACCTGGAAGAAATTGTCCAGCTGTGCGATGGCGTGATGGTGGCACGTGGCGACCTGGGCGTGGAAGTTCCACCCCAGCGCGTGCCTGTGTTGCAGCGCCAAATCGTGCGTACTGCCCGCGCGGCAGGCCGTCCGGTAGTCGTCGCCACACAGATGCTGGAATCCATGATCACCTCGCCGGTTCCCACACGCGCCGAAGCCTCCGACGTGGCTACCGCCATCTACTCGGGTGCTGACGCCGTCATGCTGTCCGCCGAATCGGCCTCCGGCCAGTTTCCGTTGGAAGCGGTATCCATCATGGACAGCATCATCAAGGAGATCGAAAACGATCCCAGCTGGCGCACCATTCTGGAAGCCAACCACAGCACGGCAGAAGCCAGCACCGCAGACGCGATCTGCTGCGCCCTGCGTCGTGTGGCCAGCATTCTGGAACCCGCAACGAATGTGGCCTACACCACCACCGGCTTTAGCGCCTTGCGCGCCAGTCGTGAACGGCCCATCGCCCCTATCCTGGCACTGACGCCCCGTGTGGAAACCGCACGCCGTCTAAGCCTTGCCTGGGGCGTGCATGCCATTCCCTGCGAGGATGTCAGTGATCTGGGCGAAATGATCGATCATGCGACTGATATGGCAGCGCAACACGAGTTCGCCCAGGGCGGCGATACGATCGTGATGATTGCCGGTGTCCCCTTTGGCACCAGTGGACGCACTAACTTGCTGCACGTGGCGACCGTCCCACAAAAGTAAGTTCGTCCCAAGCAGGTCAAAAAAACCTTGTCCATCACTATGCTGGACAAGGTTTTTTTACCGTCAGGCGCCAGCATCATGCATGGACATAACAAGCCCTAAGAACAAAGTTGCACGGATACGGGCAAAAAAAAACCCGAGATCTAAAGATCTCGGGCAAATCCACCAAAGGAGGAGGGTGGAGGAGACAATCGTGGCAAGTTGGGCTACCAGATACAATATCGAGCCAGAAAGCTAAGGGTTATTACGCTTGTTTTTCCTGCTTTCTTTTCAACATCCAATAACTAAAGTCTACCTACAAAAATGGTGCAATGCAAGATAAATACCGTGGAAAACCCTTAGACGCTGATCTTGTCGCTTTAATACATCAATTTCCTAGCGCAAATTCTTGATCGGGTATCTAGTCGTTAACCCTAAGCCGCCGAAACAGGGTTCAAGAGCGGCAGTCCGACATCAGGCAAATCAGCATAATGCCTGCATTTTGCCCTTTCCTAAGCCCTCAATCGGGCACCTCTCCCGTGCCTCACTCCCCATGCGCACAACAAGTGAAACGCTGACAGGACAGGTCGCTTCGGAAATGAATACCTCGCCAAATCACTGGGTTAGGCTATGGGACACGCTCGCGGAATCGCAGCGGGCATACAGGCCGACTTCAATGAAGGATGGAGTGCCACTGTTGTGCAATGCAATCCCATGCTTGAAGAGCTCGGCCGCGGAATTGCCCGCCTGACTGGCGAAATTCACACAGACAATGACTACATCAGGGGATTGCGTGCCGCATTGGAGAAAGTACAGCCCGTCAGCGGTCTGTACCATCGAGACCGTGACAAGCTTGTCGAGCTTCACAAACAAGAAAAAGCGCAGCGCGAGCGTCTGGAGTCCCTCATCGCGGTGGCCCGACCGGCATAGTATCGATACTGAGCGTTTCGGGCGCTGAGGTCCCTTCTAGGCCGTTGATGCACCGGACCCGGTCCAGGCTGCTTGCCTGGCTCCCCCTGCGCCTGGAATTTCTGCGTGCCCTGCACCTGCATTGAAAAGCGGGCCCGTCATGGGCCCGCCTCTACCGCCAGAGAATCAGACTGAAGATCTGCTTTTGCCACGCTCCCGGCACAAGCATTACAAACGATACGCCGTGGTCGTCATCACTTTAGACATCATGCGCATCAGGGTCTTCACCGGAGGTGGCAAACCCACTGCCCCGTGATTTTCTGCCGTACGCCGATGTTCGATCTCGTCATCCCGCATTTTCTCTACGATGCGGCGGGAACGATGATCATTAACGGGCAAAGACTCCAGGTGACTTTCCAGATGCTCTTCCACCTGACGTTCGGTTTCGGCCATGAAACCCAGGTTATACGGCACACCCGCACGGCTGGCGAGCAAGCCCAAGGCAAAAGAGCCGGCATACCACAAGGGGTTGAACACGCTGGGGCGGCTCTCCAGTTCACGCAGACGGTCATCGCACCAGGCCAGATGATCTACCTCTTCCTGCGCGGCTTGCAGCAGCACCTCCGTTGCCTGGGGATCTTTGCACAACATGGCCTGACTGCGATACAAGGCTTGAGCGCAAATTTCGCCCACATGGTTCACTCGCATCAGTCCAGCGGCATGACGAGCCTCGTCGACGCTGATCTCGGACACTTCCTTGCCTGCCGGATTGGGACGTGATGCTCGGGCCGAACGCCCAAGGACTTCCAGAGCCCGATTGGTCTCGCCGAGAATCTGATCAAAAAAGTTATTGCGCCGGTACAAGCGGGTATCGCTGTTGGAAACAGTATGGCTCATAGGGACACCTGCAAAACAAAATAGAGGGGTATTATTGCCGCAAAAAGGCGATCACAGCCTTGCTTTCGGACAAGAGCCACAGCAAAGGCAAGACACATGCCATGATGACCAGACCTATGCCGGCAATTTCCTGATCGGACTGCAGATAGAAATTACACAGGCGAACCGGATTGTCGTAATACAACAAACCTACAATCGCCATCATCCAGCTGAAGTTACCAAAAAAGAACAAGCGAAACACCAGATGGGCGCGACGCCAGGATTCCATGAACACCATGCCCATCAGCACCAGGCCAATATACTTGGCCGTTGCCATGGGAGGCGACACCAGAACATCGTCCAGCGCTTTGGGGACCATCCAGTAAGCCGCAGCAAAGCTGACCAGGATCAAACCGGGCAAACCGTATTCATTCAGGGCGTAGTAGGGACGCAGCAAGGACTGCACAAAGGCCGAGCGGCCCACACCCTGGTAACGCAAGGCCGACTGCAAGGCGACACCGGACAGGACCAGTAGCGGGATATGAACCAGCATATGCAGGCTCATGGAGGCAGTCAGGGGGCGGTCCCAGTATGCAGCAGCAGCAAACAGCACGGCGGCCAGCAACGCCAGTGCGCTGCCCAAATAGGGACGTATCGTGGAGGGCGCAACAACACGTTTCAACGACATTACCGGTCCTCCTTCTTGTCCAGGTCCTCTAAGGCCCGTTTCGCATAGGCCAGGGCCAGCATGGGTTCGCCATAGTCCACGATTCGCCCCAGGCGCGGCTCGGGGCTGACGACGTGGTAGGCCGCATTATGCTCGTACTCGTCGAAGGGAGCGGGAATCACGATGATGCCAAAATCATCCAGTACACGCTGGCGCTGTTCCCCTGGCATCATGGTCACGAACTGCCAGACAGCCGGATCGGCTTTCATGGTTTTGCTGTAACGGCGCAAATGATCGGGCGAATCGGTAGGATCGAAGCTGATACTCAACAGGCGCACACGGTCCTGCAGGCCTTCGTCCAGAATTGCTTTTTGCAGCTGCTGATACTCCGAGCCCATCGCCAGACAAAGCGTGACGCAACGGGTGTAGATGAAGTTGACGATGGTGATGCGACCATCGTTTTGCAACAAGGAACTTAGCGGCGTACTACCCCCGGTCGGAAGCAGTACCTCTACATCGGATATCAAGCGCGGGGAGGCAGCCACGTCATTGCGACGGGCTGTCTCGGCGGTCAAGGCAGTAAAGCCTTGTGTCAGGTGGGCCAGAGCCCCGATACCCAGGGCAACAACCAGGAGAATACTTAGAAACAGTCTCATCTCTGGCCCATCATTTCAGTCCTACTCTTCCATGGGAGCCAGGTCGGCATCCCCATTCCAGGGATCAGTTTTATCAGCAGTTTTTTCACGTTCGGCTTTGACAAAGGCCACATCCACAGGATCAGCACTGTTGCCACCTAATTCAGTACGCAGGTAATTGACCACTGCCGTCAATTCCTCGTCATTGAACTTCTCGCGGAACTCGGGCATCGCACCATTGTACTTATTACCCTTGACCGTAAGTTCGCCAACAATACCGTGCAGCATGATCTGGACCAAAACTTCTGGCTTGCGCAGCACCCACTCCGAACCAACCAGGGGCGGGAATACGCCCGGCACACCAGCACCGGTTGCCTGGTGACAGGCCGCACATTGGGCCACAAACAATTGCTGACCATCCACGGCGCCTTCTGGCAGCTCGAAATCGGCAACGATACGGTTGTCGCCCACTGTGGCGTCGTGACTCAGATCGCTGCTGAAAATGTAGTAGATGCCCCACAGGAACAGACCGGCAATAATCACCAGGACGACCCAGGGGATAGGCGCCGCGTTTTCTTCCGGATCCGCATTTTCGCGCAACTGCGCGTCATATTTACGATTGTCGCTCATTCTAATTCTCCGAGGCGCCCCGCCTTGCGGGGCGCACTAGCTCAACAATGCCTGCTTATTTGATAACGCTGGCGGGCGATACGGGATACGTACGATCCAGCGCCAACAGGTATTGAACCAGGTCCAGGGCTTCTTGCTTGGCTACCACCACCTTGCCTTCAGGGGCAAAATCGCCAGGCAGATTCACAACTTTATCGCCCTCATCAGCCTTGTCCTTGAGCTCGAACATGAAAGGATAGGACGGCATATTGCTGCCAGGGGTATAAGCGCGAGGCTGGTACAAGTGCCCCAGGTGCCAGTCCACGCTAGGCTGACGGGCGCCGATATTGAGCAAATCGGGACCGGTACGCATGGTACCGAGCAGGTGCGGCGTATCGTAGTAGTAGTCACCGGCCACCGAGGCACGACCCCAGCCGCGCTGAAAGTCAGGAGCCTGGTTCTGGCTGCGTGGCTGCTGCGAGTGACAGTACACACAGCCCATGTCGATGTACTGCTGACGGCCGCGCAGTTCCACCTCGGTGTAGGGCTTGAGCCCCGGAGAGGGCTCCACCTTCTCAACCTGCAGGTAAGGAACAACGACCAGAGCCGATGTGGCCAGGGCCAGCGTCACCATGGCGCCGCCCAATAGTTTGTATTCGCTTTCCATGACTAAATCATGCCTCCACTACATTGCGAGTTGCCGAGCGCTGGTGAAACAGGGCTGGACCAATACGACGGCTGCCATAGCGCAAAGCCATTGCCACAAAGTGGAAGGCAAACACAAGGTGACCCAAAGTCATCAAACCACCACCAATCGAGCGCGACTTCAGATAAGGCATCGTGACAAAGACCGATTCCATGAAGGCTTTGGCAGGGTCCAGCATCGCCAGACCTTGCAGCCAGCCGCCAATGCTCAGGCCGATTGCGTAGATGGCAAAACCGATCACCACCAGCCAGAAGTGCAGGGAGATCAGTTTAGGGTAAGGCCATTCCCAGGACATCACGCGCGGCATCACGTAGTAAATGGCGCCGAACATCACGATCGTAAAGAAGCCGTACAAGCCGATATGGGCGTGGGCCACCGTGAAGTGCGTGAAGTGGGTGATTGTGTTGATGCTGCGCAGCGCCTCAAAGGAACCTTGAATGGAGCTGACGGTGTACATCATGCCGCCCAGCACGATAAAGCGCAGGGTGGGCGAGTGAATCAGGGTGCGGAAGTGACCTTTCATGGTGTAGTGCTGGTTAATCGAGAAAGCCAGCACGGGAATGATCATCATCATGCTTTGCACAATCGACAGCGTCACCATCCACTGCGGCACAGGGCCGCCAACCAGGTGGTGACCACCGACCTGACCGTAGAAAAACGCCAGACCCCAGAAACCCACCAGAGACAGGTTGTAGGAGCTGATGGGCTGACCGATGATCTTGGGCAGGAAGTAGTACACCGACGCCAGGGCCATCGGAGTGTAGAACAGACCCAGCACGTTGTGACCAAACCACCAGTTCATGGTTGCCTGCTCAACACCCACGTGTACGGCTGGCAGGTTGCCGACCAGGAACAGGATGGGGAACCAGAACAGCGCCGCGCCCATGTACCACACCGACACATACAGATGGTGGGCACGACGGTTTTGCAAAGTGAAGATCAAAGGCATGGCTGCCAGCGCGCCGCCAATAACCATCAGGATATCAACCTGCCAGGGCATTTCCAGCCATTCCATGCCGTCAGTAATACCCATCGCAATACAGGTCAGCCCACCGACCAGACCCAGGTTCCACAAGACACCGCCGGTGATGGCGTATCGGGCACCAATCAGGGGGGTCTTGAGCAGACGGGGCAGCATCCACATGGCAACGCCAAAGGCGGCCATCGGGGCCCAACCATAAGCGACCGCATTCAGGTGCAGGGTGCGCATACGGCCGAACGTCATCCAGGCGTGTTGCGTCAAGAACTCGGGCTCATGCAGCTTGATCGAGCTGATCAGACCCGCGGTCGAGGCCACAATCAGCCAGAACACCGAACAGGCCAGCAAAATGAAGGTGACCGACGCGGTGGAGCGGTCGGCTTCCACACGTTCTGCCAGTTCAACGCTCAGCGCCTGACGATCCTCAGCAGAAATGGTCTTGTGGCCCATTTCATCTTGAAGTGCCTGACGTTGTTCAGGGGTGGCGGAAGGGTCATCTACCTGCCCGATCTCGCCTTTGGAGAAAATTTCTCGCGAGGCGGCGGGACTGTGGTCAAAGAAGTTACGACGTAACGACCAGATGAAGACAAAAAGTCCGGTAACGGACAATATGAAAGCTAGTAGCAGTATTGAAACGGTATTCACAATGATCCAGGCCTGGTTAATGTGAAGCTGCCAAGCAGCTCGGCGGCACTTGACGCGTCGCAGATCGAAAGAGCATGGACGCAAAAAATCTGCGACTGCCTAGGTCGCGAGAGCCGTCATGTTAAAACACCCGTCTGTGACGTCTGAATAAAGCCCCCATTGAAAGCAAGGTTTATTGAGACAGGACAAATACGAGCACGACATTTTTTGGTATACGGGCGACTGTCATTATAGGCGAGGGTAAACCCGTGTGACATATCTGTTTCAAAATGCCGTGTACCGCTCCGAAGTTTATCCTAGGACAATCAACAAAACCAGTCTAAATCTTACAAAGAGCGTGGTTCTGCCCCGATTTGTCCATACAGTTTTTCTTATATGGGCCTGGAACAGGACGACAAGCACCGGCATGCCGTTCAGTGGCAGTAGCCATCGCCCCACAGGTCAGATGCGGACGCTGCACGCGAGCGCGTCAAAAAGTACAATCACCCCTGACAATCTACTGACGAGTCTTGGCTCGCACTGACAACAAAGGAATTCATATGGAATGCACAATCGACTGGGGCGGCAAGGACGGCATGCTGTTTGTTGCCCGTACGGGCAGCGGTCATGTGACGGCCATGGACGGCGCTCCCGAAGGAGGCGGCAATAATCTGGCTCCCCGACCCATGGAAATGTTGCTGACCGGCGCAGGCGGCTGCGCAGCGTACGACGTGGTGCTGATTCTCAAGCGAGGTCGTCATGCCATTACCGGCTGTCAGGTCAAACTGACGGCTGAACGCGCCGACACCGATCCCAAAGTCTTTACCAAGATTCATTTCACTTTTGTGGTGACCGGCAAGGACCTGCCTCAAGCCGCCGTCGAGCGTGCCGTGCAGCTGTCGCATGACAAGTACTGTTCAGCCTCGGCCATGTTGGGCAAGACCGCCGAGATCACTTATTCCGTCGCTATTGAGCAAGCCTGAGTTCGCCATGTCCCTTTATCCCTACGAAGACCTGCTGCGCCTGGTCTACACCCAAGGCACTCCCAAAGGGGATCGCACCGGCACCGGTACGAACTCGGTATTTGGCCACCAAATGCGCTTCGATCTGTCGCAGGGCTTTCCACTGATCACCACCAAGAAGCTGCACACCCGCAGCATCTTTATCGAGTTGCTATGGTTTTTGCGCGGCGACTCCAACGTGCGGTGGCTGCAAGAGCGTGGCGTCTCTATCTGGGACGAGTGGGCTGACGAGAACGGCAATCTGGGCCCCGTCTACGGCGTGCAATGGCGCTCCTGGCCCACTCCCGATGGGCGTCATATTGACCAGATCAGCCAGGTGGTAGAGCAGATTCGCAACAATCCCGACTCGCGCCGCCTGATCGTTTCTGCCTGGAATGTGGCCGATGTCAATCAGATGGCCCTGCCCCCTTGCCATGCCCTGTTCCAGTTCTACGTTGCCAACGGCAAGCTCTCCTGCCAGCTCTACCAGCGCAGCGCGGATATTTTCCTGGGTGTGCCATTCAACATTGCCAGCTACGCCTTGCTGACCCACATGGTGGCCCAGCAATGTGATCTGGAGGTCGGCGATTTCATCTGGACCGGAGGCGACTGCCACCTGTACTCGAACCACTTCGAGCAGGCTGAACTGCAGCTCTCACGCGACCCGCGCCCCTACCCCAAGCTGACCATCAAGCGCAAGCCGGCCAGCCTGTTTGAGTACGAGTACGAAGACTTCGAGATCACCGATTACGATCCTCACCCCCATATCAAGGCGCCCGTTGCCGTATGAGCACCCTCCCACTTATCCGTCTGGTTGTCGCGTATGCGGCCAACCGTTGCATTGGCAAAGATCAGGACCTGCCCTGGCGTCTGCCGTCCGACCTGCAGCACTTCAAGCGTGTGACCATGGGTTTGCCCATCATCATGGGCCGCAAGACCTGGGAGTCGCTGGGCCGGCCCTTGCCGGGTCGCCCGAATCTGGTGATCAGCCGCAATGCGGACTATCAGGCCCAGGGCGCGCAGGTTTTCAGCAATCTGGACGATGCTCTGGCGGCCTGCCCCGGTTATGACACCGTTTGCGTGATTGGCGGCGAACAGCTTTTCCGTCTGGCCCTGCCCATCGCTCAGGAGCTGATTGCCACTGAAATCAAGGCAGAGGTGGACGGCGACACCTTCTTCCCGATACTGCCGGAAGGTGAGTGGGAAGAAATTGAACGCCTTCCCCAGCCTGAGGAAAATGGCTTTACTTACGACTATGTCACCTATCGTCGCCGCTAAGAAAGCCGTAGAGCAACGAGCGGGGCGCTTAGTCACTATGCGGCGCATGACTTCCTGGCAATGAGGTCAAGGCGTTGTTTTTCATGCCTTGCAAGCCTTTGACCACCACCGCTCTATCGAGCTGACAGTCACCAAAGCCCAAAAACCCTGGCTCGGGCTTCGCATCGCTTCAGTTGTCGGGACAGGCATCAGGCACGGGCTTCAAGCAAGCACCGGGGCCTCTGCGCACCCCCCTGCTGACGCCCGAAGCCAAAAAAAAGCCTGAACCCGTCAAACGGATTCAGGCTTTTTTCCGATCAGTCCGCCTGCATCAGGCAAGGCCAAACTGCATTCGTACGGGCTCTACGTCTGGCCTTACTCCGCGACCGCCGCGTAAGCCGGACCATCCAGCAAACCGTCCAGATCCGCCGGATTATCAGCCTTGAGCTTGAAAATCCAGGTATCGAACGGGGCTTCATTCAACAGGTGCGGCGCATCCGACAAGGCTTGGTTGAACTCCACCAACTCACCCGAAACCGGTGCATAAATATCGGAAGCAGCTTTCACCGATTCCACCACCCCTGCCGTCTGACCGGCGGCCAGCCGGGTCCCAGGAGTGAAGTCCCCGACAAAAACCAAATCACCCAACTGGTCCTGCGCAAAGTCAGTAATGCCTACCAGCACAACTCCGCCTTCCTCCTTGGCCCACTCATGACTTGCTACGTACTTTCTATCTACTGGCAGTTGCATATTGCCTCCCTGACTAACCAGCCAACACCTGTGTTGATTTCAAAAACGGCCACCCAATCGGGGCCCTGCCGTCTTCACCCGCTTGCTTAACATTAAGCCGCCTGCGCCTTCAGTGCCCGCGCACAAGCCGCTGCCGAAGCCCAAGCCCATTGAAAGTTGTACCCGCCCAGCCAACCGGTAACATCCACCGCTTCGCCAATAAAGAACAGGCCAGGAACCTTGCGTGCTTCCATGCTTTTCTGATTGAGCTCACGGGTATCCACGCCGCCGCTCATCACTTCCGCCTTTTTATAGCCTGCAGTGCCACTGGGCTTCAACGCCCAGGCATTAATCACTTGCCCCACGGAACGCAAGACGCGATCCGGCAAATCGGCCAGACGTTGTTGGCCTACACCCTTGGGCAACAGCTCCGAGGTATCGAGCCACTGCTCCACCAAACGACGCGGCCACAATGTCGACAACACCGTCACCAACTGCTGGCGATTCCCCGCCTTCAAGTCCAGCAACTGCTGGGCAATGTCCTGGCCCGGTGCCAGATCCACACAAATGCTCTCACCTGGCTGCCAGTAGCTGGAAATCTGCAAAATACCCGGCCCTGACAAGCCGCGATGCGTAAACAACAGGTCTTCCAGAAAAGCCTGGCGCTGCTTACCCTGCCCGGTACTGACTTCCACTTCCAACGCCACGCCACTCAGAGCAGAAAATGGCTTCCAGTCACGACCGTCGAAAGTCAGGGGCACCAGTGCGGGATGGGGCTCAATTACTTTCAGACCGAAGTGACGCGCCACACACAGGGCATAGTCCGTAGAACCCAACTGCGGAATGGCCATGCCCCCTGTCGCAATAACGACTTGCAGGGCATTGAGCTCACCCTGACTGGTGCGCAACACAAAGCCTTGCTCAGTACGACCGATGGACTGAACGGAACAAGGCATGCGCCAGGACACCTGCCCTTTCAGACATTCCTGACGCAGCATCTGGATAATGGACTCGCTGGAGTCATCACAAAACAGCTGACCTTTGTGCTTCTCATGAAAGCCAATGCGATAGTCGCGCACCAGCTGCAAGAAATCCTGCGGGGTATAACCGGCCAGCGCTGAACGGCAAAAGTGCGGGTTTTTGGACAGGAAGTTCTCGGGCGACGTGCCCGTATTGGTGAAGTTGCAACGTCCTCCACCGGAAATACGGATTTTCTCGGCCAGCTTTTCAGCGTGATCAATCAATACCACTCGCAGGCCGCGCTGGCCTGCGATACTGGCAGCCATCATGCCGGCTGCACCTGCGCCTATGACGGCCACATCAAAAAAAGGGATCACGCAAATTTACTCGTTGGGTTCAGACTCAAGCACGCAATCTACGTAGTAGCGCGGCAGTCCATCGGGGCCAATATCCTGCGCCAGTCCATGCACATAGGTTTCAAAGCCGGGAAAACGCGCATTGAACTCGCGCGCAAACTGCAGGTACTCCACAATGCGGGAGTTAAAGCGTTCGCCAGGTATCAGCAAAGGAATACCGGGAGGATAAGGAGTCAGCAACACACCGGTCACCCGGCCCTCGAGCTCATCAATGCCCACGCGCTCGATATCGCCATGCGCCATCTTGGCATACGCATCCGACGGTTTCAGAGCAGGAATCATATCGCTCAGGTAAACCTCGGTAGTCAGGCGGGCCAGATCGTACTTGCGGTAAGCCTGGTGAATCTGCTGACACAGGTCACGCAAGCCCATGCGTTCATAGGTGGGCTGAGCCTTGCAAAAATCCGGCAAGATGCGCCACATGGGCTGGTTGCGATCGTAGTCGTCCTTGAACTGTTGCAAGGCGGTCAGCAAGGTATTCCAGCGACCTTTGGTGATGCCAATGGTGAACAGGATAAAAAAGGAATACAGGCCGGTTTTTTCCACCACCACGCCATGCTCGGCCAGGTATTTGGACACCAGAGCGGCCGGGATGCCCTGCTCGGCAAAGGTGCCAGAAATATCCAGACCGGGTGTGACGACTGTCGCCTTGACCGGGTCCAGCATATTGAAGTTGGTGGACAACTTGCCAAAGCCATGCCATTCCGCATCGGAGCGCAAAATCCAGTCCTCGCGCTCGCCTATGCCTTCCTCGGGCAGCGTGTCAGGGCCCCATACCTTGAACCACCAGTCGTTCTCGCCGTACTCCTTGGACACCTTGCGCATGGCACGGCGAAAGTCCATGGCCTCGCAAATGCTTTCCTCAACCAGAGCAGTGCCACCCGGTGGCTCCATCATGGCTGCCGCCACATCGCAGGACGCAATAATGGCGTACTGCGGGCTGGTGCTGGTGTGCATCAGATAGGCTTCATTGAATACGTTACGGTCCAGCGGTCGGTTTTCCGCATCCTGTACCGTAATCTGGGACGCCTGCGACAAGCCGGCCAGCATCTTGTGCGTGGAGTGCGTGGCGTAAATCATGGTGTCTTTGGTACGTGGACGGTCCGCCCCAATCGCATGCATGTCGTGATAGAAGTCATGGAAGGCCGCATGCGGCAACCAGGCCTCATCAAAGTGCAGCGTAGGGATCTTGGAATCCAGTGTTTCCTTGATCATTTCCACGTTGTAGATCACCCCGTCATAGGTACTTTGCGTCAGCGTCAAAATACGGGGTTTCTTATTCTTGGCCTTGCTGGCAAAAGGGTTCGCCTCGATCTTGCGTGCAATGTTTTCCGGCAAGAACTCCTCTTGCGGGATGGGGCCAATAATGCCCAGGTGATTGCGCGTAGGGCGCAAGAACACCGGGATGGCGCCCGTCATGGTGATGGCGTGCAGAATCGACTTATGGCAGTTGCGATCGACCACCACCACATCATTGTTGGCGACGTTGGCATGCCAGACGATCTTGTTGGACGTGGACGTGCCGTTCGTGACGAAAAAGCAGTGATCAGCATGGAAAATGCGCGCGGCATTGCGCTCGGCATCCGCGACCGGACCGGTATGGTCCAGCAACTGCCCCAGCTCGTCCACCGCATTACAGACATCCGCGCGCAGCATGTTTTCACCAAAGAACTGGTGAAACATTTGCCCAACCGGGCTTTTCAGAAAGGCCACGCCACCCGAGTGCCCCGGGCAGTGCCAGGAATAGGAACCGTCCGATGCATATTTGACCAGTTCGCGAAAAAACGGCGGCGCCAGACTTTCCAGGTAGGAACGTGCTTCACGGATAATGTGACGCGCCACGAACTCGGGCGTGTCCTCGAACATGTGAATAAAGCCGTGCAATTCGCGCAAAATATCGTTGGGGATATGCTGCGAAGTTCGCGTCTCGCCATACAGATAGATGGGGATGTCCTCGTTGCGAAACCGCAGCTCGCCAATAAAGGAGCGCAGGTTCTTGATCGCATTGGCGACATCTTCTGGGGAATCCACATCGAATTCCTCATCATCAATCGACAAAATGAAGGCGCTCGCGCGGCTTTGCTGTTGCGCAAAAGAACTAAGGTCACCATAGCTGGTGACCCCGAGAACCTCCACGCCTTCGGCCTCTATCGCCGCAGCCAGGGCTCGAATACCCAGACCCGACGTATTTTCGGAACGGTAGTCTTCGTCGATGATGACGATAGGAAAACGAAACTTCATCCAGAACTCCTAGGTACGGGGCAAGGTGACGCCCAGCTGACCTTGATATTTACCGCCACGGTCGCGGTACGAGACTTCGCACACTTCATCGCTTTCAAAGAACAGCATCTGGGCACACCCTTCCCCCGCGTAAATCTTGGCGGGCAGCGGAGTGGTGTTGGAAAACTCCAGCGTGACATGGCCTTCCCATTCGGGTTCCAGCGGGGTCACGTTCACAATGATGCCGCAACGGGCATAGGTGCTTTTGCCCAGACACATCGTCAGCACACTGCGGGGAATACGAAAGTATTCAACCGTGCGGGCCAGAGCGAAGGAGTTGGGCGGGATAATGCACACATCACCGACAAAATCCACAAAGGACTTTTCATCAAACGCCTTGGGGTCGACGATGGTCGAGTTGATGTTGGTAAAAATCTTGAATTCGTTGGCACAGCGCACATCGTAACCATAGCTGCTAGTGCCGTAGCTGACGATGCGCTGACCGTCCACACTGCGCACCTGGCCTGGCTCGAAAGGCTCGATCATGCCTTGGGCAGCAGCCCGCCGAATCCAACGGTCGCTTTTGATACTCATAAGAAATTAGCCGCCTTAAATCAGTAACCGGTTATTTTATCGTTTAGAGACTTGCACAAGGCAACTGCGATGCAAATTTGTCTTTGCACCACAATTGCCTGTCCGCTTTGCGCCAGACAAGTCCGCCTCAATCCTTCGAGAACCAGCGGTAAATCAGGGCCAGACCATTGACGGTGCCGATACTGACTTCAGCGGTCAGGCCCCGTGCCAGGCGGTAACTGGCCCGACCCACGGTGCCGGTATCGGCCATGGCCTGCTCCAGGCTGACCGAAAAATCAGCCGTCAATGCCTTGGTAATGGCAATGAACTTGCGCTCTTCGTTGCTGGTGCCGCTGTTCAGGGATTTGACCACACTTTCCACCGGCAAGATGCTGCCCGCACTGCCCAGATCGCCCGAGCGCATGGACACCTCATCAATACCGAACTTGCGGTAGAAAGGCTCGCCATCTCCCAGAAAGGAAGTGCCTACACTGAGCAGCAACGCCATATCACCACCGGAGTCATCCGGGCCATGGCCCAGCAGCAACCAGGACAGTTTTTCAACCTCGCTGACTTCTGGATAGGACACCAAGTCGATTCGGGGTTTGCGGGCCGTCCCCACTACCTTAACACCTGCCTCTACAGCCTGGCCGGTACGCAAGGCTTCAATGTCCAGGATCGGAGAGGTGATATCGCCCTGAAACGTCACCGTACCGCGTCTGAGCAACAGTTTCTGCCCATACAGTTCGATCCGCCCACCCCGAGTGCGCAAGGCCCCGATACCCGTCAGTTTGCCGTCCATCATGGTGATTCTCAGACTGCCCACCAGACCCGAGTTCACGCCATAACCAGTCAGGTAAAAACGGGGTCCCAGATCGACATCAATTTGCAGGCTCATGTCCGTCGTGGCGGCAGATGGCTCAGCGGCAGGCTCATCACCGGCCCGCACAATCACCACATCGCTGTCTACGGTGGGAATGCCGCCCAACATGTCCAGATTGAACCAGCCAGCATCCGCCACCACCTTGCCAGTAATGGCAATGCGGGGCAGTTCCATGTCCAGATTGATATTGCCGGAAATCATGGCGTAACGATCGGAACGCTGCAAAATGGGGAAGCGGAAAATATCAACATCAAACGCTCCCTGCTGGGTGCTCAGGTTCCACTGGCCCGCAACAGTCAGCTTGCCATCCTTGGCATCCGGGCTTTCTTTCAACCAGGTCGCCGTACGCCACTCCTGGGGCTCCACGCGTAAACGAGCGGGAAAGGTCAAGGACTCCAGCCTGAAGACATCGCCATCAAAACGGGCATCCAGCTCACCGTCAATCAGGCGAATACCGTCATCGAGTCGGGTAAAGCGCAGCTCGCGCCCCGTTACTGTGCCCCGGCTGGTCCAGGCCCATTTGGCGCCCACATCAATATTGACGTCCGCATTCAAACGCCCGCCCAACTCCATGGCATCGCCCAGGAACAGGCGTGTCCAGCTCAAATCATCAATATTGGCCTGAATGCTGACGGTTTTACGATCGTTTTCATTCAAGACCAGCCCATGAATCTGCGTCTGCGCCTTGGCGGTCAAATAGCCCATTTCCTTGGTACGCAGGTCCAGTTGAGCATCCAGGCGACTGCTGGTGGCCGAGACGGGCTTAGCGTTGACGACAACGCTCAGGTCTTGCAGACCCAGGGAGGTGGGCGGATCAGCAAAGACCTGCACATCACCGGCCACACGGTCTACACGCAACTGCCCCGACAAAGCGCCGGCAAACTTCAGATCCCAACGCGCCTGAAGATCAATCTCCGGGGGCTGGGTTTTCTTGTGCTTGACAATCCTGACACCCCCTTGGTCTTTGTCTGTGTTTTCCTCTATGCCCACCTTGCGCAGCAAACGGGCAATACGGGGCTCGGACAACACCAAGTCCAGGACCTCGCCGCGGCTGGCCCATTGGCCGGGCTGGTAGCTGGATTCCTGGTGACGTAGATTGATCCACGACTCTCCGTCAACAGACGTACTCACCGTAGCAGCTCCAACCCGAACCGACCAGGGAACCAATGGCTCGGAAGCCTGCGATGTCCTGCCGGCGTTGTCTGAGCGGGTGCCCGCCTTATCCGTCTGGCCGGGTTTGGCTTGCGCTGGTGACCCGGCTTCTCGCTGTGCGACAGCCTGTGCTGCCGCCTCATCCGACGTTGACAACGCCGTCTCATTCTTCGCCAACCCAGCCGCCTGCTGAGCGGTGGTGCCTGTCCTGTCTTGATCCCCAGAACGAACCTGTGTTTCCAGAGCGGGAGTCTTGGGCGCCCGCAACGCATCGGTAAAGCGTACAGGAAGAGCGGACTGCAAACGCAGTGCCACACCGGCATGATCGGCTACCAGCCGACTGACTTTTCCGTCCCAGTATGCCGCCTGGCCCTGTTCCGCAAAGTGCCAGCCGCCTTCCAAGGCCAGATCCGCCTCGGCCAGACCTTGACCCAACTGCCCTTTCGCCTTGCCGCCCAGATCGTACTGGGCAGTTAACTGCAAAACATGACGGGCGATGTCCCCGCGCAATTGGCCTTGTACCGACGCCTTGCCCAACTCCAGTCCAGGCCATAATTGCTCGGCGCGTGGGATACGGGCCAGCAAATCCAGTTCGGCTTTACCCGACATGCCGAACCCCCCTTTTAGCTGGACCTGGTTGTCTCCCACTTTCATATCCGTAAGCACCTCGGAGACATTCAGCAAACGCCACCAGTCGGGCTGACCTGGTTGAGCCGGCGCGGACGCCTTGGCCTTGATCTGTCCCAGAGCGGGTTGCCTGTTCCAACGGCTACCCTGCAAAAGCTGGATGTCTACATCTGCCCGGAGCAATTGTTCTTTATCGGCCAGCACCACATCGAACTGGCCTTGCGTATTGATCAATGCATCGGGCAGAACATCGCCCAACAAGGCGTGTAAATCCAGCTTATCGCTGCGGAACTGGCCTTTGAAATGGTCCTGAACGTGCCCGCTGTCCTGCGTGGCGTCCCAGGTAAAGTCCGCGTCCAGCGTGGATTCATCCGGTAACTTCACCGCCAGCTGAGCCTGCCTGACCGGCACGGAAGCCAAGGGGCTCAAATCTGCCTGAACATCCAGGCTGTAGCCCTGACCCTGCCCCGTGAGGGACAAGGTCGCTTGCTCCAAAGAGCCATCCAGCTTGATCTGAGCATTCACCACACAATCAGGCAAGGGCTCGGGCTCAGGAACAGCAACCGGCTCCTTGATACGCTCGTCAAGCACCACGCCTGTACCGTTTGACGGTGCAGAACGGATCAGCCCCGCAGCGCCCTGAGCATCATGGTGCTGCTCGGGAGCGGCTGCACCCTGAGCCGCTGACGCTCCCTTTGAGTCAACAGACGGGCTGGCGGACGTTTCCGTCGCCTTGACTGAGGTTTGCGCGGTAGCGGGCGCTGCGCTGGCAGAGCCAGTCACGTTGCGGGACGAATCAGCGGGGGCTGATTTTGTCGCGGGTGCGCTGGTTTTGTGAGGCTGCGCATAAGCGGGCAGATACTGCTTGGCACAAATGGGCGACTCTGCAGTTAAACCACGCGCAATAATTTGTATATCAGCTCGTGCCGGGTAGGGCGCCTCCAAGCCCGCCAGCTCCACCTCGCCTTGAAAGCCGGCACGAATGGACTCGTTGGCCACCATCAAATCGTATAGGCGTAGCTGCGCACGGTCCGACTCCAGCGCCAGCGCCGAGGACAAGTCCGCTAGGGCCACGGGCAAGGGGGTGCCATCCTGGGACAACAAAAACTGGCCAAGTGCCAGCTTGTCTACCGCAATACTGACCGGCAGCTGCGGCATTTTGAACGGTTCATCAGACTTGGGCGCATCCGACGTGCTCAAGGCCACATCTACTTTATGGGCACTTAACTCCACCACATGCAAGCGGCGGTCCCACAATTCGTCCCAGTTAGCCTCCAGGCGCAAACGCTCGATATCGATATGAGTATCGGGCAAGCCCAACACCAGATGATCAATGCTCAGCCCATCCCAGATGGTTCCGCGCACACCTTGCGCGCTGCCTTGTACATAAGGCAAAGCCGTGCGCAGCGCCCAGCGTGTCCCCACCTGACTGGCCAATACCCAGTACAAAAAGCCGCACACCAACAGCAGGGCAACCACAATGAAAGGGATGCCCCATAAGGCGAAATACCGGAACCAGCGCCGAACCCAGGCCATTAAAATGCGATTCCCAAAGAAAAGCTCAAACGGACACGCCTGTCTCGCTGACCATAGGCCAGATCAAGATTGAAGGGCCCGGCTGGAGTACGAACCACAGCCCCCAGACCGTAACCCCAGGCTAAATTCATATCACCAAAGCTGGGAGCGGCATCGCCCACGTCCACAAACGCCCGCATGCCATACATGCTGGTGAAAAAGTGCGTATATTCCACACTGGCAACTGCCATGGCAGGCGCACCAATCACAGCCTCGCCGCGTTGCAGACCAATACTTTGATATTTGTAGCCCCGGATACTGCGTGCGCCCCCGGTGCGATAACCGAAATCCGGCGGCGTACGATCCGTCATGCCCCACACTTTGCCGACTTCGCCCCGTATGGACAAGACATCCCGATCTCCGATGGGCCACCATTGCTGCAAGCGCAAGTTGCTGCGGTAGAAGCGCTCGCCTCGATCCAGCGTGATACCGGCTCCCAGGCCAAAGTCGATCAGATTACCGTCTCGTGGATCGTATTTCTTGTCCACGTCACGACGCAGCCACTGCCAGGTTGCAATCGCAGACGGTGTTTCACGGGTCGGCAAACCGATGATCTGGGTTTTATCCCAGGCCCCCAGCAAGCCCCACTCGGTCTCGTACTCGACCCGACTATTACCTGCTGCCTTGCGCTCCTGCCGCAGTTTCCAGCCCACGGCGGCGCGCTGCGTATCCAGACCCTCAATGTCAGAGCGGTCGTACAAAAGCCCAAAACTGTTTTTATAGCCGCGCAGCGTCGGCGGCAGATGGACGTCATAAAAAGCACGCTGACGCTTTTTATCCACCCCAATGCCCGCCTCTGTCCAAACAGGCAGGCCAAACACAATATTTTTCCGATACAGGCCTTCAACTCGCAAACCGTGGTCACTGTCCACCCCCAAGGAGCCCGTAAACTGCTTGGAAGGCGCCTCCGTGACCCGCACCTGAACGGGCAATTCCACGTCCCCATCAGGCAGCTCTTTTTTCTTGCTGGCATCCTGATTCAAAGTAACAAAAGCCCCCCGGAAAAACGTGGTGGAAGCCAGGGACTGCTGCCACTCATCGAGCTTGTCCTGATCGTAGGGGTCGCCGGGGGTGTAACGCACATACCGATCCACCAGGGACTGCGGTACCCGTTTTAGCCCCGTCATCTCCAGCGGCCCCATGCGAACCCGCGGCCCACTGTCCACCTTCAAGGACAGATCGGCCACGCTTTCATCGGCGTAGACAGTGGCCCGCGTGTCCACATAACGCGCGTAATAAAAATCCTGGCGCTGCACGCTTTCAAGCAAATCAGCCTTGGCCGACGACCAGACCGAATTGAGAAACGGATCGTTTTTTTTCAGGGGGAAGCTGGCCTTGATGCCTTCAAGGCGCACCTCATACTCCGGCTCCTGAATCTTGCCTTTGAAATCCAGATTGACATCACGCACCCGCGTGAGCTCCCCGGGACGGATAATGATGTCCCAGTATTCTCCGCCCGCGTCCTCCCCCACTTCCAGGGTGACCACGGAATCAAAGTAGCCCTGCGTCTGCAAGGCAGAAACAGTCGCGTCATGCGCCCGGCGACGCAAGCGCGTGACCTCCCCAAGATCCTGGTCCTCAGCCAGCCGTGTGATCGCACCGACTGCACGCTGGATTTCCTTGAGTGCCTGGGGCGGCACGCCCCCTGGATCAATAATGACCTCAGGGACAGACGATTGCGCCCAGGCACCAGGGCTCAGGACCAATGAGAACAGCAGGCAAAAGCCGGATTTGCGCATACGTGCTCAAAGAGGACGGGGAACAACCTTGGGGCGCTGCCCCGACGTATCAGGTGGCAACTGAGACACGTTGGCCGACACGCGATTGGCAATCTCGTGATACAGGCGGGCCTCGGGGCTGTCCGCATTGGCAATGACGGTAGGTGTTCCGGAGTCGGTCTGCGCACGAATACTCATTGCCAAGGGCAAGGCACCCAGCCAGGGCACGTTGTACTGGCTGGCCATATCGCGGCCACCATGCTGACCGAATACCGGGTCAGCGTGACCACAGTTCGAGCAGATATGAACCGACATGTTCTCTACAATGCCCAGCACAGGCACATTGACCTTCTGGAACATCTTCAAGCCTCGTTTGGCATCCACCAGCGCCAGATCCTGAGGCGTGGTGACAATGACCGCACCAGTCAACGGTACTTTCTGAGACAGGGTCAGGGCAATGTCACCGGTCCCGGGAGGCATGTCGATAATCAGGTAATCCAGGTCGTCCCAGCGCGTCTGTGTCAGCAATTGGGTCAAGGCTTGAGTGGCCATCGGGCCCCGCCAGATTGCAGGAGCGTCTTCGTCCAGCAGAAAGCCGATGGAGTTCGCCTGCAGACCATGGCCGATCAGCGGCTCCATCATCTTGCCGTCTGCGCTACGGGGACGCTCGTGCAAACCGAGCATCGTGGGCACGCTGGGGCCATAAATATCCGCATCGAGCAGTCCGACCCGGGCACCTTGCATATGCAGGGCCAAGGCCAAGTTCACCGAGGTGGTGCTTTTACCCACGCCGCCCTTGCCCGATGACACCGCAATAATGTTGCGGATATTGGGCATGGGGCGCAGGCCCTCCTGCACAGCATGCACGCCAATGCGCGGATTCAGGTGCAACTTGGACAGGGTGGCACCCACGCCTGCCAAGGCCTGCTCAATGCGTTCACGCAGTTGACCCTGTATGTCATAAGCCGTGTAGGGCAGATGCAAGGTCAGTTCAACCTGATTCTGGTCAATGCTCAGTTCGCATCGACCCGCATCGACCGATAACTTCTTTAACGTGTTGGGATCGGTCACACTCGCCAGGGCTTGCAACACGCGCTCAGAACTCACTGTCATTTATCCAAAACCTTGATATAAAGAAACATCACCATACCTTTAAACCAGAAAATTAGCGGTTCAAGGGGAATTTTTTTACACTTATGATGTCATACTAACCCTATGAACACATTTAACCAGATTATCCGCACAGCCCTCTTTGTCTTGCTGACAATTTTCGGTGCAATCATGGCGTTTATCTTCATGGTTTCCACTGCTATTGCGATCGGCATTTTATACATTGTGGCGCGTATTAGTGGCCGTCCTTTCGGTGTCAAAGCCTATTGGGATCAGCGCCGCCGCCCCGCTACTGCCAGCAGACAGTCGTCCTCACCCCGTTCGCGTGATGTGACCGACATAGAGATGCGCGAGATCCCTTAACAGTTCTTGACTGTTTATCCTGTATTGGACGAACAGCAACACTGAACAGGTAGGCTTTCGAACACCCTGAGTCCGCAAAGGCTCAGGGTGTGTGCATTTGTGTGATTCACACTGCCTGATCGGGCTTGACCCGTGTACGTTTCTCTGTCTTGCGCAGCACAAGTGGGCAATAGACCGTAGAATCCTTGTTCCCTTTCTCTTTTATTGTGTTAAGTCATGTCACGAACGATATTTGTTACGACTGCCCTGCCGTACGCCAACGGCTCGTTTCACATCGGCCACATCATGGAATATATCCAGGCCGACATCTGGGTTCGGTCCATGCGAATGTCGGGACATACGGTACATTTTGTATGTGCGGATGACGCTCATGGCGCTCCCATCATGCTTAAAGCAGAAAGTGCGGGCATCACCCCAGCGCAACTGGTTGACAAGATTGCGGCGGAACGCCCCAGCTATTTGAACGGTTTTCACATCAAGTTTGACCACTGGCACCGTACCGACTCGCCAGACAACGTCGAGCTGGCCCAGGATATCTACCGTACGCTCAAAAGCGCCGGTTTCATCGATACACGCACCATCGAACAGTTCTATGACCCAGTCAAAGGCATGTTCCTGCCCGATCGTTACATCAAGGGCGAATGCCCCAAGTGTCACGCCAAGGACCAGTACGGCGACAGTTGTGAAGTCTGTAGCGCGGTCTACGCCCCTACCGAACTGATCGAGCCTTACTCCACCCTGACCAATGCGCGTCCGGTGCTAAAGAGCTCGGAACACTTCTTCTTTCGCCTGTCCGACCCGCGCTGCGTGGCCTTCCTGCAAGAGTGGACCACGGGCAAGAACGCCCAGGGCAAGCCACGCCTGCAATCGGAAGTATTAGGCAAGACCCGCGAATGGCTGGGTACCGGTGAAGGTGCTGAGGCCTCCCTGAACGACTGGGACATCTCCCGCGACGAACCCTATTACGGCATCCCGATTCCGGATGCACCCGGCAAATATTTCTACGTCTGGCTGGACGCGCCTGTTGGCTACCTGGCTTCCCTGAAAGCCTACTGTGCCAAGGCAGGTCTGGACTTTGATGCCTTGCTGGACCCGGAAGGCAACACGGAGCAAGTCCACTTCATCGGCAAGGACATCGTGTACTTCCACGCCCTGTTCTGGCCTGCCATGCTGAAGTTCTCCGGCCGTAAAGTGCCTGACGCACTGAACGTGCACGGTTTCATCACGGTTAGCGGCGAAAAAATGTCCAAGAGCCGTGGCACGGGCATTTCGCCCCTGCGCTACCTGGAACTGGGCATGGATGCCGAGTGGATGCGCTATTACATGGCCGCCAAGCTGAACTCGCACGTTGAAGACATGGACTTCAACCCTGACGACTTCATCGCCCGCGTCAATAGCGACCTGATTGGCAAATACGTCAACATCGCCAGCCGTGCCGCCAACTTCATCAGCAAGCATTTTGATGGCAAGCTGGCTTACCAGGGTGACACCTCCGAGCTGCAAAACCAGCTCAAGGACGTTGCCGAGAAAGTCCGCGCCGATCTGGAAAGCCGTGAGTACGGCCGTGCCGTACGCCAGATCATGGCTCAGGCCGACCTCATCAACCAGGCTTTTGATACGGCGCAGCCCTGGGTCATGGCTAAAGGCATTGCGACTGCCGAACAAGCCCAGAAAGATGCGCTGCAAGACATTTGCTCGCGCACCCTGGCTGGCTTCAAGGGCTTGTCCGTCATGCTGACCGCCATTTTGCCTACCCTGACCGATCGCGTGGCGCGTGAACTGTTCGGCCTGGACCGCAGTTTTGTATGGGATGACGTGGCCACCCTGCCCGATCACATCGCTCCCTTCAAACACCTGATGCAACGCGTCGACAGCGCCATGGTCGATGAGCTGCTGGCTCCCCCACCCGCCCCTGTCGTGCTGCCCGGTGGTGAAGCCATTGCCGACACCATCGACATCAAGGACTTCATCAAGGTGGACCTGCGCATTGCCAAAATCGTCAGCTGTGAGGCCGTAGACGGTTCGGACAAACTGCTGCGTCTGAGCCTGGACGCGGGCGAAGGTCGTTTGCGCCAAGTGTTCTCGGGCATCAAATCGGCCTACCAGCCCGAAGATCTGATCGGCAAGCTGACGGTGCTGGTGGCTAACCTGGCTCCTCGCAAGATGCGGTTTGGCGTATCCGAAGGTATGGTTCTGGCAGCCAGCCACGCGGATGAGGCCGTCGATCAAGGTATTTATATTCTGGAGCCATTCCCCGGCGCTCAGCCCGGTATGCGCATCAATTAAGACGCATTCCTGATACGCAAAAAAGCCTCGTCCCAAAGCGAGGCTTTTTTGTATCTATAAACCAAAGAATCTGTTCAAAACAAGCGGTTCAAGCCCTTGGGGCGCCCCTGCCTGCAGGAAAGCCGATACACTCTCTACCTTGAAAGCGCTGTATTGATACACAGCCTGACGCTCTGGCTGCAAGGACCTTCTGGCATGGAAAATCTCACCCCCTCTGATCTGGATCGGCACCATGGTGCCCAGCGTTCAACCTGGGTCAGTGTTCTGGTCAATATCAGCTTGAGCCTGCTGCAAATTGTGGTGGGTATCTTCGCCCATTCCCAGGCCCTGATTGCCGACGCCATCCACTCCCTGTCAGACCTGTTCTCGGACTTTGTGGTGCTGATTGCCAATCACCATAGCCGTCGCGGCCCCGATGCCGACCACCCCTACGGACATTTGCGTTACGAGACCGCTGCCACCTTGGCGATTGGCGGTTTGTTGCTGGCCGTAGGCGCCGGCATGCTCTGGAATGCCATCTCTTCATTGCGGGACCCCAGCAGCATTGAGGCCGTCCATCCCGTAGCCCTACTCGTTGCCTTTACCGCTCTGTGTAGCAAGGAGCTCCTGTTTCGCTACATGCTGCGCGTGGCAAAACGTCTGCGCTCAACCTTGCTGGTTGCCAATGCCTGGCACGCCCGCTCCGATGCGGCCTCCTCCCTGGTTGTCAGCCTCGGCGTCCTGGCCAACCTGGCAGGCTTGCCCTTGGGCGACCCTTTGGCCGCCAGTATCGTGGGCTTGATGATTGTGCGCATGGGCTGGAAATTTTCTATCGGCGCGTTTCATGACCTGACCGACAAAGCCGTTGATCAGGAAACCGAGGAGCGCATCGCCAAGCTGTTACGCGAGACACCCGGGGTGGAAGGGATACACCAGTTGCGCACCCGCAAACTGGGCGACATGATCTGGGTGGAAGTCGATCTGGAAATGGACGGCACCTTAACGATTGCCCAAGGCCATGCCATCGCTGTGGCGGCAAGAGATCGCGTCATGGCTGAAGAGCCGGTACTGGATGTAATGACGCACTTTGATCCGGTCACCCCCAAACAGTAAGATTGCACTTACCTTGATCACTGGCCCAGGCAGCCCGCCCGGCTATGACGTGCGGCGGGCGCTCTCGGGGGCCAGCATCTCGACCAGCACCCGGGACAAGGCGGTCACCATCTCATTGGCGTGAGGCCGATGCAATATCGCCAGCTCAAAAGCGTCAATGCGCGGTAGTCCCTGAGCCTGCCCCAATTCAATATGATCCTGACGTACCGCACGCCGCGGCAGCAGGCTGATGCCCATTCCATCGGCCACAGCCCCCTGAATCCCGCTCAAGCTGGAACTGGTGAAGCTGATGCGCCAGCGCCGCCCCAAGGATTCCACGGCACTGATAATCTCTTCGCGGTAAACACCGCGACGCGGGAAGGTGACCAAAGGAATAGGGTCCAGATGAAAGACAGGATCAGTGGCACTGTCGACCCACGCCGTCTGCTCGGGCAGACAAGCCACCGCCTCGCGGGCATTATGCCGCTGCTTGACCAAGACCAGATCCAGCTCACCCTGATCATAAGCCGCCAGCAAATCACTGCTCAAACCACTGCTGACCTCCAGGCGCACTTGTGGAAACCGGCGGTTGAAACCAGCCAACGCCCGCATGGTCTGGCCATTGGTGAAGTCCTCCGGCACACCCAGACGCACGGAGATGGTTACCAAAGAACCCGACAAGGCTTCAGAGAGCTGATGGTTCAAGGCCAGCATCTGACGCGCGTAAGCCAGCAAGGTCTGCCCCGCCTCTGTCGTGCTGACACCACGACTGGCCCGGTCCAGCAAACGCAGTCCTGCCAATTCCTCCAGACGACGCACCTTCTGACTGATCGTGGACTGTGTTGAGTGCAAACGACTGGCTGCCGCTGTAAAACTGCCGCAGTCAACAACCGTCAACAAGGCCAATAGCAGATCCAGGTCATACAAAGGCCGGTTCAGACTGGGACTGCTGGATCGTTGATGATCCATGTGTTCACCCCCTTTTCTCTATTCTCGATGAGCGCCCGGGGCGTGGCAGAACGATTTTTTCAAGCTGCCACACCGGCCGTTAAGACGCATCTTGCGGTGTGGCAAACGGAGTCTGCCTGTGAATTGACCGCGCTGCCGCGTCAGAGCATGGTGGGAGACGAATGCAGATCCTGAGGGCGCCTGTCTGGCCCACTGCGCGCCAGGTTTCAAATCCGAGCCCACGCTTCCAGCTATTCAAAAAACAAATACAAGAGATTTATACATTTAATTTGTAAATATCACCAGCTCTCGTTAATGTGTATTGGTCCCGCGCATTACAACGACATCCCGCCTCTGCCTTTGGGCCGCCGCAGGGATTGCGCCGTGCCGTTCGACAGATTTTTCCTTACTGAATTTCATTGGGAATCAACATGTCCAAAGTCAATTACTACGCCCCGCCAGGCGGGCATCCGCCACAGACACAGCTGCTGACGGATCGCGCCATGTTCACCGAAGCCTATGCCGTGCTGCCCAAAGGCGTGCTGCAGGACATCGTGACCAGCTACCTGCCCGGTTGGGAAAACACCCGTCTGTGGGTACTGGCACGGCCTTTGTCCGGCTTTGCCGAGACCTTCTCGCAATACATCATGGAAGTCGGCCCGCAAGGTGGCAGCGACCACCCTGAGGATGACCCCGAGGCCGAAGGCGTGATTTTTGTCGTCAAGGGCCAGCTCGAACTGGTTCTGGAAGGCACCAAACACATCATGGAAGAAGGCGGCTATGCCTTTATTCCTCCGTCTACCAACTGGTCCTTGCACAACCGCAGCAGCGAACTGGCCAACTTCCACTGGATCCGCAAGCGTTACCAGCGTGTCGAAGGTCTGGATGCCCCCGAGGCTTTCGTGACCAACGAGAAAGACGTTGAACCCCGCGTCATGCCTGACACCGATGGTCGTTGGAGCACCACCCGATTTGCCGATATGTCCGACATGCGCCACGATATGCATGTGAATATCGTGAACTTTGAACCCGGTGGCGTGATTCCCTTTGCAGAAACGCACGTCATGGAACATGGCCTGTACGTTCTGGAAGGCAAGGCGGTTTACCGCCTGAACCAGGATTGGGTTGAAGTGGAAGCCGGCGACTTTATGTGGCTGCGTGCCTTTTGCCCACAGGCCTGCTATGCCGGCGGCCCTGGCCGTTTCCGCTACCTGTTGTACAAAGACGTTAACCGTCATGCCAACCTGACCATTGGCGGCAAACGCTAATATGGCCTGAACCCGAACAGCCGCTGCCTGCCAGCGGCTGTTTTGCGTTGCAGACAGGCCCAATCTGAACTGCCCGCCTTTAACCTCTTTAAGGTAGAGTCGGCACACCGAACACGACACAGCCCCACGTGTCAGGACTTATTCCAAGCTTTGCTCTCTCAGGGAGAAAAACATGAACGATAAACACTATCTGCTGCGGTCCATCCAGATTGCGAAAGAGAACGTTGACCGTGGCGGTCAGCCCTTTGGTGCGGTGTTGGTACGTAACGACCAAGTGCTGGCCGAAGGGGTGAATGAAACCTATATCGCCCATGATCCTACCGCGCATGCGGAAATCCAGGCCCTGCGCAATGCCAGCCAAACCTTCAAAAGCAGCCAGCACACCGGCAGTACCATGTATGCCAGCGGCATCCCCTGCCCCATGTGCATGGCTGCCATGATCGCGGCAGGCGTAGAGCGCGTGGTGTACTGCGCCGATGATAAGGAAGGGGCTCCTTTTGGCTGGTCCACCCAAGCCTTCTATCAAAAAATGCGCCAGGACTTCGGACAACAGGGTGTGAAAGTGGAACATTTGCCCTTGGCTGAAAAACGCCAAGTCTACGAAGACTGGCAAGCCCGTTTTGGTCAAGGCCCCGCCCAGGATTAGCCCAGCACCTTCAAGACCCTGCGTTCGCGCAGGGTCTTGCGTATTGGCATGGACAGAATGACAAGAAAAGCTTATAAATCGAATTGTTTATAGTAACGATTCTCATTTATTAATTTATTACCGAATCAGAACAGGCGACTGCACAGGTCCGCAATGTGGTTATGGCCGTAAGCACTGTGGCTCTGACGCATTGGGGCTGACGGCAGCCTCACGCCCGTTCTGCAGTCAGTTTGTTGTTGTTCACGTCCAAAGGAAATCCATGATTGTGTGCCGCCCCGCCTCCTTGAAAATGATTGTTGCCTCTGTCATGGGGGCCTTGCTGCTGAGCGCCTGCCAAAGCACACCGCAATCTCAACAGTCGGGCCTGAACGCGTCTCGTGCCAACACAGCCCCGCAGGCGCAGGTGAGCTTTCGCCAGGACTCAATCGAAGGGGCTTACGAAGTGCTGGCCGCCAAGGACAGCAATCAATTGTTCGTGGCTGCCACCCCTTTGTTTGAGGATCGTACCGCCGGCTTTGTGCATGTTCTGGACCAGGACACCTTGCAACCAGCACAGTTGATCCAACTGCCACGACGGGCATTTGCCTTGGGGCTGAACCAGAAAACACACACCCTGTACGTGGGCAATACCTTGGATGGCTCCTTACTGGCCCTCAATAGCCTGAACGGTACGGTCAAACAATTGATTCAGCTGGGCCAGAAAGAGGACAAGGGAGGCTGGGAACATACCCGCAAGGTCATCATTGATGAACAAGACAACCGCATCTTTGTGACCAACCCCGCTGAAGGGGGGCGTGTGTGGATTGTGGACGGCACCCAAGGCCGTATTTTGCACAATATCGACAATGTGGGACTGTGGCCTGCGGGTGCCGCGTATGACGCCAACACCAAGCGTCTGTTCGTGGGTCAGGGCGGCAAGGAAGAGATTGCGGTCATCAACCCCGCCACCGGCACGATCGAGCAGCGCTTTAGCACGGGCGATGCCAAAAGCGACAAGCGTGAGGACTCGCGTCACTTCTTTGTGAATGTGGCCCTGAGTGCGGATGGCAAGCAGTTGTTCGGCGCCGATGCCAATACCGGCAAGATCTACGTCTTTGATACCACCTCAGGGAAAGTGGAAAACTCGGTTGACGTCGGCCCAGGGCTGCTCGATATCGTCTATAACCCGGCTCGCCAGGAGTTGATCGCCACCAACCGCGGCGTGGATCGTGACTCGCCTGCTGGCACCGGCGCCATCAACATTCTGGATGCCCGAACTCTGGCCGTGAAACATCGCCTCAGCGCCCCCATTCACCCCAACAGCGTCACCTTGAGCGCAGACGGCCAGACCGCTTTTGTGACCATCAAGGCTCCGCATGGCGACAAGAGCCCCCATTACCTGAAAGGGGCCAAGGATAGCGTGCTGCGTCTGAACCTGAACCAACTCTAAACCTGCGGTCTGATACCCATCCCAAAGCCTGGTTTGTCCACTGTGCCAAGCCGGCTTTTTTTACCTCACACTGGGGTCCGCCCACCCGCGTAACCCCTTCTGAGCCTCGCATCCAGCCTGGTTTTGCCCCTGGCTCCTACCCTCTTTCCAGGTCAACCTCGGGGTGCGCCCGACGCATGTCACTCCCCTTGACACAAAGCGGTCTGGAAACCAGACCAAAAGCGGATTGCTGCAACCTGCCACTTGATCAATAGAATCAATTAGTGACCTAGCAAGACGCCTGCCGATTCCCGGCCAAGTCCATGCCTTTTCCGCCTCCAGAGATGCCCCACACAGGCATCTCTGGAGCGTTTTCTATTGCAGATGACCTATGGTTCAGCTAAACGCTTATCATCAGCCTATTGGCCCCGCGCTTGCCCACTGGCAAGCCCGCCCCCAACCTGCACGCTGCGTTCTTCAGGGCACATACTGTCGCCTGGAAGCCGTGGACCCCGACAAGCATGGCGACAGCTTGTATCAGGCCTACAGCCGCGCCCGCGACGGGCGCGACTGGACCTATCTGTCAGTCGGGCCCTTCAGCAACCGGATACAGTTCGATCAGCACCTCCACGCCATCAGCCAGGCCAGCAATGCCGTGCATTACGCCGTCGTAGACCAGACGACCGGACAGGCGTTAGGCACCCTGGCCCTCATGCGGATTGACGCGCAAAACGGCTGTATCGAGGTAGGTTTTGTCGCCTGGTCACCCGCCTTGAAACAAACCCGCCTGGCCACCGAAGCCCACTATCTGTTGATGGCCTACGCCATTGAGAAGTTGGGCTACCGTCGCTACGAATGGAAATGCGACACGCACAACGCCCCCTCACAAGCAGCAGCACGGCGTCTAGGCTTTCGTTACGAGGGGGTGTTCCGTCAGGCCGTTGTCTATAAGGGCCGTTCACGCGACACAGCCTGGTTCTCCATCACCGATAAAGAATGGCCTACCCTGAAAACAAATTTCCAGACGTGGCTGGCCCCGGAAAACTTTGACGGGCAGGGTCAACAAAAGCAGCGTTTGGGTCAGCATGTAACGCCCACCCCCACCGCTGCGGGCGTGCGCCGACTCCAGCAGATGCTCGCATTGCAATCCGAGCTGAATCAATTGATTGACCCGAACTGGCGAGTAGCCAAACAGGACTACTACCGCGCAATCTGGGTGGAATGCGCGGAGCTGGCTGCTTACCTGGACTGGAAGTGGTGGCAACAGTCCGAACGAAATCTGCCGCAACTACAGCTGGAGTTAATCGATATTCTGCATTTCGGACTGTGTGATGTGCTTCGCGCTAACGATGCCTTGCGCGAACAAGAAGCCGCTGCCGCGCTGGAACAGCTCCAACACGCCCAAGACACAGCCGCCGGTGATTCCACCACGCTCATGCATGCCCTGGAACGCTTTACCTTGCGAGTACTGCAAACCCGTCACTTTGATTTTGAGGGCTTTGCCTTGCTGGCAGGCCTGTGCGGTCTGACTCTGGATACGCTCTACCATGCCTACGTCGGCAAAAATGCCCTGAACCGATTGCGCCAGCTACGTGGCTATCAACAAGGCCACTACCACAAGCACTGGGGCGGGCAACAAGATAACGAACATCTGGCGCACCTGCAGGCGCGCCTGCCGGTTGAGCAGGACAACTACCTTGAGTTGATTCTGCAAGCCTTGCTAGAGCGCTATGACACGTTTTTTTCAGGAGAGACGCAAGCCCGCAACGGGGCTGCGCTACTACCTCCCCTTTCTTCACGCTGACAAAGGACTGTCCATGTACCTCGACTGCGATTGTTCCATTGATGTCTTTCTGGACTCGCCCAAACCGGACTCCAATCCCGTGGAAAATAATGACACGCGACATCCACCCGATCCCCGGCCACAGCCGCATAAGGTGCAACACCCCTGGTCCCGCTCGCGACGACGCGAGCGCTCCCGATGGCGTCAGGCATAAACGCAAAGGAGAAAAGTCGCCGCGCCCGGCTCATGCCGGGCCGGCATATGCGATCCCTCTTCATGCCAAATGGAATAGGATCTATGAGCCAAGGCACATAGCTCCTTTTGATTTAAATCAAGACAATGACCCCATCGTCGGCGCATAGACCGGCGAAGCATGCTAAAGGAGACAAATCGCATGGATACCCCCCTCAGAGACAAATCCTATTTCGATGAACGTGCCACCCAAGAGATGGCCACGCATCTACCCCAAGTCCAGCGCGACACCCGCGAAACCATGGCGTTTGCCTGTCGCATTCTGGCCATGACCGAACAGGAGGCCGGTCTGGCCGGCCAGATCAGTGTCCGGTCCGAGCGTCCCGGGGCCTACTGGACCCTGCGCTTTGGTCTGGGTTTTGATGAAGCCACACCCGATGACTTCATTGAAGTTGATCGCGACCTGAACACCCTGAGCGGCCAGGGCATGGCCAACCCCGCCACCCGCTTTCACCTGTGGGTGTACGAAGCCCGCCCCGACGTCAACTCCATCATTCACACGCACTCACCCTGGGCGACCGTGCTGGCGACCGCCCGCCAGCCTTTGGTGATTTCGCAAATGGACATGACGCCGTTGCACAATGACTGTGCGTTTCTGGGCGAATGGCCCGGTGTACCCATTGCCGACCAGGAGGGCGTTATCATTTCCAAAGCGCTGGGCGACAAGCGCGCCATCATCCTGGCTCACCACGGTTACCTGACTGCGGGAAAAAGCTGCCAGGAGGCGACCTACCTGTCGGTCTACCTGGAGCGTGCGGCACGCCTGCAGGTGCGTGCGCAAGCGGCGTTTGGCCCGCTGACTCCCGTCGATGACACTCTGGCGGCCGAGGCCCACGACTACCTGCTCAAGCCCTCCATTGTGAACGCGACCTTCGATTACTGGTCCCGTCAGACCCAAGGCATTGCGCCCTTAACAACGACTCGCTGACGCCCACACTCAACACCCCGCTTCCACCAGGAGGTCGCTATGACGATGCCTCACACCGGACAGGCGCGTTCGTCGCGCCAGTACGTCACTGCTGGCTTGGCCAGCATGATGGGAACCACCATAGAGTGGTATGACTTTTTCCTCTACGGCACTGCTGCCGCACTGATCTTCAACAAGATCTTTTTTCCCGCCTTCGACCCGATTACGGGCACTCTGGCGGCCTTTGCCACCTATTCCGTAGGCTTTTTTGCCCGTCCCCTGGGCGGTTTTGTGTTCGGCCATTTCGGGGACAAGCTGGGCCGAAAATCCATGCTGTTAATTACGCTGTTTCTGATGGGTATTCCTACCATCCTGATCGGACTGATTCCCTTCTACGACAGTATTGGCTATTGGGCGGCCGTCCTGCTGGTCCTGATGCGTTTTTTGCAAGGGGTTGCCGTGGGAGGTGAATGGGGTGGCGCTGTCCTGATGGCGGTGGAACACGCCCCGGATGGTAAAAAAGGTTTTTTTGGCAGTCTGCCCCAGACCGGGGTCGCGCCGGGCCTTATTTTGTCCTCTTTGGCGATGGGAGCCGTTGCCAGCCTGCCCGAAGAAGACATGTTGAGCTGGGGCTGGCGCCTGCCCTTTCTGGCCAGTGTCGCGCTGCTGTTGGTAGGCTGGTGGATTCGAGCCAAAGTGGTCGAATCTCCAGACTTTGAGCAGATGAGCAAAAAGGGCAAGCAGGTCGCTATTCCCGCCCTGGAAGTGCTGCGTCACTACCCCCGTGAAGTGCTGCTGGTGGTCGGCGGCCGCCTGGCTGAAGTCACCTGGTTTTACACGGTGGTGACCTTCGCCCTGGCTTATGCCACCACCACCCTCGGGGTAGAGCGTAGTGTGATGCTCAATGCCACGGTATGGGGCGCCTTTGCCGCGCTGTTCACCATGCCCCTGTTTGGCGTACTGGGCGACCGTCTCGGCTTTAAATGGGTCTTTATGGCGGGTACGCTTTGCATGCTGGCATTCTCCTCGCCTTTCTTCTCCATGCTGGGCAGCCTGGACACCGGCACCATCACCTTGGCGCTGGTCATTGCCATTGGTCTGGTCTATGCAGCACTCTATGGCCCGCAGGGCGGTCTGTTTTCCACGCAGTTCCCCCCCGAGGTACGCTACAGCGGGATCTCAATCGCTGTCCAGGTCTCTGGCGCCATCGGTGGCGGTCTGGCCCCTTTGGTGGCGACTTCCTTACTGGCCTATGGAGACGGACAACCTGACTACATCGTCTGGTATCTGAGTGCGCTGGGCTTGATCGCTTTTGCCAGCAGTTGGTTCATGCACGGACCGGCCCACTTCTCCCTGCCCAATCTTTCCCGTCCCAAGGTGCGCACATGAGCACGGCCGGCATTCACTACTACTTCTGGATGAACTCGGATTGGGCTTACCTGGGAGCCGACCGTCTGGAGGCGATCGCCCGCAAACAGGGTGTCCCCATCCATTACAAGCCCGTCGATTTGCCGCAGGTGTATGCCCGTACAGGGGGTGTGCTGCTCGGACAACGCTCCCCCGAACGCCAGGCCTATCGGATCACTGAACTGCAGCGCTGGTGCCGCAAGCTGGGCACCCCCATCAACCCCACGCCCCGCTTCATGTGCCCGGATGCCACGCTGGCCTCGACCGTGGTCATCGCCATCAATCAGGCCGGCTTGCCCGTCCTAGAGCTGTACAAGGCCATACTGCGGGCGCAATGGTGTGAAGAGCGCAATATTGCCGATCCAGCAGTACTGGCTCGAATCATGCAGTCACAGCACCTGGACGCTGACTACTGGTTTGAACAGGCGCCGCACATGCAACAACGCTATCAGGCTTATACCGACGAAGCGATTGCAGCCGGTGTATTCGGCTCACCCTCCTATGTGTATCAGGGCGAGCTATTTTGGGGGCAAGACAGGCTGGACATGCTGGACGAGGCCATCCACATGCATCCTGCCCCGGCTTAAGTCGACGTTCCGACTAGTGTTCAACGGGTTTTACAGCAAGGGCAGAACAAGGCTACCAAGCTTGTTCTGCCCTTAGCGATAGTCGCGTCAGAGACTGGCTGCGCCCCGTCTCCATCCTGCTCAATGTCATTCAAGAGCGAGGACCCCAAAACGGTCTAAAAACCATCCCAACACCGAAGCCCGGCGCTTGAGAAAGCTCAACACTCAGCCCCCCCAGGGTTCACGTCGATGCTCGTTCACTGACTGACTGAGCGCCGCGGATGAGTCCTCACAAAAAAACGGGGAGGCTCGGGTGAAACACCTGCGAACGGCTACACGCGCAGACCTGAAAAGCAACGGCAGACCTGCCAAAGCCCCCTCATTCGTTCGGTCTTAAAAGCCGTAGAATCACGCTTGTTCCTGCCAGGAAAATTCACCCATACGTCAACGTAGCATTGCTGAGAATCGACTTCTGGGTTCGGCCTAAAGCCCGGGATTCCGGCTTTCAGCACGCCGCCTGCCAAAAATAAAATGCAATGAGCAATTTTGAAAATTTACTTTTTCCGTTGATACAAAATGTTATGTCTGCCGTACGAATCATATCGATAGATTTTATCTATTCATAGAGTCTGTATTCTGAAGGAATTGGCTACTTGAGCAATGCCAGTAAAGGTAGCCGTCTTCGACAGAAGAAGGGCGCGGGGCTTTATATTGAACAAATACGCCACTATAAAGTGTCAGCCGGATCAAAAAACCAGGATTTTGCTGATCTCCAATAACACTCGACAGCACGAACACCTTCTGCAATCTCTGCTGGCTGGAGCGTTTCGGGTTTCTGTTGCCGCTGATGGAGTGCAAGGCTACACCAAGGCCCAGCTAACGCTACCCGAACTTATCCTGATGGATAAACAAGTAGGCGGGATTGATGCCTTATCGCTGACACACATGCTGCAAGGGCTAAAAGCAACCGCTCACATTCCCATCATCATTCTGGATTCACGCAGCGAAAGCAGCAGTGAAGAATGCGTCAATTTCCTGAAGGCAGGAGCCGTTGATTACATTGGCAATCCCTATGCCGTTGACGAAGTCAAAGAGCGCATCAACGTTCCTTTACGTAATCCCAAACAGGCGCTCTCCCACCTCTCTGCCGGCAAGCCTCTGACCCAACGGCCCAGCACCACTGCTGAAACCAGCATGCTGATCTACGCCATTCAAAAAACAATCGATGCCAATCTGGGCTCACCGCCCAGCCAGAAAGAACTGTGCGATATGTTCAAGATCTCAAGACGAAAAATCATGAATATATTTCAGCGCAATTTCGGCTTGAGCGTCAGCAACTATATCCGACTGCAGCGTATGTATCGGGCTGAGTATCTGCTACGAACGACCGCCTTGAAAATTGATGTCATCGCAACCGACTTGGGGTTTTCCAGCCCGGCCAATTTCTCGACCGCATTCAAAACCTATGCAGGTGTGGCGCCTGGCAAATTCAGACAGGCCATTGAAAAAAACAAACTCCCCACAGAAAAAACACCAGCTCTTCGATCCCTGGGTTCTCCCTCTTTTTCATCAGAATGGTGCCCACCTTAAATAGGAGGGAATAAAGCGGCACGCAGGTGCGCAAAAGAAGATTCCCGTCCGCGAAAGCACCACTTGGGAAGCCCCCGACTTGCCGTATGGGCACAGGATGATAAAATCGTGGGCTTGAATAGCTCAATTCAAAACAGATCCGGGACGACCTGGATCTGCCTTTTCAATACAGGGACGGCCCTACTCCTTCAAAAGGAGCATCCACGATGGTCCACCCTGCCTCACCCTCACATGCCCTGGCGCATGTTCCTGCTTCCCATTCCTGCCTGTTTTTTGAGCACGACGCATCGCGTCGCCTGGCCATCTTCAGCGTTGCGCGCGGGAAACAACAACCATGAAACACACCGGCTCCTCCCCTCTGCTTGCACCTGTCACCTGGTTACGCCTGTTCGGCTCCTGGTCCATTGTGGGTCTGTTCACGGTTTTTGGCAGTCAATGGCTGGGCGACTCCCTGAACGGCACTACGGCAACCCTCGCCTTTCTGGTTCTGTTCATCACCATTCTGGCCGCCTCCTTTGGCGTCGTTCGTGAGGCAGACCATCTGGCCCATCAACTGGGCGAACCTTACGGCACCCTGATCCTGACTTTATCCATTGTGCTGATCGAGGTCATTCTGATTGCCTCGGTGCTGCTGGGGCCGGGCGACTTTCCCACCATAGGCAGAGATTCGATCTATGCGGTGATGATGATTATTCTGAATCTGATCACTGGGCTGTGCCTGATTGCCGGCGCGGCGCGCAATGGCGATCAGGCGTTCAACCGTCAGGGTACCCGCACCTACCTGTCCATGATCGTCTTGCTGACCAGTATGGCGCTGATACTGCCCAACTACACCCGCACTGCGGGCGAGTTCAGCACGACACAGGCCATCGGCATTTCGATACTGACGGGCCTGATCTATGCCCTGTTCCTGTCTCTGCAAATGGGTAGCCGTCGTCATGACTATATGCAACCCCATGACACTGTGCCAGGCGCCAAGAACGCAACGCCCCCACCGCGTGATCCCCAGGCTACCCGCGCCATGCTGATACGCAGCCTGGTGCTGATCGCCCTGATTTTGCCCATTGTCTTGCTGGCGCATGATTTGGCCATCGTGACCGATTACGGGATTGCCGCCTCCGGCGCGCCCGTCGCCGTCGGGGGGGTGCTGATTGCCATTATCGTGTTCACCCCCGAGTCCATTACCGCCATCAAGGCCGCCATGAACAATGAAATGCAACGCGCCATCAATCTTTGTCTGGGGGCCTTTGTCTCTACCGTTGGGCTGACCGTACCCGTGGTCCTGCTTATCGGCTTGATAAGCGGTAAACAGGTCGTTATGGGTATCAGCAATACCGACATGGTGCTGTTTCTGCTTACCGTCATGCTGAGCATGCTGAGCTTTGGCGGCCCACGTACCTCTCCCATTCACGGCTATATGCACCTGATGGTTTTTGCCGTGTTCGGACTGCTGCTGTTTTATCCCTGATTAGGCACCAAAAGGACCCCTCTTGACGCAGACAGACGGGCCCGCCCGCCTCGCCTTTACTTTTTCTGCGCCGCAATAAGCTGCGCCAGCCGCTGAATGGACAGCGGTGCGCAGCCTTCTGCATCATTGCTGATCGTCACATAAGCAGCTTGGCCCGCCCCCGTGATGCCGCCAATCGTGCGTGCCAGCACGGTACGCGTAGGCAAGTCCTCGCTGACAATGGCATTAAAAGGGGCGTGTTTTTTCTGAGCATCGGCATAACCGTAGGCCCCAAACTCCCGATTCAGATTCCAGCGACACACCAAAGGACCGGGCCATAAGGCGCGCAATATCGGCAACTGCTCCTCGATGGGCGGCATCTTGCCATGCAGGCCCAGACAAAACGTTGCTCCATTGGCCTTGAGCGTATCGACCAGATTTTGACTCAGCAGCTCGGGGTCTCGCACTTCTACGGCAAGCACCACTGAGGAGCCTTGAGGCAAAGCCTCGCGTGCCGCCGCCAGCATGTGCCCCAATTTATGGAACAAGTCGACGGGCCGATGCAACCAAGCCCAGGACAGTGGGCTTAACTGGAAGACCAGTACCCCCAGGCTGGCCCCCAAGCCCTCCACGGCAGGCTGCACAAACTGCTCCACCGCCAGACGCGGGTTCAAAAAGTCGGGATTGGACTTGCGCACCTTGCCCTGCTCATCGCGCACTTGCGCGTCCGTAATCAGGGATGGACACTTCACGACGAAGCGAAAATCCTTATCGACCTGCGCGGCGTAGGCGCCATACTGCGTGACCGTCAAAGGACGCCAGAAAGTCCGATCAATGCACACCGCGCGCATTAAGGGGTGTTGGTGGTAGGCCTCCAGGCCGTGCTTGGACAAGGTACTTGGCTCGTACTCGCCAGCCCAGACCAAACCTTGCCAACCGGGGTAAGACCAGGTGGAGACACCGAAACGCAGGGTTTCAGGCAGCTGAGCTGCCAGCTCGCTTAGCTCCAGGGCGGAAGCAGCAAGGCTGACTTTGGTGATTTTGCGTCGCGAGAGGGCGGCGGGCTTTGAGGCGGGTGGCTGAGGAATGGCATCGCCGAAAAGATCTTCTTGCATGCCAAATATAGTGCCATGGGAAGGAGCTGGTCGCCAATGAGCAACGTGATCAGCATCGTTTGATGAGGAATCAGCTGCGCAGCTTGCTTAAGCTCCGCCCATGCTGTGCGCGCCTCAATGCGGGCTTTTAGAACAACACGACTGTCCAGTGCATGCTTGGGCAGCCAAGTAGGTAGCTGGATATAAGGCTGGCTCGGATTCCACACAGCATCAAGCATCATGATGCCAAATCTCGATTTCGTCGACAGGTTGCCGCCTTATGTCGTCACCAGTGACACGTCGATAAAAGGTGTACTTATTTTCAATACATAGCGACGTGCATCCAGTTTCGCTGAAAGAATCAGCGGCTACCACAGCCTAAGAAGTAGAAATGCAGTCGTTTTGCAGCCCAACACACCCGAATCCCGAGAGCGGCAAAGCCTGGCTTGGGAAAACGTTGCAGAAAAACGGGGGAGTTGGAAACAAAGCAGAACTGGAGCGGGTGATGGGAATCGATCCAATCATTCAACCCATTGATTAATAACGGGTTTCCCAAGTTCGGATGTCCGGTTTGGGCCGTAAATGATACCAGTTTTGCCCTCCTGATGGATAGATGCATCCACTGCGGTCTTAGGGCAGCCACTGACAGCCACTGAGTTGTGTGCCCAGCGGTCTGCTCCTAAGCGAAGCGGCATCAGGCGCCCTGAGCTTGTGCTACATGCAGAGCTCTGCTCTCGAATCGCACGGAAACAGAGTTCGCTTGCCCCTGGGGCCTATGCAGGTGCGTCACGATCTCGTAGGGGCCGTCGTCCAGGGGGCGCATGCTGACTCCCCATCCATGGGCGTGCTTGATGCGCGATTGCGCGGATAGCCCGACACCGTAGCCGGCAGAAACCCATAGCGCCATCATCTCGAAAGACGTCACGTATTGAAGTTTTTGCGGGTCGGCGGACGGGAGCGAGAGCAGCCGATGATCCAGTGAAGAACAGGCCTCAGCCTGCAAGCGAAAGATCGGGTAGTTCTGTAGGTCAGCGATGGTGAGCGATGCCTGATCCAGCAATGGAAACCGCAGCGGCATCGCAACGGCCATGCTCTCAACCCACAAGGGCTGGGTTTGGATGACCGGATCGCTCGCCTCTTGAAGCGACACCCCTACGTCGTAGCGGCCTTCACGAAGTCCATCAAGCAACTCGTCACCTGCAACCTCAAAGAACCCGATGCTGACCTCTGGTTCTTGCGCACGTTGCAGCGCGAGCAGCGCCGAAAGCCGAGATGACGATACGCCTGGCGCTATCGCAAACCTGAGGTGGGCGGGCTGGCTGGTGATGTTGTTCATGGAGAACCCACAGAAGCGACAAAGCAGGTCAAGGGCAAACCAGCATCATATTAAAGAGAGAACTTTAACGTCTATATGTTTAACGTGGTTAATTTAAGAGGATTGTTTGACGCTTCTGCCGATGCAGAAGCTTACTATTCAGCCAGGTCGTCCACCTGGCACACCCACCTATGAATCCGAACCAGCATTAGCTTTCGGGCGGGCCGTGCGCGCGGCCCGCGTCGCGCACGGCGTCGCTCAAGACGACTTTGCATTTCAGGCTGGAATATCGCGTTCACACATGGGCAAGATCGAACGCGGGGAGCATGTGCCGACGCTTCCCCTGATACTGAAAATTGCCGCCGCGCTCGGGATTAGCGCCAGCGAGTTGATGGCGGCGACTGAAAAGAACCTCAACTCTGGCAGTGAGCCGCAAGACTCGCCATAAACAGCCGCGAACTTCAGTCACAGCTCGTGCCGCCGCATCAATCGCCCGAGTGCTCGCGCAGGCGCGCAATGAACCGCTCCACCGATACCGGCAAATCCTCGCTGACGGGCCGCAGCAAGTAGGTCGTGATGATCGCGGAATCCATAGCCAGGGGACGGATCACCACATCGGGGCGCGGGCTCGCCGCGACCCTGGTTGCCGTGATGAAGCCAACGCCGTAGCCAGCACCGACCAGGGTGAGCATCATATCCAGCGAGGACACATGCTCGACAACGTCGGGCTCACGCTCCAACGGCCGCAGCAGCCGCGTCAGTTCGCGGTAGCAGCCTTCGCATGTCTGCGGGTCGCATAAGACCAGTGGGTAGCTCGCAAGCTGGTGCAGCGGAACGGCCTTGTGTGAAAGCAAAGGGTGCCGGGCAGGTACGGCGACCACCAGCGAGTCGTGCCAGAGTGGCTCGGTCAGGATGTCATCGCCGACCTCCGCCATGTGAGCAAACCCGATCGAGAAGTCGCCCGAGCGCAACCCGCGCAACTGCTCGGCCAGCGGCACTTCGGACAGGCGAATCTCGATCTCCGGCTCCTCCTCGCGGCAGCGGGCCAGGAGGGCCGACAGCCGGGGATCGATTGCGCCGTCGGACACTGCAATGCGAAGGCTTCCGCTCAGGCCCGCCGCGACCGCCTGAGCGTTCTCCTGAGCCTGCTTCAGCGCGGCGAACACCCTGCGCACGTCTTGCAGGAAAGTTGCGCCCGCCTCGGTAAGCACCGTACCTCGGCGGTTGCGCACGAAGAGCACCACGCCCAGATCGCCCTCAAGCTCCTTGATGGCGCGGGACAAGGGTGGCTGTTCGATATGAAGGCGCTCGGCGGCCCGTGTGAAGTGCAGCTCCTCTGCGAGAGCCACAAAGCAGCGAAGGTGTCGCAGTTCCATGGGCCATGCTCCTGTTCCCTATCAAGGATCTATTCGCACCAGTTTTCGTCCGCGATGGCCTGCTGGATGCACCCCCTTCCACGCCGTTCCTGGTGCGCTCCGCTGGGCTGATCGTCTACTCGTCCGTGTCAGATCACTCATTTGCGCCTCAAAAAATGGTTATCATAATGCAGCGCACTAGCAAACCCGCTTGGATTTATAAACGTCTTTTTAAGCAGCTCATATACTTTCTGCAGAAATCTGCATAAGCATTCGCTAACCCGAACGAGCCAACCAAGATGCCCCACGAACAGCTTGCCGATCTAACCCAGCCACAGCGTGACCGGCTCGCGTTCGTGGAGTTGCGCGTGCGCTTCATTGGGGAGATGCGCCGCCAGGACTTGGTCGCGCGGTTTGGTATCCAGTCCGCTGCTGCGTCCAGGGACCTGGCGCTGTACAAGGAAATCGCCCCCGGCAACATCGACTACGACGGCAAAGGCAAGTTCTACGTCCTCGGCCCGAGCTTCCAGCCGATCTTCACCTTCCCGCCCGAGCGGGTGTTGTCGTGGCTGACGCAGGGTTTTGGCGACGGTGAACCGATGCGCATCAAAGCCTGGGTGGCCAGCGAGAGCCCGTCCCGGCTCACCCACCCTGACCTGGACATCCTGGCGAGCGTGACTCGTGCCATCCACCACGAATGCCCGCTGGGTATCGAGTACCACTCCATCTCCAGTGGCCGCACCACACGCGAGATCGTCCCGTTCGCGTTGATCGACAACGGCCTGCGCTGGCACGTCCGCGCCTTCGACCGCAAATCGCAGGAGTTCCGGGATTTCGTCATCACCCGGATCAAGTGCCCTGTGGTGCGCAAGGGGCAGCCCGTGGCGCCCCACGAAATGAACGATCAGGACATTCAGTGGACCCGGATCGTCGAGCTGGAGCTGGTTCCTCACCCGGATCAGCCCCGGCCAGAAATCACCGAAATGGACTACGGCATGCAGGGTGGTGTGCTGCACATGAAGCTGCGCGCCGCCACCGCCGGATACATCCTGCGCAAATGGAGTGTGGACTGCTCCCCCGACCACAACCTGCGCGGCCCCGAATACCGGCTTTGGTTGAGGAACCACCTCGCCATCTATGGTGTGCGCAGTGCGGTGCTGGCGCCGGGTTACCGCTCCCCTGATCAACACCGGCTCGAAGCCGAGACGGACTGATGGGATGAGCATGCTCGCGAAACTGGAACGACTCATCGGCGAAATCGGCGACCTCAACAGCAAGTTGATCCTGCTGGTCGGCCCCAGCCGCAGTGGCAAGACCCAACTACTGCGCCAGCTCAGCGCCAAGCTCAACATCGAGCCGCTCAACGTTGGCCTGGAGCTGGGGCGCCGGCTGGCCGCTACGCCGAACAACAAGCGGGGTTTCTCTGCCGGCGAATTGCTGCGCGAGATTGCGCTGCTTGAACAATTCGGGGAACGAACCGAAACCCCGCTGCTGCTCGACAACCTGGAGTTGCTGTTCGAGCCCAGCTTGCAGATCAACCCGCTTGACCTCGTCAGGCGGCTGGCTCACGCCAGGCGTGTCGTGGCCGTCTGGCCTGGCGAGCTGCGCGGTGATCGGCTGATCTACGCCGACATGAGCCATCCAGAACATCGTGACTACAGCCAGGACGGTGTGGTCGTACTCGAAATTTGGCCGAATTTACGAAAACTGCGGGAAGAGAGAAGCATATGGGTACGAACATGAAATACGGAGATTTGATCCAGTTTGAGCAGATCGAGTCAGTCATTCAACTGCTCGATGCCGGACGCCCGGACGAAGCCAAGAAGCTCGTCGCGACCTATGTCATCTCCGACGACATGGCCGAGCGAATCTCCAAGCTCATGGTTCCCCAGCTCAGTTTCGAGGATTCGGTCGATCACAAGGGCGTGCTGATCGTCGGCAACTACGGCACCGGTAAATCGCACTTGATGTCGGTGCTGTCGCTGGTGGCAGAAGACGCCGCTTATGCGCCGATGATTCGCCACCCCAAGGTCGCCGAGGCGGTTGCCTCCATCGCCGGGAAATTCAAAGTTCTTCGCATCGAGGTGGGCGGTCTGGAAATGCCGCTGCGCCAGGTCATCACCCAGCAGCTTGAGCGCTTCCTCGACAAACTGGGCGTCAGCTACAGCTTCCCGCCGGCAGATCAAGAACTCAACAACAAAGAGTCTCTTGAAGAAATGATGGCCGCTTTCCATGAGGTCTACCCAGACCAGGGCCTGCTGCTGGTGGTCGATGAGTTCCTGGAATACCTGCAATCGCGCAAGGACAACGAACTGATTCGCGACTTGGCCATCCTGCGGCAGATCGGCGAAATCACCAAACATCTCAAGTTCCGCTTCGTGGCCGGCGTGCAGGAAGCCATCTTCGACAGCGTGCGCTTCCAGCACGTTGCCGACAGCATGCGCCGGGTCAACGAGCGCTTCACCCAAATCCTCATCGACCGCCAGGACGTCAGCTTCGTCGTCTCCGCGCGCCTGCTTAAGAAGACTGCCGACCAGCAGAACAAGATCCGCGAATACCTCACGCCGTTCGCCAAGTTCTACGGCTCCATGAACGAGCGCATGGACGAGTACGTGCGACTGTTCCCTGTGCACCCGGACTACCTGAAGACCTTCGAGCAGATCCACTTCACCGAGAAGCGCGGCGCGCTCAAGACCATCGAGGCCGCCATGCTGGCCATCCTCGACCAGGAAGTGCCCGCCGACAAGCCGCTGTTCATCAGCTACGAAAGTTTCTGGAACACCATCAAGGCCAACTCGGTCTTGCGCGCCGACCCGAACATCAAGGAAGTGATGCGCGTGTCCGAAGTGCTGGAGTCCCGCGTGCAGCAGGCTTTCACGCGCCCGGCCTACAAGCCGATGGCACTGCGCGTCATCAATGCGTTGGCCGTCCACCGCTTGACCACCGGTGGCGACATCCACATTCCGATCGGCTCCACCGCCGCCGAGCTGCGCGACGCCCTGTGTCTGTTCCAGCCGGGCGTGGAGGACATGCCGGGCGACCCCGCCGAGAACCTGCTGTCGATGGTGCAAACCGTGATGCGGGAAGTGCTGAAGACCGTCAACGGCCAGTTCATCTCCAGGGCACCCGATACGGAGCAGTACTACCTCGATCTCAAGAAAGACATCGACTACGACGCGCAGATCGAAAAGCGCGCCGAAGCCCTGTCCGACGACGCGCTGGATCGTGCCTACTACAGCGCCGTCAAAGCGCTGATGGAGTGCAGCGACGACCTGCGTTACCCCGGCTTCCAGATCTGGCAGTACCAGCTCGAATGGCAAGAACGCCGTGTCGAGCGCATGGGCTACCTGTTCTTCGGCGCCCCGAATGATCGGCCTACGGCCCAGCCCGAACGCGATTTCTACGTCTACTTCATCCAACCCTTCGACAAACCGAAGTTCGCCGACAACAACCTGTCGGATGAGGTCTTCTTCCGCCTCACCGGGCTGGACGACGATCTCAAGCGGCACCTGTCGTCCTACGCAGCGGCGCTCGATCTGGCATCCACCGCCAGTGGCGGCGCCAAGGCCATCTACCTGTCCAAGGCACAGGATTTCCTGCGCGCCATGAGCAAGTGGCTGCAGGAAAAGCAGATGACCGCCTTCGAGGTCACCTACCAGGGCAAGAAAAAGAACCTGCAGGACTGGGCCAAAGGCGTGTCGCTGCGTGACCGGGCGCGCCTCGGTGCGGACGAGCGCATCAACTTTCGTGACGTGGTGAACGTCATTTCGGGCCTGGTACTGGGCCAGCGTTTCGGCGATCTCGCGCCGGAATACCCCAGCTTTTCCGTGCTGGTCACCGAGACCAACCGCAAGCAACTGATCGGCAACGCATTGCGCGCTCTGGCTGGCGGCACGCGCACCAAGGATGCCGCGGCCATGCTCGATGCGCTGGAACTGCTCGATGGCGACCGCGTCGATCCGGCCAACTCCCGCTACGCGCAGGAAGTGCTGAGCCGGCTCAAAGCCAAGGGCCACGGCCAGGTGCTCAACCGCAACGAGCTGTTGTCAGGCTCGTCCGACATTGAGTATTTCGCCCCGATCAAGTACCGGCTGGAACCCGACCTGCTGGTCACCGTGCTGGGCGGGCTGGTCTATTCCGGTGACATCGTGCTGTCGATCACCGGCGACAAGATCGACTCCGGCAAGCTGACCCAACTGGCAGAACGCTCACTGGAGGAACTCAAAGCTTTCAAGCACATCGAGGCGCCCAAGGAGATCAACCTCGCCGTGCTGCGCGCCTTGTTCGAGTTGTTCGATCTGCCGTCTGGCTTGGCGCAGAAGGCCAGCCAGGGCGACATTGAACCGGTTATCAAACTGCAGGAGAAAGTCAGCGCTCTGGTGCCGCGCGTGCTCAAGGCCGGCTCCGATCTGCAGCAAGGCAAGCTCGGTTTCTGGGGCCAGAACCTACTGCGTGAGGAAGAAGCCAAGGACTGGTACGCCCGGCTCGATTCGCTGAAGAAGTTCACCGAGTCGCTGACACCCTACAACACCGTCGGCAAACTCAAGAACCTGCGCGTCACCGAGGAAGACCTGGACGGCCAGAAAAAGAATCTGGAAATCCTGGCTGCAGTAGAACGTCTGCTCGAACTGGTGGCGGAGCTGGGCAGCACGGCGTCCTACCTCTCGCAGGCCGAGATGGTGTTGCCCGCCGAGCACCCGTGGCTGAAACAGGCTGAAGCCGCCCGCAAGGCCATCTTCGAGAAGATCAGCCAGGACCGCAGCGCCGAGCACGCCGCCCTGATCCTGGGTAATGGCCGGCAAACGCTGGCCCAGCTCAAGAAGGACTACATCACCGCCTACATCGCCAGCCACAGCAAGGCACGGCTCGGCGTGGCCGAAGACAAGACCCGCAACGCCCTGCGTCGCGACGAGCGTCTGCTGGCACTGCGCGTATTGGCCGGCGTGTCGTTGATGCCCACCAGCCAGCTCACCGCCTTCGAGGAATCGCTCAATGGCCTCAAGAGCTGCTCTTCGCTGGATGAGCCGACCCTGGTCACGGCCGCCGTCTGCCCGCACTGCCAGTTCCGCCCGGCTGCCGAGCAACTGGAGCTGCTGCCTGCCGCCAACCGCCTGCACAAGCTGGACGATGACCTGGATGCGTTGCTGGCCAACTGGCAGCAGACCCTGCTGGAAAACCTGGAAGACCCGTTCACCCAGGACAGCCTAGGCCTGTTGCCCGCAGTAAGCAAAAAGCTGATCGACGCCTTCCTGACCTCACGCAAGCTGCCGGAGCCCTTGACCCAAGAGTTCGCCAACGCCGTGCAAGAGGCCCTGTCGGGGCTGGAGAAGATCGCGGTCAAGAATGAGGAGATCAAGCAGGCACTGCTGCAAGGCGGATCGCCGGCTACGCCGGATGAGCTTCGTAAGCGCTTCGATGCCTTCATGAACGAGCGCTGCAAGGGCAAGGACGCCACCAAGCTGCGCTTCGTGATCGAGTGATGCCATGACTCTGCAAACGAACAGGAAACTGCTGCCATGAGCAACACACTGAAAGTCAGGGACGACCACGCCCCTATCTGCTTCGAAGCAAGCGCCGAGGATGCCGGCAAGTTCAAGCTTTGCGAAGGGGCAGAAGCCGCCTGGCTAACTCAGAGCCAAACTTTCGACATCAAGGCGTTGCGAAGCCGTGTCGAGCCCTGGCTGACCGCCTTATTTCAGTCGGAGCATCTTTCGCTGCTTGCTGGCTCAGGATTGACCCATGCCGTGCACCATCTGGCGACAGGAAAGCCCGCTGCCGGAATGAACGAAGTCACCCTGACCATCTACGAGGATGCAATCAGGAAAGCGGCGAAAGAAGCCGCCCAAAGATCAGGTCGGGAAACAGGCAATCTGGAAGACCAGCTTCGCGCCGCCAACGAATTGCTGCGAGGGCTAGAGATACTGGGCAATTCAGCAGAAGCCGAAACGCTGCTGACTGAGCTGACCAGCACGCTGGAAGACTTCTCCAAGTCCATCCTCGAAAGCGAAGCTGGGATTGCCAGGGCAGATGAAGACAAACGTGAGCAAGCGCTCAATGTGCTGGTCACATTCCTGATGAGCTTCGCCAGCCGCACCGGCGTGCGCGACCGGCTGAATATCTTCACCACCAACTACGACCGACTGATCGAAGCTGGTGCCGAACTGGCCGGGCTGCATCTGCTGGACCGCTTCCTCGGCAACCTCATGCCGATCTTTCGTTCATCACGGCTGGATCTGGACATGCACTACAACCCGCCAGGCATTCGTGGTGAACCGCGCTACCTGGAGGGAGTAGCCCGCTTTACCAAGCTGCACGGCTCGGTGGATTGGGTGCAGGTTGATAGGGATATCCGCCGCGTCGGGCTGCCCTTCGGCGCCGACGATGTCGCGCCCTATCTGCAAGCGCCTGGGCTTAACGGTGCCAGTGCTCACAAGCTGATGATCTACCCCAATGCCGCCAAGGACCGGGAGACTTCGGATCACCCCTACGTGGAGCTGTTCCGAGACCTCGCCGCAGCGGTGTGCCGCCCTAACAGCACGCTGATTACCTATGGCTACAGCTTTGGTGACGAGCACATCAACCGCGTCATCCGCGACATGCTCACAGTGCCGTCCACCCATCTGGTCATCATTGCCTATAACGATCCGCTTGGCCGCATCATGCAGACCTATCGAGAGTTGGGACGCCCCTCGCAGATCAGCCTGCTGATCGGCCCCGCTCTGGCTGATTTGCAAATCCTGACCGAAAACTTCCTGCCCAAGGCTGCTATCGACAAAACCACCTTCCGCATGAGCGAACTGCTTAAGCAGCGGTTCGGCACCGAAGCCCATCCAGGCCCAGCAGCAGCGAAACCTGGTAGCGATTTTGACGGGGCAGACCTGGTATGAGCTTCTCGCCCCTGGCCTACGCCGACTCACTGCGTATCGGCAGCATCGACTTTGTCTCACCCGACGAAATTAAGGTTCTGCTGGACATCGAAGCACCCGACAACCTCGCGCTGAACACAGGCACTCCACGGCCGTTCCCGCGTATCAATGGTTATGTCCTCGTGCCTAGTGAGACAGGCTATCTGGTCGCACAGGTGGAGTGGATCACCATCGAGCGGTCTCAGTACCCCAAGCGGAAGGGCATGCAGGATTTCGGCCTGGTTGATTTGCCTTATCCGCTGCGCAAGATGAGCCTCAACCCGCTGGGAGGCCTCGCTTACGAGGGTCAGATTGCTGGAAAGGAACGCTATTCCTTCCGGCGTGGTGTGGAAGCCTACCCGACGGTAGGTGACCCCGTACTGCTACCCACCCAAACCCAGCTACGCGCCATCGTCGAATCCGGCGATAACCGCCGGGTGAAAATCGGCGTCAGTCCGCTGGCCGCCAATGCAGAGGTCAAGATCGACCCTGATCGCCTGTTCGGTCGTCATCTGGCCGTGCTGGGCAACACCGGCAGTGGCAAATCCTGCTCAGTCGCCGGTTTGATCCGCTGGTCGATGGAAGAAGCCCGCAAAGCACGCGGCGGAGCAGACCCCAATGCCCGCTTCATTGTGCTCGACCCCAACGGCGAATACGCCAAGGCATTTGATGGTTTGGGGAAAGTGCGCGTATTCGCTGTCGAGCCGAAGCCTGACAGTGGCATTGAGCAGCTACAGGTGCCGCTTTGGTTCTGGAACAGCGCTGAGTGGAGTGCGTTTACTCAAGCCAGCGAACGTGCCCAACGACCACTGCTTCGGCGCGCTCTACGCGAAATGCGCAGTGGCGCTGACGTCACAGAAGATCCGGTTTTTATATTACGAAGAAAAATTAGCTCAATACTGATCACGCTTAAAGCTCAAGTCAGGAATGGCGAAAACTATGAAGGCTGGAAGTTTGGCCCCAAGCTCCCTGTATTCATAGAGGACCTGGAGGCATATTCACGCGAGTTCTCTGATCACAGTGACAGCATTGAGTACCTGCGCGATCAAATGCAGGCATTACTCAACCGGCCTCAGCAGACTTACCGAAAGCAAAATGGGCAAACCGGGTATAACGATTTTCCTGCCACAGCAGTGGAAGTCGTTATATCCAACCTTCAAGGCTATCTGAATAGCATTGGTGGCATCGTCTACCAGGCTGGCCCTAATGAAGATGCACCTTTGAGTTTTAACGGTGCACAATTTGCGGATCACTTGGAAAGTTTGGCCAGCCAGGAAAACAACGCGCAGTTTTTTGATTACCTGATTATGCGTATCCGCACTATGTTGTCGGACACAAGGATCAGCCGAATAACTACAGCTTCAGATCAGGTAAGTTTGCAGGACTGGCTGGCCAACATCATCGGCGACAACCAAGCGTCCAACGGCACGGTAACTGTCATCGACCTATCGCTGGTGCCCGCTGAGGTGGTGCACATCGTCACCGCCGTTATTGCTCGTATGACGATGGAATCCATGCAGCGCTACCGCAAGCTCAACCACGGCAAAACGCTGCCTACCGTTCTGGTGATGGAAGAAGCGCATACATTTATCAAACGCTACCAGGACGATGCTGAGAACCAGAACTCAGCCGCCATTTGTTGTCAGGTATTCGAGAAAATTGCCCGCGAAGGCCGCAAGTTCGGATTGGGTTTGGTGCTGTCATCCCAGCGCCCCAGCGAGTTGTCGCCTACAGTGCTGTCTCAATGCAACAGCTACCTGCTGCACCGCATCAGCAATGACCGTGACCAGGAATTGGTGCACAAGCTGGTTCCTGACAACCTGCGTGGCCTGCTGCGCGATCTTCCTTCGCTACCTTCGCGCCACGCCATCCTGCTGGGCTGGGCCTCTGAGTTGCCCGTGCTGGTGCAGATGAATGCCTTGCCTGAAGGCCAACGGCCAAAATCCGATGACCCGGACTTCTGGGCGGTATGGTCGGGCAAGAAGGAGAACGAAACAGGCGAGATCGAAGCTGTCGAGCGCACCGTGGATTGGACAGCGATTGCAGAGGACTGGCAACAAATAGCACCTGCTCCAGACAAGGAAGCATCGGATGAAGGCGGAGCTTCCTAGATGGCCAAGGCAAGCGGCTTCGCCGTATCCCTCTCGAAGGATCGGATGGACACATTCCTTGAATGTGTAGCCGAGGAGCACGCGTTTGCTGAGCCTGTCGCTGACTTTCAGCACAGCCGAACTACACCATTGGTCTGCTTTGTCGTCAACGCAGGAAAATTGACGCATATCGGCCTGGGGCGTCGTGGCGTGCGCGCTGGTACGGGGTTGAGTCGCTTGAATATCGACAAAGTCGAAGAACTCGCCGAACCGCTGTCTGTGCGGAAACTGCTGAATCGTCTGCCCAAGCGCAATGTCGCATCCGTGCGCAATCGGTTTCAGTCGGGCGGCTTGTTGACCGAAAAGGGCTTCTCCGCTGTCGTTGAAACCATTCGCCAGATCGCCCCCCAAGCCAGCACCCTGCTGGATCGGTTCAGTCAGTCACGAACAGAACGCATCCGGCGGTTGTCAGCCAAGGCCAGAGACAGCTTGGCCCAGCAAAAAGAAGCGCTGCTTACGGCGCTGTCGATAGCTGGCCTGAGCCGCGACCCTGTTCAGGAATGGACGCCATTGGACGAAACACCGGTGTCTTTTCTCGACGGCCTGCCCCGCGTTCGGCTGCGCGAAGACCCGATGGTGGTCAACGACTTGCAAAACCTGCCCGGTTTCGAGGTGATCAAAACCTACCCCTACGGCGCGGCAGTCTTCGAGTCCGAGGCGACGTCGGAACGCCTCACTGTCATTCTCGCCAACCGCCTGCCGCTCGAAGAACAAACTGGCACCGACCTCATCTACTTCAACGAAACCTACCAAAGTTTTGTCATGGTTCAGTACAAGGCGATGGAGCGTGAGGATCGGCGCGTTGGGCCAGTCGAAGCGGTCTATCGCTTGCCCAACGCGCAATTGAAGGAAGAAATCGACCGCATGGATACCGTGCTCAGCGCACTGAGGGCCTGTGCGCCAAACACCGGCATTGGCGGATTCCGCCTGTCCGAGAACCCGTTCTTCCTCAAGCTCTGCTCCAGATTGGTATTCAACCCGGATGACGTGGGCCTTGTGCCCGGCATGTACCTGCCGCTGGACTACTGGAAGCTGTTGGAAAGCGACCCCGGCATCCAGGGGCCGAAAGGTGGCCTGCGGATCACCTATGACAACGCGCAGCGCCATTTCGACAACACCGCGTTCACCACCGTAGTGTCCAAGGCTTGGGTTGGCACGACGCCCAGCCAGTCGCAGGTGCTTCAGGATGTGATTCGGGCAACTCTGGAAACGGGTAAAGCGGTAGCCATTGCGATCAAGCCGAAAAAGCCCGACGAACCCCGAGAAGATGATCAAGAAGTAGAAGAGGAAACACTCAATGAATGATGTCACCTCATTGATGACGCCAGCGAACTTGCCAGAATGGTTGACGCTGGCCAACGTCCTGTTGACCGCGATGTTCGCCGGGCTCACGTTTTTTATCCTGCGTGCCAACCGCGCAGCAGTTGGTGCAATGCGTGAGCAGATAGAAGATCAGAATCGCCCGTTTGTCGCCGTGACTGCGCAGGTGCGCATGGGCACACCTGTTATCCAGTTGCTGATCAAGAATGTGGGACGCTCGCCTGCGCAGAATTTTCGGCTACGCCTGGATCGAGATTTTTTTCAGTTTGGCGAGCGAGTTGATCGTCGCAACCTCGCCAAGCAATCTGCCTTTTCGCAATCTATCGACTGCCTGCCGCCAATGTCGGAGCTGCTGTTCGATCTTGGAATGGGCTTCGAGATATTTGCAAGTAGAGCTGATCTGGCGATTTGTCCGCATACGTTCCAAGTGTCAGCCGAATACGAGTATGGGAAAAACAAGTACAGCGAAAAGACCCACGTAGATCTCCGCCCCTATATCGGCACCAGCGTGCCCAAGCATCCTGTGGTGGAAGAGCTGGAACGGGTTCGGCAGTCCATTGACAAACTGACCGCCACAATCAAGCAGTCTGCGAGCGCGGTAATCAAGGCCCAAAGCACCGAGGAAAAAAATGATCGATCTATTTAGCACTTCACAACAAAATTCTGGCCCAGTTGAATGTCTCGGGCAGACGTTCCCGAGCGATGAGGTTCGCCGCGAGCATTACTTGAAGCTGCTTGCCGAGAAACTCAAGGATCCCGAGTTCCGGAAGATCGAAGGGTTTCCTATCGGCTCGGATGAAGACATCCTGGCGCTGTCTGATCCACCGTACTACACGGCATGCCCAAACCCGTTCATTGAGAATTTCATCCGGCACTACGGAAAATCATACGACTCGTCCGTCCCATATCTCAGAGAGCCATTCTTTGCAGATGTGAGTGAGGGAAAATACGATCCGCTCTATAAGCTCCATCCGTATCACACCAAAGTTCCGCATAGAGCGATCATGCGCTACATCCTTCAGTACACCGAACCGGGTGATTTAGTCCAGGATGCGTTTGCGGGCAGTGGTGCAACCGGCGTCGCAGCTCAACTTTGCGGAAACAAGGCTGTTGTTGAGTCTCTTGGATACAAAGTCGACTCAAATGGCGTTGTTTATAGAGAAGAAATTGTCGATGGAAAGGAATCGTGGCTTCCGTTTTCAAAAATTGGCGCAAGAAAGGCCATATTGAGCGACCTATCTCCAGTCGCAGGATTTATTTCATATATTTACAACACCCCTTCTGACCCTATTTCATTTCAGCACGATGCTCAGAGAATACTCCGTGCAACTGAGGACAAGTATGGATGGATGTTTCAAACCGCGCATAGCCCGACTAACGATCAGATTCAGCTTGCCGTAGAGGAGATAAACTCCAAAGACACCCCCAATCTAGGGAAATTTTGTGCGGTCGGAAGAGTCAATTACACGGTCTGGTCCGATGTATTCACATGCCCGGAATGCGCTGGCGATGTTGTGTTTTGGAATACCGCTGTTGATATAGAAGGAGGGAAGGTTAATGATCAATTTAGCTGCCCTTCATGCGCCGCGTCACTTACGAAGCGCTCAATGGAAAGAAAGTGGCAAAAAATGATGGACCCCTACCTTGGGCATATAGTTGAGCAGGCTGTTCAGGTGCCAGTAATGATCAACTACAAGGTAGGCAAAAAAAGATTCCAAAAAATCCCTGATCAAGCTGACGTTGCCCTGATTCTAAAAACGGAGTCGCTACGGGCAGGTGAATGGTGCCCAACTTTTCCGTTGCCGACTGGTTTTAATACCCGGCAACCAATTGAGTCGCATGGATTGACTCATATTCATCATTTCTATACGGGAAGAAATCGTATCGCATTGGCGGCGTTTAATGCTTTGTGCGAGCACCCGCTACTAAAGTCACTGGTGACAACCGTCGCTTTTCGTATAACAAAAAGATATGGCTTGACTTATCAAGCAGGCACTTGGGGTGCGGGAGGCGGACCGACTAACGGAACTCTATATATTCCATCTCTTGTCAAAGAGTTGAATATGTTTGAGATGCTAGACAACGCTGTCTCAAAAAGCGAATCAAAAACGGATATTAATGAGCTGAATGCAATATTGTCCACGCAATCAACGCAGGGGCTGAAGCTGCCGCCCAATTCAATTGACTATGCGTTCATAGATCCGCCTTTTGGCGCCAACATCATGTACTCGGAGTTAAATGCGCTCTGGGAGGGTTGGATTGGTGCACTGACTGATACCAAGGCGGAAGCAATCGAAAGTAAAGCACAGTCGAAATCACTGAACGACTATAGAAAAATGATGGCTGATGCATTAATAAACGTCTATGAGGCACTTAAGCCCGGCCGCTGGGTTACCATCGAATTCTCAAATACGCAAGCAAGTGTTTGGAATGCAATTCAAACGTCGTTACAGGAAGCCGGGTTCGTAGTTGCCAACGTCGCGGCTCTTGATAAGCAGAAGGGAAGCTTTAAGGCCATAACAACAACAACGGCGGTAAAGCAAGATTTGGTTATTTCTGCATACAAGCCGAATGGCGGCCTTGAAGATCGATTCTCCCAGTCCGGAGGAACTGAGGAATCTGTTTGGGATTTTGTTCGTACGCATTTGAAATACCTCCCTGTCGTCAAGGCAAAGCGAGATGAACTGGAGTTCATCGCAGAGCGTGATCCAAGGATTATTTTTGATCGCATGGTGGCATGGTTTGTCCGGCACAACGCACCTGTTCCAATGTCAACACACGAGTTTCAGTCGGGTCTCTATCAGCGGTTTGTAGAACGGGATGGAATGATCTTTTTGCCTGATCAGGTCACCGAGTACGACAAGAAGCGTATGCAAGTCGCTATTGCACCGCAAATGGAGATGTTCGTTTCCGACGAGCGCAGCGCGATTGATTGGCTAACCGATTTCTTGAAGCGTCGCCCGTCAACCTACCAAGAGGTCCACACCGACTTCATCAGTCAGCTCGGAGCGGGCTGGAAGAAGCACGAATCGAAGCCGGAACTCGCCGCCCTGCTCGAAGACAACTTCATTCAGTACGATGGCACAGGTGATGTGCCAAGCCAGATCCATAGCTACCTCTCGACCAACCACAAGGATTTGCGCGGTTTGGAGAAGAACAGTCCAGCCCTTGTGGCGAAAGCCAAGGAGCGTTGGTACGTTCCCGACCCGAACAAAGCCCAAGACCTGGAGAAAAAACGCGAGAAGGCCCTGCTCAAGGAGTTCGATCAGTACCGGGCATTCACGGGGCGACGCCTGAAGGAGTTCCGCCTGGAAGCGCTGCGGGCTGGTTTCAGAACGGCATGGGGCAATAAAGACTATCAGACGATCATCGACATTGCGGCCAAAGTGCCCGACGCTGCGCTGCAAGAGGACGAAAAGCTGCTGACGCTGTACGACCTCGCCCTGACCCGTACCGAGGACGGTATCTGATGACACCTCGCGGAGCCGCTCGATGAATCAAGATGAACTGCTGGCACGACTCAACGGCATCGAATGGAACGATTTCGAGTGCAAGAAGGCCCAGCGTGCCGTGCCGGAAGATGCCTACAAAACCGTTTCAGCCTTTGCCAATACGGCAGGCGGCTGGCTGGTGTTTGGTGTCAGTGAGGTCAATGGCCGGTTGGAAGTGACCGGCGTTGAAGAGCCGGACAAGGTTCAGAATGATTTTCTGGCGGTACTGCGTGGTGGGCAGAAACTGAATCGGGTGATCAGGGTAACGCCCCATCGCTTTGAACTGGACGGCAAGCATGTGTTTGCCTTCCACATCCCGGAAATGCCGCGCCTGGAGAAGCCGGTTTACCTCAAGGGCGACCCGCGCCAGAGTTATTTGCGACGTGGCGCGGGCGACGAACAGTTCACCCAAAGCGAACTGGAGCGTTTTTTACGTGACGCGGCACAAGAGCGGTATGACGGCACGGTGCTGACCGAGCTTGCTGCGGACACCTGCTTCGATCTGGATACCGTCAAGTGGTATCAGGCCCAGTTTGCACGGCGTAACCCGGAGCATGCCGAGATCACCGACCCGATTGCCTTCCTGCTGAACTGGAATTTCGTGGTCGAGCAAGGCGGCAAGCTGCACCCCACCCGCGCAGGCGTGCTGCTATTTGGCACGGGGCGTTTTGTGCGCCAAATTCTGCCCAGGCCGGTGCTGGACTATCAGCGCATCGACACGGCTTTTGAGCAGTGGTCTGCCGAGCAGCGCTGGCATGACCGCTATGTATTCGAGGAGAACGTCTTTCAGACCTGGCAGGGCCTGGTGGCGCGCTACATGCGCATTGCCGAACATCCGTTCTCGCTCGATCCGGCCACCCTGCGCCGCAACGATGATCCGCCCGACTATGTGGCTTTCCGTGAAGCCGCCATCAACCTGCTGATCCACCAGGACTACGGCGACCACGGGCGCAAGGCATCGATCAAGCTATTTACCGACCGCACGGTGTTCTGGAACCCCGGCGATGCCTTCGCTACAGAAGCCGAGTTGTTGGACCCCACTGAAAAGGAAGTGCGCAACCCTGCCATCGTGAAGGCATTCCGGCGCATTGGCCTGTCAGATCAGGCCGGCACCGGTATTCGCGCCATTTTCCGTAACTGGCATGAGCTGGGGCGCACCCCACCCCAGTTGAAGAACGACAAGGCGCGCAAGGATTTTGAGCTGGTGCTGGTAAACAAGCCCCTGGTCACCGAGGCCATGCAGCGCTTGCGCCAAACCCTAGGGGCGAGCTTGACGCCCGAGCAAGCGGATGTGCTGGCTTTGTCGCTGTCGCTGCCAGATGGGGAACCGCTCACCCTCACGGCAATCCGCAGCCTGGGTATCAGCACCACCCAGCAAGCCCGCGCGGTGGCCGACCATCTGGTGCGGCAGCAGTTGCTCGATCCGCTCAGCGATACCCAGTTTCAGGCCCGCGAGGCGATTCGTCAGCGCTTTGCCCAAGAGGCGCAAGCGCAGGCCAGGGATCAAGCCGGGGCCAAGTCGGGACCAAGTCGGGACCAAGTCGGGCCTAAGTTGGGACTCAGTGCCGAGCAACACAGGTTGTTGGCTCAGATGACCGATGAACACGATGTGGCAACCTTGATGCAGTGGGTCGGTCGCAGCAACAGGAGCAAGTTCCGCGAGGTGGTGTTGACGCCTTTGCTGGCATTGGAACTGGTCGAAATGACCATCCCGGACAAGCCTAACAGCAGCAAACAACGCTATCGCCTGACTGCGCAAGGCAGAGCGCTGCGCGATGAGGTGGGCCAATGACGCAAGCCGGGCGCGACTTCACCGTCGGCAATTGGTGCTGGTTCACCCGGCAGGCATCGCCGTGCCGGGTGATCGAGCGGCAAGACGTGTGGGGCGAGGTGGCCTACCGCGTGTGGCTACCCGCCAAGGACGCGGTGGTACGTGCACGGGCGGTTGACCTGGCCGCGCTGGAAAGCGTGCGCCCGAGTGTGGAGCAGATTCTGCACACCACAGCCGCCGCCAAGTTGCTGGATGCACTGGAGGACAACCTGCTGTTGGCGCCGATCCAGTCCAGCGTGGTGCCGCTGCCGCACCAGCTCTACGCACTGAACCGCGCCATCAGCCGCGACCGTATCCGCTACCTGCTGGCCGATGAGGTGGGCCTGGGCAAGACCATTGAGGCCGGTTTGGTGCTGCGCGAGTTGAAATTGCGTGGCCGCGTGAAGCGCATCCTGGTGGTGGCGCCCAAGGGGCTGGTACGCCAGTGGCAGGCGGAAATGCGCCTGCACTTTGGCGAGACGTTTCAGTTCATCGAGCCGTCCGAGCTGGCGGCCTTCCGCCAGTGGCGCAGCGGCGGCGCGGGCGAGGAAGAGAACCTGTGGCGCATGCACGACCAGGTGATTTGCTCGCTGGACTCGGTCAAACCCATGGAAAGTCGGCGAGGCTGGAGCCTGGAGCAACTCAACACCTACAACCGCGAGCGCTTCGAGGACCTGATCTCGGCGTCGTGGGATCTGGTCATCATCGACGAAGCCCACCGCATGGGCGGCAGCACCGAGCAGGTGGCCCGCTACAAGCTGGGCGCAGCGCTGGCTGAAGCCTCGCCCTATCTCTTGCTGCTGTCGGCCACGCCGCACCAGGGCAAGACCGACCAGTTCATGCGGCTGATGCAGTTGCTGGATCGAGAAGCCTTCCCGGACGAGGGCAGCGTCAACCGTGAGCGGGTGCGGCCTTTCGTGATTCGCACCGAAAAGCGCGCATCGATCAACGCCGAAGGCCAGCCGCTGTTCAAGCCGCGCGTGACCCGGCTGCAGGCGGTCGCCTGGCAGGCCCGGCACGGCGCGCAACAGCGCCTGTATGAGGCGGTGACCGACTATGTGCGCCACGGCTACAACCAGGCCATGGCGGCCAAGCAGCGCCACATCGGCTTTTTGATGATCCTGATGCAGCGGCTGGTGACATCCAGCACTGCGGCCATCCGCACCACGCTGGAGAAGCGCCAGGCCCTGCTCGATGCGCCGCAGCCGCAGGCCAACCTGTTTGAGCACACCAGCACCGACGAATGGGCAGACCTCGACGGCCAGTCTCAGGTGGATCTGGCCATGCAGTCCAGTGGCTGGGAGCTGGAGAAGTCCGAAGTTGAGATGCTGCTGGAGCTGGCCCGCGAAACCGAGGCCGCCGGCACCGACGCCAAGGCCGAAGCGCTGCTGGAGCTGATCTACAAGCTGCAGCAAGAGGAAGGCGACCCGGCGTTGAAGGTGCTGATCTTCACCGAGTTTGTACCCACCCAAGCCATGCTGGCCGAGTTCCTGGAAAGCCGTGGTTTCTCGGTGACTACGCTTAACGGCAGCATGGATCTGGAAGCGCGCACGCGGGCACAACAGGTGTTCTCCAAGGATGTGCGCGTGCTGATTTCGACGGACGCCGGTGGTGAGGGTCTGAACCTGCAGTTCTGCCATGTCATCGTCAATTTCGACATGCCGTGGAACCCCATGCGGATCGAACAGCGCATTGGCCGGGTGGACCGTATCGGCCAGAAGCATGTGGTCCGCGCCATCAACTTCGTGCTTGAAGACACGGTGGAGCACCGGGTGCGCCAGGTGCTGGAAGAAAAACTGGAGGTCATCGCGCAGGAGTTCGGCGTCGATAAGGCGGCCGACGTGATGGACTCGGTCGAAGCCGACCCGATCTTCGACGAGCTGTTCGTGCATGGCTTGCAGAACCCGGAAGCCATCGAGCAGGAGTGCGACGCGGTGGTGTCGCAGTTGCGCTCAACGTTGGCAGAGTCCCAGAACAACAGTGACCTGCTCACCACCGAGCACGATCTGGACGTCGAGGATGCCCGCAAGTGGCTCGATCACCCGGCGCAGTTCTGGCTGGAACGGGCCATCATCAACGGGCTGGCTGCGCGCGGCGGCTCGGCAACGAAGGCTGGCAAGGCGTGGCAAGTGAAGTGGGCGGACGGCAGCGAGTCGGCCCAGGCCTGTTTTGACGCGCGCACGGCGGATGAGAACCCGGAGTTGGAATGGGTCACCATGGAAGACCCGCGCGCTCGGGCAGTGATCAGCGAGCTGCCGCGCTTTGTCGCCGGGCAGCCGCTGCCGGTGATCCGCGCGACGGGTTTGCCGGATTCGGTGCGCGGCATCTGGTCGCTGTGGGAAATCAGCCTGGCGGCAGAAGGCCTGAGCCGCAAGCGCTTCCTGCCGGTGTTCATCAACGAAGAAGGCCGCCCCTTCGTGCCGACTGCCAAGCGCGTGTGGGATTTGCTGCTGACTGAATCTGTAGACGTGCACGCCGTGACCTGTGCCGAAGCGTCTGCGAAGTGGTTTGAAGCATCCCATGCAGCGGCCAGTACCCAGGGTGAGCGAATCTTCACCGAGCTGCTGACCGAACACCGCGCCCGGTTGAAGGAAGAACGCGAACGAGCGCTGTATGCCTTCGAGGCCCGGAGCCAGGCCATTGGGCGAATCGGCCTGCCCGCCGTGCGCGAGCACCGCCGCAAGCGGCTGCAACAGGAACACGATGCACGCATGGCCGCCCTGGACGACATGGAGGCCAGCGTGCCGGATTTGAACGCCGTGATGATGGTGCGCGTCGGAGGTGAGGCATGAGCCTTTGGACGGAACGCATCCTGAGTCACTTCACGGTCGATCTCACCCGGCTGTGGGTGGCCTGCGACCCCGACGACGTGCTGTTGGACAAAAAGCTGCTAAGCGAACTGCGCAGCCGAGGCTTCGAGCTGATGCTGTACGAAGACCCATTCGCCTTCCGTGCGGAGTACGAGGAGCGCTACCGCGCAGCATGGGATCGGGGGGAGCAGGGGCCAGCGCCTTCGTTGGTTCTGCATTTGCGCAGTGCCGATGCGAATGCCTTGCCGTGGGACATCGTGCATCACGGGCGCGTGGTTCGGCTCAGTCTTGCTGAGATTTTCCCCAGGCTGGCATACAGCGCGGTACAGCAAGTCGAGCCGGAGCATTTTGCCGGGCTGTTTCATGCCCACCAGACCGAATTGCAGTCTGCGCGCGGCGAGAACGAATCGAAGGACTTCATCCTTGAACACGTCTACCAGCTTGCGCCCAGGTCTATCCGTAACCCGGTGGACTTCTGGCGCGAACTGCTGCGGATGCACTTTGCCAACCGCTCGTTGCCGCCCCTGTTCGCCCAGCACGCGGCAAGCATCATCCAGGGCAAGGGATTATTCGCAGACCTGCCCGTCGCCACCTGGCTGACTTCCAAGAGTGCGTTGCTGCGCGTGGTGCAGGATGCGTGGTATCGCTACCTGACGACCCTGGGACTTGATGGCACGCGTACAGGGGAGCCACCACCACCCGCTTATGTTGAGAAAGACGGCATCGCCAAGATCGAGATTCCGTTCGACCACTCCGATGTGCAGGTGCTGGTCGATTCCATGTTTCTCGACGGCAGCTTGCATCCGCTGGCGGTGCACAGTGTTCCGGCGAGGATGCCGAGCTGGATCAAGGCTGGCATTGTTCAGGACCCGGCGGCGTTGCAGGCTTTGGTACTCAAAGGCATCGATGGTCTGATCGAGACGACGCCAACGGCAGCCTCTTCGCACAAGGACTGGAGCGAATTCGCCAAGCGTTACGGTGAAATCCTGGCCCGCATGCAGGGCCTGCCGGGCACCGAAGGCAGCGCGAGCCTGCCGGTCTTGTCTCAACAGATCGGAGAGCGGATCAAGACCTTGCAGGCGCAATCTGACGAGCGTCTGCAAGCCTGGGTCGCGGCCAAGCATTACGCCGACCTGATCCTGCAGCCGGTGAGCAAAGGCCCGGTAATGGTGCACCACGTGCCGCGCTTCTTGCGCCATCGGCGATCCGCAGGGGAAACCAAGCTCGCTTTGCTGGTTTTCGACGGGCTGGCCTTTGACCAGTGGGTGCAGATCCGCGAGCGGCTGATTGCCACCACAAAACGCTTCGCATTTGACGAGGGAACCGCGTTCGCATGGCTGCCGACGGTGACATCGGTGTCACGCCAGGCGCTGTTCTCCGGCCTGAAGCCGCGTGAGTTCGAGGACTCCATCGACCGAACGGACAAAGAGGAATCCTTGTGGAAGACGTTTTGGCAGAACGAAGGCGTCAACTCGAATGAGGTGATGTATCGACGCGCACTGCGCCAAGTCAGTCAGCTCGATGCACTGGAAGTCGATTTGATCGACCGGCGGCCGAAGGTCGTGGGCCTGGTCATCGATGAGGTGGATGAGCGGCTCCACAAGGAACGATCCAAGAAAGACGTGGCGATGTGGATCGGCAACTGGCTGACGACCGGTTTCGTTGACCGGCTGTTTTCGATGCTGCTGGACAAGGGGTATCACATCTACCTCACGGCGGATCACGGCAATGTGGAGTCCACCGGCGTCGGCAGACCCAACCAGGGCGTGATTGCCGAGACGCGCGGCGAGCGCGTGCGGGTGTATCGGAGTGAGCCATTGCTGGCCGACTCCGCAGCGGCCTATCCCAACACGGTCAAGTTGGACGTCGCAGGCCTTCCCGCGAATTTCATGCCCCTGTTCGCAGGCGGACGAACCGCCTTTGTGCCGGAGGGCGACCAGGTGGTGGTCCACGGCGGGGTGTCGGTCGAAGAACTGATCGTGCCCTTTGTGAAAGTCAGTTATGTGATAGGTACCGAATGAATTCATCAGCCCCAAAAATAGGCTTTGATCGGTTCATTCAGCTTGATTGGGCGGCTGCGGCACTGAATATACGTGCAGGCGTGGCTGGGCTAGATGATCTGAATGCACTGCTCGATGCAGCCGAGCTTGGCGTGGAAGCCAAGAAGAAAACGCGTACCGTGTTGAATCGGCTGTGGCTGGAGCCGCGTGCCGAACTGGTCGAATACGCCGATCGCGGCGTGGCCATCCACAAGACGCAGCCGGACATTCCCGTCTCAGCACTGTGCTGGGGCATGTCCGTGGCGACCTACCCGTTCTTTGGCAAGGTGGCCGAGCTGGTGGGCCGCCTGTCCGCTATCCAGGGCGACTGCGCAGCCGCCGAAGTGCATCGGCGCATGAGCGAAACCTATGGGGAGCGCGAAGGCACCCGACGCATGACCAACATGGTGATTCAGAGTCAGGCGAGCTGGGGCGCGGTGGAACGGGTCGAGAAAGGCAAGCGGGTCATTCGCCTGCCACAGACGGGCATCGACAACGATGCACTCACGGTTTGGCTGATCGAAGCTGTCGTGCGCTACGCCGGCAAGCCGGTTTCAGTGCCCAGCCTGCAGTCGCTGCCCGTGCTGTTCCCGTTCAACTTGACGCGGCCTTTGGCTTACTTGGTGGCGAACAGCCCGAGCCTCACCCTCCGGTCGGAAGGACCGAGTAACCAGTTTGTCGCGTTGCGAGGCACGATTTGATGTGAGCGGCTTGCAGCTGAGACTCTGCGTGCCAGACCACGCGATGAAGACGGGTACATGAAAGAACATGGACAGAATCGAAATCGACACTTGGGCAAGCATCAGCGCGGAAAGTTGGAGCTCCCTCCTTCTGGGCAACGGCGCCAGCATCGCCATCCACAAGGAGTTTGCATATCCAACACTTCACAGCGTTGCCGACGCAAAAGGGTTGCTCGCAACCACTGCGCCAATATTCACCAAGCTCGGGACGACTGACTTTGAGCATGTGTTGCTCGCATGCTGGTATGCGGAGCACGTCAACGCCGCCCTGGGATCACCGTCTGCCGACATCTCTGCGGCTTATGCGGAAGTGCGCACGGCATTGGTCGAAGCTGTGCACAGTGTGCATCCGATACATGCCGATGTCGCCGCCGACCTACAACGGATGGGTGCGTTTGCCAGCGTTTTTCCGACCGTCGTTAGCCTGAACTACGATCTCACCCTGTACTGGGCCATGCTGCTGTTCAATGCGGCAAATGGCAGCTGGTTCAAGGATGCGTTCCACGGCGGCGAGTTCCAGACAGACTGGGAATATCTGCGGCGGCCCTATGGGCCTGCTGGAGGAGCAACATTGGTTTTCTATCCTCACGGCAGTCTTGCGGTTGCGCGTAACTACCTTGGTGATGAGACAAAGCTCGCAGTTGGGGCAGGATCTGCAGGTGACTTGCTTGACACGATCACCCGCAGGTGGGCGTCCGGGCACTATGTGCCGGTGTTCGTTAGCGAGGGAACCAGTCAGCAGAAGGTCGCTGCGATCCGCCGGAGTCACTATCTGACGAATGTGTATGAGGAGGTGCTGCCGGCGCTCGGGGAGGGTCTGGTCGTCTATGGCTGGAGCTTTGACGAACGAGACCAACATGTGCTTGATGCCATCGCGGCGAATAAGCCAAAGCGAATGGCCGTCTCGGTTTTCACTGGTCAGCCAGATGGAGATCAGCAAGCGTTCTGCCACCAAGTTCTGAAGGCTGCTGGCCGATCCTTGCCTGCCACAGATGTGACGTTCTTCGATTCGCGAAGCCCAGGTTGCTGGAACAATCCATGACCTGCTTAGCGATGAGCCTCAGCCGAGCGAATCTCGCGCAGGGGCCGGTGTGCAGATGGCGGCAGCCACGAGCAATTGCACAGGAAGTTCGCGTAAATTATGCCAGCTTCAAGAATGGGTTATTTGCAGGCGCATCACTGAATATCGAGCTGGGTTCGAGAAGCAGGTAGCCATGTAGCTTCCGTGATTTTCTGGGGCCAGTGACTTCGCATGTCCAGATGTTCAACCCGCTGGATTGCTTGCGATGCAATTGCAGCCGCTCGAAGCGCTTCTGCACCCACTGCCAATCCTGCAGGCTCTCCTGCCTGGCCAGTTTGCCTACCTGCGGATGTTCCTGCGCATAGCGCTGAAATACGCCCGGGCTGACCAGGTAGGCGGTGTCGCTCACGGTATGCACTAGCGCTTTCGCATCGTTGATGATGAGTCGCCGCGTGGCGATGCCCTGTTTCAGCCACGCCATGAAGTGCTCGCCGGATGGCTGTGCCGTCGAGGACGTGAAGGCCGGCCGCGAAGGCGCAGCGGCGGCCAAGGTCGGTAGGGGCGTATCGGAAAGAACGATGGGTGTTTCGTCCGGGGCGGTTTCCACATCTTGATCGGTGGTTGGCGAATTTCCCGTTCCCGCCATCGCCAGTATGTCCTCCATGACGTCGGGGCTGGCCGGGGCCTTGGATGGAGGGGCCGATGCGATGCCACTACCTTCCGCTGGCGGAGCGTTTTGGTTCTCCAAAGCGGACGTCGCGCCGTCCGCAGAAAGGATGGCCGCTACCTCGGCATCTTCACCTGCGGGGGGCGTGTCGATCGTCACCGTCCCGGCAAAGAGCACCGGTCGCTCACCAGATTCCCAGATCAGCGCGGGTGCCAGCCGTAGCAACGTAAACGAGTGGATCCAGCCGGTGGAACTGGTCACGGTAGCGCGCCAGATCGCCTTGCCGTCTGCTGTGGGCTGCAACATGCCGTGATCCTGCAGCACGTTGAACACGGCGGTGTTGTTCGCAGGAATACCGTCAATGCCCTGGGATAGCAGATGCGCCCGAAGCTTGTCCGAGACCGTCTTGCTGACCAGCCACAAACCATCCTCGGTGAGCCAGCCATCGGAGGCTTCGGGCTGGTTCAGCTTCAACTCCTCCTTGAGCAGGTAACGCAGTCCGTCGAGCAGCTTGCGTTGCAGCGCGTGCTTGGGCGCGGCCATGGCGCGTGTGGGGTCGCCGCCCAGTTCCTGGGCCACGGAAGCACGGTCGGCCTGCACCACCAATTCGCCCAGCACCCCGGCGTGCTCGTACTGCCCGGCCAGAACGTAGAGCAGTGACGCCCACAGCGACGGATAGCAGCTGAGCCAGTCCAGGACTTCGAGGTCAAGCAGTTGCCGGTAGAGCAAGCCTGTCGCGGCGCTGTGGAGCCGGTACTCGCGATCGTCACGATAGCGGAAGCGGTATGGCTGGTGCAGCGGGCCGTGCCACGGGTGCCAAGTGCTGCCGTCGGCCTGTTCGACGTGCAGATCGACGGCGATCTTGCCGATGTCGTGCAGCAGTGCGGCGTAGGCGACGGCAGCAGTCCAGGCCTCGGCTTGCGCGGCCTGATCCTCTGGGTTGGCGCCGATGGGCAGCAGATGAGACTGCCGCAGCCTCAGGCTGTAGGCGACGATTTCCAGCCCGTGGTCGAGCATGCCGCCTGGGTAAGCGTGGTGATGCGCTTCGGAGGCAGGGAAAGCCTGAACCAGCTCGGCATAACGTTCCAGCGGCGCGCGGTACAGCGCGGCGAACTGCTTGCGCGAGAGCGAGGTGCGCTGCCAGATGTGTTCCAGCAGCTTCTGCCGGCGCGGTGTCGCCAGCAGCGATGCGGCCGATTCCGGCCAGATCAGCCCTTTCGGGAGGTCGGTGGTGGGTGCTGGCGATGGAGCGGCAGCGACCGGAGGCCGTTTCCGCTGGAACAGAGAGAGCATGTGGGTGTCCTGGTGGCGGGCCAAGCGGGAGGCCTTTTCGCCTTTTCGGGTAGGGCCTTTCCCCTTGCACCCCATTCCCTTGCCATTTCGGCCCTTTGGCCTTCAACCGTTTCGGTATAGCGGGGCGCGGATTGCGGCTCCAGCGTCAATGTGGAACCCGCTCGAATGGATTGAACGGCGACCCGGCGCTGGCCTCGGCCTATGCTGCGGGAACGCTGCTTCCGCCAGGTAGGTTGCTTTCACTCCGGGCGTCTAAGTTGACAAATGCGACAAGGGCGACTAGAGTGAATCCTGTCTCAAACCTACTTGGGAGATGACCATGCCCACTGCCATTGAATTCATTGCCGACCGTCTGCCGCGCGTCACGGTGAAGGATGTGCGTCGCTTCGCGGATACCGTCGAAATCCGGGACGCCAAGGCGTTTGCGGCCGAGTTGCAGGCGTTCGTCCACGAGCGTGTGGAAGCGGTAAAACTGCCCGCCAACCTGGAGGGTGAGACGGTGGAGCAGGCCCTTGCACGCAAGGCGGCCGCGCTGCGTGCCGAAACGCGCTGGGCACCGAGTAAAACCGACGTCCAGCGTGGCCGCGCCGTGCTGCTGGAAACCTTCAACCAGCCACACAATCTGCCGATCCCCGAGTTCGCCAAACTGGCGGACAAGTCCCGCCAGCAGATCTACAAGGACATCGTTGCCCGTCGGCTGCTGGCGCTGAACGTGGGGCCGCGCGGTCAGAAGCTGCCCGACTGGCAACTCGACCCGGTGAAGCAGCAGTTGACCCAAACCGTACTTCAGGAGGTCGAGGGCATCGACCACTGGACGATCTACCGCGCACTGTCCGAACCGCTCGAAGGCTTGGGCGGTCGCTCGCCGCTGGATGCGGTGACGCATGGCACGATCGACGACGTGGCCGAGGCGGTGTTCAACGTGCTGGGCGTCCAGGTGCATTGAAGTGAAACCGTCATGAACCGCGAGTTGCCATCCTTCCTGATCGATGCCGGTGAACTGCTCCAGCATGTGAGCCGCGTCGTCTATCGGGGCAGCCCGCTGTACTATGGCCGCAGCCGCACCAATCGCTACGATGACCCGACGCGGGCCTACGGCGTGCTTTACTTGGGGCGCGACTTGCCCACGGCGCTGATGGAGTCGGTGTTCCACAAACATCAGTGGCTTGCGGACAAGAAACGCTCGATCGCGCTGAAAGAAGTCCAGAGCCGGATGGTGCGCGCCGTAGGCGTGGTGGCTGACGTGCTTCTGGCGGATCTCACAGCACCGGGCGTCATGGCGGGCTACTTTGGCCTGAATCTGGAGCAGTTGGCCAGCCGCTGTTCGACGGCGTGCTCTATCCGTCGCGCAACAACTATCCCGCCAAGAGCATCGCCCTGTTCGAGCGTGCGGGCGCGAAAGTCAGCGTCATCGAGGACATCGACCTGGTTGACCATGTGGATTGGCCACGTTTCGTTGCCCGCTATCGCATCGGTGTGGAACCCGACCCCGGCCCGATGGAACCGGATGACGAAGCGTCCTGAAGCAGCCGGAGACGACCATGAACACCACGACCCGCACCAGCACCGCAGAACGCCTCGGACGCACCCTTGGCCGTGGATGGCGCGCCTATGTGCGTGGCGAACGGCGGGCGTCGAACTGGTTGGTATCGAAGGGAGTGCCGCAAGCGGGTGCCTCCGTGTTCGTGTGGGCGATTAAGCTGGTTGTGTTGGGATTGCTGTTTTATGTAGCTTTCTGGATGACGCTGTTGCTGGTGGGCTTGCTGCTTGTCTCTCGCGGTTTTCGCAGAAGCAGTGATGATTTTTCGCAACCACGCGACGAACTGCGCCATGGTGAAGCAGGATTCGGCTTGTACTCGCCGGACGGGTATCGCCTCGACCCGCATGACCCCAACAATCCGTATGACGACTAACAAGGCTATGTTTTTTGATGAATTTGTATATTGCGCTTGACCTAGGTAACAGAGGAATTAATCGAGCTATCGCCGATATTCAGCGCAGCCATCAGACATTCAAAAACTGGTGCAATGGCCGTGAAGGGGTGGAAGTTTTATATGAGCTGCTCTTTCCAAACAATATGCCAATCACGGGCTATGTTTCCAATCGGCAGCGGGACAAGCAGAATCCACGATACGCACAGATGGCGATTCGAGTTAACGCCGCTGGGCGGGATTGGCCTTTTCCGGAAGGATGCGCCTTCATCGCCACGGGAAGTTGGCCCACCGAATCCTCTTCGCCACTCTTTCTCATAAACGGCTTCATCGAGACCGCCGATCTGCCTGCGCGATCTTTCGAGCGCGAAGTCACTGCATTTGCCGTGCATGACAGTCTGCAATTCACGCCGGGCCAGCAGCGCATTCAGCGCGTCAATAATCTGCTCACGCCGCAACTGCTGGCCGACTTGCCACCAATCACGCAGCAAACCGAAAAGCAGTTGACCGAGTGGACTGAATTTCTTCGATGGAAAGAAAGCCTCATCCGCCACAAGGCGCGCGGCTTGCGCTACATCAGCCGTGAATGGCGTGACGAGCAGTTGGTTTTTTCCTTGGTCGCGCAGAGCGCACAGGCTTTGCAAAAAGACCGCAAGGCTTTGGGGCGGGATGATCTGGTGGCGTTTCAGGTTGGTCAATCCAAAGAACCGTGGGTGTTCGAATTGCCTGAACGGGAGGAGCGCCGCCTTCCTCGGCTAGGGCAAGCTGGCAAACTCTCGGAGCCTGCATCGGTGCCGAAAGATCGGCAATTACCCAAGGACGACAACTTGCCGGAATGTCCTTGGCCTACGCCCGTATTTGCCGAGCTGACCGTCTCACTGACCGAAGACGACGCGAATGATCTCGCCAATGCCGAGGAGCCGGATGCCCTGCGCCAGCGCATCCTGAGTCAAATTCCGGAGTCCGGTTTTCTGTCCATTTCAACGGCAGGCGACATGAGCCTGATCAAGCGCCATCAACAGGCGTTGCGGCAGCTGCAGGAGCAAGGCGGCTATGCGCCGTATCTGACTGATTATCTGTTCGAAGCTGCACAGGTTTCCGTACCGCAGCGTCTGGAGCCGGTTACGCAGTGGGCCAATGACAAGCTCAACCCGGCCCAGAAAGAAGCCGTGGTCAAGATTCTGTCTGCACCGGATTTATGCTTGGTTCAAGGGCCGCCTGGCACGGGTAAGACTACAGTGATCGCGGAAGCCATCGTCCAATTGGCGCGGCGCGGGCAGCGGGTACTGCTGGCATCTCAGGCGCATACCGCAGTGGACAATGCGCTGGATAGGTTGGGGCATGACGGTTCCTTGCGCGTAGTGCGGTTGGCACGAAATGAACGCAAGGTGACAGAAGATGGAGCAGCCTTCGCGGGGCAGGCAGCCTTGCAGCGTTACTACAAGGCCTTGGCCGGGCAAACCGAAGACCGTCTTGTAGTGTGGAAGCGTGCTGACGAAGACTTGCGTCTCTTGCTGGAGTGGCATGACCGCGCGGCTTTTGTGTTGCACGACGAGAAGGAGCTGACCAGCAGACGCGGGCAGCTTGAAGCGGACTTTGCATCGGCCCGCAGCCAGACAACGCAGACACAGCAGGCGTATGACGCTGCCTGCGCGCTGCTGGAGGAGGACAAGGCCAAACGTCAGCGCCTACACAGCATTCAGGCCTTGCTGCATGGCGAAGCCGAAACGTTGCATGGCGACTTGCGGGATGTGGAAGCGCCTGCCAGAAATCTGGTGCAAGGCCTTGCTTCCTGCGAGGCTGCAGGATTGCTCGTGAAATTTTCGATGGACGATTGGCTGGCCGATGCAAGCAGTCGGGGCGCAATGCTGGCGCATATGTTGGCCGCGTGGCGGCGTTTCACGAATGCGCGAGAAGCTATTGCTGCGGACATCCGTCGTCTTCGCGAAGCAGCGGGCGCCCCGATTCAGGATGCCAGCACCTGGTTACGTATTGAATCGCTCCGAAGCGAGGTCAAAGCCTTGGAGGAGCAGATGGAGAAGGACGATGCTTACGTAGATGATTGGAGAGCCGCGCGCAAGGAGCTCAAAGAGTTGGAGCAGGTTGGTGTGGGCTTGGAGCGCAGCCGTTATGACAGTCTGTTTCGCCAAGCGTCCGAATGGTGCGCTCCGATTAAGAACGCTACTCAACTGGCAGACGAAATGGATGCCAGCCTAACTGCATTGGAGAGGACGCGGCCGGTCATCGATCAGGCCATCGAAATCGTGAAGCAATCCACGCAGGCTCAATTGTCGCAACCCGCACCTGAAGCCCCGAACGATGGCCTTGTGCGAGCCGCGCGGAACCAGGAGCGCAACGCCCAAAGCAAGATCGATGACTGGGTCGAGCAGCGCAGACAGCATGAGCAGAAGGTTCAGGCCCTGTTGCAGGATGATTCAATCACGCAAGGCAACCGCTTGCCGCTGGAACCTGCTGCGACCTTGTCGCAGCGCGTCGAAACTGTTGCCCAAGTCATCAAGGTCTTGGAGCAACGTCAGGCCAGCCAGCAACATCAACGCCAGACATGGGGGCCGTTGCTGGATGATTGGAAACGCGATTTGAGCCGCAACAACGCCGCAGAAGAAGATTGGCAGCATCTGGGCGCGGATTTTCTGGCGAGCTGTAATGTGGTGGCCATTAGCTGCAATGAAAACGAACGCACGTTGGACGATGCCGGGCAGACGAGTTTTGATGTTGCCATCATTGACGAGGTGAGCAAGGCCACTCCGCTGGAATTGCTGATGCCCTTGATGCGTGCGCGCCGCGCTGTGTTGGTGGGCGACCACCGCCAGTTGCCGCCGCTGTTTCAGGAAGGCGACGAAGCTCGTAGCTTCATGGATGAAGTAGAAGAAAGCGAAGCGGCCAGTGCAGAGGAAAACAGCGCTGGCAAGGTTGCCGAAGCGCAAGCCTTGCTGACCCGCGACAACCTACGCCGCTTCGAGAGAATGGTCACAGCCTCGTTGTTCAAGTCGCATTTCGAGATGGCGGACGATGCGATCCGCGCACGACTCAGTGTGCAGTTCCGAATGCACCCGCAAATCATGGCGATGGTGAACCACTTTTACGAAGGTCAGTTGGAATGCGGCCTCCTTCGGCCTGACGACGATCCAGACCCGAAGCTTCGCCGTGTTCACGGACTGACGTTGAAGAATGTGAACGGTGGCTCACCCTTACTCACTCCGGATGACCATGCGTTGTGGGTGGACACAACCTACAACCTGCACAACCAGATTCACCGTGAAGATATGGACGGTAACCAGCCTCGGCGCACCAATCGCTTGGAGGCGGAGTTGATTGCGGAAACGCTGGAGCAAATTGAGCGGCAATCTGCTGCACAGGGCTACTCACGAACGAACAAACGCAAAGTCGGCGCGGTGTCTTTCTATGCGAATCAGTGTCGAGAAATTCGTGCTGCTATTCGCCGCCGTCGTCCAAAGGGTTCCAATGGTCGGTTTGAATATCTCGATGTTGAAGTCAATACCGTGATTCGTTATCAGGGCAAAGAAAAGGAAATCGTGCTGGTCAGCATGGTGCGCCACGATGGGTACGACCCTTTGCGTTCGGGCAATCAACCCCGGCGTCGTTCCAGCAAGGCCAATGTCGCCCGGTTCGAATTTATTAATGTGGCCTTTTCTCGCGCGCAGGCCTTGCTGATTGTCTTCGGCGCAAAAAGCATGTATGCATCCTATGAGGTGGATTTGCCGCGCATGGACAGCGCAGGTAGCGTGAAGCGAGCCGTTTACAAGGACATTCTGGATCAACTGGAGCGCGATGCACGGCTGGTTCCGGCAAGGCAATTGATGTCGCCTGAGATGCTACCCCAACAGCAACAACAGCGTGGCAGGTTCAATGCTCCGACTCATCGGACGGCTGCGCCCCAAAACGACAAGTACGGTAGCCGGGGAGGCCGCGCATGAAGCTAGCAGAAATTTCCGTCCCCTTGCCCTTGTATCGCATTGAATCCGATGTGACCTATCACACCGAGCGCAAGCCCACAGTATTTGAACGGATGGTGTTGCGACTGTGTGATCCTGGACTCCATTTGCCCGACAAACAGAACTTGTCTTTGCTGGCCGTTTTCCGCGATCAATTGGGTGCAGGTGATGTGCGTGAACTGCTGGAAGGCTGCGTATCTGAACTTTCCGCTTTGGGAGCGCTGCCCAAGCGTTACGCTCAAGATAGGCTTGAGGCCCCTTTAACTGAGCTTGAATTGACTGCCGATGGCTTGCAATTTTTGCGTAGCGACAGCCTGCCGGTGCGCTCGCGCACGGTTAAGGTCTGGCACCGCTATGATCCCATCAGCGACGAGATTAAGTCCACACAGAATGATGGAGCGCGTCTCAGCCAAAGTGATTTCAGTCGCGTTAGTGTCGCTGATCAAGCTTTAAGGCCGCAAAATCCGCTGCCGCAGGTTGAGCGCGCCATAGCGCAGGAAACGTATGACTGGAAAACCCCTGCGACAGTTATAGACCGCATCGCGCCCATTGTTCAGCCAGCGGGACGGATAGAGCGCCGACTTGAAGTCTCGTGCAGCGAGGATGGTGCACTGTCTGCGAGCGCTCCGCGTGATGCAGCGTTGCAGCGTTGGCTGGAGCAAGCGCAACTCGAACTGGCATGGGAGGTTCTGCTTGCTGATGCTCTGACAAGCGAGCCAGATTCCTTGCTGCCCATCGTTCACTCTTCTGTTTTACGAGAGGCCCGCACTGCCCGCCCCATTGCCGCTAAAGGGAGCACAGCCAGGGCGCGGTTCTGCATCGTTGCGCAAGGGGTTGCAGCAGCGGATGCAACAACACCCATTATCGTTTTATCGTCTGAAGTGAATGCACCAGAACTGGTTGCCAATGGCAAACAACCGACCGTGTACACACTGCTTGTGCCTACCCCCGCAGGAATTACGACGGGATTTCGTAGCTTGTCTCTGCCTCAGATCGATGGGGCGAGCGTTCAAGTAGAAGTAGCCGGTAACCTCCGCCTCTATTGGGCCGGGCAGCCGCGCCTGTGTGGCCTGGCGGTAACTTTGAACGACCAGGCTGCAACCGAGCTTTGGGCCAAGCTGCGCAGAGATTTAGAAGGGGCTTGCGAGCACTCTGATGACCCACGCATTGCCTTCATGCCCGTGGCATGGCGGGATGTCGATGCACTCGGCGAAACGGTGTGGCCGTGGCTTGCCACACGTGCTAAACAGCCACTGGGCGATCTGATTGCATTGGTCGAACCCGCTACACAAGCAATTGGTTTGTGGCGGCCTGGTGGGAAAGACTGGAAACCTGCGTGGGAAGTATCTCTGGCAAGAGCCATTGATGAATCGTTGAGGCATACGCCCAATCAGCTTGAGCCTGAAGAAGTCGCTTCTCTTTTGACTCAGGTGGCTCAGATGCTGCCTGCTGACAAGGCTGTGCCTCTGCAAGCCGCGCTACTGCATCATGCGGCGCCCATTCGCGCCTTGGAGTCATTGGCAAAGCTGCGATCTGCCTTGCCTTCCACCACTGAAATTCCAGAAGAACTGCTCTCCATCGCATTGCGGCAAGTGTGGCTGGAACACGCATTGGAGCGCAAAGAGTTGAAGCTGTATGGCCCGCACGCCATACAGCAGCCGATGCAAGATATACAGAAAGCCGTTCAGGACGTTTATCGGAGTATTGGCGAACAGGCGTTGAAAGCGGCTGGTAATAGCCAAATGGATGTGCGCACCTTGACCCCTCATGCCTTGGATGCTGTTCGCACTTGGCGCAAAGCTGCGGGGAATCTCCACACTCTAAACGTATCGTCACTCCTCTGGGATGCGTTGAATGAAGAGGTAGAAAGCTGGGGCCTTCTGGCGCAAGAGAAGCTGGCTCCAGTCGAGATTGGGCATCGTATCGTCGTAGTGGATACCAGCGCTCTGATGGAGCATCCTGAGCTTTTGCATGGTCTGATCTCCAACGATATTTTGGTGGTGCCGCTTCGTGTGCTGAGCGAGTTGGATGGTTTGAAGAGCAGTGAAGATGAGGCTCGCGCGGTCAAGGCGCGCGCGGCCATTCGCCAGTTGGATGCAAGCGCGTCCCGTATCCGCCATGAAACAGACTACGCAGCCTTACTGCCTGCTGAATGGGATGCCAGGCAGCCCGACCATGCCATTCTTTCAACGGCGTTATTCTTTCGGCTGAATGATGTTTTGTTTGTGAGCAATGACATCAACCTACGCACCAAGGCGCAGTCTCTTGGCCTGAACACGCAAGATTCCAAGTCATATGCGCCTTCGCACCTTGTGCCCGCTGCTGCTGCTGGTGCGCCAAGCATACATTCACGGAAGCAAGATAAAAGAAAAAATCAAAGGAAATGAAACCATGAGTCGGGCAGACGAATATCGCTATCAAATTCAACGGCAACGCAAACAAGAGCTTGATCGACAGCGTGTGCGCGAGACAACGCGTCCGTTCCTTGAGCGCTACCGCAGCGTATTGAATGATGTCGCCAGCCAAGGGCTGGGCGATGTGATTCCAGCGGAGTTTCGTGAGCTGAGTTCTGATCTTCAGCGCATGGAGGCTCTGCTGGAGTCTGACCCGTTTGCTGCCAGAGATATGAGCCGTTCCCTGGGTGGTCGATTCCACGGATTACCACGCTTTGCGCGTGAGCAACGCCGTTCCCGTCAAGAGGCGGAGCTAGCCGCAGCTGAGGCATTCCGCAACGCGCAGCAAGCTGAGGTCGAACGACAGTTGCAGGTGAAGGCAGAACTTGAAGCAGCATGGCGCGAGGGTTTGAGTGGCTGGAGCACACCTGTCGCACTCAACGCAGCGTTTGCCGAGTTGCAGAAACTACGGGAGCGGCTACTTGGCAATGCTGCCAACAACATGACCTCGGCGCAAATTTCAGCCGCCTTACGCGAAGTTCGGCAGCGATATGAAGTGGACGCTGAGCGCCAATTGCAAGAAATGAAAAATCGTGTGCAGCGCGAGGCCGTGACCGACGTACTGACGCTGCAAAGAGAGCAGTTGGAGCAGGAAGCGAATAAGGACGGTGGCGAACGCGCTGCCAAGTTGCGCGAGGCATTGGCTCATGCAGTAGGACTGGCTCCTGCAGAGCAGGCTGAAGCCTTGAACCAACTGGTGCAAGAACAAGATGAAGCTGCCGTAGACGAAAGCCAGCGTCGTGAAGTCGTGCGGGCGGTTTATCAGTCACTGCAACAAGCTGGCTTTGTTGTGGATGGACCAGAGCATCTTGTATCGGAAGGGGAAGACCAAGTGCTGATTCGCGCCCGTCGCCCTGCTGGTGCGCAAGCAGATTTCCGCGTCAACTTGAGCGGTCATCTCAGCTACAAGTTTCATCAATACAAAGGCAAAACGTGCGAGAAAGATGTCGCCCCCGTCATGGCAACGCTACAAGATGCTTACGGCATCAGCCTGAGTGACAAACGCGTGATTTGGGTCAATCCCGACGACCAGGATCAGGATGCTCGCCCTTACCCTGATGCGACACAGGAGAGAAGCAAATGAGTTCAGCTTTGTTGCCGTGGCAGGAAGACTTTCGCCGCGAATGCGGCATACGGCGCGGTGTTATCTTGCACGGTAATACGGGTGATTTGACATCCGATCCCGAAGCACCAGGGCAATGGACAGCGTTGCCTACCGCGTTGATGAACCTGCTGCGTCAGCGTGGGTATCAGCATGTAGTTTTCTGGAACCGCGTCAATGGTGTCAGCGGCGTTGATGCGAGGACTTGGGGGGAATTGCAAAGCTCAGTTACCCCACCTGCCGCAAGAGAAAGCACATCTGAGGGGAATGCCTATGACATGGGTGATTTGCCGCCTACACCTGTGGCGAGCCCCGCATCCAACGGCATCACGGCCAGCGCGGATGACTTACTGACTGTTGCTGCACAATGGCTGCGGCAACCGCGCGCCGAAAAGTCAGTCGCTTTTGTGTTGGACTGGACGCAATACTTGTTTGGTAGCGTCAACTCGCTGAGTGAGAACGAGCGTGGCTGGCTGCTGCGTCTGGGGCAAGCGACTCGTGATGCCGCCGTGGTTCGCAATGCTGAAAGCATTGGCCAGCCTCAATCACTGCTAGTGCTGCTGTGCGGGGGCTTGAATGTGCTGCCACCATCGCTCTACCTGAATAATCCACTATTTAGGGAAATAGCAATTCCCTTGCCGACAAGGCAGGTTCGTGAGTCTGCTGTACTGGGTTTGAAAGAAGTGTTTCGGTTGCAGCCCCCTTTGCAGCAAGGAGGGCGTGAGTTGGCTGACTTCGTGGACGGATTGGAAGGCCAGAGTATCCGCGACATTCACAATCTCGCACGACTTTCACGACAGGAGACTGAAGTCTCAAGTGCCTTGTCTTTACTCAATCTTTATCGCCACGGACGCAGACACAGTCCTTGGGAACAACTGGATCACAAAAAACTTCAGACCATTGTCGAAACCCTGGGGCGTCGGGTCAAAGGTCAAGGGGAAGCAATTGAATCGGTACGGCGCATCCTCGTGCGTGCCTTCACGGGGCTGTCGGGGCTTCAACACTCGTACAGGCAACGCACTCCCAAGGGCGTGTTGTTTTTTGTTGGCCCAACTGGTGTCGGTAAAACCGAACTGGCAAAGTCCATTGCCGAATTCCTCTTTGGCGACGAAGAAGCCTGTCTTCGTTTCGACATGTCAGAGTTTAATCACGAACATGCCGATCAGAGGTTGGTGGGCGCACCTCCAGGATATGTGGGTTACGAAGCTGGCGGACAGTTAACCAATGCGGTCAAACAAAGGCCATTTTCCCTGTTGCTGTTTGACGAAATCGAGAAGGCGCACCCACGCATTCTCGACAAGTTTTTACAGATTCTTGAAGATGGGCGCTTAACGGATGGCAAGGGTGAAACGGTGCTTTTTTCGGACACCGTCATCGTATTCACTTCAAACATCGGCGCAGCCGAAGTGAGCCATGAAAGCCAGGATGTGCGCAATGCATTCATCCAAAAGGTGCGACAGCATTTCGTGCATGAATTAAAGCGCCCTGAATTGCTAGGGCGCATTGGCGAAGCCAACATCATTCCTTTCAACTTCATGCGTGATGATGGATTTTTGATTGATATCGCTCGAGCCAAGCTGGAGCCATTGCGTAAAGGGCTGAAGGATAAATGGGGTGTTTCGGATTTGAGGCTAGTTAAGGAGGCCGAGATACTGGCCTTGCTGGTCAGGGAAGTGGATCGCGGAACGGGTGGTCGCGGCGTCCCTAACGCACTGACCAATAAGCTGATTGATCCATTGGCCGATTTTCTATTTGCACAAATGGCCGCCCCTGATCAGATCCGGGGAAAGGCAATTGAAGTTCATATTGCCGGTGGAAAATTGTTATTCGAACTGGAGTGAAATTTGTGCATTGGCTGAATATGGCATCTCGCCTACCTTGCACCGAAGCAGAAGGGCCGGGGCGAAGAGCAGCATTGTGGGTGCAAGGTTGCAATAAGCGTTGCCGTGGCTGCTGCAACCCCGCGTATTTGCAGCTGGTTGAGCGTGAGTTTGTTTCGGCCTCATCGGTTCTCGACTGGCTTGAAGACGCGCACCATGCGCATGATCTTGAAGGGGTGACCTTTCTCGGTGGCGAGCCCATGTTGCAAGCACAAGGCTTGACTGTTGTTGCGCAAGGAGCGCAGTCGCTGGGGCTGTCAGTGATGGTATTTAGTGGATATACAAAAAACGAGCTTGATGTGCTGCAGCTGCCTGGGGTTGACCAACTGATTCGCTACACGGATGTGTTGGTAGATGGCCCGTATGAGGTGAATTTGCCGGAGCAAAATCGCCGTTGGGCAGGCTCCACAAATCAACAATTTCATTACCTGACAACGCGTTACGACGCACGGATTGAAAGTGATGGTGAAGTCGAGCGTGTGCTTGAAGTTCGCCTGAGAACTGATGGCTCAATGTTTATAAACGGATGGCCAGAAAAAGTATTGCGCTGAATGATTTGGCGCGGACAGGCGGTATTGGTTCGCATAGATTTCATCCGTCATCGCAATCATCTCAAATTGTTTACAAAAAAACCTGTGCATTGGCGCAAGGTTGGATTGAGGCTTTGAATGCATCTTCAGGGACACCTCCTATACATCGACATTACACAAATATGCGGCATCGGCTGTGCCTTCTGTATGTACGCCGACAAGCACAAAGCGGGCATTAGCATGGAACTATCAACGTTAGCGCGGGAAAACCTTGCTAGGTTGATCAATGCTTCGGAGGTCAAGCGCATCTCCATCAGTGGTGAAGGCGAACCACTCAACAACGCCAAAGTGTTCCACGAGATTCTTGGGTTGTCAGAAGGTGGTAAGTGCTTCGAATTCATCACCAGTGGGTTCTATCCACATGACAAGATGGAGGAGTTCTACGACACGACAAACCGGATTGTCTTGACCAATGGCGACACCTGCAACATCCGCCTCAGTGCAGACAGCCATCATATCGAGAAGGTCAAATGGCGGGCCCATGGTTTCAGCTTGGACTTCCTGCGGCGTCGGCGACCCTCTGGGTTGAGTTTCTCGTTCCGCTCAATCGATACCGATCGCGATTTCACTCGCGAGTACCTAAAGTCTGAACTCGCTTGTTGGGGGCTTGAGGCAACCATCGAGCCGAGGAGCGTGCTGGAAGACGTACTGGCCGCGGGCGGCGATTGCTTCGGTATCGACTACAAGAACCTCGTTCACCCAGCTCTAGGAACCGCCCCCGGTTATCTGGATATGCTGGGCTACATCAAAGCGATCGAGTCCAAGGTCAACAAGCCCTTCACCTTCGGCAGCCTGAACAAACCGCCGCAGGCCAACGGTTTGGATGTCACGGTAAAGCCTAGCGGCGATATATACCTGTATGGCATCGAGAATCAGCGCCTGGGCAACATTCACTTTGACCAGGTCGACTGGCAACGGCTGGTCGACCACGTGCGGGAAACACCGTTAACCCGAGCACTTTATACGCAACCCTTGACCGAGTTGCTGGCGCGCCTTGATAACACAGACCTGCTTCGTTCGATCATCGCCAAGGTGAACAACCCCTACTGGCTGGTGAAGGAGCTGGCAGGTCATGCAGGGTTGCTTGAACAGTGGGACGCTGCATGATCGACTCACACAGCCACACCTTTTATTCGAAGCATGCGATCGGCACTGTCGACGAGTTAGTTCGTGCCTCGATCGCCGCAGGCGTGACCGTCCTAACCATCACCGACCACGCGCCGTTCCCTGTGGATATGGACAATCGTCTGCTCGCGTCCGAACTTGATCGCTATTTCGCTGACATCGAGCGGGCGCGGGAGATTTATCAGGGGCAGATCACCATCCTGTGTGGCCTAGAGCTCGACTACATGCCAGGCACCGACGCCTTCAATCGCGAGCTGCTTGCTCGTTACCCGATGGACTTCGTAATCGGCTCGATTCATTACGTGGAAGTTCCAGATGAAGCGATGGTGAAGGTCTGGGAGCTGCCACGCCTTGCCGGGCAGGCGTTTCTAGATCGCTACTTCGCCAATCTCGAAGGTCTGCTAGACAGTGGATTGTTTGATGCTGTAGGGCACGCTGATACCTTGCTGCGTGGCGTGCCGGAAGACATCTTCCTGCGCCGTTTCGAGCCTTTGCTGGCGCCGCTCGCCAGAAGCGGCATTGCATTCGAGCTCAATGCCTCAGGTCTTCGAAAGTCGAGCCTGGACCCTGCAACGGGCAGGGAGATTCAGGGATTTTGGTCTTATCCATCTCGGGAATTGGTGGCACAGCTTATCGCACATGGGGTGCCTTTCACGGTTGGGTCTGATACCCATGCCCCGAGCGATGCTGGTGCGGGCATTTCTGAACTGCTTGAGGCCCTGAGGCCTTTGGGGCTGAAGAGCATTAGTTACTACGAGAGGCGCCGACGAATCGATGTCTCCCTCGACAGCCTGACGTTACCGGGCACACCGGCAACTTTGACAGCAGGACTTGAACGGCCTTGAACATGATTTACCCCGAAAATTCTCCGCCATGGTTCGAGGTACTTAAGAGCCCGATTGATGTCCAGTTGGCGATGTTCCGTCAGGCTTCCGCTCAGCCCCGTGCGAATGATGTGAAAACTGGATTCCGCGCGTTCGCTGCCGAGCTGTTCGCACGTGACCTGATCAGCATGACCGAGTATGTTTCGATTTTTGGCGGTACTGCCCTGCACTGCCTTACACCTGCCGAGTCGGGGGTGTTTCGCGACATGGCCACGGGCAGCGATGCCTCAGCACTGGCGGGGATCTACAGCCGTGCAAAATACGGCGGTGTGCATGACATCCGGTATCTCGCAAGACAACTGATCGACTACCTCTGTGGTGAGCTGGATAGGCCAGACTCGCAGTGGTCATACCTGTTCCAGAACGCCAAGGTCCGTGGTGACAACGTGGTGATGATGACCACTGGTTGGCGCAACGTGCCGTCCACGGCGAACGTGCTCTATGAGTTCGTGGTCGAGGAGGTCAACGTCAAACTGGCGCATATGGCGTTGCCGACCATCATCAACGTCAAGCTACCCAGGATTGCGCCGCCCTGCGAGGACTACGCCAGCCTCAGTACCGAGGAGCGGGAGCGCGTCAATCTGGTCCAAGACCACGTCATTCCGGCTGAAAATTTCTATCGATGGAGCGGTGTGCATGTGATCTTCGGCGACGATGTGTTGGTTACCGGATCTACTGCCGACAAAGTGCTTTATGAATCCATGCGTAACGGTGCAAAGTCGTTCCGCGCAATCTATCCGGTGGCGATCGACCCCCGGGTGGCGCTAGGCGACGCCTCGGTTGAGGATCGGCTGAATAGTGTGGTGGTCGAGCAACGGCTGGACGATACCGTTGCGGAGCTGTTGTCTGCGCGGGACTACCAGCCAATCCTGCGCACCCTGCGCTTGTTGTTCGGGGAGGGAAACCGAGAGTCGCTCGCCGCCTTCCTGCCGAAGGTGCCTGCGTCGACCTGGCTGCGCCTGTACAAGTCTGCCTTGGGCAACGAGTTTCTAGGCCAGCCGCAATGTGCTCCTTCCTTGGTGCTGCTGAGGGAGTACCTGACAAATGCCGGGTTGTTAAGTACCAATGGCAGGGCTATTTACCCGTGAGCAGCCAGCCTTGAGGCTTCGTTTGTGAATGTGTGGGTGTCAGTGTTACTGCGCTTGCGCGCAGATGAATTTGGCACTCACTGACCTCACTCAGGTTTAACTGCTGAGTTATCACCTCATGAACGGTCGGGGTGCCACGGTGAGGGGATGCGTGGGCAACGTACAACCAAGCGGGCACACGCGTCGGTAGTGGGCCGAACTCGAGCTCAATACGTACTAGGTCGAATACTTCAGTCGTTCGTCCGCTCGGAGTCCAGGCGAGCGGAGGAGTGCGATGATCGGGCTGCGTCACTTCGAGAGGACATTCGAGCTCCATATTTATGGTCCCAGGGTAACAGTCTACGACCTCGGGGAAGCCTTGGCTGATCAGTGGCAACTGGCGAGCGAGAGTTCCCTGCGCCACGCCTAGGCCGGGCACTATCCGTGCTTTAAGCGAATGGATTCGCTCAGCATCGGGCATTGTGGCTAACAACTCATGAAGATTGTCCAATAGAACCTCTGTCGATAACGCATTCATATCCTTCTGCCGGTACGCCGAATTTGACCAGCGTCTTGCCGACGATAGACGATCCTGGCCAAAGGCGGGGTCTAGTTCCGTATGATCACATTTATCACCGCATCCTGAAACTTGCAACGGCACGCGAGATTTTGTTAAAGGTAATCTTCTGGCAAACCTCAAGGTCAAGGAGTCGTCCGGGATTGGACAGCCACCCGCAGGCGTCCAATTATCGGTCAGGAAAAACTGTCCAAACAACCGGAGCCAGCTCTAAATGAAGACTCTATTTCCTGTGCTTAGTGAGCTCCTGATACGGCTTCTTGATTGGTCATTTGTACTCATCAAGCGGTTTACGAAAAAAAATAGCAACGTCAGGCATATTGTTTTCGTTAACTGGAATGGTAAGTACGGTGACGCTATCGCTTCGGCCCCCATCATCGAATTCCTAACTTCTCACTGCGGTGTAAGAGTTAGTGTAATTACCAACGAACCACTGCGTGCGCTCTATTGCTCGGTGATACAAGTAGATTCAGTTCACGTACTTGAGAAGAATTTTGGATGGTTTGATCTAGTTAATATCGCATTCAATGTAAAAAGGTGTGATGCAATCGTCCCACTCTTTGGCAAGCTTGGAGTTAAGGATGTTCTGTGTGTTCTTCTCTTGAACCCTCGAGTCATTTTTAGCACAGATAGCGCCTTAAAGATGTCAAGTAAGGAATTCATAGATAAGTCGAAAAACAATGATATCTACGGAATCTACCAGTCGATTGTCGATATGGCAATTAGCGGGAACAATACTTTGGCTGGAGCTTCATTTTGTGTAGAGAACGACTGTTTTTCAAAAAGTTATGATTTTCTGATCAACCCTTACGGGAGTCGGGAAGATAAGTCACTTTCTATCGAAAAAACCAAGTCTCTTATAAGACACCTAGCTACGTATCATCGTGATAGTAGCTTTGGCGTTATGCACTCTCCTAATTCTTTACTGTCAGCCTCACAGTTGGTTGACGACTTGAGCTTGCCTAATGTTGAGCTGGTAAAAGGAATAACAAATTTTGAAAGTGTTATTCCGATCATTCGCAAATCAGGACTATTGATCTCAGTAGACACATCTCTTGTCCATGTTTCTAAGGTACTAAATAAAGGTGTTGTCGCTATCTACCCTGAGACTAGGTATTTTAATATTTGGCAACCGACAACAAGTCGAAACTTTGAAGTTGTTCAGAGCAAAGGTCTGGTTGACTTTGGAGGCATTAAGGATATGAATCAATTCGAAAACGCAGACGTCGATTATGCGTTAAACCGAATTAAGAACAGTGATAGATTGGAAAATAAAAAAGTGGTTTTCTTGTACTGGCACTCTTCTAAAGAGGACATGCCTATCGGCCATGCCTTAAACATAAGAAATTTAGAGACTAGGCTAAGTAACAGTGATTGGATTGTTATCGTTACTACGTTAGACAAGCGCGCGCCTGATTACATTGAAAACTACATACCCCTCCCGCCGTACTTTCATCAACTGATAGAGAAGGCTGGCGATCCTAGCGTTCAGCATGGAAATCATAGTGACATTATCAGGCTTAGGCTTTTGGAAAGATATGGTGGTGTTTATCTAGATACGAGCACTATTTTTCTCAGGAATAACTTTGACGAAGTGTCCTTGTACAAGAATCTTATTTATTCAACGAGTGCTTCGCTGGCTGGCTATGCAAACGTGACATTTACTCGCAAGGATGAAAAAGGGCGTAATTACTTTAAAGAGGCAAAAGATGGTATTGAATTAGGCGTTTTGTACGCAAAACAAAAGTCTAATATCCTGCGGATTTTTAACTGTGAAATCGACAAGTACTGGAAGTGGAAAACATCCGATAAAGACTACAAGGATTATCCGCCATTTATAGAGTATGGCTTAGGTAAAATAAGTTTCCTGAATGAGTATCATGTCCATTACTCTATCTACCATCTTATCATTACCAGGCAACCAGAATTGCTTGGAGAGGTTGTAGTGCAGAGCATACATAGAAGTGGTAAGGAAACCGCGCTTGCGCATGGCCCTTATGCTATCTCCGACATATTCTGCCGTGGAAAAACTTCTTATGAGCCAGCTTCACCTAGAAAGATGCTGCAATGTTTTATTGAGGGGGAGATGGATACGTGGGATGGCATTTCAACCTCACTAGATGGGCGTATTGATATCTGTCGAGAAGTAGATTTGTTGGTAATCCCAGGGTATTTGAGAAAGGATTTGGAGCAAGAGTTTACTTGTCTAGGCGACTATTTAAACAAGAAAAGTCTCTACCACGCATTCTATGGTTTTTTAGCTGCTGAGGCCGAGCAGGCCTGTTTATTGACAGGCCGATGAATTATGACAAGGCGGTTTCAAACCCGAAGTGCAACAGCCCTGCGATAGGGTAAGTTGCACAGATGACCACCGGATACCAACAGTTGGGCGCCGATGAGCGCGTGGCGATTTCGGCGCTTCGACTCCAGGGGCTGAGCCTGCGCGGCATTGCCACCCGCCTGGGGCGCAGCGCCAGCACCATCAGCCGCGAGCTTCGGCGCAATGCTCTGCCCGATCAGCCCTACCGCGCCGAGGCCGCGCACACGCAGAGCCGGCGGCGTCGCAAGCAGGCCCGTCCGGCGCGCAAGCTCGATCCCCATGGCCCGCTGTGGCCGGTGGTGTCGCACATGCTGCTGTGGCGCTGGTCTCCAGCCCAGATTGCCCACACACTCAAGCGCATGCACCCGCACCAGCCGCGCCTGCAGCTCTCCCACGAGACGCTGTACAACGCCATCTACGCCCACCCGCGCGGCGAGTTGCGCTCGCAGCTCATCGCCTGCCTGCGCCAGGCCCGCAGCACGCGCCGCCCGCGCAGTGCGGGCCAAGACCGGCGCGGCCAGATCCCCGAGATGGTGAGCATCCATGTGCGCCCGCCCGAGGTGGATGACCGGCTCATGCCCGGGCATTGGGAGGGCGACCTGATCAAGGGCGCGGGCAATGCCTCGGCCGTGGGCGTGCTGGTGGAGCGCTCCTCGCGCATGGTGATGCTGTGCCGCATGCCCGATGCCACGGCAGAGTCGGCCCTGGCGGCCTTCACCTACAAGCTCAACCTCATCGCGCAGCCGCTGCGCCAGACGCTGACCTACGACCAGGGCAAGGAGATGGCGCGTCACCGCGAGCTGGCCCGCCACACGCGCATGCGGGTGTACTTCTGCGACCCCCACAGCCCCTGGCAGCGCGGCAGCTGCGAGAACATCAACGGGCTGATCCGCCAGTTCCTGCCCAAGGGCACGGACCTGTCGGTGCATGACCAGGCCGCGCTGGACTCGATCGCTGATCTGCTCAACAACCGGCCTCGCCAGACCCTGCAGTGGCAAACGCCCTACCAGGTCTTCCGCGAGTTCATGCAGGCGTTGCAGGACAAAGATTCGACCCTCGTACACTGAACAACTCCTGCTTCATTCAAACCGCTGTTGCACTTCGGGTTTGAAACCGCCCCCAATTCATTGAGCGCAGTCGAGATGGTGGCGCGAACGCCATGCCCAGTGAGTTGGTCTTCATAGCCCATACGCTTGAGCGCGCCATTGAGCGTGTTCTCGCTCAGAGGGTTTTTCAGGCACCAATCACCGGGGATAAGATACACCTGTGCTGGCTTCAGATTTCCCAGCAAATGACGAACGACCTCTTGTGCCTGCAACGACAGTGGCACGATGTATGGCGGGATGTCGGCGAAACGCTGGCGCTTCTTCTTGGTGAGCTGCTTGCGTTGCTTGAGCCTGACAACCGGGATGATCCACAGACCGCGCTCCAGATCAAACTGATCGGGCGTGGCGTAGCGCAATTCACCGGTGCGCACGCCCGTGAGCAGCAGCAGACGTAGACCCAGTTGCGTATTCAGGCGACCGCTGTACTTGCGCAACGTCTGCAGCATTGCCGGCAGCTCGGGCATGCGCAAAAAGGGATTGTTCTCCACCGGGGGCAGCGGCATCGCCACCACGTCCAAATCCTTGGCCGGGTTGTCGCCCATGTTGGGCACCACCACCGAGGCGTAGGTGAATAGCTGGCTGAACCAGGTGCGCAGCTTCTCGGCCACCGACAGCGAGCCACGCTTTTCCACTCTGCCGATGATGTCCAGCAGGTGGGCGCGGGTGACGTCGTAGATGGTCAGGTGGCGCAATACGGGAAACACGTCCTTGGCGAAGACGCGCCCGATCTGCTTGGGCGTACTTTGGCGGCCCTCATTTTCCAGAGAGAGGCTGCGGTGGGCCAGCCATTTGTCGTAGATGGTCTGGAAGGTGTGCTCGCCAGCCAGGACAATCACGTGACGTTTGCGCTTGCGTTCCGAGTGCGGGTTGATGTCCTTGGCCAGCAGCGCCCGCGCCTCTTCACGCAAGTCGCGAGCCTGTTTCAAGGAGAGGGCCGGATAGCCGCCAAAGGTGATGCGCTCACGCTTGCCCAGCCAGGAATAGCGGAAGTGCCATACCTTGCTGCCGATGGCGGAGACGTAGAGGTAAAGGCCGTCGAAATCGGCAAGCGAGTACGGCTTGCCGGTGGCCTTGGCTTGCCGAGCCATGAGGTCCGAGAGCATATGTCCAACTCCAGAAGGCGAGTTGAATGCAATCGTTCTCTTCTAGCGCCAGCTCCTCCAGCAACAATGCGGATTGGGAACCTCGCACATTGTTTGGGCCACTTTTTGTACCAGTTTGGGCCGGTTGTCAGTGGTTCTCGCTGGATGTCAGTGGATCGAGGTTAGGTGAAAAACATCAATCCTGACAATGACTTGCGACATTCCTTGGCGTTCGGTGGAAGTCCCTGGAAAGTCGAAGTGGAGCGGGTGATGGGAATCGAACCCACGACGGATGCTTGGGAAGCATCAGTTTTACCATTAAACTACACCCGCCCTGTTGGAGAGGTCTGCGTCAAACGCAGCCGGTCCCGCGAAAAGGGAAGCGAAAATTATAGCGCGATCTGGTGGCTGTGCGTCACACCCGCCCTATCTTTTTCACCCACCACCACATGAATTTGGCGGCAAGACTCACTACAATAGAGCTTTCCCGCTTTTAGCTGATACGCGAGCCGTTTCCGATGCCCGCGCCCCAACCATGACCTCCAGCAACGAAAAACAATCCCTGTTGTCGCCCACTGTCGCCAACAGCAATTCCGGCGAGACCCATATCCGTAGCTTTGTTCATCGGCGCGCGCACATCACGCCCAGCCAGGAGCAAGCCTTGGCGCGCCTCTTGCCGCTGTGGTCGATCAGCTACCGCGACAACATCCTGAAACCGGAAACGGTGTTCGGCAACGACAGGCCCGTGATTCTGGAAATTGGTTTCGGCATGGGTGAAACCACCCAGAAAATTGCCCAGGCCCGACCCGATGACAATTTCCTGGGTGTGGAAGTGTTTAACGCCGGTGTCGGCGCTTTGCTCAAGCGTATTGATGACAATCAGATCAGCAATATCCGCATCATTCAGCATGACGCAGTGGAAGTGGTGCGCGACATGATCGCGCCTGCTTCGCTGGCTGGCATTCACATCTACTTCCCCGATCCCTGGCCCAAAAAACGCCACCACAAGCGCCGACTGGTCCAGTCGCCCTTTATTCAGTTGCTCAGCAGCCGCCTCAAGCCCGGTGGCTATATTCACTGCGCAACCGATTGGGAAAATTATGCGGAGCAGATGCTGGAAGTGCTGTCGGCTGAACCCATGCTGACCAACACGCACGAGGGCTACGCACCTCGTCCCGACTTTCGGCCGCTAACCAAATTTGAGAATCGCGGACTGCGTCTGGGCCATGGCGTATGGGATCTGATCTTCACGCGCAATGACACCCCTACCCCTGAACTGAACTGGCCCAAGAAAGAACAATGAGCGCAACCCTGTTCCCGCCGATCGAGCCTTACGCACAAGGCACCTTGCATACCGATGATGGCCACCATATCTACTGGGAATGCTGCGGCAACCCGGCCGGAAAGCCAGCCATCTTCCTGCATGGTGGACCGGGATCAGGATGCTCTACCGATCATCGCCGCCTGTTCGACCCGCAAAAATACAATGTGCTGTTGTTCGATCAGCGCGGTTGCGGGCGCTCATACCCTCATGCCAGCCTGGAGAACAACACCACCTGGCATCTGGTTGAGGATATGGAGCGCTTGCGCAGGGAAAAGCTCAAAGCGGACAAGATGCTGGTCTTTGGCGGTTCCTGGGGTTCGACTCTGGCGCTGGCCTATGCCCAGACTCACCCCGCGCACGTCAGCGAACTGATCGTGCGGGGCATCTTCATGGCGCGCCCGCAAGAGCTGCACTGGTTTTATCAGGACGGTGCCTCGCGCCTGTTCCCCGATATGTGGGAACAGTACCTGGCCCCCATTCCCGAGAACGAGCGCCATGATTTGATCACGGCCTACCACAAGCGTCTGACAGGTGACGACCCTGCTGTACAGCTGCGGGCCGCGCATGCCTGGTCACAGTGGGAAAGCAACACCATTACACTGTTGCCCAGCCAGAATCACCTGGACGCCAAATCCAGTGATAAGGCGGCCTTGGCTTTTGCTCGTATTGAAAACCACTATTTCATGAATCAGGGCTTTCTGGAGCCGGATCAACTGCTCAAAAATGTCCACCGCCTGCACGGCATTCCCGGGGTAATCGTCCAGGGGCGCTATGATGTGTGCACTCCGGCGCATACAGCCTGGCAACTGCATCGCGCCTGGCCCCAGGCAGAATTCCATATGGTGGCCGACGCGGGTCACGCTTATGACGAACCGGGTATTTTGGCCCGTTTGTTGGCTGCCACCCGGAAATTTGCCATCTGAATCACGCGTCCGACCCTTGTCGGGCACTATCCAGAGACAAGAATGAACATTACCTTGAATGGCCAGAGCAAGACTTTGGCAAACTCCGATACGATTGGCTCCCTGATCCGCGAGCTAGGCTACGAGAACAAGCGCATTGCTGTAGAGCTTAACGGCGATATCGTGCCCAAAAGCCAGCATGCCAATACCCCTATCAAGGACGGCGACACGATTGAAATCGTGGTTGCGGTCGGAGGCGGCTGACGCCCCTTCCTAAAATGCACAATTGCTGACATTCCGGTACCGCTTCACCGTTAGAAATGCGGTCATAATGGGTGGATTGGCCTGCCAGCGAGCAGGCTGCCATAGAACCCTAACTTCAGGAGCAAAGCGATGGGCGTATTCAGTTTTCTTAAAGATGTCGGCGAAAAACTCTTTGGCGCCAATGAGGCCAAAGCAGCCACCGCAGACGAACTGCAGAAAGAACTGGCCAAACACCAGCTGTCCGCTGACGGTCTGAATCTGACGGTAGAGGGCGATAAGGTCACGGTCAGCGGTCAGGTTGCCTCCACCGAACAGGCGGAAAAAATCGTACTGGCACTGGGTAACACCTTGGGTGTGGCACAAGTCGATAACCAGTTGACGGTGGCACAGCCGTCCATCGAGGCCACCATGTACACCGTCCAAAAAGGCGATACCTTGTGGAAAATTGCCGAAGTCCATTACGGCACACCCCATGGGGCCAAGTACACGGTCATTTTTGAGGCCAACAAACCCATGCTCAGCCATCCTGACAAGATCTATCCCGGTCAGGTACTGCGTATTCCTGCCCTGTAAAACGGGCTTGTACCGGTCTTTGTCCATCGGTGACAGGCCTGGATTTTCGCTCAAGCCAAAACAAAACGCCCGATGCAGTGCATCGGGCGTTTTTTTATTGACTCAAGCCTCCAGGAGAAGCGGATCACGCCACTCCCGCCGACTTTAACGGCTGCCTAGCGAAAACCCTTGAAACCTTTACCGGCCAGACCTTTCAAGGCTCCCATGCCGCCCAGGCCCCGCATCATTTTGGCCATGCCGCCCTTTTTCATCTGTTTCATCATGCCCTGCATCTGCTCGAACTGATTAAGCAGACGGTTGACCTCTTGCACCGACACGCCCGAACCAGCCGCAATGCGACGCTTGCGCGACGCCTTCAGCAACTCAGGCTTGGCACGCTCGGCAGGAGTCATGGAATTCAAGATGCCTTCAGTACGGCGCAATTGCTGCTCAGCCTGACCGCCTTGCAGCTGGGACGCCGCCTGAGAAAACTGGGCAGGCAGTTTTTCCAGCAAAGAGCCCATATCGCCCAGCTTTTTGACTTGCTGTAACTGATCGCGAAAGTCGTTCAGGTCGAACTTGTCGCCGGCCTTGATCTTGTCGGTAATCTTTTGCGCGTCGGCAATGTCGATGTTGCGCTGAGCCTGCTCGACCAGAGAGACAATATCGCCCATCCCCAACACCCGCTGAGCCATGCGCTCGGGGTGGAAAGGCTCCAGACCGTCCAGTTTTTCCGATACTCCCACGAACTTCAACGGTTTGCCGGTGACGTGGCGTACCGACAAGGCTGCACCACCTCGGGCATCACCGTCGAGCTTGGTCAAGACCACACCGGTCAGGGGCAGAGCGTCGGCGAAAGCCTTGGCAACATTGACCGCGTCCTGGCCCTGCATGGCATCGACCACAAACAAGGTTTCGATCGGGTTCAGCAAATCGTACAGCGCGCGTATCTCGCGCATCATCTCTTCATCAATGCCCAGACGACCGGCCGTGTCGACAATCAACACATCGAAGTGATGACGTTTGGCATGATCCAAGGCATGACGGGCAATGTCTGCAGGCTTTTGGCTGGGATCGGAAGGCAGAAACTCCACACCGACCTGCGCGGCAACGGTTTTCAACTGCTCGATAGCGGCAGGACGGTAGACGTCGGCACTGACCACCAGCACTTTTTTCTTGCCTGTCTTGCGGCCATGCTGGATATGGCCGCCTTCGCTAAGCCATTTGGCCAGCTTACCAGTGGTCGTGGTCTTACCGGCCCCTTGCAAACCCGCCATCAGAATCACAGCAGGAGGCTGGGCAGCCAAGGACAGCTCGCTGGCGTTGTCGCCCAGGTCTGCCCCCATCAAGTTGGTCAGCTCCTGGTGAACAACCCCTACCAGCGCCTGCCCCGGATTGAGGCTGTCGGCAACTTCAACACCAAGTGCCTTTTCCTTGACCCGTGCCACAAAATCGCGCACGACCGGCAAGGCCACGTCCGCCTCCAGCAGCGCCAGACGCACTTCCCTCAACATATCCTGAGTATTGGATTCGGTCAGACGAGCCTGGCCGCGCATGGTTTTCACCACACGTGACATACGCTGGGTCAGATTTTCAAACATAGGACTGGGTTCGCTTAAACTAGGTTATCGTGTGGTCTACGAATAAGAATAAAATGGCCACTTGAGGTACGCCCCGTACCGTTTTTCAGGAAAACCGGGACTTATGTCTGCAAGTATTGTATTTCACTTGCTCGCCGCACTGGCGTACATCGTGCTGTCGATCTCGCTCTGGCGTCCATTGACTCGCGGCAGCACCCGAACCGTACTGAACGCCCCCAGCCGGGTAGCCTTGCTATGCGCCATCATTGTGCACGGAGCGGGCCTGTTGCTGACGATTGTGCAGCCCCAGGGGCTGCATCTGAGCTGGGCATTGGCCCTATCGGCGGCAATCTGGCTGGGTATGGTGGTGTTCTGGTTCCAAAGCCTGTATCTGCGTCTGGACAGCCTGCTGCTCATTCTACTGCCTGCAGCCACAATCGTCAGCCTGCTGGCCATGGCTTTTCCCCAGGGCCATATCGTCAACCATGTGGGCAATGAATGGTTGCGCATCCACCTGATGATCGCCCTGGTCGCTTATGGTCTCAGCACAGTGGCTGCCTTGCATGCCGTCCTGATGACCGCGCTGGACCGTCAACTACACCGCCCCGTGGCTCATCAGGAGCAACGCGGCCTGTTCAGCCGGGTGCTGGACACCATGCCGCCCCTGCTGGTCCAGGAAGAGCTGCTGTTTCGTCTGATCCGCGTCTCTTTCCTTATTCTGACCCTCACGATTTTGAGCGGAGCCGCTGTCTCCATGGCCATAGATGGTAAATTTCTGCCAGCGGACCATAAAACTGTCTTTACCTTGCTGTCCTGGGTTACATTTGGTGGCTTATTATGGGGTCGAAAACAGTATGGATGGCGCGGTCGGGTAGCCTTGCGCTGGACCTTGGCCGGCTTTGCCTTCCTGCTGCTCGCCTATACAGGCAGCCACTTTGTACTGGACGTCATCTTGCAACGAGGGAAAATTGGGTAAAGTCTTATTCTGGGTTGTGGTCATTCTGGGGGCCATGATCATTGCCCGCATCGTGTCACAAAACAAGGCCCGCAAGCGCACTCCACCCAACCCGACCACGCGCCCCCCACGCAAGAAAGGCGGTGCCGAAGAGATGGTTCGTTGTGCGCACTGTGGCATTTACCTGCCGCGTTCTGAAGCCCTGATGAGCAATCATCACACCTGGTGCAGCCTGGAACACGCCAAGCGCGGCCCGCGCAATTGAAGCTATGGCTCGCATGCACCACGCCTACGACCTGGATCGCCAGGGCTGGCTCAAACCTCATGCCAATGTCCTACGGGCCCTGTCTCCCAATCAGGATGAGCGCCCCGAGGGCGACACCCCGACCTTGCTGGTGCTGCACAACATCAGCCTGCCCCCCGGGGAGTTTGGCGGACCCTATATTCGGGATTTCTTCCAGAACCAGCTGGATATCAGTGCTCATCCCTGGTTCGAGAATATCCGGGACCTGAAAGTATCAGCGCACTTTCTGATTCAGCGCACGGGCCATATCATCCAGTTTGTGCCCACTACCCGCCGTGCCTGGCATGCGGGTGTGTCACGCTTTGAAGACCGTGAGCGCTGCAATGACTTCTCTATTGGCATCGAGCTGGAAGGCAGCGATTTCGAGCCTTTTACAGAAGCGCAGTACCGGGAACTGTCCCGTCTGAGCCGCGCCCTGCGTATGCGCCATAACTTGACCGCAGTACGTGGACACGAGCATATCGCCCCGGGGCGCAAGACCGATCCGGGGCCATTCTTTGATTGGGAAAGGGTGAAGCGGGAACATGGCTGGCCCAAAGAAAGCTTGCCGGAGCAAGAGCTGGAACCCAAGCCGCAACCAGTGCCCGCTCAGGATCGATAAAGCAGTTCAGGGCCAATATCAGCCAAGGTGTTGCAACCCGTCAGAGCCATTGCCACTTCCAGTTCCGCCCGCAAAATATGCAGGACATGCGCCACGCCGGCCGCTCCTGCGGCGGCTAGACCATAAATATAAGGACGGCCAATCATCACGGCTGTTGCACCCAGCGCCAATGCCTTGAGCACATCGGTTCCGCGTCGAATACCGCCATCCATCAAGACCGGCACCCTGCCCTGCACGACCTGACAAACCTGTGCCAAGACGTCCACAGAGGCGGGAGCACCATCCAACGTTCGCCCTCCGTGATTGGACACCACAATTCCGGCGACCCCCCTATCCAGGGCTCGCTGAGCGTCTCGGGGTCGCATCACACCCTTCACCCATACCGGTAAAGGACTGTTCTGCACCAACCAGGCCAGATCCTCCCAGGTCGGCGCCGTATTCAACAAACCACTAGCAAACAAAGGACTGGTTCCTGCTGCACCCAAAACCACCTGTTGCTTGGGCGCCCCCCGCAGATTCACGGCGTCCACCCCCTCAGGCAAGCTAAAGCCGGCACGTTGCTCCTGATTACGCACACCATTGACCGCAGCATCTACCGTCAACATCAGCGCGGCATAACCGGCCGCTTCGAGCCGCCTCAATAAATCCACAGTAAAGGCGCGATCCGTTTGCCAGTACCACTGGGCCCACAAAGGGGCGTGCGCCCGTGCGGCGATCTCTTCAAAGGAATGACTGGCCTGCATGCTGATTACGCTAGTCGCCCCCATCGCACCCGCGCCCAACACACTGGCCAATTCACCGTCAGGGTGAGCCAGGCGCTGATAAGCCACGGGAGCCAGAAGAATCGGGTAATCCATGGACTGCCCGTGCAGCGTCAAGCGGGTCGAGGGCTGATCAAATTCGCTGAGAGCAGCAGGCCATAGGCCCCAACGCCCGAAGCTGGCCAGATTGTCTTGCAAGGTAAGCTCATCGGCTGCCCCCGTGCTGAAGTAAGCCCAGTCCTGCGCACGCATACGCTGACGGGCATAGGATTCGTAATCCCTCAGGCAGCTAATCTGGGCCGGGATGTGAGTGAGTGGGGGCAGTCGTTCGTGGGACATGGTCAATCAAGCTCCAGGCGATCAGACATCGCTCCATTCACGCAGCAAATTGTGGTAAATCCCCGTCAGGCGTGACAGCTCCTGGGCATCCGCATTCTGCCTGGCCAGTTGCTGAATGCTCTGATCCAGCTCCCACAGCAATTTGCGTTGATGCGCGTGGCGCACCATGCTTTGCGTCCAGAAAAAGGAGGCATAGCGCGTTCCTTTCGTTACCGGCTCTACGCGATGCAAGCTGGTACCGGGATACACCACCATATGTCCTGCAGGCAGCTTGATGGATTGAGTGCCGTACACATCCTCGATGATCAGCTCGCCCCCCTCGTACTCGTCGGGATCACTGAAAAACAAGGTTGTGGACACATCGGTACGCAAGCGCTGGGGCGTGCCAGGAACGGTAAAAATCGCGTTATCAATGTGGTTGCCATATTCCCCGCCACCCTCGTAACGATTAAAGCGTGGCGGCAGCATGCGCAGTGGCAAGGCAGCGGCAATAAAGCCGCTGTGCTGCCCCAGTACGTGCATCAGAAACTCGCCCATCTGACGGGCAAGAGGCGCATCCAGAGGCAACTGCAAATTGCGCTTGCTGTGCTGGGCCAGATAGCCTGCCGTCGTGCGTCCGTCCTCCCACTGCGCCTGCTCCAGGGCCTGGCGACAATCGCGCAATTGCTCGGCATCGAGAACGTCGGGAATAGTAATCAGCATGAGAGACCTGCGAGAACAAAGACACACATCGGAACGCGGAAAAAGCAGATGAGCCGCCCCCGCGGGCGGCCCATCTGCCATCAGCCTACCCGAGGCAATTTACTCGAAACGGTAAGACGCATTGAACATGTAAGAGCGGCCGGGGCCCACGTTGGCAAAAATCCCCACGTGGGAAGCATCATACATGCGTACATTGCTGATGTTGTTGACGTTGAACTGGAAGGACACGTTCTTGTTCAGCTCGTAGCGCGCCATCGCATCGTAACGCCAGTACGACGGCAGCTTCAGCTGATTGGCATCATCCACAAACCGCTTGCCCACAAAGGTGGCGCCTGCACCCAAGGTCAGCTCGGGCATCACTTTGTAAGTCGTCCAGATATTGAAGCTTTGTGTGGCGATGAATTTCATCTGATTGCCGTCAAAGACGTTGCTGCCATTGCGGTACTTCTTGATCTTGGGGTCCAGGTAGGTATAGCCTGCCCACAGATTCCAGTTCGGCGTGATCGCGCCAGCCGCACCCAGCTCCAGGCCCCGCACACGATTGCTGCCGCTTAACGACACATCACCGGTCAGCGGGTCGGTAGAACGGGCATCTTTCTTGTCGGTCTGGAATACGGCGGCGGTCAGCGACAATTTTTCGTCGGCCACATCCCACTTGGTACCCAGCTCCCAGCTGTAACTGCGCTCGGGCTTCAGATCACGGATGGCCGCGCCGCCTGCCGGGCCATCTGCTCCCCCAGCCTGCCCCAGATTTTCGCCTGTCGGGTTGGAGGACGTACCGTAACTCAAGTAGATGGAACCGTTCTGAGCGGGCTTATAGACTACGCCCAGCTGATAGTTCCACATATCGTCGGTGCGGGAGTCCTTGGTATTGTCGGCCTCAAAGCGATCAAAGCGCAGGCCGCCATTCACCATCCATTGCTCGTTCAATGTCAAAGTGTCAAAGAGATACGCGGAACGGGTATTGATGTCGCCTGTCTTGGTCTTGGGACCGTACTGCAAGGAATAGTTGTACTGACGATTGGGGTCGGGGTTGTAGAACGAGTCCGTGTCACGGCCTGGCCCGCCCGTCATGGCTTTGTTGTGAATTTCCTCTTTGCTGATCTCCACACCCGCCACAATATCGTGCTTGATCGAACCGGTATTGAAGCTGCCATACACATCAGTCTGGTTCAGCAAGGACTCAGCCACCCGGTAATTCGTCCGGTCATCGCGACGAAACTGCAGACCAGGTCCCTCCGACGCGCAAGCACCACCCGCCCCTGCCACGCAATTGTCAAAGGACGGACGGGTCATCAGGTAATGGTTCAGCGTCTTGCTGTAACGGGTAACGTTACGCACCGTGAAACGATCATTGAGATCATGCTCAATATTGGCTGAGGCGGTATCGGCAATGTATTTGCGGAAATCTACATTGTGACGACCGTAGAAATTGTCACGATCCGCTTCCAAAGGCGTGACACGGCCCGGGTTGGCGGCATTCTTGAAGGGGAAGCCCAGATCGGGCATATCCTTGTTTTCAAGCCGGGAGTAGGACAACGTAACACGCGTGGGCGTGCCCAAGCCAAAGGCAATCGAAGGAGCGATTCCCCACCGGTCGATTTTTACCCCATCGCGACCCGGGACATCGCCGCCCATACGCATCAGGTTCAAGCGAATTGCCCCCGTATCCGAAAACACATAGTTGCCGTCGGCAGTCAGACGATACTGGTCCGACGTGCCGTAACCCGCTTCCACCTGGAAAAAGTCCTTGAGCTTGGGCGACTTGGTCACCAGGTTCAAGCTGCCGCCCGTGCCGCCACGGCCGGTATAGGCCGAGCTGGGGCCTTTCAGAACCTCAACCGATTCCAGATTGAAGGTCTCATGCGAGCCACGAGAGTAATCGCGCACACCATCGATAAAAATATCGGTACTGGCTTCATAACCACGGATAAAAGGACGGTCCCCCACGGGCGTGCCGCCTTCACCCGATCCCAGCGTAATGCCAGGGGTCGTGCGCAGCACATCTTGCAGCGAGGTCGCGCCACGGTCCCGGATCACCTCCTCTGGAATCACGGTGATGGAACGCGGTGTGTTCAACAAGCTCTCAGAGAATTTGACCGACTGCGCTTTGTGGGCCTGAAAGCCATCTATGCCATTGGCGTCTGCCGAACCCTGCACTTTAATCGACTGCAACTCGGTCACACCCGGATCAGCGGTTTGCGCCATCGCAGGCGCGGTCAGGGCAGCAAACAAGGCAGCAGACAAAACCGTCTCGGCAAAGCGGCGAGGCGGTACGGAAGAAACAAACAACATACCAGCTCCAAATGGTAGGTATCACTTTTTCAAGACAGGATTAAGGGAGCCAGGCCAATCGCTTGCGTCGGCGGCTTCTCACTGCTTGATAAGTTCTTTTAATAAAGGAAACGTAATATTAATCATTCTTATTACTAAGTCCATCCAAAACAGGCCTTTTCCTTAAATTCTGCTGAAAAAAAGCAGGATCAGTACCAGAGTGTGGCGTACCCGCATCGTACTGAGATCAATTCTCATTAAGATAGACAAAAAGTGAAAAATCGCTTAATACCTATCGCTTCCTGATGAGGATTCTGGGCTTTTGCGCCGCGTTAGCCGACTGACAAACACAAAAAAGCCCTGATCCTCGTACAGAGGATCAGGGCTTTTCCAAGAAGTCCCGGACTGCGCTTTACGCACAGTCCATACAAGGTTACAGATTCAACAACAAACGATTCACCCGTTTTACGAAACTGGCGGGATCTTGCAATGCGGCACCTTCAGCCAGCATGGCTTGTTCCAGCAGCAGTTGCGCCCACTCCCCAAAGGCTTCATCGTCAGCGGCTTGCACCTTGGCAATCAAAGCATGCTCTGGATTGATTTCCAGAATCGGCTTGACCTCCGGCGCTTCCTGCCCCGCCGCCTGCAACATGCGCAGCAGGTGCGGACTCAGTTCGTTGGCGTCCACCACCACGCAGGCCGGGGAGTCGACCAGACGGGCCGTAATACGCACCTCTTTGACCTTGTCGCCCAACGTGGTTTTCAGACGCTCCACCAAAGGCTTGAAGGTCTCGGCGACTTCAGCCTGATGTTTCTTTTCCTCTTCGTCAGCCAGCGAGTCCAGGTCCAGCCCCCCTTTGGCCACGGAAACCAGTTGCTTGCCTTCAAATTCGCGCAGATAAGACAACATCCACTCGTCCACGCGATCAGACATCAGCAGCACCTCGATCCCTTTCTTGCGGAACACTTCCAGATGCGGGCTGTTGGAGGCGGCGGCGAAGGTATCTGCCGTCACATAGTAAATCTTGTCCTGGCCTTCCTTCATGCGACCGATATAGTCGTTCAAGGACACCGTCTGGGCCGAGCCCTCCTGATGCGTGGACGCAAAGCGCAGCAAGGCCGCAATCCGGGCCTGGTTGCCCATATCTTCGCCCGTGCCCTCTTTGAGCACCTGACCGAACTGATTCCAGAACTCAGCATATTGCTCGGGCTGGTTCTCCGCCAGATCTTCCAGCAAGGACAGGATGCGCTTGGCGCTGCCTTCGCGGATGGCGCGTACGTCGCGGCTTTCCTGCAAAATTTCGCGCGAGACGTTCAAGGGCAGATCCGCCGAGTCGATCACGCCACGCACAAACCGCAGATAGGCCGGCAACAACTGCTCAGCGTCGTCCATGATGAACACGCGTTTGACGTACAGCTTCACGCCGCGGCGAGCGTCACGATCCCACAGATCAAAAGGAGCCTGCTTGGGCACATACAACAGTTGGGTGTATTCGCTGCGACCTTCCACCCGGTTGTGTGTCCAGGCCAAGGGGTTCTCGTAATCGTGAGCGATGTGTTTGTAGAATTCCTGGTACTGCTCGTCGCTAATTTCCGACTTGGAGCGCGTCCACAAGGCACTGGCCTGGTTCACGCTTTCCCATTCATCTTGTTTGACCTGCTGCTGCTTGTCTTCGTCCCAGTCCTCTTTGCGCATTTGTACCGGCAAAGAAATGTGATCCGAGTAGCGGCGCAGCACATTGCGCAAACGCCAGCCATCCAGGAACTCATCCTCGCCTTCGCGCAGATGCAAGGTGATGCTGGTGCCGCGCTCGGCTTTCTCGGCAGACGCGATGGTAAATTCGCCCTCGCCGGTGGACTCCCACAAGACGGCTTCCTGGTCCTCGCCGGCACGACGTGTCAGTACCGACACTTTATCGGCGACGATAAACGAGGAATAAAAGCCCACCCCGAACTGACCAATCAGTTGGGTGTCTTTTTGCTTGTCGCCTGTCAGCTGAGAGAAGAACTCCTTGGTGCCGGACCGGGCGATCGTGCCCAGGTTGGCAATGGCTTCATCACGCGACATGCCAATGCCATTGTCGGAAATAGTGATCGTGCGTGCTTCCTTGTCAAAGTCCACACGAATGCGCAGTTCCGGGTCGCCCTCAAGCAAGGCAGGATTGTCGATGGCCTCAAAGCGCAGTTTGTCACAGGCATCCGACGCATTGGATACCAGCTCACGCAGGAAAATCTCCTTGTTGCTGTACAAGGAGTGAATCATCAAATGCAGTAATTGTTTGACTTCAGCCTGAAAACCCAAGGTTTCGGACGTATTCGCAGTGTCAGTCTGGCTCATGGTGAAAAAGCAAAAAATGGGTTGATGGCCACGCGCAGGTGCGCGCCCTATTGCAGACAGATAGGGTCGGCCCCGCATATTTCAAGAGAGCAATCAGGCAGACGGTCCGGCAGTCAGGGCGATCACCCCGGCGATCATGACGGCACAGCCCAGCAAACTCCAGGCATTGGCTTTCTCGCGCAGGACCACCATGCCCAGCAGCGTGCCCGCCATCATGGACATTTCCCGAGCTGGTGCCACCATGGACAGGGGGGCTCCCAGGCGCAGCGCCTGCAAAACCAGTATGTAAGACAGGGGCGAGAGCAGGCCCACGGCTGCCGCCAGCTTCCAATAAGGCTTCAGTTTGATAAAGCCTTCCCGTCCACGCTTGGCAATGAAGGGGGCCAGCATGCCCAGACGTAGCACATTGCTGAACCAGTCCAACAAGAACGGCGAGATCAGTAATACTTTGACGCCGTAGGCATCCACCACGGTATAGGCCGCAATTAAAATCCCCGTCTGCATGCCCCAGCGCACGCCGGTTAGCGCAGCGGGGTTGAAGAAACGCCGCAAATGACCTTGCGTGGCAATCAGCAAGATTCCCATCACCACCAGCAAGATACCAAGCACCCCCACAGGCCGTACCGGCTCACCGAGCAGAATGAAGGCGCCCACGGAAGAGAGCATGGGACCGGTGCCGCGTGCAATCGGATAGACCACCGACAAGTCCGCCACCTGGTAGCCTTTTTGCAGACTCAGGCTATAGCCCATATGCAGCAACGCGCTTAACACCAGACAAGTCACGGTCTCGGTGGTCCAAGGCATATTGCCTTCGGTAAACACCACCCACAACATGATGGGAAAATAAAACAGGATGGCAAAAAAGGAGTACGCAAATACAAAATGGGCTCCTGCCATCGCCGCTCGTTTGGAGAGCAGATTCCAGCCCGCATGAATGAACGCAGCACACACCACCAACAACACAGCGGTCCAGGACATGAGGGCTTCCACCGGCAAATCGCAAAACAAAAACTATACGCCCCCTTCAGGGGCGAGGCCAGCCAATCACACCGCTTTCAACGTCCCATGACAAATAAAAGACAATACGGGAGCATTTCATCATCAGGGTATGATGATCGTCACGTATTTTGATTTGGAGCCGACCATGAGCACCTTGCTGTATGTTGATTTTCCCTACTCCGGCCCCTGGGGCGAGGACATGGCCATCGCCATGAAAGAACTGGCGCAATCCATTTCGCAGGAACCGGGATTGATCTGGAAACTCTGGACGGAAAATCAGGAGCAGTCCAAGGCTGGCGGGGTGTATTTGTTCAGTGACAAGGCAAGCGCACAGGCCTATCTGGACATGCACAGCAAGCGGCTCAACAGCGTTGGTATCACCGGCATCGACGCCCGCTTTTTTGATGTAAATCCGGCACTGAGCGAAATTAACGCCGGCCCGTTGTCCGGCAACTAGCGCCGGCCGTACCGACGCAGTAAAACCCGCCTGCCTCTCCAGCAAGCGGGTCATCAAACCTTGTTTAAGCCGTCAGCTCAACCGCGTTGAAATCGACCGGAACATCCAGCGCATTGTTGATGTAATTGGTGAACAGATTCAAGGCCGTGACACCGACCAGCTCCACCACCTCACCCTCGGAAAAACCTGCGTCGCGCACGGCTTGCACATCCGCCGCCGACACTTGACCCCGCTGATCGACCAGCTTGAGCACAAACTTCAGGGCGGCCGCCGTGCGTGGATCATCAGACTGACCACGTTGGGCCTGGGCCAGAGTCTCCGAGCTCAAACCAGCATTGGCACCGAGCACATTGTGGGCAGCCAGGCAATACTCGCAACGATTGCGGTCAGCAATAGCCACTGCCAGTTGCTCGCCCAGTTTTGCACCCAGCTTGCCACCCGCAAAAGCACCGAAAGACCCCCACATGCTGCGCAAAGCGGCGGGCGAGTTGGACACCATTCGGAACATGGCAGGCACATTGCCGCCAAAAGCCTTTTGAATTTCCTGCAAAGCAGGTTGGCTGGCGGCGGGAGCTTGAGCAACATCAGGCAACGTAAGACGGGACATGGTGATCTCCTGGTGAAGTAGGCCCTGAGGGCCAAAATGAATCTGACAGGGATAGTGTCTCGCCAGAATCAAGATCATTGGATAAGATTAGTCCCGACAACTTATCTTTTCATCCAGAAAGGGATGATTTCATGAATCTGGATCGCCTCTCTCTTTTGCTGGAACAATTCCGTGTCCGGGCCCATTTGTTTTACAACGGCTCCTTATGCGGCATGACCCGCTTTGCGGCTCAGCCCGGGCGGGCCTTTTTGCACATCCTCAGACGGGGTCAGCTGGGGGTGCGTCACGATCCGCGCGATCCAGTGCCGGAAATCCTGACGATTGATCGTCCCAGCCTGCTGTTCTATCCACGTCCGCTGGACCATACTTTCTACGATATGCCCGAGGAGGGCTCGGACTTTACCTGCGCCACCCTGGATTTTGACGGTGGTGAACATCACCCGCTGGCCCGGTCGCTGCCGGACCTGATCATTGTTCCCCTGGAGGAGGCGGCAGGTCTGGAGCAAGCATTGAGCCTGTTATTTGCAGAAACAGAATCAGTACGTTGCGGCCATCGTTTGCTGGCCGATCGTCTGTTTGAAATCGTGCTCTTGCAACTGCTGCGCTGGTTGTTTGACCATCCCGACCGCTGCGATATTCCCGTGGGCCTGTTCCGGGGGCTGTCCCATCCTCCCGTCGCCCGCGCCTTGCTGGCCATCCAGGCCGACCCGGGACGAGACTGGACTGTGCAATCGCTGGCTGAACAAGCCAAGCTCTCGCGCAGCGCGTTTGCCGTCCAGTTCAAGCAGTGGGTGGGTGACACGCCGGCCGACTATCTGGCCCAATGGCGTCTGTCGCTGGCCTGCCAGCGCTTGACCCAGGGCCAGTCCGCCAAACGCATCGCACTGGATCTGGGCTACGCCAATCCCTCGGCCCTGTCACGCCTGTTTCGACAGCGCACCGGTCAATCCATGCGCCAATGGCTGGCTGCCCGCCAGTCAGACTGAACGATCCTGTTCCAGCACCGCAAGAAAATTCTGGAGCGCGGGATTGGTATTGTCGGAAATGTAGGCGCTCATCAGCTCGGCCGCAATATCGGCAGCATCGAGCAAGGGCAGATACACCAGCGTATCCGTGCGCAGCCGAGCCAGGGAGGCCGGCACGATAGCCGGTGCGATCCCCGCCTCCACCATAATCAACACCGTGGGCACCATGCTCTCCTGGACAAAGCGCGGCAGGCAGCCCGAACGCTGCAGCAAACGTTGTTGAAGCAGATGGAAGTAGCGCGATTGCTGACGTGAATAGGCCACCATTTCGTAAGAAAACGCCTGATGTAGCGTCAGCCCCTGGCTATGTTCCTGCGCACGGGGATCATCGCGTCTGAGCACGAACATCATGGGTTCGGACTCCACCAATTGCGGATTCAGATCGGGCACCGCAAAAGAGGGGCGGATCAACGCCACATCCACCCGGCGCTCATACAAGGCGGCAGGCATGTCACTGGAGTTCATCTCGTAAACCTGCATATCCACCTGCGGGAAGTCCTGACGAAACCGGTACAAATGCCGTGATACGCCCGCATAGGCACTGCTGGGCGTCAGGGCGATACGCAACATACCGGTTTCCCCGCGGTGAACCTGCTGCACCGCTTGCAAAGTCTGCTCCATCTCATTGCCGATAAGGCGCAGGCGGCGCTGCAGCTCCGCGCCGGCCGCAGTCAGTTGCACCGTGCGCGTCGTGCGGATGAACAAGGTGGCCCCGACCTGCTCCTCCAGCCTGCGTATGGCCTGACTCAAGGGAGGCTGGGTCATGAACAGACGCTGTGCCGCACGACCAAAGTGCAACTCTTCGGCCAGAACCAAAAACATTTCACTTAATTTGGAGTCCAGCATATGCCCACCAATTAGGTTTTTAAAAAGATTAATAATGACTATTTTTAATATTAGACAACATAATAAGCTCTCTCTACTATCCGTTCTGACTTCTATCAAAAAAACAGGGCCATACTGCACGCCACGGCGAATCTCGGCCCATTGCAGGAGATGAACATGACGGTATTCAAGCATCGTGCCTCATTGCTGGGCGGCCTACTCACACTGACTTTGCTGGGTTCCGGCTCGGCACTGGCCGACGCCCCCTACCCTTCGCAAGCCATTACTTTTGTTGTGCCTTATGCGGCCGGCGGCAGCTCGGACACCCGTTCGCGGATGCTGGCTCAGAAAATGAGCGATAGTCTGGGCGTGACGATTGTGGTGGAGAACAAGCCTGGCGCCAGCGGCAATATCGGCACTAGCATGATTGCCCGTGCCAAGCCCAACGGGTACACCATCGGTCTGGGCAACTTTGGTCCAATGTCCGTGAACAAAGCCCTGTACGGCAGCAACCTGCCCTTTGATCCCGAACAGGATCTGCAGCCCATCGCCCTGATTGAGCGTGGCGCCATGGCTTTGGGTGTAAACAGCAACTCGCCCTACCAGTCGTTGGCCGACCTGGTGAACGACGGCAAGAAGAACCCACAAAAACTGGACTATGCCTCGACCGGAGCGGGCGGCGCCTCGCACCTGCTGACCGAGCAGTTCAAAGCCACGTCGGGTTTTGACGCGGTACACGTTCCTTACCGCGGTGGCGCACCGGCATCCAACGATCTGCTGGCCGGCAATATCTCCTTCTACCTGGAATTGGCCAGCTTGTTCTTGCCGCACATGCAAATCGACAATCCACGTTTGCGCATTCTGGGTGTGACCTCTGAAGAGCGTGTCAAGGCCATGCCTGATGTTCCCACCTTCAAAGAGCAAGGCGTGGATCTGGTCGCCTCCAACTGGTTTGGCGTGATTGCTCCCGCAGGCATTCCAGCCGATGTGCTGGAAAAACTGAATAAAGCCGTCAACGATGCACTGCAAGACCCCGAGTACCGCAAGATTGTGGAATCCCAGGGCGCAGAAGTGGTGGGCGGCACGCCTGCAGAGTTCTCTGCTTTCATCAAGGAAGAAGCAAAGCGCTGGACGGCACTGATCAAGGCACAAAACATCTCGATTCAGTAATTGCTACTCTGCGCTATGACTGCCCATCCCTCTCCTCTCGCTGTGCAGGACCAGTCCATTCAGGCCTGGTCCTGGCTGGCGGACCCGCTTACCTGTATCAGCACCCACCCCGAGGGCCCCTTGGCGGGCCTGAGCTTCGGCGTCAAGGACGTGCTGGATGTGCAAGGCATGCCCACGCGTTACGGGGCCCATTTCCCCGACGCGCTGCCCGCGCAGCATGATGCGGCCTGTGTGGCCGTGCTGCGCCGGGCCGGTGCCATTCCAGTCGGCAAGACCGTGACGGCAGAGTTTGCCTATGCGGCGCCCGGCCCGACCCGTAACCCGCTGAATCTGGAGCACACTCCCGGTGGCTCCTCCAGTGGGTCTGCGGCTGCCGTGGCCGCGGGCATGGTCGATTTCGCTTTGGGAACCCAAACGGGCGGCTCCATGATGCGCCCTGCTGCCTTTACCGGCATTGTCGGCTTCAAACCTAGTTTTGGTGCCATTCATCGCAGCGGTCTTTTCCTGCTATGCGACAGTCTGGACACCATCGGCTACTTCAGCCGCGACTTGTCCGTATTGCGCCGTGTGGCGACGGTTCTGCAAGGTTTGCCCGATGTTAAGATGCCCACCTGTCCCCGCATCGGCGTGCTGGATGGCAAAGATCTGGGCCCAATTACCCCCGCTGCCCTTGCTGCTCTGGAGCAAGGTTGCCTGCACCTGGAACAACAAGGTGCCCAACTGGAGCGTCTGCCCGCGGACCCGCAACTGAAAGAGCTGCTGATCCTGCAAGGCCAGATCATGGCTTACGAAATGGCCAGCAGCCTGCTGCCCGTCTGGCAAGCCAGCCCCAATGCCTTGCGACCCATTACCGTGCAAGCGATCAAGCAAGGCCTGGAATTGCCCCCGGCGGACTACCACGCCTGGCAGGCACGCCGTCGCCAGCTCCAGACAGAATGGCAGGACCGATATGCTCATTTCGATGCCTTGCTAACTCCGGCGGCCCCTGGCCCCGCGCCCTATGGGCTGGACAGCACAGGCTCCTCGATTCTGAACCGCCCGTGGTCCTTGTTAGGCTGGCCGACCTTAAGCCTGCCCGCGCCCGCTCAGGACTCCCCGCTGCCCCTGGGACTGCAACTGATCGGACAAGCCCATCAGGACGCGGCCTTGCTGGATCTGGCCGTACTGCTCAGTCCTGAACAGGCCCACTGAAAAACGCCCTGCCAGGCGGTGTCCCTCCGAACCCCCCCCAGGCAGGGTCAACACGATAAACAGCAACCAGAATCATTAACAAATACTTTAAATAACAACTATTTAGGGGTATTTTGAGTTTTCTCAATTCACGCCTGAATACAAACACCCCAGACCGCCACGCTACGCACTAAGATGGACAGATGTCCCCGGTGCGCTGCGTCGGTACTTTTTCATGGTGCGACTTGCCAGCCCCCGGCCCACCCATCATTCGGAAAAGGCCATGCGTCGCCCTCTATTTCTGCTGCTCTCCACCTTCTTTCTGATCTGGGCTGTACAAGCCTTGTGGCTCTCTCCCTCGCCCCCAGGCGACACGCTGTGGGTAATCCGGCAGGAAGGCATGCTGCTCACCGGCATTCTGGCGCTGGGCACCATGACGGCCATTATGGTCCTGGCCTTACGCCCCCGTCGCCTGGAACCGTGGCTCGGTGGCATGGACAAAGCCTACAAGCTACACAAGTACCTGGGCATCCTGGCGATTTTGCTCAGCCTGGCGCATTGGCTAAGCAAACAATCCAAAGACCTGATCGCCGCCGCCATCGGCACCAGCGGCAAATTGGCCAAAGTGCCCGTCCCCGAATGGGTCAGCCTCTTCAAGCCCTATGCCAAGACGCTGGGGGAATGGACGTTCTACGCGCTGATTGTGATGTTGATCATTACCCTGGCGCACCGCACGATTTCCTATAAAAAATGGTACAGCCTGCATCGGCTAATGCCGGTTGCCTATCTGATTCTGGTCTTTCATGGCGTAGTCTTGACCCCACCTGCCTACTGGAGCGGGATAGGTGGCTGGCTGCTGGCCGTCAGCCTGGTGATCGGAACAGTAGCCGCCAGCATTCAGCTGTTACGCAATCTCAGTTCGGCTTACCCGCACACCGGTACCGTCATTTCCTGTACCCCGCAAGGCGATGTCCTAGAAGTGCAATGCCGCATGGATCAATCCTGGCCGGGTCATCAGGCGGGCCAGTTTGCCTTCCTGCGTTTGAAAGGCGAAACCGAGTCTCACCCCTTCACCCTGTCCGACGCGGATCAGGATGACCAGATTGTGCGTTTTCACATCAAGCAACTGGGCGACTGGACGCGCCGCCTGCCAGAGCGCCTGCATATCGGACAGAACATCGAGCTGGATGGCCCGTATGGCCGTTTCACTCAACCGGGCCGTGACGACAAGGGGATTTATATCTGGGTCGGCGCAGGAGTGGGAGCGACCCCCTTTCTGTCCTGGTTAAGCCAGGAGCATGAGGAGGGCCATGCTCCTTACGCCTATCTGCAATATGCCTGTCAGCACAGTTCCGACCCACTCGCCCAGGCCTTGAGCAACGCCGCCAAAGAGCACCCGGATGTCAAGCTGGATATTTATGCCGATGGCCGCCGCTGGACTCCCCAAGAGGTAGTGCAGCACTATCAGGCGGGCAGACCATTACATATCTGGTTTTGTGGCCCTGCCGGGATGGGCAAGCAGCTGCAGCGGGAGCTCAAGCGTGCCTTGCCCGCTAAGTCCTGGACCTTGCATAAGGAACACTTTCAGTTCCGCTAGAACCGGGCTGGCCACCAGCAAGCTCGTCACACCGGGTTCCGCCTTTCACGGGGGCCCGGCCTGGATTTACAATACGGCATGGACAAATTACGACTGGACAAATGGCTCTGGGCTGCGCGCTTTTACAAAACGCGCAGCCTGGCCAGTGAAGAGATCACTAAAGGACGGGTTTTGCTCAATCAGCAAAGCACCAAGCCGGCCCGCGAGGTATCGGTAGGGGATCTGATTACCCTGCGCAAGGAAACGCCAGCCATGGAAGTTCACGTTCAAGCCTTGAGTGGGGTACGTGGCCCCGCTCCCGTGGCGCGCACTCTCTATCAAGAAACCGAGCAAAGCAGTGCACGACGCGCGCAGGCCGCGGAACAGCGCCGTCTGGCGCCTGAGCCTGCCCTGGATTTTGACGAGGGACGCCCGACTAAAAAAGATCGTCGTCAGATGCAGTTACTGCGGGGTAAATAAGCCACTCACTGCTCATACATCCCGAGAGTTCACCGGCCCTGCCAGGCCTTGCCTGGCAGGGCCTTTTGCATGCACAAGGGCCAAGAGCGCCTAGTGGCGTACATCACCACTCTCCTGCATCTTTTTCCCACCGCGTGCGACTCTCTACACTCCTGAACCTGTCCTTTTGATATATCAGAAATGGCTTTTATATATCAATAAAATCAAGGGTTTACACCATTGCCCACCTATTCTCCAAAACGCTATAAACCTAAAACAATTACATGCAAACGCATTTAAAAAATGTGAGGAGAACGGAGAATGAGAATCACGGCAGTACGCGCAATTCCCTTGAACGTACCTTTTCAGTTCCATAGCGCGGGCATCAAAAAACCCAGCAATCTGGCCATCTGTCATGTGGAAATCGAAACGGATGAAGGCATTACCGGTTATGGCCTGAGTGCCATTACCGAAGAGCACCCCGTGGCCAGCACCATCAACGACATCCTGGCCAGTGATTTGGTCGGACAAGACCCCTTGAACACGGAGCGTCTGTGGGATCGCATGTACTGGAACGTATGCCCTCGCGGCCAGACCGGCTATGCCATGCATGCGATCTCTGCATTGGACATTGCCTTGTGGGATATCAAGGGCAAGGCCCTGGGTTTGCCTGTCTGGAAACTGCTGGGTGGCGCCCGTGAGAAAGTGCCCGCTTATGCCACGTTTGGCTTTGCCTTCCTGAACGAGGAGGAACTGGTCAAGGTCGCCCAGGACTGCGTCAACCAAGGCTTCAAAGGCTTGAAGATGGTCGTGGGCCATCACGGCCTGCAACGCCGAGATGAACCACGCCCCTTAGCCGAGCTGATTCGTCAGGACATGCGCCGCATGAGCCTGGTACGAGAATCCATTCCTGCCGAGATGCCCTTGTATATCGATGGCAACTGTAGTCTGGACTATGTGCACGCCAAGACCATTGCGTGCCACGCCCGTGACCTGGATGTAGGTTTCTTTGAAGAACCCATCACACAAAATGACACCGGGCGTATGCGTGAACTGCGCCAGAGCACGGGCATCACTGTGGCGGCCGGCCAGAACGAAGGCCAGGCCTATCGGTTCCGCGATCTGCTGATGCAGCAGGCGGTGGACATTGTGCAGCCTAACGTACTGATATCCGGCGGTTTTACCCAGTCCCGCAAGATCTTTGCCCTGGCTGAAAGCTTTAATGCTTCGGTAGCCAATGGCGGGGCATTCCCCTCCCACAACGGTCACTTGCACTGCGGCTTGCTCAATGGCGGTGATGTGGAATGGCATCTGGCCGCCAGCGCCATGATGGCCGAGATCTACACCGGCCTGCCCCAGCCCGAACAAGGCTGGCTACACATGCCAGACGCCCCCGGGCTGGGTCTGAGTCCCCGGCAAGATCAGATCGACAAGCTGCGCAGCAACCCTGGCAGCCTGGGCTCCGGCAAAGGCTGAAACCACCGACTACCGAGGAGGTAAAAAAACATGAAACCCTGGTCCCGTGTTGTACTTGCCCTCAGTTTTATCGTCGCTGCCGCACCCCAAAGCTGGGCAGCTCCCCCCGCCTGGGCCGAGCGCCCGGTGCGCTTGATCGTCCCTTCTGCCGCAGGTGGTTCGGGCGACACCCTGGCTCGTCCTCTGGCCGAAGCACTGGGTAATGAAATCGGTCAAACCGTTGTCGTAGAAAATAAAGGTGGTGTCGGTGGTGTGCTGGGTGCCAGCATGGTCGCCAACTCCAGCCCCGCAGACAATCAGCTCTTGTTTGGTGCCGTGCATCACATGATTGCGCCTGCCGTGTTGAAGAACTTCCCCTACGACACCCGCAAAGACTTGAAAGCGGTCACCTTGATTGCTGCCATGCCCAACGTGCTGGTGGTCAATGCCAACTCGCCCTACAAGAGCGTGGATGACCTCTTGGCTGCGGCCAAGCAAGGCGCAGGCGTGAACTATGGCACGAGCGGCGTGGCCACGATGCTGCATTTGATGGCGGGCAAGCTGGAGAAACGCTCTGGCACCACCATGACTGCCGTGCATTACAAAGGCAGCGGCCCGGCCGTCATGGCGCTGATCAGTGGCGATCAGGTGGACTTCATGTTCGAGACCATGCCTTCGGCTGTCGCACAGATCCGCAATGGCCGCTTGCGCGCTCTGGCCGTCTCCAGCCCGGAGCGCGCGGCTGCCCTGCCTGATGTGCCGACGCTCAAAGAACTGGGTATGGATGAGATCACCGCCCAGACCTGGTATGGCATCTTCATGCAGGGTGACGTGCCTGATGCCACGGTACAAGCCGTCGCGGACAGCATTCATCGAGCCTTGGACACTGAGAAGATCAAGGAGATCTGGCAAGGCAACGGGGCCACCCTGCTTACCAATAGCCCTGCCGAGTTCACACAATATGTGGATCAGGAACTGAACTATTGGGCCGATGCTGTCAGTGATCTGGGCCTGAGCGACTTTTAAATCGCTGGACTCAGGCCAGAAAGGAGCTGCCTGGTGCAGCTCCTTTTCTTTGTCCTGTACTGCTTCGCGGTATGCTGTGTGCCTGACGATTGCAGACCATGACCATGACCCGTCCTTTTCATCCCTTTGAGGCGCTTGCCACTCAACTCCTGCCCCATAGCAGCACCAGCCATAACGATGGCTCTCACGACCAGTCACACCTGCAGCGTGTCTGGAAGAATGTCTGTGCGATTCAGGAAAAAGAAGGTGGGGATCTGCGGATTTTGCTGGCAGCAACGGTGCTGCACGACTGCGTTGCGGTAGAAAAGAACTCGCCGCTGCGTTCGCGCGCTTCCACCCTGTCAGCGGAACAGGCACAACACATTCTGGCCAAGATAGGCTGGTCCGGGCAGGACTGCGAGGCCGTGGGCAAGGTTATCCAAAGCCACAGCTTTTCAGCCAACATTAGGCCGGTCAGCCTGGAGGCCCGCATTTTGCAGGACGCCGATCGGCTGGATGCCATTGGTGCCTTAGGGATAGCTCGCTGCTTCTATACCGCCGGGCGCATGGGCTCGGGCCTGTATGATCCCTGCGACCCGCAGGCACAACACCGCCCCCTGGATGACAAGCGCTACGCGCTGGACCACTTTGCGGCCAAGCTGTTGAAACTGGCTGAGGGCTTTCAGACTAAACGAGGACAGGAAATCGCCCGCGAAAGACACGAGCGGATGGAGCAGTTTGTGCAGGATCTGCTGAGGGAGCTGTAAGGCAGCGCGTTTGCCGCGACGTTCTTACAGTTCCGTATATTTCTTGTTCGTCCCGCGCACCTTGTCGGCGGGATACTTCTGCGCATTTTTCGCCAGTTTGCAGGCGACCGCGTCGTTCATGTCCACGCCCAACACGAACGCCAGACGGCTCAAATAGATCTGCACATCCGCCAGTTCGTCACGCACGGCTTCGGCAGTTTTCGGGTCCCTAGCCACCTCGTGCGATTGCGCTTCTGTCAGCCATTGGAAAATTTCGATCAGTTCGCCCACTTCATTGGTCAAGGCCATGGCCAGGTTTTTAGGGCTGTGAAACTGGTCCCACTCACGCTCGCGCGCAAACTGGGCGACGGCCTCATTCAGACCGGATAAATTCATCAAAGGACGGTTTGAGTCTGTCATTGCGTACTTCACTTAAAAAAATTCAATCCGACCACAGACTCACACAAAGGTGGCCGCCAAGGCAAGTCTGCTCATCGTCGGGCTGCGCTATTCAGACTCATCATTAGACGATCCAGCGCATTGGCAAACTCGCGCCGGTCAGCCTGGCTGAAGGGCGCCGGACCGCCTATGTCCACGCCGGTGCTGCGCAGCTCTTCCATCATGTCGCGCATGGCCAGACGCTCGCCTATGCTATTGACATCCAAACGCTCACCTCTGGGGGTCAGGACCAGAGCCCGACGTTCCAGAACCTGCGCCGCTAACGGGATATCGGCGGTAATCACCAGATCTCCCACACTGGCGTGCTGAACAATATAGTCATCCGCCACATCAAAGCCACGCGCCACCTGCACGGCCCGCAGCCAGGGTGAAGGGGGAGTGCGCAGCATCTGGTTGGCCACCAGGATCACATGGCGACTCCAGCGCTGCCCGGCGCGATACAAAATTTCTTTGATGACGACCGGACAAGCGTCTGCATCTACCCAGATCTGCATAAATTACAGGTCCAAGGCTTGGGCCAGTAGACGATCAATGACCTCATTGGTCGAGACACCTTGCTCGGTAGCGCGAGCGCGCACGGCATCAATAACAGGCTGCGTCAGCTTAACGGGAAAGGACACCAGGCCAGCAGCCTGATCCAGACGACGTTGTTCGCGCCGGTCGGCCACGGCGGAATCAGCTGCAAAGCGTTGTGGCGTGCCCGCCTTTTTTACATTTCCCAGCAATTTGACGGCGCTGAGTTTTTCCATATCGGTGCGTTTCATGGGATTTCTTTATAAGAATGGGCTGAATTGCTCGAAACAAGCGAGCAAGGCGTGGGCAAGGCCCCACGAGCCGGCATGGCTGGCATACTGCGCAGCTTGTGGATAAATGTCCAGACTTTTTATGTATATGTCTGGCAAATACCAGCATGAAGCCACTCCAGAGCCAGGCCTATTGAACAAGAGCCTACTGACATCGCCGTCGCGAAAAGACGGGATTGCGCTTGCCAAAACAGTTCAAGCCCTGCCCAGCATACACAGGCGCAGCAGGCGCAAAAAAACCCGCCGAAGCGGGTTTTTCTGGCCTGATCGTATCAGTCCTGACGTGCAGTCACTTCTACCAGATGGTAGCCGAACTGGGTCTTGACGGGGCCTTGCACAACGCCCACGGGGGCGCTGAACACAACCTGATCGAACTCGGGCACCATTTGGCCACGACCAAAAGTTCCCAGCTCACCGCCCATGCGGGCCGATGGGCAGCTGGAATTGTCCTTGGCCACCTGAGCGAAGTCAGAACCACCTTCGATAGCGGCTTTCAGTTCATTCGCTTTCTCTTCGGTGCTGACCAGAATGTGGCGTGCGGAGGCTTGTGCCATGGTGTACTCCTTTTTTAGAAAATCGTTTGAGCTTAACCCAGAACCATGCCGGAAGCGAAGTCTCCGGCATGGCTTTATACGGGCTGTTTCAATTTCAGACTCAGGCAGCCTGCTTGCGCTTGTAGGCCGCAATACCGTGACCCAACGCGACAATCAGCAAGGCACCAGCCACTTCCGCAGCCAGCTTGATGGTGGTGCTAGGCTCGCCGAAGTACTCGATGTATTTAACGTCCGTCACCAGCATGCCGCCGGCAATCCAGCCCAGCAACGCGGCGCCCAGCGTTACCACAATGGGGAAACGGTCGATCAGCTTCAGAACCAGTGTGCTGCCCCAGATAATGATGGGCACGCTCACCACCAGACCAAAGACCACCAGACCAATCTGATGATCCGGGTCAGCCGTCTGAGCGGCACCCGCAATCGCGATCACGTTATCCAGACTCATCACAAAGTCCGCGATAATAATGGTCTTGATGGCCTTCCACAAGGTTGCCCCCCCTTCCACATTGCCGTGACCATCTTCCTCGGGGATCAGCAGCTTGACGCCAATCCAGACCAGCAACAAGGCACCCACCACTTTCAGGAATGGAACGGACAGCAAGGTCAGAGCAAACGCGATCAGGACAACGCGCAGACCAATCGCCCCTGCCGTTCCCCACAAAATACCTTTTACGCGCTGCTGTGCAGGCAAGTTGCGACATGCCAGGGCAATCACCACAGCATTATCGCCCCCCAGCAATATATCGATCAGGATGATCTGAAATACCGCCGCCCAACTCATTGTCTGCAAAAATTCAATCATTTATAAGACCGCCTTTTCATATTGTTTAATTGAAACCCGACGACCATCTTGCATGACTGTACAACGAGAAAATGACCGCTGTTGTACAAAACAAAAATGGCCTGATCCATTAAGGACACAGGCCATCTTTTTTGAGGATGCACCTTGCCCATGAATGGCAAGGTCTCGCTTGCAACCCTAAGGCTGCCCGGGCACCGGGAATCGGTGAAAAACACAAATTGCCGTGATGACGATGCGCCGGAAAGTAAGCTACTCCCCCTGATAGTTCGCAAGTATAGCGATCTTGTGGCAAACAACAAAGCGTTTCGCCGAACATGGCGGTTTTTCAGTACACGTTCGAAGACCGCGTTGCATGCCAACCTCAAAATCGACCGCCCCGCATTTACAGACACTTCAACGCGTTCAGGTCTCCCGTGTACGGAAAGCGCAGCTCTTCGTAAGCAAAGGGCTGAAAATGCACGGTCAGACCGTCTGCATTGGGCAGGATTACCGCGTAGCTGGCCGGTTCAAAAGTGGACGTTGCCGCTCCCTCGCGCTCCAGATCCAGTTCATGCTGATGGTTGGTGCCACTGACCGTTACAAAGTGCAGACCGTTCCACACGCCGCTGGCACAGCGATGCACATGACCGGAAAACAAATGTACGGGTGCTGGGTTCGCCTTCAACGCAGGCAATAGCTCCAGGGCATTGCTCAAACGCAGCCAATCCATGGAGGGATACTGCAAGGCGGGCAAAGGATGGTGCGAGAACAGCATCACCGGCCCGTTATGCGAGGCCAGTTCCTGCTGCAACCACTGCAGACGCCGCGCGCACAGATAACCGTTGGTGTAGCTGTCTTCCAAGGTATCCAGATAAATCAGACGCCAATCGCGCATGGTTTCGGCATATTGCACAAACCCGGACAAATCGGTCCTGGCGTCTGGAAACACACGGTGAAACGCGCTGCGGCTATCGTGATTGCCCATCAACAAGCGCACGGGCGGAATCAAGTCTTGCAAGCCTTCACGCAGGCGCTCGTACGCGCGTGGGTGACCGGCATGGGTCAGATCGCCCGTCAGCACGCACAGATCCGCATCGGCATGATGGCGATTAATGTGCTGCACACAGTGACGCAAGCGATCCAGAGGGTCCGAACCAAACAACAGGCCATCGGGCGGGGTAATGTGCAAATCCGAAAACTGGATAATCTTCATCAGAATTCCTTAACGAATGCCGGCGCGCAAAAAAGCCTGCATGAACTGCTTTTGAAACAGCAGAAAGCCCAGCAATAGCGGCAGGATCGTCATGATGGTGGCGGCGCTGATCAGGGAAATGCTGACACCACTTTCAGGCGCGCCAAACAGGGACAAGCCCACAGTCAAAGGCCGTGTATGATCCGAGCTGCTGATCACCAATGGCCATAAAAAATTGTTCCAGTGCGTTGACACCGACACCAGGGCATAAGCCAGGTAAACAGGCTTGACCAAGGGTACATACACACGCCACAACACCCCCAGACGGCTACAGCCCTCCAGACGCGCCGCCTCTTCCAGCTCACGCGGCACCTGCTTGAAGGCCTGACGCAGCAGGAATACCCCAAACGCACTGGCCATATAAGGCACACCCATGCCCCATACCGTATCGGGCCAGCCCAGCCAGGCCACCATGCGGTAATTTTCCACAATCAGCACTTCGGGCAAAATGAACAATTGCAACAGCAGCAGCATGAACAGAAACTGGCTGCCAAAGAAACGAAAGCGGGCAAAGGCGTAGGCAGCCAGCGTACACAGAACAAACTGACCGATCAGAATCGTCAGCACCAACGCGGTCGTATTGAAGATGTAGCGCAGCCAGGGCGCACGATCCCAGGCCGCGGCAAAGTTATCAAAGGTCCAACCTGCGCTCCAGTCAAAACGCAAGGCCGCTGACGGGTCACGAAAAGCAGCCCAGCACGCGTAGAGCAAAGGCGCGATCCACAGCAGGGCCAAAACGTGCGCTCCTACCGTATCCAGTGAGGGCAAACGCAGCGGGCGGCTGGGGGCAGTCAAAACAGTGTCCATGTTCATCACTGGTAGTGCACGCGTCGTTCGGCGTAGCGGAATTGAAAAATAGCGACGGCGCCCAGACCCAACAAGAGCACCACCGTCAGTACGGCAGCCGCGGGCGTATCCATGTAAGCAAAAGCCGTTTCCCAGATCCAGTACAACATCAGCTTGGAAGCGTTATTGGGGCCGCCCTTGGTCAGGATAAAGAGGTGGTCAACCAGTTTGACCGAGTTGATCAATGCATTGATCAGAATGAATAAAGTGGTGGGAGCCAGCAAGGGCAGCAGTACACGGCGCCCATATTGCCAGCGGCTTGCGCCTTCCAGACGGGCAGCATCACGCAGTTCGGGCGGGATGGTTTGCAAGGCGGCCAGATAAAAAATCATGAAAAATCCGGCCTCTTTCCAGATGGTCACCACCATGACTGCGCCCAGGGCAGTTTGAGGCTGACCTAACCAATTGGTGGCCCCGGCGCCAAACAGCTTGGCAATCTGATCCAGCAAACCCAGATCCGGCGTGTAAAAAAACAGCCAGAGGTTCGCGGCGGCGATCATGGGCAACATGGTGGGCGTGAAGTAAGCGCAGCGCACCCAGGCACGCATGCTCATGGCCCGGTTGGCCCACAAGGCCATCAGCAAGGCCAGTGCCATGGACACCGGAATCACAATGGCGGCGTACCAAAGATTATTCTTCAGAACCAGCCAGAAAGTCGGGTCAGCCAGCATGGCATCGTAGTTGTCCATGCCCACAAACTGGGCCGGACGACGAGCCGTGCCTTTACTTAACAGGCTGGACCAAAACGTGTGCAGCGCCGGGATAAAGGCAAACACGCTTAGCAGCACAAACAGCGGCGTCAGCAAGAGGTAGGCAAATACCCACTCTTTACGCAGCACACGCAATGGTTCAGCCATTCCTGCACCTGCTTAGTTGAAAGGACGCAGCAAGCGATCCGCGGCGGCCTGGGCCTCATCCAGGGCGGCTTGAGGCGTCTTGGCATTGGTCAGCACGGCCTGCACGGCGTTGGACAACAGTTCACGCACACGCGCTGTTTCGTACGTGGCAAACTCGGGCGAGGCCACGGCCAGTTGATCACGCGCTACCACGGCCTGTGGAAAGGTCTTGGCGTAGTCAAGCAGCGCCTGTGTTTCGTAGGCTGCAGGGCTGACACCCACATAGCCCGTGGCCATGGACCACTTGGCAGCACGCTCGGGGGCCGTCATCCAGCGCACGAAATCCAATGCGGCTTTTTTCTGCTCGTCATTAGCGCCCTTGAACAGGTAGAAGTTGCCACCGCCGGTAGGAGAAGCCGCTTTTTCCTTTGCGGGCAGCATGGCCACGCCAAAGTCGAACTTCGCTTCGTTCTTGACGGCCGTCAGGTTGCCCGTGGTGTGCCACATCATGGCGGTCTTGCCCTGCACGAAGGCCTGGCGCAAGGTACCCCATTCAATCGTGCCCGCGGGGCTGACCTTGTGCTTGTAGGCCAGATCGTGGAAGAACTGCAGCGCTTGCACCGACTTGGGATCATTGAAGTAGACCTGCGTGCCTTCTTCATTCATCAACTGACGGCCGTTTTGCAAGGCCATGGCCTGGAACATCCAGTAGGGATAGCCCGTCGATGGAATCATCAAGCCGTGATGCTTGTCATTAGTCAGTTTCTGGGCAGTTTGCACCAGCTCGTCCCACGTCTTGGGAGCTTGATCGGGGTTCAGACCCGCCTCACGGAACATATCCTTGTTGTAGAACATGACGATGGTCGAACGCTGAAAGGGAATGCCCCAGACCTTGCCCTCCAAGGTGCCGTTAGCCATCAACGCAGGGTAAAAGCTCTTGAGCCAGTCCTGGCTGGGGGCATCCTGAGCCACATCGCTAAAAGCCTCGACCAGGCCCTGCTCCACCAGATCATGCGTATCCAGTGCGCCCAGCACAGAAAGCTGCACCGGCTCGCCCGCACGCAGGGCCGACAAGGCACGCACCCGCGTTTCATCGTAGTTGCCGGAATAGACGGCCTTCACGGTCACTTCCGGGTTCTGGGCCTGATAGTCCTTGATCATTCCATCGACCACCTCGGTCAGCGGACCACCCACGGCAATCGGGTAATACATGGTCAATTCCACCGCGCTGTGGGCACTGGTGCCCAGGCCCATCAATAAAGCGCTGGAAGTGGCAAGCAGACAATTCTTCAACATGAGTAGACTCGCAGTACGTTTAGGGAACAACAGCAAAAGAAGCAGCGGTCAGCGCATCGGCAGACGGTGTCGGCAGGCGAGCGCCGCTGTCCTGATTAAAGTAAAAAGCGTCAGCGGGATGCCAGCTCAGACCACAACGTGTACCCGCCTCGAAACGGTGGCTGTGCGGGGCACGCACGATCAAGGTATGCCCATCATCAAGTCGCACGTACACATAAGCATCTGCCCCCTGAAATTCCTGATGCACCACGGTGGCCGCCACAAACTGCTCGCCCGCCTCGTGCAGGTTCAGGTTTTCGGGGCGCACGCCCACCAGTACACGATGCGGCTGGTCGTACTGCCGACGTGAAGGCCACAGTCCCAGGGGCACTTGGTCACTGTGAATCATCATCATGGGCGGGCTGCCGATGAAACTGGCGGTAAAGACACTCATAGGCTGGCCATACAGGTCCTGGGCACGGCCCTGCTGTTCAATACGACCGGCATTGAGCAACACCACGTGATCCGCCATCCCCATCGCCTCGGTCTGGTCGTGAGTGACATAGACCACCGTCAATCCCAGACGCTGTTGCAGGGAGCGAATTTCGTGGCGCACGGTGTGACGCAGCTTGGCGTCCAGATTCGACAAGGGCTCGTCCATCAAGCAAATGCGATGTCCTGAGACAATGCTGCGCGCCAGGGCCACCCGCTGTCGCTGCCCTCCCGAGAGCTGGCCGGGTCTGCGCTCTTGCAGCCCTTCCAGATTGGTCAGGGCCAAGGCCTCGCGCAGACGCTCTTGTTGCTGCCGGCGGTCCGCACGGCGCACCTGCAAGCCGAACAAGATGTTGTCGGCCACATTTAAATGGGGAAACAGGGCGTAGGACTGGAACACCATGCTCAAGCCGCGCTTGGCGGGTTCCATATGGGTGGCATCGTGCCCATTAATCAGCAAACGGCCCTGATCGGGCGCTTCCAGCCCGGCAATAATGCGCAGCAAGGTCGATTTGCCACAGCCCGATGGGCCCAGCAAGGCCGTAAATTTTCCTTCCTGAATGGTCAGATCCATCTGCTTGAGCACAGCCTGCTCGCCCCAGGATTTGACTATGCCCTGCAACTCGATCGCGCTGCGGCTCATACCTGCACCTCATCCGCAATCACAAGCTGAACACGCGCAGGAATCTGATCGCGGTAAGGTTCGGGAATGGGCTGATCGCTGACCAGAATATCCACATCGTCCAAGGAGCCGCTGCGCACCGGGGCGCGCCGACCGAACTTGGTATGGTCCAGCACCAGAATCCGCACCCGGCAATTGCCCCGCAGCGCCTTGTGGCAGTCGGACTCGGCCATATCAAAGTCCAGCAAGGCACCATCCGAATCAAAGCCCCCAACCCCGGACACCCCGAAGTCTGCCTTGAAGCTGTTGAACAGCCGTTCGGCACCGGGGCCCAGAATTTCAGGATTGGGTTGTCGCAGCTCGCCCCCCGTCAGCACCACGCGATGGCTCATATTGTGCGACAGGGCCAAGGCGGCACTGATGTTGTTGGTCACCACCGTAAGATCTCGGTGATCTGCCAACGCCAAGGCAACTTGTTCGGGAGTGGTGCCAAAACCCAGCAGCAGGCTGGCACCGGCAGGGATCAGCTTGGCAACGGCTCGACCAATACGGGCCTTGGCTTGCAAGTGGGTAATGCGGCGCGTTTGAAAAGGCGCATTGCGCTCGACCACGTTCAGCTCGGCGCCGCCATGACGACGACGCACCAGATCGGCCTCATACAGGTGGTTCAGGTCGCGCCGTATCGTCTGGGGCGTCACCCCGAAATACGCGGCCAGGCCATCAACGGACACCGCCCCCTGGGCGGCGAGCAAATCCACAATAATGCTTTGCCTGACGGATAGGTTCATAACACGGCATACAGGTTTCGTTTGAATACCTGGCAGTGTAGGAACGCGACATGACGACTCAGTGACGCTCAGATGAAAGTTTTATGACGCCGACATGTTCATATGAACATGTCGGCGCTCAATCCAGACAGCATTCGCGCCGGCCGCCTGGTGTCAGTGACGGACTGGCCTTACTCAAAACCTCGCAACAGAGCCCCCATCAGCAACTCAGGCCCATGCGCGTGCTCTGCAGCGCCTGTTTCAGATGCCTGGTGTTGCCACTCATTCAGAAAACGGGAAAGCATCTGCCCAGTCTGCGCCTGGCTGAGTTGCTCGGTCTCCGATGCATCGTCCTGTTCATAAATGAGCTTGCCTCGCTTGATGGTCTGAACCACGCGCAAGCTGGCCAATTGCTCGGGATCGACCGCTGTCGGATCTTGCGACAGGACAACAAAGTCCGCCAGTTTGCCCGGCTCAATCGACCCTTTTTCCTTCTCCTCAAAATGCTGGAAAGCCGGCCAGATCGTCATTGCCTTCAGGGCCGTCATGACATCTACCCTCTGATCCGGCCCCAAAATATCGCCCGATCGGGTGCGACGCGTGACGGTCGCCGACAACACCCGCATGGAATCCGGGAAGGCCACGGGCGCATCGTGGTGGGTTGAAAACATCAAGCCATGCTCACGCACCCAGCCAGTGGGAGAAATATTGTCGGCATTGACCGGCCCCACCGTACGGTCACGGTGCCAGTCTCCCCAATAAAAGGTGTGCATGGGGAACAAGGACGGAAAGACATCCAGGTCTGCTATGGACACTATCTGGTCCCGGCGCAGAAACTGCCCGTGAATCAAGACGGCCCGCCGATCCCGGGGACCATACTTTTCACGTGCTGTTTTAATCGCAGCCAACAGCAGATCCGAGGCGGCCTCCCCATTCGCGTGAGTCAGCAGCTGTATATCGTTCTTGAAGGCCCAGTCCACCGAATCAAACACCTGGTCGGGCGTGACCGCTGCGTACCCCCGGTAATCGGCGCGGTAACCTGCTGGTGGCTTGTAATAGGGGCGGTCGCGATAGGCCGTAAACCCCTGAGGGGAGCCATCAATCGTGAGCTTGGCACCGGCCACCCGAAAACCATCGGTGTAGCGCCGCGATACATGACGCGCGATAAAGTCCCGGTCCTGGAGCACATCGACGTAGGCAGCGACATCAATATCGATCTTGCCCGCCGACGCCGCGGCCTGCATCAAAGGCACCGTATCGGACGTGGCCCGCCCTTCCTGTCCGGTCGTGTAGCCGTAACGCTTTAACAGATCGGTCCCGGCCACAAACAGGGCCTGAACCTGCTCGGGTGTGAGTTTGCCCATCTGGCTGGCCACGCTTGAAAAAAAGGCCATCTCTTCGAGCACCCCATTGGGTTGAGTGCTGCCCTCTTCCCGCCGAATGACACCGCCTGCCGGGTCCGGGGTCTGGGCGGAAATGCCCGCCATCTCCAGCGCCTTGCTGTTGAGCACGCCAATGTGGCTGGACTGATGAATGATGATGATCGGCACGGACTCGGACACTGCATCCAATTCCTGTCGCGTGGGGTGGCGCTGCTCTGCCAGTTGGGCGTCGTCATACCCAAAGCCCAGGATCAAGCCCACCTGCCTGGTTTTACCTTGCTCATCCAGCCATTGCCGGAGCGTCTCCTGCAAACTGGCGATGTCTTTGACCGCCCCATCCGGGGGCGATAGCAGATTGGCGGACATGGCCTGCACACCAATCATGAAGGCGTGGCTGTGCGCATCCACAAACCCCGGCAGCAAAGCCTTGCCCTGCAGGTCGATCACAGAGGTGTTTGGACCTTTATAGGCTTGCATCGCCTGCAAGGTACCCACATCCAGAATCCGCCCCTCCTTGACCGCGACCGCTTCGGCAGCAGGCTGGCTGTCACTCATCGTCAAGACCGGCCCGCCCATCCAGATCTGATCGGCCGTTTCCGCTGTCCAGGCCGAGCCAGCCATCACCAGACTGCCCGCCAGCACAGACACTTTCAGTATGTTTTTGAACGACATATGCTCCCCTTTCTGCCCAGAAAAAAGTGGCCAACTCGTTTACTGTGCCACAAGGAGACCGGCTCTGTCCTGCTGTCTGTATCGGTTTGCTGGCCATGCTGCCGCTCATTCGTGCCAAGCCCCAGACTGAGCCCGAATGAACGGGACCACGCTATGCGGCTACACGGTTACGCGACCCGGCTTTTTGAGCGTACAAAATAAATCACGATCAAGGTCAGCAAGAACGGCACACCAAACAAAAGGGTGTAATGGAAGATATTGATGAACCAGGTGGTAATCAGAATCGCCACAATACCGATCAGACCCAGCAAGGTGCCGATGGGATAGGCCGGCATCCGGAAACGCAGCTGCACCCCTTCCTGCGCCACGCGGCGGCGGAAAAACAAATGGGTCAGGAAAATCATGCCCCAGGTAAACAGGGCACCGAACATGGACAAGGCAATCATCACCGGGAACGCCGTTTCCGGATTGTAGGCATACACCACGGCCGCCACACCCACCCCGCTGGCCGACAAAGCCAGGGCATTTAACGGCACTCCATTGCGTGCCACCTTACCCAGTACCAGTGGCGCATCCCCCGCACGCGACAGGCTGAACATCATGCGTGTAGAAATGTAGAGCATGCTGTTCATGGCCGACAAAGCAGCAATAATCACGATGAAATTCAAAATGCTGTCTGCATAAGGAATGCCCACCGACTGCATCACCGTAATGAAGGGGCTGCTTGTGCCATCTGCAATCAGCACCTGCCAGGGCACCAGCATCACAATCAGGGACAGAGACAAGAGGTAGAAAATGATCAAGCGCCAGATGGTTGCCTTGAACGCCTGGCGTACCGCCTGCTCAGGGTTTTCTGCCTCGCCCGCCGCAACCGCAATCATCTCGATACTCAGATAACTGAAGATGGAAATAATCACGCCCACCCAGACTCCATACCAGCCATTGGGCATGAAGCCACCCTGGCCCAATAGGTTTTCCTGCACCTGTGCGGGCTGGTAATAACCCGTCAACATGCCAATGGCCAAGACGATAAAAGCAATAATGGCAAATACCTTGATCAGGGCAAACCAATACTCCACCGAGCCGAATGCTTTAACACTATAGGCATTGACCGCAATCAGCACGGCCGAGAAAAAGACGATCCAGATCCACGGCGATACCTCCGGAAACCAGAACTTCATGTAGTCGGCCACCGCCGTCACCTCAGTGCCGACAGCCAACACAATGCAGGCCCAATAGCTGTAGCGCACCAGAAAACCGGCCAGCGGATGAATATAAAACTCGGCATACGCGCCAAAGGAGCCCGAGGTAGGATGCTCTACCGTCATCTCTGCCAGGCACCCCATCAGCACCAGGGCAATAAAACCACCAATGACGTAGCTCAGCACCACCCCGGGTCCCGCAAAGCCAATAGCAAACTTGCTGCCCAGGAACAGGCCGGTACCAATGGCCCCCCCGATCGCAATCATGCTCATCTGACGGGCATTCAGCCTCTTGTGCAGTCCGGCCTCGCGCGATTGAATCTGTTCAAATCGGCTCATGTCTCCTCCTTATGATTGTTTTTTTAATGAGTGCGATCAAGTCACCTTGGAGCGGGTTTTGTAGGCCGGCTTGTCCCATTCCCTGTCCGTCAGCACCGCCTTGAGATGCTGGACGGCCTGCCAGATATCCACAAAAGACAGATACAAAGGGGTAATGCCAAATCGCATCACTTCAGGTTCGCGATAGTCGCCAATCACACCCCGTGCAATCAGGGCCTGAACAACGGCGTAACCTTGCTCATGCGCAAAACTGACATGACTGCCGCGGAAATGATGATCGCGGGGCGTGATCAGGCGCAAGCCAAACTCGGCACATTCCTGCTCGACCAGACGGATGAACAGATCAGTCAAGGCCAGGGATTTACGACGCACGGCCTGCAAATCGGTTTGCAAGAAAACGTCCACGCCACAGGCAACCAGGCTCAGGGACACAATAGGCTGGGTACCGCACAAGAAACGCTCGATCCCGCTGGCCGCCTCATAAGAGGGGCTCATGGCAAAAGGATGCTTGTGCCCCCACCAACCCGACAAAGGTTGACTGATCTTGTCGAGCAGCTCGGGATTCACCCACAACAGGGCCGGTGCGCCAGGACCGGCGTTCAAATACTTGTAGGTGCAGCCAATGGCAAAATCAGAACCGCTGGCTTTGAGCTCGATGGGCAAGGCGCCCGCCGAGTGGCACAAGTCCCAGATCACCAGCGCATGGTGCTCATGTGCCAGACGGTTAGTGGCCTGCATATCGTGCAGATAGCCGGTACGATAATTCACATGGGACAAGACCACCACGGCAGTTTCGTCATTGATGGCGGTTTTCAGATCGGCCGGCTCATCAATCAGTTCCAGCCTATAGTCTTTACCAAAAAAGGCGTTAAACCCTTCAATGATGTACAGATCCGTTGGAAAAGAGTCGCGCTCGGCCAAGATGACTTTCTTTTGCGGATGACGCTCTTTTTGCAAATTGACAGCCGCAGCCAGAACCTTGAACAGATTGACCGAGGTACTGTCACTCACGATGGTTTCGCCCTGACCAGCACCGATCAGCGAAGACATCTGATCGCCCAGGCGCACAGGCAAGGTCCACCAGCCTGCCTTGTTCCAGCTGTTGATCAAGTCGGTACGCCATTCCTGGGCAATCACTTGCTGCGCACGCTCCATCGCGTGTCGGGGCATGGCGCCCAAGGAATTTCCATCCAGATAAATCGTGTTGGGTGGCAGATCAAACCTGGCTTTGAAGCCAGCCAGTTCGTCGGCCTGATCCCACTGCTCGCATTGCTGCAAGGTAATCATGTTCATGCTCCTCGATTCTGCTTTTTACGTCATTTAGTCTAGCATCGAGGCTCTGGCAAATTATTCCAAAGTGACGAACATTATGATTAAATTTGGAAGAAAAATCGTTTTTTAAAAACTCTTTTCGAAGATAATTCTAAAACATGAGACTAGACGAGACAGACCTTAAAATCCTGCGTCTTTTGCAGGATAACGGCAGACTCAGCAACCAAGAACTGGCTGATCTGGTGGCCCTTTCCCCTTCCTCCTGCCACCGACGCGTGAAAATCCTGGAGCAGGAAGGACTCATTGAAAACTACAGCGCCAACTTGAGCGCCAGCAAACTGGGTTTTGCCATTGAAGCCTTTGTAGAAGTGAATATCGCCCAGCTCAATGAAAGCGAACACCAGTACCTGAGCAAAGCACTGGCCACCATGGATGAAGTCCTGCATGCCTACATCGTGACGGGTCAGGCCAACTACATGCTGCACATCCGCACGCGCAATTTCGAGACTTTCTCCAACTTTGTCGTTCACAAGCTCAATACCCTGCGCGGTGTCACCAAAATCCATTCACAGATTGTGCTGTCCTGCATCAAAGCCAAGGGGCAACGCTTGCCGGTGTAACCGCCTTCGCGGCACGGGCTGGCATAAAGCCAACGCTTGCACTCAGAGGTAATTGAGCGTGAAGCGGCGTTTGAAATGCTCGCTGCGCCACCAGCCCTTGCCACTTTGTACCGGTTTGTCATCGACATCGAACAAGTCGATACGCTGCACGATCACTGCCTGGTTTTCCTTGATCCACAACTGCTTGGCCATCTCCGCTGAGGCATCGGCCATGCTGATCTCTTCTTGCGCATGCTTGATGGGCACATTCAGCACAGAGGTCAGCATCTCCACCATGGTGCGGGTTTCCAGATCCTGTTGCCCAAGACGTTCGCCAATCGAGCGCAGCACGTAGTTTTCTGCAAAATAAAGCGGCACGGCAGACTTGTAGCGCACCGCTTGCAGCTTATACACCGGCTCGTCGGACGCAAAGAATTCGGCAATCTCCGCCGGAGGGGCGACCAATTCCCACCGGGCAACCTTGGTACTGGTGTCCTTGCCCAGCTGGACCAGATCATTGAGGGAGTTCAGCTCCCAGGAACCTGTATTCTTGCGCTCCAGCACAAAGGAGCCACGGCTGGGAAAGCGCTCGATCAGGCCATTACGGGTCAGGATTGCCAGACCCTGCCGTACCGTAATGCGGCTGACACCAAACATTTCCCCCAGCTCGGCTTCCGTGGGCAAACGGTCGCCCGGCTTTAAGCGACCGTCCTGGATATAGCGGGTCAGCTTGTCAGCAAGCTGTTCGTAGAGCGGTTTTGTACTCACTGCGTAATTTCATCCCCATTGATGGCCATGTGCGGCTGGCCCCACCCACCTGCGGTATTCACCCTGCTGTGTTCAGCCGTCTCTCCTGGCTTTCCCTGCCTGCAAACCACCTTGTTACTCGCGCTCCAAGAGCCCTTTAATCAGAAACATCTCGGCTTCGTGGACGCAACAGATCTGCTCCCAGGCGGCATCGCTTTGCGTGGCCAGGCGCCAGGTGAGCAAGCTCACTACACATTTATCCGCCCCCAGCTTGAGCACCTCGCCGGGAATGACACGCGACATATTGCGAAACTGCATCACCTCTTTGCTGGCCCCCACGTCGTAATCCACCTGCAAACGCGCTGCATCCACATTCAGACGCACATAGGTTTCCTGACCGCTAAAGACCGAGGTTCCCTTGAACAAGCCCGGTTCCACTTCGCTACGATTCGCACTGCCCCAAGCCCACTGACCTTGCAGGAGGCCATCGGACATGATTTCAAAAGCGACCTGTGCCGGGCGCTCCACCAAGATGCTGCTGGAATGACAATGTGGGTCTTTCACTGACTGGCTCTTGTTCCATCGTTATTGTTATGACAATAAAAACATTGTCATATCAAAACCCCACTCCCACTAGACGGGAAAACACGTATTAGCCACGGTCAAAAGGACACGCAGACTCCGGCCCCTCCCAACGCAAACAGACGATAGTGTCCCTGGTAGTCCAGTATGGCGACCAGTGTCTTCTTCTGCACAAAACGCCCTTTTTCCCCTATGAAGCCACGCTAGGAACGCTAGCGTTGACCTCCTTCACACACCACTGCCGCCCTTAAATTGGTCAGACCAATTATTGATAGAAAAAGACATTGAGTTTTAAATTATTAGGGTAAACACTGACGTTCAATCAAATTACCCTTTGGATACAATGCGTTCTACTCTTGACCACATCTTTAATGGTCAGACCAATTTGGCGACCTACTGGTACGCTTCCTCTACAAGCGCCCCCCCCCCTTTGCTCCTGCGGAGATAGAAGAACATGCAACAAGCGTGGCTGCAGCAATACGATCCCACCGGCAATATCTGGCTGTCGGCCCTGATCGCCCTTATTCCCATCATCTTTTTTTTCCTGGCCCTGACCAAGTTGCGCATGAAGGGCTATCAGGCAGGCACCATTACCGTGCTGCTGGCACTGGGCGTAGCCCTGTTTTTCTATCGCATGCCCGTCTCCACCGCCTTCGCTTCGGTGGTCTATGGCTTTTTTTACGGACTGTGGCCCATCGCGTGGATCATTGTGGCAGCCGTATTCCTGTACAAGATTTCGGTAAAAACCGGACAGTTCGACATTATTCGTGCCTCTATCCTGTCCATCACCCCTGACCAGCGCCTGCAGCTGATTCTGGTCGGTTTTTGCTTCGGGGCGTTTCTGGAAGGCGCGGCCGGCTTCGGCGCTCCCGTCGCCATTACCGCAGCCCTGTTGGCCGGTCTGGGTTTCCGCCCCTTGTACGCTGCTGGTCTGTGTCTGATTGCCAATACGGCTCCCGTAGCCTTTGGCGCCATGGGCATTCCCATCATTGTGGCTGGCCAGGTCTCGGGCATTGATCCCTTCCATATTGGACAAATGGCCGGTCGCCAACTGCCCTTTATGACCATCATTGTGCTGTTCTGGCTGATGGCCATCATGGACGGCTGGCGCGGCATCAAAGAAACCTGGCCTGCCGTGCTGGTCGGCGGCGGCTCCTTTGCCTTGGTGCAGTTCCTGACGGCCAACTACATTGGCCCCGAACTGCCCGACATTACCTCGGCCCTGGTTTCCCTGGTAGCCCTGACCTTGTTCCTGAAGGTATGGCAGCCCAAGCGCATCTTCCGCTTTGACGAGCAAGAAGCTACACCGGTCCAGAGCGATGTGGCCCAACAAGCTACTCTGCCGCTGACCACCGGTCGCATCATCAAAGCCTGGTCGCCCTTCATCATCCTGACCGTCATGGTCACGATCTGGAGCGTGCAGCCTTTTAAAGTACTGTTTGCCGCCAACGGTCCGCTGGCCTCGACCATTGTGAACATTCCTGTGCCTTTCCTGCACAATCTGGTCGAAAAAGCCCCTCCCGTCGTCGCCTCGGCTACTCCTTATGGCGCGGTCTATGCCTTTAACTGGCTCTCGGCTACCGGCACAGCCATTTTGATTGCCGCCTTGCTGACCATTCTTTTTCTGCGCATGAAGCCCGCCAAAGCAGTGGAAACACTGGGTGAAACCTTCAAGGAACTGGCCGTTCCCATTTACTCGATCGGCATGGTGCTGGCCTTTGCTTTTATCGCCAACTATTCCGGCTTGTCGGCTACTTTGGCCCTGGCCCTGGCCCACACCGGCAAAGCCTTCACCTTCTTCTCCCCTTTCCTGGGCTGGATTGGCGTGTTTCTGACCGGTTCCGATACCTCGGCCAACGCCCTGTTTGGTGCTTTGCAAGCCACCACGGCCCAGCAACTGGGTTTGCCTGAAGTGCTGATGGTTGCGGCCAATACCACGGGTGGCGTGACCGGCAAGATGATTTCTCCCCAGTCCATTGCCATTGCCTGCGCCGCCGTCGGCCTGGCTGGCAAGGAGTCCGACCTGTTCCGCTTCACCGTCAAACACAGCCTGATCTTCGCCGTTCTGATTGGCCTGCTGACCACCCTGCAAGCCTATGTGTTACCTTGGATGATCCCCTAAGGGCCCGCCCTCATCCTTCATCTGCAAGGCCGTAGACTCGTGCCTTGCAGATTTATCTTTTCGGTACCTCAAGAACTATGCGCCTCTCTGATCACGTTGCCCAACAATTGCTGGCGCTCATTCAGTCCAGCGATTTCAAAGCGGGGCAACGTTTGCCCGCCGAACGCACGTTGGCAGCCCAATTGAACGTATCTCGCGCCTCCTTGCGCGAGGCCATTCAGCAACTGACCAGCCAAGGCATTTTGCGCAGTCAGGTCGGATCAGGTACTTACCTGACCTCTCAAACGCCGCAGTGGACCCAGCGTTCGGTGGACCCGCTGGCCGCCTTGATGCTGTCCGATCCGCAATACCGATACGACGTACTGGAAGCCCGTATCGCACTGGAGAGCAGCACGACCTGGCACGCTGCCTTGCGCGCCTCGCCCGAGGACAAGAGCAAGATCCTGCAATGTTTTGAGCAGATGATCCGCTACCAGCAAAGCGGCGATACCGATCTGTCGGCCCGGGCCGATGCCCAATTCCATCTGGCCGTCGCCGAAGCCTCGCACAATCTGGTTCTGGTTCAGGTCATGCGCGGACTGTTCGATCTGGTGCTGAGCAGCGTGACACAAAACCGCGACATCATCATGTTCGTCCATGACAGTCCCGAAACACTCACCCACCTGACCGCCCAGCACGAAGCCCTGGTCAAGGCCATTATCGATGGCGACGCGGCCCATGCGCGCCATGTCGTGAACGAACATCTAGGCTACGTACGCAACACGCTTCTTCAGGCGGACGAAAACCTCGCCCGCCGCGAACGTGCCGCGCGCTTGCAGACCTCTCCCTCCGTCTTACCCGACCCCATCTTGCCATGATTATTTCCTCCTCGACCGACTACCGGCGTGCCGCCCAAAAACGGCTGCCTCCCTTTTTGTTCCACTACATCGATGGCGGCGCCTATGCCGAGCACACCCTGCGCCGCAATGTGGACGATCTGGCGGAGGTCGCCCTACGCCAGCGCGTCCTCAAAGACATGAGCCAGCTGGACACCAGCATTGATCTGTTTGGCGAAAAATTGTCCATGCCGGTGGCTCTGTCTCCGGTCGGACTGACGGGTATGTACGCACGCCGGGGAGAAGTTCAGGCTGCCCGGGCCGCCGATGCACGCGGTATTCCCTTTACCATGTCCAGCGTATCCGTGTGCCCGATCGAAGAAGTGGCGCCTCGTCTTAGCCGACCCATGTGGTTTCAGCTCTACGTGCTGAAAGACCGTGGCTTCATGCGCAATGCACTGGAACGCGCCCAGGCTGCCGGTTGCAGCACCTTGGTCTTTACCGTGGATATGCCCGTACCCGGCGCGCGCTACCGTGACGCACACTCGGGCATGAGCGGCCCCAACGCCGCCCTGCGCCGCTACGCTCAGGCCGTCATGCATCCGCGCTGGGCCTGGGATGTAGGTTTGCTGGGTCGTCCGCACGATTTGGGCAATATCTCGCGCTACCTGGGCAAACCCACGGGCCTGGAAGACTATATGGGTTACTTGGGCGCCAACTTTGACCCGTCCATCTCCTGGAAGGACCTGGAGTGGATCCGTGAATTCTGGAAAGGCCCCATGCTGATCAAAGGCATCCTGGACCCGGATGATGCCCGCGACGCCGTGCGCTTTGGAGCGGATGGGATCATCGTCTCGAACCACGGTGGCCGCCAGCTTGACGGCGTCCTGTCCTCGGCCCGCGCCCTGCCGGCCATTGCCGATGCTGTCAAAGGCCAGATCAAGATTCTGGCGGACTCCGGTATCCGCAGTGGTCTGGACGTAGTGCGCATGATTGCCCTGGGTGCCGATGCCGCCATGCTGGGACGCGCCTACATCTATGCACTGGCCGCCGCCGGACAATCCGGCGTCGACCACCTGCTGGGCCTGATTGAAAAAGAAATCCGCGTCGCCATGACGCTGACCAGCGTCAGCAGCATCTCTCAGATCACCTCCGAGCTGCTTGTCCGGGAGCCTTGATAATGACCGCTTCCTCCATCCGCACGGATCTGCTGCAGCAACTGCGCTCTATTGTCGGCCAGGCACACGTCCTGACCGACGATCGCAGCACGCGCCGCTATCGCAAGGGCCACCGCACAGGTGAAGGCAAGGTACTGGCCGTGGTTCGGCCCGGAACGCTGCTGGAGCAGTGGCGCAGCCTGCAAGCAGCCGTCGCCGCGGACTGCATCGTGATCATGCAGGCGGCCAACACGGGCCTGACCGGGGGCTCCACCCCCGACGGCGACGACTACGACCGCGACATCGTGCTGATGAACACCATGCGCCTGCAAGGTATACAGGTCATTAACGATGGCGAACAGGTTGTCTGCCTGCCCGGCGCCACGCTGGATCGTCTGGAACAGACACTGGCCCCCCTGGGGCGCGAGCCCCATTCGGTCATTGGTTCCTCCTGTATCGGCGCCTCTGTGCTGGGCGGGGTCTGCAACAACTCCGGCGGTGCCTTGGTACGCCGTGGACCCGCCTACACGGAATTGACCCTGTACGCCCAAGTGCGGGACGATGGCAGTCTGCAACTGGTCAATCACCTGGGTATCCATCTGGGCGACACGCCCGAAGAAATCCTGAGCCGCCTGGAACAGGGCAACTACCGTGCTGCCGACATCCTCAACGATCCGCAACGCAAGGCCAGCGATCCCCGTTACGCCGACGACGTACGCGACGTGGATGCCCAAACTCCTGCCCGTTTCAATGCTGACCCCTCCCGCCTGTACGAAGCCTCGGGCTCAGCGGGCAAGCTGTGCATTTTTGCCGTGCGTCTGGATACCTTTCCCAAAGAAGCCAGTACGGTGTTCTACATTGGCACCAATGAGCCGGATGAGCTGACGGCTGTCCGCCGACACCTGCTGACCCAGTTGCCACGCCTGCCCATTGCGGGCGAATACATCCATCGCACCGCTTACGATATTGGTGAGCAGTACGGTAAAGATACGTTCCTGCTCATCGACCGCTTTGGGACTGCCAAAGTGCCCTCCGCCTTTGCGATGAAAAGTCGTATCGACGGCTTTTTTGAACGCTTTGGCTGGCGCGGCGTCACCGATCGTGTGATTCAGGCTGTCATGAATCGTCTGCCCAGTCACCTGCCCGCACGGATGCGGCAATGGCGTGACCGTTTCGAGCATCATCTGCTGCTACGCGTCTCCAACGACACCGCCCAGGCCACCCGCGATTATCTACAGCAACAATTTGGCGACAGCACGCAGGGCGCGTATTTTGAGTGTGATGCCGAAGAAGGCCGCAAAGCCTTTTTGCACCGCTTTGCGATCGCCGGTGCCGCCATCCGCTACCGCGAATCCCATCCCAACAGCGTGGAGGACATTGTGGCGCTGGATATTGCCTTGCGCCGCAACGACCGGGAATGGGTAGAGCAACTGCCCGACGATATGGAGAAAGATATCGTCCACAAACTCTATTACGGTCATTTCCTGTGCCACGTGTTCCATCAGGACTACATCATCAAAAAAGGCGTGGCGCCTCTGGAGATGGAACACCGTATGTGGAAACTACTGGATGAGCGTCAGGCTGAATACCCAGCCGAGCACAATGTGGGCCACCTGTACGTCGCCAAACCTGCACTGGCGGGTTTCTACCGCGAACTGGACCCTACCAACACGTTCAACCCCGGTATCGGTCATACGTCGCGCCGTAAATGGTGGAGTGCATGCTGCGCCGGCAAACACGACTAAATGCCCGCTTCTGGAAGGCCTCACTCCCACGGGACGTGGCGCTATAGTCAGCACACGCGTTCGTGCTGCTTATAACGTGGTTATCTGAAGGAGTGTGCCGGGGCTTGATGGCGGGGGTCGCGCCGTCGAGCTCCGTCAGGTAGCCAGATGGCAAAGCAGGTGGATATCCTCGGGGTCCAGCGCAAACAAACGTGGGTCCGGCTCGGGTGCGATCACAAAGCCCTGCGCCCTATAAAAGTCCACGGTATTGACTGAAGGCGTGGCCGAGACATAGACCGCCTTCGCCCCCCACAGGATCGCCTGTTTCTTGGCGTGATCCAACAAGCAGGCCCCCATGCCTTGCCCACGCAGCGCCTGGCTGACATGCAGGAAGAAAAGCTGACGCCAATCGCCTTGCGGGCCCAGAGGCAAACGGTCCAAACCCACCGCGGCCACCAGACGGTCATCCTTGAAGACCCCCATAAACCAGGCACCGCGATGAAAGGCCTCCTCGTGTTCCGGATGGTATTTCTCGGGATCGCCTTCTGGCCAGCCACGCAGATCTATCACCACCTCTTGTTTGTGCAGCACGCCTTCGCGCCATTCATACAAGGCCTCAATTTGCTCGCTGCGATCAATGGACCACACCCAATTCAATTCGGTTTCACTCAAGGGGCGCAGCGTCAGGCCAGCAAGCACAAAGGACATGATGATCGGTTTGAAAAATACGGTTTTACAACAGTGAAGGTTAAGCCCAGGCTTGAATCATAGCGTTCCTCCCTCCTCTTGCGAGACGGAACGCCATGCTCGGGTTCACACGCAAATCTCCTAGGGGGTCACATAGATTTGCGCATGCAGATCCTGAATCTTCAGGCCACGCTTGAGCGCCATGCCAATGGTAGCGTCGACCAGCGTCGGGGAGCCCGCCACATAGACCTTCCAACCCCGCAAATCCGCTTGTTCACTGCCTGCAATATCGGTCACCAGGCCCCGACTACAGTGTGCGACCGGTATCCCCGAGACGACCGGTGTGAAAAGCAGCGTGGGATAGTCGCGCGCCAAGGCTCGGAACTCCTCAAGCCCGTACAAATCCCGCCCTTCACGGACACCAAAATACACATGAATCGCCTGGCTCATGCCACTGGCCAGCGCTGTCTCCACAATCGATTTAATGGGAGCCAGACCTGCTCCCCCTGCGATACATAGCATGGGCCCACCATGCCCCTCACGCAAATACGACGTTCCCTTGGGCAATTCCAGCGTCACCCGCTCGCCAGGCTCAAGCACGGTATGCACATACGCAGAGGCCACCCCGCCGGGGACACGACGGATATGAAACTCCAGCTCCGCCTCCCCCGGTCGATTAGCCATGCAGTAACTACGCGCTGGCGCCTGCCCGAACTTGATATCAGCATATTGACCGGCAAAAAACATCAGGGGCTGCTCGTCGGCCAGACGAATGCGAACACGCCGTATATCGTGGGTCAACGCCTCCAGCGTGACGACTGTGCCCTCGACCTGACGCAGGGGGACCTGTCCCCGGACGTCATCGGTCCCTATCCAGTCCAGCGTGACATCGCTGCGTGGGATGGCCCGGCAAGCCAGAATCAAGCCGCGCGCGCTTTGAGCTTCCGTCAGGGCAAAACGGGAGTAATCCAGCAGGTCCACCTGTCCCTGCACCAAACGGGTCTTGCAGCCACCGCAGCGGCCCTGACGACAGCCGTAGGGATAGACGATCCCGTTCTCCAACGCTGCCTGCAGAATGTTTTGCCCTTCCTGAGCGTCAAACTGCATGCCGGTCTGGCGGATGATAATGGTTTTGCTGCTCATTGCTGCCCTTTCAAGTAGGGCCGCACAGGCCCTGCATAGCGGTCAACTCCAGCCCCTTTCTTGGCACCACAGAAAGGTCTGACTGTCTCATCGTTGTATGTGACATGACACTTTCCCGGAAGTTTGCACGCAAACCCGGCAATATGCCTGTTTTTTCAAGAGATTATTTCACGCCAAGGCTTACTTGGGGCGGCGAAACAAGGCCCGCCAACCGACACGCCAGGCCACAGCGGCACAGTGAAGGCCCCAGCATTTCGCCTTATCTGTGCAGCCACGGCTTGGAATGTCACCCTGCCCCTTGCCCTACAGCCCCCCTAGGCTGCGTTTATCCAGTCAAGGGCTAGCCGGGAATCTCAGTCGGGGTTCTTGGGCCCGTGGCGCTTGGGCAAAATGGCAGGGGTATCATCTTTTGGTTTGAACCAGTTGGGGCTAGGGTCAGGCTTTGGCTTGGGAGAGCCGTCAAACTGGGTCGCCTTCTGATCACCCGTTTTGCTTGGTGTCCTGTCCTGACTCTGCTTATTTACTTCTTTCAAATCTTCCTGCACCCGCCTTGCAATATCCGCTTGAGATTCACGGCTGGGTTCTGGGGCCTCGGGTTGCGTTGGCAATGCCCGGCGATCTTGGCGTGATGTATTCATATAAGCCTCCAACAATCAGGTTTTGCAGGCAAATTCAGGCAAGCAGCGTATCTATGGCAAATTTGCATCACCCCCGCCCAGCCAGACCAGCAAACCGGGCGCCGCTCGCCTCCTTTGTCGTGTGTCAACGCTTTGCCTGGGGGTGGCCCTCATCGGCCCGAGCCAGAAAGACCCGTACCAACTCAGGGGAATGCACTTCCAGCCAATGGGCCATGGCACGTTCCTGCTCCAGAATCTGTTGGCAAACGGCGGCCGTCTCGACGTCCCCCAAATAGTCAGCCGCTTCCTTGATCTGGCTGTAGGCGGCAATTTCAAGACTCTCAAAGGCAAAACTGAACATGCAGCCCTTGACCACCTCGTCAGACGCAAACATCCCCGAAAACCCCTGAAAGGTTGCCATGACCTTGCCGCCCAGATCCTTGAGCAGGGATGTGTCACCACCGCGCCGCTCAATGCACTGACGCACCAAGCTCTGCTGAGTCCGGGTTTCTTCAATATGCTGCTGAATGCGCTGATGCAGTTCGGGATAATGCTCGACACGCGAGAGCATGCTGTTCAACATTGTTTCAGCTTGTTCTTCCATCGCATGCGCGTCCCGCAGCCAGTCCATTAAATGTTTGCTTGCGCGTGAGTGAGTGCTGTCCATGAGATCCTCCAGTCGGTTTAGCCTGTCGCAACGGCGACAAGCGATGGATACCTAGCACAAAGCGTTCCCAAACCGCGAAATTGTTGTCCCTGCTCTCAGAACAAGACTGACCGCAGGGCGACTTTTAGCCCGTTCGGCCCGCCCGAGGCGGGTGTGAAGCAAGCTTGCCGCGACCCCAGTTAAGCTCTATCAGAACACGGCCAGCAACGATGCCCCCAGCCCCGCCAGAAGCACAACCAGGGCGGGCGGCACACGCCCTACTGTCAGCAAACCAAACAAGAGTAAAGCCAGCCCAAAATCCGCCCGAGTATGAATGGCACTGGTCCACACCGGGTCATACAGAGCCACGCCCAAAATGCCCACTACACCCGCATTCACCCCGGCCATCGCCGTGCGAATCCCCGCCCTGTGTCGCAAACCCTGCCAAAAAGGCAAGACCCCGATCAGAATCAGCGAGGCCGGAACAAAAATAACCCCCAACAAGACCAGCCCGCCCAGCCACCCGTGCAAGGGGCCTTGAGCCATCGCGCCGATATAAGCCGCAAAGGTAAACAATGGCCCTGGAACTGCTTGGGCAGCGCCATACCCCACCATCAAATCGGCATTACTGACGAGCCCACTGGGTACGACCGCAGCCTGCAGCAAAGGCAACACCACGTGCCCACCACCAAACACCAAAGCCCCGGAACGGTACACCCCTTCCAGTAGTTGCGCCGTGGACGAAGCACTGACTGCTGCCCACACCGGTAAAACCATCAACAGACCCGCAAAGAGCACCAACGCCGCCGTCCCGACCGTACGTGACACTGGATACGAATGGGCCTGCATAGCACCGGCCTGCACAGAATCCAGCCTCCACCAGGCCAACAAGCCCGTGACCGCAATCGCCAGCACCTGTCCGAACGCAGAAGGCAGCAAGAGACTGAGCAAAGCGGCCAGAATCGCCAACCCCGCCCTGCCCCGATCAGGACATAAGGAACGGGCCATACCCAGCACCGCCTGAGCCACAATGGCCACCGCTACAATTTTGAGCCCATGAACCCACGGGGACTGCGCGATCCCCTGCTGCCCGGCCAAACCCAAGGCGAACAGAATCAAGGCAATCGCGGACGGCAAGGTAAACCCCGTCCAGGCAGCCAGCAAACCCATCCAGCCAGCCCGCCCCAAGCCAATCGCCATCCCCACCTGACTGCTGGCCGGACCCGGCAGAAACTGACACAAGGCCACCAGATCAGAGTAGCTGCGATCGTCCAGCCAGCGCCGGCGCTCGACGAACTCCGCACGGAAATACCCAAGATGGGCAATAGGGCCGCCGAACGAAGTCAGGCCTAATTTCAGGAAGGCCCAGAACACCTCCAGAGCGGAGCCATTCCCAGACTCCAATGACGCCTGTCGCGGCGGAATCCAACGGTTCATTGCAGCTTTATTCTCCTGTCACGACCGGCCATGCGCTGAGTCCAAATAAGAGGAAGGGCTAAAGAGACACACGAGAATTGCCAGTCTTAAGCAGTAAACCCTGTGACGCTAAAGACCACTAGTGTACGAGTTCCTGGTTCATTGAGATGAGAAGGCCAGCATAAGAAATAACCGAAACCGTATCACCCCAACCCACTGCTCTTTTTTTAAAGATTATTACTTTTTCACAGAGCCGGCCTGGAAGGGGGAGATCGCTGAGGGGGGGGGTTAACTCAGGGGGTAAGGAAACTAACTGCCGGGAGGGAGGGGATGGGTGTTTGTTTAGGCGGGGGATTTTGAGTCGGTGATTTAAGGTGCTGGTCTAGGGAAGTGGTACGAAACCGAGCGTAGCTTGGGGTAGTGGAAAGTAGTTTTAAATCATTTGCTTATCGTATTTTAGCGAAATCGGCAGGAACTGATGTGTGTACTTGTACTGTACCGAAGTGTGGGTTCGGTACAGCCAGGGTATAGGTCAACTAGCGTTTGTGGTAGCTGTGGTGTGGCGGAACGACGGCTTTCGACCCAAAGTAGTAGTCGTAATACGGTTGGGACCTGTGTTTTTACCTACTATGGAGGAAAGAGCGTGTTATGACGGTTCGTTAGCAGCGTCAGTACGACGCTCACGGCCTCTTTCATCGGCGCGTATCTGTGCAGCATTTCGATCTGGTAAAGAGCTCGTGCCGGCGTTGTTGTCGTTGTTTGACATGACGCACGATGCCCTGGATACAATTACTAATTACTAGCTACCTTTCCCGGCAAAACTTTTGAACGGCAAGTCAGTGTTGTCAATCACGACTGGACGCTGCTGATCAACGAATTGGCTTTCATCGTCGCGGCGATCGAGGCTAGTGAGCAGAATGCTGAACTCGACCGCTTCTCGTGCGGATGAAATGACCAACTCAGGGATTTAACATGGCGATTCGACAAATCTCAGGAAAGACGGAGATTAACGGGGAGGGGATCAAAAAGCATTTTCGGACCACAGATCCGTGGCGCGCAATTGCCGAGCTGGCATGGAACGGCTTCGATGCCAAGGCGTCCAATGTCGACGTGTGGGTTGAGGAAGGGGCGATGGGTAGTGCGGTGCGAGTGGCAGTTGCCGATGACGGCGAAGGCATCCAGCTCGAAACGCATAGCGAAACGTTTGGTCGATTCAACGACTCCAGTAAGAAGGATGACGTAACGATGCATGGTTCACATGGACGTGGCAGGCTGTCTTTTCACAGACTCGCCGAACGGGCCATTTGGTGGACGAATGCAGTCGGGTCGGGGCCCGCTCGGATCGAGGTGAACGGTGCGGCGCTCACGAACTATGAGGGCCGGTCAGTGGAGCCGTCCGCATTTCTTGGAGGGTTGGATGCAGGTAAGACTGGAACAACGGTGGAACTGCTTAACCTACATACAGGATTGCCGACCACTGGGGTACTTCACAATCTACTCTCTGTGGAGTTCGGCTGGTTTCTCGCGCTTAACCCTGCGAAGAGGCTCCGCCTTAATGGTGATGAAGTGGTGGTGCCGTCGCACGACCTAATTCAGCAAAAACTCTCTCTTGACGACTATGAGTTCGACGTGTCGGTCCTTCGTTGGGAGCAAAAGCCAGGCTCTGAGAAGTCCTATGTTTACCTCTTGAACTCTTCTGGCAAGACAGTCGATAAGAAACTGAGTACCTTCAATCACAAGGGAAGCTTTCATACCAGCATCTACGTCGGTTCAAAGTGGGTTGACACTTTCAAACCGAGCGGAGGGGATCTGGATAGCCCAGACGCCACAGGCTTTGAGTCCGAGATATGGCGAAAAGTGGCGCGTGAACTTAACAAGATTACCAAGTCTGTGTATGAGGACTTTCTACGGAGACAGGCCGAGCGAGAGATTGAAGGCTACGTCGCCGATGGCGTTTTTCCGAGCTATGCGGGCTTGACAGAGGACTATAAGAAGTGGCGGTTCGAGAACACTAAGAATATCTTACGAGCCATCTACACCGCTGATCCGACGGCATTGAAGTCGCTCAAGAAGAGCCAGAAGAAGATTGTCGTGCGACTCCTTGACAAGCTGGCGGTATCTAATGAGAACGACGCTATCTTCGAGGTGCTTAACAGCGTGCTGGAGCTCGACGACGCTTCGACTAAATTGTTCGCCAAGCAACTCAAGAGCGTGACGCTGCAAAGCATCGTTTCAGCGATTGAAGTCCTCCGCCATAGACACGAGGTGGCCGACAAGCTGCGGACTCTGATGAACGACCACTATTTGGACACGCTTGAGACGCCAGATTTGCAGGGCATCATCGAGGCCAACACATGGCTGTTCGGTAGTTCTTACGAGACTCTGGGAGCTGAGGAGGACACGTTCACCAAAATAGCCAAGTCGCTTCGCGACGCAGTCAAGGGGATCAACGACATCGCTTTAGACGATTTAGAAGAGAATGAGGCTAGAGCCATCGAGGGTGCGAACAAGCAGACAGATTTGTTCCTCGCCCGCAAGGTTCTGCATCACGATTCGATGGGCCGCAAGATTTATCGTTGTATCGTGGTGGAAATCAAGAGACCAAGTATCGCGCTTAACTACAAGCATCTCCAACAGCTCGATGGCTACGCGCAGCTCATCAAGAAACATGCAGAGTTTGGCAGCGACGCGATGCACTTCGAACTCATTCTGATCGGACGCAAGATATCCGTGACGGATACGGAGATTCGCAGCCGCATGCAAGGTCAGGTCGCGAAGGGATTGCCTGGTCTAGTCAGCGACGACGAGCGCATGAAGCGTTTCGTACTCAACTGGTATACGTTGCTGGATAACTTCCTGTTAACAAACCAAACGATGATTGACGCACTTACATTAAAGCGCGATTCGTTCTCCGAGTCTTCAGGGCCAGAACTCATTGCCGACATGCAGAAAAAGACCGTCTAATGACGGGAGTCATTCGCCGAGATGGGTGCCTCGTGCCAGACGGACGCAATCGCGAGACATCGCAGCCATAAGCGATTCAAGGGGCCTGGTGTCTAGCTTAGGTCGCTCCCTTAATCCTGGTTGCTACCGATATCTAGTGGTTACTCAATCGAAATACGGGTTCGGCTGCTTCTGGCCGGCCACGAAAATTTGTTCAGTTTTATAGCGGTTATAAATTAGGCGTGACTCGTGAGTTTTGGGTTTCTAAGGCCGTGCATCAAACGCTTTCTGTAATGCCAACCACATCCGCTCAGTGCCATGCCCTTGCCTCGCAAGCCCAGCAGCAAGTTCCTGAGTGACAGCGCGCTGCCCCGCGATAACCACAGCCAATACCTCTGGCTGTACACCAAACAGCCCCGCAGCCGTTTCTAAATCCAGCCCCAGCGGCTCCATGACGTCCATCTTGATAAGCTCGCCAGGATGTACTTTGGGTGGCATGTGGGTTTCTCCTTCTCACCGATTCAAACATGCTTGAGTGCTTTGTGCACCGCTTGGCGGCTGACGCCGAAGTGTTCGGCGATGTTTTTTCTTGGTGTACCTTGCGCGGCCATGCGGCGCATTGCATCGGCTCGTGTTTCGTCGGGTACTCGCGCCAATCCGTACGCTTGCATGCGGACTTCCCATTCATCGGGGGTGTGAGTCCAGGGCGTTTGCTTGCGTCTCATCAGTCCCCACTGTCGTTTTACCTCATCTTGAAATCGTTGCCGATAGCGATGGTCTACGCGATAGCGTGAAGTGGGATCGGAGGGGTTATGGTCGGCACAAAAACGGCTGCTAAAACGTATTATTTCGGCCAGCGGCGCACGCGTGCCTGTGGATTTTTTCTTTGCCTTTTCTTCTACCACGGCACGCATGGAGTGCTTCCAGCATAACTCGCAAAAGGGATAGTCGGATGACTGACGGCGGCCATAGTTGACGGCTTGGGAGGCTCTTTCTTTGGGCACGCCAACGGATATTCGAGGTTTGCGTGACAGGACAAAAAAGCCCACTTCGCACAACGTATCCAGTAAGGCATGTAGGCCAGGATGAAACTCAGCCTTGAAGGCGCGTTGCAAGGCTCGTATGTTTTTGCTGAGCCGTTCGAGTCGCACCCTTTCTCCACGTTCGCAGCCCAGCTCTAGCCAACGCGAGAACGAGTGGCCCAACAGGTTGGGCAGCTTCAATGCTTGCAATGCCTCTGCGACCGGAGCGTCCATATGCACACGCACCAGGCTCCAGATCGAGTAGCGGCGTAAAGCCGTGGTGTATGAGGGCGTGCAGGCTTGTTCGAAACGATGCACAGCGGCCGCGACGACGCTTGGGCAACCTTCCCACACGATGATTTTTGTAGTCTCTTTTGGTGTCATGTCTTTTCGATGTGGCGCCACCCGACGTTCGTCAACCTTACTGTCATATTGTAGGTCTTTCAAGGCCGGTGCTTACGCGTAACTTCTATACCTATCGAACTACACCGAAAGGATTCAGAATGAACAATGCGTACAGCCAGCAAGCTTTGGAAAACAATCTGCATCAAAAGTACGGGCCGCTGCTCAGCTTGCAGCAGTTGGCCGAGCTGTTGCACCGTAGTGCTGACGGTTTGCGGGTCGCGTTGCGGACTTCGCAGCCGTATGCGCTGAGAATCTGCGAGGCCCGCGTGAAGATCGGACGGCGGGTGTATTTCCGCACAACGGATATCGCGTCCTACCTTTGCCACGCAGAAGACCCTCAGACGGCTTCTAGCGCGTTAACGCAGCGACAGGTGGGTAAAGGGGTGCGCACGGGCCTGGAGGCTCCTGGAGCGGCTGTATGAGTGCGGTGGATACCCGGGCAGTACCATGCAACCTGCTGGCATGGCCCGCGATCAGTAATTTGTTGCCGGATCAGAAGCTCATTGGTGCCTATCTTTTCTTTTCGCCAGATGCCAGTGCTTGCGGCTGCTACTTCCTGCCACGCCCTCGGGCGGCGGCGGACCTGTCTTTGCCGGTTGCCGTGCTGGAGGAAGCACTGTGCGAGTTTGAGCGCCGCAAACTCGTCGCACTCGATAATGAAACCGGGGAGATTTTTGTGCTGTCTTGGCCCCGCTGGTTGAACTTCAGTACTCCCAGCGCGAGGGGAGCCCTGTGGACATCTTTAGACCGCATAAAGAGCCGTAAGTTATCCACAATTGCAAAAAGTGCTTATAAATCAATACCCCGACCGGGGGAGGGGGTGGGGGTGGGGGTGGTATTTCCTTTTACAAAGGAAATAGGCCAAACGCTGCCGCCAGGTTGGTGGGAAAGCGATGAGGGGGTTATGGCGGCAGGGCGTTTACTCAAACTCAATGCCCTGCCCGGGGAGAGCATGGGGGCTTTTAAGGCGCGTATCCGTGCTGAGGTAGATCGACAGCACCAAAAAAAGAGCGATCGACAGCATCGCGGACCTGATCGAGACATGAAATGAGCAAACAGCATCGCGGAGTCGCTCGTGTGGCTTTTCTCGCTCGTCAGGAGGAGATACGCCGCCTGTTTGATGCGGGGCATACCTTGGCTGCCATCTACGACGCGCACAGCGACGTTCTAAACGTCATGAGCTACAGCCAGTTCACGCGTTACGTCGCACGGTATGTCAGGGGTCAGGAAAACCGTTTGCAGGGCTCTGAGGGCCATTTAAAGGCCTTGGTGAGGCCTTCATCATCCAGCCCTACATCCCGGAGTAATGAAAAGAGCGTAGCACCCGTGTTAGCGCATCGCCCAAACAAAATTCGTGATGATCTCATCTGACGTCGGTTGGTAAAGGCAAGCAAATGCGATTCAAGGCAACTTCACGCGACTGAATGCAATTCAGCGGGATTCTATGCATAACAACGCGATTCAAGGCGTCAATGGTTTTGCATCGCGTTTCATCGCGTGTTTTCGCGTGAGTAGAGATGGCAAGATGTGTGTTGTAGTCATACAGCGCTATGCGCTTTCTGGCTACAACACCAGCCTTATTCGCCTGAGACTCAACGGAATCTTGCTCTGCGAGGCCTGCGGTTGCTGCCGCAACAGGTAGTCGCAAGCCCAAGTGGGCTGGCCCCTAATGTACGGATATTTTTCTGATTATCAGCAGCGTTGAACTGATGCGAGGGGCGATGGCTTGATTCTCAGGCGTTTCTGACCCGCCTTCGGCGCTGCTTTCCGTACATTGGGGACTATGGCACGGTGCTATGTCTGTGGGGTGCTGCGCGGTTCAAGAAAACGTGTTGGATTATCTTCGCTAGAGTTCGGTTGATTTCTGAACTCTTTGTTTTTAATGGGTATTTTTTGCGAATTGTTTGATTTTGACTGGGCCCTGATGCTACATTCTCGCCGTGTGCCCGAGTGGTGAAATTGGTAGACGCAGGGGACTCAGATCAATTTGAGCCCTCAAGGGGAAACCCATGAGGTGAAGCCCGTCAAACTCGGCGAAGGCCCTGGATTATGATCCGAGCTAATACCGAGCCAAGCCTGGTGATTGAACGCCAGGAAGGTGTAGAGAGTAGACGGCGGGCACCTACGGCTGAAAGGCTAAGGTGAAGGCGTGCTCCAGACCACGAACGTTGCTTGTAGAGCGACGGCGGCGAAAGCCGAAGTGGTAAGAAAATCCCCCGTCGCAAGGCGTGCCAGTTCGATTCTGGCCTCGGGCACCAATTAATTTTTCTTTTGAGAAACGTTATTTTTTCTTGGGAGTGACAGTTTTAGCCTTTGTTTTTTGTGATGGTTGAGCTGAAATTACGCTTTCAGGGATTTCGCAGGGAATTCCTTCGTGTACTTTTTTTAATAGAGATACGGCTGCATCTGAGTATTTTCTTGTTCGACTATTCGCAGCTTGACCGGTTTTTATATCTACATGATAAATGTTGTCAAATCCCTTCATGTTGAAACCGGTTTCAGATTGTATTTGAGCTATCAATTTGTTGGCGTAATACCAGTGCGAAACGCCAATGCGTTCTGCTAGTTGGCTGGCCGTGTATGGATGGTTGGCATTGGCAGTGCTTGGATCGCCAAGGTTAGTTACGCCGAACAACTTGCCGAATTCCTCCCCATTTGATATTGCATTTTCTAGCGCTTCATAATTCACCTGAATATTCTTGGTTGGAATATCTGTTCGTATCAGGTTGTGCATTCTGTGGGCTAGGGATCTAAGTGCCTTCAGGTCAACTCGTTCCATTGTTCCTCCGGCTCCAAAGGCTTCGTAAATCCATTCAAAACTATCTGCAGAAATACTTTTTATTCGTACGTTGATGTTTTCGCCAACGTCTAATACATATTCCTTGGCAGGCATCGAACTCTTAGTTATCGAACCATCCCACTGTAATATATACATATTTGGTATCAAGCCGGATGTGTGCGAAAACATACGGCTCATATCATAGAGAATATTCTTTATGTTCTGATCTGTGGCGCTATAGCCAATGAAAAGCAGCGGGTGCTCTGCAAAATATGTTAATAACTTTGCGCTTAAGTATTTTTTGTCAGCGTTGAATGAATCGTAGTCTTCGCTAGTTATTATTATTGATTCTGGTTTAGTGACTGATCCATGAATCTTAAAAATTTCACCGACTACGAGTGATGAGTGCCGGAATACGCTTTGGCCTACCACAACTTCATATTGCGGAAATATTGATTCTAATAAGGAATCATAGTTTGTTGTTATTACTGCATGTGGGCCTAATTTTCTAAGGGATGTAAGTTCTGCTCTTAAGGCTGGGTTTTTTTCGTTAATCTGCAACGATTCTAATATTTTCGCAGCCTTATGCTTTATGTATGCATTTCTAGGAATGGAGGCTTGAAAAAGGTTGTCGGGGAATTTTTTTCTACCCTCCTTGCTCCAGGCCCATTCAAAATACTCCTCTGCGAAATGTGATCCAACTTTGGTAAGGTCGCCACCATATTTTTGCTTGAAATAAGCAAAGTCTCTTTCGATTTTTGGGCATTCATTGGCAAGTAGTGTTAATAGATCTTCCCAATTCGGTCCATTTGCATATCGCAGTGAAAATCCGCTGCCAATGAATAAAATTGGCTGGCACTGTAATCGTTGCAAGGTTTCAGCGATATCGGCTTTGATTTCGGCTTGGTATTGTGCATAGTCTGGCATTTGCCCCTCCTGTCAGCCTATTGAACCACATTGCAGATAGGCCAGAGCGATCGTAGTGCTAACCGTTGCTATGGTGCTGTCGAACAGTGCAAGAGAGGGAGGACTGGCCGTGCTAAAACTCGCTTGTATGCTGGTCTATATCTAGCTTATCCAACTTCCCTACTAAATCCTCCGCCCGCAAGTGCGTATACCGCTTCAGCATTTGCATACTTTTATGCCCGCTGATCGCCGCGACTTCCTGATCGGATAATCCCGCTTCTACCAACCGACTCACCGCTTCATGCCTCAAGTCATGAAACCGGAAGTCCGTCAGCCCCACCTCTTTCTTCGCATCCGTCCACGCCTTGTCGAATAGATACGGCCGTCGCACGCCATCGCGCCCCGGTTCACCAAAGAACACCAGATCGGTTTCAGGCGGTCGAGTGGGGTTATCCATGGCAGCCTGAAACGCCGCTGTCGCCGCTTTGGTGAGCGGTACGGTGCGTGGCGATGAGTTCTTGGTGATATCCAGGCGCACGACGCGTTTTTGCAGGTCTACTTGGCCCAGGCGCAGGCCACCGATCTCGGAGAGCCGCATACCGGTTTCCAGGGCGATGCGCACGATCCAGCTGAACATCGGGTTGGAGTAGGCATCGACGGCTGCTAGCAGCCGTTTGTTTTCTGCGGGAGTCAGCCGACGATTGCGGCCTGCGCCGGGAGCCGGGCGACGAATCTGCGATACGGGATTGAAGGGCAGGCCCAAGCCCCATTCTTTGATGGCGATGGTGAATAGGTGGCTGAGTAGCGCCAGCTCCAGGCGCACGGTGTTGTTGCTGCGCGGTACCAGCTTGCCGTTTTCGTCGGGATCGCCTGCCAGTCGGATGTCGCGGTACTGCGCGACGATATCGGCGCTGAGGGCAGCGAGCGAGTATTTGCCGAGGTGCTTGAGCAGCGGCTGGGCTTTTTTAATTTCGGACGCCCGTGTGGATTCGCGTTTGGTGGGCGTGACTTCGCGCAGGTAGCGTGTCAGGGCGGACCCAAGCGTCATGCGCTCGCCAGGGGCGCGCTGAATGTAGACGCCGCGCACCATTTCGTCTTCGGTGCGACGCGCCCAGTCTTCGGCGTCACGTTTGGTGCGAAATGTTTTGGACGAGGTTGGCCAGCCGGTCTTGCGAATGACGGCTTTCCAGGTACCAGAGGGGGTCTTAACGATAGTAGCCATGTGTGTGCAGAAGCTCCGGAAGTACGCTCGGCGCTTCGCCACTGTCCCGAAACTGTACCTGGCTCACAAAATTGGAAAATCCCCTAGTGCTAGGGAAAGACTAAAAATCGCGCTAGATGCTTGTAAATACTAGGGATTTTTAAGTGGTGCCCGGGGCCGGAATCGAACCGGCACGCCTTGCGGCGGGGGATTTTGAGAGTGGCAATCCTGGACTTTCCTGGACTTTTTTAGACAATCCTAAAATTATAAACTATTGATTAATAAGGATTTATTGTCTATTGGTGTCTGCTATAGTTTTATTCCATCTTGCGATAAACTGTGCACAAAACTGTGCACGAGATCAGCTAGATGAAAAAACAGATGACGTTAAAAACCGCGATTGAGACGATTAAACCGAGGCAATTTTTGCGGATTGAGTCGGTGTCGCCACGCGGTAGTCTTGAGATTAGAAAGGCAGCCAAAGACGGGATCACTTTTTATTATAGATTCACTCACGACGGTAAGCCGGATCGAGTGCAGATCGGTCTATATGACAAGCTCGCTCCGCCCAAGAGTGTCAATCCTACAAAGCAAGGTTACTCACTTTCTGCTGCTCGTTTTGCGGCGGCTGCTTTGGCAGCTCGGCACTATGAGGCTCGCGATGAAGGCGGCCTGCGGGGACTCTTGCAGCAGGCGAAAGCAGAAGTAGCGGCGAAACAAGAAGCAGAGGCCTTAGCTGCTGTTGCTAAGGGTTATACCTTGGAGAAATTGATGGCCGTGTATGTCGACGGCCTAGGGAATCCAACGACGGCGAAGGATACAAGGAATTCATTTCACAAAAACGTGAAGGTAGCCTTCCCCAAGATTGCCGCCACTCAGGCTAACCAGGTGACAACCGAGCAGATTTCGACCGTGCTACGCAAGGTTTTGGAGGCGGGGTACAAAACGACTGCGAGGCAGGTGAGGGCATATCTTCATGCGGCGTATGAGCAGGCCAGGAAGATCAATAACGACCCGGCTGCTTCCAAAAGGTACGCTCCGTTCAACGTCAAAATCAATCCGGTTTCTGATGTATCAAGTATCCCGAACTCCTATGGCGTGGACAAGAACCCGCTGATGCCAGAGGTGATGCGGGAGTATTGGAAGGTCATCAACGTCCCTGGCAGAGAGTCGGCGTTCCTGCGTTTGCACCTCTTGCTTGGTGGCCAGCGACTGGAACAGCTGCTTCGGCTAAAGAATGAAGATGTGCGCCCCAACGCTGTTGTTTTGGAAGATACCAAGGGACGCTCGGGCAATGTGCGCCTCATTCTCATTCCGTTGATTGAGGCGGCTGAAACTGCGCTCAACGAGTTGCGGTGCGCAGAGGGCGAGTTTGCTTTGTCAGTAAATCCAGGTACGCCCCTGAGTGCGACCACTGTGCGGCGCTGGGCCAAGAATGTCGTAGGAGACTCCATCGAAGGTTTTTCTCTGAAGCGAGTGCGTTCTGGCGTGACCACCTTACTGGCCAAGCTGAAGGTGCCGAAAGAATTTCGTGATGAGCTTCAGTCTCATGGCCTGTCGAGTGTGGAGAAGCGGCACTACAACCTCTATGAGTACTTCGATGAGAAGAAGGAGGCGCTACAGGCGATGTATGACTTTCTGAATGCGTCTGGCGAAGAAAAGGAGCGGGAGCGCCGGCCGCGGGAGCGACGTGCCAGAACAAAGTCGCTAACAGGGCTTGGTGCCTGGAGGAAGCAGAGGCGCTAAAGTGTACTAACCCAGACTCGATCTGACATACACTGTCATCTCAAGTCGCAACTGAGCTCCAATAGCCGCTTTCGGCCAGAACCGTGAATTCGATGGGCACCGCTCACTGTCTACTTTGCTGCGGGAGCCGACGGTGGTCCGGCAAATCGCGCCCGGCTAAGTGTCGAACGCAAGTTTTCACTCGCCGCCTAGCTCCAACGTGCGCGACTTTCCCGACCTGTTTCAGGGTTGAGTTTTGCGTTCGATTCCCCGCACGCATTACCGAAGTTCCCGCAGTCTGCAAGCAAGTGCAAGATGACAGCTGATTAGGCATATGAGCTATCACTTTTAGTGCCCTGAACGAGGGCGGATAACGCTATTTCGCTTAACTACCGTGGATGGAGCCGGTAATGGAAAATTTTTCGGTCGTTCCATCAGTACGATTCACCCAGAAGCACTTCGTGCCGAAGTCAGCAGTTCGGACACTGAAGTCGGTAATGCCGCAACCAATTTTTGCAGCGGCATTTGGATGGCGCTCCAGCGCCGCTCGTAGAATCACTGCGTCGTCGGCGCTGACTCGATCTCCCACGTCATACCGGTGGAGCATCGCCTTCAAGTATTTGACGGCATCCCCCCTCCTGTCGAACTGCAATGGGCCGAGGGCAATGGGCTTTGCGGGCATGCGTAACCTCCGATTCTGTGGTGGTATTACGAGGCTATGTCGCCAGGCAGCGTGAGACGTTCGCGCACCTCGCGGATGATGATGGCTGGGACATCCATTGTTTGGAGTTGACCAACACGCTCGGCAATCCACGCCACGCATTCCTCTCTGGTGAGGTCGTCACGGGCAATTTTTTCGTACAAAACAACAGCGCTCATGCGGGAAAGGCCAAGCTCCATGAGTGAGAGAAGTGTCGTCGACGAAACGCCGAACTCAAGCTGCGTTCCGATATCCAAACCGTCGTCGATTAAATCTTCACGGCCAATCTCACGCAGATGCAGGTGCAGCACATCCATATAGGCTGAAAGGTACTTTGGCGCCCTGAAGCGGGCGATCTGTTCCACCAATTCCATCGTGCCGCGGATCAAGTCCGGGAGCTTGAAAGATCTCGCGGTGTTTTGGTGCCATTCGATGCTATCTCGGATGATCTTAGCCAACGAATACCCCTTTAACCATTTGAAGACGATCAACGCATATAGCCTAATACGGCTTTCGGGGGCGAAGGCTAGAAACATGTGCTTGTTAATCCTTCCCATAATCGTTATGAACCGGTCGTAACTGTCATTGCTCGCCACCTCGGCCAGGAGCAGGTTTTCGACATCACCGCCATACGAACGGAAAGCTTCAAGAAGGCGCTGAAGGCCAACCGCGCTAACCCCTGGATGCCGAGCCGCCAGATCAACGTCGATTTCGATCTGCGCTGCCAAGGCACCGAGAGCCTGATCGAGCTTCGCAATCGACGCAGCGTCATGGCGCTTCGAGAGGCTAGCTGCTGATATAGAGCCAAGCCGCATGAACGTGGTGAGCAGATAGGCGCCAACCTGTTCGAATTTATCCGTGTCCTCAATGCTGGAAATATCCGATAATCCACGCTCGGATAGATAGTCCGCCATACCGTCGCCAAGGTCGAGAACAGCGTCGCTTTCGCGCTTAATGGGGTAGCGCGCGCGGCTGGGCACACCACTGGGCCAAGCCTGCGTATCCTCCGGATCGATACAGATGATGTTTCCTTGGAACTCATCTCCCCATCTGCCTGCGCGGCCAGCTAGGTTCCAGAAGTCGTGCGGCTCCATCGGATGGCCTTTCCCTTTTCGCGGTCCACGCACAACTATTGTGCGACACGACAGGTTCACGCCCTCGATCAGAGTTGAAGTACATACAAGGAAGCGAATTTTTCCTGAACGGAACAGCCGTTCTATCTCTAGCCGGAGCAGCGATGGCATGTTGCCGTAGTGAAACGCCACCCCTCGCTCAACTAATGGTGCAAGCCGAAAGTCCTGGTGCACGCCCTTCCGAGCAAGTTCAGCGAGTTCTAAGAGCTCCGAATCGACGGGTCTAAGCTTGGGGAGGAGCTGACTGATCAGATCGGCGACCTCTTCCGCCTCTCCGGCGCCATTCGTGTAGACGAGCGTACCACCCCTCTCACCGACAGCCGCGGCGATGAACGCAAGGCGCTTCTTGAGTCCATCCGGCGTGCTCGCGAGCTGAAGAGTCCCGACCGGAAGTGTTGCTCCCTCCTGTCGAAGAGTAAGCGTCCAGAGCTTCGATTTTCGCGGTACCTGGGTCGCGACCATGAGGTTCTGAAGGACGGTGGAGAAGTCGCTATCGACGGCGACGGTCTGTACACCATCGGGGGCATCCGTGAGTAACTCTTCTGGGTTCTGGGTCGCCGGACTGATAAATACAGCCTTCAACTTTGGGTTAGCACGGGTGTCTCGCTCTATTGCATCCTGCAAAATCACGCCGCGCTGGTTGTCACCGATCTTGTGCGCTTCGTCCACGATGAGCAGATCGATCGAAAGCACGTCACTGAGGACGTTGGCGAGAAAGTGCAACCGTTCCTGTGTGAATACGAGAATCACTCGCGCGCCGCCAGCGCGAGCAGCTCTATACTTATCGGGAAGGGGAAGAGACGACACCTCAATTTCCTCGGTATTACCTAGAATTCTCTTGAGACTGGTCTCTATCTCGGAGACCAGCGCGCGGGTGGGCGCGAGGTAGACGGCCACCCGCGCCTCACGCGCAATCACTTGGTCGATCAGCCACTGAAGCACGAGAAACGTTTTGCCAGAGGCGGTAGGCGCGGATGCTGAGAGCCAGCGTTCCCCTCCCGCATTGCTCCAGAAGCGTTGCTGAAAATCATTTACTTGTAGCCAAGCACCACTCGATTGCACCAAGATGGAACGGTCCATCTCGCGGCGCTGAGCTTCGAGACGCAACGCGACGCCCAGCCGCCCGTCAAGGTCAGCTGTCAGCAGGCCCCGATTCGTGGCTAACGCGATGGCCCGGAAGTTGGAGAGCTTACCCAAGAGGACGGCACCTGCGTCTTTGAGTGCTTGACCGTCCGTCAGAGAAATTGCAGCGGTTGCGATCCGGAGCGCGGCTTCTTGATCGCGCCTTTGATCGGATCGCGCCAGAATGCTGCCAGCGAGCAACAATCTGGGCCAATCAATCGCCGTGGCGGACGGTGCCGAAGGGTCTGGCGCCAGATTATCTAGTTCGTTGCGTACTGTGAGTCGGGTAATTGCATCGAGATCGTCTCGGACGCCTTCTTGGAGAAGCCAGGATTGGAGGTCAGCGAGGCTCATTGTTCCTTGAACCCCATCGCCTTGAGGAATGCGGCGCGGAAACCTTCGGCTGAAGGCAGAGGGATACAGAACATCTCGATTTCCATCTGGTCAAGATTCTCCAATTTGAGCCGTTCCCCAATGCTATTGCTCCAACCAGTAAGTTCAGTGCGGGATGCCTTGACTATCTCCTCAGCAACAGCCTTCGCATTGGCTTCTGGGTAGAATGGTGCGTCGAAGCCTACAAGGGCCACGCCGCAATATTGGACCCGCTTCGACATGACCGACGACTTGTCAAAATAGTTCTTGAGCGCATCGGTGAGAGCTGGGTTACTAAGGTCGGCCTTGTCGCTCAGGAGCATCAGGTCGCGCTCCCGCTCTGCCTCCTCGTGTTCGAGTTCGATTAGGAAGGGGGCGAGGGAATTAAGGCAGGCACGAATCGCAGCGCTCGCATCACCGTAGATTTTTGATTCACCCCAGTAGAGCTTTAATACTCCTTCTGGGGTCACCCCGGCATACACTCCATCCGCGCCGTGATAGTGCATTCGCGTGTCCGTCTTGAGATCCATCTTGCAAAGAATTTGTGGCAACTTGAGGAAGCGCTCCGCCAGTAGGAACAGCAACATCTCGCCACCCTCGCCGGTGTTCGCTAAATCGGTAAATGAGCGTTTGGCCCGCTCGACGAGTTCGGCGACTGCCTCGGTGCTATTGAACCTATGATCGCGCGCCTTCGCATCGGCGAGTTTCGAGCGCGGGATCGCATAGTCAACGACGGCGTTCCGCATGAACTCCGCCAGTCGATGCGGTTGAACACGACCATTCCCATCCACCGAAAGACAGTGACAGTGAATCTTGACTGAATGTCCCTCAATGGGGACGTCTCGCTCCACTAGCGTAAGATGAACTTCTAGTGCTTCTGGATTTCCCGTTAGGGCAGATTCGAGATCAGTGGCAGTAATGGTCGACAAATGGCCTCCATATCGTCTACCCGTCTCCCACAGACGGGCAACGAAAGAAAATGTAACCGAATAAACCTCCATAGTCCACGAACTGGCGCTTAAGGCGCTTTAAGCAGGGATTAAGTCGGTCGAATCACAACATGATCGCCCCTCTGCGGGGCTCGGTTGACGAGCATGAGTGCATAACAACATCCATATCATTCAACTGATACCCGACGACCTGTGTTGGGAAAGTCCGTGAAGTACTTGAAATTGAGATCAATCGAGTCCTGAATTGATAGGTAGACCAGTCTGTCTGGGCCCCACCAGGCTACGATGGTGTTTCAAACTTCTTCGTATTTCGCATGCTTGATTCAGTCTGACAACGGCTATTGCGTCGCAGATCTCGGATGACTAAAAGCTGCTTTTACCAGACGCTCACGGCAAATATGGAACTTCCGCTTTGGGTCGTTTACGGTCTGACAGTGCTTGTCACATCAAGTCTAGATTTATACAGCTAAAGTTTGATCAGAAGACGTTGTGCTTAAGCGAAGCAACCAAGTTAAAACGTCCTACCGGCTCCGTTATCGCGCAGCCAAGCTGCCGCGTGCTTCCAACCAGGCAGCGCTTTGTCCACTTCACCCCAGAACTCTTTTGTATGGTTTCGGTGCTTGATGTGGGCGAGTTCGTGCACGACCAGATACTCGAGCACATCCCCAGGCAATGACATGACCTTCCAGTGGAAGTTGAGATTGCCCAGTTCGGAGCATGATGCCCAGCGATTTTGGAGCTCCCAAACCCGCAGCTTTCCGGGACGGACACCCATCCTGGAGGCATACCGGTCAATGATACCTGGGAGCCGCTCATAGCCTAGTTTCCTGTACAGAGCCCGGAGAAGCTCCTCTGCCTTGGCCAGTTGGCTGCGTTTCAATACCAGTCGATCGCCTACCAACTCTAACGGCTTCTTGGTGTCCGATCGCACATCCAAAATGCAAGGTTTGCCGGCTACATAGAATGACTCACCTGATACAAACTCACGTTTTGGCACGTTGCGGTTGAGCTCCCGCCACAGAGCCATATTTCGATAGATCCAAGGCAGTTTCTTTTCGACGACCTTGACCAGCTGTTCGTCAGCAACCGACGATGGAGCGCGTACGCTCACCGAGCCATCTCGCTCAATAAAAATAGCTACGCTCCGACGGGCAGAGCGCAGCACGGTGCAATCAATGTCAGCAACCTTAAGCATCAGCTGAGAATATCAGAATGTCGGGCTTTGGCTAGTTGCACAACATCCTGGGCCAGCGTCTCGAAATGCTCCACCAAAATATCCACGCCACTGTCGACTAAGCGGTCCTCGACCAGGCCCTGCAAATTCGAAACCATGACGCTGTTTGCCCAGAACCCAGGGGTCGTCATTTCATCCTTGAGCATAGGCATCAAGCCATTCACCAACGACTTCATACCCGCTTTGTCTGTCGAAGTCAGCTTTATGGATTTCTCGAGAGTTTTGAGCAACATTTCGTAAAACGGAACTGCTTTGGCGTCCACACCTTCCGTAGGCGCCTTCGAGCGTCCAGACTTTGCGGTGCCAACAAGTAGTTCCAACTGCTTGGCCTGTTCGTCCCAGTTGTCCTTGTACTTCTTCAGCACCTCTTCAAGCTTTTCGGATAAGGAGCCAAACCACGCAGGATCTTCTTCCATATGCACGGTGATGTGCTTGCGAAGTGAGTGCTCCATCTCCGACGCCTTTGCCTTCGAGGACTTGCCTTTTTTCACCTGATCTGGGAACGCCGCAGACATCAATTCGATGGGAGGCACCTTCATGTTGATGCCGAGACTGACCAAGTGGTCGTTGATTAGCTTTTTGACCTTTTCACCAGCATTGCCAAAGCTCATCCCCTCATCCTTGAAACGCTCACGGGCCTGTGCCTTCAGCCAGGCAAAGCGCTTTGCTGGCGCAATGTAGCCGCTCGCCTTTGGGTCGGGAAGTATCGTGTTCAGTGCCTGCAAGAACAACATCAGTAAGACGGAAAAGGTCTCGCGCTGCTGGATGTCTTCGAGCACATCCATCATCATCTCAAAGATCAGGTAGTCATCCTCCGCATCAAGCTTTTGATTTCCCCAGTCCTCAGCCTCGGAAAGCTTGTTCTCATTGAAAAAGTAGATGAGTCGGCCATAGGTGCCTTCCAGCTTGGCAAACTCCTCTTCCATGGAGTGCATGCCCTGCAAGATTTCATCCTGATCATCGCTCGCGTAGATTTTCAATGCCTCGCGCAGGTGCTTGGTAAGCCCCACGTAATCGACGATCAGACCGAATTTCTTACCCGGGTACGTGCGGTTCACTCGAGCAATCGCCTGCAACAGAGTGTGCTCACGTAAGGGCTTGTCGATGTACATCACTTGCTCGATGGGCGCATCAAAGCCCGTCAGGAGCATGTCGCACACGATAAGGAATGCGATCCCAGTCTCAGGCTTATCGTAGTCGAAGCGCTTTAGGAGGTTGTTTACGGCATCCAGCTCTTTGGCCCGTTTTTTTGCTTCCAGGACGCCGGCCAGCTCGTTGGTGCCATCGACCGACACAATCACTGCCGCCTTCAGGAAATTGATGCGTTTGAGGGTTTCAGAATCTGCGTCCGCACGCTTGGCATATTTATCAGCGTACTCCTCAAGCGCTTTGGCGATGGCACCCTCATAGCGAAGCGCTGCGATCTTCGAAACACTCACGACCTGGGCTTTGAAGCCATCAGGCATAACATTTTCGATGTAGTGCTTCACAAGGTTCTTTGAAACTTCGGCAATCCGCGCCTCAGCCTCCAAGATATCCTCCCGGGTGCCGTATTTCTTCTTAATTGCCTCCAGCTCTTCCTCGGTACGTTCGGCGAAAAGATCATCGAATTTCTCGTCAAATTCTGACTTGTGAGACAACGCGGTGTCAGTTGTACGCCCTGTGTAGATAATTGGCAGCACTGCGCCATCTTCTTGGGCATCTTTCAGCTTGTAAGTGTCGATGAGGTCGCCAAAGCGTTGCATCGTAGTCTGGTCGTGCCGCGCCGTTATAAGCGGCGTACCAGTGAATGCAATCTTGACGGCGTTCTTGAATGCGATGGCCAGGTTGTTGCCGAGATCTGAATACTGGGTCCGGTGGGCTTCGTCAATAAAGACGATGATGCGATCGGATGAGTTCACCTCGGGGAACGGTTTGAGCTTTGGCGCCGACAATGAGATGCCCAGCGCAGATTTGACACTCTCAGGGAGCTGCTCCGCAGCCTCGCGGAACTTGTGGACCATTACCAAGTAGAGGCCTGAGTCGTTGCCGGCCAGTTTTTCTCTCAACTCCTGAGAGCTACCGATAGTCGTAACTTTCTCCCCTGCCAGGTGAGCGGTCCCCCCGAGCTGATCTTCCAGGTCCGTGCGGTCGTTGACCATCACCACCTTCAAATCAAACAGGTCCTTCGAGGAGCGCAGCTTCTTCACAAAGAAAACCATCGTCAGCGACTTGCCGGAGCCTTGCGTGTGCCAGATAACGCCTCCTCGATTCGGTCCTTCATTCGAGCGGATGCGGGCCAGAGCCTTGAGAATGGCTCGGTATTGTTGGTAGCGGCAAACGACCTTGATGAGCTTGTCGCGCTTGGTAGCGAACAGGCAGAAATTCTGGAGCAAGTCGAGCAGCGTGGGCTTTGGGAGCATTCCCTGGATGAGAACCTCTTGAGCTCGAGGCGCTCCTCCAAGCGGCGGGGTGTAGGTCTGGTATTCGGGCGGCTCGATGGAGCGCCAAGTCTGGAACTCGTCCATTTCCGCAGTGATCGAACCGTACACCGCCTGGGTGCCTGTAGTCGCAATCGAGAGCAGGTTGAAGTGGAACAGGCGTTCCTCGCCTTCCTTGACTCCACCCTTGGTCGACTCATCACGGCGTTCGGAATAGCGCAAAATTTGACGCTTGGCTTCCTCCAGCGGCAGGCTGGTAAACGTGTTGGCCTCCTTGGCCTCAATGACCACCAGGGGTAAGCCGTTCACGAACAGTACGATGTCCGGGCGGATGTGTTCCTTAGCCTGGCCTGGGGTATCAATGCGAAACTGGTTGATGGCCACGAACTGGTTGTTGTCAGGCTTGTCGAAATCGATGAATCGAGCCTTACGCTTCACAACGCCGGTAGCAGTCTCATGGTCGAGATCATCGACGCCGGCAAGCAGCGCCTCATGTACAGCCCGGTTGGCTTCAACCAAAGAACCTGGGCGCGACGTGATGTGCTCAAACAAAAATTCAAGTTGAACGTCGGTCAGCCAAGGCAGTCCAGCCTCATCCAGATTGATCGCCCGAACAGCCTCGAAAAACACACTCCTGAGCGCAACCTCTTTGAAACTTCTGCGATGGCTACTATCCGGGGAGGACGGCAGCGACTCGCCATGATCAATGACATCCCAACCAAGGGTTGCCAGCTGGTCGAGGAATGGTTTTTCTACTTGTAGGCGTTCGGACATTGTTGCTCCCTATGGTTTGTCTTTTTGTATAGGACTAACGTTTCTTCCCGGCCCTGTCCGGAGCGACGTAGAGGTTGAACATGAACACGTGAACCGTGACCTCTCTGGAAGGGTCCTCTTTGGACTGAAAGACAAACCTCCATTCACCGGATGGAGCTGACAGTTCTCGAAGATAGCCAGGCCTAGTAGTTAGAGCTGGGCGCACCTGTTCTTGGGTGCCAGAAAATCCAGCAACGCTCTTGTTGAAGATGACCAAGGCTGCCTTGCAATCTCGCCAGGTCAGGTATCCCAGCAGTTGATCGAGAGTTTCTCCAAGGAGCTTTTGACCACCCCACAGCTTGCACTCCGCCACAAACGCCGAACGAGACTCTTCTTCTATCCGGATGTCTGTTTTCCCGTATTTACGGAAAGTCTCGCCGGTTGCCTTACCCTCGAAGATGACGTTGATGTGCGAAAGCATATTGTCCCGCAGGCCTTCTTCGCCAATGGCGGCATAGGTCTGTGGAGTGCCTTCGAATGACGCTCCTGCATGGCGGATGATTCTAAGGATCTCCTCAAACGCTTCCGCATTGATGGCTGGCTCGGGTTTGACGCCGGTAGCCGGAACTCGTGGTAGCGGGCGGCTAACCTTCTTTGCCATCTCAATGGGCTTGAAATCTGGCATACCTGGCTTCTTCACCAAGGGAATGTCGAAAACTGCTGAAACCCCATCAAGTTTTTCCAACTCCTTGCGACGAGTCTCAACGCTCTCTCGAATTTGGCGCGGTAGCTGCTCATTGAAGGCAGATAGCATCTGAGCCTGCCACCCGATGTAGTTACGAATATTGCTCAGTTGCGAATCCAAGGTTTGTTTTAGCTGCTCCGGGCTTGCGCTGCTGGTGTTCTCGATACGGATAATGAGAAGTGAGCGGCGAGCATCAACCTCGGCGGACGGCAGCACCGTGGACCATGTATTCGGACGCAACTTCCAGAGGTTTGCGTCCCCGCTGAACGGGTAAAAGAAGGTGAATCGAAAGCCTTTGGCAATGGTAGGCCCTGAGTGGGCTTGGGCATAGTCAAATCGACCAGTTACATCGATCTGAGCCTCTTCTCTGTCCATAGACCGCTGCTCCTCATGGAGGGTCAGCGGTGTCACTGAATACTCGGCTACGAGATGCTCAACCAGCGTATCAATTGAGGTTGCCAAAAAATGATCTCGGCGCATGCTCGCTACAGCATTACGAGCTGTCCTAATCTGGTTATCAAGCGAGGACTGTAGGTCTCCATCGGAGAAGAGATAATTTCGCGTACTCCGCATCAGTGGGCTCCCGTGACGCGAACCGCGCCGGTAAGCAAGTCTTTCATTAGCCCTTGCTTTTTCAGCCGAAGCTTGATGATCTCAGCTTTGTTCTGAGCTTGTATCGCGTCAACGGATTCGACGGCTTCCAAAATTTGGCGTTGTTTCTCTATCGGCGGGGTAAGAACAGGGAATCCTTTAAGCTGAGTCGAGTTAATCGAAGCCAAATTCGTGGATTGCTTTGATGCCAGCATGAAAAAACGCTTACCAAAGGCTGAAGCAGCCCAAAGAGCGAGAAAACCAGGCAGTAATTTGGATTGATCGCACCGAACTCGGAAGACATGGTTTTGATGCAGACAGTTTGGAATCTGCCCCTCCCACACCGCTCCTCGCCCCAGTTTGTCGAAGTCGCCACCCTCATTCATCAGCACGTCGCCTGGCTGTAGCATAACTTTCTCCGCATTTTCCACGGGGATTCTGATGGTTTTAACTTCGCTCAACTCTAACCGCCCATCTTGTACATTCGCGACGCGCAGGTAAGGGTACTCAGCTGTTCCTACACCACTAAATTCACGCCCTAAGGTAATACCGCTTCCGATATCAGCCAAATCTTTTAGCGGAAGTTTCGGAGCAGCGGCAACTTCATCAAGCAGATCTCTGATTAGGCCTGTCCTAGTTGCATCAAACTTGGAGATTAATGCTTCCGTCGCCTCAATCTGCTCATCCAGTGCAGACAGCACGTCGGCGATGCCGCATTGCTCTAGATACGTCGGAACGAGGGCCTTGAGTCTTTTAACATTGCCGACTGTGATGGCTGGATAATTTGAGCCAGCCACCAGGCTCTCAACTTGCAAGTCGATTGAGTCGGAGAACAAGAGCTGCTTTAGAAACTCGGGATGGCTTACCTCCCGTCTTGCTCGCAGAACTGCAAATCCCGTCGAGGCGACCAACTCGCCAGTTTCTTGTATTCTTGCGATAGCTTTTAAGTTCGGGCGGACCGTTGCCATCAAGACATCGTCTTTTCTGACTTTTTTTCTTGCCCGAGAGGGAGCAGTCGAAAACTTCTCAAGGCTGAGTTGGTTTGAAATTCTGTTCGGTGAAACGCTCGCAATATCTATGTATTGAAATTCGTAGTCACTTAAAGTTGAGCTCGACAACATATCAGGATCAATGTCACAGATTTCGCCAAGCGTGGCCAGAGCCCAGCCAGCAGGAGCTTGCAAATGTTTGCTATTCATAACCCTTCTCCTTCAGGAAAGCGCTCAACTTTGCCGCTGCTGCGGTACGCTTTGCCTGAATGTCCTGCAAAGTTACGGCGTACTTGGCCCACAACAGTTCGATCCGTCCAACAAGTTGTGCCTGGTAGGCTCCTACACGATTTTCATAGGCGTTAACCAGCGTTTTCTTCCAACGCTCCAGAATTAGCTGCTCCGCGTCCGCATCCGAGATGGCGTCTCGAGCCTTCTCCACTAGGACGTCACGCTTGAGTTCAATCGCTTTTACCGTCTGCTTGGCGGCCTTCAGCTCATCTTCTTTGGCCGTATGCTTGGTCATCAAAGACTCAACCTTCGAGATCTCGTTTTCCAAAGCCTTCGCTTCAGCCGGAGCCGTTTTCTTCAAGGCTTTAGCCTCGCGTGCCAGCTCTTTCTTGCGAGCCTTCAGTGCATCAATAACAGCTTTGCGCAACACATCGCCGCTTTCCTCGAAGTCGTAGGTATCGAGATCGACCTCCTCAACTTCTTCACCTTCCCCCGGCTCCGCAGCTTCGAATTCACCTTGCAGGCGTACGATGGTTTCTTGAGCCTTCTGCAACTCCTTCAACACATCTGGAAACTGGGCCGCCAGGATGTCGTCTGCCGGAATCAGATCCGCATTCCAACCAGATGCGGCTACCGATTTGAAGTCCGTCGCTAGCTCGCTGGCAAACTCTGCAAAGGCCCCGCGAATCTGAAATTTGTCCAACAACCCGAAAGGCACCAAGGTGTCCTCGAGACTTTGAGCGAATTTCTTGCGCAACGGTACAAAGCTACCGAGTTTGGGCAGCTGCTTAAGGTCGCCAACATTGGCTTGCCACCAGGAGGCCAAGGCCTCTGCAAACTTCGCATTGGTGGCTTTCACCGAATCGTTCTTTTCAACCAAGAGCTTTGCTTGCGCTTTGTCGGCCTTCAGCGCCGGCACAAAGTCGCAATACGCGGCGTCCCCGGCGCGACAAGTAAACAGCTGATCACGCAAGGTGCCGTAGTTTTTCCAGTATCCTTGGAGGTCATCAATTTCGGTCGTGGGTACACCGCCGTGGATATGGGCGCGCACATCCTGCGGCTCAGGCCAAGGAGAGTTGTCCACATAGCGACGGATGTTCAGGTTCCAGTCTTCGGCCTTCAGGTCTGCGAAAGGAATCAATTCGGAGTAGCCCTTCACCTCAAGGCGTTCGTGATACACGTAGGCTATCTTTTCGATGTCTTCCGGGCGAAGGATAGTCTGGTTCTTGCTCTCCTTGAATTCACGGTCCGCGTTGATGAACATCACATCCTTACGATCCTTGGTGCCAATCTTCGACAGCACCAAGACACAGGCGGGAATACCTGTTCCGTAGAAGAGGCCAGGCGGAAGGCCAATGATGGCTTCCAGGTTGCCTGCTTCGATGATCTTCTTGCGGGCTTCCTTCTCGGGGCCACCTCGGAATAACACTCCATGCGGCATCACTACAGCAGCTTTGCCATCCTGATCTAGCGTCGCCACGATGTGCTGAACGAACATCATGTCAGCCTTCTTGCCGCTTTCGGGCATGAAGGTATGGAAGCGTTCAGGGAATTGCATTTCCGCCTTGGAGTAGTTCTGCGAGAACGGCGGATTGGCTAGCACCCGCTTGAATCGCATCAAAGAACCATCATTGATGTGCTGCGGCTTGCCCAAGACATCTTCGTTGCGAATGTCTGCTGCTCGGTAGCCGTGCAAGATCATGTTCATCTTGCAGATGGCCCAGGTGGTACCCGACAGTTCCTGGCCATACAGTGCCATACGTTGAGCGTTACCCCCGGATTCCTCGACGTACTGCCCTGATTGGATGAGCATGCCGCCGGAGCCGCAGGTGGGGTCGTAGACCGACATGCCCTCGATAGGCTCGAGCAGCTGCACCAGCAGGCGCACGACCGGTGCCGGGGTGTAGAACTCACCGCCTTTTTTGCCCGCCGAGTCAGCAAAGTACTTGATGAGGTATTCGTAGCCGGCACCGAGGAGGTCGGGGAACTCGAAGTCTGCGTTGGCCAGCTTGACCGTACTGAAGTGAGTGATCAGGTCGACGATCTTGTCGTCGGGAAGAACGCGCTTCTTGTCGCCCTTGGTGTGCACGAAGTTAATTGGCTTGAGCACGCCGCTCAAGGATTCGCTGTTGTCTTCCTCGATGGCGGCCAAGGCCTTGTTCACCATCTCTCCGACGTTCTGCTTGACATGCATCAGGCCGCGGAATTGTTGGCCATTCTCGAGAGTGATGGGCTCATCGAGTTCCCAGCGTGCGCGCTCGGGCACCCAGAAGGTGTAGTGGGGACTGCGCTTGTGATTGAGCTTGGTCTCGATGACCTTTGCAGATGCGCCCGACGCTTGCAGTTCCTTGAGCAAGGCTGCGCGGTCCGCAGCGAACTGGTCGGATAGCCGCTTCAGGAACAGCATCCCAAAGAGGTACTCCTTATATTCCGAGGCATCCATATTGCCGCGGAGGATGTCACTTGCCTTCAGAAGAAAGGACTCGAGCTGCGTAAGAGTAAGCTTTTTGCGATGACGACTGGCCACAGATTCTCCAACCAATTTGTTCGGGGGTATCTGTATAGCGTTATTGCTCATGCATGAACCTTTAGATTTAGCTTTTTCGGTAATCTCAGCGACATACCAAGTTGAATTTAATGAAGGTGCGTCGTCGGATGACGGTAACCCGGAGCCAGTTTTGCGTTCTCGACGCCATAGAGTGCCAGCGGATCGCGGAGCCACAGGCGGTACTGCTCGTCTTGGAGGCTGTGATCGGGTGAGCAGTCCACACTCCAGCGCAGGAGCATGTAGCCTGCAACAGCAGCGCGAACGCGCATCCGGATCGAGCCATCCTTCATGGCGTAATCCATTCGAATGATTTCCGGCCGGTTTAGGCGTGGGTGCGGGACGAATTCCAGCTCAACGATTCGTGTCCACTGGATATCATTGTCGGACCGCTCATTGGACTTCGGCTCCTCGTCGAGCAAGACAGGCGCCTCTATTCGCGTAATGACGAAGTCGCGGAACTCACCGCTCTTGCGATCGAATGCCCTCACGTGCCAGCGCAGCCCGGTGTCAACCAGGGCAAACGGTACGATGACTCGCTCAGACTCCCCGCTGCTCATCGAGTGGTAACGGATGGCCACTGGTCGCTTGGCGTGAATCGCTCGGCAAATAGGGGCCAGCACATCCATCCGAGGGCTTGTCAATACCGATGGAGATTCGCAAGGTAGAAGCGGTTGTGAATCTCCACTCACTCCATCACCAAATCCCAAGGCAAGTGCTGACAAGACGCGTGGCGAGGCATGCTCAAAAGTTGGGGTGAAGCTTTTGCCAATACGGTAGATCTTGCCGCTGCCATCGAACTCTATGTTTTGCGGGGCGATCTCTCTGTACAAGGCGAGGTCTCTTGTTGCACCCGCAGGAGCAATCTCGAACCGGCTGACCAGGTCCGGGCGCCCGACCTCACCGAAGAAGTAGAGCCGAAAATCGATGTAGGCCAGCCGCTCGCGCTGCGCATGGCTCAGGTCATCGACACTTTTGGAGCGCACAGTTAGTGTCTCCTTAGCCAAGAGAACGGGGGAAACGGCTAGAGAAGTACACTATTCTTATCATTCTTAGCCCGACGTTATCATCAAAATGATTATATTCTGAGGCTGTTTTTGTAGAAAAGCAAGGATTTGGCGACCTTGCATCAGACAGTGACACACCGCGGTGTCGCTAGTGAGCAATGGACAGCCGGCACCCAGGCGGCCAGCGGCCGCAACCCTATCCTGGAGTTGGCTACTGCGCTCCGTCAGGGTTGGTCGATACCACGCTCGCACCACCTCGGCCCTGGGTGCAGAAACCGAGCATCCGCACCCAATGAACTCCTCAACCCAGATCGGGTGCAATGCCTCGGATTGCTGGACGCCTCATCGCTGGCGCATCATCTCAAGCTTGAGAGGCTCCATCGAATGAGGGGCTATGCAGGCTACAGAGGTCTACCATGTCTATGGCTGTGTATATACACATCAAATCTCCTAGCAATTTAATGGCGTTTTTGGATGTCTATCAGCCCAGCATGCTGTGGAGTACAAGTTTTGGTGCTGCGGAGTACAAGTCGCCGTGCTGTGGAGTACAAGTTTTAATGCTGTGGCGTACAAGTCGTTTGGGCAGCGTTTCCCTCTGAGCCTCCCTCTGAAATCGAAGTTAGGAACTATCCTGAGTCGACTGACTCGGTCATGGACGCACTGATGTGTATATACACATCAAATCCCGTTGTCCTACCGAGTTCCATATGAGCAGCACCGAGCCAACCAAAAAGAACGCATCCCGCCATTCCCCCACCACAGTCCAATTTGTTGCCCGGGTTCCTCGAGACCTACATAGCAGTTTTCATGGCACGTGCCATCAGCTTGGCTTTAATGCATCGGAGGTTCTGCGCTCCTTGATGGAGAGCTTTGTGCGTATGAACCAGACTGAGGGAAAGAATGGCTGAATTGACGAACCTCTCCCGCGCCGATAAGCTTCGAGCCCTTGCTGAAGCCACTGCACGCGCCGCCCTGAAGGCGGCCCCTGATGCGCGCGAAGACTTGCTTGAAGCCTCGAACACGCTATCGTCCCTTGCTCACACCAGTGAGCTGAGGATCAAGAAGCAAGAAGAGCCCGTCAAGATATTGCCGTCGAACGCTACCCGGGACGAACTCACGTCCGCGCGAAGCCGGCAGGCGACCCGACGCGGCGCAGAAACCTACCTGCCAACGCTCTCCGATGTGGCTCAAGTGCTGCCAAACGCTTTATTGCGCTGTGCCCTGTTCTCCAGCAGTCGCAAAGTGCCGACGCTGAACGACCAGGTGCTATCCGGCGATACATCCCTGCTGGTCGTCAACAAGACGATCGCGTCATTCAACAACGTCACCGTGACGCTGAATGGGTATGAGCTTTGCCAGTTCGACCGTATCGTCTATGCGACCTGCCTGGACTACTACCGCGAGCGTCCGCTTTCTCCGGAGACGGAGAACAAGCATGTCGGGACGACCTTCTACGAGTTCGCTAAGCGGATGGGCCGCTCATACAGCGTGAGGTTGCATCACTCAATCCGTGCAAGCCTGCTAAGACTGAGCTTTGCCCAGCTACGAATTCGGCGAGATCGTCTCAATCTCGAAGTGCCAAAATTCCTCTCGGTTTCATTCGAAGACAGTGAGCAAGATGTTGAGGCATCAGCAATCGCAGGCGCTCCCCTGGGCAGCGATCGACTCTGGCTGCGGGTCAGTGAATCTGTTGCCGAGCTTTTCGGGCCGGGAGCTTGGACAGCGCTGGAACGAAAGGCGATGGATTACAGCGGGCTCCAGGGGTGGCTGGCAAGTTTCTATGCAACCCACCAAGGTCCGCTGTGGCTCAGCGTGAAAAAGCTACATGAAATGTCCGGCTATGAATCTAGGTTCAGCAACTTCCGAAAGGGACTGTGCGAAGCGCTCGACAAATTAAAAGCCGGCGATACGCCGCCCTCGTGCCGGATTTCGGAGTATCACTTCTCGAATGACGGGGAGAAGATCCAGGTTCATCGGGTGAGTTGGAACGGGGAGTGAGGGCTGGAGTCTAGGTGCTGGGGTGATGCTAAAGCTGAATGTTCTGATCATGGTCAGGGTAATTTGCCTATACGGGAGGCGAAGTTTTTTTGCTGAGCCACCTTCGCCCGATGACTACCTGAGATTTGTGTCCCTTTGCAGCTCAAAGGGGGAAACCCGTGAAAGGGAAAAAACCAAACAAATCAGTTGGTTACAAAATCGTCAGGTATTTCACTCCGTCGTCTATAACTGCTTCGCAGACGGCAGAAAACCAAGGTGGTTTGGCTAGAAAGAGATTTATGAGCCAACCATTAACCTATCAAACCCTACTGGAAAACCTGAATCGTCAAGTCGAGATCCAAACCATCAATGCGCAGACCGCGGCAAACCGCGCGACCGTACTGCGAAGCTTTCTACGGGCCAATCGCTTGAGCATAGATGATGTCATCGGCAGTGAGATGCGCGTTAGCCACATCGAGGCCCTGGAGCGCTTCTTCAACTATTTGGCAGACGAAGGTAAGTCGAACCGAGATATTTCCAACAATCGCTCAATGATGCGACGTTGGAAGGAAGCCGTCGTCGAGCTGGACACAGCAGCGGCCCTTAGCGCCGGCAGTCAGACGCCGCTCCAGGAGACACTCCGAAGCGTAATTGCAGACTTACCCGTTGCCCACGTAGCAAGACGAGCAGGCATCCCAAAAGACATGCTCTGGGGCTGGTTGCGCGGAAAGATTCCTCGCGCCGGCAGTGCTCGCTATCTTCTGCGCCTGGAAGGCTTTTTTGGCCTAGAGAGAAATCTACTGGTTAACCTCTCCGGAATGCGTCCTTACGGTTTCAAGCCAACTGTCGGTGGCACGCCAGCTCCTGTGCCGTTCAATCAAAAGATTGTGGAGCTCACTAAGTTGCCGTTCTGCGCAAAGCCTGAGGAGGGCTCATTGCTGCGAGAGCAGTGGACCGAATTTCTCCGGTATAAAACATCAGCCGTCCCAAGCTATAAACGCAGCCGTTTGGCCAAGTGGCGGTTTTCTCCTTGCCCCATCACACCGCTAAGACCATCGAGTTGGTTTGAGTTTCTAGATGGTCGAGAAGTCGCTACCGCGAGAATCAATTGGCACAAGACGGCGTCTTACCTCGGCTGGCTTGGTCTTGACAAAAACGAAGGCGGGTTAGGCATGGCTAAAGAGACTGCCGAAACAATGGCGTGGTTGGCCGTCCCAGACTACATCGAGCAATACATCGAATGGCAACGCAAACGAGTGGGAGTACTGAGCCGCGGAGTGCCGCAGTTTTTTGGTTTCATTGGGTCGGTGGTGCGCCCTGAGGTTGGCTACTTGCGGCAACGCCCTGAGCTCCTGAAAACACTCCCGCAGAAGTACTGGGATTACGACTGGGAGACGTTGTGTCAGCGTCAGTTTGAATTGCTCGATCAATTGAATCAGTCCTACAAGGATGAGATTGTCGCTTCAAGATCTTCTATGGAGCCCTTGAAACACATCCTGCAATCCACGCAGCCCATGGATGCCATGGCCGATATGATCCAGCGGATTCGTGCCGATCGCCCTGTCGGCCAGCCTCGCAGAGAGGCTTTCTGGGCCCGTGACTTGGTGTTGCTGAGGATGTTGATAAGCAACCCGTTGCGGTTTCGTATGCTCGCAAGCTTGACCTGGAGAGCCGATAACACGGGCGAGCTTTACCAGCGTCCTGATAAGTCATGGTGGGTTCGCATCTCAAGGGCGAAGTTCAAGAACGTGAAAGGTGCTGCTGGTGACCGGGATTATGACAGCCAGGTTCATGCGTCCGCCTGGCGAGATATTGAGCGCTACCTGTTCATTTTCCGTCCAAAACTATTGCGCGAACCGACTGACCTAGTTTTCTTGGCGATGGCTTCCCATGGCGTTACGGAGCATAGGCCATGGGAGGGGTTGAGCCAGCATGTAGCTAGGCTCACGGCGCGGTACCTCGTGCGCTGCGTCGGTATCCGTGCGCACGCCTTTCGACATATTGTCGCAACATCGATTCTGAAGGCGGACGGAGGGGACTACAAGACAGCAGCGCTGGTGCTCAATGATCGCCCTATAACGGTAGAGCGCCACTATGCATGGCTGCGCTCAAATGACGGTAGTGAGCGCATGGCTGAATTGCTGGATAGCTCGTTCAAGCGGATGTAGGAGCGTTTGCTGGTTGGGTGCTGCTCACGAGATCGGGGCGGCACCCACCGGTTGAATCAGCAACCCGAAGCGGTAATTGCCAGCTTTGACGCATTTATTCGTCGCAGGGGCCTGGAACCCAGTCAGGACCCACATCGCCATAATCGACGACGATACTTCGGCTATCCACCTCGACTTCAACTTCGACCAACTCGGCGTCTCCTGCAAGGTCACCCTCGAACGTCAGGATGACCCTTAGATCCATAGGCACGTCAACCGTTGCTGAGGCTGAACCGATGGAAACCTCATCTTTATCAATTGGATCTGTGACCGAGAAATTAAATGACGTGGATACTGCAATCGTCGCTTCTATGGCCGCTTCAACAACCAGCACATCTTCCTCTGGTTTATCGATTACCCTAAATGGCTTAAGCGTTTTTATGTCATTTTCTATTGAAATAGAAGTGACGTCGATGTCATAAATATCTGCGTCATAGTAATAACCCGAACTTACTTCCGGCGTGAACGTCAGTCGATCTGTAGCATCACGCACTGCATCCTCTATGACGTTCTCAATTGGTAACGGATCCTGTTTAAAACGTTCGATTAGTCGAGCACAAGCGACCTCCGCATTTTGATGAAAGTAGCTCAGTGCGTTTGCTAGGTCGTCGGTAGCTACTAAGTGAGGCGAGGTCTTGCAATATCGCACCCAGTCGGAATCTTTTGATACGACAAGTAGCAGCAGAGCCTTCTCCTCGGCCCAGTGTTCTAGAGCCTGGAGCGCAAAAGCGTCTGGGAACTCGCTCTTCTTGGCTGCCGATTTTCCAAAAGGAGGAGTTGCCGAAAAGTAGTCAGCTAGGATACGGGCGACACTCACTCGACTAGCTGATTCGACTATATCTGCTGCTGCGGATTCGATGAAAGCGGCTATTCTTCGCTGAGCAAGTAGCTCTGGCGTCTCATCTCCGAAAAGTGCGCGCATAGCGACATCCCGCTGTTCTGCACTGAACTGCCAGGCCTTGCTGGCTAACTTTATCCCAGCTCGAACCTTGGACTGTGAATCGGTGGATTCGGTGATCACATGAGCCTTCACCTCTTGAACAACCACGTCGGACAGTACGACATGAATCTCTGTGTCATTGAACTGCTTAAGCCTAGCAAGCAAACCGTGTTCGAAACGATTGCCGTTTCCTGAAAAAATGGACGTGTCAAGCGTGATTGCTGAAATTTCGCTGTTAGCGATCGCTTCTTTGATTTGATCGTCATTTAGGTCCATGGTAGATACTTCCCTATCTAAGCAATTCTATTTACACAAGACTCAGCATACCCTCTAACTATTCGATTCCTTATCGTCAACGGCCGCTTCTGGCTGATTTCAGTCGCTGCGAATAGGCGCGAGTCGCCCAAAAAAAGACGGTTTGTGCCTAATTAGAAGTGCTTTGAAATCGAGAGAGCACTTAGCGCGGATAGAGTTTCTTTGCAGCTTCGGATAAAACTTTAGAGCGAGCCGTTATGGCTTTCTCATCCCAGGTATTTTGGGTCATCAAGTCGCCATTGATACTCAGCACAGTGTTAGCGATCAGCAGATTTTTTTTGATCTGGAACGACTTGTTCTGCGCTTCACGATTGACCGACAGGTTTAGCAATGTGAGGTTACCCAACGATGGGATTGCCTTGGCACGCTGACGGATAGCCAGGTGGTGACTTGATAGGGTACCGCCCATTAGTTCTTGCTGCTCAGCGACTTGGGCTTCGACGAGTGTCGCCTTGGAGCCATCAGGTAGTGCCCAATGCTCATACCAGGATCTCGGCAGGATATGGTCGATGTCAAGGTTGGACAAGTCGGGAATGGTGGGCTCTTCTGTGCGCTTGGTCAGGCGCAGCCAGCCCTCTAGCTCAGTGAGCAACATACGGCACCGACCTGGATCAAGGTTGCCGTAGTAAATAGGGGCAGACTGGAGGGCATGTGAGAACTCGTCGTCGTCGGGCCAGCGTGCAGCAGGACTGTTGGGTGATGAGGCTAGAAGGTCCTTCAACGCGACACGGGTCATAGGCCCTTTGATCCATTGGCGTAGCATCGACATGAACCAGTTGTTGTAGTTCTTAGTAGTCAGGCCACAAACCGCACGGCGTACGACGTAGGAGACGATATCGTTGAATATCGCCGTCTTCTCGCTGTCCGGTAGGTCGGCTATTGAAATACGTAATGCGAGCGGATGGGTGGTCGTGGTGTCGAACGGCTGGAGACGTCGGCCGAATCTAGCAATGGGCAAGGCACCCTTTCCTTCGATCAGTTGAAGGTAATGCTTGGCATAGGTGCTAAGCATGTCCAATTGCTGGGTTGTGGTTTTACCTTGAGCGTAGTTCTTAAAATCTACGTACAGCCGGGCCAGATCGCCTTCCTGTCCAGTCTGCGCACGAATAGCAGAAAAAATCAGCCATTCCAACCGTGGTTTGACGATGCGACCTCGACGCTCTCCGACCTTCCAAGTGGTTTCTTCAAACTGCTTCCACTTATCTTCGTACAACGATGCCGAATCTTCATTGGCACTGTCGACACTCATAAACAAGTAGTTACGGATCAAGTCGGTAGCATCGAGCTTCGCTCCACGACCGTTCAAAGTTTCAAAAATAACCTGGGCGTCGTCGTCTTTCTCTAATTGGATCATCACCACTTTTAGGTCGGTCAAGACCGCCAGAACCAAAGCTTCGGCGGCATCGGCGCCACCATTGGTCTTAATCCAGTCCATGGCCCATTCGGCGAAGTTCCATATGGCGTCCAACGCCGGAGGATGGGTGATGCCAATTCGCCGGAATGTGTTTGTTTGGGTGAAGTGCGCTGGAAACCGGGTTTGCAGGGTGGCCAGCTTGTCCGCAGTCATGGCCTCAACAAACGCCTTCTGATCAGAGAACGTCGGCCAGACTTTGAAGACCTCCACGTCCGCATTGGCCATGGTGCTGGGGTTCGGGTTATCCAACACAGCTGCCAAATAGGAGTCGTAGTCCTCAATCTCGAGCTCGCGTGTGGCCAAACGAATACCAGCTAAGACATACTGTAGGGTCGTCAACCGCTGTTGACCATCGATAATGTGGAGGGTGTCGACACCTCGCAGGCCGAACTTGTCCTGAGGTTCCACTACGATGGCCCCGAGGAAGTGGGGTGCGGGAGTCGTTCCAGTTAGCCGTTCGTCAGCCTTGTCCTTTATATCGTCCCACAAAAGCTTCCACTGCTCTCCCAAGGTCCACACGTAAGCCCGCTGGTAAAACGGCACTTTGTACTGTTTACGATCTTGGAACACCTGCTGGATCGTCCATGTTTCTGACTTCATTCCCCACTCCTGTTACCTTTGATAACAGGATTATGCCAGTCTGTCTCTCGTGGAGCACGAATGCTGGAAGAGGAGCATCGCGAAAGGCTTTATGCCTGACGGACATGAATATCCGCTTGTGGTCACTCACAGACCCTTCATAAAAAATGCCCCTTACTCACGTTCTGAGTAGGGGCAGAGCACATTTGCTTAGTCCTGGAAAACAATACGCCTCGACTCCCACCATGCTTGCGAAGGTCGGAGCAGATCAGCTTGCTGCGTTTGTTGATACAGCAAAGAAATTAGCATCTTCACAGGTACGGACAGCGTCACTAGATCGCTTTCTTGGATATGAGCTTCCGCTGCCGATGGCGACGCACATACTAACCTCAACGTCTTTTCCAGCCTTTCTTCCAGTGGAGGGATAACTTCGAGGAAGTCCGACGCATTGAGTCTGCCTGCAAGTACAAATCCAGCGACTGGAGGTACGCCCAGATAAGCAGCGAATGCTCTCAAGTGCTTATCGCTAACCTGTTCCATTGGTTTATCACCCCTCATGAGCTCTGACAGATAGCTCTGGCTGATTCCCACTTGCTTTGCGACGTATGACGTGCCGTGGGATCTCTCATGCATGGCCGCACGAAGCGCCAGCCTCAGGTGATGACCCTTCTGTTCTATTTCCTTTCTCATGTTGATTGCCTTTTTTGTGATCGGGCACATGCCCAATCACGTATAGGTCGCGTCGGCACCTAACCTTCGGTCTCCAATAGCGTGAGTCTGCCGCCACCGGCGATAGATTCTCCACGTTAGGTCCCAAAAAATACGCTCCAGGCTTTTGTCATGGAGCGTATGATGACCGACTTTCACCCTAACGCGTTTGATACCGACTGCTTGAGCGAGTCAGCAAAGCGAATCCTTCGTGCTTTGATCTTGTTGGGCATTCAGCGAGGTACCGGGGGTACGCTCACAGTGTCTATTGAGACGCTGGGTGCAGCCGCTGGCCTCGACCAGTTTGAGAGCTCTGCCTCTTCTATCCAGGCTCTGCTAGCGGAGTGCGCGAAGGCGCTTACGTTGCTCAACCCTAATAATCAGGATGACGAGGAGGTACCTGAGGCCAGTTGCCCGGTCTTTCTGGTTGTTCGGCTCATCGATGACCAGGTCTTTTTTGAGTTAGATCGGCCGGTCTACAGCCTTTCAATGCGCGAGCTGGACGACCTATTGCCCATGTGGCCGCTTAGTTAGTCTGAGGGGTGGCTGCAAGGTATGTCGCTAGCCCCGCAGGGGTTATGACGGAAGACAGTCACTTCATCCGTGAGTACGGTGCCCGGAGGGAAGGTTCGCACCCAGGCCCGAAGCAGCAGTCGCCGCTTCGGGTTTTTCCATTTTTTGGTTGGGCAGGTGCGTTGGCCAACCGAATGGCTGCTCATCTGAGGGCAGCGCTACTCTGCATTCTCGCTCAGCGTCGCAACCAGGCGGTCAATGTCACTGCGTCGCCAGGCCGAGGCCCGAGGGCCTAGCTTTACTGGCGCTGGATATCGTCCTGCTTGGATGCCTACGTACCAGGTTGCCCGGGAAACGGGGATGATCGCCAGTACATCGCGGATGCGTAAAAAAGATTCTGTTGTATGCATTGCTCACTTCCTTCCCCAAAGTGATTCCGGAAGATTGTCCTCGGTACCTCTATATATTCCTCCACCAAACGATAGGGGAGCATCGTTGGGTCCGGTGGCGTCCTCTGACGTCCGGGTGAGTATAGGAAGGCAAGGGTAGGATGATGGGGGCAATTTCAGAAAAAGTTGGGGGTAGAGCCGTTGGACACCGCCCAAATGACTCTTGTTCTGGGTGGGCAGCTGCTTGCGTCGCGAGGAGAGGGCGGGTACCAGGTGAGATGCAATCGAAACTCGCAACCTGGGTGCAGGAATTTGCAAAGGCAAAAATACTGTGCACAGGACTGTGCACAAGCAAAATCTGAGTACAACGGGAATTTAGCCAGACAGTGAGTGTTGCCTGAAAATTGCCTTGAGAATCAAGGGCTTACTTAAGTGGTGCCCGGGGCCGGAATCGAACCGGCACGCCTTGCGGCGGGGGATTTTGAGTCCCCTGCGTCTACCAATTTCACCACCCGGGCTAGGTATGGCAACCTGGGAATCCAGGCTTGGAAGGAAAGATTGTTATTATACGCAGATTTTTGAATATTTTGGCAAGTACCCAGGCAATTTTTTTTGTTTCAGCGCCAGCTCGGCCGATCTTCTGTCCAACTCCCCTTTTATTGCATCTTTTCCGCCCGCTTTGTCACAGTTGCTTAAGTTATGACAAGCCCTTTTCACAAGGCCTGAGTTCTGCCCGGCCTGGTCTGATTCACCTTCCTAGGCCTGCAAAAAAACAGGCCAGGTGCATTGCCCTGGCCTGCTCCGTCTTCTGCTCGGCGTGAAGGGGCTAGTCCGCAGCGGCCACCTGTCCGTTACGTATCCACTCACGCCAGATCGCGACCAGTAAGGCCATCAAAACCGGGCCGATGAATAAACCCACAATACCCATGGTTTGAACCCCGCCCACCAGACCAAAGAAGGTGGGCAGAAAAGGCAGTTTTACCGGACCGCCGACCAGGCGAGGTCTTAGCGTTTTATCCACAATGAACAGTTCGATTGCGCCCCACAGAAACAGGCTGACGCCCGCAACCAAGTGGCCTGAACCGACCAGATAAAGCGAGACCAGGGTGAAGGACAAGGGTGCGCCACCGGGAATCAGCGCCATGAAGCCGGTGATAACGCCCAGTAATACGGGTGACGGCACACCCGCAATCCAATAGGCAATCCCCAGGACTACGCCCTCTCCCAAGGCAATCAGACCCATGCCGGTGACCGTGGAGTTCACGGTTGCGGGCACGACGCGGGAGAAACGCTGCCAGCGACCCGGCAGGATGCGTTCGCCCACGATGTCCAGCTGAGCCAGTAAGCGGTCGCCATCTTTGAAAATAAAAAACAGCGTGATCAGCATGAACAATACGGTCAGCAACAAGTGGAACACGTTGCCGGTGGCGGAAAGCACCATGCGGTAGATATTGCCCAGATGCTGGCCGCTGACCATTTCCACCAGTTCACCCAGTGCATGGGGTTCGCCTAGATAGAGCTGCCAATACGCGGTCAGACGTTCGCCCACCAGTGGCATGGCCTTGATCCACTCGGGCGTGGGTGTGCCGTAGCGGTTGGCGGCCAGCGCCCAGGTGATAAAGCTGCTGGCTTCCTGAATGGCAAAGGACAAGGCCAGGGATAAGGGCACAACCAGCACGACGATGACGACCAGCAAGGCCAGGGTGGCGGCTAATGCGTTACGTCCATTGCACCGGACGACCAAGCGTTTATATAAAGGCCAACCGGCCAGGCCAATGATAAGTGCGGCCAGAACAGGGACCAGAAATCCCTTCAAAAAATAGACGCCTGCGGCCAGCAAGAGCAGCAATAGCCAGCGAGCGATGAGAAATGCGGGTAAGACGGGTTGCATAAACGGTGGAGACCCTCTTGTCTATTGGTCTGGGCATGGGTCGGTGCCCGAAAGTTTTTTTGACGATAGCATGATCGCAGGCCAAGGAATACCCGTTTCTTACAACAAGCTGATCACGGTTCTTCAGCTTATGACAGGGTTGGGGCTGCAGGCGCGATCCGCACAGGTCAAGACTCATCAGAACGGGGGTTGTCGCAGTATGAAAGGGGAAGGCTACCTGACTTGAGCGAGGCGGCTCTTTGCCCTTCGTGTGTTCTGCTTCGCACCACGTTTTGCCAAGTCTACTCCTGCTGCTGTGAAACCGCTTAAACGCTTCTTTCACCAAGCAGGGTCTGGTATACCGATAGGCGGACAGGAGGCTTGGGAAGCTGGACTCACCCCGCTATCCAGGCAGATGTAAAAACGCCCTAAGGCACCATGCCGTCGGGCGTTTTATTGTGTTTATCAGTCCGGGAAGTGGGCCCCTCTCAGCACGAGAGTCGGTAAGCGCAGGCCGATCATCCCTTATCCTCCCCGATCAGGGCGCCACCGGCAAGGCGCGTTTATGCGCCGATGCACGGAATGTCTTGATGATGATCTGTGTCGCCTCGTCATCAATGACTTTACCTTCCAAGAAGTCATCGATCTGCTCATAGCTGACTCCAAAGGCGTCCTCGTCCGGCCTCAAGGGAGTCAGGCTTTCCAGGTCGGCGGTCGGGACTTTAAAGACCAAATCATCAGGGGCCCCCATCGCGGAGGCCAGAGCACGTACACGTCGTTTGTTCAAGCCCGCCAGGGGGGTAATGTCTGCGGCGCCATCACCGAATTTCGTAAAAAACCCCATCAAGGCCTCTGCGGCGTGATCGGTACCGACCACCAGCCCCCCCCTGGCCCCGGCAATGGCATACTGAGCCACCATGCGCTGGCGAGCTTTGATATTGCCCATCAAAAAATCCTGCTGCGCCGCATCACGAAATGTCAGGCCGGAGGCCAGCAACTGTTCCAGCATGGCATCCGAGGCAGGCTTCACGTTGACAACCAGCGTCTGATCGGGATTGATAACCTTCAGGCCACCTTGCGCGTCTTTCTCATCGGCCTGTTCACCGTAGGGTAGACGGACAGCAATAAACTGCGCCTGATGGCCTTGCTCCCGCGCCTGCTCGACAGCGCGCTGAGACAGGCATCCTGCCGCCAGGGAGTCCACGCCCCCACTAATCCCCAGGACCAGGCTACGGCAACCGGTGCGCAGTAGATAGTCACTTAGAAAGCGGACGCGACGTTCAATTTCCTGCTGAACGTCGAAATGATCCATCATTCCCAATTCCGCACGAATACTGGCTTGCAAAGCGCGTTGATCATCAGTCATGGCGCAGGCTCTCTACACAAAGTGAACAATAATTCGATTGTAAAGGACTGGAGAAACTGTGCCAGACGGGAGAGGTTTAATGCGTAAGCAAGCTGTGCTGGGCCAGAAAGTCCAACACAACAGAAAACCAGGGACTGTTGCTCCTCTAAAGCCGCCCAAGCCCGCAGCCCCTGGCTCCAGACGAGTCAGACAGCTTGTCGCAGGGGGAGTCTGTCTTCGGGATTCACGCACTCTGCTGTTTAAGCGCGACGCTTATAGTACGTCCGGCAGATGAGCTATCGCGCGCGTTCAGCGTGCGCCCGAAGGCAAACTCAGACAAAGGTAGCGGTGCGCAGCATCGGCAAGCCATCCGCCTGGAGCCAGGGGCTGCGGGCTTGGGCTACGTTTATACGAAGATCAACACCAGCCCCACCCTCAAAACCCATAAAAAAACCCCATCTGCCAGAACAGATGGGGTTTCATCAGCTAAACCTTAATTGGGCTTAGCGATCCAGTTGCGACACGTCGCGCACAGCGCCACGGTCTGCCGAAGTAGCCAGCGCGGCATACGCTTTCAGGGCCTGCGACACAACCCGTTCGCGGTTCACGGGTTTCCAGGCCTTGGCACCACGCGACTCCATTTCGGCGCGGCGTGCCGCCAATTCCTCATCGCTGATCGCCAGGTGAATACGACGGTTGGGGATATCGATTTCGATGGTATCGCCATCTTGTACCAGGGCGATATTGCCGCCCTCGGCCGCTTCCGGGGAAGCATGACCAATCACCAAGCCGGACGATCCGCCCGAGAAGCGGCCATCGGTAAACAGCGCCGAACTTTTGCCCAGCCCCATCGATTTCAGGTAGGAGGTGGGGTACAGCATTTCCTGCATGCCGGGGCCGCCTTTGGGACCTTCGTAGCGAATGATGACCACGTCACCCGCCTTGACCACACCGTCCAGAATGGCGGCAACGGAATCGTCCTGGCTTTCGTAAACACGAGCTGTGCCAGTGAAGGTCAGGATGCTTTCATCCACACCTGCCGTTTTAACAATGCACCCGTTGATGGCCAGATTGCCGTACAGCACGGCCAGCCCGCCGTCTTGCGAGTAAGCATGGGCCTTGTCACGAATACAGCCATTGGCACGATCGGTGTCCAGTTCCTGATAGTAGCGGTCCTGGCTGAAGGCCACTTGGGTGGGAATGCCGCCAGGGGAAGCACGGAAGAAGTCGCTGATGGCTTTGACGTTGTCGCCCTTGACGTCCCAACGCTTGATGGCTTCACGCAAGGTGCCGCTGTGTACGTTGCCCACGTCCAGATTGAGCAGGTCAGCCCGAGCCAGCTCGGCCAGAATCGCCATAATGCCACCTGCGCGGTGTACGTCTTCCATATGGTATTCGGGGGTGGCAGGCGCAACTTTACACAGGCAAGGTACACGGCGCGAGATGCGGTCGATATCGGCCATGGTGAATTCCACCCCGGCTTCCTGGGCTGCGGCCAGCAAGTGCAAAACGGTGTTGGTGGAACCGCCCATGGCCACGTCCAGCGTCATGGCGTTCTCAAAAGCCTGATAGGTGGCGATGTTGCGGGGCAGAACGGATTCGTCGTCTTGCTCGTAGTAACGCTTGGCCAGATCCACGATCAGGCTGCCTGCGCGCTCAAACAGGCCTTGGCGACGCGCGTGCGTCGCCACAATGGTGCCATTACCCGGCAGGGACAGGCCCAGCGCCTCGGTCAGGCAGTTCATGGAATTGGCCGTGAACATGCCCGAACAGGAACCACAGGTGGGGCAGGCGCTACGCTCCACGGCTTCGGCCTGTTCATCGCTCACGTTGGGATCGGCTGCCTGAATCATGGCATCGACCAGATCCAGCTTCTGCACCACGGTTTTGCCATCTGGCGAGTAGACCTTGCCCGCTTCCATCGGTCCGCCCGACACAAATACCACGGGAATGTTCAGACGCATGGCGGCCATCAACATGCCGGGGGTGATTTTGTCGCAGTTGGAGATACACACCATGGCATCGGCGCAGTGCGCGTTGACCATGTACTCCACCGAATCGGCAATCAGTTCGCGCGAAGGCAGGGAATAGAGCATGCCGCCGTGGCCCATTGCAATACCGTCGTCCACCGCAATGGTGTTGAACTCTTTTGCCACGCCACCAACCGCTTCAATTTGACGGGCCACCAACTGACCCATGTCTTTCAGGTGTACGTGACCCGGTACGAATTGCGTAAAGGAGTTCACCACCGCAATGATCGGTTTGGAGAAATCCTCGTCTTTCATACCGGTGGCGCGCCACAGGGCACGCGCGCCGGCCATATTCCGACCGTGTGTCGAGGTACGGGAGCGATATTGGGGCATGACTACTCTCTGAACAGGAAAATTATGTAAAGATACCTATCATAAACGTCCCAAGGCGCTTTGTGCGCGTCAAGGTCGGGCAGGCGTCTTACCATAGGGCAGCTACCGATCTGGCACCCAGAATCCTTTGCAGCAAAACCCCTTAGTTAACAGGAGATTGATTATGCCGCAGGCCGTGCCTGACCTTTCCAACCTGCTCAGACAGGACATCCGCTTTCTGGGCAAGACCCTGGGAGAGGTGATTCGTGACAGCGAAGGAAAGGCGACCTTCACGCTGATTGAAGCCTTGCGCAGGGCTGCCGTCAGTTTCAGACGTGAACACGATCCGCAGCAAGCACGGATTCTGGAAAAAGACATTCCCAAGCTGAACGATGCCCAGGCCCGCTCGGTGGCCCGTGCCTTTGCCTACTTTCTGCACTTGTCCAATATTGCCGAGGACCGCGACCAGAATCGTCGCCGCGAAGAGCAGGACCCGGAAAAATTGCTGGGCAGCCTGCAGCACGCCATCCAGACCCTGATGGATCAGGGCCTAAGCGCCAAGAAAATTCGCCGTTATCTGCAAGAGGCATGTGTGATGCCGGTGCTGACGGCTCACCCAACCGAAGTTCAGCGCCAAAGTACCCTGGCCGTGCATATGGCGATTGCCGATGAGCTAAACGGCCTGGACCACAAGGCCAGCGCCGCGCAATCGGCCCGCACCCAGGAGAAGCTGACCGGTCTGGTGTCGCTGCTGTGGCAAACCCGCATGCTGCGCGATCACAAGCTGACCGTACTGGACGAGATCGACAATGCGCTGGCCTATTACGGCTCCACCTTTTTACCTACGATCCCCCAGCTCTACCACGATCTGGACCGTCTGCTGGAACCGGGCAAGAAAAGTCTGCTGGATCAGAAAACCCGCGCCCTGCCCGCTTTTTTGCGCATGGGCAGCTGGATTGGTGGCGACCGTGACGGTAATCCCAATGTAGGCCCGGAGACAGTTGAACAGGCGGTACTGCGTCAGTCCACCCGCGCCCTTCAGCATTATCTGGAACAGATTCGTCTGCTCGGTACGGAAATCTCGGTGTCCGACGCGTTAAATCGGGTCAGCAAAGACCTGGCGGCCTTGTCGGCCAGCAGCCAGGACCGCTCGCCACACCGGGTGGACGAGCCCTATCGTCGCAGCTTCATCCATCTGTACGCCCGCATGGCTGCCACGGCGCAAACCTTGCTAGGTCGCGATCTGGCCGATCGCCCCACTTACGCCGCCCCGCCCTACGCCAGTCCCCAGGAGTTCAAGGCCGACTTGCAGATCATCGCGGACTCGCTGGCAGAAAACAAAGGCGGCGCCATTGCCGGCCTGCGTTTGAACGAATTGATTCAAGCCGTGGAAGTGTTTGGCTTTCATCTGGCCACCCTGGATCTGCGCCAAAGCTCCGATGTCCACGAACGCGTGCTGGACGAGCTGTTTCGCGTGGCCGGCACACTGTACAAGGACGAACCGGTCAACTACCGCCAGTTGTCCGAAGAGGACCGTGTCCACTTGCTGCGCTCCGAACTGCGCCATCACCGCCCCCTGGTCTCGCCCTGGTATCGCTACTCGGAAGAAACCGAAAAAGAACTGTCCATCCTGCGCAAAGCGGCCGAATGTCGTCGCCGCTTTGGCGCCCGGGCTCTGGAGCAGACGATTGTGTCGCACACTGAAACGCTGAGCGACTTGCTGGAAGTGCTGGTATTGCAGCAGGAGACCGGGCTGATCGTGCCCAACTCCGATGAGCCTGAACACCAGGGTTTGATGGTCGTTCCCCTGTTCGAGACCATCCCCGACTTGGAACGGGGCCCGCAAATCATGCAGGAATGGCTGGACATGCCAGAAATACGCCAGCGTGTACGCCATGCCCAGGATAGTGTGCAGGAAGTGATGCTGGGCTACTCGGACAGCAACAAGGACGGCGGTTACCTGACCTCCAACTGGACCTTGTACCGTGCCGAACGTGAATTCGCCCAGGTGTTCTCGCGCCGCAAAATCCGTCTGCGGCTGTTCCATGGCCGTGGCGGCTCGGTAGGCCGAGGCGGCGGTTCCAGCTTCGACGCCATTCTGGCCCAACCTCCAGGCACCGTGAACGGCCAGATCCGTCTGACCGAGCAAGGCGAGATGATTCAGGGACGGTACAAAGATGCAGACGTGGGGCGCTGGCATCTGGAGCTCTTTGTCGCTGCGACGCTAGAAGCCAGTCTGGGCGCACGCAAAGGGGCACCGAATGATGACGAACATCTGGCCGCCTACGGCGAAATCATGGCCTGGATGTCCGAGCAGGCACATCAAAGCTATCGCGAGCTCGTCTACGGCACGCCCAATTTTGATCAGTACTTCTTCCAGTCCACGCCCATCAAGGAAATTGCCGGCCTGAATATTGGTTCGCGTCCCTCGTCCCGCAAGGCCACGCAAAGCATTGAAGACCTGCGCGCCATTCCCTGGAGTTTTTCCTGGGCACAATGCCGCCTGCCCATTCCAGGCTGGTACGGCATGGGCACCGCCTTGCATCGCTACCTGGAATCAGGGTTGCCCGATGACGGCTTGAACCGTGCCAAGCGCCTGGCCCAGCTGCAAGCCATGGCACGAGACTGGGCATTTTTCCGTACCCTGCTCTCCAATATGGAACAGGTGCTGGCAAAAACAGACCTGGACATCGGCCTGAAATACGCCGGGCTGGTCGAAGACCCGGAGCTGCGCGAGACCATCTTCACGCAAATCCGCGACGAGTTCGAGCTCACACACCGACTGTTCCGTGAAATTACCGGTCATGAGCTGCTGGCGCACGATCAGGCACTGCGAGATGCCCTGACCGAACGCTTTGCCTATATTGACCCGCTGAATCACTTGCAGGTGGAACTGCTGCGCCGCCATCGCCGCCAAGGGCAAAAAGCCAGTCAGCCAACGCGCAGTGGTGTCAATAAGCAACACGTCATCCACCTGACGATTAACGGCATTGCCGCAGGGCTGCGTAACTCGGGCTAAAGCAGGAACCAGGAAATCGGCTTTTTTAATTACTTTTATAAATAAGCTAATTTCCAAAAGAAGTTAAAGGCGTACAATAAGCCATTACGTCGCTTTTTGTATAAGGCGTGATCCTTACCGGGATCACGCCCTCTGGTTTATGGTACTTGCAATCATTCTGGGAATGCTCACTGGTCTGTCGCTGGGCCTGACAGGCGCAGGCGGGGGAATTCTGGCCGTGCCCGCCCTGGTGCTGGGCATGGGCTACAGCATGACGGCGGCCACTCCCGTCGCCTTGCTGGCCGTGGGCGCGGCCGCTTTGCTGGGTGCGCTGGACGGCCTGTACAAACATATCGTGCGCTATCGTGCAGCCGTCTTCATGGCCGTGACAGGCGCGCTGGTGACGTCACTGGGTGTGCGCATCAGCCACGCTTTACCGGAAAAGGTACTGGTAACCCTGTTTGTGCTCATCATGCTGTGGATTGCCACCAAGATGCTGCGGCGGCCCACCGTAACGGAACATGCCCACACACCCTGCTGCGTGAACCCCACAACAGGGCGCCTGCATTGGACACCCCTTGGCACGCTCACCTTGGCTGCCATTGGCGCAGTGGCCGGTTTGTTCTCGGGCATGCTGGGGGTAGGCGGCGGTTTCCTGATCGTCCCCGCCTTGAAACGCTTTAGCGATCTGTCCATGCACAGCATTGTCGCTACCTCGCTGATGCTGATCGCCCTTATCTCCTTGAGCGCCTCTGGCATGAGCCTGGCTCAGGGGGCCGTCATTCCTCTTAGCGGATGGGTGTTTGTAGCGGCCGCCATGGGTGGGATGATGATAGGTCGACAACTGGCTCCCCGTATTCCTCCTGTGCGTCTACAGCAAGGCTTTAGCATTCTGACTGCCCTGGTCGCCCTGTCCATGCTGGCCCGCACCTATCTGTTTTAGGACAGGGGACGAAACGCAAGGTCCTGCCGACTCGGCAATTCACACCTGATGCCACACCTCTTTTACGGATTGAGCCGGTAGTCACTGAACGAGCCCCCGTCCCGCGGCCGCACAGCCACAATACGTTGAACAATATGGTCCGGCTCAGCCTGAAAACCATGCTCATAAGCCACGACATCCAGGTCGACACACCAACGCAGCAACTCCCCAGGCTGCAGCAGGAAGTCCGGATTACGTGGCCTGTTGTAGCGCTCGTTCCCCACCGCAAAGGTTTCGTAGACCAGAACCCCGCCCGGCTCCAGGCTCTCCAGCAATGTCGGCACCAAGGGACGCCACAGATACCGGGTCACCACCAGCGCGTTGAACTTGCGCCCCGCAAACGGCCAGGGACCATTTTCAATATCAGCCTGGACAATTTCACCGTAGGGCGAGGTAGCCGCTACCGCCTCCGGGTCCCGATCCACACCAATGACGGTATTGCCGCGCTGGGCCAGCCAGCGCGCATTGCGCCCCCGGCCACAGGCCACATCCAGGACGGTGCCCGGATTGGGAATCAAGTGGGCCCAAGCCTGTAACCAGGCGCTGGCCTGTCCCCTGTCGTTCATCCTTACCTCTTTGCTCAGCAGACAAAACGCTCATGGTAACGCAGCGGGGGACAAGCTCAAGCTCCCCGCTGGCCTGGGCTACAATTGGCCCGGATTCCACGCTATTTTTTGAGGGTGTATGAAAGTCCTGCTGCAAAAACCCATATTGCTGATGGCCGTTCTGTGCCTGCCACTATGGTTTATCTACGGCAACTTCATCCTGGCTGCAGCCACGTCCATCCTGATTGGGATGCTGGTGGGCATGATCCGCACCCTGCACCAAGTGACCCAGGCCAAAAAAGCCAGCGCAAGAAGCGCCAACCCGGCTTCTTCCGAGACCCCTAACGACAAGCCCCACTGACGCCATGAATGTACTGTCCGCCCCCGCCCTGCCACACGGCCTGCCCCCACTGTCGGACGAGCTGAAAAAGCACCTTGCGCAGGTCAACCACTACCTGCTGGAGCGCATTGAAGATGAAGGCGGCTTTTTGCCCTTCGATCAATGGATGCACCATGCGCTGTACGCACCGCATCTGGGGTATTACACCGGCGGCAGCACCAAATTCGGCAGCAATCAGCCAACAGGAGACTTCACCACTGCGCCGGAGCTCTCGCCCCTGTTTGCACAAACCCTGAGCCATCAGGTCAAAGAAGTCCTGGCAGGCAGCCAGTCCCTGTCCATTCTGGAGTTTGGCGCGGGCAGCGGCGCCCTGGCTTACGCGCTGATTACCGAACTGCGCCAGCAAGGCATCGAACCGCAGTATTTCATTCTGGAAGTATCCCCTGATTTGCGCGCCCGCCAGCAAGAACGTCTGGCTTGCCTGCAGGCTCAAGTGCAATGGCTGGACAGCACGCCTGATAGCTTCAAGGGCTGCGTGATTGCCAATGAAGTTCTGGACGCCATGCCCGTCAGCCTGTTCACCTTTGACGTAGAGGGCAAGGTGCTGGAAGTGGGCGTCATTGCCGCAGACGACAGCACCGCCCAGGGCCTGCCCGCGCCCTTCTATCTGGCAACCCGGCCCGCTCCTGAACATCTGGCGTTGCTGGTCGCCGAACGTGTTCAGGCGCAGCCTTTTTACCTGTCCGAGATCAATCTGCAGGCTGAAGCCTGGGTGCGTAGCATGGGCACCTGGTTAAAGCACGGCGCTGCCATTCTGATCGACTACGGGTTTCCACAGCGCGAGTACTACCACCCACAACGCGATAAAGGCACCTTGATGTGCCATTTCCGTCATTTTGCCCATGCCGAACCTCTGGTGCTGGCGGGTCTGCAAGACATTACCGCCCACGTGGACTTCACAGCCATGGCTGACGCCGCTCTGGAGGCAGGGCTGGATGTGCTGGGCTATACCAGCCAGGCCCGGTTCCTGATGAACTGCGGTATTACGCACTACCTGGCCTCCCCTCCCGACGATCCCTCCCCTGCCGCCCAGCAGCAATGGGCGCAGACCATGAGTGCTGCCAACAAGCTGCTGTCTGAGGCGGAAATGGGCGAGTTGTTCAAAGTGCTGATTATCGGGCGTGATATACCGGCCCCGGTACTAGGAACAATGAGCGGAGATCGACGCGAGCGCCTGTAAACACATTGCCTGTCGAGCCCTGAAAGCCGCTTGCCCAGGGGCGGGACCCCTGCCCATGAAATGGCAAGATATCGACCCTGCCATCTTGAGCGTCCGTTAAGCGCGCCCAACCGTCCTTTGGCTGCAGTACGACTGTGATTCTGCGGATCACCCTTCACCTTGTCGCGAAGACAAGGTGACGAGTTAAGCGATCGATGGGCTGCATCGGCCAAAGCGGGAACCTGCACACGGCCTGTAGCGAAGGAACGCTAGAGCGACTGCTCCAGGGCCGCCAGTCTGGCAGCGCGCACTGCCTCCCGGATTTTGCCAGGTTCAGCCTTGTGTTGCGCAGCAACAGCCCCTGCATCCACACTGGCCATAATCTGACGCAAGGTGTCCCAATCCTGCTCGGGAACGGCCTTCAAACAGGCAGCGGCCTGAATCAGTTGCTGGAAACGATCAGGCTTACGCAAAGCATCCAAAGACTCCATGACCTGCAAGGCGAACTCTGGCTGCGAGCGGGGCTGCAACAAGGCTGGACTACTTAAAAGAACGGGCAATAAACGGGCTTGGTCACGCCATTCAGACGGTGCACGTATCTGCTCAGCAACCTGTGCGGGCGTCTCGGAAACATGGCACAGCACGGCAAAGCATCCTGCCAGATCCAACTGCCGATCTCGGGCGATCTGAACCTGCTGACCGACCTGCTCGTTGTAGGTCAGGGCGGGCATGATCCGCTCCAACGCCCCCACCTCCTGAAGCACCTCAAACATCCGGGCAGGCTGACTGGCAGACAGGCCCTTGGCCACCTCCAGGTAAACACGCTCGGGCACGAGCTCGTCAACCTCGCCGTGCTCCACCAGCTCGCGCGCCAAGGCCCAGGTATCATCAGCCACCGTGAATTGGACAAAGCGCGCAGCAAAGCGTGCCAGGCGTAACAGGCGCACGGGATCTTCACTAAAAGCGGTGCCAACGTGCCGGAACAAGCGAGCCTGCAAATCTGCCAGCCCATTAAGAGGATCATGCAGATTGCCGGCTGCATCCACCGCCATGGCATTGATGGTCAGATCCCGACGACGCAAATCATCGGCCAGACTGACATCGGTACCCGTGTAGAAAGTAAAGCCTTTGTAGCCGCGACCTGATTTGCGCTCAGTCCGGGCCAGCGCGAACTCTTCTTTGCTGTGAGGATTCAAAAACACAGGAAAATCGCCGCCTACCGGGACAAAGCCGCGTGCAGCCATGTCTTCGGGTCGGGCGCCCACCACCACCCAGTCCTTGTCGCCGGCCGGCAAACCGAGCAAGGCGTCACGCACCGCGCCGCCGACCACATACACCTGCAAGCCCGCCAGCAGCGGATCTGGCGGCCCCATCAGGGCCGCCAGGGCTGCACGTTGTCTGTCATCAAGCATGGAGCAGGCCATCATCAAGGCAAGGACGCCGTCGTCGTTCCGCCAGGAGCAATAACACCCAGGCGATCCTTCAGCGAATGAGGCCGGCCACTGAACATCATGGCGTAGTAGTTCGCGTTGGACAGCACATTTTTCACGTACAGGCGTGTCTCGGTAAAGGGGATGGTTTCCGCAAAAATGGCCCCTTCAACCGAGCCATTCAGACGCGAACGCCATTGAATGGGACGGCCAGGTCCCGCGTTATAACCTGCCGAGGCCAATACCTGTGACCCGCCCAGTTGACCCAGAACCATGTTCAGGTAGTTGGTACCCAATACCGTGTTTACCTCGAACTCATTCACCCGTGCCGGCGAGAAATCGTGCATATCAATCTTGTTGGCCACCCATTTGGCGGTGGCGGGCATCAATTGCATCAGGCCCGACGCCCCCACACCCGAGCGGGCATCGGTAATAAAGCGCGATTCCTGACGAATCAGACCATACACCCAGGCTGGGTCCAGATTGATGGATTTGGCCTGCTCGGTCACGCGCCCCTCGAAAGGAGCAATAAAACGCTGGCTGAAGTCGATCTCGTTCTTGGTCAACAAGGACGTGTTGACCACCCGATCGTAAATATGCTGCTCGCGGGCAAACTCGGCCGCCGCACGCAACTGCCTGTCGTTCATGCCGCGCAAAGCGAAATTCCACTCGGGAACCGCTTCAGGACGCCAGCCCAGCTTGAACAGCTCCACCGCGCGCAACAGACCCGCATTGGTACGAGCATCTTGCATATCCAGAGGCGTCAAAGGCTGCGGTTGCGCCGGCAAGGACGGGGTCAGCCCCAACTCCTCGGTTGCCAGTTGCCCATAAAAGCCCAGGTCTCCCACAATGGACTGAAACAGGGCACGAGCCTTGTCTTTATGTCCCAAGGCCGCATGCGCACGTCCTGACCAGTACACCCAAACCGGCTCAGCCTTTTGCGCATCATTCATTTTATCGATGGCTGCAGCCACCTGCTTCCAGTCGATCGTGGCCTGACGCAACTCGGCGCGCACTTGCCAGGCGTTGTTGTAATCCGTCATGGGGGTACGACCGGAGCGGCGATACCATTTGGCCGCATCATCCTCCACCCGCAAGGCACTGACCAGACCAAACTGGCCCCAGACCCAATTCAGGTTTTCCTGGGGAATCTTGCCCGCCCAGGTGCGATCGATATAGGCTGCTGCCGAATCCCGCTGACCGCGGGCCAGGCGAGACAAGGCCAGCGACACCAGTTCGGGATTGACCGAACTATTGTTCACATTACGGTCGAGCCATTTTTGTGGCGAGGCCATCAAGGCGGTGTAATCCTTCATCTGCGGCGCGGTGAAAATAATTGCCGCCAGGCGTCGGGCCTGAGCAGTACGGTTGTTTTCAAGCGCGTCCCGCATCAGGTCACGGACCTGATTCTTGCTGATCACTTTGCGGGCGTACAGTTGATCCAGCGCGGACCAGCAAGCCTGGCTGGGCGCAAAAGAAGCCAGCAGATCGTCGACATCGACCGACTCTCCGGCCACGTTCCGGGCTGTCGCCACAGCGCACTTCACCGCCGAGCTGGGCGCATGCACGGGCGCCAGTTCACGCACCAGCGCATAGTTACCTGCCCGTGCTGCCGCCACGATCCAATCAGACTTCAGGCGATTTTCCAGGTATTCGTCTTGATTGCCGGCCAAAAACAAACGGACTTGCTCGTCTGGCACCGGCGTGGTCGAGTCCTGTAACAGGCGACGCAGCCGCCAGTATTGGGCATAGGAACCCAGGACGGGATCGTCTGCTGCCACGGGGGCCAGGGCGTCAAGCGCACTCCAGCGCTTGGCCTGCATGGCTTGCCGCGCGTCGATCAGCGCCTGGCGTGCCACCGGCGGAACAGGCGGGACGCGATCCCAGCGCCGTACCGCCTCTTTGGCAGGCTGCACAAGTACGGCTTGATTCGTGATTGTCGCTTCGGGGGAATGGGTCTGGGCCTGCGGCGAGGGCGAACCCGCACAGCCGACCAAACCCAGTGCGAACACCACCAGGGCGCTCAAGGACGGACGTGGAAGCGCGCCGGCCATGCCCCAAGCTGGTGTTTTCTGGTACTTTAGCTGGTTGATACCCATAGTGACGGCCTTTAGAAAATCACCCATGATTCAGAACGTAGAGCATAACGCAGCCGCGCTGCGCACGCGACTAAAAGACCTGCGAGCCGGGCAGCCCTCCATTGACACCAACCGGGGTGCCCTGCTGATCCGGGGCCGCCTGTTCACCTGGCTGGCCACCAACCGCACTCGCCTGCGTGAACAAGGCCGTGCCGAACCCACCACCATTGCAGCTTTCTGGCCAATGGCCGACGAACCGGACCTGCGCCCTTTGCTGGTTCAATGGGTGGAAGAAGAAGGCCTCAATGTCTGTCTTCCTGTCGTCAAAGAAGCGGACGCTCCCCTGAGCTTTGTTCAGTGGACACCCGAGACGAAAATGGAAAAAGGGCGCTACGGCATAGAAATCCCGAGCTCCTCCCAAACCCTGCAACCGGACATTGTCCTGGTCCCTACTTTGGGCTACACCCGCCAAGGCGACCGCCTAGGGTATGGAAAAGGGTACTACGACCGGACCCTGGCGGCGCTAAAAGCGCAAAACCATGCCTTTACCAGCATTGGTATTGCCTGGGCAGTGGGCGACCTGTCGGGCCTGCCTTATCAGCCCGCCCCCCACGACCAACGGCTGGACAGTGTGCTGACCGACAAAGGCTGGGCCGTACCTGCACCGCAGCTATAAGCACCTGGTTCGCCAACCCGGCTTTGCCGGCCCCCCCGCGCCGCGCATCGTATGACGCAACGCTCGGTGTGAGCCATTGAGCCGGGTCATGAAAAAACCCGCCAAATCCATCTGGCGGGTTTTTTTTGATGCTGGAGAACTTAACGCCAAGTCAGATTCGGCAAGATAGCCATGCTGGCATCGGCCCCGTTCAGGGTGTACATGTGTATACCCGGCGCCCCGCCATCGAGCAGATCCTGACACAAGCGCGTCACCACATCGATCCCGAAAGCGCGAATCGATGCCCGATCATCACCAAAATCGGCCAGTCGCAAACGAATCCAGCGTGGCACTTCCGCACCGCACATGGTCGAAAAACGCAGCAACTGAGACGAGTTGGTAATGGGCATGATGCCCGGCGTGATCGGAATGGTGACACCTTGAGCCTGGGCCCGCTCCACAAAACTGAAGTAGGCATCCGGGTTGAAGAAGTACTGGGTGATCGCGCCATGCGCCCCGGCCTTGACCTTGTTCACAAAGTGACCCAGGTCTTCCTCAAGGCTGGTGGCCTGAGGATGCATTTCAGGGTAGGCAGCCACTTCGATGTGAAAGTGTTCGCCATAGTGCTCTCGAATGAAGGACACCAGATCACTGGCATAGCGCAGCTCACCCGTGTCACCGCCCATGCCCGAGGGCAAGTCGCCGCGCAAGGCAACAATACGGCGTATGCCCTGATCGCGGTAGGTATCGAGCATCTCGCCCAACTGGGCCGGAGCCGTACCGATGCACGACAGGTGCGGTGCCACATCCAAGCCCAGGTTTTGCAGCAATGCCACCGCATCGACCGTACCAGCACGTGTGGAGCCACCGGCTCCAAACGTCATGCTGACATAGGCCGGATTCAAGCCCATCAGGGTCTTGGCAGTGCGCACCAGTTTTTCCTGCGCCGCGCTATCGCGCGGCGGGAAAAACTCCAGGCTCAAGGTTTGCTTCTTGCTCATTTAATTAACAATCCCGACAGCAGCCCGGAAACCAGGCTGTAGACGATCGCCCCAATCACCGCCCACCAGAATCCTTCAACCTGAAACCCTTTGAGAATAGAACCGGCAAACCAGAACACCAAGGCATTCAGTACCAGAAGGAACAAACCCAAGGTCACAATGGTAATGGGCAAGGTCAGCACAATCAGCAAAGGTTTGACCAACGTATTGAGCAAGCCCAATACCAGCGCCGCAATCAGGGCTGAGCCAAACGAGGCCACGGTAATACCGGGCAGGATGTAGGCAACAACCAGCAAAGCAACAGCATTCAGGATCCAGACAAGTAGCAAAGTCATGATAGGGCTCCAAGAACAGGCGTCCGAAGACGCCGGTGTGTTTTAGTAGCGGTAGTGCTCAGCCTTAAAGGGCCCTTGCACAGGCACGTTGATGTAATCTGCCTGCGCCTGGGACAAGGTAGTCAGGTTCACACCCAGTTTCTTCAGGTGCAAGCGAGCTACTTTCTCGTCCAGGTGCTTGGGCAGTACATATACTTTACCTGCTTCGTAGTGCTCGCCACGGGTGAACAATTCAATTTGTGCAATGGTCTGGTTCGTGAACGACGCCGACATCACAAACGAGGGGTGCCCAGTTGCGCAGCCCAGGTTCACCAAACGACCTTTGGCCAACAGGATGATGCGCTTGCCGTCGGGGAAAATGATGTGATCGACTTGGGGCTTGATCTCTTCCCACTCCAGGTCTTCCACCGAGGCCACATCGATTTCATTGTCAAAGTGACCGATATTGCACACGATGGCCTGATCTTTCATGCGTTCCATGTGCGAGCGGTCGATGACATGGTAGTTGCCTGTCGCGGTCACGAAGATGTCTGCTTTGTCGGCAGCTTCTTCCATGGTTACCACGCGGTAGCCTTCCATCGAGGCCTGCAGGGCGCAGATGGGGTCCACTTCGGTGACCCAAACCTGGGCGCGCAAGGCAGCCAACGCTTGCGCACACCCTTTGCCCACGTCGCCAAAGCCACACACCACCGCGATCTTGCCGGCAACCATCACGTCCGTGGCACGCTTGATGCCGTCCACCAGGGACTCGCGGCAGCCATACAGGTTGTCGAACTTGGACTTGGTCACCGAGTCGTTCACGTTGATGGCAGGGAAAGCCAGCTCACCTTTCTTGGCCATCTGGTACAGACGGTGCACGCCTGTGGTGGTCTCTTCAGTCACACCCTTGATTTGGGCCAGGCGGGTGGAATACCAGGTTTTGTCGTTTTGCAGACGGGCGCGGATGGAGGCGAACATGACGCGCTCTTCTTCGCTGCCGGGATTGTCCAGAACGGACAGATCTTTTTCAGCACGGGCGCCCAGATGCAGCAACAGGGTGGCGTCGCCACCATCGTCCAGAATCATGTTGGCCTGTTCGCCGGGCCAGTCAAAAATGTCGTGGGCGTACTGCCAGTACTCTTCCAAGGTTTCACCCTTGACGGCGAACACGGGCACACCGGAGGCGGCAATGGCCGCAGCAGCGTGATCTTGCGTGGAAAAGATATTGCACGAGGCCCAGCGCACTTCAGCGCCCAGAGCCGTCAGGGTTTCAATCAGCACCCCGGTTTGAATGGTCATGTGCAAACTGCCGGCAATGCGTGCGCCCTTCAGGGGCTGCGAGGCGGCAAATTCCTCGCGGGTGGCCATCAGGCCAGGCATTTCGGTCTCGGCAATGGTCAGCTCGCGGCGGCCCCATTCAGCCAAGGAAATATCGGCAATTTTGTAATCGGTAAAAGTCACAGTCGGGCTCCGTTATACGGCACGCGGACTGCACGGAGAGCAAATGAATCTCACCAGCAGCCCGCCATGCGGGTCGTGGTGAGCGTCGTTCTCCAAGGTGGATACCACCTATCCATACCCCGAGCCTGGCAAGATCAGTGTCTTGTCGCAACGCCCCTCGAGGATGGCAATTTACTGTTGGTGATTGTACCTGTTTGGCTCCTCTTGGGAAGACAGCCTCACTGGTAAAAAACATCATTTCTTTGTCTGAGTCCGAGTCTGGCCCGCCTCAGCCCACGTTGCGGGCACCCGGATCGGGAACCCACAACGCGATACTACGTCTGCAAAGCGCCGCTCATGCGGCCTTTGCCTGTTCGCCCAAAAGGCTTAGATGGCCTGACGCAAAATCTGCGCCTTGTCCGTGGCCTCCCAGCTGAACTCAGGCTCGCTGCGGCCGAAGTGACCATAGGCGGCTGTCTTGGAGTAGATGGGACGCTGCAGATCCAGCATGTCAATAATGCCGCGTGGGCGCAGGTCAAAATGCTGGCGCACCAGCTTGGCGATTTCGGTATCCGGAATCACACCCGTGCCTTCGGTGTAAATGGTGATGTTGATTGGCTCGGCCACGCCAATGGCGTAGCTCAACTGCACCTGGCACTGACGCGCCAGACCGGCGGCCACAATATTCTTGGCCACGTAACGCGCCGCGTAGGCCGCGGAACGGTCCACCTTGGAGGGGTCCTTGCCGGAGAAGGCACCGCCACCGTGCGGGCAGGCTCCGCCGTAGGTGTCCACAATGATCTTGCGGCCAGTCAGACCGCAATCGCCTTGAGGACCACCAATCACGAACTTGCCGGTGGGGTTCACCAGGAAGCGGGTTTTCTCGGTCAACAGATCCGATGGGAAGCATGGACGAATGATGTGCTCAATGACCGCTTCGTGAATGTCCTTCTGGGACATTTCAGGCGCGTGCTGGGTGGACAGCACCACGGTGTCCACTTCGGCAGGATGGCCGTCCACATAGCGGAAGGTAACCTGGGACTTGGCATCCGGGCGCAACCAGGGCAGACGACCATCTTTGCGCAGCTCGCTTTGGCGTTGCACCAGACGGTGGGCATACCAGATCGGAGCAGGCATCAGATCAGGGGTTTCGTCGCAGGCATAGCCAAACATTAGGCCCTGGTCGCCGGCACCCTGGTTCAGCAGCTCTTCAGGGCTACGGTCCACGCCCTGGGCGATATCGGGCGATTGCTTGTCATAGGCCACCAGAACCGCGCAGGATTTGTAATCGATGCCGTAGTCGCCATTGTCATAGCCAATGCGCTTGATGGTGTCACGGGCTACCTGGATGTAGTCCACGTTGGCGTGGGTCGTGATCTCGCCGGCCAGCACCACCAGGCCGGTATTGCACAGGGTTTCAGCGGCAACACGCGCTTGCGGGTCCTGCTCGAAAATCGCGTCCAGGATGGCGTCGGAAATCTGGTCGGCAACCTTGTCGGGGTGCCCTTCAGAGACGGATTCGGACGTAAAGAGAAAGTCGTTGTGGTTCACAGCGTAGCTTCCTTGGATAAGGGCTGATAATCAGCACGAGGTTGAACAAACTGCGTTGCACCTCGAAGCCAGCGATGTGGATACGATAGACGGGGCGCGACGCTTTAGCGGTTTATAGTGGGCAGATTGCTGCCTGATCGCTCCGCAAGTTGTCGTTTAACTCAGCGATACATTCCATTTTAAGCGAAAATACGTATTTATTTCAGCAAAACTTCACACTAAAGGATTGCCAGGCCCATGCTCGCGGCACTTTTACGTCTGATGGCTCGTCTGCCTTTACCCGTCCTGCATGGGCTGGGCAAAGGAATCGGACGCCTGATTTACGCTTTTCCCGGACGCTATCGCCGCCGTCTGCAAAGCCACTGTCGGCAAGCGGGTTACGACTCCCCCGCTTTTTTTCGACAAGCGGCCGGAGAAACCGGCGCCATGATCCTGGAAACGCCACGCGTCTGGTTGTATCCGGAAAAGTGCCTGGCCCGTTGCACTGCGGACGACCCCACCCTGCTCCAGACTACCCATGCCGAAGGGCGCGGTGTGCTTTACCTGACCCCACACTTGGGCTGCTTTGAAATGATTGCGCGCTATCTGGCCGGTTTAGGACCGCTGACCGTCATGTTCCGCCCCCCCCGCCAAGCCTTCCTGGAGCCCTTGATGGTAGCGTCGCGCGAATTACCAGGAATGCATGCCGTCCCCGCCAACATGAAAGGCGTGCGCGAATTTGTTCGTGCTTTTCGCCGGGGCGAGTCGGTCGGCATGTTGCCCGATCAGGTTCCCAGCGGCGGAGATGGTGTATGGGCGCCATTCTTTGGTCGCCCTGCCCTGACAATGACGCTGGCGGGCAAGCTGGCACGCCAATCCAACGTGCCTGTGATTGTGACTGCTGCCGAGCGCCTGCCCAAAGGTCGTGGATGGCATATCCATACCTTGCGTCTGCCCGAGCCCTTGCCCGAGGACCCGACAGAACTGGCTACCCTGATCAACCAGTCCATGGAAACCATGATCCGGCGCTTCCCCACCCAATACCTGTGGGGCTATAACCGCTACAAAATTCCTCACGATGCGCCCCCTTTGCCTGGCGATACCACCCCATGAGTTTTAATTCTTACCCGCTGCTCAAATCCGTTTTTTCCTATTTTGGCCGTGTCCCGGTACGCACGCGCCAGCGTTGGGGCACTGTGCTGGGCGGACTGGTACATCGCTTTGCCTCGCGCCGCCGGCATATTGTGCGTACCAATCTGGACCTGTGTTTTCCCGACACCCCCGAAAGCACCCGTCGTGAATGGGAGAAGCAGCACTTTCGCTTGCTGGCTCAATCCTATCTGGACCGGGGCCTGCTTTGGTTCGGCCTGCCCAGCACCATTTTGAACACCCTGCACCTGACGGGTGAAGAACACATTACCCAAGCCCTGGAACAAGGCCGCAAGGTCATGCTGCTGGTCCCGCATTTCCTGGGGATGGACGCAGCGGGCACACGACTGTCCATGTCCATTTCACCCTTGGTGGCGTTCTACACTCCGCAACGCGACCCCCATGTGGATCGCCTGATGTATGAAGGCCGCAGCCGCTTTTCCTCGGTGCCGCTGATCTCACGCAAGGACGGTATTCGCGGCCTGATGCGCGCGCTGCAAAAGGGTCAGCCAATTTATTACCTGCCCGATATGGATTTCGGCACCAAAGGCGCGGCGTTCGTGCCCTTTTTCAATGTTCCGGCGGCCACGCTGTTGTCCACCGCGCAGATCGCCCGAAACCAGGACGCGCTGGTCATTCCGGTGATTTCGCGACTGGACGCACAAACCGGCCACTACCATATTCAGGTGCTGGAACCCATGGCCGACTTTCCGGGTGAAGGCAGCCTGGAAGAGGCCACCGAACGCATGAATGCCCTGATCGAAAACTATGTGCGCGAGGACCCGCCGCAGTATTATTGGGTACATCGACGCTTCAAAACCCGCCCTGAAGGGCAACCCGGCATCTACTAGGCCCCATCATGTATCGCTCTCCTGCACCCCAACCCGCAGCCACAATCTGGCATTTCAGCAAAATGCACGGTGCGGGCAATGACTTTGTCATGCTGGATGGTGTGACGCAGGACATCGAACTGACACCGGAACGAGCCCGCGCTCTGGCAGATCGCCATTTCGGGATTGGTGCCGATCAGATTTTGCTGGTGGAGGCGGCAACCGAAGCCGGCGCCGACTTCCGATACCGGATCTTCAACGCCGACGGCGGCGAGGTCGAACATTGCGGCAATGGCGCGCGGTGCTTTGTCCGCTTCGTGCATGAGCAAGGCCTGTCGTCGGCCAACCCTTTGCGTGCGCAAATTCGCACCGGCATCATCAGCTTGAATGATGATCCGGAGCGCGGCGTGGAGGTCATGATGGGCACCACCCGATTTACGCCGGCCGATGTTGCTTTTGACCCAAGCGGGCTGGAACAGAAAGCTCAGGGCGAGGATACGCTGTGGCTGCTGCCCGTGCCCGATCAAGCCGAACCCGTCTCCCTGTCGCTGGTGTCCATCTCCAATCCCCATGCGGTGCAAGTAGTCGATGACGTCAAGCAGGCTCCCGTTGCCACGGTCGGCCCGTTTATCGAGTCCCACCCCCGTTTTGCCCACAAGGTCAACGCCGGGTTCATGCAAATTCTTGATCCCCACCATATCAAGCTGCGCGTCTACGAACGCGGTGCGGGTGAAACGCTGGCCTGCGGGACCGGCGCCTGTGCGGCTGTGGTGGCAGGCATACGCCGGGGATTGCTCCAAAGCCCGGTTGTCGTTGATACTCGTGGAGGCAGTCTACGCATTGAATGGGACGGACAGGCGCTACGCATGAGCGGCCCGGCCCAAACCGTCTTTACCGGACAAGTCGATATTGATGCACTGTGTGCATCCGTAGCCAGAAAGGAAACCTTCTAGACATGGATACCCCCAACAGCCTTAGCGCCGTGGACGTGGCCCAGTTTTTGAAAGCCAACCCTGATTTTTTCGACGCACACGCCGACGTTTTTGCCAAACTGATGGTGCCCCACCCGCATCAAAGCCGCGCCATTTCCCTGGGCGAGCGCCAGATCATGCTGCTGCGCGAACGCGGCAAGAAAACCGAACGCCAACTGGCCATGCTGGTGGCCAATGCCCGGGGCAATGAAAAAATCTCGCGCCAATTGCATCAATGGAACTGCCAGATGCTGGCCGAGTCTGATCCCGCGGCCTTGCCCGCTCTGATTTGCAGCAGCCTGGAACGCATCTTCGAGATGCCAGTCGTGCGCCTGCATTGCTGGAATCCGGACGAGGTACTGGCCGATGACCCCTTGGTCAGTTGGGCCTATACCTTGCTCAAACCCTATTGCGGTCCCCGGCGTGAACAAGACTTTCTGGCTGACCTGCAGCAGGATGCCCAGTCAGTGGCGATCGTGCCCTTGAGATTCCCCGAATCCGATACCTTGTTTGGCCTGCTGGTGCTGGGTTCCCCCGAGGACTCTCGCTTTACCGTCGATATGGGCACCGACTTTCTGGAAGGCATCGGCGAACTGTGCAGCGCGGCCTTGCAGCGTTTACACAAACCCAGCCGTATTAATCAAAACGAATGTCCGGCCTGAAAAAACCAGACTACACCGCTAGCAAGGACCACTCGCCAGGGCAATCTGTCGCCCACCCGGTGCTCAGTCCGGCCATGCAAAACTGGCTAAATCAACTCAGGCAGGAAAAACGCTATTCGGAACACACTCTCAGTGCGTACCGGAACGACTTACGTCATTTGCTGGCGCAGTATCCCGGCACCGACCCCGACACGCTAAATCAAAGCCAGTTACGGCAGGCCGCGGCCCGCTTGCATGCCCAAGGCATGGCACCACGCAGTCTGGCCCGCATTCTGGCTGCCTGGCGCGGCTATTATCAGTCGCGTACCCAAGCGCTGGGCTGGCCCTTGAATCCTGCCGCCAGCCTGAAGGCTCCCCGGATAGGCCGACCTCTGCCCAAAGCACTGTCCGTAGACCAGACCCAGCAACTGCTGGACCACGCCAGCGCACCTATTCAGGACGATCCGGTCAGTTTGCGCAATCAGGCCATGTTCGAGCTGTTTTATTCCAGCGGACTACGCCTGGCCGAACTGGTCAGCCTGGACACCCATTATCACCAAAGCCCCCAGCATCAATCCAAAAGCTGGTTATTGCTGCAAGAGCGCGAACTGCTTGTGAGTGGTAAAGGTGGCAAGACGCGGCGCCTGCCGGTTGGCGAGAAGGCCGCCCAGGCCTTGCAGGCGTGGCTGAAAAAACGTCCGATTCTGGCCTCGCTGGCCCCTAACGCAGATGCCAATGCCGCGCTGTTTCTGGGGGCACGAGGAGCGCGGATCCACCCGCGTGTCGTCCAGCAGGAACTGGAAAACTACGCCCGCGCCAGCGGCCTGCCCGTTCATGTGCATCCCCATAGCCTGCGTCACAGCTTTGCCAGCCATTTGCTGCAATCTGCCCAGGACTTGCGGGCAGTACAGGAGCTCTTGGGTCATACCAATATCTCTACCACCCAGATCTATACACGGCTGGACTTTCAGCACCTGGCCCAGGCTTACGATCAGGCCCACCCTCGGGCACAACGCAAGAACCGGGCCAGTGACAAGCCGGAGGAGTGAATCAGGGCTGCAAGGCCTTGACCAGTTGATCCGTGTTTGAGCGCATCATGCCCAAGTAGGTGTCCACGCCGGAGCCGGGCTCCCCCAAGGCGTCGGAATACAAAGTCCCGCCCACTTTCGCCCCAGTTTCACGCGCAACTTGCTCTACCAGCTTCGCGCTGACCGTGTTTTCCACGAAAATGGCCTGAATCTGTTCACGACGAGCCTGCTGAACAATTTGCGCAATGTCTCGCGCCGAGGGCTCCGCCTGGCTGGAGACGCCCACCAGAGGAATAAAGCGAATATCGTAGGCCTTGCCCATGTAGGAGAAGGCATCGTGGGACGTAATGACCTTGCGCTTGTCGACCGGCACTGCCTCTAGGCGAGCCTTGATGGAATCATCCAGTTCCTGAATGCGTTGCGCATAATCCTTGGCACGGCGCTGATAGTAGTCCGCATTGGCTGGGTCCGCTTGCTCCAGCCCCTGGCTGATATTGCGCACATATATTTGCGCCAAGGCCAGGCTTTGCCAGGCATGTGGGTCCTGACTGCCATGCTGATGGCTGTCATCATGGGTGCCGGGCTCTTTCTCGCCCTGTGGAGCATGTCCGGCCTCATGGGCGTGGGCGGGTTCCTTGGCACGATCATGATCGTGGTCGTGGTCGTGATCGTGGTCGTGGTCGTGGTCGTGGTCGGCATGGTCATCGTGACCGCCCTCAAACGCCAAGGGCGTAATGCCCGCCGTAGCCACGACCTGCGGGCCCTGATAACCCGCGGCCTGCTGCAAACGCGGCAGCCAGGTCTCGAACTCCAGACCGTTAATTACCAGCAATTGCGCATTGGCCAGAGACTTGGCGTCACTGGGGCGTGGCTCAAAGGCATGGGCGTCACCATTGGCGGGCACAATCGTGCTGGCTATCACCTTGTCGCCGCCAATCTCCTTGACCATGTCGTTCAGGATCGAAAAGCTGCTGACCACGCGCAAGGGTTCCGCCTGTACGGACAGGCTCAGTGCCAGCAAGCCCAGCACCAGTACGGCGCGGCCTGAATGAATGTCTCGCATTTTCATCGATCATGCTCCAAGAGAGAGGCCATGCGCCGACGCCGCGCGCGCCATTGGGAATACGCACGCAGCAAACCGCCTTGAGGGCCAAAGGTGATGGAAAGAAAGTAAAACGCACCAGCCGCCAGAATGATCGCGGGAGAGGCCGGCACGTTGTAGTAGTAGGAAAACAGCAAGCCCAGATACGCGCTGATCATGCCGAGCAAGGCCGCCACCAGCATTTGCCGGCCCACGGAATACACCCAGAACCGGGCCGAGGCAGCGGGCAGCATCATGATCCCCACCACCATCAAGGTCCCCAGAACCTGAAAGCCGGCCACCAGGGTAATGACCAGCATGAACAAAAACAGCATATGAACCAGCGAGCCGCGGCCCCCTTGGGTGCGTAAAAAAATCGGGTCCATGCACTCCAGCACCAGGGGCCGAAAGACCAGCGCGAGGATCACCAAGGTGACCGTCGTGCTACTGGTGACCAGCAGCAAGGACGCATCATCCAGGCCCAGTACCGTCCCAAACAGCACATGAATCAAATCCATATTGGAGCCGCGCAGCGACACCAGCAGCACCCCCAACCCCAGAGACACCAGATAAAAGGCGGCGAAACTGGCGTCCTCACGCTGTGGAGTCAGGCGCGCGACCAATCCGGCCAGCAAGGCCACCACCAGGCCCGTAATCATGCCCCCTATGGCCATCGCACTTAAAGACAGGCCGGCCGTCAGAAACCCCACCGCCACCCCAGGCAAAATGGCATGCGCCATGGCATCGCCCATCAGACTCATGCGACGCAGCACCAGAAACACGCCCAACGGCCCGGCCGCTGCGGCCAGGGCGAAGGAGCCGGCCAGAGCGCGCTTCATGAAGCCAAAGTCCATGAAAGGGCCGAACAGAACATCAATGAGTGCCATCACAGATAGTCCCCCGCGCACAAATGCCGGGCCAGATGCAGATTCTCCGGCGTCAGCACGGCTTCGGTTTCCCCCCAGGCAACAACTTGTCCGGCAAGCAGCACCGTTTGCGGAAAGCAGCTACGCACCATATCCAGGTCGTGCAGCACGGCCATGACCGTACGGCCCTGTTGATGCCAATCCAGAATCAAGCTCATCAATTCATCCGATGTCGCGCGATCCACCGCGGCAAAGGGTTCGTCCAGCAACAGAATCTGGGCGTCCTGCATGATCATGCGCGCAAACAAGGCACGCTGTAGCTGCCCGCCCGACAAGGTGCCAATGGAACGCCGGGCGAAGTCCGCCAGACCGACCTGTTCGAGCGCATGGGCAATCCGCTCATGCTCCGCCCTGGGGAAACCGCCCCAGGCTCCGACCCGCTTCCAGGCCCCCATGGCAACCAGGTCATGCACCGTCACGGGAAAGCTCTTGTCCAGATCCCCCATCTGCGGCAACAGGGCCAATTCATTCAAAAAGCCACTATCGACAACAATCCGCCCCTTGAGCGGATTGATCTGCCCGGTCAAGCCTTTGAGTAAGGTGGACTTGCCCGCCCCGTTTGGCCCCACAATGGCTGTCAAGGAGCCTCGGGTAAAGCAACCGCTGATATCACGCAGAGCAATTTTGTCTTTCCAGCCCAGCGCCACATGATCCAGCTCGATCAAGGTCTGATGTGAACTCATGCCCTTACCACGCGCCCATGGCCCAGGCCGTCAGCAGCCACAGCGCAGCAGCCACGCACAAAGCGCCCAGTACGCGCTGCCCGGCCGAGGCCAGCAAGAGCGAACGGCGCGGCGCCGGACTGCGGAAAGTCGAGGGAAATTGAGGACAGGACATGAAACAGGGATAATGCGGCTGGATGAGGATATTTAATTTCTCTAAAGATGTTATAACATAACAAACAACCCATCAAGCGCCATGCCTGTACATATTCTTACGCCCGCCGCCATTGAAGACCAGCTTGCTACCGCGGACCAGCTTTGCCTGGAGCGCGGCAAACGGCTGACTTCAATTCGCCGTCAGGTACTGGAAATCCTGATTCAGGCCCAGCGCAGTTTGCGCGCCTACGAACTGCTGGATCTGGTTCGCGAGTTCCAGCCTGGGGCCAAGCCCCCTACCGTGTACCGCGCCCTGGACTTTCTGACAGAGGAAGGCCTGATCCACCGTCTGGATGCCGTCAATGCCTGGACTGCCTGTGTGGATGCCGGCGGCCACCCCCACGACTTGCTGATTGTCTGCACCCAGTGTGGCACCGTGGTGGAACTGTGCGCACCGGACCTGAGCCAAAGGCTGGCTGACTGCGTACGCGGTGCCGGCTTTGCCCTGTCGGGCCACGAAACCGAGCTGCGCGGCCTGTGCCAGCGTTGCGTCGCGGCTAAAAACGAGCGAAAACCCTTATCTGCCCGCTAAAACATGGTATTTTGCCGCCAATCAGTATATATTCCTCGATCGATTGGCAAACCTCTGTGAATTTTTACAGATCACCGTTTGCCCAACAGGCAAGGCTGTGATGTAATCGCACGTTGTTTTCGTGCGGAGCAGGGGGGTACAGGAAGCCGCGGCAAGGGCCGTGCCTTGTACCTTTCGCCCGCCACTGCGAGGCATGTTTATGAACGCGGCATCAGATCTGAAAAACATGGTTCCAGTCACGGTGCTGACTGGTTTTTTGGGCGCTGGCAAGACCACGCTGCTCAAGCGCATCCTGAGCGAATATCACGGTCGACGCATTGCCGTCATCGAGAACGAATTCGGACCGGAAGGCATCGACAATGAGTTGTTGGTACAGGACTCCGAAGAAGAAATCGTTGAGCTGAGCAACGGTTGCGTCTGCTGCACGGTACGTGGCGACCTGATGCGCACCCTGAACGATTTGCGTGTGCGTCGCGAGGCGGGCGAGCTGAAGTTTGAACGCGTCATCATCGAGACCACCGGCATGGCCAACCCCGGCCCGGTCTGTCAGACCTTCTTCATGGACGATGATATTGCCGACTACTATCGGCTGGACGCGGTCATCACCGTGGTGGACGCCAAACATGGCATGGCCACGCTGGACCAGCAGGAAGAAGCCCAGAAACAGGTTGGCTTTGCGGACCGCCTGCTGATCTCCAAAAAAGATCTGGTCAACGATGCCGAGTACGAGGCCCTGCGCGCCCGTCTGATCCGTATCAATCCGCGGGCCACCATTACGCCGGTTCACTTTGGTGAAACCGATATCAAGGATTTGCTGGAAGTCAGCGGTTTCAACCTGAACTCCATTTTGGACATTGATCCGCAATTCCTGGCAGAGCAGCATCCCGATGCGGCTGACGACCATGATCATCACCACGATCATGCCCACGGCGATGAAGGCGAGTGCGGTCCGGGCTGCGGCCACGATCACCACCATCATCACCACGGACACGCCGCTCACAATGACGAAATCGGAGCCTTCGTGTTCCGTTCGGATCGTCCTTTTGACCCCGAACGCCTCGAAGATTTCCTGTCGGGCATTGTTCAGGTATTTGGACCAGATCTGATGCGCTATAAAGGCATTCTGTATCTGAAGGGCATCAATCGTCGTATGCTCTTTCAAGGCGTACACATGATGATGAGCGCCGAGCCCGGCAATGCCTGGCTGGCCAAAGATAAGAAAGGCACCAAGCTGGTCTTTATTGGCCGCAAGCTGCCCCAAGATATATTCACCCAGGGCCTGGAGAATTGCCTGGTCTGAATTAATAATTATTCAGTAAATGCGGAGCGATTGCGCGTGACGACAGTTACAGGCTCCCAGACGTCAACAAGAGGTAAGCATCATGGCAACTAAGTCACATGACAGTACTACAACCCTGCTGACCGAGCAGGAGCTTTTGGCGATGCCTGAGTCAGACTACATGAACGCCGCCCAGCTGGAGTTTTTCAAGCATCGTTTGCGCCAGCTTGAGCAGGAAATTCTGGCCAATGCGGGTGCCACCACGGAAAACCTGCGTGAAACCCAGTTCGTTCCTGACCCAGCTGACCGTGCCACGATCGAGGAAGAACACGCTCTGGAACTGCGAACCCGCGATCGCGAGCGCAAGTTGCTCAAGAAAGTGCAACAGTCCATCGCCCTGATCGAATCGGGCGAATACGGCTGGTGTGAGGAAACCGGCGAGCCGATCGGCCTGCCCCGTTTGCTGGCCCGCCCGACCGCCAACCTGTCGCTGGAAGCCCAGGAGCGTCGCGAGAAGCGTCAAAAGATGTTTGGGGACTGATAGGCTGATTCGCTCATGCCCCGACAAAAAGCCCGCCTGATCATTCTGGCGGGCTTTTTTTTGCTCCTGCGTTTCACGCGCCCCGCCAGGCGAATCGGCCAGGAAACACGTAGGCCCAGGCGAACCCGCAGCAGCTAAAGCGGATTGACACGCAGAACTGGCGGCGGGCGGGCAGCCTGACAAGCGGCACAGCCCGAACCGTGCTGAGTGCGCCATGCACGGCCTGGCCCTCCGTCCTGCTTATCCTCTGTCTTGCCCAAAGACAAACCCCCGCCAGGCCCTGAAAAAACTTCCTGCTGTCACGCGCTTGAAATTTTTTACCCGGCCCCCAGATGGAGAACTTAAAGGAAGGAAATCATGGAACAATTTCACGCCACTACCATTGTCTGTGTACGCCGCGGAGATCAAGTCGCCATCGGTGGCGACGGTCAGGTCACCCTGGGCAATGTTGTCATCAAGGGCACGGCCCGCAAGATCCGCCGTTTGTACAACGACAGCATCCTGGCCGGTTTTGCCGGCGCGACTGCCGACGCATTCACCCTACAGGAACGCTTTGAAGCCAAGCTGGAAAAGCATCAGGGCAACCTGTTGCGCGCTGCCGTCGAACTGACGCGCGACTGGCGTACCGATCGCGTCCTGCGCCGTCTGGAAGCCATGCTGCTGGTGGCGGACAAAGAGCACACGCTGGTGCTGACTGGCAATGGCGACGTGCTGGAACCCGAGCATGGCCTGGCTGCCATTGGTTCGGGGGGCTCCTATGCGCAATCCGCAGCCCTGGCTCTGCTGCAAAACACCGATATGGCACCTGCCGACATCGTCAAGAAATCGTTGGAGATCGCAGGTGATCTGTGCATCTACACCAACCAGAACCATATCGTCGAAACACTCTGACAGCCGGATACACCACCATGTCTACACCTAATATGACTCCCGGAGAAATCGTCTCCGAACTGGACAAGCATATCGTTGGCCAGGGCAAGGCCAAACGCTCTGTGGCCGTGGCCCTGCGCAACCGCTGGCGCCGCCAGCAGGTTGCCGAGCCCCTGCGCAGCGAGATCGTGCCCAAGAACATTTTGATGATTGGCCCCACCGGCGTGGGCAAAACCGAAATCGCCCGCCGTCTGGCCAAGCTGGCCAATGCGCCTTTCATCAAGGTTGAGGCCACCAAATTCACGGAAGTGGGTTATGTGGGCCGTGACGTCGAAACCATCATCCGCGATCTGGTGGATATTTCGGTCAAACAAACCCGCGAGATCGAGATGCGCCGTGTCCGCACTCAGGCGGAGGAAGCCGCTGAAGACCGCATTCTGGACGTGCTGGTGCCGCCTTCACGTGATGCCCACGGCCAACCGCAGCGTGAAGATAACTCGGCACGCCAAGTGTTTCGCAAGCGCCTGCGTGAAGGCAAGCTGGACGATACCGAGATTGAAATCGAGATGGCCCAGGCCATGCCTCGCATGGAAATCATGGCCCCTCCCGGCATGGAAGAAATGACCGAGCAATTACGCGGCATGTTCTCCGGCCTAGGCCAGGAAAAGACCAAAGCCCGCAAGCTGACGGTCAAGGAAGCCTTCAAGCAACTGACCGAAGAAGAGGCTGCCCGTCGTGTGAACGAGGACGATTTGCGCACGGCCGCGGTAGCCAATGCCGAACAGAACGGGATTGTATTCCTGGATGAGATCGACAAGATCACCGCGCGCGGCGAAAGCCAAGGCAGTGGCGGCGACGTCTCCCGCCAGGGCGTGCAACGGGACCTGCTGCCGCTGGTAGAAGGCACCACCGTCACCACCAAATACGGTGTGGTGCGGACCGATCACATCCTGTTCATTGCCTCGGGCGCCTTTCATTTGTCCCGCCCCTCGGATCTGATTCCCGAACTGCAAGGCCGCTTCCCTATTCGTGTGGAACTGGAATCGCTCAGCGCTCAAGATTTTGTGCAGATTCTGTCGGCCACCGATTCGTCCCTGACCAAGCAATACACCGCCTTGCTGGGCACCGAAGACGTAAAACTGGACTTCCGCCCAGACGGCATCCAGCGTCTGGCCGAACTGGCTTTCGATGTAAACGAACGCACCGAAAACATCGGCGCCCGTCGTTTGTACACCGTCATGGAAAAACTGTTGGAAGAACTGTCCTACAGCGCTGGCAGCCACGGTGAGCAAAGTGTGGTCATCGACGCCGATTATGTGAACAAGCAGTTGCAGGAAACCGCAGCTAGCCAGGATCTGGCACGCTACGTGCTGTAAGCGGCGGACAGTCGTAGTAGCACAAACGGGGGCAGAAGAATCTGCCCCCGTTTTTTATCCCGTCCCATTTCCCTGCAAGCCCAGAGCACCAAGCGTCGCTGCCCATCCCGCCCCACTCGTCGGCCCTCTATGTCGACCGCCTCTACACTTATCACGCGACTTTACATGCCGTGACCGACCGCCTGATTGCCTGGGGCAGAAAAAAGCCGGGCGAACCCGGCTTTTCATATGGTTTTTGACACGGCTTATTTACTGATCTTGATGACCACGTAATCCCCGCCGTCACGCTTGGCCGTGAATTTCACCTTGTCGCCCGGTTTGATGTCGGCCAGCAAGGCAGGATCAATTTTGTACACCAATGTCATGGCGGGCAGTTCCAGTTCGCTGATCTCACCATGCTTGATGGTGATTTTGCCTGCTGCCGTGTCCAGTCGACGAACTTCGCCCGATGCACTGGCCTCCTGGGCCTGGGCCACCACGACATAAGCCGATCCAGCCATGACTCCCAAGGCTCCCAGCGCCAGAGCCGCGCCCCGTTTTGTCCACGTCATTTTTCACTCCTGCAAATTGGGCAGAGCTGAACAATTAGCTCATAATGCCTACTTTCGGACGCCTGCTGCGTCTGTTTCCGATCAAGCATAACGCTAAACCTTTGCAAAAGCATGAGCGAATTTATTAAAGGGTATGTGCTGCGTCCAGCCACTCCCGCCGACATTCCCGCCATTTTGGGCCTGATGCGCGATATGGCCTCCTTTGAGAAACTGGAGCATATTTTCAAGGCCAGCGCCGAGTCGCTGCGCAACAGTTTCTTCTCGGATGAGCCCAGCGCCTACTGTCTGGTCATCACCCCTGAGGGCCAGCCCGACACCATAATTTCTTACATTATGTGGTTTTACAACTACTCCAGCTTTCTGGATCGCCGCGGCATCTATCTGGAGGATTTGTACATCGATCCTGCCCACCGTAAAAAAGGTCTGGGTGCCGCAGCACTGCGCCATCTAGCGCAGATGGCGGTGACTCAGGGATGCGGCCGCCTGGAATGGGTGGTGTTGGACTGGAACCAGAACGCCATTGATTTTTATCAGCATCAAGGCGCCCAGGTGTTGCAAGACTGGCGCGTGGTGCGTGTCACCGGAGAGGCCCTGGTCAATATGGCCAATGGCACACCCGTGCCCGCAGAAGCACAAGGCTAAATTATGTCCACACGACTTTCCATTATCAGCACTCGCACGGGCGACGACGGGACGACCGGCCTGGGCGATGGCAGCCGCCTGCCCAAAACCGCAGCCCTGATTCACGCCCTGGGCGATGTGGATGAGCTGAACAGCCATATTGGTGTGCTGCGCAGCCTGGAGCTGCCCGAAGATGTCGACGCCCTGCTCTCCGATATCCAGCACGATCTGTTCGATATGGGAGCCGAGCTGTGCATTCCTGGCCATCAGGTCATCGGTTCAGTCCATGTGGAGCGCCTGGATGCGGCAATACGCCATTACAACGAACCCTTGGGGATACTGAAGGAATTTATTCTGCCCGGCGGCAGTCCGGCCGCGGCACAGGCGCATGTGCTGCGTTGCGTGGCACGACGTGCCGAGCGCAGTGTCGTGGCCGTCCCTTCGGAGGCCTTGCCACAGGATGGTCCACGCCTGTACCTGAACCGGCTGTCGGATTTGCTGTTTGTGCTGGCGCGTACCCTCAACCGCCATGCGGGCCGCCCCGATGTCCTCTGGGAACCCAAGCGCCACGAATCGTCCACAAGCTGATTGCGTCGTAGCGTTACCCCGTTACGCACAGGGCCCTGCATTGACAGGGCCCTGTTTATTTTCATCTTCAGACCTGATCGATGCGGGTGACATCCGCAAAGGTCAGCACGGGTTGATCGGTCGGATCTTCGTAGACCTGCCATTTCAGAGACTGGCTGCCCACCTGAATATCCACGGTTGCCAAGGTGTTCTCCCTGTCACTGTCATCAGGGTCACAACGCCAGATTGGGAACTGCACGTGGTGCTGGTCCGCTAGAATTTTCAAGGGATCGACGGCTGAACCGGCTTGCAAGAGCAACTCGTCGCCGCGCTCCTGGCGCAATTCGGAGGATCGGGTAATACGCTGTTCAAACCCTTGCATGGACTCGTGCACAGCGTGGTTGGCATGCAACTGATTGCGTTCAATTGTCTGGACCGAAACGGCCTGCGCACTGAACTCCACGCTTAGCAGGCGCGTATCGCCCCGCTGGGCCAGGCTCAGGTGAAACGCTCCCGAGCGGGGATGGTCCTGCAAAAGGCTCACTGCCTGATCAAGGTCAGGCTGATCCAGCATGGCGCGGGTCAGAACCATACGCGGCACGCCAGGGGTGACATGGCGGGCGCGGACATTATTGACCGTCATGGCCAGCCCGGCCTGTGTCACGGCAAAACTGTGCCCGGGCAAGGAGGCCGGATACAGGAACGACACAAATGACATGCCACTGTCAGGAATGAATTTGCCCACCCCACAATAACCGGCAAAACCCGGGTCACCGTCTTCGTTGTGCACCAGTCGAGGCTCACCCTGGGCTGGCAACTGCACGGTCGTGCAGCCGTCCGGGGCCATGGCCCACAAATCGCCACGGCAATTCCACAAAAACACGTCCTCAAAGGGGAGCTCCAGACCCAATGCCAGGCCCTGGAGCTCGGTCCATATTCGGGGAAAATAACGCTCGGTATACTGCGCCAGCTCAGCGGCAACAGCCGTCCCCTTAAATTGCATGATGCCTTGCCAAGCTGTTGAGCTGAGCAAATAGGCATGCACGGCGGGGGCTCCAAAACGTCCCAAAGAATGGCCAATTTCTTTGGGACCACCAGTTAACTCCAGATAGGACAACTTAGCCATCGCGTCTATTTCCAGTAGGCACCAGACTGGTGCAATTGATTTTCAACCAACTCAATACCGCTTACAGCACGACTGCCCGCCTTGGCCAGAACCTGTTCCAGCAAGACCTCGACCAGCGCCTGAGCGGCAACCAGAGAAGGAAAAAAAGACGGACTGTCGGTTCCAAACAATAATGTGGCATCTGCCTGCTGCGCAATAGGGGCAAGCAAGCTGTCGCAAATCGCCAGAATATGTGCCTGCGCCTGCCGAGCTGCCCCATGAGCCAACACCGCTTCCTGGGAATAGGGAGCAAAACCGAACAAGACCAGCACATCGCCCTTTTGCAGGGCCCGCAAATCCATATCCAGGGTGCCGGACTCGCCGCGCAACAAGGCAATCGAGGGGCGAAACAGGCGGTACTGGTAATGAAAAGAAAACGCGGGCGCGAAAGAGGCCCTGAACCCTGCCACAAACACCCGCTTGGCTTTGCTGAGCAGCGCCACGGCCTGAGGCAAGCGCGTTTCGTTGACCTCCCGCAATACGGCCAGATTATCCATTTGCACGGTCAGCACCTGCGCCAGGCGGTCTTCTTTGCGGCGGTTGCGCACCACGGCGCGGGCTTGCTCGGCATAGCGTCGCGCCCCCTGACCGTGCAGGGCCTGGGTGAATACGGCCTTGAACGGCGCCCAACCATCAAAGCCCAAAGACCGGGCAAAGCGCAGCAGCGTGGCCGGCTGCACCTGGGCCTGTACGGCCAACTGTCGCATGGACATCAAGGGCACCTGATCGGCGTGATCAAGCACATAGCGCGCGCTTTGCTGAAACTGGGGCGACATGCAGGCAAAAGCCGCCTGAATACGCTCGGTCAAAGTGCTCAAGGAGTTCATGGGCCAACACGCTTAAAAAGGGATACCAAGTATATATCGGGTACAAATGCAGTCTGAACGCAACAGTGAGGTCTTTATCCACCCCTGCCACCTCAACAAAGATGATTTATTTGTTGAAAGTATTATTATAGTTTCAACATACGTTGAAAACCCTTATGCGTTTACTTTCCGGATCTGCGCCATGACACACGTCTTTCATCGCAACCCAAAACAAACCTTGCCCTATGCAGTCAAAGGCGATGGCATCCATATCATTGACAGCACAGGCAAGTCCTATATCGACGCCAGCGGCGGGGCAGCCGTCTCCTGCCTGGGACACAGTCACCCTGTCGTGATTGACGCCATCAAGCATCAGCTCGATCAGATTGCTTACGCCCATACCTCGTTTTTCAGCAGCCAGGCCGCAGAGAGTCTGGCGGACTTTCTGAGCAGCCGTGCGCCCGGCGATCTGGACCATGTCTATTTTCTGTCCGGCGGCTCCGAGGCGGTGGAAGCCAGCCTGAAGCTGGCTCGACAATATTTCGTGGAAATAGGTCAAGCCGAACGCCATATCTTTATCGCACGTCGCCAAAGCTATCATGGCAATACGCTGGGCGCACTGGCGATCGGCGGCAACGAATGGCGTCGCAAGCCTTTCCTGCCCTTGCTCGCTCCTGCCCAGCATGTCTCCCCCTGTTACCCCTACCGCGATCAAGGCAGCCATGAAAGCGACGAGCAATACGCCGACCGGCTGGCCCAGGAACTGGACGACACCATTGAACGTCTCGGGCCCCAAAATGTGGCCGCCTTTGTAGGCGAAACCGTTGTTGGCGCAACCGCCGGTGCCCTGGCACCCGTGGGCGATTACTGGAAAAAAATCCGTCAGGTCTGCGACAAGCACGGCGTTTTGCTGATTCTGGACGAGGTCATGTCCGGCATGGGCCGCACCGGCTACCTGTACGCTTGTGAAGAGGATGGCGTTGTACCGGACATCATGGCCATTGCAAAGGGGCTGGGAGCCGGCTATCAACCGATCGGCGCCATGCTGGCCAGTGACCGGATCTATCAGGCCATCCTGAACGGCTCGGGCTTTTTCCAGCATGGTCATACCTATATGGGGCACGCGACGGCCTGCGCCGGCGCCCTGGCCGTGCAACAAGTGATTGAACACGAGCAGTTGCTGGAAAATGTACGCCAACGGGGCGAACAACTGCGTCGTGAGTTGCACCAGGCTCTGGACGAGCATCCCAATGTGGGCGATATCCGCGGTCGCGGCCTGTTCGTGGGTATTGAACTGGTACAGGACAAGGCCAGCAAACAGGCATTGGACCCCGGCCTGAAAACGCATGCGCGGATCAAGCAAGAAGCGTTTTCACAGGGGCTGATGCTCTATCCTATGGGCGGCACCATTGATGGGGTTCACGGCGATCATATCTTGCTGGCACCGCCCTTTATCTGCACGGAAGCGGATATTCACGAGATCGTGAAGCGGCTGACACACACCCTGGAACGCGTCCTGCCTCGTCAAGTCTGAACGTCCCGAGCGTCTGCCTGACCACCCGAGCAGGTGACAAGGAGCCGGCGCTCTGTCCTATAACTGGCGGCCTACATGCCGCCATTTCCCTCAACACAGAAAGGAGAATCATGGCCCGCCTACCTTATGCAGACCTGAGCGCCCCCGATGCGGCTTCCTTGGTCGAGCAAATTATTGCCGAACGCGGCAGCGTGCTGCACCTGTACCAGATGCTGCTGCACAGCCCGCCCATTGCCAAGGGCTGGCTCAATCACCTGACCGGCATACGCCACCACAGCAGTCTGCCGGGCGACTTGCGCGAACTGGTCATCATGCGCGTGGCCTTGCTGAACCGCGCTCCCTACGAAGCCGATCAGCACGCCCCAATCGCCCTTGCAGAGGGCCTGAGTCAGGCGCAGCTCGATGCTTTATCCAACTGGCAGGACTCTGATCAGTTCACACCCATTCAATGTGCCGTACTGGCCTATACCGATGCCATGACCCTGCAGGTACAAGTGGAGCCTGCCATCTTCCAGGCCATACGGCAGCATTTCAATGAACGCTTGACCGTTGAGCTGACGGCCACCATCGCCACCTACAATATGGTGTCGCGTTTTCTGGAAGCCCTGCACATCCATTCGGATGATGCCCGTTAAGGCGACGGCCCCCAGACCTCCCCTTTACCCCCTCCCAGCCGCCCCGCCAGAAACTCCACCATCGCCCGCAGTTTGGGGGGTAAATGGCGAGTGGGCGGATACAGCGCCCACAGGGCGCCACAGTATTGCGTCCGGAACTCCCAATCGGGCAGGACGCGTACGATACGCCCTTGCTGCTCCGCTCCCTTGGCGACAAAGCGCGGCAGGCTGCCGATTCCCAGCCCTCGCTCTACGGCGTCGAGCCGGACTCCGGTGTGGTTGGCCGCATAGCGGCCGCTAACCGTCACGTTCAGAACCTTACCGCCCTTGCTGAAACGCCAGCGAGAATCGCTCGGCGCTTCCCCTAAATAGATGCAACTGTGCTCGCGCAACTGCTGCGGATGCGTGGGCAACGGGTGTGCCGCCACGTAGTCCGGACTGGCATACAGTCCATGTCGAATATCGCTCAGATGCCGCCCCATCAAACCCGGCGGCGGCTGGTCGGTGATACGAATGGCCAGATCCAGTTGATCGTCGATCAGGTCCGTATAGCGGTCATCCAGACTCATCACCACGTTCACTTTGGGGTACGCGGTCAAGAAGTCAGGCATGTGCGGATGAATCAGAAAATGCCCCACCGCTTTAGGAACACTCAAGCGTATAAGACCCTCCGGCTCCGTCTGAAACTGCCCCGATATTTCCATCGCGGCCTGTGCGCAGGCCAACATGTCACGCGCATGTTCATAAATTGCCTGACCGCTGTCACTCAAGCGCAGTTTACGCGTGGTGCGCTGCAGCACCCGGGTTCCCAGCCCTTTTTCCAAACGTGCAATGGAACGGCTGACTGCCGAGGGTGTATTGCCCAGCTGGCGAGCAGCTTCGGAAAAACTGCCCGTCTCCACGACTTTGACAAACACCACCATGTCGCTCATCAAGGAAGTGAGGTTACTTGTGCTCATAGGGAATAAATTATGTCGTTGAATTGCAATTATCAGGGGGGTCTACTACGCCTACAATGCATGAGCACCCACCCATTGATTATGAAATGCACGATAAATTATATTTGACCAGCCATAAACTTATTGGCAAAACAGAAATCCTCGAGTGTTATCACTCGGAAAATGAGCGTTATGTCGTTCGGCTGGATAAAACTTTATTCCATCCCCAAGGTGGTGGTCAGCCTTGCGACAAAGGCACATTAAACGGACACGAAGTTCTGCATGTGACCCAAAACCGCGACGGACAGGTTTTGCACTATCTACCGGTGAGCCTGCCCTTGGGGCCGGTAGAAATGAAAATCGATCAGATGCACAGGCTTGCACATGCACGTTTACATACTGCCGGCCACCTGATCGGCCATCTGCTTGAGCAGACTGGCTGGCAAGCGATCAAGGCGCATCACTGGCCGGGCGAGGCGCGGCTCGTGTTTCGTCAGTCCAACAATGCGCTGCCTCCTAGCCTGGAAGACTTATCGGCCCGCTGCAGGGAACAAATTCAGTTGGCCCACCCTATTTCCATCCACATTCATCAGGGGCACCGTCAGATTGCAATTGGCAAGCTGGGCCAGTATCCCTGCGGCGGAACGCATGTTGAAAATACGGCAGAACTAAATGGATTGACCATAACCCGTATCAAAAATAAAAAAGATGAATTGAGCATTCATTATGAAATACTCGATTAATGAATAATCAAAATTTAGTCTATTGATTATTTCCGGCCATCAGCAGAAAGCATCAAAAAAAGTAAACATCTTTATTCTTTATCGGCACACGACAGCCAAACCCAGCCTATAGGGCCAGCGCCTTGGCACACTGTGCGCAGACGGATACCACTCGATGAGCGAGTCCGCATCTGAGACTGGCACCGCCTATTGATGCTTACGCTTCACAAAATCCAGATCCATGGCCTTATTCATCATCGACAGATGCCAAGTGACAGGAATATCGGCTTTAGCTTTTGCAGGCCCGGCGAGCAGCCCCTCTGCGTCAGACGGACAAAGCGGAGCAAGGTATCAGCCATCCGGGGATGCATTGCCAGAACCGGCCTACAACGCAGCGGCGGGCGGCGGGGCACGCCGGCAATCCGTCGTCGAGGGTGTACATGAACAGCGTCCGGAGTCTGCACTCTGGTTTGTCCTCCGGCCTTGCCCCGGCCCCCCTCAAAAAAAATCCCGTCCTGCAACTGAGGACGGGGTTGCTGCTTTTAGACCATGGACTGACCCGTCTTGCGGGCCATGCGCCAATCACGAATCAGATTACCCAACAGCAAGACCAGAATGATGGCCGACATCACAGGCCAGACCAAAAAGTAAATTGTCATCAGCATCGTGTTCTCCTTTCTACGTCGTTTAAACCTGCCCTCAGGCGCGGGCCGAGGCGGGTTCGCCTTGTTGTGACTGCCGCGTTTTCTGCTTTCCCGGCGCGGGAGTGTCGTCATAGTGAAACGACTGCACACGCTCGGCCAGCACGGAAAAATCAAAACGCTCCTGGCTGCGCAGACTCAATGCCACACACACCACCGCGCTGACTCCGTAAGCGGTCAAGGAACCCAGCAGCACGATGTACTCACGCAAGAAACCGATAAAGTTGGGCAAGAGAACCGCGGTCGCAATCACCCCCACCGCAATCGCAATCCGGCTGTTGAAAAAAGCGAACGCCATCAGACCGGCCACCACGCCTCCCCCAATCGAAGCGCTTATTTCGTAGAACACGGCTACCACACCCTCAATGGGGATCAGCTCAAAGCGCACAATCGTAAACAGCACCACGGCACACAGGACCGACCAGCTAAACGCCTTGTTGGTGACTCGGTCCCAGTAGAAACTGACGATGACCGGAAAGACGATTGCCCCCCACAGTGCGCCCACAAACACCAGCATGACCAGAATATCCAGACGCAAGCTGGCAAAGATCACCCCCACCATCGTGGCGACCACCATGGTGATACGGCCCCACCACAACATACGAGTGGGGTTGGGTCGACCGCGAGCAATGTTCTTGGCATAGATATCCGTCATCATGATGGCCGACAGGGCCGCCAGGTCCGAGTCCGCGGTGGAGGACAGGGAGCCGATAACCAGAATAAAAAACAGGGCAATGCCAAAGGGTGGCAAATACGTGGATGCCATCTGTGGAATGATGTTATTCATATTGCCGTCTACAGGCTGTAGACCGGTGAACAGGGCCAGCAGTCCCAACATGCCCAGACCAATCACCACCGCGCCATAGCCAATGGTGGCGGTCAGAAAGGTAGGCTTGATCAGATCTTCACGCACGGCAAACAGGCGCTGCGCGATGGTCTGGTTACCAATCGCATAGGCCAGTACCGCGACAAAGTAGGGAGCCCCTTGCTCCAAAATCGCTTTGGTCGAATAGAAATTCGCTTGTTCGGAGTCCAGGCGCCACCAGTTGGCCTGAACCATCTCTGGACCACCAGCATTGAAAAAAATCAGCGGAATAATAATGACAGCCGACAGGATCATGGCCACCAGTTGCGCAAAATCGGTCATGACCGAGGCGCGGAATCCCGACCACAAGGTGTAGGACAACACACCCAGCCCGGCGATCAGCACACCTTGAATGAATGTCAGAGGGCTAAGGATCGAGACCAACGCACCAGCGGCCGTGAAGTTCACCATCAGGCTGATGCCACTTCCCACCACGTTGGAAATCGCCATAATCATCTGACTGGACGAGCCGTGCCGCGCGTGCAGCACCTCGGCCAAGGTATGCGCCTGCGGCGCCAACTGGCGAAACCGCCTCCCAAAGGGATAGATGAACAGAATCATCAAGGCGCCCCACAGCCCGTAATGCAGAGGCCCGGACAAGCCATACTTGTAGCCTGAGGTCGCACTGGCATAAAACGACGCGGCCCATACCCAGGTGGCAATCATGCTGGCCGCCGCCAGGCCAAAACCCACTGCACTATTGGATACCATGTATCCGTCCACATTTTCTTTCTTCTGACCAATCATGAGCGACATCAAGAATGTCGCGCCATAAAAACCAAGCAGCAGCAAGATTGCCGTGGTGCTTGAAAGTGTAAAAAACTCCGCCTCTTGCATGTCTTTTCCCTTTCTCTTCTGCGGCGGGGAGTCTGGCCAAGCCTTCCCCGCTCGCATGCGTGCCGATTCCGCCATAACGCGCTGGGCGGCACCGATCCCAGGACCTGAACCGAAGCACCCAAACCGAACGCGCGCACACACGCTCCCGCCCTCGGCACAAGCCGAAGCGAGAAAAAGCAAGACACAGCGCAAAGTGCCTCACATTACGGCAAGTCTGCGGGCCGGACAAAAATCAATATGGCCAGAGACAAGCCGCTCTGTTGCAGGCCGATGTCCGCCAGGACAATCGGCTGGTTGTTCCGCGACCAGAAGGTCGGGCAAGGTGTTTCGGACTAAAAAGCCGGGTTGTTGTGCAACAACCTGTTGAAGAACAGACCGCCATTTTTATGCGATTTTGTCGCACATGAACGGCCAGTTCGAGAAGCTGGTTCTATGAACCAGAGCGACCAATTATACATATTTAAAATTTTAGGGTCTATATCATGCCGTTTAAGCATCGAGAAAGCCCCTCTCCGTCCTGCCCCCGTCAGTCGTAAACCCCGTCTTTACGGAGGCTTTCACGCGCCAGCTCCTGACAGACTGCCGGGACGCTGCCCACAAACGCGTAGCCTTGACCACGCACGGAGCGAATCGGCAGCTCCTCGCCGAGAGCCCACAATTTGCGTTTCAAACGGCTGATGACAACATCCACAGAACGCACTTGTGCCCCGCCCTTTTCCTCCGGCAGAAACAAACGGTCGCGCGCTACGGTTTGCGGACTGAGAGCGAACAAGGCCAAGACAATACGGCGCTCACCTCGCGTTAACAATACGGCCTGTCCGCGCGGGGTAAGCATGGTCCACCCGTCTTCCATCAACTCCCATAATGAGGCGTCGGCTTCGGGCTCCGTTTGTGGGATGGTCGGCACCTGCTTGGAGCAATTGGGTTCAGCCAGTGCCACGCTTTGCCGCAAGGCATAGCCGCGTCGACGCAAGGCTTGAACGCAGGCCACCACCTCGACCGGCAGGGCCTCACGATCAAAGCAGGCATCGGCCCCTGCCAGCATCAGATGCCCCCGCTCCATACCGGCCATCTTGTCTCGTCGCACGACAATAATGCCCGCTGCAGGAAAGACCACGCGCAGACGATTGATATGCAGAAAAACCTTGTCTGCCTGACACGACAAGGCAAAGGCCGCCTGCACACCTGCTGCCGATGCCAATGACAAGCACTGCCCTATCGTTCCAACTATCTGAACCCGTACGCCCCACTGCTCCGCCTCCCGTGCGATATGCTGCAGGCCCGTCAGCTCGTCATACAACAGAAATATCTGCTCCACCGTCATCGTCCCCATCCTTGCTGGCCTCTTCAGGCTCTTTATGTTTTTTTTACCCTTGAACCTGGCTTAGAAAGCGCTGTGCCGCGATCGCGTCAGGTACGGCAAGATAAATCATCCCCTGCTTTAACGGTTGCGCTATGCGGGCAACGTGTGCCACCTGATCGTCCATGACCAGAACCAGCAGGGCCCCCACGTTCCCAGCACTGACCTCGGCCAGCTTACGCGTGCCCAACGCGTTCAAATGAAATCGCAGCAAATGATCTCCCTGAGCAGTACGAACCGAGGCCACGCGAGTCAGGTCGCTACGCTGGACAATGACTTGCGGATACAACCACAGCGGGCCCTCGGGACCTTCCACCTGTACCAGGCCAGGGACGGCTTGCGGCATGCCCACGTAAAAATCCATCTGGGTATACTGCAGCGCACGTGAAGTTTGAGACGCCAGAAAGCTGCGTGTTCCATCATCCCCTTCCCGTTCATACGTTCCAGCCAAGGTAGGCGGACTCAAATCCGCCCCCCCCGCGCCCCTGGTATGCTGGCACCCGGCCAGTACCACGCACAACGCGCCCAGCGCCGCCGCCCTGACAATCTGTGGTACGAAACGTCGTCTTGTGTCCATCCTCCCTCTCCCTATGGGCTCCAGCCCACTGCTGCTCCATTCTCCCGCCTGATCGGGCCGGGGCCGACAAAGCAAGGCCGCATGACGCGCACGCAGCCTTGCCGCTTCAGCCCCTTACCACTGGTACCCTACGCCCAGCGATCCACCGTAATCCCCCCGGGAGGAGCCTGCGACGTTGCCTTTAAGCACCCAACTGCCGCTGTCGGTGACGGTAGACAAGCCCATGGCATACCCGCTCTCACCTCGCCAGACGCCCCCCGCCAGCGCAAACATGCTCTTGCCTGGCACATAAGCTTGCGGCAACCCCGCCATGGCCATCGCAGCGGCCACCCCCGCACTGGAGCGGTTTTCCACCTTGCTGATGCGACGATCCATGGCATTGAACTGATTGGTGATGTTACCGGTGGCCTGTTCCAACTGACGTACGTTGACGGCATCCTGGGGGGCCTGCCCATCGGCCAGATTGCTGATGGGTTTGTCGTGCATATCAATGCCTTGCCGATTGAGAGTCGGACCATCGACAATCAGCAGTTCTTCAGTAGTGACGGACTTGGCCACCACACTACTGACCTTGATGTCTTGAGCCAATGCGACAGTCACGTCCATGCCGGAGCGCGAAATCTCAATATTGTCCCCATTAAGAAACTGCACTGTGGCCTTGGGCGCGACCTGGCTGGCGACGTCCCCATTGGTCTGCAAGTTCCAGCCCGCGCTGGCCAAATCGGTCACGTCATCGACCTTGGTATTCAAGCCCCCCAACGCGTCGTTCACATTGTTGTAAGTGGTGTCGCCCACGTTCAACTCGGTCACCAGCTTGCCATTCTCGAACCGCGAGCCCCCGCCCATGCCACTGGCGATGCTCTCTCCCATGTCGTGAATCTGGCTGCCATTGACCACATCGGTACTGTTTGCGGAAATATCACCCCGCGCCACATTGGTAATGCCCGTGCCACCCGTGCGCCCCCCATCGGTGGACTCGGCGCCCGCCAGGGTGACCTTGCCATAGTTCACGGACTGGTCCGGATTCAGGTCGTACTTGACGGCACGATCTCCCAGACTCTGAGTTTCGCCACGTACCAGCTCCAGTTGCTCCTCGGTTGCCGCACGCCCTCGCGTGCCAAAGTCAGGACCTGTCAGAGTCCGATTGCTCAGACCGGTGATGTCATTCGCGCTTGCCGACACCAATACGTTTCCGGCGCGCAGCCCCTCATTGCTCAAGGCGATCTGCGTACCGATCGCAAAGCCCAGATGGTTCATGACCACATCCGGAGCTGTCCCCTCGCCTTTGACGGTAACGCTCTTGAGCTCCAGGTCGTCATTCAAGGCAATGCTCAAGGTATCGGCACCATCACCGCTGGTGCTCAGGTTGCCATTACTGCCTACTATCTTCAGGGTCTCGCCCAGATCGCGATGCACCGCGGTGCCCGCGCTGCCGGCAAAGTTCATGCCTTTGGCCGTCAGACTGTCGTCCCGTCCCTCAAGCTGGCTGACGTTCACGGCATCGGTCGGTGCCACCCCGTTGGCCACTCCAGTGATCTTTTGATTACCGGCCTGGATGCCCTGTTCATTGATCACCACATTAAAGGCGGTGAGACCGGCATTGCTCAGGTTGACTTGGCCGATCGTCAAACCGGTATTACCCAAAATGACATCGGGTTGACCTGCCGGCCCCTTGACCTTCACCCCCGCTGTACTCAGCTCGGTATCGCCGGTAGTGACGCTGCTCAATGTCAGGTCATCACTCAATGCAACCTGAACCGTATCGCTGCCAACGGTCGCGGTAGACAAATTGGCATTGCTGCCCCGAATGGTCAGTGTCTGGCCCAGATCCCGATGTACCGCGGCGCCGCTTTGGGCCGCAAAACCCATACCCTTGCTGGTCAGACTGCCTTCAGCATCGGTGAGCTGACTGAGATTGACCGCGTCACTGGCGGTTGTTCCCCGCGCCACATTGGTAATTTTTTGCCCGCCCATATCGGCACCCAAGAAAGAGGGAGTTTGGGCCATCTGTATCTGCAATTGACCATTCAAGACCTGGGTACGCAGATTGGCCCCGCTGTAATTGCCCGCCGTGCTGGCCCCGCCCAGAATCTCCAGGCGTTGACCCAGATTCCTGTGAATCATCGTGCTGCCGGAAAGGTTGCCATCGAAGTTATTCCCGCTGTAGTTCGTACCCAAGCTCGTCAAATTCCGATCCAGCTGGATCAGTTGGGCAACATTGGCGGCATCAGTCGGATCCTGGCCTCCGGCCAGGTTGGTAATGCGGCGCTTTTCCGAGTTATTGCCGACCGACACCACCCCTTGTATGGCCTCCTGGGTCACCGTACCGGTATAAAAGGCGGTAGATGCAGAATAAACCGAATTGGTTGTCGAGCCCGCCCCCAGCGCGACTGCGCCGGCCGCCGATACGGAGGCCCCTGCACCCAAAGCCAGCCCCTGAAGGGCCGTATCCGTCGCGATGGCGCCCTGTCCCAACACCATCGACTTTTCGGCAGAAGCACGTGCGTCCTTGCCCCAGGCCTGAGAGCCCGCCGCCAGCGCCTGGGCGTTGGTTCCCAAAGCGGCGGCGTCCATGCCTTCGGACACGGCCTTAAAGCCCAAGGCCAGACCACCGTCCTCCTTGGCGTTGGAGCCAGCTCCTACGCTCATCGCCCCCTCGCCGTGCATGATGTACTCGATCAAGCCATTGGGACCTATTTTTTCCTCAATCCAGCCTGCCTTGGCCTTGTCGCCCACGGCTACGGAGCGGAAGCCATCAGCCTCGACTCCCGAACCGGCTCCCACGGAATTGCTGGCCCGGGTCTTGCTGCCCTGGCCCAGAGCCAGTGAGTTGCTGCCAGCCACGACGGCCTGATATCCCAGGGCAACAGACTGGCCGCCCGAGGCCGAAGCACCGCTTCCCATTGCCATACTGCTGTCGGCGCCACGCTCGACGCGAGAATTCGTACCTAAGGCGACGCCATCCACCCCTTGATCGTAGGCATTGCGTCCCAACGCGATCCCGCCTTGCTGGGTGACCCGAGCTTGCTCGCCAATGGCCACCGCCCCCCTGGCATGAGCCAGCGCATCACCCATCACTTCCGACTTATAGCCAATCGCCACCGAATAATTGGCCGTATCCGCGACCCGAGACTCCTGACCGACCGCAATCGAACTTTCTGAGGCCGCGCTGGCCGATGCGCCCAGGGCCGTTGCACCCAACCCTGATGCTGCAGTATGTGCGCCAATAGCGGTCGTCAGATTGGCCTGGGTCAGTCCCCCTGCCGACGAATTCAGACCAATTGCCGTCGAGCCGACTCCAGAGCCACGCGCCACTGCGCCAATCGCAATTGCGTCCGTACCGGTAGCCCCATCATTGTTTTCGTTGGGATTATTGGAGGAGTTAACGCTGACATAGCGCTGGCGGTTGGCAATCAGCGTGGACTCCAGCTGTTCCAACTGCCCTTTGTTCACTGCATCAGTGGCCACTACGCCTGCGGCGAGGTTTGAAATCCGCACGGGGCCGCCAGTCGCGCTGTCCAGATCGATCAGGGTACGGTCCGCGTTGGAATAGGTGACAGCCGACAATCCTGCGATGGCCCCTGCCACCCCCGTGCGCATGGCCTCAAAAGCGGATCCGATCGAAGTATAGGTATGATCCGCGCCATTCTCATCCTTGATGATGAAGTGCGGGCCCGTCATCTGACCGTTGGCGTCCCATGTCAGACCGCCTCCCACCAGGGCCGTCAAATCCCCCTGCAACACTTTGAGCTGGCTGACGTTCACCGCATCCGTATCCAGACGACCAGCAGCCAGATTGCTCAGACGGCGCTCTCCCCCCACGGTCCCGATAGACACGCTGGCCGACGGCAACAGCGCTCCCGATGGCGCGCCATACCCCACCCCGACCGTTTCAACCGAACGCGAGTTTGCCCCGATTGCCACACTGTTGGCATGGGTCACATGAGACTGATCGCCCAAGGCGATGCCACCTGCCGCCGCATTGGTGGACGTCCCCGCATACACCAGAGCCTGATTGCCAATGGCAATGCCGCCAATATCGAAATCCGCTACCGTAGCCATTGAACCCAGGGCAATCGAACCATCCGCACCCGAGCGTGTGCGCTCGCCAATCGCGACCGCATGGGCTGCCTTGACTGGGGGAGCAACGGGATTGCCCGAGCCTGTCTCACCTGGCAGATTATTGGCGCCATAGCCAATGCTGACGGTGCGATCACCGCTCAGCCTGTTGCCTGCCTCTCGTCCGATCGACACCGTATCGTCACCCGTGATGTCGCTACCCGACTTGTAGCCCAAGGCGACGTTATAGCCGCCATAGACTCCCTGGCCCGCCAGACCTCCGACAGCAACCTGACCAAAGCGATTGCCAATGACAGGGGTACCGGCATTGGACCCGGCTCCCTGGCCGATCGATACACCCGAGGTCGTGTTGCTCATGGCACCCGATCCCAGGGCCACCGAATCGGCGCCAAAAGCCCGCGCGCCGCTTCCGGCCGCCAATGCCGAACCGCCCGACGCCTCTGCCTGATTGCCAATAGCCGTGGATGCCGACCCGGAGCTGCTTGCGGCATTCCCTACCGCGGTTCCCGCCACTCCCCGCACCGTGGTCAAGGCACCTAATGCCGTTGCTCCCACGGCCTCCTGCGCGACGGTGGCCCCCTGGCCCATCGCGATGGCCTGCGTGGCCAGCAAGCCCACATCAGCTCCATTGCCCAAAGCAATCGCACCTGTTGCCTTGGCCAAGGCCTGATTGCCAATGGCAACGGTGTTGTCTACTTCCAGAGGATCAACCAGGCTTGCGGCCGCAGAGCCAATCGCCACGTTGTTATTCCCCTCCAGGTTTTGCCCGGCCTGATTGCCCAAAGCAATCAAATTGCTGCCCAGGCTTTTTGCTCCCGCGTCACTGCCAATCATCACGCCATTGGCGACCGTGTTATCCAGCCCGGCACGAGCACCCAGCGACACCGTCTCCGCACCTGCCGCCTGCGCCTGCCAGCCTGCCGCCAAGGCTGCCGCCCCTGCTGCTGTCGCTTCTGGCCCCATGGCAAGGGCATCAGTGCCGCTGGCAACAGAATCAGCATTGGTCGATTTGCTGTGGAAATACTTCATGCCCTCGCCCGAATTCAGGGCGCCGTACAAGACCCGGCCTGATACCGCCTCCGTACTGGCCGCGCTGACGGTCGCATCGGCCAAACCGGAAATCTTGTTGTTATTCACATTGACCGCACGCAGACTGCTATTGCCTGTGACCGTCAAGGCACCAGTACTGACATTGCCAGCCGTCAGGGCATTGGCGATGGTGGCAGAGCCTGCCTGCAAGCCACCTTGGATCAGCGCAGAGCCTGCACTTAACTGTGCAGAGAACTCTCCTGTCGCCCCTTTGATCGCACCACTTGCCGTGACAGAGTTCACATTCAGATCGGGACTCATCGCCACCGAAACGCTCTGACCGGTTTGTGTCAGAACCATATTGCTGCCGGAGTTCAAGGAAAAAGTCCCCCCCGGAATCACATGGAAAGGGCTCGAGCCGTCCACAATGAGCTCCCAGCCGTCCGTAACCTGTGCCAGAGCGGGCTGCGCCAGCACTCCAGCACCGAGCAAGGCCCCCACAAGCGAGCGCAACGCCCGTCCCTGGATACCTTGTGTTGCCCCATGAGCCGGACCCCGGCCCGCAACGCTGCGTTTGCCACACGACTTGGTGTTCTCCGCAACCGCTACAAAGGTTGCTGTGCGCTCATTCCAAACCGACTTGTAGATTCTGTTCATGATCCGTTCGCTTACAAAAGTAATTAGTCATGCCGACCCTCCCCCGTCCCCACTCGCGCTGACGCATGCCGGTTTCAGGGTGCAAAACCGTCCCTCACCCCGTTATGGCGATTAATGAATCTGGATACTCAGGAAAGTCTTACCGAACCCCTAACTCATCCGGCTTTTTTTATTCTCTTATCAGTTTTTAATAATTACTTTTGAATTTCTACGAAATCCATTTGAATCATTGCACAACATAGAAATTTATTAATTTTGTCTATTTCAAAGTCGATTTAAATATTAGATCTATTGCACTGTCTATAAACCGAAGGAGACAGGCCGCTATATTGTCTGAACGCAGTGGCAAAATTGGCCGGATTCACATAGCCAGACTCCACAGCCACATTGATGATGGCCATGTCGGTATGCGTTAACAGGTGCATGGCATAGCCCATCCGGGTGGAGCGCACGTAATCGTGCACCGTCACGCCACAGGCTGTTTTGAAAAGTGCATTCAGACGCCGGGCACTTGTGCCAAACAAGGCCGCCAGATTCTCGGCACTGAGCGGCTCCGATAGATTGTCGCGTACATGCTGCTGCACTGCCTCTACCAAGGGAGTGCGTGGGGACGACTCCTTACCACGTTCCAACAAGCGCCGATATTCCCTGCTCGCCTTCTCTTGTTGTACTTCTCTCAGACTCAGATGCAGACGAATACGTTCCAGCACCAGTTGCACGTTCGTTCGGTAATCGATGAAATCGCGCGCCCCACTACGCAAGGCCATTAACTGACTGTCGGCACAGGAACGGGCCGACAAGAACACAACCGGTATGGCGGCTGTTTGCGGGTTGGCGCGCAGCAATCGCATAAAGACATCCCCTCTCAAACGAGGCAGATGGTAATCACTCAGCACAAAGTCGGGCCGCAATGACAGACAGCGCGCCAAGCCTTGCTGCGCATCAAGCGCAAAGCTGACGCGGCCAAAACTGGTGCGCAATAACACCAACAGATCTGTTGCACCGAAAGGTTCGGGAGCAATGAAAAGAATATGAGCATCCGACGAAACATGCATAAGCCATTCACCTTTGGTCAATCAAGCCTGCATTGTTCAAACCAGTGACGGTTTTAATAGTTAATAGGCTTATACATGAATGCTTCATTTTTTCGAAACGTCTTATTCCCCTTATTTTTTACAAACAAAGTTACATTATTTCAATAATTATCTATTTACATTACTTAATTGCTCACCAAAATGAAATAAAGCGAAATTCAATTTGTATTAACCCCCCCGAATTTGCCTTATGTTTCTTAACAATAAATAGAGATTCAAAATGTGACAACAGAGCAGAAAAAAACCCCGCCGCAGCGGGGCTCATCCTGCTCAGCGACCAGGGAACTCAAGCCTGACGCGTGCTGGCGTAGGCAGCCTGAGCCAGAACAGCTAAAGGGCCTATCTGCCGCACTCGCTCGATTTGCTCGGGAGTGCGGACATAAATGCAGCCTGCATACGACAGGGCATTGACCGAGATGCCATCCACCAGCTCCACGCTACGCGGCACCACCAGCAGCCAGCCCTGACCGGCCAGCATATTATGGGGCGGCAACAAACCCTGTTCGTCCATGACCAGACCCAATTCCTTGCACGCAAGCTGGTAAGCGCTCAACAAGCTGCTGCTCAAAGCGGTCGGGTCCTGCGTCTCCAGCAGGCGCACAAAGCGGTGTTCAAAGGCCAATGCCGGGTGCCGATGCACGCTGCCAACCGGGGCCTGAGCAGGAAGCTCATCCAGATACAAAGCCAAAGAGCCGTTGCTCTCTGCCGGGGGGACCCATTGTGTATGTTTATGCCGCTGACTGGCTCCGGCCGGTCCGCCGCCGTTGTAAAACCCCAGCCCGCCCTGCAGGGCCAAAAAATTCGCCAGAACCTGAAAATCAATGTCGCGCAAAGGACTCAGCTGCTCGCTAAACACCTTGTCAGCCAGCACCAGATGCAAATCACAGACCGCGAACTTGTTAAGCACTATATTGTGGGTGGGGCTGGCATCGGCTACGGTCAATGCCGGTGCTGGGGGCAGGAAAGGATTGAAATTGGGGTCGCGCGGCCCGCCCGGGATCGAGACGCTGGCTGCATCCTTGGCCGCCAGAGTGGACACCCAACGCACAAAAAAAGTCAGCCCCTGATCGTGCATCAGCTCTTCTTGAGCTTGCACAGGCAACAAATCCCCGCTGGCCAGCGCAGCCTGACTGAGTTGGTCCAGGCGTTGCAAAATTTCCTTGCTCACGTCGTCTCGCTCCTCATTTGAAGTTGTATAGTGACGCCTTATTGTAGGCAAGAGACGTGAACAAACACGCATTGCTGCCTTGACCGACTTTTCCACCATCCCTATCAGGAGTACTCCATGTCCGGTATCCGCCGTATTGCCAGCCCACTGCCACTGCCTTTTTCGCGTGCGACCATCGCTGGCGGTTTTCTGTTCCTGTCTGGTCAGATCCCTTACGACGCCCAGGGCGAAGTGGTACGTGGCTCCATCCAGGACCAGACCCACGCCGTCTTTGATCGCCTGATCGAAGGCCTGGCACTGGCCAACGCCACCTTGGCCGACGTGGTCAAAGCCACAGTCTGGCTGTCCGATATGGCCCTGTTTGCTGACTTCAACAAGGTCTATGCCGAACGTTTTGGCGACACCTTGCCCACCCGCTCGCTGGTTGAAGCCAAGCTGGCCAAGAATGTGGACGTGGAAATCGAAGTCCAGGCCTGGTTGGGCGATCGCGCTTAAGCAACCTTGAGGCCGACGGGCCGTCACATTAATTAACGCTGCCCGGCCTCGACTGTGGCACACTGGATTCCCCCTTGTCCAAGGAGAATTCTGATGCGTTTATTTGCTTTGGCCCGTCACACTTTGCTGGTTTGCTCGGTCGCAGGACTGGGCATCAGCACCGCTTATGCCGCAAGCACAGGCAAGAGCACAGAACCGACGGCAATCAAACGCTTTCTGGCGGATGCGGACATGCCCTTTTCCCGCGCAGTGCAGGCCGGTGATTTTCTGTTTCTGTCCGGGCAAATTCCGCTGAACGAGAAAGGCGAGATCGTGCGGGGCAGCATTGAGGATCAAACCAATGCCACCTTGGACCGGATTGAGGAGGCCTTGGCCCTGGCCGGCGCCGACCTGAACCAGCTGGTCAAAGCCACCGTCTATCTGTCCGATATTGCCTTGTACGACCAGTTCAACAAAGTCTATAAGGAACGCCTGGGCAGCAACTTCCCGGCCCGTTCTCTGGTACAAGCCAAACTGGCAGGCGGGGTGGATGTTGAAATCGAAGTCCAGGCCTGGACAGGCGCCAACCCCCCTGCCGCCAAGCATTGATACGACGAACTTGCCATAGCCAATTCCATATAAGCAGCACGTCTACTGCCTGACTGGCTTGTATGGCACACTAGCACCCTCAGCCAGACCTTGTTACCTGCGCCAGGCTTGCCGCCTGGCGTTTTCGTGCTTTACGGATATTGTCATGATCTACGCGATTACTGCCCTGTTCGCCTTTCAGTTACTCGGCGAAGTCCTGGTGCAGACTCTGTCTTTACCGCTGCCCGGCCCCTTGGCGGGCATGCTTTTGCTGGCGGCCGCCTTGCTGATCCGTGGCGGGGTTCCGGCCGCCCTCGAGAGCACGGCCAGTGTCATGCTGCAGAACCTGATGCTGCTGTTCATTCCCGCCGTCACCGGCGTGATGCTGTATTTTGATCGGGTGGCCGATGAATGGCAGCCCTTTCTGATTGCCACCCTGGGTGGCACCGTCATCACGATGGTGGTGACGGCTCTGGTGCTTAACCGCTTGCTCAAAAACCGTCAGGAAGAAGAAAAATGACCGACGGACTGTTTCAAATCTGGGTCTTTTTGTCCAGCTCCCCCTTGCTGTGGCTCACCCTGACCTGCTCGGTCTACGCGGGCTCGGTCTGGATGTATCGTCAATCGGGGAGCAGCCCCTTTTTGCTGCCGATTCTGGTCTCCGTAATGGTCATCGTCGCTCTGCTTATGCTGACCCGCACGCCCTACCCAGTCTATTTCGAGGGCGCCAAATTCATTCACTTTCTGATTGGCCCGGCGACCGTCGCCCTGGCCGTGCCACTCTATAGCCAGTTGCGTCAGCTGCGCGAAATCTGGAAACCCTTGACGATTGCGCTGCTGATCGGTTCAGTCACCGCTATTTTCAGTACGGTTCTGATTGCCTGGGCCTTGGGTGGATCGATGGAAACCATCATGTCGGTCGCCCCTCGGTCGGCCACCATGCCCATTGCCATGGCATTGGCAGAGCAGTTTGATGGCCAGCCTTCCTTGGCAGCCGTGGCTGTCGCGATTACCGGCATCGCCGGCACCATCATGGCACGCCCCCTGCTGAACCTGCTGCGCATTGACCGCCCCGAAGCCCGCGGCTTTGCCGTGGGCGTGACGGCACACGCGATTGGCACCGCTCGCGCCTTGCAGGTCCATGAGACAATCGGGGCCTTCTCGGCCATTGGCCTGAGCCTCAATGGAATCATGACTGCCATACTGGTGCCCTTCGTGCCCCTGATCTTGCGCTGGCTGGGCATGGTCTGAGCCCACTCAGGCAGGCTGAGCTTAACGCCACTCGTCTCGATAGACGAAGCGGGGCATCTGCCAATTACGATGCAGGGCCAGCATGCGGAAACTCAAGCCGATAACCATGGGCCCCAGCAAGGTTACGTAGGGGTCCCAGTCCAGGTGCTGAGCACCCAGATATAAAGCACCGGTCAGCATGGATACGCTGGCATACATCTCCTTGCGCAACAGCAAGGGGATGTCATTACAGAGAATGTCGCGTAAAACACCCCCGGCACAGCCGGTAATCATGCCGCTGAGCAGCACCACCGTAATGGGTAACTGCATCTCCAGCGCGATCTGACAGCCGATCACGGTAAAGACCACCAGCCCCATGGCGTCAAGCAGCAGGAACAGACTGTGCAAACGCCGCATGATCGGAGCGATCAAGGCCGTCAAAATGGCCGCGCCTGCCGTAATCCACAAATACTCGGGATGCTGCACCCAGGTCAGCGGATAATGCCCCAGAAGCACGTCCCGCACGGAACCGCCCCCCAAGGCCGTGACGCAGGCGATGGTACACACGCCAACCCAGTCCATGTCACGACGGCCTGCCGCCAGGGCGGCGGTCATCGCCTCTGCAGTAATGGCAATAATGTAGAGAACAAGTAAGAGCATGATATTTTTTACGCATCAAGCTGTTGAATAAGGCCGCGATAACACCGCAGCATCAGTAAACCGGGCACGGCAATAAACACCGTACAGATAAAAAAGCCTGGCCATCCCAGGGTCTGAACCAGCAGCGGTGTCAACGGGCCGGCCAGATAGGTGCGGCCCACCGCCGACAAGGCCGACAGCAAGGCAAATTGAGTCGCTGAATAGGTTCGGTTGCACAAGGCCATCAGCAAGGCGACAAAGGCCGCTGTCCCCAGGCCACCACACAGATTTTCCAGACCCACCACCATGCCCATCAGCCACATGGACGGCGCGGTTTCAATCGCGATCAGCCAATAACCCAGGTTGGAGACGGCCTGCAGCAGCCCGAAAATCATCAAGGCCCGGTAAAGCCCGAGGCGGGCCATGATCGCCCCCCCCATCAAGGCCCCGACCACTGTGGCCGCCAGTCCAAACACCTTGTTGATCGTGCCGACTTCCGACAAGGTAAAGCCGGCCGCACGAATCAGAAACGTAGTGGACAAGGCGCCGGCAAAGGCGTCACCCAATTTGTAGAGCACAATCAGGGCCAGCACGCTCCAGGCGCCGGGACGAGAGAAAAAATCCGCCAAAGGCGCGACCACCGCCTCGGACAGGCTGCGCGGCGGGCGGCTTTGTTCCTGAGGGTCGGGGGACACCAAGGTCACCAGCGCGCACAGTGCCATGAAGGCACCCATCAGAAAATAGGTATTGGCCCAGCCCAACCAGCGATCGGCCAGGATCAGCGCCAGGCCACCGGAAACAATCATGGCGATGCGGTACCCCATGACTTTGACGGCCGCTCCCGCCGCACGCTCGTGGGCCTGCAGCACGTCCGTGCAATAGGCATCAAAAGCAATGTCCTGTGTGGCGGACAAAAAAGCCACCCACACGGCCAGCAAAGCCAGTGCGGTCAGATTCACGGAAGGGGAAAACAGGCCCATCGCGGCAATCGAGCCCGCCAGCAATAATTGGGTCAGCAGTATCCAGCCACGTCGACGCCCCATGAAGGGGGGAGCATAACGGTCAATCAGGGGAGCCCAGAGAAACTTCAGCGTGTACGCCGAGCCCACCAGGGTCAAGAAGCCGATTTCGGTCAGCGAGACCTGTTCCACGGTGGCCCAGGCCTGCAAAGTGCCTGACACCAGGGCCAGGGGCAGGCCACTGGCGAACCCCAGAATCAGCAAAGGCAAGACTCGGGGACTGGTATAGACACGTGACACGTCAGGCCTTGTTAGCGCGAAGCACCAAGAAAATGGGGGGATTCGAAACGGTAGACAGCCAGGGTACTGCGCCAGCCCGGTAAAAAACGAACCGTATGACCGCCATTGAATGCAACACGATCAAGAATACGTACGCCCACTGCCTGAGCCAGATCCTGAAAATCTTTCATGGTGCACAAATGAATGTTGGGCGTGTTGTACCACTGGTAAGGCATTTCACCGGTCACCGGCATGCGGCCACGCAAAATGCTCCAGCCGTGCGGCCAGTAACCGAAGTTGGGAAACGAGACGATACCATACCGCGCCACCCGCGCCATCTCACGCAAGATGTGCTCCGTATGGTGCATGGACTGCAAGGTCTTGGACAGAACCACGGTATCGAACTGCTGATCGCTAAACAGGGCCAGACCTTTTTCCAGATCTTGCTGAATGACGTTGACACCCCGGCGGACCGACGCAATGACGAACTGATCATTGAGCTCCACCCCTGTGCCAACGACCTGACGCGTATCACGCAGATGTGCCAGCAAGGTCCCATCGTTACAGCCCAGGTCCAGCACTCGCGAGCCGGGCTCGATCCACTGCGCAATGCGCAGCAAATCCGGTCTTAACATGGCGGCGGCCACTTGTGTTTGCGGCTTAGTCATTCTGCCAGCACCCCCGTCGTGCGCGTGCGCGCAGGCAAGCCCAAATTAACGGCGATCTGATCATAGTATCCCTGTACGACCGCATGGTAGCGGGGGTCTTCCAGCAAGAAAGCATCATGCCCATGCGGAGCATCGATTTCAGCGTAGGTCACCTGACGCTGGTTACGGAGCAGGGCCTGCACAATTTCACGCGAGCGCTCGGGCGAAAAACGCCAGTCCGTGGTGAAGGAAACAAGCAGGAACTTGGCCATCACGTTTTCCAGGGCTTTGCTCAGATCCCCCTGATACGGACGGGACGGATCAAAGTAATCCAGGGCCCGCGTAATGATCAGGTAGGTATTGGCGTCAAAGTAGCGTGAGAACTTCTCTCCCTGATAACGCAGATAGGATTCGACCTCGAATTCCACGCCATAGTTGTAGTGGTATTCGCCACCTTGCGCCGGCGCACGCTGGGTGCGGCCAAACTTCTCGGCCATGACGGTATCAGACAGGTAGGTGATATGGCCCACCATGCGGGCCACGCCCAGTCCGGCCTTGGGTACCACGCCATGCTCGTAATAATTGCCGCCATGAAACTGCGGGTCAGACAAAATGGCACTGCGGGCCACTTCGTTAAACGCAATATTCTGCGCTGACAGGCGCGGTGTGCTGGCAATAACCACACAGTTCTCGACGCGATCGGGGCAACTGATCGCCCAGCTCAAGGCTTGCATGCCACCCAGCGATCCTCCCATGACGGCCGCGAACTTGCGAATGCCAAAATAGTCGGCCAGACGCGCCTGGGCACGTACCCAGTCCTCCACGGTCAGAACGGGAAACTCGGAGCCCCAGGGCTTGCCGGTAGCGGGATTGATGCTGGACGGCCCCGTAGAACCAAAACAGGAGCCAATATTGTTGACGCCAATGACAAAAAACCGATCCGTATCCACGGCCTTGCCGGGACCGACCATATTGTCCCACCAGCCTACGCTTTTGGGATCGTCATCGTAATAGCCGGCAACGTGATGGGAGGCATTGAGCGCATGACACACCAGGACCGCGTTGCTGCGCTCTTTATTCAGGGTGCCGTACGTCTCGACGGCCAGCTCGTAGCTGGGCAGCACTTGCCCGCTGCGCAGGTGCAGCGGTTCATCAAACGCAATGAGTTCGGCTTGTACAGGGCCCACAGAACCTTCGGGGATCAATCCGCAGGATGGGCTAGGGGCGCCAACGTTGGCGCAGGGGACGGAATCAGTGGCCATCTGGACCTCTTTAGCTGGATTTATGGAGCGCCCGCAAGCGGATCAGGCAAATCGGCGCAAAACGTATAAGACAAAATTCTAGCATCGCTGCAGCGCGTCGTCCAAACCAGGCAGGCCGCCTCCCTTCGCCACTGTGCCTAAAGATCCGTTCGGGAAACAGACAATGCTTTGATTTGCATCATTATTTCCATGTTCATCGGTCTGCCAGCTAAGCTAAATTTGAGTACATTGGCGCGACGTTTACCACGAATGCATGAGGAATGGCTTTACCGTGACGTATTTAACTTCACGCGAACAGTCCTGCCTGAACTGGGCTGCCCATGGCAAGACCAGCTGGGAAATCAGCATCATCCTGGGCATTACTGAGCGCACGATCAACTTTCATTTCCAGAACGCTTACGCCAAACTGGGGGTTTACAGCCGCCAGGCCGCCATTACCCAGGCCTTGCAACAGCGCCTGATCAGCGGCGACCCCGCTAGCGAGCTAAGCCGTCAAAGAAAATCTTTGCCTGAGCCGCATCCGGCGCCTTACCGGAATCCGTCATAACAAAGCCCTGCACCAGCCAGCCCGGCTCCATACGGATCATCGCCTCCAGGCGCAACGCCACGCCGCCCACATCGCGTGTCATGTAAAAAATCTGGCCAGGTGGCGGGATCTGCACGGCGCTTTTCTGACTGGCCTGCCCATCCGGGACGAATTTTGCACGCAAGGACTCATGCAGCGCCTCGTACAGGCGCTCACGGGCGGCTGGGTCCTGTTGCAATTGCGCGGGAAGAATCACATGACCCACGGTATAGATCTGCCCACCCGCGGTCGCCGTCGTCAGGTAAAAATCCAGCGGGTACTGCTCGAAATCCAACACGCGGTGACTGGTACTTGGCTTGCCGGGCAACATGGCTGACAAGCCCGTTTGCTCAAGTTGAACCTTGCGCCAGTTAAACTCCGGACTGCAGGCCGCCAACATCCATAAGGCCGCCAGTACGGCGGTCATGCGCCTGATTATCATGGTGCTAATCCCATATCCCGTTTCATGCTTTTCATCAGCTGCCTGAACAGCCGCCTTATACTCGCCCTGCCCGATTCGCCTTTTGGCGCAACTTAACAAAGCAAGTTTGGTCGGACTACTATTTATAGACGGCCTCAGGCCCCTTGAACAGTCCCGTATCTTGCATCCGATTTCGAAAGTGGGAAACACCACCATGAACACCAGCCACGAACGCCGCCTTGCCCTGCAACAGAACCCCGATATCTTGAAGGGGATCTTGCGAGGCATCGAGAAAGAAGGACTGCGCGTTGATGCGCTGGGCCAGCTGGCAAAGACTCCCCACCCCCGCGCCATTGGTTCTGCCCTTACCAATGCCCACATCACCACCGATTACGCCGAGGCCCTGCTGGAGCTGATTACCGAGCCGCAAGCCCGGGTTGAGGACGTGCTGCAAGAGCTGGCCGATATTCATACCTTTGTCGCCGGCAAACTGGATCAGGAAATCATCTGGAACCAGTCCATGCCCGCCTTGCTGCCCGCCGAAAAGGAGATTGCCATTGCCTGGTACGGCACCTCCAACACGGGCATGCTCAAGCATGTGTACCGTCGCGGCCTGGCCGAACGCTATGGAAAACCCATGCAGTGTATTGCCGGGGTGCATTACAACTTCTCCCTGCCCGACGGCATCTGGCCCTTGCTGAACGTCTGCGGCGACAATCTGCAAGACCAACGCTCCAATGGCTACCTGGCGCTGATTCGCAATTTCACACGCTACTCCTGGTTGCTGATGTATCTGTTTGGCGCCTCGCCCGTGCTGGATGCGAACTTCCTGCAAGGTCGTAGCAACAATCTGGACAAGATCGACGACGACACGCTGACCATGCCCTGGGCAACCAGCCTGCGCATGAGCGACCTGGGCTATCACAACAAGGAAGCCCAAGCCGAGCTTCAGCTTTGCTACAACGACCTGGACACCTTTGTGATGCGCATGTATCACGCTGCCGTGACCCCTTGGCCGGATTACGAAAAGCTGGGCACGCACCGTGATGGCGAGTGGATTCAGCTCAACACCCACATCCTGCAGATTGAAAACGAGTACTACTCCAGCATCCGCCCCAAGCGCACAACCCAGCGCAGCGAACGCCCGGCCACCGCCCTGGCCCAGCGCGGTGTGGAGTACATCGAAGTACGCTGCCTGGATATCGACCCCGAATCCCCTACTGGCATATCCGAGCAAACCTGTCGCTTTCTGGATACCTTCCTGCTGTTCTGTGCCGTGCAAGACAGCCCCTTTTTCCCGGACGGTGGCTACTGTCAGGACAGCAAGAACAACTTTGCCACCGTCGTGCGTGAAGGCCGTCGCCCCGGCCTGATGTTGACCAACCAGCAAAAACAAGCGGTCAGCTTGCAACAATGGGGACGGGAGATTCTCGAGTCCCTCTTACCCTACGCACACATGCTGGATCACGCCCTGGATACAGACGGCCATACCCAAGCCGTGCAGGCACAAATGCGTAAACTGGACGATCCGGAACGGACACCGTCGGCCCAGTTACTGAAACGTTTACACGAGACGGGCCTGAGCTTTCATGACTACGCCCTACAGCGCAGCCGCGAACACCACGCCAGCCTGCTGGCCCATCCTTTGCCGGCTGACAAGCAAGCCGCTTTCGAACAGCAGGCCGCCGACTCTTTGCAGGCCCAGCTGGATATTGAAGCCCAGGATCAAGAGTCCTTTGAAGATTATGTCCAGCGCTACGAGCGCAACCTCATTCCCCCGGAAATTCAGAACCGTTAAGTTATTCATCGCTTGCCGAGCCGCCTCCTGAAGGCGGCATTTTTTTACCTGGCAACAACCAGGGGCCGAGTTGGTCAGCCGCACGGCCCCGTGTCCTATACGTTACCCACCCCCATTTCCCCCACGACCAAGCCTGGTTTTCCGACTGTTTCAACCAGTTATTGTTATGTTATAACATCTCAAAAATTAACTTTCCGGAAGATGAGATGCACTTCAGTCCCCGCCCCTTGCCATTGGCGCTGGCCCTCGCGCTTTGCGCCTCAGCACAAGCCAATGAGCTTGAACCCCCTGTCTCTCAGTTGGCCCCGATCCGAATCTCCGCCAGCCCCCTGGCCTTGCAACAGACAGAACTGGCCACAGCCAGCACGGTGCTGCAAGGCCCCCAGCTGGATTTGCGCCGTAGCAGCACTTTGGGTGAACTGCTCAATGGGGAAGTGGGCATCCACGTCGACAGCTTTGGCAGCGGTGCCAGCCGACCGGTCATTCGTGGCCAGACTGCGCCTCGCGTCAAAGTGCTCAGCGACGGCGCCGAAGTGATGGATGCCTCTGCCATCTCCCCCGACCACACGATTACGGTCGACACCTGGCAAGCTGAACGCATTGAAGTACTGCGCGGGCCCTCCGCCCTGCTGTATGGCGGCGGTGCGATCGGGGGCGTGGTCAACGTGCTGGACCGCAAGATTCCCACGGCGATCCCCGAAAAAGGGTTTGAAGGCTCAGTCCGCGCCCAAGGCTCCACAGCCGATCGAGGCCGGGTCGGCGCATTCGACATGACAGCCGGTCAGGGCAATATCGCCTTGCACGTAGAAGGGGCCTCGCACCGCAGCCGTGACTATCGCGTGCCCAACTGGACCGACAGCCGCGTCAAAGACTCCGACTCCCGTACGGACACTGGCAGTGTTGGCCTGTCCTTTATTGGCGAGCGCGGTTACATCGGGGCCGCGTACTCCTATCGGGAAGGCAGTTATGGCTTGCCCGGCCACAGCCATGAATACGAAGACTGCCACCCGCACGGTGCCACCTTGCATTGCGGTGGCCACGGCCACGATCACGGCCACGATCACGACCATGGCTACGACCAGGACCATGAGCACGCTGCGACAGCGCATCTGCGCACCGAGCGCGTTGACCTGCGCGGCGAACTGCGTGATCCTTTGCCCGGTTTCAAACGGGCTCGCCTGCGCGCCGGTTCCACCAACTACCGGCATGTGGAAAAAGACGGCGATAAGGTTGGCACCCGCTTCACCAATCGCGGCTACGACACGCGGCTGGAACTGGAGCACCAGCCCTGGGGGCCTTTTGAAGGCGTCATTGGCCTGCAAACCAGCCAGTCTGATTTTGCCTCGCGCGACGGCACGGAAAACTTCATCCCGCCCACCCGTACTCGCAGCCAGGGCTTGTTCCTGCTCGAGAGCCTGAACTGGGACAACTGGCGGCTGGAACTGGGCGCACGCCAGGAATGGCAAAGCGTCACGCCGGACTCGAACACCCTGGAGCGCCGCACAGGCACTGCCACCTCCTTCTCCCTGGGCGCTGTCTGGGACTTTGCCCCCGAGTATGCCGCCACCGTGTCCCTGTCGCGTTCGCAACGCCTGCCCACGGCACAGGAACTGTTTGCCAAAGGCGTGCACTTTGCCACGCTGAGCTATGAGCGCGGCGATCCCAATCTGGATCGGGAAACCAGCCACACTCTGGATCTGGGGCTGCAAAAGCATCTGGGCGATCTGCGTTTTGATCTGCGCACCTTCTACACGCGCAGCGCCAACTACATTTACGGCCACAGTCTGGACCGCCACGAAGACTTTCAACTGATCCAGTACAGTCAGGGCAAAGCGCAGTTCTGGGGCCTGGAAGCGCAGGCCTCCTACCCGGTCACCTCCTGGGCTTCGTTCAGCGTCCATGGCGATCTGGTGCGTGGCAAACTGCAAGACCCTGGCCGCAACCTGCCACGCATACCGGCCGCCCGTCTGGGTATTCGCACCGATCTGAACTGGCGGAACTGGTCGGGTTTTGTCGGCTACACCCACACCTTTGCCCAAAACCGACTGGCTGACCATGAGCTACGGTCACCCTCTTACGGTTTGCTCAGCATGGGTTTAAGCTACCGCCTGCATAGCGCTCAGAACACCTACACCTTTTACCTAAGGGGAAATAACCTGCTGAACAAGTTGGCCTACCGCCATACCTCTTTCATTGCCCGTCAGGCGCCGCTGATGGGACGCAACATCCTGGCTGGAATACAGGTGGAGTTTTGAGCAAGACCGCCATCCACACGGGGAGCCGGCTCTACCAGATCGTGGCCGACATGCAGGGCGAGCGTCCCTGGGGCGACTTTCTGGATGCCGGCACCGGCAAGGGTTCGCTGCGTTGGCTGCTGACCCTGGACACGGCACGCTGGACGGCCATTACCGCCTCGCCCAGCATGGCCGAGCAGGTGACACGCGAACTGGGGGATCAGAAGCGCCCCCAGGACCGGCTGCTGGTCGGTAACTGGAGCGACCCGTCGTTCCTGCAAGGTGAACGCTTTGACACGGTGCTGGCGGACTATTTGCTGGGCGCCATTGAGGGCTTTGCCCCTTACACCCAGGATCAACTGTTCAGCCGCCTGCGACCCCTGACCGGCCAGCGTCTCTACCTCATTGGGCTGGAACCTTACGTGCCCTACAGCAGTACCGATCCGGCCGGCAAGCTGATCGTGGAGATCGGCCGCTTGCGCGATGCCTGCCTGCTACTGGCCGGTGAGCGCCCGTATCGCGAGTATCCGATGGACTGGGTGCTGCGCCATTTGCGACAGGCGGGATACCGCTGTGTGGATGCGCAGCGCTTTGCCATCCGTTATGGAGACAGCTTTATCCACAGCCAATTGGATATGTGTGACGGACGTTTGCGTCGCCTGCAGGATCGCACACTGGCGGTCGCCTTGTCCGAGCATGTTCAAGCCTTGCGTCGGCGCGCCCTGGCCCTGAATCACACCCTGGGTGGCCTGCGTCATGGTCATGACTATGTGATTTGCGCCGAACTAGCTTAAGAAAGAAAGCAGCACAGGAAAGACACAAAGGGGCTACGGCCCCTTTATGTCTTAAAAACGCTGCACGGACAGGTCGCTTTATCGAGACCCTGGTTAACCGAACCGATGTCCGGGCTATGCCCCTGCCCGTTCAGATCACGGCCCTGCTTCTTGCCCGGACAATCGGTGCTCCTTGAAAGCCAGGGATACCATCCGCGCTCCAAACACAAGGAGCAACGTCATTTTGTCCTAGGTCAAATGATTGATATCAAACCTTAGGCCACTTCCAGCTATCCATGTCGAGCGCCACAGAGGCGCAAGCAACAGACGCAAAAAAAGCAGCCACAGGCTGCTTTTTACAGTCACGCTCAGACGAGGAAAACACCCCGACAGGCAGGAAGCAAGCCCGTAAAGAGCCGCATCAACAAGGAATTCTGGCGCGTCCGACAGGAATCGAACCTGTATCGAGGGCTTCGGAAACCCTAATTCTATCCATTGAACTACGGACGCCAAGCTCGCTATTGTAGCGCGACTTTGAACTTTTTTTCAGTATCTATACGGCAATTATATGTATGCCAGATCAAGAGTCGGATACAAGAGCGATACAGTCCGCTATAATCCATGGTTGCGCGATCTGGGTCGGTGGCTTGCTAGACACGTCCTTGCGCACACCCCTTAGGTAGGCGCAAGCCTTTATTGGTGGCCTGTATAAGGCCCTCCCGTCATTTCTTGTACGAACTCGCAGGATCCGATAATGAGCAACACGGAACAAAAACCCGAAGAACACAACGAGGGTCACTCAGCCATGATCAAAACCCCTAAACAATTGCTTGTGACCGTGGCTCTGGCTTTCTTGGTGCCCATCGCGATTATTGTCATGCTGGTCAGTCTGGTCACCTCCACCATGAGCACAGGCGCTGGTTCGGCCGCCCTGTCTCCAGAGGCCATTGCCGCACGTATCCAGCCTGTGGCCGGTTTCAAGCTGGTGGACGCCAACGCAGTCAAAGAACTGAAAACCGGTCAGCAAGTATACGAAACCACCTGTACTGCCTGTCACGGTGCCGGTGTAGCCGGCGCGCCCAAGTTTGGCGACAAGGGTGCTTGGGGCGAGTTGCTCAAGCTGGGTCAGGACGAACTGGTCAAAAATGCCATTCATGGTATTCGCGGCATGCCCGCCAAAGGCGGCAACCCCTCGCTGGATGACGTAGAAGTGGCTCGTGCCGTTGTCTACATGGCCAACGCTGCCGGCGCCGACTTTAAAGAACCCGAAGCCCCTGCTCCAGAAGGCGAGAAGGCCGATGCCAAGCCTGAAGCGGCAGCGGCCGAGGACAGCAAGCCTGCCCAGGCTCCTGCTGCTGCCGCTGCCCCTGAGGCCAGCCAAGTCGCTGCCGCTGACGATAGCAAGGTCGACCCTGCTGGCATCAAGCTGTACGACACCATTTGTTTCGCCTGTCACGCGGCCGGTGTAGCCGGTGCGCCCAAGTTTGGTGATCAGGCCGCCTGGAAACCTTATATCGAAACCGGTATGGACACGATGCTTCAAAAGGCTATTCACGGTGTGGGCGCCATGCCCCCACGCGGTGGTTCGCAAGCCTCTGACGAAGAACTTCGTGCAGCCATCCAGCACATGGTCAACGCGGCCAAATAAGACTGCGCCAAGGCCCTGTCATCGCACAGTGCCTCTGCATAAAAAGCCCGATGAATATTCATCGGGCTTTTTCTTTGCGCTGGCTATCGTACTGCTGACCGGCACGGAGGCAGTCGACACAAAAGTGGCGTGTATAAAAAAGCCTGAATCCGGCGATCATGCGGATTCAGGCTTTAGCAAGCGCAAGCTATGGGTCAGACCGGATCAAACCTGCCAACGAGCAGGCAGCGCAGTCTGACCATCGCGCCAGCTCCGCTTTACTGCGCCTTGCACAAAGGCAATGCCGTCAAGGACAAGCCCAATTGCACACGCCGTTGCAGCCAGGGGCTGGCGCGGTAGCGCATATCACCGGTCACGGCCTGAAGGGTATTGAGCACATCGAGCAGATCGCGCGAACCGACGGCGTCCCCCATGGACAATGGGCCATTGTGCGGATAACCCAAACCCAGGCGTACTGCGGCATCGATATCCGACGGGGTGGCAATCTGCTGCTGAGCAATATCACTGGCAATATTCACAATGGTGGCCACCAGACGCTGCGCCACAAAGCCAGCCGAGTCCTCAATCACACTAACGGCAGTCCCATCGCTGGCCAGCATGGCCCAGGCCTGATCACGCCACTCTGGCGTTGTCGCCGCCGAGCACATCAACACACGTCGACGGCCTTTTTCCAGACCGAACAAGGTATCCAGCGCCACGCTGCGGGCCGGGTCCAGGCCATGCAGGGACACCAGGCTGGCCACATCCTCACCGTAAGGAGTCAGCAAGATCAAGGCATCGGCAGGAGGCTGATCGCCATCGACTACCGTCATGCCCAACTCATTGAGCAATTTCAGCGCACGAGCCTGGCCTTGTTCGTGGTAGGGCGAGACCCACACGGGCGCGAAAGAGGTCACGGCAGGCACGGCAGGCTCTTGCGGAACCTGCTTCTTGCCATCCTCATACTTGTAAAAACCTTCGCCATTTTTGCGGCCGAACAGCTTGCCGGCGTGACGCACCGCTGTAATGGGCGAAGGACGAAAGCGCGGCTCGTCGTAGAACTGGCGATAGATGGACTCCATCACCGGGTGCGACACATCCAGCGCGGTCAGATCCAGCAGTTCAAAAGGCCCCATGCGGAAACCAGCCTGCTCGCGCATGATGGCGTCAATCTGGTAGAAAGGCGCGACGCACTCCTGGGCAATCTTCAAACCCTCGATGTTCATGCCGCGACCAGCGTGGTTGACGATAAAGCCGGGCATATCCTTGGCGCGTACAGGCGTATGGCCCATCTCGCGCGACACCTGCATCAGAGCATCGCCCACGTCAGGAGAGGTGCGCAAACCATCAATGACTTCAACCACTTTCATCAAGGGAACAGGGTTAAAGAAATGGTAGCCCGCCACACGCTCAGGGTGGCGGCAGGCTTGCGCAATCGCGGTAATGGACAGCGAGGAGGTATTGGAGGCCAGCACGCAATCGGCCGAGACAATCTCTTCCAATTGCTGCAACAAGCCCTGCTTGACATCGAGACGCTCGACGATGGCCTCAACGACCAGATCGGCAGAGGCCAGGCCTTGCAAATCGCTGGCCGTTTGCAAACATGCTGTGGCCGACTGCACCTGCTCAGCCGTCATGCGGCCTTTCTCCTGCAAACGGCTCCAGACGGCATGCACATCGGCCAAAGCGGCCTTGAGCGAGTCCGCATTCAGGTCATAGAGCAGGACCTGCTTGCCAGCCTGGGCGGCAATCTGAGCAATGCCCCGTCCCATGGCACCTGCGCCAACAATAGCGATGGTTTGTATCTGTTTCATGATTCACAACCTGATCGAAAAGCAATAAAAATTAAGCCTGCTCAGCCGAGCCGGTCACCAGGGCCTCAACCTTGTCGGGCGTAAGCTCCAACACACGCGCCAGGACCTCGCGGGTATGTTCGCCCAGGCGTGGCGGCGCACTGCGGTACTGCACCGGCGTGGCTGACAAACGCAAGGGGCTGGCCACCGAAGGTACACTGCCCCCCTGCCCGGTCGGCAAGTCCAGGCGCAAACCACGCGCCAACACCTGTGGGTCCTGATACACCTGCTCCATCGTATTGATGGGCCCGGCGGGAATACCCACGGCTTCCAGCGCCTGCAACCAGCTATCGCGCGTCCGGCTCAGCATGACCTGCGCCAACATGGGCACCAGTTCATCCCTGTGCATGACCCGCCCGGCATTGCGCGAAAAACGGGGATCATCGGCCCATTCGGGATGCCCCAGCTCCTGCGCAAAGCTGCGAAACTGGGCGTCATTGCCCACCGCCACAATCAAGTGCCCGTCACTGGCCTCAAAGACCTGATAGGGCACCAGATTCTGATGGGCATTGCCGGGCCGCTGCGGGGCCTGTCCGGTACATAAGTAATTCATATTCTGGTTGGCCATCATGGCCACCTGACAATCCAGCAAGGCAATATCCAGGTGCTGCCCCAGGCCGCTGCGATGACGCTCCACCACAGCCGCCAGAACGGCTACCGTGGCGTACATGCCCGTCATGACATCGGCCACCGCCACCCCCGCTTTTTGCGGCTCCCCCCTTGGCTCTCCGGTCAGGGACATCAAACCACCCAGCCCCTGGATCATGAAGTCATATCCCGGGCGGCTTGCATAGGGGCCGGTCTGCCCAAAGCCGGTAATCGAACAATAAATCAGGGCCGGGTTGATGGCTTGCAGGCTTTCGTAGTCCAGACCGTACTTCTTCAGGCCACCCACCTTGAAGTTTTCCACCAGAATATCGCAGCGTCTGACCAACTGGCGCACCAGATCCGCACCTTGTGCAGTGCCAATATCCAGCACGATAGACTCTTTATTGCGATTGGCCGCTCCAAAATAGGCCGCGTCCTCTGTGTCCGCCCTGTGACCATCCTTTAGATAGGGAGGCCCCCAGCCCCGGGTGTCATCCCCGGTACCGGGGCGTTCAACCTTGATGACCTCTGCACCTAAATCGGCCAGATTTTGGGTACACCAGGGACCTGCCAGCACGCGCGTCAAGTCCAGAACACGCAATCCGGCCAAAGGCGCTTTTCGTTCAGTCGTGGTCATAGCAGACAAAAATCCTTCAAGTTGCTTATTGTGCACCAGGTCTTCTTAGTCCGGTCTACGGACAGAAAAAGTGCTCAAACAATGGTCATTTTCGAGCCGGAGGACATTTGTGCAGCGCACCACGTCCGGCTACGATAAAGCATCCTAGAATAGGTGACGATAGATTATCAGCGGCAGATCTTCCTTGCAGGACCCCACCCCATCAAGAGGCGGGGCACATCATTCGATAATAGGAGACCGACCTTATGCCTTCGGCATTAACGCAGCAGCTTTATCAATCTATGACCCTGCCTGTGATGGCAGCGCCCATGTTCATCGTCTCGAACCCCGCCCTGGTGATTGCTCAATGCGCCAGCGGCATCATTGGTTCCGTGCCGGCCCTCAATGCCCGTCCCCAGGAAAAGCTCAAGGACTGGCTGAACGAAATCGAGGACACCCTGGCCGAGCTGCGCGAGCGCCATCCCGAGCGCCGCATTGCCCCCTACGCCATCAATCACATCATTCATCAATCCAATGACCGGCTGGAGCAGGATCTGAGGGTATGCGCCGACCACAAAGTGCCCTTGGTCATCACCAGCTTGCGCGCCCCGCAGGAGATCGTGCCGCACGTACATGCCTGGGGAGGGAAGGTTTTTCATGACGTGACCACCTTGCGTCACGCCGAGAAAGCGTTGGAGGCCGGGGTGGACGGTCTGATTGTGGTGGCGGCGGGCGCAGGCGGCCATGCCGGCACCCTGAGCCCTTTTGTACTGGTCAACGAGATCCGGCAGATTTTTGACGGTCCGATTGCGCTGTCCGGCGCCATGAGCCGGGGCAGCGATATTCTGGCCGCCCAGGCCATGGGTGCCGACCTGGCCTACATTGGCACGCGCTTTATTGCCAGCACCGAAGCCAATGCCTCGGACGACTACAAGAACATGATCGTCAAAGGCCGCGCCGCCGATATCGTCTACACCCCGCTGTTTACCGGCATCCCGGGCAACTACCTGAAGGACAGCATCCGGGCGGCTGGGCTGGACCCGGACAAGCTCGATGCCGAGAAAGTGGCCGATACCGCCTTTGGCTCGGGCATGAGCAAGGCCTGGCGCGATATCTGGGGAGCCGGCCAAGGCATCGGCGGCATTGATTCGGTCGAGTCTACTGCCCAGATTGTGGCCCGTTTGCATCGCGAATATCAGCAGGCCAAGGCTGCGCTGCTGGCCTCCCCCTTCGCCTGAACAGGAGCACGCCATGATACGCACTCATGACGCCGGTCCTTGGCTGGAAGTCATTCTGGACCGACCGGAGCGACGCAATGCCCTGACCGGCCCCATGTACGAAGAGCTGGCCGAGATCATCGACCAAGCCGATCAGAACCGACAATATCGCGCCCTGATTCTGACCGGCGCGGGCGAACATTTCTGCGCGGGCAACGACATTTCCGATCTGGCCACGGTACGCAACACCACCGAGCCGCCGCCGATCACCTTCTTGCGCAGTCTGGTCAAGGCCGATATTCCTCTGATTGTGGCCGTGGAAGGTCATGCCGTGGGCATTGGGGTCACCTTGCTGCTGCACGCGGACTTTGTCTATGCGGCCCGCGACGCTCGCTTGCGCATGCCGTTTACCGCCCTGGGACTATGCCCGGAAGGGGCATCCAGCCACCTGCTGGCCCAATACGTAGGACAGCGCCGTGCCAATGAATGGCTGCTGCTATCGCAAGGCTTCAGTGCCGAGCAGGCCCTGCAAGACGGCCTGCTCACCGAGCTGACCGACCACGGCAACAGCCTGGAAGCTGCCCGTGCCTGCGCCCATGCACTGGCCGAGCAGCCGCCCATTGCCTTGCGCACCAGCAAACGCTTGTTGCGTGAGCCCCAGCGCGAGATTTTGCTGGACGTGCTGGAGCGGGAACGCAAACTGTTTTCCCAACTGCTGGAAGGCGAGGAGGCCTTGCACATCCTGGGGCAAATGCGCCAGAACCGCAGCGAAAAGTAGCTGCACCGGTAGCCTGATTTCTGCGCAAACCCGCATGTGCAGCGATCTTGCCACACTGACCCCGATTCAAAAGGGGTGATAAGGGGCCTGCAAGCGCAGGTCCCTAATTTTTTTTACCGTATTCGCAAAAAATTCTTGCGCATAAAAAAAAAATCGCTGTATTTTATTTTTTGCGCTGCAACAAATGCACCGCTTTAACACGTTCTTTGCGGATACGCCCATGACACACTCCTGTCCCCCCCAAGCCCAAGGCTTGTACTTTCCCGCTAATGAACACGACGCCTGCGGCGTCGGATTTATCGCACACATCAAAGGCCAGGCGAGCCACGCCATCATCACCCAAGGCCTCAAAATCCTGGAAAACCTTGATCACCGCGGCGCAGTCGGCGCTGACCCTCTGATGGGCGACGGTGCAGGCATTCTGATCCAGATCCCCGACCAGTTGTACCGCGAAGAAATGGCCGCCCAGGGCGTGACCCTGCCGCCCCCCGGCGAATATGGCGTTGCCATGGTGTTTCTACCCAAGGAAACCGCGTCCCGCCTGGCCTGTGAGCAGGAGTTGGAGCGGGCCGTACGTGCTGAAGGCCAACACATGCTGGGCTGGCGCGATGTCCCGGTGGACAGCACCATGCCCATGTCGCCGACCGTCAAGGCTAACGAGCCGGTGATTCGCCAGTTGTTTATCGGCCGCGGTCCGGATGTGATGGTGCCGGACGCACTGGAGCGCAAGCTGTATGTGATCCGCAAGACCGCCAGCCATGCCATCTACCGCATGGCCCTGGCCCACGGCCAGGAGTATTTTGTGGCCTCCGCCTCGGTGCGTACCATCGTCTACAAAGGCTTGCTGCTCGCCGACCAGGTGGGCCGCTATTATCGCGATCTGGCCGACCCTCGTGCCTGCTCCGCCCTGGCCCTGGTACACCAGCGCTTTTCCACCAATACCTTCCCGGCCTGGCCTCTGGCTCACCCGTACCGCCTGATCGCCCACAATGGCGAGATCAACACGGTTCAAGGCAACTTCAACTGGCTGCGTGCCCGTGAAGGTGCCATGGAATCGGCCGTGCTGGGCTCGGATCTGCAAAAACTCTACCCCATCGTCTACGAAGGCCAGTCGGATACCGCCACCTTCGACAACTGTCTGGAGCTGCTGGTCATGGCTGGCTACTCCCTGCCGCACGCCATGATGATCATGATGCCCGAGGCCTGGGAGCAGCATGCCGAGATGGACGAGAGCCGTCGTGCCTTTTACGAGTACTACGCCGCCCAGATGGAACCGTGGGATGGCCCTGCGGCCATTGCCTTTACCGACGGTCTGCAAATCGGCGCGCTGCTCGATCGCAATGGCCTGCGTCCAGCCCGCTACGTCATCACGGATGACGACATGATTGTGCTGGCCTCCGAAGCCGGTACGCTGCCTATTCCCGAGCATCGCATTGTCAAGAAATGGCGCCTGCAGCCGGGCAAAATGCTGCTGATCGATCTGGAGCAGGGCCGCATTATTGACGATGCCGAAATCAAGTCCCAGTTAGCCAATACGCACCCCTACAAGCAGTGGATTGAACGACTGCGACTGCGCCTGGATTCCCTGCCCAACGTGCCCGGCGTGCGTCCCCAACTGGCGACCCGCGACCTGCTGGATCAGCAACAGGCCTTTGGCTGGACCCAGGAGGACATCAAAGTCGTGTTGTTGCCCATGGCCAGCAAGGGCGAAGAAGCAACCGGCTCCATGGGCAACGATGCGCCCCTGGCCGTGTTATCGGACAAGGCCAAACCCTTCTACAACTACTTCCGGCAACTATTTGCCCAGGTCACCAATCCACCGATCGACCCGATTCGTGAGCAAATGGTGATGTCGCTGGTCTCCTTCATTGGCCCCAAACCCAATTTGCTGGACATCAACAACGTCAACCCGCCGCTGCGTCTGGAAGTATCCCAGCCCGTGCTCAGTCCGGCTGACATGAACCAGATCCGGCGCATTGAAGCGGCCAGCAATGGCAAGTTCCGTAGTCAGGAGCTGGATATCATCTACCCCAGCGCCTGGGGACCAGAGGGCATTGAAGCCAGTGTGGCTGCGCTGTGCGCCCGGGCAGCCGATGCCGTGCGTGACGGCTACAACATCCTGATTCTGACGGATCGCCGCTGCGACGCCGAACATGTGGCCATCCCTGCCCTGCTGGCGACCTCGGCCATCCATCAACACCTGATCCGTATCGGTCTGCGTACCCGCACCGGTCTGGTCGTGGAAACCGGCTCGGCCCGCGAAGTACATCACTTTGCGCTGCTGGGTGCCTATGGCGCCGAAGCCATGCACCCCTGGCTGGCTTTTGAAAGCCTGCAACATCTGGCCCAGGACCCAGTCAACCAGATTGATGCTTCTCAAGCCGAGGGCTACTACATCAAGGCGATCAACAAGGGACTGTACAAGGTCATGTCCAAAATGGGCATCTCCACCTACATGTCCTACACCGGAGCCCAGATTTTCGAGACTATCGGTCTGTCGCGGACACTGGTAGACAAATACTTTGTGGGCACCTCCTGTCCGGTAGAAGGGATTGATATTTTCACGGTCGCCGAAGAAGCGCTGCGCCAGCATCGCGCCGCCTACAGCAAAGACCCCGTGCTGGAAAACCAGCTGGAAGCCGGTGGCGAGTATGCCGTGCGTGTGCGGGGCGAAGCCCATATGTGGACGGCCGACACCATCGCCAAGCTGCAACACGCCACCCGCAGCCAGAACTACAGCACCTACAAGGAATACGCCCAGCTCATCAACGAGCAAAGCCGCCGTCACATGACACTGCGCGGCTTGTTCGAGCTGCGTCTGGACCCGGCCAAGGCCATTCCCCTGGACGAAGTCGAGCCCGCCAGTGAAATCGTCAAACGTTTTGCAACCGGGGCCATGTCGCTGGGCTCGATCTCCACCGAGGCCCACGCCGTGCTGGCCGTGGCCATGAACCGGATCGGCGGCAAATCCAATACCGGTGAAGGTGGCGAGGATGAACTGCGCTATCAACACGAAATGCAGCATGGCAAAAGTGGCATCCGCCAAGGTGACACGCTGGCCAGCGTATTGGGCCAGGACCGGGTCTATGCCGATATCGAACTGCAGGAAAACGATTCGCTACGCTCACGCATCAAGCAGGTTGCGTCTGGCCGTTTTGGCGTATCAGCCCAGTATCTGTGCAGCGCCGATCAGATCCAGATCAAAATGGCCCAAGGGGCCAAGCCCGGTGAAGGCGGGCAGTTGCCTGGCCATAAAGTGTCCGAGTACATCGCCAAGCTACGTTACTCGGTACCCGGTGTCGGCCTGATTTCGCCTCCACCTCATCACGATATTTACTCCATTGAAGATTTGGCCCAGCTGATTCACGACCTGAAAAACGTGAACCCGCAGGCAGACATCTCCGTGAAGCTGGTATCCAAGGTCGGCGTGGGCACGGTGGCGGCCGGGGTTGCCAAAGCCAAGGCCGATCACATTGTGATTGCCGGTCACGACGGCGGCACCGGTGCCTCGCCGCTGTCCTCCATCAAACATGCCGGCACCCCTTGGGAACTGGGCCTGGCTGAAACCCAGCAGACTCTGCTGCTGAACCGCTTGCGCAGCCGCATCCGCGTGCAAGCCGACGGCCAGATGAAGACCGGCCGCGATGTGGTAATCGGCGCGCTGCTGGGGGCTGACGAGTTTGGCTTTGCCACGGCTCCGCTGGTGGTGGAAGGCTGCATCATGATGCGCAAATGCCACCTGAATACCTGTCCGGTAGGCGTGGCCACCCAAGACCCCGTTTTGCGCCGCAAATTCAAAGGCAAGCCCGAGCACGTGGTGAACTACTTTTTCTTCGTTGCCGAAGAAGTGCGTGAACTGATGGCCAAGCTGGGTGTGCGCCGCTTTGACGATCTGATCGGTCGCAGCGACTGGCTGGATATGCGCAGCGGCATCGAGCACTGGAAAGCCCAGGGTCTGGACTTCTCGCGTCTGCTGCACAAAGTTGAAAACGAGGAGTCGCCCCGTCAGATCGCCACCCAGGATCATGACCTGGAACACACGCTGGATCGCCAACTGATCGAGCGCAGCGCCGTCACCCTGAACCACGGTACGCCACTGTCCTTCATTACCCCGGTACGCAACCGCAACCGCAGTGTGGGCGCCATGCTCTCGGGCGTGTTCACCAAGAAGTACGGCCATCAGGGCCTGCCTGACGACAGCCTGCACATTCAGTGCAAAGGCACGGCGGGTCAGAGCTTTGGCGCTTTCCTGGCACAGGGCATCACCCTGGATCTGGTGGGCGAGGCCAATGACTACGTAGGCAAGGGCTTGTCCGGTGGACGCATTATCGTGCGCTCGCCCAACGACTTTCGTGGTTATGGTCCGGATCACATCATCGTGGGCAACACCGTCCTGTACGGCGCCCTGGCCGGTACGGCTTACTTTAATGGCGTCGCTGGCGAGCGCTTTGCCGTCCGCAATTCGGGTGCCAGTGCCGTCGTGGAAGGGGTAGGCGATCACGGCTGCGAATACATGACCGGCGGCACCGTGGTGGTGCTGGGCGAAGTGGGACGCAACTTTGCTGCCGGCATGTCCGGGGGCGTGGCCTATGTGTGGGACCCGCAACGTCGTCTGCAACTACGCTGCAACCCGGGCATGGTGGATCTGGAGCCAGTCCTGAGCAAGGCCGAGCAAGAAATGAACAGCAGCATGGCCCAATGGCACAGCCGCAGCGCCCAGAGCGAGCGTCAGACCGACGATGCCATCTTGCAAACGCTGGTCCAGGAACACTTCAAGGCCACGGGCAGCTTCCAGGCCCGCGAATTGCTGAAAGACTGGGACAGCGCCCGCGCACAGTTCGTCAAGGTCATTCCACGCGAATACCGTCGTGCCCTGAGCGAATTGTGGCAAAGCCCGTCAACGGGCAAGACTACCCCCAAAAGCAGTAAAACCCGCCGTTCGGCTTCGGCCTGAACCCTTCCCATCACCATCAGGAAACGACACATCATGGGAAAGACGACTGGATTTCTTGAGTTTCAACGTCTGCAAGAAGCCGTGGAAGCTCCTTTAAAGCGGGTCAAGCACTGGAAAGAGTTTGTCCAGGTATTGAATGACGAACAGGCCGGTCAGCAGGCGGCCCGCTGCATGGATTGCGGTGTGCCCTTCTGCCACAACGGCTGCCCGGTCAACAACATCATTCCCGACTGGAATGATCTGGTGTACCGCCAGCAGTGGAAAGAAGCGCTGGACGTGCTGCACTCCACCAACAACTTTCCGGAAATTACCGGCCGCATCTGCCCCGCTCCCTGCGAGGCCGCCTGTACCTTGAATATTGACCGCGTCCCGGTCGGTATCAAATCCATTGAACACGCCATTATCGACAAAGGCTGGGCAGAAGGCTGGGTGGTTCCCCAAGTGCCCACCCAAAAAACCGGCAAACGCGTCGCTGTCATCGGTTCCGGCCCAGCGGGGCTGGCCTGTGCCCAACAATTGGCGCGCGTAGGCCACGACGTGACGGTGTACGAAAAAAGCGACCGGATTGGAGGCCTGATGCGCTACGGCATTCCCGATTTCAAGCTGGAGAAACACCTGCTGGATCGTCGTATCGCACAAATGCAGGCCGAGGGCGTGCAATTTTCCCCCTCTACCTACATTGGCCAGGCGCAGGACCAAGCTGCCCAGGAGCCCGGCCTGACCGTGCTATCACCCTCCGAACTGGAACAGCGATTTGATGCCATTGTCCTGGCAGGCGGCTCGGAAACCCCGCGCCTGCTGGACGCACCCGGCAGCCAACTGCAAGGTGTGCATCCTGCCATGGACTTTCTGCGCATCCAGAACCAGCAGGTGGCCGGTTCGCGCGGCGCCCCTGCCATCAGTGCTCAAGGAAAGCATGTGGTGGTCATTGGTGGTGGCGATACCGGCTCGGACTGCGTCGGCACCAGCACACGACAGGGCGCAAAATCCGTCACCCAATTTGAACTGATGCCCCGGCCGCCCGAGCAGGAAAACACGGAACTGACTTGGCCCTACTGGCCCATGAAGCTGCGTACCTCCTCCTCTCACGAGGAAGGCTGCGAGCGCGACTGGGCCATCAACACCGTCGAGTTGCAAGGCAAAAACGGCCATGTCAAAGAACTGCGCGCCGTGCGCGTGGAATGGAAAACCGACCCATCGACAGGCCGCATAAGCATGAACCCTATCGCTGGCTCCGAAATGACCTTCCCAGCCGATCTGGTCTTGCTGGCCATGGGCTTTACCGCGCCCGTGCGGCAAGTGCTGGCCGCCTTCGCCGTAGAAGCCGACCAGCGCGGTAATGTTGCGGCCAACACCGACAACTACCAAACCAGCCGCGCCAAAGTCTTTGCCGCCGGCGACATGCGACGCGGCCAGTCCCTGATCGTCTGGGCCATCCGCGAAGGTCGCCAGTGTGCCCGTTCCGTCGATGAGTTCCTGATGGGAAGTTCCACACTGCCCCGCTAAGTCCTCGTGGCAGCGCCAGCAAGCAAACAGCCAGCCGCGAAAAACGGTTGGCTGTTTGTCTTTGAGCGAATGGGCCCTGCCCGTTAACAACGCGAAGCGACATGCGACGCGGCCAGCCCCTGATCATCTGGGCCATCCGCGAACGTCGCCAGTGTGCCCGTTCCGTCGATGAGTTCCTGATGGGAAGTTCGACACTGCACCGCTAAGTCCTCGTGGCAGCGCCAGCAAGCAAACAGCCAGCCGCGAGAAACGGTTGGCTGTTTGTCTTTGAGCGAATGGGCCCTGCCCGTTAACAACGCGAAGCGACATGCGACGCGGCCAGCCCCTGATCATCTGGGCCATCCGCGAACCTCGCCAGTGTGCCCATTCCGTAGACGAGTTCCTGATGGGAAGTTCGACACTGCACCACTAAGTCCTCTTGGCAGCGCCAGCAAGCAAACAGCCAGCCGCGAGAAACGGTTGGCTGTTTGTCTTTGAGCGAATGGGCCCTGCCCGTTAACAACGCAAAGCGACGTTACAGGATCTTATGTGCCGTTTGCCGTTTGCCGTTTGCCGTTTGCCGTTTGCCGTTTGCCGTTTGCCGTTTGCCGTTTGCAATCAGCCTACAGGCTAACGATCCACAGTCACTAGCTCTAGCCGTGAAACGGCAGATTAAAGACAACACCGCGGGAGCTTATTGGCTGTTGGCGGTTGGCTGCCACCATTCTGAAGTCCTTGCTGGCGGGGGACGGGATTGGAGCAATCAGGGAGCTTGCCGCCGTCTGAGGCTGTCGTAGGGATGCAAGCGCCTTGCTGTTTGAGTTCGGCGCTTGTGGTTTGTCCGGGGGACAAACCACCGAACGAGTTCAAGGAGCGCCCTACGACAGGCTCAGACAAGGGTATCGGTGCGCAGCACCGGCAGGCTTCCGCTCCACCCCCGTCCCCCGCCAGCAAGGACTGCCGCAAGGAAGCCCCCAACGAAAACGATCCAAACCAAGCCACCACAACCCTCTGATTCCAAACAACATTCATCAGAAATCTAGGGTTTTCCCTTAAAAACCACAAACCACCCCACCCCCTAGGGTTTACCCTTGCTTAAAAACTAGGGAAAACCCTATAATGAGGATTCGTAACTTAGACCTTCACCTTAAAGGGAAAGCAAATGTCTACCATGACCACTTACTCGCACTACATCCACTGGAGTGATGCTGTTGAGCGTGGGGTAATGCAGCACGCCCTGGAAAATGGTGAATCCGTGTCTTTAACTGCACTGACCAAAGCAGCGGCCAAACAAGTTTCCAAAGCCGCAAACGTGGTGTTCAAGTACATGGTCGAACTGACCCGCGCCTTGAACGAAGCCCGCATCCGTGATTCCCGCATGTCGGCCAGCTACTGGTAAGCCACGCATCACCGTCGTACCGCTCAAGCAAAACACCGCTTGATGTTGAAAAGCCTGCTGATTTAGCAGGCTTTTGTTTTTTCTGCGCCTGCCAAACCCGCGTTTCCGACAGCGCACCCTGACGCACAGCCCAAGATCTTAGATCAACGGGCGTCAGCACCTCACGGCTTGTCCCCCAAGAAAGAGACTGGCTTTTACAAAGGCAATACCACTTCTGATGATGTAAACCATGCAAAAGGCCCGCAAAAGCGGGCCTGCAGGACAACCCAGCCCCCAAGTCCAGACCGAGAACCCAAGCGTTCTCAATCAAGGCAAAGCGCTCAAGACTTGTTCAACAAGTTCTTCAACATATCCAGGCGCTGCTTGGGACTCAAGGCCGCCTGCGCCGGATCTTCCTGCGCACCGGGATCTTCGATCTTCATCTCATCAATAAAGCGGGAGCGCTCGCGCACCAGATTCTCACGCGCACGTCTACGTTTCTTGCACCAGCTCAAGCGCAAGCTACGCTGTGCACGGGTAATGCCCACATACATCAGACGCCGTTCTTCCTGAATACGCTGGGCCAGAATATCTGCTTCTTTATCCGGGTCTATATCCTCGTCATCGCGCCCGATGTGCGGCAGCAGCCCTTCTTCCACCCCCACCAAAAATACATGCGGATACTCCAGCCCCTTGGAAGCATGAAGCGTGGACAATTTGACCGCATCCGGGTCATCGTCCTCACCGCGTTCCAGCATGGTGATCAGGGCGACTCGCTGCACCAGATCATTCAAACTAAGCTCATCGTCTGCCGCTTTGGACTTCAACCAGGTAATCAGCTCCAGCACGTTTTCCCAACGGGTCTGCGCAGGGCGTTCGTCGAACATATCGTAGAGATAGCGCTCGTAATCGATGGCTCGCAGCAGTTCGTCCAGCAGCTCGCTGACAGCCGTGTCATGTCCTTCCTGCTCGCTTTCTACCCGATCAGCTCGTTGCTGAATACGCCCAATAAACTGCGCAAACACGCGTAAAGGCTCCAACTGCCGCTCGGGCAAGCGATCTGTCAGCGCAAGTGGTGAGACGGCCGCAAACAAAGACAGCTTTTGTTCTGCCGCAAACTGACCCAGCACCTGCAACGTGGCTTGCCCTATCCCCCGACGCGGAGTGGTGGCCGCCCGGATGAATGCCGGGTCATCATCCTCGTTAGCCACAATGCGCAAGTACGACAGAATGTCGCGAATCTCGGCCTTGTCGAAAAAGCTTTGCCCGCCGGAGATGGTGTAAGGAATACGCAAATTACGCAGCGCCTGCTCAAAGATCCGGGCCTGGTGGTTGCCGCGGTACAGCACCGCAAAATCACGCCATTCGGCCTGACGCTCGAAGCGCTCTGCCGAGATACGCATGGCCACCGAGTCGGCCTCATGCTGCTCGTCGTCTGTGACATGAACCTGAATGGGCTCACCAAAACCCAGATCGGACCACAGTTTTTTTCCGAACACGACCGGATTGTTGCCAATGACATTATTGGCTGCCTGTAAGATTCGCTGCACGGAGCGATAGTTCTGCTCCAGTTTGATGACTTTCAGCTCGGGATAATCCTTAGGCAACTGCGCCAGATTCTCCACGGTAGCGCCGCGCCAGGCATAGATCGCCTGATCGTCATCGCCGACCACTGTAAACATGTTGCGCTGCCCTGTCAGGGAGCGCACCAACTGATACTGACAAAGATTGGTGTCCTGATACTCGTCCACCAGCAGATACTGCACTCGGCGCTGCCAACGTTCGCACACTTCCTGATTGTCTTGCATCAATTGCGCAGGCAAGCGAATCAGGTCATCAAAATCCACCGACTGATAGGCAATCAAGGTGGCCGCATAGTCTCGGTAAATGCGGGCCGCTTCTATCTGGCTGGGTGAGTTCGCGGCACGCTCTGCCTGGTCAGGCCCCATCAAGGCGTTCTTCCACAAGGAGATCTCTTGTTGCACGGATCTGAGGCGCCCTTTGTCCGTGGTGGCCAACAGCTCCTGAATAATCGCCAGGGCATCATTCGCGTCCAGAATGGAAAAGCGCGGCTTCAAACCCACGTGCTGAGCCTCCTCACGCAGCATGCGCAGGCCCAGAGAGTGGAACGTGCTGACGGTCAACCCCCGCAGCAGCTTGGGGTCCACCAAGGCGCGAATCCGCTCGTTCATTTCACGTGCGGCTTTATTGGTGAAAGTCAGCGCCACCACTTGGCGGCCGGTATATCCACACTCGCGCAGCAAATAGGCGATTTTCTGCGTGATTACTCGTGTTTTGCCACTCCCTGCCCCAGCCAGCACCAGACAGGGCCCATCCATATACAACACAGCCTGACGTTGCATGGCGTTCAGGTCAGTGGGGACGGTATGGCCTGGTGTAGTGACGGAGGTAGTCATGGTGGAATCAGTGAGTACTAGGCAAGAAAACGAGGTTCAAGGCCAAACAACAAGCAGCGCTAAAGGTGACATCCCGGCCAGTCCGAGTACGGTTTGATGCAAAACGATAGGCTGGCTCAGAAAGACAGCGGCGGCAAGGTACAACGGCATGACAGCATGCGGTACCGCCGCATAGCGCACAAGGATACACCCTGCTGTACCCGAGACGCTCCTACTGTCTCTCTACGTACCTGAGCCTGTGGAACCTTAAATCTCGAGGGGGTCGACCTCAATCGTAATGCGCACCTTGTGCTGTTTGGCCAGTTGCGCAACCTGCGGCCCCCAGTAGCGCACAAAGGCCTGCAAAGCCGGACGATGAGCGCTTTCCAGCAGCAACTGGGCACGCTCGACCTTGGCAACGCGCAATACGCGCAACGGCACTGGATCGTACAGGAAAACCTGATCCGCACCGGGAAATTCATTGGGGTGGTCTTCGGGCAGGCGACGCGCCTGGGTCAACAAACGCAGGGCATCCGCCAACTGTGGCGCCTCGGCTGACAACAGCACCTGATAAGCAAAAGGCGGCAAACCCACGGATTCGCGCTCGCTCAGGGCGCTTTGAGCAAAGCCTATGTAATCGTGCCTGATCAAACTCTGGTAGACAGCCTGCTCCGGGTAGCCCGTCTGGATAATGACATCCGCCCCTTCCGTGTGACGGCCAGCCCGACCCGCAACCTGCATTAACTGAGCAAACAAACGTTCTGGCGCCCGAAAATCATGTGCAAACAGCGTGGCATCGGCATTGAGTACACCGACGACGCTCAGACGCGTGAAGTCATGACCTTTGGCCACCATTTGCGTGCCCACCATAATGTCCACTTCGCCCGCATGCACCTGCTCGAACAATTGTTGCGCACTGCCCTTCAAGCGGGTGCTGTCGGCATCGATACGCACCAGTCTCGCATTGGGAAAACGCTCGCCCAGAAACTCTTCGATCCGTTGCGTGCCACGACCCATGGGTTGCAGGTCCTGATCGCCACAATCGGGGCAGGCACGTGGCACTGGGGCCTGATAGCCGCAGTGATGACATTGCAAATTGTGCTTGAAGCCATTTTGCCTATGGAGCACGGTATAAACCGTACAACGGGGGCATTGGGACAGCCAGCCACAGGACGCACAATGCAGCACAGGTGCGTAGCCCCGCCGGTTAATGAAAACCAGCGACTGTTCACCACGCTCCAGACAAGCTTCCAGGGCATCCAACAGTTGCGGCGAAAAACCGGACTCCAGACGCAAATGCCGGGTATCGACCAGCCGTACCCGCGGCAGGGAAACCTCACGCGCCCGTTTGGGCAGACTCAAGAGACGATAACGCCCTTGCCGGGCGTGATTCCAGCTTTCCAGCGAAGGGGTCGCTGAACCCAGCACCACCGGTACTTTCAGGTCATAACCACGCCATACGGCCAAGTCCCGCGCGGAGTAACGCAGGCCATCTTGCTGCTTGTAAGAAGCGTCGTGCTCCTCATCCACGATAATCAGGCCCAGCTCAGGCATGGGGGTAAAGATGGACAACCGTGTTCCCAGCAGAATACGCGCCTGACCACTATTGACGCGCAACCAAGAACGCAGCCGTTCACCTTCGGACAGGCCACTATGCAGGACAGCCAGCACATCGCCCGGTAAGACGCGCGCCAAACGGGCGCGCAGGACTTGCTCGAACTGGGGCGTCAGATTGATTTCAGGCACCATAAACAAGACCTGCCGGCCTGCAGCCAACGCGTGTTCCAGCACCCGCATATAGACTTCGGTTTTACCGCTACCCGTTACCCCGTGCAGCAAGATGCAGCTACCGGGTTTGGCGGCCACAATGCCATCCACCGCAGCTTGCTGTTCGGCATTGAGCACAGGCAGGACATCGCTGTCCACCGGTTCCACCTTCTTTTCCTTGCGCTTGGCCAGGCGCAGTACTGGCCCCCCTGCAGACCGCTTGCCCAGATAGGCGGAGGGTTTGCGCAAGGGCCCCGGCAAGGATGGCATCATGACCTCACCCAGAGGACGGTGGTAATAGGTAGACGCAAAGCGCGCCATCCGCAACCAGTCCTCCGGGAAAGGAGGCAAGTCATCCAGCAGTTGATCAATCGCTTTGACCTGCTCGGGCGGATAGGAAGGTTGCTCGGGCAACGCCACCACAACGCCTATCATCTGCCGCCGCCCAAAATGCACAATCACCCGTTGTCCAACCTGCACAGGCTCATGGTGCTGATAGTCAAACACCCCCTCAAGGGGAACGTCCAGGGCTACATGCAGCCAGAAAGGCCCGGTGCTTGCCGATGCAGAAATAGCGTCTGGGGTGGCGGTCATGGATGGTGTTTCAAAAAAGGGCTGGCCGGGCTGAAAGCCTGATAAGTCAAGAGCTTAGCAGCCTGTGGATAACTTTGGGGAAAATGACATGAACAAAAAATACAAAGAAGCAAGCACAGATACAATTTAATTTTCAATATCTCTGGAATAAAGATAAAACCTAGAGATATCAAACAATTAAAATCAGGTATTGAAATCGAACCTTAAATAGCAAGGCCTCAACACTGAGTCGGACTGTGTGTATAACTTTGCGCACAAGCTGTCTCAGCTTGTGCGCAATAAGGATCAAACGCTGTGATGGCGACGGCTGTAGGAATGCACTTCATCCACCAGAATGCCCACGGCTTCCGGATCGGTAAAACGCGAGATGCCATGACCGAAGTTGAACACGTGGCCGCCCTGGCCCACGGGACCGAAGTCATCGATCACACGGCGGGCTTCCCGGCGAATGGCCTCTTCACCCCCGAACATGGTCATGGGATCCAGATTGCCTTGCAGGGCCAGTTTGTCGCCGATACGAGCACGGGCTCGGGACAGATTCACTGTCCAGTCTACGCCCATGGCATCCGCACCACAGCCCGCGATATCTTCCAGCCACATGCCACCGCCCTTGGTAAAGACAATGACGGGAACGCGCTGGCCATCGTGCTCGCGAATCAGGCCATCGACCACCTTGCGGGTATAGGCCAGGGAAAACTCCTGGAACAGGGAGTCGGACAGCACGCCGCCCCAGCTGTCGAACAGCATCACAGCCTGTGCACCGGCGCGTATCTGATTGTTTAGATATTCGCAGGTGGTTTGGGCGTTGATTTCCAGCATGCGGTGCATCAGGTCCGGACGCTGATACATCATGCTTTTTACCAGGCGGTAGTCATCCGAGCCCTGGCCTTCAACCATGTAGCAGGCGATTGTCCAGGGACTGCCGGCAAAACCGATCAGCGGCACCTTGCCGTCCAGCTCCTTGCGGATCAGCGAGACCGCGTCAAACACGTATTGCAGCTTGCCCATGTCCGGCGCTTCCAGTGCCATGACGTCGGCCTCGTTGCGCACGGGACGCGCAAAGCGTGGGCCTTCACCGGCGACGAAATCCAGACCCAGGCCCATGGCGTGTGGCACGGTCAGGATGTCCGAAAACAGAATGGCGGCATCCAGATCGAAACGGCGCAAGGGCTGCAAGGTGACTTCGCACGCAAATTCGGGATTCTGAGCCAGTTGCATGAAGGAGCCAGCCTGGGCACGGGTGGCATTGTATTCAGGCAAATAACGCCCGGCCTGACGCATCAGCCAGATGGGGGTGTAGGGCACAGGTTCGCGCAACAGCGAGCGCAGGAAAACATCGTTTTTTAATTGAGGTAAAGACACGGCAATCCCTATTGAAAAATGCCTGTTAATTTTAACCATCGTGTTCGTCGTCTGGGCTTGACGCGGATCGAAAGCGTGCCGCATCGATATGGTGCTTGCGCATCAGTGCCCAGAAAGCACGCCGGTGCTTTTGCGCGGAGCGGGCTGCCATGGCGATATTACCGCGATGGCGATCAAGGGCGGCATGGATGTAAGCCTGCTCGAAGCGGGCCACTATCCGTCCCTTGGCAACTTTGAAAGACTCCTGGCTGCAGGCATAGCGCGAGGCTACCGCAGCGGCATAGGCTTCCAGCGTCGTCCCCTCCTGTTGCAAGATCGTTTGCGACAGGCGCTGCTCCGTTGGGCCGGGGTGCAGGACCAGATCCTGGTTTTCCTGCACCCTATAGTGTATCCGACCGGACAGTCCCGGTTCATTCAAAGCATGGGATGAGGACTGCAAACGCTGGCGATGGATGCGGGCACGTAGATCGTCCAGGCATAAAGGCTCGCGCACATAGTCGGCCAGGCCCAGCTCCAGCAGGTCTGTCAAGGCGGCAGCCTTGATGGTGGCACGCACCAGGCCAAAGACCGGCACCGGCAGGTGCCCTCGGGCCGCAGACAAGGCGCGGCGCACGTGGATCAGGGTGGCCGCTTCGATCGGTATCAGACAGGCGTCAAATCGCAACAGCAAGGCGGCTGAGCGGCGTAAAAACAGGTAGTCCTGATCGGGGCAGGTGGCCGGCGGGGCCTGCAACAGGTGCAATTGCAAACGCTCGCAAGGGGGAATGATGGCCTGCAAATTGCGGGCCCAGTCAGGATGGGTGTGCAACAAAGCGCAATCGAGGTGTAGACGCATAAAACTGTCCTTGAGAAGCTGGGCGTACCCCACGGGTCGCCTCAAGATCGTGAGCTTCTAGAATAGGAATCCGACCCGTTTGCGATAAGTCGGACTTGCGCCTACGTAGCTATACTTAATCCCCGCACAGACGGCTGCGACGCCACTCACTGGGGGACACGCCGTAGCGGCGGCGAAACGCGTGGCTGAACACCGCCGCGTCGGAAAAACCCATCTGCCAGGCCAGCTCACTGATCTGCCGACCCGGCTTGCCATCGAGCAGCAATTGACAGGCGCGCTCCAGGCGGGCAGCCATGATGTAATCGGCGGGCGCCTGCCCGCACAATTCAAACAGCTTGTAAAGATAACGCCGCGAAATGCGGAACTGCAGCGCCAGAGACTGCGCATTCAATCCCGCATCCCCCAGATGGTCCTGCACATACTGTTGAATTTGCAGCAACTGGCCACGCCGCACCTCGTCCAGGGCGGACTCGCTGGGCACCGGGCGTCCGTCGGCCAGGCTCAGCGCCATCATGCGAATCACGGTCTGAGACAGTTCGCTCAAGGCCGAGGGTGACAAATGCCCGCGCTCTTGCAAACCCAGCCGCAGCATGTCCATGGCAATCCGGGCGGGGCCTGTGGTGGCGGAAAAGGAACGGGCCACCGCATCGCTCAGCCAGGGTAGCCAAGGCAGCAGGCGCTCCTCCTCAAACTGCAGGACCAGAAAATGGGATTGATCCTGCACGGCGACTTCATAGGGGCGGGTGGTGTCATAAATGCCCCACTGCCCGGCATGCAATATAGCGCTGCGATCATCCTGTTCAATCTGGCTGCTGCCGCTGATCTGCAAGGTGACCTTGTAAAGAGCCTGCTCGGAACGGCTTGCCAGGGCCTGAGTGCGCCGCACACGCTGCGCACTGGTACATAGCTCCATGACATCGACCGAACCCATGCGATCGCTTGCCGCACGGTTGGAAAAGCCCCGACGCGAGTCGGGCTGTACCTCCAGGGGCACAAAGTACGCGCACACCACTTCCTGCCAAGCGGCAAGGCTCTTGAAAGAGGCAGAGGGAGTGCGCAATAACATGGACATTGCCTGGGGGGGCCCTTGCGGCCAACGCTAATGATCGGGATGAGGGCATGACATGCCCCCTTTTCTTATAGCCCTAAAAAATCCAAGCGTCTACGGACGTTAACCCGCTGTTTCAGCGTTCCATGGAACCGTACAGGTAAGGAGCAGGCTCCAGACCCATGCGGTTCATTTTGGCGGTCAACGCTGTACGCGCCTTGAGCACATCGTCAAAGCGTTGCGCTCGTGAAGCCCCCACCTCGGCAGAGGTAAAAGGCCGGTATTCGGGCGTGATGTCTTCCGGGCTGAACTTGGCCACGATCCAGTTCAGCACACGCGCCAAGTCGGCATTGTCCAATTGCGATTGCGACGCGCCGGGCACCCGTATCATGTATTCCCGCCCCGCCGGCAAACGCGTGAACAGGCCGATAGAGCGGTTGAAATCCGGAATCCCACGATGCGTCAAGCCTTGACCGTCATAGCGATGGCAGCCCGCGCATTGCAGCATATAGTCTTTAAAAGCTTGGGAGCTTTGCAAGTAATCGCCCGTTCCGGCCATCTCTTCCTGGGCCTGAGCCCAAGGCGTAAACGCCAGGAGTACGGCGCCCAAACAGGCCAGGCGCAACGATGTCCACACAGTGATGCCTCCTTCGTGGAGCGGACGCCTTCCAGGCCGCCGCTCACCATGCTCAAGCCCAAGAACGAGCCCACACCCGGCAAAGAAGCGACCCAAAGATCCCTTCTTGCAGAGCGTGGGCACGCTGGCGGCTTGTTTTAGTTTTTCGCCAAACCCACCAACACCGATGTCGTGCAATGGAACGTGCTGTTCTCGTTTGCCATGCACCAGTTGACATCGTTATGCAGGAAGAACTCGTAGCCGGGGCGCTCGCGGGTCTGCGTGTTGCACTGGCAGCGCCCGCAGGCGGTCTTGCCGCAGCAGTCGTGGTAGCTGATCAGATAGTCCTTGCCATCATGCGGGTTGTGGCAGGTGCCAATCCACGAAATGGGCGAAGGCGTTGATCCTGGCGGGCAGGTGGTGGTTGTGCCACCGCAGCACGAACACAGGAACCCGTCCACCGCGCAGTGACGCCAGTAGTCGCAGGAGTTCACCTCGTCTTCATTGGCCAGATCGGGATTCAAACTGAGGTGATCCGCAGCACTGCTGTTGCTACCGCCGCCCGCAGCGCGGGCCACAGGCAGGACCGGCAGCACAAAAGCCGAACCGACCATTAACTTGCCCACCGAGCGCAGCACGCTGCGACGCGAAGTCTTGTGGGCCACAGAACGGGAGAGACTCTCCCCAAATTTATCCAGCCAACGCATTGACGTTCTCCTTTCGTGATACCTGCACTTGCTTCATGCCCGAGTCGCCGGCCAAGTATTCTTGCGCCGAGGCCACGCCCAGGTCTTTGGCGGTAAACAGGCTTTCGAGCTGTTCACGCGAATTGACCAGTCCCTTGCCGCGCACCACACCCTGCTCGTCGATCAGAACCGCATAGGGCAGCTTGCTGATCTGAAAACCCATGCCCAACTGGGTGGACAGAACGTAGGGGAAGGCATCCAGTTGCGCTTTCTGGTAGAACGCCAGGTGCTCGGGCATCTCACCATCACTGGCCAGCACAATATCGACCCACTGGCCTTCCGAACCCTGAATGGACTTCAGAATCGGCAGGAGCTTCTTGCATACCGGGCAGGTGGGGGACATGAAGAAAATCAGTTGGCTGCGCGGGCCGGCCACCCCGACCGAGACTGCTCGACCACGCAGGTCCTGCAGCTCCATCACCGGGGCAGCATCACCCACTTGCGGCCCCTTGTCCATGGTCAGCGCCCCCATGGGAGCGACCCGTTCGTACAACACGCCGATCTGGCGCGACAGGGCAAGTACCACCAGCACCAGGGCCAGTACGATTACCCACAAAATGACATTGGAAATCAGTAAAGCGGTCATTGAGGTCTCCTAGGAATTCTGCATTTTCTGAAATTTCAGATGGGATTCGATCAGTTGGTTGGCCGCGTAATACAGCCCCAACAAGGCCAAGGTGGTACCAAAGAACGTCAAGCCGTCCACCCAGACCAGCTCACGGGCACCATCACTCGCCCAATCACCACTGACCAGCGCCAGCGCAGCCAGCACGGCATTGCGCGCCACCAGCCACCAGGACAGGCCGCCGGAAGACTCACCCAGGCCCGAGCAGCCGCAATCCACATCGCGACGGCCACGCAGCAGGTTCAGCACAATCCCGCTGGTGGCGACCAGCAACACGCATAGAGCCAGCACCGCCCCCAGCGAACGACTGGCCGGCCACAACAGCAAGGGCGTACTCAGGGCTTCGGCGGCCACAAACAACACACTGAACGGACGCACCAGGGCTTCGGGCAACAGGCGGTAGGCGCCCACGGCAGCCTCAAACAAGCTGAAGTGGCGCAGTTTGTCCAGGGCGCCCAGCCCCATCAGCACAGCCAGACACGCCAGGCTGGCATAGGTCAGGACCGGGTCCATATCAAGCCCCTCCCACCGGGTGGAACTGAACCTGCAAAGAGGCTTCTGCCGCGCCTTCAATGGTGCGCAAGAGCTTGGGTTCAGCTTGGCTGATGTCGTAGACATTCACATTGCCACCGTCCAGCGTCAGCATCAGATCGCGTTGCTGATCGATGGTCATGGACAAGGCATCCCGACCAGGAATACGGGCGATCCGCTTTTTGGTCTTGGTGTCCAGAACCCAGATCTCGGCGGCAGGGAACTTATGGGTGCCCTCTTTGCCATCGGGGTGCATGAACACGTACATGCGGCCGCTGGCACGGTGCAGGCCCACCAGGTTGTAGCCGCCAGGCACCCAGTTGCCCGCCTTGTCCTCGTCGTCCAGCATGGACCAGGGGCCCTCTACCTTGACCTCATCTCCACTGAAATCGGCGCTGTAGAGATTGCCGTAATAGGAGACGAAATAGGCTTTGTCCTTATCCAGGGCCGGGGCGATGAAGACAGGATCATCCTTCACGGAGAACATGGGCTTGCTGCGCGACTGGCTGGCCACCTTGCCGTTCTCGTCCAGATTGATGGTCAGCAAGCCGCCATCGCCGCAAATGGTCATGAAACTGCGTGGCCGGTTAGGCTGGGGGATCACGCTCCAGCACCCGGCAGCGGCAGTCACGTCCTCCACATAATCGCCTTTGGCCACATCGACAATACCAATCGAGGTCGCTGGCGAGGCATTTTGCAGCACGATGAACTTGCCATCCGTGGTCTGACGGAACAGGCCATCGTAGTTCAGGCCCTGCACGCGCTTGGGCGGCAAAGCGATCTCTTTTTCAAAGGTCAGCTTGTCGGCATCCCAGACCTCCACCACGTCCGAGCGCTTACCGCGGGTAATACGCTCGTGGTAGGTCGTCATGGTGTAGATTTTCTTGCCATCATTGGACAACTGCACATGACCGTTAAAGGCCGTTGGCACCATGCCCAGGAATTTGCCCGTGGTGTAGTCATAAACATGGACACGGCTTTCGGTCAGGTGCATGAACACCGAGTCCATGACATAGATACGATTTTCCTGCGGGGCAGACACACTGTGCCCGCCTGTCAGAACCTCGCGCGGCTTGTCCTGGGCTTGTGCGCCACCGCCCAGCGCCAGCAAGCCCAGCAAAGCGGCGGCAGTCGATACTTTAAATTTAGACTTCATTGGATGTCTCTCCTCATGGGCGTCCACGCTGTCAGAACGCATAGGCATAACGGAATTGCAGGCCGCGCATACGCGGGCCATTTTCGACTTTCAAATCATGGATGTATTGCAGTTGCACCTGATGGGCATCCGTCAACTGATGGGTGATCTCGGCTGCAAGTTGATGGTTGCGCGCCCGCGTGACGGTGGTTTGCCCATTGACCCGCTCGCGACCGCCCGTTTCGTAGCGGTAGCGCAAACCCACATACGTTTTCTCAGTCAAGTTGGTGGACACCAACGCCATCAAGCGGATTGCCGTGTCTTTTTTCAGGGTCTGGCCGTAGTAGTTCTTGTTATTGCCAAAGAATTCAAACTCCGCCACGCCCTCCACAAACGAGGATTCCCCGAAACCTTTGACGATTGCAAAATCCTGTACGGTGCTCCAGCGGTTCTTGCCGGCAGACACATCGGCCTGTGAGCCGTGGTAGCGACCCGTCGGTGCGGTAATGAAGGGCTCCCAGGCAAACCAGAATCGATTGTCAGGATCATTGTGCAGCCAGACCGCGGCACCGGCGGTCACATCGCCAATACCAGTCAGGCGGTCACGCGGTGCTCCGGGCACATCCAGGGTGGTGCGCAAGCCAGGCACAATCAGCTCATACTGCACCGTTTTACCGGCCAGTTCGCGATAGTGCATCTGGCGGTAAACCATGCCTTGCACACTCAGTTTGGGGCTGTCTGCCAGACGGGCGCCCTGATCGTAAAACCCGTGAGATTTCAGCCCCATCATGTAAACGGCCAGAACATTGGTCCCTACCGGAGCAGGAATCCAGTCCCGTGCGCTGGGGTCCCCGGCAAAGGCGGCCCCGACACTGACGCCGCCCAAGGCCAAGGCCAGAGCGGTACGCTGCACGATTGCAATCATTATTGTTGTCTCCTCAAGAAGGCGCGAACGGTATCGTTATTGTGTTCGCGCCCGTGTACTGAATCCGCTCAAGGCCTTGTCATGCCGACCTCCAGGCCTTGCTCGGCTTTTCGCTAGGCGGCCGGGTAGGCCATGCAGACCGATTTGGTCTCCAGGTAAGCCTCTACGGCCGCACGCCCGTGCTCCCGACCCAGGCCCGATTGCTTGTAGCCCCCAAAGGGCATGCTGGGGTCCAGCATGTTATGCGTGTTGACCCACACGGTTCCGGCCTTGATGCCCGCAGTCAAACGCTGAACGCGGGCCAGATCCTGGCTCCAGACGCTGGCGCCCAGGCCAAAGTCCGTATCGTTGGCCAGTGCCAATGCCTGCGCCTCCGAATCAAACGCCGTGGCGACCACCACCGGCCCAAAAATCTCTTCACGCATGATGCGGGCATCGGGGGCCACATCGGCAAACACCGTGGGGCGTACAAAATAGCCTTGCTCAGGACGCGCGCCCTCGCCCGCCAACATGCGTCCCCCTTGCTGACGACCCACGTCGATGTAGTTCTGCACGCGCTGCTGATGGCGCGCCGAGATCAGCGGCGCAATCTGGGTGGACTGCTCAAAACCCGAACCCAGCGTCATGGAGGACGCCAGATCGGCTACGCCCTGCACCACGCGCTCATAAATGCCTTTTTGTACAAACAGACGCGAACCGGCGGTACACACCTGCCCCTGGTTAAAGAAAATGGCATTGGCCGCCCCTTGAATGGCCATGTCCACATCACAATCGTCCATGATGACCACAGGTGACTTGCCGCCCAGCTCCAAAGACATGCGCTTCATGTCATTGACGGCCTGATGGCCGATCAACTTGCCCACCTCCGTGGAACCAGTAAAGGAAATCTTGTTCACGTCGGGGTGTGCTGTCAGTGCCGCGCCCGTGCTCTCGCCACGACCCGTGATGACGTTGATCACCCCAGCGGGAAAACCGGCCTCCAGAGCCAGTTCGGCCAGACGGATGGCCGTGAGCGGGGTTTCCTCAGCGGGCTTGAGAACCACGGTGCAGCCAGCGGCCATGGCCGGGGCGATTTTCCATACTGCCATCAAGAGCGGGAAGTTCCAGGGCACAATCGCCCCCACCACCCCTACCGGCTCCTGACGGGTATACGCGTGGTAATTGATACCGGGTGGAAAAGCGATAGAAGGCGACAGTAGCTCACCACTGATCTTGGTGGCCCAGCCGGCCATGTAACGCAGCCATTGTGCGCTGGCACCCACTTCCAGACCGTAGGAGAAGAACAGCAGCTTGCCATTGTTCAAGGTTTCCAGACGAGCCAGTTCGTCGGCATGAGCTTCGACCAGATCAGCCAGACGCAGCAACAGGCGCTCACGCTGGGCAGGCAGCATCTTGCTCCATTCGCCCTGCTCCAAAGCCTGGCGGGCGGCCCGCACGGCCCTGTCTACGCCTTGAACACCAGCCTCGGGCTGATGCGCAATCACGTGTCCCGTGGCGGGATCGTAGACGGGTATCGTGGGTCCTTGAGATTCAGTGACGGGTTTGCCGTCAATAATCATGTGTTCGCGAATCGCGTTACGCTCGGCTTGTACGTCCTGCCCCATAGTCTGTCTCCACACGGAATAGTTGATTCTTCACGAATCCAGTATAGGGACGAGGCCAAGCCCAGACTTGTGATTCTGTGCACGAGGGCTTGTTGATTTGGGTACGGAGTGCACCCCGACCTGCGTTAGAACAAATCGAGCTGGGCGGGCAGGCTGGCTTGAATGTCGCCCACGCCGCTCACATGGACGCGGCGTTCGAAGTGCAGCAAGCTGGCTTTGCGATGCAAGCCGGAACTAAAGCCGGTCAACATGCCATTGGCTCCCTGCACGCGGTGGCAGGGCACGATGATGCTGATGGGATTGAGGCCACAGGCCTGACCGACCGCGCGCACGGCCTTGGGGCGGCCCAGATGATCGGCCATCTGACCATAGGTCCAGGTCTGGCCGTAGGGGATGGTCAGCAAAGCCTGCCAGACCTGTTGCTGGAACTCGGTGCCTTGCAGGCGAAAGGGCAGATCAAACTGCTGCCGACGACCGGCGAAATAATCATCCAGTTGTGCCTGTACCGGCAAGGCCAGCTCCGGTGCAGGCACCAGACCGGCCCGTTGCTCGGCGGTCAGGCCATGCACGGTCTCTTGCTCGAAGTCCAGACGCAGCAAACCACCTTGAGCATCGACCAACAGACGCATCGTCCCTAAAGGCGTGTCAAAGCAGGCCGTACGCAGCCCGACATAGGCAAACATGGCAATTCCGGTCCAAAGGCAGAATGCTTGATCATACTGCGCGACTCGAGCCTCTTCAAAAACGCGGGCAACACCCAGGCAGCTTGGGCTTTAGCGTCAAAGAGAATCGACAAACGACAAATGACAAACTCCAGATTACGCACGACAGTTTGTTGAGCGGGATACTCCAAGCAAGGCGCATGCTCCCACAAAGCGTCAGGCACTCAATAGTGAGGAGTTGGCTTGTACTTTTGTGTCTGCCCACACCCACCGCTAACGGATGGGAGTGACGATCAACACGCAAACCTCGACACCCTCAAGCCCCTAACGCCGCTACATAAGCCGAAAGAACCACCTACGGCCAGGCCCTAGAAGCAGGCAGGGCTTGTATTAATAGTCATTGTGAGCCGGTCTGGCCCGGGGGGCCGTCCTCCGGGCGATTCAGGCTTCTTGCCGCAGGCAGGCTGGCTATTCGGGGTTCAAGCGTCCTGTTGTTTGAGCGCAATGCTTGTGCCTTGTCCGGGGGACAAGGCACTTTCGCGAGTTCAGGACGCGCCCGAATAGCTCGCCTGACCAGGGTACCGGTGCGTAGCACCGGCAAGGAGCCAAGCCCGGAGGACGGCCCTCCGGCCCAGACCGGCGTTTTCACGAGACACTCTCTAAACATGCAGCCACTTTTGCGCTCCTTGTTTCCTTATCTCACCAGCCTCCTGCTTCGGACGCAGCTCCGCTCTACCAGGGCCCAAAACGAAGAAGAAGAAGAAGAAGAAGTGACGCAAGCAAAAAATAAAAAACGGATAAACAGCGAGGGGATTCTCGATGTTTATCCGGCAATGACAACAAGTGCAGCAAGGTTTAAACGGTTTGCACACCCGTGACGGACAAGTCCAGGCCCACACGGCGTACCACAGCCTCGAACTCGTCACGGCTGAGGTGATCCAGCGCCGTGGCTGGATCGCGGGTGGCGTCGCAGGCGATGATGCCACGGCGCATGTAGGAATATTTGCGCAGCGCCAGTGCCACTAGCGGTTGAAACTCGTAACGGATCAGCGAGCAATAACGGTCGAACACACGCGCGGCCTCTTGCTGCTCGCCTTGCCGATACAGCGCATAGACTTTGAGCAGAATTTCCGGAAAGGAGAAACCTGTCACGACACCATCGGCACCCCGCTGCAATTCCTCCAGAAAATGCATGCCGCCCAAGCCACTCAAAATGGGCAAGGCATCCCCTGACAAACCCCGCACGGCGGTGATTTTCTGGCCGACAGGGGGATCTTCGGAGTTCAGAATGGATACTCCCGCCTCCTCTTTCAGCCGCACCGCCAAAGCCGGGCTGATACGGGCTGCAAACAATTCCGGAAAGTCGTGAATGACGACGGGAATACGAATGGCCTGCACGATCTGGCGATAAAAAGACACCTGCATCTCGTCGTCCGCCCCGGCCAGGGGTGCGACAAAGATGGCATCTGCTCCCAGGTCCTCGGCACTGCGAGCCTGCTCCACCGCGGCTGCCGTTCCCATGGCCCGCACCCCCACCCAGACCGGCACTGCGCCACGCACGCCGGCCACCACCGTTTCAATAACACGCCGACGCTCGAACGTGCTGAGCTTATGCAACTCGCCCATCACCCCCAGAATCGCCAGTCCGTGTATACCGGCCTCCAGCTGAAAATTCACCAGACTGACCAGGCTTTGCAAATCCAGCTCGCCACCCGGTTTGAAAGGGGTCGGGCAAATGGAAAAGACACCTTTATTTTTCATAATGACACTCAGGCTCAACGTGGAATGACAAACGGCTTTTGCATACGCGAAATCATGCGTACCAAGGGCCAGAGAAGAATGAAGTAAATCAGCGCGGCCGCGACCAGCGGTGTCTGGCTGTAGGTCTCACCCTGCATGATCTGGGCCGAGCGCAACAGCTCGGGCAAGGCCACGGCCGAGGCAATCGAGGTCTGTTTGATAGCTTCCAGCGTATTGCTGGCCAGATCAGGGATCACATTCCGCACACCTTGCGGCACTACCACATAGGCCATGGCCTGGCGGGCATTCAGTCCCGTCGAGCGAGCCGCCTCATTTTGCCCCGGTGACACCGACTCCAGGCCCGCCCGGAAAATCTCTGCAAAATAGCCACTACTGTTCAGAACCAGGGCCAGCACCGTGGCAGAGAACTCATTCAGAGGCAGGCCCAGGAACGGCAGGCCGTAATAAATGAAGATCAGCAGCACCAAAGGCGGAAAGGCCCGGAAAAAGTCCACGTACAGCAAAATCAGCCGGTTCAGCCAGCGATGCTGCTGATAGTGCACAGCGGCAATCACCAGACCCAGCAAGGCAGCCAGCGGCACGATAATGACCGAGAGCTTGACGGTCAGCCACAAGCCCTGCAGCAACAAGGGCCAACTGGCGGCGAGAATCGTCGGATTGAGGAAGGTATCGATCAATTCCATCGCGCATCCCTCCTACGATTTGATCGCATAGCGCCGTTCCAGCACCCGCGTGAGATACACGAAGGGGAAGAAAATCAGGCAGAACAAAAAGGCCCCGGCCGTAAAGGCGGTGGGGTTGGCAATGGTGGACTGAATGTTGCTGGAGACGTTAAGCAATTCAGGCACAGCGATGACCGAGCCCAGCGTGGTGCCTTTGGTAATCCCGATGGCACGATTGGTCAGTGGGGGAATCGCCAGCCGCACGGCCTGCGGCAAGATGATGGCAAACAGCGTCTGGCTGAAACCCATGCCTGTCGAGCGCCCCGCTTCCCATTGCCCGGTCGGCACCGCTGCAATACCGGACCAAAAGATCTCTTCCGCAAAGGCGGACAGCACCAGACTCAAGGCCAGCACCGTGGCTGGCATAGGATCGATCACAATCCCCACAGACGGCAAAGCAAAAAAGACCAACACAATAATGACCAGTTGTGGAATCGCACGGAATACGTCCACATACAGCGTCATCAGGATATTGACTGGACGCCAGCCATAACAGCGCAGCACCGCCAGTGCCAGACCCAGGGCCGTGCCCAGAACCACGGTCATGACGGCCATTTGCAGCGTCACCCAAAAGCCCTGCAATATCTCAGGCAGGTAGGGGCTGATCAGCGTCCAGTTAAAGAAGTAATAAAGAATCTGCTCCATGGCGGGCCTCAGTGCATGCGGCTCAGAAAATCCTGAATGCGCTTGTGACGCGGCTGGCCCAAAATGTCCTCGGGACTGCCTTGATCCAGAATCACACCCTGGTCCATGAATACAATGCGGTCCCCCACCTCGCGGGCAAAATGCATTTCGTGGGTCACAATCACCATGGTCATGCCTGCATCACGGGTACGTTTCATCACGTTCAGCACTTCCCCCACCAGTTCAGGGTCCAGGCCCGAAGTAGGTTCATCAAACAGCATGACTTTGGGCTCCAGCGCCAGCGCACGGGCAATGCCCACACGTTGCTGCTGACCGCCGGACAACTGGCTGGGATAGTGCTCCATGCGCTGGGCCAGACCGACCTGCTCCAGGTGATGACGGGCCAGTTCCTCGGCCTGTGGCTTGGGTACTTTTTTCACCTTGCGCAACGCCAGCATCACATTGCCCAGCGCCGTCATATGCGGGTACAGATGGATGCCCTGAAACACCATGCCTATGTTTTGGCGCACCTGATTCAGATCGGTGCGAGGGCAGGTCACTTCATTGCCCGCCACCATAATCGTGCCGCTGGTGGGGGTCTCCAGACGGTTGATGCAACGCAGGCAGGTACTTTTTCCCGAACCCGACCCGCCAATCATCACAAGAACTTCGCCGGTGTTGACGCTCAGGTCTATGCCTTTAAGAATTTCGGCCTGCCCAAAGGATTTGCGCAAGCCCTGGATGCGGACAATCTCACTCATGGTCGCTCCTTGACCGCCTGCCATCCGGGCAGGCGGGAACCGGCCCAGCAGGGCCGTATAGCTGGAAAATCAGCGCAAAAGCGCCTTAAGGACGGGAGCAGTCGGGGGTGTGCCCGGTGGGCTCGTAGCCGGGATAATCAGGCACGCCATAGCCGGGGAAGATCACCGTCATGGCGGTGCCGGCATTGGGTTCAGTGCCAAACCATTTCATGTGCAGCTTGGACAGCGATCCATCCTGCTTCATGCATTCCAGCACTTCGTCGACACGATTGCGCAAAGCCGTATCGTCCTTGCGAAACGCAAAGGCATAGTTGGCTTCGGTCGTCATGTCGTACACCGGTGCCAGAGCAGGGGTTTGCGTGGCAATGTAACGGGCCAATGGCGTTTCGGACATATTGGCAAACGCGCGGCCAATAGCCACCGCCTGCACCGCATCGGTATTCTTGTTGAAACGCTGGATCTTGTAGCCGTATTTATCCTGGTTATCCTGCAACCAGCGATCCGAGAAACTGCCATTATTGACAGCAATCGTCTTGCCTTTCAGATCATCCAGCGTATTGACCGTTGCGCCTTTTTTAGCCAGAAAGCTCAGACCGCCTGCCATATACGGCTCGGCAAACAGCATTTGCTCGGCCCGTTCCCGTGTGGTGTTGGTGGGCGCCGCCACCATGTCGTAGCGACTGGAAAACAGGCCCGCAAAAATGGCGGAAAACGGCGTGTCGATGACCTCGGCACCGTCATAGCCCATGCGCTGGGCTACTTCCTGGGTCAGATCGTTGGAAAAACCATCCAGCTTGCCATCGGCGCCGCGCATGAAAAACGGCACCAGGCCCACATCCGCGGCCACTTTGAACTTTTTGCCCTGATTGGGATTGTCCGCCTGTGCAGGCAGGCTCAAGGCCAGACTTGCAGCGACAGCCGCCAGCATCACACCCGCTTTCCTGCCCAGACGGGCACGTCCCAAACGGGCATGTCCCCCTTGAGAGGGAGTACGTGTGCGAGAAATAGCCGCGACCCACGCGGCAATGGTGTTTACACCTTGCATATTGTTGTCTCCTTGCCATTATTTTCTGTTTGTAGTGCGTTCATTCTAGGGTTGGCAAAACCTTGATGTCATATGCTTTTTTATTAACTCTTCATAACATTGCATTAAGCCAATAAGGCTGCCGCCTGCATAACATGGCGTTTGCAGGCAAGGTTCGGCAGGCGCCAATAGCGCAACCGGAACAAGACTTCTCTATGAGAAAGGGGACGACGCGCCAGCGACGCCGTGCAGGACTAGGGCTTGAGTAATGAACGAGCCACTCAGGCCCAACCCGCCCGCATGCCCCGGGAAGCCGTCGAGACCACCATTTCCATGAAATCGTGTGCCAGTTGCGAGACCGGCACCACATTGGAATGCAGCATGTGCAAGGGCATGGTGGTGCGCGGATTGATCGGTCGTACCACCACATCCGGCCAGACGCGACCGGCCACGGCCAGTTCGTCCACAATCGCAATTCCCGCGCCGGCCTGCACCATGGCACAGGCAATATGAGTCAGACGCACTTCTACCGCCAGCTGCGGTATGCCGGGACGGTTGCCGAACAACTGCTGCACCATCTGGCCATAAGGGGTGTCATTGCCATAGCCAATCAGGTCCAGACCTTCCAGGTCACGGGCGTCCAGCTCCTGCTTGTCAGCCAGCGGATGGCTGGCTGGCAGCACAGCCACCAGATGGTTTTCGTAAATGGATTGGGCGTGCAGGCTGGGATGGGTCAGGGGCACAATCGCCACGCCCACTTCGGCCTGTTGCGTGACCAAAGCCTGTACCAGGTCGCTGGAAATCAGGGTACGCACATAGACCTTCACATCCGGAAAGGCCCGGCGAAAACGCGTCACCGCCATGGGAATCAAGGTCTGTCCCAAACTGGGACTGACGGCAATGTGCAAGCTGCCATGACGCTTTTCGATCAAGTCGGTCGCCACCTCGTTGACCCGCTGCACACTGTTATGGACTTGCTCCACTTCCTGATAGAGCCGACGCGCTTCGGGCGTGGGATACAGCCGCCCTTTGATGCGCTCAAACAGCACCAGACCAATGCGTGATTCGGTATAGGACAGGAGGCGGCTGATGGCCGGCTGCGACACGTTCAGCAGTTGCGCTGCCTTGCTGATCGAACCGGTCAGCATGATGGCGCGAAAAACCTCGATTTGACGAAGATTGAGCAACATCCCTTAACGTAGCCTTATGTTTCGAGCACAAATAAGCATAAGACATTTTAAGTGGCCTATGTTTCAATTTTTTCAAGCTGCCATCCCGGCGCGCCTTGATCGCACCGGGCTTACAGAGCGGCCTCATTACTACGACACGGAGACAAAACCATGCAAACCCTGCTTGCTCGCACCCTGGCAGTGCTGGGCGTGGGACTGGCCGCTGCTGCGCCCACCGCCCACGCCGCTGACAACGTTCATCTGATGCTGGACTTCATTCCCACCGGCGACTATGCCCCGTATTACTCGGGCATTGCCAACGGGATTTACGAGAAACACGGCATAGACCTGAAGATCACCCGCGGCACAGGTTCGGGCGACACCGTGCTGAAGGTAGCCGGTGGTGCCGCCGATATTGGTCTGGCCGACATTTCCGCCATTCTGACCTCGCGCCAGAACAGCCAGACTCCCATCAAGGCCATTGCGTCCACCTTCTCGCACTCGGCCCATTCCCTGTTTGTGCTCAAGGACTCGGGCATCACCAACTTCTCCGGCCTGGAGGGCAAAAAAATTGCCGTCTCGCCCGGCAACAGCCACAAGCTGTACTTCCCCATGGTGGCGCGCAAAGCCAATACCGATCCCGACAAGATTCAGTGGGTCACCGTCGACGGTTCTTCCATGGCGCCACTGCTGATTAACGGCAAAGTGGACGCCGCCCCTTTCCTGGCCACCAACTACTACTACCAGAACAAACAGGCCAAGCGTTTTGGCAAGGAGATCGTGGTGCTGCCCTTTAGCGACCAGGGTTTCAACATCTACGCCCTGTCCGTTTTCACCACTGACAAGACGCTGGCCGAACGCCCACAGATGGTGCAGAACTTTCTGAACGCCACCATCGAGGCCTGGGACGCCGCCCGCAAGGACCCGGACACGGCTTGTCAGGCCCACGTCAAAGCCAATCCTGAAATTGACCGGGATGACTGCATGGGCAATCTGAACGCCGTGCTGGGCTACATCTACACCGATTTCAGCAAGGAGCACGGTGTCGGCAGCCTGGAAGAGGGTCGCATGAAAAACACCTATGAAGCGGTGGCGGAGGCACAAAGCCTGGACCCTGCCTGGGACTATCACCAAGCCTACGACACCCAGTTCATCGTCAAGGCCAACGGCACGGCCAAGCCCTGAGCCACGCTGATTTTCGCGAGCGCTGGCTGGCCCCGGCGGGCCGGCGCGCGCCCTAGGAGCGCATTGTGATACGCATTCAAGACGTGAACCTGATCTACGGTCGTCATACCGAGCGCGAGACTCAGGCACTGAAACACATCAATCTGGACATCCAGGACAACGAAATCATTGCCATCGTCGGCGCGTCGGGCTGCGGGAAATCCACCCTGCTGCGCCTGATTGCCGGCTTGCTGATGCCCTCAAGCGGCACCGTCAGTATTGATGATGAAATCGTTGCCCACCCCCGCCAGGACACCGGCATTGTGTTCCAGGCCCCGACCCTGGTGCCCTGGGCCAATATTCTGGACAACACCCTCTTGCCGTCCAGCATCATGGGTTGCCTGGACGATCAGGCCCGCAGCCGCGCCACGCGCCTGTTGACCACCGCAGGTCTGGGCAATTTCCTGCACCATCATCCCAAACAGTTGTCTGGTGGCATGCAGCAACGCGTCGCCATTTGCCGCGCACTGGTTCACAACCCGAAAGTGGTGCTGATGGACGAACCTTTTGGCGCTCTGGACGCGCTGACCCGCGAGACCATGACGCTGGAGTTGCTGCGCCTTTGGTACGAAGACCCCAAAACCATCGTGTTTGTGACGCACTCGATTTCCGAGGCCGTCATGCTGGGGCATCGCATCGTGGTCATGTCGCCACGCCCCGGCCAGATTACCGAGATTCTGGACGTGAGCCTGCCGCGTGAACGTGACTTTTCCCTGGTGGGCACACCGGAATTTACGCGCTGTGCCGCTACCGTGCGTGAACTTATTTTCCAACACGAGGTGGCGTGATGAGTGAGCAAGCTCAAACCCTGGGCGTCACGCCCGTCTATAAACGACGGCTGCGCCTGCGCGATTTCAATGAAATTACCGTCCCGGCCATCACCCTGATTGCCGTGGTCATTTTGTGGGAGCTGGCCAGCCGCCTGTTTGACATCCCTGAATACCTGGTGCCCGCCCCCTCGCGCATCTGGGCCGACTCCATGCAGATGAAAGAAGCCATGCTGATGCATACGCTGGTCTCGACGCGCACCATCATGCTGGGCTTTTTGCTGTCCATTGCGGTGAGCTTCCCGCTGGCCGTGCTGATTACCTATTCACGTTTTTTTGAGCAGGCCATCTATCCCTTATTGATCCTGACCCAATCCATCCCCAAGGTGGCTCTGGCTCCGATCCTGGTCATTATCTTCGGCCCCACCGAGTTACCCCGTGTGGTGGTGACGTTTCTGGTCGCCTTCTTCCCGCTGGTGATCTCCATGACGGCAGGCCTGCTCGCAGCGCCACCCGAGCTGATTGAGCTGGTGCGTGCGTGCCGCGCCACCCGCCTGCAGGAGTTTTTCCGCATTCGCCTGCCCTTTGCCGTGCCCTTTATTTTCTCGGGCCTGAAAGTGGCCATTACCTTGTCCGTGGTGGGCGCCGTGGTGGGCGAGTTTGTGGCGGCCGACCAAGGTCTGGGTTACCTGATCACGACCTCCACCGCCTTTTTCAAGACGCCGGTTGCCTTCGGTGCCATGGCCATCCTGTCGGTCCTGGGCATTGTGTTCTTCCAGGTGATTTCCGCCGCCGAACGCATCCTGTTCCCGTGGGCGATCAAAGACAATCGGAGCTGATCATGACCTCCCCTTATACCGTCATCCGTGGTGGCCTGGTGCTGTCCCACGCCCAGGCCAAGGCCGAGCCTTTGGACATCCTGATCAAGAATGGCGAGATCGAAGCCATGGGCCCGCCCGGCTTGCCCGTCCCCGTCGATGCCACGGTGGTACAAGCGGACGACCAATTGCTGCATCCCGGCTTGATCAACGCCCACACTCACGGCCATGGCACCTATGCCAAGGCCATGGGAGATCGCTGGTCACTGGAACTGTTATTGACGGCTGGCCCCTGGATCAATGGCGACCGCCATCTGGAAGACAAATACCTGAGCACGCAGCTCAATGCGGCCGAAATGCTGCTCAAGGGCTGTACCGCCAGCTACGACCTGTACTCCGAGGTGCCTGTACCCACTGCCGAAGGCATGAATGCCGTGGCCCAGGCCTATGTGGATGCCGGCATGCGGGCCACGGTCGCGCCCATGATGGCCGACCTGTCCTTTTACCAGTCCGTGCCCGGCCTGATCGAAGCCCTGCCCCAGGACTTGCAGAAGTTTGTGGCCCAACTGACACCGCAATCATTCCGGGCCACGCTATCGGGGCTGACGGACTTTCTGGACCAGCAGCGCAACGCCGACCGCATTCGCGTGGCCCTGGCCCCGACCATTCCCATGTTGTGTTCGGACGAGTTCCTGCAAAGCTGTGGTGAAATCAGCGCGGAGCGCGATATCGGCCTGCACAGCCACGTTGGCGAGTCCTATGTGCAAGCCCTGACCGGCATGAAACGTTATGGCAGCACCATTGTTCAACACCTGGACAAGCTGGGCCTGATCTCGCCCCGTTTCACCCTGGCGCACGCCATCTGGCTGGACGAGCGCGACCTGGACATTCTGGCGGTGCGCGGAGCCATGGTGGCCCACAACCCCGGCAGCAATATGCGTCTGGGCAATGGGATTGCCGATGTGAATGCCATGCTGGAGCGCGGTATTACCGTGGGTCTGGGCACGGACGGCTCAAACAGTGGCGATAACCAGAACATGTACGAAGCCATGCGCCTGGCCTCCTTCTCATCCAAGGTGCGTGGCCCCAATACCGAACGCTGGATTACCACCGAACAAGCGCTGTACGCGGCCACCGAAGGCAGCGCCCGCTGCCTGGGCATGGGCGAGCAACTGGGACGTCTGGAGCCGGGTCGCAAGGCCGATATCGTGTTTCTGGATCTGGCCCATATCAACTGGATTCCGCATAACAACACGGTCAATCAGCTCGTGCATCTGGAAGACGGTCTGGCCCTGCGCCACGTAATGGTCGACGGCCGGTTTGCCGTGCGCGACCGACAGTTAACACAAGTGAATATGCCGCGCCTGCGACAGCAAGTGGAGCAGGCCCAGGAACGCATCACACGCAATACCTACGACAAGCGCCACATCACGGAAAAACTGGCCAAGGCCGTAGGTTCTTTCTGCCTGTGCCTGGGCCATGACCGCTATCACGTGCAGCGCTGGGCACACCCCAGCCAAGACTTAACATGACGTTATGTTTTACAGATAAATAGGCATACGACATTCATGAATGGATTTGCTTCAATCATGGAAACGAACACGATTGCGGACACGCGAGCTAGGCGGGTCCGAGCCCTTCAAGGAGGAAGACAATGAGCGATTTTGATCTGGTAGTACGAGGAAATATTGTTGAGCGCGACCGCATCATCACGGACGGCTGGGTCGCCGTGCGTGAGGGCCGGGTGGCCGCACGCGGTATTGGCGCGGCTCCTTCAGCCCGTGAACATGTGGATGCGCGTGGCATGTGGGTCATGCCCGGCGTGCTGGACGGTCAGGTGCACTCCGGCAGCCAGGCCAATCAGGAAGGGCTGGGCTGGGCCTCACGGGCGGCGGCAGCCGGTGGCGTCACCACCATGGTGGAAATGCCTTATGACGACCCCGAACCCGTGGCCTCCCGCGCGCAGCTGGAAGACAAGATTGCCCGCATTGAAAGCGATTGCCATGTGGACGTGGCCTGCTACGGCACCCTGAATGACCAGCACGGTCTGGAAGCGGCCGCCGGCCTGATTGAAGGCGGTGTCTGCGGTTTCAAATTCTCAACCTTTGAAGCCAGCCCCAACCGCTTCCCGCGTGTGGAAGAAGACATTCTGATGGAAGCCTTTCGCCTGATCGCCCCCTCCGGTCTGGCTTGCGGTGTGCATAACCAGGACCAGGAGCTGACCCGCAAGAACATCAAGCGCATGGTTGAAGCGGGTGATACAGGCTGGGACGCGTTCTTGCGCGCCCATACCCCCCTGATCGAAAACCTGGCCACCAGCGCCATTTATGAAATCGGGGCCCAGACCGGCGCCCGTGCCCACGCCGTACACGTCTCCCTGTCGCGTGGCTTTGAGATCTGCAATATGTATCGCCGGGCCGGCCACAAAGCCTCGATCGAAACCTGCGTGCAGTACCTGATGCTGAACCACGAGGAGCATACCCGCCGCTTTGGTGCCAAGACCAAACACTACCCACCCATTCGTCCCAAAGCGGAAATGGATCTGCTCTGGACCCACATCGCCAACGACGAATGTACCTTCGTGTCCTCCGACCACGTAAGCTGGGGCCTGGAGCGCAAACAGTTTGAAAACGTGTTTCAGAACTCCTCCGGTGGTCCTGGTCTGGAAACGCTGCTGCCCGCCTTCTGGACCGGCTGCGCCGAGCACTGCATTTCCCCCACCATGGTCGTCAAGCAATTGTGCTGGGGCCCGGCCCAACACTTCCTGCTGGAACACCGCAAGGGCTCGCTGAATGTAGGTGCAGATGCCGACATCGTGATCGTCAAACCCGACACCTACCGCTTTGACCCGTCCACCAGCCTGTCCGCCGTGACCTGGAGTTCTTTTGAGGACCGCGAGTTTCAGGTACGTGTGGAAGCCACCTATGTGCGAGGACAACTGGCCTGGGACGGCAAGACCATACGCAATGCCGCGGGCGACGGTCAGTTCATCCGTCCGCACAAAGCAGGCGAATTGTCATGAGTCTGGCCATGCCCTTGTTGAATCAGGAGCGCCTGTGGCGCAGCACCCAGGAGCTGGCAAGGTTCACATTGCCCGACCAGCCCTGGACCCGCCGCGCCTTCTCCGATCTGTTTCTGCAATCACGTCAGTGGCTGCGGGAACAGTTCGAGCAAGCAGGCTTGAGCGTACGCATGGACGCCGCCGGCAATCTGATCGGTCGCCGTGAAGGGCGCAAGCCTGGGCTGGCGCCGATTACAACCGGCTCACACTGCGACACCGTGATGTATGGCGGACGCTACGACGGCATTATCGGCGTGCTGGCCGGGCTGGAAGTCGCCCGTTGCCTGAACGAGCAGGACATCGAGCTGGACCATCCTTTTGAAGTGGTGGATTTTCTGTCTGAGGAACCTAGCGACTATGGCGTGTCCTGCGTAGGCAGCCGTGCCATGGGCGGTGTCCTGTCCGAAGCCATGCTGGCCGAACGCAATCCACAGGGCGAAACACTGGCGCAAGGCATTGCCCGCATCGGCGGCCGCCCCCAGGAACTGGCCCAGGCCCGTCGTGCCCCTGGCGATACTGCCGCCTTTGTCGAGCTGCACATCGAACAAGGGCCCGTGCTGGAGTCGCGCAATCTGCCCATTGGCGTGGTTAGCAATATCGTGGGCATTTGCCGCCATCGCATCATCATTACCGGTCGCCCTGACCATGCCGGCACCACCCCCATGGACATACGTCGTGATGCCCTGGTCGGTGCCAGCCTGATCATCGGTGAAGTGGACCGCAAGGCCCGCCGTGCGCTGGGAGGGCCAGACTATCTGGTCGCCACCATTGGCAACCTGAACCTGACGCCCAACGCCTCCAATGCCGTACCCGGCCGTGTGGAGATGATGGTGGAAGTACGCAGCGACCGCCAGGAGCTGATGCAGAACTTCACCGAGGAGTTGCTGGCCCAGTTGCGCCCGGACATCGAGGCCATGGGCCTGGGTCTGGACGCGGCGCAAGTCAGCCTGGCCAAGCCCACGGACTGCACGCCCGATGTGATGAGCATCATCGAGCAGGCCGCCAGTGCGTTGGGTTACCCGAGCATGGTGATGCCCAGCGGAGCCGGTCACGATGCGGTCTACATGGCCCCCAGCGGCCCTATCGGCATGATTTTCATTCCCTGCCTGAATGGTCGCAGCCATTGCCCCGAAGAATCGATTACTTCCGAGCAGTTGCTGGATGGTACACGCGTGCTGTATCAGAGCATTGTCATGTTGGACCAGCACCTGGAGAGCTGACATGGACTGGTCCTGCGATCAGCTTGGCGAACGCGAACGCTACCGCTTGTTGGTCAACACCGTGTTGCCGCGCCCCATTGCCCTGGTCACCACCTGTGACCGGCAGGGGCGCGTGAACACGGCCCCTTTCAGTTTTTTCAATGTGATGGGCTCAGAGCCTGCCGTCTTGGCGCTGGGCCTGGAAAACGACGCGCACTCTGCCGATGGCCTGAAAGACACCACCCGCAACATCCTGGCAACAGGACAGTTTGTGGTGAACCTGATTAGCGCGAAATTGGCACGCGCCATGAATATCTGCGGCATAGCCTACCCGACCGGACAGGCCGAGCACCTGCAAGCGGGCCTGAATCTGGCCCCCAGTGCACAAGTGCAGCCGCCCCGCATCGCCCAATGCCCGGTGCAGTTTGAATGCCGCTTGCACACTGCACTGGACCTGGGCCCGCTACGCCATATCGTCATTGGCGAAATCCTGCATCTGCACTGCGACGACGCCATCCTGACGCCTGACGGGCGCATTGACATAGCCGCTTACGACCCGATCGGGCGCCTGCATGGTTCGGACTGGTATGTCGGCCTGCAAGGCCGCTTTCAATCAGAAAAACTGAGCCATCACAACGGGCCGCCGCCCACCCAAACCTAAAAACATCATGAATCGTCGCCCTCATATCTACGTTCTGAACCCCAATTCCAGCCAGATCGTAACGGATGGCCTGGACCGTGCCGTCCAGCCCCTGCGTCTGGCCGATGGCCCGGCCATCTCCTGCCTGCGCTTGCCCCAAGGCCCGGCGGGTGTACAAAGCCAAACCGATATTGACACCCTGATTCCTCACCTGCGCGCCCAGGCCCTGAGCGTCCAAGAAGACGCCGCCGCCTATGTGGTGGCCTGCTTTAGCGACCCCGGCCTGTACACTTTGCGCGAAGCGGTGGATGTTCCTGTATTGGGCATTGCCGAAACCGGCGTGCTGACCGCCTTGACGCTGGGCCAACGCTTTGGCGTGCTCTCCATATTGCAGGCCTCCATCCCGCGTCACCTGCGCTACTTTGGGGCCATGGGCGTCACCGACCGCCTCGCTGCCGATCTGGCCATCAATATGAGCGTGTCAGAACTGGCCGACGAGCAAAGAACCCTGCAAGGCCTGACAGAAGTCGGCCGGCGTTTGCGTGACGAGCACGGTGCTGATGTGGTGGTACTCGGCTGCGCGGGCATGGCCAGTCAACGAGAGGCGCTGGAGCAAGCCTTGGGGATTGCCGTCGTGGAACCCACGCAGGCTACCGTGGCCGTTGCCCTGGGTCGTTGCTTGCTAGGCTGGTAAGTGTCGATGAATGCCCCTCCAGAATCGAGCGGTTTGGCAAGCGCACGGCGTCTGCTCCAGGCTCGCCACGAACACCGCCCCATCCAGGACTGGCCCGAAGCGCTACGCCCGGTGTCTTTTGAGCAGGCCTACCTTGTCCAGGCACTGCAAATGGAGGTGTTGGGTCCTATCGGCGGCTGGAAAGTAGGTGCAGCCACCGCAGTGGCCCCCCCTACCTGCGCGCCCCTACCCCTGCGCTTTCGCCATGCCAACCCAACAGAGCCCGTCGGCACGGATCTGGACTTGCGAGGCATGGAAGTGGAGATTGGCCTGATCCTGGGGCAGGATCTACCACCCAGTCACGCCCCGTACTCGCTGGAGCAGATCTGGGAGGCGGTCAGCCAAGTCTGCGTGGCGGTCGAAATCGTAGAGTCCCGCTTTGCGCAACGCGATACGGTAGGCCGCCTATCCACCTTGGCAGATCTGGCCAGTCATGGTGCGCTGGTCTATCAAGTCCAAGGCAAGGCGGCACAGGACAGAAAACTACTCCAGCCGCAGTGGGCGCGCTTGCAGGTCGGACAGCAAACACCCCTACAAGGCCCAACTCAAAACCCCGCTGGCGAGTTGACGCGGCTGCTGATCTGGCTGGCAAATCAAGGCAGCCATCATGGCGGTGGATTGCAAAAGGGGCAAGTCATCATCACCGGCTCTTGCCTGCCCATGCTGTATGCCACTGCCGGAGACCGGATTCAGGCGGCCATTCAAGGGCTAGGCGAGCTGGACTTTATCTGTGCCTGACCCCGGAGGAAGCGGCCTGCCTATCGGATAGCACCGCAAGTGGGCTTTTACTCTCTATGATGTGTACTGCAAAAAGTACACGGGCGCGATCCATTGCCGCCCCGCCACCCCAACATTCGGAGAAAGGCCCATGAGCAAAAACGAAATCACCTGGTCCAATGGTCAATGGAGCGACACCAGCGCCCCCTTGATTGGCGCTACTGACCACGCTTTCTGGATGGCCACGACGGTGTTTGACGGTGCCCGCTCCATTCAGGGCCATACGCCGGATCTGGACCTGCACTGTGAGCGCCTGAACCGTTCGGCCATCACCCTGGGCATGGAACCGGTGATGACCCCCCAACAGACCGTCGACCTGGTACACGAGGGCCTGAAAAAACTGTCCCACACGACGGATTACTACATCAAGCTGCTGTATTTCGCACCCGGCGGTTTTATCCAGCCTGATCCGTCAACGAGCCAACTGGCCATTCATATTTTTGAATCTCCCATGCCGGACGACAGCGGCTTTAGCGCCACATTCAGCGAGTTCCTGCGCCCCGATCCCTCCATGGCTCCCACCGATGCCAAGGCGTCCTGCCTGTACCCCAATACCCAGCGTATCTTGCGCGATGCCAGCGCACGCGGTTTTGACAACGCCATCGTGCTGGACTCCAAGGGTAAAGTGGCCGAGTTTGCCGTCGCCAATTTGTGGATTGTGCGTGACGGCATCGTGCTGACGCCCGAACTGAACGGCACATTCCTGAACGGCATTACCCGCCGACGTGTCCTGCAGCTGCTGCGAGATGACGGCATGGAGGTGCGGGAAGCCAGCCTGACGCCACAAGACGTGTTGGAAGCAGATGAAGTATTCAGCACTGGCAATTACGGCAAGGTCCTGCACTGCAATCGCATTGACGACCGCCACTATGCTCGCGGCCCGGTTGAAACCCGTGCTCACGAGCTGTACATGGCGTATACCGAACGCAATTAAGGGGCGAACAGACTCGCCGCCCCCACGAACACCGGGGGCGGATGAGTCTTGAGCCTGAACAACTGGGTGTCCGGGACAGGCTCTGCCCCTGGAAAAACGGCTCAATCATGAGCCGTTTCGTAATCAAGCCTGCGAATCAACCGTGCATGGGTCCAGTGGCTCATTGGCGACCGGGGCACTTTCCTGCAGCGCCTGCGCCTGCTTCATCTGATGGAGCAAGCTATGCAGCATCTCGGTGGACAGACCGTGCAGCACCAGGCGGTAGCCAGCTCGCAAGGTCGACATGGGCACCAGAGGGTGGCCATTGTTCACCAGAATCAGGTGCTCAGGAGCCTGCAGGATCTTGGCCGCGTAAATGCCAATGGTCTCATCCAGCTGCAGGGAGTTGGCCGCGCGCCAGAAGTCGTTATCGGTCAGCAGCAACTGATACAAGGGCGTGAACAGTTCGATGGCACTTTGCAGGTCCACCTTGTTCAAGGGACCTTGGGGCATATCCTCCAAGGCCAGGGGCACGGGCTGAATCATGGAAAAATCCACCCGCTCCGGCGGGCCAATTTCCTGATGATTGTCCCGCAACGCCTGATTGAGACGGATGACGAAATTGAACAGGTTCAAATCGTGCTTCACAAAGGTGTGATCCCGCAATTCGTCCAGATTCATGGGCGTGAGCGGCGTGGTCGGCACCGAGGTGGGGGAGTTGGCGGCAATAAAAGCCAGCACCTGTGAGCCCAGGTGAAAGTGTCGCAAGATCAGCCAGTTTGCCTGAGGCGAAACAAAACGCTTGAGGCCCCACACCAAAATGCGGTGCAGCAGGCCCGAGTGCGACCATTTGCGCGGCAAAAAGGTTTTAACGACCTGAATCAGCACAATCGTCAAACGGGCCAGGGGCCGCAAAAACGGCAACAAATACTGGCGCGAGGACGAGCTGGAATCAGTCAGCCAGGCCTGCTTGACCTCGTCTGGCAAGGGGGTGCTGCGATCCAGATACAGGGCCCGCCAGGGATTGGGGTCCTGCGGGTCATGCGGTTTGCTTAAAAAATCCGGGATGGGGTCCATGTCTTAATACTCTTTCGCGTATTGGAACTGCATCAGATACAAGGCGGCGGTACGACGCGCGGTGTCAATAATAATCTGCTCGGCACGGCCTGTTTCATCGCAGTCCAGGGCCAATTCCACCGCCATCAGCCATCGGGCCAGATGATGCTCGTCATTCATGCCGTGATAGTGCAGGAAGCGGTACATATCCGGCTCCAGCGACAGCGCGGATTTGAGCAAGGGAAGTAAGGCCGGCACAATGCGCTGACCGGTACCTTCAATAATGTAGATCGCGCCCAGCAAGCCAATCGGGTCCTGGCTGGCCGCCAGAGCATGCAAATAGGAATTCAGCGCCTGACCGCCTGGATTACGCGTCAATTGCTCTATCTCGGTAGCGGTACCGCCTGCGTGCCGGTAGTCCTCGAACAGAATGTTGAAATCATCCTGCTCTTCGCCAGCATGCAGACGAATCAGCTCCGCCAAGGGCGCGTAGGCGGGCGATAAGGAGTCGCAGGCTTCACGCATCCATTTAGCCCCTTCCCGCACTTGGGGAATCCAGTCGGCCATCCATTTCTGATAATCCTGCATCCGGATAGAGCCGTCGTGCAGGCTGCGCAGCAAAGGCGTACGCCACACTTGCGAACGATAGTCATGCCAGATAGGGGCCAATTGCGTCAACAAGTCGCGCAAACCTTGTGGGGCCGTGGCAGGGTCGTGCGGGGGAGCGATGTCCACCAGATCGCAGGACGCCACCGCCGCCTGCTTGGCAGACGGGTAGGACACGGCGGGGGCCGGTGCATTGCAGGCCTCCACTTCCAGTAGCATGTAGGCCGTCATGAAGCGACCCGACTCGGGCACGTAGCACAGGATTTGTTCGCCGGGCGTCAAGGTCCGATCGCGCATGAACTCGGCCAGCATGATCAGAATCGAGGCTGCGCCCGTATTACCGCGCCAGCGCAAATTGCTGTACCAGCGCTCGGCAGGAATACCCAGGCCTGCCTGCTCCAGCAAGTCCGCCACCACGGGCAGGAACTTCTCGGACGAGTAATGGCACAGGAAATGGCTGATGCGCTCAGGGTCAACCCAACCGTCTCGCACCAGTTTTACGTATTCGTGAATTCCGATATCGAACAAATGAGGCAGCAAACGGATATCCTGACGCAAGGACAAGGCGCCATCCTGCTCCGCCTGAGACCAGGAATCGTAATCCAGATGGCTGCGCGTCGAATCACGCGCCGCGCCCAGCTGCATGCATACGGGATAATCGCCGGAAAAGGATTTTTGATGAATCCAGCGCAAACGCAAACGCACACCGGCCTGCGTGGTAGGCAGAATCTGATCCTGGTGGCTGAGTAACGCAGCTCCCGCGCCATCGGATAACATCCAGCGCAAAAAATGGGAGTCAAAATCTGCCTGATAATCTTGTGACGCAAAGCGCGAACGGCGGAACAAGCGCGAGGGCATTTCACTGGCTACTGCCACACCGTGACGGTGTGTGCCCAGCTCAATCCCTTGGGCAACAGCCTGCAGCGCCGTGACACCCGCGGCACAGATCCCGTGAACGGAATGCACTTCCAGGGGCGGGGCCGCCAGCTCTCCCTGAATGGCATTGGCAAAACCGGGCATCAGCAAGTCCCCGCCCGAGGACCCGCTGGCCAGCAGGCCCACATCCGCCATGGTCAAACCTGCCTGCTCCAGGCAGGCCCGCACGGCATTAGCGGCCATGGTGGCATTGCTCCAGCGCGTACTGCCATCCTCCCCAATGGCGTAATAGCGCTGCGCAATACCGTTTTCGGCCAGAATGCGCTGCTTGATGCGCCCTGAAATACGGTTCAGCGGGGCGATAAACTTGTCCATTGCGGCGTTGTCGACCGGCTCGCCGGGCATAAACCACTGAGCCTGATGAATCACGACCTGATCAAAGGCCACGGGCATAACACTACTCCTGATTACACGCCATCACGCCAATGCGTTGTCTGGCCCACGGCGTTCATGGTTTGACTGCGGTAGCGGGGCACGAACAGACCCAACACAAAAACACGCAGCATATAGGGCACCAGCCCCCCTTCATTCAAGGTCTCGGGGGTGCGGGCTCGGTATTCGGTATCGTGCAGCCGCTTCAGCTCCGACCAATGCGCACGCGAATGCTCATGGTGGGCCACATGCAGGCCGATATTAAAAAGCAAGGGGTTGACCAGCCCCTCAAAATTGCGCGCGTAGCTCAATTGACCGCCCTGATGGGCCTGATGACTGCCATCGGCATGGGCATGCTGCAGATAATTGGTGGTCAAGAGCCAGTGCAAACCATGCAGCTGCGGCACGATGACGTATAAAAAACCCTTGACTGGGTCCAGGGCCAGGGCAAGCGTCCAACTCCCCAGCCACAGTCCGTACTGCGCCAGGCAATAGCCCCAGACACCCGGCCAGTGTCGGCGCAGGCGGCCCAGCCAGGCATAAATTGCCGGATACAGCGCAAGCACGGCTTCAAAGGGGTGCATCAACCAGCCCAGCGCGTCGTTGGTATCGCCACGCCAGAAGCGGTAGGTACGACCCACGTCTTTTTGTCCATGTTTATAGCGATGATGATTGCAGCCATGCGCCGGCCAGAACACGCAAGCGGGATGGCCCTGTAACAGGGTCAGCCAGAAATCCGTCAGGCGATTGGGCAGACGGCCTCGCCACATGCGCACATGATGATGATTGTGGTTGATGACACCCATACCCAGTGTCAAAAACAGCAGCAAGCCATACAGAATCCAGGAGAAGCCACCCCGCCACAGCGCGACCATCACGACCGGGTAGACAATCAGGTACAGCAGGCTTTGCCAGTCACGCGGGTGACGTAAACGCCACGCAGCACTCATCCCCGCGCCTCCTCGGGGCGATCAGGCAGGCGCGTGCCAAACAGGCGGTCCATGAAACTGAACTGAAACCCATAGTTCCCGTTGTACTGGGCATGATGACGCTGGTGACGACGACTGGCGGCCAACCAGTTCCGGCTGGAGACATGGGGGAAAAAATCGTAATTGGAGTGGCCTATGCAATTGAAAAACAGGCTGAACAGGGGCACCGACAAGAGCGACCAGAAGCTGAAATCATGCACAACCATCGGCAACAGAATCACATTGCCCAGCATCAGAGATTCAAGCGGGTGAAAGCTGTAGGTGGAAAACGGCGTCACCACCACAGAAGAATGATGCGGGCCATGATAACGACGCAACCAACGCGTGTGCAGCAAACGGTGATTCACCCAGAAATGCACATCGTTCCAGATCATCAGGGCCAGAATTTCCAAGGCAATGCGGGTGGCGCTGGCGTCCGGCGTCAACCGCGCCCAGCCCAATTGCAGCAGCCCCCAGGGGAACACCATGCCCAGGCCGAAAATCAGAATGGCCGATCCCGACTGCTTCAGTTCCCGGCGCAGTTGACCGGGCCGCAACGGACGCGTATCGAGAGGACGCCCCCAGCCCACAGCCGGCAAGAGCCATCGTGTCAGCGCCAGGGTTACCAGTGCAAACAGCAGGTAGATGCCGCCGAAAAACAATAAGCCCACGCCCATTACCTGCCAGACGCTCAAGGCCTGAAAAGCCTGCCCCATTCCACTCTCTACGTAACAAAATGCGCTAATGCTAGCGCGGTCAGAAAAATCACGTTTGTTAATTTAGTTACTAATTGCTTGCCGCCGTCCAGGCGGCCCACGCCAGGCCGACTTGCAGCAGCCCGGCGCGGGAACAACAGTCGTGTACTTTTGCTCCGTGGCAGTGCCATTGAGAAGCCGGTACTCACCCAGGGCGCCTGTGTGAGGAATACACAACACAGCAGAACTTGATCTTGCGCTTGCCTTGAACTTGTCCGCATACGATATACTGAGTCGTCACAGACTTTCCCTAGACACCATGAGACGTTGGTTCGTCGTCGTCTTACTTCTCATCCTACCCCTGCAGGCTTACAGCTCTCACTACCACGCAACCGTGCAAGGTGGTCAGTCCGCCTTATTCGCTCAACACGAATCGGATGCGGCCGAGCCTGTGGACCACCGAGTCAAATCCGGAAAGCATCCTTTGCAGCAGCTCAGCGCCATTTTGGCGCATACGCCCATGCAACAGTACGCTGACCATGCGGATACCCCTTTGCCCTGCCCGGTTCAGTCGTTCTGGCTGCATGCCTGGCCTTCGGCTTGCCCGCCTTATTCCCTGCCCGCTATTTGCTGCGAATTCGCCCCCGAGCATCGTCCACCACGAGTCTGACTCCTGACGCGCCCCTGCGCCCTGCTTGTTTTGCGTTTTTGCACTTATTTCTCTGTCTAACAGGACAACATCATGGAATGGCTACTCGATCCCAGCATATGGGTCGGCTTATTAACTCTGGTGGTGCTGGAGATTGTTCTCGGCATCGACAACCTGATCTTTATCGCGATTCTGGCCGATAAACTTCCCCCGCATCAGCGTGACCGTGCTCGCCTGATCGGCCTGTCTCTGGCGCTGATCATGCGTCTGGGTCTGCTGACCATCGTCTCCTGGCTGGTTACCCTGACCACGCCGCTGTTCTCCATTGGCCCGCTCAGTTTCTCGGGGCGCGACCTGATCTTGCTGCTGGGTGGCCTGTTCCTGCTGTTCAAGGCCACCAGCGAGCTGCATGAGCGTCTGGAAGGCGGCAGTCACCACGCCAGCACCAACAAGGCTTACGCCAGCTTTGGTGTGGTGGTGGCGCAAATTGTGGTGCTGGATGCCGTGTTCTCCCTGGATGCGGTGATTACCGCCGTGGGGATGGTGGACGAACTGCCTGTCATGATGGCGGCCGTTATCATATCCATCGGTTTGATGATCTGGGCCTCCAAACCACTGACCACCTTCGTGAACAATCACCCCACCGTGGTGGTGCTGTGCTTGAGCTTCTTGCTGATGATTGGTCTGACGCTGACCGCCGAAGGCCTGGGCTTCAAGATCCCCAAAGGCTATCTGTACGCCGCTATTGGCTTTTCCATCCTGATCGAGTTCTTCAACCAGATTGCCCGCCGCAGTCTGCTGCGTTCGGAGTCGCGCCGCCCTTTGCGTGACCGTACCGCCGAGGCCGTGCTGCGCATGCTCAGCAACCGCAAGCATGAAGACAAGGATGAAAGTGGCAGCGAGGGCCAGCCGGATCTGGATGAACAGACCTTCCGCACCGAAGAGCGCAATATGGTCAGCGGTGTACTCAGTCTGGCCGAACGCCCCATCCGCTCGCTGATGACCCCTCGCCAGGAAATCACCTGGCTGAACATCGAAGACACCACCGACACCTTGCGTCAACAGTTGCGCGCGACCCCCCACAGCTTTTTGCCCGTCTGTCAGGGAGATCTGGACCAGGTCGTCGGTGTAGCGCGCGCCAAGGACCTGCTGGCGGATCTGGACGAGTACCCACAGGTCAAGCTGTGGCCGGATCTGCGTGAACCCATCATCGTGCACGAGCACACCGATGTGCTGAGCGCGATTGCCATGCTAAAGCAGTCCAACGGCCAATTCGTGCTGGTCACTGACGAGTACGGCGCCATTGAGGGCTTGCTGACACCCATCGACATTCTGGAAGCGATTGCCGGCGAGTTCCCGGACGAGGACGAGCAGCCTGCCATCCAGCAGATCGGCCCCAACCTGTGGCAGGTGGACGGCAGCATAGATCTGCTCTTGCTGGCCCAGGCGGTCGAAGCAGACGATCTGCTCCTGAAAGACAACAGCTTCAACTCGGTCGCCGGTTTCCTGCTGGAGCGTCTGGACTCCCTGCCCACCGTGGGCACGGTCGTTGAAGCTGAGGGCCTGCGCTTTGAAATTACCGAAGTCAGCCAGCGTCGTATCGCCACGGTACACGTCAGCCGCTTGCACGTAGCGGAGCAAGCGCAGGAATAAGCGGCGACCACGCTACACAGCGGCCGTACTGGAGCGGGTCTGCAGGAACGACTCCAGGTCGCAAGCAAACAAGGCCAGGGTATTACCCTGGCCTTGTTACCTATGACAGGCATCCTCTGCGCTGTATGTAGCTCTTGTTGTTCACGAATGCCGGCAGCGACCGGCATTCGCTGCCCTGTTGTGACGAGGACAAGGGGGGCGTACCAAAATCAGGCGCGACTTAGCAGAGCAATCCCGCCGGGAAGACGCATTGCATCCAGACCGTAGAGCTGCTGCAAGATGTCCAGCGCCTCCGACAAATTATCCAGACTGACCCCGAAGCTGACCAGGATAGAACCCAAGGACGCGTCCCGTAGAATCACGTGCCCGGCCCAATATCGGTTCAGCTCGGCCACCACCTGGGACAAGGGCTGTTCATGAAAGACCAGCCGGCCCTGGCGCCAGGCAGGAAAATCCTTCTCCAGAACGGTTTGCACCGCGCTGATGGTGTGGCGTCCGTAGACCAGCCTCTCGCCGGCCGCCAGACGATAACCCTGTCCACCGAAATCCACCTGGGCGCTGCCTGACAAACACGTCACCTCGGTTTCGCCATTCACATAACGAATATTGCTGCGGCCGTTAAAGGTCTGAATGGACCCGGCACCAGCAAACACGGTACAGACCGATGCCGAACGTTCGGACTGGCGCACTTCCACTTCGCCCTCAAGCAAGGCCACGACCCGGCCCAGATGTGGATCATCGCTGACATTCAAACGACTGCGCGTATTCATGTCCAGCCAGACATGATCGAGCAACTGCACGCGCCGCTGCTCACCCGCACCGGTACGGTAATCAGCACGCAAATCTGCCAGCGAGGGCCACAGTTGCAACGGTGGCCTGGCGACCAGGTATAAACCACCACCAAGCAGCAGGCCACCCAGCAAGGCACGGCGCAAAGGCCGATGGCCACGTTTTTGGGTCAGCTTGGCCTCACGTAGCCAGTCTTCGCGATGCTGTGGCATGGCATCCCACAGTTCGCGAGCATGAGCAAAGGCGGACGCATGGGACGGGCTGCGGCCACACCAGCGGCGCAGCTCCCGAGCCTGACGAGAGGTCAGCGAGGACGTTTTCAGGCGGCTGACCCAAGCTCGTGCCTCTTTGTGCAAGGTGTCTTCATCCAGATTCAAGGCAGTAGCGGGGTTCATCAACAATGAGTAAAAAAACGCGACACACCGGTCGCAGAGCGTCATCCAAACGTTTTATCCCGTCGTTTAAACGGATAAAAAGCGAAATTCAACGGTAAGCGTAAATTGTCGGAAACTGCAGGCCCTATCGTCAAGCGATAGGCCGTCATAAAGGGTAAAGCCTAGGTTTGGCAGCACTGCATCACCTGCTGGCGCAACCAGGCGTGGGCTGGGTCAGTGTGGCGGCGACGATGCCAGACCTGCTGAAACAAGACGGGGGGAATGGGCAGGGGGGGCTGGAAAAACACCAGTCTGGCCTGATCGCGTAAATGCTCGGCACTACGACTGGAGACTGTCAGGATCAAGTCCGTGCCCTCCAGCACCTGGGCCGCTGCACTCCAGTGCGGCAAGGAAAGCACAATCTGCCGGTGCAGGCCATGCTGGCTCAAGGCCTTGTCGACCTCGCTCTCGCCGCCGGGGCGCATGGCCAGCAACACATGTGGACGCTGCAACCACTCGTCCAGGCCCAGGGGCTGCCCGCCGCTCAGGCTGGCTTGATCGGCGATGCAGATCAAATGCTCATCAAACAAAGTCTGCGCCTGCAAGCTGGCCGCCATTTCCGAGAACACGCCAAAGGCCAGATCAATCTCACCATCACTGAGTTGGGCCAGCATGGCCTCGCGGCTGGCCTGGCTTACCGCCAGCCGAATCCCCGGTGCCTGCTGCCGTAAACGTCGCATCAGGGGGGGCAGTACGATTTGCGCACCGTAATCAGACATGGCCAGACGAAATTCACGTTGCTCGCTGACCGGGTCAAAGCCCCCCGTATCCAGCAAAGCATTGAGCTGCTGCAAAGCCTGTTCCAAGGGACGCTGCAATTGCAGCGCCATCGCTGTCAGCTCCAGCCGCGAGCCTCGACGTATCAGCAAGGGATCGTTAAACACCTGGCGCAAGTGCGCCAAGGCGTGACTGACCGCAGGTTGGCTTTTATGCAGTCGATGGGCAGCACGCGTCACATGCTGCTCCGTCAACAAGGCATGCAGGCTTAGCATCAGATTCAGGTCTATACGACGTAGCTCATCCATAGAACGAATAATGACTGTGCGCACTATCAATTTCAATAAGTTTTACGAATAGTGCAAGATAAGGTTTTAGCTTCTATGGAGAGTTGTCTATGTCCGGTACCGCTTTGATAAGCCTGTTCGTGGCTGTTTTTGCGGGAACGGTGGTGCCGTTCCAGGCTGCCAGCAATGCCGTCCTGGGAAAAATGCTAGGTCACCCACTCTGGGCCACGCTCGTGTCCCTGTGCATCAGCGCCGCCTTGGTTCTGCCCACGCTTTGGCTGATGCGCGCCCCCGCACCGGTGACCGCACAATTGGCCCAGGCGCCCTGGTGGGTTTGGACGGGCGGAATTGGCGGGGTGATCTACATCAGCGCGGCCTTGATCCTGACCCCACGAATGGGCGCGGCCAGCTTTATTGTGTGCGTCGTGGCCGGGCAAATGCTCAGCTCCATGCTGATCGACCACTATGGCCTGATGGGTTTGAATCCCCGTCCCGTACCTATGGGCCGCATCCTGGGCGTGCTGCTGATTCTGGCCGGAATGGGACTGGTGCAATGGTTTACCCCCTCGGCACCCACCGGCAAGGCCTCGGGCCCAGACGCCACAGCCGAGCACGGCGAAGCTCTGCCAGAGAATCAGGCGATAGCCCGAGAGCCGCCAACCAACACGCCGCCCCGCGCCTGAAGCCGACTCAGGCCCGCTTGCACTGAGAACGGAACTGACTGCACCACCAAAAACCGGCTGACAAGGCCGCTGCCGCCAGCATGCCCAGCGCCAGCAACAAACCGCTCTCAAACAGGAGCGGGGCCACTACGCCGGACACGGTAGCAAACAAGAGCATTTGCCAGGCACTTTGTACCGAGGAGGCCAGGCCGCGCATGCTGGGAAATGTCCCCAACGTCACCACGGTCATGCCTGGCAAGGCCATGGACATGCCAAAGGCATAGACAAAAATCGGCATCACCGCCCAGGGCACCTCTGCCTGAAACAGCAGGTTGTACACCGTGTTAAATGCCGCCCCTCCCAGCATCAAGCCCAGGCCCAGGCGGATCATGCGCGCCGGGGCGAGCTTCTCGGCAAAACGCGCATTGATTATCGAGCCACCCAGCATGCCACCAATAAAGGGCAGAAACAGCCAGGCAAATGCCGTCTCCGTCAGTCCCAATACGCCAATCACAAAGCTGGCTGCCGACGAAATGTACAAGGCAAAACCGCCAAATGCGAAGGCAATCGCCGAGATCGCCAACACAAAGCGGCCATTGCTCAAAGCGCGCACGTAATTAGCCAGAATAACCCCCAACTTCAAGGGCTGACGGGAGGCCACGGGCAAGGTTTCAGGCAACTGGCGCCAACACACGGCGATCAGCGCGACGCTCAGCACCGTGAGCATCCAAAATACCGAGCGCCAGCCCGAGTAGCTGCTTAAGTAGCCGCCCAACACGGGAGCAATCGCCGGAGCCAGGCTGAACACCATCGTGATATGGGCAAACAAACGCTGGGCCGTGACGCCCTGCACACAGTCTCGTGCCAGGGCCTGGCCTACCACCCGGCCCGCTCCCGCTGAACAGCCTTGCACCATACGGAAAAACAGCAGCCAGGAAAAACTGGGGGCCAGTGCAGAGCCAATCGAACCGATCAGAAACAGGATCAGGGAGGCCAAAATCACGGGGCGACGTCCAAAACTGTCAGACAACATGCCCCAGAACAGGCTCATGAAAGCAAAACCGAACAGATACAGACTTAAGGTCTGCTGAACCATTGACTGGTCAACAGAAAATTCGACACCAATGCGGTGAAAGGACGGCAGATAGGCATCGGTAGCAAAAGGCCCCAGCATCGCCAACGCCGCCAACACCAAGGTCAGCTTGCGGTAATTCATAGATAGCTTTGGAAAACAGGGAGGGCGCCAGACAACAGCGCAGGGATAGGGGCATGGTACCCCTTAACCGGACCGTACGGACACCTCCGTACGGAGCATAGTGTATCAAACGCCCCAGACAGGATCGAATCCCTGGGAGGCGCCCGGGCCAACGCGCTGACACCGGGATTAACAACCGGTTCAGCGCTTGCCGGGCGAGGGTGTTCCAAACGCCTCGCGGCTGGTCTGCCCAAAGCCGCTTTGGTGCAAAAGACTGCGTTCAATAAAGCGGCTGACTTGAGAGCGCACTTCCGGCAGCCAGGGCCCTTGGTCGAACACCTGTGGAAACTTCATGCTGAACCAGGCGTACAGACTGATCTGCTTGCTCAACAATTCGGCATCCTCCAGACGCGAGGGACTGGCCGACTTCAGCCAGGAGGGCGCCGGGGGCAGGGCCATCGGCCGTTGCGCCACATAGGCCGACAGGCAACGTTTGAAATAATCCAGCTCGGTATCTTTATCCACCGAGACCGGCGCACAGGCAAAGGTGAACTTCTCGCGCAACTCCAGTTTCGGTGCCAGGCGGTCCACCCAAAAACCCAGCTCGATGGCATCTTTCAGGCCGGCCGTCTGGAACAAAGGACTGTCTGAGGCCACCTTCTGGGCAAAATACTGCAACACCGCGCCAATATTGTTGTTATCCAGCAAAGCCGCCAGCGCCTGGACATGCTCGGGGCTGGGCGCGATGGGCAAACGCAGATCCACACTGGGTGCCTCAGTTTGCAGTTGCGTACGGATGTGGTTCAAGTCCTGCTTATCCATCGCCCCCACATACCCTTTGGGGTACAGACCGTAGCGGCCGGCACGGCCGGCAATCTGGCGGATTTCGGTGGCGTTCAGGACGCGCATGGAGCGGCCATCAAACTTGTGCACCGTGGAGAACAGCACACGGCGAATCGGCAGGTTCAGACCCATGCCGATCGCATCGGTCGCCACCAGCACATCGGCCTCGCCTTGGGAAAAGCGCTCGGACTCGGTACGGCGCACTTCCGGAGCCAGCGCACCATAGATCGTGGCCACTTTCCAGCCTTGGGCGCGGTAGCGGGCACTCAAGGTCAACACATCTTTACGGGTGAAGGCCACCACCGCATCGCCCTTGGACACTCCCTGCGCTTCACGCTGACGATCCTTGCGTCCACGCCAGGCGGCAGGTTGACGCCCTTGTCTGCCCGTGGCGGGCGGTGGCTCAACCGGATAAGGCATCACTTCCAGTGGCGTCTTGCGTTCGGTAAATTCCAGCTCCATGGTCTCTTCCATGGAGCGCACCAGCCGCTCACAAGGGCGCAACACCGAGGCATCGCCACACACAAACAGGGTACGGGCCGGAACACCGACCAAGGCTGCCGTCCAGGCCCAGCCACGCTGCTCGTCTTGCAGCATTTGAATCTCGTCCAGGACGGCCACGCGCACTTCCATCGTGGGGTCCATCATCTCGACCGTGCAGGCGGTGTGCTGGGCGCCGGGCACCATCACGCGCTCCTCGCCCGTCACCAGATTGCAGGGGATGCCCGCATTCATCAAGCGATCGCGCACTTCCATGGCCAGCAGGCGCAAGGGCGCAAGGTAAACCCCCGAGCGGGCCTCCATCAACGCTTCCAGGGCCTCGTGAGTCTTGCCCGAATTGGTCGGCCCCAAACGAAACACCAGGTGACGTCGTATGCCACGAGCCAGACTGAACATTTCCGGGAAATCGCCCAGACGCATCAAGTCCTGGGCACGCTGCTGCTCCACACTCTCCAGAATGCGGCGCACCGGGCCATTGAGCAGACGCTTCTCAAAATCTCCGGCCTCGATTTCCTTTTGCTCGATGCCCTCTTCCAAGGCCATGCGCAAGGCCTTGGCCAGTTCCAGAAACGACGAGCCATCAATCAGGGGGCGCTGGGTTTGCAAAAACGCATCCAGCGAATCTTCCAGACGCTGGGAGAGACGGTTTTGAGCCGCCGTATTGAACAAGACCGCCACGCGCGCCGGCAGACGATCCAGCTCCGAGCCAGTACGCGGCAAAGGCACAGCCGCTTGCATGCGTACATTGGCGCGCCAATGCTGACGCTCGCCCGCTACGGGCACATTCACCGCCAGCCACACATCCTTGTGCCACCACAGACGTAACGGATCTTCCGGGTCGAGCTCGTAATCGCACGCTTCCTGCGTCCTGATCCGGTTCAGTACTTGTTGCTGACGCCATTGCGTGCGGGCGCGGTCAGCGGCTCGCTGATACTGCGCTCGTTCACGATTGCTCAGGGTACTGGCGTGCTGTTCTCGCCATTGCTCAATCTGGCTTTGATCTATCGCAGCCAGTAAATCCGGATGATGGGCGACGCGGTCACGCCCTCCAGCGGCTGCGCTGCGCACTTCCAGCTTGGTACTGGGCAAACGGCGGTCCGCCAGCCACAGCTCATACTCCTGACGGGTAATCCCCAGCAAGGCCATGGTTTCTTCGGAACCGATACACTCCTGCTCCCAAGCCCAACGTTGCTGGCGCTGCTCACGCTGACGTTCCTGACGCTGGGCTTGTGCCTGCAACAGAAACTCCTGCTGCTGGGCATCCAGCTTGAATTCCTGGGTCAACACAGCGGCGCTGGCATTACGGCCATACACCGTCAGGAACCAATGAGCAGGCTCACCGGCTTGCAGGCCCTCAAAAGCCTCCAGGGTAATGCGTTGCGGCTCGCAACCCTGCTCTTTTAACCATGCCGTCAAACGCTCCTGTGCGTGATCGAACTTGCGCTGCTTGTCGCTTTGTTCTTTTTGCCGCGCCTGTTCACGTTCTTTCTGGGCCTGCTCCCAGCGCTGACTACGCTGCTCGCGGTCGCGCTGTTCAGCCTGTAACTGCCACAAATAGGTTTGTGCCAAGGGCAAGCTCTGCCAGGCCTGCAGCAGCGCTTGCAAACGTGGTCCACGCTCAGCTTCCGGCCAGTTCTCGCTCAAGGGCAAAGACTGGGACGCGATCGCCCCGGCCAAGCGGCCGCGCTGTTCAAGCAGTTGCTCACGCAAGGCTTCATACGCATCCGCTTCCAGCTTGTCCACGCTCATCTGATAGAGCAAGCGCAAGATGCCAATCACAAGCTCGGGCACCCCTTGGGACGCCAGACGCTGGTCCGCATCCTTCAAACCCAGTTCGGCAGCGATGATCTGATTGAAAAAAGCGGCATCCTGCGGCAGGCGCCAGGCTTTCAGCCATATCCGCCGTATGCCTGACCGGTCCTGATAACGCGCTTTCTTGGCGACCTGACGAGCCACGCCTTCCAGGCGCGGGTAGTCCAGCCATTGAGGATGGAGCAGCATGCCCGCTTGAGTGGGGACGGGAGAATCGGAAACGGACGAAGCGCGACGCGCAGCCATAGGGCGGGGACCTGAAAATACGGGAAGAAGAGAACGAGAAAGGCAGAAAAGCCGGTTCCAGCAAGCATGAGCAGCATTATACGGGTCTGCTCTAGGACGTTCAGAGAATACAGGCAATCACCGTAATAAACGTCATTGAGGGCAAGAAAACATAGGACAATCCCCGCCCACAATCATCAAGCAAACGAGTCAAAGCAGGCAAAGAAAGTAAACTGGGCTCGCAGCGGATGGCGCAGAGCCAATCACATCCGCGGTCCGCCTCGAGGAAACCGTCACACTGCCTTCCTTCGCGTGGGAACGACGGCTTGCACAAGGCATCAAGCACAGCGCCCTCGCCAAGCGCAGCAGCAAAACAGCGGCTCAGCTAAACAAGATCAGCGAGGCCACACATCAGCCAGCCATTCCAGACAGCCTTGCGGCAAGGCGACCCAACCGGACTGGCTGTGATTGCAGCCCGGTATCATGCGAAAGCGCGGTTCCCCACCCTGATGCTGAGCCAGCTCCTGCGCCAGCTCGCGCGCGCCATCGACCATGCGGCGCTCCAGCAGACGCTGACGCCGCTGCTCGCGGGCCGGTTCCGGCAGGGACTCTTCGGCCGGTCCCAGGCGCTGTTCGTATTCGCCGACCGTGATCGACACCGGCACGGTCAAGGCCGCCGGCGGCAGGGGCTGCGCCAGCAATCGGGCCAGATAGGCGTCCCCCCACCACACCGAAGGGCTGGATACCGCCATGGCCTGGAACAGGCCTGGTTCGTGCACCAACGCATGCAAGGCAAACAAACCGGCCAGCGAATGGCCGCACAACAAGCGGCGTTGCGGATCCAGTTGCGCCCTGCCGTGCGCCCAGGGCAGAAACACATCGCGCAGCAAGACCCGGAAATCATCGGCACGCCCGGCTTCGCCCTCGGGTCCGGGCGTGTAATCCTGATCGCGCCAATTTTCCTGGACATAGCCCACGCCCAGCACCGCACCGCACAGAGGCGCCGCACCGGGTACGGCGGCCAGCACCGCCTGAAACTGCGTCTGGTCCAGCACGCAGGCCAGCGGCCAGCCGCTTTCCGGGGCCGAGCCCAGGGGGACGGCCAGGGTCAGGCGATAATGACGCCCCAAAGGCGAAAGATAGTCTAGGTGTTCAAGCTGCATAAAAGAGTCGCGGTGATGACGCCAAAGCGTAGCCGATGAACTATACTTTCTTTCTGCGTAAACGGTTCTCATTCAGAAACTTAATGTCCACATCTGCTGTTCCGGCCACGGCGCTGGCCGACTATCAACACATCCTCAAGCGGCGCTGGCTGCTGGTGGGCGCCCTGATCCTGATCATCATGGCCTCGATTGTGGCCGATTTCATGCTCGGTCCCTCGGGCCTGAGCCTGGGCGAACTCAGCCACGCGCTGTTCAAGCCAGAACAGTCCGATCCGACCACACGTGTCATTGTCTGGGAAATCCGCCTGCCTTATGCACTCATGGCCATGGCCATTGGCCTGGCCCTGGGCCTGTCAGGCGCGGAAATGCAGACCATTCTGAATAATCCCTTGGCCAGTCCCTTCACGCTGGGCATTTCCTCGGCGGCTGCCTTTGGCGCCTCCCTGGCCATCGTGCTGGACCTGTCGCTGCCCGGTGTTCCCCAGGCCTGGACCATTGCGGCCAACGCTTTTGTATTTGCCCTGTTTTCGGCCTTGCTGCTTGACGCGGTGGCGCGCTGGGGGGCGATGAGCACTGCCAATCTGGTGTTGTTTGGGATTGCGCTGGTGTTCTCATTCAATGCGCTGGTCTCGCTGGTGCAGTTTGTGGCCAGCGCCGAAGCCCTGCAAGGGCTGGTGTTCTGGACCATGGGCAGCCTGTCGCGCTCCTCCTGGGGCAAGGTCGGTATCATGCTGGCGGTGTTTGCGCTGATTTTGCCGCTGTCCCTGCGCGATACCTGGAAACTGACCGCCCTACGTCTGGGAGAGGACCGCGCCGCCAGCTTTGGTATCAATGTCTCGCGCCTGCGTCTGGTGTCCCTGCTGCGCATCAGTCTGCTGGCCGCGCTGGCCGTGTCCTTTGTCGGCACCATCGGCTTTGTGGGACTGATTGCCCCGCATATTGCCCGCCGCCTGTTTGGTGAAGATCACCGTTTTTACCTGCCCGGCAGCGCGCTGGTGGGCGGAGTGATTTTGTCGTTGGCCTCGATTGCCTCGAAAAACATGGTGCCCGGCATCATTATTCCGGTCGGCATTGTCACCTCCCTGGTGGGTGTGCCCTTCTTTCTGGGCGTGGTGCTGCGCCGCCAAATAAAGTGAACCATGCTTGAAGTCCACGATCTGAGCCTATCCTACGGCAAACGCGAAATTCTATCCCGGCTGACCATCAAGCCCTTGCAAGCTGGTCAGCTTGTGGCCCTGCTCGGTCCTAACGGCAGCGGCAAATCCACCCTGCTCAAGTCCTTGGCAGGACTGCTCAAGCCCACCACGGGCGAGGTCTTGCTCGATGGCCAGGAACTGAGCGGTGTCAGCTTTGAGCAGCGGGCCCAAAAAGTGGTGTACCTGCCCCAGTCCTTGCCCGCGTCGGTTCACCTGCGCGTCTTTGAATCGGTACTGGTGGCTGCCAATGCCTCGGCTCCCGGTGGCCATGCACGGGACGTGGACCATGAACACATCCTGCACATCCTGCAGCGCCTGGGTATTGCGCACCTGTCCATGCACTATCTGGACCAACTCTCGGGTGGCCAGAAGCAACTGGTCGGTCTGGCGCAAGCCCTGATCCGCAAGCCCACCTTGCTGCTGCTCGATGAGCCACTGTCCGCCCTGGACTTGAACTATCAGTTCCATGTCATGGACCTGCTGGCCCAGGAAACCCACGACAACAATCTGATCACCCTGATCGTGCTGCATGACCTGAACGTGGCCCTGCGCCACAGCGACTACGCGCTGATGATTGAAGGCGGCGGCCTGCTGGCGCAAGGTGAGCCTTCCAAGGTGATTACCCCCCACTCGCTGGCCCAGGCCTATGGCGTGCGCGCCCGCGTGGAAAGTTGCTCGCAAGGTACCTTGCAAATCATTATCGACGGGCTGCAAGAGCCTGTGCTGTGACTTCGGAGAATCCATGAACATCCTGCGCCACCTACTGCTGTCGCTGTGCCTGCTCCTGCCCTTGGGGGCGAACGCACAGCCCATCGAAGTCACCGATGTCATGGGCCGTACCGTTACCCTGCCCGGACCGGCCAAACGGATTGTGCTGACTCAGGCCCGACACTTTCCGGTGCTGGCGCTGGTTCACCCCGAACCGGCCACGCTGATTGCGGGCTGGTCGGACGAGTTCAAGACCTCTTTTTCCAACGAATATGAACGTTATCTGAAGCACTACCCGCAACTGGCCAACATCCCCGTTGTGGGACGCCATACGGCTGATACCTTCTCGGTAGAGCAAGCCCTGGCCCTGCGCCCCGACCTGGTGGTGCTGACCGCTGCCTTTGCCGGCCTGACGCCCGGCCAGGACACGCGCGACTCGGCCCTGATCCAGCGTCTGACCGCCGCCCAGGTCCCCGTCATTGTCATCGACTTCTTTGTCAATCCGCTGGAGAACACCGTGCCCAGCCTGCGCGCCCTGGGTTACGCCGTTGGTGAGAAGGAGCGCACTGAGGAATTCATCCAGTTTTACGAAGAACACATGCAGGGTGTTGCCCAGCGACTGACGGATCTGCCCCAAGACGATCACCCGCCCGTTTTCGTGCATGCGCATGCCGGCAGCACGGACTGCTGCAACTCGCCTGGCGCCGGCACCTTCAACGACATGATCCGCTATGCAGGCGGCCATAATATTGGCGCGGATGTACTCAAAAGTGCTACCGGCAAACTGAACTTTGAATACATCCACTCCCGCGCCCCGATGGTTTATGTGGCCACCGGCACAGGCGCCGGCAAGCGCAGCACCGCCGGCGGGCTGACCATTGGCACGGGCGTCAGTGAAGATCAGGCGCGTCAAAGCCTGCAGGCCATCATTGACGGCAACCGTCTGCAGGCCTTGCCAGCCGTGCGCAGCGGCAACAGCCACGGTATCTGGCACGCTTTCAACGACTCCCCCTTGCATATGATTTTCATCGAAGCCTTGGCAGGCTGGATTCATCCAGATCGCTTTGAAGGGGTGTCGGCCCTGAAAACGCTGGAAGAAGTAAACCAGCGCTTTCTGACCGTGCCCATGGAAGGCACTTACATGATTGATCTAAAGCCCGCGTCCTAAACCTTCATGTCGCGCCTGATTCCACTGGAGCTGCCCCCCACGGGCGGCCATCCCCATCACGTCCTGTTGCGCCTGCCGGACGGAAAGCCTGCACAAGGCCCTCTGCCTGTGCTGTGCCTGCTTGATGGTCAGTGGACCTTGCCACTGCTGGAAGAAAGCGGCCACCCCGCCTTGCAGCGCTGCGCGATTCTGTCGCTGGGCTATCAAGGCGATCGCGATCAGATCACCCGTTACCGCGCACTGGACTACACCCCGCCCAGCCCGGACGGCGGCTTATGGGAAGATCCGCGCGTTCCCGAGTGGCAAGCCGGTGGCGCACCCGCCATGATCGAACAAGTGCGCAGGGCTCTGGCCTTGGCCCAAGGAGTAGCGCCCGCACTGACCCGTGCCCGTATCAGCCTGTACGGCCACTCCTACGCGGGTCTGTTCGTGCTGTACGCCCTTAGTCAACAGAGCCTGCCCATCCATCATTATCTGTGCGCCAGTCCGTCCTTGTGGTGGCGCGATCCCCTGATCTGGACTTTGCTGGAGCAATTGGGCAAGCCGGTACAGGTGGATATTCTGGCCGGTGCCTCCGAGGCCTGGTATCCGCTGAGCGCTCAGGCAGCGGGCCCGGAAGGACGCAAAAATGGTGTACCTACCCTGCCCACCATGCGACAACTCCAAGCGCACTTGCAAGCCCAAGGCATGCAGGCGAATCTGCATGTTCTGCCCGGCGCCGGCCACGGCCACGTTCTGGCACAAGCCACCTTGCGAGCCCTGGAACTGGCTTGTGGCGCGGCTTAGCCGTGTTCTCCCGGCGCGCAGGACGCGCGTTTTCACTTCATATCCAAGTTTTCCCGCCCTAGGGTAACTCCCCCCATTTCTCCCCTTGTTTTAGGCCTCAACTTCTTTTAGTCTGTATTTATATGCAAGTGCATAGAAATTACAAAAGAGATGGGAGACAGATTATGAAGGTAGCGGTATTAGGTGGCGGACACGGTTGTTACGCGGCAGCAGCCGACTTGAGCGAACAGGGTCACGAGGTCCGTTTGTGGCGTCGGGATACGGCTCAGTTGCAGCCCTTGCTGGACCGTCCGGTCATGACGCTGAAAGACGAAGCAGGCGAGCGTGAAATCCCCATTGCCAAGATCTGCGCCGATATTGGCGAGGCCATCGCCGGTGCCGATCTGGTGCTGATCCCGTCACCTGCGATCGCCCAAGAAGATATTGCCCGCGCCATGGCTCCGCACCTGACAGACGGCCAGGTGGTGTTCCTGCCCCCCGGCACGTTTGGCTCTTTCATCATGAGCGAGATCGTGCGCAGCACCGGCAACAAGGCCGATGTCAGCTGGGCGGAAACCGGCACGCTGCCCTGGCTGGCCCGCAAGCATGGCGATACCGTCATCAACATCACTACCCGCGCCACCCGCTTGCCTACCGGCGTCTACCCAGCCCGCAATACCGACCACGCCCTGGCGGTGATTGGCAAGGTGTTCCCCAGCGTGGAGCGCTGCGAAGATGCCCTGTCCGGCGCGCTGATGAATGCCGGCCCCATCATCCACCCGCCACTGATCATGATGAATGCCGGCCCGCTGGAGCATTTCCCGGCCTGGGATATCCACAACGAAGGCACCCAGCCCTCGGTGCGCGCGGTAACAACGCAACTGGACAATGAGCGCATGCGCATTCGTGAAGCGCTGGGCTACGGTGCCCCGCATTTCCCTCTGTCTGACCATTACGAGAACGATCAGTGGATGTATGGCGACCGTTCCTCGCACTCCAAGCTGGTGAAAAGCGGCGACTGGCGCGAGAAGATCGACCTGCAAGAGCACCGCTACATGCGGGAAGACACCATGCTGGGCCTGGCGTTCTTTGCGTCCGTCGCCGATTGGGCCGGTGTGGACGCCCCCGTCACCAAAGGCTTGCTGGCCATTGCCGGAGCCATCGTGGGCGAAGACCTGCGTCAAGGCCGGCGCACCCTGGCCAGCCTGGGTCTGGACACGATGAACCGCGAACAACTGCAAGCCATGCTGCACGCCGGGAGAGCCTGATGAACGCGCCCGCCCCGATCAAAAGTATCGTTGCGGTGGGCGCAGGTCGCATGGGGCGGGGCATTGCCCTGGCCTATGCGCTGCGCGGCCACGCCGTGACCTTGCTGGACTTCAAACCCCGTCAGCCTGCTGATCGCACCCGTCTGGAAGCCGACATACGCCAGGAGCTGCGCGCCACGCTGGAGCAGTTGGCCGAGCTGGGCATGTTCGCAGCCCAGCAGATTGACGACTATCTGGCCTGCATCAGCATCGCCCCGTTAAACGACGCGGCCCAGGTGCTGGGCCAGGCAGACCTGATTTACGAAGGCGTGCCCGAAACCCGCGAGGCCAAGGCTGACGCCCTGGGCCGCATTGGCGAACTGGCCCGGCCCGAGGCGCTGATCGCCTCCACGACCTCCACCATGCTGGCCTCCGACCTGGCCCCCATGCTCAGTCACCCCGAGCGTTTTCTCAATGCCCACTGGCTCAACCCGGCATTCCTGATTCCTCTGGTGGAAATCAGTGCCCACCCCGGCACCAGCGAACAGACCTTGAGCCGTCTGCAAAGCAATCTGGAGTCCATCGGGAAAGTCCCCGTGGTCTGCGGCTGCCATCCCGGCTTCATCGTGCCACGCCTGCAGACCCTCATCATGAATGAGGCGGCCCGCATGGTTGAGGAAGGCGTGGCCAGCGCCGCCGATATTGATAAAGCCACCCGCTACGGTCTGGGTTTCCGCTTTGCCAGCATCGGCGTGCTCGAATTCATCGACTATGGCGGCAACGACATTCTGTACCACGCCGGCCAGTACCTGTCGCAGAACCTGGACCCGGAGCGCTACGCCGTTCCCGACATCATCACCCGTTATATGGAAAGTGGACGCAACGGTCTGCGCAGCGGACAGGGCTTTCACGAGTACCCAGTGGACCAGCAGCCCGCCTATCGACGCGACGTGCTGGCCCGCGTACTGGGCATGCTGGATCACATCGGCCTGGCCCCCGCCCACGCCGAGCACTTTGCCAAGGAGACACAGGAATGAAAAAAGACTCCCACGCTGCGCCTTCGGCTTGCTGCCCTCCAGGAGGGCGCTTTTCATCCTGGGGCAGCCCGACGATGAAAAAAACCGCTGCCTTGCTGTTTGCCCTGATGAGCTGTCATGGTCTGAGCCAGGCTCAGGAAGTCCCCACCCTACGGGTAGGCTGGACCATTCCGGGCGAGGAAGCCAAGTATCTGATGGCCAAGCGCCCCGAGCTGTTTCCACAATTAGGCAAAAAATACCAGATCCAGTGGACACAGTTCCAGGGCACCTCCCCCATGGTGCAAGCCATGCGGGCCGGTGTGCTGGAATGTTCCACCATGGCCCCCATGTCGCTGGCCAATGGTGCGATTGAAAGCGGTCTGGAAGCCTATATCGTGGCCCAGCACGTGCACTCGGACGATGATCATTTCTCCGTCTACTGGGCCGTGAAGGAAGACAGCCCGATCAAGACCGCGGCGGACCTGAAAGGCAAGGTCATCGGCACCAATGCCTATGGTGCCGGGGTGTACTTCGACATGCTGCTGTGGCTGCGTCAGAACGGCATTGACCCGGACAAGGACGTGAAAATCGTTGAAACGGGCTTTCCGCCTGCCGCCGACGCCATTCGCAGCGGCCGCATTGATGCCGGTCCCATGGCCCAGCCCTTTGCCCTGCTGAACGAGAAGAAAGGTGGCTTGCGCAAGCTGTTTTCCCTGTCCGAAGTGGCCAGCCCATCCGTACAGATTTTCGAAGCCTGCAGCAAAGCCTATAGCGACGCCAACCCCGAAGTGGTACGTGCCTACGTGCAGGATTTGAAAGCGGCCATGGGCATGCTCAGCAAAGACCCCTCACTGGCGGTGGATGTAACCGCCCAGATCACCCGTGCGCCCAAGGACTTGCTGGCACAGTACCTGTTCACCGACCAGGACTTTGCACGTGTCCCGGACATGCAGCCCAATCTGGAATCGATTCAGGGGACCTACGATCGCTATCACCAGGCCGGCTTCCTGAAAAAAGCGCTGAACGTGCGGGACTTCTACCGGGCTGATTTACGCGAGGCAACACCATGATTGAACTGGATGGTGTCGGCAAAACCTTCAACACCCGGCAGGGCCGCAGCCACACCGCCCTGCAGGACATCGCCCTGAGCATTCCGGCAGGGCGTTTTGTGTCTATTCTGGGCCCCAGCGGTTGTGGCAAAAGCACTCTGCTCTATATGTTGGGGGGCTTTGAGTCCTGCTCCAGCGGACAGATTCGCGTCAAGGGCAAGCCCATTACCGGCCCGGGCCCGGACCGCGGCCCGGTGTTTCAGGAGTACGCGCTGTTTCCCTGGAAAACCGTCCTGGGAAACGTGGCCTACGGCATGCGTGAGCAAGGCATGCCCAAGGCGCAGGCCGAACAGCGTGCCAGCGAATGGCTGGACAAAGTCAAGCTGGGGCCATACGCCTCCTTTTATCCGCGTGAACTGTCCGGCGGCATGCGTCAGCGCGCAGCCATCGCCCGCACCCTGGCCTATGAGCCGGACATCCTGCTGATGGATGAGCCCTTCGGGGCACTGGATGCCCACACCCGCGTCACCCTGCAAACGGAACTGCTCAGTCTGTGGGAGCAGTTGCGCAATACCGTGGTATTCGTGACGCACGGCGTGGACGAGGCAGTATTTCTGTCCGACACCGTCATTGTCATGACGGGCTCGCCCGGCCGCATCAAGGAGGTGGTGGAGATCGACTTGCCCCGCCCCCGTATCCGCAGTGAACTGCTACGCAATCCGGTCTATCAGGAAACCATTATCCGTCTGGAGCAATCCCTGATGGCGGAGGCCCATCCATGACGCCCCAGCACTGGTATGAACATCGCTGGGCCTGCCTGGTCATGGCGGCCATCCTGGTGCTGCTGGTCTGGGCGGGCTTGGCCCGCTGGGTGGGGCTGGACTCTTTCCCCAGCCCCTGGGCAGCCCTGCATGAGGTACCGGCCCTGATCAGCGACCCGATGGCCTGGTCGGCTATCCTGCAATCGATAGGCCGCATGTTTGCCGGTTACGCCCTGGCGCTGCTGGTAGCAGTACCGCTGGGTCTGGCCATGGGCCGCAGTCGCCTGGTCTATACCGCCTTCTATCCCTTGGTAGCCTTGGCCTACCCCATGCCTAAAGCGGCCTTGATGCCGATTTTGATGCTGTGGTTCGGGCTGGGTGACTTTTCCAAAATTCTGGTCATCGCGCTGGGGGTGTCCTTGCCCTTGCTCTATCACAGCTATCACGGCGCAAGCCGTATCGAACCCAAGCTGATCTGGGTGGCCCAATCCATGGGCATGGGGCCGCTGGCGCGGCTGGGCAAGATCGTGCTGCCCGCCTCCTTGCCTGAAGTCATGATTGGCTGCCGCGTGGGGGTGGTCATGGCGCTGATCGTGATGGTGTCCTCCGAGATGATCGCGCGCCAGGAAGGCATAGGCAATCTGCTGTTCACCTCCATGGATATGGCGCAGTACTCCACCGTGTATGCCGTCATCATGCTGCTTGCCGTACTGGGCATTGCCTGCGACGCCCTGTTCGAGTTTGTTCGCAAACGCTGCACGCGTTGGCATGACTCCACCCAAAGCCTGATGGACAAAGGATGACGCCATGACCACTAAAACCCTTGCCTCAGCGGAACACGCTAGGCGTTCTACTCCAAGCCGCCCGGTCAAACGCCGGGACTGGTCAGGACTGTCTTTGTGCATCAGTCCGGCCTTGATGCTGATTGTCTGGGAACTGTGCACTCGCTCGGGCTGGGTCAGCCCGCAGTTGTTGCCAGCCCCCTCCGCCATTTTTTTGCGGGTGCTGGAGCTGGCCGCTCAGGCCGACTTCTGGCACAACCTGAGCATGACGATCTACCGCCTGCTCAGTGGTTTGCTGATCGCCTGCGTGGTCGGTGTAAGCCTGGCGCTGACAGCTCAACTGACGCGCTGGAGCTCCTTTCTGCTCGATGCCCTGATCCGTCTGCTGGCCCCTATTCCCAAAATCGCCCTTTATCCGGCGCTGATTCTCATCATGGGGTTTGAAAGCTCATCGAAAATCGCACTGGTGGTCTCGGATGCGATTTTCCCAGTGCTGATGGCCAGTTGGGTGGCAGCGCAGACGGTGGACCGCAAGCTGATCTGGTCTGCCCGTGCCGCGGGGACATCCCGCAGTGCCTGTTTGTGGAAAATCATTTTGCCTGCCATCAGCCCGACCGTGCTGGCCGGCGTGCGAGTAGCCGGTGTCATTGCCTGCGTGGTGGTCTTTCTGGCCGAGATGATTGCCTCTACCGACGGGCTGGGCCATATGCTGACCGCCGCTGCACGCAGCTACCGCACGATTGATATGTTTGTCCCCCTGGTCTGGATCTGCGTGCTGGGCTTCGCACTGAACCTGACCATTGCCGCTTTACAGCACAAAGTGGATCATACGAACTAACCCATCAAGACTGAACTGACCACTTGCCCGGCCACCTTGCAGCGCTGGCCGGGTTTTCGCAGGCTGACTCAATCACTCAGAACGGGTAGCCTGCTTTTTTTTGCCTCAAGGAAGCCGCTTCACTATGGCCAGCCGCCCTCTGACCGACGCCTATACCGGGCACGATACCTTCATCCCCTATCTGCTCAATCGCAGCACCTCGGCCTTGAATGCCGACTTTCAGACCTTGCTGCGCAGCCATGACCTGACTCTGCTGCATTGGCGGGTACTGGCTTTTCTGAATGAAACCGATGGCTTGGGCGTCAGCACCCTGGCGCAATACACCGACGTGGATCAAACTACGTTGTCACGCGCCCTGGTCGTTATGGAAAACGCCGGTCACCTGTCGCGCCAGGCTGATCCGCTGGATCAGCGTCGCGTGCTCATCCATCTGCATGAACAGGGTCGACAGCATTTTCTGCGCGTCCTGCCTGCCGCGCTGGACATTCATCACCGTGCCATTCAAGGCTTTTCGGTTGAGGAGCTCGCCCTACTGCGCCAATTTCTCAACCGCATTCGCGCCAATATCAACGGGGCGACGCCCTAAGGTCAGTGCTTGCCTTGCTTCACCCCAGCGTCCAGGTAGACGCTTTTTTTATGCCCAGGCTACTGCGCCTTCTTCAAAAACAGGCCATGTCCGGCCGGTGAACCAGACTTGAAATCGTCCTTCATCCTGAAGGAGCCTTTATTTACCGGTAAAAAGCCCATAAAATGATAATGATTAACATTTAGTATCGCAGTCACCCGCCTGAGATGTCCTGCCAGGCAACCGTGGCTCTCTTACGGAAACAAGATCTCGTGACTCTTTCTTCTACGCGCGCTGAACGTCGTCGGCTATTGCTGGCCGCGGCGGCCGGTCCTTTGCTCTTTGGCGTCCCTCGCCTGCTTCGCGCGCAAGACGGCCCCTTGAAAATTGCCTTGCTGACCTCTTTGTCCGGCCCCTTTGCCTCCTTGGGAGAAAGCATGCGGGCTGGCCTGGAGTTGTTGCTGAAACAGTGCAATTACGAAATGGGCGGACGCCAGGTTCAATTGCTGGTCGAAGATGACCACGGCAAGCCGGACGAAGCCATCCGTAAAGTACGCAAGCTGATCGAGCGCGACCAGATCGATATTCTGGGCGGGGTGATCAGCGCCAATATCGCGCTGGCCATTCGTGACATCGTGCATGATGCCCAACTGCCAACCTTCATCTCCAATGCGGCAGCCAATGATCTGGCCCGGGGGGCAGCCAGCCCTTACGTCTTTCGTCCCACCAAAACCAGTTGGATGCTGGGTCACACCGGCGCCTTGTGGACCTTTGAGCAGATCGAGAAATCCGGCGGCATCACCCTGGGCTCGGACTACACCGCAGGCCGCGAATACATTGAAGATTTTGCCAAGACCTACCAGGAGCAGGGTGGCACCCTGGGGGAGCGCATCTGGACCCCCTTGGGTACGCCGGACTTCGCGCCTATCCTGATGAATCTGGCCGCCAGCAACCCCCGCTTCGTATACACCTTTCTGGCCGGTGCTGATGCGGTTCGCTTCCATCAGCAAATGCAGGACTATCAGCTGCACGGCAAAATCCAGATTGTCGGCCCCGGTGCCTTGTATGACCAAGAAGACGTAATTGCCACGGTCGGCAAGGCCGCCCTGGGAGGAGTCAGCACGTTTCACCAATCGCCAGGCGCGGCAGCGGCCCAGGAATTTGTGGCCGCCTACCAGGCCAGCCGGGGACGCTTGCCCGGCGAGGCCAGCACCGCCGGTTACGTCACCGGCCAGGTCATCCAGGCAGGGCTGGAAGCGGTCAAGGGCGATCTGTCCAACAAGGCCGCCTTCAAACAAGCCCTGCTGGATCAGCCAATCAACACCGCCTTTGGCCCCATGGCGTTTGACCCGCGCAACAACCAGTCAATTCTGGACATTTACGTCAACCGGGTTGAACAAGACGACCAGGGCCGCCCGTTTAACACCGTGGTTCACACTTACCAGCGCATCCAGGACCCCGGCCCACGTTCTTGAGCTCCGCCTTGTCTTACTTTCTGCTCCAAATCCTCAATGCCCTGTCTTTTTCAGCCCTGCTGATGCTGGCAGGGCTGGGCCTGTCCTTGGTGCTCAGCCTGATGAACTTCATCAACCTGACGCATGGCTCCTTTTTTTTGCTGGGCGGCTATATCAGCGTCCAGTGGCTGGCTTCGGGCGCGCCCTGGTGGCTGGCTTTTCCCGCCGCCTTTGCCCTGTGCGGCCTGATGGGTTTCTTGCTGGATCGCTTCCCCTTTCGCCGCTTTTACCAGCGCACCCACTTGATGCAGGTGCTGCTGACTTACGGCCTGTCCGTCATTCTGGCGGACCTGATGCGCTGGGGTTTCAGCGCCGACACGCTATCGCCCATGCTGCCACACGTGCTGCGGGGCGGAGTGTGGATCTTGGGACTGCCTTTTCCCACCTACCGCCTGTTTCTGATCGTCACAGGCCTGACACTGGCCTTGCTGTTCTGGTTTCTGCTGGATCGCACCCTCTGGGGCGCGGCCATTCGCGCTTGTGTGCACGATGCGCAGATCGTCGAAACCCTGGGCTTGAACTCGCGCCGCCTGCTCGCCATCGGCATGGCCCTGTCTGCCGCTCTGGCGGGCTTGGGCGGGGCGTTGGGGGCAGGCATGCTATCGGTCTACCCCGGTCTGGATGAAGAAATCCTGTTGCTGGCCTTGCTGGTTGTGGTCATTGGTGGCCTGAACTCAGTGCGCGGCACCTTGCTATGCGCACTGATCCTGGGCTTTGTCACCACCTTCGCACGCGTCTGGGTCCCAGCCTTTGCCAACGCCGCCACCTTGGCCGTGATGCTGGGTCTATTGCTGTGCTGGCCCAACGGCCTGAGCAAGTCCGCTACCCGACAGGTTTAAATGAACACGCTCAACATTCACCGGCTGCGCACTGGACTTTGGCCCGCCCTGGCCTGCCTGTTCGTACTCAGCAGCCGTGCCTGGGGCGACCCGTTTCTATGGCGCTTTGGCACCGAAGCCCTATTGATCGGCTGCGCCGTGCTCAGCATCAATCTGCTGATCGGTTATGGGGGACTGGTCTCTCTGGGACATGGCGCCGTTTTTGGCTTTGCTGCCTACGCCACGGCCATCAGCAGTCAGTATTGGGGCGCATCCCTGCCCCTGATGCTTCTGGTCGGCATGGCGGCAGGCACTTTGCTGTCCATATTGATGGCACTGATCAGCCTGCGCAGCTCCGAACTGTTCTTCATGGTAGCCACGCTCGTTACCGGTCAACTGATTTGGGAAGTGGCGTTTCGCTGGCGGGATGTCACCGGCGGCGCCGATGGCCTGCGCGGTTTCCCGCGTCTGAGCCTGGGCGAACTGCCCTTGAGCGCCCCCTATACCTTGATGGTTCTGGCCCTGCTGCTGGCTATCATCTGCTGGTTGTTGCTGCGCTCATTTAGCCGCGCTCCTATCGGTCTGGCCTTGACTGGTCTGCGCGACCAGCCTTTGCGGATGGCCGCCCTGGGTTATCAGGCATGGCGTATCCGCCTCTACACCTTCATGATTGCAGGTGCGATAGCCGGTGCCGCTGGCGGGCTGTATCCCTTTGCGAATCAGTACGTCAGCCCGCAGCAGGTGCATTGGAGCTTCTCGGCCACGCTGATCATCATGGGCGTGATCGGTGGCATACGTACCTGGCGCGGCGCATTCATCGGCGCTACGTTCTATCTGTTTGCCCAGACCTACCTGAGCTCCTATACCGATCGGTGGCAGTTGCTGGTGGGTTTGATCTTTGTGCTGACGGTTCTGTTCATGCCCCATGGGCTGGCGGAACGACGCAAGAGGTCTGCATGAGCGTTTTACTGAGCACTCGCGAACTGGCCCTGCAGGTAGGCGGCCTCTCTATTCTGACTGACGTCAGTCTGGAACTACGCGCCGGCGAAACGCTGGGTTTGATTGGCCCAAATGGCGCGGGTAAAACCACGCTGTTCAACATCATCAGCGGGCTTACCCGCCCCACAGGCGGCCAGGTGTTGCTACAAGGCCAGGATCTGCGCAGCCTGGGCCCCATTGAGCGGGCTCGTCAAGGTCTGGTGCGCAGCTTTCAGACCAGCCGGATCTTCCCTGAGCTGACCTTGCTGCAAAACCTGAGCCTGGCAGTACGCATCAAGAAAGACTGTGGCTACCAGTGGTGGGGACGCAAAGCGGCCCGTGCCGCCAGCCAGCACGCAGCCCAGGCGCTGCTGGAACACAGCGCGCTGGCCGGCCGCGGCCATCAACTGGCCAGCGCACTGTCTTATGGTGAACAGCGCATTCTGGATGTACTGATTGCCCTGGCTCAGCAACCCCGCGTACTCTTGCTGGATGAGCCTACCGCCGGCCTGTCCGAATCCGAGTCTCGTGACGTCATGGCACTGGTCCATGCCAGGCGGGGTCAATGTGCCGTGCTGCTGATCAGCCACGATATTGATATTGTTTTTCAAGAATGTGACCGTATTGCCGTGCTGTCCGGCGGCATGTTGCTGACCTGCGATACGCCCGAGGCCGTGCGCCAGCACGCGGGTGCGCGACAGGCCTATTTAGGCGAACTGGCGTTGGAGACGGTATGAAAAACGCACTGAGCATCTCCGGCCTGACGGCCCATTACGATCGGGCAGACATCCTCCACGACATCAATCTGTCCATCCCCGTCGGGCAAAGCGTGGCCTTGCTGGGCCGCAATGGCGCGGGCAAGACCAGCCTGCTGCACTGTTTGTTCAATATGGGCCCCATGTGGCAAGGTCAGATTGAGGTGCTGGGTCAGGACATTGAAGGCATGCCCACGTACCGCATCGCCCTGCTGGGCATGGCCCTGGTGCCGCAGGGGCGGGGGCGCTTCCCGACGTTGAGCGTGCAGGAAAGTCTACGTCTGGCTGGCCTGGCCCATCGTCCGCAAACCAGGGACCGCTGGACGTTGGAACGCATTTACGACGGCATGCCGCGGCTGTACGAGCGTCGCCAATCCTCCTGCTCTGCGCTCAGCGGGGGCGAGCGTCAGTTATTGGCCCTGGCCCGTGCCCTGCTGACGCAGTCTTCCCTGATTATTCTGGACGAACCTAGCGAGGGCCTGGCCCCCATGACCATTCAAGATACCTTGCTGCCCCAACTGCAATCCTTGAACCAACAAGGCATTACCGTGCTGATTGCCGAGCAGAATCTGAGCCTGGCCCTGGAGCTGGCCGATCGTGCCTTGCTGCTGGGCCACGGCCATCTGGTCTACGACGGCCCTGCGGCCCAGTTGCGTCAGGATGCCGCACTGCTGCAACGCCATTTGGGCCTTTGACATGTTCTCGGTGTATAGCCTGTCCTTGCCCCTGGCCCCTGGCCTGGAATCCTGGTTACAGGACCAGGTTCCCGGCAGCCTGCGAGCCACCATCGCCCGCCGCCAGCGCCAGTCCGACCAGCACTTGAGCCTGCTGGCTCACGGTGCCTTGCGCCATTTTCTGGCTCCCCTGCTGGGCTGCGCGCCACACGCTGTTCCTGTCAAAAACCTGGAGCATGGCAAGCCCGTGCTGGATCTGGATAACCCCGATCTGCACTTTAGCCTGTCGCACAGCGGCGATCGCGTGTTGTTGGGCATCGCCGATCAAAGCATAGGCGTCGATATTGAAGCCATGCGGCTGCCCGTGCGAGCCGGGCTGGTAGAACATTGCAGCGTCCACGCCGAACGTGCATGGCTAAAAAACGATCTGGACTTTTACGCGCTCTGGTGCGGCAAAGAAGCTGCCTTGAAGCATGCGGGAACAGGCTTTCATATTCCGCCTCAAGAATTATGGTTGAACGCCCACCCGCAGGGCGGTTGCACCGTACAATCCACCCATCCCATCTTGCAGGGACTGGTCGTACACAGCAGCCGGCCAGCCGCCAATTACACGGCTGCGGTCTGCCTGAATACTCCCTTTCCATCCTGGACAATCCGCTTTCTGGACAGCGCTCAACTGCCTGACAGCCAGCTGACTGACTACGACTAAACCTGACAAGCCTGCTTATTTATGTAATAGTTCTCATTACCATGATGACATCTATTCCTGTTAAACAAATTTGGCCTGACGCCTTTGCCCAGCGATACCGCGATGCAGGACATTGGCAAGGGGAAACCTTTGGCGCCTTGCTGCGCACACGAGCACAACGCCACCCCGAGCGGGAAGCCATTGTGGGCGGCACCCAGCGCTGGACGTACGGCGCGCTGGATCAGTACGCCAGCCAGATCGCGGCGGGCCTGCTGCAAGCCGGTTTGCGCAAGGGCGACCGGGTTCTGGTTCACTTGCCCAACATTCCTGAATTCGTCAGCGTTATCTTTGGCTTGTTCCGTGCAGGTCTCCTGCCCGTGTACGTCTTGCCGGCACACCGCATTACCGAAGTCGAGCACTTTGCCAACACTGCCCAGGCGCGCGCCTATATCGGTGTGGATACGCATGCCGGTTTTGATTATCTGCCTTTGGTGCGCGAGCTGCGCGAGCGCTGTCCTCAGGTAGAGCAGGTGTACATCGTGGGCCAAGCTCAGGAATTTGTCGCGCTGGAACAACTGCAACGCCATGCGGCCGATGTGGACGTGCCCGACTCGGCGGCCCAGCCTTCCGAAGTGGCTTTCCTGCAAATCTCGGGCGGTAGCACGGGCTTGTCCAAGCTGATTCCCCGCACGCACGACGACTACATCTACACCTTGCGCGAAAGTGCCAAGATTGCCGGTCTGACCGAGAACAGTGTGTTCCTGGGCGCCTTGCCGATTGCACACAATTTCCCCATGAGTTCGCCCGGCTTTCTGGGTGCGCTCTATGCGGGTGCCAAAGTGGTGCTCAGTCCTGCCCCCAGCCCGGACGTTTGCTTTGAGCTGATCGAGCGCGAAGGCGTGACCGACACCAGTCTGGTTCCCCCGCTGCTGATGCTGTGGATGGATGCGGCCACCAAGACCCACGCCAGGCTGGACTCGCTGAAGGTCATTCAGGTTGGCGGCGCCAAGTTGAATGCCGAGGCGGCCAAACGCGTACGCCCTACGCTGGGCGTGACCTTGCAGCAGGTGTTTGGCATGGCCGAAGGTCTGGTGAACTACACCCGCCTGGACGATCCGCAGGACATCATCATCAACACCCAGGGCCGTCCTATCAGCCCGGACGATGAAATACTGATCGTGGATGACAACGGCAATCCGGTCGCCCCGGGCCAGCCTGGCTATCTGCTGACTCGTGGCCCCTACACGATCCGGGCTTACTACAACAATCCGTCGGCCAATGCCCGCTCCTTCACCGAGGACGGCTTTTACCGCACCGGCGACGTGGTGCGCATGACGCCAGAGGGCTATTTGATCGTTCAGGGCCGTGCCACCGACCATATCAACCGTGCGGGCGAAAAAATCTCCGCCGAGGAAATTGAAGATCATCTGCTGGCCCACCCGCAAGTCTTTGACGCCGCCGTGGTATCGGTGCCCGACGAATTCCTGGGCGAGCGCAGCTGTGCCTTCATCATCCCCAAGGATGACAAACCACGCGCGATTGAACTGAAGAAATGGATACGCAGCCGCGGTCTGGCCGACTTCAAAGTGCCGGACCAGATCGTGTTTGTGGATCGTTTCATGGAAACTGCGGCCTTGAAAATCAGCCGCAAGGAACTGCGCGCCCAACTGCGCGAACAACTCGAGAACACGACACAAGAGCAATCATGAGCACAGCACTTACCCTGGAACGCATGCGGGCCGATATTGCCGCCATGCTGCACGAAGATCCCCAGGACATTCTGGATGATGACAACCTGATCGACCTGGGCCTGGACTCCATGCGCGTCATGACCCTGGCCACCCGCTGGCGCGAGGCGGGCGCGCCGATTGAATTTTCCGAAATGGCCTCCGTGGTCACTCTGGGCCAATGGTGGTCGCTGATCGAGCGTGCCCAACAAAACGGCCGCTGATTTTCTTACTGCAACACGCTTATGTTTAGCCCCCCTTCCGAACTGCCATTGCGCCCCCTGACCGAAGCACAAGAAGGTCTTTGGTACGCCCAGCGTTTGGACCCGCTTAACCCGATTTTCAATACCGGGCACTGCACGCATATTCATTCGGCGCTGGACACGGCGCTGTTTGCCCGAGCCATCAATCTGACGCTGGCAGAAGCCGACGCCTTGACCTTGCGCATGGTCGATACGCCCGACGGCCCAGCCCAGTATCTGCGCCCGCAAGAGCCGATTCAGCTGGAGGTTGTTGATCTGTCCTCGCATGCCGATGGTGCAGAACAAGCCCAAACCCTGTTGATGGCCGACCTGCGCACTCCGCTGGACCCGACCGTTGCACCACTGGCACGACACATCCTGTTTGTGCTGGGGCCCAAGCACCATCTTTGGTATCAGCGTATCCATCATCTGGCCGCGGACGGCTATGGCATGGCATTGATCGAGACGCGTGTGGTCAAGCGCTACCAGGCCTTGCTCAGTGGCCGTGAAGATCATGGGCATGAGCTGGAGTCGTTCACTCTATTGCAAGATGACGATCAAATCTATCGGGATAGCGAGCGCCGCAGCAAGGACAGGCAGTTCTGGCTGGACACCTTAAGCGATGCGCAACCCGCACAAAGCCTGAGCGAATCCCAGGCCTTGAGCGACCATCATTTCCTGCTGGCACGCAGCGCCGTCACACCGGAGCTGACGGCCAGCCTGCAAGCATTGGCACAAAGCAGCGACATCAGCTGGCCAGACATTCTGACGGGACTGACCGCCGCCTATGTGCGCCGTCACACCCGCCAGGACGAATGCACGGTGGGCGTGCCCTGGATGGGCCGTCTGGGCCATATCAGCGCCCGCATTGTTTCGACGGTCATGAACGTGGCCCCGTTGCGTCTGCAGATCGATGAATCCCTGCCTGTAAACCAGTATCTGATCCAGGTCGCCAAAGCACTGCGCCAGGCACGTCGTCATGGTCGTTATCGCAGTGAGCAACTGCGCCGTGATCTGGGCTTGCTGGGCGGCATGCGCCGCCTGCACGGCCCCATCATCAACGTGCTGCCCTTTGACGCCCCCTACGAGCAGGCGGGCCTGAGTGCCAGCCAGTCAGTGCTGTGCGCCGGGCCCGTAGAAGATCTGAATTTCACATTCCGCGCTCAACCCGATGCCAGCGGTCTGCGCTTGGAAGTGGAAGCCAACCCCCGTTTGTACACCGACGAGCAGATTCAAACCCATCTTGTCCGTCTGGAACAATTCCTGTTGCGTGCTTTGCAGGCCGATACCCTGTCTGCCGTACCAACCCTGACCGATGCTGAACATCATCACTGGATTGAGGCCGTCAACCAGACGGCTCACCCGGTTCCTGAAACCACGCTGTGGGCCTTGATCCAGGCCCAGCTTGTCGCCCACCCGGAACAAACCGGTCTGGAGTTTGAAGGCAAGAAGCTGAGCTACGCCCAGATCAACGAGCAAACGGCCAATCTGGCCGCGCAACTGCGTCTGGCAGGCGTACAAACTGGCGATATCGTGGCCGTGGCCCTGCCCCGATCTATGGAGCTGGTGCTGTCCTTGCTCGCAATCCATCGCGCGGGGGCCGCCTACTTGCCACTGGATCTGGACCAGCCTGCCGATCGTCTGAACACCATCTTGCAGGCAGCTCAACCGCGCCTGCTGGTCGGCCAGCCCGATTGCACGCTGAACGCCTCCCTGCTGGTTCCTCAGCCTGAACAGGCTTGCAGTGCAAAAGCCTGGACCGCCGCAGGCCCGCACGATCCCTCTTACCTGATCTACACCTCCGGCTCTACCGGCACACCCAAAGGCGTGCTGGTCAACCACGACGCCATCGTCAACCGTTTGGTGTGGATGCAAACCCATTACGGCATGGGTGCCGGCGATCGCATTTTGCAAAAGACCCCCGCCACCTTTGACGTGTCGGTGTGGGAGTTCTTTCTGCCTTTCCTGTCGGGCGCGACCTTGGTCGTGGCGCCCCCGCAAGCACACCGCGACCCGGCCCATATCGCCCGCCTGATCCGCGAACAACACATCACGGTGCTGCATTTTGTGCCCTCCATGCTCAATGCTTTTCTGGATGAGCCTGTTGCTCGTGGACTGGCGCCGCGTCTGGTGTTTTGCAGCGGAGAAGAGCTGTCGGCCGCTACCCGCGACCGCTTCCACTCTCTGCTGAATGCCGAACTGCACAATCTGTATGGCCCCACCGAAGCCGCCGTGGACGTGTCCTACTGGCCCGCTTCGCGTGAAGACCACTCCCAGCCTGTTCCGATCGGCTTTCCCGTGTGGAACACGGCCCTGTACATCCTGGACGAGCAGTTGCGACCTGTACCGCCCGGTGTGGCTGGTCATCTGTACCTGGCTGGCCGTCAGCTGGCACAAGGCTACTGGGGCCGCCCGGATCTGACAGAAGAACGCTTTGTACCCGACCCCTATGCCCTGCATGGGCAACGCATGTACGCCACCGGCGATGTAGCCCGCTGGCGTGAGGATGGTGCCGTGGTTTTCCTGGGTCGTTCCGATCACCAGATCAAGCTGCGTGGTCAACGTATCGAGCTGGGAGAAATTGAAGCTCTGCTGGCCCGTCACCCCGCTGTGGCCCACGTTGCCGTTATCGCTCGTGAAGATGTACCCGGACACATGGCCATTGTGGCGTACTGGGTGCCGCAAGCAGACAGCCCATGCACGGACAAGACACTGGCCGCTTATGTAGGCGAGCACTTGCCGTCCTACATGGTGCCCAGCGCCTGGATCAGCCTGGATGCCTTGCCGGTGACGGCCAACGGCAAGCTGGACCGCAAGGCCCTGCCGGTGCCTGCGCTGCAAGTGCGTGCAGCCGGTTTGCCGCTGGAAGGTGCCACTCAACACCAGATCGCCGCCGCTTTCGCCAGCGTGCTGGAAAGCAGCGAGGCCTTTTACGCCGACGACGACTTCTTCGCCCTGGGCGGGCACTCCTTACTGGCCGCCAAGCTGGCCTTGCTGCTGCGTGAAGCACGCGGTCAGGCCGTGTCGATTGGCACTATTTTTGAATACCCCACCATTGCGCGCCTGGCCAGACATCTGGATCAGTCAGGCAATGCAACCGCCGATGGTTTTGGTCCTCTCATCACCTTGCGTCCGGGGCAGAACGATCAGCCCGCACTGTTTGTGATTCACCCGGCCGGTGGCTTGTCCTGGTGCTATGGCGCGCTGGCGCGTCATCTGCCCCCAGGCCGTGCTGTTTATGGTTTACAGGCTAGCGTGCTGTCTGACTCCTCGCTGGACCTGGATGGCAGCCTGGACGCCATGGCCAAGGTATATGTAGATCGTATCGAGCACGTTCAGCCTAGGGGCCCCTACCATCTGGCAGGCTGGTCCGTGGGCGGCATTATTGCTCAGGCCATGGCCGTGGAGCTGCGTCGTCGCGGCCAACTGGTAGGCATGTTGTCCTTGCTGGACGCCTACCCCAGCGATGCGTGGCGTAACGAGCCAGCGCCCGAGCCCAACGCCATCTACAAGGCGCTGCTACATATTGCGGGCCATGATCCGGACAGCTTGCCCGACGTTTCCCTGACGCGTCAGGGTGTGGTGGATTTCCTCAAGCGCAGCGGTCACCCGCTGGCCGAGCTGCCCGACACGCGTCTGGACAGCGTATTTCAGGTGGTGGAAAACAATAACCGCCTGGTGCGCCTGCACGAGCATCGCATCTATGACGGCCCCCTGCTGTATTTCCGCGCGGCGCTGGATCACGCAGGCACACAATTGCATCCCGGTTTGTGGAAGCCTTACGCAGAACAGCTGGAGGTCCACGACATCGCCTGCCTACACGCCCATTTGACCGGTACTGAAGCCGTGGCCGTCATGGCTCCGCTAATGGACACGGCCATGGCAAGTGCCGAACACGCACAAGCCCAACCTGAACTCAATATATAAACCATGTCTGTAAGACGTTTTTTTCTGGATATCTCACCCCTGATCGAAAGCCGGGCATTTCGCTTTGCCTACTTCGCCCGTGCCGCCACCGTGCTGGTAACCGGAATGTTGATGGTGGCCGCCAGCGTTCAGCTCTATGATCTGAGCAAATCCAGTGTCGCCGTCGCCTTTCTGACCGTGTCCATGGCCACTCCCATGGTGCTGGCCTTAATTGCCGGCGGAGTTCTGTCCGACCGTCTGGACAGACGCAGCCTGATGGTCTGGTCGCGCAGTGTCTACATCATCAGCGTCGTGCTGTTTTTGCTCAACACCCTCTTGCCCACTCCCCAGATCTGGCTGATTTACGTAGCCGCCGCTATTGGCGGCGCCGCGGGTGGCATCAGCGTGCCGGCCATGATGTCCGCCACTCCGGCGCTGGTCGGTCGTGACAAACTGGCGGCAGCGGCAGCTCTTTCCGGATTGGCTATGCAGCTGGGCGGCATTATTGGGCCCGCGCTGGCTGGCGTCCTGATCTCTGGCCCCGGCCTGGTTTTCTGCTATGTGATTGTGCTGTGCGGGGTCATCGTCACCCCCCTGCTCTTGCGCGCTCTGCCCCCGCTGCCGCCGCAAGCGGGCAAACAGCCCCAGAAAAATGCACTTCAATCCCTGCGTGACGGCCTGACATTTGTCGCCGCCCACCCCCTGCTGCGTGCTCTGCTGCTCATTGATCTAGCCGCCCTGATTCTGGCGACTCCCCTTGCCCTGATGCCCGAGTGGGGCGACTCCATTTTGCAAATGGGAGCGACGGCAACCGGCTACCTTTACGCCGCTCCTGCGGTGGGGGCAACGCTGGCTGCGCTGTCCAGCGGCTGGTGCCGACAGGTCTCGCGCCCAGGCGCAGCCATCGTGATCGCCGTTCTGGTGTGGGGTCTGGCCGTTGCCGCACTGTCCCTGCAAGCGTCCCTGGGATGGGCGCTGGTTTGCCTGGCCATCATGGGCGCGGCCGATACGATTTCCAAAATCATGCGCATGGCACTGGTGCAGCACCACACCCCCGACTACCTGCTGGGCCGCGTCTCCAGCCTGTGGATGACGCAATACTCCCTGGGTCAGGCACTGGGCAATCTGCAGATGGGCTATCTGGCACGCCTGCTGGGGCCAGCCGTGGCCGTCGCGGCTGGCGGACTGGCCTGCGCCGCCGTCGCCTGTGGTTTCGGCGTGCTCAATCAGGGCCTGCGCTCGGTCCGCAATCAGGATGGGCCGCCCCATGCCTAAGACCCCGATTCTGCTCTACCCACGTCTGCTGCACGCCTGTAGAAAGACTTCCCGCATGGACCGTCTTGTCGACCGAACCTTTATCTAGGATTAAAAGATGCTAATCAATGTCAATTGCATTCGTCGTACTCCTGCCGCCTTGCTACGCAAAGCCGGCCTAAGCGCAGCGGTTTTGTCGCTGTCTTTAGCCAACGCCTTTGCCGCCCCTGCTTTTGACCAGCCTGATGCAGATTTCCGTGGCTCCTTGAACGCTGCTGGCGTGGTCTATGCCGGCAGCGAAGCCCAACTGTCAGGTCGCGGTTTCACACCAGGCCAGGAAGTCATCCTGCTGCAAAACGGACATACGCTGACGCCTGAAGCCCTGGTCGCCGACAAGGACGGCAATCTGCGTGCGACAGTGGCCATCCCGGCCGATGCGGCCACGGGCCTGCATCCGGTCGTCATGCAAGTGAGCAAACCTTCGACCGCCAGCATCTTCAACCTGAAGGTATCCCCTAAGGTGGAGCTCAGCGGTCAGGACAAGTTTGAACTGCAATCGCAGCATCTGGTTCCCGGCTTGTATCAAAGCGCCTACAGTCCCAAAAGCCAGGCTCTGTTTGTGACCTCGGCCGTCGGCCGCCCGCCGGTCAAGCAATCGCAACTGCTCAAAGTCAATCCCAAGACCCTGAAAATCGAAGCCAGCGTCACCCCGGCGGCCCAGGAGGGTCGGACTGATGGTCAGGTACAAGCGGTATACGGCGTAGCCGTGGACGACGCCCAAGGCAATGTCTGGGTCAGCAATACCCGCAGCAACACGGTCTCGGTCTACCGTCAGAAAGACCTGAAACTGGTCAAGCAGTTTGAGCAAGGGGCCGCCAGCCACGCCCGTGACGTCGTGGTGGACCAGCAAGCCCAGCGTGCCTATGTCTCGTCGCCCGGTTCCAAACTAATTTCCGTCTTTGACACTAAGAAACTGACTGCGCTGGAGCCGATTGAGCTGGAATCCAAGACCCGCAATCCGCTCAGCCCCATGAGTCTGGCTCTGGATGCCGAAAACGGTCGCCTGTACACCGTCAGCGCCAGCACCAATGAGCTAATTATTGTCGACCTGAACAACGGCAATGCCCAGACCGTCTACGCGCTGCCCGGCGCACGAGGCGCTGCCGGTGTGGCGGTGGATAGCAAAAACGGCCAGATTTATGTGGCCTCCCAGGGCAGCGACAACTTGCTGATCGTGGACGCCAAGGATGGCTCCGTGCAGCACGACATCCAAATCGGGGCTGGCGCCCTGAATGTGGTCTTCGATCCCAAAACGACACTGGCCTATGTCGCCTCACGCGGTGCCGGCACGGTCACTGCCGTCAACGGCAACGGTGAGATTGTTGCCAACCTGGACGGTGGCAGCTTCCCCAACCATGTCTCGGTGGACGGTGAAGGCAATGCCTACCTGGTCAACAAATCCAAAGGCAAGGATGACCCGACGGCTGACCGCATCACGCGCATTCATCTGAAATAAGCCCCTGAGGCGTCCCTTTCACAAAAAGGGACGCCACTGCCCCCTGCCCTCAAAAAGGACTCCTATGAACAGCCGTATAGCCGACCACGTCCGCCCCGCCACCATTGAAGAATGGTTACAGCATTACCAGGCCGACAGCAGCGTCTTTGCCTCTCCCACCGTCAGTTTGATGGCACACGGCACGGCACTGGAGCGGCATACCCATAATGCTCAGGGACAATTGCTCAGCGATGCCCAAGGTTTGTTGTCAGAGGCTGCGCAGCAAGGACTGCACGCCCCGCTTTTGCTGGGCGTGATTCCCTTTAACCCTGCCCGCAACGCTTATATGCGTGTGCCCACCACATACCAGCGCGATCCCGTATTGCGGCGCCCGGTCCAGCGCCCACCCCTGGCCCGCTCCCGCAACACAATCGCCAGCCAGCAGCTATTGCCCGACGGCCAAGGCTACGAAGACAGCGTCAGCCACATTCTGGCCACGATGCGTGAACAGAACATCTCCAAAACCGTGATGGCTCGTACCGTAACCATCACACTGAATGAAGCCCTGGACCGTCAGACCGTGTTGAGCAATATGCTCCACAGCAATCCAGCCGGCTACACCTATGCCCTGCCCCTGCCGGGCGGAGCAGCGCACGACCCAGATCTCTTTTTCGGGGCCAGTCCTGAATTGTTGGTGCGTCGCCAAGGCGACCTGGTTACTGTCAACCCATTGGCGGGCACGGCCCCACGTTTTGCCGATCTACAACGCGATCAGGCCAGCGCCCAGACCCTGATGGCCTCCAGCAAGGATCGGCGTGAACATGCCTACGTCATCCAGGATGTGGTGCGCATTCTGTCCCGGTTCTGCGACACCCTGGACGTGCCTGAGGGCCCCAGCCTGACCAGTACCGCCAACCTGTGGCACCTGTCCACCCGCATCAGCGGCCGCTTGCGCAACCCTGGCGTCAGCTCTCTGGAGCTGGCCCTGGCCATGCACCCCACCCCGGCCGTATGCGGTCTGCCGACCCAGCCCGCCATGCAGGCCATCGAAGCCACCGAAGTCTTTGATCGCGGCTACTTTGCGGGTGCGATCGGCTGGAATGACCACGAAGGCAACGGCGAATGGGCCGTGGCCATCCGTTGCGGCCACTACACCCAGCAAGGTCTGACCTTATCGGCGGGCGCGGGCATTGTGGAAGGCTCTGTACCGGCACTGGAACGCCAGGAAACCGGCAACAAACTCATGACCCTGATCAACTCACTGGGTCTGGCGCAAAACATTGCACTTTAACGGAGACACGAACCATGACCATACACGCGCTGCCCAGTTACGAGCTGCCTCAAGCTCCCGTGACCAACCGCGTCAACTGGCGTCCACAGGCAAATCGTGCCGCCTTGCTCATTCATGACATGCAGACCTACTTTCTGCAGAAATACGATATGAGCCTGGCCCCTATTCCCATGCTAATCGAACGCATCGCTGCCCTGCGCGACGTCTGCCACAAGCGGGGAATTCCCGTGTTCTACACGGCTCAACCTACCGAACAACCCGAGAAAGACCGCGCCTTGCTGAACGACTTCTGGGGTCCAGGCCTGACCGCCAGCGAATTTCACAGCCAGCAAGCCGTCGTGCCCGAGCTGACACCCGCCAAGCAGGACATCATGCTGACCAAATGGCGCTACAGCGCCTTCCAGCGCTCCGACCTGCGCGAGCAACTGCGCAATCTGGGCCGCGACCAGTTGATCATCACCGGCGTTTACGCCCACATCGGCTGCATGAGCACTGCCCTGGAAGCCTTCATGCAAGACGTACAGCCCTTCCTGGCCATCGACGGCGTGGCCGACTTTTCGCTGGAAGAACACCACATGGCCATTCGCCACGTCTCGCAACGCTGCGGCGTCAGCCTGACCTGCGCCGAAATCCAGGACAGCCTGCAAAGCTAAACAGGAAGCACACATGAGCACTAGCGCACAAGAATTTGCAGGTGAATGCATCGCCGTCACGGGCGCGGCCCGTGGCATTGGCGCTGCCGTCACCCACCTACTGCTGGAGCGAGGCGCCCGCGTCATCGCCCTGGACCTGGACGCCGAAGGCCTGACCCAACTGAATCAATCCGAATACAGTGATCGGGTTTCCTGCCACCTGGTCGACATCAGCCAAGCCGATGCCGTCGATGCCGCGCTGGCCCAAGGGCAGGAAAAACTGGGCCTCATTCAGCGTTTAGCCTGTGTCGCGGGCGTCCTGCAAATGGGCCGCATCACCGAGCTGAGCAACGAACAATGGGATCGCACCTTTGCCATCAACACCACCGGCGTCTTTAACGTCTGCCGCAACGTGGCCAAAGGCATGATCGAGCGCCAACAAGGCGCCATCGTCAACGTCAGCTCCAACTCCGCCGCCACCCCTCGCATCGCCATGGGCGCCTACGCCGCCTCCAAAGCCGCCGTCACCCAGCTGAGCCGCTGCCTGGGCCTGGAACTGGCCCCACACGGCATCCGCGTGAACATCGTCTCCCCCGGCTCCACCGACACCCCCATGCAACAAGCGATGTGGGCACAAGGCAGCTCGCGTGAAACCGTCATCGCGGGCTCCGGAGAGAACTACCGGCTGGGCATCCCCTTGCAGAAAATCGCCACCCCAAAAGAGATCGCCGAAGCCGTCCTGTTCCTGCTCTCGGACCGCGCCAGCCACATCACCCTGTCCGACCTGCGCGTGGACGGCGGTGCCACACTGGACCAAGGCTAAACAGCCAGACGCAAAAAAGGGCGGAAATTCCGCCCTTTTTTAATTACCCATTAGAACGAGTCCGGACAAAAGCATACGCACATCCCTACTAGTGACAGTGCCGATAAGGACTGAGCACCTATTGCCAAGCCAAGGAAGAATACGAGCGAACCGAAACATCGTAAATGTGGCTCAATGAAGACAGACTCAGTCAGGTCAAATCGGATCGAATCAGGTCAGGTCAGGTCAGGTCAGGTCAGGTCAGGTCAGGTCAGCATCAGATTAGACCTGCTCAATGCAGGTAGCCTCCTATCAGCTACGTCTTAATTCCGTCCAGTCTGTGAACTAGATCGGGCAGCTCCAGCGGTTCCAACCGCCCCCGCCAACAACCGTTGAAGGCAGGCCCACTCAAGAGCACTGCCACCATGCTGTTCGGATCGGGGCAGGCTCAGGCGGTGCTGAGCGCTTGCTGGTGCTGCGCACCCGTACCCTTGGCATAAGATTGCTACGGGCGGAGCCTGAACTCGCCGGGTACTTGGTCCCCCGGACCAAGTACAAACGCCCGGCTCAAACAGCAGGCCCCTTGCATGCCTACGCAATCTCATGCCCGCGGCAAGCACTCTGATCCGCCCCGCCTGAGCCTGCCCCGATCCGAACAGCCCCCCCGGTACAGCCTCCTGAGCCCGCCTATAGCCCGTCCCTCAAAGCCTAAGTCCAGCTACCGCTACTTCTTGTCCTCGACCGGAGCCTCACCCTGCTCAATCCCGAACAAATGCTCCAGCCCCGAAGCCAAAGCATCCCTCCAAGCCACAAAATCATGCGCCGTCGAACTTTCCACGTAACGCACGTCATAGCCCCGTGCTCGCAGCACATCATCCAGATGACGATTCGCCTGCACCAGGCTGACATCCCGGCTGGAGCCGGAAGACTCAAACACCCCGGCACTCATATAAATCCTCACCGGCACAGCAGGTGAATCCGCCATCTGGCGCGTCAGCCACTGCCCCCGCTCTTGACCGGCAGGAGCCCACCAGAACGACCCCGACATGCTCAAGACATTGCCAAACCACTGCGGCAGACGCCACGCCGCATTCATGGCGGCCAAGCCTCCATAGCTGGAACCACCAATCGTTGTCTTGTCTGCCGAGGACTGCACCCCTTGCGCCTTCAGCCAAGGCATCAGCTCCTTATCAAGAAATTTGAGGTAGGCCTCATTAGGCGGCAGCTCACGAGCGCGCTCCGCCATACCGGGATTGTCCACCAGCACCAGCCACATGGGTTTCACGCGTCCCTGGGCAATCAAGGTATCCAACATGGCAGGTGCACGCGCCAGATCTCGATAATCCCGGCCATCAAACAAAATCAAGGTATGTTCTATATCCTGCGCATGGGTACCAGCAGGCTGATAAATCTGCACTTGGCGCTCCAGGCCCAAGGTCTGACTGGGCAGACGTTCCGTGCGCCACTGTCCTTGGCCGGCCTGCTGTGGCTCCAGGGCCACCACTTCTGCAGGCGCTTGAGTCAAACGTACGACCGACTCGCCCTCAAACACATTGCTGCTGCTCTCCGGCAAGGTCCGAGCATTGTGAGGGTCCCGTTGCAATGCGGCCCGCAAGACCTCACGCGCCAGGTCTTGGCCGACATAGGGCACATCCGGTGCCATGCGGTACGTAAAACGGGCATCACGCGGCAAGTCGTAGGTGATATACCAGATATCCGACTCCCCCAAACGATGCATGCGATCGCTGTACGCGAAGGGCCCGCCATGCAGACGCACCTCTTGCTGCGCACCCCGCCACACAAAGGTGACACGATCATGAGTCGCGCTGTAACGCTCCACCAAGGGGGAACCGACACGCTGCACATAATCCCAGAATCCCTGCGAAGGCTCGCCAGCACGTAAACGCATGCTCCACTGGCGAATCACATCCCCTTGCAAGGGTTCGGCCTGGGCGGGCGCTTGCGCAGCCGTCACCGATTCGATCTGCCACTGATATTGGCCCTGCCCCAACACGCGCAAGCGATACTCGCCCGCCGTCCCGGCAACAAAGCCAAATGGGCTTCCCCGCTCCGGGGCATGCGTCCAATGACGAATGACTGTGCCATCAGGGCCAAACAACTCCAGCGCCACCTCACCATTGCGCTGCCATTTGCCTTGCACGAGGTCATTCTGCTGCAAACTCAATATGCGTTCATGATGTTCGTGCGCCTGAACTTCACCCTGAGCCGAAGGCAGCGCCGCCGCCCATGCCGACTCAACGATTCCCACCATCAATATCGCTACAACAGGTGCGCGCAACATACATCCTCCTAAATGCCGGTTTGCCGCAGGCCAGGCCCAGTCCCAAAGAGCAGTATACGATCAAAAATAATCGACACTGCCCCTTGGCCGGCGCCAGATAGCCCTTTTATCAAACCAGACGGAAGGCTTGAATCAGTCGGTCCAGCTCCTGCACCTGATCCTGCAGCTCACTGGAGGTGTGGGCAACCTGATTGACCATCTCCGCGTTCTGATGGGTTGCCGAATCCAGTTGTCCGACCGCCACGTTGATCTGCTCGATACCAATCGTCTGCTCACGGGTCGAGGCGGCGATCTCATGCACAATCGTCATTACCTGCGAGCTGCCCGTGACCATCTCCTCGATAACCTCACCGACCTGCCCCATCAGCAGTACCCCTTCACGCGTGCTGTTGGACGAGGCCTCCACCAACTGGGCAATTTCCTGTGCAGAGGCCGTCGTGCGTTGTGCCAGCGCACGCACTTCGCCGGCCACCACCGCAAACCCCCGCCCCTGCTCACCGGCACGCGCCGCTTCCACGGCAGCATTCAAGGCCAGAATATTGGTCTGAAAGGCAATCGAGTTAATCACGGTGGTGATATCGGCCACCTTACCGCTGGTATCACGAATGGCACCCATCCGGTCCACCAGCTCACTGACCATCTGGCCGCCATGCTGGGCTGTTTTCTGCACCTGACTGGACACCTCTTCAGCGCGCATGGCGTTTTCTTCGCTCATACGCACGGTGCCCGTCATCTCTTCCATGGCCGAGGCCGTTTCCTGCAAGGCGGCCGCCTGCTGGGTCGTACGGCTGGACAGCTCCAGATTGCCCGCCGACAGTTGCGAGGTATCGTCCGCGATGACGCCGCTACTGTGCTGCAAGGTGCGCAACACATCATTCAGCTTCAAGCGCATCTGCTCCAGCGAGGCCATCACGCTATTGTCTGGAATCGTGCGCAAGGAATGCGCAACGCGCAGGTCGCCATTAGCAATCGCCTGAGCCGCCTCATGCAAGACGCTCGGTTCGGCGCCCAGTTCGGCAAGAATTTGGCGTGCCAGAAACACCGTCACTGCCGACACCAGCAAGACAATCAAGACAAACACCACTGAAGAGTTCAGCAAGCTGCTCAGAAAGCGGGACTTGATATTGTCAATGTACACACCCGAGATCAGTATCCAGTCCCATTGGGGCACGCCTTTGCCAAAGGCCAGCTTGGGTGCATTGCTCTGGTCGCTGAGTTTGGGCCAGTGATATTCCAGAAAACCTTCGCCCCCATTGCGACCGATGCGGCTCATCTCGGTAAACGGATGGACTCCATTGCTGTCGACGACTGCACTGACGTCCTGACCATCGAGCTCTGGGCGGGTCGGGTTCATAATGGACACAACGCTGGAGGACAACACCGACACATAGCCCTCCTGTCCGAAGCGGATACTGCTGATGCGCTGCAATGCCTGCTTTTGCGCCTCTTCTTTGCTCAGTAAGCCCTTGCTGGCTAACTGCTGGTAGTCCTGCGTAATGCTCACGGCGATATTGACGATATGCTGCAAACTGCTTTTTCGCTCCTCCATCTGTGCCTGATAGAGTTGATAGTTCACAAATACAAAAACCGCCACCAATGCCATCAACCCCAAGATCAATGGCAACCACAACTTCTGTTTCAAGCCCAAACGCATCATATTCCCCGAGCAACGCTGAAAAGACAGGTCCCAGATACGCAAAAAACCGACCGCTGAAAGGCGGCCGGCCTGTTGAGAAGGCCCCATCGGACAAGCTGGGTAACGGCTTAGGGCTTGAATACTTAATTAAAGTTACATATAGAGATGACTGGATGCTAAGGCAGCTTACAAAATGCTGCCACTCACCCGTCGGGACGAGTCGGGACCTTGTCCGAAAGAGGGTTCGCTACTGGCCAACGTCAGCAGGAATCCGTCCTCGGACATCAGCTCCGAAGTCAGACGGCCCTGGTAATGACCCAGCTCCAGATTCAAGGCCAGATCGCGCTGCTCCAGATTGTCCACCCCCTTGATGACCAGCTCGAAACCCTGCTCGCTCAACAAGTGACAAGCGGTCTCCAGCAAGGCCTTAAAGGTGGGCTCACGGCAGGCGCGCTGAATGATGTCGGCCTCCAGCTTGACCCCAGTAAGCGGCCAGCCGCGCAAACGGTTAAGTTTGTAGTTTTCAATATCAGCACTGGTCAACCACACCTGAATCTCATGGTCTTTCAGATACTGCAAGGCCTGGATCAGCTCCGGTGTCTCTTCCAGCTCGTCTTCACTGAATAAATCCAGCTCCACACAACACGGCTGCAGCTCAAACTGCCGCAGCAGGCCAGGTATGCGCTTGTAAATAGGCAAGAGCATGTCTACGGGCAACTTCAGACCGATGTGACTGGCGCGCAGCGAATAGTCCTGCCACCAACGGCGCACATCTGCCATCAGGGTGCGCAGCATCCACTCGCACAAGGCCTGGCGGTGTATCGAGTCGGGCATATGGCGCAAAATCAGGTCGGACGACAGTCTCAGCCCGGTGGGCGAGGTCCAGAACACCTGGGCATCGACCCCGCTGTACTGGCCCGTGCTGGTGGCCACCCGTAACTGATACGAGAAGGACAAGGCTTCACTGGCCCGCGGGTCAAGTACATCCAGCGTTTCCAGGGCACGCAACAACTCCACCGGGGTAGGCTGAGCAGCTTCCTGCTCGTCACGCGGGGCGTAAAACTCCATGACTTCCGTGTCCTGGGGTTCGGGCTGGGCCAGGAGCTTGCCCGTGAAGGTGTAGCCCCAACCGTGCACCGACTTGATCGGCAAGGCGATTCCGGCCCGACTGGCCTTGCGGCGCAAACGGCTGATCAGAGAGTCCACCGCCCGGCTGTCGCTGGCGGCCAAGCCTTTGTCGCGCATCAGATCCTCACGGCTGAAACGAGCGTCGGCATGACGGACAAAGGCGTCCATCAATTGGCGTTCACTATGGGTCAGCTCCAGGCCCACGCCATTAGGAGCCACCAAGGTCCAGCCTTTATCGCGCAAGGTCCATTCCTGCCCGACCGGGTCCTGGGGCTCTTCCACCGTCTGGGTAGTATGAATAGCGGCGTACACATTACGGCGGCGCACGGCATGGCACCAGGCCATCAGCTCAGACACTTGCACATCCAGTGCCAGACAGGCGTCGGCCCCCGTCAGCAAAAGCTGCACGCGGGCACTGGCAGACAGGCCGGACTGAACCACCACAATCCCCAGGGAGCCAAAATCATTACGCAGCTTGGCCACCATCAAGGGGACATAACCGGCCTCAACAGGGAACAGCAACAGCTCTGCCCGGGCCTGACGTGCTTCGGCCACCTTTTCCAGAGATCTGACAACGCTTGTTTTGGTACCGAAAACCCGCAATTGCTCCAGCCAATAATGCAAGCCTTCGCCTTCTTCCAAAACAATCAACACGCAGCGTGCATGTTCCATAAGCGCCTACTATTTAATTATTAGCAGTCTCGCGACGCACCCAGCGCGAGCCGACAGTACTATTTTTATCAATAGTTGGAATTATCACTTCTAGAATACAGAGCACAAAGTAAAGAATGGTCAAATGTGGCGTTTGAAATTTTTTGTCTTCAAAATAACGTCAGCCTTACCCCGCAAACCCCGACAGGATTATTTTCCAGCCAAGGTTCTTTTAAAATCGTGCCTCATAAATAATTATAGTTTTCATAACACTATGACATAAAAAAACCCGCTCAAGAGCGGGTTGTTCTAGCGCAAGACGGGGCGAAATAATTACTGGGCAGCCGCCTGCAGACGAGACTGCAACTGCGCGGCAGGAAGCCAGCCATCGGCGCGGCTGCCATCCGCGAAATAAATCGCCGGGGTGCCTTGAACACGCAATTTCTGTCCCACGGCCAATAATTGATCCAAGGGATGCTCACACGAAGCCTTCTCGGGCCGCACTCCCCCTCCCATCCAATCACTCAAGGTCTTGGCGGGATTTTGAGCGCACCAGATATCTTCCGCTTTACGGCGACTATCCGGTCCAAGAATAGGAAACATCAGGCTATAGACCGTAACGTTATCGATCTCCTGCAACGTCGTATGCAGACGTTTGCAGTAACCACAATTGGGATCTTCAAAAACGACCATTTGACGACTGCCGTCACCCTTCACAAGCTTGATCGCCTTATCCAGGGGCAACTCATCCAGAGAAACACGATTGAGTTCCTGCATGCGCTGCTCGGTCAGGTCAACCCGGCTTTTGCTATCGAGCAAAGAGCCCTGCATCACAAAACTGGCTTGGGGATCGGTATAAAGCAAGGTCCCCCCTACCTCTACCTCCAGCAAATTGGGAAAGGGAGTGGCCCGGATGCCATCGACCGTCACGCCCGGAAAAGCCGCCTCAAAGGCTTGGCGTGTCGTTTCAAAACGGGCGTCTATTTTGGCAGGGCCGGCAGCCTGGACCAGGCTGCCAAGCGACAAGAGCGCCAGAGCCAAGACAGAACGAAGGGGCAACTTCATGACGTACATCCTTTGCTAATCGACAAAACTCGGGCGGTCTTAAAACAGGAGGGCACCGGGGCTGACTCCGGCAGCATGCGCAATCAGGCGGCGTTTTACCCACGGCAAATGATCCACGACCTGCATGCCTACATTGCGCAGCATGGAGACCGGCGCCCCTGGCGCAGCAAATAAGCGATACAGGCCATCGGTCGCGGCTCGCATGGCAGCAATGGGTTCGGCGCGGGCCCGCTTGTAACGATTGAGCACGCGCATATCTCCGACCGAGTAATAGGAGCCACGTTCGGACAAGACCTTGATAAGGGTTTCGATATCGCCCAGCCCCAGATTCAGGCCTTGACCGGCCAAGGGGTGTACGCGATGCGCGGCGTCACCGACCAGCGCCACACCGGGCGCCACCATGCCGCTGCGTTCAAAAGTCAGGGGGAAGCCGTAGACAGGACTGCGCAGTTCGAGCGCTCCCAGACGGCCGTTGGATAAGGAGAACAGGCTGTTTTGTACATACTGGGCCTGCTCTTGCGGCGGCAGGGCCAGTACCTTGTCCGCCTGCGCTTGCGGTACAGACCAGACCATGGACACTTGCGGTTTGCCATCCACATCGGGCATAGGCAGCAGCGCCAGAATCGAATCACCTGTAAACCACTGCAAGGCGACGTGCTGATGCGGGCGCTCTACATTGAAATGAGCCACCAGACCTGCGTCCCCGTATTCACGCCCCTGATGCTCAATGCCGGCGGCAGCACGCAGGCCCGAGCGGGCACCATCAGCCCCCACAAACAACTCGGCGCTGATGCGCTTTTGTCCGGCGGTCACCATGGTAGTGCCTTCCAGGCGCTCAAAGCGATCTTCAATCCAGGGCACTCCAAACACTTGCAATGCCTGATACAGCGCCTGCTCCATCTGGCCCGACTCCACAATCCAGGCTAGACAGTCCTGAGCATCCTGCCAGGCGTGCAGATTCAGGCAACCGCCGCCGTCCCCATGCACTTCCATGGCCTGGACTGGCGAGATGCGCTGGGCTGACATCAGATTCCAGGCCCCCAGCTGCGCCAGAAAACGCTGGCTGGCTACGGAGACAGCATAGACGCGGGGGTGGTACTGTCCGGCCGCCAATGGCATGGGCTTATAGGCCGGAGACAAAATACTGACCTCAAATCCGGCCTTGCGCAGCCCCAGAGCACTGGCCATCCCGGCCAGGCCGCCACCACACACAACAATTCGTTCTTTCTTCATCGCGCGCTTGGTGCTCCTGCCTGACGTGGCCACAACAGCCACATTTGCCCCTGCTGCTTCATGCGTCCGGCCTGCGCACCCGCCTCATCGCCGGTGCCCCAGTACAGATCCGTTCGAGCAGGGCCTTTGATGGCAGCCCCCGTATCCTGGGCAAAGACCAGCCGTTGCAAGGGCTGGCTGCTGGCAGGTTGCGAGGTCGCCAGATACACCGGCGTGCCCAAAGGCACATAGGTCGGATCAATGGCCACGGAACGCAAGCCGATCAGGGGGATGCCATAAGCGCCCTTGGGGCCCAGATCCGGGTCCACAATGGCTTCTTCCTTAAAAAAGACCATGGCGGTATTGACGTTCATCATTTCCTGGACACGATGCGGGTTGCGCTTGGCCCAGGCCTTGATATTTTGCATGGAAGTTTGTGCCAAAGGCATCTCGCCCTGCTTGGCCAGCCATTGGCCTACCGAGGCATATGGACGGCCATTATGGTCTGCGTAGGCCAGACGAACCGCACTCCCATCGGGCAAGATAGCGCGGCCTGAGCCCTGAATCTGCAGAAAGAAGCCTTCTACCGGGTCTTGTGCATAGACAATCACAGGCGGCTGCCGCTCCGGCTGGGCCATGATCTGCTCACGCGTGTCGTAGGGCACGATGCGCTTGCCAACCTGCTTGCCACGAATACGCTTGCCTGCCAGCTCGGGATACAAGCTCCCCAGATCAATGGTCAGCAAATCATCGGGCGCGGCAAAAAGCGGCCATTGGTAGCCGGAGCTACGGGAGCGCGCGGCTTTGAGCAAGGGTTCGTAGTAGCCTGTGACCGTGTTTTGTGCCACCTGGCCCTCGCCGGTCAGCAGGCGCCAGGGTTGCAGGTGCTGTTGCAGAAAATTGCGCACCGCCGCCGTATCCCGGGTATTGGCATCCAGTCCAGCGGACGCCGCCGCCTGACATACCGGCTGCCAGGCTCGTGGGTTGGCGCGAGCAGGCATGGCCAGCGAACCACTGACAGGACGCATCAGGCCCTTGCAGTTATTGATAAACCCTTTCCAGACATGATCCAGCGAGTCTGCCTGCCAGCCCGGCAGGCTCGACCAGTTCACGGCCTGATAGCGCCCGGCCAGCGCACGCGCCGGGGTCTCGGGCAAGGCAGACAGGGACGGCACGCGCAACGGCTGCAGTGCAATATCCGGCCCGCTTTCGGCAGTACCCGGAGCCGTTGGCGAAGTACCCCGGTCCACAGGCGTAGTGGAACAGGCGCCCAAGGCCAGCAGAACGGCTGGCACGCAATACTTTATCTTCATGGCTGGGGGTGACCCTTAGTGCAAGGTACGGGGAGAAGAAAGGATGAACTCCTGAATGGCGACCTCAAAGGGCACACCATTTTCACCAACACATTGGTAGCTGCCGCGCATGGTGCCAAACGGCGTGTTCAGGGGGCAGCCGCTGGTGTACTCAAAGGTTTCGCCTGGAGCCAGAACCGGCTGTTGGCCTACGACGCCCAGACCGCGCACTTCCTGAACCTGCTGGTTGTCATCCGTGATGATCCAGTGACGACTGATAATCTGGGCCGTCTGTTGTCCATGGTTGGTAATCCGGACGGTATAGGCAAACACGTATTGATTGCTATCGGGCTCGGATTGCTCAGGCAGGTACTGGGGCGTGATCTGCACCTCAATATCGTCAGGCTTCATGATGGATTCCAGGTTACGGCTGTACATACACGGGGCGCTGCACGGCCCCCCGGCTTGAAACTATAATGATGACATATGGCCACGATTTTCGTGATGTCTAATCTTTACGGCACCTATTATGTCCCAAGCCAGCTCCACTCGTATCGCTCCCAGTATTTTATCGGCCGACTTTGCCCGTTTGGGAGAGGAAGTCCGCAATGTGATTGCCGCCGGTGCCGACTGGGTTCACTGCGACATCATGGACAACCACTTTGTCCCGAACCTGACATTCGGCCCCATGGTCTGTGCCGCGCTGCGCCCCCACACCACCGCTCCCATTGACGTACACCTGATGGTCGAGCCCGTCGACGCGCTGATTCCCCAGTTTGCCAAAGCGGGCGCCGATTACATCAGCTTTCACCCCGAGGCCTCCCGCCATGTCGATCGCACGCTGGCGCTGATCCGTGACCACGGTTGCAAGGCCGGCCTGGTGTTCAACCCGGCCACCCCCTTGAACTGGATGGATCACCTGATGGACAAGCTGGACCTGGTTCTGCTGATGTCCGTGAACCCTGGCTTTGGCGGACAGGCCTTCATCCCTAGTGCCATGGACAAGCTGCGTCAGGCTCGTGCCCGCATTGATGCCTGGACCGCGCAAGGAGGCCAGCCCATCCTGCTGCAAATTGACGGAGGCGTGAAGGTGGACAATATCGGCGCCATCCGTGCCGCCGGTGCCGACACCTTTGTCGCCGGATCTGCGATTTTCGGGCAGCCCGATTACGCCCAGGTCATCCGCGACATGCGTGCGCAAATCGCCTTGGCCGAACAGGCCTGATCACCCGGCCTGCTCAGGGACGGGCCGAGCACGCGTTTATTGCAACATCGCATTGCGGCTGTAGCCGCCCTGCCGTACCAGGCTGTCGGGGCGGCGACGCTCCACAAACAAGGCATTGCCCTGCACGCGCTTGGCCTGCGCTTTGGCGGAGCTGGCCAGCTCCGCAATCAAGGAGCCCGAGTACAACTCGGGCTCATCAACCGTCACTACCCCCAAAGACAGGCTCACCAGTGGATGAAATACCAGCACGCCCTGCCGGTTCTCCGCCATATAACCGCCTGCCTGCCGATGCTCCAGGCGATAGAGAGACTCCAGCTCTTTTTCCAGCTCGTCCAAAATGCCTTGGCAACGCTCGGCCCAGTCCGGACTGGTGAACACCAGAATAAAATCGTCTCCGCCCACATGGCCGACAAAGTCCATGCGCGCTACGGTATAGCGGGTAAACAGTTCCGCCATCGAGCGAAGCAGCTCATCGCCTTTGCGATAACCGTATAGATCGTTATAAGGTTTGAAATGATCCAGATCGGCATAACAGACTGCAAAGTTTTGCCGGTTGCGCAATAAACCATCGATATGTTCGTCGATCGGCACGTTGCCCGGCAATTGCGTCAGGGGATTGGCATACCGGGCGGTCATGATCTGAATCTGCGTAATCTCGCGCATCAGCTCCACGCTGGAGCCCAGGCCCAAATATTCGCCCGCACCCGTAATAATGAAGCCATCACTGAGCGCATCACCCGCCCCTTGTGTCATCAAGGTCCCCAACTCCAGCACGCTGGTGTCGCAATCGACAATCAACGGCGGTGTATCAATGAACAGGGAGCAAGGCTTGTTGCCATACAGCTCCCGGTGATAGGGCCGGGCAAGCTGGTCGTAGAGCTGGCTACGACGCAAAATACCCGTCGGCCTGTCCCCTCGAAGCAAAGCCACCGCACTTAAATCGGGGTGGCTTTGGAACAGTTCATACACGCGGTTGGTCGGTGTATTGTCCGGCACGGCTGGCGCCGGACGCAGCAAGCGTCGAACACTCATGGAATTGCGGCCATGCACATGCCGCTGAACCTGTAGGCTGGACGGGCCAAACAAAGCAGCCTGGGCAGGCTCCAAATGAGGAGGTGGATTGGGCTGGGGGCGACACAGCAAATACCCCTGACCACAGGTCACGCCCAAATAGCGCAAGGTGCGCAGCTCCGCCCCCGTCTCAATGCCCTCGGCGATCACCGTGGATTGCGCGTGGCTGGCGATATCGCAAATGGAACGGACCAATTGCTGCTTGAGCACATCGGTATCAATATCGCGTACAAAATACTTATCGATCTTGACGTATTCGGGTCGCAACTCGGACCACAAACGCAGCGAGGCATAGCCTTCGCCCAGATCATCAATGGCAAACTGCAGCCCTTCCTGCCGATACAGCTCCAGGGCCTGGTTCAGATAATCGTAACTGTCGGTGCGCTCGGACTCGGTCAGCTCCACCACCACCCGGCTCCAGTCAATACCATGCAGTTGCGGCATGCCGGTACGCGGCTCCAGACGGGCCGAAGGCAACATGCGCATCACCACATCCGGGCTGGAGTTCAAAAACAGTTTGCCCGCCAGACCCTGCCGATTAAAACTGCTGACCAGGGTATGGCAGCACAGCTCCTCGAGATCCCATAAACGCCCGCACTGCCGGGCCGCATCAAACAGGGCCAGCGGCGAATAAAAACTGGTGTCTTTCGGCCCCCGAATCAAGCCTTCGTAGCCCAGAATCAAGCCCGACTGCAAATCCACAATGGGTTGAAAAACCGGCGTAACTTGTTTTTCTACGAGAATCTGATGAAATGTATCGAGCATCATCTTTCCGCTCCTAGGACCTGACTGAACGGACTATCGAAAGCCAATCTTGTACCAAAATACGGTTTGCTCACTAAATTGATAAGCCCGCGCGCAGTAAGGAGCTTTAACATGATGAATCAAACGAAATGAAAACCCGATGTTCCGAAAACTTTTCTGCTCGACCTTAACAGGAATTTGACAATATTTTGTCACAAGCTCGCTACAAAAAGATGAATATTTTCTCTGTACTGTTTGATCTGGATGGCACGCTGCTCGATACCATTCCGGACCTGGCCTCCGCGTGTAATGCCATGCGTATTGACTTCGGTCTGCCTGTGCTCCCGGAGGAACGCATCGCCACCTTCGTGGGCAAAGGCTCGGAAAATCTGGTGCAGCGCGCCTTGACGGACCTGCCCGAACCGCTGGCCGACCCCTCTCAGGCACTGGAATCATTTTATTACCATTACCAATTGTGCAATGGCCAACACAGCCGCCTGTATTCCGGGGTACTAGAGGGATTGGAAGATTTCAAAAATCAGGGCTTGCGTCTGGCCATCGTCACCAACAAACCGGAACAGTTTGCACGCCCCTTGCTGGAACAGACTGGGCTGGCCTCGTATTTCGAACTGCTTGTGGGCGGCGATACCTGCCCACGCAAAAAGCCCGATCCCCTGCCCTTTCTGCATGCGTGCGAACAGATGAATCTCAGCCCCCAGCAGGCTTTGGTCATCGGCGATTCCATGAACGATGCCCAGGCGGCACGTGCGGCGCACATCCCGGTTTTGCTGGTTCCTTACGGCTATAACGAAGGCAAAGATGTGCAAAGCCTGGATTCCGATGGTATAGTTGCCTCTATTGCTGATGCGGCCATCTGGCTGCGCAACCAACGAAACACCATATTTACGTCATAAAATTCATGTCTACTCGCACTCACGCATCCACCATCTACGGCGCTTATTGGCGCTGGTGGCGTTCGTGTATCGGGTAGATATAACCTTGAAGTCTGGCGCGCCTGCAAAGTAGTACACAGCGTAGCGCCACCAGGAAATAAGCCCGGTAATCGCAACGACCGGGCTTTTTTTGTTTCTGTCCGGCTCGTCGTACCCACTGACCCTCGAGATCCCAATGACAGAAATAGAATTCAATGCCCTAGCAGCAGAAGGCTTTAACCGCATCCCCCTGATTGCGGAAACCTACGCCGACCTGGATACACCCCTGTCGATTTATTTGAAACTGGCGCACAACGGACCCGAAGGTGGACGTTATAGCTGCCTGATGGAATCGGTTGTGGGCGGCGAACAATTCGGTCGCTACTCCTTTATTGGTTTGCCTGCCCGTACCGTCATCCGCAGCTACGGGCGTCACACCCAAGTGCTGCACGATGGCAAGCCGGTGGAGACTGCCGAAGGCGATCCACTGGAATTCATCGAACAATTCCAGGCCCGCTTCAAAGTCGCTCTGCGTCCTGGCATGCCTCGTTTCGCAGGTGGCCTGGCCGGTTACTTCGGTTACGACACCGTTCGCCACATCGAACCGTCTTTGGGCGCCAACCGCAAGCCCTTCCCCGCCGATCAGGAAGAGGGCGTGCCGGACATCATGCTACTGCAGGTGGACGAACTGGTGATTGTGGACAACCTGGCCGGACGCACCTATTTGCTGGTCTACGCCGACCCCGCCCAACCCGAGGCCTACGTGCTGGCCAAGCGCCGCCTGAAAGAGCTGCGTGAAAAACTGCGCTCGCCTGTGGTGATTCCCTACGCCTACGCCAGCATGCAGACCGAATGCGAGCGCGATTTCGACAAAGAGGATTACCTGAAAGCCGTCGCCCGCGCCAAGGACTACATTGCCGCTGGCGACCTGATGCAAGTGCAGATTGGCCAGGTCATCACCAAGCCTTTCCGTGACTCCCCCTTGTCCCTGTACCGTGCCCTGCGTTCGCTCAACCCATCTCCCTACATGTACTTCTGGAACTTTGACGACTTCCAGGTGGTAGGTGCATCGCCAGAAATTCTGGTGCGGCAAGAAGAGCACCGTCAGGATGGGCGCAATATAGAACGCGTCACCATTCGTCCCTTGGCCGGTACCCGCAAACGCGGCGCCACCCCTGAGGCCGATGCAGCACTGGCCGCCGAGCTCAAGGCCGACCCCAAAGAACGCGCCGAACACCTGATGCTGATCGATCTGGCCCGCAATGACATTGGCCGCATCGCCAAAACCGGCACAGTCCAGGTCACTGACACCATGGCCATCGAGCGGTATTCGCACGTACAGCATCTGGTCTCCAACGTTTGCGGGGAACTGCAAGACGGCATGAGTCAGATGGACGTCTTGCGTGCTTCCTTTCCGGCGGGCACCCTGACGGGCGCTCCCAAGGTACGCGCCATGGAAGTCATTGATGAACTGGAACCCGTACGCCGTGGTGTTTACGGTGGCGCCGCAGGCTACCTGAGCTACTCGGGCGAAATGGATCTGGCTATTGCCATTCGCACCGGTGTCATCAAGGACGGCATGCTGTATGTGCAGGCCGCGGCCGGCGTTGTGGCCGACTCCGATCCAGAAAAAGAATGGCAAGAGACCGAAGCCAAGGCACGGGCGGTTATCCGCGCTGCCGAACAAGTGCAATTCGGTCTGGACGAGCCTATTTAATCGCCTCCCTGCCACTTTCTTTTTGCCGGAGTATTCCCATGCTGTTCATGCTCGATAACTATGACTCGTTTACCTATAACCTGGTCCAGTACTTTGGAGAACTGGGGCAGGAGGTAGTGGTGCGACGCAACGACCAGGTCACGCTGGAAGAGATTGAAACCCTGAATCCCAGCCATCTGTGCGTCTCGCCAGGCCCCAAATCCCCTGCGGATGCAGGCCTGTCTGTCGCCCTGATCCAGCACTTTGCCGGCAAACTGCCTATTTTGGGCGTTTGTCTTGGGCATCAGGCCATCGGGCATGCTTTTGGTGCGCGCATTATCCGTGCGCAACAGATCATGCATGGGAAAGTCTCCCCCATCACCCACCAGGGCACGGATGTGTTCCGCAACTTGCCCTCGCCCTTTAATGTCACCCGCTATCACTCCCTGGCCATCGAGCGCGACAGCCTGCCCGACTGCCTGGAAGTGACCGCCCAAACCGAGGATGGCGAGATTATGGGCGTACGCCACCGCGACCTGCCTGTCTATGGCGTGCAGTTTCACCCCGAATCGGTGCTCAGCGAGCATGGCCACGCCTTACTGAAGAACTTTCTGGACCGCTAATATCATGAACACCATCACTCCTACCGAAGCACTGGTGCGCTGTATCGAACACCGGGAAATCTTCCACGATGAAATGCTGCATCTGATGCGCATGCTGATGCGTGGCGAAATGTCACCGCAGATCGCAGCCGCCTTGTTGATGGGCCTGCGTGTCAAAAAAGAGAGCGTCGGTGAGATTTCCGCCGCTGCCCAGGTCATGCGCGAATTTGCGACCCCTGTGATTACCCCTAACCCCGACGAATTGCTGGATATGTGCGGTACAGGCGGGGACGGCTCCAATACCTTCAATATTTCCACCGCTGCCATGTTTGTAGCCGCCTCCGTCGGAGTCAAAGTGGCCAAACACGGCAACCGCAGCGCATCGTCCTCCTCAGGCAGCGCAGACGTGCTGGAAGCCTTGGGCGTGCGCCTGACCTTTTCACCCGAGCAAGTGGCGCAAAGTATTGCCGATACCAATATCGGCTTCATGTTCGCCCCCGCTCACCACGGCGCCATGAAAAATGTCGCTGCCGTGCGTAAGGAGCTGGGGGTACGTACCATTTTCAATATTCTGGGTCCTCTGACCAACCCGGCCGGTGCCACCAACCAGTTGATGGGCGTGTTCCACCCCGACCTGGTAGGCATTCAGGTTCGCGTGATGCAACGCCTGGGGGCCAAACACGTGCTGATCGTGCACGGCAAGGACGGCATGGATGAAGCCTCCCTGGGAGCGGCCACCCTGGTGGGTGAGCTCAAGGACGGGCAAGTGCGCGAGTATGAGATTCACCCCGAAGACTTCGGAATGGCGATGACCTCCAACCGCAGCATTCGCGTCTCCAGCAAAGAAGAATCCGCCGTAATGATTATGGAAGCCCTCAATAACCAAGAGGGCACCGCTCGTGATATTGTTGGCCTCAATGCTGGTCTGGCCATCTATGCTGCCAACCACGCCGACTCCATTGAACAAGGCCTGCGCATGGCTTTTGAGGCCATTGCCAGCGGTGCCGCCCGCGAAAAACTCGAACAATTCCGCGCTTATACAAGGAAGTTAAACCCATGAACGACATTCTGGCCAAGATCCTCGACACCAAAAGAGCTGAAGTCGTTACCGCCCGCCAGTTGCGCAGCGAGTCCGACCTGCTGCGCGAGGCGAAGAACCGGAACGACCTGCGCGGCTTTGCCAGCGCCATTGAAGACAAGATTGCCCAAGGCAAGCCAGCCATTATTGCGGAAGTCAAAAAAGCCTCCCCGTCCAAGGGTGTGATCCGTGCCGATTTCAACCCCACCGAAATCGCCGCCAGCTATGCCGCCCATGGTGCGGCCTGCCTGTCCGTCCTGACGGATATCCAGTATTTTCAAGGCTCTTACGATCACCTGCGCCAGGCGCGTGCCGTGTGTGCGCTACCCGTACTGCGTAAAGATTTCATTATTGACCCCTACCAGATCATTCACGCCCGGGCCATGGGCGCAGACTGCATCTTGCTGATCGTCGCAGCCCTGGAGCAAAATCAGTTGATGGAATTTGAAGCCATGGCGCACGAGCTGGGTATGGATGTTCTGGTTGAAGTACATGACCGCGCCGAACTGGATATTGCTCTGCAAATGAAAACCAGCCTGCTGGGTATCAACAACCGCAACCTGCGTACCTTCGAGACCGACCTCCAGAACACGCTGGACCTGCTACCCTTCATCCCCAGCGAAAAGCGCGTTGTCACCGAAAGCGGCATCCACACCCTTGAGGATGTCGCCCTGATGCGCGATAACCAGGTCCAGGCTTTCCTGGTGGGTGAGGCGTTCATGCGTGAACCTGATCCAGGCGTAGCCTTGCAAAACCTGTTCTTTGGTCAGCCTGCATGAGCACCCCCGCTTGCCCCCTGTGCGCCTTGACGCCCGATCAACTGCTCTGGTCGGGCGCAGGGCTGCAGGTACTGGCCGTCACAGACAGCCCCTTTCCCGGTTATACACGGGTGATCTGGCAAGAGCATGTGGCTGAAATGACAGACCTGTCTGAAGCACAGCGGCAGCACCTCATGGCGGCGGTCTATGTGGTGGAGCAAATCCAGCGTGAACAGCTGGGAGTCGCCAAAATCAATCTGGCTCAATTCGGGAATCAGGTTCCGCATCTGCATTGGCACCTCATTCCTCGCTGGAAGGACGATCCGTTCTTTCCGGATTCTGCCTGGTCACCCGCCCCCCCTCGCACGGAAGAACAGAAACAAGGCTGGGCTTCCCATGAGGCACGCCTGCTTGAGCAAGTCAGCGAGTATCAGCAGGCACTGCGTACTGCGCTGCAAGCCCGGTTCGACCACTAAACACGCTACTGCGCGACTCCACCGGCAGGAACCAAGCCGCTCTTGCGCTACCTGCACGCAAACAGTGTGCTTGCGTAGCAGAGCATAGCCCCTCTTTACGCCTGGCAACACGACCCTCTCGCCTTCAACAATCCCCACCTAAGAAGGATAAGGGTAAGGTGTGCCCAAAGACTTCGTTCCGCCACCCCTTGACCTTGTCGCTCCGAGCACAAGATTAACCTAGATCAAGCCTGGACAACAATCACCTAGCCCCACCAAAAACCACCATATATAGTGTCATGAATCGTAAAAATCACTATATATAGGTTTTGGTGAACAATATGGCTACCCAGGAAACCGCGTCGCGTCCCGTTGCTCAGCTGGACATCATCCGCTCCATTACCGAGTATCTGGACCGCCAGGACTGGCGCGTACAAGCCAATGCCAACCAGGGCTATTCGCTGGGCGGGTTGATTCTGAACAGCTCCGGCAAAATGATTGCCAACTACTGGCTCAGTCATGTCTACCCCGAAGCGATCGGCCAGGCACACCGTCAGGCCGACCTGCATATCCACGATCTGGACATGCTTTCTGGCTACTGCGCCGGCTGGTCCTTGCGCACCTTCCTGAATGAAGGACTCAATGGCGTGCCCGGCAAAATCGAATCCGGCCCTCCCCGTCATCTCAGTAGTGCTGTCGGCCAGGTCGTCAATTTTCTAGGCACCTTGCAGAATGAATGGGCCGGCGCCCAGGCTTTCAGCTCCTTTGATACCTATATGGCCCCCTTCATCCGCAAGGACGGCTTGAACTACAAGCACGTGCGCCAATGCATGCAAGAGCTGATCTACAACCTGAATGTGCCCTCGCGCTGGGGCACACAAACGCCCTTTACCAATCTGACCTTTGATTGGGTGTGTCCCGACGACCTACGCGAACAGGTGCCACAAATCGGCGGTGAAGAAATGCCGTTTTGCTACGGAGACCTGCAAGCCGAAATGGACATGATCAACCAGGCGTACATCGAAGTCATGAGCGAGGGCGACGCCCGTGGACGGGCTTTCACCTTCCCCATCCCCACTTACAACATCACCCGGGACTTTGACTGGTACAGCCCGAATGCCGAACGCCTGTTTGCCATGACGGCCAAGTACGGTCTGCCCTACTTCCAGAACTTCATTAACTCCGAGCTGGAGCCGAACATGATCCGCTCCATGTGCTGCCGCCTGCAGCTGGATCTGCGCGAGCTGCTCAAGCGCGGCAATGGCTTATTCGGTTCTGCCGAGCAAACCGGCTCACTGGGTGTCGTGACCTTGAACTGCGCCCGCCTGGGTTATCTGTATCAAGGCGATGAAGCCGGCCTGTTTGCTCGTCTGGATGAACTGCTGGAAATGGGCCGCGACAGCCTGGAAATCAAGCGCACCGTTATTCAGCACCACATGGACCAAGGACTGTTCCCCTACACGCGCCGTTATCTGGGCACCTTGCGCAATCACTTCTCCACGCTGGGAGTCAATGGCGTTAACGAGATGATCCGCAACTTCACCCAGGATCAGGAGAGCCTGTGTACCGTCTGGGGGCACCAGTTCGCGGTGCGTCTGCTCGACCATATTCGACAGCGCATGGTGGAGTTTCAAGAACATACCGGACACCTGTACAACCTGGAGGCCACCCCTGCGGAAGGCACCACCTATCGCTTTGCCAAAGAAGACCGCGCCCGCTGGCCCGATATTTTGCAGGCCGGCACCACGCACATGCCCTACTACACCAACTCCTCACAATTACCCGTCGGCTTTACCGAAGATCCCTTCGAAGCCCTGGAGCGCCAGGATGAGCTGCAAGGCAAATACACGGGGGGAACAGTGTTGCACCTGTACATGAGCGAGGCTCTGTCCAGCACCGATGCCTGCCGCAATCTGGTGCAGCGAGCCCTGAGCCGCTTTTCCCTGCCCTACATCACCGTCACGCCCACCTTCTCCATCTGCCCCAAACACGGCTATCTGTCGGGGAAACACGAATTCTGCCCGCACTGCGACAAGGAACTACTGGTCAACAAAATCGCACAGACTCGCAACGAAGCGTCCATTCCGACCTGCACTAACCCGCAAACCCCTCCAACCGGACAGGGGCAGAAACCGAAGCCGCAACAGACACAAAGGCAGGAGCAGGACAAAGAACCAGCAACGCGAAAAGTAAACGTGTCTGCCCAACCAGAAGCATCCGCCTACTAAAGCAGCTCTCGGACACCCGACCGCCACCCCTGAACGAACGCTACTTGTCCTGCCTATTTCCACTAAATCCGGACAACCCACTTAGCTTGACCGCGACTTGCTAACCCGCCTCGTGGCACACCGTGGCCGAACACATCCGACCTTGTGACGGCCCTTTTATCCAAGGAGTTTTCTTATGAGCACCGAAACCATCACTCTCCAAGATTCCGAGCGCCAGCCCTGCGAAATATGGACACGGGTCATGGGCTACCACCGTCCCATGTCGTCTTTCAATATTGGCAAGCAAGGTGAATTTCATGAGCGACGCTACTTCACAGAAACCAGCACTGCGTTGAGCAACGCCGTCCCTTCCAGCCAGGCTAGCCGCTAATAATATGACGTACGCCACACGCCCCCCTTACCCAAAGGCCAACACCCACAAAGTGGCATTGAAAGTGGGCGGCTGCGCTCCTTTCTCAGCCACGGATTACCCGGGCAAGCTCGCTGCTGTCATCTTTGTGCAAGGCTGTCCCTGGCGCTGTGGCTACTGCCATAACCCCCATTTACAAGAGCGTACGACTGACAGTGCCATTGATTGGGATGATCTGATGGTTTTTCTCAATCGCCGGGTGGGCCTGCTGGATGCCGTGGTCTTTAGCGGCGGCGAACCCACCCTGGACCCCGCCCTGGGCTCGGCAATCCAGGCAGTGCGCAAACTCGGCTTCAAAATTGGCCTGCACACGGCTGGAACCCATCCAGCCCGACTGCAGGCCATACTCCCATGGCTCGACTGGATAGGGCTGGACATCAAAGCCGAGTTCAGTCAATACGATGCCATTACCCAACGTAGCAAGAGTGCGGCTGCACCTTTGCGCAGCTTGCAGTTGCTACTGAACGGAGAGGTACTGTTTGAATGTCGCAGCACCCTTCACCCGCAGTTGCATAGCCCGGCCTCGATACAAGCCTTGGGGCAACATTTACATAAGCTGGGCGTCCAGCGCTATGCCGTGCAGATCTTCCGCACACAAGGCTGTGAGGATAATTTTCTGAATGAAACTGGGCAGGCTTTGGAGGCCTACCCAGGCGCAGAAGTGTTAGAGACCCTCCAAAAGCTGTTTCCGCATTTTGAAGTGCGGCGCTCTTAGCTGCCTTCGGACGAAGCGGGCGTTCGGATAGGACGACGCAGCACATCCTGTAAAGCCGCTTTGCCCTGCTTGAGTACGGCACGGGGATGCAGAATATCAGGTTCCAAAGCATCCAGAGTGTTCTTCACCATCAGACCCAGCTCCGTATCGCCCTCAATCGACAAACGCCGATTAAAAAACAAGGTATCCGGGTCTTCCTGCCGCTGTAAAAGTTGATAAAACGCCCAAAGATCTGCTTTCAAGGTCAAATCCGGACTTTGTGCGCGTACGGACAGGGGGTAAAAAGCTCCTTGGCGCCAGGTGTAGTCAAACGCCAAACCCGCATCCGCCACCTGTATGCGTAACGCCCGCCCTTCCAATCGTTCCGCCACATCAGTCGGCACGTGAGGGCGCATCAACACGTTCAAGCCGGTACAAAACAAACGAGAGCCGGGCCACGGGGGCAAACGACTTACAACACCAGCCACAACAGCGGGCAACCGAGGTGTCCTTATTTCATTCACTCTTGCATCCCTCCCTTAAAAACGCTCTGGTACCGGCGCCACCCATTCCAAGCCGGGACGACCGTGCCAGAATCCGTTGCAGGCTTTGGCAGGCAGCAAGGGCAACATATCCTCGTGCGCATCTGATGCCTGGATACGGCCCTGCACCACATCATGAAACAAATGCACGACGGCATCCATATGTTGAGACTGCGGGCTCAAGCGCAGCATATCGACACCCAAGGCGCGCAGGTCCTGTATCTGCTCCAGCAAGGTGTACACCCAGGCGGATTGGGTCTGGATACCATTGATGTTCAAAAAACCCTGCCCCTCCCGTGTTTCCAGCAACAAACCATCGGGATAGTCCATGCACACGTACTGGCAATTGTCCTTGGGCAAGTTGCGATTACGCGCGGCAAAACAACGGGCCGAGAAAGCCAAGGGCAGGCGCCCGAAAGCAAAGACCTCGGTTTCCAAACCGGCAGGCCTGTCCTGCTGCAACTGCGCCAGTCCTGCACGGCCCATTTCCAGAGGCATCACCCAGCGCACCGCCCCTTGGGAGGCGATCAAATCCAGCACGGGCCCGTTATAAACATTCAAAAAAGGGCCGGCGACAAAGTCCCGACCCTGCATCAAACGCACCGCCCCCATATCATTGGCTTCAACCAGGTACTCCGCCTGCTCGGTAAGCTTGCGTAGCGTATTGACGTCCCGCCCGGACTCCAGCAAGACCTGACTGGACAGAACCGGCATCTTGCCAGCCTGAGCCAGCATCTGCGCAATATCCAGCCAATCATCCAGCCGTAACTCGTGACGGCGTGAACATACCGTCTCGCCCAGATACACCACATCCACAGGCCAGTCGCAGGCCGACTCATAAAACTGCATGGTGGCGATGCGGGACCAGTAGTACTGCAAGGGGCCTAAAGATAATTTCATGTTTGAGCCTCCCGTGCTCTACTTCCAGGGCCGAGAATAGGCACCCAGCGTATGTTGCTGCCCTTCGGCCAATTTGTTCAAAGCCCCCATCCAAGCGGGGTGGACTGAATAACGGGCAGGCGTGGATTTGGCCGAATCAATCGCTTGACGCCACACCTGGGTAACTTGAGCGACATAAGCGGGACTACGTTGCCGGCCTTCAATCTTGATGGCGCTGACACCCGCCGCCAACAACTGTGGCAACAAGGACAAGGTATTCAGACTGGTGGGCTCTTCCAGGGCGTAATAGTTTTCGCCCGCCACATCAAAGCGCCCTTTGCACAAAGTGGGGTAAGCCGCGTTCTCACCCTCCTGATAACGATCAATCAGCACTCCGTTCAGACGCGACTCCAGGCCTCGATCTGTTTGTTCCCAGCGCACATGCCCGGCGGGGGAACAGACCCCATGCGTATTGGGCGATTCTCCGGTGGCATAGGAGGACAAGGCACAGCGCCCCTCCACCATCACGCACAAACTGCCAAAGCCAAAAACCTCAACCTGAACGGGGACCTGCTCACAGACCTGTTCCACTTGTGCCATGGACAAAACCCGCGGCAGGACCACACGCTGAATACCGAAGTTCTGGTGGTAATACCTGATGGCCTCCGGATTGGTGGCTGAACCCTGCACCGACAAGTGCAAACGCAGATTGGGATGTGTCTGGCTGGCATACGCCATCAAACCGGGGTCTGCCATGATGACCGCATCGACCTGAGCCTCGGCTGCCCGGTCCACCGCATCGCGCCACTGCTGCCAGGCATTGGGTTGCGGATAGGTATTGAGTGCCAGCAAGACTTTGCGGCCACGCTGATGCGCATAATCAATGCCTTGTGCAATCGCCTGCGCATCAAAATTGAGCCCGGCGAAATTCCGGGCATTGGTGGCATCTCGGAACCCCAGATAAACACTGTCGGCCCCATTGTCGATCGCCGCTTTCAAGGCGGGCAGGCTGCCTGCGGGGCAAACCAATTCCATCTGCGGCTGATCAGACGCGGCTAAAGCCGTGAACGCTGTATTCATGACACTCCCCGATCTTCACTCTGGCCAGGGCAGAATCCTGGCTCGACAAGACCACCACTATGCCTGCTCCGAAACGGGGGGGCCTTAACGCATATCAAATTCTTCCCACCTCCTGACCGACGGCAAACAAGTCTCACCTTGTCTGCACCATAAGCGGGCAGAATGGTCCACAATGCCTCCCAAGCCTTTTGTGCTGGAGTCTTGATGACGCATACAGAGATCACGCTGGATACACGCGGCCTGCCCGCCCCTGAACCTTTGGAGCATTGCCTGGAGGTGCTGGCCGAGCTGGCCCCCACCCAGACTTTACTCATGTGGCTGGATAGAGAACCTTTCCCCCTGTATGACATTCTGCGTCGTGCCGGTTTTCGCTACCAGGGCACCCAAACAGAAAACGGCTTTCAGCTCATCATCCGCAGGAACTAAGTCTATGCAACGCGCTTTATCGCTGGATCAGTCCCCCTCTTTATCACTGACCTTGCCCCTGTTTGCGAACGTCCCTTTTTTTGGTCTACTGGCCGCCATGCTGGCACTCTACAGCGGACCGGAACTATTCAACTCCCGCTGGCACCCGGCCATCTTGGCCTTAACCCATGCCTGGACCTTGGGAATCGTGGGCAGCGCCATGTTTGCCTCTTTGGTGCATATTTTGGCAGTGGCCTGTAATGTGCGTATTCCGGTGGCACGCGGTCGGGCGCTAATTTTCTGGAGCATGCTCGGCGCCGGCACACTACTTCTGATGACAGGCTTTCTGAGCTGGCAACGCTGGGCGTACACACTGGCAGGCATTTGTCTGGCCCTTGCTCTGGGCGGCTATCTGCTCACTGTCATGCTGGCCTTGTGGCGCTCTCGGCGTGGCATCTTTCGCGGTGCCAAAGAGGTCGTCGCCCCTATCCGCCTGGCCATGCTGGGTCTGTTGCTGACTGTCTCAACAGGGCTTGCCATGCTGGTCGCCCTGACAAACGAACAAGCGGTCGCCAATCTGCTGAACCTGCACGTGATGATGGGTTTGGCCGCTTGGGCAGGCTTGCTGCTGATCGCCATGTCATTCCAGCTGCTGCCTATTTTTCAAATCACCGAACTTTACCCGGCGCCTCTGGTGCGTTGGCTTCCTTGGGTCGTAGGAGCATTGCTGATTGCGCAATGGGGCTTGAGCTCTTTGCCTGGCTCCTGGCTGCCCGTGCGTGATCTGGTCACCTATCTGATCTTTCTAAGCTACGGCTTATGGGCAGTGATTACCTGGGCGCGACTCTGGAAACGCAAGCGCCCCACAGCAGGGGCCAGCACGTTATTCTGGTACAGCTCCTTGAGCAGTCTGGTGGTTGCGATCCTTTTGAACTTCTGGGCCCACAGTCCCGCCGCCTCCAACGCGGAGCTAGCCATGGGAGTCTTGCTGATAATGGGAGCCTTAGGTTCCGTCGTTTGTGGAATGCTCTATACCATCGTGCCTTTTTTGCTCTGGCGCGAGGCACAGGAGCATGTCAGCATGGACACTGATAATACCGAGCACACACGCGCCCTCTTGCAGTTGATTCCCAAGACGGCTCACTACATCCCCGCGTCCACCGCCCGAGCACATTGGGCCTTGCACAGCCTAAGCCTGGTGCTTTGGACAGGGGCAAGCCTGGGAGTCGCATTTTTCGCATGGGTAGCAGCCCCTGCATTGCTGTTGTCTTTTACAACCTTGAGCTGGAATCTCTGGACCGCCTGGCAGCGCTATCGTCATAGCCTGCGCGCTATTCGCGCGTATCAGGCAGAGCACCGTATTGCCGCAAGGCCGCACTATCCAGAATCGTAAAATTACGTCGCTGAACTCGTATCAGATCCCGGTCCATCAGATCACGCAATGTGCGCGATAAGTGCTCCGGGGTCAGGTTCAGACGGGAAGCAATCACGGACTTGCCCACGTCAATCCTGAACGGCACGCCCTCCTCACCCGGCCATTCCTGCAAGAGATAGCCGACCAAGCGCTGCACCCCGTTGTGCAAGGTGTAGGCTTCCAGTTCACCCATCAAACGATATAAGCGCTCACTTAAACCGGCCAGCATCAAACGCGCCACATCACTTCCCTTGTCCAGTTGTTCCATCAAGGCGTCCTTGTTGATGTGCAAGAGCAAAGAGTCCACGAGTGTCTGGGCTGTCACGATGTAATTACGGCCCATGAACATTAAAGCCTCACCAAACCCCTCCCCTGGGCCGACCAGACGCACCACCCGTTCTGCCCCTGATGAAGAAACAAACACCAGCTTCACTCGGCCATATACCAACATATGAAACCCTACGCACGGGTCACCACTACGAAACAAAGTGGTGCCGCGTAACGCGTGTACTTCCTGAGTACCTTTGGCGATCGGTTCAAGCTGCTCTAGCGGCAGCTCCTTGAAAATAGGCAGATGAGCCAAGTGAGCCTGGATACGCTTCCAACGCCCAGCTCCTTCGCCCTGCATCAGTCGGATGTCCGACAAATCATCATTGCCTGTGTGTGAGGCCGTATCTTGAGCCGCCATATCTTTTCCATGAATCAAGTAGAACCATCGCTAGACTGACATACTCCTTTCCCGCCTGCTCAGCATTGCTCGGCGCCTGATTGATACACGTCAAACAGATAAATCGAGGTCTTGGAGAGAAAGTAAGAAAACAGTCAGAACCGCTAGTTCAGCATGACTTAGGAGCAGATCCAAGCAGGAAGCGGTCAAATTTGACCATGTTAGTGATAGGGAATATCAAGGGGTGGCGTTGATAGGAAGTGGCCTCGTTTCCAAGCCGACTTCGATTCTGAATGGGTGTGATACGCCTTCGCAGGCTGAATAGCTGCAATACCAAATAGGAAAATGGGAATTTCAGGGGGCCAGGGGAGGAGAAATGCAGGTAGAAGAAACAGCGGACCGAACACCCATTTGATCTTGGCCGTCGGATGCCGTCGCTAAAAAATTGAGCGGGGCTGGAGTACACATAAGCGGTGAACCACCCGCTAGATAAAGCGGAAGGTTGTAACCCGACTTGGGACTTGGCACCATCTGGTGGCAACCAGCGGCCAAGCCGCGTCGCTAAAGCCTGGCTGAGCCAAGATAAATAAAAGAGGCAACTTCAAGCTGCGCAACAGCAGCAAACCCTAGAAGCACTAAGCGTAGCGCGATCACCCGGCAGATAGACAACGGCTTGATGCGAGAGGCTGAGGTTCAGCAAGCCGCTAAGGCTGAACCCGCCCCTCACAGGGCTGCCATCGTACAGGTAGCACCCGCAGAGGACTAAACATCAACTCTCAAGCCCAGGAAGCATACGCAATAACTGACCCCATCGTCTTGGGCCAAGAGGCGTAGTCTGCAACAAGAAGGGATGGGCAGTGCCCAGAACGGGCTTTGGGGAGGGGGGTGGTACGTCTGAAGTCGTAACCCAGGGGCCAGACGATCAGCATCGTTCCGGTGTATCCGTCGCCGATGCGTTGGCGACCCATAAAACAAAACCCCCGCAAGGGATGCTTGCGGGGGTTTTGAGCAATAAGAGCTTGACGATGACCTACTTTCACAGACGTCCGTCCACTATCATCGGCGCAAAGGCGTTTCACAGTCCTGTTCGGGATGGGAAGGTGTGGGACCACCTTGCTATGGTCGTCAAGCGTAACTGGTTGCCAGGCCGTCTTTAGGGGACGTCCCAGCCAATTGGAAGAAGCACACTGCCAGCGATCAGTACGGATCAGCTAGCAGCGGTTACGAAGGTGTCGAGCGCGGGTTGCGCTGCACTTCAATATTACGTTCTGTGGTCAACAACTTAACTCACTACAACCTCAAGGGTTATAGGATCAAGCCACACGGGCAATTAGTACTGGTTAGCTACATGCATTACTGCACTTCCACACCCAGCCTATCAACGTCCTGGTCTCGGACGACCCTACAGGGGGGTCAAGCCCCCGGGATACCTAATCTTCAGACGAGTTTCCCGCTTAGATGCCTTCAGCGGTTATCTCTTCCGTACGTAGCTACTCGGCAATGCCATTGGCATGACAACCGATACACCAGTGGTACGTCCACTCCGGTCCTCTCGTACTAGGAGCAGGCTCCGTCAAGTATCCAACGCCCACGGCAGATAGGGACCAAACTGTCTCACGACGTTTTAAACCCAGCTCACGTACCTCTTTAAATGGCGAACAGCCATACCCTTGGGACCGGCTACAGCCCCAGGATGAGATGAGCCGACATCGAGGTGCCAAACACCGCCGTCGATATGAACTCTTGGGCGGTATCAGCCTGTTATCCCCAGAGTACCTTTTATCCGTTGAGCGATGGCCCTTCCATACAGAACCACCGGATCACTATGTCCTACTTTCGTACCTGTTCGACTTGTCAGTCTCACAGTCAAGCACGCTTATGCCATTGCACTATCAAGACGATTTCCGACCGTCTCTAGCGTACCTTCGAACTCCTCCGTTACACTTTAGGAGGAGACCGCCCCAGTCAAACTGCCCACCATGCACGGTCCCCGATCCCGATAAGGGACCTAGGTTAGAACCGCAAACAGACCAGGGTGGTATTTCAAGGATGACTCCACGCGATCTGGCGACCACGCTTCAACGTCTCCCACCTATCCTACACAGGCCGGTTCACAATCCAATGCAAAGCTACAGTAAAGGTTCATGGGGTCTTTCCGTCTAGCCGCGGGGAGATTGCATCATCACAACCATGTCAACTTCGCTGAGTCTCAGGAGGAGACAGTGTGGCCATCGTTACGCCATTCGTGCAGGTCGGAACTTACCCGACAAGGAATTTCGCTACCTTAGGACCGTTATAGTTACGGCCGCCGTTTACCGGGGCTTCGATCAAGAGCTTGCACCCCATCACTTAACCTTCCGGCACCGGGCAGGCGTCACACCCTATACGTCCACTTTCGTGTTTGCAGAGTGCTGTGTTTTTAGTAAACAGTCGCAGCCACCGATTCACTGCGGCCTCTTCATGCTTTGTGCGCAGGCACATCACACTAATGAGGCATACCTTCTCCCGAAGTTACGGTATTAATTTGCCGAGTTCCTTCTCCTGAGTTCTCTCAAGCGCCTTGGAATATTCATCCCGTCCACCTGTGTCGGTTTGCGGTACGGTCTCGTAGAGCTGAAGCTTAGAGGCTTTTCTTGGAACTGCTTCCAGTTAGTTTAGAGCCGAAGCTCTATCCAGTCACACCCTTGAATTACGCACCCGGATTTGCCTAAGTGCCTTCTATGATGCGCCAACGGGGACATCCAACACCCCGATAACATTCTGCAATCCGTCCCCCCATCGCACTCTACGACGGTGCGGGAATATTAACCCGCTTCCCATCAGCTACGCATCTCTGCCTCGCCTTAGGGGCCGACTCACCCTGCGCCGATGAACGTTGCGCAGGAAACCTTGGACTTACGGCGAGGGGGCTTTTCACCCCCTTTATCGCTACTCATGTCAGCATTCTCACTTCCGATACCTCCAGCATTCCTCACGGAACACCTTCACAGGCTTACGGAACGCTCTCCTACCATGTGTACTAAAAGTACACATCCGCAGCTTCGGTCTATGGCTTAGCCCCGTTACATCTTCCGCGCAGGACGACTCGATCAGTGAGCTATTACGCTTTCTTTAAAGGATGGCTGCTTCTAAGCCAACCTCCTGACTGTCTATGCCTTCCCACTTCGTTTCCCACTTAGCCATAGTTAGGGACCTTAGCTGGCGGTCTGGGTTGTTTCCCTCTTGAGTCCGGACGTTAGCACCCGGTGCTCTGTCTCCCGTACTGTACTTGCCGGTATTCGGAGTTTGCCATGGGTTGGTAAGTCGCTGTGACCCCCTAGCCATAACAGTGCTCTACCCCCGGCAGTAATATACGAGGCACTACCTAAATAGTTTTCGGAGAGAACCAGCTATCTCCAGGCTTGTTTAGCCTTTCACTCCGATCCACAGCTCATCCCCTAATTTTTCAACATTAGTGGGTTCGGTCCTCCAGCACGTGTTACCGTGCCTTCAACCTGGCCATGGATAGATCGCCTGGTTTCGGGTCTACACCCAGCGACTGAATCGCCCTATTCGGACTCGCTTTCGCTACGCCTCCCCTATTCGGTTAAGCTTGCCACTGAATGTAAGTCGCTGACCCATTATACAAAAGGTACGCAGTCACACCACGAAGGTGCTCCTACTGTTTGTATGCATACGATTTCAGGATCTATTTCACTCCCCTTCCGGGGTTCTTTTCGCCTTTCCCTCACGGTACTGGTTCACTATCGGTCGATCACGAGTATTTAGCCTTGGAGGATGGTCCCCCCATATTCAGACAGGATTTCACGTGTCCCGCCCTACTTGTTCGATGCTTAGTTCCACGTACTGAATTTCGCCTACAGGGCTATCACCTGCTACGGCTGGACTTTCCATTCCATTCGACTATTCACTACGCTAAAACATCCAGGCTGGTCCGGTTTCGCTCGCCACTACTTCCGGAATCTCGGTTGATTTCTTTTCCTCGAGTTACTGAGATGGTTCAGTTCACTCGGTTCGCCTCCACATGCCTATGTATTCAGCATGGGATACCGTATTGCTACGGTGGGTTTCCCCATTCGGACATCTACGGATCAAAGCTTGTTTGCCAGCTCCCCGTAGCTTTTCGCAGGCTACCGCGTCCTTCATCGCCTGTGATCGCCAAGGCATCCATCATATGCACTTATTCGCTTGATCCTATAACGCTTGGTGCTGTTATAGGAATATGAGTATACGTTGTTGCCGTTCATCAATCCTTAGCTGTTATCCAATCCTAAGATCAGACAACGTCTATATTTTTGAGAACTTTCGTTGAACATAATTTGTTCTGTTGCAATCACAACCCGTGTATTGTCATCACAAGTCGACTAATCGTCTTGCGTTTATTAGACAACACACCTTCGTTGTGCTTCTTCCTAATTGTTAAAGAGCAATTCGTGGGTTGCATAACCCAACGAGCAGTATTCTTTAAAAAGAACACTCTTCGTTGAATCTAGCGCCAGGCAAACCGTTGTTTGTCTGTGCCCTATACTCTGTCATGAACCTTGCTGTATCGACAACCAACCACAAAAGCGGTGGTGGAGGATGACGGGATCGAACCGACGACCCCCTGCTTGCAAAGCAGGTGCTCTCCCAGCTGAGCTAATCCCCCGAGGTAATCGTTGGTGGGTCAAGTTGGAATCGAACCAACGACCCCCGCCTTATCAAGACGGTGCTCTAACCGACTGAGCTACTGACCCATCTATCACCAGTGGGCGATACCTTCAATGGTCATGACATAAACTAACAGCCAATAAGTGTGGACGCTTTCGCTTTGCGAGCCATTCGCTCTAAAAGGAGGTGATCCAGCCGCACCTTCCGATACGGCTACCTTGTTACGACTTCACCCCAGTCATGAATCCCACCGTGGTAAGCGCCCTCCTTGCGGTTAGGCTACCTACTTCTGGTGAAACCCACTCCCATGGTGTGACGGGCGGTGTGTACAAGACCCGGGAACGTATTCACCGCGACATTCTGATCCGCGATTACTAGCGATTCCGACTTCACGCAGTCGAGTTGCAGACTGCGATCCGGACTACGATCGGGTTTCTGAGATTGGCTCCCCCTCGCGGGTTGGCGACCCTCTGTCCCGACCATTGTATGACGTGTGAAGCCCTACCCATAAGGGCCATGAGGACTTGACGTCATCCCCACCTTCCTCCGGTTTGTCACCGGCAGTCTCATTAGAGTGCTCTTGCGTAGCAACTAATGACAAGGGTTGCGCTCGTTGCGGGACTTAACCCAACATCTCACGACACGAGCTGACGACAGCCATGCAGCACCTGTGTTCCGGTTCTCTTGCGAGCACTGCCAAATCTCTTCGGCATTCCAGACATGTCAAGGGTAGGTAAGGTTTTTCGCGTTGCATCGAATTAATCCACATCATCCACCGCTTGTGCGGGTCCCCGTCAATTCCTTTGAGTTTTAATCTTGCGACCGTACTCCCCAGGCGGTCAACTTCACGCGTTAGCTGCGCTACTAAGGCCTAACGGCCCCAACAGCTAGTTGACATCGTTTAGGGCGTGGACTACCAGGGTATCTAATCCTGTTTGCTCCCCACGCTTTCGTGTCTGAGCGTCAGTATTATCCCAGGGGGCTGCCTTCGCCATCGGTATTCCTCCACATATCTACGCATTTCACTGCTACACGTGGAATTCTACCCCCCTCTGACATACTCTAGCTCGGCAGTTAAAAATGCAGTTCCAAGGTTGAGCCCTGGGATTTCACATCTTTCTTTCCGAACCGCCTACACACGCTTTACGCCCAGTAATTCCGATTAACGCTTGCACCCTACGTATTACCGCGGCTGCTGGCACGTAGTTAGCCGGTGCTTATTCTGCAGATACCGTCAGCAGCATCCCGTATTAGGGGATGCCTTTTCTTCTCTGCCAAAAGTACTTTACAACCCGAAGGCCTTCATCATACACGCGGGATGGCTGGATCAGGGTTTCCCCCATTGTCCAAAATTCCCCACTGCTGCCTCCCGTAGGAGTCTGGGCCGTGTCTCAGTCCCAGTGTGGCTGGTCGTCCTCTCAAACCAGCTACGGATCGTTGCCTTGGTGAGCCTTTACCCCACCAACTAGCTAATCCGATATCGGCCGCTCCAATAGTGAGAGGTCTTGCGATCCCCCCCTTTCCCCCGTAGGGCGTATGCGGTATTAGCCACTCTTTCGAGTAGTTATCCCCCGCTACTGGGCACGTTCCGATATATTACTCACCCGTCCGCCACTCGCCACCAAGAGAGCAAGCTCTCTCGTGCTGCCGTTCGACTTGCATGTGTAAAGCATCCCGCTAGCGTTCAATCTGAGCCAGGATCAAACTCTTCAGTTTAATCTCTGTGGTTGTCCCGTCTTGCGACGAGACCGATTGTGTCTCAAAGAAAAATTCAGAGTTACACAAGGTAATTCTTCATCTTTCGTTTGTGAGCACTTGATACAAACTTGTGGCGATCCCCGAAGGGTTCGACTCGCTCATTCCAAGCGCCCACACTTATCGGCTGTTAATTGTTAAAGAGCAGTGACAGTTGCCTGTCGTTCCACTGACTAACCCGGCTGGCTCGTCGCGCTTGGCGCTTCGTGCCTTGCTGTGTTAGCAGCAGAGAAACGAGATTATGAAGCAGATCAGGCAGTGTGTCAAGCGTTTTTTTGAAGAAGTTAGAAAGTTTTAAAACCGTCCAACTCGTCCCGCTTAAACCAGAACTTTCGTTCCGAACCACCTGGCGAACAATCAACCGTAAGGCCAACCATTCAACTTCACAAACAAGGGTAAATTTTCAGCGCTGTTTCCAACCAGCTAAAAACTTAACGTTGCGTTCTCTGGGGCATAACCTAGAACTTTAACACAGAATTTTCTGATTTGTCAAGCTCCGGGTTTTACACCGTGTCAGTTACCTGACTCAGTCAGGCAAGTTTCGGTGCGGGCCTCTTGGCCAAGGCGGTGAATCTTGTCTAACTGCTCTCTGCGGCGCTTTGAGGGAAAACCCTGTGTGTGCTGCAGCGAGAAAAGAACTATAGCACGATGAAATTTGGCTTTGCAAGTTTTTCACCTAACTATTTCATGGAAATCAGCGTCAAGCCATCAATTTATACACTAAACCTTTGTTAAATATGAACAATCTAAAATGAAACAAAACAATACAAAACTGACCATCCAGACGTGGAGAATGCCCCAAACTTGAGAACCTGAGGTGAAACCATCGATATGGCCTGTAGAAGAGCCCCCAAGCTCATGGTTTTTTGCTCTGCACTCCCTTTCTAAGCTCGTCCATCAGCTTCCTATCTTAAAAAGCTCTCGCCGACAGACAGACAGACAGACAGACAGACAGACAGACACACAGACAGACCGATAGATAGATGGATAGACAGGGACAAGGATAGGGATAGGTAGGTTGGTAGACCAGATGGAAACCCACCCGCGTGACAAGCACTCTTAGGGGGGAGCACTTATAACGTTGACGCGCTTGCCGGGAAGGAAGTTGGACCTCCTTCTGTAGCATCACAACCCTCGCCTCTATATATAGAGGCGACATGCCGTCCTTCTCGCTTCGATTCAACATGCCCCTCTATATAGAGAAGGAAAGCGGCATCCAAGCTGATAGGTCGGTCGACGCTCCCCTATTACAATAAGCAGACAACTAACTTTGCATGCAGACTCTGTATGGCACGCTCATCTTCTCAAGCCCCCACGACACAGCTCAGCCTGATTGGCGAGGAAATGCTATCCAATAATCTCCTGACCGAGAACATTCTCGATCAGGTCGCCCGCCTTCCCGCTGACTGGCGCGCCACCCTGGATCAGCCAGAGCTACAGAACATACTGGCAACATTAGCCAAGTGGCTGGACAAGGAATGCCAGGACGGTGCCGTCATTTATCCCGCCGCCCCGTTCCGTGCTTTGGAGCTGCTACCACTACAAAAGGTCAGCGTCGTGATTCTGGGTCAGGACCCTTACCACGGCCCCGATCAAGCCCAGGGACTGTCGTTTTCGGTTCCGGACACCTGCCCTGCACCACCTAGTCTGCGCAATATCTTCAAAGAGCTGGAACTGGAGTATCCCCAGCCCCCTCTCCCGCCCAGCCATGATCTGAGCAACTGGGGCCGACAAGGCGTGTTGCTCTTGAACACATCCCTAACCGTCGAGGATGGCTTGCCTGCCTCTCACGCCAAGAAAGGCTGGGAACAAATTACCGACGCTTTACTGATGAACCTGGCCCAGCAAAGTACACGCCCTATTGTGTATATGTTGTGGGGTGCTCATGCCCAGGCCAAAGAGGCATTGATCCAGCAACAGGCTCAATGCCCCCATCTGATTCTGAAAGCCAATCATCCCTCCCCTTTGGCTGCGCGTCGCCCACCGGTCCCATTTATTGGCTGCGGTCATTTTCGACTAGCCAATGAGTGGCTCACACAGCAAGGTGCCACGCCTATCCAATGGTTTGCCACTGGTGCCTGACCATCCCTTCCCTTTACCCTATACAAAACCATGCCTTTAAGCCCTGCCAATCCCGAACTAAGCTCTCAAGAGCAGCATGCCCAATGGTCAAACGAACTGCTCGAACAATATAGCTGGCAGTTCCAGGGGGAAACTCGCTTTGCCGTTCCGCTGAGCACCTTGCCCTTGCTGGATGAGTTGTTCACATTCGTGAACGAAACCATCAAGGACTCCTTTGACCGTTCTTTATTCTGCTGGACGGATCTCAAGCAAGACAGCACCGGTCTGACAGCCTGGTATTTAGGCGTCGAAGACTACGATGAGGCACTGGAGCCTTATATAGAGGCCTTATCTGCAAAGGCTCTGATCCAGGACCAAACGACATAAGGACTGCTGCGCCGGCCCTGCCCTCACTGGCACAGAGGGCTTGAACAATGCCGAGCAAGCTGACCGCAGCTCCGCCCCCGCTGGCGCGCCCCCATTTGCCCGCTCCTACACTCAGCGCCGATGCGCCAGTGGCCCTCATGGGCATGGCAAGGTCGGAAGGGCAAAAAAAACCCGGCACCGAAGCCGGGTTTCTTCTTCTCTTAGCCGGATTGCATTTCAACCCGCCCACTGGGATTTCAAGGCTGCACACCTGCAGCATGTGCCTGCTGATCGGCGTGATAGGACGAACGCACCATGGCGCCCACGGCGGCATGGGTAAAGCCCATTGCATAGGCCTCACGTTCAAACATCAAGAACTCATCGGGCGTCACATAACGCATCACGGGCAAGTGGTGACCCGAGGGCTGCAGATACTGACCAATGGTCAGCATATCAATATCGTGAGCACGCATATCGCGCATCACTTCCAAAATCTCTTCGTTGGTTTCACCCAGGCCCACCATCAGACCCGATTTAGTCGGAATGTTGGGATGCAGCTTCTTGAACTCTTGCAACAGCTTCAAGGAATGGTGATAGTCCGAACCAGGACGCGCCTGCTTGTACAAACGAGGAACGGTTTCAAGATTATGGTTCATGACATCCGGCGGGCAGGCATTCAGGATGCCCAAGGCTCGGTCCAGACGTGCGCGAAAGTCGGGCACCAACACTTCGATGGTCGTGGAAGGAGAATGCTCGCGCACCTGGCGGATACATTCCACAAAGTGAGCCGCGCCACCATCACGTAAGTCATCACGGTCCACAGAGGTAATTACCACGTAGGACAACTTCATGGCCCCAATCGCCTTGGCCAGATTGGCGGGCTCGTTCTCATCCAGAGGATCAGGGCGGCCATGACCCACATCACAGAAGGGACAACGGCGGGTGCATTTGTCGCCCATGATCATGAACGTCGCTGTGCCCTTGCCAAAACATTCCCCGATATTGGGACAGGATGCTTCCTCACACACCGAAAACAACTTGTGTTCGCGCAGGGTTTCCTTGATCTCGTAGAAACGGGAGTTCGGCGCAGCCGCTTTCACCCGAATCCAGTCAGGCTTTTTCAAACGCTCTGCCTGCACGACCTTGATGGGAATGCGCGAGGTCTTGGCCTCGGCTTTCTGCTTTTGCGTGGCGTCATACTCAACAACGCGAGGGCGCACAGTAGGTTTGGAATCGACGGATGGATCGGTAGGGGTGGTCATAGGCGTCTAAATAGAAAAACAGCGTGCGAACAACATCATCACTCAACGATGGGCGCAGTGGTCAATTGTAGCCCCTTCGCTTTACAAGCGCCTAGAACAAGGGCGATAGTTTGTACCAGACCCCCCTAATATAGAGGTCGACTTAGGAATGCAGCAACACCCGAGAATAGAACCTGCAAATACTATAAGTACGGAGACTTGCATGTCACACGAGCACCCTGCCGATCCTGTCCTGCTTGAGCAACAGGGGGGACTGGCCCGCATCACCTTGAACCGACCCGCACAGTACAACGCGCTGTCCGAAGAAGTGCTGAACTCGTTACAACACATTCTGGACACACTGGGCCGGGAACCCAGTCTGCAATGCGTCATCATCCAGGCCGAAGGTAACGCTTTTTGCGCGGGGCATGATCTGAAGCAAATGCGCGCCAAACCTGAACACGACTATTACCAAGAGCTGTTCAGCCGTTGCAGTCGCGTCATGCAAAGTGTGCTGGCCCTGCCCGTACCGGTGATTGCCCGTGTGCAAGGGCTAGCCACCGCCGCCGGCTGTCAGCTAGTTGCAACCTGCGACCTGGCTGTTGCCTCCGAATCCACCCGCTTTGCCGTGTCCGGCATTAACGTTGGCCTGTTCTGCTCCACCCCTGCCGTTGCCCTGTCACGCTGCATACCCCCCAAGGCCGCCATGGAAATGCTGATGACGGGCGAATTCATCAGTGCTCAGCGGGCTCAAGAGCTGGGGTTGATCAACTATGCAGTCCCCGAAGATCAGTTGGATCAAACGGTACAACGACTGGCCGACAGCATCATGGCAAAAAGTCCGGTCGCCGTGCGGGCCGGCAAAGCCATGTTCTATCGCCAGCGCAGCCTGGCTATCGAACATGCCTACGATTACGCAGGCCAGGTCATGGCCGACAACATGATGAGCAATGATGCTTGCGAAGGCATTGACGCTTTTATCAGCAAACGCATGCCGCAATGGAGCGGCACCTGAGGTGACGCTTGACCTGAAATAAAGGTTAAAGAGAACACAGCACCGTAACGGGAAACGGTGCTCTTGTGTCACCGCGCACTAAGCAACCGTGGCCGTTGCCCGCGACGTGATCGCCTGGGCCAGATAATCAGCCAGATACTGTGCCGCCTGCTCCCAGGAGACCTCCACACCCTGCGACGCGATATCCGTGGTCTGCAGCCCTTCATAGCCACAGGGATTGATACCGCCAAACGGCTTGAGATCCATCCCTATATTCAAGGCAAGGCCATGGTAAGAACGGCCATTACGGATTTTGACGCCCAGCGCGGAGATCTTGGCCAGCTCGGTCTTGCATCGCGCTTGCGGCACGTACACCCCAGGCGCACCCGGTTTGCAGCAGGCACCCTCGACCCCAAAATGGCTCAGACAGGCCATTACCGCCTCTTCCAGGAGACGCACATATTCTTTGACGTACAGCCCTGCCCGGCGAAGGTCAAACAGACAATACACCATCAGCTGACCCGGGCCGTGGTAGGTAATCTGTCCGCCCCGGTCGGTTTGCACCACGGGTATACCACCCGCATTGAGCAAATGCTCCGGCTTGCCGGCCTGCCCCTGGGTGTAAACGGGGGTGTGCTCCACAAGCCAGATTTCATCCGGCGTGTCCGGCCCGCGCAATTCGGTAAAAGCGCGCATCGCCTGCCAGATGGGCTCATAGGCGCTAGGCCGCTCAAACCATTTAATACGAACAGAGTCGGACATGAACGCCGGGTCCCTGATTACATCACCACGCGCACAAGATGATGCGCGTGCAGGGCACGATAGAGATTATCCAACTGCTCACGCGAGACGGCCCGCACGGTAAAAGTCAGGCCAGTGTAATTGCCCGCCTTGCTGGGCCGCACTTCAATGGTGGCGGCGTCAAAGTCGGGGTCGTGCTCCAGAACAATGGCCAGCAATTCGTCTTGCAGGGTGTCGTGGGTCTGGCCCATGACTTTGATAGGAAAGTCACTGGGATATTCAATTAATGATTCTTCGGGTGAAATTGTCATGCTTGCTCCGCAGCCTTGATGGCCTTGTCATAGCCTTCGCGCAATTTGGCAAAGACAGGGCCGGGTAGCCCGTCACCGACGGGCTGACCATTAAATACAACGATGGGCAGCACCTCTTTGGTCGCTGACGTCATCAAAATTTCGTCGGCAGTGTCGACCTCTGCGCGTAAGATCTGCCGTGCCTGGAAAGCAATGCCTGCCTGAGCGGCAAGCTCCTCCATCAAACTGTAGCGCACCCCTTCCAGGATCAGGTTGTTGCGCATGGGGGCCAGCAAGGTGCCATCGCGCACGATCCAGATATTGCAGGAAGCCCCCTCTGTCAGAAAACCATCTCTGAACTGAATGACCTCGTCCACACCCGCCTGGACAGCTTGCTGCTTAGCCAACACATTACCCAGCAACGAAGTAGATTTTATATCGCAACGCAACCAGCGCTCATCGTCAATGGCCACAGCCTTCAAACCCGTCTCGCGCTCTTGCTGCACACGCTTGAAAGGCGAGACCATGATGAAAATACTGGGTGACACATGGTCCGGAAAGGCATGATCACGCTTGGCAACGCCACGGGTCACTTGAATGTAGACCATGCAGTCAGCGCCCCGGCCCGAGCGGGCCAGCATATCCAGCACCAGCTTTTCCCATTCACGGCGGCTAAAGGGATTGTGAATCCCCACTTTCGCCAGGCTGCGCTCCAGACGCCCCAGATGCCCATCAATACGAAAGGGTTTGCCATGGTAAGCAGGCACGACATCGTAGATACCGTCGCCAAAGATGAAACCTCGATCCAGTACCGAAATCTTGGCCTCACCCAAGCGCACGAAATCGCCATTCAGGTAAACAATGCTATCGGGGTCAATGCCTGCAATCATAGGGTTTAGTCTCGCACCAAAGGGTTACTCAAACATCAAGCGCACTTTGTCGGCCATACGTCCGAAAAAACCTGCCTCGGGCACATCTTCCAGCACCAGCAAAGGCTGCTCAGCCAATACCTTGCCATCCAGGGACAAAGTCAGTGTACCGACCTTGTCTCCCTTGCTCAACGGGGCCAGCAAGGGCTGGGTGTAGTTGGCAACCGGTTTGATTTCCGAGGACTTGCCACGAGGAACCGTCAGCCACAAGGGCTGGGCTGTACCCAAACCTACGTTCTCGACTTCGCCTTCCCACACGCGGGCGGTGACCGCCGGGTTATTGGCGTCGTACAGCTTGACCGTTTCAAAGTTCTGGAAGCTCCAGTTCAACAGCTTCAGACTATTTTCTGTACGAGCTGCATCGTTGGCCGTCCCCACGACCACCGAGACGACACGGCGGCCATCACGCAGGGCCGTAGACACCAGGCAGTAACCCGCTGACTGGGTATGGCCGGTTTTTAGTCCATCCACCGTATTGTCCAGCCAAAGCAGACGGTTGCGGTTGGGCTGCTTGATGTTGTTGTAGGTGTATTCTTTTTGGCTGTAGTAATGCAGGTACTGGGGAAAGCGGGCGACCAGCGCTGCGGACAACACACCCAGATCGCGCACCGATGTCAGGTGCTCGGGATCAGGCAAGCCGGTGGAGTTCTTGAAATGTGTCGCGGTCAAACCCAGTTTGGCCGCCTCTTCGTTCATCAGGGCGGCAAAGGCGCCTTCGCTACCCGCAACGGCTTCGGCCAACGCCACCGAGGCATCGTTACCCGACTGCACGATCACACCTTGCAGCAGATCGTTCACCGACACTTGCGAATTGACTTTGACAAACATGCGCGAGCCTTCGGTACGCCAGGCCTTGTCAGAGATCACGACGTTCTGGTCCAGCTTCAGGCGGCCTGTCTCCAAGGCATCAAAGACCAGATAGGCTGTCATCAGCTTGGTCAGGGAAGCGGGCTCCACCTGTTCATTGAGTCCTTCTGCCGCGATGATCTGTCCACTATTGACGTCCATGGACAACCAGGCACGCGCTGTCAGACTGGGTGCAGGCACCACGGACAAGTCACCCGGCAAGGCAGGCGTCTGGGCGCCGAGCACTTGCGTGGATTCGGCTGGAGCCGGTGTTTGCGTCTGTGCCTGTGCCACCATAGGCAGTGCCAAGGCAAGGGCCACCACACAACGAGAAAGGACTGGAGATGCAAATTTTTGAATAGAAGTCATGGAAAAAATCGATTGCTTTGACAGTGGCGGAAAGAGCCCATTATGGCAGAGCCATATGGGCCTGTGAGGGGCAGGACCCCTGAGTCTGAGCAGGAAAACGCAACGATTTGAAAGCAAAATCCGACTTAGGTTCCAAACGCAGCCAAATGTCGGCTAATCAGTTCGCGCAACTGAATCAGCTTGCCATGAAAAAAATGCCCAGCCTCAGGTAGTACGACCATGGGCAACTGGTGCTCGCGCGCAAAGTCCATGCCCTCGGACAAGGGAACAACATCGTCGGTTTCCCCGTGCACCAACAGGGTATCGGCAGGAGGACTGACTTCCCGGAAACGAAAGCGATTGACGGCCGTGCCCGTCAAGATGAATACAGGAGGCAAGGGTGCCTGGGCATCTTTCAGGCTGGCATAGACCTGGGCGGCGACAGCGGTGCCAAACGAAAAGCCAGCCAGCATGAATGGGCCTGAGTTCCACTGTGGGAAATGAGCCGGAAACTGCTCGATCAAGGCCAGCATGTCGGCCGTCTCTCCACGGCTGCTATCAAACTCCCCGGCGGACTTGCCCACACCACGGAAATCAGGGCGTACCGCCAGCAAGCCATGCTGAGTAGCACTGCGCGACAGGGTAGTCACGACTTTGTTATTGCGGGCTCCCCCATGCAAGGGGTGAGGATGTAGCAGCAAGGCCCAACCCTTGGGCTCGCCGGCTGGCCAATCCAGAGCACAGTCAATCACCCCGGCCTGGCCGGAAAACTGGATGGTATCTACGCGTTCAGACATGCTCAGATCAAATATCACATAAGATTACGTTTAACTCATCCAGTGTACCGGATTGTCATGAATACCTCTTCTGCATTCACCTTACCCAGCCCTCGCGACATGGTGGCGGAGCTGCGCACGCGCCTGCCTCATTTTCCTCAGATCCGCTGGGTAGACTCGACCGAATCGACAAACGCGGATCTGCTCGCCCTGGCTCGCCAAGAGGCAGGCCCGCGAGTACGTCCCTGGTTATTGGGCGCGCATCTGCAAAGCCGTGGCCGCGGGCGGGCGGGACGCACCTGGGAAAACAGCGTAGGCGCCAACCTGATGTTTTCCTGTGCCTTCGACATTTTTTTACCCGCACGCCAACTGCCCACACTCTCGCCGTTGTCCGGCCTGGCCACGACCGAGGCACTTCGCCAGTTTCTGGAGCCTGCGCTGCGCAATCGACTGGCCATGAAATGGCCCAATGATGTGCTGTGGGATCAAGCCAAACTATCCGGCATCCTGGTCGAGGCCACCCGAGCTAGCGCCGCCCCCAGCTCCAACGACCATCATGTGGTGATTATCGGCATTGGATTGAATCTGCGTGAAGCCGCCACCCTTAGCCTGAACACCCAGCGAGCTGTTGCCGACTGGACCAGCATTGCCGAACAGTCGCGCCAGGCTTCGCTGACGCGTTGCTCGGATATCGTTGCCAAGGTTGCCCAGAGTCTGTATCTGAGCCTGAATCATGTCACGGCCCATGGCTTTGCTGACTTGCCCGCTCGTTATGCACAGGTCGATGCCCTTATTGGGCAACAAGTCCATATCATCGACAATGGCCACATCCTGCATACCGGCATCGTGACAGGCATCAACACCTCCGGGCAACTGCTGTTGCGCCACCCCGATGGCTCGGAACGTGCGGTTACCGTAGGCGAAGTTTCCGTTCGCGCCCAACGTTGATCGCTATACTGGCATTCTTTTAGCTCTGACGACCCGGTATGACCCTGCTTATCGATTCTGGCAATACCCGCATCAAACTGGGGTGGTGTCATCCTTTAACCGGCGTGCGCGAGGACCAGGCGGTAAGCCTGCATGCGGACCAGCTAGATCAGTTGGCAAGCTGGCTGGAAGCCGCTCACGCTCCGCTGCAGGCGTTTGCCAACCAAAAAGGCGTGCAGGCACTCGGCGTGAATGTGGCAGGCCCCCAGGTTCAGGCGCAGATTGATGCCGCCGTACGCCGTCTGGGTTTGGGCCCGGTGCGCTGGCTACAGGCCCAGGAACAGGTTTTTGGCCTGCACAACGATTATGAGCAAGCCAGTCAATTAGGTGCAGACCGCTGGGCCGCTTTGCTGGGCCTGAGCGACTTACTGGCCCAGGAACACCCTGACGAGCAGGGCGCTTTACTGATCAGCTTTGGGACTGCCACAACCATCGATCTTCTAGGCCCCGCGCAAAACGGAATACGCCATTTTCTGGGCGGCTCCATTCTGCCGGGCCCCAGCCTGATGCTGGCCTCCCTCAAGCAAAATACGGCACAGTTGCCGCAGGCACACGGACAAACCGCCGCTTTTCCACGCAACACACAGTCGGCAATCAGCACGGGCGTTGCAGCCGCGCAAGCTGGTGCGGTGTTGCGCCAATGGGAAAAGGGACGCCAGCATCTGGGGCACAGCCCTCTGATCTTTCTGGCCGGAGGCGGCCGGGCATTGGCACAGCAGGAATTGTCCGAACAGCTCCATCACCACTGCCGCTTGATAGCGATCGCTCCGCCGACCCTCTATGAGCTGGATACCCCTGCCTTGCGCGGGCTGGCCCTTTTTGCCTGCCGAAATTGAACGGCTTGAAAGGCCGCGACGGGATGGCCCACGTTCGCCCGCGTGACCCCTGGATACGTTTGGCATTAAAACGGATGAACTTAAACTGCCCTGCCCTTACAATGCCGGGCTGAACTGTATTTTTTTTTCCGGGCATCGACGATGCGACTGCTTTTCATACTGATCCTGGTGGCGAACGTCGCCCTGCTGGCCTTTGGACAAGGCTTTTTTGGCACGCCCCCCAGTGAGCAAGGCCGCGAGCCTCGTCAGTTCTCGCAGCGCAATCAAGATGCCATTCAACTTGGAACCCCGGCCCATCCGGCGCCCGCTTCCCCTTGATCCTCGATTGCCGACACTATGAAACCTATACGCAAAGCTGTTTTCCCCGTCGCCGGTCTAGGCACACGTTTTCTGCCTGCCACCAAGGCCATGCCCAAGGAAATGTTGCCAATCGTCGACAAACCCCTCATTCAGTATGCGGTCGAGGAAGCCATTGCCGCCGGGGTCACCGAATTGATCTTCATCACCGGCCGCAATAAGCGGGCCATTGAAGATCACTTTGACAGCATCCCAGAGCTGGAACAGGAACTGGCCGGCAAAAACAAGCTGGAACTGCTGGATGCGGTCCAAAATATTATTCCCAGCCATGTCAGCTGTATATATACCCGCCAGCCGCGCGCGCTGGGTCTGGGACATGCGGTTCTGTGCGCCGCACCCATTGTGGGCAACGAACCCTTCCTGGTTCTGCTGGCGGACGACCTGATCGACGCCAATACCCCGGTATCACGACAACTGGTTGAAGCGGCCCATCAATACAATGGCAGTATTGTTGCCACTCAAAATGTAAATAAAAATGAAACAAATAAATATGGAATAGTTTCCGGCGACTTAATCGATTCCAAAGCCACCCGACTTAATGGAATCGTTGAAAAACCAGCACCGGAAGTGGCTCCTTCTACGCAAGCCGTTGTGGGCCGTTATGTATTGGAACCGGAAATCTTTGACCACCTGCGACGCACTCAAGCAGGGGTGGGCGGAGAGATTCAATTAACGGACGGAATTGCCAGCCTTTTGAAAAGTCGTGCGGTATATGCCTATGAATATGAAGGCACACGTTACGACTGTGGTAGCAAATCAGGATTCTTTCATGCTACGCTTGAATTTGGTCGTAAATACCACGGACTTTAACGAGGGGCGCAGAGGGGTCCGCACGCATAACAAGCTTGGTTGTAATTGTTGTTCAAACACTGCCTGAAAAACCACGCAAAGGGCGATTTAGCTTGACTTACAGGCTAAATACCCCCTACGATTGGCAGTGCAGGATTTCAAGTTCGTCGAAGTTTGTTCAATACGGTATTGTTTCTAATACTCATTGCCCTGATTTTTACATCTTGACAATCTTTTTTGAGCAGATTGCTCGTCATTTTTAGGGAATGCAGGAAATGCAAACAGAAACCGGTATCGTGAAATGGTTCAATAACGAAAAAGGCTACGGCTTTATCTCCCCCGACAACGGTGGCAAAGATCTTTTCGTTCACCATTCCGACATCTTGGGCACAGGCTTTAAATCCTTGGAAGAAAACCAGCGCGTTTCGTACGTGTCGGCCGAAGGCCAAAAAGGCCCACAAGCTAAGAGCATCCAAAAACTGTAAATCGATCTCGATCAGTTTTTAGAACTCAAAAAAGCCCGCGTCATGCGGGCTTTTTTTATTCAACTTGTTCCAGATCAGGTCAAGCTGTCTACAAATCGCCACAAACTCCAGCGCCAGTCAAAACCGAATACTTATTAGCTAATAAGCAAGCCGGTATTTAATCGCGAATCTGAGCCAGTCCCGAAAGTACGCGTTGCACTGCGCCCTCATGCATCTGAACCCAATGTAAGCCTGCATCTGCCATTTTGTGATGGCGCGCGGGATCATCCACCAGCTCTACCGCCTGCTGCAAAGCCAGGGCGGGGGTACTGGCCCGAATGGCGGCACCCGCCTGCATGGCATCTTGCATGGCCTGGGCAAAATTATGCGTATGAGGCCCCACAATGACAGGCACCCCCACTGCGCAGGCTTCAATAAAGTTTTGACCACCCAAAGGTTGAAAACTGCCCGCGACAATCGCCACCCGGGCCATGCCGTAGTACCAGTGCATTTCGCCCAGCGTATCGCCCAGCAGCACGTCGACCTCGCGACACGCCTCAACCGCACTGGTGCTGGTATCGCCCTGTTTCAACAGTTCACTGCGACGCACTGCGCGCAGCCCCCGTTGATTCAAGTAGTCGGCAGCCTCGTCAAAGCGTTCAGGATGTCGCGGCACCACGACAAACAGAACGGGACTGTGCAATTCGCTGCCCTGTTTACGCTCACGACGCAAATAATGCGCGATCGCATCAATAAAATCCATATGCTCGGTCTCGCGCGTACTGGCAATGACCACCACGCGGCGGCCCAGGTCACTGGCAAAACCTCGACCACGCGCAATTTTCTCCTGCGGCAATACGACGTCAAACTTCAGGTTTCCCGATACCCGGACCCCTTGGGCCCCAGCCAGCTCCAGACGCTGGGCATCAGCCAGGCTCTGCGCGTAAATCAGCTGAAAAGATCGATATGCCTCGCGCATGACTGAGCCAGCTTTCAGGCTGGTGCGCAGGGCGCTTTCTGAAAAGCGAGCACTGGCCAGCATCATGGGAACACCCTGCCGACGCGCAGCGGCCAGCAGATTGGGCCACACCTCGCGTTCGATCAGCACACCGGCACACGGCCGGTAGTGGGCAAAGAAGCGCCGTACCGAGCCGGGGAAGTCATAAGGCAACCATTGCTGCACCAACTGCCCGCTGGCAATTTCAGCCGCAAACGCGTTTGCCCCTTCTTCACGGCCCGTCACGGTCATGTGTGTCAGCAGGACCGTTTCACCCTGATCGAGCAAGGCCCGGATCAAGGGCTGCGCGGCCCGTGTTTCGCCCAGGCTGACCGCATGCACCCATACAGGCGCTTTTTCAAGGGTGGGCGCAGAACCGTAAAAACCAAAACGGGGGCCTGACAACACTTGCCATTGCCCACCGGCGCGACGAGCACGCAGACCCATCCAGGCCATCAAGGCTGGAGCCAGAATGCGTATGGAGGCGGTATAAAAGAATCGGTTCACCCGTTTTGGCCTCGTTATGAAATCAGCAACCACCCGACCCGGCTTGGGGTGCTACCGAAAAACTACAGAAAACGGTGCGAGGCAGAAAAACCTGCCCTCAAACAGGGCCGCAGACCCTTTGGCACCGCGTATTGTAAGCACAAAGCCGGCTCTCAAAAAACAAATTGGCCATCCAGGTCAAACTAGTTTTTTTGCGTATCCAGCAAAGCGCCCTGGGGCGCGGTCGTACGTCCCAACGCCTGATCGATGGCACAGAGTACCGTTTCCGCGGAGGGAGGATGACCTCGCTCTCCCAGACTGGCGGTATAAGCCGAACCTTCCAAAGGCGTGCGCACAGGTGTGGAGGCTTTATAGATACCGATCGTGGGGCGGCCCAAACCGGCCGACAAATGCGTCAGGCCACTGTCCAGCCCCACCATGATTTGCGCCCCGGCCAATTGCAAGGCGATCGGCGTCAGCTCCATACGTGGCATGACCTGGGCCTGGCTGCGGCCAGCGATCAGAGTTTGGGCACGTTCGGACTCGGCAGGGCTGCCAGCCAGCAGGCGCAAAGCCATCCCCTCCTCCTGGAGGCGATCGAACACCTGTTGCCAGTTCTCGGGGTCCCACAGCTTATCGTCGCGACTGGCCGAGGGCATGATGATGGCATAGGGATCACCGTCCTTGGGGGCCTGCGCCGCCAGAGCCTGCAAACCGAAATCCGGCGCTCCGTCAAACTGGTAGCCAAAGGCGGAGGCTGCCAATGTTCGCTGACGAAGCACGGCAGGCTGCCAGAAGGCGACTCGATGGCGCACATCATAGAAAAGCGAGGCAAGGGGTTCCCGGGCCGACTTCCAATCCAAGCCATGTCGGCGCCCCTTGGTCTGCCTGACCAGCCAAATGGATTTCATCAGGGCCTGCATATCGAGGACAACATCGTACTGGCGCGATTGCAGTTGCTCACGCAAGGCAGCGCGCTCCTGACGCGTCTGGGCAGACCACCATTGCTTGCGCCAGCGCCGATGCGCCACGGGAATGACGTCGTTTACCGCCGGATGCCAGCCCGGAATCTGGGCAAAGCTCTCTTCTACAAGCCAGTCAATTTGTGCACCGGGCACATGGCGTGCAATGTCCGAGATTGCTGGCAACATATGAACCAGATCTCCCAATGAGGACGTACGCACAATCAATATCTTGCAAGTCATGGGCGAATTATAGTGGTGGCCGCGTCCAATCCATCAAAGATGCATAAAAATATCCATCTGCTCTTGTTCTGTGCCGCAACCGCCATCAGGCATAATAGAACTGCCTATTTTCAGGACCGGAAACATGATTGATCTCAAACAGATCGAAGCCTTTGTATGGGTTGCCGAACTTGGCGGTTTCCGGGCGGCTGCCGAAAAGCTCAACACGACCCAACCATCTATTTCTCAGCGCATCGCCGGACTGGAATCCAGTCTGGAACTGCGTTTGTTTGATCGGGGCGCCCGGGGCATCAAACTGACAGACAAAGGCCAGGAGCTACTGTCACATGCACAGCGCATGCTGGATCTGCGCACCGAAATGCTGCGCGCTGCCAAAGAACAAAATGCCATCCGCGGGCTGCTACGCCTAGGGGTGGCTGAAACCATTGTGCAGACCTGGCTACATGAGCTGATCGACAAGCTGCACCAGGAGTACCCGGCCCTGGTCATCGAGATCCACGTCGACACCACGAGCGTGCTGCGCCAGCAACTGGCCAGTTTCCAGATTGATATGGCCATGATTGTGGGCGTTGGCCAAGACCCTAAAGAACAATGCATCCGCTTATGTGCGTATCAGTTGGGCTGGGTCGCCAGCCCGACCCTGAAGCTGCACGGCCGCAAAATCAGCGTTTCCGAGCTAGGGGTTTACCCTGTAATCACCTATCCGTCCGGGAGCGTTCCGTACCTGGCCACACGCGAAGCATTGCTGCGTGCCGGCGTCAAATCACCCCGTATTTTTGGCAGTGCATCCCTGAGCACCATCGTGCAAATGACACGTCATGCCATGGGCCCCAGCGTGCTGGCCCCAGCGGTCATAAAAGACGAGCTTTCCGAGGGAAAACTGCGACTTTTGAAGGTCGATCAGTCCCTTCCGGACATCGAATTTTTTGCCTGCTGGATGGACTCGCCCGACAGTCATATTGCTCGCGTCGTCGCCAATCACGCACAAGAAATCGCCCAACAATACATGCAGACCGATAAGTAATCGTTATGGCCTAGGATTCAAACATACGATTGGACACAAATTATCTGATCGGTTGCAATCCGAGGCTGTGATCAACCCCCTTTGTGCGAGTGGTCATCATGAACCTGCAAACCCTGCCTGTGCTAGCGCCCGAGGCCCAGAAGTGGCGCGAGCTGATCCGTCAACAAATCCATACTGGTCCCACTGCAGGACTGGCCGCAGGCTATGTGCAGGCCAACCTGATGATTCTTCCCAAAGAGTGGGCCGACGAGTTTTTGCTGTTTTGTCAGCGCAACCCCAAGCCCTGCCCGTTGTTGGCCGTGACCGAACCCGGTCAATTTCAGGTCCCGACCCTGGGTGGCACGATTGATCTGCGCACGGACTTCCCCCGTTACCGCATCTGGCAAAATGGCGAGCTCGGAGCCGAGCCACTGAGCATTACCGAAGTCTGGCGCGAGGATCTAGTGTCCTTTCTGATCGGCTGCTCCTTTTCGTTTGAAGAGGCCCTGCTGGCCGACGGAATTGATGTGCGCCACATCAGTGCGGGGGTGAACGTGCCCATGTATCGCAGCTCCATCCAGACTCAAGGTACGACGCGCCTGTCCGGCCCGCTGGTAGTATCGATGCGGCCCATGCGTGCTGCCGATGCCATCCGCGCCATTCAGATCACCTCGCGCTTTCCATCGGTACACGGCGCTCCGGTACATATTGGCGATCCGTCCCTGATCGGAATCGGCGACCTGCAAAAGCCCGACTATGGTGATGCTGTGCCAGTCGGTCCTGACGAATTACCCGTTTTCTGGGCCTGCGGCGTTACTCCCCAAGCCGTCGCCGCCCAGGCCAAGCCGCAGTTTTGCATCACGCATGCCCCTGGCCATATGTTGATTACCGACTTGCCCAACACACGGCTGGCCGCGCTTTAAAAATTGGACCGGCACTGTCCGGTCACCCCTCTGGGTTCAATATGCAGCCCCCTGCCCAAAAGGGGGGCGCACTCTATCAACCATACAGCTGGACCGCTATTAGGAGCACCTTATGAAAAAAATCGTACTGACCTCCCTGGCTTTAGGCTCGCTGGCCCTGGGCTCTGCCGCCATGGCCCAGGAACTGCCCAAGACCTCCCTGAAAGTAGTCGGTGGCTTGAGCAATCTGACCGCCTACCAGAATACCGAGCAGCCCTTCTGGACCAAAAAGGTGCCTGAGCTGTCCGGTGGCCAGATCACTGCCGATATCAAAGGTTTCAACGACATGGGCCTGAAAGGTCCTGAAATCATGCGCCTGATCAGCCAGGGCGTGATTCCTTTCGGTACGGCCACCCTGGCTTACTTCGCCAGCGACAACTCGATTAACGAAGCCATCGACCTGGCCGGTCTGGCACCCGATATCGAAGTGGCCAAAAAACTGACCGACGCGTTCACGCCTGCCTACGAAGATTTCTATGCCAAGAGCAACGTCAAGGTACTGGGCTTCTCGACCTACCCTGCCCAGGTCCTGTTTTGCAATGGCAACTTCAATGGCCTGAGCGACCTGAAAGGCAAGAAAGTGCGCACCAGCAGCCGCACCCAGGCTGAATTTGTCCAGGCTCTGGGTGGCAACAGCGTCACCATCCCATTTGGTGAAGTCGTTCCTGCCCTGCAAAACGGCGTGGTTGACTGCGCGATTACCGGCTCCATGTCCGGCTACTCGGCCAAATGGTACGAAGTCAGCTCCAAGCTGTATGAAATGCCAATCAACTGGAACCAGCAGATTCACGCAGCCAACCTGGGAACCTGGAACAAGCTGGACCCCAAAGTCCAGGAGTTCCTGGCCAGCAACATCAAGGCCATGACGCAAGACATCTGGGCTGCCGCTGCCAAGGAAACCCAGGAAGGTTATGACTGCAATACCGGCTCCGATGCGTGTACCCAGCCCGTCAAAGGCAAGATGACGCTGGTCAAGCCAACCGACGCCGACCGCGAACTGCTGAAGAAAGTCATGAGCGAAACCGTGGTGCCCAAATGGGCCGAGCGTAGCTCCGCTGACACCGTGGCTGCCTTCAACGCCAGCCTGAGCCCGATCTTGGGCTTTGAAGCCAAGAAGTAATCTGTACGTACCGCCTGCCACCCATCCTGCGGTGGCAGGCCGCCTGTCCTTCAGGCCCCTCCCTCCTAGACCCTGTACGGGGTAGACACCATGGAAAATACCGAAAAATTCGCCATGCTGAACCGCTTGCTGTCCGGTGCCACGACCCTGTCGCGCATCGCCATCTGGTTCGCAGGCAGCCTGACATTGATCAGCGCCCTCTATATCACCGCGGACGTTCTGTTTCGCAAATTCAGTGGCAGCTCTCTGGGCGGCTCGGATGAGCTATCTGGCTACGCCTTTGCCATCAGCATTTCCTGGGCACTATCTTTTGCCACCCTGCAACGGGCCAATATCCGTATCGACGCCATCTACCAGCACCTGCCGGTCCGTCTGGCCGCCTTGCTGGACTGGATTGCTCTGGTGGCCCTGTCTGTTTTCATTGTCTACCTGACCTTGTACGCCACTGACGTGGCCGGCCTGTCCTGGACCAACCAGTCCACTGCCAACACCGCCATGGGCACTCCCTTGTGGATTCCGCAGTTCCTGTGGGTGGGCGGTCTGATTTGGCTGTGTGTCGTTTTGGCCCTGATGCTGCTGCGCTCCAGCCTGGCCCTGATTACGGGTGACCTGGCCGGTATCCGGTCCCTGTGCGGCATCCGCAGTACCCAGGAAGAAGCGTCCGAAGAAGCCGAGGCTGGCAAACGCATGGTGCAAGGAGACGCCAAATGATTACCACCGCACTGACTCTCTTGCTCGTTCTGATCGGATTGAGCATTCCCGTGGGCGCTGCCCTGGGTGTTTTGGGCCTGATTCTGGACCCGCTGTATTCCATGTTGCCGCTCACTGGCGCCCTGGGTGAGATTTCCTGGGGCACCAGCAACGAATTCCTGCTGGTGGCCATTCCCCTGTTCATCATGCTGGGCGAGATCCTGCTGCGCTCCGGTATGGCCGAACGCATGTACAACGCCATGAGCCTGTGGCTGTCCTGGCTGCCAGGCGGCCTGATGCACGCCAATATCGGGGCCAGCGCCCTGTTTGCCGCCACTTCCGGTTCCAGCGTGGCCACTGCCGCCACCGTGGGCACCGTGGCCCTGCCGCAGATCAAGAAACAAGGCTATAACGAGCCCCTGTTCCTGGGCAGCCTGGCCGCAGGCGGTACCTTGGGCATTCTGATTCCGCCTTCGATCAACCTGGTGATCTACGGCGTGCTGACCAATACCTCCGTGCCCAAGCTGTATCTGGCCGGCATCATCCCCGGTTTGGGCATGGCCCTGCTGTTCATGCTGGCAATCGCTGCCGCGTGCATGGTCAAGCCTAAATGGGGCGGCACCAAGATCAAGGCTAGCTGGGGTCAGCGTTTTGCCAGCCTGGTGCATCTGGTTCCACCCCTGGGTATTTTCTTGCTGGTCGTGGGCTCGATTTACGCCGGTGTTGCCACCCCGACCGAGGCTGCTGCCCTGGGTGTGGTCGGCGCCTTGATTCTGGCTGCCTTCTCGGGCCGCATGAGCTGGACCATGATCAAGGAAGTGCTGGAAGGCACCATGAAAGCCACGGCCATGATCATGCTGATCGTGATCGGCTCGGCTTTCCTGAACTTTGTCATGTCCGCCACGGGCCTGACCAACGCGCTGACTGACGCCATCACCGGGCTGGGTGTCTCGCCCATGGTGATGCTGATGATCATCGTGGTGTTCTACCTGGTGCTGGGCTGCTTCATGGAAACCCTGTCCATGATGATCACGACTATCCCTATCGTGGCTCCCATCATGATCGCTCTGGGCTTTGACCCGGTTTGGCTGGGTATTGCCATCATCATTCTGGTGGAAGTGGCGCTCATCACCCCTCCTGTTGGTCTGAACCTGTTTGTGGTCCAGAGCCTGCGCAAGAGCGGCAGCATGAACGACGTGATGCTGGGCAGCCTGCCTTTTGTGATCATGTTGCTGGCCATGGTGGGCCTGCTGGCTATCTTCCCGGATCTGGCTTTGTGGCTGCCACGCCTGTTCGGTTAATCCCAATCTGTCTTTAAGTTAACGAGTACTGCTATGCGTTTGACCTTTGAACTGGCCCAGGCCACCCACACTGAAATCATCGAGGCTGATCTGCAGCACTGCATCGTGGCCGGTTGGGCGGGCCGTGATCTGGCCGCCATCGAGCACCACATTGAAGAGCTGGCCGAACTGGGCGTACCACGCCCCAGCTCGGTACCGCTGTACTACCGCATCGCGGCCAACCAGATGATTCAGGATGCCGACATCCAGGTCGTGGGCTCGGGGTCGTCGGGCGAGACTGAGGTATTTGTCTTCACTCATCAAGGCCGCCTGCTGGTGAGCCTGGCGTCCGATCACACCGATCGTGTTCTGGAAGCGCATAGCGTTGCCCTGTCCAAACAGATCTGCGCCAAACCCATTGCCCGCGAAGCCTGGTTGTTCAGCGACGTGGCAGAGTACTGGGACGAGCTGATCATCCGCGCCTACATTCAGGAAGACGGCAAGGAAGTCCTGTACCAGGACGGTCCCTTGTCCACACTGAAAAATCCGCTGGAGCTGATCGAGGGCTACTTCCAGTCCACCACCATGCCGGAAGGCTACGGCATGACCTGCGGCACCGTCGGCGCGATCGGAGGCATCCGTCCCGCTGCCCAGTTCACCATGGAACTGTATGACCCCCGCCGCGAACGCAGCATCCGCCACACCTATGTGGCTGAAGTCCTGCCCGAAGTAGCCTAAACTGGCCCAGCCCGCCCCACCCATTTATTTAGCGAGTGATCCATGCTAGCGACTATTACCGAACTGCAACGTGCTCTTGATCGTGGCGAAACCACCTCGGTCGAACTGACTCGGCAAGCCCTGGAACGTATCCAGGACGACAGCCGTGACGGCGCTGCCACGTTCATCGAAGTATTTGCCGAACAGGCTCTGGCAGCGGCCAAGGCTTCCGACATCTTGCGTGCGGCCGGTCTGAGCCGCTCGCTGGTCGAGGGTCTGCCCATGTCGGTCAAGAACCTGCATGACATCGCCGGCTACATAACGTTGGGTGGGTCGACAGTGCTTAAAGATGCTGAGCCTGCCGAGCAGCACGCCACCATTGTGGAACGCCTGCTGCGCGCCGGCGCCATTTTGATCGGCTCGACCAATATGACCGAATTTGCCTTCTCCGGTCTGGGCATCAACCCTCACTACGGCACTCCGCGCTCCGTTTGGGATCGTGACAATGCCCGTATCCCCGGGGGCTCGTCCTCCGGCGCCGGGGTCGCGGTTGCCCAGGGCATGTCGGTCTTTTCCATTGGTACCGATACCGGCGGCTCGATTCGTATCCCTTCGGCCTTTAACGGCCTGACCGGTTTTAAACCCACTGCCGAGCGTGTCCCCAGCGAAGGCACCATGCCCTTGTCCCGCAGCCTGGACTCCAACGGCCCCTTGGCGGTTTCTGTTGAGTGCTGCGCCATTGTTGATGCCATCCTGACCGACCAACCTTATGTACCTGTGGCGACTCCTGCCCTGGAAACCGTGCGCCTGGCCGTACCCAAGACCTTTGTCTTTGATGGCATTGATCAGACGGTACGCGCCGCCTTTGACCGCGCCATCGCCTTGCTGCGTGAGCACGGCGCAGTCGTTGAGGAAATTGACCTGCCCGAGTTTGAGCAGTTGCCCCACATCAACCGCAAAGGCGGCTTTGTCTGCGCGGAAGCCTGGTCCGTTCACCGTGACACCCTGCAAAGCAAGGGCGAACAATATGATCCACGTGTGGCCTCGCGCATCCTGCGCGGCAAGGACATCGACTGCGCTGACTACATCGAACTGCAGGATACCCGCCAAGCCTGGATCAGCGCGGTCGAGAGCCGTCTGGAGTGCTATGATGCCGTGCTGATGCCGACCGTACCCGTCGTCGCCCCGCGCATTGCCGATCTGCAGGCCTCGGACGAGGTGTACTTCGCCACCAACGGCCTGGTTTTGCGCAATCCCACACTGATCAACTTCCTGGACGGCTGCGCCCTGTCCCTGCCCTGCCACGCTGCCGGTGAGGCCCCGGTCGGCCTGATGGTGGCCGCTCCTGCCTACCATGACGAACACTTGCTGGCAGTAGGTGCAGCGATCGAACGGGTATTGCCCTTGCGCGGACGCTAATCCGCTAAGATGAAGTTCGTTTCAGGACGGCCACCCGGCCGTCCTTGTGCTTTGCGTCGGGAGCCTGTCATGAGCACAACCCAGTCTTCCTCCTTGCCCCGAACCAGTCTGACACCGACAGCCTTTCCCTTGGCGGGGGTGCTCATCCTGATTCTGTCGTCCTGGGCGCTGTCGGGACTGGATGCCAGTGGCAAATGGATCATGGGCTTTGGCGTGCCCTTGCTGGTGATGTGCTGGTTTCGCTACGTGGTCCATCTGGCCCTGGTGTTGGCGCTGGTGCTGCCCGTCAAAGGACACAAGATTTTGCGCAGCACCCGGCCCAAAGCGCAAATACTGCGTGGCACCGTGATGATGCTGTCCACCTTTTCATTTTTCACGGCACTGAGCTATCTGCCTCAGGCTGAGGCCACGTCCATTAATTTCCTGGCACCCTTGCTGGTGCTGTCGGTCGCTCCCTGGATTCTGAAAGAACCACCTCGTCTGAGCCGCTGGATAGCAGCCGGAGTCGGGTTCCTGGGGGTGCTCATCATCATCCGACCAACGGCCGGCCTGGACCCGCTTGGGGTGATGTTTGGTTTGATCACCGCCTGCATGTTCGCCACACAATTTATCGCGACCCGTCGCGTGGCGGTGGACAACTCACTGACCACACTGATCTGGAGCGGTGCCGTTGGCAGCATCTGCCTGACCATTGCCCTGCCTTTTCTTTTACCCGCAGCGCTGCCCGCCCTGAAAGAGCTGACCATTTTCCAATGGTTGATTCTGATTTCTACCGGCCTGTGGGGCTGCCTGGGACACTTGCTGCAAATTCAGGCTTATCAGCGAGCGTCGGCCTCGTTGCTGGCCCCCTTTGTCTACCTGCAAATCGTGGCGGCCGCCGCGCTGGGCTGGTTGATCTGGGGTCAGTTCCCCGACATGTTTACCTGGATCGGAATTGGCGTGGTCTGTGCCAGCGGTATTGTGATTGGAGCGCTGGAGTGGCGGCGCCAGAAGCAATCCGGCGCCTGACTCGTTGGCGCGAACTTAGCGCGATTGCCAGCCCTGCACAAAGACGGCGACGGGCTGGCGTTTGGAACCGGCTTTTTGCAGCTCCAGCAAACGTAAGACCCCTTCACCGCAAGCCACATCAATACCTTGGGCACTGACGTTCAGAATCTGACCCGGTTCTGCGCAATGCGTCTGTTCTACCACCTGAGCGCGCCACACCTTCACAGGCTGCTCCAAACCGGGCAAGGACAGAGTGGAGCCGGGCACTGGGTCAAACGCACGAATACGGCGCTCCAGTTCCTTGGCTGGCCGGCTTAAATCCAGCACCGACTCCGCCTTGGACAATTTCTCGGCATAGGTCACACCTGCCTCTGGCTGAGGAACGGCCTGCAAGGTGCCATCACGCAAGTGCTGCAAGGCGGCCAGCAAGGCCTGCGCCCCCAGTTGAGCGAGATCGTCATGCAAGGTGGCAGCACTGTGGTCATCGCGAATGGGCAGCTCGCTGCGCACCAGCATATCGCCGGTATCCAAGCCTTCATCCATCTGCATGATGGTGATGCCCGTTGCCGCATCGCCTGCCTGAATGGCCCGCTGAATAGGGGCCGCGCCACGCCAGCGGGGCAGCAGACTGGCGTGAATATTGAAGCAGCCATAACGTGGCAGCTCCAAGGTCCACTTGGGCAAAATCAAACCATAAGCGGCCACCACCATCAAATCGGGCTGCACGTCCAACAATGTCTGGCGGGCCTGGGCAGCCTCCTCGGGGTACTTGCCATCCAGGCGCAGACTATGCGGCTGCAGGACCGGGATAGCAGCCTTCAGGGCGGCCTGCTTGACCGGGCTGGGGCTCAGTTTCATACCCCGACCCGCCGGGCGATCCGGCTGCGTCATGACCAAGGGAACCTCAACACCCTGGGCTAGCAGCGCTTCCAAGGCCACACGAGCGAAATCTGGGGTACCGGCAAAAACAATACGCATGGCAACTATTGCCCTGCCTTCAGGGCTTCACGCTGCTGCTTGCGCAAACGGCTGCGAATACGCTCACGTTTGAGCACGGACAGATACTCCACAAACACCTTGCCATCGAGGTGATCCAGCTCGTGCTGCACACACACCGCCAGCAGGCCGTCGGCTTCTTTCTCGTACCACTGCCCGTTTTCGTCCTGGGCCTTGAAACGGATACTGGCCGCACGCTCGACCTTGTCATAAGTATCGGGCACGGACAGGCAACCCTCTTCGTACACCTTCAGCTCTTCACTTTTCCAGGTGATTTCCGGGTTGATCAGCACCAGCAATTCATTGCCGCTTTCAGACACATCAATTACCACCACCCGCTCGTGGACATCCACCTGGGTCGCAGCCAGGCCTACACCGGGCGCGTCATACATGGTCTCGGCCATATCCTTGACCAGTTTGCGAATGCGGTCATCGACCTCCTGCACAGGTTTGGCCACCGTGTGCAATCGGGGGTCAGGAAATTTAAGGATGGGAAGCAAAGCCATTGTCATGTCCGAAGAAAAAGCGATAAGTCGATATAATAAAACAAGTTTCAGAGCGGCATCCGATTGCCCCGGCACACCACGACGCCCTGGCCACCAAACGACATCCACCCTGGATAAAAATATCGGGGTTACACCGAACACGGTTTCGTTTCGTGCCACACTGCCTTATGCCTCATTATTTTAGCTCGGATGAAATTTCGGAAGAATTGCATGCCTGGTTGCGCCTGTCGCTAGAGCCTGGGCTCGCACCCGCCCAGGCCCGGCAATTGCTGGCGGCCTGCGGGCTGCCACCGCACATCTACCAAAGCTCGGTACAAACCCTGTCGCGGCATATCCCTGGCGAACTGGCGGTACAACTCAGCCAGGAGCCGGTGAAAGAGCTGCAGGCACTCATAGACCAAACGGGGCAATGGCTCAAACAGCCTGGCCACCATATCGTGACCTTGGCTGACGCCAGCTACCCGGCTGCCTTGCTGGATCTGCACGACGCTCCCTTGCTGCTTTACGCAAATGGCGATCTAGGTATCTTGCAGCGTAAAGGGCTGGCTATTGTGGGAGCGCGCAACGCCACCCAATCCGGGCAGGAAACCGCGACCGATTTTGCCCATACCCTGGCGACCAAGGGGTGGTGCATTATCAGTGGTCTGGCCAGCGGCATCGATCAGGCCGCCCATAAGGGAGCTTTGCAAGCCGGCTCTCAGGGTGCCGGCACCCTTGCGGTCATGGGTACCGGTCTGGATCTGGTCTACCCGGCCGTCCATCGCGACCTGGCTCATCAAATCAGCGCTCAGGGGCTGTTGCTGAGCGAATTCCCTCTGGGAACACGGGCCCTGCCCCACCACTTCCCGCGTCGAAATCGCATTGTGGCTGCGCTGTCCAAGGGCGTACTGGTGGTGGAGGCCGCCAAACAAAGCGGTTCGCTGATTACCGCCCGTTTGGCCGGGGAGCTGGGGCGAGAAGTCTTTGCCATTCCCGGCTCCATTCACTCCCCTTTGGCTCGAGGCTGCCACGCTCTGATTCGTCAAGGTGCCAAGCTGGTTGAAAGCGCCCAAGATATTCTGGACGAGCTAGGCAATGCCCAAGGCGACGTCTGCCGGGACACGCCTGCCCGGCCCGGACCCACGTCACATGCCCATGACAGCTTGCCCGAGGAACTACGTCCCATCCTGGAGCGCATCGACTTTGCCCCCTTGACTCCGGAGCAACTGATGCGTCGTACCGGCCTGCTGGCTACCGAACTGCCCGCCTTCCTGGCCGAGCTGGAGCTGGCAGGCTGTATCGAGGCCCTGCCCGACGGCCGCTTTCAACGCTTGAAGCCTTAAGAACCATAGGGCAGTTCCTAGGGCGCCAGCCCCGGCCCTCAAGAGGTATCATGACGATTACGTCAGGGCCTGCGGGCCCCAGCCCTCTATCCCTTCAGGAAACTTCATGTCATACCCATCGCGCGTCAAGATTGTGGAGGTCGGCCCCCGGGACGGCTTGCAGAACGAAAAAGAATTCATCCCCACCGACGTCAAGGTCGAGCTGGTCAACCGTTTGTCTCATGCTGGCTTTGTGAATGTGGAAGCAGCTTCTTTTGTGTCGCCCAAATGGGTACCGCAAATGGCCGACGGCGCCGAGTTGATGGCAATGATCGACCGTCGCCCCGGCACGATTTATTCCGTCCTGACCCCCAATATGCGTGGTTTTGAAGGTGCCCTAGCCGCCAAGGCGGACGAAGTGGTGATCTTCGCCGCCGCCAGCGAGGCATTTTCCCTGCGCAACATCAATTGCAGCATCGAAGAATCGCTGGAGCGCTTTGCCCCCGTTGCCCAGGCTGCCAAAGAAGCCGGTTTGCGTTTGCGCGGCTCCATCAGCTGTTCTTTCGGTTGTCCCTATGAAGGTGCGGTAGCCCCGTCCAACGTACTGAAAGTCGGCAAGCGCCTGATTGAACTGGGCTGTGACGAGATCGACGTGGCCGACACCATCGGCGTAGGCACGGCCCGCCAGGTTTATGACCTTATGCGCATGGTGACCGAGCACATAGACCCAGCTCATGTGTCCGGCCACTTCCACGACACCTACGGCCAGGCCATTGCCAATATCGTCGCGTCCATGCAGGCTGGCATTCATATTTTCCACAGCTCCGTGGCCGGTCTGGGCGGCTGTCCCTACGCCAAGGGCGCAACCGGCAACGTCGCGACTGAAGACGTACTGTTCCTGATGCAAGGCCTGGATATTGAGACCGGCATTGATCTGAACGCCGTGGTAGAGACGGGACAATGGATTTCGGCTCACCTGAAACGTAAATCGGCCAGCAATGCCGGTAACGCCCTGGCCGCCCGCAAGCAAGGGGCCGCCGCGTGCTGATGAGCCAAGCCCCCACCAAAGAGGAAATTGACGCCCTGTTAAGCGACCTGGGCCCGCTTCCCATTCAAGGCCGCTCCTGGCCCAAATGGGTCGCTGCCAGTGCCTGGGTCGTGCTGGCCCTGATCGGGGTGCGGTTTGCCTTGGTCGCCGGCTCTCCGCAAGGAGCGGCTATCAGCCCCGTGCTGGCGGGCAGTCTGGTACTGCTGTTTACCGGCCTGATTCTGATTGCCTGGCACATGTGGCATGGGGTCACCACAATTGACCAGACCGGCATACGCCAGAGCTGGATCATGAAGCGGCAAGTGCAATGGCAGGACATCCACTTTGCCAAATTTGTGCCGCTGTTCAACTCCAAGCGTCTGATCTGCTTTACCCGACGTGGTCGTCCCGTGATTTTTCAAGGTGCCACACAGGATCTGCAAGTAGCCTTTGCCAAGATTTCCCTGGTGTTGAGGCGCAAGAATTAGGTCTTCCGGTTTGCTCCGTAAGGCTTGGCATATTGGGGCAAACAATCCAGCACGTCTTCCATACGAAAGCCGTGCGCAGCAGTTAGACAGACCAGGTATGGCCGTGTTCCACCCCACGACGATACCTACACCACCAGTCCCCGGGGCAGCGCACACCATCCGGGGACCAAGAGCAAAACGCACAGCAACGTCATAGCCCCCAGACCCATCAGTCAATAAAAAAGCAGCTCTCAAAGAGAGCTGCTTTTTGCATATCGTGAACCCCGAAAGGATTAACGAATAGGCAGACCGTAAATCAGGCCGCCGTCGATCCACAGGGCATTGAGGCCGCGTTCGATCTGCAGCGGGCTGCCTTTACCCACGTTACGCTCGAAAGACTCGCCGTAATTACCGACTTGCTTGATGATGTTGTAAGCCCATTTTTCGTCCAGGCCCAGGTTCTTGCCGGCACCTGGCGTCACCCCAAGCAGACGCTGAATGTTGGGATTGTCGCTTTTGAGTTTTTCATCCACGTTGGCGGCCGTCACACCCAACTCTTCGGCATTGAAGCTGGCTTGCAGGGACCATTTCACAATGTTCAGCCAAGCATCGTCGCCCTGACGAACGAAGGGACCCAAAGGCTCTTTGGAAATGATTTCTGGCAGAACCAGATAATCGTCCGGGTTCTCCATTTTGGAGATGCGAATCGACGCCAGACCGGAGGCGTCGGTGGAAAACACGTCACAACGACCCGCCACAAAAGCATTGACCACTTCGTTGAACTGTTCGATCACGACTGGCTTGTAGTCAACCTTGTTGGCACGTGCCCAATCGGCCATCGTATTTTCGTTGGACGTGCCAGTCTGCATGCAAACGGTAGCGCCGTTCAGTTCCTTGGCACTGGTCACGCCCAGCTTCTTGGACACCAGAAAACCCTGGCCATCGTAAAAGTTGATGCCGGCATGAATGGCACCGAGCGCCGTGTCACGCTGCTGGGTCACGGTGGTATTACGGGCCAGAAGATCAATTTCGCCCGATTGCAAGGCTGTGAAGCGCTGCTGGGAATTCAAAGGCACCGCCTTGAACTTGCTGGCATCACCCAAGGTGGCCGCCGCCACCGAACGACATACGTCAATATCCAGGCCCGTCCAGGTCCCCTTGTCATCGGGGGCCGAAAACCCGGCAAAACCGGTGGTCACGCCACACAGCACGTGGCCGCGCTGTTGGACATTGTCCAAGGTGGCTGCCTGGGCAGCAGGCAGGCTGGCCATCAAGGCCAGGACAACAGCAGAAACTGGCACAAAGCGCATCGGGCTCTCCTCAAAAGATATAGGTATTGGCTATTTTCCTGAAATAGTACCGCAGCCCGAACGCTACTTGTGTGCATATCTATATGGCAAATTAATCGTAGCTGCGTTGGTCCTCGATGACTTTACCATCCCTTGGCAGGGCGCCAGGTGCCATAAACTCCACCTGGGCGCGCAGTTTGGTGATCTCACGGATCGAATCCGCCAAGGCGCTTTCCAGCCCGTCGGGCTGTGCGCTCACTTCCACCTGAAACACCATCTGATCCTGGCCACTGGCCCCGCGTACCACCAGACGGGCTTGCCCCAATTCTTTGTGCCGCAGACGAATCTGCTCCACCTGCCCCGGATGCACAAACATGCCCCGCACCTTGGTAGTCTGATCCGCACGCCCCATCCAGCCGCGAATACGCTGATTGGTGCGGCCGCAGGGGGATTGCCCAGGCAACACGGCAGACAGGTCCCCCGTCCCGAAGCGCACCAGCGGATAGTCGGGATTGAAAGAAGTCACCACGACCTCGCCCACTTCACCCGGGGCCACCGGCTGTCCCGTGCCAGGACGCACAATTTCCAGGATCAGGTTTTCATTCAACACCAAGCCTTCGCGAGCCTGGGTTTCGTAGGCGATCATGCCCAGATCTGCACTGCCATAAGCCTGGTAGCCTGCCACCCCTTGCTCGCTGAACCACTTTTGCAACGACGGCGGATAGGCCTCACCTGAAAACAAAGCCTTGCTCAGACCCGGCAAGGCAATTTGCATGGCCTGGGCTTTTTCCATGATGATTTTCAGAAAACTGGGTGTGCCGGTATAGCCATGAGGGCGCAAATCGGCCATAGCCTGCACCTGCTGCTCGGTTTGGCCCACCCCACCGGGAAATACAGTGCAATCGAGTGCATGCGCGGCCGTTTCCATCATGGAGCCTGCCGGAGTGAAGTGATAAGAAAAACAATTGAAAATCAGTTCTTCACGCCGAAAACCTGCCGCATACAGGGCACGCGCGAAACCCCAATAGTCCGAGCGGCGGCTTTCAGGTTCGTACATGGGGCCGGGCGAGGCAAACACCTTGCGGGCCGCTCCCCAGGAGATGGAGGAAAAGCCCCCAAAGACAGCCTGCGCGTAAGCGGCCGAAGACTGCCCGGCCCGTGCCTGCTCCCGAGCCTGAAGCTGGGCCTGCAACAACTCACTTTTACGAAACACCGGGATGGCCAGCAGATCCTCGCGGCTGCGCACGGCCGCCAGCTCCACGCCCTCCAGTTGCCTGGCAATGGCAGGGGCGCCCTGGGCTGCCGCCTGCAACACCTGCGGCAAACGGGTCATCAAATCGGCTTCGCGCTCGTCCGGTTCCAGGGTCTCGCGCTCATCGTAATACTCGCTCATTTCTCCTCCAGTGGGATGAATTGGCATCCCAACACGCTGCGCCAAACCAATCTGCTGTCCACAGACAAAGGCGTGTCAATGCCAAGCTCCGCAGCCACACCCTGTGTAGCCAGAAGCAGCCCAAAACTCAAAACGTCAAAAGGCCAAGGGCGGCACCTCATGTGCATCCCGGTGGCAGGTCTTTCCCTGTGCTGATCCTGCTGCTGTTCAGTACAGGCCAGACCCGGCTGATACATGGAAATTCCTGGGCGTTACGCCAGCCAGCGCTTGCGACGCCGGTAAAATTTATTGTCGCGAAAGCTCTTGCGCTCTCCTCCCGACACACCCAGGTAAAACTCCTTGACGTCCTCGTTCTCGGCCAGCGCCTGCGACGGTCCGTCCATCATGACCCGGCCGTTTTCCAGGATGTAGCCATAGTCAGCATATTTCAGGGCCACGTTGGTGTTTTGCTCGGCCAGCAGGAAACTGACTCGCTCGCGCTGATTCAGATCCCGCACAATCTCGAAAATTTCTTCCACCACCTGCGGTGCGAGTCCCATGGACGGTTCGTCCAGCAAAATCATGCCCGGATCGGCCATCAAGGCGCGGCCAATGGCACACATTTGCTGCTCCCCGCCCGAGGTATAGCCGGCCTGACTGGCACGGCGCTGCTTGAGTCGCGGAAAATACTGGTAGACCTTGTCCAGCTCGGCGCTCAGGTCGCCACGCGACAAGGAGCGGGTATAGGCCCCCGTCAATAAATTTTCTTCAATGCTCAAGTGCGCGAAACAATGACGCCCTTCCATCACCTGCACCACACCGCGCTTGACCAGATCGGCCGGCGTCAGCTGATCAATACGCTCACCACGCAGATGGATCTGGCCTTTGGTCACATCGCCGCGCTCGGCGCGCAGCAAATTTGATACGGCCCGCAAGGTCGTGGTTTTACCGGCACCGTTGGCGCCCAGCAAGGCAACAATCCGCCCCTCCGGCACCCGCAAGGACACGCCCTTGAGCACCAAAATGACGTGGTTGTAAATCACTTCGATGCCATTGACGTCCAGCAGGGCGGGCGTCTCATCCACTTGGCCTACGGTCTCACTCATAATCTTCCCCACGCAATGCAGTGCCCAGGGCGAACCCTGGGCGCCTGGGTTTAGCCTTCGCAGTTGCGAGGCGTAATTTTCTTCTCGGCGGCGTACTTGGCCGACATTTCCTTGACTAGCGGATCGACAAATTTCTTGTCGGACTGATACCAGTCGGACACGACTTCAAATTTGTTGCCATCCCACTGCACAATACGCGCCCAGTCGTCACCCATGTGATTGCTGCATGAGGTTTTGATGGGGCGCATGATGCCCTCAAAGCCCAACTCTTTCAGACGCGCCTCGTCCAGGTTCAGGTTTTCAAAACCCCAGCGCACTTGCTCGGGGGTCATGTGTTTGCCTTTGCCGAACTTTTCCTGAGCCGCGCGGATTGCTTCGACCTGCATCATGGAGATCATCATGCCGCGAGTGTGGGCCAGCGTACCCACGTACTTGTCGCCGTTTTCAGCGCCCTTGCCCTTGGCATGCATCTCGCGCACCGCATCATGCACCGGACCATCGGCAGCACTGTTGTGGATGGTAATGCCCTTGTATCCCTTGGCAGTCTGGCCCAGATCGACCACATCACTCTCGGAGGCAGCCCACCAGATGCCGTAGATCTTGTCGCGGGGGTAACCCACGGCCTGCGCTTCACGGATGGCGGTAGGCGTCATGATCCCGGCGCTCCACAGCAAAACGAAATCAGGACGGTTCTTGCGCACCTGCAGCCAGGTGGACTTCTGCTCCACGCCAGGCGCTGTCACCGGGTACAGATCCAATTTAAAGCCTTGCTCTTTGGCACGAGCCTGCAACAGCGCAATCGGCTCTTTGCCGTAAGGCGAGTCGTGATAGACCAGGGCAATACGCTGATCTTTCAGCTTGTCCTCACCCACTTGCTTGGCAATGTCCTGAATCATGACGTCCGCCGCGGTCCAGTACGTACCCAGCAAGGGGAAGTTCCACTCAAACACCGCCCCGTTGGCCGAGTGCGACAGGCCGTAGCCCATGGTCTCAATGGGCACCCCATCCACAAAGGCCTTGTCAGTCAAGGCGAAGGTAATGCCCGTAGACTGCGTGTCAAAACCCGATGCCCCGCCATTCTTGCCTTTCATGCGCTCGTAGCACTCCACGCCGCGGTCGGTGGCGTACGCGGTCTCACATTCCTCGTACACCAGCTTGACGCCATTGACACCGCCATCGCGTTCATTGACCAAAGCCAGATAGTCCAGCTTGCCGTCCGCCCACGGGATACCCAATGGCGCAAAGGAGCCGGTGCGGTAGGTCAGCAGTGGAACGTACTGTTCCTCGGCTGCCACAGCGGCTGTACTCATGGTCAGCATTGCAGCGCAAGCACTCAAACCGAGCACAGCGCGTTTCAGTCGTGTTGTCATCTCCTGGTCCTCCGATAAGTACCATGTGTCTGAATACCCCGTCCCGATGGGCGGGGCTGTTGTTGTAATGAACTGCCTACCTGCTGTTAATGGGGGAAGGGCCACAAACGCAGCTTTTCCTTACCAATACTCCAGAGTCGAGCCAAACCGTGCGGCTCCACAATCAAGAAAAACACAATCAGGGCACCAAACACCATGTGCTCAATGTGCGAAGCGGTATCCACCCCGATGGACACACCAAACCAGTGCGGCACGTTGGTCAACAGCACCGGCAGCAAAACCATGAAGGCAGCGCCGAAGAAACTGCCCACAATCGAGCCCAGTCCACCGATGATGACAATGAACAGCAGTTGCAGGGAACGATTCAGGTCAAAGGCCAGCGGCTCCCAGGAACCCAGGTGGATAAAGGCCCACAGGGCACCGGCAACACCGATGATGAAAGAGCTGACGGCAAAGGCGGTGAGCTTGGCATAGACCGGACGGATACCAATGACCTCGGCCGCCACATCCATGTCACGGATTGCCATCCATTGGCGGCCAATCGCGCCACGCACCAGGTTCTTGGCCAACAGGGCAAACACCACCACGAAGATCAGCACAAACAAGTACTTTTGCATGGGGGTTTGAACCGGCAAACCAAAGGCGCTCAAGGCAGGTACCGACACGTTGCCCGAAGGCGAATAGTTCGTGAAAAAGGCAATGCGAAGGAAAGCCCAATCCACAAAGAACTGTGCGGCCAGTGTCGTGACAGCCAGGTACAAGCCACGGATACGCAAGCTGGGGATGCCAAAGGCCACGCCCACCAGAGTGGCAAACACGCCACCCAGCAGGATTTGCAACACCAGCGGCAACTCCGGAATACGGACGCCAAAGTTCCAGGCGGCATATGCCCCCACGGCCATGAAGGCGCCCGAACCAATCGAGATCTGGCCGCAATAGCCCACCAGGATGTTCAGGCCAATGGCTGCCAGAGACAGGATCAGAAAGGGGATCAGAATGGCTTGCAGGAAGTAGTTGGATGCCATGGCAGGCACCACCAGGAATGCCACCAGCAACAAGCCCAACACCACATAGCGATCCTGGCGGATGGGGAAAATCTGCTGGTCAGCCCGATAGCTGCTTTTGAACTGACCATTTTCGCGGTAAATCATATCGACTCCACCTCAGACGCGATCAATAATCTTCTCGCCGAACAGACCTTGTGGTCGGAACAGCAGGAACACCAGGGCCAGCACATAAGCGAACCAGATCTCGATGCCGCCGCCCACATAAGGGCCCAGGTACACCTCGGACACCTTCTCGCCCACACCGATAATCAGGCCTCCCACAATGGCGCCCGGCACCGAAGTCAGGCCACCCAGAATCACCACCGGCAAGGCGCGCAGCGCAGCGGTCGACAAGGTGAACTGCACCCCATATTTGGAGCCCCAGATAATCCCGGCGACCAGGGCCACCAAACCGGCTACGGTCCAGACCACAACCCAGATACGGTTCAGGGGAATACCGATTGACTGCGCCGCCTGGTGATCGTCTGCCACCGCCCGCAGGGCACGGCCCACGCTGGTGTATTGGAAGAAGATGGCCAGGGCCACCACCAGCAAGGCCGCCACCACGGCCGAGCTCAGGTCTTCCAGACTGACCAGCACACCACCTTCAAACACGGACTCCAGGATGAACGCCGGGTCTTTGGGCATCCCCACATCGATGGAGTACACAGAACTGCCAAACACGATCTGGCCCAGGCCATCGAGCAGGTAGCTGATGCCGATCGTGGCCATCAACAAGGTCGTGCCTTCCTGATTGACCAGGTAACGCAACACCCAACGCTCGATGACGACAGCCAGCACAAACATCAAGATGGCCGAGACAATAAAGGCCAGCACATTGCCCAATAAGCCGGGCTCCATACCCAGCCACTGTGGAATCCACTGCGACAGACGGGCCATGGCCAGAGCGGCCACCAGCACCATGGCGCCCTGTGCAAAGTTAAAGACACCCGATGCTTTGAAGATCAGGACAAAGCCCAGCGCGACCAGGGCGTACAACATCCCGCTCATCAAGCCGCCCAACAAGGTTTCAAGAAAAAATGCCATGTCCGTTCCCCTCAATGGCCAGCGCCAAGATAGGCGCGGATGACGTCCGGGTTCTGCCGCACTTCGTCCGGTACCCCATCACCAATCTTCTTGCCATAGTCCAGGACCACCACGCGGTCCGAAATATCCATGACCACGCCCATATCGTGTTCAATCAACACAATCGTGGTGCCGTACTCTTCGTTCACGTCCAGAATGAAGCGGCACATATCCTGCTTTTCTTCGATGTTCATGCCCGCCATGGGCTCATCAAGCAGCAGAATGCTCGGTTGCATTGCCAGGGCGCGCCCCAGATCCACCCGTTTTTGCAGGCCATACGGCAGTCGCCCCACCGGCGTTTTGCGGTAGGCCTGGATCTCCAGAAAGTCGATGATGCCTTCCACGTATTCACGGTTGCGAATCTCTTCACGCTCGGCCGCCCCCAGACGCAAGGCCTGAGCAAACACACCGCTTTTCATGTGCAGGTTGCGACCCGTCATGATGTTGTCCAGCACACTCATGCCCTTGAACAGGGCCAGGTTCTGAAAGGTGCGGGCAATACCCTGCTCGGCGGTGTGACGCGAGTTCATGCGGGCATAACTCTGGTCGCGTAAAACAATCTCGCCTTGTTGTGGCGCATACACGCCATTGATGACGTTCAGCATGGAGCTTTTGCCGGCTCCGTTCGGACCAATGATGGAGCGAATCTCGTGTTCACGAATGTTGAACGAGATGTCGGTCAAGGCTTTCACCCCACCAAAGGACAAGGAAATATTTTTCAAATCCAGTATCACCGGGCCTATGCGACGGCCCGCCACTTGCGCCTCACTCATCATGCGCTCCTTGCTGCTGCGTCTGTCATGCGCTCAATGTGCAGGTCTGCCGAAATGCGACCGCTGCGCCCATCCTCGAACTTCACTTCTGTCTCCACAAACTGCCGGTCCAGTCCATTGAACAGGGCATCGACCAGCACCTTGTATTTTTGAGCAATAAAGCCCCGGCGTACTTTACGGGTACGGGTGAGCTCATCGTCATCGGGGTCCAGTTCCTTATGCAGAATCAAAAAGGCGCTGATGCGCGATCCCGCCAGTTTGGGGTCGCTGGCCAGATCCTCGTTCACCTGCGCCACGCAGTCACGAATCAAGGCATAGACCTCGGGTTTGCCCGCCAGATCGGTATAGCCGGCATAAGGCAGATTGCGGCGCTCGGCCCAGTTGCCCACGGCTTCCAGATCAATATTGATGAAGGCACAGACCTCTTTCTGGCCGTCACCAAACGCCACCGCCTCTTTGATAAAGGGAAAGAACTTGAGCTTGTTCTCGATGTACTTGGGCGCGAACAGGGAGCCGTCGGCCAATTTGCCCACATCCTTGGCGCGGTCGATGATCTTTAGCTGACCATCGGTATCCAGATACCCCGCATCCCCCGTGTGATACCAGCCATCCTCGGTAAAGGATTCGGCGGTGGACTCAGGATTGCGGTAGTACTCCTTGAACAGTCCGGGGCTGCGCACCTGAATCTCGCCGTTATCGGCCACGCGGATTTCCACCCCTTTCACAGGTGGGCCTACGGTGTCGGCCCGCACATGACCATCTTCCTGCACGCACACGAAAACAGACGTCTCGGTAGCGCCATAGAGCTGCTTCAGGTTGATGCCGATGGAACGATAAAAATCAAACAGATCCGGGCCAATCGCCTCGCCAGCGGTGTAGGCAACGCGCACGCGGCTCATGCCCAGGGCATTGCGCAAGGGGCCGTAGATCAGGATATTGCCCAGGCCATAGCACAGCCGGTCCCACAGGCCCACACCGGGTCGTTTGTCCAGAATCTTCACGCCCACGCGTTGAGCCAAGGCCATAAAACGCCTGTACAGTCCGCGTTTGAGGGCGCTGGCATCTTCCATGCGAATCGTGACTTGCGTCAGCAAGCCCTCCAGCACGCGTGGCGGCGCAAAATAATAGGTGGGGCCAATATCATGCAGGTCGATGGACACGGTTTCGGGCGACTCCGGGTGATTCACCGTAAAGCCTGTCACCAGAAACTGCGTGTAGGAAAACATGTTCTGCCCGATCCAGGCAGGGGGGAGATACGCCAGGACTTCCTCGGCATCGGTCAGCGATTCCAGCTCCTGAATGGCCAGCCCGCGATCAATCAGGGCCGCATGCGTAAGAACCACACCCTTGGGCTTGCCGGTGGTGCCGGAGGTGTAGAACATGGCGGCTGCATGATCCGGAGCAATCGCTTTCCAGATGCGGCGTACGCAATCGGGATCATGCGTCAGTTGCAAACGCCCCTGCTCCATGACCTGCTCGATGTATTGCAGTTGCTCTTGCTGATAGTTACGCAAACCGCGCGGGTCGTCATAGATCAGCGCGTCCAGGTCCGGGCATTGATCCCAGACTTCCAGCAACTTGTCGACCTGCTCCTGATCCTCGACCACCGCCACACGTATGCTGGCATCCAGCAAGACGTGCAGCATCTCCTGAGCCACTGCATCCTGATACAGCGGCACGGGTACGGCGCCCAGCATCTGCGCCGCCATCATGGCCAGGTAAAGGCGCGGGCGATTCTCACCAATCACCGCGACATGCTGGCCGTCTTTGACACCCAGCCCGGCCAGGCCCGCAGCCAGTTGCTCGGCCTGTTCGGCCAGCTCCCGCCACGTCCAGGTCTGCCAGATTCCCAGGTCTTTTTCGCGCATGGCGACTTTGTCGCCACGCACCTGGGCATGGTGTTCTATCCAGGCTGGGAAGGTGCCGGGTAAACCCGCTACCTGCTCTTTATCCATCCGCACAACCATGTCTCCTCCGAATTTTCCCGGCTTGTTATGGTCCAGGAGGCTGCTTATGATTGCGGCAGAAGGCACATGTTATGCCTTCACGCTATTTGCAGCCTGTTATTAATCAAGTTATCGGCTGCCCGTCCCGAAGATTGTCACGGACATGACATTCGACCTTTATCGAGGGTTAATCCTCATGCATGTTGTAGAAGCTTTATCCGAGCGAGCCGCCTGGTTTCGCCTGTTGACGCCGGAGCTGCAAGAGCGAGTGCGCCGCGACACGCTCATTACCGCCTACGAGGCCGGAGCCATCGTCGAACGCAAGGGAGAGCGCGCCACAGCCTGGATTGGTGTGCTCTCGGGTTTGCTCAAGGTGTCGGTCGGAAACTCTGAGGGCAAGATCGCCTCCATGACCGGGGTGCCAGCCGGCGGCTGGATAGGGGAAGGCTCCTTGCTGAAAAACGAAGAGCGCAAATACGATGTGGTGGCCTTGCGCGACAGCCAGGTGGCCCGCTTGCCCATGCACAGTTTCAACGATTTGCTGGACCAGAGCATTGCTTTCAACCGCTACCTCCTGCATCAGCTCAATGAACGTGTGGCGCAATTTATCGGCAAGGCTGAGTACAACAGCCTGTCTACGCCCGATGCCCGCGTGGCACGTTGTCTGGCAGAGCTGTTCAATCCACTGCTCTACCCCGGAAAAGGTCTGCGCCTGGACATCACCCAGGAAGAGATCGGCTATCTGGCGCGGGTGTCGCGCCAACGGGCCAACCAGGCCCTGCGTCAGCTGGAAAACGAAGGGCTGTTACTGATCAAGTATGGGGGCGTCCAGGTTCTGGACCTGGACGGCCTGAAACGTTACGGCGATGAATATGCCGCCTGATGATGCGGTCGCATCCGACCGCATTCCGGTCAGTCCAGGCGGATGTCGGCCCGTTTGATCACGGCGGCCCAGTCGGCACGCTCGCGCTCGGCATAAGCCCGGAACTCATCGGACGTCATCGGCATGGGCTCCACGCCCATATCGCGAATACGCTGAGCCAATTCAGGCGTTTTCAGAGCCTGCATCAGGTCCTGGCTCAAGCGTTCACGCGCGTCCTCAGCCATCTTGGGAGGGCCTACCAGTCCTTGCCAGGCGTAGGCGTAGAAATCGGCAATCCCGGCCTCGGCCATGGTCGGCACCTGCGGCATCAGACTGCTGCGCTCGGGAGTGGCAAGCGCCAGCACCCGCAGTTTGCCCGCCTTTATATGAGAGAGCGCGGCAGCGGAATCCACAAAGGACATATCCACCTGACCGCCCAACAGATCCTGAATGGCCGGCGCGGCTCCTTTGTAGGGCACATGCACGATTTTGCTGTCCGTGCGTTGCTTGAACATTTCGAGGGCCAGATGGTGGGGCGAGCCACTGCCTGCAGATGAGGCGGTCAGTTTTTCAGGCTGGGCGCGAACCGCTTCCAGGAGCTCGGCCACCGTTTTGTACGGAGACTCTTGCGGGACTGCCAGCATCAAGGGAAAGCGGGCCAGGCCACCCACGTAGGTAAACGCGGCGGGATCGTACTGCAGTTTGCTGTACAGGGAGGAATTAAAGGCCAGCGTGCCCGAATCGGCCGTACCCACGGTATAGCCATCCGGCTTGGCATTGCTGACGTAGGTTGCGCCAATAATGGTGGCAGCCCCCGGTTTGTTTTCCACAATCAGTGTCTGTCCAAGGCTGCTTTCCAACTGTTTGGCGACCAGCCGGGCTATCACGTCAGAACCGCCCCCTGCGGGATAGGGTACGACCCAGGTCACTGCCGACTGAGGCCAGTTCGCTGCCAACGCCGTTCCGGTCAGGGTGGCGCCCAGCAACAGCACACCGGCTCCAAATTTTTTCCAATGCATGATGTCTCCTCTGTGCATGCAGGCAGCGCTTTTGGCGCCGCTTTTTTTTAAGTTTTAAGCATCCCGTCCGGGATGCGCAGAGACATTATGCGCGGAGCGCCTCACCCAGGGCATTAGTAACGATGCGGATATCGATCAGCCATAGTCACGTGCGCCAAACAGGGCCGAGCCAAGCCGGACTTCGGTAGAACCTTCCTGAATCGCCAGCTCGAAATCTCCGCTCATGCCCATGGACAGGCCTTTCACCTGTTCATAGCCCAATTCCACCAGACGGTCACGCCACTGGCGCAACTGTGCGAAACAGGCGCGCACGGCCTGCGGATCATCGCTATTGACGGCCATGGTCATCAAGCCGCGCACCTTCAAGGTGTCCAGTGAGCGCAGGGATTGCATGAACGCAGGCAGCTCTTGCGGTGCCAGACCAAACTTGCTGGGCTCGGGCGAGGTCTTGACCTGAATCAGCACATCCAGGCTGCGCTGTTCGGTTTGCAGGTGTCTATCCAGGGCCTGAGCCAGCGACAAACGGTCCAAAGATTGCACTTCGCTGGCCAAACGAGCGATATCTTTGGCCTTATTGCTTTGCAGATGGCCTATCATCACCCACTGGACCGCGCGATCGGCCAGCTCTGCCTGCTTGTCACGAATCTCCTGAACCTTGTTCTCCCCCATTCGCGACAAGCCCAAATCCAGGGCCTGGGCCAGCACGGGCGCAGGAAAGGTTTTGCTTACCGGCAACAGAGCCACCGCATTGGCAGGGCGGCCAGCCTGCAGGCAAGCCTGTTCGATACGCTGGCGCAGCTGCGCCAGCCGACCTGAAAGGGAAGAGTCAGAAAAAGCCATCAATGCACACGCATCCAGAGAAAACCATTGCAAACGCTGCAAACACAACAGCGGCCATTTCCGATAGCATAACTGTTACACACGGCCATCGCTAAGCCCATCGACCGCGTGTTTGCCCCGTTGCATGTCTGTATGCCATTGGCGTCTTCACGGTGTACTCGTATCCCGTTTCCCCAACCTTATCGAGGAGCTCATGACAGATCGTCCCACCCATGCTTTGCCGTCATACCTGAACGCCGACGACGTCGGCCCGTGGGGTATTTATCTCGAACAAGTGGAGCGAGTCACACCGTATCTGGGCAAACTGTCCCGATGGGTTGAAACACTCAAGCGTCCCAAGCGCACACTGATTGTCGATGTCCCCATTGAACTGGATAACGGCACCGTGGCTCATTTTGAGGGCTACCGCGTTCAGCACAATACTTCCCGTGGCCCTGGCAAGGGCGGCGTGCGCTATCACCAGGACGTGACCTTGTCCGAAGTGATGGCCCTGGCTGCCTGGATGTCGATCAAATCGGCTGCCGTGAATCTGCCATTTGGCGGTGCCAAGGGCGGTATTCGTATTGACCCGCGCAACTACTCCCAGGCCGAACTGGAGCGCATCACCCGCCGCTACACCAGCGAGATCGGCGTGATCATCGGCCCCAACAAGGACATTCCCGCTCCGGACGTCAACACCAACGCCCAGACCATGGCCTGGATGATGGACACCTATTCCATGAACGTGGGCGGCACCAGCACAGGGGTGGTCACCGGCAAGCCCGTGTCCCTGGGCGGCAGCCTGGGCCGGGTGGAAGCCACCGGGCGCGGCGTATTTACCGTAGGCTGCGAAGCGGCCCGTGATGCCGGCATCGACCTGAACGGCGCACGCGTCATTGTGCAAGGCTTCGGTAATGTGGGCGGCACTGCGGCGCGCCTGTTCCAGGAAGCCGGCGCCAAGGTGCTGGCCGTACAGGACCACACCGGCACCGTGTACAACCCCAACGGCCTGGATGTACTGGCCTTGCTGAACCACATGGAACAGCACAAGGGTCTGGCCGGCGCTCCCAACGCGGAGGCCATCGCCAATGAAGACTTCTGGCACATTGAAACCGATCTGCTGATTCCGGCTGCCCTGGAAGGCCAGATCAACAAGCACAATGCCGACCGCATTCGCGCCCGCATTGTGATCGAGGGTGCCAATGGCCCCACCACCCCCGAAGCCGACGACATTCTGAACAGCAAGGGCGTGACCATTGTGCCGGACGTGGTCGCCAACGCCGGTGGTGTCACCGTGTCCTATTTCGAGTGGGTCCAGGACTTCTCCAGCTTCTTCTGGACCGAGGACGAGATCAACAACCGTCTGGAAATGATGATGCGCTCGGCCTACACCACCGTGGCGGCGGTCGCCAAGGAGCACAACGTCACCTTGCGCACGGCTGCCTTTATCGTGGGTTGCGCCCGCATTCTGGAATCTCGTCAGGTACGCGGCCTGTATCCTTAAGCTTGTAAGGCGGCATACCCGGTTTATGCCGCTTTTTATGAGCAAAATACAGCGCCTGTGCAAAAAAAACAGGGGGAAAGCGGTAGAATCGGGCATCCAGGATATGACACCCGTATGAAACCCTTACCCCCTTTCTCTTTGACCGCAAGGACGTTGCTGTGAATAACAATGACCTGAACGCGGCGGTCCAGGTACGCGACATCCACAAACGCTTTGGCACCAACGAGGTGCTCAAGGGCATTTCCCTGCAAGCCCACAAGGGCGATGTGCTTTCCATCATCGGTGCCTCCGGTTCGGGCAAAAGCACCTTGCTGCGCTGCATCAACCATCTGGTCGTCCCCGATCAGGGCGAGATCCAGATCGGCAATGACATTTTGCGCAGCCACCGCAATCGCAAGGGAATTTGCCAGACGGACAATCCGCGCCTGCTTGAACAAGTCCGCGCACGCCTGGGCATGGTGTTTCAGAACTTCAATCTTTGGTCGCACCGCACGGTGCTGCAAAACGTCACCGAAGGCCCCATCCATGTCAAAGGACGTCCGGCCCGGGAAGCGGCCGACTACGCCCGCGAACTGCTGGGCAAGGTGGGTCTGAGCACTAAGTGTGATGCCTATCCAGCCGAGCTGTCGGGCGGACAGCAGCAGCGTGTGGCCATTGCCCGCGCCCTGGCCATGGACCCGGATGTCTTGCTGTTTGACGAGCCGACCTCGGCGCTGGACCCGGAAATGGTGGGCGAGGTGCTGCGTGTGATTCGCCAATTGGCCCAGGAAGGCCGCACCATGATTTTGGTGACCCACGAAATGAACTTTGCGCGCGACGTCTCTTCCGAGACCATTTTCATGCACAACGGCCTGATTGAAGAGCGCGGCCACCCCAAAGACCTGTTCGATAGGCCACAATCCGAGCGTCTACAGCAGTTTTTACAACCAATGCAGTAAGATCATCGCTTCGTGCATACGACACCGGCTGGAAAACCAGCAGGGCTGAGACGGCCCTGACCAGCCTTTCCACAAAGGAGAGCCAGACCATGAGTTTCCTCAGCAAGACCCTGATCTGTGCAAGCCTGGCCCTGTTGGGCTCCCAGGCTGCAATGGCAGACACCCTGAAAATCGGTACCGAAGGTGGTTACCCGCCATGGAGCATGGTGGACGCCGCTGGTAAAGTCACCGGCTTTGACGCCGATATTGGCGCAGCCCTGTGCAAAGAGCTGAACAGCGATTGCAAATTCATCGTGCAAGCCTTTGACAGCCTGATTCCTTCCCTGGATGCCAAACGCTTTGACCTGATCATCTCGGGCATGTCCTATACACCCGAGCGTGCCAAGCGCGTCAATTTCAGTATTCCTTACGCCGTTGAAGACGCGATTTTCGTGTTGCCCAAGAACAGCGAGCTGATCGGCGCCGACAACGAACAGACCATTTTTGACGGCCTGGCCGGTAAAACCATTGGCGTTCAGGGCGGCACCACACATGGCGCTTTCCTGGCCAAGAAAGCCCCCAAGACCACTGTCAAGAATTACGAAACCCTGGACCAGATGCAAATTGATCTGGACGCCGGTCGTCTGAACGGCACCTTTGCCGACCTGACCTCTCAGTCCAAATTTCTGCATAAGGTTGGCGAGCAGAACTTTGCCCTGTCCAAGCTGGTCATCAAGGGCTCCTCCGATCCCGAGACGCTGGGTTACGGCATTGCCGTCGGTATCCACAAAGACAATGCAGAACTGAAAGCCAAGGTTGATGCTGCCCTGTGCAAGCTGATTGACGATGGCACCGTCAAGACCGCCAGCGAAAAGTGGTTTGACATCGACATCGCCAACTACGAGATCTGCAAGAAATAAGTCGAGAAGTACCACTTGATGCTAGAGACCATTTTTAATGTGCTGCGCGAAGGCTGGGGCTGGATGTTCCTTCGCGGAGCGGCAATGACCTTGCTGATCTCCGTTTTGGGCATGGCCCTTGGCGTTGTCATTGGAATTACAGGAGCCAGCATCAAGACCAACGGGCCACGCTGGCTGCGTGGCCCCGTCAGCTTGTACACCACGGTTGTGCGCAGCATCCCTGAGCTGCTCATCATCTATCTGCTGTTTTTCGGCTCGGTGCAATTTGTCTCCGATCTGGCCGACTTCATGCGCATGGAAGATGTCGTCACCCGCTGGTTTCCCGCCCTGGTGGGCATTTTGGCGATTGGCCTGATTGCCGGCTCGTACAGCGTGGAAGTCTTTCGCGGCGCCTTGCAGGCCATTCCTGAAGGCCAGATCGAGGCGGCCAAGGCCATCGGCATGTCATCCTGGCAGCGCCTGCGCCGCATTATCCTGCCGCAAATGCTCTGGTATGCCTTGCCCGGCGCCAATAATGTCTGGCAGACCGCACTCAAGGACACCGCCCTGATCTCGCTGGTCGGCCTGGTCGAAATCATGCGCGCCGCCACCCTGGGAGCGGCCAACACACGCGAACCGATGGCCATGTACCTGATTGCGGGCGTGCTTTATTTTCTGATCGGTGCCTGTAGTCAGGCCCTGTTTTTACTGGCCGAACGCTATACCGGCAAAGGCATGAGAGCCCGGCCATGATAGATCTGGAATTATTCAACACGACCATCGAAACCCTGTTCAAAGGGTTTGGCATGAGCGTGTATATCGGTCTGTGGGGCATTGTGCTGTCGCTGTTCATCGGCCTGTCCCTGGCCCTGATGCGCCAGTCCCACAGCCGTCTTCTGAACGGTTTTGCCTTTGGCTACAGCACCGTTTTTCGGGGCACCCCCCTGCTGGTTCAGTTATTTCTGCTGTATTACGGCGTAGGCACGGTGAGTTTTGTGCGCGAGACCCCCGCCCTATGGTGGCTGTTCAGCGATGGCATGCGCTGCGCCATTTTGGCCATTGGCCTGAACAGTGGCGCCTATGTCAGCGAAGTGTTCCGTGGGGGCTTTCAGGCCGTTCCGGTCGGCCAGATCGAGGCCGCCAAATCCATCGGCATGTCCGCCTGGATGCGCTTTCGCCGCGTCGTCTTCCCCCTGGCCATCCGCCAGGCCTTGCCGGCCTACAGCAATGAAATCGTGCTGGCCATCAAAGGCACCAGTCTGGCCTCGACCATTGCCGTCATGGATCTGACCGGCCATGCCAAACGCTTGATGAACCAGAACTACGCCATCATCGAGACCTTCGTGATTGCGGGCCTGCTGTACCTGCTGATTAACTTTACCCTGCTGTCGGTAGTACACCTGATCGAGCGCTGGTTGAAAGTTCGCCGTTGAACCGACGTTCACCCAGACTGTGCGCCCTACCGACCATAACAACTGGACGCGGAGCACTGTCACATGCCAACACGCCCCAAACTGGCCCTGGTGGGCACCGGCGGCACGATTGCCGCCACCACCCAATCCAATCTGGGCCTGACTGACTACGACATCACCCAGGGCGTGGAAACGCTTTTACAAGCCGTACCGGCTCTCAATGAGCTGGCCGACCTGGAATGCCACCAGATTTTCAACGTGGACAGTCGGGCCATGAGTTCGCGGATGCTGTTGGAGCTATCCCACAAACTCAATGCGCTGCTGGCACGCCCCGATATCAACGGCGCCGTCATTACCCATGGCACCGACACCCTGGAAGAAAGTGCTTTTTTCCTGCACCTGACCCTGAAAACCGATAAGCCGGTGGTGATGACAGCGGCCATGCGCCCGGCCTCGGCCCTGAGCGCCGACGGACCGCTGAACCTATACCAGGCAGTGCAAGTGGCCTGCTCGTCGCGGGCTCAGGATCAGGGCGTGCTGGTGCTGCTCAATGACCAGATTCACAGCGCCCGTTTTCTGAGCAAGCAACACACCACCCAGACCGGCGCATTTGGTTCGCCCGATGCCGGCCCACTGGGACTGGTAGCGGGCGGCCAGGCTCGTTTCATGATGCGCAGCCTGCTGCCCCATACCCACAGCAGCCTGTTCGATGTTCGCTCTTTGCACAGCCTGCCCAAAGTGCAGATTTTTTACGATCATCCCGACACGCTGGCCGAACTGTATCGCCACGCGGCCCAAAGCGGCGTGCAGGGCCTGGTAGTGGCCGCAACCGGAAACGGCAGCCTGACTCCTGGCGCGCTGGAAGGGGTCAGCCTGGCTCACCGGCTCGGCGTGGTCTGTGTCCGCGCCTCCCGTATCCCTGCAGGGCCTGTGACAGACAGCGCTTATGATGCCGACCATCACACGATCGCAGCGCATTACCTGCCCGCGCAAAAGGCCCGAATCTTGTTGATGCTGTCCTTGGCCAACAAGCTGGAACACGATGAGATCGAAGCGGTTTTCCGCGATTACTGAGTGCCCGGACCGGCTGGTGTGCCAAGGGGACGTACACCTGTTGCCCGCCTGACGTTCACTCAAGATGCCCGCAGTTCGAGTCGCGGCGTGAACGCTGAGGCCAACTAGGCCAGCTCCACAGCTGACGTTGGCTGCTAAAGCGCCGTAGCTGGCCACTCAAAGGGTCGATGAATGCAATGTGCCGCGCCAGCAATTGCAGCGGCTGACTGAAATCATCGGCAGCGCGCTCGGGCAACAACTCCGGATAAAACACATCATTGAGAATGGGGGCACCCAAGCTGCTCAAATGCACCCGCAACTGATGCTTGCGACCGCTATGCGGGCGCAGGCGATAAAGCGCCCGATGATCGCCCTGCCCGGTCTGCCAATGTCGCTCGCACACGATTTCGGTACTGCTGTTGGGCTCTCCCGCCACTTCTTCCATCACAAAACGGCCCGGCACCTCTTTCAGGCGGCTACGGTACACCAGCCCGCTTGCCAGTTTTTCCTGAAATGGTGCCACCGCCTCATATTCCTTCTCAATGCCACCTTGCTGAAACAGGGACTGATATGCCCCACGGGCAGACGGGTCCCGACAAAACAGCAAAATACCCGCTGTTTCCCGGTCCAGCCGGTGAATAGGGCTGATGCCATCCTCTTTGAAATGTTTTCGCAGGCGACTCAAGGCTGTTTCATGCAAATAGCGTCCGCCGGGCGTCGTCGCCAGAAAATGCGGCTTGTCGACCGCAATCAAACACTCATCCGCATACAGGATGGGCATCTCAAAGGGAACGATGGTTTCCTTGTCCACCATGCGGAAGTACCACAGCCAACGCTCAGCCCGGTAGGGTGAATCCAGCGTCTGGGGTACCGCATTCTGATCCAGAATGTCGCCACGCCTGAGTCTATCGAGCAAAACCTCAGGATTCACATGTGGAAAACGCTGCAGCAAAAACTCATCGAGCCGCTGCCACGGACCGGGCGGGCACCACACTTTGCTGGGGCTGACCCCGTCACGCGAAGGCACGGGCGGGACGCTGTTTATCGGTGTCATGACAAGAAAAGCCACACGGAAAACGGCCCGCCAACGCAGCGGGCCAGACAATCAGGGCCATCAGTGTACTACCCGCCACCGCAAGGACGGCCGGTAGTACTGACACGCTCAGTGCCGAACCGGATCGGGGATACGACGCATCCGCACACCTTGACGAGTCCACAGCCAGATCAAGATCAGAAAAGCGGGTATATACACCCAGAATTCCGAAGGGCGATCTGGATGAGGCACCTTCACCTGCTCAATGTCCCAGCCTTGCTCCCACCCGGCTCGACGTGCGGGACTGCCAAAACTCACGGATGCAATTTGGGCCGTGTCGCCAAATGCCATGATCGTCAGGCCCGCTTGCGACAAGCGCTTGCTGGCCGCTGCCAGACCGCTCGCTTGGTCACCTGGCGGCAAGGCCGGCAACGACACCGCTACTGTTTTCTGCAAATCCTTGCCTTCCAGGTTCATCCCGGCCAGTTGAACCACCAGATTTCCGCCATCCGGTATGGTCTGCACAATCTGCATCAACTCCGAAGCAGGACGATCCTGATATTTCTCAGCAACGTGATCCATAAACCAGTCGGGGCGGAACAACATGAAAGTCACCAGCAACAGCAGGCCGGTCTCCAGCCAGCTCGTCTTGATCCGCAACCAGCCCATGGTGGCTGCGGCAAAGGCCAGCGATGCAACCGTGGCGCCCAGCACCACCAGCATTAATTCCCAGGCACTGTGAATGCCGATCAGCAGCAGCATGGGATTGAAGATGAACATGAACGGCAACACGGCGGTGCGCATCGCATAGATCACGCCCTGCACGCCCGTCTTGATCGGGTCCTCACCTGAAATGGCTGCCGCTGCAAAGGTGGCCAGGCCGACCGGCGGCGTGATGTCCGCCATGATCCCGTAATAGAACACAAACATGTGGACCGCAATCAGCGGAATGACCATCCCGCTTTGCGCCCCCAGTTCCACCACGACGGGGGCCATCAAGGTCGCCATCAAAATGTAGTTGGCGGTCGTTGGCATACCCAGACCCAGAACCAGACATACTGCAGCGGTGAAAAACAGCATGACCAGCACATTGCCCATGGATACCATCTCCACGAAGGCAGTCATGCGCAGGCCCAGACCAGTCAGTGTGATGGCACCTACAATCAGGCCCGCCGTCCCGCAGGCAATGCCGATGCCCACCATATTGCGAGCGCCTTCCTGCAGCCCCACCCAGACTTCACTGATGCCCTGGCGCAGAGGCTGGGCGGTCGCCTGTTTGCGAAACCAGGCGATGATGGGCCGTTGTGTCGCCATCTGGAACAACATGGCCATTACTGCCCAGAAAGCCGACAGGCCCGCAGACATCATCTCTACCGTCAGGCACCAGACCAAAATGCCAATCGGGATCAGAAAATACAAACCGGCTCGCACCGTTGGCCAGGGTTCTGGCCGCACCGGCGTGTTCACATTGATATCGGTGGGCAGATCCTCATGATCCGCTGCCACTTTCAGCAAAAACACGTACAAGGCCAGTAGCAGGAACAACAGAATCCAGATTGCAGCGGCACCGGCCACCGCCTGCACGCCGACGCCTATCCAGTACACCAGCCCCATCACAATCAGGGTGCCGGCCGTCCCCATGCCCCAGCCAGCCAGTTTTTGCACAAAGGTCTTGGGCTTGCCCGATGCCATCATCGGTTGAATCCCCAGTTTGAGCGCCTCCAGGTGCACGATGTAGAACAGGGCAATGTACGAAATGACCGCAGGCAGCAAGGCATGCCGAATGATGTCGGTATAGGGAATGCCGACATACTCAATCATCAGAAACGCAGCTGCGCCCATGACTGGGGGCATGATCTGCCCATTGACCGAGGAGGCGGTTTCAATCGCGCCGGCACGGATGCCACCGTAACCGGCTTTTTTCATCAGGGGGATGGTGAAAATGCCCCCCGTCACCACGTTGGCAACCGAGGAGGCCGAGACAATGCCATTGACCGCCGAGGACACCACCGCCACTTTGGCAGGCCCGCCGCGCAAGTGCCCCAACAAGGCAAAGGAGACCTGCATCATGTAATTGCCCGCCCCGCAACGATCCAGCAACGAGCCCAGCAATACAAAAATGAAAATATAAGAAACAGAAACGCCCAGGGCCACCCCGTAGACCCCTTCGGTGGTCAACCACATGTGTGAGACCAGACGCTGCAAGGAAGCGCCACGGTGGGACAAGGCATCGGGCAACCAGGGGCCCAAAAAGATATAGGCAATGAAAATAAGCGCCAATACCGCCATGGGCGCGCCCAGGGAGCGCCGCGTGGCCTCCAGCAGCAAGACCAGACCCACACTGGCCACCACCACGTCCATCGTGGTCGGGATGCCGGGACGCATGGCCAGCTCTTTATAGAAAAAGAACAGATACGAGCCGCAAAATGCGGCGATCAGCGCCAATATCCAGTCTTGAACAGGGATGCGATCCCGAGCCGAACTCTTGCAGGCAGGATACGCCAGATAGGCCAGAAACATGGCGATGCCCAAGTGCAGGGCACGCGCCTCAGTATCATTGAAAATCCCCAGATTCAGGGCAAAAGGCAACGGAGAGGCGTACCAGAGCTGGAACAGAGACCAGCCGATTGCAGCCAGGAACAACACCATGCCCGCCGCACCCGTGACCGAGCGCCCGCCCCGGTCTACATCGGCAACCAGTTTTTCCAGTTGTGCTGTTTCATCCTGTGTCAGAGCGACGTCCTGCGCCGTTTTTTTAGGTTCTTGTTGTGTCATTTGCATGTGTCTCCAGGAAAAGCAAGACCACTGCTGGTGCAGCGGCACTTGCGGCCAGGCGGCCTGTGCCGGCCTGGCCACGATCAGACTGTCTTACAGCAGCCCTTTTTCCTTGAAGTACTTTTCAGCCCCTTTGTGCAAGGGAGCGGACAGGCCATTTTTAACCATGTCCTCTTTTTTCAGGTTTGCCAATGCAGGGTGCAAGCGCTTGAAGTCGTCAAAATTGTCGAACACGGCTTTGACAACGTTATAGACCGACTCTTCGGGCACATCTTCCGATGTCACAAAGGTGGCCAAAACGCCGTAGGTTTGCACATCGTCCGGGTTATTTGGGTACAACCCGCCTGGAATCACGGCTTTGGCGTAGTAGGGATAGGTCTCGACCAACTTGTCTACCGCCGCTCCGGTCAGTGGGACCAGCTTGGCGCCGCAAGAGGTGGTGGGGTCCTGAATATTGGCCGAGGGGTGGCCTACGCCATAAATGAAGCCATCGATCTTGCCGTCACACAGGGCCGGGCCATGCTCATCAGGACGCAGTTCCGAGGCCAGCGAGAAAAAGCTGTTGTCCAGACCCATTGCCTGCAACAACTGATCCATCGATGCCCGTGTGCCCGAGCCCGGATTGCCCACGTTAAAGCGTTTTCCCTTGAAATCATCAAAGGTATTGATGTTGGCCTCTTTGCGCGAAAGCACGGTAAAGGGTTCCGGGTGAATAGAAAACACCGAACGCAGCTTCTTGTAAGCCCCTCCGTCCTTGAACTGCCCTTCACCGTTATAGGCGTTGTAACCTACATCGGACTGCACCACGCCCAGGTCCAGCTCACCGGCCTTGATGGTATTGACGTTGAAAACCGAGCCTCCGGTGGACTCTACCGAGCAGCGCACGCCATCGGTACCCCGATCTTTATTGACCAGACGGCAAATCGCACCGCCCGCGGCGTAATACACGCCAGTCACGCCTCCCGTGCCGATACTGACAAATTTCTGCTGGGCACTGGCCGGCAGCGGGCTCAGTAGCATGGCGCAAACCGCCGCCGTTGCGCTGAGCGCCCACACCTTCTTTTTGCCGGTTTGTTTGCTAATGTGTTCCATCTTCTTGTCTCCCATGGGGAAATCCCCTGTTTGTATAGCCGGTACGGCCGGTTTTCTTCACTTTGCAGGAGCCGGGCCTGCCTCTTCATCGTGCTGCCAATAAATTCCCTGACTACGAAAGGATGTCTCCAGTTGCGCCAAGCGCTGTACAACCGGCTTGCCTCCCAGCGCGGCAATCCGCGCCAGCAGATGCTCGGCCACGGTGACGGCTCCCACCAGGGAATGGAAAAAACTTGCTGCGCACTGACCACCGGTCTGTGCCTCAAACAACAAAACATGCCGGGCACCTTGTGCAATCGGTGACAACACACTATCGGTAATCGCCACGACGGGAATCCCGCGTTGCACCGCTTGCTGCACGCTGTTGACCGCGGCTTTAACGTACGGCGCCTGACTGATGACCAGCAACACACTGCCGCTATCCAGACCCGTTTCCAGCTCCAGCAGCAAATCGGCCGCCCGGTTCAGCAAGACACCGTCGCCCCGAATCAGCTGATAGGCGTAATGCATCTGAAAAGCGCAGGCAAAGCTGGCTCCCAGCCCCAAGAACCCGACCTTGGACGCGCCCAGAATGGCCCGGGCGCACGCATCGAGCGCATTAAGCGGGTTGAGCCGCAACACGGACGCCAACGCCTGCTCCTGTTGCGCACCCAAGTCCCTGGCCTGTTGCTCCGAGGCGCGGCTGCCTTGCAAGTTCTGGGCGCGTGCGGCCATCGTGCCGCTGGTGCGATGCAAAGCCTGTTGGAAGGGCTCGCGAAAGCCATCATAGCTTTCATAGCCCGCCGCTTTGGCCAGACGGAGCATGGTGGCCGGAGCCAGCGACAAGGCCTGCGCCTGCTTGCGCATGGACCACAGGCTGACCTCTACCGGATGGCGTTCTACCCATTGGGCCGCCCGACGCAACTCGGGAGTCAGCTCAGGCAAGAGACGCTGCAGGCGTAACAAGGGCTCCATGTATCGTTCTACTCACACATCCACACAATAAAACGCATGTTAATCTGGAGACGAACAAAAAAAACAAATGTTTTACTAGGGTTTGCCCGCAATTCGCTATCATTATTTCTTTTTCAGGGCGTTGTGCTGCCAATGATGGGTGGCATTAGCGAATTTCGAAAAAGTCGTAACGCTTGTCGGTGTAAGAGCGCTGTATATCCACCTGCTCAACCTGCGCCTGCTCGGGACCGATATAAAGCCAGCTGACCATACGATCGATGGCATCGGCCGTGCCTTGCAACAACAGCTCCACCGAGCCGTCCCCTGCATTGCTGACCCAGCCTTTGACGCCATACAGATGCGCGTGACGCAAGGCGCTGGCACGAAACCCAAGCCCCTGGACCCGCCCTTTAACACTCACCTCTACGGTTTCACAATCCGCCATTCGTCTGCTCCCTGCTATTTGTTACCGAAATGTGGCACGCATCCGCCCCCGTTCTCGATATTCAGTTAAATTAGTCACATCATTGTTGCATGACCGCACCCGATTCACTGCTTTGTGCAGCCACTTCATCATGAACTTGCCCCGCCTTATTTATCTATCGCTGCGCAGGGCAATCTACATGCCAAGCCTACTGGCTATCCTGGGCCTGTTGGTCCCCTTTGCCCAGGCGGCACCGCATGCCCAAGAGCATATTGTGCGTGTGGGCGTCTATGAAAATCCCCCCAAGCTTTTGCTAGATAGCCAGGCCCGTCCCGGCGGCATTATGGGCGAGCTGCTGATGGAGATTGCCAAGCGCGAGGGCTGGACCCTGGAGGCGGTACAGTGCGACTGGCAACAGTGCCTGAACGCCTTGCAAAACGACCTGCTCGATCTCGTGCCAGGACTGGCCTATTCGCCCGAACGGGCAGCGCTGTACAGCTACCACAACCGAGCGGTGCTGGAGGACTGGTCTCAGATCTTCACAGGCAAAACCACACATATCGGCGCGCTGAACGACCTGAATGGCAAACGCATTGCGGTCATGAGCGGCACCCTGCAACTGACCCAGCTCTACAATATTTTGCAAAAACTGGAACTGGGCTCCAGGCTGGTCATCACCGACTCCCAGTACAGTGCCCTGAAACTGGTACAGACCAAACAGGCCGACGCCGCAGTAGTCGGCCATTTATTTGGGGTACGCCATGCCGGTGAACATGGCCTGAAAACCGCCCCTATCCGGCTGGAACCGACCAACACTTATTTTGTCACTGCCAAGGACCGCAACCTGGATCTGCTGGCGGCCATTGATACCCACATCAAGAACTGGCAAGACAATAACGACCCGTTCTATACCGAAACGCTGAACCAGTGGGGTCTGCGCCTGATCGAAAAGCCGACCAAGCCCTGGATTATTCCTGCATTGCTGACGCTGGGCGTCTTGTTGACGATCGCTCTGCTTACCGTGACCCTGATGCGCATTGTCCTGCGTCGCCAGCGCAAAAAACTGCTGCGCACCGAGCATCATTTGCATACGGTGCTCGATGCCACTGACGCCTACGTGTACATCAAGGACGATCAGTTCCGCTATCAATACGCCAACCGCAAGCTGTGCGAGGACCTGAACTACACCACCGACAGCATTGTGGGTAAAACCGATCAGGATCTGTACGCCAACAAACAGACCATCAACGAATTCCGACACAACGACGAACAGGTGCTGTACAGCGGTGAACGATTGGCCGTGGAAGAGGTGGTGCGGGACCGTAAAGGCGATATACGCGCCACATTTTTCTCCATCAAGATGCCCGTCCAAGACCCGGAAACGCGGCAAACCAGCCTGTACTGCATCTCCACCAACATCTCGGCCCTTAAAGCCACGCAATCAGAAAACTATCGGCTGGCTTTTTACGACCCACTCACCGAACTGCCCAACCGCCGCCTGCTGCTGCAACGCCTGGAACGCCACCTGCAAACCATCGAGCCTTACAAACGGCCCGGTGCGTTGTACTTTCTGGATCTGGACCGCTTCAAACATATCAACGACGCACGCGGACACGCCATTGGCGATGCCTTGCTGCGCAAAGTAGCACGCCGCCTGTCCTTGATTATTGACCCCCAGGACATCGTGGCCCGACTGGGCGGGGACGAGTTTGTCATCCTGAAGATTCTGCACCCAGGCACCGTGCGCGACTGCTACAAAGAAGCACTGGAATTTGCTGAACTGGTGCGCACCCGTCTTGAGGAGCCTTACAACATTGAAGGCCATTCGTATCTGAGCAGCAGCAGTATCGGTCTGGCCCTGATTACCGACAGCACCCTGACTTCGGAAGACCTGATGCGTCAGGCCGACACGGCCATGTATCGCTCCAAAGAAAATGGCCGCAACCAGATCACGCTGTACGAGCCTGGCATGCAAGAGGCCGTCGAAGAACATTTGAATCTGCAACACGATCTGCGCTTTGCCATAGGATCGGATCAACTGCGCCTGTTTGTGCAGTCCCAGTACGACAAGCACAACCGTATTTGTGGTGCGGAAGTACTACTGCGCTGGCTGCATCCGACCCGCGGCATGCTCACTCCCAATCTGTTCATTCCGCTGGCGGAAAGCACGGACCTGATCACCCCCCTGGGCGACTGGATCATGGCCTCGGTCTGTGATCTGCTGCTGCAAACCCAGCAGTGCCACTTTCCGATTTCCATTAACGTCAGCCCGATCCAGTTCCGCCGGCCCGATTTTGCCCGCCGTACACGCCAGATTCTGGAAAGCAGCGGCGCCCCCGCCCATCGCCTGATTTTTGAGATTACCGAAGGCGTGCTGATGGAGGACTTCAGCTCTGCCAACAGCATGATGCGGGAACTCAAGGATCTGGGCATCCGCTTTTCCATGGATGACTTTGGTACCGGCTATTCCAACCTGGCCGCCATACGCCGCCTGCCACTGTATGAGTTGAAAATGGATCGCAGCCTGATTCTGGGGGTACCTGGGGAGCAAGAAGCCAACGCCATTGTGCGCACGGTACTGGCCATGGCACGACAACTGGGCCTGCACGTGGTGGCAGAAGGGGTGGAAAACGAGCAGCAGAAAGAATTCCTGCTACGTCGCGGCTGCCATGGATTGCAGGGCTATTTGTTCAGCGCCCCGCAACTGGTGGAGCAGTGGCTGGAGCTTATTGAGCAGGATGGGGGTCCTGCCGCCGCCCCCTGAAAACGCGGCCTGCATGCACCGGTTTCACCTTATTCCCGTCGCCACGCCAGCCCCGTCACACTCAGCCCTGACGGCCATCTTCCCGCTGATATTGGCACGACTCCAGGCATGTCCGATAAGGACGGCCTGGCCTCATCGCGCAGCCAAGCAGGGGCTTGTGCTGTCACGCACGATCACGCATCCGACCCTTTTTCCTGCACCGGCTCAGTCTCTTGCGGCAACACCCATTCCAGCCGCTCATGCTCAATATCCGTATGCAAGGGCTCAATCCCCGGCTGCGTACGTTTGGCCCTGGCCGATAGCTCGGCAAAGCGGCTGACTTTGCCGTACAAACCTTGCTGGCCAGCCAGTGCTGTAACAGTGCTGTTGTAGTGTTTGCCCGCCTGCCCCAAGGTTTCGCCCAGCTTTTTCAGACGTTCGGCCAGGAGAGACACCTGGTTATAGATATCCCCTGCACGTTGGCTCAGTTCGTGGGCCTGCTCATTGCTGCGCACCATCATCCAGATATTGGCTACGGTGCGCAAAATGGGCAGCAAGGTCGTGTGTGAAACCATCAGGACGTTCTTGCCCAGACCGTAATCGAACAGGCCATGATGCTGCTGCAACGCCTGCATATAGGCCGCTTCAATCGGCACATACATGAATACAAAACCAGGGCTGTTCAAACCGGGCAAGGCGCTGTAATCCTTGGTGGCCAGATCATCAATATGGTTGCGCAGTGCCTGCACATGCGCCTGCAGGCTTTGCTGACGCTCCTCATCGGTCTGAGCACGAATGGCGCGGTCGTAGTCCACCAGGGACACCTTACAGTCCAGCACCAGATGCTTGTCCTGGGGAAGATGGACCACAAAGTCGGGATACCGCAGGCGGCCTTGCTCATCGCGTGCCTGCCACTGCGTATCAAAGTGCACACCACGCACCAGCCCCGCCACTTCCAGCGTTTTCTCCAGCTGGGTTTCACCCCAATTCCCCGTGGTTTTCTTATCACCTTTCAGGGCCATCGCCAGCGAGTGCGCTTCAGCACTCATGCGCAGCCCCATTTCCTGCATGCGTTGCAGCTCCAGACTCAAGGCGGTCTGGCCTTTCACGGACTCGTCATGCACCTGGTTCACCCGCAGTTGAAAACCAGCCAATTGCTCGCGAAAGGGTCGCAGCATTTCATCCAGGGTGCGCTGGCTGTCCTGGCGCAACGTTTGTCCTTTGGCCTCCAGAATCTGTTGAGCCAGCGACTCGAACTGCAGCCGCATTTGTTCACGGCTATGTTCCAGGTCCTCCTGGATAGCCTGGTTACGCCGTTCCTGGGCCTGAATCTGAGCATCGCGGCGTATCAGCTCTTTATCCAGTTCCACGGCCCGGTTCTGGGCGTGCTGAGAGTGCTCGTGAGCATGGGCCAGATCCTGCTCCAGACGCGCGCATCGATCCTCCAGTGCCCGCTCGACCGGGGCGCTCATGCGCGACCGCAGCCATGCACCCAGCACCAGTCCCAGCGCCAAGGCGACCACCGCGATCAGCACATCCATTCCCGTCAAATCCAGCTGCATCCACCCTACTCCTGCCCAGCACCGCCAGATCAGGAATGTCCTGACCGGTCTGTCCGGCTAAGCCTGCTATTTAACCGTATAACGCTGGTAATTTATACACCCTTTTCTCAATCCCGACCTAAAGACAGCACGCTGACGGTGTCCGCGCCCGCCAAGCCGTGAGCTCGCCCTCTTCCCGTCACATCCAGACAAAACTGGACGCCAAATCCCGTATTTGGGGGACAAATCAGAAACGTCTGCCCCTTAGGATAAGCAGGTGTCTGTTTTTTATGCCCTCTCATGAACTGGATCAGCAATGCGCGGATCGTGGCGATTTTCTCGGTGGTATGCCTGCATATCGCTGCCTACGCCGTCCTCAATGCCGAGGTAGGCACGGCCAACTGGTGGAGCGGCAATCTGTATGATGCGGCCACCCGCTGGTGCGTACCGGTCTTTGTGATGGTCAGCGGTGCGCTCCTGCTCGAACCCCGGCCTCAAGAAGGCATGAAACTGTTCTATCGCAAACGGGCATCACGGGTCTTGCTGCCCTTGCTGTTCTGGACGGCCTTTTACCTGGGCTGGACCGCCTTCAAGCAACATTGGTGGACGCCGCAGGCAGATCCCTACCCCTATCTGGAGCGTCTATTGCAGGGGCGTCCCTATTTTCACCTCTGGTTTTTGTACATGATCGTGTTCCTGTACCTGTTCACGCCATTTTTGCGTCGCATGGTCCAGAACACCAATCTGAAGCAATTGACGGTGCTGACTGGAGCCGCTTTCGTACTGTCTGCGCTGAGCACCCTGAGCAAGCCAGAGCTGAACACTCACTCGGCTCCTTTCTTCACCTGGTTTCTGTCTTATCTGCCCTATTTCCTGCTGGGCTATCTGCTGCGCAAAGTACCTGTACGCGTGCCCCGCTGGCTGACCCTCTCGGTATTACTGGGCAGTATTGCGGCCACAGCCTGGGGCTTTTACGCGTTGGCCATCACCCACGATCGTCAAACCGCGGCGTACTTTTACGACTACCTGAGCATTACCGTCATCCCCATGTCTATCGCGTTGATCGTGCTGCTGCGTGACTGGAATCAGCCCTTGATCAACTCGCGTATCAGTGCCCATCTGGCGGAGCTGACCTTGGGGGTGTATTTGATCCACCCCTGGCTGATCGACCTGATGTACCGCTACCTGTTCACGGCGCTGGATTTCAATGCGCTGTGGTCAATTCCTGCGTTGGCAGTGGCCATCTATGGTCTGTCCCTGCTGCTGACGGCCGGCTTCAAAGCGACGCCGGTTTTGCGGGCAACCGTCTAAACACCACTACGTAAAACACAAAAAAAATGGGCTAGCTTCCAAAGAGAAACTTGCCCATCTCCATCTAGGGGTGCACCATCGGCGCGACTGATTATTCGCGGCTCATTACCCAGCACCAAGCCTTCACACCACGCCCCGCCACCGTCAACCCATGACCGGCCATGGACCATTGATGGCCTCGTACCCATCATCCCCTTCAAGGCTTAAGGACGAAATGGCGCGTCATCAATAGGAGATGCCTCGCCCGTCAGGTGAGCCGCCAGAATCGCTGCGCTGCCGCAAGCCAAGGTAAAGCCCAATGCTCCGTGGCCTGCGTTCACCCACAAGCGGCCGGCCAGCTTGCTGGCTCCCACCACCGGTTTGCCCGATGGCGTCGCAGGCCGCAAACCAGCCCAGGTCTGGGCCTGTTCCAGCGGCAGACCGGGAAACAGGCCATTGACCTGCTGCTTCAAGGTCGCCATGCGGGCAGCAGGAATATCCAAACCTTCAAACCCAATATCCACCATCGCGGCCATGCGCAGTACCTTGCCCAGACGGGCGTACACAATACGCTGTTCGTAATCGGTGACGCTGATCGCCGGCACCGCCTGATTCAAACCCTCCAGCGGCAGGCTCAAGCTATAACCCTTCAAGGGATAAATCAACGGGCGGCCACCCAATTGCCGCAGCAAAGACACCGTACCCATCCCGCTGGCAAGAACAAACTGATCTGCTTGAAACTCGCCTTGCGGGGTGTGCACAGCGCGAATGTCGCGTCCTTCCATCACAAAACGCTGCACCGGCGTGTTCAGCCTCAATTCGTAGTCACCGTCGTTTTGCAGGCGCTCATGCAAGGCAAGGGCAAACAAACAAGCGTCGCCCGCTTCTTCACTCGGTGTGTAAATCGCACCTTGCAAGCGTGAACCCAAAGCCTGTAGTGAGGGTTCCAATTCCAGTACCTGGGCGGCCTCCAGCACTTGCTGCGACGAACCCAGCTCAGCCTGCAGTTGCGCTTGCTCACGCGCATGCTCAAACGGGCCCGGGCTACGGAACACAATCAGTTTGCCATTGCGTTGATGAGCAAACTCCAGATTGAAACGTGCTTGCCAGTCGTGCAGAACGTCGCGGCTCAAGTAGGACAGACTCAGCATCTGCGCAGTAGTCCGACGCACCACATCACTGCGGCAGGCTTTCAGAAAATGAAGCAGCCAGCGCCATTGCTGCAGGCTCAGGGCCGGCTTAAAACGCAGGGGCGAGTCTTTGTTCAACAACCAGCGGGGCAAATCCTTGAACACGCCGGGATCCGCCAAGGGGGCGACGTAGCTGTAACTTAGCTGCCCACCGTTGGCAAAACTGGTCTGTCCGGCCACCTGCGGGCCGGCCTCCAGAACCGTGACCTTGATCCCTTTCTGGCGCAACATGAACGCAGTGCTCATTCCGATTACACCGGCGCCGATAATACATACATGCATGGCTATACCCCCAATAACTGCTCTATTGTCTGGGGGGCGGCGTCGGGACGCCAATGAATAGTTGCTGTAGTCCATAACCCTGGGTTATGGAAAAACCAACGACTCAACCAGGAAAACGGCATTCCAGCAGCGCCTGCCGGATGTGATCGAGCACGCGTTCGCGCGAACCCGAGCCCGCATCATCAGGGGCCGTCAAAATACTCACGGGGATAGGCAAAGGCTCGGGCAAACGATGGATGGCAAGGCCTCGGCCTTGCATGGCGCGCGCGGTGACCAGATCGACCAGGGCCTCGCCCACCTGCTGCACCACCAGACTGCAAGCAACGTAATGGGTCTGCACACGCATAAAGGGCGTGACATCGTGAGCATGGTTTTGCAACAGGCTTTCCACCATCGCACCGACCGGGTCATCCGCGTCCAAAGCAATGAAGGCGCGCCCGGCCATCTCCTTCCAGTGACGCAACGGAGCAACGCCCGGCAAGGTAACGTGTACCAGTTCCGTATGGGCCAACACCTGCCGCTGCACACCGGAGGCTTCGCCCTGATCAAAGCTCATCACCATGTCCAGGTCGCGCGTTTCCAAGGCTTGCAGCAACTCGCCACTATGGTGGGTACGCAGCTCGAAACTCATGGCCGGGTGCGCCTGACGGCAGCGACTCAAGGCGACCGGCAGCAGCTCCAGGCCAAACGCCGGACTGCTGCCTATACGCCACAGCCCTTCATGGTGAGAGCGCAGATTGCGCGCCAGTCGGCTGACGTCATCCAGATTCTGATGCAAGCGCGCCACGTAAGGCGCCAGGATGCTGGCCTCGCGTGTGGGGATCAAGCGGCCCCGCACGCGGTCAAACAGCCGAAATCCCAGCTGCATTTCCGCCGTTGCCAGCATCTTGCTGGCCGCAGGCTGGGAGATATGCAGCAACTGCGCGGCCTGTGTCAATGAACCGCCACGGCAGATTGCGTCAAAAATTTCTACATGCCGCCACCGCATCGACGGGCCCTCCTGGTGCGTGCTGGTGTGAATACCCGGTATTATCCTGCAACTTGGACAGCAAAACCGTACGGGCAGGAAAGCCATCAGCCCCCGGCGCTTACTTGGTATCCTATAGCCTTTTGAGTCTTTTGCCGTGCGCCAGACGCCGGGCGAGCATATGGCTGCCAATCCCTACAAGAAACGCGAACCCAATATCCGTGAACAAGTCTATGGCATGTTGCGTCAGGACATTGCCCTGGGCAAGATCGGCTTTGACGTGCGGCTGGTCGATAACGAAATTGCGGCCAGCCTGAATGTCTCGCGCATGCCGGTGCGTGAAGCCTTGCTGCAACTGAAAAACGAAGGGGTGCTGGAAGGAACATCACGCGGCTTTGTACTGCGGGTCTACACCGCCCAGGATATCGAGGACATTTTCTCAGTACGTCTTTTACTTGAGCCACCAGCAGCCAAGCTGGCCTGCATCCATCAAAGCAAAGTGGGCATGCTGGCAATGGAGCAGGCCTTGAGTCGAATTGAAGCCACTCACCAGCAAGGTGACCCGATCGACAATATTCAGGCCAACTGGGCCTTTCGCAGTGCCTGGATCAGCATGGTGCCCAACAAGCAATTGGTCGACACCATGGCACGCCTGCACGATCAGGCCGACCAAGCCCGGATTGCCTGCCTCCAGGACCCCCAGTTCCGATTGGAGACCATGCAGCGGGCCAAGGCCATCTGCCAGGCATTCCGTGAATGCCAGCAGGAGCAGGCAGCCCAGTTGATTAGGGAAAACCTGGTCATTTGCTGCTCGGCCTACTGCCTCAAGCAAGCGGAGCTGCTGGCCTGAGGGCGGCCCTACAGGACACGCCCCCCTGCGGTCACCCGCCGCAGGCCACAAAAAAAGGGCGCCGCAGCGCCCTTTTGCAATCAAGCCGTCCTGTTAGTCCAGCGTGATATCCAAGGCCTTAATGGTCGGCCCCATGGTTTGAGCATCACGCTCGATCAGATCCGCAAACTCCTGAGGTGTGGAAGGTTCGATCTGAATACCGAAGTCCACGAACTTCTTGACCACTGACTCTTCTTTCAGCACCGCCGTCAATTGTTCGGTCAGACGGGCCACGTCTTCCTCAGGCGTACCGGCTTTGGCCGAAATGCCCCACCAGATGGTGAACGCCACATTGGGGATACCGGCTTCTGCAATCGTCGGCACGTCTGGACGCAAAGGGCTGCGCTCGGTCGTGGCGGCCGCAATCGAACGCAAACGGCCATCTTCCAGGAAACCGCGGCTGCCCGTCAGCACATCAAAAATAAAGTCGATCTGGCCGCTCACCGCGTCAATCAAAGCGGGACCAGCGCCTTTGTAAGGCACGTGTACCAGTCGGGCGCCGGTTTCTTTACGCAGCATCTCGCCCAGCAGGTGAGTCCCCGTCCCCATCCCCGGCGAACCGTACGTCAGCTCCTGTTTCTGGCCCGCGGCCACCAGATCCTGAACCGTCTTGAAGGGGCTGTCTTTATTGACCAGCAGGAACACCGGCGCCTTGGCGGCCAGCGTCATGGGGATCAGGTCGGTTGCCACGTCGTAATTCAGACGCTGATACAAGTGGCGATTCAAGGAATAGGCACCGCTATCAGCCAGAAACAGGACCGTACCCAAGGAGCTAGGATTGGCGTTCTTCACGACGTTCATGGCCACCTGGGCACCCGCGCCGGGGCGGTTTTCCACGATGACTTTTTGATCAAAGCGCGTGCCCATTTCCTGGGAGATCACGCGCGCGAGCTGGTCCGCCGCACCGCCCGGTGGGTAAGGCACAACCAGCGTCACATTCTTGTTTTGAGCATGGGCCTGTGCACCCAACATCAGTGCACAACACGTTGCCAACTTAAGCCATACCTTCATTGTTCTATCCCCGTTGCCCCTGTGGGCTTATTCAAAATCATTGTGAAGCACCCTTGCTCAAATTGGTGAGCCCGGCCTGTTTTATTGCTGATCGACCCGCATCCCCAAGCCGGATCAACTGTTTTGCCAACCGTATTTCCACACGTCGCAAAACGACCCCCTTTCTGTCCCGCGCCAAGGTTGGGTTTGCCCGAAGTACCACTGCGTGATGGCCTCTGACACTTCGGGTTTTTCCGGGGAAGGACAGGAATTTATAAATAATATATTGCAGTATACTGTTTGCAGGATACTAGTAATTTCACCCATGCATATCGGCTTATCGCCTTGGTGGCGCGTGAGCCGGGAGACAGATAGATCATGCACGCCCATTCCATTCCCGCTTCTGAATTGCCGCTGTTTTCAATACCCGCCACGCAGCGCACGGTACCGGCCCTGTTGCGCCTGCGCGCCGAGCGCATGGGTGATGCCCCGCTGTTCTCAGACCGTCATACCCACTACACCGGCGAACAAACCTTGCAAGTGGCCGCAGCCAGCGCCAGCCGCCTGAGCCGCGCCGGCATCAAGCGTGGCGACCGGGTCGCCCTGCTTTGCACCAACCGCCACGAATTTTTGGACATGGTGCTTGGCTGCGGCTGGCTGGGTGCCATTGTGGTGCCCATCAATACCGCCTCGCGTGGTGCCCAGTTGCAGCACATTCTGTGCAATAGCCAAGCCAGCCTGCTGGTGGTGGAAAGTGATCTGACTCCGCTGCTGGCCGATGTGGACCTTGGCGCCACTGCCGTCCAGCAAGCCTGGTTGATTCAAGGCCAGGAAGCCGCACAAACACTGGCTGTGGCCACCTGCGATCTGCCTGCTTTGGGCGATTACTGCGAGCCTGCGGATATCGGCCCTGGCGATACGCTGGCCATTCTGTACACCTCCGGCACCTCGGGCCCCTCCAAAGGTGTGCAATGCCCCCACGCCCAGTTCTACTGGTGGGGTATTTACACTGCCAGCAAACTGGGCATGAAAGCCGACGATGTGCTCTACACCTGCCTGCCCATGTTCCACACCAATGCCCTAAACACCTTCTTTCAGGCCCTGGTCAGTGACGCCTGCATGGTGGTGGACAAGCGGTTTTCAGCCAGCCGCTTCTTTGACAATCTGTGCCAGACTGGTGCCACCATTACCTATCTGCTCGGTGCCATGGTGCCCATCTTGCTGTCCAAGCCGGTCACGGCCGCAGAAAAGCAGCACAAGACCCGCATTGCCCTGGGCCCTGGCGTGCCTGAACAGTTTCATAGCCAGTTTCTGGAGCGCTGCCAGATGTACCTGCTCGATGGCTTTGGCTCCACCGAGACCAATTATGTGATGGGCCGGGGTATCCAGGAGCAGCGCAATGGTTATATGGGCCGTGTATCCGAGGGCTTTGAGGCGCTGGTAGTGGATGAAAACGACAACCCGCTGCCAGACGGTGAAGTGGGCGAGCTGTTGCTGCGCGCCGATGAACCCTATGCCTTCGCGCTGGGTTACTACGGGCAACCGGACAAGACGGTGGAGACCTGGAAAAACCTGTGGTTCCACACCGGTGACCGCGTCGTGCGTGATGCCGATGGCTACTACCGCTTTGTGGACCGTCTGAAAGACATGATTCGCCGTCGTGGTGAGAACATTTCCTCCTACGAAGTCGAACAGGCATTGGCCAGTCACCCCGCTGTCCACACCGTTGCGGTGTATGCGGCCAAGTCCGAACTGGCCGAGGACGAGGTCATGGCCATGATTGTGCTGCGTCCTGATTGCAGCGTTAGCTGCGAGGAACTGCTGCAGCATTGCGAACGCCGCCTGCCCTATTTTGCTGTCCCCCGCTTTATCGAATTTACGGATGTCTTGCCCACTACGGAAAATGGCAAGATTCAAAAATTTGCCCTGCGTGATCGCGGCATTGGTCCCAACACGTGGGACAGAGAAAAAGCGGGCTATCAGGTTCGTCGCTAAGCGCTGTTACAGGAACTGACCATGACACCTGCTTTCAACTTGAATACGGTGCGTCTGCTGGGCGCGACCGAGGTCACCTATACGCGACGCGGTCAGCTTGGCACTTCCGAGCTGCTCGCCCAGGCGTTCAAGCAGTCTCTTGCCGCAGCGGGTCTGGAGGCCGGCGAAATTGATGGCCTGGGGGTGGCCTCCTTCACCCACGCCCCTGACCGGGCTATTGATCTGGCCTGGAAGCTGGGCTTGAAGGTGAGCTGGATAATGGATGACAGCAATGGCGGCGCCAGCGGTCTGAATATTCTGCAGCACGCCATTCGCGCCGTTCAGGCAGGGGATGCCCGCTGTATAGCGATTGTGGCCGGGGATCATTTTCAGGCCAAGGATTTCCAGCAACTGGTCGAGAACTATAACCAGACGACTTATGACCATTTGCGACCTTTGGGTGCAGGCAGTCCGAATCATCGCTTTGCCATGCTGACTGCGAATCACATGCGCAAGCTGGGTTTGGAGCGAGAAGACTACGCCGCCCTGGTGATGCGTCAGCGGCTGTGGGCCGGCATGAATCCGGGTGCGGTGTATCGCAGCCCCATGAGTCTGGATGATTATATGAATGCGCCTGAAGTGGCGGACCCTTTGACGCGGCTGGATTGTGTGCCGGTGGTCGATGGCGCCAATGCCTTGATGGTGATGCGCGCGGATCATCCGGCGGCGCAGAATCAGCCTGCAATTACCGTAAGGGCGTTACGCAGTTTTCACAATATTGATGATCAGCAAGGCGATGGCTTGAGCACGGGTCTGGCGGCTTTGGCTCCGGCTTTATGGGCGGAGTCCGGCTTGAGTCCGGCGCAGATGGATGTGGTCAGTATTTATGACGACTACCCCGTCATGGTGCTGGCGCAGTTGCAGGATTTGGGCTTCTTTCAGGCCGATAACGCCAAACACTTTATTCATGAGTCGATTGCCACAGGACGTGTACCGGTAAATACCTCTGGCGGGCAATTGTCAGCGGGGCAGGCCGGGGCGGCTTGCAGCCTGCATGGACTGGTTGAGGTGATGCGTCAGTTAAGCAATCAGGCGGGGGAGCGGCAGGTGGCGCAGGCTCGCTATGGCTTGGTCACGGGTTACGGCATGGTGGAGTATCGCTATGGCATGTGCTCGACAGCGCTTGTTCTGGAGGCTTTGTAATGCATCCTTCTGTGTTTCGGTGTGTGCAGTGTGATCATCGGGTGTTTCCGGCACGGTTCTTGTGTCCCATGTGTCATGGGGATGAGTTTCTGGCTGAGGGGTGCGCGTCTGGTGTGGTGACGGAACTGACGCGTAGCGCTGCTTCTGGCGAGGAGCCAGGGGTGTATATGCTGGCAACGGTTGCCAGCGATGCAGGGCCGGTGTTGATTGCTCGAGTGCTGGATGAGGCTGTCCAGCGAGGGGATAAGGTCGCGTTGGTTCTGCGGGATGGTGGGATTTATGCGGATCTTGTGCGGGGGTAAAGGGGATCTCTCAGCGGCTTGTTTAATGGCCTTATTTGCTGAGGCTGGGGTTAGATGCCCAGTCAGTAAAGATTGGGCTGACTCACGTGTTGGAATCAGCCACGGTTCGACGCAATGAAGAAGGTGACTATAAGGCGCTGGTTCAGGGGCTGTCCGAGTGTCGGGGCTGGCAACTTGCCGGCGCTGCGCGCCGGTGCCCTGGTCAGATAATCGCTACGGGCGCCCCTTGAACTCGTCCGGTGGCTTGTCCCCCGGGCAACCCCCAAGCGTCGGACTCAAACCGCAAGGCGCTTGCACCCCTGCGCAATTATCTGCCTGCGGCAAGTCGCCTGATCCGCCCCAAACACCCGGACAGCCCCTCAATCAGCTCACAGCATCTTTTATCGGACGATTGTTGATAGGGGTGTGAATGCTCCGACTTAGTGTTCTTGACGGGCTGGCTGAGTGCGCTTTACTACACACAAGCTAAAGACGTGGGGCTTATGCGCTCAAGCCTCAAAAACTGACCTGAACACTGTCGGCACACACAACCTGCGTCCTACTCGCCTCTAAAATCGATCCCAGCGACAGGCAGAAAGATCGTTAAAGCGCTTGTGCGCCGCCCCCACATCAATCACTTTGCTGCACATAAATAGGCAGCAAGAACGATCAACGCTATTGAGCATAAAAAAACCTCAGTTGGGCCTGTGCCGAACTGAGGTTTTTTGTTTGAGCGTTGTATCCAGACTCTGGCTTTCTTCGCGGAACAACATGCTTGTTGTCCCGCTTTCAGACTGCCTGCTCTGCCTTAGCCGATCAGGCCTGGCAGGCCGATGGCAATCCAGGGCACGAACAGGACCAGGGCCAGAATGCCGATCTCGATGACTAGGAAGGGCACGGCAGCACTGTAGATGTGAGGCAAGCGGATGGACGGAGGTGCCACACTTTGCATCACGATCAGCAACAGACCAAAGGGCGGGGTCAACAAGCCGATTTCCAGTGCAATCAGAATCATCACTCCCAGCCAGACGGTGTCCACACCAGCGGCCAATGCCAAGGGCATGAAGAAGGGCAAGGCGATCATCATCATGGAGATCTGATCGAGCACCATGCCCATCACCAGCAGCACCAGCAACATGCAAATGACCAACACGAAGGGCGACAAATCATAGTCTTTGATCAAGCCCAAAAAGCCAGCGCTGGCGCCCGAAAAGCTCAACAATTGGGCAAAAGTGGTCGAGGCCGCCAGAATAAACAGGATCACCACCGATACTTTGGCCGTTTCGATCAGGCTCTTCCACAAGGCTTTGAGCGTCAGGGCGCGGTAAGCAATGGTTGCCAGCACCGAGGCGACCACGCCAATGGCTGCTGACTCTGTGGGCGAAGCCCAGCCGGCCAGCATGGAGCCCACCACCGCGATAAAGATGCCCAGCAAAGGCACCACATTCAGCACAAAGGGCTTCCACAGGGCCCAGCCCTTCAGACGCGTGGCAGGATCGTCATCGCTCATCGGTGCATCTTGCGGACGCAGGCGGCTACGCACGACCACATAGGCCAGGAAACCGGCCGCCATCAACATGCCGGGCAAAATACCGCCAATCAGCAGGCGCTCGATCGAAATGCCGGCCAGACTGCCCAGCATCACCGCCAGTGCCGAAGGCGGAATCAGCATGGCGATACCGCCCACGGCCATGATGGGGCCCATGGCCATGGTAGGGTGATAGCCGCGACGCAGCATTTCAGGCAGCATCACACCGCCCATCATGGCCGTATTGGCAATCGACGAACCCGACAGGGTGGCAAACGTCGTCCCTCCCAGAATACTGACGATGGACAATTTGCCCGGCACGCGCGAGATCATGCGTTCAATCGAGTCGATGGCCTTAAAGGCCAGACCAGTATGAAACAGCACTTCCCCCATCAAGACAAACAAGGGAATGGGGGTGAGCGAAAAACTGCCAATGGAAGCGGTAGTATTCCGTGCCCACTGAGCCAGACCGGCCGCTTCGCCCAGAAACAACCAGGCTCCCAGCAAGTTGACGGACAGAAAGGCAAATACCACCGGCGTGCCGATGGCCATCAGAAGAAAAAGCGATCCCAGCAGCAGGATCAATGCCATTTGCCATTCCATGCTCAGGCTCCTTGCGCCGCGGAACGCGAAATCAGACGACGAAAGAATTCCAGTGCCAGCAAGCCCGCCCCGAACAGCAAAGGCAGATTGAGCCACCACTCGGGAAAGATCAGCGCTTTGAAGACCATGGCGCCTTGCTCGTGCGAATCCAGCGCCACCAGGGCACATTGCCAGGCCAGTGTGCCGCAAACACCCAGTCCAAGCAGGTTCGAGAGCAGATCCAGACCGCGCTGGGCAGAAGCTGGCAAGGTGTTGAACAGCACATCAATACGAATATGACCGCCCAGGTACAGCACCCAGGGGGCTGCCACAAAGGTGGCGATAATCAGCATGTACTCGGTCACCTCCACGCTGGTCGAGAGCGCGTCGTAACCCAGGTTTCGCAATATCACGTCAGCACAGACCAGCAGGCTCATCAGCCCGAAAGTCACGGCTGCCACGGCACCGCAGGTATGCATTAAAAGGGCGTAAGGACGCCCCCACGTCGGGTTGGAAGGCTGGCCTTCCGGGGCTGTTGCAGCAGACATCGCGTCTTCTCCGCAGGTCAAGGATCACTGAAAGGGCGGGCATCATATCGCCCGTAGGGCGCCATCAAAAAGTGGACACTGTCCGCAAGGGGGCAATGTCCACTGTCCAACAGCGTCAACAACTATCTGCGTTAAGGCTGGTAACCACCAAACAGTTCACGCAGTTGCGCGGCGTATTTGGGGCTGGATTTGTCGATGCCGGCCCAACCAGCTTCATACGCCTTGGTTCGCAAGGCACGAGCAACGTCCGGCTCCAGAACCAGCGCCTGCACACCGGCCTGCTCAGTGGCGGCTTTTTCCTCCACCGCCATCTGGTGTTCAGTCACGTTTTGCGACTCCATCCACTCGATCTGTTTGCGCATGAAGGCTTTTTGCTCTTCATCCAGTTTTTCCCAGCTCTTCTGGTTCATGAAGAAACCCACTTCCACGTTATAGAAGCCGGGTTCAACACGGTATTTGGTTTTTTCATGCCAGCCCATTTCCATCACACCCACTGACGGCCAGCCATACCCGTCCACCACGCCACGCTCCAACGCGGTATAGACCTCGCCGGGTGGAATCTGCAAGGGAGTAGCACCGATTTCACGGAAGAAAGACAGGTACACCGGCACGCCACGCAGCTTAAAGCCCGACAGGTCCGCCGAAGTCACCGGCTTGTTGGTGTAGATGTGGTATTGCAGGCCATCGGTAGTGCGGGCCAGCCAGGTGATATTGGCTTTTTCACGATGAATCTTGTCCATCAGCTCGTAGCCGCCATTCTGGCGCAGCTCGCTCATGGGTTTTTCCGTCAGCGTCAGGGCCAGCGCCTCTGGCACCAGGTTGGCATGAAAGACAGCGGTTGTATTGGCAAAATCGATCACGCCCGAACGCAGGGCATTGCCGACCTCAAAAGGAGGAATGGCTTCCGGGCCACCAATGACGTTGATCTGTACCAAGCCCTTGCCTTCTGCGTTGACCTTGTCAACGAATTGCTTGAACCGCTTGGTAAAGAAGGTGTCCATCGTAAAGACAGATACCGCCTTGAGCGTGACTTCCGCCGCCTGCGCGCCAGCCATTCCCAATGCCAGCAACGCTGCTGCCACCACTCGAGTTGTTTTATGAACCATGACGGAACTTCCGCAGTAAGGTTTATTGATTATGAAATTTTAGTTTAGATATAAATATATCAATAATCAATTATTTATGAGTCGGGGTTTTCACTAGGCCGGCAGATCCCCTGCCGGTACTCAGGAGTCCACGCCGCGCCGTGCCTGCTCGGCATCCGCCTGCGGTATCATCACAGACTTCAAGTTTTATTGGCTAAAAGGTATTACTGATGACATTTTCCGCTGTGCTGTTTGATTGTGACGGTGTGCTGGTAGACAGCGAGCCCATCACGGTTCGCGTGCTGCGGGACATGTTGCAAGAGGAAGGCTGGGTGATGAGCTACGAACAGTGCTACGACTGGTTCATTGGCAAAGCCCTGCCCGACGAGCTGCCGACCGTGCGAAAAATGACGGGTAAGGACCTGGATATGGAATGGGTGATGGCCTTTCGCATGCGCCGCAACCATGCCTTGAGCAATGAAGTCATGGCCATTCCCGGCATCCAGGACACTCTGGATGCCATTTTGCGCGACAAGCCCGGCATGATTGCCTGTGCCTCCGGGGCAGACCGAGCCAAACTGGTACTGCAACTGGGACAAACGGGACTGCTGGATTATTTTGGCAGCCATATCTATAGCGGCGCCGAGACCCCCCGCAACAAGCCTTACCCGGATGTGTATCTGGCCGCTGCGCAGGGTTTGGGTGTAGACCCCAAGGAATGTCTGGTCGTGGAAGACAGTGTTACAGGCGCGACAGCAGGCCTGGCCGCCGGGGCGACTGTCTTGGGTTACTGCCCGGTCCCCGATAAACAAGAAGATCTGCGCCGCCTTGGCGTGCGGGACACCTTCCGTCGTATGGATGAATTACCGGCCTTGATCGCCAGGCTGGAGCACGAACGCGTACAGGGTTAAACCTTCATGCAGCCATGAAAAAGGCGCGGCGTAGCGAGCCGGGCTCAAAAACGACGTGTGCCCTTTCTTTTTCGGGACTCCTCGCTTCTACCGTGCCTTCCTGTCCGTGGCTTAATCTTCCAGATGGAAGGTATGCAAAATACGATGCATCACGGGCGTAATAATCAGCCCGAACGTGGCGACCAGCACCAGACTGATATATGCGCCATAAATCGCAAAAAAAACTTTGCCAGCCCAGGTCTCGGGCAGAGCCATGGGGCCAAGTCCCCCCACCATCATGGCTGCATTCAAGGCCGCATCGTGCCAGGGCACATTCTCTTCAAACCACATATGGCCCAGTGCACCCAGCATCAGGGAAAAAGTTACAAAAACGATACCAATCAAGGTATGCATCAACAGGCGTTTGGCAAACTGCCAACCCGTAATCAAGGGCTGATCGCGTGACTCGTACATATCATTAAAACGTCTCGGTCTGAACCGTCAAAGAACCCAACCACTGGCTGACCTGCAAGGACAGGGCATCGGCAGCCTGCCCAAAAGCATCAACCACCTCAGGCACCGCCGTGCCGTCCACCTCCTGCTGAACCACAAATCGACGGGTCTGGATCAACTGGCCAGAACGCTGGTCACGCAACAAGGCATCAAGCTGAATGCGTACCCGTGGCGCACCCTGTACATACTCGACCTGGAAGGCTCCCAAGGTACCTCCCAGCTCGATATCGGCAATCACGGACTCGCCTTCCAGCACCACGGCCCGGAACTGTGCGGCGTCACGCAAGCCATCGGCCAGACGATTGCGCAGCAGGGCAGGCGCATCATCCCCCCATCGCACGCCTTTATACGCGCTTAATTCGTTGCCTTGAGGCAAAACTGTAATACGCGAACTGGCCAGCAAACGATCCGCATGAGGGCGATTGACCTGAATAATCAATTGCTTGTGCGATGCACCGGCTTGCTGGGCGCTCAGTGCTGCCGCCGGAAGCTGATAGTAGGTCAGGGGCTCGGACTGAGGCAGAACCGAGCAGGCCGTAGACAAGGCGGCCAGACCAACTACCGATGCCTTTAGCAAACGATGCACAATCGTGGGCATCATGGTGTGAACTCCTGTAATTTGTCGCGACCCAAGAGGTAACCGGTCGGATTTTCTTCCAGACGGGAGGTAACGGCCCGGAACCCGGCCAGTACCTGCCGCAACTCACGCAAGGCAGGCTCGATCTCGGTCAAACCCTGGGCCCCGCGGCCAATAGCGGCCGAGTTCTGTTCCAGCAGCTTGTTCAGGCTTTGAGTGGCGCGGCTGAAATCTTCCATGGATTTCTGAATCGCATTCATGGCCTGCGTACCCTGACGATCCACCAGCCCCTGTGTGGACGAGAGCAGGCGAGTAGCCTGTTCGCTGGCCTGGGACAGCTCTTTTACCAGGGCCGGCACGCCTTCACTGGCCTTCGAGAGCTGCCCCATCAAGGCTTCCAGCTGTTGCAAACTGGCAGAAAGCGATAATGAGTTCTCGGACGACAAGAAGGTATTGGCATTATCCAGCAGCCGGGAGATCTGTGCCATCAGCTCCTCGCCCCCGGCCATTAATTGAGCCAGTGGAGAGGGCGAGGCCACAATGGTAGGCAAGCCGTCATCCTGGGCCTCCAGCAAGGGACTGTTAGGCGTGCCGCCGCTAAGCTCAATCACGGACTGGCCGGTAATGCCGGCCAGCGCCAGGCGAGCCTGGGTATCTTCGTGAATCGGGATCGCAGCCTGAATCGTCACTTGCGCCCGCACACGCTGCAAATCATTCGGGTCCAGGCGCAAATGCCGCACCTCGCCCACACGCAAGCCGTTGTATTGCACGGCACTGCCACGTGACAAGCCACGCACACCTTCCAGAAAGACAATATCGTAATCACGGGTCTCGGCATCCTGCCCCGACTTGGCCAGCCAAAGCGAGAAAAAGACAGCAGCGATCGCCACTACCAAGGTAAAGACCCCGATCAATACATGATGGGCACGCGGTTCCATTAACAATGCTCCTGACGACGGCTTTGGGCCTGTTGGGCGGCCCGTCCCCGTGGACCGTGGAAATATTCCCGAATCCAGTCGTTATCAACCTGCTCTACATGGGCCAGCGTGTCGTTGACCAACACACGCTTTTGCGCCAGCACGGCGACCCGGTCACAAATGGTGTAGAGCGTATCCAGATCGTGTGTAACCAGAAAAACGGTCAGACCCAACGCATCGCGCAAGGTCAGAATAAGCTGGTCAAAATCCCCCGCGCCCACAGGGTCCAGACCGGCCGTGGGTTCGTCCAGAAACAGGATTTCCGGATCGAGTGCCAGGGCACGCGCCAAGGCGGCGCGCTTGATCATGCCGCCAGACAGCTCGGCCGGATATTTGGTCGCCGCATTGGCGGGCAAACCGGCCAGTGCCATTTTCATGGCGGCGATATGCTCGGCCGATGAGCGGGACAGACCGATATGCTCGATCAAGGGCATCGCAATATTCTCGACCACGGTCAGCGAGGAAAACAGTGCCCCTTGCTGGAACAGGACCCCTAGACGGCGCTCCAGCCGCGAACGGTCTTCGGGCGACAGAGAACCGATTTCCTGATCAAAAATGCGAACCGTGCCCCCATTGGGTGGGCGCAAACCTAAAATGGCGCGCAGCAGTACCGACTTACCCGTACCGGAGCCCCCCACCACGCCGACGATCTCACCGGGGTAGACGTCCATATCCAAATGCTCATGCACGACGTGATCGCCAAAGCGATTGTCCAGATCACGCACTTGAATAATGGGACGAACGGCAGCCTCTACCATCCCATCTCCATAAAGAACAGCGCGGCCAAGGCATCGATCAAAATGACGATAAAGATGGATTGCACCACGGCCGAGGTGGTGTGCTCGCCCACAGACTGGGCGCTGCCAGTGACCTTGAACCCTTCCTGACAGCCGATGACCGCGATCAGAAACGCGAAGATCGGCGCCTTGGCCATGCCCAGCACAAAGTGTCGCAAATCAATATCCTGATTGAAGATATTGATGAACATGGTCGGCGAGATATCCAAAATCAGGGCGCACACCAGTGCGCCACCAAAAATCCCCGCCAGCATGCCCACAAAGGTCAGGATAGGCATGGCCAACAACATGGCCAGCACCCGGGGGATGACCAGAATCAGCATGGGATTCAGCCCCTGGGCGCGCAGAGCATCAATTTCTTCATTCGCCTTCATGGAGCCAATTTGCGCGGTAAAGGCGCTGGCAGTACGACCCGCCATCAAAATGGCCGTCAGTAGCACCGCGAACTCTCGCAGGAAGGAAAAACCGACCAGGTTGACGGTGTAGATCGTGGCGCCAAAATCCGCCAGCACCGTCGCGCCCAGAAAGGCGATCACTGCACCGACCAAAAACGTCAGCAGGGCCACGATGGGCACTGCATTAAATGCAGTTTCCTCCAGTTGCGCCACAATCGAGGTCACCCGCCACTGACTGGGCCGCAGCAGATTGCGGATCAGCGTTTCCAGCGTCAGGCCGATGAAACCCAGGAGCTCGCGCATATTGCGCGAAATGTGGACCATGGACAGGCCCACCCGCTCGAACAGATCCGTGATGCCCCAGCGGGGCGCAACCAGATGGCGCTGATCCATGCGACTCATCGCCTTGGCGACGGTTTGCAATAACTGATGGCGCTCTTTGGACAAGCCTTGGGCCGTATCCAGAGCCACCTGCACACGCTCGGCTCCGAGCCACTCGCACAGCACCTGAGCACCGGTGGTATCCAGCGACTTCAAGGCGCTGAAATCCAAGGACCACGGGCCCTGCTTGTCACCGATCGAGCGCAAACTGCTTTGCAACGCTTCGTAGTGACGCAAGGACCAGTCGCCTAGCAATTGCAGCTGACCAGAGGAGTCTGTACGGACATACAGAGACGCAGACGTATTCATGCGCATAGTCTAATGGATTTGCGCTGACCGCTTCCATAGCGCCAACTACTTTTTCATGCTTTGTGGATAATTAAACGGGCTGTAAGCAAGTCAGGCAATCAGGCAACATTTCTGCTATATAAATCCGTCCGTCCAGCGCGGTGGTCAAACCATGCCCATACACGCCCTGCACCCGACAACGCCCCAGCAAGATGCCCGAATCCGGATCAAACCGTGACAGGCTCGCGGTCTGGTCGCTGACCAGAACGGAACCGTCGGTTTGTACGGCCACGGCCATTGGCTTGTACAAGGGGCGCAGTTCCCCCAGATAACGACCTTGTACATCCAGATGCTGGACGCGATTGTTTTCACGGTCAGCCACCCAGACCGAACCGTCCGCCGCGCCGGCCAGCATATGTGGCGTGCTGAACTGCAAAGGCCCCGGGCCCGGCGCGCCCAGCGCAGCCAGCCACTGACGCTGCGGGTCAAAGCGATGCACCACGGTATTGCCATAGCCATCGCTTACCCACAAGCCTCCCCCTGCACATTCAATCGCATGGGTGGGGTGGTTGAACGGTTCCTGCCAACGCGGCTGCTCCGGCATGCCCAGCCGCCATTGCTCATGGCCCTGGCCGTCCAGAGCAACAACCTGATGCCCATCGACATCCGTCACCAACACGCCGCCCTGCGGACGGGCGCTGATGTGATGCGGGCACAGCATATCGTCCAATGGCCAGCGGGCCGATACCTGTCCATCCGGAGTGAGCACCAGCACACTGGCCGGACGGCGCAGCAACGCCGCAATACGCCCATCAGAGAGCACCGCCACGCTGGTGATGCTGCCCACATCGGCCTGCGTCCAGGCGCGCTCCACTTTATAGCGTTGCGCTCCCAGGCTGACATAAGCCATAGTCATCCCCCCCTTTACATCGCGTTAGGCAAGACCATGACGATTTGCGGGAAGATCGTCACCAATACGGTGGCCAGCACCAGCAACAAGAAAAAGGGGAAGGCCATGCGCACCAGCTCAAACAGGTTACGGCCGGTAATCCCCTGAATCACGAACAGATTGAAACCGATGGGCGGAGTGATCTGGGCCATTTCCACAGTCAAAATCAGATAGACGCCAAACCAGATCGGGTCGATACCGGCCGCCATCACAGCGGGCAACAAGACCGACGTGGTCAGCACCACAATGGAAATGCCATCCAGAAAGGCGCCCAGAATGACGAAAAACACCGTCAAGACGGCAATCAGGGCGTATTGGCTCAAACCCAAGGAACCAATCCAGGCAGCCAGATTGGCAGGCAGGCCGGTAAAGCTCATGGCGCTGGTCAGGTAGGCGGCCCCGATCAAAATAAAGGAGATCATGCACGAGGTGCGCGCAGCGCCTAACAAGCTGGCCGTAAAGGTTTTCCAATTCAGGGAACGCCCCACCGCGGCAATAAGCAAGGAACCAATGACACCGAGCACAGCCGCTTCCGTGGCCGTTGCAATACCACCGTAAATTGAACCGATCACAGCCACAATCAACAAGACCACCGGCAAGAGCAGACGCAGGCGCCGTACTTTCTCACCCAGGCTTAATTGCTCGGTTGCCGCCGGCACCCGATCCGGATGACGTATGGACCAGATTGCGATGTAGGCCGAAAACAGGCACATCAACAAGATACCGGGCAATACCCCGGCCACAAACAGGCGGATGATGGAAACCTGAGCGGCCACGGCGTACACAATCATCACGATCGAGGGGGGAATCAGCAGGCCCAGGGTACCGGCGCCGGCCAGTGAGCCGATACTGATGCTGTCGTCATAGCCTCGTGCTTTAAGCTCGGGCAAGGAGATGCGGCCAATGGTGGCAGCCGTGGCGGCCGAGGAACCACTGACTGCCGCGAAAATGCCGCAACCCAAGGTATTGACATGAACCAGACGACCCGGCAAACGCTGCACCCACGGCCCCAGCCCGCTGAACATATCTTCCGCCAGCCGGGTCCGATACAGAATCTCCCCCATCCAGATAAACAAGGGCAGGGCCGTCAGAGCCCAACTGGCCGAGGAGTCCCAGGCTTTGGTGGCAAAAATAATGCCCGCCGGTGCATCCGCATACAAAAAAATAGACAAGATACCGCAAGCGATCAGGACCAGCGCCACCCACACGCCACTGGCCAGCAAGGCAAGCAGAGCCACAAACAAGACGATTGCCTGAGATAAATCAGCCATGTTCCGTTGCCTCCAATTCTTGGCCCTGAACCACACGCAGCAGACGCCGCAACAACATCAGGGTCAGCAGACCCAAACCAACAGGCATGCCCAGCTGGGGAATCCACAGGGGCACCGCGACCATGCCCTGAGCGACTTCCTTGTACACAAAGGACTCATACACAAAATGGGCCGTCTCCCAGGTACACCAGGCGGCCAGCAACAGCCCAATCAGCGTGGCCAACAATTCGTAAGGGCGCCTGAGGTGATCGGGGATCACCTGCAACAACAAAGAGACGCGGATATGATCGCCCTGCAGCATGGCGTAGGGCAGCGCCAGAAAAATCGACGCTGCCATAAACCATCCTGCGAAGTCGTCCGACGCCGGTATTTGCATGGAGAACAGGCGCGCCACAATCTGCGCCGTCACCACTACCCCGATCAGGCAAAGAAAGAGTGCGGCCAGTGCGCCGCATACTCTGGCCATACGCTCCAGCACAATCATGGACGCACTCCTGATTTAGGGCTGACGGTAAGTATCAAGCAGCTTCTGGCCGTCGGCCCCTGCTTTCTTCAGCCATTCTTCGGTCATGGTCTGGCCGATAGCCTGCAACTGCGCAGCCAGCTTGTCGCTGAGCGGGCCGACCACCATGCCTTTATCGGCCATGGTCTGGGTCAGCTTGGAAGTCTGTTCACGCGACATCGCCCAGCCACGCTGCTCAGCCCGTTCCCCAGCTTCCAGCACGGCTTTTTGCACGCTCTCGGGCAGGCGTTGGAACGCGCGCTTATTCACAATCACAAAGCTTTGCGGAATGAACACCTGCGCGTCGTAGTAATACTTCACGTAGTCCCAGGCCTGTGAATCCACGCCCGTGGCCGGCGAGGTCAGCATGGCATCAATAATGCCGGTAGAAAATGCCTGTGGCACCTCAGGTGTTTGCACGGTGGTGGGCACCGCCCCCATCAAGGAAACCAGGCGACTGGTGGCCGGACTGTAGGCACGGAAACGGACGCCAGCCAGATCCGAGAGCTGCTCCACCGGTTGTTTGGTGTAAATGCCTTGTGGAGGCCAGGGGGAGCCATAGACCAGCACGATGCCTTGCTTGTCCAGGCGCTCGGCCAGAAACGGACGGGTGGCTTTCCACAGCTTTTCCGACTGGTCAAAGGATGAGGCCAGGAAAGGCACGCTGTCGACTTCAAACAAAGGATCTTCGTTGCCGATGGCCGCCACCAGCATCTCCCCGGCCTGCACCACACCTTGCTGAACGCCACGCTTGACCTCGGGACGCTTGAGCAGCACCGAGTTCGATTGCACATTGATATTCAACTCGCCATTGGTCGCCGCTTTGATATCGGCCGCGAACTCACGCGCATTCTGTGTCAGAAAGTTGTTGTCAGGCTGCTCGGTGCTCATGTTCCAGTTGGTGGCCGCCTGCGCGGTCCCTGCCAACGCCAGTACGCAAGCCATGGAAAGTAATTTTTTAATCATGATGTCGCTTCTCCCAAGAATTGAGGTGATAGCCGTCTTATGAACGGCTCGCATTCAGATCCCGTGACTGCAGATCCCACAACAAAGAAAACTCGGATACATCGTTCGTTGCCACGCCCAGATCCTGCTGCAAGCGGGCGGCCAAGACATGCGCAGCCTCCGGGGTGGTCAGATCCGCCACCAGATACGGGTCCAAACGACGCTGCTGCGTATCTTCGGACGGCAGGGGGGTCGAGAGCTCGGGATCAGGCGTGAGCACACGCAAGGCCACCAAACCATCCACCTGTTCCAGATAGGCCGCACTGTGACGGGCCAGGCTTTGCTGATGTGCACGTTCAGGCAGACGCACCAGCAAAACATGTGAGCCCGTACCGGCCCCGCCCAGCACGCTCACCGCCATCACGCGGCGCTGGGTATTGCTCATGCGCGCAAAGTTGGTATTGGACCAGTCTGTCTGCTGCTCAAATGCTTTTCGATATTCGGGGGTACCAAAGACCCGCAGGGACTCGGTGCGATACAGGGCCAGATACTTGCGCCCGACCCCTTGACGCACATAACGTCGCGACCATTGAAAGCCCGGTATGGCCGCACGCTCGGCCATGTGCTCGCGCTCATACCATTGATTGAAATCCCGCTCATGTTCCGGGGCGATATCTGTCCAGATGAACAACTCCCCCGGCGCATCACGATCCGTACGAAAAATAGCAGACACGACAGCTCTCCCGAATCAAAGTCATTGCACACGCTTTGTGGGAGTGTCCAACGGCTGCCGGGCAGAGACCAAACGGTTTATTTCAACCTGGAGCAATCGGAAAAAGCGATCAGTTCTAGCGAATGGCGCGAGATATAGCTTATCAAGCAAGCGCGGCGGTCGTACACCTGTACGGGCAAGGGGAAAACCCTCAAAGGCTAGATGGCAAAAACACGCGTGTCTGGCGGGGGTAAAGCCAGACCTGGATGCTCGGCAGCAAAATGATGCATGCGCTCCAGCGCTACCCCAATGACGGCCTGAGCCGTTTGCGTCAAGGGATCGGGTCGCCAACTGGCCACCAGACGCAAGTCCGGCAAGGCATGCTCACAGACGATTTCCTGATACAGCCCACTGTTGAGCTGCCGACTGACCGCCGCCAGGGGCAAGGTCGCAATACTGGGTTGCGCCTCGATCAGTTGCATGCTGGCGGCAATGGAAGATACATAATGAATCCGGGCCTGATCTACCGGCAAGGGGTCAAGCAACTGCACCAAGGCCAGATGGGGCTGCGAGCCGCGAGGGAAGGTGACCAAGGGCCAGCGTTGGACCAACTCCTGCAAGCCACTACGGACCGGCATGCTCTCATCGGCCATGCACACCCAGCCCATACGCATCGACCCCATGGGCAGATTGCGTATGCCATCGCCCATGATGGGATCGGTCTGCAAGGCCACATCAATCGTTCCGCGTTTGAGCAGGTCATGAAGGCGCAACGTGGATTCAGCAGTCAGCTCAATTTCCAGTTCGGGATACAGGGCATGCAATTGGCGAATCAGGTCCTTGAACCAGGTATGCACAATGGACTCGACCACCCCCAGACGCACACGGCCGCTCAAGCGGCTGGAACCTGCCAGGGCCTCGCGCAGATCGTGCTCCATGCCCAGCATCTGCTCGGCGTACTGCATCAGTTTTCGCCCGGCGGGAGTCAAACGCAAATCCCGATGACCGCGCTCAAACAGGGTTTTCTGAAACTCGCTCTCCAGGGCTGCAATCCGTCCCGACACCGCAGCCTGCGTCAAATGCTGCTTGTTCGCGGCCGCCCGAAAACTGCCCAAGCGAGCAATCCAGATGAAGGTTTCCAAAAAACGAATATTCATGCACCTGTCCTTTCTGAGCCCATCATGGCGGCAAGATGATATTGGCTCCGCTGTTCACAGGGAACGGACACAATCAAGCCAGCACCATCACCGACAAAAGCCTGGGGCGACAACCTATGGCCATGCGCTCGGCCCGCCACAATCTGCGCATGCCGCAGCAAGGACACGTGCGGTCGAAAAGGGCGCGGAGGCTGTGCCCAGCCCAGCCCGGTCAAGCTGGACCAGATTGCCTCATGCCACTGTTGCAGGGCATCCAGAGCCTGCTTTTGCGAGTCGTCAGGACCGGCCCACACCACCCTGGGCTTTTCAAACACATCCCGTACGGTCAGATCCAGCTTGATATCCGGCACCGTCCATCCAGCCATTCGTGTCGCCAAGGACTGCAGCGCCGACACGGGGCTGCTATCGAGAAAAGCCAGGGTTAAGTGAAAGTGATCAGACTGCATCATCCGTCCACCATACAGGGCCTGGGCCTGACGGGCCTGTTCGGCCAGCCAGGCCCGGGTTTGCGTATTGGGCCACCAGCCGATGAACGCACGCATAGCGTGTTCGGTATCGCACTGCTTCAGGTCCAGAATGGGCAAGGGAATCGTCATCAGCACACCCTCAAACAAGGCAGGTTAAACAAGAATGGGCAGGCTCAGGCCACCCCCTCAGTGACAGCGCACACCTCTCGCTTTACCCCATCGTAGCGCTGTCCGCGCAAAATTCCGGTGAAAGCCCACCGACAGCCAGAGTCACGGGCAAAGGGAAATAGCCGGTTCTTCGCAAGGCTGCGCGACATTCGCACACTAGCAGCAGCCCGGATAAGGATCATCCATTTACAAAGCCTGACGTTTTTAACGGTTTCAGATACGCAAAACGATAGACGTGCAAAAACTCCCTACCTAAGATAGACCCAGCGGTCTGAACCTATGACCGGCAAACACAGAACAGGAGTAGAACGATGGGTATTATCTCCATGATTGTTGTGGGCTTTATCGTAGGTTTGCTGGCGCGGGCGATCATGCCTGGCGACCAGAAGATGGGATGGATAATGACGACCATCCTGGGGATTGTCGGCGCATTTGTAGCCGGCTATCTGGGTCAAGCCATGGGCTGGTACGTCCCCGGCGAAGGCGCTGGCTGGATCGGTTCCATCGTGGGTGCCATCATCGTCCTGTTTATCTACGGCCTGGTCAGTAAGAAGGCGTAAAGCGCCACACGTACCCCCCAACACTGCAGCAGCCTTGACGGCCAGGTGGTTGAGACCTGAACCTCACCCTCGCACGGAAACGGGCTACACAAGTCCGGGAAGCTGCTGCAGCTTGCTGCTTGCCTTTAGCAGCCGCATTCACCGCCGCTTGTTACTGCGGCGGCCCCGACGCACAGAAGCAGAAAACGACCAGCCATCGCGACTGAGCGCCAGGACACCCGACGTTCCCGGAGCCTGTCATGCCTTACATCATCACCTTGAATCGCGTTTACGATGCCATCCATGCGTCTTCCGGCAAGGCTGCCCGTGTCCTGACAGACCGCCTCTGGCCACGCGGCCTGCGCAAAGAAGCGTTGGGCGATATCCAGTGGCTGCACGAAGCCAGCCCCACACCGGAGTTGCGCAAGGGTCTTCATAAGGGCGACATTTCCCCTGAGCAATTTCAGCGCCGCTATCAACAACAGTTGGAGCAGGACCCCGACGCCTTGCTGCCCTTGATGACGCTGGCCCGCAAAGGCGAACTGCAATTGCTAAGCGCCGCCCATGACCCACACACCTCGTATTTGACGGTGCTAAAACAGGCCGTGCTCACCGCATTGGCCAACGAGGACCGCATCCATGACGCAAGGGAACCCAGCTCGCCGGTCTGTTATGCCCACTTGCCACGCGAGGAAAAGGAATAAACCCGACTGCGTTATCGCTGTGTCTGCCCAACCGAGCTGGCCCCTGGCGCATTGCGCGCTCCCAGCAAGTGCTTGACCAGGCTCTGCACACAGGCTTCACGCCGCGAATCCGGCGCGTAGTCATTGCGCAAGGCGGACCAGGTCGGATGAATCCGAGCCTGCGCCAACTCCTCAGGCAGGCTTTGCGCACGCCAGACATTCAATTCCCGCTGCAAGGCCTGATCGAAATCCTCAGCATCAATTTCGCCCAGCCGAATAGGCGTTTGCGCCGCGTGACCGCGCCGCTCCAGAGCCGCAATCAAACTGAGCTGGCGCACCGCTAACAGGCGCAGCACCGCGTCATCCACACTTAACTCGGTCTCGCCTCGCAGCCTGCCCATCAAGCGCTGGCCCCACTTGTCCGCGCCTTGCCACAAACCGCCGGCCAGTGCGCCCAGAACCGTTCCCGTTCCCAGACTCAAGCCACCAGTCATCACATCCAGTGTCGCACCGGCCATGGCGCCAGCCGCCACGCCCTTACCCAACTGCACCCCAAACTCTTTCAAGGCCTGGGGATCAAACAAATCCATACCCCAACGGCCTCCCTCAAAATGCAGCAGATCTGCCACCACATCCTGACGGCCAAAGCTGTAGCGTCTGAGCAAAGCCTGAACACTCTTGGCCTCGCGTGCCAGGACCGGCTCCCGTAACTGCTGCACCGCCAAGGTCATGGATTCCTTGTCCGAGGGCGTACTCACTCGCCAGGCGGCCACATCAATCAGCAACTCTGCCAACAGCCGCAGGGCATCCCGACGCCGCAAGGCCGCCTGCTGGGCCAAATCCATTTTCAGATGTTGCAACACCCCGGCCTGCGTCTCCAGCAATACCGCCAGCTTGTCGTACAGCAACGCTTCGCCATCCAGCGCTGGCGCTACCGTATCGAACTCTGCCAAGGCATGCAGGCCCAAGCGGGCCAAAGCACTACGCCATTCCTGCACCCGAGCCTGCGGGCTGCGCACGAAGTTCAGAACAGGCAGCAAAGGCCGCCCGCTATAGGCGAGCAGCGTCAGCTCATCTTTATGCTTGCTCAGCACAGGATCGCGTGCATCCACCACGTATAAACCGGCATCACAGGACTGCAACTTACGCAGCACGCGAGCCTCTTGTTCAAAGCGTCCCTGCGCCGCGGGGGACTCCAGAAAGCGCCGAATCCGTTCCGGCCCATCAATACGCTCCCCAGGCTGGCTCAGCTGATCCATAAAGTCCAGCAAAGCCATGCTGTCTTCCAGGCCGGGGGTATCAAACAGCTCTACCAGAGCCTCGTCGTCCACCGTCAGCCGGGCTCCTTCTACATGCCGTGTGGTGCCGGGACTGTTGCTGACCTGACCAAAAGCGGCGTCCCGGGTCAGGGTGCGCAACAAGGAGGTCTTGCCGGTATTGGTATGGCCCACCACCGCCAGCGTCAAAGCCGCAGCATTCATGAAGGCTCCTTCAAAGGCCGGTCAGGCCATTGATCGTGTATCTGTCCCGGCGCAAAACCGGCCGCCACCAAGCGTTCATGCCAGCTGCGACGGCGTGCCTGCTCAGGATCGGCCAAGGCCTCATCCAGCAAAATGACATCGGACTGCTGGGCCAACTGCGCCCATTCCACCAAGGTGGCGACCACACCCCGATCCGGGGTCTGGGCAGCGTCACACACCATCAACAAATGACGAGGGCTCGCTGACTGCAGGCGGCCCAAAATAGCCAGACGCTCGGCCCGTGAATCCACGCGACCCAGATCCTGCATGTCCTCCTGGATAAAGGCAGGCGGCCAACGGTGTTCGGGCGGCAACTCCAGCCCCACCACACACAGAGCATGAGCCGCTAAAAGAGCGCCGGGCTCATTGTGAATCCGGGCGACTTTGTCGGGCGAGGCCAGTTCGTCTACGCCCGTAGGCTCACTGACAGGCATCAGGCGCGGGCGCAATTCCGCCAGACCCGGCAAACTGTCGTCCAAGCTCAGTCGCGCCGTGTGTGTACGCCATTGCCACAGGCTCCAGGCCAGGGCCAACACACGAGGCAGCAGGCCATACGTGACTACCACACCCAGCAACCAGCTGGACCAAAGGGCCTGAGCCTGGGCATCCAGCATGTGCAAGCCATCGCTGCTACGTATGGTGAGGGTATCGGGCAAGGTAAAGCCCAACAAGGACGGCAGGACGCCCAGGCCTTCAACCAGCCAGACAAAGGTATCTGGCGTCAAAAGCGTGGTTTCCCAGTTGAAGTGATAGCGACGCGAAGCCAGCAATAACAGCAGGGTGCTCAGGGCCGACAGGAAGGCCAACACCCACAAACCATGGCTGATCAATCCCGCCAGCCAGAACTGAGTGCCACGGCGCGCCAACACGGCGGCAAAAGCCTGCGGCACCAGACTGGCCTCGCCTTTGACGAAGCGGCGACTCAGCCACCACCACAGATCGCCAGCCCAACTGCCAGCGCCGGTCGTTTTCCCCGACAAGGCCAGACTGAGCAACCAGAAAATAAAAGTCAGAACATGCAGTCCCAACAAGGCTCCTACGGCCGTGACCACATTAACGGCACGACGGCCATCGCCCAAGGCACCGGCTGCGGTCGCAGCACCGGCCAACACCGCCAGCACGGCCATCGCGACCATCAGAAGACGCGCCACGCGCCACCAGCGACTCCAGGCCTGCTCCAACCCGTCACGTTGAGCCAGAGCCAGGGCTCGCGCCGTTACGCGCCGAGCAAATGAGCCACCCGCCGCCCGTGCACGTCGCGACTCCGAGAGGTCTTCAAGAGGCCCCCACAGGGTCTCACGCAAACGTATGGCTTCAACCAAGGTTTGTTGCTGCCAGGAGCCGACAGGGGCAGACGGTTTCATGGCCCTGGGCCCCCTTTACAGCAGCACAGGTTCATCAGGCAAGGCATTGACGCGCGCATCATTCGGATCATGCGCCGGCGCGCCTTGCTGCAACACCGCCTCAATCGCCTCCACCGCCGTCAGCAAGCCAGACAGATATTCGCGGGCCGCCAGATCCTTTTCCAACTCTCGGCAGATCCGCGCCCACTGGGCCGGGTCGGCCTGGATGCCACGATCCGCAATGATGTGGATATGCCGCTGCCCCAGAGCCAGATACAACAGGACACCGGAATTGAGCGGCGTATCCCATACACGCAAACGACCGAACACCTCCAGGGCACGTTGGGCACTGTCCGCTTCGTGCGCCGGCAGGACGGCCTCGATCGCCACCACCAGCTCGCCACTATGGTTCTGTTCACCCTTGCGAATCTGTTCAGCCAGATGGCCCAGCATTTCCGCGTTGAAATGACGTCGGCGCAGCCATTGGCCGTGCACCGATGCCCAGCCCGACAACTCTTTCCAGTTCACACTCATGTTGCTCCCCTGTGGCCTTACCAGCTACCGGAGGCGCCACCGCCTCCACTGCCGCCACCACCACCGCCGCTGCCACCGCCAAAGCCGCCAAAACCCCCACCGCTGCTGCCGCCATTGCCGCCAAAACCGCCCGAGGAATAACCGCCCAGGCCTCCAATGACGCCGCCACGACGCGAAGCACGCCCGGAGCTGGACTTGCCGCCTGCCCCAAAGAGTCGGCCAATCATGCTCAAACCCGCACCAACGACGGCGGCCAGCAAAGCCAGACCAATACTGCCCGATACCACCAGCGTGAACACCCCCGCGGCAAAGGCCGCAAACAAGGGCGAAGCAAAAAACACGATCGCGCCGACGGCCAGCAAAGGCTCCCAGAACACCCCATCTTCCCCGGACGAAGTGACAGGGGCATTTTTAGGGGGCGGGGGCAGTTCCTCGCCGTTGACCAGCCCCACCAAACTATCCGTCGCAGCCTGAATGCCGGCGTAGAAATTGCCTTCGATAAAGCGAGGGGTCATTTGTTCTCGGATGATGCGGCCAGCCTGCAGGTCTGTCACCGCGCCTTCCAGACCATAGCCAGTCTGGATACGCATGCGACGATCATCTTTGGCCACCAGCAGCAAGATGCCATCGTCCACTTTCTTGCGACCGATCTCCCACTGATCAAAAACACGCAGGGCGTATTGCTCGATCGTTTCTTCACCCGTGGTGGGCACCATCAGGATCACCACCTGTGCGCCTTTTTCCTGCTCCACAGCCTTGAGCTGCTGGTTCAGGGCCTCTTTCTGCTCCGCGCTCAGGGTGCCGGTGGTGTCCGTCACCCAACCGGCAATGGCGGGAATCGGCTCGGGTTTGGCCTGCGCCTGGCCCCACGGCCAGCACAACATCAGCAAAACCGTCAGCAGACAGACCCAAACCAGCCTGCCTGTCCGTACAGACCCAAGCCCGGTCGTCGGTGCAAGATCGGACACCTTCATGGCACCCCCTCCAGAGTCACTCAATACCCGGCAGGAGCCGGTGTCGCAGGAATATCAAATTTGACTTCGGGGTCACGCGTGATTTCGCTCTGACGATCCACCCCGTAGTTTTCCTTGACCTTGTAGCCAAACAGCTTGGCGGTAATCAGGGTAGGGAACTGGCGAATGTACAGGTTGTATTCCTGCACTGCCTGCACGTAACGACCGCGCTCGGTGGCGATACGGTTTTCCGTGCCTTCCAGCTGCGTCATCAAATCACGAAACAGCCCGTCGCTTTTGAGCTGCGGATAGTTTTCCGAGACCGCGATCAGGCGCGACAAGGCTGAGGACAACTGGTTCTGTGCTTCCTGAAAGCGCGCCATGACCTCGGGATTATCAATATCCTCGACTTTCATCTGTATGGTGCCCACCTTGGCGCGCGCCTCGGTAACCTGCGTGAGTACCGTGCGCTCATTGACCATATAGGCATTGACCGAGCTGACCAGCTTGGGCACCAGCTCGGCTCGGCGCTCGTATTGATTCAAGGTTTGCGACCACGCGGCCTTGACCTGCTCGTCCAGCCGCTGGATCTCGTTATACCCACAACCCGACAGCAAGACCGCCATGCTGCTGATAAAGACCCATCGAATCCATGATGTCATGATTTTTTTCCTGCAAAAATAAGCAGATAAACAACAAAAACAGGTTACACCCCATTTGCCAGGACACGTGCCCAAACCCGTCAGGCAGTGCGTGCACGCCAAGCGTAAACCGCGTACTGCAGCATAACAAGTGCGTCTATGGCGGTGCTTAACAATTTCTGTCAAATCCGCCGTGCCCGCCACGCTGACCTTTTAGCCTTGAAACAGGTTGTTTTAACGCGACCGCGCAAAATGATACAAGATGGTCAATGAGGATTTTTACTGATTTCACGCTATAATGTCAGATTGCGCAGCGCACCAATCACTGCGCCTCTTGCAGCAGGCGGCGTTCTTGCCCCTGCCGTGGCATTGTCGCCATAAACAAAATACCTTAGCCTGGATTGGTAGGGCCCCGAAGAGGGCTTTTGGGCTAGTCACTGGAAAATTCTTGGACTCTCAAATCACTTTTGCCGCCCTTGGGCTGGCAGAACCTCTGTTGCGTGCTGTAACTGACGCAGGCTATACCCACCCCACTCCTATTCAGGCCCAGGCCATCCCCAAGGTCATTGAAGGGGGCGACTTGCTAGCCGCTGCGCAAACCGGTACTGGCAAAACGGCCGGCTTTACCCTGCCTATCCTGCACCGCCTGCTGAACAACCCTCAGCAAAACCGCAAGCCCGGCCGCCCACGCGCGCTGATTCTTGCCCCAACCCGTGAACTGGCCGCCCAGGTCGAGGAATCGGTCCGTCTGTACAGCCAGCACACCCGTCTGCGCTCGATGGTCATGTTTGGTGGCGTGAACATCAACCCCCAGTTCCATGCCCTGCGCAAACCGCTGGACATTCTGGTGGCCACCCCTGGCCGTTTGCTGGACCACGTGCGTCAGCGCACGGTCGATCTGACCGGCGTGGAAATCCTGGTGCTGGACGAAGCCGACCGCATGCTGGACATGGGCTTTATCCGCGATATCCGCAAGATCATCAGCCTGATGCCGGTAGAGCGCCAGACCCTGCTGTTTTCGGCCACCTTCTCGGACGAAATCCGCGAACTGGCCCGCGGTTCGCTCAACAACCCTGACGAAGTGGCCGTTGCTGCCCGCAACACCACCAACGAACTGATTACCCAGCAAGTGATTCTGGCGGAACAGGCGCACAAGCGCGATCTGCTCAGCCACATCATCCGCGAAAGCAGCTGGAATCAGGTTCTGGTGTTCTGCCGCACCAAGCACGGCGCTAACCGTCTGGCTGAAAAACTGTCGAAAGACGGCATGGCCGCCGAAGCCCTGCACGGTAACAAGAGCCAGGCGGCTCGTACCCGTGCTCTGGCCGGTTTCAAAAATGGCAAGGTCGTGGTGCTGGTTGCCACTGACATTGCCGCGCGTGGTCTGGACATTGACCAACTGCCTTACGTGGTCAACTTCGAGTTGCCCAACGTGCCGGAAGATTACGTTCACCGTATTGGCCGTACGGGCCGTGCCGGCAGCGAAGGCGTGGCCTTGTCCTTGGTGGATCGCAGCGAAATGCGCCTGCTCAAGCAGATCGAGCGCATGACCCGCAATCCGATCGACCGCATCGTGGTGGAAGGCTGGACGCCTCCTTCGCGCGCTGCTCTGGCCGAAGAAGCCAAGGAAGACACGTACGCAGAGCGTCGCTTCAACAGCGCTCCTGGCGCTCGTGCTCCTGCTGCCCGTCGTCCCAACGGTGCTGGCCAAGCCCGCTCCGCTGAAGGCCGCGGCGGCAATGGTGAAAGCCGTCCGCGTCGTCCTGGCAACGACAACCGCCCACGTCGCAGCGCCGCCCCCGGTGCAGCCGGTGGTGGTGCGGCCCGTGCCGGTCAGGGTCGCCCTGGTGGCCGTCAGGACAGCCGCGGTCCCAACCGCAGCAACCGCAGCGCCGCACAAGCCAAAGCCTAAACTCCGCCAAGGGACTGTGCCTGCCAAAGGCGGGCGCAGTGCCCGCCTTTGAACCGAGCACATCATGGCACTGAGCACCTGGCTCGCCTTTTTCGCGGCTTCCTGGGTCATTTCGTTTTCACCTGGCCCAGGTGCGATCTCCTCCATGTCATCCGGCCTGAAATACGGCTTCAAGCGTGGCTACTGGATGGCGATCGGCCTGAATATCGGCATCATGATTCAGGTGTTCATCATCAGCCTGGGATTGGGACAAGTTCTGGCGCGCTCGGAACTGGCGTTCACCACGCTCAAGTGGCTGGGCGCAGCCTACCTGATTTATCTGGGCTGGAAGCAACTGCGCACCGACGCCATGCCGGTACAAGTCACCGGTCAGGCGCCCAGCGACTTTCGCATCCGCGATTTGCTGCTTCGGGGTTGTCTGATCAACATCACCAACCCCAAGGGTCTGGTATTTCTGCTGGCCATCATGCCCCAGTTTCTGGACGTGAATCGGCCGATGCCATTGCAATACCTGCTCATTGCCCTGACCCTGTGCTTTACGGATCTGGTGGCCATGGGTTGCTACACCTCCTTGGCGGCACGCATGTTGCATGTGCTTCGTCAGGCCAGCCACGTCCGGCTGTTGAACCGCGTGTTCGGTTCGCTATTTATTCTGGCAGGAACGGTATTGGCCAGCGTGTCACGTTAGCCTCGTGCGCGCCTGCGCTTGCCCCCAGGCCCTGCTTTACGGATAATTCGCTCACTGTTTTCCACGCGCCAGACTGGCGCTGCCACAAGGATTTTCAATGTCGTCCGGTGACATACGCTCTGAAGTCAAGAAACGCCGCACTTTTGCCATTATTTCTCACCCTGACGCGGGTAAGACCACACTGACTGAAAAACTGCTGCTGTTCGCGGGCGCGATTCAGATTGCCGGTAGCGTCAAGGCTCGTAAAGCCAGCCGCCACGCTTCCTCGGACTGGATGGAAATTGAAAAGCAACGGGGTATCTCGGTGGCCTCCTCGGTCATGCAGATGGAATACCGCGACTGCGTCATCAACTTGCTGGACACCCCCGGTCACCAGGACTTCTCCGAGGACACCTACCGGGTGCTGACCGCCGTGGACGCTGCCTTGATGGTCATTGACGCCGCCAACGGTGTGGAACCGCAAACCATTCGCCTCTTGCAAGTGTGCCGGGCCCGCAATACGCCCATCATCACCTTTGTGAACAAGCTGGACCGCGAAGTTCAAGAGCCACTGGATGTCCTGTCGGAAATTGAATCGCACCTGGGTATGGAAGTGGTGCCGTTTTCCTGGCCGATCGGGATGGCGCGTCGCTTTGGCGGCGTGTTCAATCTGCGCGCCAACCATATGCGTGTGTTCAAGCCCGGTCAGGAGCGTCATGGCGAGGATGAGATCATCCCTGGCCTGGACAACCCCGTGATTGCCGAGCGCTTTGGCGAGCCATTTGAAAAAGCGCAGGAAGAGATCGAACTGCTGAATGCAGCAGCGCCCGAGTTCAACCTGGACTTGTTCCTGGCAGGCAAGCAAACCCCGGTATTCTTTGGTTCGGCCATCAACAACTTTGGCGTGCAAGAAGTATTGGACGCGCTGGTGGATCTGGCTCCTGCGCCGGGCCCACGCGCCGCCCTGCAACGCGAAGTGCAGCCCGACGAGCCCAAATTCAGTGGTGTGGTCTTCAAGGTGCAAGCCAATATGGACCCCGCTCACCGCGACCGCGTCGCCTTTGTTCGTGTCAGCTCCGGGCATTTCAAGCGTGGCATGAAACTGAAAGTATCACGTACCGGCAAAGAGATTCGCCCCAATAACGTGGTGTCCTTTCTGTCCCAGCGTCGCGAGCTATTGGACGATGCGTTTGCAGGCGACATCATCGGTGTGCCCAACCACGGCATTCTGCAACTGGGCGACGTGCTGACCGAAGGCGAAAATCTGCAGTTTACCGGCCTGCCGTTCTTTGCCCCTGAACTCTTTCAATCCATTGAGGTCAAAGATCCTTTACGCACCAAACAATTGCGTACCGGCTTGACCCAGCTGGGCGAAGAAGGCGCCATTCAAGTGTTTCGCCCCCATATGGCAGGCGGCATGATGCTCTTGGGCGCCGTGGGCCAATTGCAGTTTGAAGTGGTGGCCCATCGTCTGAAAACAGAATATGGCGTGGAAGCCCGCCTGTCGTCCAGCCGCTTCAACATGGCTCGCTGGGTCACGGCCAAAGACCCTAAAGACATGAAGAAGTTCATCGAGACTAACGCTGGCAATATTGCCTATGACGTGGTCGAGGCCACTGCCTTTTTAGCAAGCTCGCCAGCGCAATTGCGTGTGGCGCAGGAGCTCAATCCAGGCATTGAATTCCACGCATTACGTGAACATGGTGGACACGTTTTCGGGGATGCCGTCTAATTCTGTCACAAGAGCAGAGCCGACAGTTCGCTACAATGACGGCTCTATTCTTTTAATAACGCGCATCCGGCTGACCGGATCGCCCCTGATTCAAAACCGAGACATCGCTTATGCCCTGGCGTTTTATCATTGCTGTCTTGCTGCTGGCCGCAGGTGCTTCAGTGTGGGGCGGCCTGGAACTGGGGAACTGGCTCATCGCGCACGGCCCTGAAAAATCCATGGTCGTCAGTGCACCTGATCCATCCGATCTGCCTACGCTTGATGCCGATGGAAAGCCCTTTACCGCCCAGCCGCCACAACCTTTGGTCAATGGCCGCTTAGGGGTACCCGAGGAGCCCACGCCTATTGCCTGGGAAATCGATACCTCGACGCTTACCGAAGAAAAACCGCCCATTGCGCTGGCGACCACATCCATTTCCCTGGAGCAGGCCATTCAGATTGCCATGTCCGAGCAGAATCGGGAGCTGCAGGGAATCGCCCGGGTGAACCTGGGTGATGCCGAGGCGATTCAGCCGGTGGAGGTTGGCACCCCCCCGCCACCCCCACCACAAGATATTCAGATTGCCAGCAATAACGGCGGGGCCTGGCAGGCACAATTGCAGCAAGAGTTGAATGCCTGTAGCAAAAAAGGCTTTTTCGATCGCCCCAGCTGCTCCTGGGAAGCCCGGAACAAGTACTGTGGTCCCAACAATGCCTGGGGCAAGGTGCCCGGCTGTCCGAGCAAGTCCTTTTAAGGACACGCTGATCGCTGACGGCTGCTGGCTATTACGACCAGCGCGCCCCGACGCTCCAGGTTCAAGACCGACTCCGGCTCCTGAAACGGCAATAAAAAAGCACCCGTCAAAACGGGTGCTTTTTTTGTGGCCTGCGCGTTCAGCACAGACTTACTCGTCGTGATCGCCCATCTGCGATTGCAGGTAGTTTTGCAGACCCACTTTCTCGATCAGTTCCAACTGCGTGCCCAGCCAGTCAATGTGTTCCTCGGTGTCGTCCAGAATCTTCAAAAATAGATCACGAGAGACATAGTCACGCGCGGACTCACAGTACTCAATGGCTTCTACCACCGTCTGACGCGCTGTCTGTTCCAGCTTCAAGTCACAGCCAAGCACTTCAGGCACGTTCTCGCCGATCATGATCTTGTGCATATCCTGCAGGTTAGGCAGGCCATCGAGCATAAAGATACGTTCGATCAGCATATCGGCATGTTTCATCTCGCCGATGGATTCGTCATACTCGTGTTTGCCCAGCTTGTTAAAGCCCCAATGGTTCAACATGCGAGCGTGCAAGAAGTATTGATTAATCGCTGTCAGCTCGTTCTTTAACTGCTTGTTCAAATGCTGAATTACCACTTTATCGCCAAACATGCTGTTCTCCTGTAAATCTGACGGCGCTCCCCCCAAGGACGCGCCGAGCCCCCACACAAGACCTCACTGCCGCTATCACAAGCAGGTGCGACGTAGTCAAAATCGGGGTGGGGGATGAAGGTGACAGGCTACCATGCACTCGAGGGCAACGGCTTAAAAAAGGGTCAGGCACCCAGAAAGCGTTGCACTTTTGGGTTAGTAACAGGACTAACAACAATCATTCCCACTACGAAGAGCGGGAAGCGACAATCCTGATTGAAATCACGCGCTTAAGCGCGACAGACAAGGCGGCCGAACTCGGGAACAGGGATCAGGCTGTCGTTGGCAGCCGAATCCACCCGGGCGGTTTCGAGGCTGGCAATCATGGCTTGATTGGCATAGCGCCCACCCGGTAAATAGTCCTGAGCCGTCTCCGCGCAGCAGCCACAGCACGACGCCACGCCCAGCTGACCTTGAAGGTCTGCCAGACTGGAAGCGCCGCCTCGTACTGCTTCTTGTACTTGACGCTCGGTGATTGCGTTACATATGCAGATAAACATGAGAACCATTATTATCAAGAACCGCAAAAAGATCAAGAGTCATTCTCATTAAGAACACCTGAACGTTCTGTGCCTCCTGGGAACGGCCTGCTACCGGGCAGTGCCCACCGGACTCAAGGCGGGAAAAAACGCATCAATTTTGCAACAGGTGGTCCATCAGCAGGCGGGCAGCAGGGGACAGGCTATAGCGGCTGCGTACGCACAAGGCGACCCGGCGGCGCGTCCACGGCTCCCGAATGACGCACATGGCCAGACCCAGACTCTGTACGTAGGATTCGGCCACGGAACGAGGCAGTACGCCAATGCCCAGGCCGGCCTCAATCATGCGGCACTGAGCGTCATAACTGGTGACCTGGACGCGGCAACGCCAGGTACGTTCCAGCTCGCTGGCCGCGCGCAAGAGCAAAAGATTGGGATGACTACCGGTGTGCATGCCGACATAGTCAAAATCCAGTGTGTCGGCAAAGGCCAGCTCGGGCCGGTCGGCCAAGGGATGGCGGGCAGGCACCAGCAGAACCAGCTCATCCTGCCGATAATCGTAATACTCCACCTCGGCGCTGCCCACGCCTCGAATCAAAACCCCCAGATCGGCGTTATTGTCCGCCACCGCCTGCGCCACCCCGGCACTGATCCGCTCCTCCAGGGATACCCGCACTTTGGGATGGCGTGCCATGAAAGAGCTCAGGGCTTGCGGCAAGAACTGCGTAATCGACGACAGATTCGCTGCAATCCGCACATGCCCGGTCGCCCCCCCGGCAAAATCTCGCATTAACGCGCCCATGGCGTCCATATCGTCCAGCAACCGCTGGGACATGGCGGCCAGCGATTTACCCGCCGCGGTGGGATAGACACCCTTGTTGCTGCGCTCGATCAGGGCGGCGCCCAACTGCTGTTCCAGATCGCTCAGACGTTTGCTGACGGCAGCAGGGGCAATGTGAGACTGCTCGGCAGCCCCCGAAATGGTGCCCCGTTCGAGCACCAGTAAAAACAGCCGCAAAGATTTGGGATCAATGTTCATAAGCCAGTATTCCATCCTAGGAGAGGCAGGCCGACAAGCGCTCTACCATCATCAATCGCGATAGCACCATCGCAATTTGACGCTGTACTCACACCAATAGCGATGACAGACTAGGTCAATAATACGGAATCTGATTATCCAAGTCAGAGAAATAAAGTGAGGGGACAGACACGATGCGCGACAGCGACAATCTGAAAGGGGGCTTTGATGGCACCCTGCCCATGGGGCACCAGCCGGTTTTGCTCGTTATCGATTTTCAACGTGGCTTTACCGAGCCCGGCTTGACGCCGCTGGCCTCGGACTGTGACAGCCAGATCGAACAGACCAACCGCTTGATTGGCGCCATGCGCGGCAAAGGCCGCGTGATATTCACCATCATCGGCTATGAAACCCACCTGGCCGACGCCAATCTGTGGCTCAGCAAGGCCTCGTCCTTGCGCTGCCTGCTGCGTGATTCGCCAGCCTGTGAGCTGGACCCCCGACTGGACTACGACCCCCAGCAAGACATCATCCTGCACAAAACACAGGCCTCCGCCTTTTACGGCACGCCGTTGTCCGCCCTGCTGGCCCATCAAGGCTGCGACATGCTGATAGTGGCAGGTGCGACGACCAGCGGTTGCGTGCGCGCCAGTGTGGTGGACAGCCTGCAGTCAGGATTTGCCCCGTTCGTGGCTGAAGATGCGGTAGCGGACCGCTCGGCAGCCCAACACCGCAGCAATCTGATCGACATGGCCAGCAAATACGCCGAAGTGCTGCCCTCTGCAGGCTTGATCGCTCATCTGCACACGCTTTAAACACGAAACAAAAAAGAAACCACAGGAGACATGCATGAAAAAAGCCCTGACAGCGGCTCTGGCCGCCTGCACCCTGGCGCTGGGTAGTTCGCCAGCCCACGCCCAGGAAGTGGAACTGACCTTTTCAACCTATTTGCCGCCGGCCTACGAGTACGCCTGGAAACCCATCGAGAATTTCGTCCAGACCGTCGAGAAAGAAAGCCAGGGCCGAATCAAGATCAATGTGTTCCATTCCGGCCAGCTGTTTGACGGTTACGAGGAACTGCCCGCTTTGTCCCGCGGCGACGTGGACATGGTCAACATGACCAGCACCTACCCCAGCGGCACGGTGCCCGCGCTCAACATTTTTACCCTGCCGTTCCTCTTTGACAGCACCGCCCACCTCAAGCGGGCTCTGGACCAGGGCCTGTTCAAGCTGGGTGCCGAGCAGGAGCTGCGCGACACACATGATGCCGTGGTGCTGGGCCTGGCGCCCTGGGACCCGTACGAGTTTTACAGCCGCAAGGCACCGATCAATTCGGCTGCCGACGTCAAAGGCAAAGTATGGGCCTCGACCAGCTCCATGGACGCTCGCGCACTGCAATTGCTGGGGGGCTCGCCCACCGGCATGCCCTCGTCTGAACTCTATCTGGCTTTTGACCGTGGCGTGATCGACGCCACCCCGCGCCCCTTGCTGACGGGCATTGGACGCAATCTGTACGAAGTGGCCAAGCACCTGTCCATCGCCAACTTTGGCATCGACGTTTCGGTGCTCGCCATCAATCGCAAGAAATGGGAGTCCTTGCCCGCTGATCTGCAGGAGATCCTCATCAAGGCTGCCCAGCAGCGAGACCAGGAGCAGTTTGAGCGCGTCAATGCCTTTGTAGACCAGGCTCTGCAACGCTACGAACAAGCCGGGGTGACTATCAATCGTGTCGAGCCGGCCCAACTGGCCCAGATGCGTGAACAGACCCGCCCCGCCATTGAAGAATGGAGCAAGCAGGTTGAGAACGGCCCAGCCTATCTGGAACTGATCGAAAAAACCCGCCAGCCCTGATCACACGTGACGGCGCGCCGTGCCCAGCACCGGCGCGCTTTGCGCGTGGGGAGACACCATGAATCCACTTATTCATTTTCTGGGCGCCTTTGCGCGCGGCAGTAATCGGCTTGCCATTCTGCTTGCCGAAGTGGCCCTCGCCGCCCTGATGCTTGCCTGCACCTACGGCGTGATAGCTCGCTATGTCTTTAACAGTCCCAGCATCTACATCACCGAAGTGTGCGTGTACCTGCTACTGGTCTGCTCCTGGTTATCCGTAGGTTGGGTCCATCTGGAGAACCGCCACGTCAGTGTCGAGGCCTTCCACATGCGCTTTTCACCGCGCGGCCAGCGTCTGGCGACCTGCATCTCGCAACTGTGCATTCTGTTTTTCTGCCTGGTGCTCTTGTGGGCCGGGATGTCGGTGGTAGAAACCGCCCTTGCCCGCAACTATCGCTCGGCCTCCATGCTGCGTTTCCCACTGTGGATCGCGTACGGCATGATCCCGCTAGGTGGCACCTTGCTGGGTCTGGCAACCCTGCGCCGACTGTTCATCCCGGACAGTGTGGAATCCAACGACAGCATCAAGGAGTTCTGACATGGATTCCATGCTCATTTTCAGCCTGATGATGGCCTGCTTTACCATCCTGATGGTTATCGGTACCCCCATTTTTGCCGCACTGGGTGTGGCCAGCATTTCCGGCATTCTGATGAAGTCCGGTCTAGCCGGCCTGGATGTGATTCCTGCCACCTTGCACCGCGGCATGGCCAGCTATTCCCTGATCGCCATCCCGCTGTTCATTTTGATGGGCGAGGTCATCGCGCGCACCAGCATTGGCGGCAAGCTCTATCAACTGTTTTACCTGTGGCTGAACCGTTTACCTGGTGGTTTGGCTGTAGCCAGTGTGGGCAGCTCGGCCGTTTTCGGTGCCATGAGCGGCGTCAGCGTAGCGGGGGCCGCCACGATTGGTCGCTTTGCCATTCCTGAAATGCTCAAGCGCGGTTACTCGCCTAGCCTGTCGGGCGGAACAATTGCCGCCGCTGGTGCCTTGGCCCTGCTGATTCCACCCAGCATCGGTTTTGTGCTCTATGGCGAAATGGCGGACCAGTCCATCGGCAAACTATTCATTGGCGCCTTGCTGCCTGCATTGATGGTAACCATCATGATGGTGATCTATGTAGCGCTGGTTGCGGTGTTCAAACCCGAAGCAGCTCCCCGCAATGCCGAAGTCGTCACCTGGACTCAGAAGCTGACTGCCCTGAAAGACATCTGGGCCGCCGCGCTGCTGATCCTGCTGGTGCTGGGCACGATTTACATGGGTATTGCCACGCCAACAGAAGCAGCAGGCATTGGTGCTGCGGGCGCCTTTATCATCGCCATCGCCTACAAGGAAATGAACTGGCGCGTCGCCTTGCAAATTCTGCGCTCCACTGCGGTGACCAGTGGCATGATCCTGCTCATTCTGGCTGCGGCGCTGCTATTTGGCTATATCATGACGCGCCTGATGATTCCGCAAAAGCTGGTGTCCTTAATTACGGCTTCGTCTCAGCCGGCCTGGCTTATTTTGCTGTTCGTGCTGCTGTTCTTAATTGCGGTCGGCATGTTCCTGGATATTGTCTCCCTGATTCTGATTGCCACGCCTGTTTTATTGCCGGTTATTGTGGCTCTGGGTTATGACCCTTTGTGGTTTGGGATTGTCATGATTATCGCCTGCGAAATGGCGGTCATTACCCCTCCTGTCGGATTGAATTTGTATGTCATCAAGGGCATTGCACCACAGATCTCGCTACAGCAAATTACACGAGGAGCCTTGCCTTTTGTAGCATTGGAAATTCTGGCCATTATTATTCTGACCATCTTTCCCGATATTATTCTTTGGCTTCCCAGAACACTTTAAAAAAAGACCCGCTTCATGCGGGTTTTTATTTATCTTCCATCCACGTTTTTTACGATGGCAGCATAATATTTCATTGCTTTTCCACTTTCTTTTTCTATTCCAGAATCAATCATTGGAGGAAACAGAAATGGATAAAAACAGCTTTACCGCCCCCCCGCTCAAAGGCATCAAAGTCCTGGAGCTGGGCTCACTGATTGCCGGCCCCTATGCCGGTAGCCTGCTGGCCCAATTCGGGGCCGATGTCATCAAGATTGAACCGCCCGGCAAGGGCGACCCGCTACGCCGCTGGCGGCAACTGCACAAGGACACCTCCCTGTGGTGGCGCGTGCAAAGCCGCAACAAGCGTTCCATTGCACTGGACCTGCGCCAGCCCGAAGGCCAGGACATTGCCCGTGAACTGGCCCTGCAAAGCGATATCGTTATTGAGAATTTTCGCCCCGGCGTGCTGGAACGCTGGGGTCTGGGCTGGGAAACACTGCATGCACTGAACCCGCGCCTGATCATGGTGCGCGTCTCCGGCTACGGGCAGGACGGTCCCTATCACCGACGCCCCGGCTTTGCAGCCATCGCAGAATGTATGGGCGGCCTGCGTTATGGCACCGGCTACCCGGATCGTCCTCCCGTACGGGCCGGTGTCAGCCTGGGCGATACGCTGGCTTCGCTGTACGGCACCATTGGGGCGCTGCTGGCCATGCACCATCTGCATCAGTCAGGCGGGCAGGGCCAAATGATTGATGTGGCCTTGTACGAATCGGTCTTTGCCATCATGGAAAGCCTGATTCCGGACTATCAACTGAACGGTCATCAACGCGAACGCACCGGAGCGAGCCTGCCCGGCATTGCCCCCTCCAACACCTATCCTACCGGTGACGGCAAGTGGGTGGTGATTGCGGCCAATAGCGATGCCATCTTCATTCGCCTGATGCAGGCCATGGGCCGCCCCGATCTGGCCAGCGACTCACGCCTGTCGGACAACGCCGGACGCGTGGAACACAGCGCCATGCTGGACCAGACCATCGGCGACTGGACCGGCGCTCGCAGCCTGACCGACGTGCTGACGGCATTGGAGCAGGCCGAAGTTCCCAGCGGCAGCATCTACACTGCTGCCGACATTCTGAATGACCCACACTACCAGGCCCGCGGCATGCTGGAAAAACACACATTGGAGGACGGCCAGGAACTGACCATACCCGGCATCGTGCCCAAGCTCAGCCGCAGCCCCGGCGCCACCCAGTGGTTGGGGCCGGAGTTGGGCGAACACACGGACAGCATCCTGCAAGAACTGGGCATGAGCCCGGAGCGCTGCCGAACACTGCGTGAACAAGGAATCGTGGAATGAGTACCGTATTGATCAGCGACGTCACCTTGCGTGACGGCCTGCAAATCGTGCCGCGCTGGGTGCCTACCCCGGACAAGCTGCGTATCGCGCACGCCCTGCCTGAATGCGGCGTGCGCAAGATCGAGCTGACATCCTTTACCTCGCCCAAAGCCATTCCCTCCCTGGCGGATGCCGACGAGCTGGCCAGCCTGACCGCACGCGACCCTCACGTCTGTTACACCGCCCTGGTTCCCAATCTGCGCGGTGCGCAACGGGCTTTAGCGGCCAGTATGGATGAGCTGAACTTTGTATTTTCGGCCTCTGAAGCGCATAACCAGGCCAATCTGCGCATGACGATTGCGCAATCACTGGCCCAGTTGGAGCAGGTCCTGGAAGCAGCGGGCAACACGCCCGTCAACGTGTCCCTGTCCACCGCTTTTGGCTGCCCCTTTAGCGGCTCCGTCGCCTCCGCACACGTGATTGCCTTGATGCAAGAAGTACAGCGTATGGGAGCCAGCTCCGTCAGCCTGTGCGATACCACCGGCATGGGTTCGCCCGTGGATGTAGAGCGCCTGACCCAAGCCGCTTTGAGCCTGTATGGCGAGCAGGGCGTCACCGGCCATTTTCATGACACCCGCGGTCTGGCGCTGGCCAATGCCTGGGCGGCGTACCGCGAAGGAGGGCGTCGTTTCGATGCAGCACTGGCCGGTTTGGGCGGCTGCCCTTATGCTCCGGGTGCCAGCGGCAATGCCAGCCTGGAAGATCTGGCGCATATGTTCCAGATCAGCGGCGTGGAAACCGGTTTGAATCTGGAAAAGCTGCAAGCAATGGCTGAAGAAATCGCCGCCCTGACCCACGAGCCGATTCAGAGTCGTCTGCACAAAGCCGGCCCGGCTTATGCCTTGAAGGTGTCCCCGTCATGAACCCCGCCCGCACCCTGTTTCAAAAGCTCTGGGATACACATCGCGTGGCAGCGTTAGACGATGAGCATAATCTGATCTACATAGACCGCCAGTTGTTGTACGAAGTCACCAGTCCGCAAGCCTTCGAGAGTTTGCGTCTGGCCGGGCGTCACGTGCGTCGCCCGGAAACCGCACTGAGCACGGTCGACCACAACGTGCCCACTCGTCGCCGCAATCAGCGTCTGGCAGACCCCCTGGCCCAGGCGCAAATTGACCAGATGGAGATCAACAGCCGGGAGTTTGGGCTGCGCTACTTCGGGCTGGATGACGAGCGCCAAGGCATCATCCACGTGATCGGACCCGAACAGGGCATGAGCTTGCCCGGTTCCAGCATCGTGGCCGGCGATTCCCATACCAGCACGCATGGCGCATTTGCGGCCTTGGCCTTTGGCATTGGCACTTCCGAGGTGGAGCATGTTCTGGCCACGCAATGTCTGGCCGCAAAACGCATGCGCAGCCTGCAAGTAGATGTGCAAGGCGAACTGCCAGCCACCAGCACCGCCAAGGATCTGATCCTGCACATCATTGCCCGCCTGGGCGCGGATGGCGGGCGGGACTGTGCCATTGAATTTACCGGCCCTGCCATCCGCGCCTTGTCGATGGAAGGGCGCATGACCTTGTGCAATATGGCGATCGAAGCGGGTGCCCGTATTGGCCTGGTCGCTGTGGACGACAAGACTCTGGACTATGTGCGCGGTCGTCCCTTGGCACCGAAAGACGAAGCCTGGAACAAGGCGGAATCGTACTGGCGCACATTGGTCAGCGATGAGGGCTGCCAATACGATCAGCACTTGCAGATCGACGCCACGCAGGTCGCCCCCACTGTTACGTGGGGAACCTCCCCCGATATGGCGTTGGCCATCGACCAGCGTGTGCCTGACCCCTTGACCGCCGCCACGGGCAAACAAGCTGATGCGCAACGCGCATTGAACTATATGGCTTTGCAGGCCGGCCAGCCGCTGGCGGGTATCGCCATAGACCGGGTGTTTATTGGTTCCTGTACCAATGCGCGCATTGAGGATCTGCGCAGTGCGGCCGCCATGGTCAAGGGCAAGCGCGTGGCCAGCACCGTGCTGCAAGCCTTGGTGGTCCCCGGCTCGGGTCTGGTGCGTCGTCAGGCCGAGCAAGAGGGCTTGGACCAGATTTTCATGCAAGCCGGTTTTGAATGGCGCGAGCCAGGCTGCTCCATGTGCCTGGGCATGAACGAGGATCGCTTAAAGCCGGGCGAGCGCTGCGCCTCCACCTCCAACCGCAATTTCGAAGGGCGGCAGGGCGCCTTGGGGCGCACCCACCTGATGAGTCCGGCCATGGCCGCCGCAGCCGCAATTGCGGGCCACCTGGTTGATATCCGACATTGGGAGACCCCATGAGCCTCAACACCGCATTTACGTCCGTACGCTCGCGCCTGATTGCACTGGACCGCGCCAATGTGGATACCGATGCCATTTTGCCCAAGCAATATATGACCTCGTTGTCACGCACCGGCTTTGGCCCTTATGCCTTTGACAACTGGCGATACGCTGACATCGGCTATCCGGGCAAACCACGGGCCGAACGCGAGCCGAACAGCCGTTTTTGCCTGAATCAGCCCAGTGCGCAAGGAGCGCGTATTTTGCTGACACGGGAGAACTTTGGCTGCGGCTCCAGCCGCGAGCACGCGGTATGGGCGCTGAAGGATTTGGGCATTGTCGTACTGATTGCGCCTTCTTTTGCCGACATTTTCCGCAATAACTGCTTTAAAAATGGCTTATTACCCATAACGCTCAGTACCGCTCAGGTAGACGCCCTGTTTGCCACCGTCGCCCGTCATCCCTGGGATGAATGGACAGTGGATCTACAGGCTTGCACGCTGAGCGGCCCCCAACCACCCATCCTTTTCCACGTGGAGCCCGAACGCCGACGCCGTCTGCTACTGGCCCTGGATGACATCAGCATCACCGAGCAAAAGCAGGCAATGATCCAGGCCTACGAGGAAAAGCGCAAACGGCAGGAGCCCTGGCTGTTCAGCTAGGAAACGCCCCGGCATGCGTCTGGCAGGAGGCAGCCCAGCACGTGTCAGCGCCGGATCGTCACCGCAATCGCCCCACGAAGGCAGATACGCGGCCCTCGCAGCTAAACCCCGGCAGCTGCCCGCATCTTGCGCTGTGAAGCCGGGGCCAACCCTTCCGCCTCCCGATACTTGGCTACCGTGCGGCGTGCCAACGTCAAGCCCTGGGCCTGCAAAAGATCGGTAATCTGCTGGTCCGACAAAGGCTTGGCAGGCGACTCTTCGCGAATCATCTGCACAATCTGGGCTCGTACCGAGGCGGCCGACATATCGGCTTTGCCGTCCGTACTGCTCAAGCCCACGGTAAAGAACTGCTTGAGTTCCATCACGCCATGCGGGGTTTGCATGTACTTTTGCCGCGTCGCACGTGAGATCGTGGACTCGTGCAAATCCAACTCTGCTGCCAGATCCGCCAATTGCATGGGTTTTAAGGCGGCAATGCCCTGGGTAAAGAAGTCCTGCTGCATTTGCACAATCGCTTGCGCCACCCGCAATATCGTCACAAAGCGGCTGTTCACACTGCGCAGCAGGCCAGTGGCCTTTTGCCGTTCCGCCAACAAGGCTGGGTGTGTCTCGATGTCATAGTCGTGCAGCTTGACCAATTGCAGCCGTGGCACAGCCAAGGGATTGAGGGCCGCTTGCCAGCGGTCCTTGCCCCGAACCAGCAACACATCGGGCACGACATAAGCCGAGACATTCTGCGTCCAGGCACGGCCCGGTTTGGGGTCCAGCCTCAAGACCAGATGATGGGCACGCTCAACCAGTTCAGCCGAATAACGGCCAGCGCAACGCTGTCGCAACTGGCTGGGAGAGGCCAGGACGCTGACATGCTCGCGCACCAGATAAAGGGCACACTCCAGCAAGGCGGGTTCGAGCTGTCTGGCCTGGTGCAGCAGTTGCAAGCTCAAACATTCAGACAGGTCCCGAGCGCCGACACCGGCGGGGTCCAGGGATTGCACCTGGGCCAGTGCGCAGCGCAAGTCACTGTCATCAATGCCCAGCTCGGCAGGCAGGCACGCCAGCACCTCGTCCAGTGACATCGGCAGGTAGCCGTTATCGTCCAGTTCTTCGATCAAGATTTGCGCCAAGGCCCGGTCACGGTCGCTCAAACGCAACAAGCCCAACTGCTCGACCAGGTAAGCCACCAGGTCCTGATCCATGGCCGACTCCGGCGTCCAGTCCGGGTCCTCCTTGTCGCCCAGATGCTTTGGAAACTCCAGGCTCGCCCACGAGGATTCCGCCTCACCCGAAACGGCTTCCGGCAATGGATCGGCGGCGACATCCGCCTGCACGTCCAAACGCTCCAGCAACGGATTCTCCAGCAAAGCCTGAGCCAATTCCTGCTCCAGCTCGGCACCCGATAGCTGCAACACTTTAATAGACTGTTGCAATTGCGGCGTCAAAACCAGCGTTTGCTGCTGGCGTAAATCTAGTGACTGACGCGTAAGCATAGGTACAATCGTTTCCATGAAAACTGACAACGCCCAGACACCCACCGCCAACGATAGTCAGGCTCTGCGCAACACACTGTTCAAACTGTGCGCCACGGCCACTATTATCTGCACCGTAGTCACTATCGTGGTCGCCATTATCTGGTGGGACCTGCTCAACCGTCTTATCAGCTTTGGGCGTGGTCTGGATTACTCCGGCCTGCAGGCCCTGAGCATTCAGAACCTGGCGCTGATCAAGCAATACAACCCGTTTTTCTGGTGGACGGTCGTGGGCGTCATAACCCTCATTATTGCCTATCTTTTGTATGGCTTCGTACAAGCGGTCATGCGACGCAACCAGCAACGCATTATTGACGAGGCTACGGTGGCCCAACTGGCCCGATCCCTCAGCCGCCCGGCTCGGGAAGTCATTTTATGGACCTGGCCCGACCAACGCAGCCCGTTGACTGTGGGTGATTTACAACGCGCCCATCGCGAACTGCGTGCCGGTCGCTTTGGCAAAATAGAACTGGCTCAGCAGCAAAGTCGCCTGCTTCAAGCCGACTACGAACGCCATGAACCGCAGGCGTAACGCTTGCCTTCCTGTTTTTTTTGTGTTTGACTTACGGTCATGACTTACGCACGCCCATCCTCCTACGCATGCCAAGGTTTCAGCCCCGCCGCTGAAGCAGCCTTGTCGCGTTCCGTGCGTGAAGGCCGCTTTTCGGCCCCTGTCTCCAGCCTATCCTGCCTGCTACTACTAGCGTCCGGTTGCCGGGCCTAGTGTCCCGTGGCAGTTCGGCAGCCAATACTCAGCCACATCTACGTCATTTGTGCCGCCACCGGCCTACGTAAATGCTGCAATCGCTGGTGACGGCAAGAAGTAATCCACACTTTTTGTCCGACAGGTATCCCCATGGCAATGCTGAAAAACCCCTCTCAAAAGTATCGTCCTTTTGTCGCCTTTGATCGCGACTTTGCTGAACGCACCTGGCCGTCCAAGCGCATTACCAAAGCGCCCATCTGGATGAGCACTGACCTGCGCGATGGCAATCAGTCCTTGATCGAACCCATGAATGTGGCTCGTAAACTGCGCTTTTTCGAGCAGCTCGTCAAAATCGGTTTCAAGGAAATCGAGGTCGGTTTCCCTTCCGCGTCGCAGACCGACTTCGATTTCGTTCGCAAGCTGATTGACGAGAACCGCATTCCCGACGACGTCACCATCATTGTGCTGACGCAGTCGCGTGAAGACCTGATCAAACGCACGGTCGAGGCGGCTGCAGGAGCCAAGCGCGCCATCATCCACCTGTACAACGCCTGCGCTCCTGCCTTTCGCAAGATTGTCTTTAACCTGAGTAAAGACGAGATCAAGGAAATTGCCTTGACCGGCACGCGTCTGGTCAAAAGCGAAGTGGCCAAGTACCCGCAAACCCAATGGGGCTACGAGTACTCGCCCGAAGTATTCAGCACCACCGAACCCGAATTTGCCCTGGATGTGTGCAACGCCGTCGTCAAGACCTGGGGTCCGGCCAAGGACGAGCGCGTTATTTTGAACCTGCCCGCTACCATTGAGGCCACCACGCCCAATATGTACGCCGACCAGATCGAATGGATGCACAACAATCTGGAACAACGCGACAACGTCACCTTGAGCGTACACCCGCACAATGACCGTGGCACTGCCGTGGCAGCAGCTGAGCTGGCCGTAATGGCTGGCGCGGATCGTATTGAAGGCTGCCTGTTCGGTAGCGGTGAGCGTACCGGCAATGTCTGCCTGGTCACCTTGGCCCTGAACCTGTACACCCAGGGTGTGGACCCTGAGCTGGACTTCTCCGATATCGACGAAGTGCGCCGCACCGCCGAGTACTGCAACCAGTTGCCAGTCCATCCACGTCACCCTTACGCGGGTGATCTGGTCTTTACCGCGTTCTCCGGCTCCCACCAGGACGCCATCAAAAAGGGTCTGGCCCAGCAAAAATCCGACGAGCTCTGGGAAGTGCCTTACCTGCCCATCGACCCGGCCGATCTGGGCCGCAGCTACGATGCGGTGATCCGCGTCAACAGCCAGTCTGGCAAGGGAGGGGTGTCCTACCTGCTGGAACAGGAACACGGTCTGGTCTTGCCACGTCGCATGCAAATCGAATTTAGCCGCGCCATTCAGCGCGTGACCGACTCCACCGGCAAGGAAGTGACACCGGCCGACGTATACGGCATTTTCGAGTCTGAGTACCTGAACTGCAAAAAACACTACAAGCTGCTCAAGCACAACATCATCAGCCAGCCTCATGCCGATAGTGGCCAGCAATTCACCATTGAGGTGGATGTTGAGCACGACGGCCAGGTACGCACCTTGAAAGGCTCGGGCGAAGGCGCGATCTCTGCCTTTGTGAATGCCTTGGACCTGGCGATCAAGATCATGGACTACAACGAGCACGCCATCGGCTCGGGCGCTGAGACCCGCGCCGCCACTTACGTGGAAATGCGTATCGGCGACAGCCCCTCGGGTTTCGGGGTCGGTATCCACGCCGATATCGTGACCTCGTCTTTCCTGGCAATCCTGAGCGCCGTCAACCGCCACACCAGCGCCCAGCAGGAAGCTGAAGCCACGACGGCCTAAATCGTCTTCATGTCGTCGCTGGAGGGGTGATCCCGCTCCAGCGCCCGCCCGGTCTATCCCGGCCGCGTCTGACCCGCTTTCGCAGCCCGGCTTATCGTCGCTCTGCCCGCAACCCGCCCACAAGGCGGGTTTTTCGTGGGCGACTCAAGAGGCCATCTCCATTCGCTCCTAAAAAATGTCTGCTATCAAGCCTTTTGCGGGAGCATGCCGCGACATGAAAAGTAGGACGGGGCAGGTTAGGCCTGATTTCGACCACCGTGTGCGCCGCTGCTTTTCCGGTTAGGTATCGCATAGGTGCTTCAGTGTGAGATCGAACACTCTCGGCAGCCGCCGCTTAATGGATGGAATAAACCACATCGCGGGGACCACAAATGGGTAAAGGGCTGGTCGCCCGCACAGATTGCCAACCGATTTCCGACCGATTTCCGACCGATTTTCAGGAGGATAAATCGGTGCGCATCTCTCACGAAACTATCTATCAAACCTTCTAGATTCAGGGACAAGGTGCCCTCAAGCGCGATGGTGGATTGCCTGCCCACTGGGTGGGCAGCACGCATGCCAAGAGCCAGAGCGCAGTCTAAGGCGTGGGCGTATAGCTGCGAGAATGTGAGGATCGCATGCCGACCCGCAGAGGCAGAAGACCGCGCTTGGCCTCGACAAGTTCGGTAGCGTGTTTCTCCGAATTATCGGGCCTCACGGCCTTATCACGACTACAACCTAGCAAGGCGATGGGCCGACACGCCGATCCGGGCAACAACCTCTGCCACTGAATACCCCCAGGCAACGATTTGTCGAAGGGCCTCCTTCTTGAATTCAAGGGGGAAAAACACTGAGTACTCATGGACTACCCCTCATGCTCAAATCGTAAGCCTGACATGCCTGGGATTATCGGGGCAGTCCAGTCTGATCACACCCTTGTCCACTCAATCCTGTTAACGCCACTGCTGCCCTCCACACCATTGACGTTAAACCTTATCGTGCACAGTCGGATCGTGCACCATTTGTATCATCCATACGTCGTACTAAATTATTTTAAGATTGAAGATATCCATTCAACGGTAAGTGAATTACTCTGGTATCTTTGCTCCAGTCGGTCTAAGCCATACGAACTGAGATACATCGATTGTATGGTCCGTTTCCTCCATCCATTGGCACCCCATCAAGAGCGGCAACTGCGCCGAAATAACCAATGAGAGCGTATGAGCACTAAGTCTACCGACCAGAAACTCAGCCTTGTGGCACTGATTGCCATCGTTGTCAGTTCAATGATAGGAAGCGGTGTAGACAGCCTGCCGCAAAACATGGCGGAAACTTCAGCTCTCGGACCGGTGGTCATTGCCTGGCTCGTTAGCGGTTTTGGTATGTTTTTTATCGCCAAGACGTTTGTTGCGCTTTCTGATCTTCGGCCAGATCTCGAGTCTGGTGTTTACATGTATGCCAGAGAGGGTTTCGGTCCTCTCAGTGCCTTCGTCGTGGCATGGGGCTACTGGCTCATGACCATATTCAGCAACGTGGCGTTTGCTGTAATGGTGATGGATACGCTTAATTACTTTATCCCGGGCGACTTCACCGGTGGCAACAACATCACCTCTATCGTTGGCGCTTCCATCCTGATCTGGGGCTTTCATACCCTGGTGCTGTCCGGCACCAAAACGGCGGGGATGATTAATACCATCGGTACCTTTGTGAAGCTCATTCCGCTGGTAATTTTTGTCGGGGTAGTGAGCTACTTTCTCAACCACGCCCAGTTAACCGCCGATATCTGGGGCCACCATCCCGTGCCAGGCGCCAAGCCGCTTGGCTCCATTCTGTCGCAAACGCTTTCACCCATGTATGTGGCCCTGTGGTGCTTCATCGGCGTTGAAGGCGCCGTTGCATTATCGGCGCGGGCCCGGAACAAAAAGGACGTGGGGCGCGCCACGCTGGTCGGCTTCGTGTTGGGCCTGATCATCTGCATGATCGTGTCGGTGCTTCCCTTTGGCACCTTATCGCAACAAACCCTGAGCCAGATCCCCAACCCGTCCACCGCTGGCGTCATGAATCATCTCACCGGCGCTTGGGGAGAGTGGCTGATCAACATCGGGGTTCTTATTTCAATTCTCGTCAGTTGGCTGGCATGGACCATGATCTGCGCCGAGATTCCACAGGTGGCAGCCCGCAACGGCACCTTCCCCAAAGTGTTTGCCACTGAGAATAACAAGGGCTCCGCATCCATCGCCCTGTGGGTCAGTAGCGGGATTATGCAATCCGTAATGGTGATGGTGTATTTCTCACACCATGCCTGGCTCACGCTATTGGCCATCTCAGCCATCTGCGTGCTGCCCGCCTATTTCGCTTCGGCCGCCTATCTGATCAAGACCTGCATGAACGGCGAATTCAGCCGACGCCAGCCTGCGGGACGTGGGCTGGCGCTGTTCAGCAGCTTGGTGGGGGCTGGCTTTTGCCTGTTCATGCTGTACGCAAGCGATATTCGGTATGTCGCGATGACCCCGCTGCTGCTCACGTTAGGCCTTCCTTTGTTCTTTTGGGCACGTAACCAGGATCATCCCTCTCAGGTTGCGCTGGGTAAGGGCGAACGCGTTGCGCTAATGCTTCTACTAACTATCGATATCTTGGTCATTGCGCTCTATTTAATGGGGCATATCAAGCTGTAAAAGGTTTTCTCGTACTGACGTTCAAGCGTCAGTATCAAATGCCGGACGCACCGGCCAACCTAACCGTAGAGCTTTGAAATGAAATTTACTCACAATGCGCTAGTGGTGGTTTCCGATAGTTTGACCCCGGGTCTACCCGCCGCCCAGGCCCTCAAGGCCTTAGAGACGGCGGTCATCAAAAGAGGCTTTAACGTCCAGCTTGCCGCTAACCCCAAGGCCGGCCTTACCTACATTCAGCAGAGCCCGCATTACAGCTTCATCGCTCTTTTGTGGGATACCCGCAATCCCGCCATCGTTAGCGAGAGCCAGCAACTTATCCAGCAGATACGCGAACGCAACGACACGGTTCCCATTTTTTTGCTTTCGGAAGAGGAAACCGTCAACGGCATTCCTGTTTCCATACTGAGAGAAATTAACGAGTACGTTTATCTGTACTCTGAAACCGCCGAATTCACGGCGAACCGAGTGTACACGGCGGTTCATCGCTACGCTCAGAAGCTGCTCCCTCCTTATTTTGCTACTCTGAAGAACTTCACTGAGGACGGCGATTACTACTGGGATTGCCCGGGGCACATGGGCGGCATGGCTTATACCAAGCATCCGGTCGGCGTCGAGTTCATCAATTTCTTCGGTGAAAACATGATGCGGGCGGACATTGGGGTCGCCACAGCCGAAATGGGTGACTACCTGATCCACTCTGGGCCACCCAAGCAATCCGAAGAAATCGCCGCCGAGCTGTTTGGTGCCAAATGGACTTTCTACGGCGTGGCCGGCTCGTCGGGCTCCAACCGCGTGGTGGCGCAAGGCGCTATTGGTGCCAACGAGATTGCCGTGGTAGACCGCAACTGCCACAAGTCCCTCAATCATGGACTTACGCTCTCGCAAGCTCGGCCGGTTTACCTGACGCCCAGCCGTAACGGCTACGGTTTGATCGGCCCCATCCCGGCACAGCGTTTACAAAAAAACAGCATCCGCCAGCTCATCCAGTCGAGTGCCTTGACCGCCGGCGCGGTCAGTCCGGACCCCAGCTATGCGGTAGTCACCAATTGCACGTATGACGGCTTCATCTACAACGTCCATCAGGTAGTGGGCCAGCTTAGCGAAAGCGTGCCACGCATTCACTTCGATGAGGCTTGGTACGCCTACGCCAAGTTCCATCCGCTCTATCGCGGTCGGTTTGCCATGGATGTAGACGACGACATGCCCAACCGCCCCACGTTGTTCGCGGTGCATTCCACGCACAAGATGCTGCCGGCGCTTTCCATGGCCTCGATGATTCACGTCAAACCCAGCGAGCGTGCCCCGCTGGACTTTGACGACTTCAACGATTCGTTCATGATGCACGGCACGACGTCGCCGTTCTATCCCATCATTGCCTCCATCGACGTGGCCGTGGCGATGATGCAGGGCAGGGGCGGTTATTCACTGGTGCAGGAATCCATCGAAGAAGCCATCGCTTTCCGCCAAGCGGTTGTTAACGTCAAGCAAGAGCTCGCCGAAGAAGACGGTGAGTCATCGTGGTTCTTTGATGTGCTACAGCCCACTGAAGTCAAAGATCCTGCCAGCGGCGAGGTTCACGCCTTTCATAAGGCACCGATCAAGCTGCTGAGCCAGACGCCTGAACTGTGGCGTCTCAATGCCGGCGACAACTGGCACGGCTTTGCTGCACAAGACATCGGCGAAGCGGACTGCATGCTCGACCCGGTGAAGGTAAGCATCACTTGCCCCGGCATCACGCCCGACGGTCAGCACCTGACCCACGGCATCCCGGGCAGTATCGTCAGCAAGTTCCTCGATGATCGCCGCATCGAAGTTGCCCGAACTGGCGATTACACCCTCCTCATTCTGTTCTCGGTGGGCACCACCAAGGGCAAATGGGGCACACTGATCGAGAGCCTGCTGGAGTTCAAGAAGCTCTACGACAAGGGTGCCAAGGCAACAGACGCCATCCCATCTCTGGCCCGCATGTCACCCAAGTATGCGTCGATGACACTCAAAGCGTTGTGCCAGCAGATGCACGACACCATGCAAGAGCTGAACCTGATGAAGCACAGCAGCGATGCTGTGAGTTCCATACCCGAACCTGTGCTCACACCCGCTGAGGCCTACCAAAAGGTGGTGCGCTATCAAACTGAACGCGTCAAAGTGGCTGATTTTGCCAATCGGATCTCCGCCAGCATGCTGGTGCCTTACCCCCCGGGCATTCCTGTTCTGATGCCGGGCGAGCGCCTGCCGGCCGACGACACCGGCATTACCGGCTACCTCGAAGCGCTGCAGGAATTCGACAAGCGCTTCCCCGGATTCGAGCATGAAATTCAGGGCGTCAGCATCGATCAGAACGGAGATTATTGGGTCCGAGCCATCGTCGAGGAAGACAGACAGCCTCATCCCACACCTAAGCACATTAACTTCAAGGCGCCCCGCGTTTCTTCAATCAAGAAGGGAAGGCAATAAATAAGGTGGCCGTCCGATGTTTGGGCGACATTTTCTTCTAAGGTGCGAGAAAAGACATGACTGATAAATCTCAAGTAAGTGCAAGTGCCGACGCTACGCCGAGCGCAGGCCCCGCTGGAGCAAAGCTTGGCATGCTGGCCCTTATCGCGATTGTGGTGGGCTCAATGTTGGGCGGCGGCGTTTACAGCTTGCCGCAGAACACGGCGGCCACATCGGCAGTGGGGCCTGTTGTCATTGCCTGGATCATCGCCGGCATTGGCGTTTACTTCATTGCCAACGCTTTTCGCATGCTGTCCGATTTGCGTCCAGACCTGCAGGCCGGGGTCTACATGTATGCCCAGGAGGGTTTCGGCTCTTTCATTGGCTTTAACGTGGCATGGGGCTATTGGTTGATGACGTGCTTTGGCAACGTAGCCTTTGCCGTCATTCTCATGGATGCGTTCGACCAGATATTTCCCGGCGTATTCACAAACGGCAATAACCTCAACTCGATTATTTGCGGCTCCATCTTGATATGGGGCTACAACTATCTCGTTCTCTCCGGCACCAAAGTGGCCGGCTTCATCAACACTCTAGGCACCATTGCCAAGCTCGTGCCCCTGGTGCTGTTCGTGTTCCTTTTGGGCTTCTTGATCGACTACTCCCAGTTGCTCAGCAATATCTGGGGCTCCTCGCCTCAAGTGCTCAGCGGTCCCGGAGACAAGGGCACCCCGGTTTCGCTGACAGCACAGATCATGGCACCCATGACCGTTACCCTGTGGGCATTTATTGGCGTAGAAGGTGCCGTGGTGCTCTCTGGCCGCGCCCGCAAAAGAAGCGACGTGGGGAAGGCCACCCTGCTGGGCTTCTTGATTGCCCTGATTATTTATATCTTGTTATCGGTCTTGCCCTTTGGCGCCATGACGCAGCCAGAGCTCGCTCAAGTGGCCAACCCGTCTACCTCCGGCGTGCTGGAACACGTCGTGGGCGCGCAATGGGGCAGTTGGTTGATGAATGTGGGGTTGATCATTTCAGTTCTGGCTGGATGGCTAGCATGGACCATGCTGTGCGCTGAAATTCCCATGGCAGCTGGGCAAAACGGTGCATTTCCCAAGGCGTTTTCCCGGACCAACAAGAACGACGCAGCCAGCATCTCGCTTTGGGTAAGCAGCGGCATCATGCAGGCGGCCATGCTGTTGGTGTATTTCTCCAACAATGCCTGGAACACGATGTACAACATCAGCGCCCTCATGGTGGTGCCTGCCTATATCACAACCACGCTTTACATAACCAAGCTGTGCCTGACTCACGAATACAAGAAGTATTCTTCAACAGGCATGACGCTTGCGCTCGTCAGCGGCGTGATGGGCGTACTTTTCTGCCTTTTCATCTTCTACGCCAGCTCACTGAACTACCTGGCACTCGTTCCGATCCTTCTGACTTGCGGTCTGCCCGTATTCATTTGGTCACGTAAGGAAAAGAACGACGGTAAGCCAATCTTTGAGAGGCTGGAAAAACTGTATGTCGCCATCTTGCTGATCGCCGATGTCGTGGTGCTGTGGTTGTTGTACGTAGGCAAGATCACCCTCTAACCTCGGTTGCCAAGCACGCCTAACTTGAGCAAGGCTCGGTCTTTTTGTGAAAATGCGACCTTTCGTGGAAAGACTGAGCCTGACGGCAGATTCAGCCTGGCAGTTCAGCAACTTGGCGAGCTTGGGAGGGGTTGCCTGGTTCAACCATAAACGTTTGCACTCATCGATCGGCTATATTCCGCCTGCTGAGGGATGGAAGTTCACGACGGAGGGTTTTGGGCGAACATGCTCAAAATTTTCAACACCCGTTCAGTTGTCCAGTCGCGCTAAAAAGGAATAACAAAACCGACCCCAAGGAGCCGGTCTTCCATTGTCTTGAACCTGATCAGTAAGTAACCGCCAAACCTGGCAAATCCACGGTGACCTGCATGGAACCGACCGCTTGCAAACAATGGCGTGCAAACTCCTGGGCGCGTTCTTCGTCTTGCGTCAGCAAGGTATAGCCCAGGGCATCGGCAACACCCATGATTTTATCGAGCAGCAGCACTTTGCCGCTGGCCCGCATGGGTTCACAGCCCAGTTCCTGCCAGGTGCGATCAAACCAATCACGAGATTGTTTGCCGCTTTCAGGATCGATGGTTTGTATTGGAGTGACCAGCTCTATGTGCTGGCGAGGACTAAAGATCACAAGCACCATAGCGCTCATAGACGATCTCCGAAAAAATTGGATCAACTGTGGAGCTTAAGCAAAGAAGGCCTGCCAAATTGTCGGCAGGCCGACATTTCAGACCCTACCAGGAACTGTCTGCCGGCTCCCACATTACCGGAACCCCCGTGTTGTTGGCCTGACGCAGCATATCGAGCAAGGGGTAAGCCCGCTGGCCAAAACTGACGGCCTGGGACATCGGATGCTCCTTGTCCTCGTCTTCGTCCTCGTGGGGCGAGTGCTTGTTTTCCCGGTCTTGCCCGATCGCTCGCTCAATATTGCCAATGGCTTCGGACAACTGCTCGGGCGTGAAGACGCCACGCTCGGGCAAACCATCGGGATAGGAGCGCCCTGCGGCCCGGAGAATAGGCATGGCATGTTCAGAGAACATCAGAACATCGGCGGCGGCTTTGCTTTTAAAGACGACTAGCATACGGTTTCTCCTTATGGATCTTTGTGTTTCCGATTCGACTTTCAGGATACACACCCCTGCAAGATAGCAGGATTTTCCCCCTCTTGGAGAGTCCTTCATGCCTGTCGCTGCGCTGTACTGCTTAATCCCGCTTTTGATCCTGGCGCCGTCTCCGGTCTGGTCACACGGCTCACTGGAATGCTCCTTGCCCCCGACCCCCACACGCTGCGCACCGGCGGCTGCCCTGGGGGACCTGCCCGAGCCTGCGCCGGATATGGGTTTGCTCAATCCGGTAGACCTGCTGGGCGGACGCAAACAACAAAGCGATATCGATCTGCCCCTCAGCCAGGCATGGCCATTGCTCCAGCTACAGCGTCACTGGAACGGGCAGGGACGCAATCCCACGCCTACACTCGGTTCAACAGGCTGGGCCTTGAACTACGATCTGCGCATCCGGCAGCAAGGCCATGCCTTATTTATGCCCGATGGGCGACAGACCCGCTTATACCCACCGGCCCGGGCACAAGGCGCCGCTTGGCTCTGGCAAGGCCCCAATGGCTTGGCCCTGCGTTTTAATGAACAGGGCTGGTTGATCCAGGTACGTATCGGCAGCCGGCAATGGCTGGATATAGAGCGCTTTACGGCCAGCCATCCGCGGGCGCACGCTGTGCAGACCGTGCGTAACCATCTAGGACAAACACTGGTATTTGACTGGCAAGCCCCGGCGCAGAAACCGGACTCGTCACCAGAGCGGGCGCAAAACCAGACAGCCATCCAGGCCCCCACCACATCAAGTGCCACCGTCATCCATATTCAGACGCCAGCCGGCCCCTTTCACTGGTTTCTGGAGCAAGGCGATCTGCAGATCTGGCTGGCCAAGGTCAGCCGCCCCGACGGCATGCAACGCCTCTACCATCCCACGCCGGGGAGACATGACTTGGGAGGCAGCAGCCTGCAGGCGCCCGGACAAGCCCCGCACCAGATGCAGCATTGGGAGTATGACGCCCAGGGCCGTATCCGTCGCCTGATCTCCTACGCTTTCGAGCAGGAATGGACGGCCACCCATGAGCCAGGCATCAGTAAATGGTTCATCGGCGCGGAGCAGCATCATTTCCACTATCGCGACTATCAAGGCCAACGGCGACTGCAAACCCTGGAAAGCCGCTTGTGCGAATCCTGCCCGACCCATCGCACGCACTGGCAGTACGACCCGCAGGGGCGCTGGCTGCAGGCCGGCCCGTGGTCGGCACGGCGTCGTGCAAATGGAACGCTGTCACAGTTAGAGCAGGATCAGGGCGGATGGGGGATGCTGCGCCTGGGGCTGGATGAGAAAGGACGTTTAACACAGTGGGCGAGCAGCCTGCACGGCAGTCAAATGCGCTACTGGAACGCGAGTGGCAAGCTCACGCGTATTGACTACGCCCAAGAGGGTTCGCTGGATATTCAATACGATCAACAGGGGCGATTAAGCCGTCTTGAGCACCGGCAAGGCCAGGACACGGAGCGCAGCGAACTGGACTGGCTGGGCCCGGGGGCGCTGCGCATTCGTCACCCCACTGAAACGCAATGGCTCACTTTGCGCGCCGGTCTGCTGAGGGAGCGTCGTCTGGAACGGGCACATAGCCCCGGCCAGATCTGGATCGAACGCTTTGAGTACGACAAGCAAGGCCGGCTCACACACCACACCTTGCCCGAAGGAGGGCAACTTCGCTACCGCTGGGATGCGCAGGGACGTTTGCAATCGCTGCAATGGATCGGGCAATCCGGGCAGGCACAAACTGTGATTCGCGCCCAGGAGACCGGCTACGCCTGGGGCAACGGCCTGCACTTGATCAGCCATGCGAACAGCACCGGGCAGACGGTGGATGCCATGCTTTTGCAGGCCGATGGCCAAGCGGTCTGGACCCAGGCCCGCCGTCTGGATGAGCAAGGCAATGTGCTGGAAGAGCGTCATGAGTACCCGCTGCTGCAACACACGCGTCACTGGAATCTGCACTATGACGCTCAACGCCGTTTGATCGCGTTGCGGCAGGGCACGACAGAACCGGCGCAATGGCTGGCCTGGAACCCGGACGGCTCACTTGCGGCGCGCACACCGCAAGCCGTTACGCCGATTGGACGCATGCCCAGCGGAACCCCAACCACAGTCGGCACCATGCGCCTGGACTACGGCCCCAACCGCCGCTTGCGGCGTGTACATACCGCCGAGGCCACGCTGGTTCAGTACCGGCATGACGCCTTTGGTCAACGTATCTGGCGCAAACAAGGTCATCAGGAACGCGCCTTTTTCTTTCATGGCCAGCAGTTGATGGCCGAGCTGGATTTGCCTGCCGCGCCTGGCCTGCGCCTATCCCGACGCTACCTGTACGCGGGCCTCACACCGGTAGGCATGATTGTTTACCAGCCCGACGGGCAAGGGCGCTTGTACTACCTGCATGGCGATCTGATGGGAGCGGTGCGGCTGATTAGCGATCAGCATGCCAAACTGGTCTGGGGCGCAGACCTGAACCCCTTGGGGCAAGCCGAGATTTTGCGGGAGGACCTGGAATTCAATCTGCGCCTGCCAGGGCACTATGCCGAGTCCGCAACAGGCTGGCATGACAACCTGTTGCGGACCTATTTGCCCGATCATGGCCACTATCTGGAAGCGGACCCGCTGGGGCCTTGGCCCCAGAGCCAGGCCGTGGGCTACGCCCACCAGCAGCCCTTGCGTCATATCGATCCCACCGGCCTGCTGCTGTTCGCGTTTGATGGCACAAGGCAGGCGCCCATCACCACTAGCAATGTGTGGAAACTGTCGCAGTTGTATCAGGATGGAGCCGTGCACTACAGCGACGGCCCCGGCAATCCTTTGACTGTCGATCTGGATGCGCTGACTGCCTGGCGGGCGGGTCGCATTCTGGAATCACAATGGAAGCACTTTCTGAACCGCATGCAGGAGCGGGGGCCTGCGGCTGTTGCTGAGCCGGTAGACCTGCTGGGTTTTTCACGCGGGGCTGCACTGGCACGCGACTTTTCCAATCGCATTATGGATCACCTCCATCAAGGCTGGTTTGTCTTGAATGACCCGCAGCGCGGTGCCATCCGGGCCTGTATCACCCCCCGATTTTTGGGCCTTTTTGATACCGTGGCGCAGTTTGGGCTGGGGGGCTGGAGCAACACCCACTATCGACTGGGTGTGTCGGACGCCTGGAACTGGGTCGCCCATGCCGTGGCCATGCACGAGCACCGACTGCTCTTTCCCTTAAGCGGCCTGGCCCAGGCCATGAACACCGTGGAGATGCCCTTTATCGGTGCTCATAGCCAAATTGGCGGCGGTGTGCTGCCCGATGACAGGACCGCCGTCAGCGACCTGGACAAAGTGGCTCTGGCCTGGATGCATTGGCAAGCCACGGCAGCCGGTTTGACGCTGGCCGAATTGCCTCAAACGGATCTACAGGTCAGGCACCCTATCGTGCAAGACATGCGGCCACCCGGCCTGCGCCTGACCACGCATGGTGTCCGGCGCATTGACTACCATGGCCATGGTCAGGACCTGCTGTATCAGGACTCCCATCCTGCCCTGGGCCGGGACGTGCGCAAAAGCATGGAGCGTCTGCTCACGCGCTTTGATGACTGGCGCGTGCGCGGCGGCAATCAGGTGGCCTGGGTAGACATGGACGCTTACGATACGTGGTTACAGAACCACCTGGGATGGGAGCGCTAGGCTTCTTGAAAAGAATTTGGTGTCAAATCACGCTATCATGTGGGGCTATCCGGCGGGCCGATGCCGCGCCTTCCATCCGGGGCCTGACCAACTCGTCCCGGTTGTCTTTCTACCAATCCAGACCTTTCCTATGCTTGCTGAGCAACAATCTCAATTAATCGCCTGCCTTCAGGCTGCCGTCCGTGCCATCTTGCCCCAGGCTGAGCCGACCATTACGCTAGAGCGCCCCAAAGTGGCCGCGCACGGTGATGCCGCCTGCAATATTGCCATGCAACTGGCCAAACCGGCCGGGCGCAACCCGCGCGAACTGGCTCAGCAAATCGTCGATACCCTGATGGCCGATCCGAACGCCGCCGCCTTGCTGGCTGGCGCGGAAATTGCTGGCCCAGGCTTTATCAACTTCCGTCTGTCCACCGCCACCCATCAGGCAGTCCTGCACGCCATCGCCGAGCAGGGTGAGCATTTCGGTCACGCCGCGCCCACCCATGAAAAACTGATGGTGGAGTTCGTGTCGGCCAATCCTACCGGCCCCCTGCACGTCGGTCATGCCCGTCAAGCCGCCCTGGGCGACTCACTGTGTCGCGTGTTCAGCTCGCAAGGCTATGACGTGACACGGGAGTTCTACTACAACGACGCTGGCAACCAGATCGACAATCTGACCACCAGCGTACAGGCCCGTGCGCGGGGCATTGAACCCGACAGCGAGCAGTTTCCCGCTGATGGCTACAAGGGTGACTACATTCTGGATATCGCCCGCGATTACCAGGCTGGTGCAACGGTTCAGGCCGCTGATGGCAAGTCTGTCACGGCCAGCGGTGATCTGGACAATCTGGAAGACATCCGTCGCTTTGCTGTGGCCTATTTGCGCCGTGAGCAAGACTTGGACCTGCAAGCCTTTGGTCTGAAGTTTGACAATTTCTACCTGGAAAGCTCGCTGTACACCTCCGGCAAGGTTGAGAAAACCGTGCAGGCCCTGATCGACGCCGGTCACACCTACGAGCTGGACGGCGCGCTATGGCTGCGCACCACCGAACTGGGGACAGGGGACGATAAAGACCGCGTAATGCGCAAGTCCGAAGGCGGCTATACCTACTTCGTCCCCGATGTGGCCTACCACGTGACCAAATGGGAGCGCGGCTTTCACCACGTAATCAATATCCAGGGCACCGACCATCATGGCACCATCGCCCGGGTGCGCGCCGGCCTGCAAGGGCTGGGACTGGGTATCCCCAAGGAATTTCCAGCCTATATTCTGCACAAGATGGTGAAAGTCGTGCGCAATGGCCAGGAAGTGAAAATCTCCAAACGTGCCGGCAGTTACGTCACCTTGCGTGATCTGATCGAATGGGTGGGCCAGGATGCCGTGCGTTTCTTCCTGATCCAGCGTCGTGCCGACTCCGAATTCGTATTCGATATCGATCTGGCCTTGTCCAAGAGCGAAGAAAACCCGGTCTATTACATCCAGTACGCTCATGCCCGCATCAACTCCGTGTTGAACCAGTCGGCAGAGCTGCTCGATCAGGTACCGGGGGCCGACATCACGCCCCTGACCGCCCCCACCGAGATTGCCTTGCTGCAACGCCTGTCCGAATACCCCGCCGTGCTGGCCCAGTCCGCCCGCGAACTGGCACCTCATCACATTGCGTTCTGGCTGCGCGACTGCGCCGCGGACTTCCACTCCTGGTACAACGCCGAGCGCGTGTCGGTAGACGACACTGCCTTACGTCTGGCTCGCCTTCGTCTGGCCCAGGCCTGCGCCCAGGTCATCCGCAATGGTCTGAACCTGCTGGGTGTATCGGCACCTGAACGTATGTAAACCCATAGGCAGATATGGCAAGAGCACGAAAAAAATCCGGCAGTTCCGGCGGTACGTATACCGGCATTCTGATTGGCCTGATTCTGGGCCTGGGCGCCGCAGTGGCGGTGGCCCTGTTTGTCACCAAAGTGCCCATGCCCTTTGTCGACAAGGCCAGTCGGGACAAACCTACCGTTGCCTTGCCTGAAGGGCGGGATTTACTGGACCCGAACCGGGATCTGTATGGCAGCTCCAGCGGGCAGACGCCGCCACCGGGCGGCACGATTCCCGGCTTGACCCTGCCTCCCGTCAATTTGCCCAATGTGCCCAAACCCGCTGCGCCCGATGCCTTGGGCGACCTGATTGCGACCTTGCCTTCCATAGGGTCCGAGTCTGCCGGCCAGCCTGAGGCACGCCGGACACCGGCGCCAACGGTGGCCGCTCCGGCAGTCACACCGTCCGCGCCAAGCGCCCCGGCACCGGCTGCCAGCAAACCGGCCGCACCAGCACCGGCCGCCCCCCCTGCGGCCGCCAAGCCCGCCACGACCTCGACCCCTTATTACCTGCAGGCGGGCGCATTTCGCAACACAGCCGATGCAGAAGCCATGAAGGCCCGCCTGCTGATGCTGGGCTTTAATGCGTCCGTGCAAAGTGCTCAGGTCAATGGCGGGACGGTAAACCGGGTACGCCTGGGGCCCTTCAAGGGCATAGACGAAATGAACCGGGCACGCAGCCGGCTGGCCGAGGAAAAAATTGACACCTCCGTCGTACGGCCCTGAGCCCTTAACGATGAAAACGGGCCCGAGGTGAACTTTTCCTCCCTTGCACAGGTCATAGACCTCATCTTCCCCCTTAAGGAAATTGATTCATGAAGCTGAACGCATTGTTTGTACGATCCCTGGTCGGTGCCAGTCTGTTGGCCGGGGCAAGCTTGCTGCCCACCACCAGCGCGCTGGCTCAACAAGCCAACCAAGGCTACGTTACCCTGCCTGCGGCTCAGCCCTCGGACAGCGTCGGCAAAACCGAAGTGCTGGAGTTTTTCTCCTACAGCTGCCCACATTGCGCCATCCTCGAACCCAAGGTTGAAGCCTGGGCCAAGACCCTGCCTGACAATGTCGTGCTGCGCCGTGTGCCGGTTGCCTTCAATGCCGGCATGACCGACCTGCAAAAGCTCTACTACACCCTGGAGGCCATGGACCGCCTGGACCTGCACCCCAAGGTGTTTGATGCGATTCACCAAAAACGTGAACGCATCTTCGATGCCAAAACCATCTCGGCCTGGGTGGCCAAGCAAGGTGTGGACAAGGATCGCTTCGAGCAGACCTTCAACTCCTTTGGCGTCCAGACCAAGGCCAACAAAGCCAATGAACTGTCCAATACCTACCAGATTCAGGGCACACCTAGCCTGGCTGTGGGGGGCAAATTCGTGACGTCGCCTTCCTTGGCCAATGGCTACGACGAAAGCATCACCAAGGCCCAGGAGCTGGTGAAAATGGTCACCAGCCGCTAATCAGCACGCTGGGCACGCCATAGCAGCAACGGCCCTCAAGACGGAATACATTCCGATCTTGAGGGCCGTTGCCGTTTTTATCGCTGTGACCGCGGGTCTGGCCATACCGCGTCCATAAGCCGCCACGGCGCTGACCGCCACTTGTCCGACAAGTCGGCCGCCCCATGCACGCAACGTCCCACCCAGCGGGCGCGCCTGTCTGCTTTATCCCGTGTCAGCTAGCCTCAACCCTGCGCGGCCTGCTCAAAAGCCTGCGTCAGATCCGCGCACAAATCCTTGGGCGACTCCAGCCCAATATGCAAACGCACCAAACTGTCCTGACTGTGTTCCCAGTACGTGTGGCCGCTCAGGAATGCCGTATCCACCAGTTGCACCAGACTTTCAAAGCCGCCCCAGGAAAAGCCGATACCGAACAATGTCAGGGCATCCACAAACACACGCGCCTGCACAGGGTTCAGTGCCAGTTGGACCGACAACATCCCGTTGGAGCCCGTACAGTCTCGCTGCCACAAAGCATGGCCGGGGTCGTGAGGCCAGGCAGGGTGATAGATCCGAGTGACTTCAGGACGACTGTCAAGAAACTGGCACACGGCCAGCGCATTGGCAGCACTTTCACGCATGCGGATGGGCAGGGTGCGCGCGCCCCGCAAGGCCAGCCAGGCATCGTCCGCACTGATGGAAAACCCCAGAGCATAATGGTTGTCGTGCAAGCGCTTGTTCAGTTGCGGATCGGCCGACATGACCGCGCCCAGCATCAGGTCGGAGTGACCTGCCACATACTTGGTTCCCGCCACGATGGAGACATCAAAGCCCAACGCCAGCGGACGGTAGATATAACCCGAGCCCCACGTATTGTCCGTGACCAGCAACAAATTGTGCTGGCGTCCAAACGCGGCCAAGGCGGGCATATCCAGCATCTGCATGAGCAGGGAACCAGGCGATTCCACGTACACCATGCGGGTGTTGGCTTGCAGATGGCGTTCCATTTCCTCAGGGGTCGGCGCGCAGAACGTGGCCTGTATGCCCATGCGACGCAGCACCGTCTTTTCCAGATAGCGGACCGGACCATAGGCGCTGTCCGCAATCAGCACATGATCGCCCGAATCCAGCAAGGCCAGCAAAGCCAGGGTAATGGCCGCCATGCCCGAGGGCGCCAGCAAGGCCTGGGTGGCAGACTCAAGCTGACAGAACACCTGCTCCAGGGCGGCGTGGGTATCCATGCCCGAGCGCCCATAGGTGACCGAGCGTTTTTCTGGATCGGCCTTGTCAGCCTGAGCGCGGTCCAAAGCATCCAGATTACGAAAGCGCACCGTACTGGTACGCATGATCGGTACGGCCACCGGCGCCGCATCCGTGTGCGGATCGAACGGTGCCAGACCAGTATGTTGCAGGGCGGTGTCCAGGTCGAGATCAGAACTCATAGTGTCGGCAGGCGGTAGCAAGAAAAACTCTACGCTACCACAGGCCGACAGAGCGGGTCGCCCCTGCTTTCAATCACTATATTGCCGGTCCTTATTAAGGAGCGGACTCGTTCTTCATGTGCGCTGGAAGCGGTACACCCCGTCCTCGCCCATCTGGCGACACAAACGGCCGTCAAAGTACAAGGCGTGCAAGTGAGCAATGGCCTCGCCCATGGCAAAAGTCATCTGATGCGAATCGAGCTTGCGATGAAACAGCACCGGCAAGATGTCGGCTGCCGTACAGGGCTGGTCACACGCTTGCAGGACCTCTTCCAGTCGCTCGGCATGATGTTCCTGCTGCTGACGAATGCGCTCATGCATGCCACGGAAAGGTTTGCCATGTGAGGGCAGCACCAGGGTATCCGCGGCCAGATCCTGATAAGACAGCAAGGAATTCAGGTACAAGGGCAAAGGATTGGCAAATGGCTCGGTATCGAACACGCTGATATTGGTGGAGATACGCGGCAAGAGCATGTCACCGGAGATCAGCACCTTCAGCGCTTCGCAGTACAAGGACATATGCTCGGGCGCATGGCCGTAACCCACGATCAAACGCCAGGGGCGACCGGCGATCACCACACGCTGACCATCCATCAAGCGCACAAAACGCTCGGGCACTGAAGGCACCATCGAAGGGTAGTAATCGCCCCGGCTGCGAATCTGCTCACGGGCTTTCTCATCTTGCAGACCGTGACGGACAAAATGCGCCTCTGCCGCCACACCATTCGGGCCGCCCGCTTCCGCACCCGTCTGTCGTCCACCCGCACCCGACCACAAGCGAGCCGTGGCGTAATCGGTCATGCTGATCCACAAAGGAGCATTCCAACGCTGGCATAACCAGTCGGCCAAGCCAATGTGGTCAGGGTGCATATGAGTCACGATCACGCGCAGGACAGGCAAACCGTCCAGTTCATGCTGAAAAACCTGTTCCCACAGCGCGCGCACTTCAGGGCGGGCGACACCACAATCCACAATAGTCCAACCGTCGCGACCCTCGATCTGGTCGCGCAACAGCCACAGATTGATGTGATCCAGCGCAAAGGGCAAAGGCATGCGCAACCATCGCACCCCCGGTGCGACCTCCAGGCTGCCACCCGGTGGGGGCAGGGTATCTGCCCAGGGATAATTCAATTTTTGTTCGTTAGGATTCATGCTCACTCCAATGAATAGCTCTTGCAAGACGTAAGGGCTGTCCATACTAAAAGGCTAGGGCCTGTTAAGCGTAAAAGAAGCCTCACAGACCCTGGTTCGCACCCTGGCTCTATGGCATGATAGTTTACGTTTACGTAAATCACACTAAAAATGACAACGACAACCTGGACAATATCGGATCTGGCGCATGAGTTCGGCATTACGCCCCGAACCCTGCGTTTCTATGAAGACCAAGGAATCTTGAGCCCGCTGCGCCAAGGTACCCAGCGCATTTATCAGCCCCGCGATCGTGCCCGCCTGAAGCTGGCCCTGCGCGGCAAACGGCTGGGACTGCAGTTATCGGAGATCCTGCGGCTGATCAATATGTATGAATCCCCGATGGACACCGCTTCGCAGCTTAAGCATTATCAGGAAGTGCTAAACGAGCATCGCCTGCGCCTGGAGCGGCAGCGGCAGGACCTGGATCAGACCTTGCAGGAAATTCAGGATCAGCTCGACATCTGTCACACCATGAGTGAACAGTTAAAGCAGGAATCCCGATAAGGGAAAACCCATATATATGACGTTTACGTAAACGTAATATAAATAGGATTCTACAACCCATTTATTTCCACGGAGTGTCTCATGAGCCTGCCCGGCCTGAATTTCGATCTTGGCTCCGACCTGGACATGCTGCGCGACGCTGTCGCCGACTTCTCCCAGGCCGAAATTGCCCCCTTAGCGGCTCAACTGGATCACGATGACCAGTTCCCCATGCACTTGTGGAAGAAGTTCGGTGAGATGGGTTTGCTGGGCATGACCGTCAGCGAAGAATACGGTGGTGCGAACCTGGGTTATCTGGCCCACATGATCGCGATGGAGGAAATCTCCCGTGCCAGCGCCTCGGTAGCCCTGTCCTACGGCGCGCACTCCAACCTCTGTGTGAACCAGATCAACCGCAACGGGACAGAAGCCCAGAAGCAGAAATACCTGCCCAAACTGATCAGCGGCGAGCATATCGGTGCCCTGGCCATGAGTGAGCCCGGTGCTGGTTCGGACGTGGTCAGCATGAAGCTGCGCGCCGAAAAGAAAGGCGATCACTACGTGCTCAATGGCTCCAAAATGTGGATTACCAACGGTCCGGACGCTGACACCCTGGTGGTGTACGCCAAAACGGACCCGCAAGCCGGCGCACGCGGCATTACCGCCTTTCTGATCGAAAAGGATTTTGCCGGTTTTTCCGTCGCCCAGAAGCTGGACAAACTAGGCATGCGCGGCAGCCACACGGGCGAACTGGTGTTCCAGGACTGTGAAGTGCCTGAAGAAAACGTGTTGGGCCAGCTCAATGGCGGCGTCAAAGTGCTGATGTCCGGCCTGGACTACGAACGCGCCGTACTGGCCGGTGGCCCGCTGGGCATCATGCAAGCCGTCATGGACGTCGTCATTCCCTACATCCACGACCGCAAGCAGTTCGGCCAGGCCATTGGCGAATTTCAACTGATTCAAGGCAAGGTGGCCGATATGTACACCACCCTTCAAGCCAGCCGCGCCCTGTGCTATGCCGTGGGCAAGAACCTGGATCGTCTGGGCGCCGCTCACGTGCGCTCCGTGCGTAAAGACTGCGCGGCCGCCATCCTGTACAGCGCTGAAAAAGCCACCTGGATGGCCGGCGAAGGCATCCAGATTCTGGGCGGCAACGGCTACATCAACGAATTCCCCACAGGCCGCCTGTGGCGCGATGCCAAGCTGTACGAGATCGGCGCGGGCACCAGTGAAATCCGCCGCATGCTGATTGGCCGCGAACTGTTCGCTGAAACCGCCTAAAAAGGCAGAGGCATGTCCAACCCTGATTTTGGCGAAACCACGGTCATCACTCCGGTTCAAAAACCGGCGATGACCGCGACCCAGGTCGCTCAGGCCATGCTGGATGGTTTCAATCGCCACTATGCGCTGTTTCGCTATAGCGCCCAGCGCGCCAAGTCCTTGTACGAATCGGGGGACTGGCATGGCATCCAGCAACTGTCCCGTGAGCGTATCGAGTATTACGCCACGCGAGTGCGCGAGTGCGCGGCCATGCTCAGCCAGAATCTGCGTCTGCATCAACCGACACCGTCGGCACCGGCCCACCTGGACGAGGCCCAGCAGCAATTGTGGCTACAGGCCAAGGCAGAGTTTGTACGCCTGCTCTCGGGTCACCGACAGCCGGAATGCGCCGAGACGTTCTTTAACTCCGTCTCCTGCCGCGTCTTGCATCGGCACTACTTTCGCAACGAATTCATTTTCGTGCGCCCAGCCGTTGCCACGGATTATCTGGACGGCGCGCTGCCTTCGTACCGGGTCTATTACCCCACCGAAGAAGGTCTGGAAGCCAGTCTAACCAGTATGCTGGCCGACTTCGGTCTGGCCGCCCCCTTTGCCGACCTGCCACGCGATGTGCGCACGCTGGCTCGCATGGCGGTGCGTCAGCTGTGTCGCCGTCTGCCACGGGGCTATGGTTCGCGCATTGGCTCAGACTGCCAGATTCAGGTGCTGAACTCCCTGTTCTTTCGCAACAAGGGGGCCTATGTGGTGGGCCGCCTGATCAATCAAGGCGAAGTGCTGCCTTTTTCGCTGGCCATTTTGCATCGCCCCTCCGGACATTTGTACATCGACGCCTTGCTGCACACCACGGACGACCTGTCCACGCTGTTCAGCTTTACGCGCGCCTACTTCCTGGTCGATATGGAAGCCCCGTCGGCCTATGTGGACTTCCTGTCCAGCCTGCTGCCACGCAAGCCCAAGGCCGAGCTTTATACCGCCATCGGTCTGCAAAAGCAGGGCAAGACGCTGTTCTACCGCGACTTTCTGCACCACCTGTCGCACTCGCACGATCACTTTGATCTGGCTCCCGGTATTGCCGGTATGGTGATGACCGTCTTTACGCTGCCGTCTTACCCTTATGTCTTCAAGCTGATTCGCGACCGCATTCAAAAGCAGGGCATGGATCATGCCACGGTGCGCAGCAAATACCAGCTGGTCAAAAAGCATGATCGTGTCGGGCGCATGGCTGACACCTGGGATTACGCGCAGGTTGCCTTGCCCAAGGCCCGCTTTTCACAAGCCTTGCTGGAAGAGTTGCGGCGCGAAGTGCCCAGCCTGCTGGAAGAGTCCGAAGACACCATCTTGCTGCGCCACGTCTATATCGAACGGCGCATGACTCCCCTGAACCTGTACCTGAACAAGGCCAGCGATCCCGCCCTGAACGCCGCTGTCGACCAGTACGGCAAGGCAATCCGCGAGCTGGCGGCCGCCGACATTTTCCCCGGCGACATGTTGTTCAAGAACTTTGGGGTGACCCGTCTGGGCCGCGTCGTCTTTTATGACTACGACGAAATCCAGCATATGCGCGAGATGAATTTCCGCGCCATTCCGCCCGCACCGAACGAAGAAGCCGAAATGGCGAGCGAACCTTGGTATCCGATTGGCCCAAACGATGTATTTCCCGAAGAATTCGGCTACTTTCTATTGACCGACCCACGCATTCGCAAAGCCTTCATGGCCCACCATGCAGAATTGCTGGAGCCTGAATGGTGGTCTCAATGTCGCTTGCGGGTAACGCAAGGTCGGATCGAAAATATTTTTCCGTATAACAAAGATCGGCAGCTGCACGAGTTTGCCAAGCGCGCACCGGTCTCCTCTTTGCAACCAGGAGTCTTTCATGACTAATTCCGTTGTCATCGTCTCGATCGCCCGCACCCCGATGGGCGGCATGATGGGTAGTCTGTCCGATCTGGCCGCTCACGAACTGGGCGCGGTCGCCATCAAGGCGGCCGTGGAGCGCTCGGGCATCCAGGCCGACCAGATCGACGAAGTGATCATGGGTAACGTGCTGCAAGCTGGTCAGGGCCAGGCCCCTGCGCGCCAGGCGGCCCTGGGGGCCGGTCTGCCCCAGGGCGTGGCTTGCACCACCATCCACAAGGTTTGCGGTTCCGGCCTGAAAGCGGCCATGTTTGCCCACGACCTGCTCAAGGCTGGCAGCGTGGACGTCGTCGTGGCTGGGGGCCAGGAAAGCATGAGCAATGCCCCTTATCTGCTGCTCAAGGGCCGCCAGGGCTACCGCTACGGCCATTCCACCGTGTATGACCATATGGCCATGGATGGACTGGAAGACGCGTACAGCCGTGGTACCGCCATGGGTGTGTTTGCGGAAGACTGCGCCAGCAAGTACGAGTTCAGCCGCGAAGAGCAGGATGCCTATGCACTGGAATCGCTGCGCCGCGCTCGTCAGGCCAGCGAAGACGGCAGTTTTGACTGGGAAATCGCTCCGGTAACGATTGCGGGCCGCAAAGGCGATGTAGTCATTGCCAAGGACGAGGCCCCCACCAAAGCCATGCCCGAAAAGATCCCCACGCTGCGTCCCGCCTTCAAAAAAGATGGCACGATTACCGCGGCCAACGCCTCGTCCATTTCGGACGGTGCCGCCGCCATGGTGATCACCACCGAAGAGAAAGCCAAGGAACTGGGCGCCACGCCACTGGCGCGTATTGTGGCTCACACCCAGCACGCTCAGGAGCCCGCCTGGTTCACGACTGCACCCGTAGCCGCCATCCAGAAGCTGCTGGATAAAACCGGCTGGAGCGTGGCTGATGTAGATCTGTTCGAGATCAACGAAGCCTTTGCCGTGGTCACCATGGCCGCCATGAAAGAGCTGAACATCCCGCACGACAAGGTCAATATCCACGGTGGCGCCACGGCCCTGGGTCACCCCATCGGGGCATCGGGTGCGCGCCTGCTGGCCACCCTGATTGGCGCCCTGCGTAAAACAGGCGGCAAGCGCGGCATTGCCTCGCTGTGCATTGGCGGCGGCGAAGCCGTCGCGCTGGCCGTCGAGCTGGTCTAAAGCAAGCTCATCAGCCGGGCTGCGGCCCGGCTGATTTTATGGGCTTTTCTCTGTTCTCTTTCCAGGCACGCCATGTCAGTTATTGAATCCCGCATCAATCCGCGTTCCCAAGACTTTCAGGACAACGCCTCGATCATGCAGGCCCTGATCCTTGATCTGCGCCAAAAGCTACAGAAAACCGCCTTGGGTGGGTCCGAATCCGCCCGGCAACGCCATGTGGGACGCGGCAAGCTGCTGCCGCGCGAACGCGTCGAACGTCTGCTTGATCCCGGTACGCCTTTTCTGGAGCTCTCGCCTCTGGCTGCCCAGGATGTCTATAACAACGAGTCTCCTGGCGCGGGCATCATCACGGGCATTGGCCGCATTGCCGGCATTGAATGCGTGGTGGTCTGCAACGACGCTACGGTCAAGGGCGGGACCTACTATCCGCTGACTGTGAAGAAGCATTTGCGTGCCCAGGAAATTGCCCAACAGAACAATCTGCCTTGCGTATATCTGGTGGACTCGGGCGGGGCCAACCTGCCCAATCAGGAAGACGTATTCCCGGATCGGGACCACTTTGGCCGCATCTTCTACAACCAGGCCAATATGTCGGCCCAGGGCATTGCGCAGATTGCTGTCGTGATGGGTTCATGTACCGCTGGCGGTGCCTACGTGCCGGCCATGAGCGATGAGTCCATCATCGTGCGCGACCAGGGCACCATCTTCCTGGGTGGGCCGCCACTGGTCAAAGCCGCAACCGGTGAAGAAGTCAGCGCCGAAGACCTGGGTGGTGGCGATGTGCACACCCGTCTGTCCGGCGTGGCCGACCATCTGGCCGAGAACGATCTGCATGCGCTGGAACTGGCACGCCGCTGTGTCGGCCGCCTGAACCGCGAGAAAAAACTACCCTGGCCGCTGAAAGAAGTGCGCGAACCGCGCTACGACCCGCAAGAGCTGAACGGCATCATCCCCGCCGATACCCGCAAGCCCTACGATGTGCGCGAAGTGATCGCCCGCATTGTGGATGACTCGGACTTTGATGAATTCAAAGCCCGCTTTGGCACCACGCTGGTGACCGGCTTTGCCCATATCCACGGCATGCCCGTGGGCATCATCGCCAACAACGGCATTCTGTTCTCGGAGGCGGCCCAGAAAGGCGCCCACTTCATTGAACTGTGCTGCCAGCGCAAGACACCTTTGGTGTTCCTGCAGAACATTACCGGCTTCATGGTGGGCCGCAAGTACGAAAACGAAGGGATTGCCCGCCACGGCGCCAAACTGGTCACCGCCGTATCCACGGCTGCCGTACCCAAGTTCACCGTGATTCTGGGCGGCTCTTTCGGTGCCGGTAACTACGGCATGTGTGGCCGTGCCTTCAGCCCGCGCCTGCTGTTTCTCTGGCCCAATGCCCGTATCTCGGTCATGGGTGGTGAGCAGGCTGCCAGCGTACTGGCTACCGTGCGCCGTGATGGACTGGAAGCTCGTGGCCAGACCTGGAGCGCCGAGGAAGAAGAGGCGTTCAAGGCCCCGATCCGCGCCCAGTACGAACATGAAGGCCATCCCTACTACGCCACGGCGCGTCTATGGGATGACGGCATCATCCAACCCTCGGATACCCGGCGCGTTCTGGCCCTGGGCCTGTCCGCCGCCTTGAACGCCCCTATTGAAGACACCCGCTTTGGCGTGTTCCGCATGTAAGACAAGGAGACACTGTGTTTCAGACCCTGCTGATAGCCAATCGCGGTGAAATTGCCTGCCGGGTGGCCGCCACTGCCCGCCGCCTGGGGCTGCGTACCGTTGCGGTTTACTCCGACGCGGACGCCGACGCCCAGCACGTCCGTGCTTGTGATCAAGCTGTGCGCATCGGTGGCCCCGAGCCACGCGACAGTTATTTGAAGATCGACGCCATTCTGGAAGCCGCCCGCGCCACTGGCGCGAATGCCATCCACCCTGGCTATGGTTTTCTGTCCGAGAACGAGCATTTTGCTCGCGCTTGTGAACAAGCCGGCATTATTTTTGTAGGGCCGCCCGCCCAGGCGATTGCCGCCATGGGCAGCAAATCCGCCGCCAAATCCTTGATGGAAAAAGCCGGTGTGCCTTTGGTGCCCGGTTACCACGGCGACAACCAGGACCCCGACTTCCTGCACCAGCAAGCCGACAATATCGGCTACCCCGTGCTGATCAAGGCCAGTGCCGGTGGTGGCGGCAAAGGCATGCGTATTGTGGAAGAATCCGGCGCATTCCTGGAGGCCTTGCGCTCTTGCCAGCGCGAAGCCGCCAGCAGCTTTAGCGACGACCGCGTGCTGATTGAACGCTACATCACCAAGCCACGCCACATCGAAATCCAGGTCTTTGGTGACCAGCACGGCGAGTACGTGTATCTATTCGAGCGCGATTGCTCGGTGCAGCGCCGTCACCAGAAAGTGATTGAAGAAGCCCCCGCTCCCGGCATGACGCCCGAACGTCGTCAGGCCATGGGGGAGGCCGCTATTGCGGCAGCCCGCGCCGTGAACTACGTCGGTGCTGGCACCGTGGAGTTCATTGCCGAGCAGGACGGACGTTTTTACTTCATGGAAATGAACACCCGCCTGCAGGTGGAACACCCCGTCACCGAACTGATTACGGGCCACGATCTGGTGGAATGGCAATTGCGCGTGGCCGATGGCCAGCCTTTGCCGGCCAAACAAGACGCGCTGAGCATCCATGGACATGCCATCGAAGTGCGGATTTACGCCGAAAACCCCGATAAGGATTTCCTGCCTTCCATCGGTACGCTGCGCAGCCTGCGATACCCTGCCCATGCCTCCTTCACCTGCGGTGAGGTCCGTATCGACAGTGGCGTGCGTGAGGGTAGCGTCATCAGCCCGTTCTACGACCCCATGATTGCCAAGGTCATCACCCATGGTGCGGACCGCGAGCAAGCACGTCGTCGCCTGATTCGCACGCTGGCTGACACTCAGGTGGCGGGTGTACACACCAACAAGACCTTCCTGCAACGTCTGCTGGGCGATGAAGCCTTTGCCCAGGCCGATCTGGACACCGGCCTGATTCCACGCCGTCACGATGCGCTGTTCCCCCGCGATCAGGATGTGCCGGCTTCGGTGCTGGCTTTCGCCGCCTGCGCGGTGCTGACGCACCAGGGCATGGGCGCACCGTCCACCAACCCGGACCCCTGGGGCGTCCATGACGGCTGGCGCCTGAGCGGCGATTACGACCAGAAGGTCCATGTGCAACGGGGCGAGCAAGCGCATGAAATCCTGCTGCAGCGTCGTGAAAGCCAGTGGCAGATCACACTGGGCGACGAACAGCATGCCTTGCGCTGGCAGGCTGCCCAAGCCGCCGATCTGGCTGATACCCTGACGCTGCGCTTGTGGCTGGGTCAGACCGAATATCGCGCCCAGGTGCTGCGCGATGGCGAGCATCTGCAAGTGGCCCAGGAGGGTTCGGACTGGACCTTGAGCGTGGTCGATACCCTGGCCAACGCCGGCACCAGCAGCCAGGAAGCGCACGGCGGACGCCTGACTGCCCCCATGCCGGGCAAAATCATTGCCCTGAATGTGGGCGCTGGCGACAGCGTCAAGCAAGGCGATGTGCTGCTGGTCATGGAAGCCATGAAAATGGAGCACTCCATTCAGGCACCCGCTGATGGCATCGTGGCCGAACTGTTCTTTGCCGTGGGCGATCAGGTCGCCGAAGGGGCGGAGCTGGTCACGATGGAGAGCTGAAAACCATCCCCGTTAGGCCCGAGCAAGACGGATTGCCGGGCCCGAAAAATAGGCGTAAAGTCGCACTAACAAGAGCCCCCGTCCAGGGGCTCTTGCCGTTAAGAACAACTCATGACCGCCCAGCCCCTTACCCCTTACTGTGGTCGCTTTGCGCCTAGTCCCAGTGGTCCCTTGCACGAGGGTTCGCTGGTTGCCGCCATGGCCAGCTACCTGGATGCACGCGCCCAGAGCGGGCGTTGGTTATTGCGCATTGAAGATATAGACACGCCACGCGTTGTGAAAGGGGCAGACCAGCTCATCATGCAGCAATTGCAAGGCCTGGGCATGCACTGGGACGGCGAGGTGGTTTGGCAAAGTCAGCGTCTGGCCCGTTATCAGGAGGTGTTCGACAGCCTGCGCGAGCAGAATCTGGTTTACGGCTGTGCCTGCACACGCCAGGAAATTCTGGCCGCCTCCCTCCCTGTCAGCCCGGAAGCCACGGACCATCCCTATGCAGGCACCTGCCGACATGGCATTGCCGCAGGCCGCAGCATCCGCGCCTGGCGGCTGCGCGTCCCCAAAGGGGTGGAGAGCTTCACCGATCGCTGGGCCGGGCCGCAGCAGCAAGATGTCGCCCAAGAAGTCGGGGACTACATTATTAAACGCGCCGACAAGCTCTGGGCCTATCAGTTTGTAGTGGTCATTGATGATGCAGACAGCCAGATCACCGATGTGGTACGAGGTGCAGATCTGTTAAGTTCCACGGCACGCCAGCGCGTTCTGCAAGGCATGCTGGGACTGCCTGTCCCGCGCACCTTGCATGTGCCGCTGGCCTGCGACAGCCAAGGCCGCAAGCTCTCCAAACAGAACCATGCCCCGGCCTTCGATCTGGAGCACCCCTTGGAGACACTGCAACGGGTCTGGGCCTTTCTGGGCTTTGCACCTGTTGCGGCTAGCACGCTGGACGCATTCTGGAGCCAGGCTACCCGTGCCTGGGCACAGCGTTTCCCGCTGCCGGACAAGCGTCAAGGTTTCAAATAAACGACAGTTTCTACCCTAACAATCGATTTATGTTTCAATCATGAAGACGCCCTGTCGCACAGGGCGTCTGCCAGAGCAAAACCCGGTAAAAAACGGCCTTGCTGCTCACGGCAGAACCCACCCAAGCCCTGAACACCCCATTTGCCCCCTACCGCAAATCAGCGTAAAGTTTGGTCACTGGTTACCGAAATCACGCAGTTTTTTTAATCACTTAGGACGGCAACCTTATATCCATGTTTGATATCCTGGTTTATCTATTCGAGACGTATTACAACCCCCAGTCCTGTCCCAAGGCGGAGGTTCTGGCCCACAAGCTGGCGGCTATTGGCTTTGAAGACGAGGACATCAACGACGCACTGGGCTGGCTACATGCACTGGGCGAGACCTCGCAACAGTGTCAGCCTACCGCTCAACTCAGCCCCAACAGTCAGCGTATTTTTTCCGAGCACGAACAACATGTGCTGGGCGCTGACGCCATGGGTTTCATCACCTTTTTGCAAAATTCCGGCGCCCTGACCGCCCACCTGCGCGAAATTCTGATTGAAAGCGCTATGGCGGTGGATGAAAGCCCGGTCTCTTTGGACAAAATAAAAATTGTCGCCCTGATGGTTTTGTGGAGCCACGAAGCCGAAATCGATCATCTGATCTTTGAAGAGCTGCTCAGCGACGACTCCACCCGTCAGTCCCATTAAGCGAATACACAGGAACTCGTTTTTATTTGTCGCAACGGCCCCCATCAAAAGAGGCCTTTCCTTCATCTCAAGAACGCAGGCCCGAATTCGATCCCAGATCGGATTCGGGCCTTTTTGATGGTTCTTGCTGTCTTCGAGGGCATCGGCTTGAGCGTCGCTATAAAAGCCCGATGCAAGGACTGATGGCACGTCGGATTGTCTTGATGAAAGGCAATCCGACTACCGCTTCATGCGTGCGACCGATAAGCCCGGACTTATTGAATAGCCTGCCTGTCCTTGTCCAGCATTGCACGCAACAGGCTCTGGCCATCTTCGACCACCGCAAATTCGCCATAGCGGGCTGCATCAAAGCGATCTGCCGAACCTTCTGCAAAGAACCAGGCATCGGTACCCGGCGTCCAGTTATTGCGGTGACGCCGCATGCGCAAGCGCATCACCTCATCTGGCTCAGCCACCGGCCCAGCGTCATTCCACAGACGTTCCTGACCATCCAGATCCAGATACACCCCTTTGAGTTGAGCCACCTTGTGCTCATCGAGCTGTACCCCCACCAGAACCCACTGCTGGGCATCCATTTTGGCCTGTGCCGCTTTGGGCAAACTCCAGGAAAGAGCTGACAGGCTTTGTGACAGGGCGAAGTTCAGGGACATGTAATCACCCTGCATCAAGGAGCGCGGGTCCACGGGAGCCAGCTCCAGCAATACCGTCTGACCATCGCGCAAAATCCGTTCCTTTTGCACAATCGCCACGTTTGCCACGCCCAGCACCAGCACCGTCCCCAACAGCACGCTGACCACCACGCCTTTGGGAGGAGCCTGAAGCACGGTACCCACTCCGGCCGGCTTGCGACTTAACTGCCCCAGATAGGCAAACACCACGCAGCCCAAGCCCGTGGCCAGCAATAGCTCGGCCTTATCCAACAAGCTGATGTTCAGGATGTAATACAGGCGCCACAGACAAAACAGGCCCATCACAACGGCCACGGCCAGCAGACTCAGGTAGCGCCAGGCATACGCCACCAGAATCCAGCTCAGGGCCAGGGCAAGCGGCGGGTAGGGTGTCCAGACCGCACACAAAGCCGCCACGCCCAGCAAAGCGATGCCAAAGACCCGCGTTTGCTCACGCCAGGCGCGCCAATAGAATGCCAGGATGGCAACGGGCGCCATCGCCAGCAGGAAACCGGTCGCGGTCAGATAAGGCCGCGACTCGCCCCAAAAGGGCATGGAATAAAACAGTGCGCCGGCCGAGGCCAGATGAAGCTGGGACACCAGCAGCAAGGACCAGAACAGGGGCAGCCAGAAGTGGGGCTTGCGTTCACCACGCAACTGGAAGTGACCAAGCAACAGTGCGCCAAAGAACATCAAGGCAGCAGGCAGCTCCAATACCCAATAAGGCAGCGTCGTCCAGCGCTCAAACAGGCGCTCAACCACCAGGAACTCGATGGCCGCCAAGGCCCAGAGCACCAGCAGCATGCGCAATACAAACTGGCCCTTGGCCAACCTGTACAACACCGTGCTGATCACAAGCGCCAACAAGGCACTGATCTCGGGCGGCCAGGGATAGCGCGCCTCGACAATGGGTACGCTGAGCAAAAGCAGCGCACACGCCACCCAGCCGCCCACCAGATCCCGACTCTGTACCGTATGAGCCTTGGCAAAAAGCGCGGGCGAAGCCAGGGCCATGATGCCACCCAGAACACCCAGAGCCTCCAGACTCAGATCCAGAGAAATCGCCAGGTAAAGCAGGACAAGCAGCGGCAAGAGCAAATAAAGAAACAGCTTGATCAGGCGCAGATACCAAGGGTGGTGCTCGTCCGTATCCTGAAGCGCGATGGAGTCAGCCTGAGCCGTGTCGTGAGCCGGCAAACCAGCATCTGCTTGAACGCCCAACGCTGCCTTAACCCGCGTCTCCGTCGTTCCCGCGACCGTGCTTGCAGCATGCGCAGCGTCCGCTGCCCAAACCGATCCTTGCGTGCGCCGCCAATGGATGACCTGTTGCTGCAAGAAACGCAGCAAGCCCAGACCCAGGCCCACAATCACCACCACGATCAACAAAAAGGCGTTCCCGGCATATTCGATAATCAACATGCTCAACGCACCATACGCGCCGAACGATGCCAGTGACATGATCAACAAGTCCGGGCGCCGGTAATGGTAAATAGCGTAGAGCGCCAGAAACAGGATCAGTCCCAGCAGGAAATCGCCCTCCAGAACCTGCATGCCCATGAAAAAACCCACGGCAATGCCAGCGACTCGCGGCAAGATACGCCACGGATCACGTCGGGCACGCCAGATCGTCTCGGCTGCCAGCAATAAAAGCGCGTTAACTGCCAGCGCCAGCAAGGTCTGTGTCGTGCTCCCCCGACCGAACCAGTCCAGGCGGGCGACATCAATCCATAAGTACAGGGCGGTATTGAGAAGCACCACGAACAGCACTGACAGAAAGACACTGCGCACGGCCAATACCCAAGGTATGATCAGCACAGTCCACAATGCGAAAAGCTGCCAGGGGTCTGCGCCAGTCTGATAAGTCTGGCCGATCAGCGCCAGCAAGCCGCCCGTAGCTACGGCGGCCAAGCCCGTCAGGGCAGCGGGCACGCCCAGATCATGACCCCAGCCACCGGCGCGTCGGCGAAACAGCCAGGCCAGCCCGGCAGAAACCAGCACCGCGCCTTGGGCCAGGGCAAATTTGGCACCATTTCCCCAGTCGTCCCAATGGGCCGCCACCCAGGTCACCAGTCCGCTGGCGAGCAGCAAAACAGCCAGGCCCCAGGCGAGTTTTGTGAGAAACACTCGCCAGTCCGTTGGCCATACGTTAGTCTTGTCAGGTCTCATAACTTGCATAGAGGGATAAGCACCTCGTATCATTTCGCGCATTGCAGCGCAGTTGCTGTCACTGGAATCATATGGATAAAACACTAATCATTGCCGAGAAACCTTCAGTCGCCGTAGATATCTCGCGGGCATTGGGCGGTTTCACTCGAGAAGGTGATTATTTTGAAAGCGATCGCTACGTGCTGGCCTCCAGCATTGGCCATCTGCTGAGCCTGGTGGCCCCTAATGATCCGGTCCGCGGCAAGTGGAGCTTCACGCATTTACCCGTCATCCCCCCTCAATTTGAGCTCAACCCTACCGACAAAAAATCGACTGAACGCCTGAAACTGCTGGTCAAGCTGATCAAGCGGAAAGATGTCACCGCGGTAATTAATGCCTGTGACGCGGGACGCGAGGGTGAGCTGATTTTTCGCTACATTATGCAGTACGCCGGAACGAAAAAACCGGTGCAACGGCTTTGGTTACGTTCGATGACTCAATCGGCGATCCGCGAGGCCTTTGAAAACCTGCGTGACGACGAGGACATGAAACCGCTGGAGGCGGCAGCCCGTTCGCGTGCCGAGGCCGACTGGCTGGTGGGCATCAATGGCACTCGTGCCATGACGGCCTTCAACAGCAAGGACGGCGGTTTCTTCAAAACCCCTGTGGGCCGTGTGCAAACTCCCACGCTGGCTATCGTCAACGAACGCGAGAACCGGATTCGTCAGTTCGTGTCACGCGATTACTGGGAAGTACACGCAGACTTTATCGCTGCTGCCGGTCTGTACACGGGCCGCTGGTTTGACCCCAAATTCGTCAAGGACGAGCACGACCCCGAGAAAAAAGACTCGCGTCTGTGGTCCCTGACCGCGGCTCAAACGATTGTGGCTGCCTGCCGCGAACAGCCTGGTGTGGTCACCGAGGAATCCAAGCCCAGCACGCAGATGTCGCCCGCGCTGTTTGATTTGACCTCGCTGCAACGGGAAGCCAACTCGCGCTTCGGTTTTTCTGCCAAGACCACCTTGTCCCTGGCACAGACCTTGTACGAACGCCACAAGGCACTGACGTACCCCCGTACCGATTCGCGCTATCTGCCCGAAGACTATATCAGTACGGTGCAAGAGACCATGCGTGCGCTGGCAGACAGCGGCACGCCTGCCAGCGCCTCAGTACAGCCCTTCGCCCAGGAAGTGGTCGAGCAAAAATGGGTGAAACCCAACCGTCGGATCTTTGACAACAAGAAGGTCTCGGATCACTTTGCCATCATCCCCACCTTGCAGGTGCCTCGGGAGCTGAGTGATGCCGAGCACAAGATTTATGAGCTGATCAGCCGTCGCTTCCTGGCCGTGTTCTTCCCGGCCGCGGAGTTCCGCGTCACCACGCGTATCACGCAGGTGTCCGGCCACCACTTCAAGACCGAAGGCAAAGTACTGGTCAAACCGGGCTGGCTGGCTATTTATGGTCGCGATGCCCAGGGTGAAGATGCGTCCCTGGTGCCCGTTGCCGATGGCGAGAAGGTGCGCACCGAAGACGTGAACACCAAGGCCCTGGCCACCAAGCCGCCCGCACGCTTTACGGAAGCGACCTTGTTGTCGGCCATGGAAAGCGCCGGCAAGCTGGTGGACGATGAAGCCCTGCGCGAAGCCATGTCCGAACGCGGACTGGGCACGCCTGCCACGCGTGCAGCCATTATCGAAGGTCTGCTGAACGAAGCCTATCTGCGTCGGGAAGGCCGCGAACTGGTGCCTAGCGCCAAGGCGCGCCAATTGATGACTTTGTTGTCCGGTCTGGGCGTTAGCGAACTGACTTCGCCTGAGCTGACCGGCGAGTGGGAGCACCAGCTCAAGCAGATCGAGCAGCGTCAGTTGGACCGCGATGTGTTCATGCGTGAAATCGCGCAAATGACGCAAGTGATTGTCAAACGCGCGAAAGAGTACGAACGCGACACGGTTCCTGGTGATTACGCAACCTTGCAAACGCCATGTCCGAAATGTGGCGGCGTGGTCAAAGAAAATTACCGTCGTTACGCCTGCACGGCTTGCGATTTTTCGATTGGCAAGCACCCCGGAGGCCGCACCTTTGAGCTGCCCGAAGTGGAAGAACTGCTGGCCAAGAAAGAGCTAGGGCCATTGCCCGGCTTCATCAGCAAGATGGGACGTCCCTTTGCGGCACTCTTGCGCATTACCGACGAGTACAAGCTGGAGTTCGACTTTGGCCAGAACGACGACGAAGACGACGAAACGCTGGATTTCAGCGGCCAGACCCCGGTCGGCCCTTGCCCCAAGTGCCAGTCCTCCGTCTTTGAACACGGTTTGCGCTACTTGTGCGAGAAGTCCGTTGGCCCATCCAAAAGCTGTGATTTCCGTAGTGGCAAGGTGATCTTGCAACAGGAGATCACCCGCGAACAGATGGCCAAATTGCTGGGCGAGGGTAAGACAGACCTGCTCGATGGTTTTGTGTCCTCGCGCACCAATCGCAAGTTCAAGGCCTTCCTGGTTCGTCAGGCCGACGGCAAGATCGGCTTTGAGTTCGAGCCGCGGCCCGAGAAACCGGCCCGCAAAACGGCGGCCAAGAAAACGGCGACCAAAGCAGCCGCGAAAAAGACCGCCGTCAAGAAAACAGCGGCCAAAAAGACCGCCGCTAAAAAGACAGCTGCAAAAAAGACAGCGGCCAACACGGCAGACTGATTGTTCAGCCCGCTTTATCCGCAGCAACCAGGCCTCCCACTCGGGAGGCCTTTTTCATGTCCCGTCTCATGATGCCTACCCACCGGATACACCCGTGTTTTGACGGTCAGCCGACTTATATTAAAATAAGAATCGTTTTTATTTGCTTTACTAATTCCAACTCTACTTTTGCCCCGCAGGCATCTTCCGCCCATGCCGACAAAACCCCGTGCTTCTTCCCACCATCGGCGCAATGCGTTGGTCGATGCCTTATGTGAACACTACGAGGATCTGCTGGGTCAATTACGCCGACGTTTTGGTGCTCAGCATTTTGCGCAAGATGTTCTGCACGACGCCTGCCTGCGTTTGCTAGAGCGCCCTTCGCGCCCCGAACCCCGTTCCCCTCTGGCCTTGTTGCGCCGCATCTTGCACCATCTGGCGATCGACCGCTACCGCAGCGACCAGCGTCGCTGCAGCCATCACGAGGTTCACCTGCGTCCCGAAGACCACCCATGCCCGGCAGCGACACCCGAACAGCAGGTAAGCGCCCGTCAGGCATTAAATCACCTGATGCAAGCGATTCACAGTTTGCCGCCTCGCTGCAAAGAAGTGTTTATCTTGCACAAAATTCACCATATCAGCCAAGCAGAAGTCGCTCGTCTGCAGGCCATCTCAGTCAAAACCGTTGAAAAACATATACGGTTGGGCATGGAACACTGCCGTCGCCACATGGAGCGCTGCTAAATGAATTCCACCGCTGATCCGGTTCCGCCCACTCACGATCACGCCGCTGATTCCCCCTTGGACAAGCTGCTCAGCCAGCATCAGACAACGCTGCGGGAGCAGTTTCCGTTGCCCGATCTGGAGCAACTGGCCCGGCAGGCCAGCGAGCGTAAACGACAACGAGAGAAACGTCGGGCCGGCTCGGCCCTGCTGGTTCTGGCAATGATGGCAACCGGCTTATGGTACTGGAACCCGGCCTGGCGGCACGAAACGATCAGCACTACGGCCCATACTCAGCAACGCCTTACCCTGTTCGATGGTTCCGTCGCCACCCTGGACCGCAACACCCGCCTGTCTGCCACCTGGCGACTGCGCAGCCGGGACATCCAGCTGGAGCAGGGGCGGGCGTATTTCGATGTCAGCCACTCAGCCTGGCGTCCTTTCCAGGTGCAGGCGGGCACCGTGCAAGTGCGCGTGCTGGGCACGCGCTTTGCAGTTGAACACGAGCCCGACGCTCTTGTCGTGACCGTAGAGCAGGGGCGGGTACAGGTGCGCGACCAGGCCCATCAGCCGACCGTCAACCATATCTTGCAGGCGGATGAACGGCTACAAGTCGATGCTGCCGGAGTAGGGCCGATTGAAACGGTGCAGGCCGACACGCTGCTGGCCTGGCAACGCGGTCAACTGCTGATCAACGATTTGCCTCTGGAACAAGCCGTCCATCAACTGCAAGCCTATCTGCCTCAAACCCTGCGGGTATCTGACCCGGCCTTGGCCCAACGCCGAGTCAGCGCCGTTTTCCAGCTTGCAGCTCTGGACCAACTGCCCACCCTGCTGCCCAAGGTCTGGTCGGTCGAGCTTCAACAACAGGCTGATGGCAGCCTGTTGCTGCTGCCCGCCAAAAAGTAATTATTTGTAAAGGAGGTAGGGGTACGGCTGTTTTAAAACGGCTTCGCTCTATCAGTCCTCCTTTTCAAGGTACTTTGTTCATGCGCCTGACGCTCTCTACCCCCTTGGCTGCCCTGACCGTGGTCAGCATCAGCACGGCTGCTCATGCCCAGACTCTGAACTTCAATCTGCCCGCCCAGCCCTTAGGCACCGCGCTAACCCAGATTGCCAGTCAGGCCGGCATACAAGTTTTTTTCACTCAAGATCTGGTCGAGCACCGCCTGGCACCTCCTTTACACGGCAGCTACACCGCTACCCAGGCTTTGCAAAGCGTCCTGAATGGCTCGGGGCTGGCACCCCGTCAAGTCGGCGCTGGCTCCTACACTTTGCAGACTGCCCCGTCACAGCCCAAGACCCAGGACGCTCCCATCCGGCAAGGGGAAACACTGGCCGCAGTGACCGTTGTCGCCTCGCGCACCCCAAAATCCATTGATGAGACAGCCAACACCGTCTGGGTCATTGACTCAGAGCAGATTGCGGAACAGACCCGAGGCGGCGTGTCCCTGAAGCAAATGCTCGGGCAACTGATCCCCGGCCTGGACCTGGGGGGACAATCCCGCACCAATGCGGGTCAGTACCTGCGGGGCCGACCCACGCAGGTCATGATCGACGGCATTTCCCTGAACGGCTCGCGTCAACTGAGCCGGCAGTTTGATTCGATTGACCCCTTCAATATCGAACGCATCGAGGTCTTGTCGGGAGCCACAGCCATTCACGGCGGCAATGCCACAGGCGGGATCATCAATATCATTACCAAACGCGCCGAACCCGGTCCGGCACGATTTGTCTCCGAGCTGGGAGTACGAAGCGGTCTGCAAGCAGGCGATGACCTGAACACCACCTTGTCGCAGTCCGTCGAAGGCGGCAACGAGACCGTTCAAGGGCGTTTGGCCTTGTCTCTGACCCGCAATGGCGGCGCCTATGACAGCCAGGGCGATCGCGTCCTGCCCGACATTACCCAGACAGACCTGCAGTGGAACCGGTCTCTGGACCTGATGGGCACCTTGAATGTGGATCTGCAAGAGGCGGGCGAACTGCGCCTGCTGGCCCAGTACTACGACTCCGGCTTCAAACCGGGCAAAGCGCTATGGCTGCGCCCGGGCCCCAACGACAATATCCTCAACCCCTCTGAACTGGATATACGCAGCGGGTTTGACTCGAACTACAAACCCCGCACCGAACGCCAGATTCTGGCGGCCGACTATTACAAAAGTGATGTGCTGGGCGGCCAGGATTTGTATCTGAAGGCCTACTATCGCAATGAGTCCATGCGTTTTTATCCCTACCCGGATTCAGACGCCAACCCGCTCGTCCCCGGCAAACGCATTTACAACTGGAGTGTGTCCACACAGGAAACCGAGACATTCGGCCTGAAAGCCATGCTCAACAAGGACTGGGACCGCTTCAGCCTGAATTATGGCGTGGATTACGATCACGAAACCTTCAAGGCCACCCAGACCATGTTCGACATCAACAAGGCGATGGACAGTGGGGGGCTGGAGTTTGACAAGGTGGCCAGCCTGCCGCGCTACCCCGGCTTTCGCAATCACATACTGGGAGCCTTTGCACAGGCTGACCTGCATCTGACTGACAAGCTGAGTCTGAGCGCCGGGCTGCGCAAGCAACACGTCCGTGTGCAGGTGGACGACTTTGTTCAGGGCATACAACAACGTCTGGTTCTGTCCGGCTACGGACAGTCGGCCGATGCCATTCCAGGCGGGCGCAACAGCTACGGCACGACCTTGTTCAATGCCGGTCTGATCTACAAGCTCAGCCCGGCCCAGCAGGTGTGGGCCAATTATTCCGAAGGGTTCGAGCTGGCAGACCCCGCCAAGTACTACGGAACGGGCGCCAGCTATTCACTGATCGACAATCACTGGGCGCTGGGTCGCCACATCAGCGTGGCGGACTCCAGCATGGCGGCCATCAAAACCCGCTCCACCGAAGTGGGCTGGCGATACAACGATGGCCCGCTCTCTACCCAGGTCGCTCTGTTTCATTCGCAATCTGACAAGTCGATCGCCCTGGACCGCAACACGCTGAATATCTCGCTGGTGGACTCCAAAGTGCGTAACTACGGTCTGGAAGGGCAACTGGATCTGCGCCTGAACCACGGCTGGAGCACCGGGGCCAGCCTGCTGCTGATTCGCAATGAAGAGCTGAAAGACGGCCGCTGGCAGCGGCGCGGCATTTACTACTCCAGCCCCTCCAAGGCTACCGCCTATATCGGCAAGCAGGGCAGTAACTGGGCAGTCCGCGCGCAGGTAGCCCACTCGATGAAACTGCGCAGCGACATCCCCAGTGTCGGGGGCGGCCAGCAACAAGAATCCCTGCCCAGTCTGACCCTGGTGGACCTGCTGGGACGCTACCAGTTCGATCACAGCGCACAGGTCAAGGGCACGCTGTCGCTGGGGATTCAAAACCTGTTCAACAAATCCTATGAAACACGGTGGGGCCAGCAGGCCAAGCTAATCTACAGCGGCATCATTGCCCCCAGCGTGCTGGATTTCCGCGGCCAAGGGCGTACTTACGCGCTGACCTACACGCTGCAATACTAAGGATTGTTTCTATGAAAACCCATTGGATCTTCGCGCTGCTGGCCACCAGCAGCGCCCTGGCCTTGCCAGTACAGGCCCAGCGCCTGTGCAGCCCCACCACGAGCCACGTACAGACAGTCGTTGGGCCGGGCGTTTACGAGCTGGCCTACAGCCCCCGCCAAGACGCCGTCTATGCGGCCGTGGCCGGTGGTTTCAACGACGACGCGCCACCGAGCAGCCTGGTACAGCTGGACGCCGCCACCTTGCAGGAACAAAGCCGCCTGCTCTTGCCTTATCGCGCCTTCGGACTGGCTCTGGACGATCAGGCTAATCGTCTGTACGTGGGGCACTCCCTGCAAGGACGCATCAGCGTAATCGATACACAGCGCAATCGCAGGCTGCACACAGTACAGCTAAGCCAGCTCCGACCGGATGGCAAGCGCTATGAACATGACCTGCGCGGCCTTATTCTGGACAAGTCCCAGGGCCTGCTGTTTGTCCCCGGCCTGTCTGCCGGCCAGAGCGTGCTTTTCGTGCTGGATAGTCGGAACCTCGCGCTAAAAACCCGTATTCCCGACCTGGGCTTTTATCCCACCGGGCTGGCGCTGGATGAGCAAGGCGGGCGACTCTATGTGTCCACCATGGCAGGGGAAATCGTGGTGATCGACACCCGGGCCCTGCGTATCCAAGAACGCTGGACCCTGCCCGGCGTGCATCAACCCATCAATCTGGCCTACTATCAGGGCCGCCTGTACGTAACTGACCAAGGGCTGGATTCCATTACCCCCTGGCAACAACGGCTTTTACCCAAGCGCGACTGGAGCGGCTCACGCCAGCAAGTGTTGATGCTCGATGCCACGGACGGGCAGATTCTCGCGGCTCAGCCCGTTCAGGGCAATCCGCTGGCAATCCGTCTTGATACGGCGGCGGGCCTGGCCTACGTGTCCGAGCGTAGCGAGCGACGGGTGGCCGTCTACTCCTTGGATACCTTGCGCCCGGTGGCCGCTGCCACCACCGACAAACTCACCAACAGTCTGGCGCTGGATACACGCACTGGACGCGTCTACGTGTCCTTGAAGAACCCTGCTAAAGGACAAGAGCTGCAGGACGAATCCGTGGGGCTGCTGTGTTTTGACCCCACGCCTCAAAGCGGCCAGTAAAACAGCGCCTTGGCCAACACCACGATCAATAAAACGTGAACAAAAACGCTCAGGTGAATAATGCGGGACCGGCGCGCCGTCATGGTTTTGCGCCGGCTCATCACCATGACCGTCAGAAAGTGCCCAAATACGCTGAGCGCCAGGGTGATTTTCAAGCCCAGAATCCAGGCACGGGCGCCACCCACCTCAAACAGGGCCCGATGCTGCCAGGCCAGACTCAAACCTGCTCCATAAAGCAGTAACAGAACCCAGGGCATGATGCGGCGGGCCCGCCGCCCCAAGGCATACTCAAATTCCCGCATGGCCGGGCGGGACACCTGACGCGCCAGGGGAGTCAGCATCAGCACCTCGAAAAAGACCGTGCCAATAAAAAAAATCGCAGCCAGAAGGTGCACCAGCAAGAGGGCAAAATACGTCATGGACAATGCTCAACAAGGCAGACAATTTATCAACGGTACACCAGGTCCCGAGCCCACAAACTGACTTCTGGCACATAGCTGATCAGCATCAAGCACGCCACCACCACCAGCACAAACGGGATCAGGGGCCGCACCAGTTTTTCCAGGGAAATACCCGCCACCGAGCAGGCCGCAAACAGATTCACGCCAAAGGGCGGGGTCACCATGCCCAACGCCAGGTTGACCACCATGAGCACGCCAAAGTGCGCAGGATCAATACCAAACTGTATGGCCACCGGCAGCAGCAACGGGGCCAGCACCACGATGGAGGCTGAGGTTTCAATAAACATGCCCACGACAAACAAAGCGGCATTGACCCCCAGCAGAAACAGGACGGGGCTGCTGAATACGTCCCCCAGCCACGCCCCGAAAGCGGCCGGGATGCCGGTGCGGTTCAGCAAAAAGCCAAACACACCCGCATTGGCGATGATAAACATGATGACTGCTGTCGATACCACCGAACGGTGCAGCACCTTGGACAGGTCCCGCCAGCTCACGCTGCGGTAGACAAACAGCCCCACGACCAGGGCATAGACGACCGCGACCGCCGAGGCCTCGGTGGGCGTGAAGACACCGCCGTAAATGCCGCCAAGAATGATGACCGGCATCAACAAGGCCAGCCAGGACTGGCGAAATGCGGTCCAGACTCCCAGCCGGCCGTGCCCATCCTGCAAACCCAGGCCGTGGCGGCGGGCATACAACCAGACATAGAGCATCAGGGCGCAACCAATCAGCAAGCCGGGACCAAGGCCGGCCACAAACAGCTCGCCTACCGAGGTATCGGTGGACACCGCAAACAAAATCATGGGGATGGAGGGCGGCACGATCACCCCCAGCTCCGCCGCCGAGGCCTGCAAAGATGCTGCAAACGGTGCCGGGTAACCATGACGCACCATCGCCGGAATCAAAATCGCCCCCACCGCAAATGTGGTCGCCACACTGGAACCGGCCACGGCTGCAAAGATCATGCAGGTCAGCACACAGCTGCACGCCAAACCGCCTTGCACGCCGCCCACCAGACTTTTGGCGAACTCCACCATGCGGTTGGACATGCCACCGGCCTCCATCAGGTTGCCCGCCAAAATGAAGAAGGGCACCGCTACCAGAGGGTATTTATCCAAGGCCGCATACAACTGCTGGGCGATAACCAGAAAAGTCATACGCCCGTCCCACGCCACCCCCACCATATTGGCCAGCCCCACAGCAATGGCCACGGGCACCGTCAATACAAAAAACAGCAGCATCGATACCAGCATGATCTGGGACACGATAGGGTCTCCGGTCTAAGCAGCGTCCCGTCTGGCTTGCCCCGTTCGGGGATGCCTTACAAGCCTGCCATCAAGTCTTGAATCAGAGTTGCGTGGCGTCCACCACGGCCGCCGGCGGCTTTTCCATCCATCGGGCCAGCAGCCCCAGCATGGCCAGTACCGCCCCGATCGGAATGGCAATATATACCCAGGAAATGGACCACTCCAGACTGGGCATGGTTTGAAAGCGAACCCGCCATGCCATCTGTCCCCCCAACCAGGCCAGCAGGCCAAAAAAGCCCAGGCAAGACAGCAGCACGGCCACATCCAGCCAATGCTGCGTTCGCGTGCCCACCCATAATCGCACCACATCGACACTGAGCATGGCCCCCTGGCGCAAGGCCAGACACAATCCCAGCATGACGGTCCAGATCAGGGCGGCGCGCGACCAGGCTTCGCTCCAGTCGGCAGGCGACTGGAGAACAAAGCGGGCCACGACCTGATAAAACGCTGCCGCCACCGCCGAGAGCAGCAATAACTGCGTCACCCAGGACACCAGCCGGAACACGCCCTTATCCAGCATGAACAGCAGTGCTTTCATGATGCGGATCGCTTAGGGAGTCTGACGAATGGCCTCGACCAGTTCCTGGCCGAACTGTTTGTAATACTGGGGGTAAACCGGCTCCACCGCTTTGGCAAACGCCGCGTGATCGACCGTATTGACCTGCATGCCCTCGGCCTTGACCGCATCCACGCCGGTTTTTTCAATATCGTCCACATAATCGCGCATGGCCTGGGCCGCGGAAATGCCGGCATCGCGCATCAACTGCTTGTCCTGATCGGACAGGCCGTCATACACCGCGGGCGACATCAGCACCAGGGCAGGGCCATACACGTGCGCCGTCAGCGACAGGTACTTCTGCAATTGCGGCAGCTTGGCCGACACAATGACTGACAAGGGATTTTCCTGCCCATCAATCGTGCCTTGTTGCAAAGCGGTTGCCACTTCGGGCCAGGCCATCGGGGTCGCCAAAATACCGATTTCCCGGAAAGCCGCGATATGAATGGGGTTTTCTGTGGTGCGGATCTTCAAGCCCTTGGCATCGGCCGGGGTAGTGACAGGACGCACATTATTGGTCAGGTGACGGAAGCCTTGCTCTCCCCAGGCCAGTGCCACAATTCCGCGCTTGGGAAACTCCGCCAGCATGTCCTGTCCAATCTTGCCATCGAGCACATGACGGGCATGCTGGAGATCGCGAAACAGAAAAGGAATATCGAACACGCCGGTCTTGGGCACAAAGTTCAGGGTTGCGCCGGTAGAGACAATGGCAAGATCAATCGTGCCCAGCTGCAAGCCTTCAATAACTTCGCGCTCGCCGCCCAAGGCACTGTTCGGAAAGGCCTCGATGGTGTAATTGCCATCCTTTTCCAGTGCGCTGGCAAAGGCCTTGGCACCGGCCCCATAGTGAGAGCTGGTGGACAAGGCATAAGCCAGTTTCAGTGGGGTCTGGGCCGACGCCACCCCCATCGCCAGGCCCAAGCCCAGCATCAATCCCGCGGCCAAAAGACGGTTCTTCATGTGACGGTACATCATGCATGCCCCTCCTGTCTGAATGGATCAGTGTATTTAATGCGCAGTACCCGGGCGGGGACATAGGGGTTTTTACGCCCGTGTCCCCACCAGGCACTTTATTCTTCTACATACCAGTTATCTTCGGACAACATCACCTGTTGATGCCCATAGCCGGCAGGCATCATGGGGAAGCAGTTCTCCAGCGCCAGCACCTCCACGTTCAGAAAGAACGGGCCGTCGTGGGCTAGGCAACGCTCCAGCGCCGCATCCAGCTGATCGGGATGCTCCACGCGCTCGGCTTCCCAACCAAAGGCGCGCGACAAGGCCACAAAATCCGGCATGGCTTCGTTATAGCTATGGCTATAACGACCATCATGAATCAGCTCTTGCCACTGACGCACCATACCCATGTGGCGGTTATTGCACAGAATCACCTTGATCGGCGTGCGATGCTGCACCGCACTGGCCAGTTCCTGAATATTCATCAGTACCGACGCGTCCCCACTGACACACACCACCAGCTTGTCCGGATGTGCAATCTGCGCCCCAAAAGCAGCGGGTATGCCATAACCCATGGTGCCCGCCCCCCCTGAGGTCAACCAACGGCGGGGACGATCAAACTTGATGTACTGCGCTGCCCACATCTGGTGCTGACCGACGTCCGTGGACACGATGGCGTCGCGACCTTCCAGGTGCGCATCCAGGCGCTGCAGCAAATCTTGCGGCAAAATGGCATCGCTGCGCGGGGTAACTTTCAGGCATTCCTGCGCACGCCACACGCCGATGCGTTGCCACCAGTCATTCAGACGGCCTTCGGGCAAGTCGTGGTGGGACAGTTCCTTGCGCAAGGCGCGCAACAAGGGGTAGCAATCACCCACCAAAGCCACATCAGCACGCACCACCTTGTCGATGGAACCGGGGTCGATATCAATATGAATCTTGCTGGCGTGCGGGCAGAAATCGGACAGGCGGCCGGTAATGCGGTCGTCGAAACGCGCGCCCACGCAGATAATCAAATCGGCATGGTGCATGGCCAGATTGGCCTCCAGCGTCCCGTGCATGCCCAGCATGCCCACGAACTGCTCATCACGCGCAGGATAAGCACCCAGGCCCATCAAGGTCAGCGTGCAGGGGGCGCCGGTTTCCTGCACCAGGCTGGTGAAGGCATGGCTGGCATCCGCACCGGAATTGATCAGCCCGCCACCACCATAAAACACGGGGCGTCGCGCATGCGCAATCATGGCAGCGGCACGTTTGATGGCCGCTTCCTGAGCAGGCGCCGGCGCTGCCGGGGCCAGCAGACTGTCGGCCTCGTCCTGGGCAGGTGCCTCGCTGCTGGCAGCAGGCAAGGTAGCAATCTGAATGTCTTTAGGAAAATCCAGCAGTACCGGGCCAGGACGACCCTGGGTACACAGGCGCAAGGCCTTGGCGGTCAGCGAAGCCACATCCTCAATGCGCCGTACCTGCGCATTCCACTTGGTCACAGGACGTGAAATGCCGATGGCATCACACTCCTGAAACGCGGCGGTACCAATTGCCGTCGTCGCCACTTGTCCACTAATGCACAGGACAGGAATAGAATCACACAAGGCATCGAGCAAACCGGAGGTGGTATTGGCCATACCCGGGCCCGATGTCACCAGCACCACGCCAGGCTTACCGGTACTGCGGGCATACCCTTCCGCTGCATGCACCGCAGCTTGCTCGTGACGGACCAGAATATGACGAATTCGCGGTTGGGCATGCAGAGCATCATAGAGCGGTAACACCGCTCCGCCAGGATAACCAAAAATGGTATCTACACCCTGAGCGATCAAGGTTTCGAGCAAGATTTGCGCGCCGTTGTGGGCGGTCGTTTCAAGTGACATGGTTGCGTAGCCCTGCATGTTTTGTAAGATAGAGATCGCCGTCCAGTTTATCCCCTTTTACAGGCTGATTCCCCATGGTCACTCAACGCCAACCCTGGCACGTCGTCAAACCATCCAAACTGCATGGCAATGGCGTGTTTGCGCTACGCGATATCCCTGCCGGGACACGCATCCTGCAATACGCCGGCAAGCGACTGACGCCCGAACAGGCCGATGCCTTGTTTCCAGTCAATCCCGACGAGCCTTTTCACACCTTTTTCTTTGCCCTGAGCAACGGCAAGATCGTGGACGGTGGCCAGGGGGGCAACGATTCACGCTGGATCAATCACTCCTGCGCCCCCAACTGTGAAGGGCACGAGAATGCTGACGGCTCGCGTGTCTTCATTGTGGCCATGCGCGATATCCCGGCCGGGGAAGAGCTTTTGTACGACTACTCGCTGGTCATCGACGATGACATTACCGAGGAGCTCAAGCAGAACTATCGCTGTCTGTGTGGTGCCCCCCAATGTCGGGGCACCATGATCGCGCTGCCCGAGGACCGTGCCCAAGCAGTTGCAGAAGAGCTGCGCGAGGTCGCCGCCGAGCTGGATGCGGAAATGGAGCAGGCACGCAGGGCACCGGTCTCGTCCAGGCAACGCGCAGCGGACCCGCAGACTGATGAGCACCCGGCGCTGCAAGAAGACACAAGGGATCAAGAGGCACCTGACGCTGCGCTGCAGGACACGTCAAACTCAAGCGACAAGGACAAAAAGAGCAAAAAAGACAAAAAGAAGAAGAAAGAAAAGGCCAAAAATAAGGATAAAAACAAGGACAAAAAGTCCTCCAAAAAGGACAAAGAAGGCAAAAAAGGGAAAAAAGATCGCAAAAAAGAGTAAGCTGTCCCCCAGCTTGCATTAGCCCAGGCAGCCTTACCGGCCGCCTGCACCCTTGCTGAACACCCGCACAGCAGGCCCGGCAACACCCCTGCCGGGCTCTTCCAGAGCGCCACACACAGGCCTATCTGTCGTGCCGGGCCAGGTTTTACACCTCATCAGCCAGGCGACACACCACCCCCTATCGCGTGTGTATTCGCCCCTATCCCTATCGTTTCGTCCCCGGCCAATCCTGGCCCGCGGCTGCGTTTGCACCGGGGGAAATTACTCACTGCCAGCCCCGTCCCTGACCGCTAGCATGTAGCTTTATTGCCCGATCTGACAGACCTCATGGATTCAAGTTCTACAGATATATCTACCCATCCCGCCAGCGCGCCGACCGAACCAGGTCCACGCGTTCCCTTGCAACTGGAAGACTGGGCTTCGGTCCTGATCATGGCGACCTTGGCGCTGATTACCTTTGCCAACGTGTTTGTGCGCTATCTGACCGATAGCTCTTTTGCCTGGACCGAGGAAATCTCCATCTTCTTGCTGGTGGTCCTGACCATGAATGCCGGGGCCAGCGCCTGTGTACGACACCTCCATATCCGTATCGAAGTCTTTGCTGATGCGGGGACTCAGCGCCGTCAACGCCGGCTGGCCTTGTTCGGCATTGGCATGAGCCTGCTGTTCTTCATTGGCCTGGCCGTGCTGTCCGGGCGTATGGCACTGGATGAATTCGAATGGGGCGATACCTCTCCTTCGATTGGCGTGCCGACCTGGTGGTACAGCATGTGGCTGCCCATTTTGTCCACCACCCTGAGCCTGCGCTTGCTGGGCATGTGGATGCGTCGCTGGCGGGCCAAGTCATGATTGCTACCTTGCTGTTTGTCATCTTCATCGGCCTGATGCTGGCAGGCGTGCCCGTGGGCGTGTCCCTGGGCATAGGCGGGGCTTTTGCCATCCTGATGTCCAATCTGGATACGCACTGGTTTGGCCTGATGGCCGTACCACAAAGCTTTTATGCCGGCCTGGCCAAGTACCCCCTGCTGGCCATCCCCATGTTCGTTCTGGTGGGCTCTATTTTTGACCGCTCCGGGGTGGCCAGTCGCCTGGTGAACTTTGCGGTTGCCCTGGTCGGCCGTGGCCCAGGCATGTTACCCGTCGTGGCGATTGGAGTGGCCATGTTCCTGGGGGGGATTTCCGGCTCCGGGCCGGCCTGTGCCGCCGCGGTGGGTGCGGTCATGATCGGCGCCATGAAGCGCGCCGGCTACCCTGGCCCCTTTGCCGCCAGTATTGTGGGCGCCGGTGCCGCCACCGACATCCTGATCCCGCCTTCCATCGCTTTTATCATTTACTCGGTGCTGGTGCCTGAAGCCTCGGTTCCCGCCCTGTTTGCCGCAGGCATGTTCCCGGGCATTCTGGCCGGTATCGGCCTGATCATCCCGGCGATCTGGCTCTCGCGCCGCCACAAACTGGGCCTGGCCGAGGCCGAACTGCCCCGGCCGCCCTTCTGGCGCAGCTTGCGCGAAGCCGCCTGGGGACTGATCGCACCGGTCATCATTCTGGGTGGTATGCGCCTGGGTCTGTTCACCCCCACCGAAGCCGCTGTGGTGGCCGTGTTCTACGGCCTGTTCGTAGGCATGGTTATCCATCGCACCATCCAATTTCGCGACCTGTTCTTGATCTTGCGCGAAGCGGCCGAATTATCGGCTGTCATCATGATGGTGGTCGCACTGGCCGGCATCTTTGCCTGGGCGCTGTCCACCCTGAGCATTATTGACCCGGTCACAGATGCAATCATCCACTCCGGTCTGGGTGAGTACGGCATTCTGGCCCTGATGATCGTCATGCTGATTGTGCTGGGCATGTTCCTGGACGGCATTTCAATCTTCCTGATTTTTGTTCCGCTGTTCATGCCGATCGCCTACAACTTTGGCTGGCACCCCGTCTGGTTTGGCGTGCTGCTGACCCTGAACGTAGCCCTGGGCCAGTTCACGCCACCGGTCGCCGTGAACCTGATGGTGGCCTGCCGGATTGCCGGTGTACCAATGGAAAGCACCTTGCGCTGGGTCGGCTGGCTGCTGCTGGGTATGGGTACCACCATGCTGCTGGTCATCATCGAGCCCGACATCGCCTTGTGGCTACCCCGCTACCTGGGCTTTAACTAAAACCGCATTACTGCACATCCACTCATCGAAAGGGAGACCTGATCCATGAAAATACGTCATATTCTGGCTGCTCTGGCCTGTACGGCTGCCACTGTGGCCGTGGTTCCAGCGGCCCAGGCCGCTTACAAATCCGAGTACAAACTATCCATTGTGGTGGGCACTTCCTTCCCGTGGGGCCAGGGGGCGGTGATCTGGTCCGACCTGGTGCGCGAGCGCACCGACGGGCGCATCAACATCAAGATCTACCCCGGCACCTCGCTGGTACAAGGCGACCAGACGCGCGAGTTCACTGCCATTCGGCAGGGCATGATTGATATGGCGGTGGGCTCCACGATCAACTGGTCCCCCCAGATCAAGCAACTGAACCTGTTTTCCTTGCCCTTCCTGCAGCCCGATTCCAAGGCCACCGACGCCTTGATCCACGGCGAAGTGGGCAAGGACCTGTTCGGCTACATTGAGAAAGCGGGCGTCGTGCCGCTGGCCTGGGGGGAAAACGGCTTTCGCCAGCTCAGCAACTCCAAGCACGAAGTCAGCAAACCCGAAGACATGAAGGGCCTGAAACTGCGTGTGGTGGGCTCGCCCCTGTACATGGACACGTTCAGCGCACTGGGTGCCAATCCCACGCAAATGAGCTGGGCCGATGCGCAGCCCGCCCTGGCCAATAAGGCCGTGGACGGCCAGGAAAACCCCTTGTCCATTTACGCCGGCGCCAAACTGTACGACGTGCAGCAGCAATACCTGACCTTGTGGAACTACGTGTCTGACCCACTGGTGTTTGTGGTCAACCGCGAGGTGTGGAAATCCTGGAGCGAAGAAGACCAGAAGATCGTACGCGAAGCCGCGATCGAGGCTGGCAAGCGCGAAATCGAAATCGCCCGTAAAGGCATCACGCCCCAGGACCCTTCCTTGCTCAAAGAAATCGAGAGCCACGGCGTGAAGATCACCACCCTGACGCCAGATCAACACGCAGCCTTTGCCAAAGCCACAGAAGGCGTCGTTGAGAAATGGACCAAGACCATTGGTGAGGATCTGGTGCAGAAGGCACGCGACGCGATTGCCGCCAGCCGCTAAGCAGCTGGTCTGGACCGATTGAAAAAGGGGCAGCGACAGGTCAGAAGGGATGCGATCCTGGCCGACCTCCTGCCCGTCGCTGCCGGATGCCTTGAGCAGAGCCGAAAAGACCTGATCCTTGGGGACAGTACGGCCTGATACCGGGCCGCCAAACTGGACATGACGACAAAACCGGGGTTCTACCCGCTCTGACTGGCCGCCAGAGGCGGCCCCGGCAAACTATTATTGAAATGCCGTTTCCAGAAAGCTGCGCAGCTTGCGCGAATGCAGTCTTTCTTTAGGCATGTCACGCAGCAGCTCCAGTGCCCGGATACCGATATGCAAATGTTGGCCAACCTGGCGCGCGTAAAACTCGCTGGCCATGCCCGGCAGTTTCAACTCGCCATGCAAAGGCTTGTCCGACACACACAGCAAGGTGCCATACGGCACACGGAAGCGGAAACCGTTGGCGGCAATCGTGGCCGACTCCATATCCAGCGCAATCGCCCGCGACTGCGACAGGCGTCGTACCGGCTCGTGGTGATCCCGCAGCTCCCAGTTGCGGTTATCAATGGACGCCACCGTTCCCGTGCGCATGATGCGTTTGAGCTCCCAGCCTGACAAGCCGGCGACCTCAGCCACTGCCTGCTCCAGCGCGACCTGGATTTCGGCCAGGGGAGGAATGGGTACCCAGGTGGGCAAATCCTCGTCCAGAACGTGATCCTGACGTACATAGCCATGGGCCAGCACGTAATCGCCCAAACGCTGGGTGGTGCGCAAACCGGCGCAGTGGCCCAGCATCAGCCAGGCAGCAGGTCGCAAGACGGCCACGTGATCGGTAATGGTCTTGGCATTGGATGGTCCCACACCGATATTGATCAGCGTGATGCCAGAATGATCGGCACGGCGCAAATGGTAAGAAGGCATCTGCGGCGCCCGAGCCAGGGGCGAGCCTGTTGTTGAAGCATTCGCACCTGCGGGGGTGATGATATTGCCCGGCTCCACCAGATCGATATAGCCTTGCTCATCAGCCTGCAGCACTTCACGCGCCCACTGGCAAAATTCGTCCACATAGAACTGGTAATTGGTGAACAAGACAAAGTTCTGGAAATACTCGGGCCGGGTGGCACTGTAATGCTGCAGACGGTGCAAAGAGTAGTCAATGCGTGGCGCGGTAAAGGGAGCCAGCGGCAAGGGCTCGTTGTGGACACGCTCCCAGGTGCCGTTAACAATGGCATCGTCCATATAGGCCAGATCGGGCACATCGAAGTGATCGCGCAAGGTATCCCCTGGCGATTCGGGCACACTCGTCACGGTAGACTGCACGCCATTGTTCAGCGCGAAATGCAGCGGGATGGGCACGGAGGACTCGCCCACTTCCACCTGCACGCCGTGATTGCGTAGCAGCAGCTCCAGCTGCTCCAGCAAGTAATCGTGATACAGGCCGGGAGCGGTAATGGTGGTCATGTACACACCAGGCTCGACCACATGCCCATACGACAGACGGCTGTCCACTTCCTGATAGGTCTCGACTCGCAAACGTACAGCAGGGTAGCAGGCCCTGAAACGCTGCCCGCGTGGAAAACCGGTCTCCAGGCACTGGGCAAAAGAATCACGCAAGAAAGCGGTGTTGCGATCGTAAATATGACGCAACTGTTCCAAAGCCTGGCCGGCGTCCAGATAACCCGTGAATGGAATCAGTTCAGGCGTGGACGTAATACGGGAAAAACCGCTGGGATCAGACATAACAAGTATTCCAAGGGAAAACACAGACAAGCAGATCTGCAAGCATCATAAGCTGTTTATCGTGTCGCCTCCTACACGGCTCCATGACAAATTCAGCCATCTCCGGCCGGCCTTCTTCTTGCTTGCCCGATCGCCTCTCTCCCTTCGGGGGCGCCGTGCTGTCGCGCTTATTCAACCCGATTCCCGCCCGCCACCGTCTGAGCCTGACCGTGGGGCTGCTGATAAACCGAAGTCACCGCCCCTGCCATAGCGACAGTCCAGGACTGGTTTCAGACCAGAGCACAAGGGATGGAGCAAGGAAGAGGGGCCTGGCGGCTACCCCAAATGTACTGACTGGTTTTTGCCTGAACCACAAGCCCCACTGTCCGCCTGATGGACACAGCTATTTGTGATTTTGACGCGAAATTGACTCATCAATCTGCTTGAAATCTGGCCCTTTATCCCGCTTTCGGGCGGATTTCAGGTTTTACCCAAGGCAGTGACAAATCCCACCAAGATCGCTGCCCCTCACGCCCGCATTGGGTGCGAATGGCGCTAAATCAGCGGCTTGGCGAACTGAGCGTGGCTTACATGCCTTGTCGGATATGGCCGCTAATCACCCGGTGCAAGGGCAGGCACTGTCTTCTACCTCATATATAAGACTTGCCCAAAACCAGTAAATACATTAAGTATGTAGTCTTAATACTTTGAGTATTAAATCCAGCTTGCATCAGTCCTTCATAATTTACGTTATTCAACCTGGCAGTGTGTTTGGCATGCGTGTGAGTCATAGTTCGACATCGCGCAAATTGGCTTGCATTTAGGCTGATTTACTATGGGTTAGCGTTTTTTAGTGGTTTTTGCCTTGTGCAATGTGCTCGCCCTCTGATGTCCTTTGTCTCCCGGTGCCGCGCGGGTCAATCTACCCGCGATGTCAGCCTGTTCTGAAGCGCGCTTGACCAGGTAATCGCAGCGAACGAGCCCTTGTGGCCTGCCGCTGTACCGAATCACTTTTAACTATCAGCAAGGGTACACATGACCACTCGAATCTCCTGCCAGCGATTGCAAGTCGCCGAGGTGCTTCATCAGTTCATCGAACAAGAAGCCCTGCCCGGCACAGGTATCTCCTCCGAAGCCTTCTGGGCTGGTTTCGACAAGCTGGTCCATGATCTGGCACCTAAAAACCGCGCCTTGCTGGCCGAACGCGACCGCTTGCAAGTCGAACTGGACAAGTGGCACACGGCCAACCCGGGCCCCATCACCGACATGCCGGCCTACAAGCGCTTTCTGAGCTCCATCGGCTATCTGAAAGACGCGCCTGCCAACGTCAAGGTCAACACCGCCAACGTCGACACCGAAATCACCGAGCAGGGCGGCCCCCAGCTGGTCGTACCTATCATGAACGCCCGTTACGCGCTGAACGCTGTGAACGCACGTTGGGGCAGCCTGTACGACGCGCTGTATGGCACCAACGCCATTCCCGACACCGACGGTGCCCAGCGCGGCGGTGGCTACAATGCGGTGCGTGGCGCCAAGGTCATCGCCTTTGGCCGCCAGTTCCTGAACGACACCATTCCTCTGGCCCAGGGCAGCCATGACCAGGCAACCTCCTACACCATCGCTGATGGCGCCCTGCGCGTCACCCTGGAAAATGGCGGCACCACCGGCCTGAAAGACACCTCGACCCTGCTGGGTTACCGTGGTCAGCCTGATGCGCCTGAAGCCATCGTATTCCTGCACAACGGCCTGCACTTTGAATTGCAGATCGACCCCAACAGCCCGATTGGCAAGACCGATCCGGCTGGTGTGAAAGACATTGTTCTGGAAGCCGCGCTGACCACCATCATGGACTGCGAAGATTCCGTGGCTGCCGTGGACGCTGACGACAAGGTCCTGGCCTACCGCAACTGGCTGGGCCTGGTTACCGGTTCGCTGACTGAAGAAATCAAGAAAGACGGCAAGGTCTTTACCCGTCGTCTGGCCGACGATCGCCAGTACACCGATCTGACGGGCACCACCCAAACGCTGGCTGGCCGCTCGCTGATGTTCGTGCGTAACGTCGGTCACCTGATGAGCAACCCTGCCATTCTGGATGGCGAAGGCCGTGAAATCCCAGAAGGCATTCTGGATGCCGTGGTCACCACCCTGATCGGCATGCGTGATCTGCAGCTGAAGAAGAACTCGCGCAGCGGCTCGCTGTACATCGTCAAGCCCAAAATGCATGGTCCTGACGAAGTGGCGTTTGCCAGCGAAATTTTTGATCGTGTGGAAAGCCTGCTGGGCCTGGCTCCCAACACCGTCAAGCTGGGCATCATGGACGAAGAGCGCCGCACCAGCGTGAACTTGAAGGCAGCGATTGCTCAGGCCACCGAACGTGTTGTGTTCATCAACACCGGCTTCCTGGACCGCACCGGCGATGAAATCCACACCTGCATGCGAGCGGGTGCCGTCGTGCGCAAGGCCGACATGAAACAGGCCGAGTGGCAGCCTGCCTACGAGCGCAATAACGTTCAGATCGGTCTGCAATGCGGTCTGCGTGGCCGTGCCCAGATCGGTAAAGGCATGTGGGCCATGCCCGACCTGATGGCTGAAATGCTGGAGCAAAAGATTGGTCACGTGAAGGCCGGTGGCAACACCGCCTGGGTACCATCGCCTACCGCTGCCACGCTGCACGCCTTGCACTACCACCAAGTCAACGTGGTCGACGTCCAGAAGGGTCTGGAAGGCGACACCAACGACTACCTGGACAGCATCCTGACCATTCCCGTGGCGACGGACACCAACTGGTCCGCCAAGGAAATCCAGGAAGAGCTGGACAACAACGCCCAGGGCATCCTGGGTTACGTGGTGCGCTGGATTGACCAGGGCGTGGGCTGCTCCAAAGTACCGGACATCCACGACGTCGGTCTGATGGAAGACCGCGCGACCCTGCGTATCTCCAGCCAGCACATTGCCAACTGGCTGCTGCACGGCATCGTTACCCACGAACAAGTGGTTGAAACCCTGCAGCGCATGGCCGCAGTGGTGGACCAGCAAAACGCGGGCGACCCTGCCTACCAGAAGATGGCCGGCAACTTTGAAGGCTCCTTTGCCTTCCGCGCCGCTCAGGATCTGGTTCTGAAAGGTCTGGAACAGCCTAACGGCTACACCGAGCCTTTGCTGCACCAATGGCGTCTGGCATTCAAGGCCGCTCAAGCCTAACGCACACCATGTCACCCGGAGTGTCACTCCGGGTGGGGGTGCCCCCCCAAATCCCCATCTTACTGGTTCAGGATGGGGATTTTTTTCGCCTTCTGTTTCCAGCTTTGCGGCAACGAGAAACGTGCATCGTCGCTGGGCACAAGCCGCTTTTCCCAGTTTTCAAGCAGGTTTGAGTCTGGTGGCTCCGGCCCCGGCGCGTGGCGAACATCCCTGTCAGCCCTCTCTCGTTATAAACTAAAGCTCATAACGAAATTTAGCGACAGGATATTCGATGAAATCTTTGCTGTTTTCCGCCGCTTGTCTGCTGGCGATCACCACCACGGCCCACGCTTCCGACCTGCTGATTGCCACCGGCGCAGGCTATCGCAAACCCGTCACCGAACTGATTCAAGCCTTCCATAAAGAAACCGGCCTGACGGTAGAGAGCAGCTTTGGCAATATGCAACAAGTTCGCGCCCAGAGCGAGCAAAATCCAGACATTGCCGCCATCATTGGCGACCGCTTTTTTCTGGAACCCATGGGCATTGCCCAGCAGTTCGTGAACATCAGCCAGGGCGCCCTGATGCTGGCCGTGCCCAAGGGCAAGACCATTGATTCCATCCAGGATTTACAGCAGCCCAGCTACGCACGCATCGCGATTGGCGATGCCAAGAAAACGGTTTATGGCCGCGCCGCCACCACCTGCATGGAACGTGAAAAAGTCCAGGCCGATGGACGCACCCTTGAAGTCGCCATGCTGCCGCAAGTGTCGGCTTATTTGCTGAACGGCGAAGTGGATGCCGGTTTCATCAACCGCAGCGAGGCGCTGGCCCACAAGGACAAGCTGGGCACCATCCTGCCCCTGCCAGCCTCCTGCCACGACGCGATCGATCTGAGCCTGGCCATACTCAAGAACCGTCCTGCAAACCCCGCGCTGCAATCCTGGACCCAGTTCCTGGGCTCGGGCACGGCCAAATCCATTCTTGAGCGTCACGGTCTGTAATGTCTGCCTGGATGAGCTGCTCCAGCAGCTCACTGGGCCTGAGTGTGTCTGTGCTGGCCGCCACCCTGGCGGCACAGCTGGTGCTAGGGCTGGCACTGGCCTGGGTTCTGGCCAGAAAACGCTTCCCGGGCCACGGATTACTGGATTCGCTGGTGAGTCTGCCGCTGGTTTTTCCGCCGATTGTCATCGGCTATTTGCTGCTGCTTGCCTTGGGCAGGCAAGGCTGGCTGGCCAGTGCCACCGGCTGGTCGCCCAATATTGTTTTTCAGCCGGCGGCCTTGTTGATTGCCGCATTTATCGCCGGGCTGCCTTTAATGGTCAAACCTGTGCAAAACAGCATGAACAGCCTGTCGCCACGGCTACGCGAAGCCGCGGCCACACTGGGCCACGGCACTTGGTCCTACTTCTTCCGGGTGGAGCTGCCCTTGCTGCGACCCGCCCTGGCCACGGGCCTGATCCTGTCCGGTGGCAGGGCGCTAGGCGAAGTCGGGATATCGCTGATGGTGGGGGGCAATATCGCAGGCCGGACCGAAACCCTGTCTTTATCCATTTATAACGCCGTCCTGGATGGCAACACAGATTGTGCCAATGCGCTGTCCTGCTTACTGGGTCTGACGGCATTAGCCTGCTTTTGGGCGCTGCGGCGCTACGGGAATCAACAATGACGGTTTTTTTTGAACAAAGCCAAATCGACCAATGGATTGGCGAGGATGCGTCCTACCTGGATCTGACCAGCCATATGCTGGGCCTGCACAAGCAGAACACCACACTGCGTTACGTGGTCCGTGAGCACATTCGCGTGGCGGGCACAGAGGAGGTAGCCGAGATTGTGCGCTCTTGCGGCGGGCAGACCCAGCACTACACCCCCAGCGGCGTGGCAGCCTTGCCCGGTCAGACGGTCCTGCTGGCCCAAGGCTCGGCTCAGTCCCTGCTGCGTGCCTGGAAAGTCGGCCAGAACCTGCTGGAGTTTGCCTGTGGCATCGCTACCCTGACCCAGCAAGTCGTGCAGGCCGTGCAAACAGTCAATGCCTCGGTAGCCGTGCTGACCACCCGCAAACATGCCCCCGGCGTACGCAAGCTGGCCTTGAAAGCCACCCTGTCGGGCGGGGCCATGCCGCATCGTCTGGGCCTGGGGGAAACTATTTTGATCTTCCCGCAGCATCGAGCACTGATGGGCGGCTGGGAAGAAGTCGGCCGTGCGATTGCCCAACACAAATATGCCTTGTGCGAGAAGAAAATCGTGATCGAAGCGGCGGATCTGAGCGAAGCCTATAGCGCCGCCCAGGCGGGCGCGGACGTGGTGCAGTTCGACAAGATACCGCCCGAAACCCTGATGCAAATCGTACCTGCATTGCGCAAGGCCCATCCTACGCTCACCATTCTGGCTGCGGGCGGGATTCATGCCGGTAATGCCGCCGCCTATGCCGCAACGGGCGTGAACGCTCTGGTAACCAGCATTCTGCACTACGCCAAACCAGCAGACATTGGCGTGCAAGTCAGCCTGACAGAGCCAGCACAATCGCAAGAGCCGCTTGTCATGAGCAAAATGGAAGGGATGGCATGACACAACACCCCAGATCACGCTGTGTCAGCCAGGGTCGCAAAAAAAGGCCGGCACGAGAATGCCCACACCATGACAATGCTAAAAGCACCTTCATGAGCCAGAAAGAGCAGTGGTCAAAGCGCAGCCTCCTCTGACTCCTACAAGCCTGGATAACTTCATGGAGAAACCAGTAGTTTTATTTAAACTTAAACAAAATAGCCAAAAAGGTTAGTCTTTTGTAAATAAAGGATATTTCCAAACCCATCTGCCCTGATAAGGGATAGCCCCCATGCCCGCCAAATCGGGCAACTTCTACACTAGGCACTGTTCACGCGCCTTCTTACGTTCTGGAACAGGGGTTCCCCATGCCGGCAGAAAATGGCCTGGATCTGTCGGTGTTGTACCGTCATCCAGTCTTTCATTCACACAGCGCCGAGCTGTCCCATCAACCGTTGAGTCGAGCCATTTCCAGGCATGCCCTGAACTGGGGCCGAGGGCGCATCAACACCCGTCTGTATCGGCGTGATATTGATCAGATCAGCGTAATGAAACTGGGCTATGGCGCCGAAGTGGAAATCCAGGCCGACGCCTTTGGAGATTTCTGCCTGGTGCAGATGGCATTGCAGGGCACGGCCGAATTTATCAGCGACGGGCATCACAAGCTGACTGCCTATCCGGGTGATATTGCGGTGGTTTCCCCCCGCCATCATGTGCGCACCTTGTGGCAAGCCGGTTGCGAACAGTTGATCGTGAAAATCCCCTACAGCCTGTTTGATGGTGTGGGGCATCAGACTCTGGCACAAGAGGGCATGACCCGAGGCTGTGTCTACAAGCTGGACCCCTGTAGGGGCCCGCAATGGGCCAACCTCATCCAGCACCTGCTTCTGCTCCCGGCGCAGAACGGCGACCGCTCAGCCAGCTGGACGCAGCATATTGAAAGCAGCCTGGCCTTATTCCTGCTGTGTCATCCCGCCGATGAACAGGCTGCCCAGGCTCTGGTGGATGAGTCCATGGGAGCCGCAGCCCGGGCAGGGAAAATGCGTCTACTCCAGGCCAGGAACTATGTGCTGGCGCATTTGCACAGCAACATCTCGCTGGATGATCTGGCTCAGGCAGCAGGTGTGAGTCCCCGCTTCCTGCATCTGCTGTGCCGTCGCCACTATCAGCTATCTCCCATGAACTGGGTGCGTAATGTGCGACTGGATGCCGCTCATCAGGTTCTGAAAACCCGTCCCCGCCCCAACGTCACCGATGTCGCACTGGCGCATGGTTTTGGGCATCTGGGCCGCTTTTCTGCCTACTATCAACAGCGCTTCAAGGAACTGCCCCATCAAACGGGGCAGACCCGGCACACAAGCCTCAAACCGTCTTAGATAAACATGGACTGGTTGATGGGCAGATTGTGCTTCTTACAGTAGCTGGTGTAGTGGTCGATCATCCAGAACACGTCAATAATTTCCAGAATGTTGTCGTTCTCGTCCAGGAACTCAATGGGCGTGCCCAGGTGAAATAGGGTTTCCATGCCTTCGTCCGACACCAGGGTGTGAGTGCGACCGGGGCTTTCGTGGATGTAATGACCGGCACGGGCCACCCAATCGTATTCCTCGTAACGCAGGCTGCCGGACAGGATGTAGCCGGTCACCACGGCGCGGTGACGGTGACGACCCAGGGAGCCACCCTTGTCGGCACGCATAATGTGCACCGAGGTGTTGTTGCGAATATCAAAGCTCAGATGACGCAACCAGATATTGGGGCCGAAAGGAATCCAGGGGGAGGTTTCTTCAGACGTATCGAAGTGGCCTTCAACCAGAGCGTATTCGTCGCGTACCTTGTCGATACGCTTTTCGATTTCGATATAGGGCGGGGGGCTGTGTTGAGTCATGGTTTGTCTCTCTCTTGGAAATAAAAACCGCTGTGTTTGCCACACAGTCGGGGGCCAATCCCTCCTGATTGGCCTGTTTTTATTCTAAAAATTCATTTGCCGCCAAACTATCCAACTCTGGCACAAGCAGATGGCCCACTATCCAATTCTGGCACTCCTGCATCAGACCTGTCTGTCCGCACCCCAAACGCACCGCTCAAAATCTGTGCTCCCGTCTTTTGCCTGATACCTCATAAGGTTTGCATCGCGGTTCAAGGGTATGCCACTTGGCAGCACATTTTTTCACATTCAAGCATACTGATTTTCATAAGCAAATCAAAAGACTAAGGGCGCAGGTCAGCCATAAACACATGAGCGAATTGTCTTTCGTGGCAGCAACGATCAGGCATGTAATACCAGACATTGACTCGCACAGGTGCCCCCGTTTTCTGTCGGCACCTTGTCCTGATTTCACTGCAAGGAATTGCCATGAGCCGCCCTCTGAAAACCGTTATTGTGAATGGAAGCCTGCATCGTCCCTCCCGCACCCAAGTGCTGCTGGATGCGCTGCGTGACACACTGAACGATCAACTGGCACTGGACGTGCAACACATCGAGCTGCTCAGTCTGCTGCCCGAACTGGGTGCGGCCCTGTCCACCGACGCCTTGCCCACCCATGCGCATCAGGCCATCCAGGCCATTGAACAGGCCGACTTTCTGATCGTGGGTTCGCCCATCTTTCGCGCAGGCATTCCGGGCCTGCTCAAGCACCTGTTCGATCTGGTCGACATGAATGCCCTGAACGGCACCACCGTGCTGCTGGCCGCCACGGGGGGCAGCCAACGCCATGCCCTGGTCATCGAACATCAGCTACGGCCCCTGTTCAGCTTCTTCCAGTCCCTGACCCTACCCATCGGGGTCTATGCCACGCCCGAGGAGATTCAGGATGGCGAAGTCAGCAGCACCACCCTGCAACAGCACATTCAACGCACTGTTGATCTGGCCGTGCCGGTGCTGCGCAGCATTCAGGCGCGTTTGCCGCTGAAAAATATCGTTCTGGAGGCTCAGGCAGCATGAGCCAAATTACCTCCACCACGCCCGATATTTTCTGGTTCCTGCCCACTTCGGGCGACACCCGTTACCTGGGCAAATCCGACTTTGGCCGCGCCCCCACTAACGAGTATCTGCGCAGCATTGCCGTTACCAGCGAGAACCTGGGCTACGACGGCTTGCTGATTCCTACCGGCGCCTCTTGCCTGGACCCCTGGGTGGTGGCGGCCAGCCTGGTTCCTGTTACCCAGCGCATCAAGCTGCTGGTGGCCCTGCGCACCTCTTTGGGCGCGCCAGTCGCCAGCGCACGTCAGGCAGCGTCCTTGGACCAGGCCCTGCATGGCCGTTTGCTGCTGAATGTGGTGCCTGGCGGCGATGCCACCGAACTGGCAGCCGAAGGCGTATTTCTGAACCATGATTCCCGCTACGAATACGCCAATGAATATCTGACGATCTGGCGTCAATTGCTCTCTGGCGACACCGTGAATGTTCAGGGCAAGCACTTCAAGGTGGAGAATGGCCGCAACTTCTTCCCGCCCGTGCAAAAACCCTATCCGCCCTTGTACTTTGGTGGCTCCTCGGACGCCGCACACGAGCTGGCTGCCGAGCACGTCGATGCTTACCTGACCTGGGGCGAGCCCCCGGCTGCGGTGGGCAAGAAATTTGAGGACATCCGCCGTCGTGCCGCCGCCCGTGGCCGCACAGTAAGGCTGGGTGTACGCCTGCACGTAATCGTGCGCGAAACCAATGAGGAAGCCTGGGCCGAGGCGGATCGCCTGATCAGCAAATTGACGGACGAGGACATTGCCAAGGCGCAGGCCAATTACGCCAGCATGGACTCGGTAGGCCAGAAACGCATGGCCGCCTTGCATGGTGGCCGACGCGATCAACTGGAAGTCTCGCCCAATCTGTGGGCAGGCGTAGGGCTGGTACGCGGCGGAGCAGGCACCGCCCTGGTAGGCGATGCCCAGACCGTGGCCCAGCGCTTGCAGGAATACATGGACCTGGGCGCGGACTCCTTTGTGCTCTCGGGCTATCCGCATCTGGAAGAGTCCATCCGCTTTGCCGAGCTGGTGTTTCCCCTTCTAGGCAAGCGTGCCGTCACCGTCCGTGATCGTGCCCAGACCGGTGGCGCCTTTGACGCGCGCGGCGTTCAAAACCAGCAACTTTCTTCTGCATCATGAGCCAAAAAATAATCGATCTACGCTGCCGACCTGCCTTTCTGCACAAGTTTTTCGGAGCCGAACCCGGCTCACCGGAACATGCCACTGCGCGTTGGCTGAATCGCCGTGTCGGCACTCGTGGCAGCGATACCCACTTTGAAAGATCGCTGAGTCAGGAAGGATTTCTGGAAGAAGTACGCCAGGCCGGGCTGAGCAAAGCGGTCGTCGTCGGCCGCCACACGCCATCACAACATTTGCCCAACGACACCATTCACCAGATCGTGCATGGGCACGAAGCATTGCTGGGCATTGCCGGTATAGACCCGGCTCTGCAAGGCGAGCAGGAGGCCCTGGCCGAGGCAGAACGCGCCATCAAGGAGCTGGGCTTGTCCGGCATTGATATCGAGCCGGGTTTTGGTGTTCCAGCACGTCACCCCGATGACCCGGTTTACTGGCCCGTTTACGAACTGGCGCGCCACCTGAAAGTACCCGTCTTTTTGATGAGTGGCCCCACCACGCCGGACCCGCGCTACAACGACCCGGCCGGGCTGGCCAAAGTGGCCAAAGCCTTCCCGGATCTGCCTTTAGTGGTCTATCACGGCTATTGGCCCAATGTACAGCAGGCCATAGGCCTGGCCTTTCTGCACGAGAACGTGCATCTGGTGCCTGATATGTACATCTTCCAGCCAGGCAATGAGGGCTATGTGCAGGCAGCCAATAGCTTCCTGTCCGAGCAATTGCTGTTTGGTTCGTCCTATACCTTCCGCCCGATTCGCCAGAGTATTGAGGACTTCCAGCAGCTGGGTTTCAAGGATGTAATTCTGAACAAGCTGTTTTATGACAATGCGGCCAGGCTGTTTCAACTCTCGTAATAATTTCGATCTGAGGAACCAGGCCTTGAAATCCCATTCTCAATAACTTACCATTTTGATGAGTTTTGATAACAAGGGATGACCATGCGACCATCTGTTGTGCTCGACATGAACCGAGATGCAGTGCGTGAAGCCGTAAGCCGTTTTCGCACGGCGAATCCACGCGTCTTCGGCTCAATCCTACATGGCACCGACCAGGATGGCAGCGACATTGATTTGCTGGTTGACGCACTGCCTGGTGCGACGCTGTTCGACCTGGGAGGCCTGCAAGACGAGCTGGAATCGCTGCTTGGTATTCACGTCGATTTGCTGACGCCCGGCGACCTGCCGCCTAAATTCCGGGCCAAAGTGCTTGCAGAGGCGCAACCGGTATGAGCAAGTACCGTCTTCCGGATTACCTTGACCACATACAGCAAGCTGCAACCGATGCATGCGGTTTCATAGAGGGCCTGACCAGAGAAGATTTTCTTGGGGACAAACGAACCCAGCAAGCCGTCATCATGAGCCTTATCATTATTGGCGAGGCTGCCACGAAGGTCATGGATGGCTATATCGAGTTCGCTCAGACACACGAACAAGTGCCGTGGCGTAATATGCGCGGTATGCGCGGTATGCGCGGTATGCGCAACCGCATCGCCCACGGCTACTTCGACGTCAACCTCGATGTCGTGTGGGACACCGTGCAGACAGCACTACCGGAATTGCTTCAACAGTTACTTGCCGTTCGTCAGGATGCAGACGGCGACACGCCATGCTGATCGGCTATGCGCGCGTCTCGACGCAAGATCAGAACCTTGAATTGCAATGCAAAGCTTTGATTCAGGCCGGGTGCCAGAGGGTCTTTGAAGACAAGGTAAGTGGCACGCGAGCAAATAGTCCAGACTTGGTCAAAGCGCTCGAAATGCTGCGCGAGGGCGACACATTGGTGGTCTGGAAGCTGGACCGCTTGGGCCACTCAGTCAAGCAACTGGTCGATCTGGTCAACAAACTGCGCACACAAGGTATCCAGTTCAGAAGCCTCACCGACTCCATCGACACCAGCACGCCGTCTGGTCGGTCCTTCTTCCACGTCATGGCCAGCCTGGCCGAGATGGAGCGCGAACTGACAATCGAACGTACCCGTACCGGGCTGGAAGTCGCCAAGCAGCTTGGCCGCAAGGGTGGTCGCAAACCCAAGATGAACGACAACAAAATCAAGTCAGCCAAGAAGCTGCTGGCCAGCGGTGTACCACTCAAGGACGTGGCCAAGAACCTGGACGTATCCGTTCCTACGCTTTATCGCTGGGTGCCAGCCTCATCACGCGCTTAGCGTACTATTTTGTCGTTGATTTACCCTGAGAGGCTGCGCGCTCACAGCTGACAACATAAAGGGCACGATTAATTCGTGCCCTTTATGTTTCCAAGAGGCGGCCCCGCCTCTGGCCGCATCGGCTCAACTCTCCTTCGTCCCCACATGCCAGTAATACACTGGCTCGGCCTCGTTCAACAAAATATCCCCCACCGAACGGGCCTTGTAGATCACCGGATTGTGCGAGGCCAGAGCCCGCGCATTACGCCAGTGTCTATCCAGACGACGGGATTCCTCCAGGGCCGTGGAACCACCCACGTCGAATAGACGCGTGGCCGCCCGCAAAACCGGCTCCACCACCGCCACTTGCGCCTGTGCCGTTCGCAGCTCCAGGGCATCCAAAGTCTCGCGGGGAACCGCCACATCCGCCCGCCGCTGATCCGCAATATTCTGCAAATGAGCCGCCACATCACGCACCGCCAGCTGGGCAATATAAGCCGTGCTGGCCAGCTCGCCCACGATATGCTGCACCAAAGGATCATCCTTGGGCAACGCCGCACTGCCGTGGCTAAAGACACGTTTGCGCGCCTGTACATAAGCCACCGCATCCCGCTGCAAGGCTTGGGCAATACCCGCCAAGGTCGCCAAATGCACCAGCTGAAAATAGGCCACCAAGGGGGTGGGTCCCTGATGCGGGAAACGGATGATGGCGCTCTCGGGCACGAGCACATCGGTCAGTACCGTTGTACCGGACCCCGTCAGCCTTTGCCCAAAACCATGCCAGTCATCCAGACGCTCCACCCCTTCCTGATTGGTGGCCACCACGGCATGTACCGTTTCATCCTCCTGCTCCGTCCCGGTACTGCGGGCCACCACCGTGACCCAATCTGCGTACAAGGTGCCTGTGCTATAGAACTTGCGGCCATTCAAACGCCACTGTCCGGCCTGCTCAGGATCAGGTTCCAGCGTGGTGTGCAGTTGCCCGACAGCACCCAGGCCAGTCTCGGTGGTGGCATTGCCAAAAATCGCTCCTTGGCCTGCCAGCGGCAGCCATTGCGCTTGCGTAGTCTCATCCCGATCAATCAACAGTCGATCGATGAAGCCAAAATGAGGCCGCAGAATTTGAGCGACGTTTGAATCCGCCGCGGCCAGTTCCTGAAACAGCTCAAAGAACACCGGGATGGAAACCCCACTGCCACCCCATTGGGGCGGTACACGCAGAGCCGTGAAACCGCTATCTTTCAGCCAAAGAATGGGGGCGTAGGCCAGGGTACGGGTGTGCTCGCGCTCCGCAGCGGTATCGGCAATGCGCTGAAAGAGGGCGCTGAAACGGGCACGCAAGGTGCTCAGATCGGAAACACGCACACGGTCAGGCGCTGCCTGCGCCTTTCTTGCAAAAGACGACGCTGGCGCAGTATCCGAGGCAAAAACGGCAGTGTCAGTAATCATGATGTTCAGCCCTCAAGGAGCCTGCGTAATGGAGGCATGGCCGGCCGTTTGCCACGGCAAGGAATACAGCTTCCTGTCACCCGCAAAAGACCGGTCAATCTGCGCGGCTACAGCCGGAGAGTGTTGATAAAGATCCACAAACTGGCGTATACGGGGATCATCTTTATGGCTGCTTCGAGCCACAAAGCGAATCGCGTAGTACAGGTCATCCACCGTGGAATACTGCAAGGCCTTGCTGGCCAGCTCGGCCTGCCCGGCGTTCACAAAGTGGGCCGGATAGCCTTGGACCAGTGGCAGGTCATCGGCTGCGCGCACCAATTGCGGCCCCTCAATTTCCACAATCCGCAGCTTTCTGGGGTTGGCGGCGACATCGTGGATCGAAGCGCGTGCCGCCACACCGTCTTTCAACTGAATCAGGCCAGCCGTCTGCAAAAGCAGCAGGCCACGCGCCTGATTCACCGGATCATTGGCAACTCCAACAGAAGCGCCTTCAGGTATGGCGTCCAAAGACGGGTACTGCTTGGAATACAAGCCAATATTGGGCAGCAAGCCGTAAGCCACACTTTCAATCGCATAGCCGCCTTCCTTGACGGCATTTTCCAAAAAAGCCTGATGCTGGAAGTAATTCAGATCCAGATCGCCGGATGCCAAGGCTGTATTGGGCGTGGTCCAGTCAGTGAACTCGATGACGTCGACCTCCAGCCCAATCTGTTTGGCTTCCTTGGCCGCCACGGCGACAGAATCAGCCAAAGAGCCGGGTGTGACGCCAATTTTCAGTGCAGCAGCAGACACATGGCCCGCAAAGCCCAGGGCTGCGAAGGCAAACATGGCACGAATAGAAAAACGGGCAAACAACATGGTCCTGTCCTTATAAAAAATGCCGCCACTGCGCAGCAGGGTGAGTGGCAGATACCCGATTACCTTGCCCAAACAGTTGCTGGCGCAGGGTTCCTCCTTCATAAGCGGTTCGATAGCGGCCCCGGTTTTGCAGCTCAGGCACGATGTAGTGAGCAAAGTCCTCCCAGGTTTCAGGCACGACGATGCGGGTCAGGTTGAAGCCATCGATCTCGCCCTCATCGATCCAGGTGCTGAGCGCATCCGCCACTTGCTGCGGGTCGCCCACAATGGTTTTGTAGCGGCTGCCCAGCGTGAATTGCTCCAGCAGCTTACGGCGTGTCGTCCAGCCTTGTTTCTGGGCCGCTGCCGCTGCGGACTGAATCGCGTTGCTGGAGCCAAAGTGGATGGGTTCGTCCAGGTCATACTGGGCAAAATCCACACCCGTACTGGCCGCAAAGTGCGCCAGGCCGCCTTCGGAGCTGGCATGGGCCAGATAGTCGGCGTATTTTTCTTTAGCCTCGGCTTCCGTGGCACCCGTGACGACCGCTACGCCCGCATAAATTTTCAGATCCTGCGCTTGCCGTCCCGCATTGATCGCTGCCTGACGCAGCTTGCGGGACGAGTCCCTGGCCGCTTCCGGGTCCCGCGCACCGATGAATACGCCTTCGGCATGTTGTCCGGCAAACTGCAGCCCCCGCGCCGAGGTTCCCGCCTGGAACAGCAAGGGGGTGCGCTGGGGAGAAGGCGCGCTCATATGAATGGCATTGCTGCGATAAAACGGCCCTTCGTGGTGCACGGTATGCACTTTCTCGGGCAGCGCATGAATGCGACGCTGCTTGTCGGCAATCAGGGCGCCATCTTCCCAGCTGCCTTCCCACAGTTTGTAGGCCAATTGCAGAAAGTCCTCGGCCCGGTCGTAGCGACTGTCGTGCGCATCCAGGCCCTCCTGCCCCAAACCCCGCGCTCCACTATCCACATAGCCGGTCACGATGTTCCAGCCTATGCGGCCATTGCTTAGCTGATCCAGCGTGCTGACATCCCGTGCGAAGGTGTAGGGGTGATGCGCCGCCACCGAGGCCGTCAGGCCAAAGCCAATATGCTGTGTGACCGCCGCCATGGCCGATACCAGCAGCCAGGGATTGTTCACGGGCAGTTGAATACCCTCGCGCAGCGTCAAGTCCACTCCTTGCTGGTAGACGTCGTAATAGCCGACCACATCAGCCAGAAAAATGCCGTCGAACAAACCTTTTTCCAGAGTTTTAGCCAGATCCGTCCAGTACTTCAGCGTGTGATACCGCGTGGATTGATCCCGCGGATGCGTCCACAAACCATGATGAATATGGCCCACGCAATTCATATTGAAGGCGTTGATATGGATGTGTTTCCTAGGCTGCGTCATGGGCATTCTCCTTGCTTAATGCGGCAACCAGGTCAGGCGATACAGCTTTTGCTCGCCTTGGTAGAACTGATCGATTGCCTCGCGCACAGCGGGCGATGTCTTGTAGACCTCCAGGAACTGGGCAATGCGCGGGTCCTGCGCCTTATCGCCACGGGCCACAAACTGAATCGCCCAGGAATCGTCCTCGTAACTGGTCAAGGACAAGGCCTTGGTGGCGTCAAACGCGTTGGACGCCAGGATGAAATACGGAAAGCCCTGGGCCAGATCCACGTCCTGCGTGGCACGTGCCAGTTGCGGGCCTTCCACTTCCACAAACTTCAAATTTTTGGGATTGGAAACAATGTCATCGGGCGTGCCCAGCAAGCCGGTTTCAGGGCGCAGCGTGATCAAGCCCGCATGCTGCAACAAGCGCAGCCCACGGCCTACGTTGACGGCATCACTGGCAATTGCCACTGATGCACCATCGGGCAAGTCGGCCAGGGTGGCGTGCTTGAGGGAATACAGACCCAGGTAAGACAAAATGCCCGGCTGCACGCTGACCAGCTTGAAGCCCTTGTCGCGCACCGCATTGGCCAGGTAGTTGCTGTTCTGGTAGTAGTTCAGATCAATATCGCCCGCGTCCAGCGCCACATTCGGCGTAGCCCAATCGGTAAATTCGATCACCTGCACATCCACACCCTGCTGCTTGGCCTCCTGAGCGGCAACGACCACCGAGTCCGCAAAAATGCCGGGCACAACACCGATTTTCAAAGGAGCTGCGGTCGCTGTGCTACTCAACAAGACGGCGGTCGAGACAAGGCTGAATGCCGTCAGTTTTTTCAAAATTTTCGAGATAGTCATCAATCAAAATCCAGATAAAAGAGAAAGGCTCGTGGCCTGGAACACAGGCCATATCGAAGCGTATGTATGCCTTGCTAAAACATATTTATTGGCTCGCCTTGAGCCATGTGGAGCATCTGTCCTGTATCCTTGCAGCCGGGCCAAAACGCGGTTTTCCAGGTGGCATCACAAAGCACCATGACGCGGCGGGCGCACTCCATTCAGGGCGTAATTACCAATGGCGTGGTACTTCCAGCGCACCGGGTCATGCAGGGTATGGACACGGGCATTGCGCCAATAGCGATCCAGCCCATGCTGAGCCTGCGTAGCGCTGGCGCCTCCCAGCTCAAACAGCTTGCTGCCTGCCAGCACACTGGCACTGGTCGCCAAAGCCTTGGCCTGCGCAACGGCAATGGAGGCCTGAGCCACGCTGTCCTCATCCGGTGCTTGCTGGGCGGCGTCCACAAAGCGGGCGGCGCGGGCCAGTAGCGCTTGCGCGGCACGCAAACGCACATGCACATTGCCCACCTCCTGCAGCAGCAAGGGGTCCTGTGCGGCGGTATCCACGCCAGCGGTAATCCAGGGGCGGCTGTGCTCGCGGATAAAGGGCAAGGTGGCCTCGAAAGCCCCTTGGCCTATGCCCAAATCCAGTGCTGCATGGATGATCTGGGCATAGGGACCAATAGTGGTCGGACGCTCGAAGGAGTCCGTGAACGGCACGACCCATTGCGGCTGCACAGGAACACGTGTGAACTCCACCGAGCCGCTGCCTGTCACACGTTGGCCAAAGCCGTCCCAATCGTCTGTCAGCGTGACGCCTGCAGCCCCACGCGGTACAAAAACCAGATACAGGCGGCCATCATCAGGCGAGGTCGTCAGCGTGGGAATCCAGTGTGCAAACAGCGAACCCGTGCAATAGAATTTACGGCCATCCACAAACCAGCCATCGGGTTCTTTCAGCAATTGCGTGCGACGGACAAAGTCCTTCTTGCCGATCTCTGCCAATGCATTGCCAAAGCGTTTGCCTTGCAGCACTTGATCGTAGAAAAAGGCCTTTTGCTCGTGCGTCGCCCCCACGCGCAACACTTCCAACGCGTAATAGTGGTTTTGCGGGATATGGCCAAAGTTGCCATCGGCCTTGGCAATGCGCTGCACGACACGGGTGAGCACATCGGCGGAAACGCCCGCGCCGCCGTATTCTTTGGGGACCGTGATGCCCCATAAGCCACTTTGACTGAATTGCTCCACCTCTTGATGCGGCAAAATGCGGTCGCGGTCGCGCTCCAGCGCCTGTTGGGCAATGAATTGTGCAAACTGCTCAGCTGCCTGCAGCGCTTCGGCCTCGGACTGGATGAGGTGTGCGGACGTAGAAAACGGGATCGTCATAGCCTCAATTCCATTGGTGATAAGAGGGAGCAATACCATTGAGCAAGTAATTGCCCAACAGGTGGTATTTCCAGCGCACCGGATCATGCAAGGTGTGTACGCGGGCGTTGCGCCAGTGGCGATCCAGGTTATGAGCAGCACGGGTGGACGATGAGCCCGCCAAGGCAAAGAGCTGTTCGCTGGCGTTCAGGGCGGCTTCCGTCGTCAGGATTTTTGCCTCGGCAACAGCCACCGACGCACGGGCGCTGCTATCCGCATCGACGGGTTTGGCAGCCAATTCATCCAGCAAACGCGCTGCCTCCAGTAAAACTTCCTGAGCGGCATCCACCTCAATCTGCAAGGCACCCACTTCCTGAATGATGTGAGGGTCCTGCGTGGCGCTGGTCACACCCGAGTCGGTCCAGGGGCGCGCGCGATTGCGCACAAATTCCAGCGCATCCTGCAGGGCAGCCTGGGCGATACCGGCGTCAATGCTGGCTTGAATCAATTGAGAAATCGGGCCCGACAAGGACGGTTTGTCTACGAAACGCCAGCTTTCCAGCACATGGTCTTCCTCGACCAGAACCCGGTCGAACACCACACTGCCACTGGCGGTGGTGCGTTGCCCAAAGGCATTCCAATCATCAATCACCTGCACACCGGGTGCATCGCGGCGTACCCAGACCTGCACACCCCGGCCTTGCTCATCCGCGGCTCGGAACGGAATCCAATGCGCGAACAAAGCGCCAGTGGAGTAAAAACGTGTGCCGCTAACGCGCAAGCTGCCATCTGCTGCCCGAGCAAGATGGGCAGTGACGTCCGTCATCACCGCTGCCTTACCCTTTTTCTCCGGTCCGCCGTTGCCTAAACGTGCGCCGTGCAGCACCGCCTGGAACCAGCGCTGCTTTTGAGATTCGGTGCCGGTGTCTTTCAGGTTCTGGATCAGCGCGAAATGGTTTTGCGGGATCTGACCCAGGGAAGGATCAGCCGCGCTGATGATGGCAAACACCTGCACCAGCGTTTCGTTGGAAGCTTCCAGACCGCCATAGGCTTTGGGGATAGTGATGGCACCCAGGCCACTGGCGGTATAGCGCTCTATCTCGTCCCAGGGGAGCTGGCGCAGGCGGTCGCGCTCGGCAGCGGTTTGAGCAAATTCAGTGGCCAATTGTCGGGCAACGGCGATGGCTTCGGCCTCGCTGCCAATCACATGAGGCTGTTGGGGAGGCAAGGGCAGACGCTGCTTTGCAGATGCTTCGGGCAACGCTACGCCCTGAGTAATCCGATCATTCATACGGCACTCTTTTCAATGACTAAAAACGGTAGGGATAGACGCAGCCTCCAGCACCTGCGTCCCGGCTCAGGACAGCGCGTCCGAGCAAACAAAGAAGATCAACATTCGCTGCAAAGGCGTCGCCACTACGTGCGCCAGCCCTTGGCTGAGTTCGGATCAACGGGCACGCAGCCTTTGCACGTAACGGTCTCCCGCAAACTGCACCGCTGTGACCAGGGCAATCAGCACCGCAATGACAATCAGCATCACCTGCGTGTCAAAGCGCTGATAGCCATAGCGGATCGCCAAGTCCCCCAGGCCACCGGCACCGACCGCACCGGCCATGGCCGAGGAACTGATCAAGGCCACGATGGTGATGGTGAAGCCACCCACAATGCCGGGCAGCGCCTCGGGCAAATAGACATGGCGCACGATGTCCCACTTCTTGCAGCCCATGGCTTGAGCCGCTTCAATCAGGCCCGAGTCCACCTCACGCAGACTGACTTCCGCAATACGGGCGAAAAAAGGAGTCGCGCTGATTGCCAGGGGCACAATGGCCGCCCACACGCCAATCGTGGTGCCGGCCAGCAAACGCGTGAAGGGGATCAAGGCGACCAGCAAAACAATAAAGGGCGTGGCCCGAAAACCATTCACTACGCTACCCACCGCCCGGTTGATCTTGGGCGACTCCCAAAAGCCATGAGGAGCCGTCACGATCAAAAGCACCGCCAGCGGAATGCCGGCCAGAAAGGCGATCGCCCCCGACACGCCCACCATCATCAGTGTGTCCAGAAAAGCCTGCCCGTATCGCTCAACGGGGATACTCAGATTCCACAACATATCCAATGTCCTCAATGTGATGCGCGATGGCCGCCGGGCCTTGCGTCAGGGATGTCAAATCGGGCAGGCTTACATGCCCTTCAATGGCGACCAGCAAACGTCCGTGTGCATGGCCTTGAATACGGTCCACGCCGCCATGAACCAGTTGGGGCTGGCCGGGCAGGCTGCGGGCAATGTGCAACAAGTCGGGCTCCCAGCCGCCTTCGCCGCTGTAGCTCAGTTGCAAAATGCGGCTGTATGTTCCGGTTTTAGGCGGCTCTTGCACCAGTCGTGCCTGCAAATCCTCCGGCAAGCTATGTTGCAAAGGTGCCAACAGCGCCTTGGTGGCGTCATGCTGCGGTTTGCCAAATACACGCCAGACCTCGCCCAGCTCGGCAATGCGGCCTTTTTCCAGCACCAGCACGCGGTCGGCAATTTCACGGATCACGCTCATCTCGTGCGTAATCAGCACGACGGTGATGCCCAGACGGCGGTTAATGTCCTTGAGCAGGCTCAGGATGGACTGTGTGGTTTCCGGGTCCAGGGCCGAAGTCGCTTCATCGCACAGCAAAATCTCCGGGCCGGTGGCCAAGGCGCGAGCAATGCCCACACGCTGCTTTTGCCCACCCGACAAACGACTGGGATAGGTATCGGCCTTGTCTTGCAAGCCGACCAGTTGCAGCAGTTCCTGAACGCGCTGGGCGATGTGCTGCGCGGACACACCCGCCACCTTCAAGGGCAGGGCCACGTTCTCGTACACCGTCTTGGCTGACAGCAAATTGAAATGCTGAAAAATCATGCCGATGCGGCGACGCAGCTGCACCAGCTCCGATTCATTCAGACGGGCAATGTCCACGCCATCGACCAACACCTGGCCGCTGCTTGGGCGCTCCAGCCGATTAATGGTCCGCAGCAAGCTGGATTTACCCGCACCACTGCGACCAATAATGCCGAAAATGCTGCCCGGCTCGATGTCCAGATCAATGTCCTGCAAAGCAGGCACAGCGCCTGCCGAGGACTGATAGATTTTGGACAGATTACGAAAGGCCACGCTGCCTGCCTTCACGGCACTGGACCGCGGTTCCCGTTCCGCTTTGACAGACGCACTGGCCTTGTGAAGCTCACGCTGGCCGGCGGCCTGTTCGGCGGTGTCGCGCACTAGATCGGCATGACGCCGTAATACGGATGTGTAGGCCATATCACTTGCTCGCTGCGCTGCCACCTTGCCAGGGCAAGGTGTACAGATTGGGGTTGTGATCAAAACGGTCTGCAATCGTGTTGCGCACCGCCTGCGACTGCTGAAACAGTTCGACAAACTGTTTCAGTGCCGGGTCATTGACGCGGTCTTTGCGCGTGGCAAAACCCATGGCGTAAAAGGTGTCGGCAATACCGGAATAGACCAGGGCCTTGCCCGCATCCGCCTTGCGACCTGCGCTGACAAAATAGCTGGGCCAGACCACGGCCAGATCTACATCTGGCAGGGAATGAATCAGTTGCGGGCCTTCAATTTCCACCAGCTTGAGCTGCTTGGGGTTGTCCACCACATCATTGACCGTAGCCCCGGTATCCAGACCATGGCGCAAGGTAATCAGGCCCGCTTTTTGCAGCAGCAACAGGCCACGGCCCTGATTGACCGGATCATTCGGCAAGGACACGGTTGCGCCCTTGGGAACCTGGTCCAGAGACTGATACTTGTTCGAGTACAGGCCAATGTTTTGCAGCAAGCCCAGACCAATCAATTCCAGGTCGTAGCCACGCTCTTTGATGGCATTGTTCAAAAAGGCTTCGTGCTGGAAGAAATTCACATCAATATCGCGGTTGTTGACGGCCTCGTTGGGCAGCGTCCAATCCGTAAATTCCACCAACTGAATATCCAGACCCTGCTTTTTGCCTTCCGGGATCAGCGCTTGCACCGCATCCGAGGTTGCACCGGGAATGGAGCCCACTTTGATTACCGCTGCAACACTGTTCCAAGGAAGGACGGCAGCCAACACCATGCCCAGCGCCCAGCGCGGCAGGCGAGCAGAAAAAATCGCAGTCATTACTTCGCTCCTTCTTGCTTGTTCAACCAGGCCAGGGTGTAGAGTCGTTCGTCGTTATTGAACGCGGCTCGCGACACATCACGCACGGACTGGGCGTTTTGATAGATGGAAATGAACTTTTGAATGACGGGGTCGCGAGTACGGTCTGCTTTCACCACGAACTGGATCGCAAACTGCGCATCTTCAATACCCGAGTAGGCCAGCCCACTGGAAGGATCAAAGGCCTTGGCCGCCACGATAAAATGCGGATAGCCCTGGGCAATGTCCACATCCCCCGTAATACGCACCAGTTGCGGGCCTTCCACTTCCACAAAGCTGAGCTTTTTGGGGTTCTCGACAATGTCATTCAGACTGCCCAGGTAACCGACCTCCGGTTTGAGCGTGATCAGCCCGACCTTCTGCAGCAATAGCAGGCCACGGCCCTGGTTCACGGGATCGTTGGCGATGCCTACCTTGCCGCCTTGGGGAACCTGTTCTACCGCCTGATGCTTGAGCGAATACAGCCCCACATTGGCCAGAATGCCCGTGCCCGCGCTGGCCAGCTTGTAGCCGTTTTTCTCAATGGCGTTTTTCAGAAAAGGCTGGTGCTGGAAATAGTTGATATCAATATCGCCGTTATCCACTGCCACATTGGGCGTGGTCCAGTCGGTGAACTCAATCACCTCGACATTGATGCCTTGGGCCTTGGCATCCTGAGCCGCCGCATTGATGGAATCGGCATAGGCACCGGGTACCACGCCAATGCGTAAGGAGTCGGCGGCGATGGCCGGAGAAACAGCCAGCACAAGGGCACTAGCTACGATGAGTTTGGACAGATGCTGGAGCATGGTAAACAGTGCCTCAAAGGGTGGGCCTGCGCTTGCAGGCAAATCTTGGAAGCTTCTATTACATCGACTCCCTTCCCCTGGCACCACAACAGAACAATCATTTACTTATGCTGGCTAATGGCTGGATAAAATTACTTCAAGTTATTGATATTTATATTATTTTTTTAAATAAACTAAACACTGGCAACGATGAGGTATGTGCTATTTCATGCGCGTTTCAAGTTAGTCGTGGGAGAGCAAGGACAAAGGTCACAAATGGTTTTTGTCGGCCTCCGCGCAATTTTTCCAAACTTATATCAAGAAACTTAACTTATAATTAACTTATATTCTGTCCATGAACTCGATATTCTGGACACCCAAAGCCGCCAAACAACTGCGCAAGATCGACAGGCAACACCAAGGCGCTATCCGCGACGGTGTCGGCAACTTGGCTGATATGCCCAATTGCTCCGGATCGCAAAACATCAAAGCGCTGACGAATCACCCGTATGGCTATCGCCTGCGCATCGGAAACTATCGCGTCCTGTTTGATTGGGACGCAGAAATAAGAATTATCGACATCCAGGAAGTGAGAAAGCGCGATGAACGTACGTACTAACATTCAGATCATCAATGGCCCGGACGGCAATCCCGCTTTTGTCGTGATTCCCTACCAGGACTACATCGCCAGCCAGGCCCAGGACGGCGGGCTAATCCCCCACGCCGTCGTCAGCAGCACGATCGACGGTGCAACGCCGGTTCGGGCATGGCGTGAACACCTTGGGCTGACACAGGCAGAGCTGGCCGCTCGCCTGGGTATCAGCCAATCTGCCTATGCTCAGCAAGAGAGCAGCGAGCGGCTACGCAAAAGCAGCCTGGAGCGCATTGCCGCCGCGCTTGGGATTACACCTGAGCAACTCGACTTCTAAGCCAGGAACGGCGGTTTGCAAGCCCACCAGACCCGCAGGGCTACAAAAATCCAAAGACCATAAAAAATCCGCCCGAAGGCGGATTCTTTATGGCAGCAACACAGCTTAGCCGCGAACCTTGACCAGGATTTCATCCAGCCAGGCCAGCATCAGGTCGATTTCGTCAGCTGTGATGTTCAGCGCTGGCATGAAACGCAGCAGGTTCGGACGTGGCGAATTCAGCAGCATGCCTTCTGGAGCGCGGTCGCGGGCAGCAGCCACGATTTCCGGGCCGTCGTCCTGATCCAGGATCAGGGCACGCAGCAAGCCTTCGCCACGCTCGCCGTTCATGCCCCACTTGGCGCTGATGGCCAGCAAGCCTTCGGACAACTGCTTGGCGCGGGCATTGACCGACTCCAGAAAGCCGGGAGCCGTCAATTCATCGAACACAGCCACGCCAGCCGCGGTCATCAAGGGGTTGCCATTGTAGGTGCCGCCCTGGTCACCAGGCTGGAAGCAGGACACTTCTTCGCGGGCGCACAGTGCCGACAGCGGCACGCCACCACCAATGCCTTTACCCAGCGTCATGATGTCCGGACGGACGCCCGAGTGCTCGTAGGCAAACAGGGTACCGGTGCGGCCCATGCCGGTTTGCACTTCGTCCACGATCAGCAGCAGCTTGTGCTCTTCGGCCAAGGCGCGCAGACCCTTCATGAATTCCACGGTAGCGGGAATGACACCGGCCTCGCCCTGCACGGGTTCGAGCATGATGCCCACGGTTTGATCGTCGATCAGCGCGCGCACGGATTCCAGATCGTTCAGCTTGGCTTTCGGAAAGCCTTCAACCTGAGGAGCAAACATGCGATCCCAACCGGGTTTGCCGGACAGGGACATGGTAGCCAGGGTACGGCCATGGAAGGAGTGCTCAAAAGAAATGATCTTGTAAGCGTTGTTCTTGTTGATCTGACCCCATTTGCGCGCCAGCTTGATGGCACCCTCGTTGGCTTCACCACCGCTGTTGGCAAAGAACACGCGGTCAAAGCAGGAGTGCTCCACGATGCGTTTGGCCAGCTCAATAGAGGGCTCGTTGTAGAACGCAGGCGAAGGATTGATCAATTTGGACGCTTGTTCGGTGATCGCCTTGATCACGTTGGCAGGGCTGTGGCCCAGCGCGTTCACGGCCCAGCCCTGGACCGTATCCAGGTATCGCTTGCCGTTGTGATCTTGCAGCCAGGAACCTTCTCCTCGCACAAAGACCAACTCCGGACGCTGGGTAATTTCCATTAATGCACGTACACCGGCCCGATCGAATTCCATAACGGCAAACCTTGATGAAAATGAAAAAAAAAATAAACCAGCCCGGCGGCTGGACAATTTATTCTAACGCAGCCCACCCCCGGCAGGACGCTTATGCCTGGGACAATGGTCATCTGGCCGCGGATTGTCCCTTTTCTGGTACACATCCGCGCCCTGGCAGGCGCCAAAGCGTTTTAAGCCTGAAGTCTTTACGCAGTAACGGGGTGGAGGTGGCTAAGGCACGTCTGTCTAAAACCTGTCATCCAGGCAGCAGCCTGGCAAAGCGCTGCCTGCCTAAAACAAACCGTCCAGATCCAGTTGCCGAGGCTGCTCCTGCGGCATTTCACTGATAGGCAGCAAAGCGCTGGCTTTCACACCCAGCAAGCGCAAACGTCTGTCCAGCACGGCGCGTTTCAAATTCTGGCGGGCGGCGGCCAGAATGGCATCGGCCGCCAGCACCGGAGTGGGCAGGGACAGGTCGCGCGTCACGATTTTGAAGTCCTCGAACTTCAGCTTGATGCCTATGGTTTGGGCGCACATGGCAGATTTGCGCAGATCCTGCTCCAGCTTTTCACACAAGGACTCCAGCACCGAGGACAGGCGGGAGCGATCCATGCGCACGTGCAGATCACGCTCAAACGTGGTTTCACGGCTGATGGACTTGGGGGTGCGATCCGTCGTCAGGGGACGGTCGTCCTGGCCGTGGGCCACGGCCATCAGCCACTGTGCATACCGCAGGCCAAAATGCTCCTGCAGCTTCTCCGCCGGGGTGGCCGCCAGCTCTCCAATCTGCCCAATGCCCAGCTCTGTCAGCTTGAGTACCGACTTGGGTCCAATCCCATTGATCTTGCCCACCGCCAGCGGCCAGATGCGGGTAGGCACATCGTCCATGGTCAGCACGCAGGCCCCATTGGGCTTGTTCAGCTCCGAGGCAATCTTGGAGAGCAGCTTGTTGGGAGTAATGCCCACGGAGCAGGTCAGGCCCGTGGCCTGGTTCACCGCTTGGCGGATCTGCTCGGCCAGTGCGTGGCTGTCTTCGGTCTTATGACTGAGGTCTACATAGATCTCGTCGATGCCCCGGTCCTCGATATGGTCCGAGACCGTGGCCACGGCCTGTTTAAACAGACGCGAATAATGGCGATAGGCTTGAAAATCTGCAGGCAGCAAGATGGCGTCGGGAGCCAGTTGAGCCGCCTTCATTAAACCCATGGCCGAGAACACGCCCAACTGGCGTGCTTCATAGGTAGAAGTCGTGGCCACCCCGCGCCCCACGTAATCGGCCAGACGGGCATGTTGCCAGCTGCCGTCAGGCAACTGACGCGGCGCATCAGCACTGCGCCCGCCGATCACCACGGGGCGGCCACGCAAATGCGGGTAGCGCAGCAGCTCTACCGAGGCATAAAACGCATCCATATCCACATGAGCGATGCGTCGCTCCAGAGGGGTTTCTTCTTGTCCCGTCACCACGGTCAGCCTGTTAACTGTATATACGTACACCATTATAGCGACAAGCGGGCTGGACGCTGGGGGCTACTGAATAAGCGGCAAGATGATATAAATCACTAATTATCGTTACGCTGACGGCGAGCTGAAACTACGTATTGAACCTGTGCCAAGCGCCCGGTTACTATGCAGCCTCTCTATCAGCGACACCAAGCACCCCAACAGGAGGTTTTCATGAAAAAAACAGTATTGGCTGCTGCGCTGGCAGCTCTGGTCTCCCTGCCCCTGGTAGGCCACAGCAAGACGCTTACCTGGTCCAGCCAGGGTGACTTCATGACCCTGGACCCCCATGCTCAGAACGAAAACCTCACCATCACGGGCAGCATGTATGTCTATGAGCCCCTGGTGGACTACGACAAAGACTTCCAGATCGTGCCCAGCCTGGCTACCGCCTGGGAGCAGCGTGAACCCACCGTCTGGCGCTTTACCTTGCGCGAGGGTGTGAAGTTCCACAATGGCGAACCTTTTACGGCTGACGACGTGGTGTTTTCCATCCAGCGCGCCATGGCGCCAACGTCCAACTTCAAGGCCTACGTCAACGGTATCGTCAAAGCAGAAAAGGTGGACGACAAGACGGTGGATATCATCACCGCCGCCCCCAACCCCGTACTGCTGCGCCAGTTGACCAGCGTGTTCATGATGAACAAGGACTGGGCTGAAAAGAACAAGGTCACCCAGCCCCAGGACTTCAACAAGAACGAAGAAACCTTTTCGGCTCGCAACACCAACGGTACTGGTCCTTACAAGCTGAAGTCGCGTGAAGTGGACGTGCGCACCGTCTTTGTCGAAAACGAAGAATGGTGGAACAAGGGCAACAAGGTAGGCAACATCACCGAAGTGGTCTATGTGCCGATCAAGCAGAACGCCACCCGCACCGCCGCCTTGCTGTCCGGCGAAGTGGACCTGGTTCTGGACCCACCGGCACAGGATTTGCAACGCCTGCGCCAACAGTCCAAGATTGTGGAAGGCAACGAATACCGCACCATCTACCTGGGTCTGGATCAAAAGAGCCCCGAGCTGAAATACAGCAGCATCAAGGGCAAGAACCCGTTTGCCGACCAGCGTGTCCGTGAAGCCCTGTATGTGGCCATCGACATTGAAGCCATCAAGAAAGCCGTGATGCGCGGTTCCTCCGCCCCCACCGGCACCATGGTGGCCCCTCAGGTTCACGGCTACACCAAAGAGCTGGCCCAGCGCCTGCCTTACAGCCAGGATCGCGCCAAGGAACTGCTGAAAGAAGCCGGTTACGACAATTCCCTGACCTTTACCCTGGATTGCCCGAACGATCGCTACATCAACGATGAAGCCATCTGCCAGGCCATCGTGGGCATGTGGGCCAAGGTCGGCGTGAAAGCCAACCTGAACGCCATGCCACGCGCCACCTACTTCCCCAAAGTTCAGAGCTACGACAGCAGCGCCTACATGTTTGGCTGGGGCGTGCCGACCTTTGATGCGCTCTACACCCTGCAAAGCCTGATGCACAGCAAGGGCGAGGGCGCTGACGGCTCCTTTAACTTCGGTAACTACGAAAACGCCGAAGTGGACGCCTTGATTGATCAGATCAAGACCGAAACCGACGTGGCCAAACGCGATGCTGCCATCCACAAGGTTCTGGAAATCCATGCCAAGGAAGTGGGCCACATCCCCTTGCATGACCAGATCATTCCCTGGGCCATGGCCAAGAAGGTCAACGTGATCCACCGTGCGGACAACCGCCTGCTGGCTCAATGGACCACTATCGACTAAGTTTTTCCCCACCCCAGCCCCGCCTTCGTGCGGGGCTGGTTCCCATTACCTTGTAGTCATCCGTTTCTACACCAGCCCCCTTGCCGGGCCCTTTCTACACATTAAGGACGACACTGGTCGCGAGTGATCCTCGCGCTCTACCAGGAGACCGCCTATGCTGGTATTTATTATTCGCCGTCTCATCCAGGCTGTTCTGGTGATGCTGACGGTCAGCCTTCTGGCTTTTGTGCTGTTCCGCTACATTGGTGACCCGGTCACCATCATGCTCGGACAGGACGCCACCGGACAAGATCGCGTGGAACTGCGTGCCAGCCTGGGGCTGGACCAACCCGCCCCCGTGCAATTCGCCCGCTTTGTCTCCCAGGCCGTACAAGGCGAATTTGGTCTGTCCCTGCGGCAAGCCCAACCTGTTTCCACGCTCCTGAAAGACCGCCTGCCTGCCACGGTAGAGCTGTCCGTGGTGGCCGCCATACTGGCCCTGCTCATTGGCCTGCCACTGGGCGTCTACACCGCCTTGAAGCGCAATGGGTTCATGGCACAGAGCATTCTGGCCTTTTCCCTGCTGGGGATCTCTCTGCCCACCTTCCTGATCGGTATCTTGCTGATCCTGATCTTCTCGGTACAGCTGGGCTGGCTGCCCAGCTATGGTCGCGGGGAAGTTCTGAAGTTTGGCTGGTGGAGTACCGGCCTGCTTAGCTGGGACGGGATCAAGCATTTAATCCTGCCCGCCATCACGCTCTGTTTGTTCCAGCTCACCTTGATCCTGCGTCTGGTGCGCTCGGAGATGCTGGAAGTGCTGCGCGCCGACTACATTAAATTTGCTCGTGCCCGTGGCTTGTCACAACGCGCCATCCACTTTGGTCACGCCCTGAAAAACACCATGGTGCCGGTCATCACCATTACGGGTCTGCAACTGGGCGGCATTATCGCTTTTGCCATCGTGACAGAAACCGTTTTCCAATGGCCAGGCATGGGTCTGCTGTTTATCCAGGCCGTGCAGTTTGCCGACATCCCCGTGATGGCCGCCTACCTCTGTCTGATTGCCCTGGTCTTTGTGGTGATCAACCTGCTGGTGGACTTGCTGTATTTCCTGGTCGATCCACGTCTGCGCACCCAATTGTCGGGCGCCAAGGGGCATTAATATGTTCGCTAAATTGAAAAATGCCTGGGATAGCGATCTGGTCTGGTCCTGGCGTCACTCCCCCGTGGCCATTGCGGCCACCATCATGGCCCTGCTGCTGTTTATCGGCGCACTGGGTGCCCGCTGGGTGGCTCCTTACGACCCATTCGATCTGACCTCCATCGACCTCATGGATGCCTTGCTGGCCCCGGCCTGGTCGGAAAACGGTTCCCCCCAATACTGGTTGGGGACTGACAGCCAGGGCCGCGATCTGTTTTCGGCGCTGCTGTACGGGACGCGTACCTCCTTGCTGATCGGACTGGCCTCGGTGGCCCTGTCCATGATCGTGGGCATCGTGCTGGGGCTTCTGGCCGGTTACTCCGGTGGCCGTGTCGATGCCTTCATCATGCGGGTGGCCGATGTACAGCTGTCTTTCCCGGCCATCCTGATTGCCTTGCTGATCGACGGCGTGGCCCGTGCCGTCTTCCCCTTGAGCATGCACGATGTTGTGGCCTTTCCTGTGCTGATCGGGGCCATCGCGCTGGCCGGCTGGCCACAATATGCCCGTACCGTGCGCGGTTCCACGCTGGTGGAAAAGAACCGTGAATACGTGCAGGCTGCTCGTGTCATTGGCGTGTCCTCGCCACGCATCATGTTCAGCCATGTACTGCCCAACGTCATGGGTCCGGTTCTGGTCCTGGCTACCGTGCATCTGGCCACCGCCATCATTACCGAGGCCACCCTGTCCTTTCTGGGCGTGGGCGTTCCAGCCACCTCGCCGTCGCTGGGCACCCTGATCCGCATCGGTAACGACTTCCTGTTCTCGGGCGAATGGTGGATCACGATCTTCCCCGGCCTGATGCTGGTACTGCTGGTGCTGTCGGTCAACCTCCTGGGCGACTGGTTGCGTGACGCCCTGAACCCCAAATTGAGCTGAGCCATGACTGCACTCTTAACTGTCCAAGACCTGTGTGTCGAATTTCCGACCCGGCGCGGCGTGCTCCAAGCCCTGGATCATGTGTCCTTTTCCATCGCTCCCGGCGAGGTGCTGGGCGTGGTGGGCGAGTCCGGCGCCGGCAAATCCCTGACGGGTTCCTCCATTATTGGTTTGCTCGATGCCCCCGGCCGCATCAGCGGTGGCCAGATCCTGCTGGAAGGCGAGCGCATCGACAATCTGAATCAGGACCAGATGCGCAAGATTCGTGGCCGCAAGATTGGCGCGATTTTCCAGGACCCGCTCACGTCGCTGAACCCGCTCTATACCGTAGGCCATCAGTTAGCCGAGACCATCGTCACGCACCTGCCCCTGTCCTGGAAACAGGCACGGGAGCGCGCCATCGAATTGCTGGAAGCCACCGGCATCCCGGCCGCGCGTGAGCGTATCGACCACTATCCGCACCAGTTCTCCGGCGGCATGCGCCAACGGGTGGTGATTGCGCTGGCCCTGGCGGCCGAGCCCAAGCTGATCGTGGCCGACGAACCTACCACCGCCCTGGACGTGTCCATTCAGGCGCAGATTATCGACCTGCTCAAAACACTCTGTCGCTCGCAAGGCACTTCGGTCATGCTGATTACCCACGATATGGGGGTGATTGCCGAAACCGCCGACCGCGTGGCGGTGATGTACGCCGGTCGCATCATCGAAGTGGGCCCGGTGCAAGATGTCATTCAACAGCCCAGCCACCCCTATACCCGTGGTCTGATGCGTTCCATCCCCAATCTGCACGGTGGGCTGGAACGTCTGGAACAAATCCCCGGCAGCATGCCGCGGCTAAATGCCATTCCGCCCGGCTGTGCGTTCAATCCACGCTGCGACCGACGTTTTGATCGCTGCCTGGTCGAACGCCCCGAGCTGATGCCCGTTCCCCCTCAGACACAGGCAGCCTGCTGGCTGCATGCACAGGAGTCCGCATGAGCGCCCCAAAACAAGCCCTGGTCCAGGTCAAGGACGCCGCCTGCTGGTTTGATGTGTCCCCGCCCTTGCTGGAACGTCTGGTCTACCGCAAACCCAAAGTCAATCTGCGCGCGGTCGATGGTGTCAGCTTCACCTTGAACAAGGGTGAAACCCTGGCGCTGGTGGGCGAATCGGGCTGCGGCAAATCCACGGTAGCCCGTTTGCTGACGGGCCTGTATTCGCTGACACGCGGCGACATTCTGTTTGATGGTCAGTCCCTGCAATCCATGGACAAGGCCAGCCAGAAAGCCATGCGCAAGCGCCGTCAGATGATTTTTCAGGACCCCTATGCCAGTCTGAATCCACGCTGGCGCGTGGGCCGCATTATTGCCGAGCCGCTGGTTACCCACACGGACATGAGCCCTGCCCAGCAGCAGGCCAAAGTGGCCGAGCTGCTCACCCAGGTAGGCCTGAACGCCAGTGATGCCCAGCGCTATCCGCACCAGTTCTCCGGCGGTCAGCGTCAGCGCATCTCGATTGCCCGTGCTCTGGCTTTGCAGCCCGAGTTCATCGTCTGCGACGAACCGACCTCGGCGCTGGACGTGTCGGTGCAGGCACAGGTCCTGAACCTGATGAAGGATTTGCAGCGCGAGCTGGGGCTGACCTATCTGTTCATCTCGCACAACCTGGCCGTGGTGCACCACGTAGCCGACCGGGTGGGCGTCATGTATTTGGGCCGAATTGTGGAAATTGCGCCACGCGACGACTTGTTCGCACAGCCCCGTCACCCCTACACGCGCATGTTGCTGGGAGCCATTCCCGACATGAGCGGGGCGGGTAAAAGCCGCATTCCGGTAGCGGGCGAAGTCCCCAACCCGCTAAACCCACCTTCGGGCTGTACATTTCACCCGCGCTGCCCGCTGGCCAATGATCGCTGTCGCCGCGAAGCCCCGGCCTTGCTGAAAGCCGGGCCGCAGGAAGTGGCTTGTCATGCCGTAGAAGAAGGGCGCGATCAGGCTTGATGTAAAAACGCTGCGGTCACTGTCAAAGGCAGTGGGTGCAGCGTTTCTTTTATTCTTGTCGACAACCACGCCTGAATGCGCAGGGTGAGGATGTCCTGATGAACAGCCGGGCCATGACGGCCCGGCACTGCCAGATCAGTTTTGTGCAGCGGCAGGCGCGAAATCAGCCAGATGGCAGGACAGGATATCGGCAATGGCACGATCATCCAGGCCACGCGAACGCAGATCCGCGGACAGGGCATCCACGTCGACCCGGGCCAGTGGGCGCTCGGCACCGCGAGGACGCTCGTCGCGTACCACACGGAAGTCGTAATCACGCTGGGCCGTTTTGGCCACTTCATAATGCATGACTTCGTCCACTTCATTTTCAGGCGTAAACGTCAGCACGGTAGGGCGCAGGGAATACAGATCTTCGGAGTTCATCACGTATTCAGTGGCGCAAATGATGACGGTGTCGCCTTTTTGACAGGTGCGGGCTGCCGCGCCGTTCAACACCACGCAGCGCGAGCCGGGTTCACCGAAAATCACATATGTAGAAATACGGGCTCCGCTGTCCTTATTCCAGATTTCCACAAACTCCATGGGTAAAATGCCCGCTTGTTCGCAGATTTCCGGATCCAGGGTGATCGAGCCGTGATAGTTCAAGTCGGCACCGGTCACCTTGATACCATGCAGCTTGGCACGGACCACTTTTTTCATGACAACACTCTCTAGAAACAGGTCCCCGAATACGGACACCTAAGCTTGGCTAACACGCGGTTTGCACCGCGCCCTTAGCCCGATCAGGGCTGGGGGAAAGACTGCATCATAAACCCAGAAATGCGCGCAAATCCGTTTAGACCCACAGATTTGTACGGGAAAACCACAGGTCCAATGATTTTCCTGGCGGCCAGTCTGTGCTGTAATCCCCTCTGCCGCCTCGCACCGGTCTTTTTTATTTTCAATACGATACCGCTTTCCATGCCCAACCTGCTCATCGAGAATATTCACAAACGCTACGGCTCCCTGGAGGTCCTCAAGGGAGTCTCTCTCAGCGCGGAACCCGGTGACGTCATCAGCCTGATCGGTTCCAGCGGTTCGGGCAAAAGTACTTTCCTGCGTTGCATCAATTTCCTGGAAACACCCAACTCCGGCCGTATCGTCATCAAGGGCGAGGAGCTGAAAACCCGTCTGGACCCCAAAACGGACGAGCTGGTTGCGGTCGACAAGCAACAACTCAAACGCTTGCGTACCAGTCTGGCCATGGTTTTTCAGCACTTCAACCTGTGGTCTCACATGACCGTGCTGGAGAACATTACGGCCACGCCCATTCATGTACAGGGCATGGACAAGGCCCAGGCCATTGCCAAAGCCGAACAGTATCTGGACAAAGTGGGGCTGTCGCGCGATCTGGCCAAGCAGTACCCGGCCTTTTTATCCGGCGGCCAGCAACAACGTGTGGCCATTGCCCGAGCCCTGGCCCTGGAGCCCGAAGTCATGCTGTTTGACGAGCCTACCTCGGCACTGGACCCGGAGCGGGTCGGTGAGGTATTGCGCGTTATGCAGAATCTGGCCGAAGAAGGGCGCACGATGGTGGTGGTCACTCACGAAATGAGCTTTGCCCGCAATGTGTCCAGCAAAGTGGTGTACCTGCACGAGGGCCTGATCGAAGAAGAAGGCCCACCGGAAGAAGTGCTGGTGTCGCCACGCAGCCCTCGATTGGCACAATTCCTGGCGGCGGGTGGTTCGTCCAAGGGCTAAGATCTGCGCCTACGGTGCGCAGTGCGGCTTGACGGGTCTTTGACGGCCTCTTTCAGGTCGCTCAGATCGACAGGTCATCGGGCTAGTGAGAAGCAGCAAGTTCGCTGAGCCTGCCCGACTGCGACATTACCGAAACACCTGATAGCCGGAGCGCCGGGCCGCCGGATGTGCCTCGACAGGCCAAACCGCCTAAACACTCCGGCTCCCCCTGAGCCCACATAAAACCAACGGCGCCTTGCGGCGCCGTTGGTTTGTCATCCTGGGCATCCTTGCCTGCAAGCCTGCTCAATAGCGGCCCAGCAGCGCTTCTGACGCCTGTTGCTTCATGCCGCTCAGGACTTGGGGCGTGGCATATCAAACAAGGTCAGGTCTGTAATCTCAAAATAATCGCCGGGGCCGCCGCCACGCAGAATCGGGCGGGGGATGGCGGTGCGGTAAATGCCGTCCACAATGCTGTTGGGCGACACATGCACACCCACCACTTCACCCAGAACCATCCAGGTATTCAGGTCCTTGCCTTCCGAGTCTTTCAACTGAAAATGGGTCGTCACCTTGCACTCCAGCGAGGCAGGGCTCTCGCCCACACGGGGGGCATCGATCAGGCGGGAGTCCGCAGGTGTCAGGCCAGCAACTTCAAATTCGCGCACGTCCTGTTCCAGGCTGGTCATGTTCATGGGCTCGGCCAGATCACGCGTGGCCAGGTTCCAGGTAAAAACGCCGGTTTCAATGGCGTTGCGCACGCTATCCTTGTAGCCCACGCTGGAAAAAGCGATGACGGGAGGGCGGTAGTTAAACACATTGCAGAAACTGTATGGGGCCAGATTCAGCACGCCATCCTTGCTTTTAGTGCCGATCCAACCAATGACACGAGGACCCACAATCGAGCTGATGGGGTCGTGGCGCAGTCCATGGCCTTGGGTGGGTTCATAAAAGTGAAAGTCTTTCTGCACGGTTCTCTCGATTAATAAACACAAGAAACTAAACGGGACTGCGGGAAATCCCGATGGCCCACTGATATACTTTACAACTAAAATAAAGCCGCTGCAAACCGTTGAAACTCAAGGTTTTACGTCTCCTTCCTGTCTTTCAGAACCATCTAGGCGCATGAAACATGGAAAATAAGCCCGATCACTGGGCACGTGTAGCTTCTGCTGACCTGGAACAGGTGCGCAAATCTGTCAGCGACATGATCAAGTCGCACCAGCTCAAGCAGTTACGTGCCGACCAGACCCTGCAAACCCGGCTGCGCCACGCCCAGTTTGGTCAGGTCGCCTTGAGCCGCCTGGGCTATGGCGCCGACGTCCACATTCAACCCGATCATCTGGCCGGTTTTTACCTGATCCAGATGCCTCAGTACGGCACCGCCAAGGTGCGCTGCGGCAATCAGACCGTGGACTCCAGCCCCTATGCGGCCACCATCCTCAACCCCAACGAGGATGTGGATATGATCTGGCACGCCAATAATGAGCAATTAATGCTCAAGATCGATCGCAATCTGGTCGAGCAGGCCGCACGCGGCATGGGCCTGGATGTGGGCCCGCAAGGTTTGCTGTTTCCGGTGCGCCTTCAGGCGCATACCCAGCCTTCCTGGCAAATCATGCTGCGTTATGTGCTGGACTGCGCGCGCAACTACGAGGACATCCGACGCTCTCCGCTGATTATCAACCAGCTGGAGCAATTGGCCGTGACGACCCTGCTGGACCTGCACCCGCCTGCCCAGATTCAGCCGGTCAACCCGACCCGCATCCTGCCGCGCCATCTGAAAAAAGTCGCCAGCCATTTGCATGAACAGGCTCACCTGCCTGTCACGGTGGACGAGCTCAGCGCCATTGCGGGCGTCAGTTCGCGCACGTTGCAACAGGCTTTCCGGGATCACTACGGGGTCAGCCCCATGCAGTATCTGCGCCAGGTTCGGCTGGATCGTCTGCGCCACGAACTGATTCACTCCAACGAACCGCATCTGACACTGGCCGATCTGGCCATGCGCTGGGGCTTTGCCCACCAGGGCCGTTTCAGTGCCGAATACCGCAACCGCTTTGGCGAAACGCCCAGCGAAACTTTGCAGCGGGTGCGCGGCGGTCAGCACTGAAGCAGCGCCTCACCCTTTCAGGATGCGCTGGGCCGCCAGATAGCCGGACTGCCCGCCCAGGCCTGGACCCGGATGCACCGACGCACCAATATGGTGCAGATTGCGCCAGGGGGTGGCGCCACTGCGCGCGTTCTTGTGTCCCGCAAAAGGACGCATGAAAAAGAACTGATCGGGCGAGCACACACCGCTGTAGGGGTCGCCCCCGACCAGATTCATGTTCAAGGCTTCCAGGTCCGCCGGGCTGACGCTGCGACGCCCGATAATCTTGGCGGCCAAGCCGGGCATGACCGTTTCCAGTCGGGCCTGCACACGGTCGGCCATGGCCTCGCGCACTGCCTCGTTCCAGCGCCCATCAGCGGGCACGGCAATTTCGCCTGCCTCGTCACCTTTGATATGACGGGGCAACTCCTGCATTTGAACCCACAAAATCCAGTGTCCTTCCGGCGCGCGGCTCACATCCACGGCCACCGGCTGACCGACGGCCAGCGTCGGTTTGGCGGGCAGATAGCCATTACTGGCCGTCACCACCGAGGAGCAAACCTGCTCCATGCTTTCGGTGACATGCACCATGGGAACATGGCGCAATTCCGGGTCCACCCAGTCGGGCGGCGCATTCAAGGCAAAATGAATCTGCATGCCGCCCCGGCCATAGTGATAATCCTGGGCAGACTTCACCAGAGCGGGTGGTGCATCCGGCACCAGATCACCATACAGCTGGCCGGGCGTGACATTGCATACCACGGCACGACGCGCCAGATAGCGCTGGGCGCCGACACACACGCCGCTCGCCTTGTTCCCCTCGACCAGCACCCGATCCACATGCGAGTTGGTCAGAACCGCCCCCCCTGCTTGTTCAATAATGCGGGTAAACGCTTTCACAATCTGGTCACTGCCACCTTTGACCACGGGCATGCCGCCGCTGACCACGGCACTGAAGGTCAGCTTGCCGATCAGGGCCGAGCTGGCCTCGTCCGGGCCCAGGCCACTGTGCAGCACCCAGGGCGCAATCATGGCGCGGGCCAGATCGCTGCGCAGATCGCGCATGGCCCAGCGTCGGAAACTTTCCAGGGCCTGCGAACCGAAGGACATCAAGCCATCCAGCCCGCGTTCACGCCAGGCCCCAAAAGCCAGCTTGGCCATCGGCCAGCGGTAAGGCTCACCCCCGAGCAGGCCAAACACCAGGCCGGCATCCGGGCCAAACATGCGGGCCGCCATGGCTCCCAATGCATCGCCTTCACCCGGCATCACGGCATTGAAACGGCGTACCGTATCGTCCATATCCTGACGCAAGGCCAGCGCCGGTCCCCCCGGAATGGCCAGTCCCGTGCTGTATTCACCCTTGACGAACTCCAGTCCCGCCTTGGCCAGGGGTTCGGCCAGCGCGGCATAAGACGCTCCCCCCATAAAGAGGGGATACCAGCTCGACAGAACATCGTGGGTAAAGCCGGGAAACAGCTCCTCGGTACGGATACAGCCTCCCGCCACCGCATTGCGCTCCAGGACGGTCACCGACAGGCCGCGCTGGGCCAATAGGGCGGCGCAGGTCAGGGAGTTCATCCCGCTGCCGACAATAACGACATCAGCGCTATGCGCGTCACTCATTTCAACGCTCTCCGTCCGGCGTGGTCAGGCTGGCGAAACGACCCCGGTGAAATACCGCGGGCTCGTGCTCGGTCAAGGTGGTGTGACGCACCACACGGCCAATGAACAAGGTATGGTCACCCCCTTCGTGCTGACGGTAGTTCTCGCATACAAAGGTCGCGACACAATCGTCCAGCAAGGGCACGCCTTCCTCGCCATCCACATGCGAGACCAGCGCAAACTTGTCCTTGACCTGGGAATTGGCAAAGCCCAGGGCCACAGGCACCTGCTCCTGGCTGATCACGTTGATGGCAAAGTGGCTGCAGTTCTCAAACACCGCCAGATTGGGAGAATGATTCACCAGACTCCACATCACCAATGGCGGCTCCAGCGACAAGGATGTAAAGGAGTTGATCGTCAGCCCCACCGCCCGGCCATCAGGACAACGTGTGGTGACAATGGCCACCCCCGTTGGAAAATGGCCCAGTGCCTGGCGAAACGCACGGCTATCGACCACATTCAGATTGGACGGTGTGGGTTTGGCGTCAGCGGCTGCCAACGCTTGGGCAGACACGGCCTGCCGCTGGGCAGCGGTGGGGGACGAGGAGTCTTGCAGCGTTGCGGTGGGGGTCATGGTACGTCTCCTTGAATACGGTCTATCAGGCAGCCACAGACTGACTGCGCGTTTTCTCAATCAAATCCTGAGCGGCGGTCAAATCTTCCCAGGCCGGGAACAGCACCGGCGGGTGGTTAAAACTGTTGGCCAGGAAGTGGGCCAGAGCAGGCGATTGCTGGGCCGAAGTCAGCAAGGCGAACGAAGAATCGGTTGGCGGCTTCAACATGGAGTTGGTCCAGCGCACCACCAGATTGGCGTAATCCCAGTAACGCTCAAACGTGGCCTGCATCCAGTCACGGTCAAACGCGCCTTCACCGCGTTGCAGGATGCTGTCCAGATATACCTGGGCGGCTTTGGCAGCATTATTGGAGCCTTGGCCAGTAATGGGATCGTTCACGACGACGGCATCACCCAAGCCCAGCACCATGCGGCCCGACGGCAGGGTCAGCACAGGTTTGCGTACGGTGGGAGGGAACGCGCCAGACAGGTAACCCTGGGCATCGGTCAGTTCAACATTACGGGCACGATCTGCTTCCCAAGGCAGAAATTCACGCAAGAATGACAGGCTTTGTTCCAGATGCGCCTCTGGCGTCTTGGCCTCGCGGAACCGATCCAGCGGACCACCGGGCACCCCTTCAAACACCATGATGTCGCACGGACCCGACAGCGTCAGCGAAGGAAACACAAAGTATTCGCCCACACCCGGAATGAAGTTAAACGACACACGCGAGTACTCAGGCGTAGGCTCCAGACCGTGTACGTAGGTCAGGGCCAGAGCGCGCTGGGGTTTGTCGTACATGGAGCGCTCATCGTCACGCTCGAACAGTTTGACCACTTCGCCCTTGCCGGCAGCCAACATGGTCAGATCGTATTCCTGGGTGATGCGCTCCAGTTCAGCCACGCCCACATCTTCCATGATCAGCTTGCCGCCGCGCTGCTCGAACACTTCCAGCCAGTAAGGCATCTTTACGCGCTGGTCAGTTGCCTGGGCTTCACGATCCAGACGGCCACTCCAATCGACGGCCTTGGTGTCAGGCTGTTCAGGGTTGGGCAGGGCAAAACCGATGCCCTGCACGGGTGGACATTCGTCGTCCCAGAAGTTCAGGCCCAGACGGCGCTCTACATCCAGCGCCTCGGCAAACATGCACTGGCTGGACATCACGCGGCCACCACGAATATCGTCGGGACTGCGGTTGGTGAAAACGGCTACGTCGTAGCCCTTGGCCAAAAGACCGAATGCAACGGGCATGCCAGCCTGGCCAGCGCCCACAATAGCAACTTTACGCATGATTTTTTCCTTCTGAGGGAGCGAGGGATGCCATCGACGCGGCATCCCGGTTTTTCTTATTCAGCCAGCTTGGGGATGGCCGGTACCCCTTGCTCAGGGCCCATGGCCGAGTAACCGCCATCCACGGCGTAATCCGCCCCGGTGACGAAACTGGCCGAATCCGAGAGCAGGAAGGCCACGACTTCACCCACTTCCTGGGGGTCACCCACGCGGCCCAGCATGTGAAAGGCTGAAGCCACACGATCAGTTTTGGCGCGGTCACCGCCGGTCAGCTCATCCATCACGCGCGACCAGATCCAGCCGGGCGAGACCGAGTTGACGCGAATACCGTCAGGGGCAAAGTCCAGGGCCATGCTGCGTGTCAGTTGGAGCAGGGCGGCCTTGGAGACCGGATAGAGCCAGCGTCCGGTTTGCGCAATTGACGAGGAGATGGAGGTGAAGTTGACGATGGAGCCCCCTCGCGGCAACAAGGGGCGCACCGCCTTGGCCGCCTGCACCGCGCTGACCAGATTAATGTCCAGCGCCTTGAGCCAGTCCGCACGGCTGGACGCCATGCCTTCATCCAGATAGGAGCAGGCCAGATTGACCAGACCATCCACACGACCAAAGTGCGCTTTCACCTGTTCAATGGCGGCATTCAGGCTGTCATCGCTGGTAATGTCCACTTCCCAGAATCTGGCCTTGGCAACGTCGTTGCCAACGGCGATCTGCCCGCCTGCGGCATCAATGTCAAACACAGCCACTCGGGCGCCGTAGCCCATCAGCACCTCGACCACGCCGGCGCCCACACGCGTGGCGCCGCCGGTCACGATGACTACCTTATCCTTCAGTCCTTTCATGTCGCTCTCCTGCCGCGGGCCCTTAGAACGGAACCGCTACTTTTACAAAAAACTGTTTACCTTCAGGACGACCCCGCACACCCAGATCCTGCTGATACTTGGCCGTAATCAGCAGCCCTTTATCGTTGGCGTAACGCAGGCTCGGGCCAATGGCAAAGGAACGGGCCTTGCCATCACCAGCCATGGGGCCATGGTCGCGTTCAATCTGTTGATAGGCGTAACCACCCACACCCAGCACCAGACCGTTCCCGAAGCCCCAGCCCAAGGCGTAGTCCGCATGAATGGCTTTACCCGTGCGGGTCTCGGTATCGCTGTTGCGCATGTTGAAGTCCACCATCAACTTCACATCCCAGTTGATGCCACTGGGCTGCATGTAGCTAAAGGCGGCGGCCGGCTGGATGGCCCAGTAGTTACGACCCAGATTGGCGCTATCGCCCACCTTGTAACGACCGGTAGGCGCGACAAAGTCCACGCCCAGGATGTAGTGCATCTTCTCGCTGGGATGAAAGCCCAGCGCAGGACCGAACACCACATCGCCCAGACCGCTGCGGCGCTGGGACTGACCAGCCGCTTGCGCCTTGACGGTCAGCAGGGGAGCCAGAGCGTGGAACGCCAGTTGCCCACCCAAGACTTGCTGATCGGTCACCCACACCAGGCGAGGGGCCACCATGGCCACATCCACCTTGAAATCGGGAATAGGCAGCTTGTCGCCGTTTTTGTCGCGCACCGAGTCATAGCGCATGGCACCGCCATACATCAGCATATGCACGCCGGGCGGAGGCAAGGCCCCGCTCATGAAGTTTTCCAGACCGTCCGGGTAAATCGGCAAACCGTTTCCCTCAATGGCATAGGCCGGGCCTGCAGCCACAACACCCACTCCCAATGCCACGGCGGCTATTTTCTTTGTCATGTCCCCCACGTCCGTTCTCCTTTTGTTTTTAGATATGACGATGGAGCTAATGGTAGAAGTGCCGTTTGCGCCGGTATATCCACTTTGCGCAGCGCCTGGCCAATAAGCGCAAGAAGCCGCAAAAGCAGGGAAAACCCCGATTTGGTTTAGATTTAAAGAATGACATTCGGTAAAGCTGTTAAACGCTACGTTTCAACGAATGTCTGCGATAATTTCCTGTCTTTCCGCCTGGTCGATATTCCTGTTTACCAAGGCTTCAACACGCAGGGCCGCGGATACGGTGTCATGCCAAGGCCGGGGTCTGCTCACACGTACCGCTGTTCCTTTCAATGAGCTCCAGCCTCCCTTACGCTGAGTCGCGACTCAGCCTGCCTTTGCTCGGCCCCCGTTTTGCTATCTGGACCTTCATTTTCTTTGTGATGCTGGCGCTGACGGCGACCTGGTCCATCTACCGACTCACGCCCATGATTTCGGACGACTTCAGCTATGCCAACAAAGGCATTGCCTGGGACGCAATCGCGCGCCACTACCTGAACTGGAGCGGCCGGCTGGTCTCGGATACCCTTTCCAGCGCCCTGCTCAGTCTGGCGCCACCCTGGTTAAAGGCCAGCCTGGGCACCGCCGCCCTCGCAGGCGTGATCCTGATCCTGTCAGCCCTGGGGGCCAGGCTGGCCGGACAGACACTGCGTCCTTCCATCGTGCTGCTGGTTTTCATGCTGTATTGGCTCATGAACCCGGATCTGGGGCAGACCACCTTTTGGCTGGTGGGGTCAGCCAATTACTTATGGCCCAATCTGTTCAATTTTGGTTTTGCTCTGGCCTATGTCTGGCGTCTGCAAAAAGGGACGACATCGCCGGCAATCGGTCTGGGCCTGTGTGCGCTTGCCGTATTGGCAGGCTGCTCCAACGAGAACACCGGTATCATCAGCTGGTGCCTGCTGGCCGGCCTGAGTATTCAACGTTACCGGCGCACGCGATCCCTCGGAACCTGGCCCCTGATCTGGCTGGTATGCATGGGGATCGGAGTCAGCCTGCTGGTATTGGCGCCCGGCAATCAGGTGCGCGCCGAATTCTTTACCGCCTGGTACGACCAGCCTCTGACCTGGCGCCTCTGGGAGCACTTCAGCCGCCGCTTTCCTGATGCCATGTTGCGCTACTGGGGAGTGATCCTGGTCATGCTGGTCTGGCGTGTCTGGAGCGGACCCACCACCAGCGCGCCGGCAAGACGCCTGATCTGGCTGCTGGTCGCCGCCTCGCTGCTGGCCAACGCCATCTTGATGCTGGCCCCCAATATCCCCAAACGGGCCTTGAATGGTTCTTTCATGTATCTGCTGGTGGCCCTGTCGATCTACGGACATGATCTGCTGGCTCGATCCGCCCATCGCGCAAACATCCAGCGCGCGCTGACCTTGACGCTGGGCGTGTGCGCCGTACTCTGGCTGGTGTCCACTGCTCTGATACTGCGCAGTTATTACGGCACCTGGCAACAAAATCATGTACGGCAAGCCCTTATTGCCCGGGCTATCGAACAGGGTCACACCCATATCGACCTGCCTGGATATCACTTCAGAACCACGCTGCGCTCAAGGGATCGATTCGATACCTACTTCAATGGCGAGGCCATGGCCAGGTACTACGGTATCGAGGCCAGTATCGCTGAATACGCAGTCAGACAGCATTACGACCTGGGTTCAGGAGCACCACCCAAGCCCTGATGCCCAGCTCCAGGGCGACATGACCGTACCGATGCCAGCACGCCACACAAGCAAGGACCTGTCAGCACGCGAAAAAAACCCGCCGTCCTCTTGGACAGCGGGGTCAGGTCCCTGGCAGGGCGCTGTGCGGGCTGCTTTACTTGGCCGCGCTCAGCTCTTTGATCTGCTCACGGAAATAAGCCAGCGCTGCTTTGCCATCCACGCCTTTCTTTTCAGCCGCCTTGATCCAGTCCTCTTCAACAAAGGCCAGACGCTCTTTCAATTGATCGGCCGCCTCACCTTCCAGACGCAGCGTTTTCAAGCCGGCAGCCGTGTGCTTTTCAATCGCCTTTTGCTCGGCGGCTTGCCATTTGGAACCGAAATCATTGGCAATCCACTCGCCACTGATCTTCTCAATAGCCGCGCGGTCGGCCTCGGACAAGCTCTTCCACTTGCGCTCGTTCATGAACAGGTACTGGCTGGATTTACCGAAACCACCTGGGACCGACACAGCGGTCTTGACCAATTTGTCCAGTTTCCAGTTATCCAGCTGGTCGTACTGGAAGTACATGCCGTCGATCACGCCACGCGACAGCATTTCGTAGCTGTCAGAAGCCGGTGCGTTCACGGTCACGATGCCCAGTGCTTTGCCGATGGCATCAAACAGAGGGCTGGGCGAGCGCAGCTTCTTGCCTTTCAGATCGTCAATGCTTTGCACATTGTCCTGGCTGGTGAAGATCACCGTGGCCGGACTGGTCCACATGCCCAGCAATTTCACGCCTTTGTGCTCATTCGCATCCATCATGAATTTTTCATAGGTGCGCCAGTAGGCGACCGAGTTCACACCGCCGTCATCAGTGGTGAACGGCAGCTCAGCAAACTCGATCAAGGGAAAGCGGTTGGCGGTGTAGCTATGAACCGACATGCCCAGATCGGCAATGCCATTGCGCACCAGATCCACGTGCGCCTGCGGCTTGCCCAGCGCATTGATGAACTCGACCTTCACACGGCCTTCGGTGGCTTTTTCCACTTCCTGGGCCCAGGGCTCGAACATATTGGTCACAATGAAGTGGCCAGGTGGCATCCACTGGGAAAAACGCAAAGTGGTCACTTCAGCAGCCACCGACGGCATCGTCGGTGCCAGCGCTGCCGCCGCCAGGCCCAGGCTCAAGGCCAATTTCTTGAAAACACGCATCTCGACTCCTCGTAAATTGTTTTGCTGCCGGGTCGTTACGGCCCGGCGGTGTACTGCTGCCCGGATCACCACTGCATCCGGGCCGGGTTTTACATACTGTTTGGAATGACCAGAACAATCCAGGGAACAAACACCAGCAAGAGCAAACGCAGAATGTCCATCATGACAAAGGGTGCAACCCCGCGGATGATGGTGCCCAGGGGAACATCGGGCATCACGTTCTTGATCATGAAAATGTTCAGACCCAAGGGTGGGGTTATCAGGCTGATTTCAGCCGCGACCACCACGATCACGCCAAACCACACCAGATCAAAGCCCAGAGAGGCGACGATCGGGTAAAAAATAGGCACCGTCAACATGACCATGGACATGGTTTCCAGGAAACAACCCAGAACCAGGTAGATGGCACAAATGATCAGGATCACCATGATGGGCGAGACATCAATGCCTTCGATGAAGCTGAGCAACTGATTGGGCAAGCCCGCAACGGACAGGAAGTTGGTAAAGACCAGCGCACCAATGACCAGCGCAAACATGATGGCGGTGGTCTGCGCCGCTTCGATCAGCACCGTCAGGTACATGCGGGGCTGCCAGCCACGACGCTTGAGGGTCAGCAAGAAGGTGGCCGCAGCACCAATGCCGGCGGCCTCGGTCGGTGTGAACACACCGCCGTAAATCCCCCCCATGATGACAATGAACAGCACGGTAATGGCCATCACGCCTTTGGTTGCCTCAAAGCGTTCGCGCCAGCTGGCTTTCTCACCGGGACGGCCCAGACTGGGGTTGATCGCGGTAATAATCATGACCGTGATCAGGTACATCAGCATGGCCACCATGCCGGGCAGGAAACCCGCCGCGAACAGCTTGCCGATATCGGTTTCGGTCAAGATCCCGTACACCACCATCATCACGCTGGGCGGAATCAGAATGCCCAGCGTGCCGCCCGCAGCGATACTGCCGGTAGCCAGACGATCGTCATAGTTGTACTTGCGCATATTGGGCATGGCCACCCGGCCCATGGCCGCTGTAGTGGCCATGCTGGAACCACAGAGCGCACTAAAGGCACCACAGGCAACAATGGTTGCCATGGCAAGACCACCGCGCAGGTGACCGATAAAGGCGTGAGCGGCCTTGTACAGGTCTTTGGACAGACCCGAAGCGTTGACCAGATTGCCCATCAAGATAAACAGCGGCAACACTGTAAAGCTATAGCTCATGGCCGTGTCATAGCTGGTTTGTGCCGCCATGATCAGGGCCGCTTCCATGCCTGTAAAAAAGGCAAAACCCAATGTGCCAACCAGCAACATGCCCCAGGCAATGGGCAGACCCAGAAACAGGCTACCGAGCAGAACAAGCAGTCCGATAATAGAAATCAACATGAAAAAACTCCGTCTTTATCGGCGTGGAGAGCTAAAAATCTTGAGCAAGGCAGCCAAAGTGGCAATGCCGGTCATGATGGCGATGATGTAGGCAAAGGGGGCAATAGGCACTTGCAAGGCGTTGCTCATATCCCCGTACTCGTTCAATTCGGTGGCGTGCTTCCACAAATAGAAAGTGAGCACTGCCAGCATGAAGGTAGAGATCAGATTGATCACAAACTGCTGGACACGACGAGCCGCCGGACCCAACCACGCATCAATCAAACTGACGGTCAGGTGTTGCTGGTGCCAGGTGACACGCGGCAACGCCGAAAAAATCAGCACCCCCAGCAACAGTTCGCTGGCCTCATACGCACCCAGTAAAGGGGCGTGAAACACGTAGCGGCCTATCACGTCCACGGTAGTGATCCCTGTCATCAGAATCAAGATGACCACACAGGCAGTATCCAGAATTGTCTCAACAACCCGTACTACTCCACGTGAACGCACCAGCTCCATTCCTGGCAGATCGTCGTTCATTACAGCTCCACTTATTTTGGCCCGACAAGGCCTGTTTTTTGGGTCATCATGCGCCCCGTAAAACGGGGTCACATTGTTATATTTCTGTTCTAAATAGTTTATAGATGAACAAATCCAGGTAAATAGAAAGAAACCCTTAATTCCATCCAAAATCATGAATTCGTGGTTTCCATCTCACATGGCAAGAATTGGTGTCCCAAGACGTCCGGCTGAGCCGATGCATGGACAAAAGCCAGCCCTTCACACGGCCTTCAAACCTCGCCGGGCGAGCGCACGGACCCGACAACATTGGCTTGAGACGGGCCGAAAACAAAGCAGACCCGCGCGCTGACGTCCCACATGTGCCATCAGCTGAACGTCACCGCAGAGCCAGGCACCAAAAACAGGCAAGCGGCCCTAGGTCTGCGCCCCAATCCAATCCACCCAAATAAAAACCCCCTTGAGCCGGCAAGGGGGTTTTCAGAGGCAAGCCGGCAAATGGGCTGCGCCTCACGCGCACGTAGGGCGCGATCATCGTCAACCCAGCCGCAAACAGGTCAGATGATCAACGTGCCCACACTGGCACCACCGCAGACATACAGAGTCTGACCGGTGATGAAGCTGTTCTCAGGGTCTGAAAAGAACATCGTGGCGCGGCTGATATCGTCCGCGCGGCCCAGGCGTTTGACCGGAATGGAGGCGGCCAGCTTGGCTTCGCGCTCGCTTCCGGCTTCCACCACGTCGTAAAACATATTGGTGGTGATCGGGCCGGGGGCAATCACGTTGACCGTAATGCCCTGGTCAGCCAGTTCCAGCGCCCAGGTGCGAGCCATGCCCAACATGCCGGCCTTGGTCGCTGCATAGGCAGTCCGGGTTTGCAGACCCAGCGCGCCGCGCGAGGACATCAGCACGATCCGGCCAAAGTGGCGCTCGCGCATACCGGGCACCACCGCCTGGGTAATCTGCAAGGCAGCGCCCAGGTGGATCTGGGTCAGACCCTGCAAATCTTCCAGTTTGACCTCATCGAGCAAGGCCGGCCAGATCACGCCGGCGTTATGAATGAAGTGGGTCACATCAAAGCGCTCGGCAATGTCTTTTGCCGCCTTCTCGGTTGCTGCTGCATCCAGCAGATCCACCTGCACGCAGTGCAGACGTTCGTGCGTCCAGGGCAACACATTGCGCGCCATGCTGATCACGGTGTAACCCTGATCGAGCATCTTGCGACAAATGTCTTCACCAATACCGGTGCTGCCGCCCGTCACAATGGCGGTGTATTGAGCTTGTGTCATCTTGTTGTCTCCAGGCAAATTCAGGGTGCAGGGCGCGCTACCAGCACGGCTACGCCACCCGCATCCAGTTCCAGACTCAGGCGCACTTTCTCGTCCGCCTGCCCACCTTCAGGCAAGTGGGCGATGGCGAACGGGCCGCAATCCAGCGCAACGGTACCGATACGCCAGGGCAGTCGTGCCTGAAAGTAGGGCTCGTTGCTGTGATGCAAGGTGGTGGTGGCCTGCAGCACGCCCGTATCGGGCACGGCCTGCCAGTTCAGCGTGGTGTGCAAACAATGGCCGCACACATCGCGGGCGGGATACTGCACCGTGCCGCAGGACGGGCACACTTGCAGGGCAAACTCACCACGCCGTGCGGCGTCGGTAAGGCCAACTGCCGTGGCGCTGCGTGCGCCCGGTGGCAAGATTTGGGTATCGCTCATCACTGCCCCCGTTCCAGCAAGGCCGCGGCAGTACAGATGCCACGGTCATAATTGATCATGCCAAAGCCGGACACCAGACCGATGCGGGCATTGGCCACTTGCATATCACCCGCGGTACCCGTCAATTGGCGCAAGGCCTGAACCAGCCCCAGATAACCACCGGCTGCGCCTGCCTGGCCTACCGACAACTGGCCGCCGCTGGTGTTAAAGGGGAAGCTGCCATCCACGGTAAAGGTGTTCTTGCGGATGAATGCCGGACCTTCGCCCTTGGCGCAAAAACCCAGGTCCTCAAACTGCAGGACGTTGATGACGGGGTAGTCATCGTAGGTTTCCATAAAGTCCACGTCAGCCGGGCTAAGGCCCGCGTGTTCGTAGAAGGCATCCTTGTCCATGGCCCAGCCACCGCGGTACTGAACAGGGTCTTGAGGAAAGGCGTTGTGACGTTCGATGGTGGAGCGGATACGAACGTAAGACAGACCCAGTGCTTCAGCCTGTTCCCGACGCATCACCAGATAGCCTTCGGCACCCGCGCAAGGCATCACGCAATCGAACAGATGAATGGGGTCGGCAATGACGCGCGCCTCCATGTACTGCTCCAGCGTCAACGGCTTTTTCATCAGGGCGTGCGGGTTGCGCAGCGCATTGTCACGCTGGGCCACACACAGCTTGCCGAAATCTTCACGCGTGGCACCGTAGTGACGCATGTAGTAGTCCGTCAGCAGCGCAAAGCTGGCATTGGGGCCACCGGCACCGTAAGGATAGACGGCATCCTGCGAGAAACGTGAGAAGCCTGCCACCGTGTTCTTAAACGATTCCCGGTGATTGGTATCGCCCGCAATGCACGCCACGATCGACGCATCGCCACATTGCACGGCACGCGCCGCACGACGCATGGCAACCACGCCGCTGGCACCGCCCATCGGAATATGGTCCAGCCACCGTGGGCTCATTTGAAAATGCTGCATCACGCCCACGGCGGTGTCGCTGCCCAGCGTGAAGCTGGACACGCACACGCCGTCCACATCGGCTTTCTGCAGGCCGGATTGGGCCAGCAACTGGCCCAATGCCGCACCCAGCCACCAATGGGCGGTTTGCTCGGAATGGCGCTCGTAGGGGATGGTCACCGGAGCGACCAGCACTACATCGTCATAGCCCTGGCGGGCTGCTTGCGGCAAGGCCATGGGCTCAGGCCTCCTGACGTTTTTTCAGGTGATTCGTGTTCACGCAGGCCGGGTTGTCCAAAGCTGCCAGCGCCACGGTTTTCAATTCACCGCGCTGGATCTTGTTGGTCGAGGTCAGCGGCAGGGCATCCACAAACAGGACGTAACCGGGCACCTTGAAGTAGGCCAGTTGGGTCAGACCCCAGCGCACCATTTCCTGGGCGGCCTGTTCACGCTGCTCCTGGGTTTCAATCGGTTGGTGGGGCACCACCAGCGCCATCACTTCGTCGCCACGAATGGCATCAGGCACGGCAGCCACCGCAATGGAGCGCACCAGCGGATGCTGTTGCATGATGTTTTCCACTTCCACGGCAGCGATGTTCTCGCCACTTCGGCGGATCACGTTCTTTTTGCGGTCCACAAAATGCAGGTAGCCTTGCTCGTCACGGCACACAATATCGCCGGTGTGAAACCAGCCGCCTTCCCAGGCCTCGTCGGTGGCTGCCGGGTCTTTCCAGTAGCCGGAGAAAAATCCGTAACGTGGGTTGTCCCCAGCCGAGCGCACCAGCAGCTCGCCGTTTTCACCGGCTTGGGCCGGTTCGCCATCGTCCTTGCGCAACAGCACTTCCACCACCGGCATTTCCTTGCCAAAGCAGGAGGTGCCGATAAAGCGTGGCTCGTGATTGGCGATGATGCTGGCACCGGCGCCGGTTTCCGTCATGGCCCAGGCTTCCAGCAAGGGGAAACCGAAGCGTTCTTCAAAAATAGGATGCAGACCACGGTCCACACCGGCGCCAAAACCAAAGCGCACGTGGTGTTGACGGTCTTTTTCGCTGGGTTCGGCCTTCATCAGAATGGCGGGCATTACCCCCAGGTAATGCACTACGGTAGCACCCGACTCGCGCACCGAATCCCACCAGCTGCGTGGATGGAAACGATCCAGGGAGATCAGGCAGCCGCCGGTCTTGACCATGGCCATGGTCGAGCAGGCCATGGCGTTCATGTGAAACAGGGGCAACGGGGTCAGCATGCGCTCCTTGCCATGCTCCAGCGAGGCCAGACCACCAATATCGCGGTACCACTCACCGGCATAATGAAAGTACTGGTTCGACAGCATGCAGCCCTTGGGGCGACCTGTCGTACCAGAGGTGTACAACAGGGCACATTCGCTGTGCTCATCGGGAATGTCACAGGAGCGGGCGGCGGCACGCTCCACCATGGGCGGCACATCGCCGTCGGCCATGATGGCAAAGGGCTGGCCTGCACGCTGGGCCGCTTCCACAAGATCCTGGTGACGGCTGGGCAGTGCAATGGCCATGATCATTTCGGAATGGCCAATCAGGTACTCCAGCTCGGCAGCGCGCAGGTCCGGATTGATCGGCACAATCGACACGCCCAGGCTGTTCAAGGCAAACCAGTGCAGGAAAAATACGGGGCGATTCTCCAGCAAAATGCCGACGCGATGGCCGTGGCCATAGCCCGCGGCGGCGTAAGCCCCGCGCAGGGCGTCAATGCGTTCCAGCGCCTGACCGTAGGTCAGCTCACCCGCTTCAATACCGTAGATCTGGGCGGTCTCAGGCAGGGTACATACAAAGGGCTTGTCGCCCCATTTCTGGGCGGTGTCTCGAAAAGCCTGGTAGACCGTGGTGTTGGCCATCAAAAATTCTCCTGTCCTGTCACATAAACAACTGGATATTGCCAAAGGGCGCGTCGCAATTGAGCAGATCCACCCGTTTGAGCCGGATTTTCAACGCGTCGTCCTGGCGCACCAGGGTGTAGGTACTCCAACCTACATAGATATCCTGCTTGTCGCCGCGCGTTTCCGTGTAATGGAAGGCGCAACGTACCGTGTATTCGCCTTTTTCCTCGTCCATGCTTTCCACCGTGGGTAGCTGGAGCAGGTGATGACTGCGGCTTTTGGGCTGCTGGGAAAAAGTGCGACGGCCAGCCAGACGCTCAACACGAATACGCAGCAAAAGCTTGTCCTCGTGCATCAGGGAGGCATGCAATCGGGCGTCTTGCTGATCGTGTGCCAACGGCATCCAGTAGTAACCATCTTCGGTAAACAGATCGAGCCATTGCTCATAATGCTGTTCATCGAGCAGGCGGGCTTCCGCATACACAAAATCGATAAGGGCCTGACGGCTGATTTCGCTCATGGTTATTCCTCTTCTTGTTTAGCCTGCTGCTCGGGCAGCATGAACTTGAGCCAGGCACGGAACTGGGCGCGCATCTGCATTTCGCTGGTGCCGTTGATCACCACGTTCTTTTGCTGGTCTTCGTCTTTTTCCACCAGACGCGCCAGGTTCATCCAGTCGCGTCCCCGCGACTGCAAGCCCTGCTGCGCGCGTTCATACATTTCCAGATCGTCGTGGCCGACCATCGAAGTAGGCGCGTTGATCAGGCGGTTGTACATCAAGGTCCGTTCCAGGAGTGTGTCCGGCGCGCCCACCAGGCGGAAAGTCCAGGACTCCACCAGGGTTTTATCCGCGGCAATGGGCTTGAACAAACGCAGGGTCTGGATCGGGCCCTTGACCATGATGTTGGGGAAGTAACAGGTGTTGTGACGCGTGTCACCCAAAATGGCTTTGGCACGCTCTTCACCGTAGGCTTCGACCATCTGGTCCCAGTAACCGGGGATTTCGGAGTAATCCGCGTGGATGGAGTTGCTCACGCCGGTATGGCCGTGACCGTTTTCCCACACGCGAATACCCATGCCTTCATAGAACTCGTACGGCGACATGAACGGGGCAAACAGCTCAACCGCCATGGGCTTGGGCGTACCTGGAGGGGCCGCTTCCCAGGCTTTTACGGCGGTGCCCGCCGAGGACTCGTGCGCCACCATGGGGTGACAGGTATCGGTCTGGTTATCGACCAGCATTTTCCAGTTGCACTGGTGCATGTAGCGCATCACGCCACCGGCCACTTCCAGGCGGCCTTCGGGGGAGCGATCGACCATATTGTCGATGGTGCTCAGGGACTGGCCAAAGAACTCTTCAAAGCCAATGCCTTCATCGGCCAGACGGCAGAACACAAAATCGCGGTACACCCGCACATTCTTGACCGCCGCCATGCCCTGGCTGGCTTCGGTGCATTCAAAGCCGGTATTTTCGTAACCTTTCTTCAAAGGGATGGACAGCAGGGAGCCATCGGTCTTGAAGGTCCAGGCATGGTAAGGGCAACGGAAGAATTTGCCCGTGTTGCCACAGGTTTCACCGGCCACTTGCACGCCTTTATGCGGGCAGCGGTTGTACAGCACACGGATGCTGTCGTCTGTATGGCGCACCATAATGACGGACTCGGTACCGACCGTCGTGGTGTAGAAGTCACCTTTATTGGGCACCTGGCTGGCATGGCCAACGTAGACCCAGGTATTGGCGAACAACTGTTCCATCTCCAGCTCAAACAGCTCCTGGCTGATGTACAAATCCTTGTGGACCTCGGCCTCGCGTACCAATTCGCGGATGGCCTGGGGATTATCACGATACTTTTCCATCATGTTCTCCGTCGCCGTTGGGCTTTATAGATCCAGCACCAGACGCGGGGTCTTGGCACGAGAAATACAGATCTGGATAACCTTGTTGCTGGCTTTTTCCGAATCGCTCAGGAAATAGTCGCGGTGGTCAACCTCGCCTTCGATCACATCACAGGTACAGACGCCGCATTCGCCGCGCTTGCAATCGATCATGGGGTCCAGGCCCTGCTCTTCCATGACATCAACAATGGTCTTGTCGGCGGGGATCTGCAACGTGACGCCGGTCTGGCGCAGTTCCACCTCGAAAGGCTGGTCCCCTTCCTGCGCAGCCGCGGTCGCGAACAGCTCAAAATGCACATGCTCACTGGGCCAGCCACGCTGCTTGCAGGCTTCGATCACGGCATCAATCATGCCTTTGGGACCGCAAACGTAGATATGCTGATCTTTGGACAAACCATCGAGCAGGGTATTGAGGCAGAACCGGCCTTCGCTGTCGTCCGCGTAATGACGCAGAGCCGGGCCGGACAAGGCGCTCAGCTCATCCAGGAAAGCCAACTGTTCCACGCTGCGCCCTGCATAGTGCAGCTGATAGGGGCGACCCTGGTGATGCAGGGCCGCGGCCATGCTGGCAATCGGGGTGATGCCGATGCCACCGGCAATCAACACGGTCTCGGTTTCACCCTCGACGCCCTCATGCAAAGGGAAATCATTCTTGGGGCCAGCCACACGCAAGGTATCGCCCACTTTCAGGCTGTGCATGTACCGTGAACCACCCGAGCTGTTGTCCTCCAGACGTACGCCCAGACGGTAGCAGCGGGGTCCCTGCGCCATGTCAGCGTCCAGGGAAATCAGGGAATAGCAGCGGTGATCGTTCAGATCAGGAATCTGTACCTGCAGGTGCGAACCCGGCGCAAATGCGGGCAGGGAACCGGCCTGGGCAGGCTCTAGCGTAAAACTGCGAATCAGCGGGGATGCGTTCTGGATATCCCGGATGACGAGTTCAAAAGTATCCATCGTGTGCCTACCATTGAGCATGACTACATCAATTACCCAGCCAACACAGCCAAGCCATGGCATCATGTAGCGCCGCAGGGGGCAAGGGGACGGCCCAAAAAGGCTGCGTAAGGCTCGTCTACTGTCTCCGCTAAAACCGGCTGCCTGACACCGACACTGGCTGTACGGCTGGATCTCTATTCATTCTTTCGTGAATTTGTTTTATTGATGAATAGTTTACGGATAAATATATACTGCCGAATATAATGGAAAACCACTAGGTGAGAAAACAGCAGAACCGTGTCGTACACAATTCTGCCATTTTCTCCCCGTTTTGCGTTTACTGAGCTACCAGTGCGACCACGCGCAGCGGGCTGCCGGAGCCGCCTTCAATCTTCAGAGGGGCCGACATGATCAGTGCGCCCTGAGGGGGCAACTGATCCAGGTTGCACAGGCACTGCAAACCGTAACGGTTGGCGCCGTGCATCAGGGTGTGGCAAGGGTAAGCCACTGGCCAGGCGTAGGATTGGCCCGCATCGGTATTGATGGTTTCAACGCCAAAGCCGTGCACCTTGCGCTCGTGAATCATCCACTCCACCGCTTCCTGAGCTGGGCCAGGCGTATGAGCGCCGTCTTCACGCATGTTCAGAAACGCGGCGGCATCGTTGACACGCTTGGACCAATCGGTGCGAAACAGCACCCAGGCACCTTCAGGGATGCGGCCATGCTGGGCTTCCCAGTTCTGCAAGAACTCGGAGGTCAGGATGAAGTCTTCGTTCTGGGCCACTTCGGCCGAGGCGTCCACCACAACGGCGGGACGCAGAAAGTTGTCGACAGGAATGGTGTCGACGGTGTTGTCCGGATGATCCTTGCCGGAGATCCAGTGAGCGGGCGCGTCAAAGTGGGTACCGGTGTGTTCGCCACAGGTGAAGTTGTTCCAGTACCAGCCTGGGCCATTCTCGTCGTATTGGCTAATGCGCTCAATCGAGAAACCAGCAGTCTGACCAAACTGGGGGGGCAGCTGCAAGGCGGGGAAGCTGGGAGACAGGGTCTGGGTCAGATCCACGAAACGGACCTGTTTGCTGTCGATTGCCTGGATAAAGGCTGCCAATGGGTTCTTGTCGCTCATTTCATCTCCTACGGGGATCTTATGTCATCGTTATAAGTGCCTGTCCTGCCCATGCAGGAAGGGAAGCAGCCGTTAAAACAGCCCACTCCTCCAGGCTGGCGCTGCCCCTTTTTCAAAAACGGGCAGTGTGCATCTTTGACCACTGCGGCCAGGCCACAGCGGTTTTTGACCGGGTGCTTGAGCAAAGCGCCCCGTCAAAAAACGGTCCCGATCCAACACAGGAAGGGGACCGTCTTGAACCTGCTTACGCTTCCTTGTCGTCCAGAACGGAGAACTCGGCAGGGTTCAGGTCGGGCTGGGACGCGGCATCGCCTTCGTAAAAGCGGGCAGGCGTCAAAGCCTTGCGGTTCACACGCAGGTCAAACACGTCAAAACGGTTGTAATGACCCGTAATGTCGTGCATTTGACGCGGCTGGATGCAGCGCGACAGATCGATGTCGGCGTAGGCAATGCCTTCCTTGTCGATCAGGGCTTCGCCCTGCACGCGGCCATCGGGGCCAATAATGCCCGAGAACGCACTGTTGGGACGAGCCAGCAGATCACGCGCTTCGGGATGAGTGGCGGACATGGCCTCGACAATTTCCTCGGAAACCGTCGAGCAGGCCACCACCGTAAACACCTTGCCTTCAAAGCAGTGTGCAGCAGCACGCAGGCGAATGGCTTCAGCCATGTCGTAGTCCTTCGGTGCCACGGGCAAGGCGATGTAGCTGGCAACGTGGACCAGCTCGCCTTGCGACAACAGGCTGAAACGAGCCAGCGTGTTGGTGTTTTCGCCGCACGCCAAGGCGCCCAGAGGGCCGATGGTGGTGTCATGCACACGCATCGAGGAGGCGTCGCCGTTAGCCCAGGTCAGTTTTTCTGCCCAGGTGGGCACCAGTTTGCGGTGACGGCCCAAAATGCGACCGTCAGCGCCGATGGTGACCAGCGTGTTGTAGAGAGTGCCGATGCCAACGGGACTGCGCTCGTTCACACCCAACACCACATTGACCTTGCGCTGACGACAAACCTGCGCAACCTTCTGGATCTCGGGACCTGGGACTTCGATGGCCGATTTGCACAGGCGCTCGAACCATGGGCTGCCCTCGATCGGGTTCATCACCCAGCTCCAGTAGGGGTAACCGGAGACGAACACCTCGGGGAAGGCGATCAGCTCGGCACCGTTGTCGGCTGCTTCATTGATCAGACGACATACTTTTTCGATGGTCGCATTCGTGTCCAGGAACACAGGCGCTGCCTGAACGGCGGCGGCCTTGAACTGACGCAATTCCAGCATCATGCTCTCCTTTACTTAGTTTTGGGGGGTCACGTCCACGATGGGGTGACGCAATTCGCCGATGCCTTCCACCACAGCATGCACCACGTCGCCAGGCCACATCCACTCTTGAGGATCACGGCCAGCGCCCACGCCTTCTGGTGTACCGGTGGCGATGATGTCACCGGGTTCCAGCGTGATGCCGGCGCTGATGTCAGCGATCAGGTCATTCACGTTGAACAGCATGTGCTTGGTGTTGGAGCTTTGCTTGGTCACACCGTTCAGAGTCAGGCTCAGGTTCAGGTTGTGAGGATCGGTCAGCTCATCGGCCGTCACGATCACAGGACCGAATGGCGCGTAGGTGTCCTGGCCTTTGGAGTAGATCCACTGACCGGCACGACGGCAGTCGCGAGCGCTCACGTCGATCATGACGGAGTAGCCGAACACGTACTTCAGGGCGTCTTCCTTGGCCACGCGCTGGGCACGGGTGCCCATGATCACGGCCAGTTCCACTTCCCAGTCCATTTGCTGCGTGATGTTCTTGTTGTGCTCGATGGCATCGCCGGGGCCAATCACGGTGGTAGGCGGCTTGGAGAAAATCACGGGCTGCTTAGGCAGCTCTTTGGAGGTGTCCAGGGTACGGCTGGATTCGGCTACGTGTTCCACGTAGTTCAGGCCGATACCAAAGATGTTCTTGCGTGGACGGGGGATAGGAGCCAACAGTTTGACGTTGGCCAAGGGCAGTGCCACGCCAAAAGGCATATCGTCGGCGTAGGTTTCCAGCAAGCGAGCCGTGGAAGTCACAGCGGCTGGGCCCAGGTCGATGAAATCGAGCATATTGTCAGGCAGCATGTGGCCTGTGGCGTCGCCCAGGTAACCCAGGTCAACCACCAGATCGCCCACAATGGCGCCCAAGCGGCCAGCGGCAGCAACTTCACTACGGTACGTTACAAGACGCATTTCTATCTCCAGATTGGGCCATCTTGCGCAGATGGCTTGAATAAATCGGGTCGGCCCGCCTTGGCAGGCCGTCCAAATAAGTTAAACAAGTAGTCTTACAGCAGCACCTGGTGGCCGCCGTTCTCTGCCAACGCTTCTTCGCGGTACAGATTCAGGGCACGCATCACAGGCAGGTCGTGGAACGAGAACAGGCAGGCGTCTTGCGACGAGGAACCATTCACGTGCTCATGGAACATCCAGGAAGGGACGCAGAAAATGTCGCGTTCGCGCCAGTCAAAGCGTTTGCCATTGATGATGGAATACCCTTCACCCTTGGCACACTGATAAATGATGCTGCCCGTGTGACGGTGGGCCTTGGTGTGCTCACCGGGGCGCAGCATCTGCATGCTGGCGCCGATGGTGGACATGACAGGGCCGCCGGTCAGCGGGTTGATGTAGTCCATGATGACGCCATCAAAGGGGCTGCCGTCCGTTACCTTGGCGTAGGCTGACAAGGCTTCGTACGTCGGCTCCCACTCGTACTTGAGCAGCGGCGAGTAGGGTTTTTGCCAGTCGTGCAAAGTGGGCTTCAAACCACGGCCACCCCAGATTCCCACCGCGTCGTTGACGGGATGCGTAATGGCCTGGGCCAGATCCGGGTGAACGGCGTAAAAACCGGCTTCCAACGCATTGACCAGGGGAATGTCCAGACCGTCCTGCCAGATGCAAGGCAGGCCGTCGGCTTCCACGCCGTGCTCGTGCCAGCAGCCGTTGGGGGTCAACACAAAGTCGTTGGCACCCAGCGTCATCTTGTGCCCGTCCACGATGGTGTAGGCGCCACGGCCTTCCATAATAAAACGCAGGGCCGAGGAGGAGTGAGCATGTGCGGAAGCCGCTTCACCCGGTTTCATGACCTGCAAACCGGAGTACAGCCAACCCACCGCCGCCGACACTTCCTGGCGACCGGGGTTGTTCAGGTAAATCACGCGACGACCGGCTTTTTCAGGGCTGACCAGATCCACCGAGCGCAACACATAGTCGCGCAGGTCGCGGTAGCGCCACACCACCGGCACGGACTCGGACTTGGGCTCCCAGGGCTCAATCTTGTTGGCCACGGTCCACAAGGCACCGGCCTCAAATTGAGTCAAATCCTGGTAGTACTTCACCAGTTCGGGCGTGTCCTCAACATCAGCACGACCGATCACGCTTTCGCGATGGGTGTCAAAACGTTCTTCCGACATGATGCTGTCTCCTTTTGTGTTTTATGACTTGGCTGGGCCATCCTGGGCGACTGGCGCACGCTTGATCTGACGCTGCAACCAGTCTTTGCCCCACTCATACTGAACCGGCCAGGCCAGGTCGGTGTAGCCCAACTCCGCAGCCTGACGTTGCGGCCAGTTCGCATCGGCCAGGAAGCCGCGCGACAAGGCGCACAGGTCAGCACGGCCTGCGGCAATAATGCTGTTGGCATGATCCGCTTCCATGATCGAGCCCACCGCCATGGTGGCGATACCGGCTTCGTTACGGATACGGTCGGAGAATGGAGTCTGGTACATGCGGCCGTAAATTGGCTGCTGCTCCAGCACCACTTCACCCGAGGACACGTCGATCAGATCGGCACCGGCTTGCTTGAACAAGCGGGCAATTTCCACACCGTCGTCCGCCGTGTTGCCGCCTTCGGCCCAGTCTGTTGCCGAGATACGCACCATGATGGGCTTGTTCTCTGGCCAGACGGCGCGGATGGCTGCAAACACTTCCAGCGGGTAAGCCATGCGATTTTCCAGACTACCACCAAACTCATCACTACGCTGATTGGTCAGCGGCGAGATAAAGCTGGACAGCAGGTAACCATGAGCGGCTTGCAGCTCAATGCAATCAAAACCGGCCTGGTCAGCGCGCTTGGCAGCGGCCACAAAGGCGTCACGAATCTCGTCCATCTGGGCACGGGTGATCTCGGTAGGGACAGCCGTCACACCAGCCTGATAAGGCAGGGCGGAGGCCGACACCAAAGGCCAGTTGCCTTCAGCCAGCGGCTGATTGGCTTTTTCCCAGCCCAGCTGCGTCGAACCACGACGACCCGCATGACCCAGTTGCACACCGATCTTGGCGCCTTGTTCGTGGGCAAATGCCACGACAGGCTTCCAGGCCTCGGCCTGCTCGTCGTTCCACAGACCGGTACAACCGGGGGTGACACGAGCTTCCGGCGTCACGGCGGTCATTTCAGCCAGGATCAGGCCAGCGCCACCCATGGCACGGCTGCCATAGTGAACGTGATGCGTGGCATTGGGCATGCCGTCCTTGGCGCTGTACATCAGGGTGGGCGAGAACACGATACGGTTCTTCAACTGCATGTCGCGCAGCTTGAAAGGGGTGAACATGGGCGAGGGGGCCTTTTCACCCTCAGCCAGCTCCATGCCCGCTTCCGTCGCCATCCAACGCTCGTATTTTTCCAGCCAGGCGGCATCACGCACCCGCATGTTCTCGTGCGAGATACGCTGCGAACGGGTCAGCATGGAGTAGGTGAACTGCTCGGGCTTCATATTGGCGTAACGGGCCACGTTTTCGAACCATTCGGTCGAGTTGCGGGCAGCGTTCTGAATGCGCAATACGTCCACGCTACGAGCGGCTTCGTAATCTTTCAGCGCCTCTTCCATCGACTCGTGGTCCATATGCTGGGCCAGCGTGATGGCATCTTCCAGGGCCAGCTTGGTGCCCGAACCGATCGAGAAGTGAGCGGTGTGAGCGGCATCGCCCATCAATACCACAGGTACTTTCTTGCCGGTGCCGTAATCTTTCCAGTGCACCCACTTGTTGCAGATCACGCGGGGGAAACGAATCCAGATGGCCGAACCGCGCAGGTGCGTGGCATTGCTGATGAGCTTGTTGCCATCGAGGTGATCGGCAAACAGCTTCTCGCAGTAGGCAATGGCCTCTTCCTGCGACATTTCACCAATACCGGCTTTTTGCCAGGTTTCCTCGGGCGTTTCCACGATGAACGTGGACAGGCCTTCCTGGAAACGGTAGGCGTGAGCCTGGAACCAGCCGTGCTCGGTTTCCACAAAAATGAAATTAAAGGCGTCAAACACCTTTTCCGTACCCAGCCAGACAAAACGGCAGTTGCGGGTGTCGATATCGGGCTGGTACACGTCTTGGTAACGAGTACGAATGGCGCTGTTGATACCGTCAGAGGCAATCAGGATATCGGCGTTGTACTTGCGGGCCAGCTCAGCGTCGTCCGACACCACGGTCTCAAACACCAGGTTAACGCCCACTTCCTCGCAGCGAGCCTGCAGGATGTTCAGCAGCTTTTTGCGACCAATCCCGATGAAACCATGACCGCTGGAGCGCACGGCGCTACCTTTGAAATGGCACTCGATGTCGTCCCAGTGGTTGAAGGCGTCACCGATGGTCTGCGCGGACACAGGGTCAGCTTCACGCAGGTTTTCCATGGTGGCATCCGAGAACACCACGCCCCAGCCAAAGGTGTCGTACGGTCGGTTACGCTCGATCACAAAAACCTCGTTCTGAGGGTTTTGCAACTTCATCAGCAAACCGAAATACAAGCCGGCTGGGCCTCCGCCAATACATACGATATTCATGATATGTCCGTATGGTCTGAATACATGCTTTCGAGCATAGTATATTTATTAATAAATATTATACAAGTCAACTATTTAAATCAAAAAAAATACCTGACCTGCACACTGCCTGCTACTACTTCAAACTAGATCAAGCCTGGCTGCTTTCTGGCTGGGCAATCACATACGCTTGCATGGGGTTGCGCAGGAAATCAGGGATAGGAATACCCAGGTGGGTCTCCAGCGAGGTGGTCACCACAGTCTGGCGCACTTGCATACGCAGCACGCCGTCCTTGCCGACGCAACGCAACAGCAACGTCAAGGAGCTGTTGCCAATGCGTTCCACTCCCAGGCTCATCACCACATCATCACCCATACGGCTGATGGACTTGAACTCGGCTTCAATATGTACCGAGGGCATGCCTACCCGTTTGCTGGCGATCATGTTGTGAAAACCCTCGGGTACCATGGAATCGATCCATGCTTCCATCAGGTCGTTAAACATCACAAAGTACTGCGGATAAAAAACGATACCCGCTGGATCGCATTCCGAAAAACGGATGCGATGTTCTTGTTCGTACAGCTTGGAAACCATGTTGTAGACACCTTTTTAGCAAGTGTTTTGTGCGCCTGTCTGTGACGCTATCCGCATTCTGTCTGGCCTCACAGACCGGGCAGAATGCACCTTATGCTAGCTGGCCGTGCTTTGCAGATGCACCCGCAGCAAGCCCAGATGCTGATGGATATGCACAACTTCGTCTGTCGCCAGTCCTTCAAACATTTCTGCAATCCAGTCACTGTGGGCCTGGGCCATCGCCTCGAAACTGCTTTTGCCCTTGGGGGTGAGACGCAACACCCAAGCACGTCGGTCTGTTGGACTGCTCTGGCGAGACACCATGCCTTCTCGGGCCAGCTCGTCAGTCAGTCCGGTAATATTGCCGCCGGTCACCATCAGATAGCGTGACAACTCGCCCATCTTCAGGCCCTGCGGGTAGCGGTACAACTGGGCCATGTAATCAAAACGGGCCAGCGAAATACCATGATTCTGGCGCAGGCGACGACGGATCTCGTCCTCGATCTGCTTGGTGCAGGTCAGCATGCGCAACCACAATTTCAGGCTGGCAGGGTCCTTGGGACCGACGCGGCCTTCAAATCCAGCATCGGCTGGCTCTACCAGTAAATCCTGTGCTGCTTCGCTTTGATTCATATTCTTGCCCCCCAAACTTTGGCTAATTTCAGTTTGACCAACAGGCGGGATACTCGTGCTTGAACAAGTGTGAACAAGTGGCCAAATAGACACGGAACGTCTGGCTCTCCATGCCGCGGTCACCGTGCCAATCCGAATTTATATTCTACTATGAATATTTTAGAAATAAAGTATTTAGGGGGTTAAATCCGTGCCTTCAAGGGTTTTCACCAAGGCCGCTGTCCAGCGGCCTGGTGAACCCTTTACACCAGGGCGTACTGGCGCAATGTGGCCTCTAGCTTGGAGCCATGCTCGTCGGCCAAGGCCGCATCGCGCAAGGCGCCCAGCATGGCTGGCGACAAGGTGCTGGGGTTGCGCTCCAGTGCCGACATCACGGTCTGGTAGTTGCGCAGCCCGCGAGCATGCGTATCGCCGTAGCCCTTGACCAGACGCTGACATTGGGCAATTTCCAAAGCCAGGGCCGGGTGAGCATCGGCCGCCTGCTCAATCTGCTTTAACCAGCTTTCAATGCGCTGTTGCTCGGCCTGGTAACGCAGCGTGCGACGACGCCAGCGTTTAAAGCCCGACAACAGATACAAAGGAATAAAGCCGCGCACCGAGCTGGTTTGAATAACACGTCCGGACTTGGTCAGCGATTTCACCAGTTTGTTGCCCCAAGTAGGACGCATCAGCCAGCGGCCAACACTGGCAAACGGCAGGATTTCGCTGATCTCTTCCACACGCGGATGCATGTATTCATTGATCGCCACGATCTGGCCATCGGCAGCACGCACTTCCTTGTGGACGCGGTCAAAACGACTGGCACGGGTTTTCAGCTCGGCCACGCGAATGGCATCTTCGTAAGACATCCACAAGGCCAGATACCGACCCGTTTCACGCACCAGGGCCACGTCATCCGGACGTGCGAAGCGGCTGATCTTTTTCAGGCGGTCCAGGTACAAATTGGCGTAATCCACATCCTGGAAATCCAGAACACGGCGCACCCCTTCCACCACGATGGGCTGGGCCTGCTCAGGCACTTCGGCACGAACACGGTCAATCAGCTTGGCAACAGCTGGGTCACGCGGAGCCAGCGTTGCCATATCAACCGGTTTGTTATCCGACTCGGCCTTGCCGGCATCACCTTCGGCCACACGAGCGTAAGCAGCGCCAAAAGCCTTCAGGCTGGGCTTGACGCCCACGCCACCGCGCTCAATTGTCTGCTCGAACTGGGTGCGGCTAAAGGGCAGCACACCCGTACTGGCCAAGGCACCAAACAGCACGGCGGAAATCACGCTGCCCGAGTCCTCGGCCGCTTTTTCCATATTGAAATACACAAAACGCTTGGCAGCCTGCGTGGCGTGCGCAATCAGCGCATTGTCATCCACCCGGCCATCGCCCATGGCCGATTTTTCGGCAATGGAGTAGACACGGTGCGTAGAGGCAATCAATGTGGTGCGGTCTTCGGTGACCAGGCCGCGCTGCACGGCGCGACCCGCTTCCATCAGCTCGGATGCCAGGACCACGTCCACATCGCCGGGCATGGGCATCAAGGCCAGCACCGGCCTCTTGCCATCAGGTGCGGCCGAGTGCGGAAACAGCTCCACATAATAAATCGTGGCACCGGTACGCTGGGCCACGCCCGGCACCGAGGTGGTTTGTGCAAAGTAGCCGTTTTGTTCGCCCAGGTTGACGATCCAGTCGGCCAGCACGCCGCCGCCTTCGCCACCCATGGCCAAAATAGCAATCTTGATTGGTTTGATCTGCATGATAAGAATCTCTACGGGTGTGCTTAGAAGGCCAGACGATCACGACGGGCAGCGTCACGACGCTGCAACCAGCCAATAAAGCCACGGCGGGTTTTTTCGCGGAACTTGTCCCAGCCAGTCGGGTTGCTGACGACTTGAGCCCGGTAGAACGAGGGGCACAGAATCGCCGCGTGGGAAACCTCACCACACAGACCGCAACCCACACAGCTGTTCATCACATTGGCCACCGGGTCCTGACGCAGAGCGTCCGGGTTGGGGCGAATCGACAGCGACGGACAACCGGACAGACGGATGCAGGAGTGATCGCCGGTACAGGTGTCCGGGTCCACGCCAAAGCGCTCGCGCACCACGCGCTCACCTGCCGCCACTGCCTTGCGGACCTGGCCTTTTTCGCGACGCTGACGGTTCAACATACATTCGCTTTGCGCCACCAGCACCTTGGGACCTTTTTCCTTGGTCGTCAGGGCCTCACGCAAAGTGGCCGTCATGGTCTTCAGATCGTAGGTGCGACGGATCATGCGCAGCCATTCCACACCCACGCCACGCGCGGCTTTCTCGATCAGGTGACCGGTACTGCGCGTTTCGTTCTTGGCCTTGGAGGACAGGATGTCCTGACCGCCCGTGGCGGCGGTGTAGCTGTTGTCGATCACAATGGTCAGGTTGTCACTGCGGTTAAATACCGCATTGGCAATACCACTGGTCAGACCGTTGTGCCAGAAACCGCCGTCACCCATGACCGAGATGGCGCGCTTGTCGGACTCCACGTTCAAGGCTGCCGAACCGGCGCCGCCCAGACCGTAGCCCATGGTGGTGTTACCCAGATTGAAGGGCGGCAAAATGGAGAACAGGTGACAGCCAATGTCGGCAGAGACGTGGTGTTCGCCCAGTTCGCGCTCCACCAGTTTCAACGCGGTAAAGATAGGACGCTCGGGACAGCCAGTACAAAACCCGGGAGGACGGGCATGAACGTTTTCGTCCAGGCTGCCCAACGGTTTGACTTCGGCGGCTTCCACGTCCACCAGGCTGGCTTGTTCCGCTTTTGGACGCTCCACCGTCTCGACTTTCATCGGGATCACACGTGGTTTGCGAGGAGCCAGAGGCTCGACGCGGCCATATTTTTCCATGAAAGCGCGCAGGCCTTTGAGCATGGTGGCGGTGTTGTATTCACCGGCCAGTGGCAGCAGGTCCTTGCCGTGCAGGGTGACGTCCACATTGTGGCGACGCACGATGTCGGAAATGTTCTGTTCCACAAAGTTGGGCTGACCCTCTTCCAGCACCAGCACCGCACGTTTGCCTTCGCAGAAACGGACGATTTCGGACTCGATCAGCGGGTAGGCCACGTTCATCACGTACATGGGCACTTTGGATTCGCCAAACACATCGGCCAGATCCAGGTGTTCCAAAGCGCGGATCACGGTGTTGTAGCCACCGCCCTGAACGATCAGACCCACATCGTCGGTGCCATCAGCAAAGAATTCATTGAGCTGACGCTCTTCGATGAACTTGACGGCGTTCGGCCAGCGCTGTTCGATCTTTTCTTTTTCATGCAGGAAGCTGGCAGGCGGCAACACAATGCGATTGATGTCGCGTGTGGGCTGCTCCATGGCTTCTTTAATGGTGAATTTGGCGCGGCGGTTGTCCGAGGCCACAAACTGACCATGCACGTGGCAGGCGCGAATGCGCAGCTGCAACATGACAGGGGTGTTGGACGCTTCGGACAAATCAAAACCGTCTTTGACCGCTTGCACAATACAGGGCAGGTTAGGACGCGGGTCCAGCATCCACATTTGCGACTTCATGGCAAAAGCGTGACTGCGCTCTTGCATGATGGACGAGCCTTCGCCGTAGTCTTCGCCCACGATGATCAGCGCACCGCCCTTGACCCCACCCGAGGCCAGGTTGGCCAACGCGTCAGAGGCCACGTTGGTGCCTACCGTCGCCTTGAAGGTGATGGCGCCACGCAGCGGGTAGTTGACCGACGCAGCCAGTGTGGCCGCCGCGGTCGCCTCGCTGGCGCTGTTTTCAAAACGGATTCCGTTCTCTTGCAAGATGTCCTGGGCATCGGCCAGCACGTCCATCAAGTGCGAGATAGGCGCACCCTGGTAACCGGCCACATAGGACACGCCCGATTCCAGCAGGGCCTTGGTCACCGCCAAGATGCCTTCGCCACTGAATACGTCTCCATCCCCCAGGCGCAGCTTTTTGACTTCTTCGACAAATGATCGCTCAGCCATTTTCTTTCCTTACTTACCGCGTATTGTGAACATGGTATTTATTTTCATCGGAATATGTTTATATCTCAACATATCCATTCTCATGGTTTTCCCTAGTAAAGACGCCAAATTATTTGCGACACGCGAACGGACAGCTTGGTTATAGTGAGCCCTGTTGCCGCCGCGCGGGGTCTTCAGGCCTGACCATCTGCTCGGGCCCACGCCCCTGCAGATTCGCGGCACCCACTAGCCTGTAATGACAATAAGCACCATGAGCCCCACCGAACACGACACCGTCTTTGTCGAAAATTACCTGCCCGCCCTGTTGGCCCAGGCCAGCCAGCTGATCTCTGCCGAATTCCACGAAGTGGTGCTGAGCAACGGTTTGTCCATTTCCGAATGGCGTGTCCTGTCCACCCTGTCCGGCGCGGGCGAGGTCAGTATTGGGCACCTGGCGCGCATTGCGACCACCAAGCAACCAACTGTCACCCGTTTGCTGGATCGACTGGAAAAACAAGGTTTATTGCGCCGCGTAGCCCACGATGTGGATCGTCGCATCACGCTGGTGCGCATTACCGAAGAAGGGCAGACCCTGATCTCCGGCCTGATTGCCAAGGCCCGCCTGCACGAGCAGGAGGTCGTCCAGCGCCTGCAACCCCTGGACGTCAATGCCCTCAAGGCCACCTTGCGACGCCTGATTTCCGAGCAGCACGACTATAACGAGCAGTAAAACGCAGCACGACCGCGCACACTATCGGTTCTAACCCTGCTGCCTGGGGATCTGGATGGTCCAGCCAGGAGTGGGAGAGAGAGACGGCCAGCATTCAGAAACACCACCCACACACCGCTCAGGCGATGTGTGGGTGGTGTTTTTTGTTGACGCAGTCCTGCCGGTTCCAACGCCCCCGGCCGACCGCTGGCCGGCACAGGGCGCTACCCGACCCGCCGTTTATTCAGGCTGAATGCCCAGGGTAGGGATCAGCTCGGAATAAACTTTGGAGTCGTTCTGCACACGCTCCAGCGTCTGGGCTGGGGTGGTGTAGAACTGGGCCAGACCACGGTTCTTGAAAGCCGCCTGCATCTCGGGAGTTTTCAGTGCCGCATCCACTTTTTCCTGAATTTCCTTTACCGTCTCATCGGACGTGGTGCCGGGAGCAAACAGTGCAAACGTAGTGGTAGGGATGCTGTTGGCGTGGCCGCCTGCTTCCTCGACAGTCGGCACGTTTGGCAGCAGCTCGGTCCGTTTGTCTGCACCGACGGCCAGGATCCGGACTTTACCGCCATTCACATGCTGGGATGCCAGAATGCCACCGACCAGCATGGCATCCGTCTCGCCACCCAGAATTGCATTGGTCGCCGGGGCCATGCCTTTGTAGGGAATGTAAGTGAAGTTCACGCCTTCCTCACGGCCCAGCAGGCCCATGCCCAGGTGCGTGACATGCCCACGTCCGCCTGTGCCCACATTGGTATCTCCGTTGGCCTTCTTGGCCTGGGCAATGAATTCCTTGTAATCCTTGGCCGGAAAGTCATTGCGCACCAGCAGATACAGGTTCACACCTGCTACCGTGGTGACCGGCTTCAAGTCTTTTTCCCATTTGTAGGGCAGGTTGCTGTAGAGCAGAGGGTTGGTCGATACCGCCAGACTGTCCACCATCAGCAAGGCCGAACCATCGCCTTTGGCCTTGACCACATTATCGGTGCCAATAATGGCATTGGCGCCCGGGCGGTTTTCAATCACAAAGACTTTGCCTGTGGCCTTGTTCAAATGCACACCCAGATCGCGGGCCAGAATGTCAGGCTCGGTGCCGGGCGGGTAGGGGACCACAATACGTACCTGCTCCGTGCTCGGCCAGGCCGCCTGAGCCATCATCGGCGCCAGAGCGCCTACTCCGGCCAGCAACAGGGCCAGCGTCGTATTTTTAAGCTGTTTCATTGTCCACTCCTTATCGTTATTAATTGCGGCCCGCCACCCACACTGGCAGCCCCCCGCAGCGTATTTACCATCGTCCAATCAAGATGTTCATCATGCGCTCATGCGCATTGGTACGATCTTCTACTGCAGCCCAGCTTTCGCTGGCACGCCCTTTCAGGGTGTCATGCCAGTCCAGCAGGCCTTCTTTCATACGCCGACAAACCGCCGCGTACGCCGGGTCCGCGCCCAGGTCGTGCAGCTCGTCAGGGTCTTGTTTCAAATCGAACAGCTGGGGCCGATAGCCCTGCCAATGTATGTATTTATAGTCACCATCGCGCAGCATCAGCCCCCGGCACTCCTCCACCCCGCGGCCCAGGATCTGACGGGCTTCCCGATACGCGTAGTCCAGACTGGCGACGGTATACTCACGAGCCCAAGCGGATTGACCGTGTAATAGGGGAATCAGGGAGCGGCCTTCCACGCGATGCTCCTGGGCGGGCAGTTGCAAGGCATCCAGAATCGTGGGCGTCACGTCCACACACTCCACAAAGGCATCACTGCCTTGTCCGCGTGTGGCGTTCGCCGACGCCCGGGGATCAACCACGATCAGCGGCACGCGAATAGCGTTTTCAAAAAAATATTCTTTCTCGCCCAGCCAGTGATCGCCCAGCAAATCACCATGATCCGAGCTGAAAATAATCAGCGTGTCTTTCAGGCGATCCTGCTGTTCGAGCTGGTCCAGCAAACGGCCGACCTCATCGTCGATCTGCTGGACCAGGCCCATATACACGGGCTTGATCGTGCGCCAGACCTCGTCCTGAGCGAAAGACCGGGACTCTTCATGCTGCTGATAGGCGGCATGGACCGGATGGGCCTGCTGGCGCTCGTGCTCGGCCCGCACTGGCGCACAGGCATCGTGCGCGCCAAAGCGGTCGTGGTAGGGCGCTGGCGCCTTGTACGGCCAATGCGGTTTGATGAAAGACAGGTGCAAGGCCCAGGGCTCTTCACCTTTGGCGGTGATGAAATCCATGGCGCGCTGGGTAAAGTAGGCGGTTTCAGAGTCCTGCGCCTTGACCCGTGCCGGCAGGCTGGCATTGCGCATGTACCAGCCAGAGGCAAACTGCCCCTGGGCGTCCTGGCTGCCGATCACATAATCTTCCCAGGGCCGCTCGCTGTCATAGCCCTTGCTGTGCAAATACTGGCGGTACTCACTATCGGGGCCCATCTCGAAGTGACCGTCATAGCGCTCGATGGCCGTAAACCCCCCTTGCCAGAAGCGCTCGGCTCCCTCGGGCTGGACCTGAAAGCGCCCGGCACGGGCGCCAGCCGGGTCCGGCACATGATGGGTCTTGCCCAGCAGATGGCAATCCCGTCCGGACTGGGCCAGATAATCGCCCAGATACAGCTCATCGATAGGGTGAGGAACGCGATTCCAGGTAACCCGGTGCGACAAGGGGTAGCGGCCGGTGTAATACGAAGCCCGTGCGGGGCCACAGACGGCCGAGTTCACATAGGCGCGATCAAAGCGCATCCCCATCGCCGCCAAACGATCCAGATTGGGCGTCTTTAATGCACCGCCGGGGGCATAACAGGACAGGTGATCCGCGCGTAACTGGTCACACATGATGAACAGTACATTCTTGATTTCCAACGACACCTGACTGGGCTGAGCCTGATCCATGTCCGCCTCTAAAAACCGATGCCGGGCCCGTGTCGTGCCCAGCGTCACAAAAAGGGTAGGCCATGTGTAAGCAAATGCATAACAGACCCGCTTGTTCTCCAGATTATTACCGCAGTCTGAGAAAAATTTCCGAATAATGTGATGGTTTAGGTATAAACCAGTAGAAGGGGGACTTGCCCGATGTTGCGCCCCACTGACAGGCCGCCGCGTGGTTAGAATAGAGAACCAACAACTCCATTTTGACGAGGGCACATGAATAGTCTAAGACGCATGTTGCAAATTCTGGACTTGTACGGTGCACACACGCCGGTGCTGGATGTGGAGACCATCTGCACCCGCCTGAGCTATCCTCCCGCCACCACCTATCGCTATCTGAAAGAGCTATGCAATAGCGGCCTGTTGATTCGCAGCCCAGAAGGCTACGCACCTGGGCCACGGTTTATTGAAATGGATTTGCTGATCCGCGAATTTGATCCGCTGGTCAGCCGCTGTCGCCCTCTGTTGCGATCTCTGGTTGAGCAAACCGGGCTGGATGTCCTGATTGGCCAGCAATATGGCGAACGCATTCTGACCACCCACCAGGAAACAGGGCCCGAGCGCTTCGAGCTGCTGTTTGGGCGAGGCCGCACGATGGACATGTTCCGCAGCTCCACGGCGCGCATCATCACCGCGTACCTGCCTACCCGTCATCTTCGCCGTTTGTACGAGAAAAACCAGCACCTGGATTATGTACAACGCCTGGGCAAGGACTGGCCGGCTTTTTCCGCGCATATGCAGGAGCTGCGTCGCGCCGGCTACTGCATCACCAAAGAACAGATCAATCCGGGCATAGGCGGGATTTCTGCACCCATTTTCGATGATGCCAAGCGTATCTTTGGCAGCCTGACCTTGCTGGGAAGCCTGGAACGCTTTGAGGCAATCAGCCCCGAGGCACTGGCCACCCTGATCCAGCCTGCTGCACGCGCCGTCAGCCGTTCTCTGGCACAGGCCTAAGGCCTCCCTGTCCACCGTGGTTTAAGCTGTTTTCACTCTTTTTCCTGCTCCACCCCGCTGGCCGCTGGGTGATTAACAAACCCGAACGGGATATGCACGGAGGGCAGAGCCTGCGCAGTAGGAATCAGGTGGGTAGTCTGGTCATCAAAGAAAATATGAGGCTGCAAGACCTCCAGCACCCGCCGCTTTTCAATGCCGCCCAGAAAGAAGGCCTCATTCACCTCGATGCCCCAGCTGCGTATGGTGTTGATCACACGCTCGTGAGCGGGTGCGTTGCGCGCCGTCACAATGGCAATACGCAGACGCGGCACATAGTCGGCATGGTGTTGCTGATGCTGCTGCTCCACTTCCTGAATATGCGCCAGTTTCAGCAAAAAAGCCTGCAAAAGGCCGGGATTATGCGGTTGCTGCACCAAACGCATTTCATGCTCGAAAAAAGCAGGCAAGCCCCCCTGCTGTTGGTAGACGCGCTCGGACTCGTCATCGGCAATCACGCCATCAAAATCAAAGGCCACACGAATCGGCTGATCGTCATAGGCATCCTCGTAAGAGGAGTTCAGGACCTGTCCAGCCGGATACCCTTGCTGCACCGCGCGATGCACGTCCTGCTGATTGGCGGACAGAAACAGGCTGATCGACAAGGGTTGGATATACGGGCTGGGATCGCCTCCTTGCAAAAAAACGGCTCGCGTAATGTCCAGACCATGGTGTCGAATCGAATTCATCACCCGCAGGCCGGTATTGGGATCGTTTCGAGACAGCAGCACCACCTCGACCAAGGGATCGTCGGGGGACAGGTCATTCAAGGCCAGCAAACGCCGGATAAAGGAGAAGGCCACGCCCGGTTTCAGGGGTTCGTGCTCGCGTGCCAGCTGATAGTCGCGATAGGCCGCCTCGCCCTGTTCCTGAAAGACCTGATGGGACTGGCTCAGATCAAACAGGGCGCTGGAGGCCAGCCCGATCACCAGCCGTTTTTCCAGGTCATAAGCCATGGTTTGCTCCGCAAGTGCGCAAAAAAACCAGCATACCAAAACACGAGGCAGGATCTGGCACTACCCAAGCAGAACAAAGCCTACTAAAGTGCAAGCACTATCCGCTTTGCGACACTGTGCCACCATGCCAACCACCAAACACTACACCCTTGTCCTGGGCAATCCCCACTACTCATCCTGGTCCCTGCGTCCCTGGCTGCTGATGAGCTACCTGGGCATGGACTTTGATGTGCGCTGGTTCAATTTCGGGCCCGCCTTCAGTACCCTGGCCTTTCACGAAATGGCCCCTGCCGGACACGTACCCGTGCTGCACACGCGCGGGCAAATCATTTGGGACAGCCTGGCTATTGTCGAGTATCTGGCCGAACAGCATCCCGGCGTCTGGCCCATTGACCCGATTGCCCGGGCCTGGGCACGCAGTGCCAGTGCGGAAATGCATGCCAACTTTTCTTCCCTGCGCACCCTATGCCCCTTTGCCGTGGCACTGCGCGCCCAGCATCACCGACAGGACATGCGTCTGCACGGCGAGCTTGAACGCCTGCAAACCCTCTGGCAAGAAGGTCTGAACCGCTTTGGGGGGCCTTTCCTGGCCGGCGAACGATTCAGCGCCGTCGATGCCTTTTATGCCCCTGTGGTGTTCCGTCTGCAAACCTATGGTCTGAAACTGGACCCCGCCTGCCAACGCTATGCGGACAGCCTGCTCGCCCTGCCAGCCATGCAGCACTGGCACCAGATGGCCTGTGAGGACAGCTGGCGCGACCCGGATCATGAGGCCGAAGTGTTGCATGTGGCCGATATACATCTGGATTTACGCCAGCCAGCCTAGTGTCAGCGAATAGCCATGTCAGCGCAGGCCTGAAAGAGTATCCTTGATGGTCCCGAATGATTTCGCTGGCAAGGATTACGCTGCATGGGCGACACGTACTTTCGCACGACACACTACCATTTCACCGAGCTGGACCCTCAGGCGCAGGACGCCTATACGGACTCGCTGTCTCAACAGGCACGGGCCAAGGCGGCCTGCCTGCGCTTTGATGTCGTACGCAAGGACCAGCCGCCGGGACAATGGGTGTTGTATGAAAGCTGGCAAGACAGCCAAAGCTGCCGGGACTTTCACGCCAGTGCTGCGGCCCAGACTCTGCAGAAAGCCCGGATCGAGCCGATGCTGAACCCCGCCGCGGCACCGGCTGACCCTTCCCTGGCCGCGCGCCCCGCCCGCAAGAAACGCCAATGGGACCCCTATGTGTGGATCAGTATCGCCATGTGTATCGGCGTGATGGGCACCGCTCTGGCCAGTCCGCTTTACCCGCTGTATCAGGACCGGTGGGACCTGAATGCCAGCCACATCACCCAGTTGTACGTGGCTTATATGGCCGCCGGTCTGACAGGCCTGCTGTTTCTGGGCCGTCTGAGCGACCTGAAAGGCTTTATGCCGGTGCTGCGCACCGGGCTGATTCTGGTCACCAGCGGTGTGACCTTGTCTGCCTTTGCCTGGGACGTGGGCAGTTTCCTGTTCAGCCGCATCATGATCGGGATGGCATCGAGCATGATTGTGACCTCGGCCTCCATCGGCCTGGGGCAATTTAACCGGGGTGGGGATGTACAACGCGCCGCCGCCACCACCTCGCTGATGCTGGCTTTTGGTTTTGGTCTGGGCCCGGTTGTGGGCGGCCTGATTGCACAATGGATACCCAATCCGCTGTTCTCAAGCTATCTTCCCTCCATGGTGCTGGGCATCCTGGCCATCTATGCGCTGTTCCAGATCAAACCCCTTGCCAGCAAGCAGCCCGTTGTGCAGGAAAAAAGCAGCTGGCGCACCTGGATGCCGCGGCTGACACTGCCCGCCACTCATTTGCGTCGTCCCTATCTGATTGGCTGTTTGTCGGCCTGCTGCGCCTTTGCCATGTTCAGCCTGTTTGCTTCCCTGGCACCCAGCTTCATGGAACAAATGGTGCCTTGGCATGGCCCGGCCACCAGCGGTCTGTCTATCGGGATCATCCTGTTTCTGTCCTCAGGCTTTCAGTTGCTGATCCGCCGCTGGCCCGCCAAGCGCAGCGTCATTGTGGGCCTGCTGTCCTTCACCCTGGCATGTATCGCCCTGCTGATTAACCTGTGGGCCAGCTCCTCGCTGCTGTTCATTTTGTGCGTGCTGCTGACCGCCTTTGGTCACGGCCTGTGCATGTACGGAGGCATGTCCATCGTGCAGCGCGTCTCGCCCCCTCACCAGCGTGCCGGTCTGACCTCCACTTACCTGATTACCGGCTATCTGGGCGCCATCCTGCCCATTCTGGGACTGGGCTGGCTGGCCGATCACCTGGGCCTGGACCAGGGCTTGATGATCTTTTGCAGCCTGATCGCCCTTGCCGCAACGGCGGTCTCCATCATTGCCTACCTGACGCCTGTTCTGCACAAACCGGCCTCCTGACAGCCCCCCCGGCAAGCCGTTCCCCCTTAAGAACGGCTTGCCGCGTCTGCTGCCCCCGTATATTCCCCTAGTCCATTTCAGCGCTTTCCTAGGGTTAGACCTTAAAAAGAAACGCGGCGACCCTCAGTAGAATAAAACCCGCTCCTTAACGTTTGGCAGCAACTCGCGAACGTATCCAAGTATCGCCCACAAGAATAAGCAATCCTTATCCAGGAGGCATTATGGCTGTTGCATTAAACAAGCTGTTGGTCAGTCTAGGCGCGGCGTTGGCCTGCTCGGCCGTCGCACAGGCGGCGGACTATCCGGACCACCCCATCAATATGGTGGTGCCGTTTGCCGCAGGCGGCCCGACCGACAACGTGGCCCGCGCCTTGGCCGAGTCCATGCGACCCGTACTGGGCCAGACCATTGTGGTCGAGAACAAGGGCGGGGCGGGCGGCTCCATCGGTACGGCTCAGGTTGCCCGTGCCAAGCCAGATGGCTACAACATCCTGTTGATGCACATCGGCTTTTCCACCGCACCGTCGCTTTACAAAAAGCCCGGCTATGACGCCATCAACGGCATGTCTCCCATTGGTCTTGTGGTGGACGTACCCATGACCATCATTGCCCGTGAGGACTTCCCCCCCAATAACATCCAGGAACTGGTGCAGTACCTGAAGGACAACCAGGACAAGGTCTCCCTGGCCAATGCCGGAATTGGCGCAGCCAGCCACCTGTGCGGCACCATGTTCACCGAAGCACTGGGTATCGATCTGCTGACCGTGCCCTACAAAGGCACGGCCCCCGCCATTGCGGACCTGATGGGCAAGCAGGTGGACATCATGTGTGACCAGACCACCAACACCACTCAGCAAATCAAGTCAGGCAAGGTCAAGGTATATGCCGTCACCAGCCGTGAGCGGGTCCCCACATTCCCCGATGTCCCCACCATGCAGGAGTCAGGCTTCAAAGACTTTGAAGTCGGCATCTGGCACGGCATGTGGGCTCCCAAAGACACGCCCCAGCCTGTAGTCGACACCTTGGTAAAGGCCCTGCAGGCAGGTCTGGCCGACGAGGATTTCAAAAAGCGCATGGCCACCCTGGGTGCCACCGTCATGCAAAACGAGGCCAACCCGGCAGCCCTGCAAGCCAAGGTAGAGCAACAAGTGCCCCAATGGGCTGAGTTGTTCAAGAAAGTGGGCGTGGAGCCCCAATAAAATCGCTTAGCCCAAAGGCTTTTGAAAAGGACGCTTAGGCGTCCTTTTTTTTGGCTTGAGGAACGGTCTATCATAGCGGTGGATAGCCTGTTCGGATGAGAAAGAGGCAATGCGCCCTCAGGCTCCTGGCGATTCAAGAAACGCCGATCAAGAAAGGCTCGGACTTAACGACTAAAGGACATCCGGCCAAGAGAGGCTCGGACTCATCGAGTCTTAATCCGTCTTTCGAACCGCAGCATCCAGTTCCTGCAATCGCGCCCAAAGCTCCTGAAAATCCAGATCCTGCGTGATCAATACCATGCGCCCTTGCTGATCCGGCCAAGGCCAGTGAGGCACGGTCTGCCAAGGGTAGGACTGATGCTGCACGGCATGAATCACCTGTGGCTGGTCCATGCCTTGTACGGGCAGAACCGCCTTCAGGCGGAGGAGACGAGGGCCCGCCCATTGGCACAGATTCGACAGCCAGGATTGCAGCGTGTCGGCAGGCAAAGGCTGGGGGAACAGAGCGCTTAACGAATAGATGGAGTCTCCATGGCGGGAGGTATCCGGCATACTGACCGCCGACGTTCCTGGACGCTCTCCCTGCGGGTGAGCAGACTCAGAACTGTTGCTGTTGCCAGCCAGGGTGCCCGTGCCGTGGCCATGGCTATGGCTATGGCTATGGCTATGGCTATGGCTATGGCTATGGCTATGGCTATGGCTATGCACATGATCGTGATCGTGATCGTGATCGTGATCGTGATCGTGATCGTGATCGCCAGTATCTTGCCCCAGCACCTCAAAAGCCTCCAGGCTCCAGGCCCGTCCTTGTCCGACTTGCTCGCCCAAGCCCAACAGGCTGGGAGCAACAGGCTGCCCGGCCCTCAGGATCTGCTGTTGCGCCAAAGGATTCAAGCCACGTACATATTCACGCAGCGCCGTTTCAGTCCCTGCATCCACCCGGTCACGCTTGCTAAACAGCAGCAGGTCGGCCACGGCCACCTGTCGCTGTGCCTCGGCATGGCGCGCCAGCGTTTCCAGTCCATGCTCCAAATCCACCACCGTCGCCACACCCGCCAGGCTGTACTTGCCCGCCAATTGTGGATCACTTAACAAGGTGTGCAAGATGGGTGCGGGATTGGCCAGCCCGGTCGTCTCAATCAGCACCCGTCGAAACTGCCGCTGACCTGCCCGCGAAAAACGCCAGGTAATGTCGCGCAAGGTCTGCACCAGATCACGCCGTATGGTGCAGCACAGGCAACCGCTGCCCATGGCCTCGATCACGTTTTCCTGGCTGTGCGCCACCAGATGATGGTCCAGCGCCGTCTGCCCAAACTCATTGATGATGACCAGGGTGTCGGCCATCTGTGCTTCTTGCAAAGCACGATTGATCAGAGTCGTTTTCCCGCTGCCCAGAAAACCGGTCAACAGTGTGACGGGGATAGGGCCTTGTGCAGATTTGGGCATCGCATTCATCCGGCTAAGGGCCCGCCGTCGGGCCACCAGCCATTATACGAAGCCCAACACTGTTCCTTCTAGCGTAGAAACCGGGCCTCAATCTGACGCATATGGGCATCACCTTGCAAACCAATAATGGTTTTGACGGAAGGCAAGCCGGCATCCACATTCTGAATGCCACCATCCTGGCGAATCTGGGCAAATACAGCTTGCATGGCCCCTACGGCCGCACGAATCGCATGATTGCCGTAAATCACCACGCCCACCTTGCCCAGTCGCGCAATGTCCGCCTCGGTCAGTTGAGGGTAGGCCGTTGGCACCAGCACCAACGGCACCTTGCCGGTCCAGGCCTGCACAAAGGACAGAATCTGGTCTGGCGTGGCTTGTTTGGAGTGAATCAAAATGGCATCTGCACCCGCCTGCTCGTAAGCCAGCCCCCGCTTCAGGGCCTCTTCCTGCCCCAGGCCAGCAATCAGGGCCTCGACCCGCGCAATGATCAGAAAGTCAGGGTCACGGCGAGCAGCGCACGCCGCTTCAATCTTGCCCTGAAACTCGTCAATGCGTGCTAGTTCCTGACGCCCATCCGCCCGCAGGCTGGTGTCTTTAGGAAAGGTTTTATCCTCCATCACAATGGCACTGGCTCCCGCCGCTTCGTACAGCGGGATGACGTAGCTGACATTTACCGCATTGCCAAAGCCGGTATCAATATCGGCAATCAAAGGGATGTCCACGGTCGAGGCGATCGCCCGCATCATCTCCAGGTGGGTGCCCATCGACAGGATATTGGCGTCGGGCACGGCATAACTGGCTGACAACTCAAAACCGCTACCCCAAATTGCCCCGAAACCGGCATCCTGAGCCAGGCGGGCAGACAGGGGATTATGTGCGGCCATTGCCGTCATCAAACGCCCTTGGGAGAACGCTTCTTTCAACACCTGGTTTTTTTTGCTATTCACACTATTTCTCCGTAAGGAATCAGCTCAGTCGCGCAATGGCCTGGGCAATGCGGCTCATCGCCTCCTCCAGCTCCTGATCGCTGGAGGCATAAGACACCCGAAAGTGACCCGGTAGTTCAAACGCCGAACCGGGCACCACGGCCACCCCTGCACTGCGCAGGAAATACATGCACAGGTCCTTGTCGGTACTGATCAACTGGCCCGACGGGTCCCGCAGGCCCAATACGCCTTGGCAGCTAGGGAAGACATAAAACGCCCCCATGGGCAGATCGCATTCAATGCCCGGCATGACATTGAGCGCGGCTACCACATTGTCACGGCGGCGGCGGAACGCTTCCACAAACTCGGGCAAAAATTCCATGGGGCCATCCAGTGCGGCCACGGCCGCTGCCTGGCTGATGGAGCTGGTATGGGACGTCGCTTGCGACTGCACCAGATTCATGGCCTTGATCAGAGGCAGCGGACCGGCGGCGAATCCTACCCGCCAGCCGGTCATTGCATAGGCCTTGGAGACGCCATTGATGGTCAAGGTGCGCGCCGCCATGTTCGGCGACAAGGCAGCAGGCGTCGCGAAGGGTTCGTCGCTATAGCGGATTTTTTCGTATACATCATCGGCCATCACCCAGACATGCGGGTGGCGCAACAGCACTTGCTCCAGCGCTTCCAGTTCCTGCCGTGAATACACGGCACCACTGGGATTGGAGGGAGAATTGAGCATCAGCCATTTGGTACGGGGGGTGATGGCACGTTCAAGCTGGTCGGCTTGCAGCTTGAAGCCGGCTTGTGCACTGCAACGCACAATGACTGGCTGGCCACCTGCCAACAAGACCATTTCAGGGTAAGACACCCAGGCAGGGGTAGGGATAATGACCTCATCCCCGTCCTGCACGGTGGCCTGCAAGGCGTTATACAAGGCTTGTTTGGCCCCGCAACCCACCTGGATCTGATCCGGGCTGAAATGCAGGCCATTGTCACACTCGAACTTGCGCACCACGGCCTCCCGCAAGGCCAGGGTGCCGGCTACTTCGGTATAGCGGGACTCATTGCGATCAATCGCTTCTTTGGCCGCCTGACGCACATGCTCGGGGGTTGCAAAGTCCGGCTCGCCCTGACTGAGGGTAATCACAGACTGCCCCTGTTGCCGCATTTGATTGGCCAGACGCGTCATCTCTTTGGTGGCCGATGCCTTGGCTCCCAACACGCGCTGGGCCAGCGCGATCTCTTCCTGACATTGCACAAAGCTCATTGTGTCCATCCTACTTTTACTTTGAAAACGAAACGGGTCAGCAGCAGCGGCAGAAATATCGCCATCAACAGCACCAGGCTATAGGCACTGGCCTGAGCCAAACGCCCACTGTCCACCAATTGAAAAACCTCGATAGGCAGGGTGCTCATCCCGCCAAAATACAGAACCACCGTGGCGGATAACTCCGACAAGGTCGTGATCCACATCAGCACCGTGGCCGCAATGACGGCAGGCCATACCACCGGCAGAACGACCTTTGCAAAGGTGGGCATCGGGGCCACGCCCAAACTGATAGAGGCCTCCTCGATAGAATTGCGCAAGTTATGCAAAGGCCCCATGGCCGCCCGCACACTGGTGGGCACCCGGCGTAAAAAGTAGGCCAGCGCCATAATCACCCAACTGCCCGTCAGCACCAGCCAGCCGCTGTTAAACACATTGATCAAAGCAATGCCCAGTACCGTGCCGGCAATCGTCAAGGGCAGCATGACCAGCACATCCAGGCCCGCACTCAGGCCTGACGGCCGTTTCACGATCAGATAGGCCGCCACGATGGAAAACACGGCACCAGTACTGGTTGCCGCAGCACCCAGCAGCAAGGAGTTGTACAAAGGTCCGGGGGCCTGCACCAAGGCTTGCTGCATATGGCTCAAGGTAAAGCCGCCATACTTCAGCACCGGCCCGATAGAGGGCGTAAATGCAGTGACAATCACCACCATCACGGGTAGCACTGACAGCACAATCAGGATCGATACCAACGTGGCACACACAGCGGCCTGCCAGGCACGCAGGGGCACGCGCTCCGGAGCTCGTCCGGACTCCATCTGATAGGTGCGTCGGGCTACCACCCACTTTTGAATAAGCAGCAAGGCCAGGCCCAAAAACACCAGCAAAGAAGCCATGGTGGTCTGCATTTGCGGATTACCACCCATCTCGCTGACAAACTCGTTATATGTCTTGACCGCCAGCACGGGGGTGCGGGCTCCCAGAATGGCCGGAACACCAAAATCCCCGATGACATGCATGAAAACCAGCACCGCGGCACCACATAAAGCTGGCACCATCAAAGGAAAGGTCACCGTGCGCAAGGTGCGAACGGGGGAGCTGCCCAGACTCAGGCCCGCCTCTTCCAGGTTGCGATCCATGGACTTCAAACCTACCAGCACGGCAACATAGGCGTACACGTAGTTGTTCAAGGTCATCACAAAAACCAGACCCCACCAGGCATACAAGGACGGCAGTTCCAGACCCAAGGGCGCCAGCAAGCTATTGAGCACACCTTGTTTACCCAGCACCACGATCCAGGCCGCCGCCACCACCACATCTGGAATGACCAGGGTCAGCAGGGGCAAAACACCCAGACAGGCAGCCAAGGGGAAGGAAAAGCGAGCGGCGGCCAGGGCCAAACCAGCGCCCAGCACCAGACTGAGCAGGGTAACCGCGCCTCCTAGCCACAAGGTGTTGAACAGGCTCTCCCGGTAAGCGGGCTCAGAGAAGAACTGCACGTAGCCGTGCAAGCCAAACTGACCTTCCTTGTTGAACAGGGAACTGGTCAGCATGGACAAGACCGGCCACAGTAAAAAGTAGCCCAGCAAGGCCACCGCCCCCAGCGCCAGCATCAACCAGGCTGGATCGCGTCGCAAAGAACCCAGCATCATGTCCGCTCCACCAAAAGAGCCGACTCGGGAACACGCAATACCACCGCATCGCCCCGTTCCCAACTTTGGCTGACGCCGGTATTCCAGACCACCGCCTTCAGAAAACCGAATTCGGTGCGCAATTGATATGCCGTGCTGGGGCCCCGGTAATCCACGCTCTCAATTCGCGCGGCAATGTCCCCCTCGTCAAGCGGACGCAAGGCATCCACACTCAGGGTTTCAGGCCGCACAGCCAACATCGTCTGCTCAGAAAAACGCCCGGCAGACTGGATACGCACAATGCAGCCTGCCGTCCGGAAGCGGCGGCAGCCGTCTGTGGCTTGACCGATCTCCTCCTGAAGCTCGATCAGATTGGCCCCTCCGACAAAATCAGCCACAAAGCTGTTGTCAGGGCAGCGATAAATCTGCTCAGGTGTCCCGACCTGGCGGACGCAGCCCCGATCCATGACGGCAATGTAATCAGACACGCTCAGCGCTTCTTCTTGATCATGCGTCACAAACACGGTAGTAATGCCGGCTTCCTGCTGCAAGTCCCGCAGCATCTCGCGCAGATCGGTGCGCAGCTTTGCATCCAGGGCAGACAAAGGCTCATCCAGCAAGAGCAGATCGGGCTTGATCACCAAAGCGCGTGCCATGGCCACTCGCTGTCGCTGCCCACCAGACAAGGCGGACGGCAAAGCATCTGCCTTGTCCTTCAAGCCCACGCGCGCCAGCATTTCCAAAGCGGGGACACGAGCCTGGGAGCGAGACTGACCACGCGCCAGCAAACCGTAGCTGACGTTATCCAGCACGCTGCGATCCGGAAACAGCGCGTAATCCTGAAACACCATGCCCACATTGCGTTTGTGCACAGGCACTCGCGTCATGTCTGTTTGGCCGAACAGCACCTTGCCATGATCAGGGCGCACAAACCCGGCCAGCATGCGCAGCAAGGTCGTCTTGCCACAACCCGATGGCCCCAGCAGGGTAAACAAGGAGCCACTAGGGATGTCCAGATCCAAACCGTGAAACAAAGTCTGTGAGCCGTAGCTTTGCTCAATACCTGATAGATATATCTGCATACCCGTCCCGCCTAGCGCTGGGAAACCAGTGCACGCCAACGTGCCAGGAAGGCTTCACGATCCGCACCCATACGATCATCATCCAGCGCATGCACACGGATCTGATCCATGGCAGGCAAGCTTGTCAGCGTATTGACCGCAATATCGCTGCGCAAAGGGCGGCGGAACGCGCTTTTGAACACCTCTTCCTGCGCAGGGCGGGAGGCAAGGAAGTCATACAGCTTGCGAGCGGATTCGGGGTTACGCCCACCCTTGATCAAGGCCATGCCTTCCGGCGACAAGAAAGTGCCCTCTTTGGGGTAGACCAGGTCAATCGTATCCAGACCACCAGCTACATATTGATAGGCGGCATATTCCATCGTTACCGCAACCGCGAACTCACCATTAGCAACGCCCTCGTAGGCGCCGGAGGTGGTTCCGACCACAACTGCATTGCGCACAACCTTCTCAAACACCTCCTGGCCCATCAAATCCTGCAGGCCATACAAGGCAACATAAGAAGAACTGCTGCGCTCCGGATCTGGAATCACGATCTTGCCCTTCCAGGCCGGATCAGCCAGATCCGCCCAGCTGGCAGGCGCCTTGAGCTGGCCCAACTGACGCTCGTTAAGCATCAATACCGTGACATGGGTATTGGTACCCAGCCAGCGTTGCCCGGCTCCCTGATACTGAGCACCTACTGCACTGGCCTCGGGCGACGAATAGGGCGCCAGGTACTCGGCATACTGCGACAAGGTAGAAAATCCGCCCGACCAGAACAAATCGCCCAGGGGTTGCTCTGCTTCGGCCTTGATACGCTGCATCAGAGCACCGGAACCAGCCCGCACCACGGACACCGATATCTCGGGGTGAACCTGACGGAACTGCTCAATCACCGTGTTCACCACATCGATGTTATTGGAGGAGTACAACACCACTTCATCCGCCTTGGCAGCCCCCGTACCCAGGCAGGAAAGCATGAGCAAAGCGGATAGATAAGAGAAACGGTTTTGCATGATTATTTCCTGTAATTTCAATAAAATTGCATGAAAATCATGGTATTTATCTTAGATGACCGTTCTGTTACACCCTACACCTACCCCCTGTTAAGCGTGGCCCTATCATGAGTTTTAATCATGCTTGAAAATGTTCCTCTGGTCCCTCTGCGCGTATTTGTCGCGGTGGGCCGACAAGGTAATTTCACCCGTGCAGCCCAAAGCCTGGGGATCACCCAAAGCGCAGTCAGCCGGCATATCGCCACCCTGGAAAAAGTCAGCAAGCAGGCTCTGTTCATTCGACGCGGCCCCTATATTGAGCTGACGGCAGCCGGCCTGCAGTTGTATGACACGGTCAAAGATGCGATGGCCACTCTGGAGATGGCCATTCAACAAATCACCCATCAGCAGGATCAGCACGAACGGCTGAGAGTCCGCACCTCCATGCCCAGCTTTTCAATGACGGTGCTGGTGCCCATGCTTGGCCAGTTCACCGCTCAGCACAATTGGCAGATTGATCTGATCACCAATCTGTCGCCACCCCGTCCTAATGAAGCGTTTGACGTGCTGATCAGCCGTGACTTGAGCCTGCCCGACAGCGAAAGCTGGGAGCTCATACGCGAAGAACTGGTATGCGTGGCAGCGCCCGCCTTAATCCAGCAACATAGCAGGCAGGCCTGGGAGCACTGGCCTATGGTGACCGCACGCTCACGACCGGACATGTTGGGTTTATGGGCTTTGGATCAGGGTATTGAGCCTTCACGGCTGCTGTTGAGCGCCACCTACGATCACCTGTTTTTCGCAATTGCCGGGGCCATTGCCGGCTCCGGATTTCTAGTTGTGCCGCGTTTACTGGTGATGGATCATCTACGCGATGGCGTTCTGCGGGAAGTCGGCCCTGGCCAAGTCGCCACGGGCGCAACCTACATGGCCTATGTCAACGCACAATCACCCCAGCAAAGTGAGGCCCGCCAGTTTTGCCGATGGTTGAAAAGCAGCTTGCGACAACGCATTGCGCCTTGAGGCCGTTCACGTCATGTCGCTGATTCGGTCAGGCTCTGCGACGTCGCAACTGACTGATCCAGCTATAGGCGCTGACCAAGGTAATGCCCATCAACACCAGTAAAGCGCCCATCACAAAACGGGGTTCTATGGGCTCACCCAGCAAAAACGCCCCGAACAGAACACCGAACAAAGGGGTGGCGAAGGAAAAGACCCCCAGACGCGACGCCTGATAGTTACGCAGCAACCAGAACCAGACCAGAAAGCTCAAGAACGCCACCACGACGGACTGAAACACCAGGCTGGCGACCAGCAAGCCTGACCATTGAATCTCGGTTTGTCCGGTCACGGCAGCAGCTACCATCAGAATGACAAAAGCGCTGAACAGCTGATAGAGCAAGGCTTCCGAAGGCGGGACGGCAGACAGGCGCGTGCTACGGATCAGCACGGTGGTAAAGCCCCATAAGGCCCCCGCCGCCAAGGCCATCAAATCGCCTATCAGCATGTGCCCCACATCGGCGCCGTCGGGGCTGCCCGGCCCCAGAAAAGTAATCGCAATACCCGCCACCGCCAGCCCGATCCCCACCCATTGCAGGCGCGCCAGCCGCTCAGAGGGCAAAAGCAGGTGCAGGCCCAGGGCTGCAAACACCGGTGCCGTGTACAGAAACACCACCACATGCGCGGCCGAAGTAAAACGCAAGCTCTCGCCCAGCAGCAAATACTCCAGCGCAAACAACAGGCCGGCCATCAGTCCCGGTTTCCAGGCCCCTTCAGTAAAAGCCAATTTGTGCGTGCGCACCAGAACCAGCAGGGCCACCAGCACGCAGGCCACGCCCGAGCGCAGGCCAATCTGAAAGACAGGCGCCATGTCATTGGCCGTAGCCTTGAGCAGAATCTGCTGAAAACTCCAGATCATACACAGGACCAGCATGGCACCACTGGCCAGGGCATCCAGGGGTTTACGTTCATTGCTCATCAGGCAGGGGGACTCGGACAGAAAAAATTGATTATCCGCGAAAAACGGCCGAATCAAAACGGGCCGCCCGCTTCTTTACCCTCGGATAAGCCTTAATTGATATATCAAAAAGCTCTACCTAGAATGATTTAAGCCTAAAAAACAGCACCAGGCGTGGGAGACAGCCATGACGCTCAGCAATACCGACCGGGTACGAATCGAACTGGAGCACCGCATTGCCAGCGGTGATCTGCCGCCGGGCAGCGCCATTGACGAGTCCTTGCTCTGCACCTTCTTTCGGGTGTCACGCACGCCGGTGCGTGAGGCCTTGCTGCAACTGGCCGCCACCGGTCAAGTGCGCATCGCCCCGCGTGCCGGTATTTTTGTCACCCAGCACACCATTGAGGAACTGGAAGAAATGCTGGAAACCCTGGCTTTGCTCGAAGGTGCCTGTACCCAACTGGCCGCCTACCGGATCAGCAATGCCCAGATTCGTGAGCTGGAGCGTTTGCAAAAGCGGGGCGCCAAGGCCTTGCAGGACAAGAGTCTGGGCGATTACGCCGCCTATAACGCCGAACTGCATGCCCTGGTTCACAGCATTGCCGGCAACTCCTTCATGGTGCAGCAGATTGAACATCTGCGCCGTTTGACCAATCCCTATCGTCATCGTCATCTGGATCAGGAAAATCGCATGGAACAGTCCTGGCATGAGCATCAGGCACTGACCCAGGCACTGGCCCTGCGCGATGGCCCCAGCGCCATGCAGGCCGCGGCCAGCCATGTGCTGTCCGGTGCTGAATCCCTGCGCCGTGTCGCCCAAGCCCATCCCGAAAAATGGGAGTTCGACAAGCGCGAGCGCTACAGCTGGCTCAATGCCCAGCTCAATCCCTTGGCCGGATTTTATATGCGGCACTAATTCATAACTAGCTAAAAACAACCACTCATACCGAGGAGACTTTCTCATGTTTGCAAGCCGTTTCACACGGCGGGCGCTGGCTGCGCTCGTCCTGACATTCAGCCCTGTGGCCGCCTTACACGCTGCCGAGCCCATTCGTCTGGTCGTGGGCTTTGCCCCCGGCGGCGGCGTCGATACCCTGGCGCGGGTAACCGCCCAGGCGCTGAGCAAAGAACTGGACCGCACCGTCATTGTGGAGAACAAATCCGGCGCAGGCGGCACAATTTCTGCCGACTATGTGTCCAAATCCCAAGCCGACGGCAATACGCTGCTGTTTGCAGACACCTCTTTGCTGGTCGCACCTTATATCTACCCGGCTTTGCGCTACGACCTGCAGCGCGACTTTGCCCCGATCGGCATGGTCGGTCAGTCCGATCTGGCTTTGGCAGTCCCCGGCGACAGCCCCGTCAAGAACGTGGCCGAACTGGTCGAAGCCATCCGCAAATCTCCCCCTCAAACCGAAACCTTTGCCTCGGTGGGCGTGGGCTCGGTACACCACCTGGGTGGCGAGCTGTTCGCCTTGAAAACCCAGACAGAACTGGTGCATGTCCCATATCGCGGTGGCGCCCCGGCCAGTCAGGCACTGGCTGCCGGCGAAGTCTCCATGTCCTTTGCCAGCCTGGCCTCTTCGATCGGCCTGGCCAAGTCTGGCCGTATCCGTCTGCTGGCCACCTTGTCCGAGCGCCGCTTTCCCGGCATGCCCGAGCTGCCCAGCGTCTCGGAAACCATCGCCGGCTATAGCGTGACGCCGTCGCTGTTCATGCTGGCACCCCAGAACGTGGACCCGGCCTTTATCGCCACGGTCAGCAAAGCCCTGGAAAACAGCATGCAGCAACAACAGGTGCAGGACGCGTTCCTGGCCCAAGGCTCCGTTGCCGGCTATCAAGATGCCCAAGCCACCGAACAATGGCTGGGTGAAGAAACACAACGCTGGGCCAAAGTCATCGAAAGTGCCCAGCTCGACTTTAAACAATGAACCAAGCAGCTACTGTTATGACGACTGACAACTCTGGCGCCCAGCGCCCCGTACTTGGCCTGATCGTGCCACCAGCCGCCGGTCTGGTGCCTCCGGAAGGCCCGGAAATGTACCCGGAAATTGACTTCATCGCCCAAGGCCTGGCGCTCAGTTCCGTGGACAAGGAAGGCTATGACCAGGTTATTGACCAGGTCGTCGACGCCGCTCAAAAGCTGGCCGCTCGGGGAGCCCAGGCCGTGTCCTTGATGGGGACCTCACTGAGCTTTTACCGCGGCTCGGACTTTAACGAGGAACTGGTGGCACGCCTGCGCGAATCCACCGGTCTGCCATGCTCGACCATGAGCCACGCCATTTTGCGCGGCCTGCGTGTCAGCGGCATCGAACGGGTTGCGGTCGCGTCTTCTTATATTGATGACGTGAACCAGCGTCTGGTCCGCTTTCTGGCCCAGAACCAGATTCAGGCCGTGTGCGCGTATGGTTTGGGCGTCAATGACGTCACCGCCATGTCGCAAATCAGCACGCAAGAGCTGGTCGATCTGTGCCTGAAAACATGGGACATCGCCCAAAAGCAGGCTCCCGGTCAGGCACAAGGTCTACTGCTGTCTTGCGGTGGTCTGGTCTCGCTGGAAGCCGTGCGTCAGGTCGAGGACAAACTGGGCGTCACCGTCGTGTCCAGTTCCCCCGCTGGCTTCTGGGATCTGGTGGCGACAGCTGGCCTGGATTTATTCCCACAGGGGATGGGACGACTGGCACAAACGCGTCAAACCGCCTGATACCACGATATGGACAGCCCCTTGTCCGCACCCGCGGGAAGGGGCACATAAGACGCTATGGTTGGACACCACAACCACGTAGCGTGTGCCACCCCACAGTCGGACGTGACCGGTTCGGTGTCCACGCAACGCAAAAGGCGGTTCCGGCCTCCCAGCGTCGCGGTAACCCAGGCTAAGCCACATCCAGCTTGAATTGCTCATCGTGCATAGACACGAAAAGCCCCCACGCTACGCCTTCGGTGTGCTGCCCGCCGAGGAGGAGCTTGTTGTCTTGGGGCGGCCCGGCGACAAAAAACCCGCACGCGCCTGGACTCCCTCTACGCTGTCACGGCATACCAGCGCCTGATCGGCATCCATATAAATGCCCAAGCGATTCAACGCATTGGCGACCTGATTCACCGATTCCTTGGTCATGCGAATAATCGCCGCAGGCGACTCCGAAGCCCGCTTGGCTAAAGACTGCGCCACTGCCACGGCCTGACCGGGTTCGCAGACTTCATCCAGCAAGCCCCATTCCAGCGCCTGTTCAGCACCGAAACGTTCGGCCAGCAAGATGGCTCGTTTGGTACGGGCCGCTCCCAGCATGTTCACCATGCGCGGAATGGCACCCCAGCCCATATTCAGCCCCACCTTGGCCTCGGGCAAATACAGAAATGACGCTTGCGAGGCCACACGCCAGTCGCAAGCCAGCGCCAGGGCGACCGAGCCTCCCACCGCCGCGCCTTCAATGGCGGCAATAGTCAGCTGCGGCAGCTCTTCCCACAGGCGGCACAGACGCGCGCCCCGCTGGGCCACATCCCGACGCTCCAGCAAACCGGCCTGTTCGTCATTCCACTTTTGCGGGTCCTTCAGATCGATTCCAGCCGAGAAAATATCCTTGGCCCCCGTCAGCACCACCGTGTGAATCTCCAGCGACAAGGCCAGATCCTGCGCCACCTGCGTCAAGGCCAGCAAGGTGTCCTGATCGATCGCGTTGCGGTTCACGCCGCGATCAAAGCGCACCAGTGCGTGGTCGCCCGTCACCTTGACCGTCACACTGCGGCCATATTTGCGTTTCATGAATGTCTCCCCAAAGGTACGGAAAAATCAGCTCTGCGAGCGGTGGCTTCCGTCACTGCGCGACAGGCGTGTGACGTAGCGGAATTCATAAGGCGGGTAAAAGCTGACCGCCACTTCCATGACCTTGCCCGCCTGATTGCGGAAGGTACGGATAATCAGCAAGGCGGGGTCCGCATCTTCGTAACCCAGAAAGCGGGCGACATGCGGGGGAAAGCGCGAGGCGGAAATTTCCATCTCGATGGTTTCCACCACTTCGCCACAGTGCTCCTCCAGCAGCGGATAGACACCCCCGGGTTGGGTGGAAATCAGATCCGCCACCGCCTGGTATTCCTTGCGCAGATAGATATCTGTCCAGGAAATACCGCGCTTGCTGCCCGGCACGCTGCGATAGGTCTCCACCTTCACCCAATCGGACGGTTCACCGTCCAGCGCGGTCTCCGGCGGCTGCTTGTCCACACCCGCCGCCTTTTTATGCACGTGCAGATCGGTAAATTCCAGATAGCGTTGCAACTGATCCGTGGTATCTAGCGCCAGGCCGAACTGCGGCTTGGGATGCTGGCGTATCACGGTGGTACCGGCACGGCGACGCCGCTCGATCAAACCCAGATCGGTCAGCTTGCGTATGGCTTCACGCGCCGTGTGCCGACCGACCCCGTACATCTCGCACAGCTCCATCTCGGTAGGCAGCTTGGAGCCGACCGGGTAATGCCCCGAACGGATCAGCTCCAACAAGCGATCGCTCATGTTCTGATACAGGGTTGGCTTGGCACTGGACTGGGATTCGTTGTTTGCCATACGGTTTTCAGTTTAAAGAGACAGGCGGCGCATCGCAGCCAAGGTGTCGCGGGTGAACTGCTCCGGACATTCACTTTGGGGAAAATGCCCGATGCCCGGCCATTCTATATATTCCACCGGAACTTTGCCTTCTCGCAGCAAGCGTTCAACCTCTCGGGCGGACTCTGGTGGCACGGACCAGTCCTCGCTGCCTTCCACAATCACCACCGGGCAGCGAATATCGCTCAAAATCTGCTCCATCCGAAAGCCGCCAAACGCGCAGATATCCGCAAAGGCCACCGCCGGAATGCAACGTCGGGCATCCGTCACCACTTCGAGCGCACGCGTCGGGTCGGACAGGGTGCCCATCAGGGTTCGGAAGGTCACTTCAAACCAGTCGCCCGGGTTGATGCGCGCCATCTCCAGAATGCGCGGGTTATAGCCGGAGGACTTCACTACATTGACTGACGCGCCATCGACCAGCACCAGACCACGAATCCGCTCGGGCGCCATGGCAGCGGCCTGGGCGACAACGCCCCCGCCCATGGAATGGCCCATCAAGACCGGATTCCGGATACCCGCCGCCTCCAGGAACTGCAGCAGATACTGCGCGTTCTGGGGAGTCGCGGTATGCGGCCCGCCAGCCGGCATGCCGCTTTTGCCATGGCCGGGCAAATCCAGCGCATACACCGTGTAAAAGGGCGCAAAGTGCTCCAGCACATATTGCCAGGACAGACTGTCCTGGCTGGCGCCATGCACCATCACCAAGGCCGGACCGGAACCGGCCAGATCGTAATAGGCACGGATACCGTCCGCGGTTGTCACATAAGGCATGCTCAGACCTCCAGCTCGCCCGTCAGACGGGTCAAGGCATACAACAACATCCAGTTCTGCACGCAGGCACGCAAATCGCCTCCCACAACCAATCGGTGCTGACGCACCAAGCGGTTAAATGGAAAGCCCTGGGCCAGATCCGCAAAGGCGGCACGATCACCTTCCAGCCAGAACGGCACCTCACGCGGCCCTGTGCCTGCCTGCACCCCCTGTTCTGACACGGCCAGCCAAATGTGCTCGCCGGTGTCAGTATTGCGCAGCGCCACACACACATCGGCCAAAACGCTGTGCTGCCGTACAAACTCATCGGCGCTGGCGCGTTGCGCCCAGGCAGCCAGCACCGCAGGATCAAACAGAGATAACGAAGTCAGCATCAGACATACCTTTGTCGAAGAAGGAACTTCTGCACTTTGCCCGACGAGGACTGAGGCAGGGAATCCACAATAAAGATGCGTTTGGGTACTTTAAAGCCCGATAGTTTTTCCCGGCAAAACGCACGCAAGGCTTCCACATCCGGTTCGCGCCCCTTGGCCGGCACAATGGCCGCGACCAGCTCCTCGCCCCAATATTCATGCGGCAGGCCAAACGCAGCAGCCTCGCGCACATCGGTGTGGCTGGCCAGACAGTTTTCCACTTCCAGCGCGGCCACATTTTCCCCGCCTGTCTTGATCATATCTTTGCTGCGGCCCATGAAATAGGCAAAGCCTTCATCATCCACACGAATCACATCGCCCGTGTGCAGCCATCCCTCGGCATCCAGCACCTGAGCGGTCAGCTCGGGCTGGCGCCAATAGCCTTTAAAAACCGTGGGGCCGCGTACCTGCATCTCGCCAGGGCCACGCTGATCGGGCAGCACCTTGCCGTCTGCATCGACCAGTCGATATTGCACATGCCGCCACAGGTAACCGATGGAACCGGGATGCTCCAGAATCTCCTGCGTGTAGCGATTCTTGATCGTGGTGACACAGCTTTCCGTCATGCCAAAGCCCCAGCTGAACTCGGCATTGGGAAACACGGTGCGAATCAGGTCCTGACGCCACTGGCCCAAAGGCGCAGCCGCAGTCTGCACAAACCGGGCCGCGGGCAGGGACAGCTCCTTGAATTCCGGATGATCGGTAAGTCCCACCCACATGGCAGAGAGCAAGAACACATGCGTAGGCTGATACAAACGCAATGCATCCATCACCGCATCGGCGTCGAAGCGCGGCACCACATGCAAGCTGCCCCCTGCGTACAAGATCGGGCCATTGATGACCCCGAAGCCCCCGATATGAAACAGCGGTGTCGCCAGCAACGAGCGGCTCGTGGCATCAATGCCCAGCTCCATGATGTAGTTCACGGCATTGGCCGACAGATTGCCGTGCGTCAGCATCGCCCCCTTGGGGGCCGATGTCGTACCCGAGGTATACATGATGATGGCCACATCCTCATCATCCACACGACCAAAGCGATACTGCACCGGGTCGTCCCCGCGGGGATCAGGCAAAGACTCAGGCAGTTTTTCCAGCCACTGTACAGCACGGCTCAAACCACCCGCAGACTCGATCTGCTCACGCAAGGGCCGGTAGGCCGGGTCCACAATGCACACCGTGGGCTGGGCATCATCCAGCAGGTAGCGCAACTCGGCAACGCCATAACGGGTATTGACCGGCACCAGAGAAAAACCGCCTACCGCCGTGGCATGCAGCAAGGCCAGATAGTCGATGGAATTGGGTGTCATGATCGCCACCCGGTCCCCCGATTTCACCCCCAGCCCGTTCAGATAAGCCGACAAGGCGCGCGCACGGGCGCAGAACTGGGCAAAGGACAGTGCCTGGCGATCGTCCGAGACCGCAACCTTGTCGGGGTAGCGCTCGGCGTTAAACATGGCGACCTGGTAAATATTAGGCATGATGCGATGACTCTCCGGCGTGACCCAGATAGGCCGCCGCAATCTGTGGGTTGTTCATGATGTCCCTGCTGTGCCCGGACAGGCTCAAACGCCCGGTTTCCAGCACCACGGCATGTTGCGACAGCTTCAGAGCCAGACGGGCATTTTGCTCCACCAGCACAATCGTGGTGCCGTCCTGGCTGATCTGGCGGATGGCGCGCGCCACCTCCAGCGTGACGGCAGGCGCCAGGCCCAAGGAAGGCTCATCGAGCAACAGCAAACGCGGTCGGGACATCAACGCGCGACCAATCGCGCACATCTGTTGCTCACCTCCAGACAGGTGGCGCCCCTGGCTTTGCTCCCGTTCCAGCAGACGCGGGAAATAGGCGTAGATACGCTCCAGATCCACCGTGATGTCGGCCTGATCCTTGCGCAGATAGGCTCCCATCAAGAGGTTCTCGCGTACCGTCAATTCAGGGAACAGCCGCCGACCTTCGGGGGACAAGGCAATGCCCAGAGTCACCCGGCGCTCCGCGCTTAAGTCCTGAATGGGCTGGCCTTCGAGCCGGATTTCTCCTTCGGCCACCGGCACCAGGCCGCTAATGGCTTTCATCAAGGTCGATTTGCCCGCACCATTGGCTCCGATCACGGCACACACACTGGCTTCTTCTACTGCAAAACTGACCTTGTCCAAGGCCCGTACCGCGCCATAGGACACACTCAAGTCCTTGATTTCCAGCATGGGCACAGGCTTGTTGACCTTGGGCGCTCCCTGACCAGCCGTAGAGACCGAAGCCGAGCGTCCCGTCCCGTTTTGCGCCGCGTGGGCCTCCACGGCTGGCTCCAGCCCCGGCTCCTTGTCCAGATCCGCACCCAGATAGGCTTCAATCACCCGCGGGTCCTGACGCACTTGCGCGGTCGGGCCTTCGGCCAGCAAACGACCGTTAACCAGCACCACCAGCTTTTGGCACAGGCGCATCACCAGGCCCATATCGTGCTCAACCACCACCACATCAATGCCACTGGCATGGATGCGTTCGATCAGGTCGGCCATGGCCACGGTTTCCACCGGGTTCAGGCCAGCAGCGGGCTCATCCATTAAAAGAAGGCGCGGCATGGCGGTCAGGGCCATGCCCACACCCAAAATCTTCTGCAAACCGTAGGCCAGTGAATCGGCCTGCTCATTGGCGACAGACTCCAGGCCAATCAAGGCCAAGGCCTGTTCTGCCTGCCGCGCGGCCTCTTCGCGGCCACGACGCACACCCCAAGGGTTGAACAGCGACCAGGGGGAGGGAAACTGACGGAACAGGGCAGCGCGATACAGGTTTTCAAGTACCGTATGACCGGCAAAAACATGCGTCATCTGGAACGTGCGCACCACGCCCTGACGCGCCAAGGCTGCAGCCGGACGACCCGTAATGGCGGCACCATCCAGGGTGACCACACCCGCACTGGGTTTGGTCGTACCGGCGATCAGGTTGAACAGCGTGGTTTTGCCAGCTCCGTTAGGACCGATCACCCCGGTAATCTGACCGGGAGCAGTGCTAAAGGACACCTCATCGACCGCACGGATACCACCAAAATGTCGGCTCAGGCCCTGGACATTCAATTGCACGCTCATGCGGCCTCCTTGCGCGCGCCGCGCCACTTGTTCCACAGTCCGGCCAGTCCTTGCGGCATGAACAACAGCAGCAGAATCAAGGTCAGGCCGTAGATCAGGCGTTGATACTGCTGCAGGTCGCGCAGCAACTCCGGCAAGGGGATCAAGATGGCTGCGCCAATCACCGCACCGGCCAATGCCCCCACACCCCCGAGCACATTCATGATGACGGCGTTCACCGCTGTCCAGAAACCGAAGGAATCGGGCGAGATATAGCCTTGATAGTGGGCGTACAAGCTGCCCGTCCAGCCAGCAATCAGGGCGCTAAGAACAAACACACTGACCCGGAAACGCAGCACATTCAAGCCTCCGGAGCGCACCAGTTGTTCGTTCTGGTGCAAGGAGTCGGCCACCATGCCCCATTCGCGACGGTACAAGGCCCGCAGCACGAAATACACCAGCAGCGCAAAGCTGACCACCATCAGGTACACGCCATACCGCCCTTCGGGAATCGGCAGGCTGTCCTGCAAAGGCGGAATCTGCCCAAAGCCGTTATTGCCGCCAAACAGTTCGTGGAACTCGATAAAGCACAGCACCACGGCTTCGCCCAGGGCGAAGGTCAAGAGTGCGAAATGCACACCCTTGATACGCATAAAAATAGGGCCGGTGATCACAGCCAATGCTGCCGTCAGTACTCCGGCGCCCAAAAACGCGGCTGGAAAAGACCAGCCATAATCCCGGCTCAAAATGGCCGAGGCATACGCCCCCAGCCCGAACAGGGCACCATGCGCCAGCGAGAGCTGGCCGATGCGCAGCACCAGATTCATGCTCATGGCCAGGCAGGCGTACAAGGACACCATGATGGCCAGATGCAGGGCAAAGCGAGGCTGTCCGGCCCACACGGGCCAGCCCAGCAGCACCGTCACCACCACGGCATGCCAAACCCAGTTCAACACGCCATCGCGCGGATAAAAAGACACTGTCTTGATCGCGCTCATGACGATTTCCCCATCAAGCCGCTGGGCTTGACCAGCAACACAGCCATCACGATCAGGAAGGACAGCATGGTGGCCACGGTCGCGTTATAGAAGGTAGACGCCACCGCCTCGGTGACGCTCAGAATCAAGGCGGCCACCACGGCACCGGGCAAGCTGCCCAGGCCCCCCAGGACCACAATAATGAAAGCCTTCACCACTACGGCTTCGCCCATATAGGGATGCACGGTATAGACGGGTGCCATCAGAGCGCCAGACACACCCGCCAAGCCACAGCTCAGTGCAAAGGTGAAGGCCATGATCTTCCAGGAGCTGACGCCTTGCAGACGCGCCACTTCCCGGTCCTGCGCCACCGCACGTATGGTCATGCCGATACGGGTGCGCTCAATCAAGAAGTAAAAGGCCGCCAGCGCCAGCACACTCATGCCGACGATCAACAACTGGTCCTTGGCGAAAAACGCCTGACCGATCTGCCAGGCGCCTTCCACCGGACGGCGTACCGATTGCTCGTCCACCGAGAACAGCAGCGAAATCCCGGCTTGCAAGGTAATCGCCAACGCCAGGGACATGATCATGCCGCCCATCTCGTCGCCCACAAAGCGACGGAACAGGCCACGTTCAGCCAGTAAACCCAGGAATCCCACCAGCACGGCAGCGGCCGCGATAGAAGGCAGATAGGACCAGCCAAACTGTCCGTAAAACACATACATGGCATACGCGCCCAGCATGTAGAACTCGCCGTGGGCGAAGTTCACCACCCGCAAGATGCCAAACACCAATGTGAAGCCCAGGGCTACCAGGGCATACACAAAGGTGGACATCAGGGCGATGATGGCGATTTGCATTGCAATCTGCATCATTGCTAACCGTATCAAGGGGCACTGCACCCGCGTGGCGCAGTGCGAACTGAGACAAGCCCGATATTTAACGGGCGTCGAACTTGTTGATGACCTTGGCCTTGCCATCCTCGATCACGCCCAGATAGGCCGGGGTCGCGATCTGGTGGTTCACGCCGTAAACATCTTTGCCGCCCCAGACAATGGCGCCCTGAATGCCGTCATAGCTGGTATTGGCCTCAATGCGGGCACGCACGGCATCGGTATCCTCCACCGTGCCGGCTTCCTGGATGGCCTTGAACAGCAGACGGGTGGCATCGTAGAAGTAGAAAGCAAAGTCATCCATGCTGTTGCTGTGGATCTTGGCGTAGGCCTGGCTCAGCTTCTGATAAGGCTCGCTGGACGGATCAGCCGATAAATAGACCAACGTGCCTTGTGCGTTGTCAGCACCGGCAGACTTCACGGTTTCAGCCACATTATTGCCACCAAATTTGGTGAACTGGCCTTTGAATCCCATCTCTCGCGCCTGGCGAATCACGATACCGGCCGGGCCGGGGGGCACCGTATCCAGTTCGATAAAGTCCACATTTTTGGCCAGAATGCTGGTCAGCAAGGTACGAAAGTCATTTTGCGACCGCTCAAAGAACTTGGTCTCGGCTACGTCGTAACCGGCATCCTTATAAGCAGCCGTCTGAATTTTCTGGGTGCTCCAGCCGGTGGCGTCATTGGGCGAGAGAATCGCCAGACGTTTCAGCTCAGGACGTTCCTGTTTCAGCCAGCCAATCAACTGGCGGTTGTATTCATACTGCGTAGGCAGCACGCGGAACATATATTTTGTGTTTGCATCCAGCACTTCGGTCGAGTAGCTGTTGGACAGCATGATGACCTTGTTGCGCTCGGTAATGGGCTTCATGGCCATGACCGAGGCCGAGCCAATCGGGCCGATGATGTATTTCACTTCGTCCTGATCGATCAGACGGTTGGTGGCCGTGACCGCATCGGCAGCCTTGTAATGATCGTCGTAGGTCAACACCTCAACCTTGTATTTCTTGTCGCCCACCTGCAGACCACCGGCCTGATTGACTTCATCCACGGCGATTTTCACGCCTCCATCAATCGCCAGTCCCCAGGGCGCGCCTGGTCCCGTCATGCCTCCCACCACACCCAGCTTGAGCGTTTGAGCCTGCGCGCCCAGCGCGGCCACCATCCCTGCGACCGCCAGTACACTCCGAATCCCGTTTTTCATGGACCTGCTCCTATTAATTGACCGGACATAATTATTGTTTGATACGAACAATATAATAAGGAGGCGATACTTGTCTACGGAAATATGGATTGATAATGACCTTATAACCAGCGCACACAGAGCGATTCGTCTGAAGTTAAGGGAAAACACCGACCCAGTCGGTCAAGCTATTTGTACGGACCTTAATTCATATGTTTATAAAAAAAACGCATAACGAATGCAGTCACCTGCCTGCCAGACAGAGCACACCGCTGGCAGGCTGACAAAAAAGCCGCTTTCCATCATGGAAAGCGGCTTGCAGTCCAAACATGTCTCTACCCAGCATTTACAGATTCACAGACTGCATATATTGGTCAAAGCGTGCTTCCGCAAAGCGGAACCACAACAGCTCATCTTTTTGAAAGGCACGGTAGTCGGCATAGATTGTTCGCCATTGCGGATTGCTTTCACTCAGTTCGGCATACAACTGCTCGCTGGCCTTGAAAGAAGCGTCCAGCACCTCTTTGGAGAACGGCAGCACCTTGGCTCCCTGCCCAACCAGTTCTTTCAAGGCACCCGGGTTGCGAGCATCGTATTTGGCCTGCATATCCAGGTGTGCATAGGTGCTGGCCGCCGCGACGATGTCTTTGTAATGCTGGGACAAGCCCTCATAGGCTTTCTTGTTCACCAGCAGATCCAACCCTACTGAACCTTCCCACCAACCGGGGTAATAGTAATAGGGCGCGACCTTGTGAAAGCCCAGTCGCAAATCGTCATACGGCCCCACCCACTCAGCGGCATCAATGACACCCTTTTCCAGGGCCTGGTACACCTCGCCACCGGCGATGTTCTGCGGAATGCCACCCAGCTTTTCAATCACCTTGCCCGGCAGTCCCCCAATGCGGATCTTCAGCCCCCGGATGTCATCCGGCGTATTGATCTGCTTGCGAAACCAGCCCCCCATTTGCACCCCGCTATTGCCACAGGGGAAATTGACGATGTTGTAGTTGGCATAAAAATCCCGGGTCAGCTTCAAGCCATTGCCGTGATACATCCAGGCCGTCAACTGCCGGGAGTTCATGCCAAAGGGGATGGCACAGCTCAGGGCAAAGGCTTCGTTTTTACCAAAGAAGTAGTAGGGCGCCGTATGGGCCGCTTCCACCGAGTTTTGCTCAAGCGCATCCACCACCCCCATCGCCGGCATCAGCTCTCCGCCCGCATGCACCGAGATAGTAAATTTGCCATCGCTCAGTTCCCGCACCTTCTGGGCAAACACTTCGCCCCCGCCATAAATCGTATCCAGATTCTTGGGGAAGCTCGATGCCAGTCGCCAGCGCAGATTCTCTTGCGCCTTGACAAGGGCAGGGGCCATGCCACTGGCCACAATACCGGCCAGGCCGGTCAGTTTCAGCATTGCTCGTCGTTCCACGCTTGTGTCTCCTCGTTTTATTTATGCGAAATCAGCAGCTTGTCCCCCAACGGCCAAGCTGCCTGCGGGACGGATCAATCAAACATATCGGGCTGGGTGCGCAACAGGTTTTCCCAGATGGGCTGAAAGTGCAGCCAGCCAATGTATTCACTGCCTACGTGCTCACGGCTGTAGCGGGCGCGTTCGGGCGTCACCAGCGTCGGAGTCATGCCGGTTGCGGCAATCATCAATTGCTGCTGGCAGCAGCGTTCCAGCGCAATAAACCAGAAAGCAGCCGCTTCAATGCTGTGGCGGCTGGCCGTCAGCAAACCATGGTTCTGGTGGATGGCCGCCTTGACACCGGCAAAGGCATTGGCCACTTTGTGACCCGCTTTGGTTTCCACCGCAACCTGACCGGCTTCTTCGCGAATGACGACATGGTCTTCAAAAAAGGCGGCCGCATCCTGCGTAATGGGCAAAATCTCCTGCCCCAACGAGGCGAAGGCCGTGCCATAGACGGTATGCGCATGGCACATCGCCACAATGTCAGGATGAGCCTCATGCACAGCGGCATGCAGCACAAAACCCGCGCGGTTCAGGGCGTAATCCCCTTCCACAACCTTGCCTTCATGGTCTGCCAGGATCAGGTTCGATACCTTCACGTCAGCAAAGTGCACGGCCATGGGATTGGTCCAGTACAAGCTGGGGTGCTCGGGATCGCGAATGGTCAGGTGGCCTGCGAAACCATAGTCCAGACCATGAAGCGCAAAAGCACGGCAGGCGGCCACCAGGCGCTGCTTCAAATGCGTGCGCGCTTCCTCAAAAGAATCGAATTGAGGCTCTTGCGGGTAGATCAGGCCTTGCTGTTCGGGCTGGTAAATCGACTTTCGGCCCGTCATGGCCAACATTTCATTGATATCGGGTTTAGCGTTCATGGGAGGGTCTCCTTCGGGTTCGGCAAGATGTTGCGTTGCCCGCACGCCAGCCCATCGAGCGCAGCGTACGGGTAAAACGTAAAACCATGGTAGAGGTCGAAAACCATGAATGACAAACGAAGCTTTTTCAGCTATTGATTAAAAATATTCACCTGAACAAGGCGCCACTGATGCGAGCCATTCCAAATTTCGCCTGGTTACGGGCATTTGAATCCGCCGCCCGCTTAGAGAGTTTCCGCTTGGCAGGCGACGAGCTGCACCTGACCCCCTCGGCCATCAGCCATCAGGTCAAAAGCCTGGAAACGCATCTGGGTCGCAATCTGTTTGTGCGCCATAACCGCCGTGTCAGCCTGAACAGTCACGGTCAGCAGTTCTATCGGGAGCTGAGCCCCTTGCTGGACCAGTTGGCCCGCTTGTGCGAGGACACCCAGGGCAAGACCGCAATTCACCCGGCGCTGACCGTGCATTGCGCCCCCAGCCTGGCGGTCAAATGGCTGGGACCACGTCTGCATGCTTTCATGCGCGATCATCCTGGCCTGCCCATCCATCTGCGTACCGACGCCACTCCCCCGGATCTGCATCAGTCCACCGACATTGACTGCGTCATCAGTTACGGACACGCACCAAGCCACGACCCCCGACTGGTGGTCGAGTCGCTGCATCCCGAACCGTTGTTGCCCTTGTGCTCACCCAAGCTCTACGCCAGTCTGGCCCTGCACCAACCCTGGTACCTGCACCTGCCCCTGATCGACTCCACCATCAGCCCGGTCAGTTGGGCGGACTGGTTCGGCAGCAATGGCATGGCCGTCTCTCCCGGCCCCAGGCTGTCCTTTGATCGCGGCGCCATGGCGGTAGCCGCTGCCGTGGACCAGTTGGGCGTCTGTCTGGAAACCCAACGTTTTGCCGAGCGCGAACTGGACAACCGGGAGCTGATCGTTCTGCCCGCTCCCAATGGTCGCAGCCTGCAGCGCGAGATGCATTTTCTCTACTACCGCAATCACCGCGACACGCTCAAACGCGTGGAACACCTGCGTGAATGGCTACTGCGCGAGGCCAGCCTCAGCCCCGTGCGCTGAGCAAACACACTGCCCTAGGGATTTCCCCCGACCTGACAATTTTTCCTTGACACCTCGAATATCGCCCCACAATACTGGACTCTGTATACAGAACACAGAATCCACCAAAAGGAGGCAGTATGAAGGTGTTTTATGACAAGGACGGCGATCTGGCCCTGGTGCAGCAACGCCGGGTTGCCATCATCGGCTACGGCTCTCAAGGCCATGCACATGCATTGAATCTGCGCGATTCTGGCGTGGAAGTGGTTGTGGGTTTGCGCCCCAACAGTACCTCGCGTCCAAAGGCCGCCATTGCCCGTCTGGCTGTGGCCGACATCGCGTCTGCCGTTCAACAAGCCGACATCGTGATGATGCTGCTGCCTGACGAGGACATTGCCCGAGTCTACGAGCAGGAAGTCGCTCCCCACATCCGCCCCGGCGCCACGCTGGGCTTTGCCCACGGTTTCAACATCCATTACGGTCAGATCCAGCCCCGCGACGATCTGGACGTCATCATGGTCGCCCCCAAGGCGCCCGGCCACACGGTGCGCTCCACCTATGTGGAAGGCGGCGGGGTTCCCCACCTGATCGCCATTCATGCCGACCGTTCCGGTCAGGCTCGTGACCTGGCCCTGTCCTACGCCATCGCCAATGGCGGCGGGCGCTCCGGCATCATCGAAACCGATTTTCGTGAAGAAACCGAAACGGACTTGTTTGGCGAGCAGGCGGTGCTCTGTGGCGGCATGGTGGATCTGGTCAAGTGTGGCTTCGAAACCTTGGTCGAAGCCGGCTATGCCGAAGAAATGGCCTATTTCGAATGCCTGCATGAACTCAAGCTGATTGTGGATCTGCTATACGAGGGCGGCATCGCCAACCTGAACTACAGCATCTCCAACAATGCCGAATTTGGCGAATACCAGGCCGGTCCACGCATCGTGACCGAAGACACACGCCAGGCCATGAAAGCGCTGCTGCGCGACATTCAGGACGGCACCTATGCCAAGAATTTCATCCTGGAAAGCCGTGCCGGCCAACCCTCTTTGAATGCCCATCGACGCCTGAACCAGCGCCACCGCCTTGAAATCGTCGGCGAGCAGCTGCGCGCCATGATGCCCTGGATTCAGGCCCAGGCCCTGGTCGACCGAAAAGTAGCCTGACCCTTCCACCATTGATCTGTACACGAGGACGACATGACCGAAAAAAAACTGATTCCCTACGGCGGCTATTACACCAACCGCATCCCCGAGCATGACCCTGAACTGACCGAAGTAGGCCCTGGCACGCCCATGGGCGAGTACATGCGTCGTTTCTGGCACCCCGTTTGTATGGCGGCAGAGCTGACAGACACGCCCCGCTTTCTGAAGATCCTGGGTGAGGAACTGGTCGCCTTTCGCGACAAAAGCGGCCAGATCGGCGTCTTGCACGCCCATTGTGCGCACCGTGGTGCCTCGCTGGAATACGGTGCCATTCAGGAAAAGGGCATCATGTGCTGTTACCACGGCATGGTGTTCGACGTGGACGGCACCTGTCTGCATGTGCCGTACCCCAAAGGCGAAGAGGCCGAAGGCGAAAAATATGCCTGCTCCATCCGTCAGGGTGCCTACAAGGCCTTCGAGCGCCATGGCCTGATTTTTGCCTATATGGGCCCACCCGATGCCGAACCACCTTTCCCCGAATGGGAGGAAAACTTCACCGTCATGCCCGGCGATGAACTGGTGGCTTTCAGCAACTTCCAGCACTGCAACTGGCTGCAAGTACAGGACAATGCGGCCGACAACTTCCATCCCACGGCCTTGCACGCCGCCAAAAACGTGGTGGGCGGCAACTACCAGGGCACCACCTTCGATGAGGTGGGCGCGGCCTCCATGGAAGTGGCGCCCGACATGCAGTTCATCCCTGTCCACAACGGTCGCAGTCTGGCTTGCGCCGGCGCGCGTCGTGCCAGCAAGGATCATCTGTTTATCCGTGTTCAGCACCAGGTACTTCCCAACCTGAGCCTGCATGCCTACACCTCGGAAGATGGCTCGCAAGAAAAATTCTTCAGCCGCTTTCACATCGTGCGCTGGACGGTGCCGGTAGACGACCAGAACAGCAAAATGATCGGCTGGCGCGTCATGGGGCCAGGGATTGATACACGCGCAGTGGGCAACAAGGACATGGTGGGCTATGAGACCATCGACTTTCTGGAAGGGCAGGTCGCCATGCGACGCCCTGAACGCTTCGGCAAGTACAAGCTGGAAGACCTGCCGCCCATCCCGTCCGATCACCGTGCCCGCCACAACTACAAGGAATGCCAGCAGGCACCCGGCGATTACGAGGCCATCATCAGCCAGCGTCCGATTGCCGTCCATGCGCTGGAGAACCCGACCAAGTTTGACGCTGGCTTGTACATGTTCCGCAAGATGCTGCGCGATGCCTTGCGTGGCGCCAACCCGGCCGCCACCCCGGAAGGCTTTGCCCAATGGCTCAAAGACTGCGGTGGCGCGCCCAACAGCTACTGTTCGGGCAATGTGCTGTCCATCCCCGAGTCCGACGATGTGGCGCAGGAAGTCTCCCGCCGCCGCCATGCCACCCGCGAGATCGTGCGCATCCTGACCTCTGCCGATGGCATGAAAGGCGCCGAACGTGAAGCCTTCGTCAAGCAAAGCATGCAGGAATTGCAACAATCGCTCAGCGCTGTCGCTGCCCAGGCCTGATCGCCCGCCGCACCCGCCCCATCGGAGCGGGTGCCCCCTACGGAGAGCACCATGAACGCCATTGCAGAACCCGCCACTCCCGTCCAGGCGGTCACCCAACCAGACGGGCTGCTATCGCTGCAGATCCGGCAGATCCGCTACGAAGCGCAGGGTATCAATTCCTACGAGCTCTGCTGTCCTCACGGCGGGGAACTCCCCCCTTTCGAAGCCGGGGCCCACATTGATGTCCATATCCAGGCCGGACTGATCCGCCAATACTCGCTGTGCAACCCGCCGCATGAGCGTCACCGCTACGTCATTGCTGTCTTGCGCGATGCCAATGGACGAGGCGGTTCACGCACCTTGCACGACGCCTTGCAGGTCCAGCAGCAGGTAACCGTCAGCACACCCCGCAATCATTTCAGACTGGACCCGCACGCCCGCCGCTCCATCTTGCTGGCCGGGGGGATAGGCATTACCCCCATCAAGGCGATGGCCCACTTTCTGGAATCTCAGGGCCAGCCCTTTGAATTGCACTACTGCACCCGCAACACCAACACGGCAGCCTTCGGCCCTGAACTGCGCAGGTGGCAGGAACAAGGCCGCCTGCATCTGCATCTGGACAATGGCAATCCGGCACAAGGTCTGAACCTGCAGGACTTGCTGGCCAATACAGATGAAGGCACCCACGTGTATTACTGCGGCCCAGCCGGTTTCATGCAGGCCTGTGCCCAGGCCAGCTCACACTGGCCTGCCGGTTCCGTGCATTGCGAACACTTCAAGGCGCCCGAACCCGCCCCCAATGCCAATACCCTGCCTCCCGGTGCCTTCGTGGCGCAAATTGCCAGTACCGGCCAGTGCATTGAGGTTGCCCCCGATCAATCCCTGAGCGATGCCTTGACACAAGCAGGCGTGCCTATTGCCACCTCCTGCGTATCGGGCCTGTGTGGCACCTGTCGCATCACCTACCTGCAAGGGGATGTTGATCACCAGGACTACATCCTCAGTCCCGATGAGCAAAGCCATTGCCTGACCGCCTGCGTTTCACGCGCACGCTCGGACGTACTGGTTCTGGACCTGTAAGGCCATCCCCTGGTCCTGGCTCCCGCCAGGGCACACCCCATTTACTTCGGGCACGATCGTGGCCCAAGGAGTCACCACAGCACCTGCTACCACGCGGCTTGCACACGTCCGCTATCAAACACTCCCCGGCAGCACAACGACGAACACAACAATATTCGCGGAGACAAAAATGACTGCATTGAAAACCATGGTGGGGGGAATAGACCACCTGAACCGCTGTATCGGATTCATCATCAAATGGCTCTTGCTGGCCACCACCATTCTGAGCGCCAGCAACGCCATTACTCGCAAGGCCTTTGACCTGAGTTCCAACGGCATGCTGGAAGCTCAGTGGTACCTGTATGCGGCTGTCTTTCTCTTGGGAGGGGGCTACGCATTTCTGCATAACAGCCATGTTCGCATCGACTTCATCTCCACCCGCCTGGGGGCGCGGGGACGCAACTGGGTCGATATCGCCGGGATTGTTGTCGTCCTGATCCCGTTCTGTCTTTTTGTCATTAACCTGAGCTGGGGCTTTTTCACCGCCGCCTGGCATTCAGGTGAAATGTCCGGCAATGCCGGTGGACTGGTGCGCTGGCCCGCCTATCTGCTGATTCCCGCCGGCTTTAGTCTGCTGTTGCTGCAAGGCTTGGCCGAGCTGGTCAAACGTATCCTGTTCTTGACAGGCAAAGGACCGGACTGCATTGCCGAAGATAACGCCCAGGACACGCCTATTCATGTGCCTGCCCAAGCGCTATCGACTGTCCAGGAGGGCGCGCGATGATTGTCTCCTTTATCACGGACAACTTCGTCCCCATCATGTTCCTGAGCCTGATTGTGCTCCTGCTGACCGGCTTTCCCGTCGCGTTTGGCCTGGCGGCCACCGGGCTGATTTTTGGCGTTCTGGGCATCGCCCTGGATCTGTTTCCCACCAACCTGTTCCAGGTTTTGCCGCTGCGCATCTTTGGCATCATGCAAAACGAGACCATGCTGGCCATCCCTTTTTTCACCTTGATGGGCATCATTCTGGAACGCTCGGGCATGGCTGAAGACCTGCTCGAGACCATGGGGCAGTTGTTTGGCGCCGTCCGCGGCGGTCTGGCCGTCTCCGTGATTCTGGTTGGCGCCTTGCTGGCAGCCTCCACCGGCGTCACCTCGGCGGTTGTCATCTCCATGGGCCTGATCTCCCTGCCTGTCATGCTGCGTTACGGCTACAAGCCGGAAATCGCCAGCGGCGTCATCACGGCCTCGGGGGCACTGGTGCAAGCCTTGCCACCGTCTCTGGTTCTGATTGTGATGGCCGACCAGTTGGGCCGGTCCGTCGGTGATATGTATGCCGCTGCGCTGGGCCCCGGTTTGCTGCTGCTGGTGATCTACATCAGCTTTGTCATCATTCTGGCCTTGCTTCGCCCCAGCTGGATGCCCGCCTTGCCTGAGCAGGCCCGAAGCCAGGTCACCGCCGCGGGCGCCAGCGGACGCCGGTCACTGGGCATGCTGGTTCTGTTGTGCGCTTTCATCGGCTTTACCTGGGCAGGTCTGCACAACGAAGTCATGGCCCAGGTCTTTTCCCAGCCGGCTCAGGCCCCCACGGATCAAGTTGCCATCACTGCCCTGGTTGTCGCCTCCCTGAGCGCACTCCTGTTTGCGACCGTCAATCGGGTTACAGGCTGGGGGCTGCTCTCGCAGCTGGCAGAACGCTTTGTCTTCGCCCTGATCCCTCCGGTCATCCTGATCTTTCTGGTACTGGGCACGATTTTCCTGGGTATTGCCACACCCACGGAAGGCGGTGCCATGGGTGCTATTGGTGCGCTAATCCTGGCCCTGATCCGCAAACGCCTTAACTGGACCTTGCTGAACCAGGCCCTGGAAAATACCGCCAAGCTGGCTATTTTCGTCATGTTCATCCTGATCGGCTCGACAGTCTTTAGCTTCACCTTCAGCGCCGCAGACGGCCACCTGTGGGTAGAGCATCTGTTTGATGCCATTCCCGGCGGCGAACTGGGGTTTGTCATTGCCGTCAGTGCCATCATCTTTGTGCTGGGCATGTTTTTGGACTTCTTTGAGATTGCCTTCATTGTGGTACCGCTGCTGGCACCCGTTGCCAACAGCCTGGGCATTGATCTGATCTGGTTCGGCATTGTCATCGCCCTGGTCCTGCAAACCTCCTTTCTGACACCGCCTTTTGGCTTTGCTCTGCTGTATTTGCGTAGCGTGGCACCCCGTTCAGATTATGTGGATTCAATTAGTCGCCAAACTATTCCTCGGGTTCGTACCCAGCAGATCTGGAAGGGCTCAGCCTACTTCGTCGTACTACAATTGCTGGTGGTCGGTATTGTGATTGCCTATCCGCAGTTGGTGACGGGTGGACTGCACAAGACGGTCAGCCTGAGCGAAGAAGAAATTCTCCTCCAGCTCAACCGACCTTCGCCCAGCCTGACACCCGGTGCGCGGCAGGCCGATGACCCGCTTGGCAACCCCTTTGACGCACAGGCGAGCTCGGACTCGGACCCCATGGCCATGCTTTTGCAATCCATGCGTTCCACGCCTTGATGAAACCCGGGGCCGCAACGCCGTTGCGGCCTTCACCTGTTTTTTTGTTTGTATCGGAGTTCCAGACCTCATGCATGCCAAGCTTTCCGGTAAGTTGCAGGCCCGTCCCCACTACGTGGACGAGGTTTATCGCATCCTGCTCGATGCGATCAGTGACGGCTCCCTGGCCCCTGGCTCGCGCATCACGCAAGAAGACATCGCCGAGCAACTCAACGTATCGCGCTCGCCGGTCCTGCAAGCGATCCAGTTACTGAAAAAAGATGGGCTGTTGCAAGATGCCGAAGGGCGGGGCGTGATGGTCGCGCCACTGGATCTGGAACATATCGGGCATTTGTATCAAGTACGTGGCGCTCTGGAAGTCCTGGCGACCCGGCTGGCGGCACGCCAAAGTGCCGTGCTGGACCCGGACCTGATCCGCATGGGACGCAAGGTGGCCCGGGGGCACGATGTGCGCGCCATGATCGAAGCCGATGAGGCCTTTCACAAGGCCATTTACGACGCGTCCGGCAATCCCATGATCGCTGAAAGCGCCCAAGTCCACTGGGTGCACCTGCGCCGTGTCATGGGGGCAGTACTGCAATCTTCAGAGCAGCGCCTGTCCATCTGGGACGAGCATGAAGAGCTGGCTGCGGCCATTGCATCGGGTGACGAAGCAGGTGCCATCGCCATCTGCGAACGGCATATGCACAACGCCAGCGACAAACTGCTGAGCCGTCTGCAGGAAATACTGGAACAACCGGTCTGAGGAAACGGCAAAAGAATGCCACTGCACAGCCTTAGGTCACGCGCCGGTTCAAACAAGCTGTGTGAAAAAGAGAGGTGTGCAGGGAGTCCGGAGCCGCCGCCGCAAACTCCCCGGGCGCCTGCCTGAATACCTGCCCGTCAAAGCGCGGCTGCTCGTCCATCACGGCTACGGTTAAACCCTGCGAGCTGGCGATACAGGCAAAGGGGCAAGCTCAGGAACGACACGGCAGGCGGTATGCACGCTACGTGGCAAAGAATCCAGGTTCAGGCTGGGTTTGCGTCCCAGATCCGCGATCCCATACGGTGATGCAGCTTAGAAGGCCAGCAAACGCCAAGCAGCACCGTGCCTTCGGCAGTTTGCTTCAAGAACAGGCTTCGTCCCACGTACTGGAACAGGTAAACCGTTTAACCCTCTTCTGCAAACTGCTGCACCTCGGCAGGGGTCAAATAACGCGACTCTCCGGGCTCCAGACTGTCATCCAGGGAAAGGGAGCCAATACGCTCACGATGCAAGGTCTGAACCAGATTCCCCAGGGACGCGAACATACGTTTCACCTGATGGTATTTCCCTTCCTGGATGGTCAGCCTTGCGGTGCGTTCATCAATGCGTTCCAGCACGGCTGGCAGCGTTGGCTTGTCCTCGCCATTTAACAAGATACCGGCCTTGAACAGTTCTTCTGCATTGTCAGGCAAAGGCTCTGCCAATGTCGCCACGTAGACCTTATCGCACTGATGACGGGGCGAGATAATACGATGCGTCCACTGGCCGTCATCCGTAATCAAAATCAAGCCGGTAGTATCCACATCCAATCGACCGACGGTGTGCAAGCGTTCGCGCTTTTCTACATCGATCAGCATCATCACGGACGGGTAGGCGCTATTTTTAAGGCTGCACTCGTAACCAGCGGGCTTATTAAGCATGATGTAACGCAGGCCAATCAAGGCAAGCGGCTCATCGTCCCAGCACACCACATCGCCCTCTTGCACAACGTGGGTGCCTTTGGTCACCACCTCCCCGTTAACCGTGATCTCCCCGCTTTTAAGCACTTTACGTGCGTCTGAACGACTCAGATCCGTACTCTCACCAAGAAACTTGTCCAGTCGCATACCATTTCCAAACAAAGAGTTATTGAATAATTTATAGCGTCAGCGCTATCGACCAAGAGGCCTTGCAAGGCCGACGCCAAGTGCCACCTTCAGACCCACTCGCCCCTTCTTTTCGTTCGTTCTGAAGCAGGGTGAATCACTGCAAGTAGACCATATAAGCGTGATTGTGCGCCTTTACATTCCTGGAGCGCGCGACCTCATGACAACTAAGCTACCTGGCACTTGATCAGCCAGTGTTTGCTGTCAAAGATTAATTGAGCCTGCCCAATGAGCCTGAATCTTCAGGGCTCAGCACTCATTCGCCATCATCAAAAAAATGAGCCCCAGCAAAAATGCCAGAGCCCATTTTGGGTACCCACATCAACACAAGGTTTTTCACGAATTCCTGAATGCAGGAATTGTGAACACCGTCTGTTGGTTTCCACATAACTTGGCCAAGGGACTCATTGACCCACAAGCATTTTACCCAGTGTGTGCGAAAAATAGTTGGACAGTATGTATGGATAACTTGGCCACCCCTTTATCAGAGCTCGTGCAAAGACACTTGCCTGGCAACCACAAAGCATGGGACATAAAAAAGCCCTCGCCTAGAGCGAGGGCCTTATGTGTCAGGAGCAGCGTTCACGCAAAAGCCTAGTCCGGAGATAACTCTCGTCCTACTGAAGGCATTTCCTCCCAGCCCTCAACACGAGGTACTTCATCCGGCATCTCAGCGAGTAGTTCTTTGAGGGTGTATCTACGGGCTGGCCTGTCACGACCTACGGTACTTTCTGATTTGCTGTGTGCCAACAGATGCACATAGTCACCTTCCTTCAGTTGCTGCTGTTTGACGAACTCATCGGGTACGACCACAAACCATTCGTCACCACGACGTTGTAGAGTTACTTGCATAAAACCTCCTGAGGTTCGGACAGAACAAAAAACACTATTTAAACCATCATGAGCGCGTTGGCTTAGATGGCAAATCAAACAGTTGTGCCTGCTTAGGGCTTAACCCACTGAACAAAATATCCTTCACCGCAACCAGCCCTCCTCGCATCACTCCCGGTGCCACCTGCATCGTCCCAAGAATGGGTACTCCTAGTGCTTTCAAGCGCTCGCTCACCGCTTTTGGACTTGTCCCAAGGTGACCAGCCAACTCACTGACCACCTTGTAGTCACGCATGAACTGATGCACCGCTCGCATTGACACCCAATACACGGGGCGCCCGCGCAGTTGTCCCTCTTCACCGACCAATAAACCACTCTTTACCCAGTGGCGAATACTCTCTGATTTCCAGCCTGTCATACGCGACAATTGCTCTGCCGTTAGCATGGCTACATCATGCGAATTACCCACGATAAGCCTCACTTGCTCGCGGTCAAACTGCAAATCACCCAGCTTCGTAGGTATGTTGGCATTCACCGCCTTTAAAGAGCCTTGTGCAAGCTGCTCGAACACCTCATCCAATACGGCTTTATTCGTAGCCATACGCTTGTTCAAATCATTGATACTGACGGTTTGTAAATCAGTCCTGTCATCCGCTTCGATGTAGCCAAATAACGCACACTGCATAGCCTGAACATCTGCTCGGTCAAATGGCTTATAGAGACTTAAATCCCAAGCCTGGCGCTCACGCTTGGGCAGTAGTCCAACACGTATTAATTGCCGAAGCACGGACTCTGTCAGCCCGGTGATGTCGATGACCTGCGAAAAGTTAAGCGCTGAATCCAGATGCTGCCTGAGCTCATCACACTGCTCTTGAGTCACCGTGTTGAACGAGTTTTCCTTAACCGGTGCTGCACTAGGCATGTGCATCAGCATCATGCGCAATCTCGACGTTTTCACACCAAGCCTTGCCGCCGCGTCAGTCAGGCTGAGATAGCGTGCTGGCGCCAGTTCGTATATCCAGGCATTCTTTGAGTCATGCCCATCAAAGTTTGACGCCACACTACGCGCAAACGCCGAACGCAGTTCAGGGTAGGCCCCATCGGTTAGGCTGCGAAACGCTCGAAACCAAGCCCCCAGGCGATTGGCCAATCCTGCTTTACGCTTATCGCCATGCTCCAAGCGGTGTTTCACCTCACTCTCGAACCCCTGCGGAAAGCTCACAAAGCTCGCGCACGCCGTTTTTAGAAAGTCTCTGGCCTCAGATACCGAACTAAACTTTACAGTTCTTCTAGGCTGTGTAATCTCTGCCGAACCAGATTGGTTATAGCTGCCAAACAAGAAAATCAGTTCATCAAAGGTTCGCCACTGCTCAGTGGTCGTATTTCCAAAGTCTGGCCAGTCTTGCTCTTGCGAGACCTCGCCCCCAATCGCTGCTGCAACCCAAAGAGCTGCCGACTCAGCAGGGGGCGCCTGTGTAGCCGCCAACTCTTGTCCACAGTCACAGAACAGTAGGTTTGCTCGTGACAGCTCAACCGGTTTACTGCACGCAGAACAGGTATCCACAAGCTGGCATCGGTGACGCGTACAGGCCGTCACTAAACCATGACGCCATGCGCTACGAAAGTATCCATACTCGCTAACACAGTGCGGGCAATAAGCATGACGGCTCATGCGTGCAAACTTCTCGCGTAGCGTACGTTGCGTCGGATGTAGACACACCTGCGCCGCCTGCAAGGCGGCCACTGGTTGCCTCGTAAAATCGGCTAAGCGCTCAATACTCCGATTCAATGCCGCATTACTCACCCCACAGTCGAGGTGTCCGACTAAACCGCGTATCCCCGGCACAGACTCTGACGTCGCAACGCGTAATAAATAGCAGGCTAGCGACTCATCCGTCTGGATGGGTAGTACGTTAAAAACCGTCTGCATTATGCCGCCCCCACCAATGCCCCGATGGGGATAAAGCGTTGCAACCCGTGCTCCACCATCACAAGCTTCCAAGCCTGCAGAAGCATCTCATCGGAAATTTCATCAGCCGACTCAAAAGGGTTCAGGCTGTACTCGGTATCACGAGAGTTTTTCGCAAACGCGAGGGCGAGATGATGCGGTTGTAGATGAGAGGCTTGAGCATCCTGCTCTAACGCATTCGCTAGGCTACGTACAAAATTAATCACAAAGCCAAAGCATCCGCCACCCAGCAAATAACAAGCCTTAATAAACCGCATCGCATCCACAGACTCATCATCCATGACACTGCACACGGTTTGATAAACCGCTAATACACCGGCTGCAAAACACTCTCGCTCCGGCGCACTGTGCCAGCCATAAGGCAGGAAATATATGGGCTTATCGCATCGCCCACGAAGCTGCGGATTCTCCTCTCGCAGTCGCGCAGCTAAGGGAATTCCTGAAAAGATGAACGTCACCTGTGGGTTTTCTTCTATCAGCCCTTTAATGAAGTCGGATGCGGCACGTACAGCCGTTTTTCTGCCTTCCTCAACCATGTGCTGGGTTTCATCAAATATCGCCACTCTGAGGCCTGTACTCAAGAATCGCTGCCGCACGCGGTTTCGCATTTCATTCAACTTTATCGCTGTCTGATAGGGCTCACCCATAGCACGCAATATGGCGCTTAAGATTGAACCTGCCGTGCCACCTTCTGGCACCCTGACATACACCAAGTCTTTACTGCGTCCCGCACCGGTATGACGTGTCTGACCAAACCCCAAGTCCAACGCCTCCAAAATACGCGTCTTCCCAATACGTGCAGGCCCCAGAAACATGATGACCTCACGCATCCCTGCATCCGCATGAAGCTTACTAACGACCAGCGCCTTTAACGTCGTATAAAACCGCTCATAGCTATGGTGATAAAAATCCTCCTGCACACATGCGCGCAGAGAATTCACCCGTGCTTGCTTTTCTGCTGCACTCATTTACCCGGCCTCCTGTGGCGACTCACAGGCGTAATATCGGCCAGTTCCAGAGCCATTTCCGGAGGCTGAGGCAACACCTCTTGCGACGCTGTCGACTCGAACCGATGCTGTCTAAGCGCCGGCTGCTCAAGCGCTGATTGGGCTGTTCCGAGAAATGTCGCCTGAGAGCGTCTCGCCTTTTTATCGGCACGCGAGACTTTGACTGTCCGCTCCAGCTCTTCAGCCGCACCCATCACGCGAATACGGAAAGCCTGCGTGATAGCCTCTGATGTCTCAGACTTGAATTTGGTGCGTGCAAAATCACGAGCATCTTTAAAATGCTCCAGCGTCATGGCATACGGCAAGTTGTATTTCAAATGTGCCTGTAAGCGCTGTTTCGATACGGGATGCACAACATGAATCGTTCGTACATCCAGCGGGTCGACAAAAATCTCCAGCTTATCGGGCACGAGCCGAGAGCGCGTACTGATACCAATCTCGTTGTAGAGCGCATGAAGCTCTGGACTTGAGTAAGGCAGCGTTTCATACTCAATGCCTGATTTCTGTAGTGTTCGCTCATGGCGCACCATACGCGCCAAGCGAAACGCTTCATTTGATGGGGGCGGGGCAGGGGTGAAACTTGCTAGCGTCGCCGTCATCCGCGCGGTAGGGGTGAAACCCGTCGTCTCACCGAGCAAGCACGTCGTAAGCGCATGGCGTCCTATTGTTCTCAGAGCGTAATCATCAAAAATAAAACCATTGATGTAGTCGCGTAATGTATCGACGGTAATGCATGCCTGGCGTGCTCCTTCCTCCAAGTCCGCTGCACTGCGGTCTGCTAAGTTCACCGTAGAGCCAGGCAAGCTACTAACGAAAGACTTCAGAGCTCCAATCGCACGCTCCACGAAGGGCTTTCGGTAGGGTGAATACGCGGGGGCGAATGTCACTTTTGTCCCCAGGTTTGTCAGTTGTGTGAACGCGCTGTTACGAAACTCCGAGCCGTTATCGACAACGACCTCACTGATAGCGCCTGTCACCTGCAACCGGTTCTTAATGCCTAGGCGTTCAAACTCAGTCTCATCCAACCCACAACATGCTCGCTGGAAGGTTTGCAGTGCATCCGTACCGTTAGGCGGGCGCATGAATACCTCAGCCGCCAGAAGGTGGCCGGTGGCCACATCAATCGCTACTGCAGCCCATACTTCAACCGGCTTACCACCTTGACCAAACAGGGCAACAATCGGCAGCTTGCAGTAATCCATCTCCACACGCTCAAAGGGCCACTGCACTTTGTAGCTCTCCACACCAAAGCTGGTAATCGCACGGCGTAGTTTGGGATTGAACTTATGCGCATGACGTACCGTCCAGGGCAGTCGAACGACAACGTCTCGCACCCGAGCGTAAGAAATCGGCTTGGCTGGGCAGTCAACGGCCTCCTGTACCGATAAGCGCTGGTTGGTTTTAATGCATAAATCCTTAATACTCAGGTAGGGCTTCTCACTGTTGTCGTAAACGACTTTGCGTATCAACTCCTCTTGAGTAAGGGTCAAGACTGACTTCGTACGGCCCTTACGGCTGTGGCCCGGAAGTAAGGCTTGTTGCCCCCGACGTCGGTATACGGCATACCAGCGTCTAACCGTTCGCGCACTCACGCAGCGCACAGGTCCAGAAGAGGGCTCAGGTACCAACTGACTGCACATCTCATATACCTGACAAGCGGAATGCCCCTGCTCAAGCAAGCGCTCAATCTCTTTCACCGCACGCAATCGAAACGTAAACTCTGCCTTTGATAGTTCGGACAAGCTCGCATCGCTCAAGGCCACAATCGGCGCATCTGCGCTCTGGCCCGTATTGCTCTGCAGATAGGTCAAACGACCTTCCGCAACGGCTGTGTATAGCTGGGGTAAGTCCACAAACTCACGCTGTTCAGAGTGAGCATTTTGTAATTGGACTTGGTTCAAAGCACGGTTAATAGCAACGACAAAAAAACGCTCGTCGCCCCGTACAAACACTTGCCCCTCTTTTAGCTCAGTCAGTTGTCCTGGCATAAAACCTCCCAAGACGTGTTTCTCAAGGCAAGCATAGAGCGCCTAAAGAGCGCCGGCTCCTCTGGTGCATTACCCGCATCCACCACCGTAGTTTGAGGCCCCAACGGCGCACACCACAGGTCTATACTTACCAACTCATCAATCAACAAATGCCAAGTCGCCCAAAGCGTCATATCAAAACGCTTGGCCAGCTGTGCAAGACTGATTGCAGGCTCTGCTTTCACACACGCCAACAACGCATCCCGGTGCTCGAGATACTGAAGGTAGTCAGGGCTTGGGGTGTTCATCGCATCTTTACGACGCAGCATCAGTGCATGAAGCTTGTTCACGTTCGACACCAAAGCCCATAAATACAGCTCTGTGACGCCTGCCGCATATAAGCCAAACTGAATGCCGCGCTGCGCCAGTAGAGCACGCGTGTGCAGCAGCTTTTCGGTGTACTCATCCCCCAACGAAGGCACCCAATTCACATCTTTGGCTTCTATCACCTCATCAACATTGCCCTTCGGCGTTCGCCACCGAAAGCGCAAATCCGGCGTATAGAACACACCGCTCATCCCTGAGTCTTTAAGTTTCTGACGGTGAGTTTGCAGCTGGGCGTGATTGAGCAGCATCCGCTCGTTCACGACATCTACCGTGAACGGCTGGTAATCAATCTGTGTGACGGCATTAGACAGGTCTGCCAGCTTAGCCAGCAGAACCTCAAAGGAGCTCTCTACAGATAACAGCTCTGGATTCTTCTTAAGCTGGAGAAAGGTAGCTTGCTTCAGTGCACCGCGCTTGCCCAGCTGACGCGTAGCGCCCAACGGGTCGATATGTAGTTTATTCACCATGGGGTGCTTCCCATGGCATTTACGTTGTGCTCTGATTTATTCCCTATGACGGGAGTTTTCCCACTCGAATACGACACGCTAACCTCGATAAAAATATGACTCGAGGCACGTATAGTGAAAAAGGTCGCTTTTTTGACGGTGGATTTTTGAAACTGCGGATTTGGGGGCGTTATCTGGGTCAAGTCAGATAAGCATAGACGGGGCAGGGGAGTAGACGACACAGAGCACTGAGAATATTCACAGCACTGTGCAAGCTTCAAGGCCTGCGGCATCGCGCAAGCCTCTAAATTGACTACCTCAACGACATGTTTCGACAGCATTTTGTCCCTCCCGCCTGTTCAGTACCCTCTCATAAATAGGGCAACCTCCCAGAACAGCGGGAAAACACTGTGAAAATAGTCAGTAAAATCAATTACCTGCTTAAACTACTTAATGCTTAAGGTATCCAACAATTACGAAATTGGCAAGAATTTAGTGCTTATTCACATAACTTTGCTTAGCACGTACTAGGTCCATTTTCATACAACAAACTTACAGCTCTTCACATTGAGCTATAAGTTAACGGCGAGAGGGTTGATATAAATCTCAGCAGTGCACCAGTTGCTGGCTCTTACAAAGTCAAATACCTTTCCCCCGTTTGTTAGTACATGGCACTTTAGGCCAAGATGAGTACACACGCGGAGTATTGACATTACGGCGCTCTGCCGCCCTTCACTGTTCTTTTTCGTCTAATAACCCTCCATCCAAGTTTATATTACGCATCTGATAAATCGTATTTACGTGCACTCGTGCCATCTCGTCAATACTGAGAAGGTCAATTCGACGATTTGGAAGGTAGCGAACATTGAGCAGACTATCCAACCCCCTGAGACCTTTGGAGAAATGCATCTTCCCGCCTATCATTTGTTCTCGTGCATAGTTCACACGCTCCTCAAACTCGGCCCTAGTGAAGGGTGTATGCATCTTTGTAAACATTGCTTAGCTCCTCTCTAAAAACTGTCTAACACTGCTCGGACTTCTCCATCGACTCGTAGTATCCATAGCATTTTCCAACCGCAAGGCAGGGAAAATGCATCGCGTTCAATTGCAAGCAAGGCGTTCTCGTATCGACGATTTGAGCCTAAGCTCTCGATAGTACCGCCGTCCCTCCAATGGTACCGAACAGTGCTCGATACCTGTGTCCCCACGAGATGCAGAAATCGAGGCGTAGGGATTGCTGGACTAATGGAGCCAAAATAAGCAATAGTCGGCCTGGCTCTGCCACAGACAGCAATGGGCTCATCCGGCCCTGGTCGGGGCAACTCGGTCGCCTTGAACGTATGTGGGATGGTCTTCACGTGATTTGACTGCCCAGGAGGAACAAGGTGCGATGTGAGTTCTACATGAACGACACGTCGTTCCATTTCTAGGAAGCATTGAAAGTCAAGGAAGACCAACTCTTCATTCGATGGCCGGTAGTTTCGTTCCCTACGACTTTCCAAACATGCAACGAGACTTGCCAACAAGTTCCTCCCGTTTTCTGGTTCTAGGAGACTCTCGGGATTGTAGACCCTGAGCAAGGCCTCAGTACTTCTTAACTTGCTGGCAGGAATAGACTGGAAGAGCGCGGTATTTAAGGCATAGTGAACGATTGAAGCCCAACGGCCGATTGGAAGATTCGGGTCTTCTCGACCACCCTCCGCGACCAGCGATTCCAACTCGCAGGCCATTTCAACTGTCTGCGGGGAACAAGAGGCGGCCATTTGAGCCGTGAACGCGTGAAGGACGTCTTCGGTAAGTACACCGAGCTTGGACAAATCGTGCCAAAGCATATACAGCGTCGCCGGCACGAAACTTGGTGGCCGCACGTCTGTGGCAGGAATGGGGCTTGGAGAGTTATCAGGGAACCTCTCTTGCAACATTTTGAAGGCCGTCACGGCTGAATCAATACCACGCTTGCTCGCGCGCTCAGCGATTCGTATGAATGTCGTGAATCTACCGACATGCCGACACTGCTCGGTAACCCGAACAATCTCGATGTGCGACTCGATGTGCTGCCACAATCCGACAGGGTCTTCACGGGAGAGAATGTCCAGCGTTGCCGAAGCAATATCAGCGCGATTTCTCCTGTCCATCGAGATAGCCAGACCAGCGAGACTTGAAAGCCAATCTCCGTTAGCGCGTGCAAGCCACAGTATCATGGCGGCACCGCTGTCGCGACGCTCCCAAGCCGGATGGTCTAATGTCCAAAGCAAGAGTTCAAATAGGGACTCAGATGCAGTACCAGTTGCAGAGTTACCAATATATGCAAACTGCGCCGATGAGGCGTCGCCCACAATTTGCCGGACATGGTCAATAACTACCTCCAACAGTGCAGCTTGCTGAGCTGCGTCGACCTTTTCCCCAACCAAAGATATGAGGTGGGATGCAATCACCCAGCGTTGCGTATGGCGCTCTTCGAGAGCAAGTGGTCCATACAGTCTGGCGAGGTCATCGGCATTCTGAACTTGAGCGCTGATGAGTCGGTCGGCGTCGCTGCCGGAATGGTTATTCGACCAAACCGACCATCCCCCTGCCTGCAACGTCTGTAGCGCCCCGATGCACTCTTGAGTCGCTGCCGAGAAGTTGCGTCGCTTCAGCAGTATGCGCGCGGTCTCAATCTGAGTACAGGCGTCCTTTACTGCTGCACGTTTGCCAAACATCCCGGGCATAAATAAGCGGTCATCCTCGGCATCCTCCTCCTCAACTACGCCATCGTTCGGCTGCTTAGTGTCAACGTCAAATCTCGGCGTCTTGTCTCTTTCCTCTTGCTCATAGCGAAGACCAAAACTCGATGTCAGTTGTTCAAGCTGGCGCTCATCGAGTTTGGACTTCACTTCATCCAAGAGATACGCGTAATCGGGACGAAGGGCGGGCGGCAAGCTAGGGACAAGGGCCCTTAACAACAGCCAAGCTCGTTCAGAGTTCAAAGTGTTTACAATCGAGTGGACCCGGACCTTTGCCTGTGCCAAGTCATCTGCGCTACTTACCAGTTCCGTGATGATGGCTGCGTATTCCCTCCCCCAGTCAGTCAGATGTCGTTCGTCACCGTGCTGGTACACTTCGAGGAGTGCCCAACGCAACTGCCAGCTCGCTTGCCCACGGCTGTGGCGTAGCAGCGCAAGCAGGGCGGCCTGCTCTTCCAGGGCGGCCCCCGGAAACCTCATGCCTACAAGAGTTGAGACGCGGTCGAGACTGCCACTCGTCGCCTGTAAGAACAACTCATCGAGCGTTCCACAGCTCTGATGCTGGAAATATCTAACAGCATCCGAGAAAAGCGACCGTCGGCAGAGCTGCCCAATGAAATTACCCTTGTCGGCACGGATAAAACGCTGAAACGTCATCTCACCAGTTGCACGTTCTAAGAGACCAGCGATTTGGGCGAGCGACGTCGTCTTCACGGGGAATGCAGTGGGTAGCGTCTCCAGTGTGCCGGTCATCATGGACAGCTGGTCTTCTTTGTACCAGCTAGGTCCCATCGAGAACGAGAGCACCGATTTATATGTTCCAAGCGCCTCCTCGTTCGCTCCCTGCCGGGCCAACAACTGGACAATCTGCAGAAGCTCTGGAATAAGTTCAAACCTGTTTTCCAAGTTCGCTACGACGTAATCCCTCCAACGTAATACGAGCGTGAAGACCTTATCCGCGTTCTGTCCTTCCGGGCTGCGTTCGACGAAGAGGCTCAGCACTCCTTGGAGCGTTTGTCGAAACCCTTCGTTGTAGAGGCCAAGTTGTACGTCGAACCCGTCCTCTATCGCGTCGAGCAATACTGCCGCTTTCGTCGGAAAACAATCAACCACCAGCTTTGCGATGCGCCGGTATAGCCGCGGAACCACGGTCTCTGGAATCAAGTAACTTGCCTCCCAGCTGATACGCGATTCAAGCTTGAAGGCGAAGCACGGAAGAAGCACGTCGGCTACGAACGACCATACGGCGTCCAGACCTGCTTGGTCTTTTGTAGCCATTGCCCTTCGGCCTTTGCCGTCACACCATGCAACGACTCGTGCGATGTCCTCAAGCGACGATTCCCAATCCTCTGAGGTCGGCATTTGCACTGAAGGTACGGCGTTTCCGTTCTCAAGGAATGAAGATGCTCGAAGGTACAGCATCGCACTCTCGAAGAGAGCTTCGTCAGGAGCAGCTGGATTCTGAGTGTAAAAGGGCAGCTTCCCGTCGCCCATATCTACGCCCATGGAGTACGCCTTGACGAGACCGGCAGCCGCCCCCGTTTCAATCAAAACATCCGCGAAGTCGAATCGCCTGTCCTCGGGACGCAGAGGCGCATCAATAGCTCTTTCAATATCCGAAAGGACGAGGTCAACCATGTTTCGCTTGAGCGCGAATCCGTAATATTCTGAGTGTATTTCGGCATGCTTCAGGGTCTGAAGAAAGAAAAGCAATTGGTGGCGCAAATCCACTTCGGCCGGCAGACCTAGCTTCAGAAAAGGCCGATAATCGCCTTTGAAGCAAAGCCGCGCCCCCATCATCTCGCCGGTCAACTGCCGAAGTATTTCATCCCCCTCATCTTTCGAGAAGTTGCCATGAGGGCTGCGCAGGATTCCTTCGACGATGGCGCGAAGGAATCTAGTGAACGGTGGGTCGTCACCCGCGGCTTGCGCAAGTGAAAAAGCATGCAGTCGAAGAGTCACGGCCCTGAACAACTCTCCAGTGCTGACGCCGTTTTCAGAGTGCATTTTTTCAAAGACTGTATTTATTTCACGCTGAGCTAGCTCCAAAACTTCTATAGCCTGCTCAGGGCTGCCCTGTTGTGTCAGGGCATGTGCCACGGCGAAAGCCTCATCTACCGAGACGATTAAACGACCGTTGCGGACGACATGCCGAAGCGCGCTCTCAGTTTTTCCGAGTGAGATGAGTGCTAGAGCCACGAGCTCAGCCGACTGCACGAAGAGCACGTTGTAGCGGAAGGTCAGACGCTGAGAGAGCAGCAGCAGGCGAACGACATCAGTTACTGTCCCGAATCTGGTGGCTGCAGCGAGAGTTTCTTCAATATCTGCAAGCAAAACGTCTGGCTCTGCGCCGAGCAACACAGAATCGTCCACCCACGCTTGGTCGCAACCCTGAATAGCCTGCAACTGGTGCTCTTGGCCCCCCCTCAGCGCATGGTAGACCTTGTTCAAGGCCCCGTAGTCACCGCTCTCTCTTACGCTGCAAAAAGCTGCGAGACGCGCGTGTACCCATTCATCGATGGCTACCGTCTTGTGCACAACATACTCTGAGAATGATGGGTGATAAATAGCAGTGTTCTCAGGATTGGCAAGTAGGTGCCGGACGCGCAGGAGAGCGGATGGAAATATTCCCAATTCCGCAGAGGTAAGCATGCTTGTCAGGGTATTGGTCGGGACACCCCAGCGCAGGCGGGCAATGATGCCAAGCAGGTTGACGACATCAGCGTTAAGCGCGAACCTGGCCCAGATGGTCTCATAGTAGTCTTGAATGGAGCCACTAAACACCGGCAGCTCAGCGATGTCATCCGGGGTGGCTCCACCATTTACCAAGTCAGCCAGGTACCGAAGATAGAGCGGGTGTCCCATCGCTCGGTCACAAAGCGCCGCTACGATTTCCGTGGTCGCCTTATCCTTATCCAGAAATTCGACACAAACCCCGTATTGGACGTCTCGGTCAAGAGTTGGGAGGGAAAGACGCTCCCCACCTCGAAAGATTGCCCCGAGGCTGCTGGCAATTGAATCCAACCCAACGCCAGTAACGACCACCACTAGGCCGTCAGGAACCGTTTGCGGCAATAGGTTGACGAATCGCTTTAGGGCTTCTTCGCCCACAACGGCAGCCTCATTGATGCCATCGATAAAAAGCACGCCAATCTTACCTGCCTTCGCGCAGCGCTTCGCCAAAGATTGAAGTACCTCGTTGGTCTTTTCAATTAGCTGGCTGTACGAAAGCTCCATCAACCTAGCAGGCTTGCCCGTCGTCCATGTGGAGAACAACGAGTTCACCCAGTCGAAAAAGACCTCCGGTTGTGCTTGATGTGCTGGCGTTGAGCCACGAGCGCATTCATTAAATTGGTAGATGCCGAGCCTTTCCAATTCAGGCGATTCTGGCCTGAATTGTTGGCAGTACGTAGACTTGCCGATACCGTGTGAGCCCTCGACAAATATGTATCCACCGCGCTTGGTGACAATAGCGGACTCGAAGATTGCGTCAAAGGCTGGCCGCGTTCCGATTGGTCCGGACTCTGCACTACCAGCCGGTTCATCAGTTAGCAGGCAGTTCGCCACCAGGAAAGGCTTCAGCATCTCGAGACTCAAGGCCCCGATGGCGCTGTCGATGTTGAGCCGCAGCAGGCCTTTGCAGACGGCACCGACCATCAATGCAGCACCGGAGAGACCGCGATAGTCCGACAGGTGCGTGCCTGGCTCCACCGAAAGGTCCAAGTCGACACCGTGCACCCGCTCGGTTAAGGTCTGCTGAATCTCGCCCTTGGCAACGTGCCCTAGCAGTAGCTTTGCCACCGGGTAACCGAATGCGAACCACCTCTCACCAGGACGCAGGCCATCAGCGTCAATCGGTATGGGTTCGACATTGAGCTGAAGAGGTAGTTGCAGCAGACAAACATCGAGGTCATCGTCATATGAACCCACGGCCACTGTATACTTAATCGCAGATGAGCCAGCTCCAAACTGAACGACGACGGGCTCGCCAGCATTCACTGCGCATTTTACACAGTGATAAGCCGTGAGAATGAGGTCCGCAGTGATAAGCCATCCGGTACCAGTTTCGTCCTTGCCCATGACTTGGCAGGTAGCTTGCTTGATTTCCTCTTCAGTCATAGTTGTGTCCTCCCACTTGAATCCAGTTGTTCTCAGCTACATGTACGCTAAAGGCTGTGTCGGACCTCGAGATATGTGATTCAAGTTTCCTGGACGCAGCAGTTTCATAGTTAAAAAATAGTTGTCTCTTAAACGGCGCCGGTCGGTCCACGATTTCGGTCAGCACCTCAAAATCTGGATGACCGTGGCGGCTTCCATCAGATGAAATGAGAAAGCATGGCGAGTCTGCGATTGAGAGCAGCTCCACACTTGTGTTGTGGAGGCTCCCGTGGTGAGAGACCTTGATGGCGTCAAAAATGAGGGGGTCGGCTGTTGGCTGGAGCGCCTTTAAGCGGTCTACGACGTCTTCCGCCCACGCGTCTCCTAAGAAGAGCAGTCGAGTGTTTTCATTGAAGATAAGAAGTGCGATAGAACTGCCATTTGGAATAGATGCATCTGGCGCGTAGACGTCCACGAGTCGTCGACTGCTGTTGGCCGATATAGGCGTTACCTGAGGGATAGGCGGGGGAGGCAAGGTAGCGCACCACATCTCATAGGCATCGTCGAGGAGGTCGCTAGGCTGCGAGGAGCCCTTGTAGCCTAGCTTTCGGACCTCCCTCAACCAAAAGTCGCGCAGCTTCTCCAGTCGGACGGTCCTTGGCCCAATAACCTGAACACCCACATTGTTTGGCAGAGAAACAGGAGAATCATTTTCACTTATACAACTCGTGCCGTCACCCGAATTCCAGGTGTAACCATACTGTCGAAGGAGCTTGGCGAGTGAACTTCCTTGTCGAGCGCTGATGGGGTTAGGCGACGAAGTTGCGACTCCTTGAAAGCCACGCCGCCGAATGGCTTCAAGAACCACCTGGTCATACAAGCCGTCAGACTGCGCTGTAGGGGTTGACGGCAATGACCGCAAGCTGTTGTGCCATACGGCGTCGACCTCGATACCACGTTTGTCAGGAGTGCCATTAAGCGAGAAGAACTCCAAAAGGCCGCCGATGTGGTCGGCGTCGATGTGCGTGCATACAACCAAGTCGAGCCGGCCCCCTTCCTTTGCAAGAAGCTCCAAGTCCGTCGCAATGAAGTCTTGGTAGGTACTCGCAAAGCCTGCATCAATAAGGATGTACGTACCGTCAGCGTTGACAAGGAAGGAGTCGCCGTTCTTGGCGGGATACATCTTCAGTCTGAACATATGAATGTGGGATTGGTTGGTTGCCTCTGTATCCGTTGTACTTAACCCTGTTCGCACAGCCAACTGTGCTTACTACTAAGGATAGCTGCTTTTCAGCGTACACTGTTGAGATATCCAGCACTACGTTACCGAAAAGCAGTCCTCGGTAAGCTTCGCCTCCTAGCCTATATCGGACGACGGTGCTCAGTCATCCGATGACCGGAACTGGCCAAACTCTGTCAGTTAACTCAAGCAGAATTCACACCATGGTGCGATTCAGATAAAGAAAGCGGCTCCTGAAAAGTAAGCCGCTTCTCATACCCTCAGAAACAGTGGCCAACTTATCCAATCACAACTGGCCAACTATTCTCTAAACCAACACGTCATCAAATATCCAGGTTCCCCGCCTGCAAGGCATGAGTCTCGATAAAGGCACGGCGTGGCTCCACGTGATCGCCCATCAGGGTCGTGAAGATTTGATCCGCGTCGATGGCATCGGCAATCTGCACACGCAAGAGGCGACGGACGTTGGGGTCCATGGTGGTTTCCCACAGCTGGCTGGGGTTCATCTCACCCAGACCTTTGTAGCGCTGCTTGCTCATACCACGCTCGGCTTCGGTCAACAACCATTGCATGACTTCACGGAAGTCATCGACCTCGGTTTCACGACGTTTGTCACCTTCACCACGTGCGACCTTTGCCCCCTCACCAATCAGGCCGGCAAAGGTCTCGCCCGCACGGGCCAGGGTTTGATGGTCGGCGCCACGCATGAAGTTGCGGTCGAACACGGTCACGCGGATATTGCCGTGATGCAAACGCTGCACCACTACGCGCCAGGATTCGCTGGCCTCATCAAAGGCCGCAAACACTTTCACCACGTTAGGCATCGCCTCGTTATACAGTGCTTTTTCCAAATCCTGCGCGCTTTGCTCAGCCTGCTCCTGAGTATCCAGATTCAGCTTCACGCCTTCAGCCAGCGCAGACAAAGCATCACCGTCCATATGGCGCGACAGACGCTCTATCACGCCCTTGGCCTTCACATAGCGGTGAGCATAATCGGACAGGGCCTCGCCGGTGATGGGAGCCGCGCCTTCGGATGGGGTCAGCACAGCATCGCGCAGGGCCAACCTCAACATGAATTCGGCTTCCTCGGCGTCGTCCTTCAGATAAATCTCTTCACGACCCACCTTGACCCTGTAGAGCGGCGGCTGGGCAATGTAGACGTAGCCACGCTCGATCAGCTCAGGCATCTGGCGGTACAGCAGCGTCAGCAGCAGCGTACGAATGTGAGCACCGTCCACGTCCGCGTCAGTCATGATGATGATGCGGTGGTAGCGCAGTTTGTCGATATCAAAGTCCGGGCCAATGCTGGTGCCCAGCGCGGTGATCAAGGTGGTGATCTGTTCACTGGAAATCAGACGATCAAAACGGGCTTTTTCAACGTTCAGCACCTTGCCGCGCAAAGGCAGAATAGCCTGGAATTTACGGTCCCGGCCTTGCTTGGCCGAACCGCCTGCGGAGTCACCCTCCACAATGTACAGTTCGCACAGGGCGGGATCTTTTTCCTGACAGTCGGCCAGCTTGCCGGGCAGGCCAGCACCTTCCAGCACGCTTTTGCGACGTGTCATCTCGCGGGCTTTACGGGCCGCCTCACGAGCACGGGCCGCTTCCACGATCTTGCCACACAGCGCCTTGGCGTCGCCGGGGTTCTCCAGCAACCAGGTTTCCAGGGTCCGACCCACCGCTTCTTCAACGGCAGGGCGCACTTCGCTGGACACCAGCTTGTCTTTGGTCTGGCTGCTGAATTTGGGTTCGGGCACCTTGACCGACAAAACGCACACCAGGCCTTCGCGCATGTCATCGCCCGAGGTGTCGACCTTGGCTTTCTTGGCCAGCTCGTTATCGGCAATGTATTTGTTCAGCACGCGGGTCATGGCCGCACGCAGACCGGTCAGGTGGGAACCACCATCACGTTGGGGGATATTGTTGGTGAAGCACAGCACCGTCTCGGCATAACTGTCGTTCCACTGCATGGCCACTTCAACGGACACTGTCGTGCCGCCGGCGCTGGATTCGGTGGCAACACTAAAGACATTTGGGTGCAGCGGAGTCTTGTTGCGGTTGATAAAGTCAACAAAGCCTTTGACCCCGCCCAGGAAGGCAAAGTCTTCTTCCTTGCCCTGAATCTCGTCAACCAGACGGATCTTGACGCCATTGTTCAGGAAAGACAGCTCGCGCAAGCGCTTGGCCAGAATTTCGTGGTGGTATTCGATATTGCTGAAAATCTCCACGTCGGCCAGGTAACGCACGCAGGTGCCCGTGCGGCCTTCTGCGGGGCCGGTCACCGACAAGGGCGCCGTGCGCTCACCACGGCGAAACTCCACCTGATGTTCGTTACCGTTGCGCCAGATCGTCAGCAACAGCCATTCGGACAGGGCATTCACACATGACACACCCACACCATGCAGGCCGCCAGACACCTTGTAGGAGTTCTGGTCAAATTTGCCGCCGGCATGCAGTTCGGTCATGACGATTTCAGCGGCGCTGCGCTGATGCTCGTCGTCCTTGTGGATATCGGTTGGAATACCGCGGCCGTTATCACACACCGAAATGCTGTTATCGGAATGGATGGTGACGACGATATCGTCGCAATGACCGGCCAAGGCCTCATCAATCGCGTTATCCACCACCTCGAAAACCATGTGGTGCAGGCCGGTGCCATCGGACGTATCCCCGATGTACATGCCTGGACGCTTGCGCACGGCCTCCAGGCCTTTGAGCATTTTGATGGAATCAGCACCGTAATCGGCTGGCTGGGTGGTCGTGGTTTGATCGGTCATAGCATAAAACCTTGTAATAGCCTGTCTGCTTCAAGCGGGCATGACCCGGCGGGCCATGCCTGTCGAACATGCCGCATTAAATGCGCATCGGCATGACCACGTACTTGAAGTGTTCTTGCTCGGGCAGCGTCATCAACACCGAGGCGTTGGCATCGGGCTGCACAGACCAGCGGACTGTTTCGTCCTTGATGCTGGCCAACACATCGAGCAGATAGCTGACGTTAAAGCCAACGTCCAGACTTTCGTGTTCATAATCAATATCCAGCTCTTCGACCGCTTCTTCCTGCTCGGCATTGGAAGCGGAAATCTTCAGCTGGTTTTGCGACAGTTGCAGTCGCACGCCACGCAGTTTGTCGGTGGTTAGGATGGCCGCACGTTGCAAACTGCCTTGCAGCACGTCGCGGCTAACATCAAAGTGGCGGGTGTAGTTGGAAGGGATCACGCGCGCAAAGTCGGGGAATTTGCCTTCCACCAGTTTGGAGATCAACTCCACATCGCCAAAACGGAAACGGATCTGACGGCTGGACACATCAATATTGACCAGATCGTCGGTATCGCCCAGCAGACGCTGCATTTCCAGCACGGTCTTGCGAGGCACAATAATGTCGTGGCGCTCCTGCACACCGTCAATCGCAGTGGCATTATGGGCCAGGCGGTGCCCGTCCGTGGTCACCGTACGCACCATGCCGGGCTCGAACACCAGCAACATGCCGTTCAGGTAGTAGCGGATATCCTGCTGGGCCATGGCAAAGTGCACCGTGTTGAACAGGTGCTTGAGGGTGCGCTGGGGCATGCTCAGCGACACATCCCATTGCTCGGGCAGGGTAAGCACTGGAAAATCAGCCGCTTCCAGCGTCTGCAACTGAAAACGGCTCTTGCCAGACTGAATGGTCAGCTTGCCGCTGTCCAGACCCAGACGCACGTCACCAAAATCGGGCAGGGCTTTGAGAATGTCCAGCAGCTTGCGGGCTGCCACCGTGGTGGCCGCATTGTCCTCACCCACACCAAAGCCGGCATTGGTGGTGATCTGCACTTCCAGATCTGTGGCCAGGAAAGAGACGTCCGAGCCGTTTTTACGCAGCAGGATGTTGGCCAGAATCGGCAAAGTATGGCGGCGCTCCACAATGCCAACAACTGTGGATAAGGGCTTTAGCAATGCGTCGCGGGTAGCTTGAACGAGTTGCATGGTCATCCTTTGAGAGTTTGTTCCAGTACGTGTAATGCGTGATTCAATTCGGCTTGCTTGGTGCGTGCGTCCGAGATCTTGCGCACTGCGTGCAGCACCGTTGTGTGGTCCCTGCCACCGAAAAGATCGCCAATTTCCGGCAAACTCTTTTGGGTCAGTTCCTTGGCCAGATACATGGCCACCTGACGCGGCATGGCGATATTGGCGGGGCGGCGCTTGGAGTACATATCCGCGACCTTGATTTTATAAAAATCGGCTACGGTTTTCTGGATATTTTCCACGGTGATCTGCCCATTGGAGACGGACAGCAAATCCTTGAGCGCATCCTTGCACACTTCCACCGTCAGGACATCGCGACCATGAAAACGGGCATAAGCCGAGACCTTGCGCAAAGCTCCTTCCAGTTCACGCACGTTGCTGCGCAAATGCTTGGCGATAAAGAAGGCCACTTCTTCCGGCATGGCGATGCCTTCGGCCTGAGCTTTGCGCAGCAAAATTGCTACACGCATTTCCAGCTCGGGTGGCTCGATGGCCACGGTCAGACCGGAGTCAAAGCGCGAGATCAGGCGGCTATCAATATTGGCCAGCTCTTTGGGGTACGTATCCGAGGTGATGATGATCTGCTTGCGCTGGGCCACCATCGCTTCAAAGGCGTAGAAAAACTCTTCCTGCGTGCGGTTCTTGCCGGCAAAAAACTGAATATCGTCAATCAGCAGCAAATCCAGCGAATGGTAATAACGCTTGAACTCGTCAAACGCCTTGCGCTGGTAGGCCTTGACCACGTCTGACACGTACTGGTCGGCATGGACATACCGTACCCGCACACCATTGCCATTGGCGACCAGCGCATTGCCGATCGCGTGAATCAGGTGTGTCTTGCCCAAACCCACGCCACCATACAGAAAGAGCGGGTTATAGGAGACACCAGGATTCTCGGCCACCTGCAAGGCCGCAGCGCGTGCCAGCTGGTTGGCTTTACCCGTTACGAAATTGTCGAAGGTCAGTTCGGCATTCAGGCGCGAGCGATCCTGTACCGCATCCACCACCGCGGTCACGGCCGGATTGGCGCCGGGCGGGGCCAGGTTCTCACCGGCTGGACTGCCGGCAGGCGCGGGCGCGGCCCGGTCAGCCAGGGCGCGACGAGGCGCCGCGCTGGCCGAAGGCAGCTCGAACTGAACCGTTACGGGACATTCGTAGAAATCCGAGGCCAGTTCCTCGATGCGCGTAGCAAAATTCTTGCGGACCCAATCCAGCTTGAAACGGTTAGGAGCAGAAACGCGCAACACCCCGGCCTCACTATCGAAGTCCAGGGGAACCAGTGGACGAATCCACGCACTTATTTGTTGGGGGGGAAGCTCCTGCTCCAATTTCTGAACGCAGGACTGCCAGAATTCATTCAT